>OY970301.1:0-3440573 GCA_963716315.1 uncultured Solirubrobacteraceae bacterium | reverse complement strand
TCCCGTGGATCGCCGTCACGCGCGCGACGATGATCGGCGTGATGGGCTCGGCCATCGTGCCCGGCCGCGTCGGCGAGCCCGCGCGCGTCGTTGTGCTGACGCGCCGCCTCGACGGCTCCAACCGCCGGCAGCTGCCGATCGTCGCCGGCACGGTCTTCTCGCAGACGCTGATCAACCTGCTCGCGCTGGCGATCCTCGCCGGCATCACGTTCACGAGCGTGCCGCTGCTCAGCGGGCACCCCGCCGGGATCGCGACGGCGATCGCGATCCCGCTCTTGATCTGCGCGCTGGTGCTCGCCGGACCGCGCCTGCTGAGCATCGGCCAGCGCGCGCGCTGGCCGCGCGTGGCGAAGGCCGCGCGCGCGCTCGCCGCGATCTTCGGCCTCGCGCGCCGGGGGCTCGTCGTGTTCGCGCGCCCGCGCTTCGGCGTCCCCGCGATCGCCGCCCAGCTGATCGCGTGGACGCTTCAGTGGCTCTCCTGCTACGCGGTGCTGCTGGCGCTGGGGCTGACGCACAAGGCCGGGCTCGACGCCGCCGCCGCGGTGCTGCTGGCCGTCAACGTCTCAGCGATCTTGCCGGCCACCCCGTCGAACGTCGGCGTCTTCCAGGCGGCCTGCCTCGTCGTGCTCGCCGCCTACGGCGTCGGCGGCGGCCCCGGCCTCGCCTACGGGATCATTCTGCAGGCCGTCGAGGTGCTGACCGCGCTCGCGCTCGGCGTGCCGGCGCTGCTCGCCGAGGGGCTGACCTGGCGCGACATCCGCGCCGGCTCGGAGTCCGAGCGCGTGCGCGTGGAGGAAGAGGTCGAGCAGGCCGAGGAGAGTCTCAGCCCGCCAGCGCTCTGAGCGACTGGCGCAGCGAGCTGGTCGTCTGCAGCACGGCCGTCGGCTCGTAGCCGCAGTGCGCCATGCAGTTTTCACAGCGCGGGTCCTTGCCGCGACCGTACTTCTCCCAGTCGGTCGTCTCGATCAGCTCTTTGTAGGTCTCGGTGTAGCCGTCGGCCATCAGGTAGCACGGCCGCTGCCAGCCGAACAGCGAGTAGCTCGGTATGCCCCACGCGGTGCAGTCGAATTCGGCCTTGCCCTCGAGGAAGTCGAGGAACAGCGGGCTGTGGTTCAGGCGCCACTTCTTGCGCCGGCCTTCGCCGAAGGCCTCCTTGAACAGCTTGCGCGTTTCGGTCACGCCGAGGAAGTGCTCCTGATCGGGGGCTTTCTCATAGGCATAGGCCGGCGAGATCATCATCTCGTCGACTTCGAGGTCGTCGTTGAGGAAGTCGAGCACCTCGCGCACCGTCTTCGGCGAGTCCTGCGTGAAGAACGTCGTGTTCGTCGTCACGCGGAAGCCGGCCGCCTTCGCCGCCTTGATCGCCGAGACGGCCTTCTCGAACACGCCCTCGCGCTCGACCGAGGCGTCGTGGCGCTCCTGCAGGCCGTCCATGTGCACCGCCCAGGAGAAGTACGGGCTCGGCTTGAAGTTCGAAAGCTTCTTCTCCAAGAGCAGCGCGTTCGTGCACAGGTAGACGAACTTCTTTTTCTTGATCAGTTCGTCGGCGATCACGTGGATCTCCGGGTGGATCAGCGGCTCGCCGCCGGCGATCGAGACCATCGGCGCGCCGCTCTCCTCGATCGCGCCGATCGCCTGCTCGACGGGCATGCGCCGGCGCAGCTCGTGCTCGGGGTGCTGGATCTTGCCGCAGCCAGAGCACGCCAGGTTGCACTGGAACAGCGGCTCGAGCTCGACGATCAGCGGGAACTTCTCGCGTTTGGCCAGGCGCTGGCGCATCAGGTAGGCGCCCATGCGCGTGCTTTGTCTGAGGCCGGCCATTGGCGTACCTTAGTCCCCCGGGTCCCAGTCCTGAAGCGCAACGGCGGAAGCGCGGCGCAAAGCCTGCGCCGCCTTCAGCGCCCCGCCCACCGCCTGCACGCGAAACAGCTCGTGGCTGGGGCTGTCGAGCACGACGCGCACGACCGCGAACGGCCGCCCGGCGGCGCCCGCCGCGAGCCATGCCGACTCCATGTCGACGGCCAGCGCGCCGGCCGCCAGCAGCTGCTCGCGGCGCTCGCCCGTGGCGATCTTGCCGACGCCGACGATCGGCCCCTGTCGCACGGTCAGGCCGGCGCCGAGCAGGGCGCCCGTGAGCCGCTCGGCGCCGTGGCAGTCGGCCCGCACCGGGTCGTGGCCTTCGTCTGCCGTCGTGAGCACCTCCTCGGCGACGATCACTTCGCCCGGGCGCGACTGCGCGTCCAGGCCGCCGCAGAAGCCGAGCACGATCAGCGCGTGCCCCGGTTCGGCGCGCAGCCGCTCGGCCGCCGCCAGCGACTTCTCCGGTCCCATGCCGGTCTTGCGCGCGCGCGCCCCACGCGCCCCCGAGCGGATCAGAGCGTGCTCGAGCGCCAGCGGCGCCGCGACGAGCACGCCGCCGATCCGCGCCCGCTTCCCGCGTGCCTCGTTCATGCGTGCTCGCTCATGCGTGCACCGTCTCGGCCCCGAGCGCCGACAGCGCGGTTCGCGCCGCCGCGTGCCCGCTGAGCACGGCGCTCTCGAGCGTCGCCGGCCAGCCGGTCGCCGTCCAGCTGCCCGCCAGCGCGAGGCCCGTGATGCCCGTGTCCGGTCCCGGCCGAAGCGCCGCCGTGCCGGGGGCGGCGCGAAACGTCGCCGCGTGCTCGCGCGTGGCCAGAAAGCGCTCGACCTTCGCCCCGCGCGCCCGCGGCAGCAGCTGCTCGATCGCCGGCAGGTAGCGCTCGCGCAGCGCGTCGAGGCTCATCTGCATCTCCCGTTCTGCGCCCGACAGCGACACGGCCAGATACTGGCAGCCCGGCGGCGCCCCGGCGGCAGCGCTGCGATCGAACAGGTACTGCACCGGCGTCTCGACGCCCGCCGCGAACGGCTCCTCGCAGACGACGCGGTCGTAGACGACGTGCAGGTTGACGATCGGCGAGCTGCCCAGGCCGCTGATCGCCTGCGCCCGCTGCGGCAGCAGCGACTCGATCAGCCCCGCCGCGCGTGCGTGCGGCAGCGCGACGATCACCGCCTCGGCGCTGAGCCCATCTCCCCCGGCCTCGCCGCCCTCGACCTCGAAGCCGCCCTCGGTGCGCCGGATCTGCTGCGCGCGCCAGCCGAGGCGGAACTCGACCCCCGCATCGATCAGCGCCACCTCGGCCGGGTCGCCGATCGTCTCGGCGAGCGTGCCGACGTGAAAGCCGATGTCGGCCGCGTCGGCGCTCGCGAGCAGGCCCGTCTGAAAGACGAACGCGCCGAGTGCGAGCGAGGCCTCGGCGGCGGGGATGTTCAGCGTCGGCAGCGCGATCAGATCCCACAGCGCGGCGAGCGAGTGCTCGTTCTGGCCGAGGTCCGAGAGCCAGTCTCCGAGCGTGCGCCGATCGAGCTCGGGATCGTCGAGGTCGAGCGCCGAAAGGGCGCGCGCCGCGAGCGCCGCGCTGAGGCGCTGCGCCGGCTTCAAGTGCGGATAGCGCGCCAGCGCGCCTGCCAGGTGAAACGGCGGCGGCAGCGTCCCGCGGCGCAGCAGCACGGTCGGCTTGCCGGGGCTCATCACGGGTATCTGCAGGCGCTCCTGCACGGCGACGTGGCGCTCCGAGCTGAGCCGCGCGAGCAGCGCGCGGTAGGCCGTACAGCAGCGCAGGAACACGTGCTGGCCGTTGTCCAGGCGCATGCCGTCGCGCTCGAAGGAGTAGGCGGCGCCGCCGAGGCGCCGGCGGACCTCGACGAGCGTCACGCGCGCGCCGGCGTCCGCACAGTCGAGCGCCGCCGCGATGCCCGCCAGGCCGCCGCCGATCACGACGACGCGGCGGGCGCTCATGTGCTCCTCCCGGCGATACTGCGCAGCGCGACGAGCAGCTTCTCGCGCCCGGAGAGCGAGGTGCGCGAGCCGAGCGCGCCGGCCGGATCGGCCTCGATTCGCGCCAGCAGGCCGTGGTAGATGCCGGCCATCGCCGACACGCACGCGCCGCTGCGGCGGTCGAGCTGCGGCACGAGCAGCAGGCCGCGGTCGAACCACTGCTGGGCGCGCTCGGCCTCGAAGCGCATCAGCTCGGCGAGCGACTCGCCTTGACCCGCTGCAAGCGTCGCCAGGTGGCGCGCCCTCTGCGCCATCTCCGCCTGCCCATCGCCATCCGCGCTCGACTCGCCGGCGGCGTCGACGCCGAAGCGCCTGAGGTCCTCGGCGGGCAGGTAGACGCGCCCGTTCTCGGCGTCCTCGCGCACGTCGCGCAGGATGTTCGTCAGCTGCAGCGCGACGCCGAGATCGTCGGCGAGGCATTCGATCTGCGCCTGGTCGAGCTCGCCGCCCGGGCCGTGGCCGCGGTGCCTGCGCTTGGCGAAGATCGCCAGGCACACGCGCCCGATCGCGCCGGCGACGCGCCGGCAGTAGAGCACGAGCTCCTCGAAGCTCTCATAGCCGACGCCCGCGACGTCCATGCGCACGCCCTCGATCAGCTCGCCCAGCGCCCCCGGCGGCAGCAAGAAGCGCCTGTGCGCGTCGGCCAGCGCGACCAGCACGGGGTCGCCGCCGGGCGCGACGCCCGTCCGTTCGAGCTCGGCCAGCTGTGCGGCCGAGCGATCGAGCAAGCGCAGCTTCTCCTCGCCCGGCAGCTCGCCGTCGCCGATGTCGTCGATCCGCCGGGCAAACGCGTAGGCGGCGCACATCGCGCGGCGGCGCTCGCGCGCCAGCAGGCGAATCCCCCAGTAGAAGTTCGCCGCCTGCTCGCGCGTGATCGCCTCGCAGCGGTCGTAGGCCTCGCTCGTGGTGATCGTGCTCGTCACGCGGGACGCTTCAGCAGGGTCGCCAGCAGCGCGCGCAGCCGGCGGGCGCCCGAGGCTTTGGGAGGCCCTGAGAGCACGTCGTAGCCGGCGCGCTCGATCGCGTCGAACGCCGCGCGCCCGCCGGCCACGAAGGCCGCAACCGCCAGCCGCTCGCGCCCGCGAAGCTCGCCGATCAGCGGCGCGCCGTCGTCGAGCAGCTTACGCCCGCGCTCGACCTCGAAGGCGAGCACGGTGCGCAGCGGCTGGGGGGTCCGGCCGCCGCCGGGCCCGGCGGCGAGCGCCGCGCCGATCTGCTCGGGCTCGCAGCCGAAGCGCTCGAGGTCCTCGCGCGGCAGGTAGACGCGCCCGGCGGCGTAGTCCTCGGCGACGTCCTGGCAGTGCTCGGCGAGCTGCAGCGCCGTGCAGATCGAGTCCGACAGCGCGACTCGCTCGGGCGTGGCGGCGCCAAACACGCACAGCACGATCTCGCCGACCGGGTCGGCCGAGAGCGCGCAGTAGCCGCGCAGCTGCTCCCAGGTCTCATAGCGCGAGACGCGCTGATCCATGCGATTTGCCTCGATCAGGCGCTGGAACGGCTCGCGCGGGATCGCACACTCGCGCACGGTCAGCGCGAGGCGCTGCAGCAGCAGGTGCTCGGCGTCGCCGGCGTAGGCGCGCTCGAGCTCGCCTTCGAGCCAGTCGAGCGCCGCGAGACGATCGCCGGGGGCGCTGTCGCCGAGCTCGTCGACGAGGCGCGCGAAGCCGTACACGGCGAGCAGGTGAGCGCGCACGCGGCGCGGCAGCACGCGGCTTGCGACGGGGAAGTTCTCGCTCTCGGCGCGCGCCATCACCTCCCGCGCGCTCGGGGCCGGCGGCGCGGCGTCGGCCAGCAGCGCGGCGTCGGCCAGCAGCATCATGCGCGGTGAGGCGTCACCTCCGGCAGCGTCCGAGCGCCATCATCGGAAACGCGAGCCGGTAAAGGTGGTAGTTGATGTAGTAGTCCGACGGGAAGCCGGTGCCCGTGTACTGCGGCTCGTCCCAGCCACCGTCGCCGCGCTGCGTGGCGACGAGCCAGCCGACGCCGCGCTCGATCGCCTGCGCACAGCGCTCGCCCTGCCCGTCGCGAGCGGCGTGCAGCGCCAGCAGCGCCCAGGCCGTCTGCGAGGCCGTGCTCGGGCCGCGGCCGATCCACTCCTCCTCGTCGTAGGAGCGCGGGTCCTCGCCCCAGCCGCCATCCTCGTTCTGGTGCGCCAGCAGCCAGTCGACGGCACGCACGATGCAAGGCGCCGAGGGCTCGATCCCGGCGGCGACGAGCGCCGGCACGGCGGCGCCGGTGCCGTAGACGTGGTTGACGCCCCAGCGCCCGAACCACGAGCCGCCGGGCTCCTGCTGGTCGATCAGCCAGGCGATGCCGCGCCGCGCGGCGGGCGTGTCGAGCATCCCCAGCGCCGCGAGCATCTCCAGCGAATGCGCGGTGACGTCGGCGCTCGGCTCGTCGATCACCTCGCCGAAGTCGAGGAACGGCAGCTCGCGCACGAGCGCGTTCGTGTTCTCGGCGTCGAACGCGCCCCAGCCGCCGTTCGCGCTCTGCATGCCGGCCAGCCAGCGCGCTGCGCGATCGACCGCCGCGTCGAGCTTCGGGCTGCCGTTCAGGCGGCGCAGCGCGAGCACGACCTCGGCGGTGTCGTCGACGTCGGGGTAGTTGTCGTTCTCGAACTCGAACGCCCAGCCGCCGGGCTGAAGCTGCGGCCGAGCCACGGACCAGTCGCCGCGGACGGTCACCTCCTCGCCGAGCAGCCACTCGCCCGCGCGCACGAGCGCCGGATGGTCGGCGGGCAGCCCCGCGTCGCTGAGCGCGATCAGCGACAGCGCGGTGTCCCAGACCGGCGACTGGCACGCTTCCAGGCGGCGGCTCTGACCGGCCGGCGCACCGACGCCGTGCCGGTCGTCCTGGTCCTCGACCATGAAGCGGTCGATCCCTTCCAGCCCGCGCCGCATCACCGGGTGATCGATCGGGTAGCCGCTCAGGCTCAGCGCGATCAGCGAGTAGACCCACGGCGGCTGGATGCCGCCCCACGAGCCGTCGGCCTCCTGGCGGCGCACGATCCAGCGCTCGGCGCGGGCGATCGCCAGACGCTGCAGCGGGCGGATCGGGTGGCGCTCGTAGAAGCGCGTGACCGAGTCGAGCACCCGCAGCGCGCGCGGGCGCTCAGCTCGTGCGTCGGCGCCGCCGGCGTCCAGCTCGGTCAGCTCGAACGGAAGTCGGCGTTCGGGTCGGTGCGCTTTGACGAGCGACAGCGCGACGATCGTCTGGCGCGCCCAGCAGGCGAAGTCGTAGACGTTGAGCGGCACCCACGAGGGCAGCAGGATCACCTCGGGCGGCAGCGCCGGGACGCGGTCCCACGACCACAGCCCGAACAGCGCCAGCCACAGGTGCGTGAACACGCGCGCCCGCGCGACGCCGCCGTGCGCGCGGATCCACTCGGCCGCGATCCGCATGTGCGCGATCCTCGGGCGAATCGCCAGCCAGGCGCAGCGCCCAGTAGGCCTCGATCGTCGTCGACAGGTCGCCGGGACCGCCGTAGAAATTGGTCCACGTGCCGTCGGCGCGCTGCTGGGAGCGGATCCAGGCGGCCGAGCGCGCAGTCTCCTGCTCGTTGCGCACGCCGAGGAACTCGCGCAGGAGCATGTCCTCGGCGTCCATCGTCACGTTCGTCTGCAGCTCGCCCTGCCACCAGCCGGCCTCGTCCTGGAGCGAGAGCAGGTGCTCGCAGGCCAGCTTCAGCGCCACCTCAGCCTCGTTGTGGACCTCAATGGTCGACGACGCCATGCAGGGAACCTAAATGTTTTGATCGGACGACGACATTTGCAGGCGCAACGAGCCCTTGCCCGCCGTCAATCGAGAGACATCCGCGCCGCTCGGCACGAGCACCTCGGGGTGGGCGAGCGTAATCACGTGGCGGTGCAGATCCGCCTCAGACACGGTGCGAGGAATCGAGGATACGAAGCGATACACAATCAGGCCGTCCACGTTTCGCCGTTCGCGCAATCTAAAGCCCGGGGCGGGCGGGCTTTCGGCGCCGGCGCGCAGCGGCGCGTAGCCCGTCTCGTCGATCTCGCCGACCGTGACGGCGTCGTGGCGGGAGAGATTTCGCAGGTGCAGGCCGGACATGTAGTACTCCAGCGGAGCCGCACCGAGCTCGACCGTCGTCAGCGCAACGCCGCCGCTCGGGCGAGCGCCGGCGCCGAGCGCCGCCGCGCCGCGATTGACGGCAAGCCGATCGCCGGCGGCACCCCGTTCGATCACATGCGCGACATCGCGCCAGTTGCCGCGCTGCAGCCGCGGGCTCAGATCGACGTCGACCGCCACCGCGAGGAAGCCCGCGGCGCCGAGGGCGGCGAGCAGCCAGCCGAGCGGGCCGTCGACCGCCGCGAAGAGGATCGCGAGCAGCACGCTCAGCGGGATCATCGCGCCGACGAGGTTGCGCGGCGCGAGGTAGTCGGCGCCGACTGCCGCGAGCAGGATCGGCGCGAGCACGGCGAAGGCGGCGATCGAGAAGCAGATCCACGCACTCTCGTGTGGCGAGCCCGCCCGCACGGGCAGCGCGAGCAGCCTCCAGCAGCCGAGCAGCGCGCCGGCGAGGAGCGGCAGCGCGACGAGCAGCTCCACGCCATGCCCGAGCGGCGCACCGGAGTAGCCGGTCAGGTAGTACTGCGGAATCGCCTGCAGGCGGCTGGAGAGCGCCCAGCGCCCGATCCACTGCGTGCCGTGCCCGCCCTGCGCCGAGATCAGCGGCAGCAGCGCCAAGCCGACGAGCGCGAGCACGCCGATCGCCGGCAGCGATGCCTTGCGCACAGCTCGCTCGCGCGCCAGCCACAGCACCATCGGCACGAGCAGGAACACGGCGAAGTAGTGGGTCGAGAGCGCCAGCGCACCGCTCAGCGCGAACGCCGCCGCGCGCCGGCCCGTCGGCTCGCGCAGCAGCGCGCACGAAGCAGAGCATCGCCAGCGCCGCGAAGAGCACGAACAGGCCGTAGGCGCGCGCCTCCTGCGAGTACCACACGAACAGCGGGTTGACCGCGACGAGCGCGGCGCCGATCAGCGCCGCGCGGCGTCCGGCGAGCTCGTTGCCGATCGCCCACGCGACGGGCACGATGGCGATCCCGGCCAGCGCCGAGGGCAGGCGCAGCGCGAGCGCGCCGTCGCCGAGCACGCGCGACGTCGACCCACGCCAGCAGGTACCACAGCGGCGGCGTGTTCTCGCTGTGCACGACCGAGTGCAGCGTCGCCCCGAAGCCGGCGTGCAGCACGTGCACGGGCGTGAACGCCTCGTCGTACCAGAAGCTCTGCTCGGTCAGCGTGGCCAGGCGCAGGGCGGCCGCGAGCAGCGTCAGCGCCACAAGCGGCCACCACGGCGGTAGCGAGCGCTTGGTGCGAGCCGCCGCGGGCGTCTGGGCGGCGGCCACGGCGCTCATCGCGGGCAGGCCCCCTGCGCCTTGGTCGTGCCGAAGCAGGCGTAGCGGTAGTGGCGCAGGTCTTCGGCCCCCGCCGGCAGATACCAGCCGCCGCGCGCGGCGCGGTAGCCGTGCACGACGGGGCCGGTCATCTGCAGGCAGATCTGCACGCGCTCTTTCGGCGGGCCCGGAACCGTGTTGCCGCAGACCACGTCGGTCGTCGTGTGGTGGTTGATGTCCTGTTCGGTCGAGACGTTCTTGTAGTCGTGGCCGGTGTAGGCGCGCCACGTGCGCAGGTCGGCGACGAGGCGGTGGTTGGTGTGCGTGCCGAGCACCACGTCGTTGACGCTCGCGATCGCGAGCAGCAGGCCGACGAGCAACAGCAGCGACGGTCTCGATCCGCCACAAGCGCCCGCTGCCCTTGCGCTCGCGATCGAGCGGGCGCAGCGACGGGGGCAGGCGGGCCAGGCGTTGCTCGAGCGTGCTCATCTGCCGGGTGCCCTCATTTGACGGGCGCCAACAACGGCGTCATCTGGTGGACGATGAACAGCGCCTGGATCGCGAGCGTCGCCACGAGCAGCCGCCTGTCGCGCGCGATCACGGCCAGCGGCAGCGGCCAGAGGATGTACCAGGCCAACAGCCAGGTGCTCGTGACCGAGATCGCCAGCAGCGCCCAGCCCGAGGCGGCGACCCAGTCATAGCCGCGCCAGGTCCGCCACAGCAGGTGCAGCACGATGATCACGAGCGCCGCCTTGAGCAGGTCGTGGTCGACCGGGAACACGCCCGGCTTGCCGAACAGGTGCGCGATCTCCGTCGGGAAGCTGTCGGTCGAGACGAACGCGGCGTCGCGGTTCAGCGCGGCGACGATGTTGACGCCGTCGATGCCGAACACGGCATAGCGCGACGACGGCGCCAAGCGCGAGCGTGGCGAGCACGGCGAGCACCGGCGCCACGCTGCGACGCGCGAGCAGCATGAACGGCAGCAGCGCCGCGACGGTCGCCTTCACGAGCGCGCCGGCGACGACGGTCGCTGCAGCCGGGCCGTCGCGCCCGGCGAAGGTCAGCGCGACGGCGACCATCATCAGCGCCATCATCAGCAGGTCGTTGTGCGCGCCGCCGAGCGCGTAGATCACGTACAGCGGGTTGGCGCCGACGAGCAGGACCGCCTTCACCGGGTCGAGCTCGCGTACGCGCGCGCAGCGCCACGTGAGCGCGAGCGTCGCGGCGCTCGAGAGCATCGCCAGCAGCTTCATGCCCCATATCGCGCCGTTCACGCCGAGCAGCCCGAACGGGTAGGAGATCAGCGTGTAGAGCGGGCCGTAGGCGGTCGCGACCTTCTTCCAGTCCGGCCCGACGTAGTGGTAGACGGGGTCGTGCACGATCGCGACCGGCCCGTGCGTGTATGGGTTCAGGCCGTGCTCGACGCCCATCCGCGCGTAGGCGATGTAGCTGAACACGTCGGTCGAGAGCAGGATCGGCCCGACGAAGACGATCGCGTGCAGCGCCACGAGCAGCGCGATCGCCCAGCGTTTGGAGACGCGCTCGCGCGAGCGCGATCAATCCCGCGTAGCCCGCCGAGAAGGCGAGCACCGCGATCAGGAAGACGCGGAAGCCGAGCCGCTCGCCGATGCCCGACAGCCAGCCCGCGATCTCGGGCGACTTGGGGATCAGCGACGAGTGCCCGACGGCGCCGTCGAGCACGATCTCGGCGGTCGCCGCGACGAGCAGCAGCGCGCACGCGCCCGCCAGCGGCGGCGCCCACTGCGTGGCGCGTGTGCGGGCTAGCGGTAGTTCGCTCTGCGCGGCGACGTTCACGACGCCGCGCAGCTCACAAGGCGGTCCAGACGGTCTTCGTCTCCAGGTAGGCGTCCAGCCCGTCGTGCCCGTGCTCGCGCCCGATGCCCGGACGCCTTGAAGCCGCCGAACGGCGCCGGCGGCTCGACGTTGCCCCACGTGTTGACGTAGACCGACCCGGCACGCAGCATCGAGGCCAGCCGGTGCGCGCTGGAGAGGTCGCGCGTCCAGACGCCGGCGGCGAGGCCGTACTCGCCCTCGTTGGCGCGCTTGGCGACCTCCTCGAGCGAGTCATACGGCGAGGCGACGAGCACCGGCCCGAAGATCTCCTCGCGGGCGATCTTCAGCTCGTCGGAGGTCGTGCCGAACAGCGTCGGTGCGACGAAGTAGCCGCCGCTGTCGCTGAGCGCCGTCTCGCCGCCGGCGAGCAGCTCGGCGCCCTCGGCCGGCCGGAGTCGATGTAGCCCATCACGCGGTCGCGCTGCTCGGCCGAGACGAGCGGGCCGAGCTGGGTGTCGGGGTCGAGGCCCGGGCCGAGCTTGGCCGACTTGGCGGCGCTCGGCGAGCGCCCCCACGACCTCGTCGTAGCTCTCGGCCGGCACGAACAGGCGCGAGCCGGCGTTGCAGGCCTGGCCGGAGTTGAAGTAGATCGCCCTGGAAGGAGCCCTTGATCGCCGCTTCGATGTCGGCGTCGGGCAGGATGATGTTGGGCGACTTGCCGCCGAGCTCGAGCGTCACGCGCTTCAGCGCCTTGCCCGGCCTTCGCGCCGATCTCGCGCCCCACCGCGGTCGAGCCGGTGAAGGCGATCTTGTCGACGCCCGGGGCTGTCGACCAGCGCGGCGCCGGTCGAGCCGTCGCCGGTGAGCACGTTGAGCACGCCCGGCGGGAAGCCGACCTCGAGCGCCAGCTCGCCGATCCGCAGCGCGCTCAGCGGCGTCTGCTCGGCGGGCTTGAGCACGATCGTGCAGCCGGCCGCGAGCGCCGGCCCGAGCTTCCACGAGGCCATCAGCAGCGGGAAGTTCCACGGCACGATCTGCCCGCACACGCCGACCGGCTCGCGGCGCGTGTAGCAGAGCATGTTCGGCGCGGTCACCGGCAGCACCCCGCCCTCGATCTTCGTCGGCCAGCCCGGCGAAGTAGCGCAGGTGCGCGGCCGTGCCGCGCACGTCGACGTACTGGGCCAGGCCGACCGGCTTGCCGTTGTCGAGCGACTCGATCTCGGCGAGCTCCTGGTCGTGGTCTTCGATCGCCTGCGGCCAGCGCGTGCATCAGCCGCTCGCGCCCGGTCGCCGGCATGCTCGCCCACGGCCCCGGCTCGAGCGCCTCGCGCGCGGCGCGCGACGGCGCGCTCGACGTCCTCGGCGCCGGCCTGCGCGACGGTCGCGATCTCGCGGCCGCTCGAGGGGTCGAGCGTGGCGAACGTGGCGCCGTCGGCGGCATCGAGGCGCTCCTCGCCGATCAGAGCTGCTGCGGGCGGGAGAGGAACTCGCGCGCGGCGGCGCCGAGCGCGTCGGGCAGTGCGGTGGCTGTGTCGGCGGCGGTGGTCATGGCGGCTCCTTGTGCGCGACTGTTCGGTTGCTCGCGGTTGTCGAAACCCTACGGCTGCAGGACGATCTTCAGCGCCTCGCGACGGTCATACAGCGCATACGCCTCGGGGGCGTCCTCGAGGCTCATGTGGTGCGTGACGAGCGGGCCCGGGTTCAGCAGCGCCCGCTGGACATCAGCTCGAGCACCCGATCGACGTGCCCGATCACGTTGGCGTGGCCCGAGCGCATGTTCAGCGCCTTGATCCAGAACAGTCCCATGTGCACCTCGCAGCGCTCGGCGTAGACGCCGATCGCCTGCACCGTGCCGCACTTGCGCGTGAGGCGGATCGCCAGCTCCAGCGCGCGCGGGTCGCCGACGGCGTCGATGCACGCGTCGACGCCACGGCCCTCGGTCGCCGCCCGCACGGCGGCGCGCGGGTCCTGCTCGGTGAGGTGCACCGGCTCGGCGCCGAAGGACTCGGCCATCGCCAGGCGCTCGGGTACGGTGTCGACGGCGATCACGTGCGCGGCGCCCGTCGCGCACGCGGCCTGCACGGCGCACAGCCCGACCGGCCCGAGGCCGAGCACGGCCGCCGTGTCGCCCGGCGGAAGCCCGCTGTCGGCCGACCGCGTGGTAGCCGGTGCCCATCACGTCGCCGGCGAACAGGGCGACATCGTCGCTCATCCCGTCGGGCACCTTGCGCAGCACGAGGTCGGCGCTCGGCACGAGCGCCTGCTCGGCCTGCGTGCCCTGCAGCGAGCCGAGCGCCGCGCCGTGGCCGAACGTGCGCGAGGAGTCGCACTTGTGAAACAGGCCGCGCCGGCAGAAGAAGCAGTGCCCGCAGGCGCTCTGGAAACAGCCGAGCACGCGATCGCCGACGCTCACCTCGCGCACCTCCTCGCCGACGGCGAGTGACCGTGCCGACGTACTCGTGCCCGATCGTGAAGCCCGGTTCGATCTTCACGCGCCCGTGGTAGATGTGCAGGTCCGAGCCGCACACGCCACTCGCTTCGATCCGCACGATCGCGTCGGTCGGCTCGGCGAGCTCGGGCTCCGGGACGTCCTCGACGCGCACCTCTTCGGGCGCCTGGAAGGTGACGGCACGCATCGGCGCCCACCCTAGAGGACGGACGCATATGCTGCCCGCATGTCCGAACCGTCGAAGGCCGTGCTGATCACGGGCTGCTCATCGGGTATCGGCCGCGCCACGGCTCTGCGCCTGGCCCGCTCCGGCTGGACGGTGTACGCGACCGCGCGCCGCCCGGAGACGCTCGCCGAGCTGGAGGCGGCCGGCTGCCGCACACTCGCGCTCGACGTCACCGACGAGCAGTCGATGCAAGCGGCCGTGGCCGAGATCGAGCGCGCCGAGGGAGCCGTCGGCGTGCTGATCAACAACGCCGGCTACAGCCAGAGCGGGGCGATCGAGACGGTGCCGCTGGAGGCCGTGCGACGCCAGTTCGAGACGAACGTGTTCGGCCTCGTGCGCCTGACGCAGCTCGTGCTGCCGAAGATGCGCGCCCAGCGCTGGGGCAAGATCGTCAACGTCGGCTCGATGGGCGGGCGCCTGTCGTTTCCCGGCGGCGGGCACTACCACGCGACCAAGCACGCGCTGGAGGCGATCTCCGACGCACTGCGCTTCGAGCTGCGCGGCTTCGGCATCGACGTGATCCTGCTCGAGCCCGGGCTAATCACGACCGAGTTCGGCGAGGCCGCCACGGCGAGCATGGCCAACGTCGAGCTCACCGGCGAGGACCCCTACGCGAAGTTCAACACGACCGTCGGCGCCGTCACCAAAGGCGCCTACGACGGCCCGTTGAAGCTGTTCGGCGGCGGCCCCGACCGCGTCGCCAAGGTGATCGAGCGCGCGATCAAGCGCCGCCACCCCCCGGCCCGCATCACGATCACCCCCTCCGCCAAGGTCACGATCGCCATGCGCCGCCTAACGCCCGACCGCCTCTGGGATGCCGCAATGAGGGCTCAGTTTCCACAACCCCGCTAGGCGCAGCAACAGCCGGCCCGGACGGCCGGCCCCGTGACTGCCGTGGCGGCCGGAGCGTTCACAAGTTGTATCCAGAAGCGGAGGCCGGCTCGGCCTGGAGCCCGGATGGCGTTTTCAGGCAATGCAAAGCGCCAGTCCGTCCAAGCCCGAGTGCCCGGCTCGGCCAGAAGCCCGGATGGCGTTTACATACCGGGCATCGGCGCCGGGCGCCCGATCTCGAACCCCTGCGCGTAATCCACCCCGTACTCGCGCAACAGCACGAGCGTCTCCCGGTCCCCGACGAACTCGGCGATCGTCTGCTGGCCCATCTCTCTGACGAGCCCGACGAGCGCCTTGACGACCAGCTGGTCGTGCGCCGAGCCGGGCAGCCCGCGGATGAAGTCACCGTCGATCTTCAGGTAGCTGAACGGTAGGTGCTTGAGGTAGTGGAAGGAGCCGAAGCCGGCGCCGAAGTCGTCGAGCGCGACGGCGCAGCCGAGCTCCTGCACGCCGGTGCAGAACTCCGTCGCGCGGCCCATGTCGGAGATCGAGGCGGTCTCGGTGACCTCGACGACCAGCCGGCGTGGATCGACGCTGTGGCGATCGAGCACGCGCTCGATCTGCCCGAGCATGTCGGGGTCGGTGACGGACAGCGCCGAGAGGTTCATCGCGATGCTGATCGGCGATTCGGCGAGCAGCGCGACGACCTTCTCGAGCACCATCCGGTCGATCGCGCGAATCAGGCCATAGCGCTCGGCGGCGGGCAGGAAGCTCGCTGGCCCGATCACGCCGCCCTCCGGCTCGTCGGCGAGGCGCACGAGCGCCTCGTGATGGGAAACACGCCCGTCGGCCAGCGAGACGATCGGCTGGTAGTGCAGCACGAACAGGTCCTCCTCGAGCGCGCGGCGCAGACGCGCCAGCCACGGGCGGCGCTGCAGCCCGGCCGGCGAGCAGATCCGCTCGGCCCCCGGCTGCGGCACGGCCATCCCGCGGTAGCGCTGCTGGGCGGGGCGCGCAGGCTCGCGCATCAACATGCGCGACTTGGCCAGGGCGATCGTCGAGCTCCGCATCAGGCCGAGGTTTTCGACGGTGCGCGCGCGTCCCCTGCGGCTGACAGCGAGCGCCCGCGCGCACCGGGGGCATCCGCGCGCCGCCGCTCAGGCGCGCGCGTGCGGCTCGTAGGGGCGCCGAGCGCGCTCGGAGACGACGAGCAGCAGCGCCAGCAGCACGAAGTTCATCACCACCGACGAGCCGCCGTAGGCGACGAACGGCAGGGTCACGCCGGTCAGCGGGATCACGCGCGTGACGCCGCCGACGATCACGAACACCTGCATCGCCACGACGAACGACAGGCCGGTGGCGAGCAGCTTGGAGAAGGAGTCGCGCGCGAGCGCCGCCGTCTTCAGGCCGCGCGCGATGAACAGCAGGTAGACGAGCAGCAGGCCCGCCGCCCCGGCCAGACCCAGCTCGTTGGTGATGACGGCATAGATCGTGTCGCTTTCTGGCACCGGCAGGATCGGCCCGCCGCCGTGGGGCAGGCGCAGCAGCGACTGGTCGAAGCCGGTGCCGAGCAGCCCACCGTCGGCCTGGGCGAACAGCGATTGGGCGAGCTGATAGCTGCCGCCGGCCGGCTTGTTGTAGAGCGCCGGGTCGAAGGGGTGTTCCCAGGCGAGCACGCGCGAGTGCACGTGGCTGACGTGACCGGCGACGAACCACGCGCCGATCGCGAACAGCACGAGACCGATGAAGGGAAAGGAGAAGCGCCCGGTGGCGACGTACAGCAGGGCGAGAAAGGCGCCGTAGAACATCAGCGAGGTGCCGAGCTCGCGCGTCAGCAGCAGCGTGCCCATCGCGGCGCCCCAGACGATCAGCATCGGCCCGAACTGCTTCATCGGCGGGATCGTCAGGCCGAGCACGCGGCGTCCCGCCGTGACGAGCACCTGGCGGTTGTCGCGCAGGTAGCTGGCGAGGAACACGACGATCGCGATCTTCGCGAGCTCGGAGGGCTGAAAGGAGATCGAGCCGACGTGGATGTCCAGGTAGGCGCCGTTGACCTGCGCGCCGATCCCGGGCAGGCGCGGCAGGATCGTCATGCCGATGCCGACGGCGGCGATCGTGTAGCGATAGCGCTCGAGCACGCCCACGCCGTGCCCGCGCAGCGCGATGATCGTGGCGGCGAACAGCACGAGCCCGACGACCATCCACTGCGCCTGCTGGCGCGCGAGCACGGGATCGATCCGATAGACCATCACGATGCCGACGCTCGCCAGCACGGCGGCGAGCGGGAACAGGTAGGGATCGGCGTTCGGCAGGGCGAAGCGGATCACCAGGTGCGCGGCCAGGCACAGCCCGAGGAACAGCGCCCCGTAGGTCAGCGAGACCGTCGAGGCGTGGTTCAGCGTCAGGTTGGTTTCGGCCCCGGGCGCGATGTCTTCGGCCTGGATGAAGATCGCGGTGAAGCCGGCGATCACCAGCAGCGCCGAGGGCACGAGGCCCAAGAGCTCGCGGTTTCTGGCGCTCAGCACTCCCGCGAGCGTACCGTCAGATGCGGCGCAGGCACGCCGCACGGCTCGCTACCCTAGGCCGAACGTGCGTGTCGACGGGGGGTTGGCGCACGTCTCGATTCAGCTATGAGCTGCCGCCTGGAGACATCCGATGGATGAACGCGCCCCGTCGCTGGCCTGGGGCATGTGGAAGCGCTTCGTCGTCGCGGCCGTGCTGATCGCCGGGCTGGCCGGCGGGGCGACGGCGACGATCGCCCTGAACGAAGTCGAAAGCGTCGGCGGCGAAATCTTCAAACCGGGCAACACGGTCAAAGTCAAAGAAGGCCTGATCAAGTACACCGGCGGCCCGCAGACCTTCCTGATCCTCGGCTCCGACCGGCGCGCCAAATCGAAGGACGCGCTCGACCGCACCGACCCGCCGCACAGCGACACGATGCTGCTCGTCCGTTTCGACCCGAGCCAGGGCCAGACCTCGGTGATGTCGATCCCGCGCGACCTGCTGGTCAACATCAAAAGCTCCAAAGGCGAGTACTACCCGCAGGAAAAGATCAACGCCGCCTACACCTACGGCGCCAGGCTCGGCGGCGTCAAAGGCTCGATGGAACTGGCTGCGGAAACGATCGAGCACGAAGTGTTCCCGGGCCTCGTGATCAACGGCATCGTCGACGTCAACTTCGCGAGCTTCATCAAGATCGTCGACACGCTCGGCTGCGTGTACGTCAACGTCGACCACCGCTACCTGCACATCAACGGCGAAGGCGGCGAACTGTATTCCGAAATCAACCTGCAGCCGGGCTATCAGAAGCTCTGTTACAACAACGCGCTCAGCTACGTGCGCTACCGCCACGGCGACTCGGACTTCGTCCGCGTCGCGCGCCAGCAGGACTTCCTGCGGGCGCTGCGCGAGCAGGTCTCCTCGGAAAACCTGCTGAAACAGGTCAGGCACGTCGCCCACGTCGTGGGCAAGGCGATCGTCACGGCCGGCTTCAGCTCCTCGGCCGAACGCGTCATCGACCTGGCCAAGCTGATCGGCTTCTCCCAGGGCAAGCCCTTGCGCCAGGTGAAGTTCCGCGCGACGAGCACCAACTTCCCCTTGAAGGGCGGCTCCTACGTGACGAGCACGAAAGAGCTGGAGCAGGCGACCCTGCGGGGCTTCCTCAGCGGCGACGAAAAGGTCGCCGAACCGAAGCCGAGCGCTCCGCGCCGCAGCAGCCACACGGCGCACGGCCACAAGCACGCCCACCACGCGTCGGCCCCCTCGGCGGCATCGCTCGGGCTCGCGGCATCCCCGACTTCGGGCGATGAGGAACTGGCCAAGCAGACGATCAGCATGCCGCTGCACGTGCTCTACCCGAGCCTGCAGACGGCTGCCGCCGAAGAGCAGCCGGTGCGTGCCTACGCCTTGCGCGACAAGGGCAACCGGCTGCGCCACGCCTACGTGGTCGTGTTCAAACAGAACACGCTCGGCGGCTACTACGACTTCGAGGGCACCGACTGGCCGAAGCCGCCGCTGATCGCCCATCCCAACCAACAGCGCAAAATCGCCCACAAGACCTACATGCTGTTCACCGACGGCAGCCACATCCACGTGATCGCCTGGCGCCAGGGCAAGATGCTCTACTGGGTCACGAACACGCTGCTCGAGGATCTCTCAAACGAGCAGATGCTCGCGATCGCGCGCTCCGCCAAGCCGCTGCACTAGAGACGACTCGCGTCGCGCGCCTGATCCAGCGCGGCGTTGACGAGCGCGTCGGCCTCGGCGTTCTGCGCCCGCGGGACCGTGCGGATCGACCAGCGGTCGAACGCGCCGAGTGCGGAGATCGCCTCGCGGTGCAGCGCGCGCATCGCCTCGTTCTTGACCTTGTACTCGCCGAGCACCTGCTTGGCGATCAGCTCGGAGTCGCCGATCACCTCGATCTCCTCGGCGCCCAGCTCGCGTGCCCGCTCGAACCCGAGCAGTAGGGCGCGGTACTCGGCGACGTTGTTCGTCGCGTTGCCGAGCAGCTGCGCATGCTCGCCGAGCGTCTCGCCGTCAGGCGTCGAGATCACGCACGCCGCAGCCGCCGGACCAGGGTTGCCGCGGGCACCGCCGTCGACGTGCACCACCACCTTCATCGGCGTGAAGTATGCAGTCTGACTAGGCGGCTGCCCGCGCGAGCGGCGGCAGGTCGCCCGGTACGCGGGCGCGCCTGCGGTCGCGCACGATGCGGCGCTGCGGCTCCGCGCCGGCCTCGGGCGTCGCGACGGAGCGCCCACGACGGGCGCGCCGGTCGAACTCGCGACGGTCCACGATCACGGTGACGTTGTCGTCGTTCTCGTAGTACTCGACGAGCTTCGGATACAGCTCATCGGCCAGCGGCCTTGGTACGACGCAGAAGATCATTCCCGGCCGATCTTACTCCTACATTTCGGATAATCAACCCTTGCACGGTCGTGCGAACGGATCCCGGCAGGCTAGATCAAGCTAAGCGCGCCGCGATCGTCGGTGAGCGCGTTGGCCAGACGGTCCTCCGGGCCGAGCTCTGAGAGCTCCGTGCCCTGCGCGATCGCCCGGGCCTGCAGTCCCTGCAGGTCGTCGAGATCGACCTCGTAGGTGTACCAGCAGAGCTCCCACGCGAGCACGATCACGACCGAGCTGGCCACCGCCTCGCCTTCGCGAACGGTCACCTCCGGCGCCCCCAGCGAGCGCGTCAGGCTGGCCACACGCCGCGGGTACTCGCCGGTGTTGAATACGTCGAGAGCCTGCTGCAGCGGGCCGTCGACGCGCGCGCGCACGGGCGCCGCGTGCCGCGCACCGTTCGTCTCCTCGCCGAGGTACCCGCCGTCCTCCGCGAGCTGGCCACTGGCGGCGCCGCCGGCGTCCGCCACGCTTGGCTCGACGCCGCCGTCGAGGAAGTCATACGGTTCCACGGCCTGCCCGTAGGGGCCCGCCGCACCGGCCGTGCCGTCCACCTCCGTGCGCCGCGCCGGGCGCAGGCGCCCGAACAGGGCCCGGCGGCGGCCGTTGCGCAGCGGCGCCTCGCCCAGCTGGGGCTGTGCCGAGCCGCGCTTCCAGCCCTGATGGGCGGCGCGCGGCGCACAAAGCTCACACACGATTCGCGGCTCGCCGGCCGCCAGGAACGTGTCCGGCTGCTCGCCGCGCAGCAAGCGCCGTTCACACACGTCGCAGGCGACGTCCGGCTGCGAGGTGACGATCGATCTCGTGCTCATAGGCTGAGCAGCGTAGCGGTCGCCGACGCCTTTTGGCCGGAGCGCGAGCCGATCGCGCTATGCGTGGGCCGCCGCGCGCTCCTCGTCCGCCTGCGAGACGAGCTTCTGCGCGAGGTGCCCCGGCACTTCCTCATAGCGCAGGAACTCGAGCGTGTAGTCGCCCTGCCCGCCCGTGATCGAGCGCAGGTCGGGCGCGTAGGCGAGCACCTCAGACATCGGCACCTCGGCCTTGATCTCGGTCATCGCGCCGACCGGCTCCATCCCCAGCGGGTGCCCGCGCCGGCTGTTCAGATCGCCGATCACGTCACCGACGTAAGCCTCCGGCACCGACAGCGTCACGCGCATGATCGGCTCCAGCAGCACGGGCTCGGCCAGTTCGAGCGCCTGTTTCATCGCCTGCGTGCCCGCCAGCTTGAAGGCGATCTCCGAGGAGTCGACCGAGTGATGCGAGCCGTCGACGAGACGCACGCGCACGCCCTTCACCGGATAGCCCGCGAGCACGCCCGACTGCATCGCCTCGCGCACACCCTTCTCGACGGCCGGGATGAACGAGTGCGGGATCACGCCGCCCTTGATCCTGTCCTCGAACTCGAACTCCTGATCGATCGCCAGCGGCTCGATCTCGATGTGGCACTCACCGAACTGCCCGCGACCGCCGGACTGCTTCTTGTGCTTGCCGTGCGCCTTGGCCACGCCGCGAATCGTCTCCTGGTAGGGCACGCGCGGCGGCTGCAGCGTGACCTCGACGCCGAAGCGATCGCGCAGCCGATCGACGATCACTTCGACGTGCACCTGGGAGAGGCCCGCGACGATCTGCTCGCCCGTCTGCGGGTCACGGTGCAGGTCGATCGTCGGGTCCTCCTCCTGCAGCCGGTGCAGCGAGGCGAACACCTTCTCCTCGTCGCCCCTGCTCTTCGGTTCGATCGCGAACGCCATCACCGGCGCCGGCAGCTGCAGGCGAGGCATCTCGATCGGCTCGTCGCGCGCGGCCAGCCAATCGCCGGCGCGCGTCTCCTTGAGCTTGGCGACCGCGCCGATGTCCCCGGGCCCGAACTCGCCGACGTGGCGCACCTCCTTGCCGGCGAACACGACCAGCTGCCCGATCCTCTCCTTCGTATGAGCGCGTGTGTTGAGCACGTGACTGTCCGCCGACATCACCCCCTGGTACACGCGCAGCAGGTTGATCCGGCCGGCGAACGGGTCGGCGCGTGTCTTGAACACGTACGCGAACAACTCGCCCTGCTCGCTTGCCTGCAGCTCGATCTCGCCGACGCGCAGCGCACCGTGCTTGACCGGCGAGGGCAGGTCCTCGACGATCGCATCGAGCAGGCGCGAGGTGCCGAGGTTGCGCGTCGCCACGCCGCACACCACCGGGAAGATCTTGCCGTGGTTGGTTCCCTCCTTGAGCGCGTCGACGATCTCCTGGTGTGAGATCTCCGCGCCCTCCAGGTAGCGCTCCATCAGCGCATCCGAGACTTCGCAGACCTCGTCCATCAGCTTCTCGCGGAACTCCTCGGCGCGCTCGACCTCCTCCTCGGGGATCGGGATCTCGCTCCAGCCGGCCCGCTCTGCTGAGTCCTGGCGGTAGGCCGTCATGTCGACGAGGTCGATCACGCCCTGCACGTCCTGCTCGGAGCCGATCGGGATCTCGGTCGCCACGGCATGCGGGCCGAACGCACGCTTGATCTGCTCCAGCGTGCGAAAGAAGTCGGCGCGCTCGCGATCGAGCATGTTCACGAACACCATCCGCGCGATGTCCAGCTCGGCCGCACGCGCCCACAGCCGGCTCGTCGAGACCTCGACGCCCATCACGGCGTTGACCACGAACACGGCCGACTCGCACACGCGCAGGGCTCCAAGCGCGTCGGCCACGAAGCTCGGCTCGCCCGGCGTGTCCAGCAGGTTGATCTTGCGCTCGCGCCACTCGAACGAGCTGAGCGCCGCCGATATCGACATCTGCCGCGACTGCTCGTCGGGGTCCGCATCCGACACGGTGCTTGCGTCGGGGACCGAGCCAAGACGCGCGGTCACGCCGGCCTCGAACAGCAGCGCCTCGTGCAGCGAGGTCTTGCCCGCGCCGCGATGGCCGACAAGGGCGACGTTGCGAATCCGGTCCGCCGGCAGGCGGTCTCCCATGGGTCGCATGCGATCTCCTCTCTAGCTGTGCGGCCACGATATCGCCGTTGGCGCTCTCGCGCCAGCGCGCCCGCCGGTTCGTCTCGGACCACTTCACAGGCGACCCTCGCACGCGCTCGCCCGCCCGCTGTTACTGTCGCCCGACAACTCCACGACAGGAGGACTCGATGGCACTTGGCTTCTACTTCGCACCCAAGTCGTTCAGCAAGGAGCAGTACGACGAGGCGATCCGCCGGCTCGACGCCGCCGGCGCGGGCTCACCCAAAGGTCGCTCCTATCACTGCGCGTTCGCGGGCGAGGGCGGGATCAACGTCTTCGACATATGGGACTCGCAGGAGGACTTCGACAAGTTCGGCGAGACGCTGATCCCGATCATGACCGAGCTCGGCACGGACCCGGGCGAGCCGATGGTCGCCGAGGTCCACAACATCATCGTCGGGTAGGCGCCGAAGCTCCGGGCCGCCGCGTGGTCAGAATGCCGAACCAGCGGGCGCGGCGGCTGGAGCCGAAGTGCTCCTTCTCGCTGACCAGCGCGTCCGAGGGCTCCTGGAAGACACCAGTCGGCTCGGGTCCTGAAAGGAAGTCGACATCGACCCGGCCGACGCGGCCGGCGCCGAACTCGATGTAGCAGGAGCCGCGGCCTTCGTAGCGATCGGCCGACTCGCCGCGCTCGGCCTCGGCGATCAGCTGGGCCGCCACCACGCGCGCCGCACCCTCGGCGAACACGCCCGCTTTGGGAACGCCGACCTGCGCGACGTCACCGACCGCGTACACGTCGGGGTAGCGCGTCTGCAGCGTGCGCGGATCGACCGGCACGTACCCACTGTCATCGGTCATCCCGCTCGCCGCCACGACCGCCGCCGCCCGGTGCTTTGGCACGCCGAGGAACAGGTCGTAGGGCAGCTCGGCGCCGTCATCGAGCAGCACCACCCCGCGCTCGCCGTCGAGCGAGCTGATCCGCCGTCCGGGGACGAACTCGATGCCGCGCTCGGCGAACGCTGCGACGAGCGCCCGCGAGGTTTCCGGCGAGGGCGGGACCGGGCTCGGCAGCGGGATCACGAACGTGATCTCGCAGTCATCGCGCACCCCGCGTGCCGTCAGTTGGTCGTGCAGCAACAGCGCGGCCTCGCTCGGCGCCGGCGGGCACTTGAACGGCGCGCCGCACACGCCGATCACGGCGCGCCCGCTGCTGAAGCCCGGCACGATCTGAGCCAGGCGCTCGGCGCCGGCGACCGAGTAGAACTCGTTGCCCGCCTCGAGCAGCCCCGGCGTCGCGCCGTAGTCGTAGTCGGCACCGAGGGCGATCACGAGCACGTCCGCCTCGTGCGTCTCGGCATCCGTCGTGACGCGCCGTCCCTCCGGGTCGATTGCCGTGACCGTCTGGCGCAGGAAGCGCACGCCCGGCTTGGTCAGCTCGCTATACGGCAGCCGCACCGCCTCCGGCGTCATCCGCCCGAACATCACGTCCAGCTTGGAGTAGCCGAACACGAACGAGTCGCCCTGATCGATCAGCGTCACCTCGACGCGATCACCGAGCGCCTGCGAAAGCATCGTCGAGAGCTCGAGCCCGCCGAACCCGGCCCCCAGGATGAGAATGCGGCGTGCGATCGCGCGATCCTATGCGACCGCAGCGGTAGGCGAATCCTTGCGATACCCGTAGAAGCCCGCATCACTACCTGCGGCGAAACCCGCTTACAGCCCCCCGCGTGGCGACCTAGGCTCGTGCCATGTCAATCGTCATGCAACGACACGCAACCAGGGGGTGAGGACATGAGCTACCAGGAACCGAAGCGCGGCACCGAGACAAAAGACCAGCGGCAGTTCGATGAAGCTGTCAACAACAAAGGCAAGGTCGCGCTCGAGTGGCTCGCGGGCGTGGGCATCCTGGCGGCCGTACTGATGTCGGCCGTCGCGCTGATCCAGAGCGGCGAACACAAGGAAGTTCTCGTCTCGAGCGGCAACACGACGCCGGCGACGACCCCCACGAGCAGCGCAAGCGCCAGCGCACCGGCGCTGAAGCCGGTCTCACTGAAGATCATCGGCGCCTACAAGCCGGGTCCCGACGGCAAGCGGCACGACGCCTTCACGACGACCGAATTCGCGGTCCACGTCGGCCAGCCGCTGACGCTGAAGATCGACAACACCGACGACGTCCCGCACAGCATCACGGCGCCGGTCGCGGGCGTCAACATCACGGTTCAGCCGGGCACCCACGACTACAAGCTGCTCGTCAATGAAGCTGGGCGCTTCCAGTGGTACTGCATCATCCCGTGCGACAGCGACGCGAAAGGCTGGGCGATGGAACACGCCGGCTTCATGAGTGGCTACATCACCGCCACGTAAACACCAGGCGCGCGAGCGCCCGAGAGAACTTGCTGCTCCCGTCTGACGCCCCGGAACCCCGGGGCGTCAGTCGTCGAAGGACTCCTCCTGCATGCGCGAGCGCAGCCGCAGCACCGCCTTCGTGTGCATCTGCGAGACGCGCGACTCGGTCACGCCGAGCACCTCGCCGATCTCGCGCAGCGTCAGGTTCTCGTAGTAGTAGAGCGCGATCACGAGCTTCTCGCGCTCGGGCAGCTTGGCGATCGAGTCGGCGATGCGATCCTTCAGATCGCCCACGTCGAGCGAGCGCGCCGGGTCAGGCGCGTTGGGGTCCTCGATCGTGTCCATCAGCGAGACCTGGTCGCCGCTGGAGTCCGACACGCTCCACAGCTCATCGAGCGCGACCATCGAGGAATGCGAGATCGCCAGCAGCGACTCGTTCAGTTCGTCCACCGTGATGCCCAGCTCGTCGGCGATCTCCTGGTCGGTCGGCGCGCGCTGCAGCGCGTTCTCGAGCTTCGCGTTGGCTCGCTCCACTTCACGCGCCCGCGCACGCACGCTGCGCGGCACCCAGTCCATCGAGCGCAGCTCGTCGATGATCGCGCCCTTGATCCGCATAATCGCGTAGGTCTCGAACTTGATGTCGCGGGACAAGTCGAAGCGCTCGATGGCGCTGATCAAGCCGACGAGCCCATAGGAGATCAGGTCCGCCTCCTCGACATGCGGCGGCAGGCCGGCCGCAGTGCGCCCCGCTACGTACTTGACCAAGGGTGAGTAGGCGACGACGAGCCGCTCACGGACCTTGTTGTCGCCGTCGGACTTGTATCGCCGCCACAGTTCCCGCAGCTCGATCGGTTTGACATTTGTCTCCAGGGTGATGTCCCCTTGTATCAGGCCCGAGGGTGGCTGCGCGCATAGGCGCTTTTCAGTCGCGCGGACTCTACCCGAGTGTAAATCTGGGTGCTCGACACGCTCGCGTGGCCGAGCAGCTCCTGGATCGAGCGCAGATCGGCGCCGCCGTCGAGCAGGTGCGTGGCGAAGCTGTGCCGCAGCGCGTGAGGTGAGACCGCGCCGCCCGCGCGCTCTGCCACCGCACCGGCGCGCGTCGTCCACATGCGCAGGCGGCGCCTGACGTCGCTCGTGCCCAGCGGACGGCCCGTCTTTGAGAGGAACAGCACCTCGGCGGTGGCGCTCTGGCGAGGCTGCGCTCGAGGCTCGGCCGCCAGCGCACCGCGCGCGCGGTCGAGATACTCGCGCACCGCCTTCATCGCCGGCTCGCCGACCGGCACGAAGCGCGTCTTTCGCCCCTTGCCCTCCACGCGCAGCTGCTCGCCGTCGTGGTCCACGTCGATCACCTTCAGCGACACGAGCTCCTCGGCGCGCAGACCGCATGCGTAGGCGAGCTCGAACATCGCCCGGTCGCGCAGCTCCAGCGGCCCGCCGGCGGGAATCGCGTCGAGCAGGCCCGCCGCTTCGCGGGCGCTCAGCACGCGTGGCAGGTGCGTGCCCCGCCGCGGCGTGGAGACGAGGTCGGCCGGGTTCTCGGCGATCTTGCCGCGCTCGCGCTGACTCGCGAACAGCGCACGCAGCGCCGCCAGCTTGCGCGCGCTCGTGCTCGGCGCGGCGCCGCGCTCGGAGAGGTGGGCGATGTAGCGGCGCACCGCCTTCGGGCCCAGCTCGCCCGGGGCCAAGCCCTGTGCGCCCGCCCACTGCGCGAACTGCTCGAGGTCGACCGTGTAGGCGCGGCGCGTGCGCACGGCCGCATCGCGGCGCGTCAGGTCCTCCATCAACAGGCCAATCGCCTCTTGCCACTCCCTGACAGTTCGAGTGTCGCCCATGACCTCGCCTATTCGCCGCGACCGGCCTCGCGCCCTGCCTGCACGCGTGCTCCCCATTTACCCGCTGGGCACGCGCTACATTCACGCTGTGATCCTCCGCCCGCGTCTGAACCCGGCCCACCTGCGCCAGGCCGGCCGCCGCTAGTGTTCGGCCCCGCCACACGCAAGCGCTGGCAGGAGGTCGATTGGCGCTCACACCAGCGCTGGATGGAAGTCGAGGGCAATCCGATCAACACGATCGAGCTCGGCCCCGAGGAGGATCGTGGTGGCCAACCGCTCGTGTTCGTGCACGGGCTCTCCGGCTCCTGGCCCAACTGGCTCGAGCAGCTACCCGTGTTCGCCGCCACGCACCGCGTGATCACGCTCGACCTGCCCGGCTTCGGGCACTCGCCGATGCCCCGGCAGGAGATCTCGATCGCCGCGTACGCGCGGATGCTCGAGCAGCTGCTCGACCGCCTCGGCGTCGACGCGGCCGTCGTCGTCGGCAACTCGATGGGCGGCTTCATCTCAGCCGAGCTTGCGATCGCCTACCCGCAGCGCGTCGAGCGCCTCGTGCTGATCTCCGCCGCCGGCCTCTCCACGCACAACCACCGCGGGTCGGTCACTGCACTGCCGGCGATGCGCACGCTCGAACGCTCGCTGATGGCCGCCAGCGCCTGGACTGCCGCCAAGTCCGACACCGTCTCACGACGCGCACGCCTGCGCGATGCGGCGCTCGGCGTCGTCGTGCGCCACCCCGGCAAGCTCGACCCCACGCTCGCCGCCGAGCAGATCCGCGGCGCCGGCAAGCCCGGCTTCATCCAGGGCTTCGAAGCCGTGTTGCACTACGAGATCCGCGAGCGCCTGCCCGAGATCGCCTGCCCCACGCTGATCGTCTGGGGCGATCGCGACCGGCTGATCCCCGTGAGCGACGCCGACGTGTTCGCCGAGCTGATCCCCAACTCGCGCAAGGTCGTCTTCGGCGACACCGGCCACATGTCGATGCTCGAGCGCCCCGAGGCGTTCAACGCGCTGCTCGACGAATTCCTCGCTGAGTAGGCAACCAGCCGGCGAGCCGATGTGGCCGTCGAGT
The DNA here is from genome assembly GCA_963716315.1 of uncultured Solirubrobacteraceae bacterium. Classification (GTDB taxonomy): domain Bacteria; phylum Actinomycetota; class Thermoleophilia; order Solirubrobacterales; family Solirubrobacteraceae; genus Palsa-744. The sequence goes on along the minus strand of OY970301.1, from coordinate 3,412,981 downwards.
GATTCCGATCGCCGAGATACATCCAGCCACTTGACCTAGCTCACCCGGTATCCTCGCTGCGGATCCCTGCGCCGGGCCCGCCGCCGCAGGACGCAGCAAAGGGGGCTCGTGGACCTGCCGGAAACGCAGTACGCCCGCAGCGGCGAGTTGAACATCGCCTATCAAGTTCAGGGCGACGGCCCTTTCGATCTCGTGTTCGTGCCTGGAGCCCTGTCGCATCTGGACATGCAGCGCGGCCTTCCCGCCGCGCAGCGGTTCTTCGAGCGGCTCGCCTCTTTCAGCCGTCTGATCCTGTTCGACAAGCGGGGCAACGGTCTATCGGATCCCGTAGCCGGGCCAGCCCCGCTGGAGGAGCGAATGGACGACCTACGCGCCGTGATGGACGCCGCCGGAAGCGAGCGCGCCGCCGTGATCGGACTCTCCGAGGGAGGCCCACTCGCGGTGCTCTTCTCGGCCACTTATCCCAAGCGCGTTTCCGCCTTGGCCCTGTGCGGATCATTCGCGTGCCCGAATCCACACGCATCAGACAATCCCGGAGGTCCCAGGTGGGCGCGGGTAACACGAATGCTCGACGAAGCCACCAGCTCCTGGGGGACCGGCGCACTGTTCAAGCTGCTCGCACCCAGCGCCGAAGGGCATCTTCAACGCCGAGCAATGGCGATGTTCGAGCGCTCGGCCGTCAGCCCGCGGATGGCACGCTGCATCTACAACATGCTGTTCGAAACCGACGTGCGCGACATCCTGCCGACGGTCACAGCGCCGACGCTCGTGGTCCAGCGTCAAGAAGAGATCGTCAACATCGAGCACGGCCAATACCTCGCATCGCACATCCCTGGGGCGAAGCTCGTGGTGCTGCCGGGCGTCGACCACATCCCCTACTTTGGTGACGCAGAACGCTACGCCGCGGAGCTCGAGGGCTTCCTCGCCAGCCCACACGCCGATCCGGCGCCCGAGCGCGTGCTCACAACCGTGCTGTTCACAGACATCGTCTCCTCGACCGAGCGAGCGTCGGCGCTCGGCGACCGGCGCTGGCGGGAGGTGCTCGAGCAGCATTACCGGCTCGTGCGCGCACAGCTCGAGAGCTTCCGCGGCCGCGAGGTCGGCACGACCGGTGACGGCTTTCTCGCCGCCTTCGACGGCCCCGCCCGCGCGATCCGCTGCGGTCGGGCGCTGATCGAGCAGCTCGCCGATGCCGGAATCCCAATCCGAGCCGGGGTCCACACCGGCGAGTGCGAGGCGATCGGTGACGACCTCGCAGGCATCGCCGTGCACATCGGCGCGCGCATCGCCGCGCTCGGTGGTCCCGGCGAGTTGCTGGCCTCGAGCACCGTCAAGGACCTCGTCGTCGGCTCGGGCATCGAGTTCGGCGAACATGGTCGGCACGCCCTCAAGGGGTTGCCCGACCATTGGACCGTCTACCGCGTGCTCGGCGATCGAGACGACGACAGCACCGCCAGGATGCGAGTCCCGGACGACCGTCAGGTCACGGTGCTCGATCAAGCGTTGACCAACCTTTCCAGGTCGCACCCGCAGGTGGCACATCCGTTTCTCAGGCAGAAGACCTGAGAGCGGTTCAGAGCGCGACTGCGCCTTCCGCGGCGCTGCCCACAAGCTTCGCGTACTTGCGGATCGCGACGTCGATGTGTTCGTCGGCGCGCGGGGGACGCTCGTAGGCAGCCACACGCGTGGCGATCTCCGCATCGGGGAGCGCGACGTCCAGGCGCCCGGCGTCCACGTCCACGGTCACCTCATCGCCCGTGCGCAGCGCCGCGATCGGGCCCCCGCGCACCGCCTCCGGCGCGACGTGGGCCACCATGAACCCGTGCGTGGCGCCCGAGAAGCGCCCGTCGGTGATCAGCGCCACCTGCTCGCCGAGCCCCTCGCCGACGATCGCCGCCGTGACGGCAAGCATCTCGCGCATGCCCGGGCCACCGGCCGGACCCTCGGCGCGGATCACCACCACGTCGCCGGGCTCGATCTCATGCGCGAGCACGGCCTTCATCGCCGCCTCCTCGCCATCGAACACGCGCGCGGGGCCGGTGTGTTTGCGCCGCTCGTGACCTGAGAGCTTGACCACGCAGCCTTCCGGCGCGACGTTGCCGCGCAGGATCGCGAAGCCGCCCGTCGCTTTGATCGGGTCCGACAGCGGCCGCACGACCTTCTGCCCGGCAGTCTCGCGGGCCTCGTCGGCCGCTTCGCCGATCGTCGCGCCCGTGACCGTCACCGCATCGGCGTTGAGGATGCCGGCCTCCTTCAGCCGCGCCAGCACCAGCGGCACGCCGCCCGCTTCGTACAGCTCGGTCGCCACGTACTGCCCGCCCGGCTGCAGGTCGCACAAAAGCGGCGTGCGCTCGGAGACCGCCTCGAACTCGTCGATCGTCAGCGGCACGCCGATTTCGCGCGCCACCGCCAACAGGTGCAGCACCCCATTGGTCGAGCCGCCGCTCGTCGCCACCGCCGCGATCGCGTTTTCCAGTGCCGGCTTGGTGATCACCTGCGACGGGAGCCGCCCGCTGCGCAGCACGTCCATCACGAGTTCGCCGCACTGCTTGGCCACCTCGAGCTTGCGCCCATCCTCGGCCGGGACCATCGCCGAGCCTGCCGGCGAGATGCCGAGCGCCTCGAAGGCCATCGCCATCGTGTTCGCCGTGAACTGCCCGCCGCAGGCGCCCGCGCCGGGCGAAGCCGCCTCCTCCAGCTCGTGCAGCTCGTCCTCTGAGATCTTGCCCGAGGCGAACTCGCCGACGGCCTCGAAGACCTGCTGGATCGTCACCTCCGCGCCTTTGAACCAGCCCGGCTTGATCGAGCCGCCGTAGAGCATCAGGCCGGGGATATCCAGGCGCGAGAGCGCCATCACCGTGCCCGGGATCGTCTTGTCGCAGCCCGAGATCGTCACCAGCGCGTCGAAGGCGTGCGCGCTTGCGACCAGCTCGATCGAGTCGGCGATGATCTCGCGTGAGACCAGCGAAGCGCGCATCCCCGCCGTGCCCATCGTGATCCCGTCTGAGATCGCGATCGTGTTCAGCTCCATCGGCGTGCCGCCCGCCGCGCGGATGCCCTCCTTGACCTTCGCCGCCAGCACGCGGTTGTTGAAGTTGCACGGCATCGTCTCGATCCACGAGTGCGCCACCCCCACGATCGGCTTCGCGAGGTCCTCGGCCGAGTAGCCGATGCCGTGCAGGTACGCGCGCGCCGCGGCACGCTCCGGGCCCTCTGTCAGGGCGCGGCTGCGGTGCTTTACGTCGAAGGCGGTCTCGGTGCTCACGCGGCGCGCACGATATCTGTTGCGCCCGCGGCGCTCTCCCGCTCCCAGCGCATCAGGCGCGCAAGGTCGCGCCTGACCTGCTCGGGATCGATCTGGCGCCCGGGCAGGTGCATGTTGGCCTGTTCGATCAGGCGGCGCTCGTCGGCCTTCAGCGCCATCCACTTCGCCAGCACATCGTCGGAGTCCGGCAGGCGCGCGCTCCCGTACGGGCGTGAGTGGTCCGGGAACGCCACGCAGTACTCGTTCAACAGCGCTCCCGTCTGCGGCACGTAGGCGACGATCGGGCGGTGCGGGTAGATCAGGTAGGCGTATGACGCGCCCGCCGCGTGCGCGCGCTCGCCCAATCCGCCCCACACGCGCAGGAAGCCGAGATCGCGATACATCGCCCAGTCGTGCTCGTCGATGCACGAACGCAACAGCTCGCGTGCACGTTGCTCGGCGCGGCGCTCGCGGCCCGGGTCATAGCCCTGCTGTCCCGCCTCTCGCGCCCGCGCACGCGCACGCTCGCGCAGCGCCTGCACCCGCGCACGCACCGCCGCGAACGCACGCAGCGCATCGGGTCGCGCCAGCTCCCACAGCAGCACCACGAGCACGATCGCCGCGGTGCCCAGCGCGAGCAGCATCGGATTCAGCGAGCCGTCCGCGCGCCGGCGGCGCGCGGCGATCCGCCCGCCGCACGCGGGAAGAAGATCACGCGCTCGGCATCGCGCGGCACCTCACCGAAGCTCTTGACGAGCTCCGCCTGGCGGCGCCCGTCGCGGCGCTCGCTCGGCACCGCCGCCCACATGCCCGCATCGAGCTCGCGACGAAACGCCTCGATCAGGCGCTGCTCCTCCTCGGCCACCTCGACGTCGCCCTCCGCCAGCAAGATCTCCCCATGACCCGGCTTCATCCGCAGCAGCTTCATCGTGCCCGGATTATGGCAAACAGCCCTCGGCGCATCGCCGGCCTGCCTAGGAGCCGTCCGTGCCGTGCGCGCGCGCCCTGACCTGCGCGAGCCCGATCACGTCGACCGGCCCGGCGCCGGCCCCCACATCACGCAGGCCGTCGCGCACGGCCTCGGCGGTCAGCTCACGGGCGACGCGGGCCGCCTGAAGCGGCGTCGCGCCCAGCGCCAGCTGCGCCGCCAGCAGCGAGGAATGGGTGCAGCCTGACCCGTGCGCCGCGCCATCGGGGTAGCGCTTTCCCTCGATCTCGACCGGCTGCGCGCCCTCGCCACGATCGAGAAACAGATCGACCGTGCGGATGCGATGACCGCCGGTGAGGACGACTGCGCGCGGCCCGAGTGCGAGCAGCGCGCGAGCGAGCGCCTGCGTCTCCGCCGTCTCTCGCTCGGCGGCCTCGGCGCCAGAGCCGGGGCCACCACCGCCATCGCCCGAGGCCGGGGCACCCGCGAGCACGCGAGCCTCCGGCAGGTTCGGCGTGAGTACGCTCGCACGCGGCAGGATCAGCTCGACGAGCGCCTGCTGCGCGTCGGCCTGCAGCAGCCGCGCGCCCGACTCAGCGACCATCACGGGGTCGACCACGACAGGCGTCCCGGCCGGCAGCTCGTCCAGCGCTTCGGCGACCGCGCGGGTACTCTGCGCCGTGCCGAGCATCCCGACCTTCACCGCGTCGACGCGGATGTCGGCGAGCACGGCGCGCACCTGAGCGAGGATCGTCTCCGCCGGGACCATGTGGATCGCGCTGACGCCCGTCGTGTTCTGCGCCGTGATCGCCGTGATCGCCACCGTGCCGTGCACGCCGCAGCGCGCGAATGCCTTCAGATCCGCCTCGATCCCCGCCCCGCCGCCCGAGTCCGAGCCGGCGATCGTCAGCGCCGTGGGCGTGTGCCGCTCGCCGCCCACCCGATCACGAAGCCGGGCCGGCCGGTCGCGTATCGCCGGCGCGCGGCGGGAAGATCGTGTAGCTGCCGATCGCGGTCACCAGCAGCCTCCCGTCCTCGTGAGTCACCTCGCTGCGCATCACCGCCGTGCGCTTGTTGCGCCTGTCGAGCGTCGTGCGGCAGACGATCTCGCCCTCCGTCGCCGTCTGCACGTAGTTGACCGAGATGCTGATCGTCGCGATCCGCTCCTCGCGCGTCGTCTGCGCCCACAGCGTCGAGCCCATGCAGTAGTCGACCAGTGCGTACGTCACCACTCCCGAGAGCAGCCCGCCGGCGTTGATCAGCTCGGGGCGGATAGTCAGGCGGACGGTCTGCGGGTCCTCCCAGCGAAGGCCCATGAAGCGGGTGACGCCATCGATCCCGCCGATCCTGCGCTGCTCGCTGTCGTCGTTAGCCTCGCCCTCGCCCTCGCCGTCGCTCTCGCGCGCCGCGAGCGGCTGCTCGGCGGCGTCCTTCGACTGCTCGGCGTCTAGCGATTGATCCCGCACGAGAGCGCAGGCTATCGAGCGCCGGCCGCATCCCAAGCGCCGCCTAAGGTCGACGGTACATGGGATATCGAGCACCATGAGCCGTGACACACCGGCGACGGACCAGCGCAGGGCGCTCGGGCGCGGCGGCGAGGAGCTGGCAGCCCGCCACCTGAACCGGCGCGGGTTCGCCGTGATCGAGCGCAACGCGCGCACGCCGCGCGGCGAGATCGACCTGATCGCCTTCGACGGATCGACGCTCGTCTTCGCCGAGGTCAAGACGCGCCGAATCGGCCTGTCGCAAAGCGCGCCGCGCGCCGATCAAGCTCCACTCGCCGGGCTCGGGGCGCGCCAGCGCGCACGACTTCGGCGCCTGGCCGCGGCGTGGCTCGCCGACGAGCAGCGCTTGCGCCCGTTCGCCGAGACGGTGCGCTTCGATGCGATCGGCATCGTGCTCGACGGCGCCGGACGGCTGCGCGAGCTCGAACACCTCGAGAACGCGTGGTGAGATGACTACAGCGCGAGCTGCTGATAGGCCAGCGACTGAAACGACATGCGGTGAAGCGGCGAGACGCCCTGGCGCAGGATCGCCTCGCGATGCTCGGGCGTCGAGTAGCCGACGTGCTCGGCGAAGCTCCAGCCGGGGTGCTCGCTGTCGGCATGTCGCATGTAGCGGTCGCGCGTCACCTTGGCCACGATCGACGCCGCCGCGATCGCGGCGCTGGTCGCGTCGCCGTCGACGATCGCCCGCTGCGGGCGCCCGAAGTCGCGCACCGGAAAGCCGTCGCTGAGGCACAGCACCTCGTCGCGCACGTCGCGGGTCACGCCGATCAGCGCGTCGCGCAGGGCCGCCAGGTTGGTCTTGTGCAGTCCACGCGCGTCGATCCCGCGTACGCAACGGGAGATCACGATGACGCGCTCGGCGCTGCGCAGCACGAGCGGGAACAGCTCCTCGCGCGCCTCCGCCGTGTGCTGCTTCGAGTCGTTCAGCGCGCTCAGCGCGCTCAGCTCGCGCGTCGTCAGCGCGTCGTAGTCGAACAGCACCCCGGCAGCCACCAGCGGGCCGGCAAGGCAGCCGCGCCCGGCCTCGTCGGCACCGGCGATCAGCGGGACGCCGAGACGGCGGTCGAACGCGAACAGGCGCCGACCGCTGCCGCTGCGACGGGCTCGCCGGCGCGCGCGCGCCGAGGTTCCCGACTTGCGCCCCCCGCGCGGGCTCGCGCTAGAGGATGCCGATGCGGTCTGGGGGCCAGTAGGTGGCGAAGGCTCCACCGATGATCCATCCGGTGGGGACAGGTCCCCAGAAGCGGCTGTCGTCGGATTCCCCACGGTTGTCGCCCATCATGAACCAGTGGCCGGGCGGAACCTTGATCGGCACCGGGAAGTTGCACTCCGAGACGCCCGGGCAGGGGCGGATGTAGGAGTCCTTCTCACGCTTGCCGTTGCGGATCACGTGGCCTTCGACGATCTTGATCGTGTCGCCCGGCCCGGCGACGATGCGCTTGATGAAGTTCACGCTCGCCTGCTTCGGCACCGGCTCCGAGCACGCCGCCCCGCCCGGCGTGATCCGCGTGCCGAGCCCGCACTGCTCCTGCGTCGCTCCTTCGGGCGGGTGGAAGACCGCGATCTCCCCCACGTGCGGTTTGCCGAAGTGCATGCCGATGCGGTTGACCAGCACGCGCTGGCCGATCGCCAGCGTCGGCTCCATCGAACCGCTGGGGATGCGATACGGCTTGACCACCCACGCCTGGATCGCGAGCGCCAGCCCGAGCGCCACAAGCACGATCACGACGAGCTCGACGATCGAGCCCATCGTCGTTTTCGAGCGTTTGCCGCGCAGTTTCACGCCGGCTCGTCGCCGCCGACGTCCCCCTCGTCCGCAACGGCATCGCGGGGCTCCTCAGCGTCGCCGGCTGCGCCCGCCTGCGCCTCCGGTCCCGAGTCCGCAGCGTCCCCCGAGAGGGCCGCCGGCTCGGTGTCGGCCTGCTCGCCCGCAGCCTCGGCGCCCGCCTCCGGCGCCTCGGGCGTGGCGGGCTGTCCGTCCTGCGCGGCCTCCGTCTCGGGCGCCTCGACGGCCGCATCCTGCTCGAGCACGGTCTCCTCCGCCGTCAGGCCATCGGCATCCGTCGCGCCCGCCGGCTCGTGCAGCAGGCCTGGCTCGATCGTCTCCTCAGGCCCTGAGTAGCGGCGCTCGCGCACGCGGGCTCGCTTGCCGACACGGTCGCGCAGGTAGTAGAGCTTGGCGCGCCGCACGTCGCCGCGGGCGGCCAGCTCGATGCGCTCGATCTTCGGCGAGTGCACGGGGAACATGCGCTCCACGCCGACGCCGAAGGACTGCTTGCGCACGGTGAACGTCTCGCGCATGCCATGCCCCTGGCGCTTGATCACGACCCCCTCGAAGACCTGCACACGGCGTCGCGAGCCCTCGATCACCTGGAAGTGGACCTTAACGCGATCGCCCGGGGCGAAGTTTGGAACGCGGCGCAACTGCGCGCGCTCGATTGTTTCGATGACGCTGCTCATGACGGTTCAGAGGGGGAGCGTCGTTCTCACCGGGTCGATTCCTCAGAGTGGCCCGGCCGACGCGGCTTGGAATGGTAGCGGACAGTCCGCGAGCGCCGCGTCACTGCGGCGACGGACGATCGCCACCTCAGCCCGCGCCGTCCTCGCCCGGGCTCGCACCCTCGGTCGCGACCGTGCGCTCGCCACGCTCGCGGCTGCGCTCACGCCGCCACTGCTCGATCCGGGCGTGATGCCCGGAGAGCAGCACCTCCGGCACGCGCCAGCCGCGGTGCTCGGCCGGGCGCGTGTAGTGCGGGTACTCCGGGTTCCCCTCCAGCGCCGCGCTGAAGGACTCCTCGACCGCCGAGCGCTCGTCGCCGAGCGCGCCGGGCAGCTTGCGCAGCACGGCGTCGCACACGACCATCGCCGCCAGCTCGCCGCCCGAGAGCACGTAGCGCCCGATCGACACGACGTCGCTGCAGAAATGCTCGACGATGCGCTCGTCGAAGCCCTCGTAGCGGCCGCACAAGAGCGTCAGCGCCGGCTCGGCCGCGAGCTCGTCGACGAGGCGGTCGTCGAGCAGCCGCCCGCCCGGCGCGAGCGCGATCACGCGCCGGCGCTCGCGCAGCTGCACCGGATCGATCGCGTAGCGGGCGCGCAGCGCGGCTTCGACGACATCGACGCGCAGCACCATGCCGGCGCCGCCGCCGAACGGCATGTCGTCGACCTGTGCGCCGCTCAGCGGCGTATGCTCGCGCAGGCTCAGCAGCGCCAGGCTCGATCCCGCCGCCAGCGCGTTGGCGACGTGCCGCTGGGAGGCGAACCAGTCGAACCACTCCGGGAACAGCGTGAAGACGTCAAGCTCCATCTGCACCCTTCGAGCTCTCCCCCGTCTCGGGCAGATCGAGGAAGTCCGCGTTCACCTCGATCCGGCGCGCGGACGCGTCGATTTCGCGAATCGCGTCTCTGACCATCGGCACGAGCAGCGGCGCACCGCCCCCGGGCGTTTGCACCTCGAGCGTCTCGCACGAGGGCAGCTCGATCAGCCGCGCCACCGTGCCGAGCGTCCGCTCACCGGCGCGCACCTCACAGCCCTCCAATTCGTGCGCCCACCACTCGCCCTCGCCGAGCTGCGGCGCCTGCGCCGCGTGGACGGTCAGCGTCTCGCCGCGCAGCGCCTCGGCGGCGGCGCGGTCAGCGACCCCGTCCAGGCGGAGAATCGGACGCTGCTCGGTGCCCGAGCGGCGCACGATCTCCGCGCTGCGGCCGGCCACCTGGACGGTCGCGCCGAGCGTGAGCAGGCGCACGAGCGGGCCGGTCACGTAGAAGCTCCCGTCGAGCCCGTGCGCACGCCCGACCCGCCCGGCGGTGAGCTGCGCGCCCGCGTCGCTCACGGCCCCGGGCTCAGCTCGCGCGGACGGCCGACCTCAATCGACGATGTCGACGAGCACATGGCAGCCCTCGCCGGTCGCGGCCGCTTTGACGACCGTGCGCAGCGCGTGAGCCGTTCGCCCGCCGCGGCCGATCACCCTGCCGTAGTCCTCGGCGCCGACGCAGAGCTCGAGCACGATCGTGCCGTCGTCGCCCTCGAACTGCTCGACCGAGACCTCTTCGGGCTCGTCGACAAGCCCTTCGGCGAGGTACTCGAGCAGCCGCCGCGGGACTTCGCTCGGGCTCTCGGCGCTCATGCTCGGCACTCGTTCATCTGAAGATCGCAGTCCGGCGCCGGTGCTCGAATCGCGCCCGGTCGCGCTCAGCCGCGAGCGTCGATCCCCTGCGTGCGCAGGAGCTTGCGCACCGTGTTCGAAGGCTGCGCCCCGCGCGCCAGCCAGCTGCGCGCGCGCTCCTCGTCGAGCACGATCGTCGAGGGATCGGTCTGCGCGTTGTAGTGGCCGATCGTCTCGATCACGCGCCCGTCGCGCGGCGAGCGCTGGTCGGCGACGACGACTCGCCAGATCGGGTCCTTCTTGCCGCCCACACGCGTGAGCCTGAGCCTTACCGACACTTTTTCCTCTCTGCTGGATACAGATGCCTTGCGAAGTTGCGAAGCAGAGCTTAGACGGTGATCAGCCGAGAGGCCGGGCGCTTGCGAGCGATGCGCCTGGTTCTAGCGCGCGCCGCGCATCAGCGCGCCGATGTCCGGCATCTTGCCGCGGCCGACCTGGCGCATGATCTTGCGCGTCTGGCCGAACTGCTTGATCAGGCGGCTGACGGCCTGCACGTTGGTGCCCGATCCGCGCGCGATCCGCAGCCGCCGCGAGCCCTTGATCAGCTCCGGGCGGCGGCGCTCTTCGGGCGTCATCGAAAGGATGATCGCCTGGATCCGGTCGAGCTCGCGCTCGTCGACCTTCATCTTGCTGCAGCTGATGCCCGGCGAGGCCGGGGATCATCCCGAGCAGGTTCGTCAGCGGGCCCATTTTGCGGATCGCTCTTGAGCTGGCCGAGGAAGTCCTCGAGGTCGAACTCGTTGCGGCGCAGCTTGCGCTCGAGCGCCGCCGCGTCGTCCTCGTCGAACTGACGCTCGGCCTGCTCGATCAGCGCTCATCACGTCGCCCATGCCGAGGATCCGCTGCGCCATGCGATCGGGGTGGAAGCGCTCGAACTCGCTCGAGCTTCTCGCCGGTCGAGGCGAACAGGATCGGCTTGCCCGTGACGGCCTTGACCGACAGCGCCGCGCCGCCGCGCGCATCGCCGTCGAGCTTGCTCATCACGACGCCGTCGAACTTGACCGACTCGGCGAACTGCTCGGCGACGTTGACCGCGTCCTGGCCGGTCATCGCGTCGACGACGAGCAGCACGCTGTGCGGCTTGACGGCCGCGCGGATCCGCACGAGCTCGTCCATCAGCTCCTCGATCGACGTGCAGGCGCCCGGCCGTGTCGACGATCAGCACGTCCTTGCCGTCCTCGCGCGCGCGATCGAGCGCCCACGTGGCGATCTCGACGGGGTCGCGATCGGTGCCCTGCTCATAGATCTCCGCGCCGGCCTGGCCGCCGACCTTGACGAGCTGCTCGACCGCCGCCGGGCGGTACACGTCGCAGGCGGCGACAGCCACCGTCGAGGAGTGCTCCTCGCGCAGGTAGCGCGCCAGCTTGGCCGTAGCCGTCGTCTTGCCCGAGCCCTGCAGCCCCGCCATCAGGATCACCGTCGGCGGTTTCGGCGCGAAGCTCAGGCCCGCCGAGGCGCCGCCCATCAGCTCGGTCAGCTCCTCGCCGACGATCTTGACGACCTGCTGTCCGGGGTTCAGGCCGCCGACCACGTCGGCGCCCATGCAGCGCTCCTTCAGCTTGGCCGTGAACTCGCGCACGACCTTGAAGTTGACGTCGGCCTCGAGCAGCGCGAGGCGGATCTCGCGCATCGCCGCATCGATGTCCTGCTCGGTCAGCGTGCCGCGGTTGCGGACATCCGCTGAGTGTCGCCTGGAGTTTCTCGGCCGAGCGAGTCGAACATGCCCTAGCCGTCTCCGCGCGAGCGGCGCGGGCGGTGCGGCGGCGGCCCGCCCGCCGGACCGGGCCCGCCCGGGGCGCTCGAGCCGCCCAGCCCCGCGGCATCGCTCGCGCCCTCGGCGTCGCCGGAGCCGCTCGGAGCGCCGGGCGGGAGGTCCGCCGGACCGTTCGGCGCGCCGCCCACGGTGCGGGCCAGGGCCTCGCCGATGCCGCCGAACGCCTGCGCGAACTCCGAGGGCACGACGAACACCTTGTTCGCGTCGCCTTCGGCGAGCTGCGGCAGCATCTGCAGGTATTCGTAGCTGAGCAGCTCGCGGTTCGGTTTGCCCTCGTGGATCGCCGAGAAGACGGTGTCGATCGCCTTCGCTTCGCCTTCGGCGCGCAGGATCGCCGCCTGGCGCTCGCCCTCGGCGTCGAGCACGGCGGCCTGCTGGGCGCCTTCGGCGGTCAGCACAGCCGCCTGCTTGGCGCCCTCGGCGGTGAGGATCTGCGACTGCTTCTCGCCTTCGGCCGTGAGGATCGCGGCGCGGCGGTCGCGCTCGGCGCGCATCTGCTTCTCCATCGCTGTGCGGATGTCGGGCGGCGGGTCGACCGACTTGATCTCGACGCGGTTGATCCTGATGCCCCACTTGCCGGTTGCCTCGTCGAGCACGACGCGCAGCTCGGTGTTGACGTTCTCGCGCGCCGTCAGCGTCGCCTCGAGCGTCAAGCCGCCGATCACGTTGCGCAGCGTCGTCACCGTCAGCTGCTCGATCGCCTGCAGCGGGTTGGCGATTTCATAGGTCGCAGAGCGCGGATCGGTGATCGTGAAGTAGAGCACCGTCTCGATCCCGACGACGACGTTGTCTTCGGTGATCACCGACTGCGGCGAGAAGTTGACGACCTGCTCGCGCAGGTCCACGAGCGGCTTCACGCGATCGATGAACGGCGTGACGATCGTCAGGCCGGGCTCGAGCGTGCGGCTGTAGCGGCCGAGCCGCTCGACCACGCCGGCCCGCGCCTGCGGGATCACGCGGATCGTCCGCGCGGCAACCACGAGGGCAACAGACGACTATGACGATGATGACGATGAGAGCGACCATGGTGCGGGCTCCTTTCGAGCGCTAGTGCATCACGAGCGCTGTTGCGCCCCTTATCTCGACGACCTCCACCCGCTCGCCGGCGTCGATCACCTCGTGTTCGTCGTAGCTGCGGGCCGTCCACACCTCGCCGCCGTCGATCTTCACGCAGCCGACGCCCTCGTCGTTGGCGATCCGCTCGAGCACGATCGCCGGGCGCCCGACGAGCGCGGCCGCTCCCGTGCGGATCGACGGCGGCAGCCGGCGGTGGCGCTGCGCCACGGGGCGCAGCGTGGCGAACACGATGCCCGACGCGACGACGAAGACGATCGCCGACAGCAGCGCGCCGACGCCGACGAGGCCGACGAACCGCGGCGAGCGCTGCACCGGCGGCGAACGGCGCGAGGTAGAAGCCGCCTTGATGCATCTCGCCCACACCGAGGACGCAGGCCGCGATCAGCCAGATGACCCAAACGTCCATCTGCTCAGGTTATCTCCACCGGCGCGCCGTCGCGCGGGTCCTCATGGTGCGACCAACGCGCGTGCGAATTCCTCGGAGTCGAACGGGCGCAGGTCCTCGACCGACTCCCCCACGCCGATCAGCTTCACGGGCAGCGCGAGCTCGCGCGCGATCGCCAGCGCGATGCCACCCGCGTGCCGTGCCGTCGAGCTTCGTCAGCACCACGCCGCTGACGTCGGCGGCCTGCGCGAACAGCTTCGCCTGGCGCAGCCCGTTCTGACCGGTCGTCGCGTCGATCGTCAGCAGCGTCTCGTGCGGCGCGCCCTCGCAGCTGGCGGGCGATCACGCGGCGCACCTTGGTCAGCTCCCCCATCAGGTCGTCCTGCGTGTGCAGGCGCCCGGCCGTGTCGATGATCACCACGTCCACGCCCTCCGCTGCGCGCCCTGGCGATCGTCTCGAAAGCGACGGCGCCGGGGTCCGAGCCCGGCGGGCCGGTGACGATCTCGCACTCCGCGCGCTGCGCCCATCCCTCGAGCTGCTCGCTCGCCGCCGCGCGGAATGTGTCGGCGGCGCCGAGCAGCACGCTAGCGCCCCAGCTCGTGGCGCAGGTGCCACGCGAGCTTGCCGATCGTCGTCGTCTTGCCCGTCCCGTTGACGCCGACCGCCATGATCACCGTCGGGTCGGCTGCGCAGGTCGATCCGCGCCGTCGCCGACCCGCGTCGTCTCCGACAGCAACGCGATCAGCCGCTCGCTGAGCGCCTCGCCGCCCTCGAGCTTGCCCTCGGCGACCTCGGCCTCGAGCGTGCCGACGACCGACGCGGTCGTGCTCGCGCCGACGTCGGCCATGATCAGCGCCTCCTCGAGGCGTTCCCAGGTGTGCTCGTCGAGCACGCCGAACAGTGTCGCCTGGATCTCCGCGCCCGAGCGCCTGGCGCGTCTTGGCCATGCTCTCGCGCAGGCGTCTGAAGAGGCCGCGCTTGCGGCGTGGCGCTCTGCGGACCGTCCCCGCCTGCGGTCGACTCGGGTCCCGTCGCCCGACTCGGCGTCCTCGGCGATGAACAGATCGCTCCAGTCGCGCGCCACAGGGCGAGCGAAGATATCAGGCGACCTCGGCCACCTCGGGGGCCTCTGCCTGCCTCTGCCCGTCAGGCTGCTGCTCGGCCGGCAGGCGCCGCGAGAGCACCTTCGAGACGCCGTCGTTGCCCATCGAGACGCCGTACAGCCAGTCGGCCGCCTCCATCGTGCGCTTCTGATGCGTGATCACGATGAACTGCGCGCGATCTGAGTAGCGGCGCAGCAACGCCAGGAAGCGGTCGAGGTTGAGATCGTCGAGCGCCGCCTCGACCTCGTCGAGGATGTAGAAGGGGCACGGGCGCGCCAGGAACACGGCGAACAGGAAGGCCAGCGCCGTCATCGACTTCTCCCCGCCCGAGAGCAGCGACAGGCGCTTGCTCGACTTGCCCGCCGGAGTGATCTCGATCTCGACGCCGAGCAGATCTTCCTCGTGCTGCTCCTCGCGCTCGGCCTCGGCCTCGGCGGCCTCCTCGGCCGCCTGCTCGCTCGCCTCACCAGCCTGTGCGGAGGCGGCCGCGCCGAGCGGCGCCACGTTCGCGGCCTTGCCGCCCGACTCGGGCGACTGGCCGCCGAGCACGCCGCGCGCGGGCTGCTCTTCGCTGACCAGGCGCAGTCGCCCTGAGCCGCCCGGGAAGACGTCGCCGACGAGCTCCTCGAAGTTGCGTGCCGCCGCCTCGAAGGTCTGCTCGAAGGTCTCCTGGATCTGGCGGTCGGTGTCGCGGATCACGCCACGCAGCTCGCGCAGCGCGGTCTCCAGGTCGGCGCGACGCCCCTCCATCTCCTCGACGTGCGCGACGGCCTCAGCGTACTCCTCCTGCGCCAGCGGGTTGACCGGGCCAAGCTGCTCGCGCCGGCGCCCCAGCCGCTCGACGCGCGTGCGCAGGGCATCCGCCTCTTCCTCGCTGAGGCGCTCGGCCTGCTGCTCGGAGGACTCGCCCGGCTCGGGCAGCGCGAGCTCCAGGCGCTCGGCGACCGTCTTCAGCTCGAGCTCGGCGTCCTGCGCCTGGTCGCGCAGGCGCTGCGCCGCGACCTCGGCCGCCGTCACGGCCTCGCCGGCCGCCCGCAGCGCGGTCTGGATCTCCGCCTCCTGCGCCGCGCACGCGCGCAGCTCGCTCGCCATCTCGCTCGCCCGCGGCGCGATCGGCGGCGAGCTCACGCTCGAGCGCTGCGAAGCGCTGCTGAACCGCCTGCGCCGCCTCGCGCAGCACGGCCGCGAGACGCTCCGCGCGCGGCACGAGCTCACGGTCCGCCGCGAGCTGGGCGCGCACGCGCGCGATCTTCGCGCGCGCCTCGTCGGCCTCGCGTGCGAGGCGCGCCGCGTCTCGCTCGCTCCGAGGCGAGCGCGCCCTCGAGCTCGGCCTTGCGCACCGCCAGCGGGCCCTCCGCGGGCGCCGCGCGGCGCTGCTCGATCAGCCACTGCGAACGACGCACGGCCTCGGCGGCCTCCGTCTGCAGGCGCTGCGCGGCGCGCAGCGCCTCCTCCGCGGCGACTCGAGCCTGCTCGAGCGACTGCAGCTCTGCCAGCGCCGCGTCGCACGCAGCGCGCGCGGCCTGCTCGCCCTGCGCCGTGCGCTCGGTCTCTGCGATCAAGCGGTCGCGCTCGTTGCGACGGGCCAGCACGCGCTCGGTGCCGCCCTCGGCGAGCTGGCGCACCTCGCCCCACGCGGCGAACCAGACGCGCCCACCGCGCGTGACCGCGATGCCGCCGAAGTCCGCCGGCAGATCCTCGAGGCGCTCGACGACCCATGCGTCCGCGAGCAGCCTGCGGGCGAGGCTCAGCACCTGGTCGGGGCCATCGAGCAGGTCGAGCAGCCGCTGTGCCCCCGCCGGCATAGTACCGGCATCGCGCGCGCCCACCGCCGGTGCCTGACCGCCCGGGGAGCCGGCCAGTAGTGCCGTGCCGCCGTCGGGGCCGGCGCGATCGAGCAGCGACTCCGCGCCGGCGACGTTCTCGACGACCGCTGCGTCGAGGCGCCCGCCGAGTGCTGCCGCGAGCGCCAGCTCGTAGCCGTCGCTGACGCGCAGATCCTCGCTCAGCGCACGCGGCGACCCGTCCTCACCGGCGCTTACCGATGCGTGGCCGCGCAGGAACTGGTTCGCAGCCGCGAGCTCCGCGCCGACGCGCGCCGTCTCGCTGCGCGCCTGCTCGACGGCGCGCTCGGCCTGCATCAGCCGCTCGCGCGCCGCACCGGCCTCGCCGTCGGCTCGCTCGCGCTCGGCCAGCGCGGCCGACACCTGCTCGGATGCCTCCTGCTCGCGCGCGCGCTGTCCCGCGAGCGCCTGCTCGAGCTCCGCCAGCTCCTCGCCGAGCTCGCGCTCGCGACGCTCGGCGAGCTCGGCCAACTCGGCCTCGAGCGCCGCGATGCGCTGCTGCACGGCCGTCGTATCGTCCTCGAACTGGTTCTGCGAAGTCGCTCCCGGCTCGCTCGCGTCCAGCTCGGCGAGCTCCGCCTGCAGGCGCTCGATCCGCCGCGCAAGCGTCTGCGCCCCCGCCGCGACCTGCTCGCCGCGCAGCCCCAGACGCTCGTGCGCAGAGCGCCCGGCGTAGAGCAGGCGCGAGAGCTCGTCGTGGCGCTCGGCGCGCTCGGACAGCGCGCGCTCGGCGCGCCCGCGGCGATCCACCGTCTGCTGCAGCTTCGCCTCGATCTGCTCGCGCGCGGCGCGTGCCTCGCCGACGCCGGCCTCGGCCGCGGCCAGCTCGACGCGGCAGCCCGCCGCCGCGTCCTTGGCCAGCTCCCAGCGGGCCTCGAGCGTCTGGCGTTCGAGGCGCTCGTGCAGCTCGGCCGCTTCGGCCTGGCGCTTGAGCGGGCGCAGACGCGTGCGTGCCTCGCGCTCGACGTCGAGCGCGCGGTCGAGGTTCTCCTGCGTGCGCTCGAGCTTCAGCTGGGCGCGGCGGCGACGCTTGCGGTGCTTGCCCAGGCCGGCGGCCTCCTCGATCAGCATGCGGCGGTCGCGCGCCTTGGAGGTGACGATCGCCTCGACGCGCCCCTGGGAGATGACCGAATGCGTCTCCTTGCCCAGACCGGTGTCCGAGAGCACCTCGATCACGTCGCTGAGGCGACAGCGCGCGCCGTTCAGGCGATAGCCGCCCTCGCCGTTTCGCTCCAGCCGGCGGATGATCGAGATCTCGCTGAGCGGCAGGTCGACCGTGCCGTCGGAGTTGTCGAGCACGATCTCGACCTCGGCCGCGTTGCGCGCCTGCACGCCGCGCCCGCCGCCGAAGATCACATCCTGCATCGACTGCCCGCGGACTGCGAGCGGGGACTGCTCGCCCATCGCCCAAAGCACGGCGTCGGTCACGTTGGACTTGCCCGAGCCGTTCGGCCCGACGACGACGCTCACGCCGGGGCCGAAGTCCAGGCGCGTGCGGTCGGGGAAGGACTTGAAGCCCTTCAGCGTGAGCGACTTCAGGCGCATCGCGCGACTATGCCCCCATCTGCTCTCACGGCTTCGCGGGCGGCCTCCTGCTCGGCGTGCTTCTTGCTGCGACCGCGGCCGCTGCCCAGCCGGCTCCCGGCCACGCTCGCGATCACGGTGTAGGTGCGCTCGTGCGGCGGGCCCTCCTCGGCGGTGACCTCGTAGTCGACCTCCTCGCCGCGTCGCGCGAGCAGCTCCTGCAACGCCGACTTGAAGTCGACCGGGTGCTCGAGTGCCTCCTCGATCTCCGGCGCGAACGCCTCCACGACGGCCTGGGCCGTGCGCTCGTAGCCGGCGTGCAGGTAGCAGGCGCCGATCACGGCCTCGATCACCGACGCGAGCACCCGCTCGGTCTCGACCAGTGCCGCAGCGCTGCCCTGCACGCCCTGGGGTGCGGCCGCACGCAGGCGCTCGGGCAGCTTCAGGCGCTCGGCCACCGCGCGACACGACGGCGCCCGAGACGGCCTGCGCGCGGATCTTCGTCAGCCTGCCGGCGCCGAAGCGCTCGGCCTCCAGGCGCGGGTACAGGTGCGTCGTGACCGCCAGCGCGAGCACGCTGTCGCCGAGAAACGCCAGACGCGCGTAGGAGTCGCCGCGGCGCTCGCTCCAGGAGGCGTGCGTGAAGACCTGGCGCGCAAGATCCTCGGGCAGCTCCGCCAGCAGCTCTTCGAGCAGTTTCATGGTCGTCCATTCGCGGCCCCCTCGTGCGCCAGCACGAAGTCGACGGCCTGGCCGACCGTGAGGATCTGCGCGGCCTGCTCGTCGGACATGCTCACGCCGTAGGTGTCCTCGAGCTCCTGCACGAGCGTGTAGAGGTCGAGCGAGTCCGCCTCGAGGTCCTCCTTGAAGCGCGTCTCGAGACCGATCGCCGAAGGCTCGACGTCGAGTTCGTCGGCGAGATGCGCCTTGATCAAGGCGAACACCTGATCGCGCGTGAGCGCGCTCACCGCTCCCGCTCCCGGGTGTCGGGCGCGGGCTGACGCGGGCAAGTGGAAATGCTCGTCGGAGGCGAGTTCGAAGCGCTCATTCAGCCTGCGCCAGGCTAGCGTCCGGCGCGGACAAGGGCGACTCGCGCAGCGCGCCCGCGAGCGCGAGCGCACGCTCGGTCCGCCCGATGATGTCTTCGCGCGCGCCGCGCTCGGCGCGCAGGATCGCCTGCGCGAAGCCCGTGCGCGAGAAGCGCCCGTGCGGCACCACGCCGAGCCTGCGCAGCCCGAGCAGGTAGGCGCCGCCCTGCAGCTCGGGATCGATCTCCGCGCGGAACGATCCGAGCGAGGAGCGCAGCAGCGCACCGCCGAGCTTCGCGCGCGGCGTGGACATCGCCGCGTCGCGGATCGCGCGTAGGATCGTCTGCGAGGTCGCCTCGATCAGCTTCAGCGAGACGTTCCCGGTGAAGCCGTCGGTGACGACGACGTCGACCGCTCCGGCCAGCACGTCATCGCCCTCGACGTTGCCGGCGAACTCGAACGCCTCGTTGCCCGCGCTCGCGCGCTCGCTCAGCTCGCGGTGCGTCTCGAGCACGAGCGCGCTCCCGCGCGCGGCCTCCTCGCCGTTGGACAGCAGCCCGACGCGCGGGCGCTCGACGCTGAGCACCGTGCTCGCAAGCGCGGCTCCCATGAACGCGAACTGCACGAGGTGCTCGCGCCGCGCCGCCGCGTTCGCGCCGACGTCCAGCAGCGTCACCGTCCTGCCCGGGAACGGCATCGGCAGCGCCAACGCCGGGCGGTAGATGCCACGCGTGCGCTTGATGTTGAAGAGTCCGGCGGCAAGCGCCGCACCGGTGCCGCCGGCGCACACGAGCGCCTGCGCGCGGCCCGTGGCGACGGCTCGCGCCGCCTGCACGATCGAGGCCTCCGGGTTGGCGCGTACCGCGCTGGCCGGATCAGAGCTCTTGGCGATCGACAGCGGCGCATCGACGACCTCACAGCCCGGTGGCGGCTCGCCGAGCTCGCCGGCCGGGCCGAACAGGATCACGCGCGCGCCGCGCTCGGCGGCGATCGCCGCGCCGGCAGCCACCTCCGCGGGGCCGAGGTCGGCGCCGTTGCAGTCGACCGCGACGAGCACTGCGTCGGAGTCCTGGCGGTCTGGCTGCGCGGTGCGGGACAGCGACTCGGTCGCCACCGGGGCGCTACTCGTCGTGCTCGTGATCGTGGTCGTGCGCGTGCAAAGCCGGCGCAACCACCTCACGTCCGGCGTAATAGCCGCACACGGGGCACACGCGGTGCGGCCGTCGCGGGCTGTGGCACTGCGGGCACGCGTTGACCGCCGGCACGCCGATCTTGTGCTGCGCTCGCCGCTTCGCCGTGCGGCTGTGCGATTGCTTTTTCTTTGGGACCGCCATGGACGTGAGAAGGCTACCAGCCCGCCGACCGCCTGCCCGCGCCCGGGACGGCGCCGCTAATCGAGCTTCAGCTCGCGCAGCTTCGCCCAGCGCGGGTCGGGTGCGCTCTCGTGGCGGTGCTCGGGACCGGCCTCGTTGAGGTCGGCCGCGCAGATCGGGCACAGCCCGGCGCAGTCCTCGCGGCAGAGCACCTTGCTCGGCATCGCCAGCGCGAACGCGTCACGCGCCCAGCCGGCGAGGTCGAGTGTCTCCTGATCTACGTAGGGGCTTTCGAGCTCCTCCCCTTCGCCCGGGCGGTCGACCTCGCGCGCGTCGACCTCGACGGCCGGGCGCGCCGGCTTCAGGCAGCGCATGCAAGGTCCCGTCAGGTCGGCCGCGAAGCGCAGCCGCAGCGCGTAGCCGCCGCCCATCATCCGCGAGACGTCTAGAACGGCCGGCACGCTGGCCGATCTTCGATCGGTCGGATCGGCGGCGTATCGCTCGCCTGCGAGCTCGAGCGCCGCGATCGGTACGTCGAGTTGCAGGCGGCGTCCCTCGCCGGAGCTGAGGCGCAGCGCGCCGAGGTCGAATTCATGGGTCTCAGCGGCCACCCCTCCAGGCTAGCGAGGCGCCGGCGCGGCGTCGCGACGCTGGGTCAGGCCGTCTGCAGTTCGCGCTTGAGCACCTTGCCCGTCGCGTTGCGCGGGAGCTGCTGCAGGAAGATCACCTCGCGCGGCGCCTTGTAGCGGGCGAGGTTCTCCTTGACGTACTGCTGCACTTCCGCTTCGTTCAGCTCGGCGCCCTCGCGCAGCACGACGAACGCCTTCAACCGCTGGCCGAACTCCTCGTCGGGCACGCCGAGGACGGCCGCCTCCTCGATCGCCTCGTGATCGGCCAGCAGATCCTCGACCTCGCGCGGGAACACGTTCTCGCCGCCGCTGACGATCATCTCGTCGTCACGGCCGTCGACGAACAGCCGCCCGGCCGAGTCGAAGTGGCCGACGTCGCCGGTACTCATCAGCCCGGCGATGATCTCCTTGCCCCCGCCGCCTGTGTAGCCCTCGAACATCATCTCGTTGGCGACGAAGATGCGCCCGCCCTGACCGTTCGGGACCTCGCGCCCGTCGGCGTCGAGCAGCTTTACGACCGTGCCCATCGGCGGCCGTCCCGCCGTGCCCGGGGCCGCGCGCAGGTCCTCGGGCGTGGCGATCGTCGCCCACGCCACCTCGGTCGAGCCGTAGAGGTTGTAGAGCACGTCGCCGAACGCGTCCATCGCCCGCGTGGCCAGCTCGCCGGGCAACGCCGAGCCGCTCACGGCGATCACCCGCAGGCGCTGCGTGTCATAGCGCGCGATCGCCTGCGGGCCGAGGTCGAGGATCCGCTGCAGCATCACGGGCACGACGGCGAGCGCGCTCGCGCGATGCTGGGCGATCGCGCTCAGCGTCTCCTGCGGATCGAAGCGGCGGCGCAGCACGAGCGTCGAGGACAGCGCCAGGCCGAGCGTGAAGTGCGCGTAGCCCCATGAGTGAAACAGCGGCGCCGCGACCGTCGTCGTCCCGCGCGCCTTCAGCGGGATCTTCGAGAACAGCGCCGCCGCCGGCTCGAGCGTGTCGGGCTGCGTGCGCGCGGCCCCCTTCGGCGTGCCGGTCGTGCCCGAGGTGAGGATCACGACACGCCCTTTCTCAGCCGGCGCGGCGAGCTCCGATTCCGAGCCTGCCGCGATCATCTGCTCGAGCGTCGGCTCGGCGATGCCCGAGCCGGGCTCGCTCCATGCGATGAAGTGCTTCCGTCCCTGTGCCCCCTCGGCGACGAGCTCGGCGAACTCTTCGTCGTAGATCACGGCGGCCGGGTCTTCACGACGCAGCACGTCGGTGATCTGCGGCCCCGCGAAGGCGGTGTTCAGATACAGCGCGCCCGCGCCCAGCTTCGCGCACGCGACCGTCGCCTCGATGAAGCCGCGGTGGTTGCGGCACATGATCGCGACGTTCTCACCTTCGCCGATGCCGGCCTTGCGCAGCTCATGGGCGAGCGCGTTCGTGCGCCCGTGCGCCTCGCGATAGGTGATCGCGCCACGATCGTCGACGATCGCCGCGCGATCGGGAAAGCGAATCGCGCCGCCCAGGAACGCAGCCGGCGAGGAGGGACCCCACTTGCGCAGTGCGCCCAGCGTGCGCAGCGCCTTGTCGATCCGTTCCGGCTGGACCATGCCCGTCCCGAGCAGGGTCCGCGCGACCTGCAGCTTGTAGCGGGCTTCGCGGGCGTCCACGGCCCGCACCCTACCCCAACGCGCGATTGAGCAAGCGCCGGTTTCTAACCGACTGCCGTGCCGAGCAGCCCGCTGGCTAGGGCGTCGTTGGGCAAGCGAGGCCAGGACGCAGGGAGCGAAGTGTGCAGACCGCACACGAGCGACCGAGGACGCCGCCTCGCGCCGCCCAACGACGTCCTAGCCGACTTCGGCTGGTTCGTCCTTGCCTTGGAGTCGCTCGCGCCCGCGCTGCACGGCGGCGATGAACTTCGAGAGGTTGATCTCGAGCGTGTTGAGGATCTCGTCGGCGTAGTCCTCGGCGCCGAGGCGGATCTCGCGCTCGCGCGCGCGGGCGTCCTCGACGATGTCCTCGGCGGCGCGCTCGGCCTGCTTGGTGACCTCCTCCTCGCCGACCAGGCGCTCCTGGCGCTCGCGCGCGTCCTTGATGATCCGCTCGGCCTCTTTCTTGGCCTCGGCGAGCATCTCCTGACGCTCCTTGACGATCCAGCGCGCCTGCTTGATCTCCTCGGGGATCGTCGCGCGCATCTGGTCGAGGATGTCGTAGATCTCCTCCTTGTCCACGCGCACCTGGTCGGTCATCGGCACCGACTTGGCGTTGTGCACCAGATCGTCGAGCTTGTCTATCAGTACGAGTACGTCCATCTTGGTCCTATGCGAGCGTGGCCCGCGGCCCGCCAGGGCCGGAAATCGAGTTCGCGATCACGTGTCGTCCCATTTCGTCAGCGCCTCAGCTCTTCCTGCAAGCGTCTTGCCACCGCGTCGGGGACGAGATCGTCGATCCTGCCGCCAAACGTGGCCAGCTCCTTGACGCCGCTGGAAGACAGGAAACTGTACTGCGGGCTGGCCATCAGGTAGACGGACTCTATCTCGGGGTCCTGGCGGCGGTTCAGCTGGTTCATCTCCAACTCGTACTCGAAGTCCGAGATCGCGCGCAGCCCCTTGACGATCGCGCGCGCGCCGACGTGGCGGGCGAACTCGACGACCAGCGTCGAGAACGGCTCCGCGCGCACGCCCTCCAGGTCGGCGATCGCCTCTTCGATGAAGCCCATCCGCTCGTCGATGTCGAACAGCGCCTTGCTCTTGCGCACCGAGCGGTTGACGACCGCCACGACCACCTCGTCGTACAGGCGCGAGGCGCGACGGATCACGTCCAGGTGGCCGTTGGTGATCGGGTCATACGAGCCCGGGCAGACGGCTATCGACTTCGTGGAAGGGGTCATCGGTGCACGTGGATTCTGATCGAAGTGTCCCCGTAGCGCCGCTCGCGCTCGAGCTCGAGCTCCAGCTGCAGCGGTGCTCGCCGGTCGCTCTCGACGACCACACGCGCCGCCGGGCCGAGCACCGGCGGCAGCGCCGCCGAAAGCTCTGGCCCCCAGTCGCGTGCCTGGCTGTAGGGGGGGTCGATGAAGAGGAGATCGTATGTCTCTTCGCGTCGCCGTGCGCCCTGGAGCGCCGCGAGCGCGTCCGATCGGAGCACCTGGGCTCGTGGCGGCGCCAGCTCGAGCGCGGCCAGGTTGGCGCCCAGCGCGCGCAGCGCGGCGGCGTCGCGCTCGACGAACACCGCCTCGGCGGCTCCGCGCGAGAGCGCCTCGATGCCGAGCGCGCCGCTGCCCGCGAACAGGTCGAGTACGCGCGCGCCGGCGAGCTCGCCGAGCATCGCGAACAGCGCCTCGCGCACGCGGTCCGAAGTCGGCCGCGTCGAGCGGCCACGCGGCGCCTGCAGCCGCCTGCCGCCCAGCTCTCCCGCGATCACGCGCATGAGCCGACCGTAACGCGCGGCCGCGCCTACGCCGGAATCGGCTCGAGCGCCTCGGCGCCGAACTGGAGCCGCAGCTGCTCGCCGAGCAGCACGTGCTCGGGCTCGCGCAGCTCGCGGATCGGCCTGCAGCAGCTCCTCGGCGCAAGCGCGCGCGCGCTCGAGCAGCGCCGCGTCCTGCGGCAGCTCGGCGATCTCGAACTGGCGCAGCCCCGACTGGCGCGTGCCGACGAGCTCGCCCTCGCTGCGCAGCTCGAGGTCGATCTCGGCCAGGCGGAAGCCGTCGCCGTGCTCGGCCAGCGCGCGCAGCCGCGGCGAGCCAGGCGGCCCCATCAGGCGGCAGATCCCGCGGTGCTCGCCGCGGCCGATCCGCCCGCGCAGCTGGTGCAGCTGGGAGATGCCGAAGCGCTCGGCGTTCTCGACGAGCATGACCGTGGCGTTGGGCACGTCGATGCCGACCTCGATCACGGTCGTCGCCACGAGCACGTCGGCCTCGCCGGAGGCGAACGCCGCCATCGCCTCCTGCTTCTCGCGCGGGCGCATGCCGCCGTGCAGCAGGACCAGCCGGAAGCCCTCGAGCTCGCCCCCCCGCAGGCGCTCGAGCTCGGCCGTCGCCGCGCGAAGCTCGCCGAGGCCACCGGCGGGGCCCGCGCCGGCCGCTGCCGCGTCGCCCTCCGCCTCGGCCTCCTGCTCGATCAGCGGGCAGACGACGAACGCCTGACGCCCCGCCCGCAGCTGCTCGCGCAGCTCGTCGTAGGCCCGCGCGCGGCCGCGATCGCCGGCGACGATGCGCGTGTCGATCGGCTGGCGGCCGAGCGGCAGCTCGCGCAGCGTGCTCGTGTCGAGGTCGCCGTAGCGCGCCAGCGCCAGCGTGCGCGGGATCGGCGTGGCCGTCATGTGCAGCATGTGCGGCGTGCCCTTCTCGTTCAGCGCCGCGCGCTGGCGCACGCCGAAGCGGTGCTGCTCGTCGATCACGGCCACCGCCAGCGCACGGAACTCGACGTCGGGCTCGATCAGCGCGTGCGTGCCGACGAGCAGCGAGAGCTCGCCGCTGGCCAGCTTGCCGAGCATGTCGCGACGCGCGCGCGCCGAGGTCGAGCCGGTCAGCAGCGCGCAGGAGACCGTCTCGCCTCCCAACAGGCGCTGGATCGTCGCGAAGTGCTGTTCGGCGAGCGTCTCGGTCGGCGCCATCAGCGCGGCCTGGCCGCCGTGCTCGACGGCGCGCAGCATCGCGTAGAGCGCAACGACGGTCTTGCCGCTGCCGACCTCGCCCATCAGCAGGCGCTGCATCGCGCGCCGGCCGGCCAGGTCGTCGTCGATCTCGGCGATCGCCCACAGCTGATCGCCGGTCGGCGCGAACGGCAGCTCGTGGGCGAGCCAGCGCGCGCTCAGCTGCGGCGCCTCGCCGAGCGCGCTCGCGCCCTCGTGCTCGCGCCGGTGCGCGCGGCGCAGCAGGAACACCAGCTGCGTCAACAGCAGCTCGTCGAAGGCCAGGCGCTCGCGGCCCCGTTCGCTGTCCTGCGCGTCGCGCGGGAAGTGCATCGCCGCCAGCGCGCTCGCGCGATCGGGCAAGAGCTCCTGCGCGCGCGTGCGGCCGGGGAGCGCCTCGCAGATGTCGCTCAAGTGCTCCCTGGCCTGCTGCACGAGCGTCAGGATCTGCGTCGAGCTGACCCCCTCGCTCGCCGGGTAGTGCGCCACGGCACCGCTCATCGGCCGCTGCGCACCCTCGCGCGGAGCCCCGGCCTCGCCGACCGAAGTGGCTTCGCTGCCGAGCGAGCCCTGCCCGGAGAGGGGCGCGTGGTGGGAGACGCGAAAGCCGCCGCGCGCGTCGGCCTTGCCGTGCAGCAGCACGCTCGTGCCCGGCGGGTAGCGCTCGACGAGCCACGGCTGATTGAAGAACGTCGCGCGCATGCTGCCGGTCTCGTCGTGGACGGTCGCCTCCACGAGCGGGCGCATCCCGCGCCGGCGGACCGGGCGCGAGCGGATCGCGCGCACCTGCACGGCGACCGTCGCCTGCTCGTCGGCGCGCAGGTCGGCGACGGTGCGCGCCTCGCGGCTGTCGCGCGGCAGGTGCTCGAGCAGGTCGCCGATCGTGACGAGGCCGAGCGTGCGCATGCCCTCGGCGAGCTTGCCGCGCGGCAACTTCAGCGGCTCCAGCAGGCGCTCGGGGCGCGGCCAGCGCAGCGGCGCTGAGAGCAGCTCCTCGCGGCTCAGCGCGCGGCAATCGGCAAACGCGCGAGCCTGCGGGGGGGCGATCCGCGGCACGGAGTCGCCTACGGACGCCGCGCGGGGCGTCTCGGTGCTGGTTGCGGGCATGCGGCGCCCATCATGATCGCGGCGGCGGTCGTAAGCGCGCGGCTACTCGGCCGCGAGCAGCCACCAGTAAGCGGGCTGGCCGCCCTGGCGCAGCTCGAGCTCGACGGCGCCGTCGGCCATCCGCTCGATCTCACCGAGCCCGAGCGGGGCGCCCTCGCCGGCGAGCACGCTGATCAGCTCGGGCTGCTCGCCCTCGCCGTCGCCGCTGGCGAGCGCCGCGAGGATCGCCCGCAGCGTCTCCTTCGGGTCGCCCCACGCGACGACCTCGTCCTGCACGAAGCCGACCGCCTCTCCCTGGGCGAAGCGTCCCTGCGCGTCGTCGCGCGCGGCCGGCGCGATCGCGCCCGTGCGCACGCGCGCGAGCGCCTCTTTGACGGCCTGGTCGTTCTGCTCGACCGGCCGGTCCGGGTTGAGCACGACCGCCGCCGCGAGCCCCGCCTGCTGGCTCGTCGTGCGCGCCACCACGACCTCCTTGTCGGACAGCTCCGCTGCATGCTCGGCCGCCATGATCACGTTGGCGCTGTTCGGCAGCACGACGACCTCCTCGGCCGGCACCGCATGGATCGCCGCGAGCAGGTCGTACGTCGAAGGGTTCAGCGTCGGGCCGCCGTCGAGCGTCTGCACGCCGAGCTCGATGAACAGCTCGGTCAGGCCGTCGCCGCTGACGACCGCCAGCGCACCGCAGCGCGTGACCGGCTGCTCGCGTGGCACGGCCGGCGCGCCGGGCTCGTGCGGCGTACGGCCGTTCGGCGTGGCGCCGTTGCGCGTCTCGCCGGCGGCGGCTGGGTCGGCCGCGGCGCCGTTGGCCGCGCCCGCCGGCGTGGCGCCGTTGCCGTGGGCGTGGGAGCCGTTGCCGTCGGCCCGGCGCTCGCGCGCGAGCCGCGCATCGCGCTCGTCGACCTGCTGGCGCATGTCGGCGACGTCCAGGCGCGAGACCTCGCCGTCCTGTGCGAACACGGCCGTGGCCAGCTCGGGGTCGTCGGTGTGCAGATGGACCTTCAACGTCTTTGCGTCGCCGACGACGAGCACCGAGTCGCCGAGCGCCTCGAGCGGCTCGATGAAGCGGCCCGGGCTGAGGCCGTCGCCGGTGACGGCGAAGTTCGTGCAGAAGCGGTACGTGCCGGAGCTGTGCTCGGGGTGGGTGATCCGCGCCGGCGCGTAGTGGTCGAGCGCCGGCGCCTCGTCGCCTCGCAGCGCCGCGACGACGCCGGCGAACATTATCGTCAGCCCGTAGCCGCCGGCGTCGACGACGCCTGCGTCGCGCAGCGCCGCGAGCAGCTCGGGCCCGCGCTTGACCGAGTCCTGGCCGGCGATCACGGCGCGCTCGAGCGTTGCCGCAATCGCAGCGTCCTGCTCGCTCGGCGCCGTCGCCGGGCCGAGCCGCGGGTTCTCCGAGCTGTGCGCCACGTCGGTGACGATCTTGTGCGCCATCTCGCGCACGACCGTGAGGATCGTGCCCTCGGCGGGCTCGCGCACGGAGGAGTACGCACGGTCGGCCGCTTTGGCCAGCGCCGCGCCGATCAGCGTCGCGTCGATCAGCTGGCCCGGGCGCGAGACGAGCTCCTCGGCGGCGCCGCGGATCAGCTGCGAGAGGATCACGCCCGAGTTGCCACGCGCCCCGAGCAGCGCGGCGCGCGCGACCGACTCGACGATCTCCTCGCGCCCGATCTCGTCGATCGTGCGTCCGCCGTCGCCCATCAGGCGGTCGAGCTCGTCGAGCACCGCGCGCAGCGTGAGCGCCATGTTGTCGCCGGTGTCACCGTCTGCGACCGGAAACACGTTCAGGTCGTTGACCTCCTGGCGACGCGATTCCAGATGCGCCAGCGCGCCCGCCACAGCAGCGCGAAAGCGGCCCAGATTCGTATCTGTCACGGGGAACGTCTTATCACCTGTGCCGGGTGCCATGCCCCGCGCATGGCCGTTAGCGGACGATCAGCCGAGCTGGACGGGTGCCGCAAGATCCGGGAATCTGGCTCTAGGACGTCGATGGCCAAGCGGGCCAAGGACGCAGGGAGCGTGGCGTGCTGGCCGAAACGGGGATGCGAGCGAAGCGAGTGTCTACCGGCTTCGGCACGCGAGCGACTGAGGACGCAGGCGCGCGCAGCGCCAGCGGCGTCCTAGAGGGCCTTCTGGACCTTGCCCGCTTTTAGGCAGCGGGTGCAGACGTATACGCGACGCGGGGCGCTGCCGACGAGGATCCGCACCTTCTGCAGGTTCGGGTCGAAGCGGCGCTTGGTCGCGACCATCGAGTGACTGCGGCTCTGACCGAAGGCCGGCCCCTTGCCGCAGCTGTGACACACCTTTGCCATCGCCGGCAGTCTAGATGGTTTTTTCGATGAGGACCCCTACCGGGGTCCGAGATGCTCGCGTGGCTGCGCCTCACGGCGCGGCCGGCTCAAGGGGCGGCGAGCTCGCGCCGCAGCGCCGCCATCGCCAGCACGGCCTCGGCCGCGTGGGCACCCTGGTCGCGCTTGCCGCCGCCCGAGCGCGCCAGCGCCTGCTCCATGTTCTCGACCGTGAGCACGCCGAAGGCGCACGGCACGCCCGTCTCCAGCTGCACCGCCATCACGCCGCGCGCGGCCTCGGCGCAGACGAAGTCGTAATGGTCGGTCTCGCCGCGGATCACCGCGCCGAGGCAGGCCACGCCGGCGAAGCGCCCCGAGCGCGCCGCGTAGCTCGCCGCCAGCGGCAGCTCGAAGGCGCCGGGCACGTCGAACACCTCGACCTCGTGCTCGCCGTCCTCGGCGAACGCCTTCTTCGCGCCCTCGACGAGCCTGTTGGCCAAATCCTCGTAGAAGCGACCGACGGCGATCGCGAACGTCTCGCTCACGAGCCCCCGTGCTCCTCGCTGCGATCGTCGGTCACGGGCCGGTCGTGCTCGGCCGCATCGTCGGCGACGGCCCGGTCGTCGGCGACGGCCCGGTCGTGCTCGCGCTCGGCGTGCAGCAACTCGGCGTCGAGGTTCAGCCCCTGGTGGTGCAGCGTGTGGCCCATGCGCTGGGCCTTCGTGCGCAGGTAGGCCTCGTTGTGCGCGTTCGGCGCGTGCTCGATCGGGATCTGCGCGCTGACCGACAGGCCGTAGCCCTCGAGGCCGCGGATCTTCTTCGGGTTGTTCGTGAGGATGCGGATCGAGCTGAGCCCGAGGTCGGCGAGGATCTGCGCGCCGATGCCATAGTCGCGCAGGTCCGCCGGCAGGCCGAGGCGCTCGTTGGCTTCGACCGTGTCGAGGCCGTCCTCCTGCAGGCGGTAGGCGCGCAGCTTGTTCAGCAGGCCGATGCCGCGGCCCTCCTGGGCGAGGTACAGCAGCACGCCCTGGCCCTCGCGCTCGATCATCGACAGCGCCGCCTCGAGCTGCTCGCCGCAGTCGCAGCGCAGCGAGTGGAAGACGTCGCCGGTGAGGCACTCCGAGTGCACGCGCACGAGCACGTCGGGCCGGCCCTCGACGTCGCCCTTGACGAGCGCCACGTGGTGCTTGTCGTCGACCATCGAGCGGTAGCCGATCGCCTCGAAGTCGCCGAAGGTCGTCGGCAGGCGCGTGGCGACGACGCGCTCGACCAGCCGGTCGTTGCGCCTGCGGTAAGCGATCAGGTCGGCGATCGTGACCATCTTCAAGTCGTGGCGCTCGCAGTATTCGGCGAGGTCGGGCACGCGCGCCATCGAGCCGTCCTCGTTCATCACCTCGCAGATCACGCCCGCCGGGATCAGCCCGGCCAGGCGCGCGAGGTCGACGCTCGCCTCGGTGTGCCCCGTGCGCTCCAGCACGCCGCCGGGCTTGGCCTTCAGCGGGTTGACGTGGCCCGGCTGCGTGAGGTCGTCGGGACGTGACTTGGGGTCGACGGCGACCTGCATCGTGTGCGCGCGGTCGTGCGCCGAGACGCCCGTCGTGACCCCGTCGCGGGCCTCGATCGTGATCGTGAACGGCGTCTGCAGCGCCGACTCGTTCTTCGCCGTCATCAGCTCCAGGCCGAGCGCGTCGCAGCGCTCGGGCGTCAGCGCGAGGCAGATCCAGCCGCGCGCCTCCTTGGCCATGAAGTTGATCGCCTCCGGCGTGACGAACTGCGCGGCCATCACCAGATCGCCCTCGTTCTCGCGGTCTTCGTCGTCGCAGACGACGACCATCCTGCCCTGGCGAATCTCGTCGATCGCCTCCTCGATCGTCGCGAACGGCGTCGTCGTGCGTGCTGTGCTCATCTCACTCCTTCGGTCGCTGCTGCATGCACCTGCGACCCCAACAAACGCTCGACGTGCTTCGCGAGCACGTCGACCTCCACGTTCACCTCAGCCCCCACCTCCACCTCTCCAAGTCCTGTGCGCTGCAGCGTCTCGGGGATCAATGAGACCGCGAAACCCTGCTCGCTCAGGGCGCTGACGGTCAAGCTGACGCCGTCGAGCGCGACCGAGCCCTTCTCGACGAGGTAGCGCCGCAGGCGCGGCTCGACCTCGATCTCCAGCACGCGCGAGATCCCCTCCGGGCGAAGCTCGATGACCGTGCCCGTGCCGTCGACGTGCCCCTGCACGACATGGCCGCCGAGCCGGTCGCCCGCCCGCAGCGCCAGCTCGAGGTTGACCGGCGCCCCCGTGCGCAGTGCCCCGAGCGAGGAGCGCCTGAGCGTCTCGGCCATCACCTCGGCCGTGAACGCGTCGTCGCGCACCTCGGTCGCCGTCAGGCAGACGCCGTTGACGGCGATCGAGTCGCCCTCGCCGAGCTCCGCCGCCAGCCGCGTGGCGATCCGCAGCCTGGCGCCCGAGTCGTCGAGCTCCAGCGCGCTCACACTGCCCCGATCTGCGATCAGCCCTGTGAACATCGAGCGCCCGTCTTCGTCCTCTTTTCAATCATTAAAACAATCACCACTCGCGCAGTCGCGCCGAGATCAGCAGGTCGTCGCCGACCCGCTCGCAGTCGAAGCTGAGCGCGTGCGTCGCCTCGGAGATGCGCTCCACGCCCATCCCCTCCAGCGGATCCCGCGCCGCGCTTCCGCCGAGCAGCAGCGGCGCCAGGAACAGGCGCAGCTCGTCGATCTCGCCGGCGTCGAGGAACGCGCCCGCCGAGATGCGGCCCGCCCTCGAGCAGCACCGATGCGACGCCCATCGCGCCCAGTTGCTCCAGCGCCGAGCGCACGCGCGCCGGCTCGTTCTCGCCTGTCGCGACGAGCACCTGGGCTCCGGCCGCCTCCAAGGCGTCCGTGTCCGAGCGCGCCGCCGCGCGCGAGACGACGACCGTCAGCGGGATCTCGCTCGCCGCCTGCACCAGTTGCGAGTTGACCGGCAGGCGCGCGACCGTGTCGAACACGACGCGGCGCGGCTGCGTGGACAGCTCGGCCAGCTCCCCCTCCGGGCGCGCCGTCAGCTGCGGGTCATCAGCCAACGCCGTGCCGATGCCGACCACGACGGCATCCACCGACGCCCGCCAGCGGTGCGCCAGCGAGCGGCTGTCCTCGCCGCTGATCCACTGCGAGTCGCCCGTGCGCGTGGCCACCTTGCCGTCGAGCGTCATCGCTGACTTGAACAGCACCCACGGCCGTCCCACGCGCGCGTGCTTGCGAAAGGCCTGGTTGAGCAGGCGCGCCCGCGTCGCCTGCTCGCCGTCGGCCAGCACCACCTCGACGCCCTCGTCGCGCAGGATCCCGAGACCGCGCCCCGAGGCCTTCTCCGTCGGGTCGTCCGAGCCGACGACCACGCGCTTGATCCCCGCCTGCAGGATCGCGTCCGTGCACGGCGGCGTCTTGCCCTCGTGACAGCACGGCTCGAGCGAGACGTACAGCGTCGCGTCGGAGAGATCCTCCAGGCCGCACGCCTCGATCGCGTTGACCTCCGCGTGCGCCGCGCCGTAGCGTTCGTGCCAACCCTCGCCGAGCACCTCCTCGCCGCGCGCGATCACGGCGCCGACGACGGGGTTCGGCTTGACCGCGCCCGCGCCGCGGCCGGCGAGCTCGATCGCCCGCGCCATGTGCGCCTTGTCGGTGTCCGTGCCGATCGTCATCTTCCTGACCCAGGATAACCCTGCTCAGCCGGCGCACCGGCCGCCGTGCAGGCGGTAGACCGTGATCGACGGCCCCGGCCGCTCGTAGGCGAGCGGGTAGTAGTCGAAGCTCCAGTCGAAGCCGAACGGCACCGGGCCCGCACCGGCCGCGTAGGGCGAGGAGCGGAACACCACTTCGCCGCGTTCCTTCAGCTTGCCGTAGTAGGCGATCGCCGGCGGCACCGCGCGCGGGTCGGCGAACGCGCGTCCCGACTGCGTCGAGCCGCTCACCACCCAGCAGTAGCCGTGCTGTTCGTAGTAGGCCACGAGCGCCGGGCTGAGCGTTCGCACGTAGTTCTCGATCCCCACCACCTTGAACCCGTGCTCGAGCAGCGGGCCGGCCGGGTCCGACGGCGAGAGGCGGCTGACCAGGTCGGGGTACTTCAGCCACACGCCCCGGTTGTGCCTCGGCGGGACCGCACCCGGGTATTCGCGCGCCCAGCCGTCCGGCGAGATCGGCTCGGCCACGATCCGCGCGCGCCGCGGCACGTGCGCCAGCATCCACTCGCGCGTGATGTTGCGCGTGTCCGCACGCGCGAGCACGAGGCCCGAGTGGACGCTGTAGAGGAGGCCCTGCGCGAGCAGCAGCGCCGCGAGCAGCGCCGCCGCCGCGATCCCCGGCCAGACCCGCTGCGGGCCTACGCGGGCTGCCAGCCAAGTCGCCAGCTGCAGCGCGAAGAACGCCGCCAGCAGGCACAGCAGCGGCAGGATCGGCATCAGCCAGCGGCCGAAGTACCGGCCCTGCAGCCCCATGAACACGAGGAACAGGACCGGCGCCGGCACGAGCAGCCAGCCGAGCGCCGGTCGCCGCCGCCAGATCGCCAGCGCGCCGCCGAGCGCCGCCAGCGCCGGCAGCCAGCCGAGCCCCCAGCTCGAGCGACCACAGGTAGTAGATGAAGCCGCCCTGCTTCGGCGCGCCGAGCTTGCCCTGCGCTTCGGCCGAGAGCGAGGACTGGTGCACCAGTTCGGCGTGGAACGCCTTGTAGTCGAGCAGCCAGAACGGGTTGGCCGCGAAGAAGGCAGCGAACGCGAGCGCCGCCGTCAGGGCGACGCCGAGCGCCGTTCGCAGCGCCGCGGCCCTGTCGATCCGCGGCAGCCGCGAGGCCACCGCCGCGAGCAGCGGCACGAGCGCGATCCCGGCCGTGTACTTCGTCGCGCACGCCAGGCCCAGCCCGATCCCGGCCAGCGCGTAGTCGCGCATGCGGCCTTTGCAGAGCACGCCAGCGCTGCCGAGCAGCGACAGCGTCAGCGGCGCGAGCGTCGGCACGTCGTTGAGCGCCAGGTGCGAGTAGAAGACCGGCAGGAACGCGACCGCCTCGATCGCCGCCGCCAGCAGGCCCACGGCGCGGCCGAACAGGCGCGCGCCCGTCCCGTACAGCAGCCACAGCGCGAGCACGCCGAGCGCGCCCGCGGCGACGCGCGAGAGCGTGTACACCTCGCCCGGGTGATACGCGAAGGCGTGGCGCACGCCGCTCGCGCTGCCGTAGGCGATCGCGAACAGGTAGTGCAGCACGTAGGTGAAGCCCGGCGGGTTGGCGAAGTAGTGCGGGTTCAGGTCGTGCCCGAACATCGCCACCGCGTGCGGCACGAAGTGGTCGGCCTCGTCGGCGTTGTACGCATACGGCAGCCCCTGTCGCACGCCCCACAGGCGCAGCCCGAGCCCGCCGGCGAGGATCAGCGCGAGCGCCGGCCACGCCCAGCGGCGCGGTGGCTCAGCAGTTGCCATAGATCGCGTAGTAGTGGCTCGTGAAGATGCGGTGGTAGCCGTCCTGCGGGATCTGGTCGCGCGCGTCGTCGCCGACGTCGACGATCGCCTCGTAGAACACGGCGCTGCCGAGCGGGAACACGGCCACGCTGCCGCGCTCGATCCGGTTCTCGAGCGAGTGCAGGCCCTTGTGCACGTCCGCCCGTGCCTGGCTGCGCGCGACGATGTCGTGCTGGTTGACCGTGTCGAGGATCCAGCGGGCGTCGGGGATCAGCTTGTTGTTGGGCAGCGTCAACAGCGGGCAGCGCTTCAGTTCGCGCTCGACCGTCGGATTGCTCAGCGCCACGGCGAGGCCCTTGTGGAAGTCCTCGTGGTAGGCGAGCGTCGTGCGCAGGCTCGACAGGCTGAGCGTCGTCGCCGCCGACGTCGCGCCGTAGAGCACGAGCAGCGCCGCGCCTGCCATCCACACGCGGCGCATCAGCGTGCCCGGCGCGAGCATCGCCCAGCCGCCGATCGCCACGGCGCAGAACAGCAGCAGCATCACCGCCGCGCCCATCAGGTAGCGGTCGATCACCGATGCCCCGGCGGCGCCCTCGAGCACGAACACGCCGAGCAGCAGCAGCAGCGCCGCCAGCGGCGTGCGCGCGCGCCGCGGCGTCAGCCAGATCGCCAGCCCGATGCCGACGATCGCGCCGAGCAGCACCGGCAGCTTGTCGATCCGCACGGCGAACGTCCAGAGCGAGCCGACGACGCTCGCGAGGCCCTGCGTGCGCCCCAGTTCCTGGGCCAGCCCGGCCGTCGAGTTCAGCGAGTAGAACGGCTTGCCCGTGACGATCAGATCGACCAGCACCCACACGAGCGGTGCGATCGCGGCAAGCGCCGTGTAGACGGCCGCCCGGGCGCGCGAGAGCCGGTTGGCCCTGGTCGGCCACACACACCACAGCCAGTACACGCCGACCAGCAGCCACGCATCCGGGCGCAGCAGGCCCGCCGCGGCGAGCAGCACGAACACGGGCCCGCCGCGACGCGGCCTTTCGACCTCGAGCACGACCGCCCACACGATCAGCGCCACGTAGGTGATGTCCAGGTAGCCCTGCGCCGCGAGGTTCTCGATGAAGAAGCGGCTGAGCACGAGCAGTCCGGCAACGAACCCGACGACGGGGCCGAAGCACAGTCGCCCGAGGCGGTAGAGGCCGGCGACGAGCGCCACGAACGAGCCGATCGAGCCGAGCACCATCAGCCGCGCGCCGCCGTCGCCGAAAATCGAGCAGAAGGCGCCGAAGGCGATCGCCAGCGGGTGCTCCGTCGGACCGCGGTAGACGCGGAAGTCGGGCAGGTGCGCGTGCAGCAAATCGCGCCCCCACAACAGCGCGTAGAACGAGTCGTAGGTCGGGTAGGTCGGGTAGACGAAGTAGCCGATCAGCGCGCCCACGCACATCGCCGCGAAGGCGAGCTTCGCCCACGTCGCCGCACGCACCGCGCGGATCGGCCCCAACCGGATCGAGCCCGGTCGCCGCCGGGTGAGCGTCGCGCTTTCCATCGAGACTCGGCCGGCGCGAGGACCGGCGCCGGCGCCGCCCGCACGCCGGGTTGCCAGGACCGCCCTCGCGCTTTGGGATACTGCCGGAAGCCAAGTCTAGGCAATCGCGCCGATGAAGCTCATCATCCAGATCCCCTGCTTCAACGAGGCAGACCAGCTTCCCCAGACGCTCGCCGATCTGCCCCGCGCGGTCGACGGATTCGACGTCGTCGAGTGGCTGGTCATCGACGACGGCTCGACCGACGAGACCGTCGCCGTCGCGCGCGCGCACGGCGTCGACCACCTCGTGCGCCTGACCAACAACAAGGGCCTCGCTACGGGCTTCCAGGCGGGCATCGACACGGCGCTGAAGCTCGGCGCCGACGTGATCGTCAACACCGACGCCGACAACCAGTACTACGGCCCCGACGTCGAGCGGCTCGTGCGCCCGATCCTCGAGGGGCGTGCCGACATGGTCGTCGGCGACCGCGAGGTGACCGGGATCGATCACTTCTCGCCGCTGAAGAAGTCGCTGCAGCGACTCGGCTCGTGGGTCGTGCGCCAGGCGTCCTCGACGAGCGTGCCCGACACGACCTCGGGCTTTCGCGCCTACAACCGCGAGGCCGCGATCCAGATGCTCGTCGTCTCGAAATTCACGTACACGCTCGAGACGATCATCCAGGCCGGCAAGCTGCTCGTCGCCGTCGACCACGTTCCGGTGCGCACCAACCCG
The DNA here is from genome assembly GCA_963716315.1 of uncultured Solirubrobacteraceae bacterium. Lineage (GTDB taxonomy): Bacteria > Actinomycetota > Thermoleophilia > Solirubrobacterales > Solirubrobacteraceae > Palsa-744. Next base: position 3,376,772 of record OY970301.1, on the reverse strand, counting down.
AAGACGCGCGAGTCGCGCCTGTTCCCCTCGATGGGCGCCTACGTGCGCCGCAACGCCGTCTCGATCTTCCGCATCTACGCGCAGTACGAGCCCTTGCGCGTGTTCTGGAGCCTCGCGCTGCTGATCGGCCTCGCCTCGCTCGGCGTCTGGATCCGCTTCGTCGTCGCCTACGCCGAAGGCAACGGCAAGGGCCACGTGCAGTCGCTGATCCTCGGCGCCGTGCTGTTCATCGCCGCCGTCGTGCTGTTCGCGCTCGGCGTGATCGGCGACCTGCTCGCCGCGCAGCGCGTGATGACGCAGAAGACCTTCGAGCGCGTGCGGCGGATCGAGCTGCAGCTCGGCGTGGCGCCCTCGCACTATGAACCGGGGTCAGCCCGGCCGCCGACCGCGCGAGACGGTGCGCCCTGTGAGCGGACCTGTGACCGTCTCCGAGGACGGCGTCGTCACGGGCAACACCTACGACAAGTACGGCTCGACCAACCCCGTCGTGCGCCGCCTGATGGCGAGCTTCGAGCGCACGCTCGACGAGCTGATGGCGCAAGCCCGGCCGCAGTCGCTGCTCGACGTCGGCTGCGGCGAGGGGGTGCTCGTGCACCGCTGGGCGCTTTCGATGCCGCAGGCGCGGCTCGTCGGCATCGACCTCGAGGAGCAGTCGATCCAGGCCGGCTGGGCCGCCCGTGAAGCGCCCAACCTCGAATACCGCACGATGGCAGCCGAGGACCTGCCGTTCGCCGAGAACGAGTTCGAGCTGGCCAGCGCGATCGAGGTGCTCGAGCACGTGCCCGACCCCGAGCACACGCTCGCCGAGATGGCCCGCTGTGCCAAGCGCCACCTGCTCGTGTCGGTCCCGCGCGAGCCGCTGTGGCGGATGCTCAACATGGCCCGCGGCGCCTACCTGGCCGAGCTCGGCAACACCCCCGGGCACCTCAACCACTGGTCCAAGCGCTCGTTCACGAAAATGCTCGCCCGGCACGGTGAGGTCATCGAGGCGCGCTCGCCGTTCCCGTGGACGATGCTGCTCGTGCGGCTGTAGATGGCTGCCCAGACCCTGTGAGCGCACGATCCGGCGAGCGCCGGCCGCCACCCGAGCGCCCAGAGCGCGCGGATCCCCCGGCGCCTAAACCGGCCCGCTCCTATGGCAGTGGAGCGCGGATCCTCTCGATCGGCATCGCCTCCACAGGCCTGCTGACGTTCGCCTACTTCTCGATCGCCAGCCACGTGCTCGGCGAACAGCCGGCCAAGCGGATCGACCTGCTGTGGTCGGTCATGTTCGTGATCATCTCGGTGATCTACCGGCCGATCGAACAGCTGCTCTCGCGCACGATCGCCGAACGCCGCGCGCGCGGCCACGCCGAGCACGCGATGCGCGTGCCGATGCTGATCCAGGGGACCTTCGCGCTGATCTTCCTGATCGTCGCGCTCGCGCTGCGCGACACGCTGGTCGACGACGTCTTCGAACACCAGGAAGCGCTCTACGTCGTGCTCGTCGTCGGCACGCTCGCCTACGCCGCGAGCTACTTCGCGCGCGGCTGGCTGGCCGGCCACGAGCGCTTCGGGCTGTTCGGCGGGCTCGTGCTGATGGAGTCGGTCTCGCGCGTCTGCTTCGCGCTGGCCGTCGCGATCGGCATCGCCAGCGGGCAGACGATCGTGGCGATGGGGATCGCCGCCGCCCCGTTCGTCTCGCTCGTCGTCGTGCCGCTCGCGTTCGCGCGCACGCGCACCGAGCGAGCGCGCGGAGAAGAGGAGTCCGGCGGCGGCCACGAGGCGGCGCTCGCCGCGTCGATCACCGTCGACGAGGCCGACGCGGCGCTGGCCGGTCCGGGCGCCGAGGGCGTGCAGGAGGCGGCAGCGCACGATGACCTCTCGCTGCGCCGCGGCGGCGGCTTCGCGGTGTGGGTCTCCGGGATCATGCTCTCCGAGCAGACGCTCTTGAACGCCGCCGTGCTGACCGTCGACGCGACCTCACCCGACCGCGCGCTGGCCGGGATCGTGTTCAACGTGCTGCTGATAGCGCGCGCCCCGCTGCAGCTGTTCCAGGCGATCCAGACCTCGCTCTTGCCCCACCTCACGGGCCTGGAGGCGACCGCCGGGCACGAGGCCTTCGCCAAGGCGATCCGCACGACCGTGCTCGCGATCGCCGCCTTCGCCGGGGTCGTCGCCGTCGGGCTCCTGCTCGTCGGCCCGTTCGCGCTGCGCCACGTCTTCTTCGGGCAGGACTTCCACTACAAAGGCACCGGCCTGGCGCTGATCGGCGTCGGCATGGGGCTGCACCTCTGCTCGGGCGCGCTCAACCAGGCCGCGCTCGCGCGCGATCGCGCCCGCGCCGCCGCCGGCTGCTGGCTGCTCGCCGCCGCGCTGTTCGTCGTCTGGATGCTGGTCCCGGCCGTCTCAGAACAGCTACTGCGCGCCGAGATCGGCTACGCCGGCGCGACCGGCCTCTTGGCGCTCGCGCTCACGCTGCTCTACAGGCAGGGCACTCAGGCCGCGTCGATCGACTCGGCGATCGTGCGGTAGGCCGCGCCGGGGTCGAGCGCGCCGAAGATCGCCGAGCCCGCGACGAACACGCTCGCGCCGGCCTGGCGGCAGGGTGGCGCCGTGCCGGAGTCGATGCCGCCATCGACCTGCACGGCCACGCCATCGCCGACGATCGCGCGCACGCGCGGGAGCTTCTCGAGCGAGTGCGCGATGAAGGCCTGGCCGCCCCAGCCGGGGTTGACGGTCATGCACAGCGCCATGTCGATCTCGCCGGCCACCTCCGACAGCGCCCCGGCGAGCGTGCCCGGGTTGATCGCCACGCCGACACATGCGCCGCTGTCGCGCACCATGCTCGCGGCATATGCGATGTGCGGCGTTGCCTCGGCGTGGAACGTGACCGAGTCGGCGCCGGCCTTGACGAACTCCGCGATGTGGCGCTCGGGGCGCTCGATCATCAGGTGCACGTCGAGCATCGCCCCCGCCTCGCGCGCCTGCGCGGCGATCCCCTCGACGACGACCGGGCCGAGCGTGATCGGCGGCACGAAGTGCCCGTCCATCACGTCGACGTGGATCACCCGGGCCCCCGCGTCGAGCACCTCGCCGACCTGCTCGCGCAGCCGCCCGAAGTCGGCCGAGAGGATCGACGGCGCCACGCGCACGCCGCCCAGCAGCTCACGCGCCAAGTCGCTCATCGCACCCCCTCACGCGCCTCGCGCCATTCGCATTCAAATGGGTTGCAGCATCGAGTCGCCGCAGTGATTGCACTTCATGATCGCCGTCGAGGACATGCGCACGATCGTCGAGTGCTCGCCGCAGTTGGGGCAGACCGAGGTCAGCTCGAAGCGGTGCAGGCAGTACACGCAGCGGTAGCGGCCGGGCAGGTTGGTCGGGCGCAGCCAGGGCTCGCCGCAGTTCGGGCACTGCGGGCCGAGATCGACGGCCGCCTTGGCGGGAGCGTTCGGCTCGCCCTCCACGCCTCAGCCCCTGCGCAGTCGTGCGATGAAGAAGCCCGCCGTGCGATCGCGATGCGGCAGCGTCACGGCAGTCCCCGGCAGGGCGATCCGCGGCTCTCCGCCCGCGAAGGCGGGCAACTCGGGAGCGAGATCGTCGAGGCTGAAGTCAGCGTGAGAATCGAGGAAGCTTTCGATCAAGTGCTCGTTCTCGATCGGGGAGATCGTGCACGAAGAGTAGACAAGCACGCCGCCCGGACGTAGAGCATCGGCTCCGGCGGAGAGAATCGCCCGCTGCGTCTCGGCCATCTGCGCCACGTCGGCCTCGCCGACGCGCCAGCGCAGGTCGGCGCGTGCCTGCAGCGTCCCGAGCCCCGAGCACGGCGGATCGACGAGCACGCGGTCGAACGCCGCACGCTCGGCGCGCGGGGTCGCGGCGTCGCCGAGCTCGACGAGCACGTTGCCGGCGTGCAGGCGCCTGGCCGTCCGCTCCAGCGCCGCACCGCGCGCCCGGTTCCGCTCGACGGCGACCACCTCACCCTCGCCCGCCATCAACGCGGCCAGATGAGTCGTCTTGCCGCCGGGCGCCGCGCACAGGTCGAGCACGCGCTCGCCGGCCGACGGCGCCAGCGTGCGCGCGACAAGCATCGCCGCGCGCGACTGCCCGACGAACGCGCCCGCCTGCCACAGCGAGGAGTCGTGGATGTCGAGCGGGCCGTCGAGCACGAGCGCCTCGGGGAGTGCCTCGTCGCGACGGGCCGAGACCGCTTGCGCGGCAAGCGCCTCGGCGAGCGCATCGGCGTCGGTGACGAGCGTGTTCGCGCGCAGCGCGACCTCTCCCGGCTCGTTGTCGCTCGCCAAGAGCGCCCGCGCATCCTCGGCGCCGAGCCGCTCCCACCACAGGCGCACGATCCACTCAGGGTGCGAATGCAGCACTGCTGCGTGCTCTGGCGTGGCGTCGTCGAGCGCGCCGAGCAGCGCGCCGGCGCCTTCGCGCGCGGCGCGCCGGAGCACGGCGTTGACGAGCCCGTGGCCGCCGCGGGAGTGGCGCTTGGCCAGCTCGACCGCGTCGGCGACGACCGCGCGGTCGGGCGAGCCGGAGAGGTAGAGCAACTCGTACAAGCCGAGCGCAAGCGCCGCGAGCAGCGGTGGGTCGAGCTGCGCCGGCGGGCGCCCGGCGAGCGCTTCGATCAGGTGGTCGAGCGTGCCCTTGCGCTGCACGGCGCCGTATGCCAGGCGCATCGCAAGCGCCCTGTCGCGCGAGTCGAGCCGCGCCGACTCGGCCTCGGCGCGCAGCGCGAGGTCGGCATACGCGCCGCGCTCGAACACACGTCGCAGCACGGCGTAGGCGCAGCTGCGCGCCGGGGCGATCGCCGTGCCCGGTGCGCCGCGCGGGTTTGCGCCGCCAGGCGGCCTTCGCCCACCCGGCGCTCTTGCCTTGCCTGGCACGCCAGCCATGATCCGCTATCCGGCGCGGGCCGCGCGCGCCGGGGCGCAGACCTCGGCCACTTCGCGCGCCAAGCGCGCGGACTCGTCCTCGGCGAGCGTGGCGATCGTGATGCGGATCGCCGGGGGGCTTGCCGCGAGCCTGTATGGAGCGCCCGGCGCCACTACCCAGCCGCGCTCGGATAGCGCACCGACGACGCCCGTCTCGTCCTCGACGGGCACCCACACGTTGAGCCCCGACGCCGCCGAGGCGCGCACGCCCTCTCGCGCGAGCGCGTGCAGCAGGCGCTCGCGCCGCGCGGCGTAGGTCGCCGCGGCGCGCTCGGTCAGCTGCTCGACGTGCGGGTCCTGCCAGAGGCCGAGCACGAGGCGCTGAAGGATGTGGCTGACCCAGCCGGGCCCGCACTGCTGGCGGCCCTCGACGCGCACGAGCGTCCGGCGGTCGCTGGCCAGCACGGCGAGGCGCAGGTCGGGACCGAGCGCCTTGGCGACCGAGCGCACGGTGGCCCAGCGCTCGCGTCCGGCGGCGACCGTGTGCAGCGGGCTGCCGGCGACCTCACCGAGGTGGTCGTCTTCGATCACGAGCACGTCCGGCGCCTGCTCGAGCACGGCACGCAGGCGCGCGACGCGCTCGGCGTCGAGCGCGGCGCCGGTTGGGTTCTGCCCGCGCGGCGTGAGGATCACGGCGCCGGCTCCACGTGACAGCGCGGCCTGCAGCTCGGCCGGGCGCATGCCGCGCTCGTCCACGGCGACCGGCTCGAGCACCAGGCCGCGCGCCCGCAGCAGGTCGAACAGCGCCGCATAGCCCGGGTTCTCGACGGCTACGCGGTCACCAGAGCGCAGATGCACGTCGATCACGCGCTCGATCCCGTCGAGCGCGCCGCTGACGATGCAGACGCGCTCGGCGCCCACGCCGGCGGCACGCAGGCGCTCGCATGCCAGCGCCGCCAGCTCGGGGAGCGCGGCAGGCTCGCCGTAGAGGCGCAGCGGCAGGTTCGTGCCGGCGAGCGCTCGCTTGAGGTCCGGCAGCAGCTGCGGGTCGGGGTTTCCCTGGGAGAGGTCGCGCGCGCCGGGGGGGATCGGCAGCGGCGCGCGCTGCGAGCCGATCGGCGGGCGTTCGCCGATGCGCGAGCCGCGCCGTGGCTCGCTGACGACGACGCCACGGCGGCGCAGCTCGGCGATCGCGGCGGCTACTGTGACCGGGCTCAGCCCGACCTCGCCCGCCAGGCGCCTGATCGAGGGCAGCGGCGCTCCAGGCTCAAGGGCTCCGTCGGCGACGGCTGATTCGATGCTCTGCACGAGCTCCGCGGCGCTGCCTGCGCTGATCCTGTACTGTATTGGTTCAGTCAAGGATCTGTACTGTAACAGCCCTGGAGGACAGCGTGCAGCCCACTCCGAGCGCGTCGAGCGCAGCTACCCCCCAACCGCCCTCGGATCGCGTGCGCCTGCGCCGCAAGCGCGAGCGTGGCAGCTACGAGCGCGCCGCGATCGAGGCGATCCTCGACGAGGCGCTGATCGCCCACCTCGGCATCGTCGACGACGACGGCCAGCCGTTCGTGATCCCCACACTGCACGCCCGCAGCGGTGACGTCGTCTACCTGCACGGCTCCACCGCCAGCCGCGCGTTGCGCGCGCTCGAGGACGGTGCACCGGCATGCTTGACCGTGTCGCTGCTCGACGGTCTCGTGCTGGCCCGCGCGGTGATGCACCACTCTGCCAACTACCGCTCGGCGATGCTGCTCGGCCGTGCGCGCTTGGTCGAGGATCGGCGGGAGAAGCTCGCCGCGCTGGAGGCGATCGTCGAGCACATCGTCCCCGGCCGCTGGGCCGAAGCGCGCCGGCCGAGCGAGAACGAGCTGAAGGCGACCGCCGTGCTCGCGCTGGGAATCGACGAGGCCTCGGCCAAGATCCGCACGGGACCGCCGATCGACGACGAGGAGGACTACGCCCTGCCCGTCTGGGCCGGCGTGATCCCGATCGCAAGCGTTGCGCGCGCGGCCGAACCCGATCCTCGCCTGCCAGGCGGGATCGCCGTGCCGGATGCCGCCGCGCGCTATGCGCGCCCGGCGATGCCGTACCCGCGCAGGTAGGAGGCGGCGTCCATCGGCCGGCCGCCAGGCGGCTGCACGACGAGCAACTCGAGCGCTCCGTCGGCGCACGCGAGCAGCAAACGCCCCTCCCGCTCGATCACGCCCAACGCCCCGGCGGGCGCCGCCGGATGCTCCGGCGCGAGCAGCGTCGCTTCCCGCACGCCGAGCATCTCGCCGCCGGGCAGCTCGGCGCGAGCGCCGATGTGCGGGTGCAGCGCGCGCACGATGCGCTCCAGCTCGACGGCCGCACGCGCCGGGTCCAGCAGGCGATCGCTCGGCTCGATCTTCTCGGCGTAGGTGACGCCGGCCTCTTCCTGCTCGACGAGCTCCAGCTCGCGCCCGGCGGCGATCTGATCGAGCGCGCGGAGCAGCAGCTCGCCGCCGAGCGCCTGCAGCCGCGCCGCGAGCGATCCGTAGCTGTCGCGAGCTCCGATCGGCTCGCTCTCAGCCAGGCAGACCGGCCCGCTGTCGAGCCCTGCCGTGAGTTGCATGATCGAGACGCCCGTGAGCTCGTCGCCGGCCATGATCGCGCGCTCGACCGGCGCCGCGCCGCGCCAGCGCGGCAACAGCGAGGGATGCACGTTGAGCGTCGTGTGCGCCGAGAGCAGCGGCTCCCTGATCAGCGCGCCGAACGCGCAGACGACGACGACGTCCGGCTCGGCGGCGGCGATCCGCGCGACGGTCGCCTCGTCGTTGACCTTCTCGGGCTGCTCGAGCGCCAGCCCGAGCGCGCGCGCGCGTTCTGCCACCGGCGGAGAGGAGAGGCGCCGGCCGCGCCCGCGCGGGCGGTCCGGCCTGGTCAGGACCAGCGAAGGGCGATGCTCGGGGCGCTCGGCGAGCCGATCGAGGATCGACGCCGCGAAGTCCGTCGTGCCGAGGTAGACGATGCTCAACGCGCGAGCGCTCGCCTAGACGGCGTCGGCCGTCTCCCGCGCCTCGCGCATCGCGCGCATCGCCTCCTTGCGCGCATCGCGCGAGATGCGGTCGAGGATCAGGATGCCGTCGAGGTGGTCGACCTCGTGCTGGATCACGCGCGCCGGCAGCCCCTCGGCCTCGATCTCGAGGCGCTCGCCGCGCTCGTCCTGCGCCGTCACCCTGACGCGCGCGGCGCGCTCGACCTCGACGTGAACGCCCGGCAGGCTGAGGCAGCCCTCTTCGGCCGTCTCCAGCTCGTCGCTGCGCCACTCGATCACCGGGTTCACGAGCGCCGTCAGCGGGTCCTCGGCGTAGGCGCGATAGACGAGCAGGCGATGCAGCACGCCGAGCTGCGTGGCCGCCAGCCCGACCCCCAGCGCGTCGTGCATCAGCGCACCCATCCGCTCGACCTCTGCAACCAGCGCCTCGTCGAAGCGCTCGACCGGGAGCGCCTTGGCGCGCAGTACCGGGTCACCGAGCTTGCGCACCCGCGCCAGCGCCGCATCGCGGCGGGCTCGGGTCTCGGGATCGAGCTCTTCCGGCGCGTCCTGCTCGCGCTCGACCTCGACGTCGGCCTCCTCGGAGACCGGCGTGGGCAGCTCCTCGAGCTCCGGCGCGTCGGCTGTGTCGCCCTGTGCGGACATGCGCTCAGTCTATGAGGACGCTTGGCCTTCTGGGAGCGCCAGAGGAGCGACTACTTCTTCGGTTTGACGGTCACCGTCTGCGTATGCGAGACCGGAGCGCCGCCGAGCGAGGACTGGAACGTGAGCACGACCGAGACGGGGACGCCCTTCTTCTGCCTCAGCGCGCTCTTCAGCGCCTTCAGCGCGGATGCGCTCGGCTTGAGCGTGACCGTCACGCTGCCCGGCGCGCCGACGGCTTGGCTGCCCTTGGCGAAGACGATCTTCGCCGGCCGGCATTTGCCTGCCAGGCGGCGCTGGCCCGCCTTGCATTTGCTCGTCGACGCGAACGCGCCGAACCTGCCGTTCGGGAAGGTTGCGCCGAGCGTCAGCGTGCCCGGATCGAGCACCGAGATCGTGAAGGTGACCGCGCCCGTTTTCGCGTTGACCGCCGAGCTCGTGGTGAAGCTGCTGTCCGCTACGGGCGGGGGCGTCACGTTCGCCGTCGTGCTCGTCGGAGCCGTAGTGGTCGGCGTCGTGGGACCACCCGGACCGCCACCGGTGCCGCCACCACCACCCCCGCCGCCGCCGCCACCGGATGGCGCAGCGGCCACCGCGATCGAATGCGTCACGCTCGTGCTGACGCCGGCGTTGTCGGTGACCGTCAGGGTGACTTCGTAGCTCCCGGCTTTCGCGTAGGTGTGCGAGGCAAAACTGCCCGAGCCGATCGAGCCATCGCCGAATTCCCAGGAGCGAGATGTGATGAAGCCGTCCGAGTCACTCGAGGCGGAGCCATCGAACGAAACGGCGCTCCCGGCGGTCGGCGAGGCCGTCGTCACCGAGAACGCGGCCGTCGGCGGCGCATCGACCAGCACTTCGTGGGCGGCGCCGGTGCTCGTACCATCCGCCTTGAACACGGTCAGTGCCACTGTGTAGACGCCCTGGAACGGGAAGCTGTGCGTAATCGTCGGCGATTCGGTCTCAACCGTCTGATTCTGGAAGAACCCTTCGCGGTCGTTGAACTGCCAGGCGTAGCGCACGCCCGCGCCGCTGGTTGATCCCGCGACGTTGAATTTGACCGTCGAGCCGCCTTCGAACGAGCTCGCGAACGTCGCAACCGGCGCTTCGGCGGAGCTGAAGGTCAGCCGCTGCAGACACGTGTGGCCTTTGTTGCTCCACTCTTGCTGGTACCAGTACTTACGGCCGTTGATTTCCTGGTTGTAGGCCATTTTCTGACCGCCGACCGTCACTTCGCCGAGGGGGGTGCCGAATTCGCTTGCCGGCGTGAAGGTGCGGCACTTGTCGCCGTTCTCGCCCGTGAATTTGCCCCAGTCCGTCCAAGCGTTGTTTGGTTCGGGATCTGTGACCGACTCGTTGTGCTCGTGGCTGAGCCCTCCCTGGATCGCGCCGTCCGATGGCAACCCGTTGGGATGATCGCCATCGTCGCATCCTTCGTTTCCGGTCACGAAGGGATCGTTTGCGTAGACGATCTCGCCGCCCCCGCCGAGCGGGATGTTGCTGTGATACGCACAGAAGACGGCGACTTCCGGCGGCGTGCCCGCTGAGCATTCGAATTCTTCTTCGAATTCAAAGCAACTTTCCACGCCTGGCGGAGTGAGCATGAAGTACTCGTGGCTGAGATCCGTAGGGAGACCGTGCGCGGTCACGAAGCTCTGGAGCTCTTCGCGGATCTGTTCATCCGTGAAGCAGCGTGTCGCAAACGGACAGCCGCTCGGCGGATACGGGTCTTCGTCGACGAACGTGCCCCCGAAGTGAGAGTCGTATTTCACGAACGCCCCTTCGGCGTCGTTGTACTGCGTGGCAACTGACTCGACGTTTTCGTGGCCGCCGCTGTCGTGGGTGAGGTCTTCGAAGAACGTGTTCAAGCCTGTCTGGTACCCGCTCGGGTAGGCAGTGGCCCCAGAGCCCGCAGGTCGCCAAAAGATCGTGTAGTTGGTGTTCGACGTCATCACCGGACCGCCGCCGTAGTCGAGGTTCGTGAAGAAGGTGTCGAACGGACGAGCGGCGCGAGACAGTGCGGAGGTGCCAGAACCGCCTTTCAGCGGGACATAGCTGAGGGCGGCGCCCTTCGTAGTGCTGACAACGATCGCCTCGGACCGAGCCGCAGCGACCGCAAGCCCCAGCATCGCGGCAAGGCAGCAGAGCACTGCGATGATCCATGGACGTCTCGCGTCGAGCGATCGCACTGTTCCCCCTTTGGACGTGGTCGGCCTCCGTGCGCGCGGAAGCATACCGTCCCAGCTAGCTGAAGTGAAAGCAGAGTTCGTACTACTGCGGATCGACGTCGACGCTGAAGCGCACCCCGTGGTGCTCCCGCGAGCCGGCCACCTGCTGCACCGCGGCGCCGATCGCCTGGACGGCGGGAAGCCGCGTCGGCGCCTTGACCACGAGCGACTCGCGCTCGCGACCGCGCAGGCGAAAGAGCGGCGCCGGGCCGAGCACGCTCATCGAGCCCTCCGCCCCGTCCGCCGGACGCGCGCCGGCGGCGAGTGCGTCGCGCACGGCAGCCGCCGCGGCGCGGGCCGGCTCGCTGCGCTCGGCCGAGCAGACGATCCTGATCAGGTGCGAGAACGGCGGATAGCCGAGCGCCAGCCGGCGCTCGAGCTCGCTGGTCAGGAAGCTCGCGCTGTCGTGACGGGAGGCGAGCGTGATCGCGCGCGCCTGCGGCGCGATCGTCTGCACCAGCACGCGCCCCTCGCCGCCGCGCCCGACGCGCCCGGCGAGCTGCGCGATCAGCGCGAACGTGCGCTCCTCGGCGCGGAAGTCGGGAAAGCGCAGCGTAGCGTCCGCGTCGAGCACGACGCCGAGCGCGACATCGGGGAAATCGTGTCCCTTGGCGACCATCTGCGTGCCGATCAGCACACCGCAGTCGGCCGCCTCGAAGCGCCGCAGCAGCGCGCCGACGGTGCTCTCGCGCGTCGCCGCCGCCTCCGCTGCCGGCCGCTCGACCCCCGCGGATGCGGAAGCTCCCGCAGCCACGTCGGCGTCGAGCCTGAAGATCGGGAAGGCGCCGTCGTCGAGCACGGCCGCCAGCTCGTGCTGCAGGCGCTCGGTGCCGGCGCCGTGGCGCGCGACCGACATCGAACCGCACGCGCCGCAGCGCTCGGGGGCGCGCTCGCGGTGACCGCAGTGATGACAGGCCAGGAAGCCGCCGGCCCGATGCAGGACGAGGGCGACGTCGCAGTCGGGACAGCTCCACACCTGGCCGCACGAGCGGCAGGAGAGGAAGTTCGACCAGCCGCGCCGGTTGAGCAGCACGATCGCCTTCGTACGCTGCTCGCGCACCCGCGCCAGCGCCTGCACGGTCTCGGGGTGCAGGCCCTGCTGGCCGACCTCCGATCCATCGCCGCGCATGTCGAGCACCTCGACGCGCGGCAACGGACGCCCGTCGACCCTTCGGGGCAGCAGCGAAGACCGCACGCGATGCTCGCTCTCGGCGCGGGGCGTGGCGCTGCCGAGCAGCAGCACGGCGCCGCTTCGGCGCGCTCGCTCGGCGGCAACGTCGCGCGCGTCATAGCGCGGGTCGCCTTCGTGCTTGTAGGAGGAATCGTGCTCCTCGTCGACGACGATCAGACCGAGGTCCTCGATCGGCGCGAACACCGCCGAGCGTGGGCCGACGCAGATGCGCGCCTCGCCCTCGCGCAGCCGCCGCCACTCGGCATAGCGCTCGCCCGGCCGAAGCTGCGAGTGAAGCACCGCCACCGTCTCGCCGAAGCGATCGATGAAGCGCCCGACGGTCTGCGGCGTCAGCGCGATCTCGGGCACCAGCACGATCACACCGCGTCCTTGCGCCAGGGCGGTCTCGGCGGCACGCAGGTAGACCTCCGTCTTGCCCGAGCCGGTCACGCCATGCAGCAGCCGCTCGTGAGCCTTGCGCTGCTCGAGCGCCGCCTGCAGCGAGGCCAGCACCGCGTGTTGGTCCTCGTTCAGTGCGAGGTCAGTCGGCGCGCGCGCGCCGACGGCGAGGTGCTCGGAGCGCTTGACCGCGCGGCGCTTGCGCCCGCTGAGCCTGCGTGTCGCGCCCGGCGGCAGCACGAGCCCGAGCGCCCTGGCAAGCGTCGAGCAGTACTCGGCCGCGATCCATTCGGCCAGCCCGACCATCTCCGCCGGCACGCCCAGCTCGAGTGCGCGCAGCGGCGCGAGCAGCTTCTCTGCCGCCACCTCGCTCGACTCGGCCAGCCCGACGACTACTCCCAGCACCTCTCTGCGCCCGAACGGGACGACCAGCATCGAGCCGACGCCGACGGCGCCGCCGCGCAGCTCCTCGGGCAGGCGGTAGTCGAACGGCCCGCGCAGCGCGCGGGCGGTCGTCATCGGCTCGACCTGGGCGATCGAAGGCATCGCCCCGGACACTAGAGCCGCAGGCGGACTACGCCCCCGCGGCCGCCTTCAGTGCCTCGGCCTTGTCCGTCTTCTCCCACGTGAAGTCGTGGTCGTCGCGGCCGAAGTGGCCGTAGGCGGCCGTCTTCTGGTAGATCGGGCGGTGCAGGTTGAGCTCCTCGCGAAACGCGCCGGGGCGCAGATCGAAGACCTCGTCGACCGCTTTGGCGATCTGGCCGCGCGTGCGGCCGCCGAGCTCCGTGCCGAAGGTCTCGACCATCACCGAGACCGGGTGCGCGACGCCGATCGCGTAGGCGACCTGCACTTCGGCGCGTTCGGCGAGCCCCGCCGCGACGATGTTCTTCGCCACCCAGCGCGCCGCGTAGGCGGCCGAGCGGTCGACCTTCGAGGGGTCCTTGCCGGAGAAGGCGCCACCGCCGTGGCGCGCCATCCCGCCGTAGGTGTCGACGATGATCTTGCGGCCCGTCAGTCCAGCGTCGCCGACCGGTCCGCCGATCACGAAGCGCCCGGTCGGATTGACGAGGAAGTTCTTGCGCAGCTTGGACTCCTCGTACAGGTCCTTCGGCAGGATCGGCTCGACCACGTGCTCCCACAGGTCGTCCGGGATCAGCGACTCGGCGCCCTCGCCGTGCTGGGTCGAGATCAAGAGCTTTTCGATCTCCTGCGGCTTGCCGTCGACGTAGCGGACGCTCACCTGGGTCTTGCCGTCGGGGCGCAGGTAGTTGAGCGTGCCGGCCTTGCGCACCGCCGCGAGCCGCTCCGCGAGACGGTGCGCGAGGGAGATCGGCAGCGGCATCAGCGCATCGGTCTCGTTCGAGGCGTAGCCGAACATCATCCCCTGATCGCCCGCGCCGGCCACGTCGAGCTCGTCGTCGTCGCTTGCGTCGGTGCGCGCCTCATAGGCCTTGTCGACGCCCTGGGCGATGTCGGGCGACTGCTTGTCGATCGCGTTGAGCACCGCGCAGGAGTCGGCCGAGAAGCCGAGGTCGGCATCGGTGTAACCGATCTTGCGGATCGTCTCGCGCGCGATCTCCTGGATGTCGACGTACGTGTCGGTCGAGATCTCGCCGGAGACGACGACCAGGCCGGTGTTGACGAGCGTCTCGCACGCCACGCGGCCGTAGGGGTCGGCAGCCATCACGGCGTCGAGCACGCCGTCTGAGATCTGGTCGGCGATCTTGTCCGGGTGGCCCTCGGTGACGGACTCGGACGTGAACAGGAATTCGTTGTCGGAAAACTGATTCATGGCGGCAGCGGCTCGCTCCAGGGTCGTCTGTCGGATGTGACCCGGCGAGAGAGCCGGGCGAGAGCGGGACAGTCTAGGCGAAGGCGGCGAGTTTTTCGTTCAGCGCGAGCCCGTCGGGGCGGGCTCCTCCACGGACGGCTCTGCGTCGTCGGCCAGCAGCTCCTCGTCCTCCACGAGCGCCTCCTGCGATGCCCGCTCGCGCGCGGCCCGCGGGCTCAGCCCGCCGCCGCGCTGCCCGCGCTCGACGAAGTCGATGATCAGCGGCACGCCCTCCATGCCGTAGCGTGCGCGCAAGCGATTCTCGAGGAAGTAGGCGTAGTCGCGCGTGACCCGCGCACGCGAGTTGATCTGGATCGCAAAGCGCGGCGGTCGCTGGTCGATCTGCGTCATGTAGATCAGCTTCAGGCGGTGCTGGCTCGAGCCGCGGCGCGTGCCGACGGGAGGCTGGCGTGCCTGCACGGCCTCGGCCAGGAAGCGGTTGAGCTCGGAGGTGGGAATCCGATTGGACATGCGGTCGCCGAGTGCGATCGCCTCGGTCAGCAGGCGCGCCACGTGGCGGCCCGTCTTCGCGCTGGCCGTGAGCACGCGCGGGCGCAGGCGCAGCTTCTCCGCCACACGGGCGCGCTCGTGGTCGAGGTCGTCCTCGTCACCCTCGTGCACGTCCCACTTGTTCAGCACGATCGCCGTCGCGCAGCCGGCCTTCATCGCCAACTCAGCCACGCGCAGATCCTGAGCGGTCACGCCGTCTGAGGCGTCGCACACGACGAGCGCCACGTCGGCGCGCTCGGCCGCGCGCTGCGAGCGCAGCGCCGTGTAGTACTCGACCGAATCGGACACCTTCGACTGGCGGCGCATCCCCGCCGTGTCCACCAGCGTCAGCTTGCGGTCACCGACCAGCAGCGGCATGTCGATCGCGTCGCGCGTCGTGCCGGCCAGCTCGGAGACGATCACGCGCTCCTCGCCCAGGAAGCGGTTGACGAGCGAGGACTTGCCCACGTTCGGGCGCCCGATCACGGCGAGGCGGATCGTGTCGTCCTGCGCGCCGTCATCGCCCTCGGGCAGCAGCTCGACGATCCGGTCGAGCAGGTCGCCGGAGCCGAGGCCCTGGGCGGCGGAGACCGCGATCGGCTCACCCAGCCCGAGCCGATGAAACTCGGCCGCGAGCGGCAGCTCGGCGACGGCGTCGCACTTGTTCGCCGCGACGATCGTCGGCAGCGGCGCGCGGCGCAGCAGGTCGGCCATCTCCTCGTCGCCCGGGCGCACGCCGGCACGCGCGTCGACGACGAGCACCGCGACCTCGGCGTCGGCGATGCCCGCCCGCGCCTGATCGCGGATCGATCCCGCCAGCGGGTCCTCGTCCTGGAAGTCGACGCCGCCGGTGTCGATCAGCTTGAACTGGCGCCCGTTCCACTCGCAGTCGATCTCGTTGCGATCGCGCGTGACCCCCGGGCGCTCGTGCACGACCGCCTCGCGGCTGCCCGCGAGCCTGTTGATCAACGAGGACTTGCCCACGTTGGGATAGCCGACGATCGCGACCTTCATAGACCCAGGCTAGCCTGCGGCGTCTCGCGCCAGGTCGGCGATGCGCGCGACGACCTGCTCGACGTCCAGCCCTGTGGTGTCCAGCACGATCGCACCGGGGGCCGCCTGCAGCGGGCTGTGGTGGCGCGTGGAGTCGCGCTCATCGCGCTCGGACTGCTCGGCGAGCACGGTGGCCGGGTCCGTGCCCAGCTCGGCCGCGCGCCGGCGGGCGCGCTCCTCGGCGCTTGCCGTGAGGTAGATCTTCAGCTCCGCGTCGGGTGCCACGACGGTGCCGATGTCGCGACCCTCCGCGACCCAATCGCCCCGGGCGATCAGCACACGCTGCTTGGCCACGAGCGCCTCGCGCACACCCGGGTCGGTGGCCACGCGGGAGGCGGCCTCGGACACCTCGGCCGTGCGAATCGCCTCGCTCACGTCGCGGCCGTCGAGCATCGTGCGGGCGCCGCCGTCGGCTGCATGCACCAGCTCGATCCGCGCCGCGCGGGCGAGCTGCGCCGGCTCGCTCGCCGGATCCTGTAGCGCCAGCAGCGCCACGCAGCGGTACATCGCCCCGCTGTCCAGGTAGGTGAAGTCCAGCTCGCGCGCGACGGCGCGTGCGACCGTCGACTTGCCCGCGCCCGCAGGTCCGTCGATCGCTACGAGCAAAGCCCGGTCAGATCCTCGACGAAGCCCGGATAGGACACGGCGGCGGCCTCCATGCCGATCACCTCGACGCCCTCCTTCGAGGCGAGGCCCGCGATCGCGCCCATCATCGCCATGCGATGGTCGCCCTTGGCGTCGATCGTGCCGCCGCGCAGCCCGCCGCTTCCCTGCACGACGAAGCCGTCCTCGGTCGCCTCGATCTCGCCACCGAGCCCGCGCAGGCCCTCGACCACGCCCGCGATCCGGTCGGACTCCTTCAGCCGCAGCTCCTGCGCACCGCGCACGACCGTCTCGCCCTCGGCGAAGCAGCCCAGCAGCGCCACGAGCGGCAGCTCGTCGATCGCCAGCGGCACCTCCTCCGGCTCAACGACCGTTCCCTCCAGCGCCCCGTGTGCGACGTCGAGGTCGCTCACGGGCTCATCGCCGATCAGCTCCCCCGTCTCGTCCTCGAGATCGCCGAGCACGATGCCCTGCATGCGCCGCACGATCCGCATGAAGCCAGTCCGCGTCCAGTTCACGCCGACGTCGCCGATCAGCAGGCGCGACTGCGGCACGAGCACGCCGGCCGTGACGAGGAAGGCTGCCGAGCTCGGGTCGCCGGGCACCCGCACGCGATCGAGCAGCAGCTCGTCGGCGTTGACGACCGTCACGTGACGTCCGTTGCGATGCACGCCAACGCCCGCGCGCAGGAGCATCCGCTCGGTGTGGTCGCGGCTGCGCGCCGGCTCTGAGACGGTCGTCGCCCCGTCGGCCGCCAGTGCCGCCAGCAGCACGCAGGACTTGACCTGGGCGCTCGCCACGGGCATGTCATAGGAGATCGCGCGCAGGTGTGTGCCGCGCACGACCAGCGGGGGAAAGCGGCCGTTCCGGGCGCTGAGATCAGCGCCCATCAGGCGCAGGGGCTCGGCCACGCGGTCAACCGGCCGGCGGCGGATCGACTCGTCGCCGTCGAGCGTGAACGAGCGCCCCTCCTGCGCCGCGAGCCAGCCCGGCAGCAGGCGCAGCAGCGTGCCCGCATTGCCGACGTCGATCGGCCCGTCCGGCTCGCGCGCCTCGCGCAGGCCGGTGCCGCGGATCACGACCTCCTGCTCGCGCAGCTCGACGAGCGCGCCCAGCGAGCGTACGGCCGCGAGCGTCGAGTTCGTGTCGGCCGCGTCTAGGTAGCGCTCGATCCGCACCGGCTCCGAGGCCATCGCCCCGAGCAGCGCGGCCCGATGGGAGATCGACTTGTCCGGCGGCGCCTGCAGCTCGCCGCTCAGCCCCCGCGTCGGCTCGAAGCGCATGTTCACGCGCGCGCCACCGGGAAGCCGAGCTCGGCGATCAGTTGCTCAGCGCGGGCCGTGTCCTCTTCGCCCGCGATCCACAGGGCAACGACGCCCTGGCTGTTGTCCTCCGACGGCGAGAGCGCCATGTCGCGGATGTTCACCCCGGCACCGCCGAGCGCGAGCGCGATCTCGGCGATCACGCCGGGGCGGTTGGGAACCGACGTACGCAGCTCGGTCACCTCCGCATCGCCCGCGCCCGCTCCCAGCAGCCTTCCGTGCTCGGCGCGTGCCGACTCGTTCCAAGCCGTGATCGCGTCGGCGTCGCCCGCCGCGAGCTTCGCGCGCACCTCGGCCATCCGCTCCGTGAACTCGTCGATCGCCGCGAGGAGCGCGTCGCGGTTGGAGATGAAGATGTCCGTCCAGATCGCGCTGTTCGCGCCGGCCACGCGCGTGGCATCGCGAAAGCTCGGCCCGACCGCGGGCAGGCGGCCCGGCGCGGCCTCACCCAGCGTGCCCGCCGCCTGCGCGACGAGCAGGTTGGCGAGCACGTGCGGCAGGTGCGAGACGGCCGCCAGCAGCCGGTCGTGCGTGTCCGCGTCGATCGCCGTCGGGCGCGCGCCGATCGCCGTCAGCAGGCGGTGCAGGCGCTCGTATAAGACGCCCGCCGTGCTGCCCATCGCCGGCGTCAGGTACCACACAGCACCCTCGAACAGATCCTCACGAGCGTGCTCGACGCCCGCCGTCTCGGCCCCCGCCAGCGGATGACCGCCGATCAGGCGCTCGTCCGCGCCGACGTCGGCGTCGGCGAGCACGCGCTTGGTCGAGCCGACGTCAGTGACCACCGCGTCCGCCGGAGCCGCCTGCAGTGCCGCGCGCACGGTCTCCGCCAGCGCACCGACCGGCGTGGCGACGAACACGACCTCGGCATCGCGCACGGCCTCGGCGACGTCGCTCGCGACGCGATCGACCGCCCCGAGATCGAGCGCGCGCTGCAGCGCGCGCTCGTCAGGGTCATAGCCACAGACCCGCGCGCCCGCGCGCCGCCGGGTGGCCAGGCCGATGGAGCCGCCGATCAGCCCGACCCCCAGCACCGCGACGTTCAAGGAGCCGGCACCAGGCCCATCAGACGGCGCTGAGCGCCTTGCCCGCGAGCTCCGCCGCCTGCTCGACCGCCCTGGCGTACGCCGCGAAGTCCTCGGCGCGCAGCGCCTGCGGTCCGTCGCAGATCGCCGCCTCCGGGTGCGGGTGCACCTCGACGATGATGCCGTCCGCGCCAACCGCCGCCGCCGCCAGCGACAGTGGCGTGACCAGGTCTCGCCGGCCCGCTGCGTGGCTCGGGTCGACGATCACCGGCAGGTGCGTGAGCTCCTTCAGCACCGGCACGGCCATCAGGTCGAGCGTGAAGCGGTACGCGGTCTCGAACGTGCGGATGCCGCGCTCGCACAGCATCACGTTGGGGTTGCCTTCCTTGAGGATGTACTCGGCCGCCATCAGCAGCTCCTCGAGCGTCGAGGAGAGCCCGCGCTTGAGCAGCGCCGGGCGGCCCGAGCGGCCGATCTCGGTCAGCAGCGGGTAGTTCTGCATGTTGCGCGCGCCGATCTGCACGACGTCGGCGACCTCGAGCACATCGTCGATGTCGCGCATGTCCATCAGCTCGGTCACAACCGGCAGCCCTGTCTCCTTCTTCGCCTCGGCGAGCAGTCGCAGCCCCTCCTGCCCGAGCCCCTGGAAGGCGTAGGGCGAGGTGCGCGGCTTGTACGCGCCGCCGCGCAGGAACGAGGCTCCGGCGTCGTTGACGACGCGCGCCGTCTCGAGCAGCTGCTCGCGCGACTCGACCGTGCACGGGCCGGCCATCAGCGCGAAGTTCCCGCCGCCGACCTTGCGCCCGTCGATCTCGAGCACCGTTCGCTCACCGTGCTTGATCTCCGCCGAGGCCAGCTTGTAGGGCTTGAGAATCGGCATCACCCGATCCACGCCCGGCTCGCCCTCGAGGCCGAGGCTCTCGATGCTGGCGTCCTGCTCGACGTCTCCGATTGCGCCGATCACCGTGATCCGCGCCCCGTGAATCGGGTGCGCCAGCGCCCCCGCCCGCTCGACTTTCTCAACGACCGCCTCGATCTCCTCCTCGGTAGCGGTCTCCTTCATCACGATCATCATCGTTTCATCCTTTCAATGCGCCAAATCTTAGGTGGTCGCCACTGGCCGTGCCAGGGCTCTGAGTCGTGAGCGCCGCGCCGTCTGACGGTCGCGGAGAGGGCGTTGCCGCCCTGCGAGGAGGCGCTCGATCCCCTCATGGGGACCCGGTGCGACCCGTTGGCCCGTTCACGTACGGACCCAGGCCGAAGCGCCTAGCTAAATCGCCAGGCGCGAGCGGGATACGACCATGCGGCGCGCGGCGCAGCGGCGGCGCGGGCGCGGGAGCTGCAAGGGCTTTTCGGGCTGAGCTTCTGCATGGTCGATCTCGTGGGTTGTAGCACCTTCACAGGAGCTCGGCAAGCGCTGTCAGGAAGCGCTCGTTCTCGGCCGGCGTGCCGTAGGTCACGCGCAGCGCGCCCTCGCCGCCCAGCGCCGTGCCGGCGCGCACCAGCACGCCGCGCTCGGCGAGCCCCCGCATGACCTCCTGCTCGTCGCGCTCGGCACCGAGGTGAAACCAGCAGAAGTTGGCCTGCGACTCGGCCGGCGCCAGCCCGAGCGCGCGCAGGCGCTCGTCGACGGAGATGCGCTCGGCGACGTTGCGCGCGACGCGGTCGATCACGGCGTCCTGGTGCGCGAGCGCCTCGACCGCCGCCGCCTGCGCGAGCGCATTGCAGAAGAACGGCTGGCGCACCTGATCGAGCGCGCGCGGCAGCGCCTCCGAGCCGCACAGCCCGAAGCCGACGCGCAGGCCGCAGAGACCGTGCACCTTGGAGAACGTCCGCAGCAGCATCAGGTTGGGATGGCGCTCGAGCAACTCGATCGACGCGTCCGGGTCGTCGAGCACGTTGAACTCGCAGTAGGCCTCGTCGACGATCGCGCACACGTGCGGCGGCACTTGCTCGAGGAAGTCGGCGATCTGCGAGAGCGGCAGCGCCGTGCTCGTCGGGTTGTTCGGGTTGCACACGATCACGATCCGCGTCGCCACGGTGATCTCGCGGAGCATCGCCGGCAGGTCGTGGCGCTCCTCGTCGTCGAGCGGGACCGTCACCGCGCGCGCACCCGAGGCGGCGCTGAGGTGCGGATAGACCGAGAACGAAGGCCAGGCGTAGATCAGCTCGGCGCCTGGCTCGAGCAGCGCCTCGCCGGCGGCCAGCAGGACGTCGCACGAGCCGTTGCCGATCGCGATGCGCGACTGCGGCACGCCGTAGCGATCGCTCAGACGCCGGCGCAGCAGCGAGTTGGACGGGTCCGGATAGCGATTGAGCGTGCCGAGCGCGCGTTCGATCGCCTCGCGCACCTCCGGCGACGGCGGATACGGCGACTCGTTGCTGGCCAGGCGCACGAGCTCCAGGTCCTCGCCGTATCCGCCGGCGGCGGGGTAGGACGGAAGCCTTGCGATGCGCTCTGAGAACTCGAGTGCCACGCGCCTATTGTGCCGAGCCGACCCGCACGGCGCCGGCTACTGCGCCGCAGCGAGGTCCTCGCGCAGCGAGCTGGCCTCGCGCAGGTAGACGTGCTGGGAGACGTGCCCCTCCTGGGCGTAGTAGTGGAGCATCACGCGGATCACGCGCGGCAGCGAGCCGGCAACCTCGATCTCGCGGGCGCACAGCAGCGGCACCGCCTCGAAGCCGATCGTCCGTGCCGCGGCCGCCGGGAAGGCGGCGTCGAGGTCGTCGGTCGCCGTGAAGATGCAGCTGACCACGTTCTCCGGCCCGAGGCCGTTGCGCTCCATCAGCGCGCGCATCAGCTCCGTCGTCGCATCGAGGATCGCCTGGCTCTCGTTGCGCTCGACGCTGATCGCGCCGCGTAAGGCAAACAGTCTCATCGCGCGTCGATTCTGTCAGAGCGCGTTCTCTCAGAGCGCACGCAGCAAACCCAGCTCCGGCTCCTCGAGGCGCCTGTACTCGCCGGCGCCGAGGCCGTCGAGCCGCAACGGGCCGAAGCGCACGCGCCGCAGCTCGATCACCTCGCGCCCGACCGCGGCGCACATACGCCGCACCTGGCGGTTGCGTCCCTCGTGGATCGTCAGCTCGATCTCGTGCTCGCCCAGACGGCGCACCTCGGCCGGAGCCGTGCGCCCGTCCTCGAGCTCGACCCCCTCGCGCAACCGCCGCAGCGACGGGGCATCGATCGGCCTGCCGGCGAGCGTCGCGCGATAGCTCTTCGGCACCTCGAAGCGCGGGTGCATCAGCCGGTTGGCCAGCTCGCCGTCGTTCGTCAGCAGGATCAGCCCGCTGCTGTCGGCGTCCAGGCGCCCGACCGGGTAGAGGCGCGGCCCGCGCTCCGGGAGCAGCCCGACGACGGTCGGCCGGCCATGTGTGTCCTGCGCCGTCGAGACGACGCCGACCGGCTTGTGCACGGCGTAAGTCACACGCGGCTCGGGACCGCTCACCGGTCGGCCATCCACGAGGATGCGGCTGTCCTCGCCGACGTCGCGCGCCGGATCGGTCACCCTCTCGCCGTCCACGCGCACGCGGCCCTCGGCGATCAGCGACTCGGCCGCGCGGCGCGAGGCCACGCCGGCGTGAGCCAGGTACTTGGCCAGGCGCATCAGCTGAGCGAAGGCTCGCCGCTGGACGCCCGCGGGCAGACGGCCGGCGAGGTCTGGGGCAGCGGTCCCGGGAAACGAGTCATCTGCTGCAAACATAAGCAGTCATGGACCTCGCCTTGCTGGAGAAGACACTCGCCGAGCACGACGAGCCGCGCTTTCGCGCGCGGCAGGTGTGGGCGTGGGCGGCACGTGGCGCGCAGGGCTACGAGGAGATGACCGACCTGCCCGCCGGCTTGCGCGACGCGCTGGCGCGCGAGCTGCCGTTCTCGAGCCTCGCGCTGCGCGAGGAGGCGCGTGCGAGCGACGGCACCGTCAAGGCGCTGTTCGACACCGCCGACGGGCGTGCGCTCGAGGCCGTGCTGATGCGCTACCGCGACGGCCGCCGCTCGATCTGCCTCTCCTCGCAGTCCGGCTGCCCACTTACGTGCACCTTCTGCGCCACCGGGCAGATGAAATTCGCGCGCAACCTGACGGCCTCTGAGATCGTCGACCAAGCGCTTCACTTCCATCGCATGCAGGGCGGCGGCGAGCGCCTGACCAACTGCGTCTTCATGGGCATGGGCGAGCCGATGCTCAACCTCGACAACGTGCTCGCCGCCTGCGAGCGCCTGCCCGACCTCGGCATCGGCCACCGTCACACGGCGATCTCGACGGTCGGCTGGATCCCCGGGATCGAAGCGCTCGCCGAGCAGGAGATGCCGCTGCGCCTCGCGCTCTCGCTGCACGCCGCCGACGAAGCGCTGCGAAGCGAGCTGATGCCCGTCAACGAGCGCTACCCGCTGAGCGACGTGATCGAGGCCTGCCGCGACTTCTACGCGCGCAAGCGCCGCCGCGTGTTCGTCGAGTACGTGATGCTCAAGGGCGTCAACGACCGCTACGAGCAGGCGCTCGCGCTCGCGCGGCTGCTCGGTGAGCAGGGCGGCACGGGTGCCGGGAGAGTCGGCGGGCCAGGGCGCGGCGGCAACGACTCGAGCGGGTCGATCTTCAAGGTCAACTTGATCCCCTACAACCCGACCGGCTCCCCGTTCGAGGGCTCCACGCGCGCCTCGATCGGCGCTTTCCGCGACGCGCTGCTCGCCAACGGCGTGCCGGCGACGATCCGGCTTACGCGCGGGCAGGACATCGACGCCGCCTGCGGCCAGCTCGCCGCCAAGGCCGGCTAACTCGCCCGCGCCTCGCCGGCCTTCAGCAAGCGCTCGCGCAGCTCGGCCTGCTCCTCCGGCGTCGGGTCCCAGCGCGCGACGTCGGGTAGATCGTCGAGCGAACGCAGGCCGAACAGCTTGAGGAACTGCGTCGTGGTGCGGTAGACGACGGCGCCGAACTGCGAGTGGCCGGCCTCCTCGATCATGGCGCGGTCGAGCAGCGTGGCGACGGCCGAGTCGGCGCTGACACCACGGATTCGCGCGATCTCGGGACGTGAGACGGGCTGCAGGTAGGCGACGATCGCGAGCGTCTCGGCCTGCGCCGGCGTCAGCGTGGAGACGCGCGGGCGGCTGAACAGGCGCCGCGCGGCGTCCTCGGAGGCCGGGTCGCTGGCGAACGTCCAGCCTCCCCCCAGCTCACGCAGCGTGATGCCCGAGCGCCCTGGCGCGTGCTGCTCGCCGAGCACAGCGAGCGCAGCCGCCACCGCCCCCTCCCCGGCCTCGGTCGCCTCGACCAGCTCGGCCGTGCTCAGCGGGTCGCTCGAGAGGAACAGCAGCGCCTCGATCGTGCGCGCAAGCTCGGGCAGCTGCTCGGGCGGCTCGTTCATGCCCTCACCCTGCCAGGCCGGCGACCGATCCGCCGGCGACGGCGACCGGCGCGGACGTAGCGTGCGCGACCGGCGCGTGCACGGCGATCTCGCCGAAGCTCTCGTCCTGGTCCCAATCGGCCTCGCCGCGTTTGTAGAGCTCGAGCAGGGCGAACAGCGTGACCGCGACCGTCATGCGATCCGCGCCGCGCACGGCCTCCTCGAAGCTGAACGCGCCGCGGCGCAAGAGGCCGCGCAGCAGCGCGAGCCGCTCGGAGACGGCCACGCGCGCCACCGAGACGTGGCGCATGCTGATCTCCGGCGGCATCGTCAGCAGGCGGCCGATCGCCTCGCCGAGCACCTCCGGGTCCTGCGAGTCGTCGGCCGGCTGGAGCACGGTGCTGCGTAGGTGCGCCGGCAGCGGCGCCTCGCGGAAGCGCACACCGTGCTCGGCCGCGAGCAGTCGGCTCAGGTGGGCGGCGGCCGAGCGGTAGCGGCGCGCGTCGAGCATCCGCGCGAGCAGCTCCTCGGCGGCTGCCTCGGGCTCGATGTCGAGCTCCTCTTCCTCATCGCCGAGCAGCATCAAACGCGACTTCAGCTCCAGCAGCGCCGCGATCAGCACGATGAATTCGGTCGCCGTCTCGAGGTCGAGCTCGCCGCGCGCTTCGAGGTGGTCGAGGTAGGCGAGCACGACCTCGGCCAGCTGCAGCTCGAGCAGGTCCACCTCTTCGCGCAGCACGAGCGTCAGCAGCAGGTCGAACGGGCCCGTGAAGACCTCCAGGTCCAGCTCGAGCGAGGCCAACGTCATGCTCGATCCTCCGCGGCGCTCATGCTCTCACCGTACTGTCCGCCCCCGACGGGGAGCGCCGACGCCCATCAGCTCGCGCACGTCGGCGAGCGTCTCGGCCGCCATCGCCTGGGCGCGCTCGGCGCCGACCGCGAGGATCGCCTCGAGCGCGTCCTCGTCGGCGCGCAGCTGCTCGTAGCGCTCGCGCACCGGCGTCAGGTACTCGACGACCGCCGCGGCCACGGCCGTCTTGAATTCGCCGTAGCGGGCCTCGGCGAACTCGGCTTCGACCGCCGCTGGCTCGGAGCCGCGAACGGCGGCGAGGATTTCGATCAGGTTGGCGATGCCCGGCTTGTCCTCGGCGCGGCGCACCTCCGAGCCGGAGTCGGTCACCGCGCTCTTGAGCTTCTTCTCGATCTTGTTCGGCTCGTCGAGCACGTACACCGTTCCCTGCTCCGAGCCGCTCGTCGTCGACATCTTGCGCGTCGGGTCCTGCAGGTCCATGATCCGCGCGCCGACCTCGGGGATGCGGTGCTCGGGCACGACCAGCACTTCCTCGTCGCCGGCGAAGCGCGCGTTGAAGCGCCGCGCGACGTCGCGCATCAGCTCGAGGTGCTCGCGCTGGTCCTCGCCGACGGGCACCTCGTGCGCGCGGTAGGCCAGCACGTCGGCCGCCTGCAGCACGGGGTACATCAACAGGCCCGCCGAGACGAGCTCGCGCTGAGCGATCGACTTGTCGCGGAACTGGTGCATGCGCTGCAGGCGCCCCAGCTCGGTGACGCCCGAGAGCAGCCACGTCAGTTCGGTGTGCTCTGGCACGTCGGACTGGCGAAACAGCGCGCAGCGCGCCGGGTCGACGCCGGCGGCGAGCAGGATCGCGCTCGTGTCGTAGGTGCGCTCGCGCAGCTCGGCCGGGTCGTAGGCGACCGTGATCGCGTGCAAATCGACGATGCAGTAGAGCGCTTCGCCGCGGTCCTGGCCCGAGACGTACTGGGCGATCGCGCCGATGTAGTTGCCGAGGTGCTTGCGCCCAGTCGGCTGGATGCCCGAGAAGATCCGCATCCGCGCTACTGGCCCAGCGCCTGGCGGATCACGGGCGCCTTCGCGGCGGCCACCTCGTCGAGCCTGCGCACGGGCGTCGTGTAGGGCGCGCCGAGCGCGATCTCCGGGTCGGTCGCCGCCTCGGCGAGGATCCGCGCGATCGCATCGGCGAACGCGTCGAGCGTCTCGCGCGTCTCGGTCTCGGTCGGCTCGACCATCAGCGCCTCCTCGACGAGCAGCGGGAAGTACACCGTCGGCGGGTGAAAGCCGTAGTCGAGCAGCCGCTTGGCGAGGTCGAGCGTCTTGATCTTCAGCTGCTTCTTCATCGGCCCGCCCGAGAGCACGAACTCGTGCATGCAAAGCTCTCCGTAGGCGAGCGGCAGCTGCTCGGCGATGCCTTTCTCGCGGAGCCGCGCGAGCAGGTAGTTGGCGTTCAGCACGGCCGTCTCGGAAGCGTCCTTCAGCCCGTCGGCGCCGAGCGAGCAGATGTAGGCGTAGGAGCGCACGAAGCAGCCGTAGTTGCCGTGGAAGCCACGCAGCCGGCCGATCGACTGCGAGCCGGCGCCGCCCGGGCCGCTGCCCTCGTAGTCGAGCCTGAAGGTGGGCGCGGCGCCGCCCGGCGAGGAGCCGTTGGCGGCGTGCTCGCCCTTCGCGTCGCCGTCGCCGTCGCGCACGACGAGCGGCAGCGGCAGATACGGGGCGATCCGCTCAGACACGGCGATCGGACCCGACCCCGGCCCGCCGCCGCCGTGCGGCTGGGTGAAGGACTTGTGCAGGTTGAAGTGGACGATGTCGAAGCCCATGTCGCCCGGGCGCGAGAGCCCCATCACGGCGTTGAGGTTGGCGCCGTCGTAGTACAGCGTCGCGCCGACACCGTGCACGATCTCGGCGATCTGCTCGATGTTCGGATCGAACAGCCCGAGCGTGTTCGGGTTGGTCAGCATCAGGCAGGCGACGTCGGCGTCGGCCTTGGCGCGCAGGTCGTCGATGTCGACGCCGCCGTCCGCGTTCGTGGCGACCTTGACGACCTCGAGGCCGGCCATCGTCACGGTGGCCGGGTTGGTGCCGTGCGCGGTGTCCGGCGTGAGCACCTTGTGGCGGGCCTCGCCGCGGGCCTCGTGGTAGGCGCGCGTCAGCAGCACGCCGGCCAGCTCGCCGTGCGAGCCGGCAGACGGTTGCAGCGAGACGTGCGGCAGGCCCGAGATCTCGCCCAGCGCCTCTTGCAGGTTGAACATCAGCTCGAGCGCGCCCTGCGCGCGGTCGGGGTCCTGCAGCGGGTGCAGGCGCGCGTGCCCGGGCAGCGCGGCGACACGCTCGTGCAGTCGCGGGTTGTGCTTCATCGTGCACGAGCCGAGCGGGTAGAAGCCAGAGTCGAGGTCGAAGTTGCGCTTGGAGATGCCGACGTAGTGGCGCACGATCTCTGGCTCTGAGACCTCCGGCAGGCGTGCTGGCTGCGAGCGACGAAGGCGCGCCGGCAGCACCTGCTCGGGATCGGCGGCCGGCACGTCGATCGACGGGCACAAAAAGGCGCGGCGCCCCGGGGCGCCCTTCTGGAAGATCGTCGTCGCGCGCTGGCGCTGCAGCGGGCTCTCGCCGGGCCCGCCGACGGCGATGTCCAGG
The DNA here is from genome assembly GCA_963716315.1 of uncultured Solirubrobacteraceae bacterium. Lineage (GTDB taxonomy): Bacteria > Actinomycetota > Thermoleophilia > Solirubrobacterales > Solirubrobacteraceae > Palsa-744. The sequence goes on along the minus strand of OY970301.1, from coordinate 3,349,355 downwards.
CCGTGGTGCGGGTGATGCCCGTCGATGCCCGGATCGGAGTGCAGGTGGTTTTCGTCGAGCGTGCTCACACGCCCACCGCCTCGCGACGCTCGACGGCGACGGCCGCGCCGAGCACCTCTGAAAGCCTGTCGATGTCCTCGCGCGAGCGCCGCTCGGTGATCGCCACGAGCAGCACACCGGCGTCCTCGGGCCGGCCGCTCAGGGCCTGCGCGTCGACGCCGGGGTTGACGCCCTGCGCGATACAGCGCCGGCGCACGGCATCGACGTCGGCGTCGAGCCGCAGGGCGAACTCGCGCACGACGGGCTGCTCGTGCAGCACCTGCACACCGTCGAGCGCCGACAGCGCTTGGCGCGCGTAGTGCGTGCGCGCCAGCAGCAGCTCGCCGAGCTCTACGAGGCCATGGCGCCCGAGCCACGAGAGGTAGACGACGCCGGCAAGCGCGTTGAGCGCCTGCGCCGTGCAGATGTTCGACGTGGCTTTCTCGCGGCGGATGTGCTGCTCGCGCGTCTGCAGCGTAAGCACGAAGCCGCGGCGGCCGTCGACGTCGGCCGTCTCGCCGGCGATCCGCCCGGGCATCTTGCGCAGGTACTCCTCGCGCGCCGCGAAGAAGCCGAACGACGGTCCGCCGAAGTCCAGGCGGTTGCCGAGCGGCTGGCCCTCGCCGACGCACACGTCGACGCCGCACTCGCCCGGCGTGGCGAGGATGCCGAGCGCGATCGGGTCGGCCTGGCAGATCACAACCGGGTCGGCGGCGGTCTTGGCCGCCTCGCCGAGCGCCGCGGCGTCCTCGACGGCGCCGTAGAAGTTGGGCTGGGCGAAGATTGCGGCGCTGGTGTCGGCGTCGATCGCGGCCGCCCAGGCCTCGGGGTCGGTCACGCCGTCGCGCACGGGCACCTCGACGACGTCCATGCCGTAACCGTGGGCGAGCGTGCGCAGCGTCTGCGTCGTGTGCGGGTGAAGGCCGGCGCTGAGCACGAAGCGGCTGCGTCCGTTGTGCAGCTTGGCCATGTAGCCGGCGGCGGCCACGGCCGACGGGCCCTCGTAGACGGACGCGTTGGACACGGGCAGGCCGGTCAGCTCGGAGATCGCCGTCTGGTACTCGAACATCACCTGCAGGCCGCCCTGGGAGATCTCGGGCTGGTAGGGCGTGTAAGGAGTGAGGAACTCGGAGCGCTCCATCAGCATGTCAACGATCGCGGGCACGTAGTGGTCGTACATGCCGGCGCCGAGGAAGCTCAGCTCGTCCTCGGCGCTCGTGTTGCGCGCGGCGAGCTCGGCGAGGTGCGCGTAGACCTCCTGCTCGGTCTTGCCATGCGGTAGGTCGAGCTCGCGCCCGAGGCGCACGGCCTCGGGGATCTGGCGCTCGAATATCTCCTGCACCGAGGAGACGCCGATCGCGGCGAGCATCGCCTGCAGGTCGGCTTGCGTGATGGCTGTGTAGCGGCTCAAGTGACTGCGTTCAGCCTAGCCACCGAGCGTGGCTGCATAGGCGCTTGCATCCATCAGCGCCTCGCGCTCGCCCGGATCGGCGAGCCGTACCTTGACCAGCCAGCCATCGCCGTAGGGGTCCTCGTTGATCGCCTGCGGGCTGTCGGACAGCGCCTCGTTGACCTCGACGATCTCGCCCGACAGCGGCGCGATCACGTCGGAGACCGCCTTGACCGACTCGACCTCGGCGTAGGGCTTGTCCTTCTCGAGTGTCGCGCCGACGGCGGGCAGGTCGAAGAACACGACCTCGCCGAGCGAGTCCTGGGCGTACCAGGTGATCCCGAGCGTGGCCAGCGAGGGGTCCTCGGCATCGATCCGCGCCCAGTCGTGCTCGGCGTGGTAGAGCAGGTCATCGGGGTAGCTCGAGTCTGCCATTCTGACTAGCCCTTTCGGTAGAGCGGCTTCTGCTTGACGACGGCGCGGCGCATCTTGCCACGAACGTCTATCTCGAGTTCGCTGCCGAGCGCGGAGCGCTCGGTGGGCACGTAGGCCATGCCGATGCCGATGCCGAGGCTCGGCGACATCGTGCCGCTCGTGACCTCGCCGCCGCCGACGATCGCGTTGCCCTGCCGCGCGATCCCGGGCCCGTCGATCTCGAAGGCGACGAGCTTCTCGGCCGCTCCGGCCTCGCGCACGGCGCGTACTGCGTCGGCGCCGATGAAGTGGGTGTCCTCCTTGCAGCACCAGCCGAGCCCAGCTTCGATCGGCCCACGCTCGGGCATCAGGTCGTTGCCGTAGAGGTGGAAGCAGACCTCCAGGCGCAGCGTGTCGCGCGCTGCCAGCCCCGCGGGAACGGCGCCGCGTCGCATGAGCTCCTGCCACAGCGCCGTGGCGCGCTCGGGCGCGCAGAGGATCTCGACGCCGTCCTCGCCCGTGTAGCCGGTGCCGCAGACCAGCGCCCGCGCCCCGGCCAGCCGACGGCTCGCGGCGCGCATGCGTGCGGGCAGCGGCTTGTCGGAGATCGCCTGCACGATGCCGCGCGCGAGCGGACCCTGCACCGCAAGCATCGCGTAGTCGTCGATCCGGTCGCTCACCTCGGCCTCGGGGAAGTCCGCCGCCTGGGCAACGAACCACGCCAGATCCTGCTCGTGGTTGGCCGCGTTGGTGACCGTCAGGTAGCGATCAGTGTCGAGGCGATACGTGAACAGGTCGTCGAGCACGCCGCCGTCCTCGCGACACAGCACGCTGTACTGCGCCCCGCCGCCGTCCACGTCGACGGCGATCTGCGCGACGTCGTTGGACAGCAGCCGCTGCAGCAGCTCGAGCGCCTGCGGCCCCGAGGTCTCGATCTCGCCCATGTGCGAGACGTCGAAGATGCCGCAGCGCTCGCGCACCGCCAAGTGCTCGGCGCCGACCCCCTCGTACTGCACCGGCATCTCCCAGCCCGCGAACTCGACCATCTTCGCGCCCGCCGCCACGTGGGCGTCGTAGAGGGCGGTACGGCGCAAGGTTGCGGGCACGCCCCGCAGGCTAGCGAGCGCGAACTACCGCAGGAACGGCGGTACGTCGATGTCGTCGTCGGAGATCTCCAGCGACGAGCGCTGGCGATCGTCGATCCGCGGGCCGCGGTCGCGCCCGCGCGAGCGGCTCTCTTTGCGCGCGCTGCGTCCGGGGCGATGGTCGAAGCCGGTGCCGATGACCGTCACGCGGACCTCGTCGGACATGCTCTCGTCGATCACCGCGCCGAAGATGATGTTGGCGTTGGCGTCCGCCGCGTTCTGGATCGTCTCCGCCGCGTCGTTGACCTCGAACAGACCGAGGTCCTTGCCACCGGTGATGTTCAGCAGGATCCCCGTCGCGCCGTCCACCGACTCTTCCAGCAGCGGCGAGGAGATCGCGACCTTGGCCGCGTCGGCCGCCCGATTCTCGCCACCGGCCGTGCCGATGCCCATCAACGCCGAACCGGCGTCCTGCATGATCGTGCGCACGTCGGCGAAGTCGAGGTTGATCAGGCCCGGGATCGTGATCAGGTCGGTGATGCCCTGCACGCCCTGGCGCAGCACGTTGTCCGCCTCGCGGAACGCGTCGAGCATCGACGTGCGCCGCTCGACGACCGTCAAGAGCTTCTCGTTGGGGATCACGATCAGCGTGTCGACGACCTCGCGCAGGCGCTCGATGCCCTCTGTCGCCTGGCGGCCGCGCTGGGAGCCCTCGAACTCGAACGGGCGCGTCACCACGCCGACCGTCAGCGCGCCGATCTCGTTCTTCGCGATCTCCGCGATCACAGGAGCGGCGCCGGTGCCCGTGCCGCCGCCCTCGCCGGCCGTGACGAACACCATGTCCGCGCCCTTCAGCGCCTCCTTGATGTCATCGCGCGACTCCGAAGCCGCGCTCAGGCCGACGTCCGGGTTGGCGCCCGCGCCGAGGCCCTTGGTCGACTCGTGGCCGATGTTCAGCTTGATGTCGGCGTCGCACATCGCGAGCGCCTGCGCGTCCGTGTTGGCCGCGATGAACTCCACGCCGCGCAGCCCCGCGTCGACCATGCGGCTGACCGCGTTCGTGCCGCCGCCGCCGACGCCCACGACCTTGATCACCGCCAGATAGCTTCCGCTGCTCTCCATGATGGTTCTGTCCGAACCCTTCAGTAGAAAATTAGGGTTCGCAGCATACTGGCTTGCGAACCGCCGAGATCGTCACGTTATGCAGGGAACTTCGCCCTGTCAACGACGGTCGCCAGTTCCGCAACGTTCGTTGCAGAACGGCGATCTCTCGACCACTGGGTGAGAATCGGTCTCGAGCTACAGTAAACCTTGAGTTGAGCTTGATAGTTGAGCTTGCTGACGATCGCCGCCCCTAGCCGTGGGATTCCGCGCTCGCGCCCGAACTCGTTTCGCCCGTCGCTTCCAACCCCGCTTCGGCCTTGGCCGAGGGTTCCGATCCGCTCGACGACGATTCCGCTTCGCCGCTCGACGACGATTCTTCCGACGCGCCCGTAGGCGTTGCCGAGCTCGAGCCGCCCATCGCCGAGAAGAGCCCTTCGGCGAGCGACTGCGCCGATTCGCCGCTCGCCGCCGACGTCGCGCTTTCCGCTTCCGCGCCTCCCAGCGCCGGCGGCGTCACGCCCGCCGGGAAGCCCGCCGCCGGCCGTTCCGGCACGCGCACATCGACGTAGATCGCACCCGCCGAGCCAGCGTCCGCCAGCACTCGCGCCAGCGACGCCCACTTCGCGTGCGGACGCGAGGCGTCGCCGAAGTACACGCGCAGCCCGCTGTGCATCAGCAGCGTCAGGCCCTTCGAGCCGACATACGCACGTTCCGTAGAGCTCGCCAGCGCCGCCGGTGCCGCGCCGAGCGCCGCCAGCGCGCCCAGCAGCGGCGCTTCGCGCACGCGCTCGCCCGGCGTCAGCTGCACCTGGCTCGTCAGCGTCGGCAGCGCGTCTGAGGTGTGCGCCGCGCCCAGCACCACGCCGTCCGCCGCCACCGCCGTCTTCACGCCGCCCGCCGTCAGCGTCGCCACCGGCGGCTGCTCGATCACCTGGATGCTGAGGCCGTGGGGGAAGCTCGCGTGGACACGCACGTCGCCCACGACCGGATAGGACGCCACCGCCGCGCGCAGCTGCGACGTGCTCACATCGAGCGTGCTCATGCGCTTCGCCGCGCGCGTCAGCGCAGCGTCGATCGCTTGTGCGTCCGAGCCGTGCGCGCCGCTCACGCGTACGTGCTCCACCGCGACCAGCGAGGAGTGGCGCAGCCACAGCCAGCCGCCGCCGAGCAGCGGCAGCGCGATCAGCACCGCCACCAGCGCGATGCGCAGGCGCCTGCGCGCGCGCACGAGTGCCCAGCCGTCCGCGAGTAAGCGCGCAAGCGCCGAGGGGCCGCGCAGCAGCCGTGCGATCGCCACGTCGATCGGGTGCGTCGCGCCGGCGCTCGCGCTGCGACGCGGCGCTCGGCGGCGCCCGCTGCCCGAGCCGGCACGACCTGCGCGTACCTTCGTGCGCGTCGGTGAGCGGGTGAGGCTGCCGATTCCAAGCCGGCCGGCGAACGAGCGATCCATCAACCTCTTCCTTCGACCTCTGCGCGCGAACCCCTACAAGCGCCTCTACGCCTCCCCTGCGGGCTCCGCGACGAGCCTTCGCGCCAGCACGTCGACATCCCCTGCGCCCATCACCAGGCAGACGTCGCCCTCGATCAACAGGCCGTCGAGCACGGGTGCGGCCGCATCGATGCTCGGCAGCCAGTAGACCGGGCGCCCGCGCGCGGCATCGGCCGCCGCCTCCGCGATCAACAGGCCGCTCACACCCGGGTGATCCTCGGCGCGCTCGCGTGCCGGGTAGACGTCGAGCACCACGATCGCGTCCGCCCGCGCCAGCGCGCGGCCGAAGTCGCGCGCAAGCAGCTGCGTGCGCGAGTACAGGTGCGGCTGGAAGACCGCCACCAGGCGCTCGTGCGCGAGCGTGCGCGCTGCCTCGAGCGTCGCCGCCACCTCCGTCGGGTGGTGGGCGTAGTCGTCATACACCAGCGCCCCCGCGCCGCTGCGCCCGAGCAGCTCGAAGCGACGGCCCGCGCCGTGGAAGTCGCCCAGGCCGGCGATTGCCCGCGACATCTCGGCGCCCGTCAGGCGCGCCGCCTCCAGGGCGGCCACCGCGTCGAGCACGTTGTGCGCCCCCGGCACCGCCAGGCGCACCTGCTCGCCGCGCCAGTCGAAGCTCGAGCCGTCCGTCAGGAGCGTCGGCGCCGCCACGTCGAACGGCACGAGCTCGGTGTGATCCGGCGCCAGCGCGAGCAGCTCCGGTCGGTCCAAGACGAGCGCCGCGCCGCTCGCACGCGCCAGGAAGGCGGCGAACGCCTCGCGCAGCTCCGCCAGCGAGGCGAACGTCGCGTGGTGGTCGAGCTCCACGTTCGTCAGCACCGCGATCTCCACGCTCAGGCTGAGCATCGAGCGATCCGACTCGTCCGCCTCGATCACCAGCCACTCCCCCTCGCTCCAGTGGGCGTTCGCCAGCCCGCCGCCGATCGGTGCCCCGATCAACCAGCCCGGGTCGAGGCCCGCCGCGCGCAGCGCGTGCGCGAGCATCGACGACGTCGTCGTCTTGCCGTGCGTGCCCGCCACCGCGATCGTGCGCCGCAGCGCGCTCAGCTCGCCCAGCAGCTCGGCTCGGGTGCGCTCGGCCAGCCCGCGCTCGCGTGCCGCCGCGCGCTCGACGTTCTCCGCCGGCACCGCCGATGAGTAGACCAGCTCGACGTCCTCGCCCGGCGGCACGTTCGCCGCATCGTGCCCCACCCGCGCGTCGAGCACGCCATCTGAGCGCAGCCGCTCCAGGTAGGGGCTGCTCGCGCTGTCCGAGCCGCTCAGCTCGGCTCCCAGCGCGTGCGCCGCGCGCGCGTAGGCGCTCATGCCCGCTCCACCCACGCCGACGAAGTGCAGCCGCCGCCCTTCCCACGAGCGCCGCTCGCTCATCCGCTCGCCGCCTCCAGCAGCTCCTGCGCGACCTCGCGCGCCGCGTCCGGGCGGGCCAGCGCCCGCGAGGCCGAGGCCATGCGCTCGAGCTCCGCGCGGTTCGCCAAGAGCTCCGCCACCTGACGCGCCAGGCGCGCCGCCGTCAGCTCGCCGTCCGGTATCACCACGGCCGCGCCCGCGTCGACCATCCAGCGCGCATTGGCGCTCTGGTGGTCGCCCGCCGCGTGCGGGTAGGGCACGAGCACCGCCGGGACGCCGTGCGCCGCGATCTCGAAGACCGAGCCGCCGGCGCGCGCCACCGCCAGGTCGGCCGCCGCCAGCGCGTCGGCGAAGTCCGGGCCTTCCAGGTACTCGCGCAGGTCATAGCCCGCCGGCAGCCCGCGCGCGAGCAGCTCCGGGTAGTCGCGCTGCCCCGCGATGTGCAGCACGCGCAACGGACCACCCGGCGGCGATCCGTCGATCGAAGCTTGCCCGGCGAACGCCTCCACCGCCGCCTCGTTGATCGAGCGCGCGCCGAGCGAGCCGCCGAACACGAGCACGCACGTCTCCCCCGCGCCGATCCCCAGCCGCTCGCGCGCCGTGCGCTCGTCGCGCCCCGAGGACGGGATCGGCCTGCCCGTCACGCGATAGCGCGCGCCGTCGCGCCCCGCCAGCGGGAACGACAGGCAGACGCGGCGCGCGAACGGCGCCATCAGCCGGTTGGTCAGCCCCAGGTGACTGTCCGCCTCGGTCAGCACGAGCGGGATGCGCAGCGAGATCGCCGCCAGCGCAACCGGGCCCGCGACGTAGCCGCCGCCGCCCATCACCGCGTCCGGCGCCAGGCGCTTAAGCATTCCTCGCGCGCGCGGCACCGCGAGCGCGGCGCGCAGCAGCGCGCGCAGCGCCTTCAGCGGGTTCGTGCGGCTGAGGCCTTCGACCGAGATCGCGTGCAGGGGAAAGCCCGCCGCCGGCACGAGCGTGGCCTCGGCGCGTCCGGCGCCGATGAACTCGACCTCCGCGCCCTCAGCCCGCAGCGCGGCGGCCACCGCGAGCGCCGGCACCACGTGCCCCGCCGTGCCGCCGGCGGCGATCACGATCTTCTTCCTCTGACTCACGGTCCCATCGTGCCGGTTCGCGCGCCCGTGCGTCGGCAGAGCGCCTGCGCGGGCTCGCCACCGCGCGCACGTGCGCCGTGCCGCCGTTAGCCACGTTCAGCAGCAGCCCCATCCCGGCGAGCATCACGATCAGGCTGCTCGAGCCGTAGGAGACGAACGGCAGCGGCACGCCCGTCAGCGGCGCCAGGCCGAGCACCGCGAAGACGTTCAACAGCGCCTGGGAGACGATCAGCGAGGTCACGCCGACCGCGATCAGCGCGCTCTGCATGCTGCGCGCGCCCTTCGCCGCGCGCAGCCCCGCGTAGGCGATCAGGCCGTAGAGGAACAGCAGCGCGCACACGCCCACCGCGCCGAGCTCCTCCGCGACGACCGCGAGGATGAAGTCCGTCGGCGCCTCCGGCAGGTAGAAGATCTTCTGCACCGACTGCCCCGGGCCGACGCCGAACAGCCCGCCCGAGCCGATCGCGATCTGGCCCTGCACCGCCTGGAAGCCGCTGCTCGACGCGTGCGCCCAAGGGTCCAGGAACGAGGTCAGGCGCGCCCGCGCATACGGTTTGACGATCGCGTACAGAACGACCGCCGCGAACGCGCAGCCGCAGACGATCGCGAGATTGCGCATCGGGATCCCCGCCGCCACCAGCAGCGAGATCGTGATGAACGCGATCACCATCGCCGTGCCGAGGTCCGGCTGGGTGACGACCAGCAGGATCGCCCCGCCGACCACGACCAGCAGCGGCCGCGAGAGCTCGCGCAGGTCGTGCACGCGCTGCGGGCGCTTGGCCAAGAGCGTCGCGCCGTACAGCACGAGCGCGATCTTCATCAGCTCCGAGGGCTGGAACTGCAACGGCCCGGCGCCCATCCAGCGTTTCGCTCCGTTGACGCTCACGCCGATGTGCGGCACGTGCACCGCCAGCACGAGCACGAATGAGATCGCCAGCAGCGGACCCGTGATCGTCTGGACTTTGGCCACGCCGTCGCGCGCGAGCACACGCATCAAGACCAGGCCGATCGCGCCGTAGATCAGGTACTTGACGAGGTAGCCGCTGCCGTTGCCGTGGCCCTGCAAGAGCGACGTCGCCGAGGACGCGCTGTAGACCATCACCGCGCCGAACGCCAGCAGGCACAGCGTCGCCGTGATCAGGATCCGCTGCTCGAGCGGCTGGCGCGCGGCCTTGGCGCCCTTGCGCCGGCCGCGCCTGCCCCCTCCCAGGGATCGAGCTGCCCCGGGAGGACCGGCGCTCCGTGCCGCGGCTGATGGCATCAGGGCTGACTTCGCTGCCGGCCGCGCTAACCCTGCAATCTCCCAACCAGCTCGCGAAATCGCTCACCGCGGGCTTCGAAGTCGGCGAACTGGTCAAAGCTCGCGCACGCCGGCGAGAGCAGCACGACCGGGCCGCCGTCCGGCAATCGCCCCGCCGCATCCGGGTCGCCCACCGCCGCCTGCGCGGCTGCCGCGAGGGCACGCTCGAGCTCGCCGCATGCGAGCACGGCCGGCGCGATGTTCGCCAGCGCCGCCGCGATCGTCTCCGCGTCCTCGCCGATCAGGTAGACCCCCGCGCAGCCTCGCGCCACCGGCTCGCGCAGGCTCGTGAAGTCCTGGCCCTTACCCTGGCCGCCAAGGATCAGGTGCAGTGGGCGCTCGGCGAACGCCTCCAGCGCGACCAGCGTGCTCGCCACGTTCGTCGCCTTCGAGTCGTTGACGTACAGCACGCCGCCCAGCTCGGCGACCTCCTCCAAGCGATGGGCCACGCCCGGGAACGAGCAGAGCCCCGCGCGCACCGCCGCCGGGTCGATCCCGCGCGAGAGGCAGAGCGCCGCCGCCGCCATCGCGTTCTCCACGTTGTGGCGCCCGCGCAGGCGCACGTCGGCCAGCGCGATCAGCGCACGGCCCTGCCACCACAGCTCGCCGTCGAGCTCGAACAGCTCCGCGCCCGCATCCCAGCCGAAGCGAACCTGACGCGCCTGGCCCGCGATCGGCGCCGCACCGGCCCACGCGATCCGCTCGCCCAGGTCGGCCGGGATCACCGCCACGTCGTCCGCCTGCTGGCGCGCGAACGCTTCGAGCTTCGCCGCCGCGTACGCCTGCAGCGTGCCGTGGCGGTCGAGGTGATCCGGGGTGATGTTCAGCAGCGCCGCCGCCTCCGGCGCGAACGCGAGCGTGTCCTCGAGCTGGAACGAGGAGGCCTCGCAGACGACCGTCGCATCGGCCTCGAGCTTGCCGATCAGCGAGCTCAGCGCCGTGCCCACGTTGCCCGCCACCGCCACCGGCAGGCCCGCCTCGCGATGGATGTGGCCGATCAGCTCGACCGTCGTCGTCTTGCCGTTCGTGCCCGTCACCGCCACGAACTCGTTTCCCAACAGGCGCCACGCCAGCTCGAGCTCGCCGAGCACGGCGATGCCGCGCTCGCGCGCCGCGGCGATGACCGGTGCTCCAGCCGCGACGCCCGGGCTCTTCACGACCGCGCCGACGTGGTCCAGCAGCGCGAGCCCATCTCGATCATCCAAATAAAGATCGACCCCCGCGCGTGCGAGCGCCGCGGCTCCCGGCGGCGAGCCCGTGTCGAGCCCAAGGACGCTCTCCCCGCGCGCTCTGAGCGCCAGCGCCGCGGCCGCGCCCGAGCGCGCCAGGCCGACGATGAGATAGGGGCCGGCCGGGATCGCGGGCCGCGACTTCACCTGGAATCGATCATCTAGCTGATGCTCTGGCGGTAGATCGTGAAGCCGATCGCGCAGCAGATCGCCGCGACGATCCAGAAGCGCAGGATGATCTTCGTCTCGCCCCACGCGCGCAGCTCGAAGTGGTGATGGATCGGCGCCATCAGGAACACGCGTTTGCGCGTCGTCTGGAAGGAGATCACCTGGATCACGACCGACAGCGCCTCGATCACGAAGATGCCGCCGAGCAGCACCAGCAAGAGCTCCGTCTTCGTCATCACCGCCAGCCCCGCGATCGCCCCGCCGAGGCCGAGCGAGCCCGTGTCGCCCATGAAGATCGTCGCCGGGAACGCGTTGAACCAGAGGAAGCCGATGCAGCCGCCCACGAGGCAGCCTGCGAGCATCGCCATGTCGTCCTCGCCCGTGATGAACGTGATGCCGATGTAGGCCAGCAGCACGATCGCCGCGCAGCCCGCCGCCAGCCCGTCGAGCCCGTCCGTCAGGTTGACCGCGCTCGTCGTGCCCGCCACGACGAGGTAGATCAGCAGCGGGTAGAACGGGCCGAGGTCGATCTGGTAGTCGACGAAGCGCAGTCTCAGCGTCGGCGCCAGGTGCGCCTCGTGGCGCGCCACCCACCACAGCCCGAGCGAGATCGCGATCGTCACGATCAGCTTCGTGCGCGCCCGCAGGCCGAGCGAGCGGCGCTTGACCAGCTTCGTGTAGTCGTCCGCGAAGCCCAGCAGCGCGCACGCGATCATCGCGCCGAACACGCCCACCGAGCGCCAGTCGTAGTCCGTCAGGATCAGGAACGGGACCGAGATCGCCAGGAAGATGATCACCCCGCCCATCGTCGGCGTGCCCGCCTTCTGGTGGTGGCCCTCCGGGCCGTCCTCGCGGATGTGCTGGCCGAACTCGCGCTCGCGCAGGAACTCGATGAACTTCGGGCTCAAGAACAGGCAGATGAGCAGCGCCGCCGTGCCGCCGAAGAGGATGCTGCCCATCAGCCCTCCTGCGCCTGCGTCGCGCCGAGCAGCTCGGCCACGCGCTCCAGCCCGACGCCGCGCGAGCCCTTCACGAGCACCGTGTCGCCCGCGCCGAGCAGCGTCTGCAAGAGCTCCGCCGCCGCGCCCGCGTCCGCCACGCCATAGGACTCGCCCTCGAACTCGCTACGCATCTCCGCCGCCAGCGGGCCCACCGTGACGAGCACGTCGAGGCCCTGCTCGGCCGCCCGCAAGCCGACTTCGCGGTGCAGTCGCGCCGACTCCGGGCCCAGCTCGAGCATGTCGCCGAGCACCGCCACGCGCCGCGCCGGCGCCGTCTTCGCCAGGTCGTCGATCGCCGCGCGCATGGACATCGGGTTGGCGTTGTAGCAGTCGTTGATCACGATCACTCCGTCCGCCAGCTCCAGGCGCTCGCCGCGCAGCGCCGAGAAGCGCACGTGCAGCGGGCCGCCCGGTTCGACGCCAAGCGCCAGCGCCGCCGCGCTCGCCGCGAGCAGGTTGCGCAGGTTGTGCGCCTGGCTGAACGACGGTTGCAACTGCAGCTCGCGGCCATGTGCGCGAATCAGAACGCTTCCGTCGGACAGGACCTGCTCGAGCGCCACGTCCGCGCGCTCGCCGAAGGTGACCGTTTTCAGATCCGCCCGCAGGTACGGCTGTAGCAGCGGATCCTCGACCGGCACGACGACCGTGCTGCCGGCCGCCATGCCCGCGATCAGCTCCGCCTTCGCCGCCGCGATCGCCTCGAGCGAGCCCAGCAGCTCGAGGTGGACCGGCCCGACGTTGACGATCACGCCCACGTCCGGCTCCGCGATCGCCGTCAGCTCCGCGATCTGCCCGGCGCCGCGCATCGCCATCTCGAGCACGAGCACCTCCGTGTCCGCCGGCGCCGCAAGCAGCGCCAGCGGCAGGCCGATCTCCGTGTTGTAGTTCTGCGGGCTCGCCACCGTGCGCCGCCGCGAGGTCACGATCGCCGCGAGGATGTCCTTCGTCGAGGTCTTGCCCGTCGAGCCCGTCACGCCCACCACCTTCGCGCCGCTCGCGCCGAGTTCACGCCGCCACGCGCGCGCCAGCGCCTGCAGCCCCGCCAGCGGGTCCGAATGGGCGAGCACCGCGCCGCCTCCCGCGCCCTCCGCGAGCGCCGCCGCCCGCGCCGCCTCGACATGCTCGTGCGGCACCAGCACACCCCATGCGCCCGCCCGCAGCGCATCCGCCGCGTGCTCCGCCCCGTGTGCGCGCTCTCCCGGCAGGCCCACGAACAGATCGCCGCTCGCCACCGCGCGCGAATCGATCACCGCGCGCAGCGGGCCCGTCTGCGTGCTCTCACCACGAGGGTGCTCGATCGCCTCGGCCCCCGCGGCGTCCGCCAGCCGTGCAGCGTCCCACGCCCTCAAGAGCGCCCCCTGTGCACGCGCAGCGCCTTGCGCGCCACCGTCACGTCGTCGAAGGGGACCTTGCGCCCGCCCGCGAGCTCCTGCCCCTGCTCGTGGCCCTTGCCCGCGATCACGAGCACGTCGCCCGCCCGCGCCGCGCCGATCGCCTCGTCGATCGCGATCGCGCGGTCCGCGATCGAGCGCACGCGTGGCGGCTCTCCCGGGTCGCCCGTGCCGAGCGCCGTCGCGACCGGCACGCGCGCCACGCCCGCCATGATCTCCGCGATGATCTGCTCCGGGTCCTCCGAGCGGGGGTTGTCCGAGGTCACGAACGTCACGTCCGCCAGTCGCGCCGCGATCTCGCCCATCAGCGGGCGCTTGCCCCGATCGCGATCGCCGCCCGCGCCGAACACGCACAGCACGCGCCCGCCGCGGCCGTCCTCGATCAGCGCGCGCGCCGCCTCGAGCACGTTCTCCAGCGAGTCCGGCGTGTGCGCGTAGTCGACCAGCACCGCAAACTCCTGCCCCTCCTCGACCGGCTCGAAGCGCCCCGGGACGCGAACGCCGCGCTGCAGCGCACCGAGCAGCCGCTCGAGCTCCGCGCCGAGCGCGTGCGCCGCCGCGAGCGCGCCGAGCGCGTTGGCCACGTTGAAGCGCCCCGGCATCGGCAGTCGCAGCTCGCGCTCCCCCGCCGCCGTGCGCAGGCGGAAGCTCGCGCCCGCGAAGTCGAAGCGCAGGTCCTCCGCGACGTAGTCCGCCGACTGACGCTCGCCACCCGGCGCCTGCACGGCGAACGTGACCGCGCCGTCGATCTCCGCCGCCAGCCGTGCGCCGTAGGGGTCGCCGACGTTGATCACGCTGACCTGTGGGCGATGCTCCGTGAACAGCCGCCGCTTGGCCAGGAAGTAGTCCTCCATCGTGTCGTGGAAGTCGAGGTGGTCCTGCGTCAGGTTCGTGAAGACCGCGGCCGCGAAGTGCGTCGCGTCCGCGCGGCCGAGCTCGAGCGCGTGCGAGGAGACCTCGATCGCGCACGCGCTGTCGCCGCCGTCGAGCATCTCGCGAAACACCGCCTGCAGGTCGATCGCCTCCGGCGTCGTGCGGCTCACCTCGCGCTCGCGCCCGCCGACGATCGAGGTGACCGTTCCGAGCAGCCCGCACTGCTCGCCCACCGCCTCCAGCAGCGCGCGCACGAGGTAGGCCGTCGTCGTCTTGCCGTTCGTGCCCGTCACGCCGACGACGCGCAGCTGCGCCGTCGGGTCGCCGTAGAAGCGCGCCGCGATCGGCGCCATCGCCGCGCGCGCCGAGGGCACGAGCACTTCGGGCACGCCGAGTGACAGCCGGCGCTCGACGACCAGCGCCGCCGCACCCGCCGCCAATGCCTGCGGCGCGAACTCGTGCCCGTCGCGCTGAAAGCCGCTGACGCAGAAGAACAGCTCGCCGCCGCTCACCGCGCGGCTGTCGTAGGCCAGGCCCGCGATCTCCACCTCGCCGGGCGCGCCGAGACCGCCGTCGGCCTCCACGGCCAGGCCGGCGGTCAACTCGTCGAGCCTCATCGCCCGGATGCTATCCAGGCGGGATGCGCAGGTAGGGCAGCGCGAAGCTCATGATCTCGCCGAACGCCGGGGCCGCCACGGTCCCGCCGAAGATCGAGCCCGACTGCGGTTCGTCGACGATCACCGCCGTCAGCAGCTTCGGATGCGAGGCCGGCGCGAAGCCCATGAACGAGGCCACGTAGCGGCTTTTCGAGTATTCGCCCGTGGCCTCGTCGACCTTGCTCGCCGTGCCCGTCTTGCCCGCCAGCTGGTAGCCCGGGATCGAGACCTCGCTGGCCGTGCCGCCCGGCGCGAGCACACCCTCGAGCATCTGGCGCAGCGAGGCCGCCGTCGCACTCGAGATCACCCGGTGCCCGACCGGTTGTGGCTGGGGTTCGGAGCCGACCTTCTGGATGACGTGCGGCGGGCGCAGGATGCCGCCGTTGGCGATCGCCGCATAGGCCGAGGCCATCTGCAGCGGCGTGACCAGCTGGCCCTGGCCGATCGGCAGGTTGCCCATCGAAGAGCCCGAGTACTTGCTGACCGGCAGCACCTGGCCGATTTCCTCGCCCGGCAGCTCGATGCCCGTGCGCCGGCCGAAGCCGAACTTGCTGACCCAGCGAGAGAAGTCGCCCTGTCCCTCGCGCGCACCGATCTCGATCGCGCCGACGTTGCTCGACTGCGCCAGGATCTGCGCCGTGCTCAGCGTCTCGTCGCCGTGTTCGGTGTCGTCGTGGATCGTGCGGTCGGCGACCTGGATCTTGTCCGGGACGAAGAAGCTCGACGTCGGCGTGACGAGGCCCTGTTGCAGCGCCCCCGCGACCGTGAACGCCTTGAACGTCGAACCCGGTTCGTAGTCGAAGCCGACCGCGCGGTTCTGCAGCGATTCCGGCGAGGACGCCCCCGGGTCGTTCGCGTTGACCTGCGGCCAGTTCGCCATCGCCAGGATCGCGCCGCTGTTCGGGTCCATCACGATCGCCGTCGCGTCTTTCGGGCTGAACACGCGGCCGACTGCCGAGAGCACGTCTTCCGTGCGCTGCTGGATGTTCGCGTCGAGCGTCAGCGAGATCGGCGTGCCCGGCTCCTCCGGGCGCACTTCGTTGATCGACACCGGCTGCCCGAGCGCGTCGCTGACCACGTGACGCTGGCCGCTGTGCCCGTGCAGCAGCGCGTTGCGCGAGTACTCGAGGCCCGACAGGCCGTTGCCTTCGGTGCCCACCACGCCCAGCACCTGCGCCGCCAGATCGCCGCGCGGATATACCCTGCGCATCACCGGGGCGCCCGCGATGCCGGCGATCTTCAGCGCCATGATCGCGTGCGCCTGCTTGGCCGGCAGCGCGCGCGCGAGGTAGACGAAGCCGCTGCGCTCTGACAGCAGGCGCAGCACCTCGTCCTGGGGCTTGCCCAACAGCGGCGCGAGCTTCTGCGCCGTCTGCAGCGGATTCTTCACGAGATACGGCGTCGCCGAGACATCCTGCGCCGGCTCTGAGACGGCGAGGTCGACGCCGTTGCGGTCGGTGATCGAGCCGCGCTGCGCCGGTACCGCTTCGTAGGTCAGCTGCTGCGTCGCCGCCGCCTTGCGCAGGCTGCCGCCCTTCAGCGCGCCCAGGTACAGCGTGCGCCCGCCCGCGAGGATCAGGAGGATGAAGAACAGCCCGAAGATCCCTCCGATCCTGCGCTGGACGATCGTCACCGCGTTCAGCCCCCCGAGGAGCCCGCCGCGCTCCCGCCCGAAGGTTCGGTTTCGGTCGATGCAGCGCCGGCCGCTTCGGGCGACGATTCGCCGCTGGAGGCTTCGCTCGACCCGCCCGACGCGCTCGATTCACTCGATCCGCTCGATTCACTCGATTCGCCGCTCGAACCCGCTTCTTCGGAGCTTCCTACCGAGGCGCTCGCTTCGGATGATCCTTCGCCCGCGCCCGCTGAGGTGGCCGTCGCTTCGCCCGAAGCTTCCCCTTCGCTCGCTGCGCCCGCGCTCGAGGATTCGCTTTCGGAGGCGCTCACCTGGCGTGCCTGCGCCGCCACGTGGGCAGCGCTCGCGAGCGCCGCTGCCGCCTTGCCCGCGTCGCCGTGACCGCCGGCCGCGAGGAAGCGCAGCGCCCCCGCCGGGACGAACGCCATGCCGAGCTTCGCCGCGCCCTGCTGCACGCGTGTGCCCGCCGCCAGTTCGGAGTTTTCGATGCTCAGCGTCGCGTTCTCGCGCTGCAGCAGCGCCTCGTGCTCGAGCGCGCGGCCGATGCCGCCGTTGAGCTTCAGCAGCCCGAGCTGCAGCGTGACGATGCCGATCAGCGCGAACGCGACCAGCCCGATCCAAACGCGGCCGCGGATCAGGCGGTCCAGCAGGCGGTGCTGGGCAAGGCTCTCGAGCGCCAAGAGCAGCCCGACGACGAGGCCCGTCTGGCCGGCCGCGACGCCCGTTGCCGGCCTGCGCGGCGCCGTCGCCGGGCGGGCAGGACCCGAGATCCGCCGCGGCCCGCGCGGCGCCGGGGCGCGGCGCGGCCTGACTGCCGGGGCCGCTGCCGCCGCAGGCGGCGTCATCGCTGCTCCTCGCGCTGTTCGTCGCCGAGCTTGCGCGCGGCGCGCAGGCGAGCCGAGGACGCGCGCGGGTTGCGCTCGACCTCATCGGCCGACGGCACGATCGAGCGGCGCGTGAGCAGCGCCGCCTCCGGCTCGCGCCCGCAGGCGCAGACGGGCAGATCCGGCGGGCACACGCAGCCCTGCGCGCGCGCCGCGAGGAAGCGCTTGACGCGCCTGTCCTCGAGCGAGTGGAACGAGATCCCGGCAATCACGCCACCGTCGCGCAACAGGCCCCACGCCAGCGGCAGCGCTCGGTCGAGCTGGTCGAGCTCGTCGTTGACCGCGATCCGCAGCGCCTGGAACGAGCGCTTGGCCGGATGGCCGCCGGCGAAGCGCGCCGGGGCGGGAAGCGCCGAGTTGATCGCCTCCACGAGCTCGAGCGTCGTCTCGATCGGCGCCTGCGCGCGCCGGCGCACGATCGCACGGGCGATCGCGCCCGCGTGGCGCTCCTCGCCGAAGTCGCGCAGCGTGCGCGCGAGCCGGCGCTCGTCCCATGTGCTCACGATCTCCCGCGCATTCAGCTCCTGCGCCGGATCCATCCGCATGTCGAGCGGGGCCTCGTAGGAGTAGGAGAACCCGCGCTCGCGCGCGTCTACCTGCATCGAAGACATACCCAGGTCGAAATACGCCGCGTCGGCGCGCACCCCTTCGCGAGTGAGCAGCTCGAGCGCCTCGGCGTAGCCCGCACGGATGAAGCGAACCGAGCACTCAACGTCGGCGGCAAGCTTCGCGAAGCGCTCCTCGGCGAGCGGATCGCGGTCGATCGCGATCAGCGTGCCCGCCGGCCCGAGCCGCTCGGCCACCAGCCGCGCGTGCCCGCCATCGCCGAAGGTGCAGTCGATCACCGTCTGACCCGGCCGCACGTCGAGCAGCTCGAGCAACTCGTCGGCCAGCACCGGCACGTGGTTGCGCGCCCCGATCGGGGCGTCCCGGCAGGCGGCGTCGCGCTGTCCCGCACGCGTAGCGCTCGACGGCCGCCCGCGCGGGGGGCGTCGTTGCGATCGTCTCATCTCAAGCAGTGTCGTCGACATGCGCCGTGATCTCGGCGACGCCGCTCAGCAGCGTCGGTCGGTGCTCGTTCCAGGCGTCCCTGCTCCACAGCTCCAGGCGGTCGCCGGCGCCCACCACGACGACCTCCTTGCGCAGTTGCGCATGCTCGGAGAGGAACCCAGGGACCATGATCCGCCCGGCCGCGTCCAGGTCCGCGTCCTGCGAGCTTCCGTAGAAGAAGCGCTCGAGCTCGCTCAGGCGCGGCGACAGCGGCGGCAGCTCGGCCAGCGCGCGCTTGCTGTAGCGCTCGTACTCCTCCGGGTGCCACACGCCCACGCACGGCTTCAGGTCGACCGGCATCGCGAGCACGACCCCCTCGGCGAGCGCGGCGCGGTAGCGCGCCGGCACCGTCAGGCGGTTCTTTGCATCGAGCGTATGGTCGAACGTGCCACGAAAGGGGACCACTAGAGAGGGCTCCGAAATTGATTACCGAGCCGAGGTGGAGGAGTGGGAGGAGCCCCTCCACCCCGGCTCGCTGCGGGCGAACATACCCCACTTTCTCCCACAACGCAACTCTAATTGCACATTTTCTCCCACGATGCCGCTCGATCGTCGTCGAGATTGGGAAAACGCCTGCTCAGCGGGAGCTTTCCGGGCGACGGCCCGGCCGCTCGAACGAGCGGCGAAACTGCAAGGCCCCGTGCAAATCAGCTCGCTGACGGCGGGCTTGCAGCCGCAGGAGGCGGTGCGTCTCGACCGGCGACCGCAACGCGCCTGGCCAGCGGCGGCAGCGCATCTGCTCGGCGGCACCTCGTTTGTCGGTGCGAGGGGGAACGCCGGCGATATGCGCCGCCCTATGTGCGCCGCGCCATATGCGGCGCGGCAAGCGCCGCTCGACGGCCACACCAGCCGCTACGATCGCCCGCGATGTCTCCGAGGCTCAGGCTGGCGCTGCTGCTCGTGCTGCTCGCTGCCGCCGCGTTCGCCGTCGGTAGCTGCGGCTCGAGCGCCACAGGCACGTCGGTCGACCCGGCAACTGCCGTGCCGGCGTCGGCGGCGCTCTACGCCGGCGCCGTCGTGCGACCCGAAGGATCGCTGCAGAAGGCTGCCGGCAGCGCTGGGCGCGCGCTCACGCACCAGGCCGACCCGTACCTGCGCCTGCTCGGCGCGCTGCAGACACCCGGATCCCCCACGCCCGACTTCAAGCGCGACGTCGCCCCGTGGCTCGGCCCCCGCGCGGGCTTGTTCATCAGCTCAGGCGGTGGCTCGAGCGAATCGGCCGTCTCCCGGCTGCTCGCGCTCGTCCAGCAGGGGCTGCTCGGCAGCGCCCGAAGCGGCGGCTCGTTCCCGTTCGCCGGCCGCGCGGTCGAAGGCGCGATCGTGCTCGACACGCGCGACACGGCGAAGGCGCGCTCGTTCGTAGGGATGCTGGCAAAGCGCGCCGGCGCACACACGAGCAGCTATCGCGGCGTCTCCTACCAAGTCGCCGGCGGCATCGCCTTCGGCATCGTCGCGCGCCTGGCCGTGATCGGCACCGAGCCGGCCTTGCACTCCGTGATCGACACGACCTCCGGCGGCGGACTCTCGCTCGCCCGCTCACCCGGCTACGCGAAGCTGCAGGCCGCCGCCCCCGGCGGCGTGCTCGCCCATCTCTATGCCAACCCCGGCGCCGTCAGCGAAGGCGCGCGCAAGTCACACGCGCAGAGCTCCGCCTCGGCGCTCGCCCTGATCGCCGGCCAGCGCCTGCTCAACGTCTCGCTGGTGCCGACGAGCAGCTCGTTCGCCCTCGACGTCGACGCCGTCGCCCCCGACAGCGCCGGCGCCGCCCCGCGCGGGTCGGGTGGGTTGCTCACCACGAGCCCCGAAGCCTCGCGGGCGCTGGGTGAGCTCCCCGGCGAATCGTGGCTCGCCGTTGGCCTGGGCGACCTCGGCAGCACGCTGAGCGCGAACGCCCAGGCGCTACAGGGGCTGACCTCGCTCGGCAGCCTGCTGACCGGCTCGAGCAGCTCGACGCCGAGCGCCGGGCTGAGCGTGACGGGCCTGGTGGAAGGACTGCTCGAGCCGCTGACCGTGCTCGGCGCCAACACCGCCGAGACCAAGCGCGACTTCGCCAGCTGGATGGGCTCGGCCGGCCTGTTCGCTGTCGGCAGCGGCCTGCTCGAACTGCGGGGCGGCGTCGTGATCGACTCGAAGGACCCCGCGCGCTCGCGCGCCGCCGTCGCGAAGCTGGGCGCGCTGCTGCGCAGAGACGGCGGATCGGTCCAGCGCGCGTCGGTCGCCGGCACCGACGCCGCCGTCGCGGTGCACCTGAGCGGGCTGCCCGTCGTGCTCGACATCGCCGACGGGCGCGATTCCAGCGGCAAGACGAAGTTCGTGATCGGGATCGGCGAACAGTCCGTCGAAGCGGCGCTCAAACCCTCGGGCACCCTCTCCGGGGCGACCTCCTACGGCACCGCCTCCGCCGCGCTCGGCGAAGGGATCCAGCCGAGCGTGCTCGTCGAATTCCCGACGCTGCTCGGCCTGCTCGAAGGGGTCGGGCTGAGCGAAGACCCGACGATCGCGCCGTTCGTGCCCTACCTGCGCTCGCTCGGAACGCTCTCCGGCGGCGGCAAGAGCCTCGGCGGCGGAATCGAACGCTTCCGGCTCGTGCTCGGCCTGCAGGGCGGCGGCTGAGGCTCACTCGGCGGCGCCCGCGGCTCAGCGCACGTCGAACGCCCGATAAAAGACGGCGTGACCGCCGCTGACGCGATCGACGCCGTAGCGCGAGAGCGTCGTTTCCCCGCTCGCCAGCACCGAGTAGTCGCCGAGCACCGAGTGTCGGTCGGCGGTCGTAAAGAAGCGGTCGATCACCGTCTGGCGATCGTTGCCGCGGTCGCCGGCGCGGCGGATCGCATCGAGCACGACGCTCATCGCCTCGTAGCCGTACAGCGCATAGGGTCCCGGCCGGCCGCCGAAGTGGCGGCGGTAGTCGGCCAGCACGCGAGCTGCCGGCGGCGGGTAGTCGGCGAGCGGCAAGATCGGCGTCGTCAGGTAGGTCTGCGAGCCGGCCGCGGCGATCGCCGCCGTGAACGACGGATCCTCCAGCGCGCTCGACCCCAGCAACAGCAGACTGCGGGTCGGCGCGGTGCAGGGCACGCCACAGCGCGGCCGCGCCCGGCTGGGCGCCGCCGGCGAAGAACACCGCGTCGGGCTTGGCGCGCTCGATCTTTTCGACCTCCCCGGCATAGGCCGCCGGGGTCGGCGCCGTGGCGAGGATGCTGTCGTGCGCGGCCAGCGCGATGCCGGCGCGCTGGGCGTCGCCCGCCACGATTTCCGCGAGCGCCAGCTCGAACGGATCCTGGTCGTCGAGCACGTAGAGCTTGTGCACTCCCAGGGTCCGCATCAGCTGAAGCTGGGCTTCCGCCTGGCCTGGGTCGCCGGGCTGCAGGCGCCCGAACGTGCGTTTGCCGCTCGGGTAGAAGCGCTCGGGCTCGTCCTGCCCTGCGTCGAGCGAGGAGGTGAGCCCGACGTAGGGGCTGCTCGGGCTCACCTGAAGGATCCCGGCCGCGTTGATCAGCGGCAGCGAGACGGCCGTCGCCGCGGAGCCGAGCTCGCCGAGATAGGCGATCGTGCTCGTGTCCTGCGCGGCCGTCTTGGCGTTCGTCGAGGTCGCTTCCGGGTCGAGCTTGCCGCTCTGCGGGTTGGCGTCGTCGAGTGAGACGTAGCCGACCTTGAACTTGCCGACGTGGCCTCCCGCCTGGGCGAGCGCAAGGCGCTCGCCGTCGACGATTTCAGCCGAGCTCGCGGCAGCTGGTCCCTGCAGCGGCAAGCTCGAGTAGACCGCCAGCAGGTTCCCGGTAGCTTCGCTGGCGCCCGAGACGCCCACGCCGCCGCACCCGGCGACGGCGGTCGCGGCAGCGGCGAGAGTGGCCAGGCACAGCCAGCGCACGCACACCGGCCGTGCTAGCTGCGACGGCCCGGGAGGTAGCCGGAGAGGATCTTCAGCGATGCGCCGACGAGGATGATCACGGTGGCGAGCATGAACGCATCGAAGCCCTTCGCTCCAAGCGACCACAACACGATCCACACGATCAGCCCGGCAGTGACGGTGAGGATGAATCCCATGCCGCGCGAATCCTAGCTGGCCGTCCGCCGGTCGGTCGTCGCCAGGCCGCCCGCCAGCTCGGCCACGAGCGCGCCGACCGCCCCCGCGGGATCCTCCGACTCGCCGGCCGCCCGCACCAGCCGGGTTCCGACGATCACGCCGTCGGCGCCCGCCGCGGCCGCCTGCGCTGCCTGCTCCGGCGTGCTGATGCCGAAGCCGAGCGCGACCGGCACGTCCGTGCTCGCCTTCGCCCGCGCGACGACCTCGGCGAAGCGCTCCTGCAAGGCATCGCGCTCGCCCGTCGTGCCGACGACCGAGACCGTGTAGAGGAAGCCGCGCGCGGCAGCGCCGATCTCGCGCAAGCGCTCGGGCGTCGTCGTCGGCGCGACGAGCTGGACCAGCGCCAGGCCCCACCGCTCGCACGCTCCGCGCAGCTCCCCCGCCTCCTCCAGCGGCAGGTCCGGCACGATCAGCCCGCACGCGCCCGTGCGCGCGAGTCGCTGCACGAACGCCTCGACGCCGGGTGCGAAGACCATGTTGGCGTAGCACATCAGCACCACCGGCACGCTCGGCGCGAGCGCGCGCGCGACCTCGAGCACGCCGCCGACGCTCGCACCAGCTGCGAGCGCACGCGTCCCCGCCTCGTGGATCACCGGCCCGTCGGCGAGCGGGTCGCTGTAGGGGACTCCCAGCTCGAGTAGGTCGGCGCCGGCCCTGATGCAGGCCTCACCGATCGCCACCGACTGCTCGAGCGTCGGATAGCCGGCCATCAGGTAGGGCATCAGCGCGGCGCTGCCGTGCGCGCTCGCGAAGGCATCCGCGATCCGCTGCACGCCCGTGCTCGCCTGCGTGCTCACGCGTTGCCCCTCACGCGCTGCCCAGAACCTCGGCGAGGTCCTTGTCGCCGCGACCGGAGAGACAGACCAGGTCGAGCTCGCCGTCGCGCTGCGCGAGCACCCACGCGAGCGCATGCGCCGTCTCGAGCGCCGGGATGATCCCCTCCAGGCGGGCCACCTGCTTGAACGCGTCGAGTGCCTGCGCGTCCGTCACGGCCACGTATCGCGCACGGCCGCTGTCGCGCAGGTATGCGTGCTGCGGGCCCGAGCCCGGATAGTCGAGACCCGCCGAGATCGAGTGCGCCTCGAGGATCTGGCCCTCCTCGTCCTGCATCACCGCCGAGCGCGAGCCGTGCAGAATCCCCGCGCGCCCGCCGACCGTCAGCGGCGCCCCGTGACGCGCCGTGTCGATGCCCTCACCGGCGGCCTCGACGCCGATCAACTCGACCTGCGCATCGTCAATGAAGGCCGCAAACGTGCCGATCGCGTTCGAGCCGCCGCCGACACAAGCCACGACGCGCGCAGGCAGCCTGCCCTCGGCCTCGAGCAGCTGTGCGCGTGCCTCGTCGCCGATCACGCGCTGCAGGTCGCGCACGAGCGCCGGGTAGGGCGCCGGGCCGACCGCCGAGCCGATCACGTAGTGCGTGCTCTGCACGTTCGTCACCCAGTCGCGGATCGCCGCCGAGGTGGCCTCCTTCAGCGTCTGCGCGCCCGCCTGCACCGGTCTCACGGTCGCACCGAGCAGTTCCATGCGCTGCACGTTGGGTCGCTGGCGGCGCGTGTCCTCGACGCCCATGTAGACCACGCACTCCAGGTCGAGCAGCGCGCACACGGTCGCCGTCGCGACGCCGTGCTGGCCGGCGCCCGTCTCGGCGATCACCCGCCGCTTGCCCATGCGCTTGGCCAGCAGCGCCTGGCCGAGCGCGTTGTTGATCTTGTGCGAGCCGGTGTGGTTGAGGTCCTCGCGCTTGAGGTACACCGAGCGGCCCACGTGCTCGGAGATCCGCCGCGCGCGGTAGAGCGGGCTCGGCCGCCCGGCGTAGTCGCGCAGCAGCGCCTTCAGCTCCGACTGGTAGCGATCGTCGGCGCGCGCCTCTGTCCAGGCCTGCTCGAGCTCGGCCAGCGCGGGCATCAGCGTCTCCGGCACGAACTGACCGCCGTAGGGGCCGAAGTGGTGCTCGATCGTCGTCGAGCCCGTCTGCGCCGCGCTCACGCGCTACCGCCGGCTATCGCGGCGACCGGCTGCCCGGTGCTCGAAACGGCTGCGAAGAAGTCACGTAGCTTGGCCGGGTCCTTGCGCCCAGGCGCGGCCTCGGTGCCGCTGGCCGTGTCGACCGCGTAGGGCGCCGTGGCGGCGATCGCCTCGGCGACGTTCTCGGCCGTGAGACCACCGCTGAGGATCAGCGGCACCTTCGAGCGGCGCGTGCGCACGAGCGTCCAATCGAACGTTTCGCCGGTGCCGCCGCGCAGCGACAGCTTGCCGGGGTCCTTGGCGCGCGCGTCGAGCAGGTGGAAGTCGACGTGGAAGCGCTCCAGGTCGCGCACGTCTCCGGCTATCGAGACCTGCACGGCCTTGATCACACGCGCGCCCGTGCGGCGCGCGGCCTCGGCGCAGAACGAAGGCCCCTCCTCGCCGTTGAACTGCAGCAGCGTGAGGCCGACCGCCTCACTCTGCGCCACCACCTGCTCGAGCGGCGCGTTGACGAACACGCCGCACAGCTCGACCTTGCGGCGCAATGCCGAGGCAATCGTTTCGGCCTCGGCTGTCGCGCATCGTCGCGGGCTCGCCTCGTAGAAGATCACCCCGAGCGCCCACGCGCCCAGCTCGACCGCGAGCTCGCCGTCGGCGAGGTTCGTGATCCCACAGATCTTCACTCGCGGGGGCGCTTCGCTCACGCCCCCAACGGTAGCGGTCCGCCTAGCCTTCGGGCGTGCTCGCGTTGGGCACCGAATTCGGCCGGCTCGCGAGCTTGACGCTCAGCGTCTTGTGTTCGTAGCCGCCTTTGCCGTTGCCGCGCAGCAGCTCCACCGAGACCGTGTCGCCGGGCTTCTTTGCCGAGATGTCGGCCGCGAGGTCTTCCGAGCTCTTCACCGCTTTGCCGTCGATCGAGACGATGATGTCGCCGCCGACCGCGACCTGGCCGTTTTCGACGCTGCCGTTGACCGTGCCGCCACGGATGCCCGCCTTTTCGGCCGGCGTGCCTTTCTGCACGCTCTGCACGAGCGCGCCGCTCTTGACCGGGAGGTTGAGCGCCTGCAGCGAGCCATCGATCGTGAGCGACGTCAGCCCGATGTAGGCACCGCGCACGGTGCCGCCTTTCTCGAGCTGGTCGATCTCCGACTTGGCCGTGTTGATCGGCACGGCGAAGCCGATGCCGACGCTGCCGCCGCCCGAGCCGCCGGTCTCGATCTGCGAGTTGATCCCGATCACTTCTCCGGCCTCGTTGAGCAGCGGACCCCCGGAGTTGCCCGGGTTGATCGGCGCGTCGGTCTGCAGCACGTTGTCGATCGCGAAGCCGTTCGGTGCCGTGATCTGGCGCTGGAGCGCCGAGATCACGCCGGTCGTGAGCGTTCGTTCGAGGTCGAAGGGGTTGCCGATCGCGAGCACCGGGTCGCCGACCTGCGCGGCGCCCGAGTTGCCGAGCGTAAGTGGGTGCAACGTGAGCCCATCCGGGTGAATGCGCAGCACAGCGAGGTCGTTCGACGGGTCCTTGCCGACCACCTGCGCGTTCACCGTCTTGCCCTTTTCGAGGCTCACCGTGACCTTGATCGCGTTCTCGACCACGTGGTAGTTGGTCAGTACGGTCCCGTTGTTGTCGATCACGATGCCCGACCCGGTGGCCTGGCCCTGGCGCTGCTGTTCGCCGCCGCCGAAGAGGTTGAACGGCGATTCGCTTTTCTGCACGATCGTCGAGGTGACGAAGGCGACGCCGGGTGCGTCTTTGACGTAGATGTCGTGCGGCGTCAGCCCTTTGCTCTGCTGCGAGGCGTTGGATGGGGCGATCGGGGCGGCCTGGACGGTCGTGACCGTCTTTTCAGAGCCCTTCAGCCCGCCGAAGGCGGCAACCACGGCGACGACGATCGCGCCGCCGAGCAGCGCCGAGATGAATGGGATTGCGAACGAGCGCTTCACTGGCATGAATGATCGAGAGGACCTATGAAGGCGAAATAAAGCCTGGTGTCGGTGTGTCTAAAAGCTTCATATCGCGGACCTGAAGGCCGGCCCCCGTCGCGCACGCCCCTCGGCTGGGCCCCGAGCCACCGGCGACGCGCTCGCCGAGCAGCGCCCGCAATGCCTGCTCGGGCTCGGCGGCGCGCATCAACGACTCGCCCACGAGCACCGCGTCGACCCCCTCGCGCTCGAGCTCGCGTAGCTGCTCGCAGGAGCCGATCCCCGACTCGGACACGACGACGACGCCATCGGGTATCGCGCCGCGCAACTGCATCGTGCGCCGCAGGTCGACGCTGAAGTCACGCAAGTCGCGGTTGTTCACGCCGATCAGCTCAGCGCCCACGGCGAGCGCGCGATCGAGCTCGTCGCGGTCGTGAACCTCGACGAGCACGTCCAGGCCGAGTACCTGCGCGGCATCCTGGAGCGCGGCCAGCTCTGAGTCGGTCAGCGCCGCGACGATCAGCAGCACGGCATCCGCACCGGCCGATCGCGCCTCGAGCAGCTGATACTCCTCGACGACGAAGTCCTTGCGCAGGGCAGGCAGCGCGCAGAGCTCGCGCGCAGCGCTCAGGTCATCGAGCGAGCCCGCGAAGTTGGCTTCCTCGGTGAGCACCGACAGCGCGCTCGCACCGCCTCGCTCATACGCGCCCACGAGCTCGGCCAGGTCGGCGTGCTCACGCAGCACCCCGGCCGAGGGGGAGCGTCGCTTGAACTCGGCGATCACCGAGATCCCCGGCCGCGCCAGCGCCGTACGGAAGCCACGGGGCGTGGTGGGGCGCTCCGTGGCGCTGCGGCGAAGCTGCTCGAGCGGCAGCACGCGCTTGCGCTGCTCGAGCCGCTCGCGCGTGCTCTGCAGGATTTGCGCGAGCACCGACGGCGGCGTCGAGTTCACGGCGCTACCCCGCTCGAAGCGTTGGCGTGACTCGCTTGCACGTAGCGTGCGAGTGCCTCGGCGGCGGCCCCGTCGGCGAGCGCCGCGCGGGCTGCCTCGACCCCCCCACCGATCGAGTCGGCAGCGCCGGCCGCATAGATCGCGGCGCCCGCGTTGATCGCAGCGAGCTCAACGGCGGCGGCCGGCGCGCTCTGCGCCGGCTCGGCATCTGCTCCGTAGCCGAGGATCGCGCGTGCGATGGCGGCGTTCTGCTCCGGCGTGCCCCCTGCGCAATCGCGCTCGAACACCTCGGGGGAAGACTGCTCGATGCCGACGTCGCCGGGAGCCAGCGTGTAGCGCTCGAGCTGATCGCCGTTGACCTCGACTACCTTCGTCGCGGCCGCGATCGACAGCTCGTCGAGGCCGTCCTCCGATGAGACGACCAGCGCGCGATCGACGCCCAGGCGCGCCAGCGCGCCGGCGATCGTCTCCAGGAACGCCGGATCGGAGACGCCGATCAGCTGGCGCCGCGCCCCGGCCGGATTCGTCAGCGGCCCGAGGAAGTTGAAGATCGTTCGAACGGCAAGCTCGCGGCGCACGGGGACGACGTAGCGCGTCGCCTGATGGTGCGCCGGGGCGAACATGAAGCCGAAGCCGGCCTCCTCGATGCAACGCGCCACCCCGTCCGGCGCGAGGTCGATCCGCGCGCCGAGCGCCTCCAGCAGGTCGGCCGAGCCCGATGAGCTGGTGGCCGAGCGGTTGCCGTGCTTGGCGACGGCGCAGCCCGCGCCGGCGGCAATCAGCGCGGCCGTCGTGGAGACGTTGAACGTGCGGCGCCCCCCGCCCGTGCCGGCAGTGTCGAGCAGGTCCTCGCGCGTGGTCGGCACGTGCGCGGCAAGCTCGCGCATCGTGCGCGCCAGGCCGGCGAGCTCGTCGACCGTCTCCCCCTTCGTGCGCAGCGCGATCAGGAAGCCGGCGATCTGCGTCTCCGAGGCCTCGCCGTGCATGATCTCGGCGAGCACCGCGGATGTCTCGTCGGCGCTCAGGTCCCGGCGCGAGGCGAGCGCATCGATCGCGTTCGTGAGGATCGCGTTGGGCATCAGCGCTCGCCGAGGAAGTTCGCCAGCAGCTTCTTGCCCTCGGCCGTGAGCACCGACTCCGGGTGGAACTGCACGCCCTCGGCCGGCAGCTCGCGATGGCGCACCCCCATCACGACGTCGCCCCCATGCGCCGATTCTTCCAGGCAGTCGGGCAGCTGCGGATCGACCACGAGCGAGTGGTATCGCCCGACGGTCAGCGGCGAGCTCACGCCGGCGAAGATCGTGCGTCCGTCGTGCTCGATCGTCGTCGCCTTGCCGTGCACCGGGTCCTGCAGACGCACGCGACCGCCGAACGCCTGCGCCAGCGCCTGATGGCCGAGGCAGACGCCGAGCGTCGGCACCCCCGACTCGGGCATACGGCGCACGAGCTCAAGCGTTATGCCCGCCTCGTCCGGCGTGCACGGCCCCGGCGAGACGACGCAGCGGTCATAGGACCCCGCGAGCAGCTGATCGACGCTCGCGCGGTCGTTGCGAACCGTGTCGATCTCCGCGCCGAGCTCGCCCAGGTACTGAACGAGGTTGTAGGTGAACGAGTCGTAGTTGTCGAGCACGAGGACTCTCATCGGACCCGTCCGGGCGAGGTCTGCGTGCTCATGGCCAATCCGGCTGGTCGCAGGCGAGCTCTATCGCCCGTTTGGCGGCAGTCGACTTGGCGACGGACTCCTCGTACTCGTACTCGGGCTTGGCGTCGGCGACGGTCCCGCCGCCGGCCTGCACGTGCGCGACCCCGTCCTTGACGACGACCGTGCGGATGTGAATCGCCGTGTCGAGGTCGCCGCCATAGCTGAGGTAGCCGATCGCGCCGCCGTAGCCGCCGCGCTTGACCGGCTCGAGCTCGTCGATGATCTGCATCGCGCGGACCTTCGGCGCACCCGACAGCGTGCCGGCGGGGAGCGCCGAGCGCAGCGCGTCCATCGCGCCGACGCCCTCGCGCAGCGTGCCGGAGACCTCCGAGACGATGTGCATCACGTGGCTGTAGGACTCGACCTCCATCAGCTCGTCCACGACGACCGTGCCGTACTCGCAGACACGGCCGAGGTCGTTGCGCCCGAGGTCCACGAGCATCACGTGCTCGGCTCGCTCCTTCTCGTCGGCGAGCAGCTCGCCGGCGATGCGGCGGTCCTCCTCGGGCGTGGCGCCGCGATGGCGCGTGCCCGCGATCGGGCGCGTGCTGACGTGCCGTCCGTTGACCGTCAGCAGCGGCTCGGGGCTGGCGCCGGCCACCTGGAAGTCGCCGAAGTCCAGGTAGTACATGTACGGGCTCGGGTTGACGGCGCGCAGGCCTCGATAGATCGAGAACGCCTCGACCGGCACGGCAGCCGACCAGCGCTGGGAGGGAACGACCTGGAACGCATCCCCGGCGATGATGTACTCGACGATTCGCGCGACGATCGCTTCGAAGCGCTCGCGCGTCATGTTCGAGCGGAACTCGGGATGGGGCCGTGGACCTTCGGGGCGCTCCGGGCGTGGCACGGGACCGGTCAGCTGCGCGCGCACTTCGGTGATCGCGCGTACCGCCGCCTCGTAGGCCCGCTCGAGGTCTGGCTCGGCCTGCACGTCGGCGTTGGCGAGGATCGTGATCGTGTGCTTGAGGTGATCGAACACGACCAGCAGGTCGGTCAGCATCAGCGCCATGTCGGGCAGCCCCAGCACGTCTGGATTCGGGTCGCCGAGCGGCTCGACCGTGCGGACGAGGTCGTAGCCGAAGAAGCCGACGGCCCCACCCGTGAACGGCGGCGCCTGCTCGCCGGCCGGGGCCTGATCGAATCCCGCCACGGCGTCCGCCGCCAGCGCATACGGATCGCCCTCGTCGCCCAGCGACCAGCGCAGCACGGTGCGCGGGTGAATGCCGATGAACGAGTAGCGCCCGACGCGCTGTCCCTGCTCTGCCGACTCGAGCAGGAAAGCCGGCTCGCCGGGCGCGAGCTCACGCAGCTTCAGGAACGCCGAGACGGGCGTCTCGCAGTCGTCGATGAAGCTGTGGCGCAGCGGGATCAGGTTGTGGCGCTCCGACAGCGCGCGCGCCTGCTCGAGGCTCGGCTCCACGCGCGGCGCGTCTGTCAGCGCCTCAGCAGCGACGCTCATCGAGCACCCGCTCGGCGTCGGCAAGCGAGCGCCCCCTGCCGCGCATCAGCACGAGCAGGTGGTAGATCACATCGGCCGCCTCTTCGTCGACGCGCTCGTCTGACTCCTCGCGCGCTGCGCGCGCGACCTCCTCAGCCTCCTCCATCACCTTCGCGCCGGCGAGCTGTGGGTCTTCGAGCAGCTCGACCGTGTAGGAGCCCGCCGGGCGGGTCCGGGCACGCTCGGCGATCGTGCGCTCCAGCTCGGGCAGCACCTCGCTCGGCGCCGGCGTCAGCTCGCCACGGTGAAAGCAGGTGCGCTCGCCGGTGTGGCAGGCAGGACCGGCGGGCTCGACGAGCGCCAGCACCGTGTCACCGTCGCAGTCCGTGCGCAGCGCCCTTACGACCTGCACGTTCCCGCTCGTCGCCCCCTTGTGCCAGAGCTCGTCGCGTGAGCGGCTGTGCAGGTGCAGCTCGCCGGTCTCACGCGTGCGCATCAGCGCTGTCTCGTTCATATACGCGAGCATCAACACCTCACCGCTGTTCCAATCCTGCACCACGCAGGGCACGAGGCCGCGCTCGTCATAGACGAGTTGCGCGTCGATTGCTCCCCCTTGCGCTGCCGAGCTCATCCGCACGATTGTAGGTCGAGCCTGGATCCTCGGAGGTCGCGCCTGCATCCCACCCGTTTGAGACACACTGAAGCCGGCATGAGCTCCGTCCTCGATCGCGAACTGCTCGTCGTCAGCGGCAAGGGTGGTGTCGGCAAGTCCACGCTCGCCGCCGCGCTCGGGCTGCTGGGCGCGGAGCGCGGCCTGCGCACGATCGTCGTCGAGGTCGGCGAGCAGAGCCGCTTGTGCGCGCTGCTGGGTGTGGGCGAGCCCGAGCCGGGCGAGGAGATCGAGTTGCAGAAGGGCCTGTGGAGCCTTTCGATCGACCCCGATCGCGCGCTGCTGGAATGGCTGCAGTCGCTTGGCGGACGCGTCTCCGGGCGCGTGCTGGCCTCGAGCAGCACCTTCCAGTACTTCGCCGCCGCCGCCCCGGGAGCCAGAGAGCTCGTCAGCATGGTCAAGGTCTGGGAGCTGACGCAGGGCAAGCGCTGGAAAGGGCGCGGTCGTGGCTATGACCTCGTCGTGCTCGACGCCCCTGCCACAGGCCACGCGCTCGGCATGCTCGACTCGCCACGCACGTTCGGGGCGATCGCGCGCGTCGGCCCGATCGCCGGGCAGGCCGAGCGTCTGCGCCAGCTACTCGAGGACCCCTCCCGCTCCGACTACATCGCCGTCGCGCACGCCAGCGAGCTCGCCGTCACCGAGACGCTCGAGCTTCAGCGGCGGCTCGGCGAGCAGCTCGGCCGCGACCTCGGCGCGGTGGTGGTGAACGGCACGTTGCCGCAGCGCTTCAATCCGTCAGAGCTCGAACAGCTCTCGGCGCTGAGCTCACACGCCGACCAGGCACGAGCGGCTCGACCGGCAAAGCCGAACGCCAAAGGTTCGCGTTCGGCACGGTCACAGCCGCCAAGTCGCTCAGCGCCCGCCGGCAGCGACGGCGCTGCGACGGTGCTGGCAGCCACGGCCGCCGCCCGAGCCGTGTCCGAGCGGGCGCGTGCGCAGCACAATCAGCTCGCACGCCTGCGACGGCGTGGACTTGACGTGGTCGGCGTGCCGTTCCAGTTCAGCGGCGAGGTCGACCTCGCCGGCGTGCGGCGGATCGCCGAGCACCTCCGGCGCAGGCTCTGAGCGACGATTCCTGCGGACGCGGGCAATCGCGACCCTCGCGCCGCGGCCGGGTGGGCAACTCCGCCCAGCTACTGCGCGATGAGACGGTACTTGCGGGTGCCTGGATTGCGCTCCAGCAGCCCGACCGCCAATAGCGTCGTGACATAACGATGGGTGGTGCTTGTGTTCATGTCGAGCATCCGTGCCAGTTCTGCGATCCCGAGATACCCGCCGTCGGCGGGGAAGCAGGACAGCACGAGCAGACCGGACAGCAGCGAGCGAGACAGGCGACGGTCATCCAGCTGGGCGGGATAGGCCCACTCCTCCGAGTCGAGCGACAGCGGCCATTGCGGGTCCTTGACCGCAGAGAGCAGGACCGACAACGTCCCTCCCTGGCCTGCGCTGCGCACGACCTGATCGACCTGGGACTTGGACAGCTCGATCAGCACGGCATCCCCGCCGGGCTCGCCATCGGTGCGAGCCGAACGCCGCGAGGGACGTCCGGCTCGCTGCCACTGGCGAGACGACGCGGCTTTGGATGCGGCCCCCGAAGCGCCTGCCTTCGCGCGCCGCGAGCGGCGCGGCTTCTCTCTCCTGGCCGGCAAGACTTGAGTTCCGTTCTCATCCATCATCGCGTTGGACGAATGATGCCGATTTGCTAGACGCTCACTAAGGCTTTCCTGAATATTCAGTTCTGACTAGTCCTTGCAATACGCGGAAATTCCGGGGACCTGGACACATTTCTCACGCTCGTTGCGCGAAGACGTTTCGCCAGATTCGCAGGGCAGGAAGCAGCAAACGCGTCAACGACCCGCCCGCGTGCACGAAGCTGGCGGTACTCGCGCGCATGTCGGGCGCGTGCGCACTGTCCTTGGATAGGTACAGCGCGACCATGCACGCGGTGATCACGGCATGACGGTGGCCGTTTCTCAGCCTTCGCGCCTCCCTCGCGGAGCGAGCCACCAGATGGCGCATCCGCTGTCCGGCAACCACTTCGCTCGGATAGTGAGCGACGTACTGGTGATCTCCGTTGATCTCGTCTTCGACTTGATCCACGTAGCTGTCGAGCATCGTCGCCGTGCCTGAGATCCAGGGAAAATAGGCCTCACAGGTGCGGCGAAGCTCCGCCTCCGAACATATCGGCTGTGCCGCCAAGGCGAGAAACGCATGCACGGTCAGCGACGCACTGGCAGCGCTGCCAAGCTCGTACCAGCTGACTGGCTGTTCGTCTGCGAACTCCCCGACCGCCCACTGCTTGAGCGCCATGTCGCGATCGCATGGATCGGTGTCGTGATTCAGCGCCAGAACCTGGGCTCGCCGGGCTTCGCGGACTGCCAGGGGCCTCACCCGCCCGTAGGCGGGCAGTGTGGCGCACCCTTCGCGGCACGTTTCCACGAGCTTGCGCAGGTAGCCACCGTCGTCTTGCCACGGGTGATAGCGGTAGTAGTCGGAGATCGGAGCGCTCGGATCGAGCGCCTCGATCAGCGCCTTGTGGAGCTGGCGACCATTCCTCGTCCCCAGGTGGGCGCCACTCTCGTTCACGCAGTCGAGGAAATCCCAGATCACCTGGTAGGTCACCAGCACGCGGAGCAGGGTCATGTTCCGGCGGCGCGGAAGGATCCAGAACAATGCCGCTCCGTCCGCATGGCCACGCTTGTGTTCGATCGAGCTCAGGGCGTCCTCGCGGAGCTGGGCGTCAGGGATCGCCGAGGCATACGCTCGCAGAATGTGGATCTCGCGCGACACGGCCCTCAGGCCCCAAAGCAGCTCCCGCAAGACAGCCGCCAAAAGGACCCAGACCTGCCGTGGAGAGAGTGGAAGCGGGTCGGGCATCTATCCATCGATCGGAACTCTCCCGGATGCTAGGGGTCGGGTCGGTCGTCATCGTCGACACGTGGACTACTCGGGCAGTCCGACCGCGGGACGTACACGCGCAGCTACATAGCCGGGCACGGCGACCATCCCCACGGCAACGGCCGTAATCAGGAGGAAGCTGGCCGCCGCCGGCGCCAGAGGAGAGGCTTCGATCACGGGAAATCCCGTTACCACCGAGAGCGCTCTGCTGAGCAGCACTTGACCATACGCGCCGAACGCCGCCCCAAGTGCACAGCCGAGACCGAGCAAGATTGCGCTCTCCCAAATCAGCGAGCGCCAGAGCACGAGCCGGCTGAAGCCGTCGACCTTCATGTCCGCAAGTCGCACCCGGCGCTGCCAGATCATCGCGCCCATCGCAGCTGCCATCGCGAGCACAGCCGCGATCAGCACGAGGGTCCTGATCTGGGTCAGACGCGAGAGACCCTGCGAAGCCGTTCCGTAGTGCAGATGCACACGCTCGGCGAGCGTTTCCGCACGCAGCGCCGAGCCGGGACCGAGCACCCGAGCGACCTCACGGCTGACCGCAGCCGTCGAGGCGCCCGGCGCCAGCTCGACTTGGAGCGCGCTCGGCTGCTCGCTTGCCCACGCACGCGCGTAGTCGTCCGCATTCAGCACGATCGCGCCGGGCGGCCATCCCATGTTCGTACTCAGGGCTGCGACCCGCAGGGTCGTCGGGCGCGTGCTCGGCAGCGTGAACGTCTCTCCCGTGTGGAGATTGTGTTCGGAGGCAATCGCCTGGGAGATGACGACCCATCCGTGAGCCCGCAGACGAGCTGTCGTGCTCGCAAGTTTGTCGTGCAGGAGCTGGCTCGCCGCAATCGGATGGGGGTCTGCGCGCGGAGGGGCCAGCACCCAGATCCGTCGACTGCCCCAGTCGAGGAAGCTGCTGCGATAGAGCCGCACGGAACGCACTCCAGAAAGGCGCGCTAGCGCGGCGCTGTCTCGGTCGGCGAACGGCGTCGTGGCGAGCGAGTTGGCTGTCCCGGACGGCGTCACCCAGATGTCGGCGCCGGAGTCGATCGCACGTGCCGATGCGTCCAGCCCGCGCTGAAGGCTGTCACGCGCACCTTGGATCGAAACGCTGCCGAACACCGCGATCGCACCGGTAGCCGCAATCGCCAGTGACCGCGGGCGATTCGAGCGCGAGCGCAGCTCGATCACCGCGAGATAAGACGCCGCGCCGGAAAGCATTGTCTGCGCACGCCCACTCGCGCGGATCACGAGATCCAGGAGAGCGGGCAAGCACAGGAGCAGCGCAAGCGTCAGGCTCACGACGCCGACGATCGCCGCTTGCGGCTCCGCCACCAGAATGAACGTGGTGCCGACGAGGCAGATGCCCGCGGCAGGCAGAAACCACCAAGACCTGCCGTGGCGGCGGCGAGCTTGCAACTGATGGAGCCCTGCTCGACGTTCGGCGATCTCAGCGCGCAAGGGGGCGAGCACGCCCGTGCCGGCGGCGAGCATTCCGCTGAGTGCCGCAAATGTCACGCTCTGCCAGGTGACGATCCTCTGCGCGCCGATCGGGAACGCAAAGGAGAGGTAGCCCGGGTTCGAGCTGAACACCGCGACCGACAGCACGTCGCCGAGCAGCAAGCCGAACGCGGATGCGACGACGCCGAGCACGAGTGCGTCGAGCGTCAGCACCTGCACGATCATGCTGCGCGTGTAACCGTCGAGCCGCAGGTCCTCGATCAGGCTCCTGCGTTGTGGCACGGTCAGCATCAGCGCGTTGAAGGCGAATAGGAAGCCGACCAGCGCGCTCAGCGCCGAGAACAGCCCCGTCGACTGGTCAACCGGCCCGGCTGCTCGCCGGAACAGCTTCGTCGTGATGTCGGCCGGGCGGACATCCAATCCCCCGCCCGCCAGCCGCTCGAGCTCGGCTTTCACCGGCCGGTCGAAGCGCCGCGGGGAGCGCACGTAGATGCTCGTGAGCCGATTGGGCAGGTCGGCGAGCTTCTGCACCATGCCCAGCGACGCCAGCGCGACCGGGCTCTCCCCGAGCGAGCCCGTTTCGCGCTCGAGCAGTTGCGGCACCAGCAGCGCGGTGGTGGAGCTCGAGCCGATCTGCACGGTAACCGGCCGGATCGAAGTTACGCCGATGTCCCGTGCGATCCCGGCCGGCACCGTGAAAACGCGAGCACCGCTCAGTGGCACGGTGGCCAGGCGTCGCGCGATGCTGCCCCCCAGACGGGCAAGACGGGGATCTGTGCCGATCAGATCCACCGAGTGTTCCCCGCCGGGGCCTACGAGATTCGCACTCTGCTCGATCACTGGGGCGACGGCCTGCACGTGCGGAAGCCTCGACACCCGTGACAGCAACGTTGCGTCGAAGCCGTGGACGTCGCGCGCGGCGACCTGAAAGCGCATGTGACCGACGATGCCGGTGGTGAGGCGCTGGACGGAGTCGTCGAGACTCGTATTGGCCACCTGCGAGGCGAACAACAGCGCCACGCCGATCGCGATCCCCAGCACGGCGAACAGTTCCTGGGTGATCCGCGCGCGCAGGCGAACGCGATACAGGCGCACGATGCTCGAGAGCCTCATCCCCCTCCCCCAACCCCGATGCGTCCGGTCAGCCGGCCCTCAAGGCGGCATTCAACCGATCCGGCTCGTGCTCGACAAGTCGGCCATCGCGTAGCGCGAATACCCGATCGGCGAACGACGCGGCCTGCGGATCGTGCGTGACGAGCACGACCGCCACCCCCCGCTCGCGGCACGTCTCGGCAAGCAGCTCGAGAACTTCCCTACCTCGGGTGCTGTCGAGGCTCCCGGTCGGCTCGTCCGCGAGAAGCAGCTTCGGCCCCGTGGAGAGCGCCCGGGCGACCATCACGCGCTGGCGCTCGCCCATCGAGAGCTGCTCGGCACGATGTGTGCGCCGCTCGCCGAGACCGAGTCGCTCGAGCAGTGGCAGGATACGCCGGCGCGCCTCCCGAGCACCGATATCGGTGCCCATCAGCTTGAGCGCCGCGTTGTCGAGCGCGGTCGCGCCGGGGATCAGGTTGAGCGTCTGCCTGACGAAGCCGAGCTCGTGCAAGCGATACCGGGCGGCCTCCAGATCACTGAGCCTGGAGATGTCACGCTCGTCCAGCAGGACCGACCCGGCGTCCGGTTGCAGCAGCGCGGCAATCAGCATCAGCAGCGTCGTCTTACCGGAGCCGCTCGGGCCGTAGAGCGCGACGAACTCGCCCCTGGATACCGAGAGCGAGACGCCGTCCACCGCACGGACGGGCGTACCCGAGGCAACCGGGAAGTGCTTGACCAAAGCACGCAGCTCGAGCACTAGCAGCCAGATCCGACGGGCTCGGGAGGCTCGCCTGCAGCCGTCACAACGAACATCTAGGCGGAGCGCTGAACGCCAGGAAAGTCGATCACGTTGTCCTCGCCGTCGTGGGCATCGGGAGGAGGAGTCAGCAGACGCCCGCCGCTCAGAGCGCGCAGCTGATGCGAGCGCAGCGCGGTAGGCATGTCGGGCACCGTCATCAGAACGGCCAGCTTCGTCTCCTCGACGAGCGCGCGAAGCAGCAGCAGGATCTCCTCACGCTCGCGCACGCCCAAGTTGGCCGTCGGATCGTCCATCAGCAGCAGCCGCGGCTCGCGCGCGATGCCATGTGCGATCGCCACGAGCGCCCGCTCCCCGTCGGAGAGGCTCTCCCAGTGCTGGCCCGCGCATTGCGCCATGCCCACGCGTCGCAGCGCCCGATCCGCACGCCCGTTCGCCTCGCGCTGACCGTGGTCGATCAGCAGCGGCAGAGCCACATAGTCGAGGATGCACAGCTCGCTACGCGGCCCCGAGCGCCGCACCCAGCCGACCTCGCCGCGCCGCAGCCTGGCGTGCCCCTGTTCGGAGAGCGAGGACAGGTCCTCCCCGTCGAAGCGCACCGTCCCCCGGTCGGGCGTCTCGAGGCCCGCGGCGATCCGCAGCAGCGTCGTCTTGCCGGCGCCGCGACGACCCCAAACGCCCATGAACTCGCCGGCATGAAGATCCAGGGAGGCGTTGGACAGCACGCGCACCTCCGAGGGCCCTCGCCAGTAGCTCTTGCTGACCGAGTCCAGCGAGAGCAATGCCTCGGTCATCAGATCCTCCGCAGCCGGTCCACCTGGCCCGCAAAGCTTCCCGCGACCCCGCCGGGCTTCGCGGACTCGCGCTCGTCGCGTAGCTGTTCGAGCAGCTCGCGGGCGCTCTGCAGCCACTCGATCCGTGCGTTCCAAAACGCTATCTCGGCCTCGGAGGCGAGCACACCCATCAGCCTCGACCAATCGTGCGCAGGACCCGGTACTTCCTCGGTGATGCTCTTCAGGTCACGCAGCCGGCCGAGGCAGACCAGTTCCTGGCCGCCGATCATCTCGATCAGCCGCGGCACGTTGCGCGGGCGGCAAAGGGCGATCTTCATGTGCAGCTCGTCGCGCAGCGGCGGCATCGGCGAGGGGTCGAGCATCCAGGCCTCGAAGTGGTCGATCCCCTCTTCGGTGGCCTCGTAGATCGTGCGCGGCGCGGCTCGCCGCGCGGGCCCCGGCCCGAGCTCGCCGGCGCTGCGGACCAGCTCGTCGCGGCTCAGCTG
The DNA here is from genome assembly GCA_963716315.1 of uncultured Solirubrobacteraceae bacterium. Classification (GTDB taxonomy): domain Bacteria; phylum Actinomycetota; class Thermoleophilia; order Solirubrobacterales; family Solirubrobacteraceae; genus Palsa-744. The sequence continues at coordinate 3,310,972 of OY970301.1, read as the reverse complement.
ATCGAGCGCCGAGTAGACACCGGATGGCGCAAAGCCCGACGAGCTGAAACGCTCATCGAGGCGCTGGGCCAGCTGATATCCATATCCGGGGCGCTCGATAACGAGCCCCAATACCGCGTGCTTAGCCGACATTCTCGCCCTTCCTGGTCAACTGGCGTCTACGCAGAAGGTACCCGAATTGGCGAACGCTTGCATTCCAATCATGCTATGAATCAGACCGAGTAGAACTTTTGCCAACTCGATGGCATGTGCTTATCGGGATGGCCCGCACAGGTTGCGTCGCTGCCGGCTAGGTTATCCCCAAACGGTCGAGCAGTCCCTCGTCGGTGCGCCAGTCGCGGCGGATGCGCACGGACAGATCGAGGTGCACCTGCTCGCCGAGCACTCGCTCCAGTTCGCGCCGCGCCGCCGTGCCGATCGCCTTGATCATGCTCCCGTGCGCGCCGATCAGGATCCCCTTCTGCGAGGCACTTTCAACCCAGATCAATGCCCGTACACGTGTCAACCCAGGACGTGGCTGCTCGATCTCCTCGACCACGACCTCGACCGCATGGGGGATCTCCTGAAACGTGCGCCTGATCACCGCCTCGCGCACGAGCTCGGCCAGCTGAACGACCTCGGACTGGTCGGAGATCGCCTGCTCAGCGAACATGAACGGGCCCTCCGGCATGCACGCCGCAAGGTGCTCGACCAACGCGGCTACGCCACTGCCGGTGCGCGCAGAGATGGGAAACAGCTCCTCGGCGACCTCTAGCGCGGCGGCACTTTCAAGCGCGGCCGCCGTCGCCGCACGCGAAAGCCTGTCGACCTTGTTGATGGCAATCGTCACCGGCACATCCGCGCCCGCGAGCGTCGCAGCGATGAAGCGATCCCCGGGGCCAACACCCTGCTCGCCGTTGAGCACCAACAGGGCGACGTCCGCATCCGCGAGCTCCTGCTGCACGCGCGCGGCCATCCGCGCCGTGAGCTCGTCGCGAGGGCGCTGCACACCGGGCAGATCGACGAGCACCAGCTGGCAATCACCGTCCGAGCGCACTCCCCGAATCGCCCTCCGCGTCGTCTGCGGGCGATCCGAGACAATCGCCACCTTGTTTCCGACAATCGCGTTGACGAGCGTCGACTTGCCGACGTTCGGCCTGCCTGCCAACGCGACGAAGCCGCTACGCGTCAAGCTCGCACCCTCGCGAGCAGCTCACGCTGCACGAGGAGCATCTCGCCGTGGTCGGTCTCGTGATCCATTCCGAGCAGATGGAGCACGCCGTGGACGATCGCCTCGCGCACGTCCACGGTGTGCTCGAGGCAGATCAGCACGTCGCCTAGCTCTCGAGCTCCTGCCTCGGGCCCCGTTTCGTCGATCGGGAACGACAGCACGTCGGTCGGCTTCGGCCGCCCGCGGTAGCGGCCGTTGAGCTCGGCGATGCGCGGCTCATCGACGAACTCGACCGCGAGATGACCCTCTCCGACCCCAGCCGAGCCGGCGGCGAGCGCGCACAGCCGGCGAACCTCCTCGGGCGGCGGGATTCGACCGCTCGCCGCGTCGCGCTCGCTGATCAGGACCTCGACCTCGAGCATCCAAGCCTCAGGCGCGGCGATCGGCCGAGCGAAGCTCGGGTGCCTCCCGCTGGGAGTGCACGTCGTAGGCCTCGACGATGCGCTGCACGAGCTTGTGCCGCACGACGTCCTCGCCGCCGAAGCGCACGAACTCGATCCCCTCGATCGCATCGAGCACCTCGCCGACGACGATCAGCCCAGACCTCTGGTCGCGCGGCAAGTCGACCTGCGTGATGTCGCCGGTCACGACCATGCGCGAGCCGAAGCCCAGACGCGTGAGGAACATCTTCATCTGCTCGGGCGTCGTGTTCTGGGCCTCATCGAGGATCACGAAGGAGTCGTTCAGCGTTCGCCCGCGCATGAACGCGAGCGGGGCGATCTCGATCACTCCGCGCTCGATGTGCTGTGAGACCTTCTCCGGGTCAAGCATGTCGTGCAGCGCATCGAATAGAGGTCGCAGATAAGGGTCCACCTTCGCCATCAGATCACCCGGCAGGAAGCCGAGCCGCTCGCCGGCCTCGACCGCCGGGCGTGTGAGGATGATCCGGTTCACCTCGTGGCGCGAGAGCGCCGCGGCGGCCATCGCTACCGCGAGAAATGTCTTGCCGGTTCCTGCCGGGCCGACGCCGAACGTAACCGTGTTGTTGCGCACCGAATCCACGTAGCGCTTCTGGTTGACCGTCTTCGGCGCAACGCGCAGGCCGCGGTGGCGCCAGACGATGTCCTCGAGCACCCGCGCCGGCGACTCGTGCGCGTCGAGCGCGCCCGTCACGGCCGAGATCGTGCCCGGCCCGATCTGATGACCCCGCGCGATCAGCTCCGAGAGCTCGCGCACGACCCGCTCGCCGGCGTGCGTCTCGCTCTCCTCGCCGTCGAACGTGAGCACGTTGCCGCGCAGGAAGACCTTGCAGTCGAGGTGCGCCTCCAGCGCCCGAAGGACCGCGTCCTGACTGCCCGCCAGCTCCACGGCGACGTCGTTCGGTAGCTCGACCTGCGTCCTCATCCCTGCAGCGACGCTCGCACCAGTCCGGAGACACGCTTGCCGTCGGCGCGGCCGTCGACAGCCGCCATCGCCTGCTTCATCGCCTGCCCCATGTCCTTCACCGACTGCGCACCGCTTTCGCGCACGGCCTGGGCGACGATCGACTCGAGCTCGGCTTCGGAGAGCTCGGCCGGCAGGTATCCGCCGATCAGCTCGCCCTCGGACTCCTCGCCGGCAGCGAGATCCTCGCGACCGGCCTCGCGGTAGGCGCGTGCCGCCTCCAGGCGGCGCTTTCGCTCGCGCCGCAGCACGGCGAGCTCATCGTCCGATCCTTCCTTGACGGCCTTCTGCAGCTCGGAGAGCACGAGGCGCAGAGCGCCGACGCGCTCCTTCTCGCCCGCGCGCATCGCCCCCTGCAGATCGGTCTTGATCTGATCGACAATTGCCATCCCCACCTCAGGATACGCGCGTCTGGCGAGAATCGGGCCAACCGGCCCCCGACTCGCTCGCTTTGCACCCTTCCGCCATCACCGCCCGAGTGAGCGCGGCGCCGCCGTCGATCCGTGACGAGCGCACGCGAGTGAATAAGGTGGCGCCCGTGAACAAGTCGCTCTACGCCGACGCCCTGGCCCCGTTTCTCGCAGAGGTCGAGGCGATGCGCCCGGCGGACACCGAAGTGATCGACGCCCACACCCATCTCGGGCTCGACGAGGACGGCCGCTCGCTCACCCTCGCGCAACTGCTCGTACAGCTTGACGCCGCCGATGCGCGCCGCGCGTGCGTGTTTCCGCTGCACGACCCCGAGCGCCATCCCTCCTATCGCGTGCCCAACGATCGCGTGCTTGACTGGGCCACCGAAAGCGACGAGCGCCTCGTGCCTTTCTGCCGGCTCGATCCGGCCGAAGACCCAGTAGACGAGGCCGAGCGCTGCCTCTCTGTCGGTGCACGCGGGATCAAGCTGCACCCACGCGCCCAGGCCTTCCAGTTCGACGGGCAGGAGATGGACGGGGTGTTCGCGCTCGCCGAAGAGGCTTCCGTGCCGATCCTGATCCACGCCGGGCGCGGCCTGCCGCCGCTCGCCGAGGGGCTCGCCGAGCTTGCCCTGCGCCACCCCGGCGCAACGCTGATTCTCGCGCACGGCGCGATCTGCGATCAGGGCATCCTGACGACGCGCCTGGCCGATCATCCGGCGGTCCTCTACGACATCTCCTGTTTCTTCCCGCTGGATGTGATCGAGCTGTTCGCGCGCGTTCCGGCCGAGCGGATCGTGTTCGCATCCGACCCTCCGTACGGCATGCCCGCGACGACGCTCTACCTCGCCCTGCGCATCGCCCGTCAGGCGAGGCTCGACGAGCAAACGACCAGGGCGATGCTCGGCGGGACGATGGCGGCGCTGATCGACGGAAACGACCTGCCCGCGCGCGCCGCGCCCCGGCGGGGCGCCTCGATCAGGCTGTCCGGCAGGCTCGCGCGCGTCTACGGGTATGCGAGCCTCGTTGGGCCGGCCCTGTTCACTGGCGTCGCCGATCAAGCCCACGCGATGCTCGAGATGGCGATTGCCGCGTGCCGCGATCCCGCGCCCGGCAGCGACGGCGAAGCGCTCGAGACGATCCACCGAGCCCTCGCGGCCGCCGATCGCCTGGTCGGCGAAGAGGACGGCATCCGCGCGGCGATCGATCTCGTCTATCGCGCGATCGTGCGCGCGGCGACCGAGATCCCAGACCAGTAGCGATTCGGCTCGATCGGGCGCCGCACGCCAGGACGCCTCCGCACTCGCCCCGCGATCACTCGCCCGACAGCCAGAGGGCTGCCCACTCGCCGCTCTGCAGCCTGCGCCTTTCGCGCAGTTCGAACCGCGCCGCGAACGCGTCGACCACCTCGTCGGCCTGCTCGCGCAGCAGGCCGCTTGCGACGAGCTGGCGAGGACGATCAGTCATCGTCTGTGCCAGTTCGAGCAAGAGCGGCAGCAGCAGGTTGGCGAGCACGACGTCTGCCGGCCTGGCCACCGCTTCGGGCTCGCCACAGCCTGCGCCGGCGTCTGGCGCCGGCGCCGGGTGAGGAGTGAGCCACGGAAGCGGCTCGCCGCGCAGATCGAAGCGCTTGACCTCGATCTCGACCCCGTTGACGGCCGCGTTGACCATCGCCGCCTCGACGCTCTGCGCCTCGTGGTCGAGCGCCAGCACCGGCGCGAAGCCGAGCCGGGCTGCGGCAATCGCGAGCACCCCCGAGCCGGTGCCAACGTCCAGCAGCGAACCGTTCGCGAGCCCCAGCGTCGCCATCTCGAGCAGGAGCTCCAGACACAGCCGCGTCGTAGCATGCGCGCCGGTGCCGAAGGCCTGCCCAGGATCGATCACGATCTCCTCCACCCCATCACCTTCCGGCGCGGCTTCCCAGGGCGGTCGGACGTAGAGCGAAGGAACCGATCCGGCGGCGCCCGAGCCGGGGGATCGCGATGGCGACTTGATCAGGATCGGCCGATGGAACCGACGCCATCGCTCCTGCCAGTCGTCGGCCGTCTCGCTCGTCGAGATCTCGACGAGCGCCGGGCCCGCCGCCGCTTTCAGATCCGGCAGGCTGGGTAGCTCGCCGGGGGCGCCGTAGACGGCGTACTCGACGATCTCCTCGCCCAGACGCGTCTCCTCAACGCCCTCGGGCGTGAGCTCGAGCAGTTCCGCCAGGACGATCTCCGCCTGCGCGCGGTGCACGCGAACCGCGAGGCGAATCACGCAGCCTGGCTGCCCAGGGCCCGGCGCAGCTTGGCGAACATCGATTCCTCCGAGCGCAGGTTCTCCTCCGTCAGCGTCCCGTTCAGCTGCTCGAGCAGCTCGCGCTGCTCCTCGCTCAGGCGCCGCGGGATGACGACGTTGACGACTACGCGCAGGTTCCCGCGCCGGCTGCGGCCCAGCGAAGGCATGCCCTCGCCACGAAGCGTCAGCACCTCACCCGGCTGGGTGCCCGGGGCAAGCTCGAGCTCGGCGCTGTGCTCGAGCGTGGGCACCTCGAGCGTGCCACCCAAGGCGGCCATGGGCGCCGGAACGTCGAGTGCTGTGATCAGGTCGTCGCCTTCGCGAACGAAGCGCTTGTCCTCCTGCACGCGGACCAGCACGTAGAGATCTCCCGCCTGCGCGCCGAGCTCGCCGGCGTGTCCGCGTCCGCTGAGCCTCAGTCGCTGTCCGTTGGCAATACCGGCCGGCACGTCGACGTCGACCGTGCGCCTCGCCGCCCGGCGGCCGCGCCCACGACACTCGCCGCACGGCTGCTCGGGTACGCGCCCGTCACCCGCGCACACATCGCACACGACCGTACGCACCATCTGCCCGAACGGCGTGCGCGTCGCCGCCTGCAGCTGACCGACGCCACCGCAGCGCTCACACGTCGTGATCGGCGTGCCCGGCTCGGCGCCGTTGCCATGGCAGTGCTCGCAGCGATCGATCGCCTCGTAGGCAACCTCGACTTGGGCGCCGTGCGCCGCTTCGATCAGATCGATCTCGACGGCCACGGCCACGTCGCCGCCGGGCGCCGGTCCCGAGCGCCCGCCAAACGTGCCGCCCGCGCCACCGCCGAAGAATGCCTCGAACAGATCGCCGATCGAGCCGAACGCATCGAAGTTGGGTGCATACCCACCCGAGCGAAGGCCCTCGTGGCCGTAGCGATCATACGTCGCGCGACGCTCCTCGTCGCTGAGAATCTCATACGCCTCCGCAGCCTCCTTGAACTTCTCCTCGGCATCCGGGTCGTGGGCGTTGACGTCGGGGTGCAGCTCACGCGCCAGCTGGCGGAAGGCCTTCTTGATCTCCTGGCTGGAGGCGCTGCGCTCGACGGCGAGTACCTCGTAGGGGTCGCGCGGCATGCTCGTCGTGTCAGTTCTCGGCATAGGTGTCTTCGATGAAGCGCGAGAGCTCGTGCGCTGCCTCACGAACGGTCACGATCGCCCCTGCATAGTCCATCCGCACCGGCCCGATCACCGAGACGGCTCCCAGCTTGCGCTGGGTCAGCCCGTAGCCGGTGGCGACGAGCGCCAGTGAGCGCATCGCCGGGATCTCGTTCTCACGCCCGATCCGCACGTAGACGCCCTGCTCGCCCAGCGCCGCCCGCAGCACGCGCAAGAGCGACACGCGCCGCTCTAGCAGGCCGACGAGTCCCTCGAGCTGGGTCGCGTCGTCGAACTGCCCGGCGGAGAAAAGTCGGGCGGTGCCGTCCACATAGAGCTCGTCCTCACCCTCCGATGCGAGATCGCCGAAGGCGGGTGCCAGACGCTCGAGAAACGCGCACTCGACCGCCGAGAGACTCGGGTCGAGCAGTCGCTGCTGCAGCATCCGCGCTCGCAGGCCGTAGCCGACCAGGCGCTCGCGCAGGTACTCGCCGGCCCACGCCAGCAACCCCGAGTCGACCGGTCTGTCAAAGGTGGCAAATAGCTTCGAGACGCCACCGGTGGAGGTGATCACGACGAGCATCACCACTTCCGGCTGCAGCGCGAGCACCTCGACGTGACGAATCGTCGCCGAGTTGAGCGACGGCGCCGAGACGACGGCCAGCAGGTTGGTCATCTGCGAGAGCGTCTCCGAGGTGGTGCGCATCGCCTCCTCGATCTCTCGGCGAATCAGCGAGAGCTCGAGCCGGCGGCGAACCTCGAGACCCTGGCCCGAGTCGAGCATGCGATCGACGACGTAGCGATGGCCGGCATCCGTCGGGACACGACCAGCCGAGACGTGCGGATGCGCGAGCAGACCCTGCTCCTCGAGCAGCGCAAGTTCGTTGCGGATCGTCGACGGTCCGCAGTCGAAGTCGGGGGCAGCGGCGATCGACCGAGAAGCGACCGGCTGCCCGGTGCGCAGGTAGTCGTCCACCACCTTGCACAGGATCCGCTCCTGGCGGGAGGTGAGCATCGTTCAATTGTAGGCCGACGCTTGACGCCCGGACGGAGCGCGACGAGCTAGAGCTCGAGCTCCGCCTCGGCGTTTCGGATGATCTGGTTTCCATCCTGCTCGGCCACGGTGTCGATCAGTGCGCGCCCGTCGCTCAGCTCGCGCACGGTGCCGCTGACGAGCACCTCGTGCTCGGGCACGCCCATGCCGCGGAACTGCACCGACAGCCGCTTCGAGATGCCCCGGCCCGCCGGCCGCCTCCGTCTGCGCCCGCGCGACCTGCGCCATCGTCCAGAGGCCGTGCAGGATCCTCCCCGGAAGCCCCACCGCACGAGCGAACTCCTCGTCGATGTGAATCGGGTTGAAATCACCGGACGCGCCCGCGTAGCGATTGGTGAGGTACTTGTCCGGGTTGACGCTTACCCGCGGAATCTGATCTCCGACCTTCAATTCGCCCACAGCTTCACACTCCCCGCACGATGTTGGTCCAGGTTCCGCGGCAGACCTGCTCGCCACGCTGATTGGTCGAGATCGACTGGAACACGTAGTAGCCGCGTCCGTCTGCTTCGGAGATGTCCTTGACGCTGGCCGTCGTGGTGATCTCATCGCCGGCCACGACCAGCGGCCCCCAGACGAACTCCTGCCCGCCGTGCACCATCATCGCGAAGTTCAGCTCGATCTCCGGGTCGAAGATCGGCGGCCCAACCGCTGGGGCGCTGTAGACGACGGCGAACATCGGCGGCGCGACGACGTCGGCGAAGCCCACAGCGCGGGCGGCGGCCACGTCGAGATGAAGTGGGTTCGTCTCGCCCACAGCGAGCGAGTACTCCTTGATCTTCTCGCGGCCCACGGCATACACCACGGGCTCGTAGGTCTTGCCGATCGCTTGCTTGTTGACGGGCACTTGACTCCTCGGTGGTCGCAGAGGGACTGGCTGGCGCGCCAGTTTACGTGGGCGGCGCGCGAATCGAGAGCTGCCGCGGCGCGGATCTTCCGAGGATCCGCGCCGGGCTGTCCGCTCAAAACGTGACGTCGAGCTCCTCGGCGCCAACGCCCACCAGCTCGCGATCGTCGTCTCCGCCCACATCGTCGCCGGCGTCTTCGCCTCTCGTCCGGCCACCCGGGCCGTCGAGGAACTGGACGACGTCGGCCACGATGCTCACGGCCTGGCGCCGCTGCTGCTCGGCAGTCTCCCACTCGCGCCACTCGAGGCGGCCGTCGACGCCTACGCGACTGCCCTTCTTGGTGTAGCGGGCCACACTCTCAGCCGAGACGCCGTAGACACTGACATCGAAGTAGTTAGGCCGCTCCGAGGTCTGGCCGTCGGCGTCCTTGTGGCTCGAGTTGCAGGCGATCCGCAGGTTCGCGACGCTGCGACCCGACGGGAGTGAGCGCAGCTCGACATCGCGTGTCAATCGGCCCACTATCACGACTCGGTTTATGGCGAAATAGGACATTTTCTGCTCTCCGTGCTCGATGGATGACCCCCGTCCAGACGCTAGGCGTTGCTTGGGATGCTTCTCTCGGGCGAGGATCAGCCGGCGAGTGGCGTGAGGCCGAGCGAGTCGAGCGGCACGACGACGATCCGCTCGGAGGCCTGAGCCGCGTCGATCGCCCTGCCGAGCGCCCGCTCGACCGCCGGCGGGGCCAGATAGAGCACGCCGTCGACGTGGCGCGATCTTGCCCACGCACGACAGATCTCGGCGAGCCGGCGCGGGGCCTTGATCGTCAGCTCGACCTCGACGGCGACCGGCCGCCCCCGCCTCCCCGGGCGCGCCACCAATACGAGGTCCGGACGGTGCATAAGCGCGCCGTGCATCCCGGCCCGCCTCAGCACGGCGCTCGCGAGCAGAGCGCCCGCCTCCCGCTCGCGCCTTCGCAGCTCACGCTCACCGATCACGATCCGATCGGGGTAACGGCGCTCCAGCACGGCCGCAACCTGGGCACAGGCGATCATGTGCTGAGCGCCTGCCGGGCTGACACGGCACGGCTCGATGCCGGTGAGAGCCGACGATCGCAAACCGGCACGCGTAATCGTGTACAAGGCCGGCCTCCCCGTCAGCGGTCGATGACGGGTCAGCTGGCGCGAGCGCACGGCCGCGCCCAGCGTCGCCCGTGCCGAGGCAACGCTGACGCCTCGACGGCAGGCGAGCGATTCGCTCGTCACGGCACCCAGTCCCGCCGCCCAGCGCAGCAAATCGATTCGGTCGTTCGGAAGCTCCCGAGCGCTCATCACGATGCCTCCCGGTCTGAGAAGACGCGAACGATCTGACTGCTCGAGGCGTGGCCGAAGGCGATCGCGGCCGCGCACCCTGGCTCCAGGCTCATCACCTCGTCGATGCTCAAGACCGCCTCGCGAGCCCGCGTGCGGCTCACTCGCCCACCGTCCTGGCGCGAGGTCCGCCAAACGCCCCGCGTTCCAGCGAGCGCGCAGACGAGCTCGGCGGAAGCAGGAACGACCTGGCGATGGGCAAGCAGGACGGTCAGGTTGCCGAGCATCTGCTCGAGCAATGCATCGCGTCCCGGCAGACGCAGGTCAGCGAGCTCCTGCGTGCCGAGGACGAGGCTGACGCCGGCCGAGCGGGCGCGGCCGAACAGTCGCACCACCTGCTCGGCTGCCAGCGCCGAGAACTCGTCGATCACGACCACCGTCGGGGTCGGCTGGGACTGAAGTAACGCGACGGTCGTCTGCATGTCCTGCACGATTGCCGCGCCAAGCATTTGCGTGAGCAGGGGCCGCCTGTCGGCGTCGAGATCGAAGTACACGACAGCACGCATCCGCACCGCCTCGAACAGGTCGAAGCCGCGCACGCCGCCACCGCTCGGTTCGAGCCAAGGCCCGACATCGGACTCGGCGAGGATCGACAGGCGATCGCGCACTCCGGCGACATCGCTCAGCTGGCGAGGCGTAAGCGAATCGAGATAGGCGTGCGTAGTCCGCCCGGACGCCTCCGGCAAGCTGCGCGCCAGTAGCTCCAGAGCGAGTGGATCGAGCGTCTCGGCAATCGTTCGCAGGCTGGTCTCGATTCCACTTGCGCGCAACGAGCGCACGGCATGGCCGAGGAAGCGCTGGGCCTGCCTGAGGTAGTGGGGCTCGGTGAAGTGCTCTCCCGCAAGCACCTTGTCCGCGACCTCGGTGTCGCTTCCACGCCCGAACGGGTTGTAAGCGCACGGCCCGGCCGGTGTCCATTCGATGAACTCACGACCGGCGCGCCGTGCCGCATCCGCCACCGCCGAGCGCATCGCGCCGTCGCCCTTCGGGTCGATCACGATCGCGCCCATCCCACGGTCGATTCCCCGAGCCGCGATCCAGGCCTGCGTCACCGTCTTGCCGGAGCCCGTCGCCCCGACGAGCAGTGCATGGGTGCCGCCCTGTTCACCGCCGAACGGGATCGAGACGGTCCGCCCGTTCGGTGCACGCCCGACGATCAGCTCGTCGCGACGAAACCAGCCGGATGCGCCCTGCCTGCGGAGACGGTGAACGACGAGCTCACTCAGCGATGCTTGCAACATCGCCAGAGGCCCGCGCCGTAACCTCGCGGCGCGAGCGAGATCCACACCTGCGTCGAGATCCTCACGATGCCAGCGACGGCTGCGTATCAGCGCGCTGACGCTCCCCACGAGCGCGGTCGTAGTCCAGCCCACCTCCAGCGGGCGCAGTAGAACGGCTGCCGCAACGGCGACGGCGGCCCAACTCCAGTGCATCCCGCGCGCCCGCAGCACGCGCGCGGCGAGCGCCCCCAGCGCGAGCCCACAGGCGAGCTCGATCACCTGCCGCACGAGTAGATGCGCGAGCTCGGCAAATGGCTGGAGCGGATTGTGAACTGCAGAGAGCGATGCGAATAGGGACATCGAAGTCCCTCCTTTCTGCGACCGATCGGCGGACAGTCAGCGGGGACCGCCCGCGTTCGGTCGTGTTGGCGATTAACGAGCGACGGCGGACCCTGGGGTCCGCCGTCGCGCCTTCTGTGATCGGCAGGCGTTCGACCTGCCGGCGTTGTCAATCAATACGTCAGTCGGCTTCCACCTCGCGCGGGCTGAGACCGAGCCCGTCGCGTGCGATCAGTGCGAGCACGTCGCTGTGGATCCATGGCGTCGGCTTACGGCGACCTCCCTCGGGCAGCAGGCCGAGCCGTCGAGCCAACCAACTGGTCTCGCCGCTCGCATTGCCGGCCGAGTCGCGCTTGATCCTGCCGCAGCGCATGGCGATCTCGCTCATGCTCTGCCCGCCACGCTCGACTGCGTTCACGACGGTCGCGCGGAGTGCCCGGTTGAGCACGATCGGGCTTTCCCGCATGCGCACGAGCTCGGCGCTCAGGACGGTGATCGATACCTCATCCTTCTCGCGGTTCGATGCAACTGCGCGGCGGGTCAAGCTGAGAACCGGCTCGTAGCGTTCCAGGCAAGCAACCGTCTCGCGAACGCTCAGCGGCTCTCGTCCGCCGTCCGGCTCGTCGGGGCAGCGCCGGCACCAGCGCAGCTCCGGGATCGACATCGCGCCTGACAGGCACTCGATTCGGTAGCGCCGCCCCAGCGCATCGTGCTGTGTCTCCTCGCCGGTGAGCTCGGCTTGCGCATCGACTGTCTCGGGGTCCTCGGCGAACGGGATCGCTCGGAGATCCGCAGCGTTCAGCGGCCGGCATGAGCAGCGGGCACGCCTGGCCTGGCTCAGGAAGCATTGCGATACGAGAGCCGCGTTCTCGGACGGCTCGTCCTCGGCTAGATGCGCGAGCAGTCGCCGATCACCCAGGGTGACCGCATCGCGGTCGAGCACGAGCACGCTATTGCCCGCGCCCGCAAGCGCGACGATCTCGCGCGGGCGTCCTCGCCAATCGTGGTAGCTGTCGAGCCTGCGGCGGTCGTGCGCGGCAGAGCGTTTGCGGCGAGCGCGACTCGCCGGCGATGGGCGACGCCGGGGACGCTCGATGCGATCAGCGACACAGCGACGCGATGTCGCGTTCGTTCGCGAGCCGCTCGTGGTTGTTGAGCTCATGGCTGACTCCTGTCATGTGTTTGCTGTTGCCGATGCCGGCGAGCGGCGACGGCGGCGCCGTTGTAGGTGGCCGGGAAGTCCCCGTCAAGCGCTTCGAGGAGAGGCGGTTCGAGCCTCGGCGAGAGTCCGAGAACCCCTTAAGGGGTCTCGGAAGGACGGCCTGCCACGCGCAGTCCAGGAACGAAGTTGGCGCGAAAACGCTCTTGCACAGAACACCCGTCGAAGCCGGGGCGAGTCTGCTGACAAGCGCATGGCATCGCCGAGAGCGGCAGCTTCGTTGAGGAAATCATTCGCCCGCCGCGACGGCGAGCTCTACTGGGGAAGCCGCGGAGCGCGGCACTGCACGGGGAATCGAAGAATAAGGAGCAGGAACGGTAGTGAAAGCATGCGAGCGTTCGCAACCGCGATGCCACTTCCCGGTCGACACCGCTGCAGTTGCCTGGCGCCCGGGCGCGCAGTCGCGCTTGGGCAAGCCGATTTCATCAGCCTGTGGATGCAGTTGACCCGCCGCGCATCGAGCACCCGACTGCGCCGCCGGCCCTCGCCACGGCGGGGCGACTGCCGCGGGCGATGGCGCGACTGCACGAGAGTCGTGGGCAACGCGCGAGCATCAATGCGCCAGGTAATCCTCGGCGAGCAATTCGCGTCGCACGACGAGCGGCTCAGCCGACGACGGGTCTCCGGCGCGCGCTGCCATGCGCACAGCGGGCGGAAGCGATGAGACGCCGTAGGCACGAGCGATGCCCTCGTGGAGGTCGCGCTCGGAGACGAACAGGATGCGCGACCTGCCGATGTATTCCCAGTTGCTCGGATACTCCCCGGCGTAGGCGCGGCATGCGACAAGCGCCGAGTCGGCCAGCTCGGCACAGCGTCGCGCACGAGACCTGTCCCGGCAGATGAACACGACCAAAGGCGCAGCCTTCGAACGCTCGCGGTAGCGGCGCTCGTGCGCCGACCAGCCCGTCAGGAAATGGTCGTAGCGCTGCAGCTTCGCGACCGCCGCTCCAGCACCCAGCCGATCATCGAGCTCAACGATCACGTCGAGTTGCAAGCGTGCGAGCTCGATCGTCGCGTCCGGGCGAACCGTCTCGAAGCGCTCGACCTCGACGAGCCGATCGGCCCCTTCGCGGCGGAGGAAGTCGTGCGGCACGCGACCGTCGGGCAGGCGCAGCTCAGCCGGGGAGAGCGGAGCATGCCCCCGCTCGAGCGATCGCCGAGGTGGAACCAGCACGGATTCCTCCCGTCCGTGCAGGCGGGCGCGCGGGTCGGCGTCCACCTCCAGCAGTGCCAGTACCCAGCCGGCGACATGGACATCATGGCGAGCCTGCCGCAGCCGCTCCCGCCCGCGATCGCGCGCGAGGCCGCCTCCGGGCGGAGCATCTCCGGCGGGCCGAGGCCGATCCGAGTCGCTCGAGGCTGCCGTCGAGCGTCCGCTGTCGCGACCCTGTGCGCTCAGCAGCGCGAGGCCGGCCGGACTGATCACATAACACATCGGGACGCCGCCGCCATCACGGCGGTGGAACTGAAAGCGCTCTACCAGGCCCGCATCCGATAGGCGCTTGAGGCGTCGCTGCGTCGTCGTGATCGCGCGCCCGCGGTTGAACCTCCGGTGCAGTTGACTGCTGAGTACGTGACTGAGGCGTGTGATCAGCTCGAGCATCTCCAGGTCCAGCGCGTCGGGCTGCAACAGGACGGGCGCAGTCACCGGCCTGGCCCAGCGCACGCTCTGCGCCAAGTCCAGCTCGACAAGCTCGCGATAGCTCTCACTTGGCGTGTCCGGGAGCACCGTGGAACCCGCCGCAGGTGCCGATGGCTCCGTGCGCGCCACACCCATCGCCGGCGCCGACGGCAGCTTGCTGCTGCGATCGCCAGCCGGCGCAGGCGTTGCGGTCCCGAGCGCGGCCGGCTCGGAAGCCGGCTCGGAAGCCGCGCGCGGATCGACGCCGGGGAGCGCAGTCGGGCGTGATCCCGCGGAGACCTCGCGGCCGCGCCAATGTGGCTGGCGCAGGTCGGCAAGGCGTCGCCCTCCGCGCTCGCGCTGGCGCAAGGCGTGGAGGGCGAACCGCTCGGAGTCGACGCGCAGCGGGATCGTGCGACCGATGAACGGCGCCTGCCTCCCCTCTGCGGTCGACCAGCTCGCGATCGCGTGGTGCTTTGGTAGGTAGAGCCTGGCATCCGGTCTAGCGAGCTTCGAGAGATGCCCCACGCCCGGACGTACCGTGTCCGAGAACTCGGCCATCGTCAGTCCGGCCGCATCTCTGGCATCGCGCGCCGAAGCAGTGGCGAAGTAGACCCGGTGCGCGAAGAGCGCGTCGAGTTGATCGCGCACCTCGCGATCGGTCCACTGTGCGTCTGACTGCCAGCAGGCGACTGTCTCGAGCCCAGCCGAGCGCTTCAGCGCCATCGTCTCGGCAAAGCCGCGGTTGAGTACGAGCGGCGCCTCGTCGACCTTCAGCGCGACCGCAACTCGCCGCTCAGCGTCGACGAGGTCCTGCTGGCGCGCGAGCGCGGCGTCAAGCATGCCGACCAACAGCTGCATAAGTACGGACGTGTTTCCCGCGCCCATCACCCCGAGTGCCCCCTTCACCACGAGCACCTCGCCGCAGGCGATGACTCGATCGAAGTCGACCCTGAGCGAGTCGTTGAGCAAGACGCGCTTGATCGACGCCGAGTTCAGTAGCCGCGCGAGCTTGTTCACGGGGGCATCCAGCTTGGCTGTCGTCATGCTGCGCGCATCGGCGAGCTGTGCGGTGAGCTCGGAGGTGAAGAACGTCGAGATCTCGCTCAGCTCTGGCAGCGCACGCACGTGCGCTGCCACGGTGCGCCTGTATGCGTATCCGTCCTCGCCCACCGAAAGCAGCCGCGCGGCATCCCAGAGCGTCGAAGAGCGGTCGTAAGCGAGCACCGCGATGATCGCGTTACGCAAATATCGATCGGAGCTCGCCTTGATATCCGTCTCGGAGAACAGATTTTTCAATGCCGCCACGACGTAATCGGCAATCACATCGGCCGGGGCATCGACGGCGAGCGGGTTGAACCCGCAAGTCGGGTGGGCGAAGTCCAGCAACGTGCAAGTGCGCGTCGCCGGGACCAGGCTCACGGCGGCGTCGGCCGCATCTCCCTTCGGGTCGAGCACGATCACCGAGCAGCGGTCCCGGCGCAGATCCTCGGCCACGGTGGCAATCAGATAGCTCGACTTGCCCTGCTCGACTGCGCCGGGCACCGCTGTGTTCTGCTTGCGCAGCTCGGCATGGATCGACACGGGCCCGATCGCGTCACGAAGCGTCCCCTCGCCGTTCGACGGACGCATGATCGCCGGTGGCGCAGGCGCGATTGGCGTGGCGCCGCGCGCGAACGGGACCGTCAGGTAATCGATCGACGGAAGGTGCCACAGCGAGGCGAGCTCGCTCGCCGCGAAGACCCCCCTCTGAATGCCCGGGACGGGGTTGCCCTCGCCTCGCTCCAGCCGCCGACGATACAAACCGAGCAGACCGTGGCGGATCGTCGTGCCGCGCTCGATCAGCCTGTTCTCCGCGCTTTCGACGCGAAGCTCCGATGCGACGCGCTCGCACGTCGTGCGATCGCCGGCGACGATGCGGATGTCCAGGAAGAACAGAGACCGATGCTGGACATCCAGTCCACCCCGCAGCTCGACATCCTCCACCAGCGAGCGATCCTGTACGACCAGGTGCTCTCGGCGCTCGCGCGACAGATGCGCCTCGTGCAGCTTGAACCGACGACGCGCGACGCGCTCGAGCAGCAGCGGCGCCGGCGTCAACGCGAGCTGCGCGAACACCGGCGACCGGCACGCCCCCATCACCGTGAGCAGCCGGTTCATCGACGGTTCTCGCTCGTGCTCGAAGCGATCGAGAGACTTGACGCGACGGATGAACGTGACGTCCTTCTTAAGGCGCAGGAGGACCCGCGACGGAAGGGGTGCCACCGGTTCCGTCGGCCTCAGACGGCAGTTGGGGTAAGCCGTGCGCAGCGCCGCCTCGACCATCCGCTCGGCACCCGCCGGGCAGCTCACGGCCATCCACGCGCGGCTCGCCGCCGCAGCTCCCTGCTCGCCAGCAGACTCGTGGTGGATCTCGAGCGAGAAGCTCGGCTGGCCGAGCAGGGCGCGGCGCCACCAGCGATGAAGCAGGCGCTTGTGCAGGGCTTCGTGCATCCTCACCACGGCCTCCGCGCTTGCCTGATCGGTCCGATACGGCTCGACCCTCATCCGCACGTAGCCACGCCGGCCGCGGGCCGCCCAGCGGCTCGCCAGCAGTGCGGCGGCCTGGACGACGCCCAGCACGAACAGCAGCCTGATCAGGCGCACGCCGGCGAGCGGAGCCCAATCCCACACCGCCTCGGGAAGGTGCCGCGACGCCCGTAGCAGGCTCGTCGCGCTGATCGGCGCCACGAGTACAGGGGTGCCGCGCAGGAGCCGCCCCGGGCCGCCACCCAGCAGCCACCCCGCCGCCGCAAAGCCCACCAGCAGGGCAAGCAATCCCAGCAGTCGCCACAGGAGGAAGCGCAGCACCTGCTCGCCCCTCCGACCAGGGGCGGTCGGCGGGACGACCTAGGCACTCAGACGAGCGTGCAACTAAGCCGCGGCATAGCGCGGCATCGAGACGCCGCTCCGCTCAGCGCGGCCGCGTCGCGCGCTCAACGCGCGCGCCGCGCTGCGTGAGGTGCCACGCGTTCGAGCCGCCCTTCTCCTGACCGTCGCCCGTGTTCTCCACCAGCTCGAGCCGGGCAAGGCGGGCAAGCAGCTTCGATATCTGTCCCTGATCGGCCACGCCCGAGCGCTCGGCGATCTCCCGGTTGCTCGCCCCCGGGTGTTCCCCGATCACGACGAGTACACGCACCGTCCGGTATGTCAAGCGCATGCTCAAGCCCGCCATCGGGTCGCGCGTACGCGAGAGCACCGGCGGCGTGTCGAGGTTGCGGTGCGTTTCCGGAGCCGGACGGCTCAGTTCCCTGCTCGCAGCACGGGCGCCCAGGTATGGAAGCACGACGATGTTCATCAGCGAGCCGAGCAGCGAGGAGAACCGTTCTGAGCCCTCTTCAAGCGCACGCGTGTGCAGCACCGCCAGCACCGCGCCGACGACCCCTTCGGCGGCGACCTCCGGCGGTTCGCGCACGGCAGTCGTCACGAAGCGACCACGATCGACGACCTCTGCCAGCTCCTCGAGCAGCTGAGCGCGACGCTCGAGCACACGAGGCCCAGCGCCCAGCGCCTCGACCAGGCACAGCCTCGCGAGCGCAGGCTCCTCGTCGAGGAACACGAGCAGCTCGGACAGGCCGGCACGAATGCCATCTCGCCAACCCTCCTCTTGCTCATAGGCCTCGCGCACGAGCTTGCCGACCTGTGAGACAGCTTGCTCCAGTGCCGCCAGGAAGCAGTCTTCGCGGTCGGCGAAGACGTCATAGAACGTCTTCCGCGACACTTTCGCGCGGCTTATCACCTGGGCCACTGTCATACGCCCGTAGCCGACCTCCTCCACGGCCTCGAGCGCTGCAGCAAGCATTCGACTACGTTGAATCTCCGTGACCCTTCCGCGGGGGAGTCCGCTCGGTCTAGAGCGCAGCCGCGTCGAGGCGGTGCGTGTCTGGTGGACAAAGGCCATTTCTTCCTCGCGTTCGTGCTTTTCGAATGTAAAGAACGGTGTCTTGCCCACTCATGTCGCAAGCAACGGCCCATGCTCCATCCCCAGGGAGCGCCGTAACTCACGGGTTGCCTCCAAGAGATTCAATGATCCAAAGCGTTAAGTCGAGGCGCGTCTCCAACTTTTTCCCGGTGAATAGGACGTTCGCGGCTCAGGTGGGTGGATTTCTATGTCCACGGGGTCTCCAAGTGGAATTCGGAGCGCCCAGGCAGTCCAATTCCCCCGTTTTACGACTAATTGAAACGGCGGCCGTTTGGTCGATCACTCGCTTCCGCGGGCCGCGCCTTCGCATGGCGCATGACCCGGCGCGCCGTATTCCACTAGCCTAACCTCCGCAAATGTCGTCAAATCGACAGCGGCTGCTGCCATCGATCGCAGTCCTCGCGACGAGTGCAGCGCTGAGCGTAAGCCCGGCGACCGCCGACACGTATGGGCGCTTGATTGTGCGTCACAGTGCCACGCCGGCAGCTACGTTCGAAACCAGCTTTGCGCACGTTCGCCCGCCCCGCTCATTCCTGCTCGTGGTCACCGAGCCCAACAGGGAACAGCTGGACTTCAGATGGTCCGTGCACTGCGTCGGCTCGGCACGCAACGAAAGCGGCGGCGCATCCGGTCATGCCAGCGTGGCCAGCGGCCACTGGGTCAAGCGCATCCAGCCCCACTGGATCAAGCACCCGATCTCCTGCTCTGGCACGATCGAAGGCTCCGCTGCCGCGAGCCCCGTGCTTGTGCGGGTCTTCGCCGACTAGCAGCGAAGCCTTCTCGGGAACCTCCGCAGAAGAAAGGCCCCGCATCGTGGGGCCTTGATCGAGTACCGCTACCGGGATTCGAACCCGGGTTTCCGCCATGAGAGGGCGGCGTCCTAGTCCCCTGGACGATAGCGGCGCGCTATGACTGCGACGAGGCTAGCAAAGCGCTCGGAGCCAGGCGAGGCGAGCCTTGCCGGCGCCACCGATCGGCATCTCCGCCAAATGAGCATGAGCGCCGAGGCGCGTGCAGCATCTGCGATATCTTCGCCTGCCACCCCACGCGGATGTGGCGGAATTGGTAGACGCGCACGGTTCAGGTCCGTGTCTGGGAAACCAGGTGGAGGTTCGAGTCCTCTCATCCGCATGAACACGAAATGCTCGGAGCCCTGTGCCGCGGAGCGCTCATGTGTGCATCCCCCGCGGCGGCGGTGGGATCACGGTTACGGCGGAAGCAGTACGCGGCTCACAGCCAGCGGGCGGCCATGACGCCGCGAATACGCACGCCACAACCGACTCTGGACGCGCGGCGCTGGGTGCAATCAACCCTGCCCATCCGTCCCGCCAGAGCTCATGCCCGACTCGCTGGAATGCCGGCCAGGTGCTGCGCCCGGGCTGCGGCGCGGACAACGCGACGGCGCGCAGTCGCTCAACGGTACTAAGGTCCGCCAACTCCAGGCGCAGGCGCCACTCGTGGTGGTCGTACGGGATGTGGTCCTGCGGAGAAAGGCTCCACTCCGCCAGCGAGCGATACCACTCGGCCGTGGCGGTCTCCACGGTGTCAGCCAGGTACAGTCCGGGCACGACCTCCCCGCGTTGCCAACGGCCGTCCGCCGGGCTGCTTGCCCGTCCGAGCAGACTCGCGCCCTGCGGCACATGCCTGACCCACGTGCCATCGACGGTCTGTCCGTCGACCGGAAGGGCCCACCGTCAGGAGACGCCTGGATACTCGATCTCGGCGATTAGCTTTGCGACACGCCGGTAATCCCCGCGCCCGATCAGCTCGATCGGCTTCTCGTCATCCAAGGCAAGCACCGGCCGTTGCAGCCACAGTGCGATGGAGTCCGCGCTCAGGACCCGCGCAAGACGCCTGACCATCTCTGAGAGCTCGATCAGCCGCTGCGCTCGAACGCCTGTTGGCTCGCTGCGACCCGCCAGCCATCCTCGAACGGTGCTCGGCTTCGCCCCGGTCGCCGTCGCGATTAGGCGATCTGTCAGGCCGGCAAAATCGTGGACGCGCTGCGCCTCTTCAAGCAACGGACCCATTTGCAGAAGCATAGCGCGCGATCGCGATTACGTCGCAGGATAATCAGTCGAATGCCTCAAGCGTCAACCCGTACGGCCGCATCGCGACCCGGCCGCGCTATGCGGCACCCCACGAAAAAGAACGGCCGCCGGGTCCCGGCGGCCGTTCTCAGGCACTTCCAAGCGTTTGTGATCAGTGCTCGTTGCGACGCTGGCGACGCTGGACCGTCACGATCGAGAGCCCCATCGCGAGCAGCAGGATGCCCGCGCCGAGCGTCCAGCGCAAGTCGAAGCCCGTGAACGGAAGCGTCGACGCTTTCTTGGCCGTCGGTTCGCTGCCTTTGCTGGGTTCCGTCGAGGCAGTTTCGGGCGCAGTCGTTTTCGTCGGCGTGCTGCTTTCTTTCGACGGCGATGTGCCCGTCGTCGGCGTCGGCGTCGTCGCAGCCGGCGTGGTGGTCGGAGTCGTCGTCGTCGTGGTGGTGGTCGTCGTGGTTTTGTTGTAACCCGAGAGGCCTTCTTCTGCCGCCAGGGCCGTCGCCGGCACGAGCGCCATCGTCAGAGCAAGAGCGATGGGCAGCACCACGAGCTTGCGCAAAGCGCTGAACGATCCCTTCCTCTTCGGTGCTGCGATTGCCTTGCGCGGCCTACTCGAGGCCACGACATCGGTCCGAGTCATGCCAACCTCCCGTTGATGGTGTGGGGTGAACGCTCCAGCCCTGTAAGGGCCTCTTGCCCTTCGTCGGGCGATTTTAGTCCTAAAGCCAGGTTTCTTGTTCGCGGTCCGCGGGCCTTCGCCTGCATGTCCGCTCGAACAACTATCAGCCGCATCGGTCGGCGAAACCGCAAGATGCGCCCGTCTTTCGTGTATCGACCCGTTTGTACCGGCCCTTGAGGGCTGGCGCGGGCGCGTGCGCCGGCCCGCAGCGGACCCGAAGCCGAGCCCGAGATGAGCTAGGCACAGCTCATAGCTAAACCCGCACGCGGCCTTCGAGCTCGTCCTCTCCCAGGCTCGCGCGCAGCACCTTCTTGTCGAACTTGCCCACGCTCGTCTTCGGGATCTCGCCGAGGAACGCGAACTCGTCCGGCAGCCACCACTTCGCAACACGGCCGCGCAGGTGCTCGACGAGCTCCGGAGCCGTCGTCTGCGCGCCCTCGCGCAGGACCACGCAGCACAGCGGGCGCTCGGCCCAGCGATCGTCGGGCTTGGCGATGACCGCCGCCTCGACGACGTCCGGGTGGGACATCATCTCGTTCTCCAACTCGACCGAGGAGATCCACTCGCCGCCGGACTTGATCACGTCCTTCGCGCGATCGGTGATCTGCACGAAGCCGTCCGCGTCCACCGCCGCGATGTCGCCCGTGCGCAGCCAGCCCGAGTCGAACTTCTGATCGCTCGAGTCGTCACTGAAGTAGCGAGCCGCGATCCACGGCCCGCGTACCTCGATCTCACCCGTCGACTCGCCGTCCCAGGCGACCTCCCCGCCGTCGTCGCCGATCAGACGCAGCTCGACCCATGGCAGCGGCCGCCCCTGCCGCGCACGCAGATCCCAGTGCGCGTCGTCGTGCGGGCCATCGTCCGGGCGCGAGAAGGTGGCCACCGGGCTCGTCTCGGTCATGCCCCAGGCCTGGAAGATGTTCACGCCGTGGCGCTCCTCGAAGTCCTTCATCAGCTGCCGCGGCACCGCCGAGCCACCCGACGTCGCGTTCGTGAGCGAGGACAGGTCGACATCGGAATGCTCATCCGCGTAGCGCAGCAGGTCGGCGAAGATCGTCGGCACGCACCCCATCAACGTCGGGCGCTCCGCCGCGATCAGACCCGCCAGCGGCTCGGCCGAGAGGAAGCGATCCGGGAGCAGCAGGTCGGCGCCCGCCAGCACCGCGCCGTGCGGCAGACCCCACGCGTTCACGTGGAACATCGGCACGACCGCCAGCACTCGATCCGA
The DNA here is from genome assembly GCA_963716315.1 of uncultured Solirubrobacteraceae bacterium. GTDB lineage: Bacteria > Actinomycetota > Thermoleophilia > Solirubrobacterales > Solirubrobacteraceae > Palsa-744. The sequence continues at coordinate 3,288,990 of OY970301.1, read as the reverse complement.
GCGGCTCAGCCCAAGCCCGTCCTTGATCAGCGTCGCCGTCGAGTGCAGGCTGATCGAGCGATGGGAGAAGAGGACGCCCTTCGGGTTGCCCGTAGTTCCGCTCGTGTAGCAGAGTGCCGCCGCCTGGCGCTCGTCGATCTCCGGGTAGTCGAAGTCGCCCCCGCCCGCTTCCTCGAGCAACTCCTCGTAGCGCAGTGCGTTCGGCAGCGAGCCGGCGTCGCCGTCGCCCATCACGACGTAGTGCTCGACCGTGCGGAAGCTCGGCGCGAGCTTCTCGAGCACCGGTACGAGCGAGTCGTCGACGAAGATCACTCTGTCTTCGGCGTGGTTGACGATGTAGGAGAGCTGCTCCTCGAACAGGCGAATGTTGAGCGTGTGCAGCACCGCGCCCACGCACGGGACCGCGAAGTACAGCTCGAAGTGGCGCTGGTTGTTCCACGCGAAGGTCCCGACGCGCTGCCCCTGCTCCATGCCCAGGCCGCCCAGCACCCGCGCGAGCCGGTCGACCCGCGCGGAGGTCTCGGCGAAGCTACGCCGCTCGACGACCCCCGGCTCGCGCAGCGTGAGTACCTCCGCGTCGGGACCGCACGTCTTCATCCGCCTGCGAATGTGGTGCAGGTTGAGCGGAAAGTCGTCCTGCATCAGGCCTGCCAGCGCCCCACCCCCCAGCGTCGAGCCTGCCTCTTGGGTAAGCGTCCCCTCCGAGCTCATCCTCCCTGCACTCCTTCCTCGCGCGGCCGCAACTCTCGCAACTGACTGTAGACCCCCTGCGTGCGCTGAGCGATGTCGTCCCAGTCGAAGCGAAGCACGTGCTCGGAGGCTTCCGTCACCAACCGTTCACGCAGCATGTCGTCCACCAGCAAGCGCTCGATCATCACCCCGAGGTGCTCCGCATCGCCGCCGTTGAAACGAAGCCCGACCCGCTCGCCGACCGGGACGACCTCGCGCAGGCCACCCGTGTCCGCCACGATGCACGGACAGCCCGAGGCCATCGCCTCGAGCGCGACCAGGCCAAACGGCTCGTAGATCGAAGGCACCACGCACAGATCGGCGATGCGATAGAGCGAGTGCAGCACGTCGTCGCCGATCCAGCCGACGAAGTGGCCGTGCTCGGAGAGCCCGAGACGCTCCGCCTGCGCCTTCAGCTCAGCCTCGTGCGTTCCGCTGCCTGCCACCAAGTAGCGCACGTTCTCGACCTGCCGCACGACGCTCGGCAGCGCGTCGAGCGCAAGCTGGAATCCCTTCTCGTAGACCAGCCTGCCGACGAGCAGCACCAGCTTCTCGTGCGGCTCGGCAAAACGCCGGCGCAGCGTCTGCAGGTCGCCCGCCGGCTGCAGTTCGCTCGGGTCGATCCCGTTCGGAATCACCGTGATGCGCCGCTCGTCGATGTCGAAGATGTCCGCCACATGCCCGCGCATGTAGTGCGAGCAGACGATCACCCCATCCGCACGGCCCGCCATCCAGCGCTCCACTGAGTGGATGTGCGATTGGGGCGCGTCCTGAACCCAACCCTGATGGCGCCCGTGCTCGGTCGCGTGGATCGTCGTCACGTACGGCACACCCGCGCGCTCCGCCAACGCCGCCGAGGCCTGTGCGACGAGCCAGTCGTGTCCGTGGATCAGGTCGTAGCTGTTCTCCTCGGCGAGCGCTTCGCCCGCCGCGAGCATGTCGCCGTTCATCTGCTCCACCCAGGCCACGAAGCGGTCGAGGTCGCGCGGCCAGCTCGGCTCGGCCACCCGATGGACCGTTACGCCGGCCAGCTCGTCCACGCCCGGTCGTCCAGTCGGCGGCCCGCCGACGATCCCGCGCGTGAGCACGTCCACGACCACACCCCGTCGGACCAGCGCCTCGGCAAGCTTGCGCACGTGCCGAGCCAAGCCCCCCTCGATCACCGGCGGGTACTCCCAGGAGAGGAGCAGCACGCGATTGCTCATCCTGCAGACCCTATCTCGCGGGGGTCTGCGTGGCCGCTACGCCGGCGCGGGCGATGTCGCGAGGGCGAGCGTACGCGCCCGGCTCGAGCACGATCAGATTCCGATCAGCTCGAGCTCGTCGAGCCGGCGCGCCGCGCTCGACGGCCAGACCCGATCCTCCTGCTGCTGCAGAACGCCGGCGTCCAGCAGCCCACTCAACGCCGCCGCGAGCTCGTCCTGCTCGACGCCCATTCCCTCTACGAGCTCGGCACGCGACCATCGCCGCCGGCCGTCGTCCTCGCTGAGCAGGACGAGGACGATCGCGCGTTCGAGGGTTCGGCTGCCGCCCGCCCGAGGATCGCTCGATTCTGTGTGCATTGGGAGCCATTCCTTCCGGTGGCCGGCACCGGCCGCCGAGCTGCCGCGCCGGATCGCCAGATTTCGATCGGCTGGAGAGTACACATAGCTTGGAACGGTTCAGTTCGGGCGCAGCGCGAAGGCGGGCGGGGCCGGTCGGCGTCCGCTTGACCGCCTGGTACCCCTCCGGGGTATAGTGGAGAGATGTCCGCGCGACCGCCGAGAGAGGCCCGCACGATCGCTTGGGCGGCCGCACGCGGGGGTCGACCATGAGCGTGCTCGAAACGATCTGGGAAGGCCTCTCCAACGCCCTGTTGATGGCCTGGACCGTCTGGTGGGCACTCGTCTTTGGCTTCGCGATCTCGGCGATCGTGCAGGCCTGGGTACCGCGCGAGCGGGTCGAGCGCGCGCTCGGCGGAGAAGGCGCGCGCCCCGTCGCGCTCGCGACAGCACTCGGCGCCGCATCCTCGTCCTGCTCCTACGCCGCCGTGGCGATCGCCAGGTCGCTTTTCGCGAAGGGCGCCTCGGCGGTCAGCGCGCTCGCCTTCCAGTTTGCCTCGACCAACCTCGTGATCGAGCTCGGCATCGTCATCTGGATCCTGATCGGCTGGCAGTTCACGCTCGCCGAGTTCCTCGGCGGGCTGCTGCTGATCGCGATCATGGCGCTGCTGCTGCGCCTGTTCGTGCCGCGAAACGTCGAACGGCAGGCGCGCCGGCACGCGCAGGGCGCCGAGGCCGGTCACCAGCACCACTCGGCCGGCGCCCGCAGGTCGCTGCGCGAGCGCCTGGCCTCCGTCGCGGCCTGGTCGGACGTCGCCCACAACTTCCGCAACGACTGGGCGATGCTCTACCGCGAGATCGCCACCGGCTTCGTGCTTGCCGGCTTCATCGGACTACTCGGCGACGACTTTTTCAACGGCCTGTTCATCGTGCACGCGCCCGTCCCGCTGCGGCTGCTCGAGAACGTCCTCGTCGGCCCGTTGATCGCCGTGCTCAGCTTCGTCTGCTCGGTCGGCAATATCCCGCTCGCCGCAGTGCTCTGGTCCGGCGGCATCGGCTTCGCTGGAGTCATCGCGTTCGTCTTCGCCGATCTGATCGTGCTGCCGATCGTCGCGATCTACCGTAAGTACTACGGCACCTCCTTCGCGCTTCGGATCGTCGCGCTGATGCTCGTCACGATGGTGCTCGCCGCACTCGCCGTCGACGGGCTGTTCAGCCTCGCCGGCCTGATCCCCCACACGCGCCCCACGCGAGCGGAAATCTTCGGCAGCGTGCACGTCGACTACAAGCTCGTGACCAACGTGCTCGGCGCGATCATCTTCGTGTCGCTGTTCGCCCTGACGATGCGGCGGGGCACGACCGATCCGATCTGCGGGATGAAGATCGACCGCGAGGCGGCAGCGACGATCGAGCTCGACGGCCACTACTTCTGCTCTCCTCAGTGTGCCGAGACCTACGCCGCCCAGCAGGCGCAAAGCGAGCGCAAGGACGCGACGCGCGATGCCATCGCCCGCGCCGCCGGGCCGCCGGGGTGATGGCCGCCTGGGCGATAGCCCCTCTTGCGCGCCAAAGGAGCCCCCGGTTAGAGGTCAAGCTCCAGCTGGCGCGGCGAGGGTCGCAGCGGCTCGGTACTCGCGCGCGGGCGGCCGCGCTTGGCCCAATGTCCCACGACTTCGCGACTGCGGCAGCTGCGATAGGAGATCCGGCGATCCAGTGGCGCCAGCGCAAGGCCGCCCGGAGCCGGCCCGACGACGAGTGCGTGAAAGCGCCGACCACCGCGATCGACTTCGACGATGTCCCCCGTCTGGATCCCCTCTAGCCGCATGTCCGCACCACTCCAGCACGATCGCAGGCGTGCGACCGTCATGGGCTGCTGAGACTAGGCTGGAACCGTGCGCTGGTTCGTGGACGGGATGAACGTGATCGGCACCCGCCCGGATGCATGGTGGAAGGACCGGCATGGCGCGATGGTGGGTCTCGTGCAGCTGCTCGAGAAGTGGGTCGCCGCGACCGGCGAGGACGTCGTCGTCGTCTTCGAGCAGCCACCGCGACCGCCGATCCGCTCGACCGTGATCGAGGTCGCGCACGCCCCCCGCCCGCGTCGCGACTCCGCCGACGATGAGATCGTGCGGCGCGTCGCCGCCGAGACCCAACCCAGCGAGATCCGCGTCGTCACCTCCGACCTGTGGCTCGTCGACCGGATCCATGCCGTCGGGGCCACCGTCCACCCCTCGGCCCCGTTCAGGGACTTGCTCGAGGACTCCTGATGGCCCCAGTCACGCGCTACACGAACAGCGGCGGGGCGAGCATCGCCTACCAGGTCACCGGCGAGGGTCGTCTCGACCTCGTGTTCATGACCGGCTGGATCTCCCAGGTCGAGCACCTGTGGGAGTCGACCGGACTGAGGCGGCTGCTCGAAAGGCTCTCCGTGTTCGGGCGGCTGATCCTGTTCGACCGCCGCGGCACGGGCCTGTCCGACGGCGTCGGCGAGCCGTACACGCTCGAGCAGGAGGCGCAGGACGCGCTCGCAGTGCTCGACGCCGCCGGCTCGGAGCGGGCGGCGCTCTTCACCTACGGGCTCGGCGGCCCCGTCGCCGCGCTGCTCGCCACCGAGCACCCCGAGCGCGTCGGCGCGCTGATCATGTATGCCTCGATCGCCCGTGCGCTGTGGGCACCCGACTACGACTGGGCGATGACGCGCGAGGAGCGCGCCGAGTGGATCGACCGCGCCGTCGACTCGTGGGGCGCCGCCGATCATCCCGGTATCCCCGTGATGGCGCCGACGATGGCCGACGATCCAACGCTGATCAGCTGGTTCGCGCGCCTGCAGCGGCTCGCCGCCAGTCCCGGCAACGCGCGCGAACTGCTGACCGCCGCCGCCGACCTCGACGTGCGTGAGCTGCTGCCGCAGATCCGCGTGCCAACGCTCGTGATGCACCGCGCCGGCGACACCGCCTGGGACCCGCGTCACTCGCGCTATATCGCCGAGCGCATACCCGGCGCCCGCTACGTTGAGCTCGAGGGCACCGACTCGCTGCCGTTCCTCGGCGACAGCGACGCGATCGTCGAAGAGGTCGAGCAGTTCCTCACCGGCGGGCGCGCGGGCGGCGAGGCCACGCGCGCGTTGCTCACCGTGATGTTCACCGACATCGTCGACGCCACCCCGCGCGCCGCCGAGCTCGGCGATGGCCGCTGGCGCGACCTGCTCGCGCGTCACGACGAGGACCTACGCAAGGAGCTCCGCCACTTCGACGGGCGCGAGGTGAAGGCCGTCGGCGACGGCTTCCTCGCGACGTTCGCCGGACCCCCCTCGCGCGCCCTGCGCTGTGCGCAGGCGATCACCCGCTCCGCGCGGGCGCTCGGGATCGAGGTCCGCGTCGGCATCCACACCGGCGAGTGCGAGCTGATCGGCGAGGACGTCGGCGGCATGGCCGTGCACATCGCCTCCCGCGTCAGCGGCCTCGCCGGCGCCGGCGAGGTGCTCGTCTCCGGCACCGTCTTCGGCACCGTCGTCGGCGGCCCCTTCAGCTTCGAGGACCGCGGCTTTCACGAGCTCAAGGGCGTGCCCGGGCGCTGGCCGCTCTTCTCGCTCGGGGCCTGACCGTCTCGCGAGCCTGCCGCCGGTAGCGCGCGGTGAAGCGTTGCGTCCCAAGCACGCGGCAATATCGATCTCGATCTCAAAACTAAATACGATCGCGTCGATGAGGGAAAGGGGGACGAGATGAAGATTCGCGCTGCGCTGCTCGAGGAGTTCGGCAAGCCGCTCGTCGTGCAAGAGCTCGACCTGGCCGCGCCCGGTCCTGGTGAGGCGCTCGTCAGGCTCGTCGCCTGCGGCGTCTGCCACACCGACATGTACACCGCCTCCGGTGTCGATCCCTCCGGCTACGCGCCGACCGTGCTCGGCCACGAGGGCGCCGGCGTCGTCGAGGCCGTCGGTGAGGGCGTCGCCGACGTCGCGCCCGGCGACCATGTCGTGACGCTGTTCTCGCCGCAGTGTCGCGAGTGCATCCACTGCCGCGATCCGCGCACCAACCTGTGCTTGGCCATCCGCGAGCAGCAGAACAAGGGCTACCTGCCCGACGACAGCACGCGCCTGTCGCGTGACGGCGAGCCGATCAGGCAGTTCATGGGCACCTCGACCTTCGCCGACCACGCCGTGATCCCGCAGATCGCGCTCGCCAAGATCGACCCAGAGGCGCCGCTCGAGCACGCCTGCCTGTTCGCCTGCGGCCTCTCGACCGGGCTCGGTGCCGCCATGTACACCGCCAAGGTGCAGCCCGGCTCGACCTGCGTCGTGTTCGGCGCCGGCATGGTCGGCCTCGGCGCCGTCGCCGGTTGTCGCCTTCAGGGGGCCGAGCGTGTCATCTGCGTCGATCTGTCAGAGCAGCGTCTGGAGCTCGCGCGCGGGCAGGGCGCCACCGACACGTGGATCGCCGACGAGCACACCGTCGAGCGCGTGCTCGCGCAGACCGGCGGCTTCGGCGCCGACTACACCTTCGAGGCGACCGGACTCGTCGGCGTAATGCGCCAGGCCGTCGAAGCCGCACGCATGGCCTGGGGCCTGTGTACCGTAGCCGGCGTCGCCGGCAAGGGCGAGACGCTCGACATCGTCCCGCGCCTGTTGATCACCGGGCGGCGCGTGTGCGGCTCCTCCTTCGGCGGCGTCAAGGGACGCGACCAGGTCCCCGAGCTCGTCGCGCGGGCAATGCGCGGCGAGATCGACGTCGCCCCCTTCATCTCCCACCGAATGCCGCTCGACGACGTCAACCGCGCGTTCGAGCTGATGGAGGCGCAGGACGGCATCCGCTCGGTGCTGGAGTTCGGGTAGGCTCGCCGCGATGGCCGCGCCCGACCCCACGCAGCCCGCACTCGAGCTCGCCGCCGCATTGCGTGCCCGCGAGGTCTCCGCCGTCGAGCTGCTCGATGCGTGCCTCGCCGCCGTCGACGCGCGCAACCCCGAGCTCAACGCGGTCACTTGGCGCGACGACGAGCAGGCGCGCGCCGACGCCGCGCAGGCCGACCGACGACTGGCCGACGGCGAGGACGCCCCGTTCCTCGGCGTGCCGATGCCGATCAAGGACCTCACCCCCGTCGCCGGCTGGCCGGTCACCTATGGCTCGCACGGCGCCCCCGAGGGCCCCAGCGAGCAGAGCGAGCTCGTCGTCGACGCGCTCGCGCAGGCAGGCTTCGTGCTCTGCGCGCGCACCAACACGCCCGCCTTCGGCGTGATCACGGCCGCCGAGAACCTGCGTCATGGCGTCAGTCGCAACCCGTGGGACCCCGGCAGGACGCCCGGCGGTTCCAGTGGCGGCGCCGCGGCTGCCGTGGCCGGCGGCATGTTCCCGATCGCGCACGCCAACGACGGCGGCGGCTCGATCCGCATCCCCGCCTCCTACTGCGGGCTCGTCGGGCTGAAGCCGAGCCGCGGGCGCGTGCCGCGCCTGGCGCAGAGCTGGCTCGGCGCCGTCGTCGAGGGCGTCGTCGCGCGCACCGTCGCAGACTCCGCCGCCGTGCTCGATGCGATCTCCCACTTCGATCCGCTCGCCTGGTACAACGCGCCCGCTCCGACCCGTCCGTTCAGCGAGGAGACGCAGGCCGCCCCCGGAAAGCTGCGCATCGGGCTGATGGCGCAAGCGCCGCTCGGCATCCCCACCGACCCCGCCTGCGTCGCCGGCGCGCGGGCCGCCGCCGGCGCCCTCGAAGGCCTTGGCCACTCCGTCGAGGAGGTCGAGGTCCCGACGATCTCCGCCGAGATGATCCCCTCCTTCATCGTGCTCACCCAGGGCGGCCTGGCCGACTACGAGGGCGTCGACTGGTCCGCCACCGAGCCCCACATCGCCCACCAGCGCCAGCTCGCCGGCGACACCGGCGCCTATGACTACGTGCTCGCCGCGCGCACGCTCGAGCTGCTCAGCCGCCAGGAGGTCGCGCGCTGGGGACGCGACTTCGACGTGCTCGTGACGCCCACCTCCGCGATCCTGCCGCCCGTCGCCGGCGCCACGATGGAGGCGCAGCACGCCACGCCCGACGCGCCCGTCGGCGACGTCGTCGCCAGCGTCTCCTTCACCGCCTTCGGCAACGTCACCGGCCTGCCCGCCGTCAGCCTGCCGCTGCACTGGACCGACGAGGGCATCCCCGTCGGCGTGCAGCTGACCGGCGGCCCGTGGGACGAGGCCACGCTGGTCCGGCTCTCCGCCCAGCTCGAGCAGGCGATGCCCTGGGCCGAGCGCCGGCCCGACCTCGCCGCGGCCGCTTAGAGGCCAGCGCCCGAGCACGATCGCCGAGTCGAGCGTCGCCGAATGGACCGATGAGCTTCGAGCAGATCACGACCGAGCTTGCCGAGGGCATCCTCACGATCACGCTCAACCGTCCCGAGCGGCTGAACGCCTGGACGGCCGTGATGGGCCGCGAGCTGATCGAAGCCTTCGACCGGGCCGACGCCGACGACGAGGTCCGCGCGATCGTGATGACCGGCGCCGGGCGCGGCTACTGCGCCGGCGCCGACCTCGCCTCCGGCGGCGAGACCTTCGACTACGCCGCGCGCGCCGCCGAGGGCTCGCTGCTGACCGAGCCCGTCGGCGACGTGCCGCGCGACAACGGCGGCCAGTTCACGCTGCGGATCTTCGCCTGCACCAAGCCCGTGATCGGCGCCATCAACGGGCCCGCCGTCGGCGTCGGCGCGACGATGACGCTGCCGATGGACGTGCGCCTCGCCTCAGACGACGCGCGCATGGGCTTCGTCTTCGCGCGGCGCGGGATCGTGCCCGAGGCCTGCTCCAGCTGGTTTTTGCCGCGCGTCGTCGGCATCAGCCGCGCGATGGAGTGGGTCTCCACCGGCCGGGTCTTCTCCGCGCAGGAGGGGCTCGACGCCGGCCTCTTGCGCAGCCTGCATTCGAGTGACGAGCTGCTGCCCGCAGCGCGCGCGCTCGCCAAGGAGATCGCCGAGAACACCGCGCCCGTGTCGGTCGCGCTCGCGCGGCAGATGATGTGGCGGATGCTCGGCGCCGAGCACCCGATGCTCGCCCACCGGGCCGACTCGCGGGCGATGCTCGCGCGCGGGCAGTCCGCCGATGCCGTCGAGGGCATCACCTCGTTCCTCGAGAAGCGCCCCGCCCACTTCACCGACCGCGTCAGCGACGGGCTGCCCGAGATCATGCCCTGGTGGGTCGAGCCCAAGTTCGAGTAGACGCGCCGGCCCGCAGCGCCCGGCTCGCGTGCGCCGTCGGCGAAAGCCAGGGCGCCTGAAAACTAGGGCGCCTGCTGGAAGATCGCGTTGCGCGGCACCTCGCGGCGCGGCACGCCGATCCCGTCGCACAGGCGCACGCACGGCTCATACACCGGCCGGAAGCCCAGCAGCTCCGGGATGTTGACCACGCGGTAGCCGCGCCGGTGCAGCGTCGCGATGATGCGCGGGTACGCCGCCAGCGTCTGCCCGCGCGGGCCGCCGCCGTCGTGGGAGATGATGATCGAGCCCGGACGCACCTGTGCGAGCACGCGCGCCACGATCGCGCCTGTCCCCGGCTGGGCGTAGTCACTCGGGTCGACGTTCCAGCCGACCGTCGCCATCCCCAGCGAGGAGGCGACGTGGATCACCGACGCGTTGACATCACCATAGGGCGGGCGGAACACGCACGGCGTGTAGCCCGTCTGCGCGCGGATCACCGAGCGCGTGCGCTCGATCTGCCCGCGCGGGTCGCTCGTGCGCGTCATGTCGGGGTGCGTGAACGTGTGATCGCCGAGGTCGTCCCCCGCGCGCAGCTCGTGCAGCATCGTTTCGCGGTAGGTCGAGGTGACCTGGCGCCCAATCACGAAGAACGTCGCCGTCGCATGGCTGTGTTCGAGCATCCGCACGAACGCCGGCGTGTCCGTATAGGGGCCGTCGTCGAAGCCGATCGCCACCTCGTGCCGCGACGGTCCGCTGCGGTACAGGATCGACCCGTGGCTGCGGCAGCCGACCACGCGGTAGAGCCGGCCCGCCGGCTTCGGCGCGGAGCCGACGATCGGCGCGACCAGCCGTAGCGGTTCGATCTGCGCTCGCTGACCGAGCGCACCGCCGCTGGTAGACCCGCACGCGAGCACGCCGCCGCCAGCCAGCGCAATCGAGGCGAGTGCCGCCGATGACGCCCACCTCCGGCGCGCAGCGAGACTTCGCGCGGGACGCGGCGCGAGCAGCTTGCCCATCGACCACCGAGCCCCCGCTGAGAGCTCCGTACGCACGGCCTACAACCTTACGAGGTCAGCCGAGCCGTGCGCCGTCAGCCCAAGCGCTCGAGACCGTGCAGCGCTGCCTTGGCCCCCGAGACGCAGCCGCGCTCGACCAACGTACGAGTCCGCAGAGCGTACGAGCCCTCAGCCGAGGACGAGCTCGGCAGCATTGCGCAGCGTCGCCACGTCGCCCGAGATCAGCAGCGTGTCGACGACCGACTCGCGCCACTTCGCGAGGTCGTCGCGGATCTTCTCCTTGGGGCCGATCAGCGACATGTCCTCGATCAGCTTGCGCGGCACCTTCGCGCCGGCCTCGTCCTTCTTGCCTTCGAGATACAGCGAGGCGATCTCGTCCACCTCCACCTCGTAGCCCATGCGAATCGCCACGTTGGCGTGGAAGTTCTTGCCTTTCGCCCCCATCCCGCCGAAGTACAGCGCGTAGAAGGGGCGCAGCGCGTCGGCCGCCGCGTCGACGTCCTCGGAGACGATCAGCGGCACCGTCGCGTTGACCTGAAACGTATCCGCCGTGTGGCGCGCACCGGGCCGTGCAAAGCCTTCGCTCAGCGCATCCACGTAGATCTGCTGGTGCTCGGGCGCAAACAGCATCGACAGCCAGCCGTCGCACAGCTCGGCGCACAGCGCGATGTTCTTCGGTCCCTCGGCGCCGAGGTAGATCGGGATCTCCTCGCGCAGCGGGTGGATCGAGGACTTCAACGGCTTCGCCAGCCCAGTGCCGCCGGGCAGCGGCAGCTTGTAGTGCTCGCCGTCCGCCGTCACCGGGCCCTTGCGCGCCCAGATGTCGCGCAGGATGCCGATGTACTCGCGCGTGCGCGCCAGCGGCTTGGCGAACGGCATCCCGTACCAGCCCTCGACCACCTGCGGCCCCGACACGCCGAGCCCGAGGATGAAGCGACCGCCCGAGAGCAGGTCCATCGTCATCGCCGCCATCGCCGTCGCCGCCGGCTGGCGCGCCGACATCTGCACGATCGCGGTGCCGAGCTTGATCTTGCTCGTCGCTGCGCCCCACCATGCGAGCGGCGTCAGGCAGTCCGAGCCGTAGGCCTCGGCCGTCCACATCGAATCGAAGCCGAGTCGCTCGGCCTCCGCGACCGACTCCGTCACGCCAGGCGGCGGGCCGCCCGCCCAGTAGCCCGTGTTGAGTCCCAGTTTGAGCTCGCCAGCCATCTCTCGATCCCCCGAACGTCGACCTCTGCCTCGCGGCCTGAACCGCTGCAACCCTAGTGGATTCGCTCGCCCGCGCACTGCGCCTGAGCGGGCAGCGGCGCAGGCGTGTCGAGCACCGTCAGCGGCTCCTCGCGCGCCGCGCGCGACTGCGGCGACTCCGGGTCCTGCAGCCGGTGCGACAGCGCCAGCGCCAGCAGCGCGAGGCCGATCAGCGCGAGGCCGTAGACGTCCGCCGTGTCGTGCAGCCCGTAGCGCGTCACCGCGATCCCCGCCGCGAGCGCCGGCAGGCTGTAGGCGAGGTAGGACGCCACGGACACCGAGGCGACCAGCTCCGCGCGCTGGTCGATCGGCGCGCGGTTGGTGATCGCGCGAAACGCCCCCGCGAAGGCCGGCCCGAAGCCGAGCCCGGCGACGCCCGTGGCGAGCAGGAACAGCGCCGTCGAGCCGTCGTGCAGCGCCAGCAGCGCCAGCGCCACGCCGACGATCAGCGCGCTCAGCCCGCCGCGCGCCGCCAGGCGCGCGTGCGTGTCGCGCAGCACGACCGAGGTCAGCGAGCTGACGCCGGCCATGATGAAGATGCACAGGCCACCCGCCACGTGGCTCGAATCGTGCAGCACCTTCGCCGTCAGCGACGGGCCCAGCGAGAGGATCAGCCCGCCGAGCGCCCACGTCGCCGTCATGCACGGGATCGTCGCCAGGAAGTCCGCCCGCAGCGAGGCCGGCACGCCCACGGTTGGGCGCAGCGAGCGCGCCCACGTCGGCCTGCGCGCGATCGTCTCCGGGATCGCCAGCGCCCCGAGGGCCGCGAGGGCGAAGCCGGCGAGCAGCAGCCAGTAGACCAGGCGCGTCGGCTCGGGGCCGTATTCGACGAGCAGGCCGCTGCCGAGTGCCCCCGCGGCGAGGCCGGTCATCGGCGCCGATGCCGCCAGCAGGGCGCCCAGCCGCTGCCGGTGCGGCGGCTGCAGGTCGATCAGCGCCGCGCTGATCGCCGCTGTGGCGATCCCCGTGGCGACGCCCTGCAGCGTGCGCGCCGCGAAAAGCCACAGCACGCTGCGCGCCTCCGCGAACAGGAGCATGCCGAGGATCTCGAGCGCAAGCGCGAGCAGCAGCGTCGGGCGCCTGCCGAGATGGTCCGACAGCGAGCCCGCCACGATCAGCGCGATCAGCAGGCCGAGCGCGTAGACCGCGAACACGCCCGTCAGCACGATCGCCGAGAAGCCCCATTTGGACTGGTAGACGATGTACAGCGGCGAGGGCGCGCTCGAGGCGAACAGGAACCCCGCGAGCGTGCTCGCCAGCAGCCAGAAGGCAGGTGCTCTACCGAGTCTCGTCATCGCTGCACAACGACGAAGACGGCTGCTATGTGAGGACACACGGTCGAACCTCCGCTACATCTGGGCTGCGCCACTAGTCTGGATCGATGCCCTACGCGACCTCTGACGCACGACAGGGATTGCTCGACACCGTAGCGGGCGCGATCGAGCGACTCGGCGTGGCGCTGGCCGCGCTCGGCGAGGCCTACGAGCAGCTCGACGAGCAGACCGGCGAGCGCCTCGAGCGCGAGCTGTTCGGGCCGGTCCAGCTCGCCTACGGCCGCGCGCAGCGCACGTGCACGGCCTTCGCCGAACGCCACGAGCTGGCCGCGCGCACGTTCGCCCCCGCGACCGCGCCCGCACCGTCGACCGGCGCGCACGGGCTGATCGACCACGCCGCACAAGCCGTCAGCGAGGCGGACAGGACGCTCTCCGAGCTGCAGGACTCGCTGGCGCCCGTCGAGGTCGGCGACGCCGAGCTGCGCGATGGGCTGCGCCAGGTGCGCGAGCTGCTCGCGCCGCTCCCGCACAGCGCGCACGAGCTCGTGCGCACGCTCGGCCGCTAAGACGCCGGGGCACCCTCCGGCGGACCGGCCAGCGCCGCGCCGTCGATCTGCTCGATCGCCGTGTAGCCGCTCAGCGCGAGCGTCAGGTCGAGCTCGGCGAGCAGGCAGCGCAGCACGTGCTCGACGCCGGCCTGACCGGCGAGCGCGAGCCCCCACACGAACGGACGCCCGATGCAGACGGCGTCGGCGCCGAGCGCAAGCGCCTTGAACGCGTCGGCGCCCGTGCGAATGCCGCTGTCGAACAGCAGCGGCAGCTCTTCACCGACCGCCGCGCGGATCGCCGGCAGCGCGTCGAGCGCGCCGAGCGCGCCGTCGACCTGGCGCCCGCCGTGGTTGGACACGAGCAGGCCGTCGACGCCGAGATCCTGCGCGCGGCGCGCGTCCTCGGCGTGCACGATCCCCTTGAGCACGATCGGCAGCTTGGTCTGCTGTTTCAGCCAGGCCAGGTCATCCCAGCAGACCGTCGGGTTGGCGAACTGGTAGGCCCAGTGCCCGATCGCCGGGCCGGGGTCCTCCTCGGGCGGCTTCTGAAGCGCCGCGCGGAACACGGGGTCGCTGAAGTAGTTGGCCACGCCGATCCCCTTGAGGAACGGCAGGTAGGCGTTCTTCAAGTCGCGCGGGCGCCAGCCGAGGAACCAAGTGTCGAGCGTCAGCACGACCGCCTCGTAGCCCGCCTGCTCGGCGCGGGCGACGAAGCTGGCGGCGAGCTCGCGCTCGCGCGGCCAGTACAGCTGATACCAGCGCCTGCCCTCCCCCATCGCCTCGGCGACCTGCTCGATCGAGTGCGACGCGGCCGTGCTGTGGATGTAGGTCAGGCCGAGCGCAGCCGCGGCGCGCGCGCTGGCGAGCTCGCCTTCGGGGTGGACGATCGACTGCACGCCGACCGGCGCGAGCATCAGCGGTGCCGGCATCGGCGTGCCGAGCACCGTCACGTCCAGAGTGCGCTCGGAGACGTCGCGCAGCATCCGCGGCACGATCCGCCGGCGCTCGAACGCGTCGAGGTTGGCCTGCATCGTGCGCTCCGAGCCCGCGCCGCCGGCGACGTAGCCGTACGGGCCGGCGCCGAGCTTCTCCCGCGCGCGCTCTTGCAGCTCGGCCGCCGAGACCGGCAGCGCCGGCGTCTGCTCGATCAGGCCGCCCGCGTAGATCTGATACTGGAAGCTCGCGAAGTCCGGGGGCGACTCGGTCATGCAACGACCTCGCGCAGGCGATGGGACTCGACGTCGTAGACGAAGCCGCGCACGACCTCGCGGTGGGGCAGGAACGGCGAGCGGCGCACACGCAGGATCGACTGGCTCACGTCGGCGTCGAGGTCGGTGAACGACTCGATCGCGAACGGCGGCGCGACGCCGCTGTCGCGCTGCAGCTCGGCGCGGAAGCCATCGTCGGTGACCTTCATCAGCCCGCAGTCGGTGTGGTGGATCAGCATCACCTCGCGCGTGCCGAGCCGCCGCTGGGAGACGGCCAGCGAGCGGATCACGTCGTCGGTGATCACGCCGCCGGCGTTGCGCAGGATGTGCGCCTCGCCGTGGCCGAGGCCGAGCGCCGCGAACACGTCCAGGCGCGAGTCCATGCACGTGACGATCGCCAGCCGGCGTTTCGGCTTGACGTCGAGCGACTCCGGGGGCGTGCCCTCGGCGAAGGAGTCGTTGTTGGCGAGCAGGTCGTCAATCGCGCTCATGCTCGCGCAGCCTAGAGATCGCCGCGCTTGGACAGCCAGCGGCGCAGCCCGTGATAGCTCTGCTCGGGCGGCAGCGCCTGCGCGTAGGAGCCCGGCGTGCCGGCGCTCGCCGGACCCTGCACGCGCTCGCGCACCTTCGCCGCGAAGCCGGCCTCGTCGAGCTCGGCCGCCCACCGCTCGACCTCGTCCAGGTGCGCGCGCAGCGCGGCGAGCTGCTCATCCACGTCCTCGTAGGCGCCGAAGTGGGTCACGGCGAGGCTGCGCGGGGCCCAGCCTTCGATCAGATCGAGTGAGGCGCGCCACGCCTGCAGGTCGATGTCCGGCGGCGGCGTCGGGGCGAGCACGCGCCCGCCGTCGATGCGCACGCCGGCCACGTCGCCGGTGAAGGCGCGCCCGCTCGGCTCGTGCAGGTAGGAGACGTGGTGGGAGGCATGGCCCGGCGTGTAGGCCACGCTGAACGGCCCGAGCCGCTCGCCGCCGTGCAGCACGCGCAGGCGCTCGGCCGGGACGGGCAGCACCTCGCCCCACAGCCGCTGCATCTGATCGCCGTACAGCCGCGTCGCGCTGTCGAGCAGCCGCGAGGGGTCGGCCAGGTGGCGCGCGCCGCGCTCGTGCACCCACACCTCCATCTCGGGAAAGCGCCGCGCCAGCGTGCCGGCGGCGCCAGCGTGGTCGAGGTGGATGTGCGTCAGCGCGAGCGCGCGCGGCGGGTGCTCCTCCAGCACCGGCAGCAGCGCGGCCAGGCTGCTGCTCGGCCCCGGGTCGACGATCACCTCGCCGACGCGCCAGGCGCCGATCACGTGCTCGCGTCCGAGGTGCATCACGTCGATCAGCTCCGGCTCTTCGCCGTGAGCATCGGCCTGGCCCATCGCCTGCCCCTGTGGCTCCTGCTCCGTCATCGCCGCGATTAGAGCATGTCGAAGTCCTTCGTCCTAGGATGGAATCCGTGGAGAGCTCAGCGGCCACCGTCAGCGAGGACTTCGGCGAGCTGGATCGCCATCGCCGCGAGCTCACCGCCCATTGCTACCGAATGCTCGGCTCGCCGTTCGAGGCCGAGGACGCCGTTCAGGAGACGCTGCTGAAGGCGTGGCGCTCGCTTGAGCGCTTCGAGGGGCGCTCCTCGCTGCGCTCGTGGCTGTACAAGATCGCGACCAACGTGTGCCTCGACATGCTCGACGCCAAGCAGCGCCGCGCACGACCGATGGACCTCGGCGAGGCGCGCGCGCCGGACGGCCCGATCGGCGAGATCCTGCCCGAGACGACGTGGATCGAGCCGGTGCCCGATGCGATCGTCGCGCCCGAGGGCGACCCGGCCGCGGTGGCGCAGTCGCGCGAGACGATCCGCCTCGCGTTCGTGGCGGCGCTGCAGCACCTGCCGCCGCGCCAGCGCGCGGCGCTGATCCTGTGCGAGGTGCTGCAGTGGAAGGCGGCCGAGGTGGCCGAGCTGCTCGACACGAGCACGCCGGCGATCAACAGCGCGCTGCAACGCGCGCGGGCGACGCTCGACGCGGCCGAGACGCACGACCCGGCGCGCGGCGCGCTCTCCGAACAGGACAGCGAGCTGCTCTCCCGCTACGTCGATGCCTTCCAGCGCTACGACATCGACGCGCTGACGAGCCTGATCCACGAGGACGCGACGCAGTCGATGCCGCCGTATGAGCTGTGGCTGCGCGGGCGCGATGACATCTTCGGCTGGTGGTTCGGCATGGGCGCCGGCTGCCGCGGCTCGCGCGTGGTCGCCACGCAGACGGCCAACGGCTCGCCCGCCTTCGCCCAGTACAAGCCGCGCGAGGACGGCGGCGAGGGCTACGAACCGTGGGCGCTGCAGGTGCTCGAGGTCAAGGGCGGGAAGATCGTCGAGATGACGTTCTTCCTCTCGACCGACACGCTGTTCCCGCTGTTCGGCGTGCCGCTCGACTACGCCGAGCTGGCCACCGCCTAGCGGCTCGGGCGCCGACTCGCACGCAGGACCTCGCCGAGCCCGATCAGCTCGACCAGCCCGAGCAGCTCGGGCGAGGCGCCACGCAGGCGAACCTCGCAGCGGCTGCGCCGGGCGGCAAGGGCGAAGCGCGCCAGCGCGTCGACGGCAACCGCGTCGGGGTCGACGCCGCCGACCTCGCACAGCAAGAGCTCGCAGCCGCGGCCGAGCGCGAGCAGCTCGCAGGTACGCGCGAACAGCGCGGGCAGCTCAGCGCGGCCAAGCGGGCTCGGCACTGTCACGACGACGGTCCGTGGGCGCGCGGCCACCGGCCCTCCCCTCCGACCGTCGCCCGGCTAACCCGCCTCGCTCGTGCTGTGCGCGGGCGCGAGCGCACGCTTGGGCGCGTGCAGCGCGAGGCTGATCGCGATCGCCAGGCCGACGAGCGCGGCGCCGATCACGAACGCCACGTGGTAGCCGCTGGTGAGCGCGTCGGCGAGCGGCTTGCCGGCCTTCGTCAGCGAGCTCGAGTGCGTCGAGGCGCTTGTCGCGAGCACGGCCAGGCCGAGCGCGCCGCCGACCTGCGCCGAGGTGTTGACGAGGCCCGAGGCCAGCCCGGCGTCGTGCGGGGCGACGTCGGACATGGCGAGCGTCATCAGCGCGGGGAAGGTCGAGCCGACGCCGACGCCGAGCAGTAGCATCACGGGCAGCACGTCGCTGTAGTAGTGGCCGTGCACGGGCACGCGGGCGAACAGCAAGAGGCCGGCGGCGACGAGCAGCATCCCGGGCACGAGCAGGCGGCGCGCGCCGAAGCGCATGATCAGCCGTTCGGAGTAGCGCAGCGAGAGCGTCCCCATCACGACGGTCACCGGCAGGAAGGCGAAGCCGATCTTCAGCGGGTCGTAGTGCTGCACGCGCTGCAGGTAGAGCGAGCCGAGGAAGAAGGTGCCGAACATGCCGGCCACGAGCAGCGCCTGGATCGCGTTGGCGCCGGCCGTGTCGCGCGAGCGGAACAGGCGCAGCGGCATCAGCGGTTCGCGCGCCGTCGCCTCGCGCCAGATGAACAGCACGAGCAGCACGAGCGAGCCGGCGGCGAGCAGCAGCGTCGTGGAGGAGCCCCAGCCTTTTTCGGCGGCCGGCGAGACGATCGTGTAGACGCCGAGCATCAGCGAGGCGACGATCAGCGCGGCGCCGGGCAGGTCGGCGCCCTTGCCGGCGCCGGGCATGCGCATGTCCTCGAGCAGGCGCAGCGCGAAGAAGCCCGTGAGCAGACCGATCGGCACGTTGATGAAGAAGATCCAGTGCCAGTCGATCGCCTGCGTCAGCACACCGCCGGCGAGCAGCCCGACCGAGCCGCCGGCGGAGGCGACGAAGCCATACACGCCGATCGCCTTGGCCTGCTCGGCCCTGTCGGGGAACATCGTCACGATCATCCCGAGCACGACGGCCGAGGTCGCGGCGCCGCCGGCGCCCTGCACGAAGCGCGCCACGACGAGCATCGTCTGGCTCTGCGAAAGGCCGCACACGAGCGAGGCCAGCGTGAACACGACGAGGCCGCCGAGGAACACGCGCTTGTGCCCGACCAGGTCGCCGATCCGCCCGGCCAGCAGCAACAGCCCACCGAAGGCGATCAGGTAGGCGTTGACGACCCACGCCAGGCCGGACCCCGAGAAGCCGAGGTCGGTCTGGATCGACGGCAGCGCGACGTTGACGACGGTCACATCGAGCACGATCATCAGCACCCCCGTGCACAGCACGTACAGGGCCAGCCAGCGGTTTCGATCGGCTGTGCTCGTCATCTCCACGTCTCCTTCGTCGTCGTCTTCTTCGATCTCATAAAAATTTTTAGGATGGAAAGGAAGATCGCCCACGCCGGCAGCATGCGCAGCGGCGAGCCCGTAGCCATCTCTCCAACTGCAGACGAAGCCTCCGCGCGAAATTCATCGGCGGCGCCCGGCGAGCGATGAGATCTGCCGGCGCGACCCGTCTTACCGACAGTTCTAGCAACCGAGCCAGCGGCACTGGCGCAAGCGAGAGGAGTCGGAGATGTTCGGCGACACCAAGGCGTTCAGCGGCTTCGCCGTCGACGACGTGGCCAAGGCGCAGGAGTTCTACGGACAGACGCTCGGGATCGAGACCTCCGAGCAGCACGGCATCCTCACGCTCGAGCTCGCCGGCGGCACGCGACCGACGATCGTCTACCCCAAGCCCGGCCACACGCCGGCCGAGTACACGATCCTCAACTTCCCCGTCGACGACATCGAGTCCGCCGTCGACGAGCTGACCGCGCGTGGCGTGCAGATCGAGCGCTACGAGGGCTTCGAGCAGGACGAGCGCGGGATCATGCGCGGCGGCGGGCCGCTGATCGCGTGGTTCAAGGACCCCGCCGGAAACGTGCTGTCCGTGCTGCAAGAGCGCGAGTAGGGCGCGCGGTCAGCGACCGGCCAGCGGCGCCACATAGCGCAGGAACGGCTCGACGGCGAGGCCTTCGCCGGTCGCCTGCGCCAACAGCGGCAGCGTGTCGAGGCGCCTGCCGTGGCGGTGCACGCGCTCGGCCAGCCACGCCTGGATCGCGCCTGTCTCGCCGCGTCGCAGCTCCTCTTCGCGCGGGCCGAGGTCGCGCTCGATCGCCTCCCACAGCTGCGCCGCGATCAGGCAGCCGAGCGCGTAGCTCGGGAAGTAGCCGAAGCTGCCGGCGCCCCAGTGCACGTCCTGCAGGCAGCCGAGCGCGTCCGAGGGCACCTCGACGCCGAGCAGGCGGCCCATCCCCTCGCGCCACGCATCAGGCAGATCGACGACGGCGAGCGCCCCCTCGATCATCGCCAGCTCGAGCTCGAAGCGCAGGATGATGTGCAGCGGGTAGGTCAGCGGGTCGGCCGAGACGCGGATCAGCGACGGCTGCACGCCGACGAGGGTGGCATGCAGCTCCTCGGCGCCGACCGCGAAGCCGCCGTCGGCCAGTTCGGCGACGAGCACCTCGGCGAACGCGCGGCTGCGCGCGACGTGGTTCTCCCACAGCTTGCTCTGGGACTCGTGGATCGACATCGACGTGCCGCTGCCGAGGTTCGTGCGCTCGAGCGCCGGATCGATCTGGCGCTCGTACAGCGCGTGGCCGAACTCGTGCAGCGAGCTCAGCAGCGACTCCACCTCGCCGTCGCCGTAGCGCGTCGTCACGCGGCTGTCGCGCGGGCCGATCCAGGCCGTGAAGGGGTGCGCCGAGACGTCCACGCGCCAGCTCGCCTGCTCGACCCCCACGCGGCGCAGCACGCCGGCGACGGCCGCTTCCTGCGCCGCCACGGGCACGGCCAGCGTACGGTGCGGGGTGTGCGCCGAGGCCTCCGCCACGAGCGGCGTAAGGCCTTGCGCGAGCGCCGAGAACACGCGGCGCAGATCCTCCGTGGAGAGGCCGAAGTCGTAGTCGCCGAGCAGCCCGTCGTAAGCGCTCTCCCCCGCGTCGGCGACGCAGTCGCCGTAGGCGCGCGCCAGCTCGACGTTGCGCTGCAGCGCCGGCGCGAAGGCCGCGAAGTCGTCCGCCTCGCGCGCCTCGCGCCAGCTCTCCTGGCCCTGTGCGCTGGCCTGCGCGAGCTCGACGGCCAGCTCCGTGGGCACGCGCCGCGCGCGCTCCCAGTCGCGCCGAGCGAGGCGCACGATGTCGCCGTCGAGGCCGTCGAGCGGCGTGCCGTCGAGCTCGGCCAGCCAGCCGCCGACCTCTTCGCCCGTGGCCCGTTCGTGCGTCAGCCGCGCGAGCGTGCCGAGCTGCTGCGCGCGTGCAGCGGCCCCCTCGGCGGGCATCGTCACGAGCTGGTCCCACGTGGCGAGCATCTGCGTGGCCGACAGATCGGAGAGCTCGGCCATGCGATCGCGTAGCTTTTCCAGGGCGCTCATCGGCGTGAAGCGTATGTCGCGCCGCTCCCGGAAAGAGCGGGTAGCGATTCTTGATCTGTCCGCACGCTCGCCCGTGCCCGAGCGCAGGGCTCGTCAAGTGCCTCGGTAACCACACCCGGCTTGACAGTGAATACGCCAATGGTGTCCATTTCGGGTTTACTGTTCCCTGTGGGCGCGGGGGAAGGGGCACGGTGAACCAGATGGGCGCCGATCCGATCTCGGCACTGCTGGTCGAGAGCGATCCGGGTGATGTGCTGCTGATCCGCGAGGCCCTCGCCGGTCACGACGTCGGCGACGGATTGTCCGTCGTCGGCGACGGCGTCAGGGCGCTCGAACTCCTCCGCGGCGAAGGCGATTACGCGGGCCGCGAACGCCCGGATCTGATCCTGCTCGACCTCGACCTGCCGCGCAAGAGCGGCGCCGAGCTGCTCGCCGAGATCAAGACCGATCCGGAGCTCTCGACGATCCCCGTCGTCGTGCTGACGACCTCGCGCGCGGATGAGGACGTGCTGCACTCCTACCGGATGCACGCTAACGCGTATGTCGTCAAGCCCGTCGACTTCGACCGCTTCGGCGAGATCGTGCGGCAGATCGGCGACTTCTTCGCCGGCGTAGCCAAGCTGCCGCCAAGAGCCCGCTGAAGCGCCGGCTCAGCCCTGGGCGAGCACGATCGCGAGCACGAGCAGCCCGAGCAGCGCGCCGAGCACGGTCATCACCGCGATCACGCGATCGTCGGGGCGCACGAAGTCACCGCGCGCGAGCGCCTCGTCGACTTCGCGCCGGCGGACGGCGGCATAGCCGATGCAGATCACGCCGAGCACGGCGTAGCCGGCGCCGGCGATCGTGTACGGCCAGGTCGCGCCGCTGGTCAGCGCCGGGACGACCTTGCCGGCGCCGACGCCGACCGTCAGCGAGGTCAGGCCGGTGCGCCACCAGGCCAGATACGTGCGCTCACTGGCCAGGTGCGTGCGGCGCGTCGCGTCGACGACTTCGGCAGCTGGTTCGGTTCGGCCCGCGGAGCCTTGCTCGGACGCCACGGGCGCACCCTACCGAGAGCGCGCGCCGGAGCCCGTGAACGGTCAGTCCTCGTCGAGCTGGAACTCACCGTCGCGGTAGATCACGCGCTGCTCTCCTCCGCGCAGCGTTGCCGTGACGACGCGATCGGTCGTGGAGACGATGTCGGTGTGCACGGTGGAGTCGTTGAAGCCGAGCTCCTCCCAGCGCTCGGCGGATACCTCGCTGGGGTCGCCGTCGTAGGCGTCCTGGTAGGAGCGCCCGAGCGCGATGTGCGTGTTGCCGAAGCGCCCGCCGACGTTCTCGTCATACAGCGTGTGCGCCATGAAGCGCGTGATCCGCGACAGGCGTCGGTCGGTCAGCGAGAACTCGCCGATCCGGTCGGCGCCCTCGGTCGCGATCATCTCGGTCAGCACCGGCTCGTTCTGCTCGGCGCTCGCCTTCACGACGCGCCCGTCGACGAACTCGAGGCGGATGCCCTTGACGAGGTTGCCGTAGCGGTAGAGCGGCTGGTTGCAGTAGATCCAGCCTTCGGTGCCGCGCCAGTCGGGGCTCGTGAACAGCTCGAAGCTGGGGATGTTGCGACCGCGCCCGCCGAGCCAGCGGCGCTGCTCGCCGAGCGAGACGTGCAGGTCGACGTCCTCGCCCTGCACGTGCACGCGCTCGATCTGCAGCGAATCGAGCCACTCGCGGCTGGCGCTCACCCGCTCGCCGACCTCGCGCCAGCGCGCGATCGGGTCCTCGGCGTCGAGGAAGCAGGCGTAGACGATCTGCTCCCAGTACTCCTCGAGGCTCATCTCGGCCTCGGCGGCCATCGCCGGCGTGCCATACAGCCCGAGCGTCCAGCTGAAGCGCCCGGCGTTCTCCTTCTCGCCGCGCCAGTCGAGCAGCGGGCGCATGGCGGCGCCCTGGCGCATGATCTTGGCGGGGTCGACGGAGTCGAGCGCGTGCGGGTCGGCCTCGGCGAGCACGGTCACCTGATGATCCATCTGATCGACCAGCCCGCGCATGTAGTCGGCGCCGAAGTGATCCAACTGCTGGTCGCTTGCCAACTCGTAGAAGTCGCGCGAGATGTTGACCCGATCGTCGTCGTCGGGGCGATAGGCGCTGATCACGTGCCCGCCGGCGCGCCAGACGGCCTTGGCCAGCTCGGCGTAGAGCGGCTTTGCGCTCTCGGGGGAGGCAATTCGCACGACCTCGCCGGGCTGCACGCCGCGCCCGCCGCCGAGTGCGAAGTCCACGAGCACGGAGGCGTAGCGCTCGATGATCTCCTGCGGTGGGACGTAGCTCACGCGGGACGAAGCCAGTCGGGTGGACGCGGGTGTCCTGCCTGTCTGCTCGTTCGCTCGCGCATTGTCGGATTAAACACGATGGTTCACATGGATAGTCTTCGGGGCCATGTCGCCGACGATCACGCTGCACGCCGTCCCGCCGTCGCACCCCTGCATGACGGTCGCGGCGGCACTCGAGCTCAAGGGCCTGGCCTACGAGCGAATCGACTTCCCGCACACAGAGCGCCTGGAGCGGATGCAGGAGATCTACGGGGAGGGCAACTCGACGGTGCCCGGAGTGGTGATCGACGGCGAGCCGGTGCATGGCTCGCGCCCGATCCTCGCGCGCCTCGAGCAGCTCGCGCCGGAGCCCGCGCTGTTTCCTTCCGAGCAGGTGCGCGAGGCCGAGCGCTGGGGCGAGCAAGAGCTGCAGGACCTCGGACGCTGCCTGCCGTGGGGCGCGATGTACTTCCGCCCCGAGTCGATGGGCACGTTCGCCGGACCCGGCGCTGGACCGCTCGACGGGCCGGGCACGGACTTCGCGATCAAATTCGTACGCGCCACGTGGCGCTACCACGGCATCACCGCGACGCGCCTGCACGACGACCTCGCGGGGCTGCCGGCGAAGATCGAGCAGATCGAGCGACTCGCCGAGAGCGGCGTGATCGGCGGCGAGCAGCCGAACGCGGCAGACCTGCAGATCGGCGCGACGATCAGGGTGCTGCTGCCGCTCGCCGACCTGCGCCCGCTGCTCGAGGGAACGGCGGCCGAGCGCATCGCGATGCGCTGGTTCCCGGACTACCCGGGCGAAGTCCCGGCCGGCGCCTATCCGGCGGGCTGGGTGCCGGCGGCGCCGTAGCGCTCGGGGTGGTGGTGCCGGAGCGCGGCACGAGCGCCGGGGTGCGTGCCGTGCGCATCTTCGTCGGCGGAATGGTCCAGGGCGTCGGCTTCCGCGAGGCGACGCGGCGCAGGGCGCGCAAGCTCGGCGTGCTCGGGTGGGTGCGCAACGAAGACGACGGCACGGTCGCCGTTCATGCCGAGGGCGAGCCGGGCGCAATCGGCGAGCTGATCGCCTTCTTGCGCAACAGACCGCGCGGCGCGAATGTACGCAAGGTCGTGGTCGAGGACGTTCGCGTCGAGGGGCACGAGCAGTTCGCCGTCCGCGGCGTCAGCGCCGGCGTGTTCGTCGTGCAGGAGCATCAGGCGAGCACCCATCACTTCGACCTGCGGCTGCAGGTCGACGGCGCGATGCGCTCGTGGGCGGTGCCGAAGGGGCCTTCGATGGACCCCGCCGTGAAGCGCCTGGCGGTGCAGGTCGAGGACCACTCGATCGCGCACAACGACTTCGAGGGGCCGACCGAGCACGGCGGGGTGATCGTGTGGGATCGGGGCTCGTACGAGCAGGGCGGGCGCGTAGCGTGGCCGGACGCGCTCGAACGCGGGCACGCCGTGTTCGTGCTGCACGGGGAGAAGCTGCGCGGGGGGTTTGCGTTGCAGCGAACGCGCGGGAGCGGGGAGAAGTCGCAGTGGCTGCTGGTCAAGCGCAAGGACGATCAGGCGCTCCCCGGCTCGGACGTCGTTGGCGCTCATCCGCAATCGGTGAGCAGCGGCGTCACGCTCGGTGAGCTGCTCGACGGTTAGACCCGCGCAGAGCGAGGAAGCCCCTACTCGGCGCTCAGCCGCCCACACGCTCGAGCACGCGAAGCAGCGCCGCGAGGTCCTTGGCCGGCACCTCGCGCAGCGCGGCCGGCGGCTCGTCGAGGATCGCCTCGGCGCGTGCGGCGGCGGCGCGGCCGGCCGCTGTCAATTGCACGAGCTTCGCCCGCCGGTCCTCGGGATGGGGCTTGCGCCGCACCAGGCCGCGCTGCTCCAGGTCGTCGACCATCAGCGTGACGTACGGCGGGTCGGACGCCATTCGCTCGGCGAGCGCGCTCAACGTGAGCGGCTGCTCAGCCAGCCGTCGCAACGCGAGCGCGCGCGCCCAGCTCAGGCCGAGCGCCTCGGACACGGCGAGCTTGCGGTCGTGGTCGAGCACGAGATCGGACATCGCGCGCCAAGCGCGACGTGCGAGGTCCGCGCCCTCGGTGCCCATCACGCCTCCTGCGGCGCCTCTTGCAGCCGCGCCGCTGTCCGCTCGGCGCTGGCGTGGGCCGCCGGCGTGCTCGCGGCCAGGCCGAGCGCGGCGATCCCGGCCCCGAGCGCGGCGATCAGCCACCACGCCGGGTGGCTGGCGCTCGCGAGATGCGCGTGCAGCGAGCCGTCGACGCTCGCGGTCGCGATCGCGCCGAGCACGGCGACGCCGAGCGTGAGACCGACCTGGCGGCTGGTCGAGGCTACGGCGGCGGCGACGCCGGCCTGGCTCGGTGGCATGCCCGACACGGCCGTGTTCGTGATCGGCGGATTGAGCGTGCCGAACCCCACGCCGAAGACCAGGTATGCGGCGAGCAGCCACCACAGCGAGGTGCCCGGGCCCAGCGCCACGAGCATCAGGCTACCGGCGCCCAGCCCGAGGCCGCCGAGGATGAGCGGCGCGCGCGCCCCGTAGGCCCCGACGACGCGGCCGGAGATCGGGCTGCACAGCACGGTCATGGCGGCCAGCGGCAGCGTGCACAGCCCGGCGCTCAACGGCGAGAGGCCGCGGACTTCCTGCAGGTACAGCGTGTTGAGGAAGAGGAATCCGCCGAAGGCCGCGAACGCGGCGATCGCGATCACCGCCGCCGCCGAGAACGGTCTGCTGGCGAAGAAGCGCGGCTCGATCAGCGGGTCGACCCGGCGCAGCTCGTAGCGCACGAGCGCCACAAGCGAGACGCCGGCCGTGACGGCAAGGGCGAGGATCAGCGGCGAGCCCCAGCCGAGGTTGGGACCCTCGATGATCGCCGAGGTCAGGCTCGCCAGCGTCACGATCACGAGCACCTGGCCGACGGGATCGAGGCGACGCGCACGAGGAGCGCGGGACTCCGGCACGAAGCGCGCCGTCAGCGCGATCGCAGCCAGCCCGATCGGGATGTTCACGAGGAACACGGCCCGCCAGCTCAGGCCGACGAGCACGCCGCCGAGCACTGGCCCGAGCGCCATGCTGATGCCGACGACGGCGCCCCAGATCCCGATCGCCTGCGCGCGCTCGCGCGGGTCCTCGAACGTGTTGCGGATGATCGACATCGCCACCGGGTTGAGCATCGCCCCGGCGGCGCCCTGCATCACGCGAAAAGCGATCAGCCACTCGATACTGGGCGCGAGGCTGCAGGCCAGCGAGGCAAGCGTGAACGTCGCAAGACCGAACTTGAACACGCGGGCGCGACCAAGACGATCGGCCGTCGAGCCGCCGAGCATCAGCAGGCTCGCGAGCACGACCGTGTAGGCAGCCGTCGTCCACTGCAGCGCGGAGACCGGCGCGCCGAGCTCGCGCCGGATCGAAGGCAGCGCGACGTTGACGATCGTCGTGTCCATGCCGACGATCAGCAAGCTCATGCAGCAGATCGCGAGCACGAGCCGGGGGCGCGTGCGCGCGGCCGGGCTCACCGCAGGGTCTATGGTCGCAATAGCTATATAATCATTATATCTATATAACGATATGACCACACTGCAAGCGCGTCTTGCCCCGACGGCGAGGCAGCCGCTTTATTTCCGTTTCGAGATAAAGCCTTATAGAGCCTCCGGCCCTCTACGCCTCGTCGACGCTAGAGAACGGTCAGGCGCCGGCTACGGCCAGCCTGCTCGTCGCTGTAGCTCTCGCCGCGCTCGGCCTTCTCGACCAGCGAGGCGGGCGGCTCGAAGCGCTCGCCGTACGGCGGCCGCGAGCTCGCGCGCGCGGGCGACGAAGCCGGCGACGCCGCCGTCGTAGCCGTTGATGTACTGCAGCACCCCACCCGTCCAGCCGGGGAAGCCGATGCCGAAGATCGAGCCGATGTTGGCGTCGGCGACGGACTCGATCACGCCCTCGTCGAGGCACTTGACCGTCTCGATCGACTCGGCGAACAGCATCCGCTCCTCGAGGTCCTTCAGCGAGATCGAGGCCGGGTCGTCGGTCTCGGGGAACATCTCTTTCAGTCCCTTCCACAGACCGGTGCGCTTGCCGTCCTCGTAGTCGTAGTAGCCGGCGCCGGCGAGCTTGCCGCCGCGCCCGGCCGTCGAGCATCTTGTCGACGACCTCGAAGGCCGGACGATCCTCGAACACGCCGCCTTCGGCCTCGATCGCCGCCTTGCGTCGCGTCGCGGATCTTCTTCGCGAGGTTGAGGTTCAGCTCGTCGCTGAGCTGCAGCACCGGCGCCGGGTAGCCCGGCCTGGTTGGAGGCCTGCTCGATCGACGGCGCCGGGACGCCCTCGAGCAGCATCGCCGACGCCCTCGTTGATGAACGTGCCGATCACGCGGCTCGTGAAGAAGCCGCGGCTGTCGTTGACGACGATCGGCGTCTTCTTGATCTGCTTGGCGACGTCGAGCGCGCGGTAGAGCGTCTCCTCGCTCGTCTTCTCGCCCTTGATGATCTCCAGCAGCGGCATCTTGTCCACCGGGCTGAAGAAGTGCAGGCCGATGAATTCCTCGGGCCGGGAGACGCCCTCGGCCAGATCGGTGATCGGCAGCGTCGAGGTGTTCGAGCCGAGCAGCGCGCCCTCGGCGAGGTGCGGCTCGATCTCGGCGAAGACCTGCGCCTTGACCGCCGGGTCCTCGAACACGGCCTCGATCACGAGGTCGGCGCCCGCCGCGGCCGCCGGGTCGTCGGTCGGCGTGATCCGCGCGAGCAGCTCGTCGGCCTTCTCCTGCGTGGAGCGCCCGCGCGAGATCGCCTTCTCGAGCAGCCCCTGCGAGTAGGCCTTGCCCTTCTCGGCCGCCTCCAGCGAGACGTCCTTGAGCACGACCTCGATGCCCGCTTTCGCGCACACGTAGGAGATCGCCGCGCCCATCATGCCCGCGCCGAGCACGACGACCTTCGTGCGCCTTGAACGGCTCGATGCCCTCCGGCCGGTTGCGGTCGCCGTTGACCTGCTGCAGGTCGAAGAAGAACGCCTGGATCATGTTCTTCGAGACCTGCCCGGTGAGCAGGTCGACGAAGTAGCGGCCCTCGATCTCGATCGCCGTGTCGAAGTCGACCTGGGCGCCCTCGACCGCGGCGGCCATGATGTGGTGCGGCGCCGGGTAGTTGGCGCCCTTCAGCTGCTTGCGCAGGTTCGCCGGGAAGGCCGGCAGGTTCTGCGCGAGCTTCGGGTTCGACGGCGTGCCGCCCGGGATCTTGTAGCCCTTCACGTCCCACGGCTGGACCGTCGGCTCCTCGCTCGGCTGGGCCTTGATCCAGGCCTTCGCGGCCGGCACGAGCTCCTCCCGCGTGGCGACGACCTCGTCGAGGATGCCGACCTCGCTTGGCCTTGCGCCGGGCGCAGCCGCTGGCCCTGCATCAGCAGCTTCATCAGCGCGTCGACGATGCCGATCATGCGCACCGTGCGCACGACGCCGCCGGCGCCGGGCAGCAGGCCGAGCTGGACCTCGGGGAAGCCCAGCTGCACGCTTGGGGTCGTCGACCGCGATGCGGTGGTGGGTGGCCAGGCAGATCTCGAGGCCGCCGCCGAGCGCGGCGCCGTTGATCGCCGCGCACGACCGGCTTGCCGAGCGTCTCCAGGCGGCGCAGCTGCGCCTTGCCCGCGCGGATCATCTCCGCGATCTGCGGCGCGTCGTCCTTCGTCGCCGTCTTCAGGTCGTTGAGGTCGCCGCCGGCGAAGAAGGTCTTCTTCGCAGAGGTGATCACGACGCCCGTGATCTCGTCCTTCTCGGCCTCGAGGCGGTCGATCGTCGCCGCCATCGATTCTGCGTAGGCGCGGTTCATCGTGTTGGCCGACTGGTTCGGGTCGTCGAGCGTCAGCAGGACGATTCCGTCCTCGTCCTTCTCCCAGCGAATCGTTGTGCTCTCAGCCATCTCAGATCGCCTCCACGACGGTCGCGATTCCCATGCCGCCGCCGACGCACAGCGTGGCCAGGCCGTAGCGGCCGCCGGTGCGGTGCAGCTCCTCGATCAGCGTGCCGAGGATCATGCCCCCGGTCGCGCCGAGCGGGTGACCCATCGCGATCGCGCCGCCGTTGACGTTGACCTTCTCCATGTCGAGGCCCATGTCGCGCACGAAGCGCAGCACGACGGCCGCGAACGCCTCGTTGATCTCGACCAGGTCGAGGTCCTCGACCGTCAGGCCGGCCTTCGCCAGCGCCTTCTTGCTGGCCGGCGCCGGGCCGGTCAGCATGATCGTCGGGTCCGCCCCGGACAGGGCCGTCGCGAGGATGCGGGCCTTCGGCTTCATGCCCAGCTCCTCGCCGGTCTGCTCGTTGCCGATCGTCAGCAGCGAGGCGCCGTCGACGATCCCCGAGGAGTTGCCCGGCGTGTGGACGTGCTCGATCTTCTCGACCCAGTGGTACTTCTGCAGCGCGACCGCGTCGAAGCCGCCCATCTCGCCCATCGCGGCGAACGAGGGCTTCAGGCCGCCGAGCGTCTCGACGGTCGTGCCCGGGCGGATGAACTCGTCGTGGTCGAGCACGACGTTGTCGTTGATGTCCTTGACGGGGATCACAGTGTTCGCGAAGCGGCCCTCCTGCCTGGGCGTTCCAGGCGCGCTCCTGCGAGCGGGCGGCGTACGTGTCGACGTCCTCGCGGCTGAACTCCTCGATCGTCGCGATCAGGTCGGCGCTGACGCCCTGGGGCACGAACGAGGTGTCGTAGTTGGTCTCCGGGTCCATCGCCCAGGCGCCGCCGTCGGAGCCCATCGGCACGCGCGACATCGACTCGACGCCGCCGGCGAAGACGAGGTCCTCCCAGCCGGAGGCGACCTTCTGCGCGGCGATGTTGACGGCCTCGAGGCCCGACGCGCAGAAGCGGTTGACCTGCACGCCGGCGACCGTGTCGGGCAGGCCGGCCTTGATCGCCGCGGTCTTGGCGATGTCGGCGCCCTGGTCACCGACCGGCGAGACGCAGCCGAGCACGACGTCGTCGACGCGCGAGGGGTCGAGTTTCTCGTTGCGCACGAGCGTCTCGTGCATCAGGCCGACGACCAGGTCGACCGGCTTGGTGCCGTGCAGCGAGCCGTTGACCTTGCCCTTGCCGCGCGGCGTGCGAATCGCATCGAAGACCAGTGCGTCGGTCGCTGCCATCGGTGAGTCCTCCTGTGTCGTCGTCGAACCTCAGGCCTGAGCGCGCGGGTCCGGATGAAACTCGGCGCGGACGCTAGCAGTGCGCGAGCGCCTGGTGCCGGTCGAGCGACGACTCGACCGCCAGACGCTCGCGATCACCAGACAGCTGTTCCCGGCGGTCGCCGAGCAGCCCGACTTCGATCGGCTGATCGAGCTGGCCATCTCGACGATCCGCGGGCAGGCGCTGCTCGACACGCTGCACCCCGGCGACAGCCGCAACCGCAAGCAGTGGAGCTACAGCCGCGCGCGGCTGGTCGAGCTGTTCGAGGCTGCGCTTTGACCGAGACCTGCTGAGGGTGACAATCGTCTGTTCCGCCTAGGTGCCGATATCTTGTCGGTTTAGCGCCGATATGTTATCCTCGAATCATGACACTCGCTTATGCCGAAGAGGCGATCCACGTCCACGACACCGGTCATCTGTCCGACCGTGAGATCGCGCGAGCGACCGGCGCGGCCCCAAGCACGGTGCGCGAATGGCTCGCGCGCAGGAGCGCGCCGAGCGGAGTGCGCGCAGAGCGACTAGCCGAGCTCTCATCGTTGGTCGAACGTCTCGCGCGAGTTATTCGCCCTGCCTACATTCCCGTCTGGCTTAGCAAGCCCATTTCCGCGCTCGATGACGACAAGCCAATCGACCGCATCGCACAAGGCGACTATCGCGCGGTGGCGCGCCTGATCTCAGGCATCGAGGACCCAGGCGCAAGCTGACGTGCCGCTCGACGTCACAGCGATCGCGGTGCGCGGACGCTGGGTCAAGCACACATACCCAGGATCGCCGCCGCTGCCCGAGCGCGACCCGCCGCCGGACAATCGCTGGCAGCGCGGCGGAGTGGTGGACGCCCTCTACCTGGCCGATAGCGAGGAGACCGCTTGGGCCGAGTGGTATCGACATCTTGCAGAGCGTGCCATTCCGCCCCTCGCACAGATGCCGCGTGAGCTGTGGAGATGGCAGGTTGACGTCGAGGTTGCCGACCTCTCCACGGACGAGAAGCTCGCGGCCGTCGGGCTCGAGCCACCCACTCCCGGTAGCGGATGGAGTGCCTACCAGCTCGTCGGTGAGCAGATATCGGCTGAGCGTTGGCTTGGGTTGCTCGCGCCGAGCGCAGCACGCCCGGCCGGCAAGATCCTCTGCCTGTTCCGAGACCAGCACGACGTGGGCGGCGCCAAGCCAAGCCCTCCCCCACGTCAGATTCTCGAGCCGCCCCCGCCGCCCACAGGACTGGTGACCTGATATTTGCGCTGCGAGAGCCGTGATCAGCCCCCATTCGGCTTGATCACGGCCGTCGCCTTCCCGCAGCCGCCCGCGGAACCTATGGCGCGAGGCTGAACGGCGGGTAGCGATCGGTCACCATCACGTGGGCGTAGGCGATCACGCGGTTGGTCCAGCGCCCGACGCCGACGAGGAAGTCGAACATCCCGCGCGGGAAGCGACCGGTGAAGAGGATCGCGAACCAGGCGGCGATCACGACGAAGAACGCGGCGATGTAGAGGAAGAACAGCACCACGTAGTGCGGGATCGCGAGCAGCCACTTGACCAGCGGCATCCAGCGGTTGAGCTCGGCGGGCACGTCGGGGTAGGGAAAGTCGAGGTGCACCGCCTGGTGCTCGTCGGTGGAGGGATAGTTGTCGTCCATCAGCGCGAGGTAGACGCCGACGCGGGCTGAGAAGCGCATCAGTTCGATGTTCCAGTCGAACCACCAGCGCGGGTACTTCTGCCGGAACAGGATCAACAGCAGCGTGGGCAGCACGACCAGGCCGACGGCTCCGGCGAACTTCTCGCTGCTCCCGGACGCATAGCCGCCGCCCTCGAGTAGCGAGAGCACGATCCCGATCGGGATCACCATCACCAGGCGAAAGAAGCTCGTCATGCGGTTGAGCGGCCGGTCGGGGTAGTCGACCGAGTACTGGACTGGGTACGGCGCGTCGGGGTTCATCTGGTGCCTTTCCGTCGAGGTGTACGGGTACACACGGAACGTACTCGCCCAGCTCCGCATACCGCGCGCGCCTCGCTACAGCGCCCAGTGAAAGGGGCCAACTCACCCTTTCCGCTTCCAATTTATACCCGGGTGGGGGGCTTGTTTCAAGCCCGAGCCGTGCCCCATAATCGCCCGCCGCAAGCCGGAACTACGGAGAAGGGAGCGGTGAATGAGCGAGCATGAAGTGCTGATCGCCGGAGGCGGTCCGGCGGGGATGATGCTGGCGGCTGAGCTGGCGCTGGCGAAGGTCGATGTGGCGATCGTCGAGCGGCGTCCCGATCACGTGCTCGCCGGCTCGCGAGCCGGCGGCTTTCACTCGCGCACGATCGAGGTGCTCGACCAGCGTGGGGTCGCCGATCGCTTCCTCGAGGAGGGTCAGGTCGCCCAGGCCTCGATGATCGGCACGACCGTCTTGGACATGAGCGACTTCCCGACGCGTCATCCGTACTCGCTCGGGATCTGGCAGAGCAAGATCGAGCGGATCATGGCCGACTGGATCGCCGAACTGCCGGTGCGGATCTACTACGGGCGCGAGGTGACCGGCTTCGCCCAAGACGACTCCGGCGTCGACGTCGAGCTGACCGACGGCGAGCCGCTGCGGGCGCAGTATCTCGTCGGGTGCGACGGAGGGCGCAGCGTGATCCGCAAAGCAGCCGGCATCGAGTTTCCCGGGTGGGATGCGACGAGGAGCAACCTGATCGCCGAGGTCGAGATGACCGAGGAGCCGGAGCTGGGCGTGCGCAAGGATGCCGTAGGCATCCACGGCATCGGCAGGTTGGAGTACGAGATCCGCGACGGCGAGGTCGTCTACGGAGATGGGGGGCCGGTGCGGGTCATGTTGACCGAGCAGCAGCTGGGGCCCAGCAGCGAGCCCACCCTGCGCGATCTCAGCGAGGCGCTCGTTGCCGTCTACGGCACCGACTTCGGGTCCACGATCCCACATCCATCTCGAGGTTCACCGACGCGACGCGTCAGGCCGCGGCCTACCGCGCCGGGCGAGTCCTACTCGCCGGCGACTCCGCTCACGTGCACTACCCGGCCGGTGGACAGGGCCTCAGCCTCGGCGTGCAGGATGCGGTGAATCTGGGGTGGAAGCTAGCTCAGGTGGTGCACGGGGTCTCGCCGGAGAGCCTGTTCGATACCTACCACGCGGAGCGGCACCCGGTGGCTGCTCGCGCGCTTTGGCACACGATGGCTCAGGCGGCGCTGCAGCGGCGGGACGAGCGCATGGAGGCGCTGGTCGATGTGGTGTCGGAGTTGGCGGGGATGGACGAGCCTCGGAAGTGGCTTGCTGGGCTCGGTTCTGGCTTGGATATTCGGTACGAGTTTGGTGAGGGGCATCCGTTGGTTGGGCGGCGAATGCCTGATTTGGATGTTGTGACCGCGGACGGGGCGGTGCGGGTTTTCGAGTTGCTGCACGGCGCCCGGCCCGTACTGCTCAATCTTAGTGAGCCCGGCGGATTTGACATCACGGCATGGGCGGATCTGGTTCAGCTGGTCGACGCTGAATATCTGGGCCCGTGGAAGCTTCCGGTGCTCGGGGTGGTCACTGCTCCTGCTGCCGCGCTGATCAGGCCCGACGGATATGTTGCTTGGGTCGGAGAGTCAGCCGATCCCGGGCTCATTGACGCGCTGAGTATCTGGTTCGGATCGCCTGCTGCGACGCAGGCTGTAGAGGAACGGCGATAACTGCCAGCCTGCCCACAGAGATACGGCGGATTTGCCCAATCCGGAGAGTCACAAATGTCCCCCCACGGTGCAGGGCAGCTCAGAACGTCGGCTCAGGACGTTCCAAGTTGCCAGCTGCCGTTGTTTGCGTCGACTGGATTGAAGTCTGATGTGGAGTCTCCTGCGCGAACGTAGGATGACTGTCCGAGCACGTCCCAATGTGGCTCGACCGTCCCGCTCTGAGTGTTTCGGAGCTTGACGAAGCCCAGCTCGGGCGACGCTCCTTCGACTCCGAATAGCTTCCAGGCACCGTTGGGGCCATCCGACGGGCTGAAGTCCGAGGTGGAGTCGCCGGCTCGCTTGTAGATGCTGCCCTGGAGCGTGTCCCAGTGCACCTCGACGGTGCCGCTGCCGGTGTTCGTCGTCTTGATGAACCCAAGCTCGGGTGCGCCGCCGGCCGACCCGAACAGCTGCCACGTGCCGTTACCCGCGTCTGCCGTGCTGAAGTCCGAGATGAAGTCGCCGGCTCGCTTGTAGGTGCTGCCCTGGAGCGTGTCCCAGTGCACCTCGACGGTGCCGCTGCCGGTGTTCGTCGTCTTGATGAACCCAAGCTCGGGTGCGCCGCCGGCCGACCCGAACAGTTGCCACGTGCCGTTGCCCTTGTCTCCCAGGCTGAAGTCGGATCCGAAGTCTCCAGCGCGCTTGTAGCTGCCGCCGCTAAGCGCGTCCCAGTGGGGCTCAACGGTGCCAGTGCCGGTGTTAGCCATATCGATGAAGCCGAGCTCTGGAGCGCCGTTGGCGGAGCCGAACAGGTCCCAGGTCCCATCGTTGGGGCCAGGGACCGCGAAGTCGGAGGTGTAGTCACCGCCCCTCTGCTGGTACTTCGAGGCGGCGGTGGCCCAGTGGACCTCGACCGTTCCGGCGGTGTTGGTGGTCTTGATGAAGTCGAGATCGGTGAGCCCAAAGGCGGGCCCGACCCCCGGCCCTTGAGGGCCTGGCTGTCCTTCGGTCGAGGGAGGGCCAGCGCTGCCCATCCGCCAAATGTGGACGCTCAGCCCATGCGCAGCCGCAGATGCATACGGGTTCCATTCGTGTTTCATGACGGTTTCGTGCCAGTTTGAGTTGGAGTCGACCACGACGAAGCCGTTCGATCCTGGCGCGTGCGAGACGACTACGGCCGTGTGCATGCCTTCGTAGTAGTAGCGGCCGTCCGGTCCGTTGAGCTGGATGACGTCTCCCTCCACGGCCTGATCGCGCCCAACTTCTACACCTCCCTCGACTCGATAATTGGCCAAGTAGTCGCCGCCGAGGTGCTGAGCCCCATTGGAGGCGATCGCGACCCAGATGTTCACGGCTTCCTTGCATTGGCCGCCGTGCTGGCCAAGTCTTGAGAGCCCCACTTCGGCGATCCGGGAGTTCGGGTACCCCCCGCCAAGCTGAGGGGCGGCGAGCCTGACTGCCTTATTGCCCTTCGGTAGACAGACGCGGCGGGCGTGCGACTGTTTGCCATGGCGATGCTTATGCGCAGCGAGGTTGACGTGGGGCTCTGGCGTGCAGCGAGGGTTCCGGACGTGATGGCGAGGACGCTTCGGAGCCGCCAGAGCAGACGGGAGCGCCGGCGCAACCCAGATCCCCAAGGTCACGGCGGCGAGCGTCATGGTGAACGCGCCAATTCGATTTCGTCCCACCAGCTTGCCCCCTTGTCCAAGCCGGCGCCTGCGCCAGCCTTACGCTAAATCCCAGATAGCCGCATCAACCTACCGGTTGGACGACGAGACCTCAACCCCGAGCGATCGGGGCAGGGTTTGCACCTAGGCCGTAGTCCTCGCCTGGTACTGGCACGGTCCTTCCTTCCCTCAGCCCCCGCCAGCACAAGCGATGGGTTCAATCGGAGATACCCAGAATGAGGCTGGCGTCGAGATGGTTCCCAAAACCAGAATCCGTGTGTCTGGCAGAATCCCTGCGATGGGGGCACAGGAGCAGGCTGTCGACGCAGCGCCCGCGGCCGCCTCAGGGTCGACGCTGAAGAAAACCGCCGGAGCAGTGGCGCTGACCGTATTCAGCGTCGCGCTCGGTGGCGTGGCCGGGGCGAATAACTGGTACCCGCACTTTGGCGACTCCCCGCCGAAGGTGTACGCAGCGAAGGCCAACTACTCGGATGTGAAGGCGCGAGTGGAAGCGCGCCTCACCGCTCCTGCCGGGCACAGCTTCGAAGCCGGTCGCGCCGTACACGCGATCGGCTTCTGCGTCGGCGCGCCGACCGTCGACCCTGCGACCGAGGAGCTCGACCAGCGCTGGTGGGTGCTGCGCAGCGGGCTGTTGCTCCCATACCCGGACGCCAGCGGCGAAGGCCGCGTACCGTCGCTGCGCGGCTGCGCCCGCGCGCACGACAAGGTCGGCGGCCCACGCCGCGTGACGCTCTCCGCACACGCCCGCCACAGGTGGCTGCTGTTGACCGCGGACACGAAGGAAGCGGTCGCACTTGGCTTTGAGTTGCTCGTGCTCCCGGACGCACACTGGCATGCCGCAGCGCTGCTGCGCGCCGACCAACCTCCGGTCCGTGTGGCGCTTCGCACCCGCAAACACGTTGTCGAGGCGCTCGCCGTCGCCTGCTGGGGCCCTGCCGGGCCCGCCACGCCGACCGACCCAGGCGCACCGGTGATCGACCTGAAACCGCTCGCTCACGAGAGCCCCGAGCTACAGCGGGTGGGTAACGAGGATTCGGCGGCTGCGGCTCAGGACATCTGCCGGCGCAGCCGCTACGGCGTGTTCCTCAAGAATCCACCGCCGCCGCGCCCGCCACGGCCGAAACAAGAAACCATCGCGCCCACGCCGGGGGCGCCCGCGACGCCGGAAGTACCCGGCGAGAGCATCGCGAGCCCGCCGCCGAGCAAGCCCGAGAAAGTCCGCACGGTCCCGACCACGCACACCGAACAGCCCGTGACCACGGGCCCTGAAGAACGGACCCATGTCGCCCACCGCGAATAGGACACGTATCGTGCTCGCCGCCGCACTTGTGCTCGCCGCCGGCGCCAGTGTCGGCACCGTCGTCTCCGTCGGCGCCAGCACGGCGCGCCTGCTGCCCTACACCGGGCCCGTGGGCGTCAACGGACCGAACCTGAAACGCGGTCGCCAGCGGCTCGGAGTCTCCTTTCAGGGGCTGCAACTCACCTGGCAGCGCGGGGTCAAGCCGCCGCGAGGCCTACGGATCCAGGTCCGCTGCCGTGGCTGTCGCGGCCGGCTGCTCCGCTCCGGGCGCGCCTTCGCGCAGGCCCGGCTCCGCGGCGAAACGATCCCGGTACACGCAACCCTGATCATCACCGTTACCAAGCGCGACTGGGTCGGGCTGTGGATCCGCCTGAAAGATGCCGGCAGCGCCAGCGGCTCGGAATACGTCCTGTGCCTCCCGCCGAGACACACGCACCCGAGCGCGTGCCCAGTGCCGTCCAAATCACCGACGACGACCACCGTTCCCCCGACCACCAGCACGCCGACGAGTCCGCCACCACCACCGCCACCACCGCCCGCCGATCGCGAAGCGATCACCTCCGTCGATGGGACCCGCGGGGACCGCGCTCCCTACGCCGGCGAATTTACGATCGCCAACCAGTCCTTCACCGCGGTGGCCAACCGCGTCACCTACCTCGGCACCACGATCGGCAACCCCAACGTGCCAGTTGGGCACGACCCGGGCGACACGCTCACGCTGCGCCTATGCGAATCCCCCGACTGCTCTGGCGGCGCGCTCGCCTCGGCCGGCGGCGCCGTCAACAACTACGGCATGACCACCGTGGAAGTCAACGCCGCCGTCGTGGTGGGGCACACCTATTACCTGGTGTGGCAGCCGCCCACGAACGACCACGGCAGCCACTGGCTCGCCTTCTGGCATGGCGGCGGACCCACAATCGTCGCTAGCCACGAAATGGAGGCTGTAGTGCGCGGCTACGCCCAGCCCGAAAGCGGGCCCGCACCCGGCCCGCGCTCCACAATCGACTACGCCGGCGCTCAGCCACCGCCCGCCCCCTACTCGGGACCATTCCTGTACGGCTACCAGAACTTCACGGCCGCCTCTGACACGATCACCAAGCTCGGTGTGATCGTCGGCAACCCTGCGCTCGCGCGCGGCGCAACCGGACCGGAAACCCTCACGCTGCGCCTATGCAGTTCCTTCGACTGCTCGAGCGGCGTGCTCGCTAGCGCCACCTCCTATATCGTCAACTATGGCCCCACCGAAGCCGACATCGGCGACATCCCTGTCACCCCCGGCGCCACCTACTTCGTCTACTGGCAATCGCCGAAAAAGCTCGAAGGCCAGAGCTGGGTCAGCTTCTGGCTCGGGCAGGGGCCGCACATCGAAGAATCCCGCTTGCTGCAGGCGTTTACGCGCGGCTATGACCGTACCGCCGGTCGTGGGCCCGCTCTCTACCCCGAGCAGGCCGGTTTCCTTGGCGCCCCCACTTTCGAAAACCCCGGCTCCGCCTCCGGAGAAGGACCCCGTATTGGCGACCTCGCCTTCGTCGAAGTCGGCTGCAAGCTATACGCGCCGCAAATCGAATCGGCCGAACCAGACGGCTATTGGTATCGCATCCACTCGCCGCCGTGGAACGACCGCTTCTATGCCGTCGCCAACACCTTCTGGAACGGCATACCGCCCGGGGAATCGGGCGAACCGGTCAACACCGATCAAGCGGTGCCTAACTGCTTGTGAATTAGCCCTGTTCAGCCGGACTGCTCCGCGGCATCGGACCTCTCGCAAGCGACCCGCCTCCTCAGAGCCAAATCCTTCCCCCTCGGACGTCCCATCCCCTCCCACACCCACTAGCATTTCTATCGGGGAGGAGGGCTCAGGTTGGCTTTGCTAAGCCATTTCTCGGCGTTCTGCGGTCCGTTTGCGGTCTCGACCCCCGGTGCATGCCATCCCGCAAATTTGGGATGTCTAGGCTGCCGATGCACTTGATCGCAGCTCAGCCAGCTCGCCTCGAACGAGCACCGGTGCCGCGACCTGGTCCACGTTCTGTCCCTCAACCAGCGAGCACCTGAGTCCCGTCCAGGTCATCAGCCATCCTCAGCTCAGAAACCGCGCCGGCACGTGAGATCCTGAGGTTCATCAGTAACACCCCCAGACGAGCTCCCGCGAAGGCTGCCTCGCCAAGTACCGATTGAGCATCAAGTTCTGGCAAGCCGGGACTTTCTTTCGACGGCAATGTATAGAGTCCAAGCCCGTCCACGAGGCTGCGGAGGACGCGGGATCGCGGACGCGCTGTAGCTCGTCTTCAGCTACCTATGACTGGCAGAGCGAAAGAGAGGCACGTCGATGGAGTCGTCTAGATCAGCCACCCTGGCCGAGCCTGACGAGGCAAGAAATCTTCTCCGGAGCTTCGTCGAGGAGAGGTATCCCGCATCCAGTTGGCAGGTGCTGACCGACGAGCCGCTATTGCCGGGGGGAGCATGGGTACTCAAGCATGAGGGCGGCTTCAGCCTGCTGCGAGTGCCCGACATCGAGCAGCAAACAATCATCTCAGTGCGGGCAGGCGCAGCGATCGAAATTCCGCGCAGCGAGGAACTGGCTTACTACGTCGCATGCGAGAACAAGCAAATCATGGCCGGGCGTGCCTTCATGGGCTACGGAGACGAGTTCGCGCTCGTGGTCGTCGAGGAAATCGTTTGGGGTAGAGCCCTATCGTGGAGCTTTGAGCCGGGCCTGTCCGACATGCTCACCCGGTTCGAGTACGTCCTGGACTATGCCCAAGTTATGCAGTCCACGATCCTTGAACGCTTCGGCGGTAGACCATTCCGCGACGACGAGTGGTTCCTTCTCCAGAACTAAGGTCGGTGATCGCCCACGCGAAGGCGTGATTACGGCGAGCGCATGGGTCTCGATCAGGTCTGGGTAAGCAACCGATCGCGCCACGTCGGCGCTGGTTGGGATGACTCTCAAGGGGAGCGCAAACGGCAGAAACACAAGAAAGCACACGCTCAGCGAGTCGCCTCCGAGCTGAAGGCAGCCGGCTGGCACTTGGAGCGGATGCTCTCGGACAATGGAAACGAGTTCCGCGGCCACGACTTCACCGAGACCCGCAAAGCTCAGCGCCCGCCACAGCCGCATCCACGCAGGACGCCCGGCAACGTCGAGGCGCTTCAGAGGACGGTCCTCGACGAGTGCTGGCGACCCGCCTTTGCTCGCTACATCTACCCGAGCTACACCGGGCTGAAGAGAGAGCTCGAGACCTACCTACGCTTCTACAACAACGACCGTGTCCACCACGGACGACTCACGCGGGGACGCATCCCCGCAGACATCGTCTACGGTGCCCGAAAGATGGAGGCCAAGTGAGCCGCGGCTGTCGGCACATCTCGGAGGCTGCCCACCTAGACCCCGGCGTTGGCCTCCCTACAGCACACCTATCGTGCCGTGCTCCTCGCCGACGCGCAGATAGGCATCGCTTGGGGTATGTCCAGCGACGGTTGGCGTCGAAGTCTCTGTCAACCCAAGATGGCTCACACCGTGCGGAGGTCGCCCAAATCGCTGGTGCGCCAGCCGCGCATGTTCCGGGGGTTGCAGCCCTCCGCCACACCCTGCCCAGCTCAAGGCTGCGCCCAAGCGCATCCCGGTTCTTGGTGGAATTTCCGTTCGCTGTCCCGCAGTGCGTCTACAAAAATCTCGATCCCCCTTACTAGGAGTTCACGGGAGATCACAAGCGACGGCAGAAAGCGCGCCACGTTGCCGTAGTGGCCTCCGAGCTCGATGATCAGCCCTTTTTCGCAGCATGCCTTGCGCACTGCCGCCGCCAACTCAGGCCACGGCTCCCTGCTCTCGCGGTCATGCACCATCTCTACGCCGATCATTAGCCCGCGCCCGCGCACCTCCCCGACAGCAATCAGATCCTCCGCCGCCGCCGCTTCGCCGAGCAGCCCCAGCGTGAGCTTACCCAGCTCGCGTGCGCGTCCAGGCAGGTCGAGCCCCAGCATCAGCTCGATCGCCGCCGCCCCCGCCGCCATCCCAACCTGGTGTCCACGGAATGTTCCGATGTGCGCCCCGGGCTCCCATGTATCCAGCGACTCGTCATACGCGATCCCCGACAGCGGGTAGCCGATCCCCCCGAGCGCCTTTGAGAGCACAATCGCCTCGGGGGTGACCCCGTCGTGTTCACACGCGAACATCATCCCCGTCCTACCGAACCCCGTCTGGATCTCGTCCATGATCAGCGGCACATCGTGCCTGCGCGTGATCGCCCGTATCTCCGCGAGCCACCCCGTCGGCGGGACGATTGTGCCGCCCTCCCCCTGGATCGGCTCCACGATCACTGCCGCGGGCTTCGGCAGCCCACTAAAGGGATCCTGCAGGGAGGTCTCCAGCAGCTTCGCGCACGCCGTCCCGCACGACTGCGGACGCAGTCCCAGGGGGCATCGGTAGCAATACGGAAATGGCACGAAGTGCACAGCCGTATCCTGCGGTCCCCCGCAACCCACATCGCTGGTGACCGTCAACGCATCCGCCGTCATCCCGTGGTAGGAGCCCTGGAACGCCACTATCGGCCGTCGGCCAGTGTGGGAACGCAAGAGCTTCAGCGACGCCTCCACCGCATCCGAGCCCGTGGGCCCGCCAAAGTGAAAGCGCGCCGTGCGTCGCAGGGTACCCGGCAAGATCCGCTTGAGGCGGCGCATCAGCGCGAGCCTAGGAGGCGTTGGGAAGTCCAGCGCGTGAACCAGCCGCGCCTGCTGTTCGCTCGCTGCGCGCGCAACGGCCGGGTGCCCGTGGCCGAGGTTGAGCGCGCCCGCTCCGCTGAAGAAATCCACGTAGGTGTTGCCGTCCACGTCGCGCAGAGTTGCCCCTCGTCCCTCCTCGAAAGCAACCGGCACGGCGCGTGGATAGGAGCGTGCGCGACTCTCCAGGGTCGCCTGTTCGGCCAACATCCGCTGCGAACCCGGCCCAGGTACTGCCCCGGACACCGCCGGCGCGGGAGCGAAATGGAGCCGCTCAAAGCGCTCCTCGCCTTGATCACCTGCCGGTACTCGAGATCGGGGCACCGGTACTTTCAGTACGGTGGCCTGACTTCTGTCATATGGGCTTCGAGTTCCCCGACAGTCGCTCGCGCCAAGTTACCCCGCAGGCCGCACTCACCAATTGTTGTGCTGCGACCCGTGATGAGAACCACCGTCTCGTCCCCTCGCTCGATAATACCGCGGGTATACGCAATCTTGAGTCCGGCGAGCGCGGCAGCAGCGGCAGGCTCAGCCAGAACGCCGGCCCGGCACGCCAACGACATGACTCCGGATTCAATCTCAGCCTCAGTTACAGCGAGAAGGCATCCATTGGTATCCGCCAGGTCTCTCATGACTGCGTCCGCCATGCAGGGCTCAGTCACCGCAAGCCCTTCGGCCGCGGTTCCTGCTGGGTCTAGGTCACCGGGTTTTGGAAGTTCGCCAGCCCAGGCTCGCACGAGCGGTGAACACGCCGCCGCCTGGATTCCGACCAGTCGCGGCAAGCGCGTTGCTCCCCCGCAAGCACGGATCTCCCGAAAGCCTTTAGCGAGCGCCGACAACGTAGCGCCGTCGCCCACTGACACGACTACCACATCCGGAACACGACGTGCCAATTGCTCCCAGATCTCGAATGCCACCGTCTTCGTGCCCTCGAGCGTCAATGCATTCAAGTCGTTTCGGTCTATCCAGCCGAACGCACATGCTGCCTCTCGTGACAAGCTGAGCGCTGCCGCGTACCCGGCATCCACCGTGAACACTTGTGCACCACATGCTCCCATCTTCGCCATCTTGCCGGCGTCGCACCTATTCGGCACGAACACCACAGCTCGCATCCCCAGAGCAGCAGCGCCAATACATGCCGAGACGGCGGCGTTACCGGTAGACGCGGTCGTCACCGTATCTCTCCCGCGACGGCGTCCGTCCTCAAGAACTAGCGCAGTTGCGCGATCCTTACTTGATCCGCTCGGCCCACGCGTCTCATCCTTTAGCCAGAGAGCGGGCATCGCCAACTCCATCCGCAACTCCGGCGCTGAAAGAAGCGGGGATCCACCAACAGCCAGAGGAAACCCAATCGGCCCAGGATCCAACGGCAGCAACGGCAGGTATCGCCACATGTCGGCCAGCGTCGCAGTGTCCGCAGGGAGCAA
Source organism: uncultured Solirubrobacteraceae bacterium (assembly GCA_963716315.1). Lineage (GTDB taxonomy): Bacteria > Actinomycetota > Thermoleophilia > Solirubrobacterales > Solirubrobacteraceae > Palsa-744. The sequence continues at coordinate 3,245,747 of OY970301.1, read as the reverse complement.
CGCCGGCCCGTATGGATACTCGAAGTGCGCCTCCCCGCGACTTGCATCAGACATCTGCTGCCCGCGCGGACCGTCCCCGTGCTCCATCACGGATCCTCCATGCGACCACCGCCTGTCGAGGGCATCTCGACCCTCGAAGCCGATCTCCACGCCGATCGCATATCCAATATAGTTCGCGCTGATGGCCACCTCGTTCGATAACTAGGAATTATCGGTGGCGGAACTCTGGGCAGTACTCGGCTACGACGAGATCGCCGCGGACGCAGCGAAGGCTCTCAGCGAAAGCGCCGACATCGACGTCATAGAAGGGCCACCAGGCTCGGGCAAGTCATGGCTCGCGAAGGGCGTCGGCGCGCTCTGGGAGGCGGGCGGCGGTAGCGCAGTTGTAGTGGAAGGTGATGAGGGGAAAAAGGAAGTCGCCCTCTACCCTTTCAAGTCGGCCATGATCGGGCTACCGAAGTGGTCCGGAGCGCTAGTTCCGGCGCTTACGACGTTCGCCAAGACAGGAGAGATGCTCGTCGGCACGGGCGGGCTCATCACCACCACAATCGAAGCCTTGGCGAAGGTCCGGGCTAGGACGCAGCAGAATCCATCCATTCTCCTCGGCGATGCAGAGCGGGACATTCTTGCCGACCTTGAGCGCTTCAGCCGCAAGGGACCGCTACTACTCATCGCTGACAACCTCCACTGGTGGGATGTCAGGTCGCTTGAGCTGCTGAGAAGCTTGCGGGACGAACGTATGTGTCAGTCCTTCCCCTTCCTGACGGCGATGCGTGTGCTTGCAGTGCAGACCATGGAGCGCTACCAGGAGGTAGCGAACCCGCGCGCTCGCGACCTGCTGCTTGCACCCATGACGACCCATTACTTCAAGTTGCAGCCGATCCCCAGGGATGGGTTCGAGGAGGTGCTCGCTTCGCTGGAGGAGATGGAGGAGCCGCCGTCCGACATCGCCGATGCGGTGTACAAACTAACAGGCGGGCACCTCGCGCTCGCGAAGAAGTGCACGGAGCGAATCGAGGCAGGCGAAGCCGAGTCCCTGCTCTCTTCGTCTGACCCGGAGGAGTTCATTCGCCGCCTGCTCTCCGAGCGTATACGGAATCTCGGAGCCCTTGGCGCGCAGGCCGTGATTCTATTGCAGGTTGCTGCGGTGTTGGGCTTGGCGTTTGACCGCGATGAAGTCATGTGCGCGTCTGAAGTCGAGGAAGCAGAGACGGCGCGGCTGTTGCGTTTCTGTCGTGACGAGAAGATGCTCGAACTGACGGACGAACGCTGGGTCTTCGTACATGACCGATTCCGTCGGTACTTTCTTGGGCTCAACCCGGCGGACAGGATCGGAATCCATGAACGGTGGTCGGATTGTCTGCGAATGCTGCGCCCTGCGGAGTACGTGCTTCGTTGTCTGAATGCCCTCCGCGCAGAGATGAATCGCGACGCGAGCACCTTGGCGGCACAGGCTGGGCTCCAGCTTCAACGGGAGGGACAAGCCTGGCGTCAGGTTGAGCCCGCGGTGCGTCGGACAATTGAAGATTGCGAACTCGAGGGTGTGCTCGACGCCTTCGCGGCAGCTCTTGCCCACGTCAATCACTACCGCTACGCAGAGTGCTTGGCGACACTTGACGGACTTCCGCGGGACCTGTCGAAGAGCCTTCATGCGGAGGCCGATTATCTGCGGGCAATGTGTCTCATGTCGACGCGAAGCGAGGATGACCGCGCAGAGGGCCGCGCGATCCTCGAAGTCTGGGAGGACTACACCGTGCAGGAGCCCGAGCTCGGTATGCGTCTGATGCAACTGCTGCTGTTCGGCCTGACGCACATGACCGATAAGCAGGCCGGCCGTGCGCTTGAGCGGCGCATTAAGGCCACGCTGCTAGACCGTGTTAGCTTCGACGTCGCCGCGAAGGACGCCATGTACACCATGGACCGCTGCTGCGGCTGGCTCTACCAGCCGGATGTCGCTTGCATTCGCGCGAAGGAGGCCGCCACGTACTTCGCTCCGCGTGAGGGCCAGACTGTGCTTCGTCGGCCGCTTGAGTACTACCGCTCGCTCGCGAATTATGGCGCGAACCTGATTTGCCTCTCTCTTTATCCCGAAGCCGCCCAAGTCCATGAAGAAATCGAGAGCTTGATCGCCAATTACCCACCAGACGTGTTCCCGAGACCGGATTTCCCCCGCACGAACGGGCTGCTGGTGAAGTACCGAATGGGAATAATCAACGCCGAGCAGGCATCTGATCTGCAGCGAAAGATCGCGACTTCGATCAAATTCGCCAACGATCCCTACTATGCCGAGAACGCGCTAGCTGTCTATCTCACTCTCGCCGAGCGCTACGAGGAAGCACTCGCCGTCTTCGACCGTCTCTACGCCCAGCTTATTGCGAGCAGGAGTGACCCAGAGCCCAGCATGATCTACCTGCTCCGGGCCAACAGAGCAGCAGCCTTGTACGTTTCGAGCGATAAGGCGACATGCAAGGCTGAGTGGACGCAGCTAACCCCCATCGTCGACAAAATCGCCTATGCAATTCGTCCGCTACTCGTGAGACGCCACGAGCTCCTCGGCGAAATCATCGAGACCGGAGAGACGATGTCACCACGGTCGTTCGACGAGTGCCTTGTCAGCGCCGATCGCCCAGCCGAATTCGGGCCGGTGTGGCAGAACTTCGGCCATGGATTCAGGATGCCCGAGGTCGAGTTCTGGCGTGATAACTAGCTGAGCAGGCCCCGGCACGCGAGGGTGCCAGCGATGACGAGGCGAAGGTAGCTTGCATGGTCAAAGCCGAGCCCTTTGATCGAATTAAAGGCGGAGCTCTCGTCGCTGAGTCCTGGCGACACGGCGACGTCTGTGAGCCAGCCGTTGCCGTCGGCGTCAACGCGGAAGTCGATGCGGCCGAAGGACTGCAGCCCTAGCAGGCCGAAGACGTCCACAGCAATGCTCCGCAGCCGGCCCTCAATGTTACTCGGCACATCCATCGGCCGGTAGGTCACACCGCCGTTACGAAGTCCGTCATGGATCGTAACGACCGCGTTTGGGTCTTCTGGAGCCCGATCCAACACCACTTCGACAGGCGGGGCCGCGACCGGGTCCGGACAGCAGAAGATCGGGACGCAGACCTCGCGGCCCGCCACGAATTCCTGGACCGTCACAGGCTGACCGATCTCCTCGGCGATGGCGGTCACCCTCTTCTCACAGAATGTCATCAACCTCGAAGACCGACCGCTCGGTGACACCGACCGACCACGACTCATAGGTCGACTTAACAATAACCTTCGTCCCGTTCGCGGGTCGTTTCGCGCCAGCCCACCCACTGGTGGGTTGATATTGCCAGGTCGGTCGTGTCGCGACCCCAAGCGCACGGAGCAACGTTAGGTAGTGAAACTTGTGCCTGCAGAGCGCACAGACGTAGGCGTTTGAAGTCGAGCACACCATGCCATAGGAGTCGGCGATCGCTGGTATGAGCGCCTTGCGGCCGGGCTCAAACCCATCAGGCACCACGCCACCCTCGAGTCCGTTGTAAACGACCTTCAGAGGCCTCGGGATCTCCTGGAGGCGACCCGCAGCCAGAGCTTGTATGAAAGGAAACTCTCCCTCGAAGACCTCCACGTAGGCTCCAACGGAGCGGAAAGCCTCGATCGTCTGGTTCAGCTGGGCATCCGAGACGCACCGCTGCGCGAAGAATGCACGAGCCAGACCGGGCCGTTCGGCGAGCCGTCCGGGCCGATCGTACGCCAGAAACAGTGCTAGGTCGCTTGCGTGTTGAACCAGAAGCAGCTCAAGGTCTACCAGTCGTTGTGTAGCGAACTCCTCGTGTCCGACTGGCATCTATAATTCCTAGTTATCGCATCCGCAGCAACCTTCCGAGGACGTCTGCGTCCGAGACCACCCGGCTAAGCGCCTTGTCCGAAACGTGCGTGTAGATTTCAGTCGTAGTCAGGCTCGCATGTCCGAGCAGGCGTTGGATGAAGCGAATGTCCACACCAGCTTCAATCAGTTGCGTCGCCGCGGTGTGGCGCAGCATGTGTGGAGTTACCCGGATGACTAACCCTGCATCTTCCGCCGCCTTGACGAGCCGCAATCGGAGCGCCGGGGCTGTGAGAACATTGTAGTTCGAGTTGAAGAGCAGTTGTTGATGTGAAAGATTGAGCACGGTGCGCGCATTGAGATATGCGTGCGTGAGAGTCGCGATCCAATCGTTCGTGAGGAATACCTGGCGCTGGCGACGTCCCTTACCTGTAATTCGCAGGCTTCGCCCTGGTAGGTCAATATCGTCGCAGCTAAGGCCGACGATCTCATGCACCCGCGCGCCGGTGGCGACCATCAACGCTACCGCAAGTAACGTCGTGGACTCGTAGGGTCGGCTCAGCACCTGAGTTGGGGCAGGCTCATCTCCAAGACCAGCCGTGGAGCGAAGCGCTTGGAGCAAGAGATCGAGTTCGTGCTGTGGGAGAACGTGGGGGAGCGCACGCGATCTCCCAGCGAGGACGGGAATACCCGCTGAGTGATCCGAATCCAAAAGACCCTGCGAGCACAACCATCTACAGAAGCCGCGTAGACCAGAAACCCGACGTCTAATCGACCTCGGGGACAGCCCGCCAGCTCGCAGCGACTCCATGAAACCGACGATGCGGTCCTGATTGATCTCACCGACAACTGCTGGCTTGCCTAGATACCGCTCGAACGCGGCTATGTCGCTGTCGTAGGCGCGAATCGTATGCGGCGATAGATCCTTTGTCACGATAAGCCAACGGACGTACCGTTCGCGTGCTTGGCAGACGTTCATCAGCGCCTCGCTCTGTCCTGCGGATCGCCTGCCATGCCTGCTGATATAGCGGTACATGAAGTCGACCCACCATGATCATGTTGGTCAGGATCGGCAGAGGACCTATGCGCCTTTAGACACCGCTGTTTCTAATCGTCTACCATTCCATCTAACGCCCCGCCCCTCGATCTTTGGCACGGCGATCTCCGCGGAGCCGGGCGTCAGCTTGCAGGCGCCGCGCGGTTTTACTTTCAAACGCACAACAGGCAACAACCCCAAACCTTCGGCCGACACTACACCACGACTCAGCCCTCAGAGACCAGATAGTTGCTCTCGCTAAGCAGTCGCGGCAGCATATCAACGCCCTTCACCCAGTAAAGGTTCGGAGCGCATGGATTAACCCGCGCCGGACCGAGCGCATCGCGCCCGTCGCGCGCGAGCATGCAGTATGCCTCTGCAAGGTTCAAACCAGCGCGTGCGATGAAGTAGATTGACGAGTAAAAGCGTGCAGGCTGGATCTCGGTCAGCAATGGTGAGCCGTCATCGCTAAACGTGAAATCGGCACCGATAATGCCATGCGGCGTCGAGCTGAGCGCCCGTATGCAGGCCTCAGCTTCCGCGTGCAATTCGGGATCGGAGATGGTCCGTTGGCAGCCAGTGATACCGGTTACGCCCGAAACAGACGACTCACCATAGCGCCAGCCAAGGCGCTCCCGCAACTGCGAGCGAAGCAACTCGCCATCGAACCAGAGACCACTGAACGTTGCCGTACGTCTCGATAGGCACTCTGCCGCAGTGAAATCACCCCAGCCTTGGTACTCATCCAGCCAGGCTGCGGCGAACGCGCGCGAGGAGGTCGAGACAGAGCCCGCGCCAGCACTGCCGCGACGCCGCCTGAGCCAGACTCTTGCGTGGCGATTGAAGATACGCTCAAGGTCGGCGAGTTCGCGGACAAGGACTGTGTCGGGGACGGCCCGTTTTGCTGTCGTGAGCGCCTCCCACGTGAGCCACTTGTCCTCCATACGAAGGTGGTCGTCCAGCCGTGGTAGCAAGGTCGCTGCTTCGATCTGATCCCGGTGTTCGGAGACAACCAAGAGCTCAGCGCTGGTATCAGCGCTATATACGAGTCCTGCTCCCTCGTCGGCGCAAATCTGGTTGATAGCCGCTACCAGTTCGTCGCTGTCGGTCCACGGAACGAGGTGCCGAACGTCAGCTTCACTACTGTGGTAGCCCTCAAGCGTCGGGTCGAGTCCAACCGTGCGCCAGCCACCGGCATCCTGAAGGCAGCGTATGAAATTCAACCCCGTGCCATTACCCGAGTTAATGATCAGCACGACGCTCATCCGATCGTCGGTCATTAGAGTCTTGCACCGCTCTCGGGGTGTGCTAGCGCCACGCCGCCGGCCGGATCGCATGTGCGCGGCGCCGCGACACGTTCGAGTACCTCATGATGCCCGCCGACTGCGCGCTACCCACGACCGGGCGGCGCACAGCTCATGCTGTAGCTGGCGCCGGACCTGATGCGTGGCGTCCCGTTCGCGTCGAGCTTGATCGCGTCCTCGATCGCGCAGTCGAGCTTGGGTTGCCAGCCGCGCTCGAGACAGTCCCGCCATTTCGCTTCAAAGTCCTCCCGTATGCGGCCTTCGCGCTTCCGTTTGTCCCACCAGAGCCCCGCGCCGGCCGCGACTGCCAGCCCAGCGCCCGCGAGCAACGCGAGATCCTCGATCGCGAACGCGCGCAGCGGTCCGGCCTCGCTCTCGATCCGGGCGTCTTGGAGCGCGAAGCCGTCGCCGAGGTCGTGGGCGCCTACGGACCACGAGAAGCGCGTCTCCTCGCCGTCGAGCTCGAGCACGACCTCGGTCTCGCGCGGGATGTGGGCTCCCTGCCAGCTCCTCACTCGCTACGACCCCGATCGTAAGGCCGATGTGCATCGGCACCTCCCGGTCAAGCAGCGCGCCGACGAGGAGCATCCGCTCGCCGTCGAGGGACGCGGCTCCGAGCGTCAGTGACAGGCCCTCCTCCCCGCGGACAACGAGATCCAGGGTTTCGCGCCCATTCCGCATGTTCGCATCCTACACTTGCGCGCGCCGCGTGAGCATCATGCGGCGCCTCGCCAGACCGCGAGACGCCGTCTGCGGTCCCCTTCGCTTGTCTTTGCGGTCCTCAAGTTGGCGTTGCTATGCGGCTTCAGCGCTACCGCGGTCCTCTTGCGGTCCCTAGTTACGCGCCGCCCACCGTTTAGAGCCCCTAACGTAAAGAGGGTTATGTAACCCGGCGTCGAATCCGTGTGCGACCTCGACTGAAGGGGGCGCGCATGGCCAGGCAGTTGGTCAGTGACGAGCTGTGGGAGATCGTCGAGCCGTTGATCCCGAAGGTGCCGCGTCGCTTCAAGCACCCGGGTCGCAAGCGAATCCCCGACCGCCAGGTGCTCACGGGCATCCTGTTCGTTCTGCAGACGGGGATCCCGTGGGAGTACCTGCCACAGGAGATGGGCTGCGGTTCGGGCATGACCTGCTGGCGGCGGCTGCACGAGTGGCAGGAGGCGGGCGTGTGGGAGCGCCTGCACGAGGTGCTGCTCGCCAAGCTCCACCAGGCCGACTTGATCGACTGGTCAAGAGCCGCGATCGACTCCTCGCACGTCCGCGCTGTCGGGGGGGCGCGAAAACGGGCCCGAGCCCCGTGGATCGGGGCCGCCGTGGCTCAAAGCACCACCTGATCACCTGCGGGGCCGGCAACCCGCTCGCGGCCCTGACGACCGCCGCCAACGTCAACGACGTCACCCAGACGATCGGCCTGGTCGATCGGATTCCGCCCGTGCACGGCAAGCGCGGGCGACCGCGCCGGCGCCCCTCACGACTGCTGGGCGACGGCGCCTATCACTCCCGCCGCGACCGGCTGGCGTTACGCGCCCGTGGCATCCAGCCGAGGATCGCCAAACCCAAGAGTCGACACGGCTCGGGGCTCGGGCGCGAGCGCTGGGTGATCGAGCGGACCTTCTCCTGGCTGCACCAGTACCGGCGGCTGCGAATTCGCTACGAGCGCCGCGAGGACATCCACGAAGCGTTCCTCGCCATTGGCTGCGGGCTGATCTGCTTCAAGGCACTCGTCCGGGCGGACGCATTGTGTTAGAGGCTCTTAGCCTGGATCCACCGGTGTTGTCCGGTGGTGAGCAAAGAATGACCTCCTGAATCGGGCTTGGTAGCGACAGATTGCGGCTGTCGCGGCCCGGGGTCAGGAGGTCACTCGTATGGTGCAGGATGACGAGCGGGTCGGACTGGACGGGGTGCGTGTCGTCTTTGACGATGATCGCGTGGTTTCGGACGCGGGGATCGCGTTGGTCGCGACGCTCGCGGGGCGGCTCGGGATCGAGGCTCTCGTGGGCCGGTTCGTGGCACTTCGTCGTGACCGGCCGGGCGCAGCGAACGCGGGCAGGAAGGTGATGGCGCTCGTGTTCGCGATGCTGCTTGGCGCGGATTCGATCGATGATTGTGATGTGCTGCGGGCTGGGCGTACGCGTCGTCTCTTGGGTGGCTGGCTGCCGGCGCCCTCGACACTCGGAACGTTTCTTCGGGCTTTCACCTTCGGGCATGTGCGCCAGCTCGACCGGGTCCTCGCAGAGTCGTTGACACGCGCGTGGCGGGCGGGCGCCGGCCCGGGTGATGAGCGGCTGATCGTTGACGTGGACAGCTTCATCGGCCAGACCTACGGCTACCACAAGGAGGGTGTCGGTTTCGGATACACCAAACAGCGCGGGTATCACCCGCTGCTCGCGAGTCGCGCGGGCAGCGGCGAGGTTCTGCACGTTCGCCTGCGCAAGGGACAGGCGAACACCCAGCGCGGTGTCGTGCGTTTCGCCGAGGAGCTGATCGCTCGCGTCAAACGAGCAGGCGCGAGGAGCGAGAAGCTTTTCAGGGCCGACTCGGGGTTCTGGAACCGAAAGCTGATCGCGAGGCTCGAGAGCGCCGGCTGGCTCTACTCGATCAGTGTCCGCCTGCAGTTCTGGGTTCCCGCCGCGATCAAACAGATCCCCGAGTCGGCGTGGCGGCCCTTGAAGGACTACTCCCAAGACGGGGAGGCGCAGATCGCCGAGACGACCGCCGGCGGACGACGGCTGATCGTGCGTCGCACCCGACTGATCGGCCCGCAAGCAAAGCTGTGGCCGGACTGGCGGTATTTCCCGTTCATCACCAACCGCACCGACCCTCTGGAGGTCGTCGAGGCAGAGCACCGCCAGCACGCCGTCGTGGAGCTCACGATCCGCGACCTCAAAGACCAGGCGCTCGCGCACTTTCCCTCTGGCCAGTTCAACGCGAACAGCGCCTGGACAGTGATCGCCTGCATCGCGCACAACCTGCTGCGCTGGACCAGCGCGATCGGGCTCTCCGGCGAGACCGTGCGCGTCGCGCGCACCATGCGCCGCCGACTGCTCCAGATCCCCGGCCGGCTGACCCGCACCGGCCGGCAGTGGACGCTTCACCTTCCCGCTCGCTGGCCATGGCAACACGACTTCACCAGCGCGCTCGCCCGCATCCGCGGACTCCCAGAACTCGCCTGAACGCAAACCGCCGCGAGCAGAGGACCAGCCGAGCCACCCGTCAACACCGACAGCTCAGCGCTGCCCGAAAACACGTCGCCAAGAGCCTCCGAAAGAACGCCACCGCTCCCACACGCCGACCAACACCAGCAACGCGCCCGAGAAACACGCCAACAACATCAATCACCCCCGACCAGGCCATCATGCGGTGGATCCAGGCTTAGTCTTCAGACGACTTACAGTAACGTCCAGGCGAGGGTGGACGCAGAAGAGCGCTTATCGAGCAGTTCGCCCGATCGACGAAGCCAGACGTTCAGTCACCCCACCGCCACGAGCGCTCGCCCAACGCCCACGGAACAGCCAGCCGTGCGCCCTACAAGCCCGTCCTCGACAGAAGCCATTTGATCGTCTTGCCCAATGGATCCTTGGGGCCAAGCTCCTTCAACAGCCGTTCGGCCTCGGGTCCGGCCCCCCGCGTCGCTGCGGCGAGCTTCGTGCGGCTCCATCGCTCCTTTCGCGCCCGCTGAAGAAGAAGCGCTCGCAACTGCTGTGGCACGTCCTTTCCTTTGGGAAGGGACTTTGCAAGGAGTCTCTCGGTCTTCGCACTGAGCTCATGGCGCACTGCCGCCCCGTGCAAGGGGCCGAACACAACGTCAACAGCATCAGGGTGCTCAGCGAGCGTCTTGGCTGCTAGCTCGAGCCATGAGGGATCAACGTCGTTTCGCAGCGCGGCGAGAGCCGCGAGACGTTGGTCCACCGGCACCTTCGAGCCAGCAAGCGCGAGCTGAAGAACCTCTTGAGGGTCCGCGCCGTCCAAAAGCCGTTGTGAGATCGGACTCTTTGCAATGCCCGCCAGCGTTTTCGAGTCGACGTGCTTGACCGCTCTCAGCGTTGCCCTCACCCCCACCGTCTTTAGAACCTCGGTGTGATGGCCGGCGGTTATTGCAGCCGCGAGTTCGGGTGGGTTCAGGTCCGTTCGCCCGCCGCGGAGCAGTGTGACTGTGGCGGTCTCATCGAGGCCACGCCAAGCCGCGGGGTCTGTGCCTACCTCGGACTCGGCCAGTAGGTCGAGCGCTAGCTGGGGATCGCGACTCACGAGGGCACCCAGCATGTCCGGCTTGACCGACTGGGCAAGTCCAGCAATAAACGCGTCGCGCACGTCGCCGGGAGCCTCCGGGGAAAGCGCGCGGATCAGGGGGCGGTAGCGACCAGCTGCGGACTCGCGGCTAACGCGTTCTTCAAGATCTAGCCCCGCGACGTCCCAGACGTCGGCGGGACAGCCAAGGAGGCCGATGAGGCGGCGAGACTCTGTGACTTTCCACCATCGTCGATTCCGGCCAAACAGCTCGACCTTTAGGTCGCCGTGATCATCGGCCGATGGGTAACGGTCCGCGAGGCGCTGAACCACGTCTAGGACCTCGCCCGATGCCACGCTCGACCAGAGGCGACCGAGTGCGCGTACCGATGCTGGGCGGGGAGGCTCGTCGGGCCCGAACCTAGTAAGCCACTCAGTGACCTCGGGACTGTTCTCGCCTGCTAGCTCATCGGCCAGTTGCCGCAACCAGCGGGCATCGCTGGTGCGGCGTGGTTCAGAGGGCGGACTCGTCGTCAAGACGACGAGATCGAAGGGTGCGAGCGACCGGTGTCGCTCGGAGCGCACCGCGAACGAATAGCGAGCCTGAAGGGCTGGCCATTGTGCCGACCAGAGCGAAAGCACGGCAGCCTCGGCATCGCCGACGTCCGTCACGTGCGCGACGCGGTCTTTCGACGCATAGAGCGCATACGCACAAGCGAGTATTGCCTCGCGTGGGGGTCTAGGTCTCTCACGGACCGTCCTCGGGCGGGTCAGCGGCGTGCTGTACGCCGAGAGTGATCTCTGCGAATCAGGTGGATGCAGCAGTCGCGCTAGCGAAGCCACTTCAAATTCTTCGAAGGCGTCCCGTCCGAGCAGCAATGCGTGCGCCCACACGGCACCCGGTCGCTTCGCCTCGGGCGCCGCCCACGTCCCGAGTAGCGCGTAGAGCTCGGAATCTGGCAGCGGCAGCCCGGTTAGACGCCGCCCGGTGCGAACACTCGTGTCACTCACGCTGACCAAGACACTAAGCGCGTCGCCCGGGAGCTTGATCGAGGACGTAAGGAGTCGGTGTCCTTGATCGTATCCCAGCAGTGCTTGGTCGATCACCACCCGAGAGCCCATCGCACGGGATCGGAAAAGCGAACGCTCCCTCCGTCGCCACCGCGCGCCCAAGCTCGCTCATGGAGCGCCCCGGCTGCGAGGACGGCATCAAGATCCTCTCGTCTGCCCCCCTGAGCGCTGACGCCGAACACGGCCGCCCTGACGCGGGCTGGGTCGCTCGAGAGCATCGAACCAACCGCCGGAATCCGCTTGTCGATCCATTCGTCCGGCGACAGCTCGACGACGCGATCAAAGGCCGATATGACGAGCGACAGCCTGAGTGGCCAGCGGTCCTTCATTGCTTCGATCACGTTTTCCAAGCCGTCGACTAGCTGAGCCGCGGTGCAGGCGTCCTTGTTCTTGAACTCCTCCGGCGTTCCGCCACCAGGCGCGACGTGCAGATCGATAGGGGCGTGGTGCTCGTCGGGGTTCACGAACAGCATCACGCCCGTCGCGGCGTCAAGCTCGTCACCGAGCAACTGGGGCCACGAGCGACGCTCGACCAAGCTCTGAAGCTGCTCGCCTGAGTGGTCAGGAATCACGAGCTTCACTTTCCCGGCATCGGCGAATTCGACGTCTACATCGAAGCCCTCGTCCTCAGCGAAGTTAGTACGCTCGATTTCCGTCAGTGCCCGCATATGTTCGGAGAGCACTTGGACGTGTTTGCGATCACCCTCAATGTCTATCTCGTTGATCTCCACGACTGCCGGCTCCTCGGCGAAGTGCCACAACGTCCCAAGATAAGAGGACTTCCCAGTTCGGGGGAGACCAAGCATCGCAACTCGAGCGTCTGTCATTTCACCCGTCCGATCATTCGCTCTGCGCGGGAGGCTTCGCCGGGTTCCGTGGCTGGCCTCGACGGCGTTGAGAGGACCCGATCAACGAGGTCTCCGACGCCTCGGGGAGAACCGGCGTCCGCAGGACGTGCAGCTGTCTCAAGAAGGATGGCGTGCTCATCGACCTTTCTTGCCAGATTGAGCAGCACCTTCGCCTCAGGCTCCCACGCGGCCCGTACCTCCTCATCGACGTAGTCGGACTTTGCGAGTACGACGGCCACGCTCGCCGCTGCGTTGGCCTTTCCAAACTGGGCGATCAGCCGGCGCGTATTTGAGAGCGCAGTTGACTTGCGGGCTTTGTCGGCAATCGCCTCGCCGTCGACGAGGAAGAGTGCGTGATTTGTGCGCCTAACCCAGTCGATGGCCTGCACGATGGGGGTTCCTTGCCTGATCTTTTTGAATGTCTCGCCGGCTACGTCGCTGAAGAGAACCTCTTTTAGTCGTCCATCACTGGCAAGACTGAGGTGAAGAAAGCCGTTGTCCTTCTCTCTTGTGCGCTCGGTGTCGGGCTCGGCCCCACCTGATGCCCAGCGTGAAAGCCATGCCCTGCGCTCGAAACCGAGCGCTGTGCGGGATCCCGCGAAGCTTGCTTGGCCGATCATCCCATGCTGCAGCAGCGCATTCCAGATCGAGACAAGCAGAGTGGTCTTCCCGCAATCGACCTCGCCAGCGACGAGCACAACAGTCAACCCGTGACGTGCCGCGAGATCCTCGGTCTCGCTCAGCAGTACGGAGCGGTCGTTGGTTACGAGCGCCCGAGCAGAATCCTCTGCGGAGTCGTCTGCCGCCTGCTCAACCGGCTCCTCATCATCGGAGAGCTCCTCGCCGGGGAGCTCCTCATCGCTGGGCGGCTGTGCGTCGCTCACAGTCTGCGCTCCAGCAAGCCCTCAATCAGCGTCTGCCTTGCGAGCGCGGAAGCAGGAAACAGCCTGGCCCCGATCCCAAACGGTAGCGGGTGTCCCGCAGCGCCCGAGGTGATGGGAAGCAACGGACTCGTTGCTGCGTCGCCCGGTGCCAACCGGCCGTCGAGCGCTGAAATCGCTGCTTCGAGGGTGCAGTCTTTGATACCGACCAGTGCCCGGGCGAGCAAGCCATCGGCCCAGGGAGGAGGAGTAGAGAAGCTTGTCATGGTCGCCAGATCTCGGCCGGCGAGGATTCCGGCAGCGCACCCGAGTTCCCCCCACGTGGGCCCATCGCCTTCCCGACGTCCGCCGATCGTCCACCAGAGCGCATTGATCTCTTCCTCGGCCGCGGTCAGGTGCTGCTCCACCGCATCCGCCATGCCGTTTTGCACCCCCGCTAGCGTTGTGATCTGTTTACTGAGGGCGTCTGCAACCGCCTTGATCTGGGCCCCACTAATTCCCGGTGCAGCGGCGAGTTCCTCGCCCACCACCGACTTGTGGCCTTTGGCGCGAGCGAGCGCCGGACGGCGGCGGGCCGAAATTTGGCGCTCACGCAACGTCTCCACCGCCATCGCATAAAGCTCTGGCCCCTGCGCGACGAGATCGCAGAACCGCGCTGAGCAGATCGCTAGTGCGGCCGTAACAGCCGCGTCCGAGTTGAGCTGGAGCGTCTGTGCGAGCGTCCAGGCGGCGGCGATCTGTGTCTGTAGGTGGTCGGCTCGGCCCTCAAACGTTGGATCGTGCGCAGAGATCGAAGCACGTAGGCGCTCAGCCGGAGCTGGCTGCTCAACGGCGTGTGCGAGCAGAACCATGTCGACCACGTCCGACGCGCTGCTTTCGGCAAGAGCGGCGGCTCCCTCCCTTACCGCGCCGGCACGGGTGGGGTCACCACTCGAGGCCGGCGTTAGCCATGCATCAAGGAGGTCGTCTGCAAGTTCAGGCATGACCTAGGGCGCGGGCTAGCTGAGCGAGCAGCTGCGTGGATCGGGCGCGCTCCAGAAGCGCGGCCTCATCGGCCGACGTGCGCAGCTCGTCATCGGCTCCGAGCAAGCCGATCTTGCGAGCCGCCTGTTCGCGGTCGTCGGGTGACGCAGACAAGATGGAGTAGATCATCGCGCGCTCGTCGGACCCCACCGGCCGCGGCACTGGTGGTGGCGGCGAGGCATCGTAGGGTCTCGGGGCCTCCTCAGGCATGTGCGGGTCACGAGAGATCGGTATCCGTAGTGTTCTACCAGTGGGCCAACGCTCGTCAGCGGCGAAACCCGCGCGGCTTGGCCCGTAGCACCGTGGAAACACTTTGATCAGCAGATCAGGGCCGTCAACGTCCAGCTCCAAGGTGTTGTACGCGGGCTGCCAGTTCGCATAGTTTCGCTCCGGGTTGACTGCGCCCGATTCGAGTGTCACAGAGAGTCCGTCCGCGTGTACCGAAACTCCGGCCTCATGCTCGTGGCCGGTAAGCAGGATATGCGGACGTGCGAGCCATGGCTCGACGTAATCGCCATCTCGCATCCAGCGCCGCGGATGGTGACACATAAGGATTGTCACCTTGTCTCGATCATCCTTCAGCTGCGCAAGCTGAGGCGTGCCGAGTGCGATACGGGTCGCCTCGCCGGCGTGATCGTCGGTCTTGTCGCAGATGAGCGCGGAGTTGACTCCGCGGATTCGGACGGTCATGCCATCGAGCTCCATGTCCCAGCCCGGCGCGATGGGGGCCGTGTGAGTAAAGGCCCAGGCCAGGGGGAGCGCAAAGCGGTTGTACTCCTCCAATGGCCGGTGGAGGACCTCGGCGGCCTTGGGATGAGCGAAAATCTCGGCGACACGCGCAGATATCTCTCCAGCCGGCTCGCTCCGTAGCAGGCGCCGTAGACCGTCGTGAAGGACTTCATGCGCGCTGCGGTCGATGTCGTGGTTTCCAGGCACACACGCCACCCGTTTTGGATCGCATTGAACGATCTCGCAGACCTCATCGAGGAATGTGCGGGCGAGGTCAAACTCCTCGCGCCGTCCCCGGGCGGAGAGGTCACCAACTACGAGCACCGCATCCGTAGGTGCCGTCCGCTCGCCTTGAGAGCGTAGGTCCTCGAGTAGATCAGCACGCACGGCTCCGTCGACGTCGTGATCGGGGTCTCCCGGGAAAGGGCAGAAATGGATGTCGGAGAGGTGGAGAAATCTGAGCATTGGTCATGCGGGACCATAACGTCTTGGAGCCGTTGTATTCGACTCATACGAATCTGCGGCTGATTACTCGGTTGTGGTCGGCGCCCAGCGTGTGCAGGGCGCTGACTCGCGCAACGACTGAAGTCCGCCAGAATCCCGGTCGCCGCCGTCGGTTCTATCCCTAGGGCTATCCCCTGGCTGAGCCAACCCTAGTAACACAGCCCTAACGCCCCAAAGCAGGCGGTCTCCAAAACCGCAACGCGAGCTCGATCCTGGGAACGAATCGGTACGTGCCGCTGAGATCCACCGTGCAATGTACCCGTTCAGCTTGCCGTCGGCAGGGGCATTAAGGACCGCAGCGCCTTTCCTGCGGTCCTTTTGCGGTCCCTCGTGCTGGGAACAGCCGGGAACATGCGAGAGCGGCCTTCCGCGAGCCCCCATGTCTTCGCGGGTATTCCCGCGTATTCCCGGCTGTTCCCGGAAAATGAACCTATCGGGGAGTAAGGTTCAAGTTGGCTTTGCTAAGCCGTTTTCAGTCCCTCTGCCGTCTTTTTGCGGTCCCAAATCCGCGCGTATGCCATCGAGTACGTGTGTATGTCTTGCCTCATGCGCCGAGTCCGCGTCATCTACTAGAGGAAGGTCACTCGATGGGCGTCGAGGATACGGGCAGCCGACAAGTCTTAGGTTGGCGCACCCCCCTTACGAGCCCAGCACCTTCGCCTTCGCCGCCTCGAACTCGTCCGCCGACAGGATGCCCCGGTCACGCAACCCCACGAGACGTTCAAGCTCGGACGCGACGGACTCGCGCTGCACGGGTGTAGTCGGACCGCCTGGCGAAGGCGGCGGTAGGCAGCGTGTGAAGCGGTCGATGATGCGCTCGTTCGGGTCGCCTTTGAGCACTGTCCAGATGTTGTCCTTCGCGGCCGAGGCCTGAAGGCGAAGGCGAGTGTGACCGGGCGCGTCGTCGTCCAGCTCGATCCGCAGCTCGCCCCAGACTGTTCCCTTGTGGTAGCTGCCTTTGCAGACGGCGGCCTCTGCGTCGGCTTCGATCTTCGTGAACCCACCCGAGCGAAGCGCTTCCGCGACGACCTCCACGAGATCGTCTGGCGTGCCCGGTAGCACGATCTCTTGTCGCAGGGCCTTTCCTCGCAGCGCCATCGGCGCAGCCTACCTCTCGCCGCTCATACGTCATCGAGGCGACTCGAACGCCTTCAGTGGGGCCGCCCATCACAGCTCGCACTCGCCACATTGGGGCGGCGCCGCAGGTCAATACGACGGAACTGATGTGACGCTTAGGATGACCCTCGTGGAGCGGATTGTCACGGCGGGTACGGCGCCCGGAGGCGGCGCGTTTCGGTGCGCAGACTGCGGCCACGTCGCCGCCCTAGTAGCGACGCAGCGCCTGGAACCGTGTCCTGTCTGCGATACGACGGCATTTGTTGAGGTCTTTGCCATAGGCGGAGGCTCGCCTTCTAGAGTCCTCACGGTCGCCCCCACGGGTCCTGATTGGCTGGAATCCGCACGGCACGACCTGCAAAGCCAAGCTGCGGCCGACTCTGCCGACTATCTTGTTTTTCGTGCCGAGGGCGCTACATGTGCCATATCGCTCTCGGTGAACACGATCATTGGGCGGTCTCTGACCGCTGACGTTCGCCTTCGAGACCCACGGGCGTCGCACAGACACGCTGTCGTGCGGCGGACCGAGGCTGGAGGCCTCTACGTCGAGGATCTGAAAAGCACGAACGGACTTCGAGCAAATGGCGTCAGCGTCCCGCACCGCGTCGCTCGGGAGCTCACCGACGGTGACCGGCTAACCGTCGGAACTACCGATCTCTGGGTCATACGAGACGCAGCAAAGCAGCAACTAGACGCGCGCATCGCGGAGGTGAGTCGCGAGCTACTGTCGCGGCTCGCCAAGAACCCCGAGCTGCTTTACGGCCTCAGCTCGCGACGTTTTGAGGAGGTGATGGCGGAGATATACGGACTGCATGGGTTCGATGTCGAGCTAACGCCGGCGACGCGCGACGGTGGCGTCGACCTCTACGTAGTCCACCATTCAGCGCTCGGACGCACTCTGACAATCGTCGACTGCAAGCGGTATCGGCGCGACCGGCACATTGGGGTGGGCATGGTCCGTGAGCTGCTAGGCACCGTTGTCGACAAGGGTGCCAGCGCCGGTGTACTTGCTACGACCTCTTTCTTTTCGAGCGGCGCCCAGGACTTCTACGCGAAGTATCCGTTTCGACTGGCGCTTCATGACTTCTACGACCTCGAGCGCCTACTGAGTGGCGTAGTTTCGCGCCCTGATTCCCTGGCCTGACGCTCATGCACCCGATTCGATGAGACTAGTCACTCGATGGCGGTTCTTTGATGTCGTTCTTGCCCTGGAATTGATGGGTCACTGGGAGCATCCTCCAGGAGTTCGAGAAGCATCGAAGCCATCTGGAGGAGCGAGGGTTGATCGTCGCGACAGCGGACCTTGATTTCGCTAGCAACATGATCGCGACGCTCAGTGATCGCGGTATTCGTGCCGCGTACCTGTTCACGCGCGGTACGCCTCCTCTCTATCTTGCCAAGCGTGCCACTCAACTCGGGCCCAAACGGAGCATCTGCACCCGGACGCCCGATCCAAGCTGGATACCAAGGGCACAATGCGACAGGCGGCGGCCGTGTCCAGAGGACACAGCACCAGAGTGCAGAACCTAACCACCAGCTCGGTCCGAGACTCCGTGGTGTGCGCCGGGACGGCCGTTCGCGCGATTTGCTCGCGAACGGGCGCCGACCTCTTACGATCACGACATCAGCCCGGAAGAGCGTCAAGATCAGGAGCCCTCGAGCAGCGCCACATCGACGCACTGGAGCTATAGCTCTCGGTGGACGGCGCCGAGCCCGCTTGGACCGGCAGCCCGCGCCAGACGGTTCCTGTTCTCTGGCGCGCGACGCACGGCCGCTACGACGCTCGCCTCTGTTCTGCTCCCCTTGCTCGTAGGGCTGCTACTTGCGCTCATCCTGAAAGGAGAGTCCGATACCGAACGCCTCGACCATTACGTTGCTGCGCAGGAACGTGCGGGACTCCAAGTCGTGGCCGATGTACATGTGAATTTCACCGGGGCCGACCCAGCGCAGATCCTTGTATTCCGGGACCGTTACAAGGTTCTGTCGGACAAGCTCGTTGTCTTCGATCATCAGGGTGGACAGTTGCACGCAGCGTTCTGTTTTGAGCCGGTTCCCGCCACGCTCGACCGGGTTTCGAGGGGTACTCCGTCATGCAGCTTCCGGCGCGATCTATACACCGCATACCACAGTTCTCCACCGTTCGTAGGCGCTCGAGGCCCGTCAAGCGCTGATCTTGAATCTCACCTACTGGGTGTTGGTGATCTGAGCATGCCCGACCAACGGTATGACATCAAGTACGAAGGTACGGCGGACATCCTTTCCCACGGGGACCCGAATGTCCTTTTCGTTCTCAGCGGCGCGGATGATTACGCCCGCTACCCGATAATTCTCAGTCACGAACTGACTACTGGCTACAGGATCACAGCACCACTGCCCGAACCGTTGAGGCTTGTCGCGCCGCCCCAGGCGACCTCTGAAGATCGCGAGCTTGTAGCTCACATGAACAAGCTTCCTGCCGCGCAATTCACAGACGCGACTGGCTTCACCGGACCATTCCGGGAGGGCGGCGCCGGCGGTTTCGTGCTTGAAGAGTACGCGGGCGGGGAGTTTCTGCTGGCAGGCTATGTAGTGGCTCAGCGAACTGAAGGCGGCTCGCAGCGTACTCAGTGTGAGGCACAGCGTAGAGCGAACTCGTGCGTGGAAGAAAGCCATGGGTCCCCTGCGCCGGCCGTGTATCTCTTGCGTGCCTGGCGAATCTCCAGGGACCTGGGCGTGCTGACGCCTGTCCCGTGCCGGGGGCCGGCGACCTACGTCCGCACCGCTTCGCTGGAAGAAGCCACTGCCCTGCAGCATGCCTGGCGCAGATTCGTTGCGGCCCCGCGGCAGTGTGGCCAGGACCCTCAACTCGGCTGGAGGGGCGCGCTTGGCCAGCTGGCCGTCACTCTGAACAGCGGCGGATGAGACGAACGGACGCTATGCGCTGCGCGGTTGTTCTGGCGGCGGCGACTGTGTTCCTGAGTGGCTGTGGCGGCGGGATCGACCGGCAGCGAGCTTACGTAGGACGCTCCGGGAGCAACGTCACCCTGCTCCGCCTAACGGAACGCGGTCCGCGAGTGTCGGGCTGTATGCAGATCCTCGAACCGTCGGGGGGAGGGAGTGACCGCCGCGGGGTCTACCCGGTGTATGGGATCGTGCAGGGACCTCATCTTCTACTTTCCGCGAACTTGGCGCCGGGGGAGCTTCGTTTGGACTTCGCGGCGCGAGTTACGGGCCGGCGACTGGTTCTAGAGCCTCCGCCTTACGGCGCGTCACGGCATCCCGCCGTGATACTCAAACTCGTGTCCCGGGCGAATTACGACCGGGAAGTCGACGCTCTCAACGGGATCTCGTCGTCGATCACCCGACTTGTGGTTGGTGGGGTCTCGTGGCCGCCACCGGGAACGTGCTGAGAGAGCCGCAACGTCGAACGCCCTGCCGCTGATCAGGCGACAGGGCAAATCGACTACCGCGTCAGGGGGAGAAAGGAAGCCCGGACGCGGCGTTTGCTTCTGGAGGGATGGAGACACAAGCAATGATATTGCGTCATCAACCGGAACACAAGCGCACCGCCACCTGCACGTACGGGGCGCTCAGCGCGGCGGCCGCTGAGAATGCACGTCTAGGTGCCGACTAGTTCACCGAGTCGCACGAGTATTGGACGGCGGATGGCGGCGTCGATTGGCTCGACGGGCTGCCCGGCCCTGCGTCTAGAACGGCCGTCGAGCGCCCACTAGATCCATCGGCTGCGGCTACCGGCCGGCTACGTGCTGCGCTTTCGTCCCGAACTGCTGAGCGCCTCCCGGCACCGACGATGATTCCAACATCGCTATTTGACCGACTCTCTCGGACTCCAGGTAGGATGCCTTGCATTGAGGTCATTCGCTCCTCCCGAGGTCCTGTCGGAAAAACCTCTGGCAAAGTCCACGTGTGACGCGGCAATTGCCTGATTGCCATGCGAACTCTCCGCGCTGTCGTCCTTGGATTGTTGACATTCGCCTGCTTCTCAAGCGCCGCGTCTGGCTTACAGGCCGCGAAGCTTAAGCGCGGCTTTGAGCCGAACCGGCCGGGCACGAGTGCAACTCTTGCGTTCGGCTTCACGCTGACGGCAGACGAGAGCGGACCTCCCTCTCCCCTAGTCAGCGTCAGCTTGCACTTCCCGGCCGGCATCGTCTACGCGACGTCTACTCTGGGCGAAGCGGGCTGCGGCCCGCGACTGTTGGCGCAACGAGGTCGCTCGGTCACCCCGGACGACGACCTCGCCCGGCGAACTAGAACACACAGACGCCCCGCGTCATGAGCAGCAAGCACCCGGCGGGTCCAGTCCCGCTGAGGGTCGTCGCAAAGGAGTGGACACGGATTGGCGTGACGGGGTTTGGTGGGCCGGCCGCGCACATTGCGATGTTGCGTCGGCTGGTCATCGACCGCTACGAATGGATGGACGCCCGTTCGTTCGAGCACGCCAATGCCGCGTGCGGCCTGTTGCCCGGTCCCGCGTCAACGCAGCTTGCGATCTTCTGCGCCTATCGCGTTGCCGGGCCATGGGGCGCGATCGTCGGCGGCCTCGGGTTCGCGGTGCCCGCCGTCGCGATGGTGCTGGCGCTGTCGGTCCTGTTCCTCGCCAGCGCGCCGCCAAAATGGGTGATCGGCGTTGGAGCGGGTGCGGGCGCGGCGGTCGCGGCCGTCGCCGTTCACGCCGCGCTGCGTCTGCTTGCGCCGAGCTTCGAGCGGGTGCGGGCTGCGCGCGGGCGCGGGCTGCGCTGGTTGGCGTATTTGCTCGCGGCTGCGGTGGCAGCGGCAACGATCGGCAGCTACCTCGTCCTGGTCCTGCTGGCGTGCGGAGCGTTCGAGCTGGCTTGGCGGCGGCGCACGGTAGCTGCGCTGTCATTCAATCCGCTAATGCTCGCCGCGGTCGCGGGCGGCGTCGGCGGATCCGGCGCGCTTGTGTGGACCGCGTTCAAGGTGGGCGCGCTCTCCTACGGCGGCGGGTTCGTAACCGTGCCGCTGATGCAGGCTGACGCGGTACACGTCTACCACTGGATGACGGGCGGCCAGTTCCTGAACGCCGTGGTGTTGGGGCAGGTCACTCCGGGCCCCATCGTCACTACCGTCGCCGCCGTTGGCTATGCTGCGCACGGCATCGCTGGCGGCGTGCTCGCCGCCGTCGTAGCCTTCACGCCGTCGTTCTCGTTCATTCTGCTCGGCGGCCAGCGCTTTGAGCGACTACGCCAGAATGCCGCCGCACTCGCGTTCCTCGACGGCGCCGGACCCGCCAGGATAGGCGCGATTCTCGGTGCCGCGATCCCGCTGACGAGTGCTCTACAGGAGGGATGGCAGTACGCCGTGCTGGCCGCCGCCGCGGTATCGCTGCTGCTTCTGCGGCGCGGGGTCGTACAAACACTGCTCGTTGCCGGCGCCGTGGGCCTGTTCGCGTCAGTGGCAGGCGCTCCCCTGCCGCACTAACAGCGGTCAGCACGGCCCGTCGCCGAGGCCCGCCGCCCCTAGCTCGACTCCGAAGACCCGAGCCGAGTCGGTTCCGCGATCGAGTCCGTTGCCTCCGTACTCGTCTCTGACGGTCGCGAGCTCAACACGACGCGCACCGGCAAGCCCTCCAAGCGAGGTGCCGCGCATGACAGCCACCCAGAAGCCTCATCGCTCCTATGCACGTCGTCCACCGTGAGCAGCAACGCTCCTCGCTCGCTGCCACAAACACCTACAACACTCATTCTGTTACGCGCTCTAAGTAGGCATTTGCGAGGCCCGTCGGTTGGAGCGCACAGTCGAGCGTTATCCCAGACACAGAGTCACACTACGGGTGAGGTCTGCGCGTCCCAACCTATTGTGTGTAGTAGGAGTATCGCCAAACGGCAAGTGGCACTGTGATGGCCAGGATCGCGACCATCCAGATGAGCGCTATCAGCACTTCATGCGTAACTGCGCCGCTGGCATTCGATGTGAGGATGCGTAGCGCGTTGTCGACGTGTGACACCGGGCTCGCGCCGGCAATCCCGCGTAGCGACGACGGCATCGTCGCAACTGGCGCGAAGCCGGAGGAAACGAAGCCCGCCAGAACGAACAGAAGGATAGACAGCCCAAGTGTGGCTTCGACGGATCCGCTCCACAGCGCGATCAGTATCGAGATCCACGCGAACGTGAAACCGAGGCCGAGCAGCAGCACTCCGGCCAGCGCGAGGTTCGGGAGTGTTCCATGAAAATGAAACCCAACGGCGATTCCGAGTGCTCCGACGAGCGGGATCAGGATCAGGTTCCTGACGACGTCCGTCATCACTCGCCCCAACAGAAAGCTCGAGCGCGCAATCGGCAGAGCGCGCAATCGATCGACCATGCCTGAGGTCAGATCTTCGGCGACGCCGATGCCGAGTGTCGCTGATGCGTTCACGATCGCAACCGCAAACGCCGCCGGCATCAGGTAGTTGACATAGCTCGTGCCAGGGATTCGGATCGCCCCGCCGATCGTGTAGCGGAACAGCAGCACCAGTATCAGCGGCTGGACTAGCACCAGCAGGACCGCATCCGGCCGTCGCTGATAGCGAACCAGGTTGCGGAGCACCAAGGACGCCGTATCGCCAATGCCCCGACGCAAGTAGATGGACATCATCTTGTTCCCTTCGCCAGTCCGCGCTCGTGGTGCACGTCGACCTTGCGCGTGAGTTGTAGAAAGGCCTCGTCGAGCGTCGGGCGCCGCACGATCACATCGCTCACCTCGACACCGTCCGTGTCCAAGCGCTGCAGGATCGTCAACAGCGGGGGACTCGACTTGAGCAGAACGAACCCGATGACCTCATCTGAGCCGCCGGGAAGCGAAGGGACGTCTGATTTGGCGAGAACCGCCGTGGCGCTGTCGCGCTGGGATGGATCCGCGAGTGTCAACTCGACAGCACGGCCGCCGATGTTGTCCTTGAGTGCATCGGGCGTGCCACGCTCGATTACCCGCCCTCGAGCCAAGACGACGATTGAGTCGGCGAGCGCGTCGGCCTCCTCCATGTACTGCGTGGTGAGCAGCACTGTCGTGCCTTCGGCAGCGCGTCGGCGGATCGCATCCCACATGCGACTGCGACTGTGCGGGTCAAGGCCAGTGGAGGGCTCATCGAGGAACAGCACCTCCGGGCCACCGACGAGGCTGCTCGCGATGTCGAGGCGGCGACGCATGCCACCCGAGTAGCCGCTAACCCTGCTGCCAGCCCGATCCTGGAGCTCGAACTCTGTTAGAAGCACTGCCGCTTCGTGCTTCCGAGACGCACGGGGTATGTGGCGCATGCGTGCCACGAGTTCCAGCGACTCGCGGCCGGTGAGGAACCCATCGAGCACGGTCTCCTGCGAAGTCAACCCGATCACCTCGCGGACGTGCCGCGCCTCGCGGGCAACGTCTCTGCCCGCGACGCGCGCCGAGCCAGAGTCGAGCGTGGACAGCGTCGCAAGGGTCCGAACCGTGGTCGTCTTGCCGGATCCGTTGGCACCCAGTAGCGCGAGTATCTCGCCAGCCTCTATCTCAAATGAGACACCGTCCAGCGCCTGAACCTCGCCATATGCCTTACGCAATTCATGGCATTCGATCCCTGCATGTCCCATGGTTGCTCTGTCCTAGGAGACGATCAGGAGAGCACGGGGTAACTCATTGTGCCAGCGCCCTCCGCGAAGGACGCCACCGTAGCGATCGTGCGCGTCGCTTCCAGCACGGAGGCCGCCCACTGGTACGGTCCGGTACCGAGCAGAAGAATTCGATCACCCTCGCCGATTCCGTCGCTGTCGGTCATATCGCGCAGGTTGATCGGGTTATCCGCACACAGCGCGTGCCCGAAGCGGGGCACGTTGTCGAGGTAGAGCTTGGACTCATCGAACCCCGCCAGCTTGCAGATGGCCCGGCATGTCCAGCGGTTGTAGTTGTTGGGCACGACTCGCGCGATCTGATCAGGGACCAGACTCGTACCCATCACGTCGCTCACCGTGCCTATCACGCCGCGCCGCACTCCCTCCGTGTAGTCGATCAGTTGCTCGTTGCGATCCAACGAACCCAGCGCCGCGTCGAGGCGAATGGAGGTCCGCCCGACCCGGAACGGCCCATCGGAGGTGGAGATGACGAAGCTCGCCGCGGCGTCACTGTTGACCGAGATCTGCGGGGCGACCAGACGGTCGCCCCTGGCCGGCGGGCACAGGTCGGCACAGATCACGAGCACGCTCTCATCACCATCCTGGATAAACAGCCGTGCCAGCTCCAGCGCGACATGGAAGTTCGCGCACCAGAACAGCGACGCCCACATCGGCACTACGTCGGGGATGGCGAGATCTTGCAGCAGGCCGCTAAGCGCGGCAGTTGTGTGAAGCGACTCGTCCCATGCGCTGCTGCTAGCGAAAATCAGCCGTCGAATCGTGCCGCGCTCCTCCTGACTGAGCGATTCGACCGTACGCCGCACCGACCCGCTCGCCAGCTCGATGACGGAGCGCTCGGTCGTGCGATAGGTGCTGAGTCCTCCGTTGCGGAGCGTCTGCCTGACCTCCGCGTCGATCTGTGTCAGCTCATCGAGGTCGTGCTCGTTCTCACCAAGCTCGTAGCACAGAGCCTTTAGGAACATCCTCGGTGTGGCAGTCTCGTTTGTGTCAGATCTCATCGGCCGAGCGTAACTCCCGCGTCTTGAAAGACCTAACTGCGAGTCGGCGAGCGGCTCGGGAGAGTCCTCGACTGACCGGCGAAGCCACTCACCACGGCGGCCATTCGCCGCAGGTTCTCGGGAATCGCGAGATTGGGTTCCTCCGACGCGACAGCCGCGTCGCGGGCAGCGCCGGCTCAGTGGTCTTGGTTCCCACCGGCACCGTCCTCAGCGCTGGATCGCGCGCGCAACTCGTGCCGGGCCACCGTGACACGGGGCACGGCGAGTGCGACCCGATCATCATCACACCTTAATGCCGGAAAGCCGGCGACGACGATCACGACCGTGACATCCATGTCGCACGATCGCCCCTCGGCTGCGCCGTCTCATCGCTTTGCCTCGGGCGGCGCTATGTAGGCGCGGTACATCCGCTCGACCGTGAAGAAGGACGGCAGCGCATCGGTGTTCAGCACCACCTCGCGCCCGATCTCATCCTCGATGAACACCACCACGTTCAGCATCGCGAACGAGTCGAGATACCCCGCTTCCCAGAGGTGGGTATCAGGCGTCAGCGCATCGAGTTGGAGATCGGGGTCGAGCTCTGCCAGAAACTGCTTGAACTTCTGAAAGAACTCGGCACTGCTCATGCGATCTTCACCGGTCACGCCGCCGCCGCCAGAGGCCCGTAGAGCTTGCGATACCAGGCCACCGGCCCGTCCGACTCATGCCTCCCACGGCGTGCGCCCTTCGGCATCTCGGACTCCAGCAGCATCAGGTGCATCCGAGTCAAGCGTTGGACGTAGGCGACGCGGGGTTGGCGTCTTAGCGCATACGCACCCAGGGCTTCTGGCGTGAGCCCGCCGGCACAGAGCTCCTCGCTGAGGACCCTGGCATCCTCGATCGCCATCGCCCCGCCTTGCGTCGAGGCGGGCGAAAGTGCGTGAACTGAGTCACCGGCCAAGCCGACACGCCCAACGGCCCATCGCTCACCGCTCACCGTTGACGCGGCGGTGAAGTGCAGCGGCTCGCTGCCCAGGTGCTCGACGATCTGGCGGATCCGTGGCGGGAAACCCGCTGCCGTACGCTCGAACAGCTCACGCGATCCCGCTGCGCCTGGCGCTAGCGCCTCGGCGCTCGCCATCTGCAGGAAGAAGTGGGCGTACCCGCCGCCGACGGGCAGGCCGCCGGCGTAGTGAGACCCGTTGCGCCAGACATGCCAGTCAGCAAACGCCAACGGCCCCGACGCCGGAGCGATCGTGCGCCAATAGACCTGTCCGAGGTAGCGCGGCTGCGCGCACGGATCGACGACTTGGCGACGCACCCACGAGTGGATCCCGTCGGCGCCGAGCACGAGCCTGCAGCGCATCGCCCTGCCGTCGGACAGCCTCACATGGACGGCGTCGTCGCTTTGGGTGAGGGCGAGCGGACGGGTCGAGAAGGCAACCGTGCCGGGAGCCAGCTCCCGGAAGAGCCGCTTGGCCAGCACACCGCGCGCGATTCCGAGTGGCATGCGCCCGCCCTCCCAGACCGCGTCCCACGAGAGCTGCGAGCGCACCCCAGCATGGTCCTCCACCACTTGCCGGCGAATCTCGGCCCCGTGCGGGGCCAGCTCGAGGTCAAGCCTGCCGAGCGCCGAGCGCGCGTTCGGGTGCAGCGTGATCCCTGCGCCGTCGGTCTGCAGTGACTCGGCGCGCTCGATCAGCTCGACGTTGAAGCCCCGCTCCTGGAGCATCACAGCGGCGCTGAGGCCGGCGAGACCCCCGCCGACCACAAGCACGTCGCGTTCAAGCATTAGACGCCCCGCTGAGGTCGAGCTTGCCGTGGGTGTTGAGCGCGAGATGGTCCACAACCGCGACGGTCTTCGGGACGACCGCGGATGGAAGCGCCTCGCGCAGCGCGCGCCTCAGCGCACGTGTCACCTTGTCCGCGTCGGTGTCCGGCTCGGCAACGACGGTCGCATGCACCGCGTCGACGTCCCCCTCGACTACATGGAATGTCGCCTCGGCGATGCCCGGCACCGCCAGCGCGTGACGACGCAGCTCCTCGCGCTCGATCCGATAGCCGCCGACGTTCAGCTGATCGTCCAGGCGTCCGAGGAACACGAGATCCCCGTCCGGTAGCAACTCGACCAGGTCGCCGGTGCGGTACGCGCGGTTGCCCGGCTCGCCGCCCTCAAGTTCCGACTCCTCGAGGAAGCGCCCGCCATCTCCATCGAGGTAACCGCGCGCGACCGCGGCGCCAGCGACCACGAGCTGTCCGGACTCGCCGACGGCAACCGCTCGCAGCTCCTTGTCGAGGACGTACGCTCGGGTGTTCCATACCGGGCGGCCGATCGGCACGCTGACTCGACCGTGCAGGTCGTGGAGTCCAAACTCCTTCCAGCAGCAGCCGACCGTCGCCTCGGTCGGTCCGTAGTGGTTGACCAGCCTCACATTTGCAAGGCGCTCGCGCAGCTGCTCGAGGAGGTTCTCTCGCAGCATCTCCCCGCCAAACAGCAGACGCTCGGTGACCGCCCCGTAGTTGCCCTGCGAAAGCCGCTCGAACAGACGCGCGTGCGACGGCGTCACCTTCATAAACGACCAGCGCTTTGAGCGTGGTGCGAACAGCGCTGCCTGATCCCATGTGCCGGCGACCAGCTCGACCGGCTTGCCATGCGCAAGCGGAACCCACCAAGACGTCACCGTGTGATCGAATCCCATGCTGCCGAACAGCGGCGCTCCGCTGCCGCTGCCGGCCACGATCGCCCCGCACCATGCAACGTAGTTGGCCAGCGACTGATGCTCGACCACAACGCCGCGTGGCATCCCGGTCGAGCCAGAGGTGAACATGACGTAGGCCACATCCGCTGCGCCCGGGACGTGGCGCCGTGGCGCGCCCGTCGCGTGTTCGTGCGACACGTCCAGCAACGCGCTCGTGTCCGGCGGAGTGGGCCCGCCGGCCTTGCCGTCGTAGGCCAGTGCTCCCGGCTGCGCGAGGCGCAGGATCGTGAGCACACGGTCTTGTGGGTAGGTAGGGTCGATCGGAACGTATGCGCCACCCGCCAACCAGGTCCCCAACGCCGCGCCGACCATCGCTGGCGTACGTTGGGCCCACAACGCGACGCAATCACCGGGCCCGAGCCCGAGCTGCTCGAGCTGCGCGGCAACGCGCAGCGCCCGCGCGCAGAGATCACGGAAGCTGATCAGTGCCTCGCCGTGGCGGATAGCGGGAGCGTCCGGAGCGCGCTGTGCCCAGGCGATGACCATCTCCGCCACCGACGATGCCCCGACAACACGACGATCGCCCTCCAGTCGTGATTGATTAACGACTCGACTTTTCTGACTCGTTCTCACGATGAAAGCAGCCTCTCTAAAGGGCCAGGGACACTCAGGCCAGCGACAGTAACAAGCGCGTCACAGGCGCCCAAAATCTCTGGCGAGCGACTCCAGCACATGGCGAGCGGGGAGCTCAGACATTGAGCACAGCCGTCCGAGAACCTGCCGACGCAGCACCAGCAACTCGGAGCTCAGGAGCCTCTGTGCTGAATCCCAGTCGGTGATCGATCCGTCTTTTCGCCATTGGAGCGCTTGATCGACAAGTTCAAGCCGTGACGCTCCCATGACCCGCCGGTAGTGGCCGACTGCATCGTCATTGCCGCCGATCTCCCCGGTCTCGGCGACGAACAACAGCCTGACTGGGAGGAGAGCCAGCTTCGTGGTCTTGCGCAGTCGCCCCACTCCGGGATCCGTGTCACACATCGCCGCTTCGGTCGTCTCAGCTCTCAGTTGTTCGGCCGCGAACCGCACAGCCTCCTCGACCACCTCCGCGCGCGGTGGTACGGGCAGCGTTGCCCGGATCTCGGGGCCGTCGACCAGCACGCCGAAGCGGAGCAAGTCGAGCCGGTCGATTGCAGGGAAGCGCGATCCGCAGGGTGGCGCCGCGAACGCTTGCCAGGGCACATGGAAGATCGAGAGCCTGCGCGACAGCTCCATTTGCAGCTCGCCCTCAGTGGCCCCGGCGATGCGACTGACCGCCTCGGCGTCGAGCGGACCCTCAGTCAACAGCGCGAGGTCGACGTCGCTGACCGCTGGAGCGAAACCGCCGTGGGCGAGACTCCCAATCGCGTAGGCGGACCTCATGGGTTCGCCCACCAGATGGCGCGCCGCTGCGGCGGCAGTACGCACCACGGCCCACCCGGGCTCGCTGCTCATCACAGCTCGCAGCGCGCTATCGCTGCGGCCAGGGCTTGCGCTCGCTGCCTGCGCGCGAGGCACCTCGGAGGACAGCGGCTCTGCGGGTCGCGCCAAGAGCGGCGTTGTAGGGAACGAATGCCGTCTCGTCCCCCGCCCGCGTCTTGACCCTCGAAGTACGCCAGCTGATGCAGACGCTTGTAACAGAAGCTGGTCGGGCGCTCATCGTGCCCCGCTTGGTATGCACCCAGACAGCTCGAACCCGTAAGACTCCTCGGGACGCTCGTAGCGGCCGGTCGACCATCCGTATCGCTAGGCGCCGTTGTGGTGGTTTTGCGACATGTGCCCGCCTCCTTCATCGTCACGCGGAGTCAAGCAGAAGCAAGCAGTCTGACAAAGCCTGTCAGCCCCGAGTGACCCTACATAGGAGACCGAGCGATGCGTCCTGATTTCGTATTCACCGATAGCGAGAGAGATCAACTCTACGAAGGCTTCTTGCACGCGCCCGTGAGCCCGTATGATGACTACCCGAGCTTCTTGGAGTGGCTTCGACGGCTGGTGGGGGCCCATCGTGACGACTGGCGTTATGCCGCCTTCTGCGACGAGCTGAAAGAGCGCGATTGGGCTGAAAACCCGATCATCTTGGTCAGGAACTGCCCAATCGACCGGGAGTTGCCGGTATTCGATAACGCCGATCCCGTGGCCTCCAAGCATGCCAGCAAGCGCACGTTCGCCACGGAGGCGTTCCTTACTTGCCATGCGATTCTCTCGGGGACCGAGACCTTCGCGTACGCAAGTGTGAACGGCGGCGACTTCTTCCACGATATCTATCCGAAGGAGTCGATGTTCGACAGCCAGTCGCAGAAGACGCTCAAGACGCTCCGCTTCCATCGCGACTTCTCGAGCCACCTCGTCTCCCCGGACTTCGTGAACACAATAGTGCTTCGCGACACACCAAAGAACGCGGTGTATTCGACTTACGCCGTAAATCGTGACGTTATCCGTGGCCTCGATGAGGCGACGCTCGATGTCTTGCGTGAAGAGCGGTTCCGCACTCCCTTCGACGACATCTCTAGACACTCGGGCGACACACATGGAGTCGCACCGAATCACGCCGTTGTGGGCGGGGACTCGGATGTACGTGTGTACGAGGGGCGCACGGTCGGCCTCGATGCTGAGGCACAGGAGGCGCTCGCACGGAGTGTTCAAGCGCTACACGACCACAAGATTGTCTATGTCCCGCGGCCCGGCGAGATGGTGGCGTTCTCCAACGATCACCTCATTCACGGTAGAGAGGTGCATGAGATCCACGATATGGACTCGATGCGGCAACGGTGGCTGATGAAGACGCACACGCTCTATTCGCTGGAGCCATTCGAGGATCACCTTCTGCCCGATCGCTATGGCGTGGTCAATGGCTAGATCATGCAGGACGGTGCCCTGCTCGTCCTCAGGCAGAACTCGCCGGGGAGAGACAATGGCCGCCGGCGACGCCGAAGGCGACCTGACATCGACGTACGGCGCAGCACCAGACACTCGAAGACCGCACGCGTTCTCATGCCAGCGAAAATTGGTGGCCCGTCATCGGTCAGCCGATATGTCGGTCAGCACCGCTCCACGCAGCGCCACGAACCGGCGGTCACGACCGAGGATCACCCGTGGCGAGCGGAAGCTTCGCCACTCTCAGAGAGCAGGCACTGATCAGGAGCGAGCGTGCTCGAGCATGCTTTGAAGTCATCGATAAAACGCGCGATCACTGCAGGATCGTATAGTCCTGAGCGGAAATCCATGCGCAGCTTGACTGTCGCGTGGCCACCGGCCTCATAAAGGAGTCGTAGAATCCGATCGGACTCCTCGCTCCAGGGAATGTCGAGCGGCTTGATGCTGACGCCATTAACCTCCAGCGACCCACCACCCCTCAGATGAGTCTCACCGAAGAACACATCAAAATAGCTCTTGACATCCAGACCTAGCTCGGCCTGGAGCGAGTAGGGCTGATGTGGTCTTACTTCCCGCCTTTGTCGTGTCACCTGTGCGACGAGAGTCCTAAAAGTGGTATCTCTGTCGATTACTACCTTGAGTAGTATGCGATTTGTAAAGCAGCCAAACACATGCGCATGGTCCGCTGGACGCATGTCCACCGGATAGCTGATTACTACTTCGTCCTGGCGTGCATAGCGCGATAGCAGCAAGCCATAGAGGGCAAACAGGACAATGAATAGTGTCGTCCTGTTTTCATGAGCGAATGCGCGCAGGGATTGCGTTGTGGCCTCGTCGAGCTCAAAGAACACCGACTCCACAGAATGGCCGCGAGCCACAGCGTCTCTTTTTTGTGGAAAGGCAATGGCAGGGGGAGTGCCTCTCAGAAAGGCTCTCCAGAACTCTTGAGCGGCGCGTTGCTTTTCCGGAGTCCGCAAGGCGCGCAGCGCATCGATGCACGCCGAGTATGAGTAATGCTGTGGCTCTAGAGTGCTCGGGTCGCTACAGATTGCTAGATAGGCCAAAGCCACGTCAGCGGTCATGATCCTTGCAGTGGGCCCATCGGCGATGACGTGGTGGGTCGTGACGATCAGATAGGCCGTGTCCTCAGAGGTGGTCAGTAGGCAGACTCTCAGCAGTGGGCCGACCGCCAGATCAAATGGCTCATTGAGAATAGTGCTCAGTTCAGCTTGGATGTCGACCCCTGTCGCACAGGCGCGCTCTACCATGAAGTCATCTATGTCGAACGCGGTGTAGTATTGCGCTGACCCATCCGCATTGAATGTCGCGTGCGTGATGTCGTGCTTTTGAGTGACGAAGTGAAACGCCTGCTTAAGGGCCTCTCTATCCAGCGGCCCTGAGATCTCGAAGACGACCGACGCACTGAACGCACTGCTGGTCGGGTTTTCGGTCGATTTCAGCCAATAAGGGCGCTGATAAATCGAGAGTGGCAGAGTCCTGGTATCAGGTGTTTGAGCGTGCCCCGCCATGGTGTCCCTGCTGCTCAGCCTTCCGACTTGGGTCTTCTGCCAACCTGAGAGGTGGTCCGAGCTTGCAGTTGCAGGCTAAGCGGCTAAGGGACCATGGTCAAATCTCCGTGAGGCTCGCCCGGTCGGCCGGGTGCGCTCGGCTCCTCGCTGGCCCGCGCCGCCGCCGTCCAGGAAAGCCGTGCCGATAGCCAATGTGGTAGCCACCAGTTGCGCTCGCCCAGCACTGCCAGCGCTGCTGGCACGAGGCCGCAACGCACAATCGTCGCGTCGAGGAACACGGCGATTGCCATGCCGACGCCAAGCTGCCGAAAACTCACTTGCGAGGTATTCGCCGAGGTCAGGAAGACCAGCATTATCAGCAGCGCCGCAAGTGTGATCGAGCGTCCGCTCAGCTCGAGCGCCCGCGTCACAGCAAGATCGTTGGGTGCGGGTCCGCCCGACTCGTTCACAGTACGGCAGCGCTCATACTCCTCGCGCACCCGGGAGAGCAGGAAGATCTCGTAGTCCATCGAGATTCCAAAGACCACCGCGAACAAGAACGGCGGCACGAACCAGGACAGTCCGGGGTCGCCGCCAAGACGCTCGAAAATGACGGTCACAAGGCCAAGCGTCGCGGCGACTGACAACAGATTGGTGAGCACCGCCTTCAATGGAACAACGAGCGAGCGCAGCGTGATCAGCAGCAGCACGAATGCAAGTAGCGCGGCAACCCCCACCATCACTAGGAAGCGTTCTCGTACGCGCGCGATCAAATCTACCCCCAGCGCAGCTTCGCCACCGACGTAGGCGCTCCCACGCGCGACCGAGGGGGCGAGCAAGCGGCGCAGTCGTCGCACTGTCTCGTTAGCCGCCTGACTGCCAGCCGGCGCCCCGGACACAACGAACAGGCGCGACCAACCATGCCGACCCGCTTCCGCGGGGGCCACGTTTATGACGCCATGCACGCTTAGTGCGGCTTCTTCAATGCGCTGCGCCTGCGTCGTGCGCGTCATGACGACGATTGGCGCGATCACGCCATTGCCGAATTCCCTCATCACAGCGTCGCTAGCCTGACGTTGAGCATCGGAGGGCGGCAGAAGCCCGTCCACTCCAGGGAACATCAGCCGGTTGCCAAGCAGCGGTAGCGCGCAGGCTATGAGTAGAAGTGTCGTGGTCGCGAGCACCAGCCAGCGCCACCGCGTGACGAGCACGCCCATCCACCCCCACAGCGTGCCGCGCTGAGAGGCCTTCATCGCCGGCTTGAGTGCAAAGCGGTCGATGCGAGCGCCGAGCATCATCAGCACCGCGGGAACCAGAGTCAGAGCCCCAAGCGCCGCAAGCGCCGCTGCGAAGATCGCGCCGAACGCCATCGAGGTGAACACCCCGACGCCAAGCACCGCGATGCTCGCCAGCCCCAGGCTGACGGTGATCCCTGAGATCAGTATCGCTCTGCCAGTTGTGTGCAGCGTGCGCCTCAGCGCAGCCTCGACATCCAATCCGCGACGACGATTCTCCCGGTAGCGCGTAACGATGAAGAGCGAGTAGTCGATCGACAGGCCGAGGCCGAGCAGCTGCGCCGTGTTCGTTACATACACGCTCATGTTCATCAGGTAGGAGAGCAATCCAAGGCCCGCGAAAGCGATCACCAACACGACGACAGCCAAGCCAACCGGGACCAACGCCGCGCCGATCGACAGGAATGCAACGAGCAGGATCACGAGCGTGATCGGGATCGTCAGGTGCTCGGCCCGTGAGAGATTTCGTCTTGCCAGCGAGCTGGACTCGTGCCATGTCGCGGCGTTGCCCACCAGCTGGACATCTGCGCCCGCCGTCTTGTGCAGCCAGCGCTCAAGTGAGGGAACCGCCTTCTGAGCGTCGGCGAAGCTGCCAGAGAAGTAGAAGGTCTGCACGGCCATCCTGCGCTTGGCACTGACGTAAAAGGAGCCGACCGATCCGATTTCGTGCTTGTGCCTCAGCATGCTGACAAGCGCCCGGGCACGAGCGCGAAGACCCGCAGCGTCTGGGCTCGAGCTCGTGAAGACCGCACCGAACGGCTGTCCGCTCTGCGCTGGGAAGCTGCCAGATACAAGCTGCGCAGTTCGCTGAGATTGTGAGCCTGGAACTTCGTAGCCGCCGTTGCCGACCCGCTGGCCCAAGCCGCTTGCAGGGATCGCAGCGGCCACCAGCAGTACCAGCCAGGCGGCCACCACCAGACGCGGGCGGCCCAAAATGAACTCAATTGCCGCGCTCATGCCCCACCCAGGAGTCGCTCTGGCAAGTATTCGCCCACTTTCAGGAGGGCGAAGTCGAAGGCCTGGTCGAGCTGCTCATCGGTCGTGAGCGATCGGCGGCAGGAGACGCACCGTGTTTGCGCGCCCAGATAGGGCAAGACCAGCGCTCCCGGCTCGACCAGCTCAACATGATCATCAAGTCCGCGTGTCGCTGACGCTGCTTGGGCGTGCGCATCTTCGCGCCGAACTGGTTCGCGTTGATCAGCTCGTGGTCCTCGCCTGGACCAAAGCTGTTGCGCCACGGGTAGATCTGCTGGTCGCTCACTCGTCCAAGTGGCCAGTGAGACGGATCGTGACGATGCGCCGCGAGCGGTTCACCGTGCCAGTCACGCGAACGCCGACCGCACGCGCGTGAGCGTAGGATCCGCTGCCGCTCGATACAGTCGCGGAGCCTTCGTAGATCGTCGTACTACCTGACGGATAGTATTCGCCACTTACTCGGCCGGAGAGCTTGCCTCCATGCAGGCTTCCGCTGAACGTCGCTGTCATGCGGGAGTTGGAGTTGAAGGAGATGTGAACGCTCAGCGACCCCGCAAGCGTTCCCGAGATCGAACCAGCCGCTTCGATCAGGCTCCCGTGCGTTTTAGTGAATTTCAGGGTGCCGCTGGAGGACACCGCGACCGTGCGCGCCTGTGCGACGGTTACCGATGACAACAGCAGCGCCGCTGCCGCCAATGAAAGGCAGCCCAGCCTGATGGGCAATCTGCTGCTGCGCCTGCCTCGAGCGGTGGGCCGTGCGGCCACGGCCTTGCGTGTAGGGATGTTGTATTTAGCCATGCTGGGATCATCCCAGATTACGAACTCGATCCAAATGCTTTGTATGAGATGTGTCTATCGCCTACACGGGACATTGGCGGGGGCGTCGAGATGGCTACCGTCGACGAATGCGAGTCGCGCCAGGAACGGAAAGCTGTGGCGTCGGCGCGGACAAATATCCGGCACCGATATGCCGACGGGCCGATAGCCCACGCGCCTGCCGTGGACGGTGCGGTAGTAAGTGAGGTTTTTCGGCCCGATGACCAGCCGCATGCTCACGATGGCGGCTGGGTTGCCTCCAGGCAAGAGTTCGGTCGAGGGGACGAGGGTCTGCATGTCGGATCCGAAGGGAGCGCCCGTGGAGAGCAGCGCACCTTCAAAAAGGAAGTCAGCGATTATCGGGTTGGAGCCGCTGGCGTAGAACTCGAATACGTTGTGGCGGTCGACCGCCGCGCCCATGAAGATCGAGATCGCGACGTCCTCGTGCACGAGCTCTGAGCCAAGCGGCGCCTGCAGTTCGATCCTGCCATCCCCCACTCGCGAGTTCGCGGGACATGCCGTCGGTCCACTCGCCAGCAGGGCGCTGTGATCGCAACTGACCAGACCAAGTGTCGTAGATGCGAGGCCCAGATGCTCGGGAAACTTGATGTCGAGACTCCTCAACGGCTGTCGTTCTTCGCCCCCGCGCACGCCGACGTGGAGCGTCAATGTGATCGTCGTGCCTGCGCCCAGGTGGTTGGGCGTGAACCTTGCGGTGAAGCGGGCCGTAGGCGTGGCGCTGGCCGCAGCGACCCAGCTGAGGGCTGCCAGGAGTGTCACAGCGCCGAGTGGCAGCACTCGCCACAGGCGGGAGCGCTGTCGCGCGCGGATGTTTCCAAGAGCACGTTTAGCCATGCAGATACGATTCGGCTAGCAGCGTCACCTCGCCCTGCTCGATCATTGAGGCCGAGGCTCTGCGCTGCACCTTTCCGCTCGTCG
Source organism: uncultured Solirubrobacteraceae bacterium (assembly GCA_963716315.1). Classification (GTDB taxonomy): domain Bacteria; phylum Actinomycetota; class Thermoleophilia; order Solirubrobacterales; family Solirubrobacteraceae; genus Palsa-744. The sequence continues at coordinate 3,209,488 of OY970301.1, read as the reverse complement.
TCTTCGGGACCACGCGGGGCTCGCACAGCCCGATCCAGTGCAGTTGCAGACCGGTGTCCGCCATCACCTGAGCCCGTACCGCAGCCATCAGCTGATCGAAGTCCTCCACACCGTCGGGTTCGACCTCCATCAGCAGACCTGGGGCCAGTCGATCGCCCTGCGTGAGTTCAAAGGCCGCGCTGCAATGGGGGCGCAGCGCCGCATGTGCGGACTCGCCGCTGAACTCGACGTCATGGGGATGGTGGTTGCGTCCGTTGACGATGATCAGGTCACGCAGACGACCAACCACATAGAGCTGGCCATCCTGGAGCACGCCGAAGTCGCCTGTCCGGAGGTAACCCGGCCCCTCGCGCTCCTCCTCATCCACAATGCGCTGGTCGAAGCAGTCCTCGTCCTCCTGTTGGTGCCAATAGCCGCCTGCCACGCTTGGTCCGGATACCCAGATCTCGCCTACGTGTGCCGGCGGGCAACGGCGCATCGTTTCTGGATCTACGATCGCGACGTCGTGGCGATCGTTTGGCTCGCCACAGCCGACCAGCGTCACGGCACGCATCCCAGGGCGAGGGGGCTCCGCGCGGCCCTCGGCCAAGGCGTCGGCATCGAAGCTGGTGTGGGTTGGCTCTGAGTGCTTCTCGATGCCTGTGACCATCAGCGTGGCCTCGGCCAACCCATAACAAGTTAGGAACGCCGAGCGGCGAAAGCCACACGGGGCGAACATTCTGGTGAAAGCATCGAGCGTCTCGGCGCGGATGGGCTCAGCCCCGTTGAACGCCACCTCCCAGCAGGACAGGTCGAGTTCCTCCCGAGTCTTCTCATCGATCCGCTGGACGCACAGGTCGTATGCGAAGTTCGGGCCGCCGCTGATCGTCGCTCGGTAGCGCGATATGCCTTGCAGCCAGCGCGCTGGGCGCTTGATGAAGGCCAGCGGCGAGATCAGCACCGATGGACGTCCGCCCCCGTAGAAAACTGGCTGCAGGACCCCGCCAATCAAGCCCATATCGTGGTAGGGCGGAAGCCAGTTGAACCCGAGGCTGGAGGGCTGGTGGCCGAACGCCTCGCCTATGAAAAGCGTGTTGTCGACGAGGTTGCCATGCGTCAGCATCACGCCTCGCGGCATGCGAGTGGAGCCCGAGGTGTATTGCATGAAGGCGAGGTCGGACATTGAGCGTGGCACCACGCCAACTTCGCTGGCGGGCTCTGGGAGGTCGTCCACGGCGATCCAGGCCGCCCTGGCCAGGGGCCCGTCCTCGAAAAGCCCGCGCACGCCCTCGCGGATCGCGGCGGTCGTGAGCACCACCTCGACTTCGGCGTCCTCGGCTATCGCGATCAGTCGTGGAAGCGTGCGGCTGAGCCGGTTGGGTTGTGGTGGTAGTGCGGAGACGCCGACTACACCCGCCTGGAAGGCGCCGTATACGGCGCTCACGTAGTCCAGGCCAGGGGCGAACAGCATCAGAGCGCGGGCGCCCGGCGCACACACGTCGAGCAGCGCTGCGACGACCTGCTGGGCGCGACGGTGAAGCTGCAGGTAGCTGAGTTTTTCCTCTTCGGACTCGCCGTCGTCGAGGTAGACGAAGACCGGCTTGTCTGGTTCGTCAGAGGCCCGGCGAGCCAACACCGCCCCAAAGGTCTGCGTTGGTGTGTCGATCATGCTCATCGTGGCGTCAGGCTAGGCGCAACGGTGGCCCGCTTACAAGAACCCGGTTAACCGTCAAAGGACTTGCCATGAACGCGAACGTGACTAAGTGGCCCTAGCAAGAGCGGACACGTCTAGATGCTGGACGAAGCGTTGATGAAGCGTCTCTACACAGATTCTCGGTGAGCAGCGCCGCCATCGGCTGACTCCGCCGCGCTATCTCTGGCCAGCAGCGCCACCACGCAGCCTTCGACATCACCGACCGTCTCGATGCTTGCGACGTCCTCTTCGGGAAGGGCTGGCATCCCCAGCTCGTCCTCGAGCCGAGCCGCCAACTCGTAAAGCTGCAGGGAATCGAATGCGAGGTTTCCCATCAAAGTCATCGCAGGATCGATCGCGGCAGGGTCCTTATCCACAAGCTCGGCTATGTACCGGCGCACGCTTTCACGCACCTCGACCTCACGCATAAGCGCTCCATGCGTCGTTGCCGGCGTGGTGCTGGGAACGATCGAGTATCTCGGCACGCCTGATCACAGGCTCGCGACAGCCACTGACCGCTACATCTGTCCAACCCCTCACTTGGGCTCCTCTCTGATCGATGAGTGTCTGGGCATCGCCCTCCGTCAGATCTCGCGCTATGCCGACCTGATTGCCCTCAGGGGCTAGGCATACAACAGCGGTGATCGCGCGCGTCATCAGCGACTCCTTTTTGCCTCTCGCCTGCCCAGCCGAGCGCGGCAGATGTCGCCGACGCTTAGGGCGAACGCGCTTGCCCGGATGCGGACAGCCAGCGACTGCGAGGCGGGCTGCACCGCCCTGCATCGCGCCGCTATGACCAGCAAATCGATAGGACAACGCTAGCCGCTTGCCGCAGAGGTTCGTGGTCGCACCCAGCATCGAATGTGGCCCGCGCGGCAGCGCGAGGTCGAACGAGGAGAGCGGAACGTCCGGCAATTCGGTGAACGACGCGGTGATCACGTTCTTCGACGAGATCTTCAGTTGGCCTTCGAGGTCCACTTCGAGCCCTTCGCCGCGAAGCCGTGTGAACAGCGCGGGAAGCGCCCTGCCACCATGGGAGAGCAGGTAGATCGGCCCGGACAGCGGGGCGGCTGTGACAGGGCTTCGCACCGTCGCCTGCCCAACGATCGACTCGCCCGGGCAGGCAGCGGTCGAGGCCGGATGTGAGCCGGTCAAGCAGGCGTGCCGGATCGTTGTCAGCCGAGGTCGCAGCTGGCTCGGCATCTGCACCGTGACTGCGCTCAGTGCCGAGCCGCTACGGGAGGGGTTGACGACTTCGATATCGAGCCCCACACCGTTGCCATGTTCACTCGTGCCAGACTGCGTCGAGGCCGTCAGACGGGGCGTGAACGGCAGGCTCATGCAGCCAGCGACCTGGAAGGGCACTACCCGTTCGACAGTGGCACCCTGCGCCGAGACGATCGTCGCGCCGATCGTCTGCGGCGCACAGCCGCTCGGATTCAGTAGGAAGCCAGCGCGATCGAGGTTCACGCCGATGCGACGCAGGCGCAGCGGGATCCCGCCTAGCGTCTGCGGAAACGGATCGGAGGCGATCGTGAGCGCGAGGCTTGAGGGATCGACCGAAACCCGCGAGCGCACGAGCGCTGTACCGAGGTCGAATGGTCCGGCGAGCGCCCGGATCACGATGTCCAGCCCAAAGGGAGCACCCCCGTACGGCCCGGTGAGATAGACCGGGCCAGAGACGTCGTAGGGCAGCGGTCCGGCCCCGGCCGCGACCGTCGCGGCACCGATCTGCGAGGACTGCGGGCACGCCCCGGTCGCGGCCTGCGGTTCTTCGCAGCGCGGGACGCTGCCGACCATACCGATCAGGCCGGGTGGTAGGTGCGCGCTGAAGCTCGAGAGGTCCTGTTCACCGTCATTGCGCGAGATCGTGAGCACGAACGGAGTCGATTGCGCGGCCACTGCATTGGTCGTACCGGCGCTGATCGCCGGTACGAACGGTGAGAAGGACGGGCACGCACCGCCACCGCTGTCTTCGTCGATCGAGAACGACGAGGAGAGATCGGCGACCTGTCCGGAGTAGGAGTGGACTGCGGCTGTCGTGGTCGCCGGGCCGCAGCTGGGCGGATTCGCGAGCGCCGCGCCGGGGCCGCCGAAGAAGCTCAGCTTCAGCTTCGAGAACGGAAGCGCGGGGGTCCGTTCGAACGTCGCCGTGAGCATTCCGGTCGCTTCGTCGACCTTGGCATCGCCGCGCAGCTCGATCACGGTCGCGCCGGCGCTGACGCGCACGAACAGGCGATACCTCGCGCTCGCCGTCGGCGTGCCGATGTAGACCGATCCACGCAGCGGTTCTTCGAGAAGCGGCGAGACGATTTCGGCCCCGCCGACCTTCGACGCGTCCGGGCATCCTCCGCCTTCGAGCTCGGCGTCCGAGCAGGCGCTCAGCCCGTTCGCGAGCCCCGGCGACAGCGACGTGCCGGACGGCAGCGTCAGGGAGATGCCTTCGATCGGAGGCGTCCCGAGCGCGGCGACGCGCGCGACCTGAGGAACGGTCAGTTCGACTTCGTAGCCGGCTGGCGAGTCGCGGCGCGTCGTGCTCGGCGTGACGCCGATCGTCGGAGCGGTGGTGAGCTCGCTGCAGCCGCTCATCGGCGGCAGGCTGGCGGCGCTCGAGTCCGTCTGGCCCTGCCACGAGTCGACGCTCAGCTGTGTCGGCAGCGGGCCGGCGCACGCCGACGGGTTCATCAGGAACGGCACCGGTTCCGCGCCGATCAGCGGCCCGCATTCGAAGCCGAGCTCGTTGCAGCGTTGCGCGTCGTGGCTCGAGGCCGCCGGAACTCCCCACAGCGTCAGCGTCGTCGACTGCAGCGCCAGCAGCGTCGAGATCCCTTTGATCGTCGCGACGAGCTTGCCGTCGGGCTTGACCCCGATCTCGACGAACACGTTGGCGAGCAGCACCGACGCGGCGAACGTTGCGACGTGTCCGGGGCTCGGCTGCACATTGAACAGCGGGATCCCTCCCGTGTTCGGCGTCGCCGTGTGGCTCACCGCCGCGCCGGCGGGATGCGCCCGTTCGAGCGGCGCCTGCAGTTCGATCGTGCTCGCGTCGGGGACGTAGGCGATCTTCACCGTCTCGGCTTCGGTGCCTTCGCCGATCGTGATGACGTTGTTGTGTTCGAACGTGCCGTCGAAGCAGAACGGTTTCGCATTTGGGACGTTGATTGTCGTCGCACCGGCTTCGACCGCTTCGCTCAGCTGCGAGACGACGCCTTTGCAAGCGATGATCGAGAGGCCGAGCTCGCCGACCTGCGAGGTCCTCGGGCACGCGAAGCGATCAAGCGCCTGCAGTGAGCAGTGTTCGATCGCCAGCGGGTTGCCGATCAGCCCTTCAGGCAACGTGACCGTCACGTCCTTTAGCTGGCCCTCGGGGTTTCCCAGCGAGTCGGTGTTCAGTGAGATCGTGGTCGAGAAGTCGCCGTGTGCCCCGGCCTGCGTGCTCGACAGCGCGGCGCTGAACGAAGAGGTGCCGAACTGCGCCAAGGCGTTGCCGGGGAGTGCAACGAGCATCCAGGCGACGGATGCGAGGAGGACGATCAGTAGCGCGCGCGGAGTGAGCACGATCCGATGCAGGGTGAGCTCACGCATGGCGCCGCCCCTGTCCGGTGGCCGCCTTCGAGCCCGAGGCCTTCAGTCGCAGTTGCGTCGCGAAGCTCGCGCCGGTCAGCCGGTAGGTCACCTCCACTCGCAGCATAAGGCTGCCGCGCATGGCCAACGTGGCACGCGCCGTGCGACTCAGCGCAAGTGCGAGCGTCGTTCGCCCCGCGTGTGCCAGCGTCGCATGCGCGCTCGCGACGGTCACCGTCCTGCCGCGCAGCTTCGCGGTCGCCGTCGCGATCAGTGCGCTCGGCGCCGTCGCGGTGACGCTTAGTGTCAGCTTCCCGCGACGTGCGAACTGTGCACGCTTAGCCGCCGTGACCTTCGCGACAAGGAACATCGCACGTTGGCCCCTGGCGGCCGGGAGAGGCGAACCGGGGGCGTCGAGCGTCTGTGACGCCGGTGTCGGGAGGAACAGTGAGGGGCTGCCGGGACCGCGGCATGCTTCGGCGGAGCAGGCTGGCGGCGGCGAGACAGGCGTTGCAAAGCCGCCGCCGACGCGCGCGTCGTAGAGGTGCCCGTAGCCAGTGCTCGCTTCCGGCACGAGCGCCGTCTCGGTGCTAAAGAACGCGTCCCCGCCGCTCGGCGTCGTGCCGAGGAAGGTCGCGCCGCCGTCGGACGCGCCCGCGATCAAGTGCACCGTACCTTCGTCCCACTCGTAGACGTTCGTCGGCTCGGTCGCGCGGGCCGAGACTGGTTCGCCGGCGACCGGGACGAGCGGGTCCGGGGATTGGAAGAAGACTTTCGCGCCGTCCGCGCTCATCCCTGGGGCGAAGCCTTCCGGCGCGTAGCTGCCGCCACCGGCATTGCCGAGCGTCGCTCCCTGCGTGGCCAGCACGCCGAGCGGCGTGCACGACAGGCACAGGACCGAGCCGCTCGCGGCCGCGTAGCGATAGATCTGCGGATCGATCTGGTGCACGGTCGTGCCGATCGGGTGAGCGTCGACGAGACCGTACCGGAGCGCCGGCCCGTATTCGCTGACCGTCATTTCGGTCGGGCTGTCGATCTTTTCGATCGTCTCGAGCTCCTCTTGGCCGCCCGCGTCGATCGCGATCTCGCGCCCAACCTGGAAGCCGGCGGTGCTTTCAACGGTGAGGAAATGCTGTTCGGGGAAGGCTTCGAATTCGAGGTGCGTCGTCGGCGAGTGCTCTTCGCCGGTGAGGTCACCGCCGGAGGCGAACACGAGCACTGAGCCGGTGTCCGTCGTGTAGGCCGGCCGGAATACGTCGGGGAATCCCACCAGCTGGGCCGGTTCGCCTTCGGCGCACGTCGGGTCGCACTTGCTCACATCGGGCAGCGCGACCGTAGCCACGAACGTCGTGTCGCCGGTACCGGTGTCGTACGAGTAGAGGTTCGGTTCGCCGGCGATCGCCGAGCGGCCATCAGCGACGTTGGTCGCAAGAACGTCATCGGCCACGAAGTACACGCGCGAGCCGTCGTTCGCGATCGCGACGACACCGACGACACCACTACCGCCGCCTAGCGGGACGGCCGTCATCGGCGGCGCCACGCCGATCTGATCGGGGGTTGTGTCGAACTCATAGAGTTCCGTCGCGGTCGAGGCACCGCCGAGCCCCTCATCGCTCGTGAAGAACACCAGCGATCCGTTCGCCGATGCGCCTTCGTAGCGCGCCGAACCGCTCGCTTCCGGATTGTCGAGCGGGGTGGTCTTCGAATTCGCGAGGTCGCGCATATATAGATGCGGCTCGACGCCGAACGGCAGTTCTCCGAGCCGTTCGGGACGCGTCTCAAAGAACACCTTCGAGCCGTCTTCGGAGATCGCGTGCGTCGAGGTCCCGCGCTTTAGCCCGAACGAGAACAGCGGGTTCGCCGGAGGGACCTTGTCGCCCAGTGCAGCGCCGTACGGTGAGATCAGGTGGCTTTCATCGTCGACGTCGATCAGGCTCGTCGATTCGGTGGCGCGGTCGCGCAGGTAGAGGTAGCGCGCACCGCCGATCGGCGCGAGACCCGTCGCGTTTGCGGTCAGCTGTTCGGCGCTATTGAAGGCGACCTCGCCGAGTCCTGGTGTGGCGCCGTCGAAGCTCGCGCCGTTGGAGCTCTTGCCGGTCCCGGCCGGTCCCTGCGAGATCCATTCGAGCACTCCGCTCGCTAGGCGCAGGTACAGGTCATCGGCTCCCGAGGCTTCCGGGCGTTCGTTCCCAGGCGCATAGGACGCCGGCGTGGAGAACAGCGTCTGCTGCAGGTCTGAGCTCCACGCCTCGGCTTCCTGCAGCTCTTCGAAGCCGCTGATTGGGGTGCTCGGCGTCGGCGTGATCGATTCGCTGTGCCACCCAGTCGGGGCACGGCGGGCCTGGTAGGCATTCACGCCGCCCGTCGTCGCCCCGCAGCAGGCGCCGAGTGCCTCCCAGTCGACGGTGTCACCGGCGGCGTCGCTTGCGAGGAACGACGGAGCCGCGCCGCTGAGCAGGCTTTCGCCGCCTGCTTCGTCGACGCGCGAGACGAGCTCGTACCCACGCGCATCGGGCAGCGCCGCGCCAACGGGCGTCGCCATCGAGGCAAGGGCCAGCGCGCACGCGAACGCGAGCGCGATCGAGACGATCCGCGGGTTGACCGTGACCTCGCTCACTTCACATCCGCAATCGCTCAATCCGCGCCGCCCGGCGCGTGCTGCGTCTGGATCGTGGCGAGTGGGATCGAGCCGCCGCACTTCGGGCACGTGACGGTTTCTGTGCCGACCGTCGCATCCTCGCCGTCCGGAGCATCCCCTGTGGCGCGCAGTGCCCGCTGCGCCGATCGCAGCTCGACGCGCAGATCGCCCACGGAGAGTCCCAAGGTGAGCGCGCGATCAAGCCACTCTTCCTGCCGCTCAGGCGGAATCGCGGCAACCTCTGCATGGTGAGTCCAGGTCAGATTGTCCCGGCGACGGGACAAATCGAAGCGCGAGGCGACATAGGCAATGTTCCTCAGCGTCTTTCCGTCGAGACCCGTGATCCGCGCGACCTCGACATACTTCTCGCCCCATCTGGCGTTGCCGTAGCGGATCCAGTCGCCAACCCACCAATTGTTGACACGACCGAATTCGGCGAGACTCACCCCGGCAGCCAGCCACGAGGCACGGTCTAGGTTCGTCGGCGGCTCCCAGCCAAGCGCGAGCCGGCGGCGCTCTCGCCGCGCGGCTACCGCACTGGCATCAACCGAGGCGCGCCCGCCCCCACCCTCTCCGAGGTTGCCGAGCTGATTGCGGGAAGCGGACTTTTGCAAGAGCAGACCTTAGGAGGGCGCTTAGCTGACATTGTTCCCCGTCTGTCTCATAATCGAGGCCCAAGCGGAGGTATCGTCGATTCACGATAGTCGAACTCTACCCACACCCGGTACGCCCCGAAAGCACTGTTTGTCTCTTTTCGGTGCGGGCTTATCGGTTGCCCGGACCACTTCGCCCAGGCAGGCAGCAGATAGCCAAGCTGAGCAGCTCGGCGCGATCCTACAGGCGCTTAATGGCGCCCACCACGTCAGCGAATCGGCTCGGTCATCGTCGAGCAGTACGCAGCCTCTGCGAGGAGCTCGGACGCGCGTGCGATAGTCCTCAATCTTCTCCACTGCCCGCGAGGGGCGCAATCGATGCCAAGCAAACGTCGCCCTAGGAGCCTTGAAGCTCGGAGCCACATCCGTCGGGGCCGCGCCTTTTTATAAGTCGGCGGGTTGGGTCGCGCCATACCCACCTAAGTTCTACATCCCATCACGCAGAGGTCGAGCGCTCAGCGGCAGCCACCGCGGCACCGAACGAGCCGAACCGCACATAGACGCTTCGAGAGCAGGGATGATGATCTCTGGCCTGGACCCAGTCCTTACACCTCGGTGGCCGGCCCTTCTGCAGCGTCCAAGCTTTCAGTGCATCGAGGATTTCTTGCTCGGTCCAGTAGCGATGCTGGCGCCTGGCGTTGGGCTTGAGGCCAGCGCGTTTCAGCGCCTTCTCCCAGCTGCCAAACCGCCGGCGTACACAGAGGGAGCCCGGTCTACCTGGGCTGCCGGCAAGCCACTCGGACGAGTTTGGAGCACGCCCGTGCTCGGCGGCCCACTCCTGCAGTGCGGCGATGATCTCCTGATCGGACCATGCCGCAGGGCGGCGGTAGCGCCGGCCGACGGCGCAGGATGCGCGTGCCCACTCTCGACGCGGCAGGCGGACCGTGTTCGGAGCCGGAGCCTTGCTCGCCGAGAGCGGCGAGCGCCGCCATGCCGTGATCACCGTCTCCGGGAGCGTGTCGTGGATGCGGACGAGACCGAACCACTCGCGCAGCATTAGATTAAGCTCGGCCGTCTCGGCGCGCGTTTGAACGGAGAAGGGCCGCCCGCGCGTCTCCACCCACACCGCAAACCGCTGCTCGAGCTCGAGCTGCCGAGCCTTTGCCCTCGCTGCGGCGGCCCGGCGTTGCAGTGCCAGCTCCGGGGCCAACCGAGCCACCATGCGTTCGATCGAGCGATCGAGCTGGGCGTCGTCTGCCCGGATCACGGCTTCGCGGATCTGCTCGCGCTCGGGCGCTTCGCTCCAGTGACCGTCGAAGGGCTCGCCGAGGTCGAGCTCGACGGCGCCCGTCGTCTCGTGGAGTAGATGAGGGAGAGACCACGCGAACATCGTCTCGATGATGTCCGCGTCGAGCGGCACGGCATCGCAGCGCCCCTTGCTTCGATCGTGCCAGTGGCTGGTGCAGATGTAGCGGCGGCTGAACGTGCCGTCTTCGCGAAGGCAGCCCGTGTGGCACAACAGCGACTGCCCGCAGCGGCCGCACTTGGCGATGCGCGAGAGCAGGAAGGTTTCGGTTTCCCGATACTTCCGGCGCCTGCGCCAGCGCTCGGCGATCATTCTCTGGAGGCGTTCGTGCTGGCGGGGCGTGATGTAGGCCGGCCAGTGGCCGGTCCCGACGATCTCGCCCTTCGTGGCAGCCAGTCCCGCGTAGCGCGGATTGTGCAGGACGACGAGTACGCCACAGGACCGCCAAGACTGCGGCTGGCTGTCCTTTTTGCGGGGATTCGTGCGCCAGCCGGCATTGTTGAGCGAGCGAGCGATCTGTCCGCTTGTCCTGCCGCGCAGCGCGAGACGAAACAGCATTTCGATCACCGGCTGGCGCTTGGGGTCAATCTCCAGCCGCTTGACGACCTTGCCATCCTCGTCGACTTCGACGGCCAGTCGATATCCGTCGGCCTTGTACCCGGTGTATTCACCGCGCTCGGTGGCGCGGCGGCGCCCGGCGGCGCTCGCCAGGCCTTTGCGGCGGGAGTCCTCGTGGTTGCGCTGCCCCGTCACGACGGCGTACAGAAGATCCCTGAATGTGTCGGGGTCTTGGATCGTTCTAACGCGGATGCCACGCTTGAGCGCCCACAGCGCGATCTCGACCGCGTGGCGGGCGGTGCGGCCATCCCCGCGGGCTAGGCGATCGGAATGCTGTGCCCACAGCTCGACGGTTCCGTACTGCCGCGCAAGCAGCTCGGCTTGGTGCATGGCATCTGCTAGGCCCGGCCCCCGATCTCCATGAAATGCAGAGGCGGCCTCGTCTGAATACTCGGCGACGAGCAAGCGGTCGCCCGCCCTATCGAGCGCATCTTGGCAGTCGAGCAGTTGAGCTGGGATCGAGCCGCGAAGGTCTTGAGTGCTCTTGGCCGCGTAAGCAACACAACGGATCAGCTCAACGCCCAACCTGGCTCTCCTCGCTAGCTCTCACCGACACGATCACAGAAGCCAACGACGGACCGACTTTGAACTAGCAAATGAGCTCATACTCGGAGATCGGTACGTTGCACCCGCCATGCTCGGACAAAGTTGAGTCGCCGCTCGAGCCCGTCGATCTGCGGCTCTTCCCTCTGGTGGCTGGAATATTTTGCTGGAATAGTTTCCGCCGGAGGAGACCCTAAGGTGCTCGTTCATGATCTCTCTCAACTCCGACGAGCGCGAGCAGGCCTTTGACGCCCTGCTCCCCATCGCCATAAAGACGCAGGATGCGCTCGCGCGCGTTCAAGACGCACTCGACGACGAGCATCGGCGGACATCTCTTCTTAGGACGGACTTCCATCCGTCCCAGCGCAGTGCCCTTCTTGGCATGAGTCGACATGCCTACACCGTGCGCGAGTGGGGTGGCGCCCTGGAGAGTGGCTTGGCGCCTCGGATATGCAGCGACACTCAGGAAGCCCAGAACATCTATCTGTGGCTGCTGGATGATCGGTACGTACTGAGGGTCAAGCATGATCTGGAGGATGTCGTTGATCCCGGTACAGCCACGCTTTTCTCGCTAGCTCCACAGGAGGACCCAGTCGTGGTCTTCCTGACGTGGGATACCGCTCCGGAGCACACGATCCGCAACGTTTGCTTCGCTACCCTCGATCAGCCGGCCTGGACTATCACGCTCGCCGAGCTTATGGCCGCTGCAGCCCCACCGCTGGTCGTTCCGACGCCCCGGCCACGAGTTGTGGTGCGATCAAAGCAGGCGTCCGAAGAGGGCGTAAGCCAAACTAGCGCCCAGAGCTAGTCTGCTGGCCATGCCCGAGTTCTATGGAAGCCTGCTCAAGCTCGCCCGAGAGGCCGAGGGCTGGCCTCAAGCGAAGCTCTCGGAGCGGTCCGGCATCGCGCAAGGCAGTATCTCCAAGTACGAGAAGGGCCTACAGCAGCCGAGTCCATCTCAGGTCGCCGCGTTGGGCAACGCCCTAGGCTTTTCACCGGGCTTCTTCGAGGATGCCGAAGCACGACCGGCGGCCGTGATGTATCGCAGCCGGTCCCTTCGTTCCGCACGACTGGAGGCGCACGTCCGGGCGCGCCTGAACCTTGCCAGGCTCGTCGTACAACGACTGATTGCCGACGTTGAAGTCGACACCGTTGCACGATTTCCTGATCCCGACATGAATTTTTCGTCGCCCGAGCTTGCGGCAGACCAGCTCCGGGCCGCTTGGTGGATTGGCCCCGGTCCCATTGAGGCCATATGCGACTACATCGAGGCGGCGGGGGGGGTCGTTGTGAGGGCGGATCTCGGAACGGACCAAGCAGTCGCGGCCTACATGCACCCCCTAAGCGACCCGGTGCGCTGGTTCTTCGTCAACACGCGCGTGTTGACAGGCGATCGAGTCCGCTTCTCCCTCGCCCACGAGCTAGGCCATGCCACGCTTCACGAGGGTGGTCTGGCTCCAGACACGCGCGAGGCCGAGAACGAGTCCAATCTCTTCGCCGCCGCGCTTCTCCTACCAGAGCGCGACCTGCAAGGCGAGCTACCCCGAGGACGACTCCGGCTCGAGCACCTTCTCGAACTCAAGCGACACTGGGGTGCATCCATGCAAACCATCGCTATGCGCGCGCATCAGATTGGGGCAATCTCACGGACCGAACTGAGTCGGATCTTCCGCGAAATCAGCGCTAGAGGCTATCGCAACGACGAGCCTGGCAACATTCCTGTCGAACAACCATCCTTGCTCAGTTCCGCCCTTAGGATCCACCGAGAGCAGCACGGCTTTGACGACATGCATCTCGCTAGCCTTGCTCAGGTCCAACCGGCCGTGCTAACGCGACTGCTCCCCGGTCATTTTGCGCCTCAGCCCGGGCCTCATCTCCGTGTCGTGAGCCTCAGAGAGTAAGAGCGGACTAGGTGCGGGGTCAGCACACGAAACGACGGCACTGAGCGCAGGCCAAGGCTCGCCGGAGGCGGCAACCGTCAGCTTTGCTCGTTCGCGTCGGAACCCAGCCAAGTCTCTTCAATAGCACGAGCTTCAGCTAGCGCGACCTCAGCTGCGGCGCGCATTCGATTCATATTTCGTACAAAGAAGTCATTCGGGTCGAACTCCGCTCCGGTAGCCCGTAGCTTTTCTTCGAGTCGCTGAGCTTTTCGCAGGCGCCCGTTCGCCGTTTTTCTTAGCCGCCTAACATTAACCGCTGCATACGCTTGGACAATGGGATGCTGCCGAGTGGGACGACCCACACGCGACTCAGGATCGTCACCTACCTCGTAGAACTCACGTCCTCGGTCGGCTCGCTTCTCGGCCACAAGCAGGCGATTGAGCGTTCCCCGCGACAAATCGAGTGCAAGCCACATCGCCGTGCCTCCACTAGCCACCACGATCAGCGTTGACCCGTGCCGTGCTGCCACCGCGTACAGGCACAGCGTCTCGGCCACGATAAAGGAATACATCTGACCCCTCACCATCGAGCGTACGATAGCCACGGTTTCCGTTGTTATACCGGAGCGTCTCAGCGTCAAACCGAGCGAGAGGCCAGACTCCACCACGGCAGCGACGACGATAACCGGCAATACGAGAGCCAGGGTTGTAAACAACTCAGGATCGGCACGAGAGCCGAATCTAGTAAACGCGCCTGAAATGGCTCCAGCCAGCGTGGGACCAATAACGTACAGCAGCAGTGTCACGCGCCCGGCGGCACGGTCAAGCATCGCTACAAAATCTTCGGGATCGCGCTGAAACCGTTTCATCTCATTGTGAATAAGTAAAGATCTGCATCGAGGCGCACGCGCGTTTAGTGCAGGCTCGTGCTGATTCAGGACCAGGGAGCGCCACGCTGCGAAAGCAAGGGCGACGCTCAGCTATCAGCCATCTCGTGAAAGCACTCGTAGCCAGCCTCCGTCGATCCCGGGCCTCACAACGGCCGTAGCGTGAGCCATCCCACGCCTTCGGCTAGCTCTCAATCGCTAGCTGCGGAGATTGCGGCTCCCCGCGCTTACCGACGTCCGTGACCCGTTGCCCATTGCCTGCGCTAGCCGCAACTCGAAGCCATGCTTGGTCGAGTTTTGCGGCCGTGACACACATCCGGCCAATGTCGCTTACAAGCTTTCGGGTGTAGTCTCCATACACGGTTCCTAGTGCGTCTACCACTTGCGGACCGTCGAGACCGACCTGAGCCTGGCCCCACCACTCCAAGTATCGAAGGACGCGCTGCGCGTCGCGTGGCCGGCGGAGCATTCGCGTAACGGTCTCCGCAAGACTCTCGAAGTACTCGGGCTCAATAGACACGCTTTCCAGAATCTCCTCCGGAAGCTCAACGTCTTGGTCTCTCAGGACACGTAGAGCGGACACCAGCTCCGTCAACCCCCGTTCCCGCGTACGGGTCTGCTCATCTCCGCCAAGTAGGTAGACCAACAAAGCCCGTCGTGGATCGGCTAGCGACGTAGCGCTCACATGGCGACACGCACCGAGAAGCGAGAGCGAGAGCAGAAAGAACAAGTCAACCACCAAGACAACGTGGGCACGCTGCTCCGCATCCAGCACTGGAGCTGCTGAGCGCAGGGCAGCCAACAAGCGCTGAATTCGTCGCTCCGGGGGCAGATACCAATACTCATGGTCGCGGAAGCGCACCAGTTGATCCAATCGCCGGTCGAGTCCCGTAGCGAACTTGCGCAGCTTAAGCGCGCCGGCAACCGTGAAGAACGGAGCGTCTGGAGCCTGTGGACCATGCACGTTCTCGAGGACTTGCCTATCGGCCTCACCGAGCACATCCACTCCCAAGCGGCCTGCTTGCTCCCGTACGCTACTTGGCACCTCGCGCTTAAGTACAGCGTAGGCTCGGTCGGCATTGAAGAAGTCACGGACGCCGGCAAGCCAAAACAGACGAGTCGCGGGAGATACCTTCGTGCCGGACTTGCAGTCGGCAATCAGCAGACGGACTGAGAAGTCCCCACCCACCGAGAAGCCGACACAGTCTAGGTCTGACAGATCTTCGGCCGCACGGCCCGAGCCGGGTAGAGCCATCAGTAGGTTGAGGCGTGTCGCATAGTTCATGCCCCAAAAGACTCGGCGCATCGCCAGCTTCAGGCCCAGATCACGCTCATCCATTGGTGCGGCTTCGGTCATAGCCCGCTTAGCCACCATGATCACCGCGCCACGTATCGAGCAACGAAAGCACCACATCGCCTGACAGGCGTGCTCGTGGCTCTCGAGCCTTCATCGTCATCAACGGCGTCAGATATTGACCCCCGGTAAAGAGCAACTTCTGCTCAGGGTCCTCACGGGACGCAACCGGCTCGCCGTGCCGCAACAGATCGAGCGCCAGGTCAATTGCCGCGACATTGTCAGGTGTGTCGATCAGCTTGGCTTGGAAAAACCCTCCGCCCGCCGACTCCAAGCGGATGATTTGCTCTTGCGCCGCCGTTCGGTACTGGGAGTCGGCCTCGCTAGTAGCTTTCAAAGCTGCGCCATCGCGAAGCTTGCGAAGAATTGCCTCTGGGGCGCGAATCGAATGGCGAGCGAAATGCTGCCCGTAGCGCACGCATGCAAGCAGGACAAGTGCCTTCTCCAAGACGATCTTCTCCATGCGTCGCTGAGCCTCAGAAGCACGATACGGAACGAATGCGAAGGCCGCCTCGCCGCCGGTGCCACGGATCGTATTGGCGAGCAATATTCCCTGTCCTACCGCTTCACTTAGTACGCCTGCTCGACGGTCAAGTGGCAAGCCTTGGTAGGAACGGACACGCTCAAACTGCTCGCGAATTGTGTCCTCCTCGAAAGTGGCGAAGAGTTTGGCAAGTGCCTCAGGCTGCTCGTACGCGCAGAAGGGTGACCAGACAAGCTCGTCTCCGTCAGAGAGTGCCAAACGACGCGCGAACTGCGCCGCCTCACCTATCTCGAGTAGGTGAGCCAAGGTCTCGTCATCACCCACGCGCGATTGCATCTCCGAGAGGCGCACTGGCGCCCCGGCTAGCTGCTCCAAAGTGTCAACTGCGGCCTTGTCTAGCTCAGATGGATCGCTGCTCGCCCAGTGGCTACCGAGCCGCTCATAGAGATCGTCGTGCAGCAGGGGAATGCGCTCATCGATCTCGCTCTCCTTCCCGCGCTCATCCTTGTGGATTGTGATGTAGTCAACCTCTTGGAGCGTTTCAAGCACCTTGGGTAGTGCGAAAGAGTCAATGCCCCACTGCTGCGCAGCGATGATCCGCAAGGTCTTCGGATCCTTGATGAGATCAATGCCCTTGATATTCGCGGCAACTGTCGCGGCCATCCCTGCTAGCCGAGTAGCATCGAGCTCGGCCGCAATGATGCCGCTCGTTTGATCGACGGTCTGAAGGCCGCTATAGACATCCTGGGCGCGAAGCCCGACCACGCGGGGATCCATAGGTTGCACCGTAGCGTCCTGGCGGTGTTTGTGCAGGGCCAGCCGAAGCGACCGGCATATCGCGGCAACACGGCCCGTGGTTGGGCCAGAGGCCACCCCGGAGCTAGCTAGTTCGCCCCGGCGGGAGCGGAAGGCTCGGCCACAGTGGCGATGGCCACCGATAGTATCGATGCACACCTACTCGTGCCCTCACTGCAGACATGAAGTCGAACTGTGCGCCCATCAGCGCCGTACGCAATTGGTTGATCTCATCCGCTTCGTCGAAGGCTTCCCCCTTCAGGAAGCCTCGGAGCGACTTCGCATAGGCGTCGGCCGCCCTAAGCCCATCGCTGTATGTCGTGTACACATCGGTATCCGTCGGGACTCTCATGGCGATTCGGTCCCTGGCCGTGCGCGCCGAGAAAATGGCTTGGGTGCGCTCAGATCGCGCTTTCTTTGCAGTCTCATCGTCAGGCCCAACTCCACTACGCCACAATGTGTCTACCTGCTCGTTAGCGACAAGGACCGCCTCAAGCTTTTCCGCAGCGTTATCCAGTACGTCTCGCAGCTCGCCCTCGGCAGCCGTTAGCTGTTCAAGACGCTGACGATAGAGCGCATAGCCTGCGACAACCGTCGGGGTTATTACGGCAGAAGAAACGAGCGAGATGATGCTCAGCGAGTCCGACATGACTAGGTGCCACCGCCAATTTCATCGACGTCAATAATCTGTTTTAGGCGCTCGACCCTCTCAGCCAAAGCTGGTCGGCTTTGTTGCAGCATCGCCTGAAGCGTCGCTCGCCGGCCAGGACTAGCTACCTCGGAAAAGTCGTATGCCGCACTCAACAGCGAAGTCTGTGCATTTCCATACACGGACGTTCGGCTCAACAACCCTGACGCATGCCCGATGTAACCGAGCAGTCTTTGCCGACTTGCACCCGCCGACACGGGCAGACGGCCCTCGATCATAAGGCCGAGAATGTGATTTAGGACTTCAAACTCGGCGTGCAACCGCTGCAGATGCACGCGCATGTTACGGACCAAGTCACTCCTCCACTGATGGGCGAACCGCTCAATGAACCACACGTGGCAAGTGCGACCTTCCCTTACGACTCGCTTGAAGGCAAGCGCAAAGGGCGGATCCGCTGCCGTACGGCGCCGACCCAAGACGATCGTGACGTCGCGCGGCAGGGCCACCTCGCCGGTGTGATACTCCACGAGGAGAAGTGGTGGCAAGCTTTGGAACCACCAAGGCTGAATCTTTGAGGCCATTCTACTCTGCGTCGTAGCCCGAAGAACGAGCTCCGCGAGGTCAACGCCAACTCGTGCAAGACAGGTGTCAGCTCGCTCGTCGGAGCGAATCGCTACCCGATAGTCAAGGACCGCGTTAAGCATTGTTTCCGTGTCGCCCGCGTCGAGCGCTCGTCCCCGATATCGCTCCTGCACTAGCCCCACGTCAAATCGTGCGACCGCCTCGCCGTTGTGCAGGTACCGTCTAAATTGACACCGAAATCCCGTAGCCTCCGGCGAGCGTCCGAATTGAGTGGTCGAAAGGGCAGGCGACAGCCGAACCGCGTTGCTTACGTCGCAGTACGCCCCCTCCCCCGGCCATGGATCGACGCCGCCTAGTAGGCGCTCACGCGTTGGGCCGAGGTACCGAACGAAGTGCTTTCCCGTGGCGCTGGCGAGGGGCCAAGGCGGGCGCCTTAGACGCCCGCCTTCGTCGGCAACGAAGGGCCGAGCGTCCACAAACGGTATCTCCACCACAACCAGCACGACAATTCATCCTATGCGAACACATGCATCCCCCGCCCACAGAGGGTTGGGGGATGGCCATCTATGACTCTTGCGAGCTAATGGACTTAGACGGTCGGTCGACAACTTGGGCCGGATGCCGCAAGCGTCAAGCAACCGTACTCGGAGCCTAGCAGCGCATCGGTTTCATAGTCGGCATCGGCTACCTTCCGCTACGCGGCGCCTCTAGCACCAACGATGAGACCAGCCGCCGGCTCGATCGTCTCGATTTCCCGTCTCGATTCCACGACGGCTGGCGCGGGTACGTTCAGGGCCATGAGTCGCTGGGCGCGACAGATCGTGAAGATATCGCGCAAGAGATTTCCACGCACTTTTGGCGCAAGCTTGACGCAGTTCAAGCGATACATCTTGAATAGGTTAATGACGACCACGAGGCCCGCATATACCTTTTCATCCTGAGCTCCGTCGAGCAGCAAAAGCGCGCCGACGAAGATCAGTGCCACGCTATATGCTCCCATCAGCTTCCACCACTCGTCGAAGTTGTCGAGCACGAAGAGGCGACCCTCCGGTCCGCGAGTCGAGAATCGATCCCCTAGTTCCTCGGCTTCTTTGGTAATACGCAGAGCCAGGAAGTTGTTTAGTACAACCAAGAGTGTCCCGATACCCGAGCAGAGTGGCCACGCATGCGGGTCGTATATCAGCGCCCACAACACGGGAAGCGGCAGGAACCATGCACAGCCACGCATCACCAACTCGCCTAGCCTGTAACCGCACTGCCTAGGGGAGATAAGCGCAAAATTGTTCACGTAGTAGGTCACGCACGTCAATGCGAACGTTACCGCCACAAGTCGGCCTGGGAGATTGCCCCAGAAGTCCCCAACCACGAACGGTTCGCCGATCGCCTTTGAGTACTGCTGTGCGCCGGGATAGAAGAGCACTACGTGCAGGTCGGCCAGGGTGAGTGCTCCGAACGCCGTCCAGATGAAGCTCCACGCGACCAGGGCTACGCGCGTCCATGCGGCCAGGCGCGGCAAGTCTCTATAGACGTCGTCTTGGATATCTCGGTCGATCTTCGTCGCGTCGACCATGCTCAGGAGCTGAGCGTTTTTCCAGAATCTAAGAACGGTCCAGCCCTTGAGCAGGCCGAATCCACTAGTGCCGGTCCGCGCCTCGTAAGCCTCGATTACCGCGGTCTCCTCTTGGAGCAACGTTTCGATGTATTGGTAGGGCTCGACGCTCATCGCTGAACCACCGAAGCCAAGCGGTTATCGCGTCGCTCTCGGTCACCGTCTGCGGCCATGAACACAAGGCGCTGCTGCGGATCAGCGTCGATGAGGTCTTCAATAACGCGCGCCAGTCCGGGGGCGCCGTCCCACGAGTGCTCGCCAGTCCACAGCCGCCACAACTCCGCCGCTATCGTTCCGCGATAAAGCGGAGCGCGTGCCGCGGCTTCCAGAAGGATTATTCCGAACGAGTAGCAGTCGGATCGCCAATCGCCTGCTCGCTGGTGGGTGATCATCTGAGGTTCGACATACACAGATGAGCGAGCCAGCGCCAATGACGATGCGACGCCTTCGGCGATGGCGAAGTTCCGTCCAAAGTCGATAAGGCGGACCTCCGTGGGATTTCTTGTCAAGATTATGTTTCGGGGCGAAAGATCAAGGTGTGATTGCTCGCTCGTACTGAGTTCCATAAGCGTCTCGCAAAGCATCCGCCCGAGCTCTCTTATGAACTCGATGTCCATCCGGCGCAGCGCCCGAAGCTTCGCCCGCTTCTCCCCGGTCGGATCGTTTTGTTGCTCGGGCACCTGATCTTTAGCCAATCTCTCGGCGAGCGTTTCGCCAGGTATCAGCTCCATAAGCACCGCACGGTCGTTCGAGCCGTACACTTTTGGAGCCAACGACAGCATCGCACCGTCGCGTCGACCGTAGTACTTTGCTCCTTCGGTTATTGCCCGAACCAAGAAGTGACGCGGGAGGACGCACTTGAGCACTGCCCTCTCCGATGGAGCCGTGCCATGCTTGCAATCGATGATCATGGATGTCGTGCCGACCTTGTAAAGCTTGGCGGAACTCAGATCACATCTCTTTAGGTCTTCGCTATCGTCCAACTTGTAGAGTGCACGCAGGCTGGTCTTGATCATTTGATCGCCCACCAGGCCCTTCGCTTCGTCAAGGACATCCTCTGGGGGCTCATCGAAGAGCGACGCAGTTGTTGCCCGATCTAGGAATAGGCAAAGCCCGAGCGGACCGCGGATGAGGGGATACTGGTCTGAGTCTGGATGCTCGTATGCGCCTCTGATGTTCTCGATGACGGCTGGCTGAAGGCCGACGTCCGCGAGCAGCTCTTCGACGGCCTCGAGCAACGCGTCTTCGTTGCCGTACCGCTCCACCAACGAGGCCAGAGCCTCGCTCGCATCACCGCTCAGCTCGTACAGCGATTCCAGCATCACCGAGAGACGGGCACTAGCCCCCGATAGAACGACGGCACTGGTTCTCCGAGGCTTGCGTATACGGCTGACGCCCCCCGAACCGCACCGTCGAAGAGCAAGTCAGTGTCCTGGGTGAGTTGCGCGACAGACTCGCTTCCGGCAGGCATCTGCGCGACCAAGACGTATTGGTGCTCGGGAGATGCCTTCAGCGCTTCGATTTCATCCAGCTCAGCGATGTAGTTGCTCGCCCGCTTTGCGAAGGCGTCTCCCAAGCCCGGGAGTAGGCGGTTCATCAGCGGAAAGACGACGATCTTGTGTACCAGTTTGGGCTTGCCCCGCAGTCTGTTTGGCCGGCCGAGTGAGAAGGATCAGGGCATGCGTAAAGCCGATCTTCCCGGCGAACCGGAGCGGAATCCCCTGCGTCAGCGAGCCGTCGATATAGGACTCGCCGTCAATCACCACCGGGCCTCCGGATATGATCGGCAGGCGTGCGCTTGCCCGCAGTGCATCTCGGAGGGCGCCTGTTGAGGCGAAGGGACCGAGTAGTGCGGGCTCGTACTCCGGCAGTTTTGTTGCGACCGCGTATAGCGGGATGGGCGAGTCGACTACTCCTTGCCAGTTCAGGGCCTTCTCCCCCGACATGACGTCGTCTATGAGCCAGTCGAGGCCGACGGGCGGCCGGCGCTTGAGCGCCCTGCGGTAGTCCAGCCAGTCTCGGCTGATCAGCTCTTCGTAGTAAAGGCTCGTCCCCATCCCCGGCTGCTCGGCCAGCAAGAAGGCTCCTGCGAGGGCGCCGGCAGATGTCCCGACGACGAAGTCGACCGTCGGCGTGAGTCCGAGTTGCTCGAGCGCCGTGACCATGCCGGCCGAGACGATGCCCCGCATGCCCCCGCCCTCAACCACCAGAGCGACCCTGGCGTCATCGGTGCGTGCGCCGGGCGTGGAGCGTTCG
Source organism: uncultured Solirubrobacteraceae bacterium (assembly GCA_963716315.1). Lineage (GTDB taxonomy): Bacteria > Actinomycetota > Thermoleophilia > Solirubrobacterales > Solirubrobacteraceae > Palsa-744. Next base: position 3,188,058 of record OY970301.1, on the reverse strand, counting down.
TCCTTGCGTTGCTTGAGCAACTCCGCCACCGATTGGGCGCTGGAAGCCCGAAGATTCGAACGAGTCGCCATGCGCGGCATCTTATGGCTTATTAGCCATAGACGCCAGCCCGGTCCTAGCAGACGCTCTGCTGATGCAGCCGCAGGAGACCTTCGCCGCCAATGTGCGACGGCTACGTCAAGAGCGCGGCCTGACTCAGGAGCGGCTCGCCGAGCTTGCAGACCTCCATCTCACCGACATCGCTCGGATCGAGACAGTGCGACGAGATCCGGGCGTTAAGGTCGTCGCCAAGATCGCGCATGGATTGTCCGTGCCCGCGAGCGACTTGCTGGAGGGCGTTCGATACAAACCGGAGGACTAGACGGCTGCACCTATCCCCAGGGCGATAAGTCAGCCGTTGTCCGCTTAAGCGCTACCCGCGTCAACTGGTCTTCGGTACTCGACATAGTTCAGGTCGCTTTCCGGGCCTCTCCCGATCGGTTCAGGGCTCACGTGACGAAAAGGAGTCGTTATCGGACGAACCCGAGGACCAGGAAACGCGAGACGCTCTTTATAGACCCGAGGGCTGATTCGAGAGGGTTCAAGGTTCTTGCTGTATCCCTGAGCACCCAGGCTCACGCTCGCTCAACTCTGCGTAGGTAGCCTTCGGGCGATGACTGTCGTCGCCCCTTGCCAGAGTACCCTTCACCCTGGGGAGCAAGAATTCATCGAGGCGCTTCGGCCGGGATCGAATAGCTGGCACGCGATTCCAGCGTTCCGGTGGGTCAGCGCCGCCTCAGGTCAGCCCCTTCGGGGAGAACTCGATCTACTGCTCCTCGTTCCTCGTGTTGGGGTATTGGTCTTCGAGATTAAGCGTGGGCGGCATCGCGTGACCGAGACCGGCGAGTGGCTCGACGGTCGGTCAACGATGTCGCGCACGCCGTACGAGCAAGTAGTCATCGCCTCGTATCAGTTGGAGCGCCTACTTCGCACATACGGCGCGCCCCCGGCGGTATACCCATTCGTAGTGTTTAGCTCGATGGCACGGCGCGATGTTCACCGTCTGCCTGTATCGCATGACGGTGTGCTCTGCAAGGAGGATCTGGCCGATTTGCCGAGCGCCATTCTCGCACGAGTCGAGCCCCTACCTATCCACGACGGATTCCGCCGACAAGCCGTAGCCCGCCTCGCAGGCCTGCTACGCCCGGGCCGCGCGACTTTGCTGCCACTCAGCTCTGAACTGGTTAGATCCGACGCTCTACTAGCTGCCAAGGCGGACCGGGTGGTCCGTTTGACTCAGGCCCAGACCCACGCACTCGCGGTTCTTAGCGGCAACACGAGCGTCGGCGTCCGCGGCCCGGCCGGGACCGGCAAGACGCTGGTGGCCGTCGAGCGTGCCGCCGGTCTGGCGATGACAGGCCACCGGGTCCTCTATGCGCTCGGCGCAGGCGATTTGCTCGCAGACCGCATAAGCGCGGAGATGGCAAGGCGTAAATTGCCGGTCGACGTAGCCGTCGGCGAAAGGATTTGGAAGCGTTTTGAGTCGAGCGGACCTCCAGATAGGCCTCTGTCGTCACAAACTTCCTACGTCGCGAGGTATGACGCGGTCATACTAGATGAGGCGCAGCGCTTCACGGATGCGCAACGGGGAAAGCTTTTGGCGACTCTATCCTCGGTGCCTCTTGTGTATTTTTTTGGCGACCCGCAACAGGCGCTCAACGACGACGCCAAGCTGCCTTCGTTCTTGAACACAATATGGGTGGACTTGCGGGAGAACTGCCGAAACACCATCGCCATCGCAGGCGCAGCCAGTGGATTCGCTCCTTGGGTAAGACTCGAGGCCGATGTTGATGGCCCGCCTCCACTGGTCATTCCAGTGGCAGATGAGCAGGCGCGCGCGGCACACGTAGGGGCGGTCATCCGTTACTTCGCCTCCGAAGGCGTCGAGCCCGAGCACATCGCGGTTCTCACCACCCGCGAGTCAAGCACCGCATCGCTAAGAGCTGCCCTCGTGAAAGCCGGCTACGATCCCAATTCATTTGCTGCCTGCTGCGTCGCAGAGGCCTTTATCGGCATGGAGGCTAGAGCAGTGGTCGTGGTAGACACAGCGCGTCCCCCCCGTCGGCTGTTCCGTTGGGTCATCACACACCAGAAGCGAGATCTCTATCTAGCTATTACACGCGCCAGGGGACTATTGGCGTTTATTACGGCGCCGAAGACGGCGGGTTGGCTCCTCCGGGCCGGGGGTGAGTTGTCAGAGACAGTTTCGGATGATGGCCTATGGCACCCGTAGACGGCCTCTTGTTAGCTGACGAAGCTGGGCTGACTGTCAAGGCTTATCCGAAGTCTCCTCTACCGCATAATCAGCGAGTGCCCTTACGGCCTCACGTATACGTCTGTTGGCACTTGAGTCGAGGTTTAGGTCAGGACGCTCCTCGTCTGGCTTCCCCCACTCGTATAGGCAGAACCTCGCTCCGGCAAACCGGCCACATTCCCGTGCAAGCCGCTGACCCACTTCGTACCAGCCTGCCGAGTCTCCGCCTCCGTCCTCGAAAAGCTTGAGCGCGTCGCGCAGCTCGCTACCGAGACGCTCGCGGACGCCCTCTATTTGCTCCTCCGCCTTCCTGCGAGCACGCTCCCAGCGGCGACGCTGAGGGGAGGCCGGCAAGGCTTCTTCGCCATCGATTCGCGCTTGCGCTACGCGCATCGCTCCGGCATCTGTGAGACCCCAGCGAACTTTCCCTGCGTTGCTCGTCTTCTCGATCAGCCCGGCGTCAATCAGCGCGTCCACTTGAGGACGGAGCCTACGCGTCGTCCACGAGCTGCTGACAAACCCTAGGTGCTCGATCAGGCGCGGCCAGTAGATGCCGGTTTCGCGCCACGGGTTGGGTGGCGCGTGGCGCTCGGCGCGGTCGAGCGCCAGAAGGATCACGACGTCGTCTACGGGCTCGTAGCGGCGCAGTTCATCGGATCCCGCGCTCGGCGACCTCATACCCCGATCAACCCCAGCTCGTCGAGCCGGCGCGCGCACGGCGAGGCACGGATCGTGTCCGACTCGGCATGCAAGACGTCGCACTCCTGCAGGTGCCCGAGCGCAGCGGTGAGCGTGGACGGCTCGAAGTCGCCGAACGCGGCTGAAAGCTCTGTGTGCGCACAGCGCGCGTCGTGGTTGTCGCTGAGCAGGAGGAGGACGATCGCCCGCTCGAGCTTTCGCTGATCGGGCGGCACACCGGCTTGCTGGGTCATGACTGGCTCCTTCGTTCGGCCGAGGAAGCCACCTGGCAGCCAGGATCGCTCACCGTGGCAGGAGAGCTACGGTGTCGTGTCGTGGCGCCGAAGCAGTCTCTTCGGTGTCACGGGCCGGGCGGGTGTTAGTAGCACTCGTCCGGCCGCATCGGTTTTTGGTCGCGAGATGAGAGCAGAACCCGCGGCGGATCGCAAGGCCATTGCCAGCGACACGACACGCCGCGTTGTCCCGGTATCGCCTCCTCGTCGGAAACAGTCATCGGGCGCGCGTGTCCGTGGCGGCGCAGCTTTGGGCAATGTTGCAATGAGCAAGAACCTCGCGCGCGTACTAGCGACACAATTCGCTGGCACTCTGCGGGTCTAGCCAGGATTAAGGTTCGATGGAGTCAGTCGGAGTATCTGTCTCGTACGGAGGGCGAGTGCCTCGCCAGGGTCCGTCGCGCCGCCTACGCGCTCCGTGGCGTCGAGGGGCGTGGTCCTCTGCCGAGGTAGCGCTCGCGCTACACGCGCAGCGTGCCGAGCTGCTGCGAACGATCCGCACACGAGGGGACGCACGCGGGCTCGCGGAGACGGTCCTCGAGGAAGTCGTCGGCGACGCGATCTGCGTCGTAGTGATGATGCGCAGGCCCGTCGTCTCCGAGGAGCATCTGATCGGCGCATTCTGGACGGCGGCTCGCATTCTCCTGCGCCAACACCATGAGGGCCGCCACAGCTTGCGCGTCGGCAGCCGCTCTCGCGTTGCGCTCGACACTGCCGCCGTCCTGGTCACGAGCACCGAGCTTGGGCCCGAGGAGGTAGCAACGCTGAAGGATCGCGCCGCTCGCGCGGCCGACTTCGTCGCCCAGCTCTCGGACCTCGAGCGAGAGGTCGTCTCGGTGATGGCCACTCGCGGAGCCGGCGTCAAGATGACCGCTCGCCTGCTCGGCGTCCCGGTGAAGACGGTCAAGGCCGCGCAGCGCTCTGCGCAGGGCAAGCTCGACCGGGTCGCCGTGGTCGCGGCAGCAGGTCGCATGTGCGACTACCGCGAGCACGCCATCACCGCCTACGCAACTGGCTCGGCTGGCGTAGAGGAGGAGCGGATCGCACGCGTTCATCTCGCGGCGTGCGCTACCTGCCGTAGCTCGTATGTAAAGCTCGTTCGCGAGATGCGCAGTCGCGCCTTCCAGCGCGACGCAGCCGCCGCGTTCCTCCCGGCCCCGCTCATTCCGCTTGGCCATCACTTTGGCCTGCTGGACCGGCTGCTCGGATGGGCCACGGACCGTCCCGTGCGCCTCGGCGGCGAGCGGGTGGCCGAGGCCCTCGGCGGCGCGGGTGTGGTGAAAGTCGCCGCCGCCGGCAGCGCGATCGTAGCGGCGACCGCCACGCTCGCCACGAGCATCCACCCGCCCGTGCGCCCCCACTCTCCACATCATCATCGCGCCCCAACCGCGGCGCGCCGTCCCCCTGCACGCGCGGCGTCAAGCGCATCCGTCGCGGTTGCGAGCGAAGCAACGCAGACCCCGGTGACAAGCACTCAACATGCGCGAGTCCCCTCCCACCTCAGCTCGCGCGAACACGCCGAGCTCGAGTTCTCTTCCCTGCGCTCGCCGCGATCGAGTACGCCGACGCACACGCCCGAACGGACGACGGCCTCGACCGCGACCGTCCGTCCGAGCCCGAGCAGCACCGAAGTCAACACGAGCGAATCCTCTACCGAAAGTCAGCCGCCCGCGCAGAATGGTCCAAGCGCCGCCGCACGCGAGTTCGGCCAACCTTGAGATCGCCGTAGCTCTCGTCGGTCGCCTGCTCCGGCTGGGTCGCTCGGGTCAGGCTCGCCCCACTTACCCAATTCAGTGTCACTTTCGGGTGCTTGTTCGGATTTCACTGTATGGCCGCAAACAAGAGCGAACGAATCAGATACTGGCGACGCCTGATCGCCTCCATGTTCAGAACCCGAGGAGCGCCCGATGCGCCGGCTGCCCTTTGAATCTCTAGAGCGCGACTGGCAGCAGGTTCTTCGCTCCTCGTCCCTGAGCGCTCGGTTCCACGCCTGGCAAGTGAGAGAGCCAGCGCTCGCTCGATTCGCAGACGCAGCTGCGCTCATTCGCTTCATGCGCGCTCGCGGATCGCGCTCAGAGAAGGACGCCGTGCTCTGCGCGCTGCTGGCGTGGGCAAAGCAGGAGCCGATCGGCGCGAGCGTCGTGCTTGAGGCGATCCGCCCCGGTCTCTTGAACCTGTCGGCCCGCATCACGCGCAACGCCCGCGAGCGCGAGGAGATCTGGGCAACCATGCTCCTCGCAATCTGGGAGGGGATTCGCTGCTACCCGCTGGCGCGCCGTCCTCGCCGCGTGGCGGCGAACCTCCTGCTCGACACGATGCACCGGACACTGGTCGAGCTGGGGCGCGAGAGCGCGTGGCGTGCCGTCTGGTCTTTCTCAAATGAGGAGAGCGAGAGCGAAGCGCCGCAGGAGATCGACCGAGACCTCGACGGCCTGCTCGATCGGGCGATACGCGCTGGCGCTCTCAGCGCCGAAGAGGCCGAGGTGATCCTCTGCAGTCGGATCGACGGCGTCGAGCTCGCCGAGCTCGCACACGCGGCCAACATCTCCTACGGCGCGATGAAGATGCGCCGCCAGCGCGCCGAGCGACGTCTGCTGCTGTTTCTCGGACGGCCCCGTGTGCCCAATGGGCAGCGAAACCGACCTTCCTCTCTTGCTCGGGTTGCCGGCGTTGGGCCACAGGGCCCAGTCGGTTGAAACAGACCAAACGAGACAGACGAAGGAGGTGATCCGGGTCCGTCCCGCGCCGGACCCGAGCGAAGTATGCGACGCACGCTCGCTCTCACATTCGCCCTGGCGCTCGTGGCGGCACTGCTCGTTCCCCAGGTCGCGGCTGCCGCTACGACCCTCAACCAGGTAATCGACAACCTGCGCAACTGGCTGATCGGGCTGCTCGTGGCGCTCGCCACGTTGCTCTTGACCGTCGGCGGCGTCCGCTACCTGCTGGCCGCGGGCGATCCGGGAGCGCTCGAGAAGGCGAAGGGCACGATCAAGGCCGCCCTGGCGGGCTACGCACTTGCGGCGCTTGCGCCCGTGCTGGTGACGGTCCTGCAGCACGTCGTCGGGTGAGCCGGCGTCGCTGGACAGCCCTCGGCGTCCTCGGCGCGCTCGTGCTCTCGCTGGGTGTGATCGCTGCGGCCGGCGCAACGCCGGTCGCAGCGGCGCCTGCCGCCAAGAAGCCGACCTCCACCCAGCCCGCCGCCTCCCCGCCGCTTCCTGCGTCGAAGCTCGAAGGTGCGCCCGAAAGCGGCGGCATCGAAGTCGGCCCAGCATTGCCCCCTCCCCCACAGCCAAGCAATGGAGAAGAAGTAGAAGCACGGAAGGCGAGCCACCCGGGCTTCTTCGACGTCGGCGGCAAAATCGAGCAGGCGATCAACGACTGGTTCGCCGGCCTGGTCAAGGACGCGCTGAACCCGGCGATGTTGCTCGTCGGGCGAACCCTGCTCTCCACGCCACAGATCGCAGGCAAGGCAGAAGTCCGCTCCTACTGGCAGGTCTCACTCGGGATCGCCGACGCGCTGCTCGTGCTCGTCGTGATGACAGCCGGCGCGATTCTGATGCACCACGAGACGCTGCAAACGTCCTATGCGCTGAAGGACTTCCTTCCACGCCTGGTCATCGCCGGCATCGCCACGAACGCAAGCTTGGCGATCTCGGGGCAGATGGTGGCCTTCGCCAACGTGCTCTCGACCGGGCTGCTCGGCAGCGGGGTGAACCCCGAACAGGCCGGGCACACGCTGGAGCTGCTCGTCCTTCACGCGATCGCCGACGGGGGAATCTTCCTCGTGCTGCTCGGCCTGGCGTGCGCCGTGCTCGCGGTGGCGCTGCTCATCCTCTACATCGTCAGGGCGGCGCTGATCGTGCTGCTCGTCTGCGCGGCACCGCTGATGCTGATCGCCCACGGCCTGCCCCAGACCGAGGGGATGGCGCGGTTCTGGTGGCGCGCGATGATCGCCGCACTCGGCGTCCAGGCAGCGCAGGCGCTGACGCTAGCGGCAACCGTGCATGTGTTCTTCGCGTCGGGCCGAAGCGTTTTGGGCGTCGCCACGGGTGGAAGCCTCGTCGACCTGTTGCTCGTCCTGTGCCTGTTCTGGGTGCTGCTGAGGATTCCGTTCTGGGCGAAGGAGCTCGCGTTCTCTTCTCGCTTCTCCTCGCCGACTGTGCGGATGGCAAAGACCTACGTCCTCTACCGCGTCGTCAAGCGAGGCCTCGGAGGCGCGGCGTGAACCGCACGCGGATTCGCCTTCCCGCAGACGTCGAGATGGAGGACCGCCTTGCGTGGGGACTCACCGCTCGTCGAGCTGGTCATCCTGGCCGCCACCGCGCTCCTCTGCTACGGCGTGTTCGCGGCGGGCGCATCGGCGCTCCCGATGCCGGTTGCAGTCGCGCTCGCCGCGCCGCTCGCGTTCGTCGGCGTCGCCCTGGCGCTCGGGCGCCGCGACGGACTCTCGGGCGACCGCCTCGCGCTCGCCGCCGCGCGCCATCTCACGCAGTCCCCTCGGCGCGTAGCCGCGCCAGACGGACTCCCCGTCGCCCTACCCGACGCGCCCGCTCAGCCAGGCGTGTCGCTCCTGCGCGTGCCGGTCAAGGCGATCCTTCGGAGCGGCGTCGTGGAGCTGGGCGACGGCACGAGCACGCTTCTGCTCGCGGCGAGCGGCACTAGCTGGGCGCTTCGCTCCGAGGAGGAGCAGGCGGCGCTCGCCGGGGCGTATGGCAGGTGGCTGAACAGCCTGGTCGAGCCGACCGCGATCACGGTGCGTGCCGAGCGCGTCGACCTCACAGAGCGCGTGAGAGCGATCGAGCACGCCGCGAGCACGCTTCCCCATCCGGCGCTTCGGCAATGCGCCCACACCTACGCGCAGTTTCTCTCAGGGCTCGCGCGCCAGGGCGACGGGCTGCGGCGGCGGCAGATCCTGCTGGTCCTCAGCACTCGCACGCGCGAGCGCGAGAGCGCACGAGCCGACCTCGAGCGCCGCGCAGCGCAGACGGAGAGCCTGCTCCATTCAGCCGGCGTCGAGCTTCACCCGCTCGATGGCCAGGAGGCGGCCACGCTGCTGCTCGACGCCTTCGAGCATCCGGGACCGCCGGCCGGCTCCCATCTCGACGGGGTGATCCACCGATGCTGAGTCCCACGGTTCGACTGACGGGCTCGGGAGCTACTCAGCAGGGGTCGGCCGCAGGCGTTCCGACTCCGAGCGCCCTCGAGGTCGAGCGCGACTGCCTTCGCACCGGAGACGTCTGGCACCGCACGCTCGCCGTGGTTGGCTACCCGCGCGAGGTCAATCAGGGATGGCTCGCGCCACTGCTAAACGCGGCGGGCGAGCTCGACCTGACGCTGCACATCGGACCGATCCCACCCGTGCTCGCGGCCGACAGGCTCCGCCGCCAGCGCGCGCGCCTTGAGTCCAGCCGGCGCATCGATGCCGACCGTGGACGACTCTCGGACCCAACGCTCGCCGCCGCCGCCGAGGATGCCGACGAGCTGGCGAGCGCGCTCGCGCGCGGTGAGAGCCGGCTGTTCCGCTCAGGCCTCTACCTGCGCGTCTCCGGTGCGAGCCGCGAGGAGCTAGAGGAGCGTACCGAGCGCGTCAAGGCGCTCTGCGCCTCGATGCTGCTGCACGTCGTACCGGCGACGTTCCGCGCCTACGACGGCTGGCTATCGACGCTCCCGCTCGCCACCGACCGGCTGCGCCTGCTGCGCACCTTCGACACCCCCGCGCTCGCGGCCGGCTTTCCCTTCGCCTCGGCCGACCCGCCGCTCGAGGACGGGATCCTCTACGGACTGACCGAGAGCGGCGCCCCGGTACTGGTGGACCGCTTCGCGCGGAGCAACTTCAACTCGGTCGAGCTCGCCTACTCGGGCGCCGGGAAGTCCTATGCGGCGAAGCTCGAAGCGCTGCGACTGCTGTATCGAGGGGTGCAGGTGTTCATCCTCGACCCCGAGGACGAGTACCACGCACTGTGCGAGGCAGTCGGCGGCGCGTACCTGCCGCTCACCGGTCCGAACGCGGTTGCGCTGAATCCGCTCGAACTGCCGGCGAGCGAAGCACCGCGCGCCCTGGACGAGCGGATCCAGTTCCTCGCGGACCTGATCGAACTGCTCGCGGGAGGCCTCGACGGCGGCGAGCTGGCCGTGCTCGACCGCAGCGCCCGTGCCGCCTACCAGAGCGCGGGAATCACCGCCGATCCCTCGACGCATCGCCGTCCAGCGCCGCTGCTCGGCGACCTCGTGCGCTCACTCGAAGCCGAGAGCGAAACGGGCAAGCGCCTTGCCGAGCGCCTCTCCCCCTACGCGACGGGCGCGCACTCCTCGCTGTTCGATCGCTCGACCTCTGTGCAGCCGGACTCACACCTCGTCTGCTTCTCGCTGCGCGGCCTGCCCGAGCGGATGCGCGCACCCGCGTTGATGCTCACCCTCGACGCGATCTGGCGCTCGCTCGAGGGTCCGCTGCGCCGCCGCGTGGTGTTGGTCGACGAGGCGTGGGACTTGATGCGCGAGACGCCGAGCGCCACACGCGAGGCTCCCGGCGCGAGGTTCCTCTTCCGACTGGCAAAGAAGGCGCGCAAGCGCTGGACCGGCCTCACGACGATCACCCAGGACCCCGGCGACCTGCTCGACTCGCCACTCGGACAGGCCGTCGTCAATAACGCCTCTCAGCACCTGCTCCTGCGCCAATCGCCACAGGCGATCGACCGCGTCGGACAGGCCTTTGCGTTGACGGCCGGGGAGCGCGCCTACCTGCTGCGCTGCCCGATCGGTCATGGCCTGCTCTTGACGGGCGAGCAGCGAATCCCGATCGGCGTGAAGGCCAGCGCAGCCGAGCACGAGCTCGTGACGAGCGATCCGGCCGAGCTGGCGTCGGCATGAAGCAAGCGGCGCTCAGCCCGTGCGGCCTCTTGCTGCTCATTCCTGTCCTGTTCATCGGGGCGGCGGTCGGCGTGCTCGGCGGCGGCGCGAGCGCCAGTCTCAGCGCAGGCAGCTCCGTCCAGGTCGCGGGCATCCCGCCCGAATACCTCGCGCTGTTCCAGGCCGCCGGGCGGCGCTACGGCGTGCCCTGGGCGGTGCTCGCCGGCATCGGCAAGGTCGAGTGCGACGACGGCCAGGACCCCGACCCGTCCTGCACACAGGAGGGCGCGGTCAACTCAGCGGGTGCCGGCGGCCCGATGCAGTTCCTCGCCTCCACCTGGGCGACTTATGGGGTCGATGGCAACGGCGACGGTCGGGCTGACCGATGGAACCCGGCCGATGCGGTCTTCGGCGCCGCCAACTACCTGCGCGCGAGCGGCGCGCCGAAGGAACTGCAGCGGGCGATCTTCGCCTACAACCACTCGGCGGCCTACGTCGAAGAGGTCTTGCGCTGGGCGGCTGCCTACGAACGCGAAGCGCAGCCACTCGAAGTTCCGGCCGCGAGCGGCAGGGCCGGCGAAGCGCTCTCCTTCGCGCTCGCTCAAATCGGCGTCCCCTACCTCTGGGGAGGCGAGAGCCGTGCCGGATACGACTGCTCAGGCCTCGTGCAAGTCGCCTATCGCACGGTCGGGATCGACCTCCCCCGCACGTCTCAGGAACAGTTCGGTGACGAGCCGCACCTGCCGCCCGGGGCACCGCTACAGCCTGGCGACCTCGTGTTCTTCGGACCGAGCTCGGCGGATGCGACGCACGTCGGGATGGTCGTGCGCTCAGGCGAGATGGTGGACGCGCCGCACCCCGGAACGGACGTGCGAACCGAGTCCTTCCCGACGACGATCGGCGCGCCCTGGGGCGAAGACAAATACCTCGGCGCAGTGCGACCGACGGCACGATGAGACACCACTCGAAAAGGCGCGCGCTCGAACGGCTGCTCGACGAACCGGCCCGTCCGATCCACTCGCTGCCGAGCATCGCCCACCACGCGCTTTCGGTCGTAGAGCACTTCGCCCCGGTCGTGGTCACCGCGACCCTCGCGCTCGGGCTCACGGCTCTCGTTCTGGGGCGCGCTCGAGGGCGCCGGCTCGTGCGCGGCGCGCGCGTAGTGACGATCGGCGTCCCGCCCGAGGTGGACGCGGGAGGAGGGGCGCTCCTGCTTTGGTCGGCCTTGCACGACCTGATCCGCCCGCACTTCTCACGACTGATCGGCGGACAGCCTCATCTTGCCTGGGAGGTTGTAGCGAGCGAGGCAGGTACGACATTCCGGGTGTGGGTTCCCGAGGCGATCCCACCCGGCCTGATCGAGCGCGCGGTCTCCTCAGCGTGGCCCGGCGCGAGCACAACCACTGAGCCAGCGTCCGCGCACGATGCGACCGACGGGGCGCTAGTCGCGTCCGAGTTGACGCTTTCGGGACCGGACTGGTTCTCGCTCAACGCAGCTATGAAGCCCGACCCGCTGCCGCTGATCCTCGGACAGCTCTCGGGACTTCGCGGCAAGCAGAGCGCGCTCGTGCAGGTCTTGGCCCGCCCCGCGACGACTCGGGAGCGGCGGCGCTTGCGCATGGCGGCCCGCCGCCTACGCGCCGGCATCTCGCCGCACCGCCTCGTGCGCCTAGCTGACTTCTTCATCACCTACCGCGCGCCGAAGCCGCCGACGCACGATCCGACCATTAGCCCCGACGTGCGCGAGGTAATGAACAAGAGCACGCAGCCGCTCTATCGCTGCCTCGTGCGCGTGGCCGTCAACGCCGGCTCGCCCGCCGAGGCACGCGGACGCATTCACGGCATCCTCGGAGGCTTCGCGTCATACGAGGGCCGGGTTGGGCTGCGCCGCCGAGGATGCCGGCGTGCGACGACGAAGCTGAGCGACCGCAGGCTTGGGCGTCGGGCGTTTCTCGCCAGCACCGGCGAGCTTGCCGCGCTCGCCCACCTTCCCGGCGAGGAGGCGATTCCCGGCGTCGTCATGGCCGGCGCACGCGAGGTGGCACCGCCGCCCGGTCTACCAGCCCAGGGCAAGCCGCTTGGCCTCAGCGTCGGCGGCAAGCAGGTGAATCTCTCGGTCGTAGACGCGCGACGTCACATGCACGTTCTCGGGCCGACCGGCGTTGGTAAGACGACGCTGATAGCGCGTCTCGTGCTCTCGGACTTCGACGCCGGGCGCGGCGCGGTCGTGATCGACCCCAAGGGCGATCTTGTGGAGGACTTGCTGGCGCGCATCCCCGCCGGGCGCGAGGGCGAGGTCGACCTGCTCGACCCGCTGGATGCGACGCCTCCCGGCCTGAACGTGCTCGACAGTCCCGACCGTGACCTCGGAGTGGATCAGCTCGTAGGGATTTTTAGCCGCGTGTTCGAGCGCTACTGGGGCCCGCGCACTGACGACATTCTCAGGGCGGCACTGCTCACGCTCAGCGCCGCCTCCCCGACGAGCACGCTCGCCGACGTTCCGCGGTTGCTCAGCGATCGCTCATGGCAGAGATTCCTCGTCGCGCAGATCGACGATCCGGTGCTCGGCCCATTCTGGGAGTGGTATGGCGGGCTGTCGGACGCTCTGCGCGCGCAAGCTTCGGGTCCGCTGCTGAACAAGCTAAGGGCCTTCTTGCTGCGTAGGCCGGTACGCGCGATCGTTGGGCAGGCGGTTACGACGCTCGATGTTCCTCGAGCACTCAACGACGGCCGCCTGCTGTTGGCCAAGTTGCCGAAGGGCACGCTCGGCGAGGACACAAGTCGACTGCTCGGCTCCTTTTTGTTCGCGCGCGTTTGGCAGGCAGCACTCGCTCGTGCTGGCGAAGCACCCGAACAGCGGCGCGACGCCGCTTGCTACGTCGACGAGGTGCAGAACTACCTGAACCTGCCGACTCCGTTTGAGGACGTGCTCGCCGAGGCGCGCTCCTATCGCCTGGCGCTATGCCTTGCTCACCAGAACCTCGCGCAGCTGCCGCGCGACCTACGCGAGGCGATTGCCGCCAACGCTCGCTCCAAGATCTACTTCCAGCTATCGCGCGACGATGCGTCGACGCTCGATCGTGAAGTGCGTCCCGAGCTATCCGCGCATGACCTCGCGCACCTTCCGGTTTTCACAGCAGGCTGTACGCCTCTGTGCCGACGGACAGCCGGGTCCAGCGTTCACGCTGAAAACTGAGGCCCTGGGTGATCCGATAGTCGGTCGCGCGCAGGCTGTGCGCGAATCAGCACGTCAGCGCTACGGACACGCCAGCGAACAAGCCGAGGCTGCACTCATTGTCGACCAACGCAACCCTGCTGTCGCGCCGGTCACGCAGCGCGAACACAGGCCGAAGATGGCACCTGCCGATCGGCCCTCAAGCCCGGCCTCCGACCCGACCTCCAGCCGGGCCTCCAACTAGGAGCGGAGGGCCGCGACCGCGTGAAAACCGCCGCAAACGAGCAGCTTTCTCCGACACGAAGCCACCCCGACGAGGTAGAAAAGCCTACGGATGCAAGAGATGGAGTGAGAATCGCTCGACGCGAGAGTCGAGTGAGCCCGAAGCTCCTGATCAAGCTTGCAGAGCACGTAACCGATCGTGATCGACAGATCGCCCTGGACTGCTACGAGCACCATGTCCTCACGACCGACCAGCTCAGGCGCCTGCACTTCAGAGGTCTGCGAACCACGGCTGCTCGCCTGCAGTTGCTCTATGAGCTGCGGGTGCTCGATCGCTTCCGCCCAAGTGCACGACCTGGCGAAGGGTCGCATCCCTACCACTGGATACTCGATGAAGCTGGAGCGCTGCTAATCGCCGACCGCAAGGGCATCGACCGAGGCGAGCTGCACTACCGCCACGAAGACGGGCTCAAGCTCGCGAGCAGTCGCAACCTGGCCCATCACGTCGAAGTCAACGAGTTTTTCACGCGGCTGGCGGTCGAGGCAAACGCGGCCGGCGGCGAGCTGCGGGAGTGGTACGGCGTGCGCACCCTCGCGCGCATGCTTGCCGGCCGAGTCGTCCCCGATGCCTACGGCGTGCTGGCAATGCCCGGTGACCCGCCGCAGCACATCCTTCTAGAGCTCGACCGCGGGACGGAGGCCGGAAAAGTGCTGCGCGAGAAGGCCGTGCGCTACGCCGAGATCCTCCCTCGTAGCGGCCTGCGCGACCTCGATCCGCTTGTCATCCTCGCGGTGCCGAGCCGACGGCGAGTCGGGACTGCCCGCGCGGCGACTGCCTCCGCCGCGGCGCCAATCAGCATCGTGATCTGGGATCAACAAAGCGCTCGCTCAGTGCTCGCGATAGTCAGGCATAGCGTCTCGGACGCTCGGCGAGGCGCTCCGTAACACGCCACCAGACCGCCCGGCTGTCGTGCTCGGACAACTCTCCGTCTTCGCCGATAGGAGGGCGGGAGATCGAAGCTCCTCCCCTAATCCAACAGGCGCATGCGCTCGGCCGAGGATTCACGAACGAGCTCGCGGGCGCCGTCCATCGTCGCTGGCAGCGCGAGCAGCCTGCTGAGTGGCATCAGACGTAGGCGAACCTCAGCCCGCGGAGCCTCCTGGCGATAGACGCGGTACCCGGCCACCTCCGGCCGTGCCCGTGAAAAGGCCTGCTCGAACGCGTGAATCACCGTGTGCGCGATGTTGTCGACGTCGCTCGCGCTCCCAGCGCCCCCGCGCAGCGCAATGTCGAGCGCGATCGGGCCCGGGAACCGTGCGCGCCACCATCTGCCTCTCCGCAGCCGCTGCCTCACGAGTGCCTGCCCGATCTCGCTTACCCAGCCGCGCTCGCCTATGGGCGTCGGCCGGTCGGGCGGGGCACCCAGCACAAAGCAGCCAGGACCCTTGGTGGGGGAGAACGAGATGTCTGCGAGGTCGAGCGAGGCTGCCTCGGTGAGCCATACCGGGGGCGGACCGGGACGGTCCCTGGCGTCGAAGGATTCATCGCAGAGCCGGCGTCCCTGTGAGAGAGCCGCCGTCTCTTCCAGGTGTGCCCGGGTGCTGGCACGAACCTCACGGTCCTCAAATTCGCGCATGCCTTCCGGGACGTCTAGGCACACCAGGCAGTCCTCGTCCTCCGCGAGTTGTTCGGCTTCCTGCGCATCAAGCTCTTCGATCAGGTTCAGAATCGCTTCCTCGTGGTCGACGATGTTGTGATCGCTCTCGTCGAGCGATGAGATTCCCCAACCGCGCCGGCCCGCGATCGGCCCGAGAACCGGACCGCCAAGCTCGGGTAGAAGTCGAAACGCGCGGTCGTACTCCTCGCAGAACACAGAGATAGGAAGGCAACGAACAAAGACCCTCGTGTCTGCAGCCGACGTTGGCTCGCGCACTACCAATAGGTGCTCGATGATCGCGTCATCCGGGATCACCAGGTCGCTCAACAGGTCCACGTAGTCCTTGACCACAGGGGTCAAGCCGGCAGCGTATCGGCCGGTCGGGATCGCCAGGCGGAGCTCAATCGCGACGTGAGCCCTGAACGCTTGTCTTGAGCCCTCCTCGAGCTGCGCGCGTATCTGCGCGAGCGCGTTGGCGCGCAGACGCTTCATTGCATGCACCTGCCTGGCGTTCCTAGGCTTGCGCAACGGTCGGTCGGTAATGATCTCGATCGCTAGTTCCCGGCGGTCGGCTGCGAGCACGTTGAGTGCATCGCGACGCTCGGTCTCAGGGCTGAGCAGCACCACAGCGTTGTTCTAGCGCAGGCACAGGTTGTATCCGGCGTCCAGCACCACGGTCTCCGCACCCAGGCATTTCGCTCTTCGAGAGGCAGCCACCAGGGAGCCGATTGAGCGGCCGACGAAGAGGCGTGACACCGACCAGAGAGCCCTACCGACGTTCGTCCCGAGGGCGCCAACGCCGCCATCGTCGGTAACCTCGATGTCTCGACTGGATGAACCAGCGGAATAGCAAACCCTGGGGTAGGGCACTTTAAGGCTGCCTCGTCATGCGCGCGATTATCGCTGGCATCCATGTAACCGGAACTCTTGACGCCGGATCACTGCTCGTCGGGCTGGCGACTTTGGCGCTAGCAGGGATTACGTGGCGTCTCGCGCGCTCGACTAAGGAAAGCGTCGAGCAGTCCGCGAGGAGTGCCGAGTCCGCTGAGCTAAGCGCTCGGGCCGCTCAGCAGAGCGCTGATGCTGAGCGAGAGACAGTCGAGGCGATGCAAATGCCGTATCTGATCGCGGTGCCGATTCCCTACGACGACCTCATCGCGCGGCATGGCGAGGACTACGAGGATGTGTCCCGCCCCGACGTCCCGCTAGACATACACGTTCTGGGCAGGACCGTTGAAGGTCTCCGGCTTCGCATGCGCCTTGAAAACATTGGTGCCGGCCCCGGCATCACCGACGGGCTGAGCCTCGTCCTCGAGAGTCGCGGTGAGGTGTTCGATGAAGACGAGACGCAAGTGCCAATCGCGGCAGGAAGATCGAGGGACATCGACATCTGGCTGGGCCAAAGGGAGGCGCCAGATGAAGATGGCCAGCTCTCGATTTACTACCGAAGTGCTGACGGAACCCGATATCAAACGACTTCTCGGGTCCTATCGGGCGACCGGAAGATCTACTGCCTGACCTTCCGTCGCGCTCAGAGCCCCTAGCCGCGACCTCGCACGACGGAATCGTGATGAAACCTCACGCGACCGCGAGATTCGCCGACTCGCTATGGCCCTCCTCCTGCGAAGCGCACAAAGTACATGTCCTGCTTGCGCCTCGCAACTGTGGTGTGCGCATCCGACGCAGGTCCTTCCGCCGGAGCCGGCTCGATCTTCTTAGATTCGATGTGGACAGTTCCCGATCTGAACACGCGCGAGACTGCAACGCTCGTGTGGGTAGCCCTCACGCTCGGGTTTGCGCTGGTGAACCCGAGCCTACGTGTGATCCTCGTGGGTGCCATCAAGGTCGCGACTAGACCGTTCGTCTCCATCTTGCTCGCCACGACCACTCTGCTCGCTGCCGCAGTAACGATAGGCCTCGCTTGGTCTGGATACTGGCGCACCCCGATGATCCCGACGACGGTCGAGTGGTTCGTCGGCACGGCAATCGTCGGCACCTTCAGCATGGGCGGCGTTGGAGAGCTGCGACGCCTGGCCGTCAGGACTGTTGCCTTGACTGCCGCCGTCGTGTTCGTCTCAAATGCATACACCTTCCCGCTACCAGTCGAACTACTGCTCGTGCCGAGCGTGGTCGTCCTCTTGATGATGGTTAGTCTCGCCGATCGCAGACCCGAGCTCGCGAACACGCGAGCGCCGCTCAAGGTGCTTTGCGTCGCTTTGTTTGTGGGGACAATCACGCCGACCCTCGTTTACTTCGTGCAGCACATAGGGGAGCTCGCGAGCGCTGGCCGAGCGCGGGATTTTCTACTCCCGCTCGTACTCACGGTTGCGTTCCTTCCATACCTCTATCTCGTCCGGATGGTTGTCGTGTGGCAGACGGTGCTCTCGATGCTCAGAGGCCAGATGCAGGATCGCCCGGCGCTCCTCAAAGCCGCGAGGCGATCCTTGATTCGCTCGTGTCATGCGAGCCTGCCTCGGATTCAGCTGTTTGAGCCCGAGTTCCGCTGGAGATTGTCCGCCGCAACCTCGGAGAAGGACATCGAAAGCACGATGAGCGAGTTCGACCGCGTAGCCGCCGAGCGCCCTTGGCGGAAGCGCGCAGAAGGAAAGGGACCGGGAGTCAGGGACTTGCTGCCAGGCGCAAGCGGTAGCAGCCTGTTCGTTCAGTCAATCGCCTTGGCGGATAGCGTCCAGACCGCGCTGGCTTCAGCCGCGACCGCCGGGGACCACACACAAGAGGAGATGGCCGAGTTGCTTGGCCGCCTGGACGAGCTCGACGAGCTGAGTGCCGTCAGCCCTGTCTCGCGCGCAGAAGTGATCCGGGTACTCGCACAGCACCGCTCGATCGGCGAAATCGAAGCGATCGCACCAGAGCTAGGCAAGCTTTCGATCCTGCACGCTTCCGACATTGTCCGGCTGGCTGGCGAGTTCGATTCGCTGCTCCGTATAGGCGGTTTGTCAGCCACCGACGCTCCTCGGATCGCCGACGAACTGCACACGATGTCCGCTATAGCGGGACTGGCGCTCTCCGACACGGTCCAGGCGTTCGTGACTCTCCTCGGCGGCACAGCCAGTGACGGGGAGTAGGGGCGCCAGGTGGCTGATTAAACGCACCGTCTGCCGCGGCTCGTTGTACCCGTGCACCACTCTTCGATGGCTTGGCAGTCTGCGGCACAATCAATGGGAGCATCGAGCGGCTACAGCAGCGCGGTCCTTCGCTTGTGCGGCGAGTCGAAGCTAACGCCCTCCTGCAACTCGGGGTGCAATTCGTTGGCGACTTTGAATGCTGAGTCGATCTGCACGGTGTCGACACCCGGGGCGCCCCTAAGGGCTTCGACGATCATCTTCGCGGCCGTCAAGGTGTCGGAAGGCGGCGGCATGGGAGGCTCTTTCTGTCCACTGCGGATCACCGCCGGGGTCGACCGGAGCGCGTACCAGGCGAGGAGCAGCCCGGCTAGGACCGCCATTACCGCGGCGGCATCCTGCCATCCGCCGAGATTAAGTCGCTCCCCAGCCCGGAAGAGGACCCAGATCTCCCCAAAACCGCCCGCCAGCGTCACTGCGGACGCCGCGAGCAAGCCGCCGACCGACAGGTAGTCGTCCTTTGTCTTCGACGACGCGACTATCAGCGGGCCTGCAGCTACCAAAGCCGCTGCCACCGCAGCGCCGACGGTTGCCAGTGCGACGGAGGACTTCCCGTTGTCGCCGACGAGGTTCGTCACGACGTCTGAGGACCCGAAGATGCCGGCGATCAGACCGGCCGCCACCGTCACGTTGCTAGCCCAGCTTTCTTTGAAGCTCCACGTTGATTCCAAGTACCGCAGAGGGTCCCCGCGATTCGGCTGCAGGAAGAAGTAGATCAGAGCCGCTCCCAGGAGCACGACGAGTGCGATCGGAAACGCCACGAGTGCGCTCCATTCTGTCGTCCCTCCAGAACCCGCCATCAACGCCACCCGTAGAGTCGAATTACCGGAACTCGCCCAGAATACCTGATGATGGCTCTAGCGGTTAGCCGCCTTCGTGACCGTAGAGGCGCAGGCGGCCGCAAAGCGTGCCACGACAGGCCGACCCCAGCATCGGGCGAAGCGCTGGGCGTGGCGTTGCTGGAGGGCAAGGAGCGGTTGTGCCTCGGTTGGGTATTTCGGCACCTTCTGTCTCACGCAGGGTTCTTTTCAACCGGCACCCCATTTGGCAACACATGAACGAAAGACGGCCGACCTGCCTCTCGCGATCTGGCCGTGCGCACAGCGCACAAGTCAGTGGCAGCGCTACGAGCGCTACCTCCCCGAGTCCAATCGACACCCCGGCAAGATGCTTCCGGCGCTCGCCCAGCGCGCGGTCGAAAGCTACAGCGAGCCCGGCGACCTTGTTGTCGATCCCATGTGCGGGATCGGCACGACGCTGGTCGAGGCGAGCGACCTCGGGCGCCGCGCGGTGGGCCTCGAGCTCGAGGCGCGTTGGGCTCGGTTGGCGCGCGCCAACCTCGACCATCTTCACGCCGACCGGCGTGCTCGCTCGCTCGCGCTCGTCGTCGAGGGCGACGCGCGAGAGCTGCCGCGCGTGCTCACGGTGCGAGCACGGCGACTGCTCGAAGCTGACCGTAGCGACGCCGCGCGCCCGATCGCCTCGGGCGCCGTCGACCTGATCCTCACCTCGCCGCCCTACGCCTGCGAGGTCGCCGACGTAAATGAGATCGGCGGCCCCGAGCCGTTGCGCCGCGCCGACACCACCAACTACAGCCGTGACCGGTCCAACCTCGGTCACGCGCGTGGAAATACCTACCTCGCAGCGATGGGCGACGTCTACCGAGCGTGCGCGGGCGTTCTGAAGCCTGGCGGATTCATGGTGGCTGTGACGAAGGACATGCGCTCGGCCGGTGGCGGCGCGCTGCGAAACCTGTCGGGCGAGACCATCGCCCTGTGCCAGGACGCCGGCCTCCTCTACTGGCAGCACGTGATCGGGCTCTTGGCGACCGTGCGCGATGACGAGCTGGTCATGCGTCCTTCGTTCTGGCAGACGCTTCATGCTCGACGCCGCCGCGCGAAAGGCGACCGCACTCAGGTCGTCGCACACGAGGACGTGCTCGTGTTCCGCAAGCCGCTCGTGGCGACGGCAAAGGCGAGCAGCACAGTGCGCCGGAGGGCAGCCTGAGCGCGCCGGGAGAGGGCGCCGCGCCGTCCTTCATAGCAGGCGAGGTCTGGCTCCTTTCCCGGCCGGTTGACCCGTCTTGTCAGGCGCTTGAGATCCCCATTCGGTTCTGGTCTGATCGAAGCCAGCCATGCAAACGGCACTCGGGATACGGCAAGCGGCACCGACGCCGATCCTTCTGCGGTCATTGCCGATCGGCCAGTGGCGGCGCGTCAACGGGACGGCGGCGCCCGTGACGACCGCCGTCGCAGGGCGCGAGAAATGGGTCACGAAGCAAGAGCTTGCGATCCACCTGTCGGTCACGCCACGCTGGATCGTGCAGCAGCAGGCGCTCGGCTTGCCGCACATTCACATGCGCGGAATGAACCGCTACGTCGTCTCGGAGGTCGAGGCGTGGTTGCGCGAGCACTACGGCGAGCCAAGGCAGGAGGCCGCCTGAAATGCCGCTCAATCGAGGCACGCGCCGCGAGCCGCGTTATTGCGGCTACGTCAAGTATCGGGGCCGCAAGAAGTGGGTCGGAACGCACACCAGTCTCGATGAGTTCAACAAAGCCAAGGAGCGATGCCGCGCCGAACTGCGCGAGGAGGTCGATAACCCCTCACGTCGGCGCGGCGTCCCGACGGTGGGCGAGTTCGCGGGCGCGACGATTCACGACGACGACCGAATCACGATGACTTGGCCCGACGGTGAGCGGGCGCAGAAGGCGACGGGCAGGCGCGGCTCGACCGTGCGTCACATGCGTGACGGGCTGACGCCGTTCATCCGCGAGTTTCACGATCGGCCGCTGGACGACTTCCAGCGCGACGAGGCGCTGACCTGGATACGGCCAAGAAACGCCAACGTGCAGGCGGCCGTCCGACAGTTCTTCAACCACGCGGCTGACCGCGACTTGATCGAACGCAATCGGTTCACGCACCTTGGCGCGAGCAAGCGCAAGCGGCGAGTCGATCGCCCGGACTTCCAGATCATCACTGACGAGCAGTACGGGCGGCTGTGTCGCTGCGCCAGAGAGAGTCGCACCGACGACTACGGGCTGATCCTGGAGGGCGCAACAATGGCCGTCGGAGAGACGGCGATGCGCCCCGGCGAAATCTTCGGCCTGCATCGCCCCGAGGTTCACATGGACGCCGGGATGATCCATGTGCGTCGGCAACTCGATCTCGCTACCGGCGAGATCACTTGGCCTAAGGATGACGATGGGCGTTGGGTTCCGATGAGCCCGGCCTTGCACGCGCACTTCGAGGCGATGCCGCAGATGGGGAAGGTCGTGGACCCTGCGCTGGGCGAAATCGTCTTCCCAGCTGTGCGCGGCGGCTACATGCGCCGAAGCCAATGGTCATCACTGTGGAACGCGATCCGGAACGCCGCCGGGATGCCCGGCCAGCACTTCTACGAGCTGAAGCACCGAGCGATCCAATGGATGATCGATCCGGTCGCAGACGGCGGGCTCGGCCTTGACCCGGCGACCGTCGCTGAAATCATCGGTCACGACGACGGCGGCTACCTGATCTCCACCGTCTACACGAAGCTAGGCCAGCGACGCGCACTCTCACGTGCGCAGAGGGCGATGGCCGCCTATCAGCAGCGCCAAGGCTCGGGCGACGCCGAGCCTCGGCACCTAGAGATCGTGGGCGCTGCCGCGTAGCCAATGGGACGCACAGCGCAACCCGATCCGGTCCTCGGCGCGGTCCTTCGGGAACTCCGCGAGAAGAAGGGGCTCACGCGCGAAGCGACGGCGTTCCGTGCCGGGCTCCGGATGGGCACGATCGGCCAGATCGAGCGCGGACTCACCACGCCGGCCTTCGCAACCGTCCGACGTCTCGCCCGCGCGCTCGGGATGACGCTCGTCGAGCTTGCCATTGCCATCGAAGTAGCCGAAGGCACGCCCGATGCGGGGCTAGGAAATCAAGGCTAAGGAGGCTCAATGAGGCGCGAGTACGAGATCAACTTTCACAAGACTTTCGTTCTGCGCTACCCGCTGTGGGTGTATGTCACGACGGCGCTGGCGGTCGCGTGCGGGGTCGCCGTGATCGTGCTGAGACTCGCTTGACGGATGAGCTTGCGGCGCATCCCCGCTGGATTCAGCTTGCCACCCGACCGGCTTGCGGCTGCCGTCGAAGCCACAGAAAGGACACTCGATGCCGCCCAAAAAATCAGTCGTCTGCCAACGCTTCGGAAAGGCAGTCCGAATCACGCGCGAGCGGGCCGGCTACAGCCAGGACAAGTTCGCGCTTCACGCGGATATGGACCGCTCCTACTTCGGCGCCATCGAGCGCGGCGAGATCAACGTCTCGCTCAGCACGATCATCAAGATCGCGACGGCGCTCGACACCAAACCGAGCGCCCTGTTCAGGCTCGCGAGCCTCTGACGTTATGCGTTTCGGCCCCGCCCGACCGAGCGCAAAGGACCGCAGCGCCTTTCCTGCGGTCCTTTTGCGGTCCAGCGTGCCGGGAACAGGCGAGAACAGGCGAGAACAGGCGACCACACGCCCCAGTGTTTTCGCGGGTTTTCCCACGTGTTCCCGGCTGTTCCCGGACTATGAACGTATCGGGGAGACAGGATTTGAACCTGCGACCGCCCGGCCCCCAGCCTGACGGATGGGGTCTCGGCCCGTTGATGGAGCCCGCGTTTGCTGGGGTTTCTGCCTGAGGGTGCTACTGAGTTCCGCTCAGGTTGTTCCCCGTTTTGTTCCCCGGCGAGCGCGAGGAACCGCGCCACCGGGGAACGCACCAGCCGGACGGCCGCCTACGTCGTCGGCCGCCCCTTCACGATGTCGTCGGTCATTCGCTTGACGAGCGTGGTCAGTTCGATCAGCACGTCGACCGCAGTGGTCAGCAGCAGGTTGAGCCCCGAGAACTCCTGGTCGGGCACCGAGGCGAACGTCAGATTCGCGTGACCGTCTGGGTACAGATACAGCTTGTCCAGCGATACGCGGACGCCCTTCGGCGTCTTGACGATCGGCACATCCTCTACTGAAGCCATTGCCCCTCCTTCGGGAATCTGGCAGGTGTCCGCTTGGGCGCCCAGAGGGCCAACAAGCGGGCGGGACGCCGGTCGCGCGCCTCAAGTATCCCCGAGATCTAATCGCGGAGCTGAGATCTCAGCGAAGCGACTTGTCGCGAGCGGCGCCTTTGCCGTCGCGACTGGATGCCGCACGAACTCGTGCGGGCTTCGATCCCTTGGCCTTCGCGCCTCGTCCGGCACGCGGCGACGCGGCCCGCGCGACAATCTTGCCGTCATCGACCAACTGGATACGCTTCCCGAGAGGCCGCAGCAATGCCGTGATCGTGGCGTAGGTGGGGTTGCTGGTCCCTGTCTCGATCCGCGAAATCTCGCTCTGGGGCACACCTGACAGCTTCGCCAGATCCCGCTGGGATAGCTTGCCTTCTCTGCGGCTCTCAATCAGCTGGCTCGCAAGGCTGAACTCCTCGCGGAACTGCTCCAGCTCGCGGACGGCCTGCGGGCCCTCGTCCTTAGCCTCCTGCTCGATGTCAGCGATCAGCCGGCCGAAGTCAGTGGACATGGCGGGTGGTGAGGTTAGTGGAGCGCGTGGACACAGTTGATGGGTTGTATCACATCAGAACAGGAACGTGTCAGCGTTTCCGCCGCGGAGTTGGTTTGGTTGCATCTCCGCCACGCCCGCGCGGCGTCTTGCGTTGCTCGGCCTCGCTCGCGCGCCACGATGCCAGGCGCGACCGGGCTACCTCGATCTCCCGCTGTTGGCGTCGCGAGGACGGGCTCTTGCCCTTGTCGTAGCCGTGCAGGACGAGGATCTTGCGATCACCGTGCGCGTGGCAGAACACCCGCAAGACCAGCTTCTCCGCGATCTCGTCGTCCGGCTTTACGGTTCGATCGACCCGGAACTCGAACAGCCCTTGCCCGAGCTGGCGACCCCACGACCTCTCCCCTACCACCTGCACGCCGTGGCGTTGGAGAACCTCGTTCATGGCCATACCGAGCGCGCGGCGCTTGGTCGGACTCAGGTCCTCCCTGATCCAGCGCAGGCACGGCATCTCACCCGACCCGTCGGCATAGAACTCGATCTCGAAGGGCGGTGGATCGGCCGGGCTCATCGCGCCAAACGCTCCGATGGCGCACCGGCCGATCGGGGACGACGCTCTGCGAACGCCTCGTTGACCATCTGGACCTCGTGCTCGGACGACGCATAGTGGGCGTAGATCTGCGTCGTCTTGCTGTCCGCGTGCCCGAGGAACTCCTGAATCGTTCGCAGCGGCTGCCCTGAGGCCGCCAGGCGGGTCGCGAAGGTGTGGCGCAGGTCGTGGAACTTGACCTCGCGAACGCCTGCGGCGCGGCAGGCGGCCTTGAAGCGCTTGGTCACCTTCGAGCGGTCCAACGGCGAGCCGGTCTGCGGGTGAGCGAATACGAGATCGGCCTCGCCGCGGTACTCGGTTCGCTGCGACCAGCGATCAAGCTCGCCGGCGAGGCGGTCGGCCATCGGCACCGACCGGCGCGTGGAGAGGTCGGACTTCCCGTCGGTGGAGTGTTCGCCGCGCACGAACGTATTGCGGACACGGATGCGTTGCGCGGCCCAATCGACGTCGCGCCAGCGCAGCCCGAGCAGCTCTGATTGCCGCAGGCCGGTCATCGCCGCTGCGAGCACGAGCACGCGCAGAATCGGACCGAGCACATCCGGCGGAGGCGGCGGCGCAGGACCGCGACGGCCTCGACGGGTCTGCGCAGGCGCTCGGACGACCACTTCGTCGGGGATCTCCCGCAGCACCGCCTGCAATTCGTCGAGCGTTAGGAACTGCAAATCTGGATTCGCGTCGCCTTGACGGCGGCGACCCGGCCGAGTGGCTCGACGAACGTGATTCTCGTGCGCCCAGCCGCGATCGATGGCGTGCTCGAGGATCGAGTGCAGGAAGCTCACAACGTTGCGGATCGTCTTCGGTGAGAGTCCGTCCGCGAGCATCCCGCCCGCCAGGGTCTCGACGTGCGCGGTCGTCACCTCCGCGACCGCAAGCGTGCCGAGGCGGGGAGAGATGTGTACGCGCTGCATCGACTCACAGCCCTCCAGGTAGGACCGGCGGGCACCGCCGAGACGGAGCTTCTGCCGCAACGAGTCACCGGCCTCATCGACCGTCGGTCTGTGAGCCCCGCGGACGGGCCGAGGCACACGCTCCTCGGCATCCTGAAGACGTCGAAACTCCCGCTCGGCCTGCGCTCGCGTCAGCCCGTTGTCCTCGCCAGGACGCCGAACCGGCCCGATCTTGCGGTTGAGCTGGCGCCCGTCAAGGGTGCGCCAGCGACCGTAGTAGGCGCCTGACTTCTCGTGGAGGTGGCCGGTTCCGTACGCGCGCTTGGACATCGGCTCGTTTATACGTCTCTCGTCGGCTGGCACGGTCGCGACGTCTTCAAGGCCGGCCTCGCTCATGTCGATCGGGACGGCCTGTCGCCGCCATCGCGACGCGGACGGCTCGACGGACGCGCCGCGACCGCCACTGGACGATCTTCGAGCTGATCCATCCACCGGCCCAGCACTTCGCTTCGGTAGCGCACGTATCGCCCGAGACGGATATGGGGAATGCGCCTCCGCCTCGTCTCCGCGTAGACCCAGGCGGGCGTGACGCGAAGAAGCGTGACGGTGCCTGAGATTTGTTCCCTAATTGTTCCCCAGACGGGCGCCTGCTTCTCCGTCTAGCACCTCATAGCCTGCCGATTAGCAGGCCTGTCTTCATATCGGGGAGACAGGATTTGAACCTGCGACCGCCCGGCCCCCAGCCGGGTGCGCTACCAGACTGCGCCACTCCCCGTGGCTACAAGCGGGCGACCGGACTTGAACCGGCTCTAAGAGCTTGGAAGGCTCCCGTGCAACCAAAAACACTTCGCCCGCAGTGGAGCCCAATGCTACCGACGGCGGAGGCCCACCGCCGGGTCTTGAGCCCTACCGCCGCTCCTCCACCGGCACCTCCCCCGCCTCGTCCACCAACCCGGGCGGCGGCCAAGGCCCGAACCAGTTGTCCCGAGCCCCATCGAGCGTCACGGTCGACCCGCTGAACGCGCCCCCCAGCGGCGAAGCCAGCAACGCCACGAGCCAAGCATGCTCTCCAGGCGTCCCAAGCCGCTGCACGGGCACGGACCGAGACATCCCGGCACGCACGGCAGCCGGGTACTTGACCATCACCTCGGTATCGAACGTCCCAACGGCGATCGTCGACACGGTCACCCCGGCCGCAGCCCAGCGCTCGGCCATTTCCCGCGTCAGCGCCTCGACGGTCGCCCGCGCGGCCCCGGAGTGCGCCATCCCGGGCATCCCGTGATGCGGCGATAGCGTCACGTTGACGATCCGCCCGCCGCGCGAACCGCCGGCCCCGGCGCCCCCTCCCGCGCCAGGTCCCTCCCCCGCGAACGACAGCTCGTAAGCGGCGTCGGCCATGTTCAGCATCCCCTGCACGTTGAGCCGCCACACGGCGCGCCACCCCTTCGAGGCGATCAGCTCGGCGGGGCTGAAGAACTGCCCGCCGGCGTTGTTGACGAGCAGGTCGAGCCGCCCGTCGCGCTCGAGCACGGCGCCGATCATCCGCTGCGCATCGGCCGGCTCGCGAATATCTCCACAGACCGTTCGCACGACCTTCGCCTGCCCCTCTGCATCGACTCCGGCGCCGGCCGCGACCATCTCCCCTGCCTCGACAACCCGGTCGCCTCCGAGGATGCCGCCTATCTCAGCAGCCGCCTCCGCCAGCACGTCCTCCCGCCGCCCGGCGATCGTCACGCTGGCCCCGCACCGCGCAAGCTCGAGCGCGGTGGCCTTGCCCAACCCGGTCCCCCCACCGGTCACGAGCGCGCTCTGCCCGCGCAGCATCCCGGCGCTGAAGATCGCCGACCCGGTGCCTGACATCGCGCCCGACCCGGCCCCGGCCTCCCCGTTTGCGTCCTCCACCTGCCCATTTGCCCGGCCCATGGCGCTCGATCATAGGTCCAGCGGCCCCGACGCGACGGCCCCGCGACGACCCACCGCCAGACAATCCGTCTCCATCTCGGGTTAGGGTGTTCGCGTGTCCCACAGGCCTCTGGCCATCGTCTCCGGGCTCACGATCGGCGACTACCTGCTGTGGAACTGGTCGCTGAACGAGAGTCATGACGTGCTCGCGCTCGTCTCGGGGCTCACCTTGCCGCCGCTGGCGGCGGCCTTCGTCTGGCTGATCGCGCTGACGGCGGTCCGCCTGCTCGGACGCGCCACGCGCCAGTCTCCGGCACGCGCGACGGCGGCGGCTTCGGCCACGCGACGCAAGGTCAAGCAGAGCCGCTCGATCGCCCGCTCTCGCCGGGAGCTGCGCCGGGAGACGTCCTCCGTGCAAGCCTCTACGGCATCGCCGGTCTCCTCCAGCCCCCAGCGCCAGTCCGGCTCATCCCGCAAGCTAGCCGCCTGAGGCGGCGCGGGCCGGCATGAAGGACCTCATCAGGCGACTGATCCCGCGCTCGAAACGCGCGCGCCTGGGCGCCGCGGGCGGCCTCGTCCTGCTGCTGGCGGCGATCGCGCTCGCGGGCTACCTCTACGAGAAAAGCCGCACGGGCAGCATCTACCACCCGCAGGCACGCTTCATCCCGGAGCCGGCGCCGAAACTGCCGCCGAAGGTGGACAACTTCTCGTGGCCGTTCTACGGCTACACGAAGGAACACACGCGCTTCTTCCCGGCGCCGGCGGCGCTGCACGCGCCGTTCAAGAAGCTGTGGGTCAACAACGCGCGCACGCTGCTCGAGTTCCCGCCGGTGATGGCCGGCGAACGCCTCTTCCAGCTCGGCGACAACGGCGTGATCCGCGCGACGAGCAAGAAGACGGGTCACACGATCTGGACGCGCAGCCTAGGCCTGCTGTCGGCCTCGACGCCGGCGATCGCGGGCAAGCTCGTGTACGCGACGGTGCTCAAGCGCCCGGGCGGCGGCAGCGGGCGGATCTGGGCGCTCGACGCGGCGGACGGTACGGTCGAGTGGTACCGCAACCTGCCGAGCGCGAGCGAGTCCTCGCCGATGGTCGATCACGGCAAGGTGATCTTCGGCTCGCAGAACGGCACGGTCTACGCGCTGGGCGCGCTCACGGGCAAGCTGATCTGGAGCTACCACGCGGCGGGCGCGGTCAAGGCGAGCCCGACGCTGAGCAACGGCATCCTCTACTTCGGCGACTACTCGGGCCACGTGCAGGCGATCGGCGAGCGCGCGGGCCGGCGCATTTGGATCAGCGGCTCCGAAGGCGCGCTGCTCGGCAGCGGCACGTTCTACTCGACGCCGGCGGCCGACTACGGGCGCATCTACCTCGGCAACACCGACGGGCGCGTGTACGCATACGACGCGGGCACGGGCAAGCTCGACTGGGCGGTGCAGACGGGCGCCTACGTCTACTCCTCGCCGGCCGTGACAACGGCCCCGGGCCTCGGCCCGACGGTCTACATCGGCTCCTACGACGGCACCTTCCGTGCGCTCAACGCCCGCACGGGCCACGTCGCCTGGGAGTACAACGCCCACGGCAAGATCTCGGGCTCGCCGACGATCGTCGGGCGCACGGTCTACTTCGCCGACCTCGGCACGCACCGCACCTACGGCCTCGGCATCTCCACGGGGAGGGTGTCCTTCGAGCTGAACACCGGGTCCTTCGACCCCGTGATCTCCGATGGCAAGAATATTTATTTGACGGGATTGACGGGGCTGTATGCCTTCACGCCGCGCCACGAACAGCCGGCGCCGGCTACCCCGACCGGCACGAGCGCCCAGCCCCGAAAGCACGCCCAAGCGAGAAGCTCGCACGCAGCTGCAAGGGCCCGCGCCGCGCGGCGTCGACACGCGTCCAGCCACCGGCGCCACGCGCCACGCAGCCGGCGCCACGCGTGATCGTCCAGTACGGCGTCCAGCGAACGCGCACGAGCAGGCTCCCCGGCGCGTCGGCCTGCAGCGAGAAGGACTCGTGCCCGAGCGCGGTCACACGACCCGGGCCTGAGGCGAGCGGCGTCGGCGCGCGCACGGCGTAGATGCGCCAGTGGCGGCTCGAGTAGACGAGGCGCAGGTAGGGCAGCCCGGCGCGGATCAAATCGCCCTCGCGCGCGCTCGACGGGTCGAGCTCGACCGCCGGCAGCGCCACGTAGGAGACCGCCTCTTCGCGCAGCCAGCGCTCGTAGCTCGCCGCGTTCAGCCCGGGCGAGAGCAGCACGCCGTTGTAGCGCTCGTCGAGCTGCTTCTCCCAGCCGCGCGCGAGCGACACGCGCGGCGCCAGCTCGGCCGTCTCCCAGTGCGTGCGCGTGAGCGGCACCTCGATCCGCACGGGGCCGCGCGCGTGCGCGTCGAGGAAGCGCTCGACCGGGGCGTAGTAGGCGCCGTTCGTCGCGGGGCTGCCGGCGACGGCGAGCGTCTCGCGCACGGGCCCCCAGCCGGCCCACACGGCCCACAGGGCGAACGCCAGCGCCGGAAGTGCGGCGGATAGGCCGACCGAGCCCCGGCCGACGCCCGATACCCGCCCGTTCCCAGAGCGCTCCGCGATCTCCCCCGCCCCCGCGTCCGCCGCCGATGCGCCCGCACTCCGCGCCGAGGCGAGTGCACAGATCAAGAGCGGCCCGGCGAGCAGCACGCCATAGCGCTCGACGTTGCTGCCCATCGGCGTCGAGGCGAGCAGGAAGAACAGGCACGCCAGCACGTACATGCCGGCGGCGAGCCGCAGCCTGCCCTGCTCGCGCGGCAGCGCCGCGGCGAAGGCAGCGACAACGGCCACGGTGGCGAGGAACGAGATGGTCGGATACGGCTCTGAGCCGCCCTCGGGGAACAGCCCGCCGAGCGCCAGCACGACGACGACGGCCGGCAGGCCGAGCACGAGCAGCGCGCGCGGCGAGCGCCGCCACAGCGACTCGCTCAGCGCCGCCAGCGCGAGCAGCACGCCCGCGACAGGGCTCGCCGCGGCGCACATCGCCGCGAGCAGCGCAGCCACAGCCGGGCGCCAACGCGACGCCCCTCCCCCGGCCAGCGCGAGCACGGCGGCGAGCGCGAACGACAGACCGAGCGCGAAGGCGAGCCGCCCGATCCACACGTCGGCGACGGCGGCCAGCGCGAACGGCACCGACGCCCAGCGCGCCGCCCGGCCGTAGCCGGCGACGGCGAGCCGTTCGAAGCACAGCGTCGAGACGAGCACCGACAGCGCGCCGACGACGCGCAAGCCGAGCAGCCAGGCCAGCGGCGGGAACAACACGCTGTAGCCGGGCAGGTCGTGGCCGCCGTACCAGTGCTCGTCATAGACGGCGAAGCCGAGGTGCTTGAACAGGTTCAGGCGATACGCCGCCGCCGCGAGGTCCGGCGTGCGCGGCGCGACGAGCGCCCACAGCAACAGCATCGTGGCGGCGCAGAGAACGCCCAGCGGCGCCGCCCGCAGGCGCTGAGTGCGAAGATCAACCGGGGTCCGGTGTGCTACGCCGCCGGACCCCGGCCTACCCGCCTCAGTTGCGGCGGATGTGTACTGATCAGAACCGGTGAGCGGGCCCGAAGTAGCTGTGGAGCTCTTCGCCACACGGAGATAATGACGGCCATGCCCCGCGCGAAACCCACTCCTCGCCGCCTGCCCGCGATCGTCCTGATCGCGGCGCTGCTCGCGGCCGCGCTGGCGAGCGGCTGCGGCACGGGTCATCCGGCGCCGATCACCGCGACCGAGCTGGCCGAAGCGCAGACCTTCCCCTACTTCCGCGTGTACTGGGTCGGGCCAAGCTTCCTCGGCGAGGAGCTCGTCGCCGCCGACGGCCAGAAGGGCTACATCGACTCGCTCGGCGACAGCGTCTACTACGGCGACTGCGTGCACAAGAAAGGCATCTTCGGCGGCGGCAGCTGCGTGCTGCCGTTGCAGATCACCTCGGTGATCTACCGGCTGCACTCCAACGCGACGCTCGGCAAGCAGCGCAACATCGTCGTGCGCGGCGTGCCGGCGACGGTCTACGACGGCGGGCACTCGATCGAGCTCTACACCGGCCGCCTGGCGGTCGACCTGTTCTCCGACAGCTTCGCCCACGCCTACGCGGCGGCGCAGGCGCTGCTGCCGATCAACGCCCCCGGCACGGCCCACGGCGAGCTGCCGCCGCCGATCTACTGCCCCGGGCTCTCAGGCGCGCAGAGCCCACAGGTCAAGCATGTGATGGAACAACTGCCCGACCACGCCTGCCAGAAGGCAAGCGCCGCGCTCGCCTTCGCCGACAGGCTGCTGTGAGCCCCTGACGCCCGCGCCTGCGCGCCGGCCCGGCCGGCCACGCCCCTCGCGGGCGGCTACCCCGAGATGCCCGGCGCGAGCGGCTTGCCGATCTCGCGGCGCAGGCTGAGGAAGGCGAGCGAGCCGATCAGCGCCGGGATCCACAGCGAGATCGCGCGGTAGATCACGACGGCGACGACGACGTGCGAGGCCGGGCGCACGCCGAACAGCAGCAGCATCCCGACGAGGCTGCCTTCGACGGCGAGCATCCCCGCCGGGATCGGGATCGAGTTGGCCAGCATGCCGACGAGGTAGGCCATCGCCACGACCCAGAACGACGGCGCTTCGCCGAAGGCGCCGATGCAGGCGTACAGCGCCACGTTGTCGAGCAGCCAGTAGGCGACGGCGCCGAGCAGCCGCCAATCGTGCGCGCGGATCAGCTGAAGCGCGTCGGCCACGCCGTCGCCGATCGCCTTCAGCGCGACCTCGCGCCGCCCGCCCGCCGGCCTGCGCCCGGCGGCGCCGCGCGCCCAGCGCGCGAGCAGCAGAGTGCCGACGATCAGCCCCAGCGCAACGGCCGCCGGCAGCAGCGTCAGCACGAGACGCTGCGAGCCCGGCAGCACGCCGAGCCACATCGGCACGCCGATCAGCACGACCGCGCCGACGTTGACGGCGCTCGTCAGCACGAAGATCAGCACCGAGCGCCGCGCGATGCGGTCGACCGAGACGCCCTTGCTGCGCAGCACCCACGCGCCGAGCGCGATGCCCGCCAGCCCGCTGACCGACACGACCGAGTTGACCGCCAGCTCCGACAGCGACAGCCGCGAGGTCAGCCGCCGGTCGAGCATGCCGAAGACGAGCCCGAACAGCACGGCGTAGCCGACGCACGAGAGCAGCTCGAGCACGACGGCGGCGCCGATCAGCGAAGGATCGGCGTGCCCGAGCTTGTCGAGCGCCGAGCGCAGGTCGGGCACGGCGAGCAGCAGCGCGGCCTCGATGCCGAAGAAGATCGCCAGGCTGATCAGGCTGTTGCGCAGCGTGCGCGACTGCCTCTCGATCACCACCGCGCTGTCGGGCGGCGCGTCCTGCTCGAACCCCTCCGTGTCCGTCATTCTGGCGATCCCGCACACCCTGCACGGTAGCCTCATGGTCAGGCGACATGCCCGAACAAGCGCGCATACTGGTCGTCGACGACGAGCCTGCCGTGCAGAGCGCGCTGTCGCGCGCGCTGTCGCTCGAGCGCTACGAAGTGGCGCAGGCGATCGACGGGCGCGAAGCGCTCGAGCAGCTCGCCGGCTCGGCCTACGACGCCGTGATCCTCGACATCGCGATGCCCCACGTCGACGGCCTCGAGGTCTGCCGCCGGCTGCGCGACGGCGGCGACCGCACGCCCGTGCTGATGCTGACCGCGCGCGAGCAGGTCGACGACCGCGTCGCCGGCCTCGACGCCGGCGCCGACGACTACCTCGTCAAGCCGTTCGCGCTGCGCGAGCTGCTGGCCCGCGTGCGAGCGCTGCTGCGGCGCTCCGGCGACGAGGACGACGACGGCACGCTGAGCTTCGAGGACCTCTCGCCTGGACCGCCTGTCCCACGAAGCCAGGCGTGGCGAGCGCACGCTGCAGCTGACGCGCACCGAGTTCCTGCTGCTCGAGATGTTCCTGCGCCACCCGCGCCAGGTGCTCACGCGCTCGGCGATCTTCGAGCACGTGTGGGGCTACGACTTCGGCGCCACCTCGAACTCGCTCGGCGTGTACATGGGCTACCTGCGCCGCAAGACCGAGGTCGGCGAGGAGCCGCGCCTGCTGCACACCGTACGCGGCGTCGGCTACGTGCTGAAGGAGGCCGCGTGAACGTCCTGAGAGCACCCGCATGAGCTTCCGCCGACGCATCGCGCTGGCCTCGGCGGCGGCCGTGACGGTCGCTGTCGTGCTCGCCTCGCTGCTCACCTACATCCTGACCTCCAACCAGCTGCACAGCCAGGTCGACGAGCAGCTCGCCAACCGCGCGCGCACGGCCCACCGCCTCGAGCGCTACCTCAAACCGGGCGACGTGGGCACGCCGGCGGCCAAACGCGACAGCGAACGGCTCGGGCTCGACCTGAACGGCCTGTCCGGCTCGGACAAGGACGGCGAAGGAGACAAGGCAGCCGGCGAAGCCGGGATAAGCGCGACCGGCGAAGGCGAAGGCACGAGCCTGCCGCGCTACGGCGCCGCGGCACGCAACCTGTTCGGCAAGCTGCGCCCCGGCCCCGACCAGGTGCGCGGCTATCAGCAGGTCGTCAACTCGGCCGGGACGATCGTCGTGCGCTCGGCGCGCAACGTCTCGCTGCCCGTCGACTCGGCAACGCTCGCGCTCGCAACCCGCGGCGGCGAGCCCTTCTACCGCGATGCGCGCGTCAACGACCTGCACCTGCGCGTGCTCGCCGAGCCGTTCGGCCCCGGCCGCGCGATCGCAGCTCGCGCAGCCGCTGACCGAAGTCGACAGCCTGCTCAGCCGGCTGCGGCTGATCCTCGCGCTGCTCGACCTCGCCGGCATCGCGATCGCCGCAATCCTCGGGCGGCTGGTCGCCGGGGCAGCCGTGCTGCCGCTCAAGCGCCTGACGCAGGCGACCGAGCACGTCACGCTCACGCGCGACCTGAGTGGGCGAATCGAATCGATCGGCCAGGACGAGATCGGCCGCCTCGCGCGCAGCTTCAACGCGATGCTCGACGCGCTCGAGGGCTCGATGGGCGCGCTCGACGCCTCCGTGCACGCACAGCGCCAGCTCGTCGCCGACGCCTCGCACGAGCTGCGCACGCCGATCACGAGCCTGCGCACGAACATCGAGATCCTGCAGCACGCCGAGCACATGGACGCCGCCGACCGGCGGCGGCTGTTGAGCGACGTCGTCGAGCAGATCGAGGAGCTGACGCTGTTGATGAACGACCTGATCGAACTGGCGCGCGGCGAAGAGCCACACGCGGCGGCCGAGGAGATCCGCCTCGACCTGCTCGTGCAGGAGGTCGTCGAGCGGGCGCGCAGGCACGCGAGCGCGACGCCGTTCGAGCTGACGCTACAGCCGACGATCGTGCCCGGCGTGCCGGCTCGCGTCGAGCGCGCGATCACGAACCTGATCGACAACGCCGTCAAGTACAGCCCGCCCGGCGAGCCCGTCGAGATCGTGCTGAAGGGCGACGAGCTGACCGTGCGCGACCACGGCCCGGGGATCGACGCGGCCGACCTGCCGCACGTGTTCGACCGCTTCTACCGCGGCGCCGAGGCGCGAGGGCGATCCGGGTCCGGGCTCGGCCTCGCGATCGTGCGGCAGGTCGCCGACCAGCAGGGCGGGCGCGTCAGCGCCGAGCGGGCGCCCGGTGGCGGCACGCTGATGCGCCTCTCGCTGGCGCGCGCCGAGCGCGTCGCGCCCGACGCGGACACGCCCGACGAGGAGCCCGCCCGCAGCTTGGCCTGATGCCTACGGTGCGCCCGCGCCTGCTCGCGAAAGCGCGCCGGCGGCATGCCGAAGCGCCGGCGAAAGACGCGCGCGAAGTACGGCGCCTGGCGGTAGCCGACCAGCCGCGCGATGTCGCGCACGGGGATCGCCGGCTGCTCGGCCAGCAACTGCGCGGCGACCGACATGCGCCGTGCCAGCAGGTCCTCGGCGAAGCTCCTCTCGCCGAACTGGGCATAGGCGCGCTGTAGCTGGCGCGGCGAGCTCGACACGGCCCCCGCCACGGTGCCCAGCGTCAGCGGCCGGCGGTAGTGGCGGGCGACGACCACCCGCGCCAGCAGGTACAGCCTGCGTCGACTCTCGAGCGTCTCAGTGCGCACCTCCCCTGCTCCGACGGCGCGCCGCAGATTGGGACAGCCTCAGCCGGCGCGGAGCGCTTCGTTGATGTCGCCGCCGCCCAGAGCCGCGCATCGCGCGCCCGGCGGCAGCGTCACCGCAGCTCGGCCGCCTCGATCAGCGCCAGCAGGCCGCGGCAGGAGGCCTCGACCAGGTCGAGCACACGCTCGAAGCCGTCGCCCGAGCCGTAGTACGGGTCCGGCACGTCCAGGTCCTCCTCGCCCGTGCTCGCCGCGTCGAACTCGCGCAGCAACCTCACCTTGGCGCGCTGCCGATCGTCGCCGGCGAGGGCTCTGAGGTCGCTCAGATTCGCCGAATCCATCGCGATCATCAGATCAAAATCATCGAAATCGGAGGCGCTCACACGCCGGGCCTCCCCTTCCAGCGTGATGCCCCGGCCGGCCGCCGCGGCGGTGGCGCGCTCGTCCGGCGGAGCGCCCACGTGCCAGCCGCCCGTCCCCGCCGAGTCGAGCTCGATCCGCTCCTCCATGCCCGCCTCGCGCACCAGCGCGCGCATCATGCCCTCCGCCGTCGGCGAGCGGCAGATGTTGCCCAGGCACACGAACAGGATCCGCAACTAGTCCTCGCCGAGCTCGAGCACCGCCAGGAACGCCTCCTGCGGCACCTCCACGCGGCCGACCTGCTTCATCCGCTTCTTGCCCTCCTTCTGTTTGGCGAGCAGCTTTTTCTTGCGCGTGATGTCGCCGCCGTAGCAGCCCGCGATCACGTCCTTGCGGAACGCCTTGACCGTCTCCCGCGCGATCACGTGGGCGCCGATCGCCGCCTGGATCGGCACGTCGTACTGCTGGCGCGGGATTCGCTTGCGCAGCTTCTCGGTCAGCGTGCGCCCCATCTCATAGGCCTTGTCGCGGTGCACGACCATCGACAGCGCGTCCACCGTGTCGCCCGCCAAGCAGCACGTCGAGCTTGACCAGGTCCGACGGCTTCATCCCGCTCAGCTCGTAGTCCAGCGACGCGTAGCCGCGCGTGCGCGACTTCAGCTGGTCGAAGAAGTCGAGCACGATTTCCGCCAGCGGCAGCTCGTAGTTCATCTGCACGCGCTCCGGCGAGAGGTAGTGCATGCCCGAGTGCTCGCCGCGCCGTTCCTGGCACAGCTCCATCACCGCGCCCACGAACTCTTTCGGCGCGATGATCGATGCCTCGATGAACGGCTCGCGGATCTCCTCGATCGTGCCCGGATCGGGCATGTCCGACGGGTTGTGCACCTCGAGCTCCTCGCCGTTGGTCAGCGTCACGTCGAACTCCACCGACGGCATCGTCGCCAGCAGCTCGAGGTCGTACTCGCGCTCCAGGCGCTCGCGCACGATGTCCATGTGCAGCAGGCCGAGGAAGCCGCAGCGGAAGCCGAAGCCGAGCGCGTCCGAGGTCTCCGGCTCCCACGACAGCGCCGCGTCGTTGAGCACGAGCTTCTCCAGCGCGTCGCGCAGGTCCGCGTAGTCGTCCGAGTCGATCGGGAACAGGCCGCAGAAGACCATCGGCTTGACCTCGCGATAGCCCGGCAGCGCCTCCGTCGCCTCCGCCCCCGCCGCGCGGCTTCCCGGGCCCGAGGTCCGCGTGCGCGTCGTCAGCGTGTCTCCCACGCGCAGCAGCGTGACGTCCTTCAGGCCCGTGATCAGGTATCCCACCTCGCCTGCCGCCAGCTGATCCGTCGGCATCATCTGCGGGCTGAACACGCCGATGTCGTCGATGTCCGCCTCCGTGCCCGTCGCCATCGCGCGGATCGCCTCACCCTTCTTGAAAACGCCATCCACGACCCTGATGTAGGCGATCACGCCGCGGTACTGGTCGAACTCCGAGTCGAAGATCAGCGCTCGCGGCGGCGCCTGCGGGTCGCCCGACGGCGGCGGCACGCGCGCGATCAGCTCCTCCAACACCTCCGCCACGCCCTCCCCCGTCTTGCCGCTGATCTTCAGGATGCCCTCCGTCGGCTCGCCGATCAGCTCGCTCACTTCGCCCGCCACGCGCTCCGGCTCCGCCCCCGGCAGGTCGATCTTGTTCAGGCACGGGATCAGCTCCAGGCCCGATTCGACCGCCAGGTACGTGTTCGCCACCGTCTGCGCCTCCACCCCCTGCGCCGCGTCGACCACCAGTAGCGCGCCCTCGCACGCCGCCAGCGAGCGCGAGACCTCGTACGTGAAGTCCACGTGCCCCGGCGTGTCGATCAAGTGCAGCTGGTACGTCTCGCCGTCGCGCGCCGTGTAGAACACGCGCACCGCCTGCGCCTTGATCGTGATCCCCCGCTCGCGCTCCAGGTCCATCGAGTCCAGCAGCTGCGCGCGCATCTCGCGCGCCGCCACCGTGTGCGTCAGCTCGAGGATGCGATCCGCCAGCGTCGACTTGCCGTGGTCGATGTGCGCGATGATCGAGAAGTTGCGGATGTGTGCCTGGTCCATGGGCCGATACAGGGTAGCCTTGTCTCTCCGGCGGATCGCCAACTCGACTACGGGCCTCGCAGGTCCAACCGCGGCTACGCGCCGGCCTTCGGGCCGGCGGCCTGTCCAGGTGTCGGGAGTGTTAAGCCGCCCAGGCGAAACACACAGTCCTGGGACGTATGTAGTAAGCGGCGATTCATGTCGGGTGCATGCCGGGTGGGCTTCGGCCCACCCGGCCTCTGCTCGGGCTCAACGATGCCGGGACCTCGCCAGCTTCGTCCGGCGCTTAAGCGAGCTTTCCTGCCATTAGCCCTGGGGCGATCGATGACCAGACGCGCGTCGCGAGCTCAAGCTCACCACGCCTCAATGCCTCGACCAGTTCGGTGACGCGCGGAGCCTCGATCGAATCGTCATGCAGTGTGATGACGATCGCCGTCAGCGCAGAGCGTGCCTTCCTGGCCGCACCTTGTCTGGCTGCCAGCAGGATGTTCCCGTTGGCGACGATCTCCATCTGTTCAGCGAGCTCGATCAGATCCCTCGACGCCTGGTCCCGGCGCGATGCAAGCCAGGCCTCACGCGTGTGGTGAAGCTTTTCGCGCTCTACCGCCGCCCCGATATCCGCACTCGCGATGGTCGAACTCGCGGTCGTCCTCGCCACGACATAGGACATCGCGCCGCTGACGGCCGCCGCCGTGAAGACCGGTGCTACGAGGCTCAAAGCGTGCCCCTGGGAAGACCTTGCTCAGGCCCAGCCGACGAGGATCGGCTCGGGGTTGCCGACGATTTGGCCCGAGCGCTTGCTGCGAGCATCGGGCTTCTTGGGAAGAGCCCGCACTCGGACCTCGGCGGCCTGGTCTGAGATATCTACCTCCGGCACGGCTTCGGCGTCCGGGATCGCATCTGGATCGAGTGTGTCGAGCCACCACTGAATACCGCTCACGATCCGCTGGAGATCGGAGAACTGCTGCTTAGCGCCGGTCGGTGTCACGTTGATCCAGACGAAGAAGCTCGTGTTGGCGAGCTTCTCATTCAAGGCGTCACGCAGCTGATGATGCAGAGTCAGCTCATCGGGATTCGTGGGCGCAAGTGCCATCGCAATCGATGGTAGCCGAGGCTTGGGAGACTACGCCCGACCAAGCTGGTTGACGATCAGCCGGTGCACCTGGTGCGCCTCCGGCACCTGCATCGCCAGCACCGCGCGGATATAGACGAACAGGCCCGCCAGCCCGGCGCCGCCGACGCTGACGATCTGCGCGATCAGCGAGGTGCCGAGCAGGTCGTCGAGCAGCCGCCAGACGACCCACGAGACGCCGGCGAGCAGCGCAGCGGCGACGGCGATGCGCGCCGTGATCATCGTCGTCTGTCCGCCTTCCAGGCGTCCGTTGAAGCCGATCCGCAGGCGCTGGATCTGCAGGAACGTCATCACCGCGTTGGCCACGACCGTGCCGATGATCAGCCCGGCGATGCCGAACGGTTTGTAGAGCCCGATGCTGACGATGATGTCGACGACGATGTTCATCGCCGCCAGGCGCGTCGGGATCCACGGGCGCTGCACCGCGAAGAACGTCCGCGTGAGCAGCAGGTTCAGCCCGCCGAACGGCAGGCTGAAGGCGAACCAGAACAGCGCCACCGAGACGATGTGCGTCGAGTGCGGCGAGAACGCGCCGCGCTGGAACAGTAGCCGCACGATCGGCGTCGCCAGCACGATCATGAACGTCGCCGCCGGGATCAGCAGCAGGTTGATCTGGCGCATGCCGATGCCGACCGCGCGGCGCATCGCGCCGACGTCGCGGTTCGCCGCCATCCGGCTGAGCGTCGGGAACAGCACCGTCGCCACGGCCACGCTGAACAGCCCCTGGGGCAGCATGTACACGCGGAACGCGTTGTCGATCGCGCGCGGCGCTTCCGCCGAGACGAGCGTGCCGAAGACCGAGTTGATCAGCTGGTCGAGGTTGACGATCCCCAGGCCGATCGTCACCGGCAGCATCAGCGTGAAGACCTGCTTGATCCGCGGGTCGTGCCAGTCGATGTGCAGTTGCAGGCGGAAGTCGATCCGCGTCAGCGCGCCCGCGGCCATCAGGAACTGCACGAACGTCGCCACGAGGATCGCCGCGGCGTACAGGTAGAGCTGCGCTTCTTCGCCATGGAAGTGCGGGCGCAGGATCAACAGCAGCAGCAGGATCACGACGTTCCACACCGCCGGCGAGATCGCCGGGATCGAGAAGTGGTCATATGACTGCAGGATCCCCACGACGAGGCCCGTCAGGCCGAGCAGCAGGATCACCGGGAACAGCACCTGCGCGAAGCCCGCCGTCAGCCCGTCGAGCACGCCGTTGAACTTGCTGCCCGTGAACAGCGGCATGATCACGCCCGCCGCGAGGATGAAGAAGGCCGTCAGCGCGCCGAGCGCGATCAGCATGATCCAGAACAGCGTCGAGGCGAGCCGGAACGCCTCCTTGCGCCGCCCCTTCTGCAGCAGTTCGGTGAAGACCGGCACGAACGCCGCCGACAGCGCCGCGTTGGCGAACAGGTTGGCGAACAGGTTCGGCACCTGGAAAGCGATCGTGAACGCCGAGAACGGCCCGCGCGTGCCGAAGAAGCTCGCCGTCGACGATTTCCCGCACGAGGCCCGCGATTCGCGAAATCCCGGTCGCGATCGAGAAGATCGCCGTGTTGCGTGCTACGCGGCCGCCTCCCGGCGGCGCCGGGGCAGGCGGTTGCACCGCCGCGGCTTCTCCCGACTCAGACAAGGCCGCTATAGTACGGCGCTCCGCGGCGCGCCCGGGCAGTTCGATTTCCGGGCCACGCGGCACTTTCCATGGCCAACATCCACTCTCAGAAGAAGCGCATCCTGCGCTCCGAGCGCGAGCGCATCGAGAACCGCCAGTACACCTCGGCGATCAAGACGCACTTCCGCCGCCTCGAGACGCTCGTCAAAGACGGCGACGACGCCGGCGCCGACGCGACGCACCGCGAGCTCGTCAGCAAAATCGACAAGGCCGTCAAGCGCGGCGCGATTCACAAGAACAACGGCGCGCACAAGAAGTCACGGGCTGCCCGGCTTCGCGCCGGCTCGTCCACCTAGCCGATCAGTAGACGGCGCGCTCCGGCGTCCTCGGTCGCTCGCGTGCTACCGCACGCCACGCTCCCTGCGTCCTTGGATCGCTTGTCTTCTGACCGGCTACGGCGTTTGGGAGAACCTCAGGCGGTGATCCGCTGGATCGCCCGTAGCGCCAGCGTATCCTCGTCGAGCGCGGCGAACGAGTCGCGGTCGGCGGCGATCACGGCGCCGCCGCGGGAGTCGAGCTCGAGGTCGGCCAGCGCGCCGAGCGCGGCGCGCAGCCGGGCCGGATCGCTGCGCGCGACGTCGGCGACGAAGCGTGTCGCCGCGCGTGCAGGCATGCGCAGGCCGCGCTTGACGTTCGCCTCCGACTCGCCCGCCTGCAGTCGCAGCGAGGCGGCCAGCGCGTCACGCAGGCGCGAGGCCATCAGGTAGATCAGCCCCGACAGGCGCTCGCCCTGCTCGCGCAGGCGGACGTAGGAGAGCGTCGCCTCGCGCGCGTCGGCGCCGACGAGCGCATCGGCCAGCGCGAAAGCGCGGTACTCGGCCGAGTACGCCGCGCGGCGCTCGATGTCCTCGACCGTGACCGTTCTCGGCCCGCTCTTGCCGGGCGAGTCCGAGGGTTGTATCGAGGCGTCGGCATCGCCTTCCAGCGCGAGCTTCTCCAGCTCGCGCAGCAGCCGCTGCTGGCGCTCGCCGACCTGCGCCACGAGCGCCTTTGCGGCGGCCGCGTCGAGCACGACGCCGAGGCGGCCGGCCTGCTCGCGCGCCCACTTCGGCAGCTCCCACGGCTTGACCGTCATCTGCGCGACGATCTGGCCGCCCGCGCGCTTGACCGCCGCGTGCAGCGCGTCTGGGGCCTTCGCGCGGGCCTCCTCGCGGGCGAACAGCGCGAGCGTCGTCTCCGGTGGCATCGCGGCCATCAAAGGTGAGAGCTGCTGCTCGACATCGGCCTGGCGCCAGCGCTCGACGCCTTCCACGACGATCACGCGGCGCCCGACGGCGAGCGTCATCGCCGACAGTGCCGCCGCGACCCCGGCCGGCGAGGCGCTATCGCCCTCGAGTAGCTCGACCGCCGCTTCCGAGCCGGGCGCTTCGGCCAGCGCGCGCAACCCGGCGCGACGCTCGGCCACCGCACCGTGGTCGTCGCCGTGGATCAGGTAGGCGGGCTTCAGCTCGGGCATGTGCCCGAGTCTATGGCGAGCCGGCGATGAACTAGCGCACGACGAGGTTCACGAGCTTCCCCGGCACGACGATCTCCTTGACGATCTCCTTGCCGTCGATGTGCGCCTGCACGTTGGGGGTCGCCTTGCACAGCTCCTTGAGCTCCTCGGGCCCGGCGCCGGCGGCGGCCTGCACGCGATCGCGCAGCTTGCCGTTGACCTGGCAGACGAGCTCGTAGGCGTCTGACTCGAGCAACTCCTCCTCGGGATGCGGCCAGGCGGCCTCCCACACGCGCGCACCGGTCAGCCGCTCGTAGATGTCGGCGCAGACGTGCGGCGCGAAGGGGAACAGCAGCGAGGCGCTCGTGGCGAGCGCGAAGCGCATCGTCTCGGCTTCGACGGAGTCGCGCAGCCGCGAGCAGTCGTTGAGCAGCTCCATCACGGCCGCGATCGCCGTGTTGAAGGCGAAGCGCCGTAGGTCGCCACCGACCTTGTCGATCGCCCAGTGGGTCTTGCGCAGGAGCAGCAGGTCATCGCCCTGCATGCTCGGCGAGACGTCGAAGTCCTCGCTCGACGTGTCGGTGCGCTCGGCCGTCTCGGCGGCCAACCGCCACAAGCGGCTGAGGAAGCGGTGCACGCCCTCGACCCCCGAGTCCGACCATTCGGCGTCCTGGTCGGGCGGGCCGACGAACAGGATGTAGCAGCGCGCCGTGTCGGCGCCGACGCGCTCGACAATCGAGGCGGGCGAGACGACATTGCCGCGCGACTTGCTCATCTTGGCGCCGTCCTTGGTCACCATGCCCTGCGTGAACAGCGCCTGGAAAGGCTCCTGGAAGTCGAGGTGGCCGAGGTCGGCGAGCGCCTTGCAGAAGAAGCGCGCGTACATCAGGTGCAGGATCGCGTGCTCGACGCCGCCGATGTACTGATCGACGGGCATCCACTCGCGCAGCGCCTCAGGGTCCCAAGCGGCGTCGTCGTTGTGCGGGTCGCAGTAGCGCAGGAAGTACCACGAGGAGTCGACGAAAGTGTCCATCGTGTCGGTCTCGCGCTTGGCCGGCCCCGCACAGCTCGGGCAGGTCGTGTTGACCCAATCCTCGGCGGCGGCCAGCGGCGAGCGCCCTTTGGGCGTGTAGTCCTCGATGTCGGGCAGCTCGACGGGGAGCTGCCCGTATGGCACGGGCACGACGCCGCAGCTCGGGCAGTGGATGATCGGGATCGGCGCGCCCCAGTAGCGCTGGCGCGAGATCAGCCAGTCGCGCAGCTTGTAGTTGACCGAGGCGTGGCCCTTGCCCTCACGGTCGAGCCAGCGCACGATCTCGGCGAGCGCCTCGCGGTTGGCCATGCCGTCGAACTCGGGGCCGCAGTTGACGAGCACGCCGTCGCCGCTGTAAGGCAACACGTCGGCGTCGGCCACATCGCTGCCGCCGGCCGGCTCGATCACGCGGCGGATCGGCAGGCCGAAAGCCTGCGCGAAGGCGTAATCGCGCTCGTCGTGGGCGGGCACGGCCATGATCGCGCCGGTGCCGTACTCCATCAGCACGTAGTCGGCGACGTACATCGGGATCTGCTCGCCGTTGACGGGGTTGGTGACGGTGCGCCCGAGCGCGACGCCGGTCTTCGGCTTCTCGGCGTTGCCGCGCTCCTCGTTGGTCTCGTTCAGCGCGACGTTGATGTACTCGTGCACTTCGTGCTCGTGCTCGGTCCCCTGCACGAGCCGCAGCACGTCGGGGTGCTCGGGCGCCATCACGAAGAAGGTCGCGCCGAACAGCGTGTCCGGTCGCGTCGTGAACACGGGGTAGTCGATCCCGAGCTGCTCGCAGCGGAACGTGACCTCGGCGCCCTCGGAGCGGCCGATCCAGTTGCGCTGCATCGTCTTCACGTTGCCGGGCCATTCGATCTGTTCGAGGTCGCCGAGCAGCCGCTCGGCGTAGTCGGTGATGCGCAGGAACCACTGCTCGAGCTGGCGGACCTCGACGAGGTTCCCGCAGCGCTCGCAGCGCCCGTCGGCGTCGACCTGCTCGTTGGCGAGCACCGTCTGGTCGTGCGGGCACCACTTGACGGCGGCTTCTTTGCGATAGGCGAGGCCTGCGCGGAACAGCTCGAGGAAGATCCACTGCGTCCAGCGGTAGTAGCTCGGTTCGTGCGTGGCCAGCTCGCGCGACCAGTCGATCGAGATCCCCCACGAGCGGAACTGGCGCTGGAAGGAGGCGATCGAGGCGGCCGTCGAGTCGCGCGGGTGCTCACCCGTTTTGATCGCGTGGTTCTCGGCGGGCAGGCCGAAGGCGTCGTAGCCCATCGGGTGCAGCACGCGGCGGCCGAGGCGGCGGTTGAAGTGCGCGATCGCGTCGCCGAGCGCGTAGCACTTCAGATGGCCGATATGCGGCTCGCCGCTCGGGTAGGGCAGCATCTCGAGGATGTAGGCGTTGCT
This sequence comes from uncultured Solirubrobacteraceae bacterium, assembly GCA_963716315.1. Lineage (GTDB taxonomy): Bacteria > Actinomycetota > Thermoleophilia > Solirubrobacterales > Solirubrobacteraceae > Palsa-744. The sequence goes on along the minus strand of OY970301.1, from coordinate 3,143,706 downwards.
CGAGCGCCCGCCGGCGTCGAGCTCGTTGGAGACCTCCCACGTGCGCTCGTCGGCCCACACGCGCTGCCAGCGCGACTCGATCGCGTGCGGGTCGTATACGTGCTCGGTGGGCTCGGCCATGGGAGGTCGCAGATTAGCGGGCGGCCTCGGCGGGTCTGCCGTGACCGCCCGCGCGATCGTGCCGCCCGGCGCGAGCGATGGGCGCGAAACGCGCGGGCGGTTAGGCTAGAACCTGTCGGGCGTGTCGAGCACGCTCCAGAAGGTCGGCGTGGGCTGGCTGGTAACGCCGGCCTCGGCCATCATCTGCCCGATCTCCTGGCTTTCGCCGAAGAACTGCTGAAAGCCCTCGGCGGTCTCCCATTCGTCGACGACGACGACCCCGCTCCCGTCGGCGTTCGCGTAGAAGGCGTGGTGCAGGGCGCCTTTGCCCTTCGCGCGGTCGGAAACTGCCTTCAGGCGCTCAGGGTCGCTGGTGAGCGCCCGCTCGATGCGGGCGGGGTCGCCCTCGATTTGCAGCGTCATCAGGATGGCCATGTGAAGTCCCTTCGGTCGTTTGCCCGATTCGATCAGGCGGGCGCGATCACGTCAACCCGCGTCCGGCCTACCCCCGAGGCATCGATGCAGCATCACAGCTCTTTTTCGAAGATGCTGACGTTCGCGACGCAGACCAGGCTCGGTCCCGTGATGTAGATGCACTCGTTGACGAGTGGCTCCACGCTGAAGTTCGGCCACGTCAGCTTGCCAAATGGGTGTGTGCCAATGATTGGGATTTCCGGTTCCCATTCGTCTTGTTCGTATTCAAACCAGCATATGTTCACTTGGCGGCCGTTGTATTGGCGTTTGTTCTCCGCACACTTGAAGAGCTTCTGACTGGCGTCGTTGAGCCAGGCCATCGCATCCGAGACCTCGGTGCCGAGCAGCGACGCGGCCGCATCGCCGAGCAATTTGCCAGCCAGCTCGACGAGGTCGGCGGGTACGTCGAAGAAGGCGAGTGCAGCTGAAACCGACTCCAGTTCGAGAAATTCCTCGGCCCGGTCTTCTGCGCGTTTCCGGTTGAAGATGTGACGCACCGGCGGATCGAGGAACGCCGCAGCCGCCGCTTCCATCGCCGCTTTTTCACGCGCCGCTTCAAGCGCCGGCGCTTCGGCGCCCCTGGCGGCCGCGGCCTGCATCCCCCAGGCCGATTCCTGCATCGTGAAGGGGGTGCCGAGGCCCGAGCCACCGCCGCGACCCGGCGCTTCGACCTGTTCGCTCTGCAGCGCGCGGCCGGTCTGCGGTACGTAGGAGGTCGCACCGTACGTGATCACGCCGGTCGAGAAGGAGCTTTCGACCCCCACGGCGCCGAGCCAGGCGAACGTCGGCGGTGCTTTCCCGCCGTTCGGCACGCCGAATTCGGTGCTGTTGTAGCTGGAGAGCAGTTTTGTTTCGCCGGCTTTGTCGCCGATCGTCGCGGCGACGTTGCCCTGTAGGTCGTGCAACTGCAGCACCGGCGTTTCTCCGTTGGTCTGCGTCGCCAGCAGGGTGCCGTCGGTGCCGGAGATGTTGCGCACCCACTTTTCCGCCGATTCGGTCCAGGCGACGGCTTCGCCCGGAGAGTCGTAGTGGCTGGTCGCTTTGACCGAGCCCGTGATCGTTTCGCGGGTGCGCCCTTCGGGGTCGAGCTTGTATTCGTTCGTGACCCCGGCCTGCGTCTGCGTCGCGACCGCATTGTCGGCGTAGAAGCTGCTCGTCAATTCTTTGCCTTCGGCGTCCGCCGCGGGCAGTTTGGTGACGTTGCCCAGCCCGTCATAGGCGATACCGCCGTCGGCGAGGTGACCGACCTCGTCGTAGTTGTGAGCTTCGATCGTGCCACCTTCCGCCTGGCAGGCGCCGCCTATGCCGGGCGTGCGCATGCTCGAGCTGGCGCGGCTGCCGCCTTCGTCGAATGCATATGCACGTACGGTGCAGCCTTCGCCGCTCGGCGTTTCCTGGGTTTCGGTGAGCCGCCCGAGCGAGTCGTAGACGTAGCTCTCGCTCGCCAGCGTGCTCGCCTGGCTGAGCAGTTCACCGCGGATCGAGGGCGAACGGGTGTCGCTGTACCAGAGAGCCGGTTCGCTTTCCGAGCAGTTGGAGCTCTTGGTGTACTGCACGCTCGTCGCTTCCCCGACCGTGTTGTAAGTGTAGTCGGAGCACATGCCGTACGGATAGGAGACGCTCGTCAGCTTGCCCTCGGCGTCGTATGTGGACGTGAAGCTGCCCGCGGCCGAGTCGACCAGTTTTGTGCGCAGCTTCGTCGTCGCATCGTATTCATAGGTCTGTTTGCTCGTGCTCGAGGCGCTCGAGTCGGAGGCTTCTTCCACGAGGTAGTCGTTTTCGGGTCCGCCGTATTTGAATTTGGCAACGTTGCCGTCGGCGTCGGTGTACTTGACCCGTTGGCCAAGGCGGTTGAATTCGCTCGAAAGGGTCTTTCCTTCGCCTTCGGTGGCCTCTTTTTCGAGCACGCCGAGTTCGCCGTTGTACGTGAAGTTGACCTTCGGCAACGAGACGCCGGTCGACGCCGTCACTTCGCTAGAGCTCTTACGGCCGCCCGCGTCGTAGGTTTCTTTTTTGGTGCGGGTCGTCGAGCCGAATGTTTCTGTGATCGTTTCGGGCTCGTTGTACATGTTGTACGTAGTGAGCGTCACCGGCAGCTTCGGCAGGCTCATCAGTTCGGGCTGCTTCGCAGGCAGCGTCTCGCAGACGAGCCCGACCCACTCGGGGTGGCCGCCGCAGCTCGGGTATTCGCTGTTCGCGCCGGAGCCGTAGTAGATCGTCTTCTGGTCATGCGCGTTGGGACCCTTCGACCACTGCTCCAGGCGGTTGTTCGACGAGTCGGTGATCCAGGCTTTGCCGGCCGCGTCGAAGGCGAGCGAGCGCGGTTCGGTGAGCTGGCCCGCTTCGGTTCCTTTCCAGCCGACCTGCGTGACGAAGGCGCCGCTCGGCGTGAATGACACGGCGCGGCTGTTGAGCGAGTCGACTGTCCATATGTCGCCCGAGCTGTCGATCTTCAGGTCGCTCGGCGTGTTCAGCTGACCCTCGCCCGCACCCGCGGTGCCGAAGCGCTTGAGCAGGCTGCCCGTCGTGGAGAACTCTTGGATGCGGTTGTTGCCGGTGTCGGCGACCCGAATGTGTTCTCCCGAGTCCACGGCGATGCCCTTGGGTTCCGCGAGTTTGCCCGGTTCGCTTCCAAGCGCGCCGAATTCGGATGCATATTTGGCTTCTTTGTCGAACTTCTCCACGCGGCTGTTGCCCGCGTCGGCGACCCACATGTTGCCTTTGGAGTCGAACGCCAGCGCCGCCGGGGCTTTGAACTTGCCGGATTCGGTGCCCAAGGAGCCGACCGTCGCCATGAAGGCGCCCGCCGAGCTGAACTCCTCGATCCGGCTATTGCCCGTGTCGGCGACCCGAGATGTGCCCGGCGGAGTCCAGCGCGATGCCCTCGGGTTCTTTGAGCTGGCCGTTGCCCGAACCCGCTTCGCCGAAGGAGCTTATGTAGGCGCCTTCGGGCCCGAACTTCTCGATCCGGTTGTTCGCGGTATCGACGACGAGCAACTTGCCTTCCGAGTTGACGGCTACGCCCCACGGGTTTTTCAGCTTGCCCGGTTCGGTGCCGCCTTCGCCGAACTTGCTCGCGTAGCTGAGCGTGGTGTCAGCACCGGCGCCACGGACTTCGGTGATTTGCCCGGTGGTCGAGTTGTATTCGGTCGTGGTCGTCTGCTTGAGCCCTTCCGGGTCAACCGTGGCCGAAGTGGGCGAGCGCAGTTTCCAGCCGAGGTTGCTCTGACCGGAGTATGAGGTCTTGGTCGTGCGGACTTCGACTTCTTCGTGGTTGGCGAGCTGTGCGAGATCGTACCTTTCAGTCACGAGATCGTACTTTTCCCCGCCCGGAGCGCCCTGGTTGTAGACCAGCACTTCGTGATGACGCGCGAGCGATTCTTTCTGTTCGCCGCCCGCGCGGTACTTGATCGTGTGCTGCGGGCCGAGCACGTCGATCAGTCGCGTACCGGCTTCTTCGACTTCGCTTTCTTTTTTGCCTTCGCCGTTGTACGTGTTCTGCGTGTCGAGCAGTTTCGATTTTTCAGCCGATCCGGCCCCGGCGGCGAGCGCCGTGAGACGGTTATCGGGCGTGAGCGTGCGGATCACGTCGTTGAATTCGTTGTGTTCGCTCGTCGCGATCGCCCCGTTCGGTTCGGCGCTCGGGCTCGCCACGTTCACTTGGCGGCCGTGTTCGTCCAGGTAGTAGATCGTTGCGCGCTTGTAGCCGCTCGCCGGCCACGCCTGCGATTCGTCCGATGGGAAGATCGCCGTGGCTTCCGCCGGGTCGTCGACCTGACCCCACCTGGCGACTTCGCCTTCGCTCATGTTGTGGGGCGCTTTCGCGCCGCTGAGCGGGACGTTGTACTCGAGGGTCGACCCCGGTTCGGGAGACCTGGCTTCGCCGGCCACGCTCGATGATATCTTGACGATCTTGTTGTTCGCCTCTGCGAACCAGATTTCGCCAAGCGAGTTCGCGGCCAGCTGCTGAGGCTGACTGCCGGTCGGCAGTGCATATTCGCTGACGTCAGCCGACGTTGACACCCGGTAGAGCTGGTTTGTGTATTTGCTCGTCAGCCACAGCGCCCCACCCACCGAGGTGATGGCTTCAGGCGGTTCAACGAAGCTCGACACCGTATAGGTGCTGATCGCGCCCGATGTGGTGATCTTGCCGAAGCTCGTCGCGCCGCGTCCCGTGAACCACAAGTTACCGTCCGGTCCTGTGGTGATCGCGCGCCCCCCGCCGCTGATCGGGTATTCAGTCACCGCACCGCCGGTCGTGATCTTGCAGATCTTCGTCCTCTCGCCGAACCAAAGGTTGCCGTCAGGGCCGGCAGTGATTCCGAACGGCTGCGGCAGGGTGCCGGACAGTGCATATTCGGTGATCGTGCCTGAGGTTGTGATCTTGCCGATCTTCGCTTTTGAGTACTCGGTGAACCAGAGGTTGCCATCGGCTCCGACGGCGATCGACCTCGGCCGACTTCCCGCCGGAAGCGCGTATTCGGTGATCGTGCCCGAGGTTGTGATCTTGCCAACCTTGCTCGTACCGCTGTCGACAAACCAGAGGTTTCCGTCGGGCCCCTTGACGATGCCTTCCGGTTCGCTTCCCGTCGGCAGCGCGTATTCGGTGATCGTGCCCGAAGATGTTACTTTCCCGATCTTGCTGCTGCCAAGATCGGTGAACCAAAGCGTCCCCGCTTCGGGACCTGCGGTCATCCCGAGCGGCAAACTTCCCGCCGGGACCGAGTATTCGGTCAAGGATGAGGCCAGTGTTTTCACCGTGCTCGTTTCGACACTGTTCGCCGCGACCGAGCCATCGGCATTCGTCGCCCGCACGGTGACCGACAGAGTGTCGCCGGCGTCTGCCGCCTGCACGGTGTAGTTCGGGTTAGTCGCCCCGGGGATCGCGGTGCACGCGCCGCTCGCACACCTGTTCCATTGGTAGGCATAGCTGACCGGGGCGCCCGACCATTTGCCGGCAGACGCGGAGAGCATCACGCTTTCGGTCGCGCTGCCGCCGATTTTCGGCGCTTCGGTGTTCGCCACCGCTTCGCCTTTCCAGAGTTCGGTGGAGGCCGGTACACGCTTAGCCTTCAGCAGTCGCCCGGTTCCCTTGTCGCCGGAGATCGGCCCGTAGGTGAGCGCCCAAGGCTCCTGCCCCGGCGGACTGATCGCCGTGACATGGCCTTCCGCGTCATAGCCGTAGGTCGTCTTCAGACTCGGTGAGATGCGTGGGTCCCACTCGGCACGCAGTCGTCCGAGCGCGTCGTATTCGTATTGGGCGACTGCGGTTTCCTTCATCATTTTGCTCGCTGGGTCATAGGCGACGAGCAGGACCTTTTCCACCTGTCCAACGAACCCGCCCCATTCGGATTTGGCGTCGCCTTTGGCCCACGTCCATGAGTAGTAGTGGAACTCGAGTGCACGGCAGCCGGGTTCCATTTCGGTCGGTTCGCTCGTCCAGGAGCACGAAACCCCGGACGGGACGGGTGCACGCACTTCCTTGGGCTCGGCGATTGTCCCTGGTGGAACGATCGAGCCAACGTGATAGGTGCCGCTTTCAAACGACCAGGCTCCCGTGAACCAGAGCTTGCCGTCCGAGCCCGAGGCGATATCGACCGAGGACGGCGCTCCGACCCAGTACTCGCTGACTTCGCCGCTGGGAGTGACCTTGCCGACGTTTTTCTGCGCGGTGAACCAGACGTTTCCGTCCGGGCCCTTCGCGATGTGGTTGGGCGTTCCGCTTTCCGGAAGCGAGTATTCGGAGACTTCGCCGGTCGTCGTGATCTTGCCGACCTTTTTCGTGGCGGAGTTCGTGAACCACAGGCTGCTTCCGGACCCGGCCGTGATGTCGACCGGTTTGCTGCCTTCCGGCAGCGAGTATTCAGTCACGACGCCGGCGGTGGTGATCTTGCCGATCTTGTGCCGCGTCGAGAAGCTACCGTCGACGAACCAGATGTTCCCGTCGGGTCCCAGGGTCAGTTCGGTCGGGGAGCTGCCGGTCGGCAGATGGACTGCGGTCCAGGTGAAGCCCGAGGCGACTTCCATCTTGTTGATGTTGTTGTTGATCGGATCGGAGTACCAGATATATCCGTCCGAGCCTATGGCGATCCCCTGACCGCCGTATTCCGGGTAGGGCGTTTTGTATTCGGTGATTTTGCCCGAAGGCGTCACCTTGCCGATCTTTTTGCTCTCCGTGAACCAGAGGTTTCCGTCCGGACCGGCGATGATCCGGTTTGGCAGCGATTCGCTCGGCAGCGAGTAAGTCGTTACTCCCCCGGTTGGGCTGATCTTTCCCACTTTGTTGCCGGTATGGTCGACGAACCAAGCATTGCCGTCGGGCCCGCCCGTGATCCCTTCCAGGTCGGATCCTTCGCCGGCGCCGGGCACGGGATACTGGGAGACCGCAGACACGGTGTTGTAGCTGTAGGTGACCGTGTCGGTGGCTACTGCGCCTTCTTGCGTCACGGGCACCCAGACGCCTCCGCTGACCGGCTGTTTGAACTTCACAGAGGTGCTCGCGGCCGGGTTCTTCAGGTAGTAGGCGAGCTTCTGTTTGGTTTCTTTGTTTTCTTCGAGCGTCAGTTCGATGTTCGAGTCGCCGGGCGGTGATTCGAATTTGCCTTCGCCGAGCGCGGCGAAGATCGTCTGGCCGCCGTTGGCGGCGCTGAGCACGACGTCCCCGTCGGGCAGTTCCGCAAGCGACTCGCTGTTGCCGAGGCTGAAGTTCCACTCCGGTCCGAAGGGACCGTTGCCGCCCGCCGTCGTCGCGCGCGAGCTGTAGTTCCGCCCGACCGTCAGACCCGAGCCCATCGAGACGTCGTTCGCGCCCAGCGCGAAGTCGCCGGACTGCAGATCCACGGAGCCGGGGCCCATCGCCACGGGCGTGGAATGGCGGATCGCAACCTTCTGTTCGTACCTTCCTTCATTCCCCGCGTTGTCGAACGCCACGACCACCAGACCGTGTTTGCCCGCCCCCAGTTCGGCGCCGTTGACCGTCCATTTGTTCGTGGCGGTGCATTCGCCTTTTGCGGCCGTGCAGGAGCCCCCGGCGGCACCGAATTCTTTTCCGTCGACGAACAGCTCGATCTTTTTGATCCCGGAACTCGCGATGGTCGACCCTTCCCCGTCACTGGCGCGAACGGTGAGTTCGTACGGACGTTCGCTGAGTTCCCCGTCGAACGGCAAGCCGGCGATGAACAGCCCATGTGGCTTTTTCGTGTCCACTTTGACCGTCGCCGTGCCTTCGCCCGCGACCGTTTCGGTCCCCGAGATCGCCTCATGGGCCTTGTAGCGCACTGTCTGTTCGCCGTCAGGCAGCGTCGGCGTGAGCGTCCAGCCTTCTTCGTGTGTGACGAAGCATTGGACACCCCGACAGCCGCTTTCGCTCAGATGTTTTTCGGTGCGGTAGTTGTGTTCTTCAAGCGGGGTCCAGACTTTCGACGCGCTTTCGTATTCGAGTTTGGTGCCAGACACGCCGATCCCCGTGTCGGCGGCCTTCAGCCCGATCGCACCGCCTTCTTTTCCGGGGAGCCTGGAAAGCCAGGTATTCGCGCCGCTGAGGAGCGCGTTGGTTCGTTTGACTTTTTCTTTCCCGCCCGGGCCTTCGACTTCGACTTCGATCGTCGACGAACTCGTGTTGTAGCTCGTCGTCGAGTGCGTGCCGCTGGGCTCGGCGATCGAGATGATGCCTTGGGTCATCGAGTCGGAGAAGCCGTAGTTGCCTTCCGGGTTGCCGGTGGCCGCCTGCTCGAAGTGAAAGATGTTGTTTGCTTTGCCGAAAGTCGGGCCGCAGGCCGGAGGGTCGAGTTCTTCTTCTTTGAGCGGATTATCCGCGCAGAACGCGAGCTCTTCTTTGTTTTCGTATTCGGGATTAGAGAATTGGCTGGAGAGCTTTCTTTCGGTTTCTTTGGTCCCGCCCGGTCCGACGAATTCCAGGAATGATTCTACTTTGTGGTTGAGATTGTGAGCCGAGTCGATGACTTTGATCTCGTAGATGTGCGAGACGCCTTGGGTCTGATAGCCCCAGTAGGCAATTTCGCCGGGCGTGTAGTTGCCGATGCCTTTGGTTTCCAGGCGTTCGACCCCTTTTTCCCAATGCTTTTCGAAGTGCGCCGAGCTGCTCGTATGGAATTCCCAGTTCGAGCGTTCTTCGCCCGCCGTTTCCGCCAGCTGAGAGTCGTTGGTTTCGATTTCGGGGTCGACCGCGATCGGGTAGAGATAGTCGCCCGCAGCATCGACCGAGACCGCGAGCGTGTTTCCGCGCACGCTCATTTTCGCGGGCACGCTCGTCCCTTCGGCGTCTTCGGCGCTGACGGGCGCGACCCTAGCGAGCAGCGCCGCGCCTCTGAGAACCTGCACAGCGCCCGTGCCGGTGTGCGCGAGATGCGCACCCGAGGGCAAGCCGAGGTGGAAGTAGAGTTTGCCGGGGCTGCGCCGGGAAAGGAGCATCGTGCTCAGATCGAGACCGCCCGCCGTCGCCTTGACGACGCTCGCAAGATCCAGGGCACCCTGGCGATCGGCATGGCGCCACAGCACCGACGCTCTGCGGAGCTGCCCCTGCGAGCCCGCCAGCGGCGCCCCGTGGACGTCCACAGGCGTGAGCGAGACGCTAATGCCCGGCAGCGAGACTCCCCCGTCTTCGAGCTGCTTCGGGACTTGGACGTCGACGCTAGAGCGCACGGGCGCGAAGCCACCGCGGGCCGCCGTCAGGCGCAGATCGAGCGGCATGTGCCGGTGCCCGACCGTCGTTGCGATCGGCGCGATCGATTCGATCAGGCCTTTGTCGCCGTTCGCCAGCGAGACTTCGGCCGCGTGGTTGGTCTCATAGCGAAGGACTCGCTCCCCGTGGGCGAGGACCGACATGCCCGCGGCAGGCGCAGCGAGTGAAGGGAAAGCCGCCTCGGCGAGACTCGCTGCTCTAGCGGGCGCCACTCCCTCGAACCGCACGCGGGCGGCGCTGCGCCCGGCGACCGCGACCGGGTTGGCGCGCCTGGCCTGACGCGCAGCGCGAGCACCTTCGCCGCGTAGTAGCTGGTCGACCGATGGCGCGACGAGCGGCCCACCCAGGGGGGAGCCCACGCCGGCCTGAGCGCCGGCCGCCTCGCTCGCCGAGGCAGTGGCGCCGGGCAATGCAGCAACGCCCGAAGCAACCAAAACAGACACCAGCAATGACCGCAGCGTTGACCGCATCGCCCACTCCCCAATCGCGTCTTCTATTTATGCAATTTGTCGCGAGACTGACCCGACCCGGCAAGCCATTGGAACAAAGCCAATGCTTCCCCCCGCGTGCGGATCAGTCTGAGCGGCGGCGATGCTACCACGACTTTCACAGGACGTGCACTTTTTTTTGCTCCTCGGCACAGAGCAGGTCGATCGCAGTCCACACGAGTACTGATCTGCAAAAGTAAGTGATTTACAGGGTAAATTCCATGTGGGCCAGAGCGGCATAAATTGTCAAACTAATGCAGATGTATGGCGATCAGCGGACGACCGGTTTCAGGCCCGCGCATGGCAGCCGATCTTAGTTACTGGAATCGCCGCCTGCACAAAACGGCTACGGGTCGCTCACGCGAGAGCTCGATCCCCCATCACGAAGCGACTGTTCTCGCGCAGCAGCGCGACGATCTCGGCGGGCGCCTTCTGCGGCGAGCCGGCGTCGAAAGGCGGCTGCGGGTCGTACTCGATGCCGAGCTGAATCGCCTGGGCGACGTTCTCGCCGGCGATCTGCGCGGCGAGGGCGAGTGCCATGTCGATGCCGGCGGAGACGCCGGCGGCGGTGGCGATCTTGTCGTCGAACACGAAACGCTCGCTGACGGGCTCGGCGCCGAGCTCGCGCAGCTTGTCCATGGCGAGCCAGTGTCCTGTGGCGCGCTTGCCCTCGAGCAACCCGGCGGCGGCGAGGATCAGCGAGCCGGTGCAGACGGAGGTCGTCCAGGTGCTGGTCTCGTGCGCGGCGCGCAGCCAGTCGAGCGCGCGACCACCAGCGCGAGCGGCGACCTCGCCGGGGCCGCCGGGAACGAGCACGATCTCGGGCGCGGGGACTTCGTCGAGCGAGCACTCGGCAGTCACGGTGAGCATGTGGTTGTCGGTGCGCACGGGCCCGGCCTCGGCGGCGACGAAGGTGACGCGCGCACCGGGCAGGCGGCTGAGCACCTCGTACGGCCCGATGGCGTCGAGCGCGGTAAAGCCGTCGTACAGCAGGATCGCGGTGTTCATCTGCTCTGCTCCTTTTTCTTTTTGATGATCGGATGACGACTGCGTCGCGGGCTGCGATGCGCGGCGCCCGCGTAGCCGACGCTGCCGGCTTGGAAGCGGCGGCGATACTCGGCGGGCCCGACGTCGAGCGTGCGCAGGAACACGCGGCGCATCGTCTCGGCAGTGCCGAAGCCGCAGGCGCCGGCGATCAGGGCGATCGGCTCGCGGCCGTCCTCGAGCATCCGGCGGGCGGCCTCGAGGCGCACGCGCTCGACGAAGCGAGCCGGCGTGACCCCGGTCTCGGCGCTGAAGACGCGTGCGAAATGGCGTGCGCTCATGTGCGCGCGCGCTGCCATGGCCTCGACGGAGTGATCGCCGGCGACGTCCTCGACGACGCTTCGCTGCGCCTCGCGCAGGGGCTCGCGCTCGGGCTGCTGGGAGGCGAGCGTGGCGCTGAACTGCGATTGGCTGCCGGGCCGCCTGAGGAACAGCACGAGGTGGCGTGCGACGGTCAGGGCGAGCTCGCGGTCGTGGTCGTCCTCGACGAGCGCCAGCGCGAGGTCCATCCCGGCGGTCACGCCGGCGGAGCTCCACACGTCGCCGTCGCGCACGAAGATCGGGTCGGGGTCGACGTCGACGTCGGGGAAGCGGCGGGCGAGCGCCTCGGCGGAGGCCCAGTGCGTGGTGGCGCGGCGGCCGTCGAGCAGTCCAGCGGCGGCAAGCAGGAAGGCGCCGGTGCAGACAGATGTGGTGCGCCGTGCGCGCGCCGAGGCAGCGGCGATCCAGGCGAGCAGCGACTCGTCGCGCACGGCTGCGCGCGTGCCGTCGCCGCCGGGCACGATCAGCGTGTCGATCCTGCGCGGCGCCTGCTCGAGCGAGCCGTCGGGTACGAGCGTCAGCCCGCTCGACGTGCGCACGGGCGCTCGATCGACGCTAAGCGTGCGGATCTCGTAGCGCGAGGCGCCGCCGGGACGCTCACCACGGCCGAGCTCGGAACCGGCGGCGGCGTCGAGCAGGCGCTGGGCGCCGGAGAACACCTCGGCGGGGCCGGCGACGTCGAGGCTCTGCATGCCGGGGAACAGGACGATCACGATTTGGCGGGTCGAATGACGTTCGGCCATGCCGCGATCATCGTTCAACGCGGGTCTGTCCGCAAGGACGGATTTCCAACGATTACTGCCACACGCAACGCACGCACAGGGTCGTTGCTCGACGGGGCCGGCCGTTTACCATGAGCAGGATGGAGCCGAGCAGGCCGGAATCGGAGGGGCACGAGGCGGGGCGCGACGCGCTCGACTCGGCGGCGGGGCGCGTGGCGGGCATCGTCGAGGCGGCCGAACGCACGGCGGCGGAGCTGCGCGAGCAGGCAGAGGGACGGGCGCGGGAGCGCATCGCGGAGGCCGACCGCGCGGCGGCCAACCGTGTCGAGGCGGCGGAGCGGGAAGCGGAGGAGCTGTTGCGCGAGGCGCGCGCGCAGGCGGAGGCGGCGCGCAACGACGCGGTAGCCGCTGTTGGCTCGATCCATGCCGAGGCGGAGCGAGTAAGGGCAGAGGCGCAGACCGAGGCCGAGCAGGTGCGGGCGGCGGCGCAGCGCGATGCCGAGCAGGAGCGCGCGAGCGCGCGAGCCGACGGTGAGCTCGAGCGCGCGAGCGCACGTGACCAGACCGGCGCGACGCTCGCGGGAGCGCGCGTGGAGGCGGAGCGCATCGTGGAGGAAGCGCGCGCGCAGGCGGGCGAGCTGCTGGCCGAGGGGCAGAGCGAGGCCGAGCGCACGCGCGCGTCGGGCGGCGAGGACCTGGAGAAGCTGCACGCGGAGGCGCTCGAGCAGGCCCAAGCGGTCCGCACCAAGGCGCGCGAGGACGCGCGAGAGATCGTCGGCGAGTCGCACACGGTCGCGCGCGAGGTCCTGCGCGAGGGCACGGAGCTGTCGCGCAACCTGCGCGAGCTGTCGGTCTCACTGCGCAACAACGCCGAGCGCCTGCTGCGCGACGTGCGCCTGGCGCACGGCAGCATGACGGCACGCCTCGACCAGGCCGGGCCGGGCGCGGGCGTCGAGCGGGCGTCGAGCGGGCGCAGGTTCGACGAGCCCGACGAGGACCTTGACGTGCCGGAGTTCATTCCGCCGGAATAGAGGCGGGGAGGCTACACTTCCACCACCAGATTGAGGGGCTATAGCTCAGCTGGGAGAGCGCCGCCATGGCATGGCGGAGGCCGTCGGTTCGAGCCCGACTAGCTCCATTTGACGTCGGCAAACTAACCGCTCACTTCACGTGGAGCGTCAGACCGAGACGATGTGCAGCTCAGGGCACGCGCGGGCGATCTGCCTGTAGTCCTCGTCCTGCGTGACGACAGGCAGCCCATGCTCGATCGCGGTCGCAGCAATCAGCGCGTCGGTCAGCTTGACCGCTCGGTGAATACCGGCGTCGCGGCAAGCGTCTACGAGCCGCGCCCATGTGACCATCACCGCCTCGCTCACAGGGATCGGATCGGCGGCTCTGGCGAGGGCGAGCGTGTCGGCTCGACGGGCCCGGGCCGAAGTCTCGCGAGCGGCGAGCACGCCGAGCTGGAGCTCGCCGATCGTGATGACCGAAACCGCCACGTGCGCCGGCAGCTCTGCGAGCGGCCGTCCCGTCTCGTGGGCGATGAACACCGAAGTGTCCAGAAGGCCGCTGCCGGACGTGCTCAAAGCTCGTCGATGGTCTGGCCCGCCAGCTCGTCCAGATCTTTCCGCAGCGCTGCATCCGCGGCGCGATCGGCGAGCTGATCGCGCAGGTCCGGCCCAGAGAGCCAGCGTGCACGGCGACCGTGGGGCACGATGTCCGCAATCGGCTCACCGTGCACGGTGAGGGTCACTCGCTCGCCGGCCCTGACGGCGTCGATCACTCGCCCGGTCTGATTACGCAGATCTCGCACCCCGACATCCATGTGCGACACTGTAGCATCTCCACCGTACCTGACGGCCGCCTCCCCCAATCCCGGCGGCATCCGCTGGAACTCATCCGCGCAGCGGAAACCGCTCGGCCCACGGCTCGAGCTCGACCTGCGCAGCGTTGATCACGTAAGAGATCAGCCGATACCAGCCGGCGACGATCACCAGCTCGAGCAGCTGATCCTGATCCAGCCGCGACGACAGCCCCGCCCACAGCTCGTCGGGTATCCCGTCCGTCTCATACAGCGTGTCGGCCGCCGCGATCAGCTGCGCATCGGCATCCGGCCACGCCGGGTCGTCGCACGCGCCGAGCACGGTCGCCGCGACCTGCTCGTCGCTCAACCCCAGCGGCCGGGCGAAGGCGACGGCGTGCACGCCCCACTCGTACTCCGCCCCCGCCCGGGCGCACGTGCGCAGGATCAACAGCTCGCGCTCGCGCGGACCGAGCCGCGGGTGGCCGAGGATGCCGGCGCCGAGCGGTCGCATGCGCGAGAACAGCCCGTCGTGCACGGCAAGCGTGCGGAACAGCGCCAGCGGCTCCACCCCGCTCCCCGGCGGCATCCACCTGGCGAGCATCGCCGCCATCTCCGGCTCGTATGGCGGCTGCAACGGGGCGATCCGCGGCTCGGGCATTGCTCGCTATCCTTTCGCTTCGATAATCAAAGCAAGGAGTATAGCTTCTGTTTTCGCAGCACTCAGATGGAGGGATGCCCCGGCCGGGCGCGCCCGCGCGCGGATCGCGTAGTGGCCGGCCGATCATGGTCCTGTTCGACCTGCTCGGCCGGCGCTGGACGCTGCGCGTGCTGTGGGAGCTGCGCAGCGAGCCGCTCACCTTCCGCCAGCTGCAGATGCACTGCGGCGACATGTCCTCGAGCGTGCTCAACCAGCGCCTGCGCGAGCTGCGCGATGCCGGCGTCGTCGAGCAGCAGCCCGGCGAGGGCTACAGCCTCACGCCCGAAGGTCAAGACCTGCTCGAAGCGCTCAAGCCCCTCAGCTCGTGGGCCGATCGCTGGAGCGCACGGACCTGAAACGCCGGCTCCTCGCCACCAAGGCGGCGTTGCGTGTCCTCTTTTTATTTATTTATTTGATGATGATGTCCGGCGAGTGGCGCCCCGATGCGATGCCCGCAGTGCCCTCGCGGCAGGCGTAGAATCGTTCTCCCCGCTCTCGTCCCCTCGGGGAGTCACCATGAGCAGCCAACTGCCCCCCGGACCGCGCCTGCCGAGCGCGCTGCAGACGATCGGCTGGTGGAGTCGCCCGACCGCCTTCGCCGAGCGCTGCCGCGCGCGCTACGGCCGGCGCTTCACGATCCGCCTGCTCGGCCAATCGCCGTTCGTGATCATCTCCGATCCCGAGGAGATCAAGCAGGTCTTCCAGGCCCCGCCCGAGGTGCTGCACCCCGGCGAGGGCGCCGGCATCCTCGAGCCGATCGTCGGTCCCAACTCGGTGATCCTGCTCGACGAGGGCCCGCACCTGCGCCAGCGCAAGCTGCTGCTGCCCGCCTTCCACGGCGAGCGGATGCAGCGCCTGTCCGGGCTGATGAGCGAGCTGGCCGAGCGTGAGGTCGCCTCGTGGCCGCTCGAGCAGCCCGTCGCGCTGCATCCACCCGTGCGCCGGCTCACGCTCGAGATCATCCTGCGCGCCGTCTTCGGGCTCCAGCGCGGCGCCCAGCTCGATGAGCTGCGCGACCTGCTCACCGAGATCCTCGCCTTCGGCGACAGCCCGCTGTCGCTGATCCCGCCCGCCCAGCGACTGCTCAAAGGTCGCGGGCCCGTCGGGCGCATGGAACGCATCGGCGCTCGCGCCGACGAGCTGATCTTCGGCCTGATCGAGGAGCGCCGCGGCGAGCAAGGCGACGGTGAGGACGTGCTCTCGATGCTGCTCGGCGCACGCGACGAGGACGGCCGGCCGATGACCGCGCCCGAGCTGCGCGACGAGCTCGTCACCGCGCTCGTCGCCGGGCACGAGACGACCGCCTCGCAGCTCGCCTGGGCGTTCGAGCGGATCGCGCGCGAGCCCCACGTCCAGCGCCGCCTGCACGCCGAGCTCGACCACGGCGCCGACGAGGCCTACCTGACGGCCACGATCAACGAGATCCTGCGCCGCCGCCCCGTGCTGCCCAACGCCGAGCCGCGCCTGGTCAAGCAGGCGATCGAGGTCGGCGGCATCCGCTACGAGCCCGGCGTCGTGCTGTTCGCCAGCGCCTACCTCGTGCACCACGACCCGGACATCTACCCCGACCCATACGCCTTCCGCCCCGAGCGCTTCCTCGAGCAGTCGCCCGGCACCTACACCTGGATCCCCTTCGGCGGCGGGCGACGGCGCTGCATCGGCGCGAGCTTCGCGCTGCTCGAGATGAAGCTCGTGCTGGGCGCCGCGCTGCGGCGCCACGAGCTTCGCCCGGCCGGCGCCGTGCCCGAGATCACGCGTCGGCGCGGCATCGCCTTCAGCCCGTCCGGGGGCAGTCGCGTGATCCTCACGCAGCGCACCGGCGCGCGAGCGCCCCTGCAGACGCCCGCGCCGGCCGTGTCCGTCCCGGCCTGAGCTACAGCTGGCCCGTTGCTAGCCGTGGCGGCGGCCGTGCCGGTGGCGCTTGTGCGCGTGCCTGGCGTGCCGGTGGCTGGCCTTCGCGCGGTGGGCGCCGCGCGGGCACGGCGCCCTGTACGTCACCGGCACCGTCTGCGGCGCCAGGCCGCCGAGCCCCGCGAACAGCAGTTCCGACTTCAGCCGGAAGCCGCCCTTCGGGCAGCGCTTGGGCACGCGCCCGTAGTAGCTCACGCGCTTGCCCTGCTTGAACGCCGCGCCGATCTTCACTTCGATCGACAGCGCCGAGGCATCCGGCGCGCCCGGCACCGTTTCGATCAGCGGCACCGACGTGACGAACCTCTGCCCGTACGGCGCCGGCGCGCTGGTCACGTGGCTCGGCGAGAGGAATTCGAGCGACACCGGCGAGCTGCCTTCCGTATAGAACTGGAGCGCCCCGCCCGGCGCGAAGAAGGCCTTGATCGAGGCGCGCTCCTCGACCCGCTGGGTGCCGAAGCTGACAACACCGAGCGCCGTGCCCGACAGCGTCACTTTGGACTTCCTCGGGCACGCCGCCGGGCCCATGTTCTGCAGCACCGACGGCTGGCACACGGCGAAGCCGCGTGTGTCGATCCTCGTGCCCGCCGGCGTGTAGAAGTTGATCCCAACCAGCGGCGGCGGAAAGCCGCCATATTCGCTGCCTTTGATCGTGTACTGCACCTGTAGCGCGGCTCCCGCGCCGAGGATGTTGCCCGTGCCGCGAAATCCCGGAATCGGGATCGCGCGCGCCTTGAACGTGACCGTCGGCGTCGCCGATGCGACCGCCGGCGCCAGCGCCGCCATCTCACAGCTCGCCGCCAGCGACGGGACGGCGAGGCCAAGCACGACCAGCAACGTGGATGCTCTGCGCGACATGTGAACGCTCCTTGTGGAAGTTGGATGACGCTCGTCGAGTCCAGCGATCCATCGGGTAGCGCTCCGGCCGACTGGCTACGGGTCATTGCCTCTGTATGTGTTCCCTCTCTCGTTGGAACACCGCGCGGGTGCCAGAAGCGCGGCGGCGCTAATCGGCGACCGGTTCGCGCGCGAGCTGGTGGCGCACGCGGTCGCGCGAATCGGCGTAGCGAAGCGCCTCATACGCGATCAGCGCGCACAGCAGCGCCGCGAGAATGCCCAGTGTGGCCAGCGCCGGCAGCGACACCGCCGCCGGCAGCAACGCCAACAGCAGCGCCGCGCACACCAGCCGTCGCACGCTCAGCGTGTGCATGTTGCGCAGGCGGAAGGCGACGTGCGCGAGCAGGTACAGCGAGGTGCCGCCCAGCAGCGCCACCGCCGGGACGAGCGCCAGATCCTTGCCCACGTGCGCCAGCGTGATCTTCAGGCCGACCGCCAGCAGCGCGATCCCGGCGATCATCGGGAAGTGCAGGTAGGAGTAGGAGTCGCGCGCGATGCCGTTGCGCTCGTGGCCCTCGGCCGCTTTCGCCAGGCGCCGGCCCGCGACGATCGCCGTGACGTCGAAGTAGACCCACCACATGGCCGCCGCGACGACCATGCCGAGCACCGAAGCACCGACGATGCCGGCGTCGATCGAAGCCTTCGCCCCGACTCCGATCGCGACGATCGACTCGCCCAGTGCGATGATCACGATCAGGCCGTGGCGCTCGGCGAAGTGGCCCGGGACGAGTTTCCAGCCGTCCTGACCGAACAGGAACGGGCCGCCCGCGTCGAGCAGCAGCGCGACCCCCCAGATCGCCACGCGCAGGTCGCCCGAGGCGGCCGCCGCCACGAACAGGAGCCCCGCGCCGACCGCCGTGCTCCCGGCGAGGCCGATCACGGACTTGCGCAGCGTCTCGTTCTCGCGGCTGGCGAGCATGAACAGCACGATGTGCGCCGCACGCACGACCGCGTAGGCGCACGCGAACGGCAGCGCCTGCGAGCCGAACGCGTGCGGCACGCAGATCGCCGCCACCAGGAACGCCGCCATCGCCGCGAAGATCGCCAGGCGCACCGCTCCCTCCTCGGGGTCGAGCACGCTCGTCAGCCACGCATAGCCGACCCACGACCACCACAGCATCCCCAGCACGAGCAGCCCCTTCAGCACCCCGCCCCACGTCGGCGTATGCGCGATCAGCGTCGTGCACTGCGTCAACGCGAGCACGAACACGAGGTCGAAGAACAGCTCCAGCGGCGTGACCCGCTCGTCTTCTCGCATTACCGCGCTGACGCGCGGCGATTCGCGTGTCGCGCTCACGCGGCCATCTTCGCAGCCAGGCGCACGACACCGGCCAGGGCCTCACGGCCGGTGTCGTGCGACTTCCCCCTGGCCGACGCCCCGATCCTTGCGCCGCCGCATCTTGGAGCGGCGGCGGCGCAGGGTCGGTAGAGCGCCTATTTCAGCAGCATGTTTGGCTCGCCCGCCCCGTTGAGGCCGGTGCCCGAGATCGTGCACGTCCCGCCCTTCGGCGTGCCCGCGTTGTATGCCTGCGTCAGGCAGTTGCGCAGGGCCAGCTCACCCCAGTAGTTGGGGTGGATGTCTTCCTGGATTTCATACGGCGGGAAGATCGCCGTGATCGTACGGATCATGTTGATCCACTCCGTCTTGTCCGACGCGCCCGCGCCTTTCCAGTTGGACAGGCCCTCTTCCTCGAGCAGCCCCACGCCTTTCTCGCACAGCCGGCGGCCGTTGAAGGCCGAGCCGAGCTCGAGCGTCTTGACGTTGGGCAGGCCCGTCGCGCTTGCCGCCCCGAACACGGTGCTGTCGATCGTCGGCAGCATTTTTTCGTTGGCGTAGTTGGCGTCGTTGTTCCAGAAGCCACAGCCGTCGACTTCCTGGCGGGTGTAGCCCGTCTGCGGGTAGCGGAAGCCCGAGCCGAGCGGGATCGGTGACGGGTAGTCCTGCACGACGATCGTGTACTGCGAGGTCGTGTAGCCGGCGTTCGTCATCGCCTGCGCGACGTTGTTGATCGCCGTCGTGATTTCGCCCTTCACTTTGTTGACGTTGCTCGTCGTGAAATTGCTCGTCACCGAGCTGTCGTCGTTGCAGTAGTTCGGCCACCACGACGGCGACAGCAGCCAGTCCTCGACGCACGTCTGCACGATGCTCGCGAAGTTGAAGTTGTTGCCGCCGATCGAGACCGCCACGAGCTTCACGTTGTGGCTCGCCGCGAAGTGCTGCAGCATCAGCGCCTGGCCTTCTTTACCGCTCGAGTTGTAGAAGTCGAGCCCCGGCTTGAATGTGCTGCCTTCGGTGAACGTCGACGTCTTCGCTCCCGAGCACGCCAGATTCTCGCCGCTCACGCCGCCGCCGATGTTGACCTCGGCCGCCTTCGAGCGATGGCAACCGGAGATCAGTTCGGCGTTGCCCGCGCCGTTGTCGTCATACGCCGTCGAGCCGAGCGCGTCGATCGTCGATGAGCTCATGTTCGTGTTCCCCGCCCAGCGACCGGCCTCGCCGGAGATGTACGAGTCGCCGACGCTCGCCGTCCACGGCGCGCCCACGCCGGGGCCATCGGCGAGCGCCCGCGGCGCGAACGCGCCCAGCGCCAGTGCAAGTGCCATCAGCATCCCGCCGGCCAGGGCCAGCGCAAGAGTGTTACGGCTGCGAGCAGCCAAGAATCGATACATGCTCTTCTCCCCCTGCTGCGCGCCCGGCGCCTCTCGCGGGCGCTGTCCGGGCCACCCTATCCGAGGCATCCGCCGGATTTCAACTATGGCTAGACGGGTGGCTGAGCGTCTCGCAATACGGGGCTCGCCGCCGCCTTCGGGCACTCGCAGCGCGTCTCCAACCACGTCCCGTCACCAGCGCGAATTCCCGGCTGTCCGCTCACGCCCGGCTATCCGCTCACGCGCCGTCAGCGACGCGCGGCGCCTCACCCCACAGCTGCTCCAGGCGGTAGTAATCGCGCGCCTGCGGCGTGAAGATGTGCACGACGACGTCGAGGTAGTCCATCAGGATCCAGTCGGCGCGGCTCGCCCCCTCGACCCGACGCGGCAGCGTCCCGTGCTCGCGCTTGAGCCCCTCGAGGATGCCGTCGTGGATCGCCTTCGTCTGGCGCGTCGTGTTGCCCGAGCAGATCAGGAAGTAGTCGGTGTAGCCGAGCACGCCGCGCAGGTCGAGCTCGACGATCGTCGATCGCCTTCTTGTCGGCCGCCAGCCGCACGATCTCGCCGAGCAACTGCTGCGGCTGCAGCGCCTGGCCGCGCTCGGACGGCTCCCCGCCGCCCTTCACAGGGCCCTCGCCGCCGGCCATCGGCTCATCTGCGGCCATCGAATCATCCCCGGCCACGGACTCCGCCCCGGCCACCGACTCGCCGGCCGCCATCAGCTCGCCGCCCGCGCGCCGGCGCCGTACAGCGCGTGCTCGGCCACGTACTCCGCCACATCCGAGCCGACGAGCCGCTCGATCGGCTCACCCGCCGCCGACCGCTCGCGCGCCCGCGAGGAGGAGACGTCGATCAGCGGCGCGTCGAGGAAGCGAACGCGCTGCGCTGCGTCCAGCGACGAGACCGCGTCGAGCACCTCGCGCCGGTCGCTGCCCGGCCGCGCGGCGACGGCCAGCGTGGCCAGCCCGAGCAGCACCCGCGGTTCGTGCCAGCTCGGCAGCGTGCTCGCGATGTCCGCCCCGACGATCAGCGTCAACTCGGTCTCTGGATGGCGGGCATGCAGTCTCTCTCAAGGTATCCACCGTATAGGACGGGCCGTCGCGCTCCGTCTCCAGGGCGCAGACAGCCAGGCCCTCGGCCCCGCGCACGAGCAGCCTGCACATCTCCAGGCGCCGCTGCCGGCCCGGGTCCTCGGCGATCTGCTTGTGCGGTGGCGAGCCGGCCGGCATCAGCACGACCCGTTCTAGCCCCAGCTGCTCGCGCGCGTGAGCCGCGATCGCGAGGTGGCCCAGCGTCGGTGGGTTGAACGTGCCGCCGAGGACGCCCAGCGAGTCCCTTCGATCGGGCCACCGGATGCCCAGGGCCCGGCGGACGCTCAGGCGCGGACGTGTCCGTCGCCCTCCACCAGGTACTTGAACGTGCACAGCTCGCGCAGGCCGATCGGGCCGCGCGCGTGCAGCTTCTGCGTCGAGTTGCCGATCTCGGCGCCCATCCCGAACTCGCCGCCGTCGGTGAAGCGCGTCGATGCGTTGACGTACACGCAGGCCGCGTCCACGCCGAGCTGGAAGGCCCGCGTCGCCGCCGTGTCGCGCGTCACGATCACCTCCGAGTGACCGCTGCCGTAGCGGCCGATGTGCTCGATCGCCTGCTCCGCCGAGTCGACCACGCCGACGGCGAGCGTCAGTGCGAGGTACTCCGTCTCCCAGTCCTCCTCGGTCGCCGCCTGCACGAGCGCCGAATCCGACAACGACGCCTCCGCCTCGAGCGCCGAGACGGCCTCCTTCGAGCCCGTGGCCTCGCTCTCGTCCTCGGCGAGCTCGAGCACCCGCTCGTCGCCGCGCACGACCACGCCCGCCTCGTTCAGCGCGCGCACGATCCGCGGCACGAAGCTCGGCGCGACGTCGCCGTGCACGAGCAGCGTCTCCGCCGCGTTGCACACGCCCGGCCGCTGCACCTTCGCGTTGAGCACGATCGCCTCGGCGTGGTCGAGATTCGCCGAGGAGTCGACGTAGACGTGGCAGTTGCCGGACGCCGCGTAGATCACAGGCACCGTCGCGACCGCCTGCAGCGCCTGCTTGAGCCCCTCGCCGCCGCGCGGGATGATCAGGTCGACGCTGTCGCTCTGCGTCGCCAGCTCGGCCAGCTCCTCGCGCCCGCCGCCGGCGACGAGGCTCACGCAGCCGTCCGGCAGGCCCGCGGCCACCGCCGCCTCGCTCGCGATCTGCGCAAGCGCCGCGTTGGAGTGCTCCGCTGAGGAGGAGCCGCGCAGCACGATCGCGTTGCCCGACCTCAGGCACAGCGCCGCCGCGTCGATCGTCACGTTCGGACGAGCCTCGTACACGACCGCGACGACGCCCAGCGGCACGCGGACCTTGCGCACGTCGAGCCCGTTCGGCAGCCGCCGGCCGTCGATCACCTCGCCGACCGGATCGGCGAGCGCCGCGATCTGCCTGACCGCCTGCGCGATCTGCGCCAAGCGCCGCTCGTCCAGGCGCAGGCGGTCGAGCAGCGCGTCGCCGATCTGGAGCTCGCGCCCGAGTTCCATGTCGCGCTCGTTGGCCGCGAGGATCTCCCCGGCGCGCTCCTCCAGTGCCGCCGCGATCGCCTCGAGCGCGGCGTCCTTGACCGAGGTGTCCAGCCGTGCCAGCTCGCGCGAGGCGCGCTTGGCCGCGCGGCAGATGTCGCTGACTGATGAGACGACCGTTGCCATGGCTCTAAAGGGTACGACCCTCAGTCCACCACGAGGTAGTCGCGGTGCACCGCCTCCTCGCTCGCGCGCGGCATCAACTCGCGGGCGCGCGCCGACTTCATCCCCTGCACCTGGCGCAGCTCCTGCGCCGAGTAGTTGCAGATCCCCTTGCCCAGCGCATGGTGCTGGCCGTCGTCGGAGTCCGCCTGTGCGATCTCGACGGCGTCGCCCGCCTCGAACTCGCCGAGCACCTCGACGACGCCGACCGGCAGCAGGCTGGCAGCACCCTCGCGAACCGCGCGTGCCGCGCCGGCGTCGATCAGCAGCGTGCCGCGCGAGGGCTTGGCGTACTTCAGCCACAGCTTGAACGAGCTGTAGCGCGCCTCGCGCGCGGCGAAGCGCGTGCCCTCGCGCTCGCCCGCGAGCACCGCGCGCAGCGCCTCCGCTCGTACGCCGTTGCAGATCGTCGTCTCGATCCCCGCCGCCGTGGCCATGTCGGCGGCGACGACCTTCGAGCGCATCCCGCCCGAGCCGAGCGGCGAGGTCGTGTGGCCGATCTCGAGCTCCTGCAGGCCCGCGAAGTCGTCCACCTCGCGCACGATCTTCGCGTCCGGGTACAGCCGCGGGTCGGCCGTGTAGAGGCCGTCGATGTCGGTCAGCAGGATCAGCTCGTCGGCGGCTACGAGAACCGCCACCTGCGCCGCGAGGAAGTCGTTGTCGCCGAAGGAGATCTCGTCGGTCGCCGTCGTGTCGTTCTCGTTGATCACCGGCAGCACGCGCCACTCCAGCAGCGTCGTCAGCGTCTGGCGCGCGTTGAGGTAGTGCGTGCGCGCGCTCATGTCGAAGAACGTCAACAGCACCTGCGCGCTCGTCACGCCGCGCTCTCGCAGCAGCTCGTCGTAGATGCGATAGAGCTTGCCCTGCCCGACCGCGCTCGCCGCCTGCAGCTCCTTGATCGTGCTCGGGCGCTGGCTCAGGCCCATCAGGCGCACGCCGCGTGCGATCGCGCCGCTCGTCACCACGATCACCTCGGTGCCCTGCGTGTGCAGCTCGGCCAGCGCCTCGCACACGTTGCGCAGAACCTCCGCGCGCGGCTCGCCGTCGCCGTCGGCGACGACGCTCGAGCCAAGCTTGACCACGATCCGCCTCATGACCCCGCGCGTTTAGGTGGACGTGGCGTTGGGAACGCACTGCCAGGTCCATACTCGACGGACGGGCCTCGTTGGGCTTTCGAGGTCTTGACGATCACGCTCCTCCCCACCAGATCCCCCAGGATCGAAGCGGCTCGATCGGTCTTGACGTCCAAGAGGTTCCGGACTGTCCTATTGGTCACCTTGCCGTACTCACGCACATGCTCGATGACCTTCTTATCGATCTCATCGGTAGTGCGCCTTTGGTAAGTAACGGCAGAACCGAGAGCGCGAAGGGCGTCCCCCCGTAGGCGGTAGTTCGGACGAGCCCTACGGACTGTTTCTCGCGTTGGCTCAAGCATCTGAACGGAATCTCCGCGAAGGCGCTTGAGTATCGCCTCCGTCTCGTCATCCGTCTTTTGGAGTATCGGCGCGGCCTCCTCGGCCGAGAGCGTGCGCTTCGAGCAAAGCGTCATCACGATGAGCATCGTGTCAACGTCTTCACGCTCCGAATCGGGAAGCCGCGCTACGTATCGCGCCATCTGCGTATTAGGAGCCCCACCCACGAGAGTGACTCGTACGCGATGTAGTGTCGTCTCTATTCGCGGGACGTCCTGTCCTGCTCTGATCATCTCGCGATACATCCGATCGACGCCACGCCCAACCTCCTCTACCAGCCCCAAGAGACGCGACGCCTGAGCAAGCACTGCATTTCGCGGCTTCGATGGGTGCGTCAAGATGTTGGCGGGCGTCACTCCCGAAACAAGCGGACCCGGAGAAGACACGACAAAGACCTCAGGCGAGTGCTCCACGGTAACCGGCTCGTCAACGTTGTAGTCGCGGTGAATAAGCCCGTTTGCTAGCGCCTCACGGACGGCTAGCTCTGGGAAATCCTCAAGATGAATCTGCTGGCCTGACGGGAGAGTCACGGGCGTAAGCTGCCTTCGCGCCTGAATCAACGTCATGACTCGCTCAAACACGAGCACCAACGGTCCATCAAGCCGTTCTATCGCTGTGGGCTCACCCCCGGGTGTCAGTCGAAACTGATATAGAAGCCGTGGGGTGGTGTTTTTCTCCGAGTCGATGAAGAGCACTTCACCGGCGCGCAACAAGCGACCGTCCGCCTGAATAAGCCCTAGCGCTCGAAGGAGATCGGGGGGACTGAGCCGAGCTAGGTCTCGACGAGGATCGGTAAAGTTCGACAATCGCTCCCGAGCCTGCTGGATTGCCGTGGCAGACACGTTCGCCACGGTGTGAGGACCGACTTGTGCCGACCAGTCGATACCTCGCTTGCGCTCCTGGGCTGCCTGCTGCTGTTGGGGATCCATAGGGATACAACTCCGCCCCATTCGTACAACTGCGCGGCCTTGTGAGTCCGCATGGACCTCAGGACTCTCAGGAACCAGGACGTGTAGTACACGCGCTGAGCCACCCGACGGGAGCGTAATTTGGAGTTCGGCCACGTCAACCAGAAGATGCGGCTGAGTCTGTTGGAAGACACCGTTCCTGACCGCTTCAACGGAAAGGGTTGCACCGAGAAAAGCTCCCGGTCCCGGAGTCTTGTCGCTAACACCCACGAACACCGAACCGCCTGAGGCGTTGGCGAAGCAGATGGCTGCTGACACTAGATCCCTGATCGCCTTCTTCCGGTCGAAGGCCTCCTCCTTGAAATCCAGAGTGTCTGACTCTAGATCGCCCGGTACGGCGCCCGCGAGTACGGCGTTGAGGGCAGCTATAGGGTCGGGTGCGGTCGACATCGGACTAGCGCCACAGTGTAGGGCGCAACAAAACCCGGACTCGCTCCGCTAGTGCCTGAGGATACTTGGGGCTGATTGCCTCGTCTAAGAGCCTCGCCGCTCGACTGGGCGAGCCCGAATGGAAGGCGCTCCAGATGGCGTCCGGAGACATAGCTCTTGTATAGGGCGCAACAAAACCCCGAGAAACTCTGCTGCGGAATGGCTTCCCGATAGGCCATGTATTGGGCCATCGGGGCTCGCCAAGGAGCCTTGGACCTCAATTGCTGTTTCTAAAGACTCTATGCCGTGGCTGCGAGGCGCTCCGGATAGCGTCCGTAGACATAGCTCTTGTATAGGGCGCAACAAAACCCCGAGAAACGCTGTTGCGGAATGGCTTCCCGATAGGCCATGTATTCCACGGGCTATAGGGCTCGCTGAGCCTTTTGGACCTCGATTGCTGTTTCTAAAGACTCTATGCCGTACCGCGAGCCGCCCCAGATAGCGTCCGGAGACATCGCTCTTGTATAGGGCGCAACAAAACCCCGAGAAACTCTGTTGCGGAACCGCTTCCCGATAGGCCATGTATTCCACGGGGCTATAGGGCTGGCTGAGCCTTTTTGACCTCGATTGCTGTTTCTAAAGACTCTATGCCGTACTGCGAGGCGCTCCAGATAGCGGTCCGGAGACATGCAGGGCTGAACTGTCAGCCCGGGTCGAGCTCGAACGTCTCCCCCGCGATCTCGACCTCGTCGCCCGCCTGAAAGCCTTGCGCTTCGAGCGCCTTGAGCACGCCGATCCTGCGCAGCCTGCCCTCGAAGTAAGCCATCGCATCCTCGTTGTCGACGTCGTAGCGCGCCAACAACCGCTCGATCCCGGCGCCGCGAACCGCGAACGAGCCTGGCCCGAGCTGCTCGACGACGAAGCCGCTGCGACCGGCCGGACGGAAGACCATGTGCTCGGCCAGCTGATCGTCTGCGCCGCCTGTGCCGCCGCTCGTGGCGACGCCCGGCAGGAGCGCGCCGCCGGCGGCGATCCCGTTCTCCGGGCGTCCGCCGAACTCGCTCACACCCGCCGTCTCGCCCTCGCCCGTGCCCTCACCTTCCACCGACTGCGGCCCGACACGCCGCATCAGCTCGCCCGAGAGCTCCTCCAGGCCGAGCCCGGTCGCGCTCGAGGTGGCGATCACTGGCACCTCTGCGCCAAGCCGCTCGCACCACTCGGCGACGGCCTCCTGCACGCCCCGCTCATCGAGCAGGTCGCACTTCGACAGCGCCAGCACGCGCGGCAGCTCGGCCAGCCGCGGGTCGTGCGCGGCCAGCTCGCGCTCGATCGTCGCGTGGTTGGCGACCGGGTCGGCGCCCTCCCCCGCCGTCAGCTCGGGCGCCACGTCGAGCACGTGTACGAGCAGTCGCGTGCGCTCGACGTGCGCGAGGAAGTCGTGCCCGAGGCCGGCCCCCTCGCTCGCCCCCTCGATCAACCCCGGGATGTCGGCGAGCACGAGCTGGCGTTCGTCGGCTTCGAGCACGCCGAGCACCGGCGAGAGCGTCGTGAACGGGTAGTCGGCGACCTTCGGCGCCGCCCGCGTCAAGCGCGACAGCAGCGATGACTTGCCGGCGTTGGGCAGGCCCACGAGCCCGACATCGGCCAGCAGCTTCAGCTGCAGCTCGAGCCAGCCTTCCTCCCCCGGCAGCCCGCGCTCGGCAAAGCGCGGCGCCTGGCGCGTCGGTGTGGCAAAGCGCTTGTTGCCCTTGCCGCCCGAGCCGCCACGCGCGACGGTCGCGTGCTGGCCGGCCGCGAGCAGCTCCCAGCGCCGCCCCGCCAGATCGCCGCCGTCGCCGGCCGGCGCGAGCACCTGCGTGCCCGGCGGCACGCGGATCGTCAGCGTCTCGCCATCGGCGCCGTGGCGCTGAGATCCTTCGCCGTGACCGCCGCGACCGGCACGGTGATGGGTCTTGCGCCGAAAGCCCTGCAGGTCGCGCAGCGAGTCGTCGCAGACGAACACGACGGCGCCACCGTGGCCACCGTCGCCGCCGTCCGGCCCGCCGCGCGGGACGTGGGCTTCGCGGCGAAAGCTCGTGCAGCCGTTGCCGCCGGCGCCCGCCTCGACGTGGATCTTCGCGCGATCGTGGAGCATCTCGGCATCGTGACTGCATCGTGAGCAGCCGCCCACCCCCAACGCAAGGAGCAGAACGACCGATGAGCAGCTACCCCGCAACCGCCACCGACAGCGTCCTCGTGATCACCGGAGCCTCGACCGGCATCGGCGCCGCCACCGCGCGCCATGCCGCCGCGGCCGGCTGGCGCCTGGTGCTCGCCGCGCGCTCGGAAGACAAGCTCGCAGCGCTGGCCGCCGAGCTCGGCGGCCCCGAGCGCGCGCTCGCCGTGCGCTGCGACGTGACCGAGTGGGACGATCAGCAGGCGCTCGTCGAGGCCGCACTGTCGGCCTTCGGCCAGATCGACGCCGTCTTCGCCAACGCCGGCTTTGGCGGGCCGCGTGGCTTTCTCAGCGACACGCCCGAGCACTGGCGCGAGATGGTGCTCACGAACGTCTACGGCGCCGCGCTCACGTTGCGCGCGACGATCCCCGCGCTGAAGGACACGCGCGGACACCTGCTGCTGACCTCGAGCGTCGCCGGGCGCCGCGCGCTGCCCGGGTCCTTCTACTCCTGCACCAAGCACGCCGTCACCGCGATGGGCGAGGCCGCGCGCCAGGATCTGGGCGGCACCGGCGTGCGCGTCACCCTGATCGAGCCCGGGATGGTCGATACGCCGTTCTTCGACAACAAACCGAGCGACGCACTGCTCGACGACGACATCGCGCGCGCCGTTATGTACGCGCTGGCCCAGCCGCCGCACGTCGACGTCAACGAGATCCTGATCCGGCCGGTCAGCCAGCAGGGTTAGCGCGCAAGCCAGCGCGAGCAGATACAGACACGCCGGCGGCCGTGGCGCTGTCCGACGAGCATCGCCGCGACGCGCTCCCGCGGGCGGCATCGATCGCCGAGCGAGCGATCGTCGCGACGGTGTCGACCGTATCGACCAGGGCGCACGCAGCGAACACGCGCGGGCCGGCGATCGGGTCATCGAGCACCTGCAGCGACGCGACGCCGAGCGCGAGGTCGCGCCCGCCCAGCATCGTCGCCATCCGCGCGACGAGCGGCTGCTCGACGTTCTCCCGGCCGAGCCAGCGCCCGGTCACCTGCCTGGGCGCCACGACGATCGCGAGACCGAGCCCGGCACGCCCTGCCCCGATCAGCCAGGCGGCGCGACGCGGGGTCACGTGGGTTGCCCCGAGCCTAGTCGGCGGCCGGCAGCACGCTGACGTGCGCCCGCGGCGGCCCGTCGTGAACTGCACGGTGCCCGCGGCGCGCGCGTAGAGCGTGTCGTCCTTGCCGATGCCCACGCCCGGCCCCGGCTTGAAGCGGGTGCCGCGCTGGCGCACGATGATCTCGCCGCCGCGTCACGGCCTGGCCGGCGAACGTCTTCACGCCGAGGCGCTGCGCGTTGGAGTCGCGCCCGTTGCGGCTCGAACCGAGCCCCTTCTTATGAGCCATCGGAGGACTCCTCCTTCGCTTTCGAAGCCTGCGCTTTCGCTTTCGCCGCCGGTTTCTCTTTCGCCGCCGGTTTTGCTTTGGCCGCTGGTTTGGCGGCCGCAGCTTTGGCTTTCGCCGCCGGTTTGTCGGCGGGCGCTTTCACGGGCGCCTTCTCGGCGGATGGCTGCTCAGCCGCTTTGCCGGCCGGCGCCTTCGCTTTGCCCTGGCTGATCTCGGTGACCTCGATCTGCGTCAAATCCTGGCGGTGGCCGGTGCGGCGCTTGTAGCCGCGCTTGGGCTTGAACTTGAACACGCGCAGCTTCTCGCCGCGCACGTGCGCGAGCACCTTCGCCGTCACCTTGCACGCTGCTCCAGGCCCGGCCTTGTCGAACACAGCCTCCTCGGAGCGGAACAGGATCGGCTCGAGCGTCACGTCGGCGCCCTCGTCGACGGCCAGGCGCTCGATCAGCAGCCTCTGGCCCCGCTCGACGCGGTACTGCTTGCCGCCGGTCTTCACGATCGCGTACATGTCTGTCTCAGTCTCGATTTCTCGCTTAGTGCGGTGAGCCGGCGCCGACGAACGCCCGCGGCCAGGGTCTACTCCGGTGTCGCGGGCGCCTTGGCAGCCGAACGGCGCCGTCCGCCCCTGCGGCCACGACGCCGAGGTTTGGATTGTAGGCCATCGCCGTGCTCGCCCTGCGACTCGCATCCTGCGCGCCGTCGGCCTCGCCGCGTCGACCGCCGCGCAGGTCGCGCGCCGCACGTCGAGCTCCTGCTCGGGCTCTGAGTCGACCGCCGTGGGCGACTCGCTGCAGGCCGGCTTCGCGACGAGCCTCGGCGTCCTCGCTGTCGGCCGGCGCGCGCCTGCCGCGCGCCCGCGTTCGCGCACGCTCGCCCGCACGCCCCCCTCCCGAGGAGGAGGACGGCCGGCGCCCGCCGCGCGAGCCCTTCCCGTCAGCCGAGCGCGGCGAGGCCTTGACGACCTCGCCCGACTCGTCGAGCAGCAGCGCGCTGGCGGCGGTGCGACCGACCTGGTCGATGCGCACCATCCGCTTCTCGCCCACGTGCGCCGCGGCGCCCGCGATCGAGATGATGTAGCCGTCGATTTTGGCGACCGCGTCGTCCTCGTCGTACATGTGCGGCTCGACGATCTCGACCAGCACCTCGTCGCCCTGGCGGAACGGCAGCGCGCGCTCCTCGACCTCCTCGCGCGTGCCCTGGAAGGTGATCGCGAAGTGGTCGAGCGCGAGGCCTTCGGAGCCCTCGAACAGGAACGACTTGCCGGTCTCCGCCTCGAGCGCGTGCAGCACGCGCGAGCCGTGCCCGGTGAACTCGGCGCGTCACGCGCGGGTTGATCTGCACGAGGAAGGCGTCCACTTCCGGGGTTCTCCGCCGCCACGTCGCGCAGCTTGCGCTCGAACTCGATCGCGATCGTCTCCTCCGAGCGGATCACGCCCTCGCCCTCGCACGTCGGGCACGGACGGCTCATGATCTCGCGCACGCCCTCGGTCACGTTCTGGCGCGTCATCTCGACCAGGCCGAGCTTGGAGATCTCCGCCGTGAACGTCTTCGTGCGGTCCTCGTCGAGCGTCTTGCGCAGCATCTTCATCACCGCGTCGCGGTTGCGCGCGCGGGCCATGTCGATGAAGTCGATCACGATGATCCCGCCGATGTCGCGCAGGCGCAGCTGGTTGACGACCTCCTCGGCCGCCTCGAGGTTGGTCTTCGTGATCGTGTCCTCGAGGCCAGCGCCCTTGCCGCGCCCGATGAACGAGCCCGAGTTGACGTCGATCACCGTCAGCGCCTCGGCGTAGTCGATGATCAGGTAGCCGCCGCTCGGCAGATCGACGCGGCGCGAGAGCACGCCTTCGATCGCCTCCTCGACGCCGTAGGCCTCGAACAGCGGCTGCTCTTGCTGCCAGAGCTCGACGCGCTCGACCAGCTCCGGCGCGGTGCG
Organism: uncultured Solirubrobacteraceae bacterium; assembly: GCA_963716315.1. Taxonomy (GTDB): domain Bacteria; phylum Actinomycetota; class Thermoleophilia; order Solirubrobacterales; family Solirubrobacteraceae; genus Palsa-744. The sequence continues at coordinate 3,112,857 of OY970301.1, read as the reverse complement.
CGTGAAGAACGAGACGAGCCGGTGGTACTGCTGCTCGTCGTCGACGATCGCGCGCTCGAAGTGCGCCGAGAAGATGTCGCGCACGACACGCACGGAAAGGTCGGCCTCCTGGAAGACGAGATCCGGGGCGGCCGTCTCCTCGACGCGTTTGACGAGCACCTCGTGCAGCTTGTGCAGGTACTTCAGCTCGCGCTCGAAGTCCTCGCGCTTGGCGCCGTGCGCTGCCGTGCGCACGATCACGCCGCCGCCGCCGAGCTCCAGGTTCGAGGTCTGCCGGCGCAGGCGTTCGCGCTCCTTGTCCTCCAGGCGCCGCGAGACGCCGATGCCCTCGCCGGTCGGCGCGTAGACCATGTAGCGCCCGGCGATCGTCAGCTCCATCGAGAGGCGCGCGCCCTTCGTCTTGAGCGGGTCCTTGACGACCTGCACGACGATCTCCTGGCCCGGTTTGAGCAGGTCGGAGATCTTGCGCCCGCTGCCCGCTGCCGCGCCCGCGCTTGGGCGTCTCGACGCCCGGGCAGCACGATCTCGTCGACGTGCAGGAAGCCGTTCTTCTCGAGGCCGATGTCGACGAACGCGGCCTCGAGGCCGGGCAGGACGTTGTCGACCTTGCCCTTGTAGATGTTGCCGACGATCGAGCGCCCGCCGCGGCGCTCTATGTAGAGCTCAGCGATGCGATAGCCGGCCTGCGGACCTCCACCGCGTTTGCGCGAGGCCGCCGCCTTCGACGCCCCCGCTCTGCGGGAGGAGGCCGAGGAGCGCGAGGCGGCGGGCGTTCCGCTCGCCTCCAGAAGCGCCACGCGCGTCTCCGCGCGATCGACGCTGACAAGTACTTGCTTTTTCAATGTGAACATCTTTCGGTATGGGGCAGTGCTTCACCTGCCGCGTCCGAGCGCGCGCCGGGCATGACTGCACCGGGCGCGGCTCGCAGCGACGTGGCCGAAGCCCGTGCCTTCGTGGGGACGCCAATGGCCGGGCGCAGCGTCGCGACGTCGTTCTCGTCCGAGCGGGCAGCGCGTGAGGCGCATCCGGCGGACTGACGGTCTGGCGAGAGTTGCGGGGCGTTCATTGGTGTCAACTAGCGCAGTACGCGGCCCTTCAACGCTTGCGAGGCGCGCGCCTGGACGTAAATCGATTGCAGCAGGCCCACCGCCAACAGGGTCGTGATCACCGACGAGCCGCCATAGCTCATGAGCGGCAGCGTGACGCCGGTGATCGGCATGATCCCGATCGTCATTCCCACGTTGACGAAGACCTGAAACATGAGCATAGCCGCTACTCCGGCAGCGACGAGCGTTCCGAACAGGTCCTTCGACATCACGAGGATGCGCAGCGCGCGCCAGATCAGCAGGCCGTAGAGCGCGAGCACGAGCGCAGCGCCGACGAACCCGTACTGCTCGCCGACCGCCGCGAAGATGAAGTCGGTGTGGTTCTCCGGCACGTAGCCGAGTTTGCTCTGCGAGGCGTTGACGCCGCGACCCGTCTTCTGGCCCGATCCGATCGCGATCTTGGACTCCTCCTGTTGGTAGCCTTCCTTCTGCGGGTTGGTCGAGGGATGCAGGAAGGCCGTCAGGCGCTCCACCTGGTAGGGCTTGAGCACGTGCACGCCCACCGCCGGCGCCGCGACGAGCACGAACGTCAGCGCGATCAGCGCGAGCGCGACGAGCGCCGCGAGATGCCGCCAGGCGACGCCCGCGACGAACAGCAGCATGAAGGCGATCACCATGTAGACCATGCCCGAGCCGAGGTCGGGCTGGGCGATCACGAACATCGCCGGCACGAGCGCCGCGAGCATCACGAGCGCCGTCGTCTCGCGTTCGCGCAAGCGGCGCGCGCGATCGACGACGAGCGCCGACGAGCGCCAGCGATCAGCAGCACCTTGCCGAGCTCGGAGGCCTGGAAGGAGAAGAACGGCAGGTTGATCGCCCGCTGCGAGCCGCGCGCGGTGTGCCCGAGCGCGAGCACCGCCAGGATCGCTGAAGATCAGGAACCCGTAGATGACGTTTTTCAGCGGGCGCAGGCGCGCGTAGTCGAGGCGCGAGAGCAGCAGCATCAGCACGAAGCCGACGATCAGGTAGATCGCCTGGCGGTCGACGTAGTAGTTCGGGCTGGCCGGGATCAGGCTTCTGCGTGGCGGCGCTGAGCGTCACGAGCGAGCAGATCCGCCAGGCCGAGCGACGGCGAGCGTCAGCAGCGGGTCCAGCGGCAGGCGCAGCGTGCGCGCACCCGTGATCGGCGGCGCCGTCGGCTGCTCGGGGGCGGTGATCGGGCTGAGCGGGCTCAAAACGTGTGCGAGCTCCCGGCGACGAACTTCTTCGCCGCGCCGAACCACTGCGACGCCATCAGGCGCGCGATCGGCGCCGCCGTTTCCGCGCCGAAGCCGCCCTGCTCCACGGTCACGGCGATCACGATCGGGCGCTTGGGGTCGCCGACGTAGCACATGTACCAGGACTGGTCTTCCTTGCCGACGTGCTGGGCGGTGCCCGTCTTGCCGTAGACCGGATGCTGGGCCTGGTCCCAGCCGGCCCACACCGTCGGCCGAGGTGCCGCCCGGGCTGGCTGGCGGCCTCGTGGATCCCTTCCATCACGAGGTTCAGGTCGGTGGCGTTGAGGTGCACGTGGCGCTGCGCGGGGAAGCTCAGCGCCTGCACGAGGCGCCCCTGCGAGCCGTCGATCTCCATCCCCAGGTGCGGGCGCACGACCCTGCCGTTGCCGCCGTTCGTGAAGGCGTTCGCGAGCGTCGAGTAGGCGACGGCCATCTGCAGCGGCGAGGTCAGCAGGTCGCCCTGACCGACGGCGAGGTGCATGTTGTCGCCGACGCTCCACGGACGCCCGTCGGAGATGCCGCAGCTCGAGACGTGCCTGCGACGCTCGCAGGCGAGCTCCTCCTTGGCGACTTTCGCGCGCCACGCGCTGTCGGGCACGAGGCCCGTGATCTCGCTCGGCAGGTCGATGCCCGTCTGCTCGCCGACGCCCAGCTTGTGCGCCTCGCGCTGGATCACGTTGCCGTGGCTGTTTGCCAGCTCGCCGGCTTCGAAGAAGTAGGTGTCGGAGGAGACCTTCAGCGCTTCGACCAGGCCGACCGCGCCGTAGTCGGCCTTGCCGGCGTTGCAGAACTGCTCGGTCGAGACGGCGATGCACTGGCCGGCGCCGAGCCCCTCGCTCGGGTTGATCACGCCCGCTTCGAGCGTGCCCATCGCGGTGATCGGCTTGAACGTCGAGCCGGTCGGATAGGTCCCGTTGACGGCGCGGTCGGTCAGCGGCGCCGGCGATTCTTCGCCCGAGCTCGTCTTCGATTTGCCCTCGAGCGCCGCGTATTCGGCTCTTCGTCAGCGGTTTGGCGAACTTGTTCGGGTCGAACGTCGGCGTAGGAGCCGATCGCGAGCACCTGCCCGTTGCGCGGGTCGATCGCGACGAACGCGCCCGCGTCGGCCGGTTTGCCGCCGGCGCGCGCATTTTCGATCCCCTGCAGCAGCGCCTTTTCGCCCTCCGCCTGCAGGCCGAGGTCGAGCGTCACCTTGAGGCTGTAGCCGGCCTTCGGCTGGCGTCGGCGCGAGGTTGCTCGGGACCGGGTAGCCGGCGGCGTTGACCTCGACGCGCTGCGATCGCCGGGCTTCCCGCGCAGGTAGCGGTCGTAGTAGTACTCGAGCCCTTCCTGGCCGACGACCGTGCCCTGCTTGACGCCCGCGGAAGGCGCGCATCTTGAGCTCCGTTTCGGAGACCTGGCCGACGTACCCGAGCACCTGCGCGGCCATCTCGCCGTAGGGGTAGGCGCGGATCGAGACCGGCTGCTGGATGACGCCCGGGTATTCGCTCTGGCGCTCGGCCAGCACCGTCAGCGCGCCGCGCCCCGGCGTCGGTCTTGATCGTCACCGGCGCGTAGGGCACGCGCCGTGCGCCCCTTGATCACGAGCGCCTCGATGCGCCCGGCGCTCATGCCGAGCAGCGCGCCCGAGACGCCGGTACAGCGCGCAGCCGCGGCGCCCCCGACGGGCGGCAGCGCCGAGGGCACGATCTGCACGGCGTTGGTCGTGCGGCTGGCGACGAGCGGCTGGCCTTCGCGGTCGAGGATCTTCGCCGCGCGGCGCGGCGATCGGCAGGTCGCGCACGCGGTTGGCGTTGGCCTGCTGGACGTACTGTTCGCCCGAGAGCACCTGCAGGTACCACAGGCGGAAGAAGATGACGCGAACATCGCCATCGCGATGCCGCCGAGGATCGCCACGCGCAGCGCCAGCTGCGGCGAGACCGGGATGCGCGGGTCGCGCCGCCCGACGGCTCGATCGCGCTCATCGGCGACGCTGCTCGATCGCGCTCATGAGCGCGAGAGCGGGCTCAGGCCACCGGTCGTGTACGCGCGCCGGCGCGCGGCGCCGCGGGTCGTCGGGCAGCCGCCGTCAGGCAGCGGCGCACGAGCGCCCACATCGGCAGCGCGATGATCGTGTTGACGACGACGCCGAGCACGATCTGGCGCAGCAGCTCGAGGCTGACCGGCGCGTCGACGCCGAGCAGGAACTCGCATCAGCGAGTAGCCCACCAGCGCCAGACGCCGAGCGCGGCGGCGCCGACGAGCAGCGGCGTGAGCGCCGCCTGCGGGTCGCGCAGCTCGCGCAGGCGCCCGGCACCAGTAGCCGATCAGCGGTGAAGATCAGCGAGCGTCACGCCGAGCGTCTGCACGCAGCGCGAGATCGACGAGCAGGCCGACGCGCGAAGCCGGTCACGGCGCCGAGCGTCGAGCCGCACAGCAGGCCGACGAAGGCGACGAGCAGCGGCGAGAGGTCCGACGCTGACGCCGAACACCGGCACCTCGGAGACGACGCCGATCTGGAAGAACACGACGCGCGATCGCGAGCACCGCGATGCGCCCGAGCAGCGCGGGCGAGCGCGTTCCCGCTCATCACGCCGCCCCCGGTCGAGGCGAGCTGTTCGCCGCGAGGGGCCCCGTGCTCTGGCCGGGCGGCAGGTTCGCGGCGAGCGCGGCTGAGGTTCGCCGGCAGCGATGCCGCGCGCCGGCGGTCAGCACCTGCACGACGTCGAGGTTGTGCAGATTGGCGAGCGGGTGCACGTTGACCGAGCGTGTAGGCGCTTTCTTCGTTCACCGAGGTCACCTGCCCGATCGGTATCCCCGGCGGGTAGAGCGAGTCGTCGGGGCTGGCGACGGTGCCCGAGGTGACGACGTATTCGCCGCGGTTGGCCTGCGTGTTGGCCGGCAGGTACTGCAGCAGCAGGTCGTTCGGGTCGCCCACCTTCGGCTGCACGATGCCGGTCGCGCTGATCGTGCCGATCCGCGCCGAGACGCCGATCGAGCTGTCGGTGATCAGGTCGACCTGCGCGCCGTCGGAGGCCGACCTGCGCGACCTTGCCGACGAGGCCTTCGCCGTTGATCACGGGATCGTTGACGTGCACGCCCGAGGATTCGCCCTTGTCGATCGTGACCGTCGAGTACCAGATGTTCGGCGACTTGGCCGACGACCGTCGCGGTCACCGGGTGGTAGTCGCTCGACGCTCAGCTGGTTGTCGAGGTGGTACAGCGTGAGCAGTTCGCGGTAGGAGTGTTTTTCGGCCTGCGTTGGCGATCAGCTTCGCGGCGCAGTTGGTCGACCTGCTTGCGCAGTTCGTCGCGCTGGCCTTTGGCGTGCAGCGTGTCGCCGAACCAGCCGAACAGGTCGCGCACGGGCTTCAGCGCCTTGTTGGCGCCGTCCTGGATCGGCGAGACGACGGTCAGGAAGCCGCGCTGCACGGAGTGCAGCCCGCCGCTGGAGGACTCGCCGAAGTATGCGGTCAGCAGTAGCAGGGAGAGCACGACGAGCAGCGCGAGAACCGCGCGCCGACGCCGAACCGTCTTGTCGTACACAGATGGCGACCTTCCGAAGCGTTCACGGCAAAGAGTACCCCCGGGTGCCCACGCCCGTCACAGGCCTCTGCCCGGCGTGGGCTGCCCGGCGCTGCAGCGCGCTCACCGGCGGCGGCGGTTGCGCGACGTGCGGTTGGAGCGGTGGATCGCCTCGAACTCCTCCAGCGAGCGCCCCGAGCCGACCGCGACGCACGTCAGCGGCGACTCGGCGAGGTGCGCCGGCATCTGCGTCTCCTCGCGCAGGCGCTCGTCGAGGCCCTGCAGCAGCGAGCCGCCGCCGGCGAGCATGATGCCCGCGGTCCATGATGTCCGAGGCGAGCTCGGGCGGCGTGCGGTCGAGCGTCTCCTTGACGGCGTCGATGATCTGGTTGAGCGGCTCCTCGAGCGCCTGGCGGATCTCCTCGCTCGTCAGCACGACGGTCTTCGGCAGCCCGGCGACCATGTCGCGCCCGCGGATCTCGGCCTGCAGCTCCTCGGCCATCGGGCAGGCCGAGCCGATCTCGAGCTTCAGCTCCTCGGCCGTCTGCTGGCCGATCAGCAGCTTGTACTCGCGCTTGGCGTAGTTGATGATCGCCTCGTCCATCTCGTCGCCGCCGACGCGGATCGACTGCGAGACGACGATCCCGCCGAGCGAGATCACGGCGACCTCGGAGGTGCCGCCGCCGATGTCCACGACCATCGACCCCGTCGGCTCGCCGACCGGCAGCCCCGCGCCGATCGCCGCCGCCATCGGCTCCTCGATCAGGTAGGCCGTGCGCGCGCCGGCCGACAGGCACGCCTCCTCGACCGCGCGCTTCTCCACGCCGGTCACGCCGGAGGGCACGCAGACGACCACGCGCGGGTGCGCCCAGCGGTTCTGGTGCACCTTCTGGATGAAGTGCCTGAGCATCTCCTCGGTCACGTCGAAGTCGGCGATCACGCCGTCCTTCAGCGGGCGGATCGCCTGGATCGTGCCCGGCGTGCGGCCGAGCATGCGCTTGGCCTCGATCCCCACCGCGTGCACTTCGCCGGTGCGCGAGTCGATCGCCACGACGCTCGGCTCGGACAGCACGATGCCGCGCCCGCGCACGTACACGAGCGTGTTGGCGGTGCCGAGGTCGACCGCCATGTCGCGGCCGCCGAATCCCGTCAGATAGCTGAAGATGCCCATTGATGGAGAAGAAGATAGGGCCGCGGATCAACCGTCGCGCGCCGATCCGCGAGATGCGCTGGCTGCGCTTCGCGACCGGCGGCGTATCCGCGGCTGCCCGGTGGCGCAGTCTAGCGAACGCGATTTGCCGGCCGATAGGGCCGCCAGCGGTTTTGCAGGGGAAATACGGATGCAGCGGTCAGCCGCCGGGCGCCGGCGAATCGGCGCCGAACAGCTCCGGGGCAAGCTCGCGCAGCGCGAGCAGCGGCAGACCGACGACGTTCTCCTCCTCGCCCTCGACCGCGCGCGACGAGCCGGGCGCCGGCGCGCCCTGGATCGCGTAGCCGCCCGAGCGCCCGCGCCACTCCCCCGTGGCCACGTACCAGTCGATCAGCTCGCTCGTCGACCGCGCGGAAGGTGACTCGCGTGCGCGCGAGCGCCGTGCGCTCCTCGGCCTGCGCCGCTCGCCGAGCAACAGCGCAACGCCGCTGATCACCTCGTGCGTGCGCCCGCCGAGCGCGCGAGATCGTCGCGCGCGCCTGCGCCTCGTCGGCGGGCTTGCCGTAGATCGTGCCGTCGAGCACGACGATCGTGTCGCAGCCGAGCACCGCCTCCGCGCGCACCGGGCCGCAGCGCCGCGCGTGCCTTGCGCAGCGCGTTCTCGAGCGCCGAGCGCGGCCGGATCCGGCCGCTGCTCGAGCTCCGCGCGCGCCCGACACGCGGACGGTGAAGTGGCACGCCCAGCCGCGCCAGGAGCTCGCGCCGCTGCGGCGAGCCCGAGGCGAGGACGAGGGGAAGCTCGCGCGTGGCGATCGCCCTAGGAGAGCTCGCCGAAGAACAGCGCGGACTCGCGCGCCGCCGACTCGGGCGAGTCCGAGCCGTGCACCATGTTCTGGCCCATCTCGATCGCGAAGTCGCCGCGGATCGAGCCGGTGCGCGGCCTCGAGCGGGTTGGTCGCGCCGATCACCTGGCGCGCCGCCTTGACCGCGTCGTGGCCCTCGAGCACCATCGCCACGATCGGGCCGGAGGTGATGAAGTCGACGAGCTCGCCGAAGAACGGGCGCTCGGCGTGCTCGGCGTAGTGGCGCTCGGCCAGCTCGCGGGTCGACGGTCATGTGCGCAGCGCCACGATCTCGAGCCCCTTGCGCTCGAAGCGGGCGATGATCTCGCCGCTCAGCGCCGCGGGCGAAGGCGTCGGGCTTTACGAGGATCAGCGTTCGGTCCATGGATTCCTTTTCGGATTGAGGTTGTAGCTCAGGTGCTGGGGCGGGTGCGACCGCTCGACGAGCGCGACGGACGCGCCGCGCTGGCCGATCTACGATCGGTAGGCCTGGCCGCCGGCTCGGAGGCGACGACGGGCGTCGCCTGCGTCTCGTCTATCTCCTCGACTCGATCCTCGCCGAGCGAACTCGCCGCTTCGCGTTCGCGGCGTTCGCGGGCAACTTTGGCGCGCGCCGTCTCGGGGCGCTCGCCGACGAGCTCCGCCGGGTCCGCCGGGGCCGCCTGGGCGAGCTCTGCCTGCTCGGCGTCGATCGACGCCTGCGTGCGGCGCGTACGGCGCGTGCGGCGCGGCGACTCGGCCGCGGCACCTCGGTCTCGCAGTACGGGCAGATCGTCCACGCCTGGTCGAGCGGGCGCTGAGCAGCTCACGCAGCGGTCCTTGAGCTTGCGCAGGCAGCTCGGGCAGCGGACGAAGTCGCGCTCGATGCGGTAGTCGCAGTGCGGGCACAGCGAGTGGTCGAGCTCGTGCAGGCGCGCCTCGGCGGCCTGCATCTCCAGTTCGCGCTCGCGCACGTCCTCGAGGTACTCCGGCGGGCGCAGGATCATGTAGACGATCGTGCCGACGAACGGGAACAGCGAGGCCGCGGTCGCGCAGCCGACGAGCATCGGATCGTCGATCCGCCGGCGCGCGTCGGCGTAGGTCCAGTAGATCAGCGACAGGTACAGGACGACGACGAACAGGATCAGCAGGTCGACGACCAGGTTCAGGCCGCTGCTTTCGATTCCGAAGTATGCGAGGGTGAGCATCGGCCGGAGGCGAGTTTAGAGAAACAGACGGCCGAATCCGTAGCCAGCGGCGAAGAACACGAGGATCACGAGCGCCACGATCAGCGCCACCGCGCCGATCATCGTCAGCACCGAGGGACCCTCGTCGTTCATCGTGCTGCCCTTCGCCGCGGCGCTCGCGAGTCCTGCCCGGCGCCCGCCTGCTGCAGCGCCGCGAGCAGCTCGCCGACGAGGTAGACCGAGCCCGTCGCGAGCACGCCCTGCCCGCTCCCGCGCCCACGTCTGCGCCTCGGCGAGCGCCGCCGCGGGGCTCGGCTCGCAGGCGACCTGCTCGAAGCCGAGCTGGCGCGCGAGCGACTGCAGCGCGGCCGGCGACAGCGCGCGCCCGCTCGGCGGCGCCGTGAACCACGCGCGCTCGCACTCGCGCCGAGCAGCGATCCGAGCATGCTCGCGGCGTCCTTGTCCTCGAGCACCCCGAGCACGAGCGCCAGCGGGCGCTCGCCGACGAGCGCCGGCAGCGACTCGCACGAGCGCCGCGCACGGCGTCGGGGTTGTGCGCGCCGTCGAGCACTGTCAGCGGGTCGCCGCGAGACGACCTGCAGGCGCCCGCGCACCGCCGTCGCCGCGGCCGCCTCGCGCACGGCGCGCTCGTCGGGCTCGAGCCCGGCGCCGCGCAGGTAGGTCTCGGCGGCCAGCCGCGCGAGCGCGAAGTTGCGCTGCTGAAAGGCGCCGCGAGCGGCGAGCGGCCTACCCTCGCCGCCGAAACCGGCGCCATCGCCGTCGCCGTCGGCCACGACGATCCGCGCTCCGCGTTCGCCGGCCACGCGCTCGGCGACCTCGAGCGCCTGCGCCGCCAAGCCGGCGCCGAGCACGAGCGTGCCACCGCTGCGCACGACGGCGAGCTTCTCCTCGGCGATGTCGCGCAGCGTCGGCCCGAGCCAGCGCGTGTGCTCGAGCCCGACGTTCGTCAGGACGGTCAGCTCGGCGTCGATCACGCTGGTCGCGTCGTAGCGTCCGCCGAGCCCGGCCTCGACGACGGCCACCTGCGCGCCCTGCTCGGCCATCTCCCACAGCGCAGCGGCCGTCAGCAGTTCGAACTGCGTGACGTGGTCGTCGCCGGCGAGCGTCCGGTTGACGCGCTCGCGCGGCCCACGCCGCGCGGGCGATCGCACGCGGCGAACTGCTCGCCGCTCGAGCTCGCGCTCGGCGAGCTGCACGCGCTCGCGGTAGGAGACGAGGTGGGGCGAGGTGTAGGCAGCCGTGCGCAGGCCGTGGCGCTGCAGGATCGCCGCGATCATCCGCGTCGTCGAGGTCTTGCCGTTCGTGCCGAGCACGTGGATCGCGTCGAAGCGGCGCTCGCGGCGAGCCCAGCACGGTCATCATCCGCCGCATCCGGTCCAGGCCGAAGCGCATGCCGAACAGCTCGAGCGAGCGCAGGTGGGCTTCGGCGTCCCGCTCGCCCCAGGCCGGGGGCCGCTGCGTGTCGGTGCGTTGTGGAGGCGTCATGCGTGCTCGAGCCGCAACGCGCGGCCGCTCCCTATGCGTCGGGGTGCTTGCGCAGGTAGTCGATGAACACGGGGCGCAGCGCCTCGCCGAGCTCGCCGTCGCCGCTGTGCAGCGGCGTCCGAGATCAGCCCTTTGGAGAACTGGATGTCGTAGTCGGCCTCGCCCGTGTCGCCGCTGACCGCCTCGGCGGCCGGGATCAGCTCGCAGCAGCGACCAGAAGAACTTCACGTCGAGGTGATGCTCCGCACGGCGCACGGCGCGGTCGTGCAGCTCCTGCGTGGAGAGCTTGTCGAGATCCTCGCCGGTGGTCATATCTGCTGCGCTCGCTTCGCTCCGTGCTGTCCGGGTCGGCCGCCGAGCCGGCGCCTAGCGGTGCTTACGCCCGCGCCGCCCACGGCTGCCGCGGCTGCCGCGAAACAGCGGCCACAGTTCGCGCCCCATGCCCTTCAGGTCGAGCTTGCGCGCCAGCTTGCGCAGCTCCGTGCGCTCCTTGACGCTGAGGTTGCTGATGCGCCCGCGCGATTCGCTCACGAGCTCGGCCAGACGCGCGCGCTCCTTCGCCGAGAGCGCGTTCCAGCGGCGGCTGACGACGATCGCGGCCCGCGGCAGCGTCAGCCACGGGACCGCGGCGACGGTGCTCTTGACGAGCGACTTGGATTCGCTTCGCTTGGCCACAGGGCGATGCTAGCGGTAGCCGGCCCCGCCCTGCTCAGGCGGACTCCTCGCGCGGCGAGTCCTCGTCGCTCTCCTCGGGCGCGGCTTCGGTGACGAGCGTCGGCGTGAGGCCCTTCTCGACGGTCTCCTTGGTCACGACGCACTTCTTCACGTCGCGCCGCGAGGGCAGCTCGAACTGCACCTCGAGCAGGATCTCCTCGATGATCGAGCGCAGCCCGCGCGCGCCGGTCTCGCGCTCGAGGCCCTTGTCGGCGATCGCCGTCAGCGAGTCCTCGGAGAACACGAGCTCGATCCCGTCGAAGGAGAAGAAGCGCTGGAACTGCTTGACGAGCGCGTTGCGCGGCTCGACGAGGATCGAGACGAGGTCCTCGCGCGTCAGCTGGTGCACGGCCGACATCACCGGCAGGCGGCCGATGAACTCGGGGATCAGCCCGTACTCGATCAGGTCCTCGGGCAGGCAGTGCTCGAACACTTCGCCCGTGTCGCGCTCGGCCTTGGCCTCGATCGCGGCCGCGAAGCCGACGCCTTTGTGGCCGATGCGCCGCTCGATCACCTTGTCGAGGTTGGCGAACGCGCCACCGCAGATGAACAGCACGTTGGTCGTGTCGATCGTCAGGAACTCCTGGTGGGGGTGCTTGCGCCCGCCCTGCGGCGGCACCGAGGCCTGCGTGCCCTCGAGGATCTTCAAGAGCGCCTGCTGCACGCCCTCGCCGGAGACGTCGCGCGTGATCGACGGGTTGTCGGCCTTGCGCGCGATCTTGTCGACCTCGTCGATGTAGATGATCCCGGTCTCGGCCTTCTTGACGTCGTAGTCGGCGGCCTGGATCAGCTTCAGCAGGATGTTCTCGACGTCCTCGCCGACGTAGCCGGCCTCGGTCAGCGCCGTCGCGTCGGCGATCGCGAACGGCACGTTGAGGATCCGCGCGAGCGTCTGCGCGAGCAGCGTCTTGCCGCAGCCGGTCGGGCCGAGCAGCAGGATGTTGGACTTCTGCAGCTCGATGTCGGTCTCGCCGGACATCATCATCTGCACGCGCTTGTAGTGGTTGTAGACGGCGACCGACAGCGTGCGCTTGGAGGGGTCCTGCCCGACGACGTACTCGTCGAGCACGTCGTAGATCTCACGCGGCTTGGGCAGGTTCTCGAGGTCGAACGCCGGCGGCGCCGAGAGCTCCTCGTCGATGATCTCGTTGCAGAGATCGATGCACTCGTCGCAGATGTAGACGCCGGGGCCGGCGATCAGCTTCTTGACCTGCCGCTGGGACTTGCCGCAGAAGCTGCACAGGAGCTGCTCGTTGGAGTCTGTCGGTCTGGCCATCGCGCCATCTCTACGCCGTCCCAGTGTTCCGAGATGACCCGGTCGATGATGCCGTACTCCTTGGCCTCCTCGGAGCTCATGAAGTAGTCGCGCTCGGTGTCCTTGCCGACCTGCTCGAGGTCTTTGCCGGTGTGCTTGGCGATGATCTCGTCGAGCCGCTTGCGCACGTCGATGATCTCCTTGGCGTGGATCTCGATGTCGGTTGCCTGGCCCTGGAAGCTCGATGAGACCTGGTGGATCAGGATCTTCGCGTTGGGCAGCGCCATGCGCTTGCCGTGCGCCCCGCCGGCGAGCAGCAGCGCGCCCATCGACATCGCGATGCCGACGCAGATCGTCTGCACGTCGGGCTTGACGAACTGCATCGTGTCGTAGATCGCGAGGCCCGCGTAGACCGAGCCGCCCGGCGAGTTGATGTAGATCGAGATGTCCTTCTCGGGGTCCTCGGACTCCAGGTGCAGCAGCTGGGCGACGATCAGGTTCGCGATCTGGTCGTCGACGGGCGTGCCGAGGAAGATGATCCGCTCGTTGAGCAGGCGGCTGTAGATGTCGAACGCGCGCTCGCCGCGCGAGGTCTGCTCGACGACCATTGGAACAAGTGGGCTCATAGTCTCGCTTTGGTTTCGCTTCGCCGGCCGGATTCCTCTAGAAGGCTAGCGGTCTGGCGTCCACAGCCGGCCGGGCCTCGCCGGCGCGCGCCGGCTGCGACCGCGTCCTCGGCGTCCTGGTCCGGCGTCCACAGCTTCTCGCGCGCCTCTGCCTGCGCGAGCGGGATCGGCGTGGCCGCTCGGCGATCAGCTCGATCGCCTGGCGCGCGGCGAGGTCCTCGCGCAGCGTCCTCAGGCGCCCGCCGGCGCGCAGGTCGCTCGAGCAGCTTCTGCGGGTCGACGCCCTCGCGCTCGGCGGTCGGGCCGAGCGCCTCGAGCATGTCGCTCGCTCGCTCGGGCTGATGCTGCTCGGCGGCGACGACGCCGTGAGCACGGCCTCGCGGCGCAGCGTCCGCTCGGCGTCGGCTTGCATCTCGGCGAGGATCTCGGCCTCGTCGCGCCCGGTGATCTGCAGGTAGGCCTCGCGCGAGATGCCCCGGTGCGCGAGCGAGTGCAGCATCGCGCTCCCACATCTCGCGCGCGCGCGACTCGATCAGCTCGGGCGTCACTCCCACCTTGGCGGCGGCGACGGCCGCGTCGAGCGCGGCCTGGCGGAACTCGGCCTCGACGCGCGCCTCGTCGTCCTCGAGCAGGCGCGCGCGGATGTCCTCGCGCAGCTCGTCGAGGTCGTCGAAGCCGGCGTCGATCGCGAAATCGTCGTCGACGCGGCGGCAGCTCCTTGACCTTGACCTCCTTGACGGTCACCGCGAACACGGCGTCGCGCCCGGCGAGCTGCTCGGTGGGGTAGTCGGCGGGGAAGGTCAGCTCGACGGTCCGTCTGCTCGCCGGCGCTCGCGCCGACGAGCCCCTCCTCGAAGCCCGGGATCAGGTTGCCGCCGCCGAGCTCGACCAGCTGGTCGCGTCCCTCGCCGCCCTCGAACGGCTCGAGGCGCTCGCCGTCGTCGTCGCTCACGCGCAGCGAGCCGACGTAGTCGATCACGACGAAGTCGCCCTCGGCGGCCGCGCGCTCGGCGGTCTCGAGCGCGCCAGGCGCTCGCGCAGGCCCTCGATCTCCGCTCGATCTGCTCGTCCTCGACGACCGGCTCGCGGCGCGGCGACCTCGAGACCCTTGTAGTCGCCGAGCTCGGCCTTCGGCAGCACGCCGATCTCGATCGAGAACTCGAGCGCCTGGCCCTCGGCGGGCGGGTGCTCCAGATCGACGTCGAGCTTGGGGTCGCCGACGGGCACGACGCCGGCCTCGGCGATCGCCTGCGGCGTACCAGTTCGAGAGCGAGTCGCGGACGCCTGCCTCGAGCACGGCCTCGCGCCCGACGCGCTGGATCACGAGCGGCGCGGGCACCTTGCCGCGGCGGAAGCCGGGCAGCTTCAGCTCGCGGCCGAGCTGTCGCGCCTTGCCCTCGAGGCGCTGCTCGACCTCATCAGGCGGAACCTGCACCTCCACGCGCACGCGCGAGTCGGGAAGCTCGGTGACGGTCGTCTTCAGGCGCGGCGCTCACGGCTGCCACGATACCGTGCCGCCGCATGAAGCCCGTGGCAGCGGACGCCTGCACAGGCGCCTCGAGACGTGGCTGTGGACGGGCCCCGTCGGCCACCTGCTCGGCGGCGGGCTGGACGTCGCGCAGGGCCTGCGCGTCTACCTGAGAAGCGAAGGGCGGGCGGCGGTCGCAGCTCGCGCTGAAACCGCCGCCCGCCCGATCTGACGAACGTCGTTTCGAGAGTGACGTCTACGCGGCGACGGCCTGACGGCCGAAGCTCAGCGCCACGCCGCGCGGAAGCACGAGCACGGGGCTGGTCGCGATCTCGACGAGGTGCTCGGCCGAGGCGCTGATCCCGACGCGGCCCTGCTCGGCCTCGGGGCGGGAGTCGACGACGAGCAGGTCCGGCCTCCTCGTTGGCGACCGGCGCGACGCTCGCGCCGAGCGCGGCGGCGAGCGACTCGGCCGTCGCGCGCGCGCCGCCGTCGGCGTCGCCGACCGCGACGATCGACTGCACGGACGCCTGCGCGTTGTCGGCCAGGCCGACGGGCGCGATCGCGACGGCGACGGGGCCGCCCTCGAGCAGCCGCTGCGCGGAGTTGCCGACCGAGACGTGGCCCGTTGGCGGTGTGCGAGTCCGAGCAGAACACGATCGCGCTCGCGCCCTCGCTCTCGGCCAGCGCGCTGAGGCCCTCGGGGGTCGAGCGGTCGGTCACGACGTGCTTGGCGACGCCCGGCGTCGCCGAGCAGCTGCGCGCCGCGTGCGAGCAACTCCTCCGCCTCGCCCTGGGCGAGCTTCTCGCGGTCGAGGTCGGGCTCCTGGGAGTGGCGCACGTAGGCGAGCGCCACCTCGGCGCCTGCGTTGGCCGAAGATGCGGCCGAGGGCGATCGCGTCGTCCTCGTTGGCGGTCCCGTCGTAGGAAACGATGATCTTGGTGGACATGGTGGCTCCTCTGTGTGGTCTGGGCCGGCGTTCGTCAGCGGGCCTTGAAGTTCGTTTCGACTGATTGCTTCTCGATCATCGTGGCACGTTCCTGCCATCAGCTCCAGTGATCTTCTTTATATTTATTATAAGATGAACTTATGCTCAACGTCGCACGATTGAAGGTGCTCAAGGAGGTCGCATATCGCGGCTCCCTGTCGAGCGCCGCCGAGGCGCTGTCCTACACGCAGTCGGCGATCTCCCAGCAGATCGCCGCGCTCGAGGCCGAAACGGGCATGGCGCTGCTCGAGCGCCACCCGCGCGGCGTCAGCCTGACGGCGGCCGGGCAGACGCTCGTCGGGCACGCCGAGGGGATCCTCGCGCGCCTGGACACGGCCGAGGCCGCGCTCTCGGCGATCGCCGGGCTGCGTGGCGGGCGGCTGCGGATGGCCTCCTTCCCGACGGCCGGCTCGACGCTGATGCCGCGTCGCGATCGCCAAGTTCCGCGCCGCCTATCCCGACGTCGAGCTGACGCTGGCCGAGGGCGAGCCCGAGGAGATCGTGCCGCGCCTGCGCGTCGGCGAGCTCGACCTGGCGCTGCTGTTCGAGTTCGCCGACGAGCAGCCGCTGCCAGAGGACCTCGCGCGCTCGCCGCTGCTGCAGGATCCGATGTACCTGGCGCTGCCGCGCGAGCACCGCCTCGCCAAGAAGGCCAAGCTGCGGCTGTCGGAGCTACAGGGCGAGGCTTGGGTGCAGACGTCGCAGCTCGAGCCCCTGCGCGCGCCACGTCGTGCGCTGCTGCCACGCCGCCGGCTTCGAGCCGACGGTGTCCTTCGAGAGCGACGACTACCAGACCGTGCAGGGGCTCGTCGCCGCCGGCGTCGGCGTCGCGCTGATCCCCGAGCTCGCGCTGTCGGTCGTGCGCGAGGACATCGTGATCCGCGCCCTCTCCCCCTCGCCGCCCGTGCGCCAGGTGATCGCGGCCACGCCCGAGGGCGCGCGGCTCGTGCCAGCCGCGCCGGCGATGCTCGGCGTGCTCGGTCAGGCCGCCGACGAGCTGCAGCGCTCGCGCACGCGCGACCCTGCGACAGCGCCCGGCTAGCAAAAGGGGCGCCCGGCCGATCGCCGGGCGCCCCTTGGCGCTACGCGTTGGTCGCTAGACCTCGACTACGGCTTGTTGATCGCCGTGAAGAGGATCTTCGCGAGCGCCTTGTACCCGGCCACCGTCGGGTGAATGTCCCCTTCGCAGCCCGGGTCCGCCCCGGTCTGGAATTTCTGGACATTCGGGTTGCACTCTTCGGTGAACTTGGTGATGAGTTTTTTCTCCATTTTCGCGTTCTGCGGGTTGAACTTCGGGAACGGGTTGGCGTAAACCACGTTCGGGCCGAATTTTTCTTCGCCCGGAAGGACGAACGTTTCGCCCGCTTTCGGTTCAACCGTGCAGGTGTGCGCTTTCGTTTCGATCGTGCATTCGGCGACTTCGTTCAGTTTTTTCTGAAGCGAGTCGCTGCCGGGCAGGATGAACGACTGCGGGTTGTAAAACCCGAGGATCGCCACCTTGCCGGTGTAGCCGAAGGCGCGAAGCACGCCCACCACGTCGCCCATGTTGGCGAGGATGTGGTGGAACAGGCCGCCGGAGTAGTAATAGCCTTCGGGGCCCGCTTCGT
This sequence comes from uncultured Solirubrobacteraceae bacterium, assembly GCA_963716315.1. Classification (GTDB taxonomy): domain Bacteria; phylum Actinomycetota; class Thermoleophilia; order Solirubrobacterales; family Solirubrobacteraceae; genus Palsa-744. The sequence continues at coordinate 3,095,707 of OY970301.1, read as the reverse complement.
GGATCAGGCATTCGAACACGCCACCGGCGAAGCCGTGCGCTTCGAGGTAGGCCGGCGTCGAGCACGCGCCAACTACTGCGAGCTCGTCGTTGGAGCCGATGTTCAGCGTGACCATCTTCGTCGCGCCAAACGTGCCCGGCGTCGTCACGATGCCGATCGCCGTTTCCAGCTGCGATGCGCTGCCGATGTTGAAGTGCAGCTGCAGACCGGCTTTGTGGTAGGCGCAAGGCGACGAGTCGCTTTTGCCGTTTGCTTCCTGACCGCCACCCAGCGACGGGTTTTCGCCGATCAGGCCGTCGGTGACCTCACCCGGGCAACCGAGGTTGATCAGGCTGATCGCGTTCCCTGAGGCTTTTTCGCCTTTTGCCAGTTTCTTCTGTAGGAAGTTCGCGTAGCCTTCTTCGAAGTTCGACGGGTTGTGTTCCGGGCCCGTTTTGTTGAACTTGTCCGCCGTGTATCCGAACGCCAACGAGTCACCCAGTGCGGTGTAGTTCGTCGGGGTCAGCGGCGTTTTCATGGCGCTGGCGCTCGACGCGAAGAGCGCCGTCACCAGGAGCACGGCGGCAATACAGCCGCCAATGAGTCGTCCCTTGCGGAACGAGGAGCCATTCCTGGCTGTCATCTCACATCCTCCTCGTACGGGGCCCGCCGGCACGAATCCGATACGAGCGCAGCCCCCTCTGGAATTGTCCCTCTAATGCTTGCTCCCCAGATAGACCGGGGAGCGTTCGGCAAGGATAGCCATCGGCCGCTGGCGTGTCAAGCGTGGTTTATCGCCTCGAAACAAAGGCTTTTTCGCCATTTCGCGAGCGCGCGCATGTATGCGCGGGACATCCTGGTGCGGCGCGATCAGGCCACGCATCCAGGGTCGGGCCAGTGGGTCGTCGCGAGCGCGAGCACTCCGGCTCGCGACGAGCGGGATGCCGGTCCGACGTTCGCGTCCGAGGCGAATGTCACCTTTGTGAGCCGATGAGCATTCTGCTTCTGATCCTCGGCATCGCCCTCGGCGCGGGCTGCGCGGCGCTGCTGCTGCGCGCCAACCGCTCGCGCATGCGCGACGAGCTGAAGGCGATCTCGGTCGATGTGCTGGCGCAGACAGGCGACTCGCTGGCCCAGCGGCTGGTCGATCAGCGCCGCGTCGAGGAGGAGCGTGCGAGCGGCGAGATGGCGCGCCGCAGCGAGGAGATCAAGGGGCTCGTCGGGCCCGTACAGGAGAAGCTCGGCAAGATGGAGAGCGAGATCGGCCGCCTCGAGCGCGAGCGCCGCCAGGCGCACGGCGAGCTCGCGCAGATGGTGCGCACGCTCGGCGACGGCGTCGGCACGCTGCGCCAGGAGACCGGCAACCTCGTCTCGGCGCTGAAGCGGCCGTCGACGCGCGGGTCGTGGGGCGAGATCCAGCTGCGCAACGCCGTCGAGATGGCGGGCATGCTGGCCCACTGCGACTTCCTCGAGCAGCGCACGATCGACGCCGAGGGCGGTGCGCTGCGGCCCGACATGCTCGTGCGCCTGCCCGGCGGCAAGCTGATCGTGGTCGACGCCAAGGTGCCGCTCGACGCGTACCTGGCGGCGCTCGAGGCCGACGACGAGGACACGCGCGAGCTGCACGTGACGCGCCACGCCAAGCAGACGCGCAGCCACATCGCCAAGCTCGCCGCCAAGGGCTACCACGCCCAGCTCGAGGCGACGCCCGAGTTCGTCGTCATGTTCGTCCCCTCCGACGGCATCTACCAGGCCGCCCTGGAGGCCGACCCGGCGCTGATCGAATTCGGCGTGCAGCAGCAGATCCTGATCGCCACGCCGACGACGTTGATCGGGCTCTTGTGGGCGGCGCACTACGGCTGGCGCGAAGAGCGCATCGCCGAGTCGGCGCGCGACATCGCCGAGTCCGCGCGCGAGCTGCATCGCCGCCTCGGGCGCTTCGTCGAGCCGCTCGGCAAGGTCGGTCGCCAGCTCGACTCGGCGGTCGCGGCCTACAACGTCGCGGTCGGCTCCTTCGACGCGCGCGTCGTGCCGCAGGTGCGCAAAATCGAGGAAGCCGGCGCAGCGTCTGACCGCGAGGTGCTCAGCCCGCGGGCCGTCGAGACGACGGCCCGCGCGGTCACGGCTCGGCTGGCCGCGGAGGGCGATCCAGCTGGCGCGGAGGGCGAGCTCGAGCCGGCTGCGCTGGAGACTGCCCCGCAGACGCTGCAGGCGCTCGAGCTGGCCCCTTCGCCGCGGATCTCCGCCGACGCACGGCCAGCACGACGATCAGCGTGAGCGCGACCGGCACGGTCGCCGGCAGCTCGTTGACGAAGAAGAACAGCAGGTCGAAGCAGAGCGCGAGCACGGTCGCGAGCAGCGCCGCGCGCGACTGCACGCGGACGCCGGCGGCGAGCGCGAGCAGGGCGCCGAGCGCACCGGCGATGAACAAGTCGCCGTAGCCCATCACGGCCGAGCCGAGCAGCGCGCTCTGCAACCGTGGCAGCCCGGCCGCCGGATGCGCCGCGTTGAGCGCGTCGTTCGGGCGCTGCAGTAGATCGGCGATCACGAGCCCGGCGTCGACGAGCGCCATCGCGACGATCCCGGCGGCCAGCCAGCGCGACGGCGTGACGGCGGCGAGCAGCACACCGAGCGCGACGCAGCTGAGCGCCGACAGCGCGAGCGCCGCGGCCTGCCCCGGGAGCGCGCCGGCGTCGGCCCAGGCGAGCGCGAACAGCGGCAGCACGAGCAGCGCGCGGGCGGGGCGCGCGCCGCGCGTCAGCCAGCCGAGGGCGGCCGCAGCGAGCAGCGGCACCGCGACGAGCGCGAGATATGTGAGGCCTTTCGCGCTGGCCCGTTCGGCGAGCACGCCGACCAGCACGAAGCCGACGACCGACAGCGGCGGGATCAGCGCCCAGCGCCGGTCGCGCAGCGCCGCGAGCGCAAGCGCGGCGGGAACCCGCGCGAGCGCCACGATCCCGCCCTGCGCCACGGAGAGCAAGCCGATCGAGAGCCAGAACGGGAGCATCGCCGTCCAAAGATAGATTCCCGGCGCCCGGCGGACGTACGATGGCGCCTAGGATGAGCTCGATGAACGCGCCGACGGCGCAGGCGCCGCCGATCCTGCATCTCTCGACCGTCGTCGGCAGCCCGCTGCGCGACGCCGACGGAGAGCGGCTGGGCAAGGTCGCGGACCTGATCGTGCGGCTCGGCGGCGTCGGCTACCCGCCGATCACCGGCTTCCTCGTGACCGTCGCCGGGCGCACCTCCTATCTGGGCGTCGATCGTGTCTCTGAGATCGGCGCCGACGGCGTCGTCCTGCGCAAGGCCAAGCTCGACCTGCGCCGCTTCGAGCGCCGCCCCGAGGAGGTGCTGCTGAAGCGCGACCTGCTCGACCGCCAGCTGATCAACGTCGCAGGGCGCTCGCCTGGTGCGCGCGAACGAGATCGAGCTAGCGCTCGTCGCCGGCTCCTGGCGCGTCGTCGGCGTCGACACCGGTCCCCGCGGCGGCCTGCGGCGCCTCTTGCCGAAGGGGCTCGGCGCGCACATCGCCACCGGCGAGTTCCTCGACTGGGCGGGCGTCGAGCCGTTCGTCGGACATGTGCCGACGGTGCGCCTGCGCGTCCCCCACCCGAAGCTCGCCAAGCTGCACCCGGCGCAGATCGCCGACCTCGTCGAGGCGGCGTCGCGGCGCGAGGGCGAGGAGATCATCCAGGCCGTCGGCGACGACGACCGCGAGCTCGAGGCGGACGTGTTCGAGGAGCTCGACGACCACCACCAGCAGGAGTTCCTCGAGGACCGCTCCGATGCGCAGGTCGCTGAGATCCTCTCGCGCATGGCGCCCGACGACGCGGCGGACATCCTCGGCGAGCTCGACGAGGAGCGACGCGAGCCGGTGCTGGCGCTGCTGCCGGTCAGCCACCGCGTGAAGGTGCGCGCGCTGCTCGGCTACGACCCCGACGAGGCCGGCGGCCTGATGAGCCCGGACTTCATCCTGCTGCGGGGCTCGACCTCGGCCGGCGACGCGCTCGAGGCGGTGCGCCGCAGCCAGATCGCCCCGGAGCTGCTTGACGTACATATATGTCAGCTCGAGCGACGGCTCGCTCGAAGGCAGCGTGCCGGTCGCCGCGCTGCTGCGCGCCGAGCCGGGCCGGCGGCTGGAGTCGGTCGTCAAGCACGAGACCCCGTGCCTCTCGCCGGACGCCTCCTTCGAGGAGGTCGCGCGGCAGATGGCCGACTACAACCTGACCTCGATCCCGGTCGCCGACAAGACCGGGATGGTCGGCGTGGTGACGGTCGACGACGTGCTCGAGGCGATGCTCCCGCGTGGCTGGCGCAGGCGCTTCGGACTGCTCGGCGAGGACTGACGACGGCGTTGCGGGGTGCTCGGCGAGGCCTGACGGCGGCGCATGGGCGGCGCATGGGCGGCGCGGTTCGAGCTGACAGCGGCCTGTCGGGCTGCGCGACGCCGACTGATTAGACTGCCTGCGATGAGCGTCCCAGGTGGACAGTTCGATGGCGGTCCGAGTACCGCCCGTCATGCGTCGTATCCGGTCGGCCACGCGTGGCCGACCGCGTCTGCCTGCACGGCTTAGCTCTCGACGCGCACGACTGTTCGCGATGCTCGGCCTGCTCGGGCCGGGCCTGATTGCGGCCAACGCCGGCAACGACGCCGGCGGCATCGCGACGTACTCCTCGGTCGGCGCCAAGTACGGCTACACGCTGCTGTGGACGATGGTCCTGATCACGATCTCGCTGGCGATCGTGCAGCGGCTGGCCGCGCGGATGGGCGTGGTCACGGGCAAGGGGCTGGCCGAGCTCGTGCGCGAGGAGTACGGAATTCGCTGGTCGGTGTTCGCGACGAGCGCCGTGCTGATCGCCAACACGGGTATCTGCATCTCGGACTTCGTCGGCATCGGGGCAGCCGTCGGGCTGACCGGCGTGCCCGTGCAGATCTCCGTGCCGATTGCGGCGGTCGGCATCTGGCTGATCATCGTGCGCGGCTCCTACCGCTCGGCCGAGCGCATCTTCATCTGGTTCACGATCCCCTTCTTCGCCTATCCGATCGCCGCGATCCTCGCGCATCCCCACTGGGGCGACGTGGGCAAGGCGATCGCCGTGCCCCACCTGCACTCGAGCTCGGCGTTCGTCGTGCTGTTGATCGCGCTGGCCGGCACGACGATCACGCCGTACATGCAGCTGTACCTGCAGTCGGCGGTCGTCGAGCGCGGCGTGCGCGAGGAGGATCTGCCGCGCGAGGAACGCGAGGCGGTCGCCGGCGCCGTGTTCGCCAACCTGATCGCCTCCTTCATCATCATCGCCACCGGCGCGACGCTGTTCACGCACGGCATCCACAGCATCTCCTCGGCCGCCGACGCAGCGCGCGCGCTGAATCCGTTCGCCGGGCAATACGCCGAGGTGCTGTTCGGGATCGGCCTGCTCGGCGCGAGCCTGCTCGCCGCGGCGATCCTGCCGATCGCCACCTCCTACGTCGTCTCCGAGTCGCTCGGCTACGAGAAGGGCGTCGGGCGCCGGCGCGAGGAGGCACCGGTGTTCGTGAACATCATCACCGGGATGATCCTGCTCAGCGCATTCGTCGCGATGATCCCGGGGGTACCGGTGATCTCACTGCTCGTCGGCGTGCAGGTCGTCAACGGCCTCTTGCTGCCGATCAACCTGTTCTTCATCTGGCGTCTGGCGCGCTCGCACAACGTGATGGGCGAGCGCCGCAGCCGTGGCCTGCTCGACGGCGCCGCCGCGGTGACCGTCGCGGTCACCTCGACGCTCTCGCTCGGGCTCGTCGTGATCACGATCGGCGGCTTCTAGGCCGAGGCCCGGGCGGGCCTCATGAGGCGGCGGCCGCGACGCGCTCTTCTTCGAGCAGCAGCGTCGCGCCGATCGCGCCGCCGAGATCGCCGAGCGCGGCGACGTGGACGTGCGGGCGGGCGGAAGTCGGCGAACAGGTGCGGGCGCATCGCCTCGGAGATGCGCTGCGCGTAGGACTCGCCGAGGCGCACGCCAAGCCCACCGCCGATGATCACGCATTCGACGTCGAGCACGTTGCACGGCCGAGGCGACGCCCGCACCGAGCGCGCGCAGCGCGCGCTCGATCATGTGCTCGGCGAGCTTGTCGCCGTGCTCGAGCGCGCGCGCCCAGATGCCGCTCGTCAGGCGCGTCCGCTTGTGCTCCTTCATCAGCTTGAACAGGTCGGTCTCCTTGCCCTTCTCGACCTGCTTGGCGACGTGCGCTTCCATCGACGAGCGCCCGGCGTAGGCCTCCATGCAGCCGCGCCGCCCACACGTGCAGCTGCGCGCCACCGAGCTCGATCACCATGTGACCGATCTCCCCGGCCGCGCCACGCCCGACCCACGGCTTGCCGTCGACGATCAGCCCGCCGCCGACGCCGGTGCCCCAGAACACGCCGAGCAGCGAGTCATACGGCTTGCCGGCGCCGAGCTTGAACTCGGCATCGGTCGCGACCTGCACGTCGTTGCCGAGGCCTGACCGGGCAGCCGAGCGCCCGTTCGAGCGTCGGGCCGAGCGGAAAGCTCCCTTCCCAGTCGGGCAGGTTGCGCGCGCTCGTTACCGTGCCACGCTCGATCGTCCCGGGCGAGCCGACGCCTACGCCGGCGAGCGTCCGCCGCATCGATCCCCGCGTCGCTCGCGGCGTCGCGCAGCGCGGCCTCCATCTCGGCCGCCACATCGGCCGGGCCGCCGCTCGTTGGCGTTGGCCGGCGTGCCGAGCCGAGCACGCGACGGTCCTCGTCGACGATCGCCGCCTGGATCTTCGTGCCACCGAGATCGATGCCGCCGTAGCAAGCCATCGCGGTGATGATCGCAGACGCACCCGGCGCCCTCCGCGGCGGGACTTACGGCTTCTTGCCTGCCGTGCCGGCGCCCTTGGGATCCGTGATCGCCGCGGGGCTGCGCTTGGCGGCGACCTTCGGCGCCGGCAGCGCGCCGATGCGGTTGACGAGCTGGCTCCACTGCGTCGTGCTCAGGTCGCTCGGCACGATCACGGGTGACGGCGCGGTCTTGCCGGCGCTGGCCGACTGCGCCGCCTGACCGTTCAGCGGGAGTTGTGCGGCGCTCGGGTGGAAGCCGACGTGTATGTGGTTCCAGTGTTCGGGCATCGCAAGCGTGTTCGGCGCGCCGGGGTACTGCATCAGGCTGATGATCTGGTGCGGCACGAATTCGCCCTGCAGCGTCAGCAGCGTGCGGATCGTCAGGTCGGTGATCGTGCCGGCACCCTGGTGGTCGGCGATCGGGATGCCGTTGATCGCCGAGATGTCGACGGCGTCGCCGGTGAAGTGCTCTGAGACGAAGCCCGAGACGGTCATCTCGCTGTGGCCGCAGCCAGCGCGCTGACGGTCGGCTTCAAGCCAGCTGCGCGAGAGGAACGCGAGCACGGCGAGCACGCGCTTGTCGATCTTGCCGGAGGCGATGTCCTGGCGGCCGCACTGGTAGATCGTCGATGCCGGGGTCGGAGAGCACCGTCCGCTCGAGTTCGTCCTTGGACATCAAGAAGACGCCACTGGCCGTCGCTCCGAGCAGGTCGTTTTCGCCGCTGGCGCCCTGCGGGTGCAGCGCCGCGCTGAGCTGCGACCAGTTCTTCAGGATCGGACGCGGGTCGACCGTGCTCTGATCGCCGCCCGGGCGGATCGCGAAGCGCAGGTGCCCGTCGCTGGCGTTGGCCGGTGTGCGCACGCGGCCGAGCACGGTCCCCTTGGAGACGATCGATCCGGCGCGCAGCGGCAGCAGGCGCCCGGCGGTGCTCGAGCGCTTGCGTTTGGCGGCCGAGGCGAGCGCGTCGGGGTTGCCGGGGTGGGCGAACAGGCGCACCTTGCCGGTCATCGCTGGCCCTTCGGCTTCGTTCGCGCCCGCGACAGCCGATCCGGCGGCGGCGCCGGCGGATCCCCCGACTGCGGCGCCCTTGCGCTGCTTGACCTTCAATGTGAGCGGCGCGTGGTGCCCGGCCGTCGCCGGAAGCGTCGGCTTTGCTTCGCTTGTTTTGGCCGCCGGCGGCCCGGACGCGCTCGGGCTCGCGCCGAGGCTCGCCGTCTTGGGCGTCTTCGGCTTCGGGTAATGCGAGGCGATGCTGCCGAGGCCGGCGTAGGTGAAGACGTCTCCGTAGACGTCGCGCAGGATCAGGTACTTGCCGAGCTTCTTCGACCTGCCGAGCTTGACGACGCGACCGTCCTGCGACGGCCACGACCGAAGCGTTGGGCGCGCTCATCAGGTCGACCAGATGAAGCGCCGGCAGGTGCTTGGCGGCCTTGCCCGTGCTCGCCGCAGCCGCCGTCGTCGGCGAGGGCGCGGCCGCGGAGCCCGGCGTGGCGGCGTTGCCCGCGGTCGGCGCCGAGAGCTTCGTCGCGGCCTTGCTCGTGACGGGCGTGGCGCCCGCGGTCGCGCTCGAGCCCGAGGCCAGCGCCGAGGGGCTCGGGGCGGTCGAGAGCGCGCCCCAGGCGACCTGCTTGCCCGACACCGGCAGGCGTCCGTCGATTAGGCCGGTCAGCGTCGCGATCACGGTCTTCGGGTAGGTCGAGATCAGTTTCGCGCGCAGCAGCACCGAGTTGACGTATTCCTCGGAGTGGTTGTAGGCGAGGATCGCGCCGTGCAGGTCGCTCGCCGCGCCGGCCGCGCGCAGATAGCGGGCGGCGGCGAAGATCGCGTCGACCGGGTTGTACGGGTCGGCGTAGCCGGCGTTGAGCGCGTCGACGCCGTACTGGATCCAGGTGGCCGGCATGAACTGCATCCAGCCGACGGCGCCTGCGGTCGAGACCGACTGGTCGGTGCCGTAGTTGGTCTCGATCTCGTTGATCGCGGCGAGGATCTGCCACGGGCACGCCGTACTGCACCGAGGCGGCCTGGTAGATCGGCAGCAGGAACAGCGGGATGCGATAGAAGGACAGCGCCTGCGCCGAGGCCGCCGAGCCGGCGAGTTCGGCGGCGAGCGCTTCCTCTTGGGCGGCGATCACCTGTGGCGCGACGGCGACGTTGCTGTTGGCCGGCGCCTGCGCCGGGTTGGGAGTCGCCCCGGTCTGCGTCGAGCTGGTCGATGAGCTCGGTTTCGATTCGGTCACTTTCTGGCGGCGCTGGAGCACGACCGCGGGGCCTTTCGCCGACGGTTTCGTGGGCGCCTTCACTTCGGCGTGCTGCGTCGTTTCGCCCGGACCGGTCGACGTGGGCGCCGGCGCGGGGGTGCTCGAGGTGCTAGGCGCCGGGGCGGGAGTGCTCGCCGTCGGCGTCGAGGTCGTCGTCGGAGGCGTCGTCGTCGTCGGCTGTTCGCTGGGCGTCGTTTCCGTCGGCGTCGTGCCGGCGCCTTCGGATTCGCTGCCCGTCCAGTTTTCGGCGGCAAGCGCGCCGCCCGACAGCGGACCCAGGCCGGCTGCCGTGAGCCCGCCTCCCGCGATCGCCGAGATCAGCGCACGCCACATGCGCCTCCGTGCCCCGGAGGCGGCCGTCATGCGCCGATCTTCGTCATCTCGTGGTCGTCCCATTTGTCGTGGTCGGCGCAAGTAGCCCACAAACGCGGGGGTACGCCCACCGGCATTCATATCGGCAGGCAAGCACGAAGGCGTAAAGGATTCGTAATCGCGTCCACAATCCGTTGCTCCCGGCGCTCACGCCGCCCTGCGGGTACCAGACCCTAAGCGTACCCCAGGAGAGAAACGGAGAACCGCCTTGGCAGACGGCGCCCAAGGGCCAATCTTCGCCGCCTCCCGGCCCGATCCTGCGGGGCCCGCGGCAGCGCCGCGATCGCCTCCACCGTCTCGCCCGTTGCCCCGCCGAGCGAGGGGAATCGGTAGGCTGGCTGCATGGAAACGATCCTCTCCGTCCTCCAGGTGATCATCTCGGTGATCGTCATCTTCCTCGTGCTGATGCACTCGGGCAAGGACTCCGGCCTGTCCGGGGCGTTCGGCGTCGGCAGCGGCACCGGGCCCGCTCGGCGGCGGCTCGATGGTCGAGCGCAACCTGAACCGCTGGACGATCTTCTTCGCGGTCCTGTTCATCGTGAACGCGATCGTGCTGCTCAAGCGGCCCTGGGCCTAACCCTCAGCTTCAGGATTAGGTAGCTCGGCGCCGGCGTTCTGAAGCGCTTCGGGCGCTTCCGTCGGCGGTGCGCCGCCGCTCGCCTCGGGATCGCCCCCGGCGTCGTCGAGCTGCTCGAGCGCCTGCAGCCGATCGAGCAGCTCGAGCGCCTCCGCACGCAGCGCGCCGTCGACCGCCTCGTAGTCCTCCTGCGAGAGCTTGCCCGTGCGGTAGTCGAGCTCGGCGTCGCGGATCTCGCGGTACTTGGCCTCGCGCGCCGACTCCAGCTGCGCGCGCTCGTACGCTTCCTGGCGCTCGGGGTCCTCGTCGCTGCTCACGTGCTCACCGGCCAGTTCCCGGTCCCTGGCCGCGCGCAGCGGCGCGCCGACGATCGCGATCACGACGGCGAGCAGCAGGCACGCCAGCAGCACCACCAGCAGCTCCATTCAGCGCCTCGCGCTCGCGCCGTCGATGGCCATGCGGGCCATGCAGGGCTCAGGCGCGCGCCAGGCCGTGCGAGGCCCGCGCGCGCGAGCGCAGGGCGACGCGGCGGCGCACCGCGCTCGGCGTCGGCCAGATCGCGATCAGGCCGCCGCCGAAAACGATCAGCCCGCCGATCCAGATCCACATGACCAGCGGCGAGACGATGAAGTGGAACTGCGCCGGCGGCGGGTTCTTCAGGTATTCGCGCGCGAGCACGCCGAGCGCCACGCCCGCCTCGTCGGCCGGCAGCGTCTTGTTGCCGACTGACACGATCCGCTGCAGCGCCGGCGTTTCGATATTCGGCGCGATCGCCGTCCACACGTCGCGCGTCAGGCCGGCGCTCATGCTGATGTGGCTGACGGCCTGGCCGCCGATCAGACTGCCCGACGGTTCCCTGAGCCGGTTCGCCGGAGTCGTAGAAGCCCTCGCTCGGGCGCAGCGTGGCGACGTGGCGTCCCGCCTTGCTGACGTCGAGCACCGCGCCGACGCTCGAGCGTCGAGCCGGTGTGGGCAGTGTCGTTCTTCGGCGTGATCGTCGCCGTGGGGCGCACGTAGCGCACGGTGTAGGCGCCGACACGCGTCGACTGAGCCCGGCGTGAGGCGTTGCTCGACGGCGTGCTGGAAGGACGAGGAGGCGGCCACGCCGACGAACAGCACGGCGATGCCGACGTGCACGACGTAGCCGCCGTAGCGGCGGCGGTTGCGCCGCACGAGCGCGAGCAGCGCCGTCGGCGGCAGCCTCGCCGGCCATCGCGCGGCGCGCGCGGGCGCCGCGGAAGAACTCCTGCCCGACGCTGCCGAGCACGAACGCGGCGCAGCAGAACATCGCGATCGCAAACGCCTTGTGCGCCACGCCGGCGGCGAGCAGCACGATCAACGTCAGCAAGCCGCACGAGAGCGGCACGAGGAAGTTCCTGCGCGCGTTGGCCAGCGTCGCCCGGCGCCAGGCGATCACGGGCCCGATCCCGCTGAGCAGCACGAGCACCAGCGCCAGCGGCACCGTGTAGCGGTCGAACCACGGCGGCCCGACCGACGCTTCGTTGCCCGTGAACGCCTCTGAGATCAGCGGGAAGTAGGTGCCCCAGAAGATCACGAAGCAGAGCGCCACGAGCACGAGGTTGTTCGCCAGGAAGATCGACTCGCGCGAGAGCAGCGAATCGAGCCGGTGCTCGGAGCGCAGCATCTCGCGCCGCGAGACGACCAGGTAGATCGAGCCGGCGATCAGCAGCCCGATCAAGCACGACGAACGGGACGCCGAGCGTCGCGCCGCCGAAGGCGTGGATCGAGTTGAGCACGCCGCTGCGCACGAGGAACGTGCCCATGATCGCGAGCGTGCCCGTGGCGAGCACGAGCGAGACGTTCCACACCTTCAGCATCCCCCGCTTCTCCTGGATCATCAGCGAGTGCAGGAACGCCGTGCCGGTCAGCCACGGCATCAGCGAGGCGTTCTCGACCGCGTCCCAGCCCCAGTAGCCGCCCCAGCCGAGCTCCGAGTAGGACCAGCGGGCGCCGAGCAGGATGCCGACGCCGAGGAACAGCCAGGCCGCGAAGGCGAAGCGCCGCGTCGCCCGGATCCAGTCGGCGTCGACGCGCCGGGCGAGCAGCGCGCCGACGGCGAACGCCAGCGGGATCGTGCACAGCGTGTAGCCCGAGTACAGCATCGGCGGGTGGATCATCATCGTCGGGAAGCGCAGCAGCGGGTCGAGGCCAACGCCTTCGGCCGGCGTCGGCGTGCGTCGTCGCGAACGGCGATGGCGTAGAAGATCATCAGCGAGATGAAGAAGGCGCCGAAGCCGAGCAGGATCGCGGTCGCGTAGGCCGCCACGTCGCGCATCCGCCGGCGCACGAGGAACAGCGCGAGGCTCGACCACAGCGACAGCAGCCACGCCCACAGCAGCAGCGAGCCTTCCTGCGAGGACCACACCGCCGCGGCGCGGTAGAACGTCGGCGTCGTGCGGCTCGAGGTGTCGGCGACCGTGTTGAAGGCGAAGTCGTTGCGCAGGAAGGCGAGCTCGAGCACGGCGAAGGCGACCGTGAGGACGATCGCGAGCGCGTAAACCGCGCGGCGCCCGGAGTCCGAGAACTCGAGGCGACCGGTGCGCGCGCCGTAGAGCGAGACGCTGATGCCGTAGACGCAGACGATCAGCGCCAGCAGCAGGCAGATGCGACCGAGGTCGGCCACCTCAGATGGCTGATTCCACGGTCGTGTGCCGTGTTCCGGGGGTGCGGATAGCCGAGCCGGCCGCGGACGCAGGCCGAAGGCCTTGGTGGTGCCAAGGCCGAGGCCGAGGACAAAGGCCGGCGAAGGCTAGACGTGCCATCCGGCGGCGCAGGATCGTGGAATCAGCCATCAATAGTTCTGCTTCTCGCCCGCCGGAGCGGTCTTGTACTTGGATGGGCACTTGGTGATCAGCGAGTCTCGTTCGCCGACGTAGTGCCCGTTCTGCTTCTGCACGGTCACGATCACCTCGCGGCCTTCGCGAAACGGGTCCGGCACGGTGCCCGTGTAGGCCACCGGGATCGCCGTGCCGCCTGCGCGATCGGCGACGCTGAAGTCGAGCGTGTTGCCGTCGTGGCGCACCGAGCCGCCAACGACCTTGCCCGTGAGCTGATAGCTGCGTCCGGGCTGCGCCTGGCGCAGCAGCTCGGTCGGGCTGAGCGCCGGGCTCGCGGCGCTGAAGCTCGTGTAGATCAGCGCGCTGGCCAGCATCACGGCCGCGCTCAAAGCCACGACCAAGCGCACCGTTCGCTTTCGCGCGGGGTTCATCGCCCCCCAGTATTCCAAACCGATTTTGCTGCCGTGCCGCCAGTCGGCGCCTCTGTCGGCGCCCGGATGCCCCCGAGTCCCAGGAAATCGCCGTTGCAGGGCGAAACCTTTGCCTGTGGGAAGGGTCTTTTCTCATAGAGCCATGCGAGCGAGCCTCCCCCACACCCTGCGCGAACGACGTCGCTCGCTCAGGAGCCGCCACCGCCGCGCGATCGCCGCCGCCGGCGTATCCGAGACATCGCGCGCCTCCGTAGCGGCGCCACCATGCGCCCCCGAGCCTTCGTCGGTACACCTCGTCGATCGGGACGTGCAGCGCGTCCGTGACGCGGGCGGGCCGCTCGACGAGGCCTCCTATGCCTGCCAGTGCGGCTTCCTCTTCCGCGCCCCCGTCTCGACGACTGTCGCCTGCCCGCACTGCCACGCCCCGCAGGCCTGGTAGCGCAACCCGAGCCGGGACCGCCGGGCGCGCCGGGGGCGCCGAGCACGACGGGCACAGCTCACCTCTCGCCACGGGGCGGCTTCGCGTGTTTTCTTGCGCGGTCTTGACCATCTTTAGATTGTCGATATAATTACTGAACAATGTCCGTTCTCGCAACCTCCTCCACTCGGCGTGACCCCCTCCGTGCGAGTGGCAGGTCCGGCGTCATCTCAGCGCTGGACCGCGTGAACGGGCGCTGTCGAGGCGCCTGAGGTTCCTCGTCTCCCTGCCCGGACCGTCCCTCCCCGGGCATCCCCTGACGGCCGGGCCGGGCTCACGAGCTCGGCCCGGCCGTGCCATTCGACCCTGGGTACCAGCTCGATATCTCACGAGCTTGATCGGAGAACGTGTACTCTCGGATCGGGAGGGCTCTGGGAATGCACGTCGATCCATACATCGTCTTGGGGGGCGCGATCATCGGCTTCCTCGTCGGCATGACCGGCGCGGGCGGTGGTGCGCTGATGACGCCGATGCTGATCCTGCTGTTCGGCGTCACGCCGTCCTCGGCGATCTCGAGCGATCTCGTGGCGGCCGTGCTGATGCGCCCGATCGGCGCAATCGTCCACCTGCGCCAGCGGACGGTCAACCTGCGCCTCGTCGGCTGGATGGTGCTCGGCTCGGTGCCGATGGCCTTCTTCGGCTCCTACCTGCTGTCGCTGATGGGGCATGCCAAAACGGCACAGAAAAACATCGAGTTGGCGCTTGGCATCGCGCTGCTGGTCGGCGCCAGCGCGATGGTGCTGCGCTACGTGCTCGACCGCAAATCGGGCCACAACCGCACAGCGGTCGTCCACGACGTCACCCCGCGCCCGCTGCGCACGGTCGCGATCGGGATGCTAGGCGGGGTCGTCGTCGGCATCACCTCCGTCGGCTCGGGTTCGCTGATGATCATCATGCTGCTGTTCCTCTATCCGATGATCGGGGCCAAGCAGCTCGTCGGCACCGACCTCACGCAGGCCGTGCCGCTGACGACCGCTGCGGCGCTCGGCGCGCTCGCCTTCGGGCACGTCGAATTCGGCGTGACGACATCGCTGATCATCGGCAGCGTCCCGGCCGTGTTCATCGGCTCGATGCTCTCCTCGAGCGCGCCCGATCGCTACATCAGACCGGTGATTACCTTCGTGATCGCCGCTTCGGGCCTGAAGTACGTCGGCGTCGGCGCGACCGCGCTCGGCTGGATCCTCTGCGGTGTATTGCTCGTCGGCGCGGTCAGCTGGGCCATGATCAAGCGGCCCTGGGTGAAGCTCAGCGCGAAGGAGGCGCTGGCCGAGCGCGAGGAGCCGCCGCTGCTGCGTACCGATGCGCCCGAGGTCGAGCAGGTCTGAAGCGCCGGCGGGGCGTTGGCCACTGGAACACCACGCGCAGCTCGCTGAATCGCATGTGCGATCAGTCCCCCGACCCGCCGCGACGTCGCATCGCGGTACCAAGGAATGCGAGGAGCACCGGGACAAGAGCTGCCGCCAGAGCCGTGATCGCGCCCGCATCCTTTCCATCGAGTGCCAGCACCACTGCTGCTATTAGAGCGCCCGTCGCCCAGACAAACGCAAGCGCCTGTCCCCGCGATGCGAGTCGGATGGAAGCATCAACGCCCCGCCGTTCCAAACTCCGACGGTGAAGGAGCTCCTCTTCTGTCCAGCTCACGATTCGCTCACCGAGGCCGGGAAAGTGGCGCTGGTACCGGGCTAGCTCCTCAGGGTCGGGGAGCATGCCCTGACGTTCGACTGAGACGGAGCGAAACTCCTCTACCGCACGCTCCGCACCCCGCGCGACTGCTTGCTCGAGAACCTCGGGCTCAATTGCCTGAGGTGGCCGATCAGACGGAGCGCGCCGCTCCGGATGGCTCACGGTGTCTCCCTGCCGGCTTTAGACTGTGTTCGCGGTACCGGTACGCGTCGCGATCGGGCCAGTCGAACTCGGCCGGCTCAGTAAGCATGATCTGCCCGCCGGACCCGGCCGCGGCACCAATCCTGATGGCCTCGCCAACGCGAACGAAGTCTCCACAGATAGTCGCGCGGATTCCGGGCATTGGCTGGAACGCGATACGTCTGAGCAGCGTCTGTCCCGAAAGATCCATGCTGCCGACGATGCTGTACAGGGCGAACGATGTCCGGTCATTCGTGAGATAGGCCGGAGCGGCGCTCGGGCATCGGCTGGACGGCCGCTTGTTCGTCCGTGTCCAAAGCCGTGCCATAACGCCTATCTTAGGGTGTCTGGGTCCTGCGGGCGCAATTTCAGCATCAGCCTGCCATCCACATCGCCGGTGTAGACCCTACAGCGTCCTGTGGCGGTACAGCGATGCTGCGGTCAAGCGAACTCGCTGGCGCAATCATGGCGCGAGCTTGCCTGGAAGCCGCCAGGCTCGCTCGATCGAACAGCGGGCCGAAGGCCGCGCCTCACCGCGATATTTGACTCTGGCGAGTCACTTGATGTGCATCCCCGAGATCGCCCGCGAGATCACGAGCTGCTGGATCTCGGCCGTGCCCTCGAAGATGTCGTAGATCTTCGCGTCGCGATGCCAGCGCTCGACGGGGAACTCCCTGGTGTAGCCGTTGCCGCCGAGGATCTGCATCGCGCGCTCGCTGACCCACACGGCGACCTCGCCGGCCTTCAGCTTGGACATCGAGCCCTCGGCGTTCTGGAAGGGGACCTGGTTGCGACCCATCCAGGAGGCGCGCCAGACGAGCAGGCGCGCGGCGTCGATCTCGAGCTTCATCCGCGCAAGCGTGAACGCGATCGCCTGGTTCTCGATGATCTTGCGGCCGAACTGCTCGCGCTCCTTGGCGTAGTCGAGCGCGTACTCATACGCGGCCCGCGCGATCCCGAGCGCCTGCGCGCCGACCGTCGGGCGCGAGGCCTCAAACGTCTGCATCGCCGCTTGCGACTGTGCTTTCTTGCCCTCGCGCACACGCGAGAGGCGCTCGTCGAGCTTCTCCTTGCCGCCCAGCACGTAGCCGACGGGGATACGGCAGTCATCGAGGAACACGTCGGCCGTGTGCGAGGCCCTGAGGCCGTGCTTTGAGACCTTCGTGCCCTGGGAGATGCCCTTGGCCTCTGACATCGGCACGACGAATGCCGCATGCCCGCGCGAGCCGAGCTCGCGGTCGACCGAGGCGATCACGACGTGGACGTCGGAGATGCCGCCGTTGGTCGCCCATGCCTTCTGGCCGTTGAGCACCCACTCGCCGGCGGCCTCGTCGAACTTGGCCATCGTGCGCACGCCCGAGACGTCCGAGCCCGCGTTCGGCTCGGATGCGCAGAAGGCGGCGACCTTGATGTCGTCGACCGTGCCGAAGCAGCGCGGGATCCATTCGCCGATCTGCTCGCCCGTGCCCTGGCCGAAGATCGCGGCGACGGCCAGCGAGGTGCCCATGATCGACATGCCGATGCCCGCGTCACCCCAGAACAGCTCCTCGTTGACGAGCGGCAGGCCGAGGCCCGTCGGGTCGGCAAAGAACTGGGCGATCCCTTCAAAGCCGTACAGGCCGATCTTGGCGGCCTCCTGAATGATCGGCCACGGCGTCTCCTCGCGCTCGTCCCACTCGTGGGCGGCGGGGCGCATCACGTCCGCAGCGAAACCGTGGACCCAGTCGCGGATGTCCTTCTGGTCCTGACTGAGCGCCAGCGAGAAAGTCACCTCCTGGCCTGCCGCACCGCTGATCGCCTCGACGGCGGCCTCGGCTGCCTCGCCGGCAGCGGGTGTGTCGAGCGTGGACGTGGCGGATGCGGACATCAGCAAGTTCTCCTGAGATAGACGAGGCGGATCGAGAGGATGGCGTACCGGGAGAGGGGAACTCCCCACGCTCATTCAAGGTTACCTCATTTCAGGTTACCCAAACCGACGAATCGTCAAACACAGCTTCGAGCGGGCGAGTTCTAGGTACCACAGTCAAGAGTCCAGGCGATCACTTCACAAGTCATGTCTCTTATTCCGATGGTCGGAGCGCGGCCGACGGGCGGGCGGCCAAGCGGATCGGAGCCGCGTTGCCGGCACTCATGCGCGATCGAGCGCGAGCGCATCGGCCTAATCCCGATCTTGTTTATGGATTTGGTTTGCTCTACCATCACGAGGCCAATCATTTCGATGTCTTCGATCTTATTCATTCGTTCAATGAAGAAAGCGGTTATGCACAAGCACTCCCTCGCAGTCCTCCTGTCGGTCGCGGCAGCCGCGATCGGCCTCAGCGCATGCGGCTCCTCGAGCGGCGGCGGCTCCAGCAATGAGCTCACGCTGGTCGCCTACTCCACGCCACAGGCGGCCTTCGAAAAGCTGATCCCGGCCTTCGAGGGAACGGCGGACGGCAAGGGCGTGAGCTTCAAGCAGTCCTACGGGCCCTCCGGCGAACAGAGCCGCGCGGTCGCCAACGGGCTGCACGCCGACGTCGTCGACTTCTCGCTCGAAGGAGATGTCGAACGCCTCGTTAAGGCCGGCCTCGTCGACGCGAGCTGGAACCAGAACGCCACGCACGGCTTCGTGACCAACTCGGTGGCCGTGATCATCGTGCGCAAGGGCAACCCGAAGCACATCGAGGACTGGGCCGACCTGGTCAAGCCCGGCGTGCAGGTGGTGACGCCGAACCCGTTTACCTCGGGCAGCGCGCGCTGGAACATCATGGCCGCCTACGGGGCGCAGATCAAGGAGGGCAAGACCCCCGCACAGGCGGAAACGTACTTGAAAGAGATGTTCAAGAACGTGGTCAGCCAGGACAGCTCGGCGCGCAACGCGCTGCAGACGTTCGTCTCGGGGCGCGGCGACGCGCTGATCGACTACGAGAACGAGGCGATCACCGACAAGCAGAAGGGCGAGCCGATCGAATACGTGATTCCGAAGGACACGATCCTGATCCAGAACCCGATCGCCGTCGTCGGTAAAGGCTCGGCGGCGGGCACGGCACAGAAGTTCGTCAACTACCTGGTCTCCCCCGCCGGTCAGGCGATCTGGGCCAAGCAGGGCTACCGCCCGGTGATCTCAGGCGTACCGACCGCCCAGTTCCCCACGCCCCCGGGTCTGTTCACGATCGACACGCTCGGCGGCTGGAAGAAGGTGACGAAGGAATTCTTCGAACCGGAAACGGGGATCGTGACGAAGATCGAGCAGTCGCTGGGGGTCTCCACTGCCAAATAGCGGCGGGATACTCGCAGCGAAGCTCGCGCGTGGAGTAGGCGCGCGCAGTAGCGGCCTGGGCGCGCGCAGCGGCGGCGCGCTCGGAAAGGGACTGCTCGGGATCTACCTGTCGGTGCTCGTGCTGCTACCCGTGGCGGCGGTCGTCGCGAAGTCGGGCACTGGCGGCACGGCGCAGTTCTGGCGCGAGATCTCCAACCCGGAGGCCGTCGCGGCGATCAAGCTGACGCTGATCATCTCGGCGATCGTCGTGCTGGTCAACGCCGTCTTCGGCACGCTGATCGCCTGGGCGCTCGTGCGCGACGAGTTCCCGGGCAAGAAGATCGTCAACGCGCTGATCGACCTGCCCTTCGCGCTGCCGACGATCGTCGCCGGCGTCGTGCTGCTGGCGCTGTACGGGAAAGGCAGCCCGGTGGGAATCAACGTCGCCTTCACGCGCTCGGCGATCGCGCTGGCGCTCTTGTTCGTGACGCTTCCGTTCGTCGTGCGCTCGGTGCAGCCCGTGCTGATGGAGCTCGACGTGTCGATGGAGGAAGCCGCCGAGTCGCTTGGCGCGAGCCCGCTGACCGTGCTGCGCCGGATCGTGCTGCCGAGCCTGACGCCGGCGATCATCTCCGGTGTGGCGCTCAGCTTCGCGCGCGCCGTCGGCGAGTTCGGCTCGCTCGTCTTGATCACGGGCAACCTGCCGTTCAAGACCGAGGTCGGCTCGGTCTACGTGTTCGGGCAGATCCAGAACGAAAACCTGCCCGCCGCGGCTGCCGTTTCGATCGTGCTGCTGCTCGTCGCGCTCGTCGTGCTCGGCGCGCTGACGCTGCTCTCGCGCTGGAGGTCCAAGCATGTCGGCTGACGGCAGCGGCGCGATCGCGTTCTCGCCCGGCTCCTCGCGGCAGCTCGCGCCGCGCGCACGCAAGCGCTCGCGGGCCGATTCGGGAGCGCGGGCGCGCAAGCTCGGCGTGCGTACGATCGCGCTTGGCTATCTCGCCGTGCTGCTGCTCGCGCCGGTGGCGATGATCTTCTACCGAACCTTCGAACACGGCCTCGGCCCCGTGTGGAACGCGGTGACGGCGCCCAACGCAGTGCACGCCTTTTGGCTGTCGATCGAGATCGTCGCGATCGCCGTGCCGCTGAACACGATCTTCGGCATCGGCATGGCGCTACTGCTCGAGCGCGGGCGCTTCAGAGGCAAGGCGCTGCTCGGCATGCTGATCGACCTGCCGTTCGCGATCTCGCCCGTCGTGATCGGCCTCGCGCTCGTGCTCGCCTACGGCAAGACGGGCTGGTTCGGCGACTGGCTCACAGAACACGGCATCCAGGTGATCTTCTCCGTGCCCGGCATGGTGATCGCCACGGCGATTGTCTCGCTGCCGTTCGTCGCGCGCGAGACGATGCCCGTGCTGCGCGAGCTCGGCACCGACTCCGAGCAAGCCGCCGCGACGCTCGGAGCGAGTGGCTGGCAGACCTTCTGGCGCGTCACGCTGCCCGGGATCCGCTGGGGCGTGGTCTACGGCGTCGTGCTCACCACGGCGCGCGCGCTCGGCGAGTTCGGCGCCGTCAGCATCGTCTCGGGGCGGATCGAGGGCGAGACGCAGACGCTGCCGCTGTACGTGCAGGCGCGCTTTGAGAACTTCGACATCACCGGCGCCTACGCGGCGGCCGTGGTGCTCGCGCTGCTGGCGTTCGCGACGCTGATCGCGATGAACCTGCTCACACGGAGGACAAGAGGAAGGACGGTGCAGGGCTGATGGCCATCGAGGTCCACAACGTGAGCAAGCGCTTCGGCACGTTCACCGCGCTCGACGACGTCTCGATCCGCGTCGACGACGGCGCGCTGATGGCACTGCTCGGCCCGAGCGGCAGCGGCAAGTCGACGCTCCTGCGAATCATCGCCGGCCTGGAGACCCCCGACGAGGGCGAGGTCACGATCGGCGGCGAGCAGGTCACCGACACGCCGGCACGCAGCCGCGGCGTCGGCTTCGTCTTCCAGCACTACGCGCCGTTCAAGCACATGACCGTGCACAACAACGTCGCCTTCGGGCTGAGCGTGCGCAAGCGGCCGAAGGCCGAGATCGAAGCGCGCGTGAAGGAGCTGCTCGGCCTCGTGCGCCTCGACGGCCTCGCCGAGCGCTACCCCTCGCAGCTCTCCGGTGGCCAGCTGCAGCGCATGGCGCTCGCCCGCGCGCTTGCCGTGCAGCCGAAAGTGCTGCTGCTCGACGAGCCGTTCGGTGCGCTCGACGCCCAGGTGCGCGGCGAGTTGCGCGAGTGGTTGCGGCGGCTGCACGACGAGATCCACGTGACCACGATCTTCGTCACGCACGACCAGGAGGAGGCGATGGAGGTCGCCGAGCAGATCGTCGTGATGAACAACGGCAAGATCGAGCAGGCCGGCAGCCCGCGCGAGCTCTACGAGGCGCCGCGCAACGAGTTCGTGATGTCCTTCATCGGGCCGGTCAACCGCATCGGCGACGCCTTCGTGCGCCCGCACGACGTGCAGATCCTCGCCGAAGACGACGGCAGCACGATCGAGGCGCTCGTCAAGCGCGTCGTGCACCTCGGCTTCGAGGTCCGCGTCGAGCTGACGCTGCCCGACGGCCGCGACATCTGGGCCCAGGTCACGCGCTCGGCCGCCGAGGAGCTCGAACTCTCAGACGGCCAGATCCTCGCCGTGCGCCTCCCCCAGCCGCGCATCTTCGCGCCGGCCGAGGCCGCCTAACGGGTTTCCCAGGCCTCTTCGGCCTTCGTGAGGGCGACGACGTCTTTGGGCAGCTTCCCGCCGGCCACGTCGGCGACGCTGACGTTCTCGAGCACTTTGCGCAGGTTGGAGCGCAGCGCGATCCACACCTGCTGCAGCGACTCGGCCGAGCCGACGTACTCGATCTCCTCGGGGCGCTGGCCGCGCACACCGACGAGCGGCCCCTCGACGGCGCGGATGATCTGCGCGAGGCTGACCTTGTCGGCCGGCTGCGCCAGCCAGTACCCGCCTTCCGGTCCTCGCTGGCTGCGCACGATCCCCGTCGAGCGCAGCTGCGTGAGGATGTTCTCGAGGAAGGAGACCGGGATCCCCTGAGCCTGCGCGACGTCGTCGACCTTGCGCGGCGCATCCTGCTTGGAGTCGGCGAGCTCGATCACCGCGCGAACGGCGTAGTCGGCCTTGGCTGTCACGTGCATTTGGCTGATTCTCCCGAAGAGGTCGGCGGACGGCCTCGGCGCCGTCGGCTCGCTCGCTGATCCTATCCGTCGACTCCGCCCCGGCGCCGCGGTGTGCGCCGCCCGTCCGGCCGCCGCCAAGCCGGCGGCGTCGCCGGGCGGTTGACGGCAGTGGCTGACGTTAAACGCAGCGGGCGGGCCATCCGGGCCCGCCCGACTGCGGTGTGCGTTGAAACCAGCGGCCTATTTTTTTTCTTTTTTCGCTTTTTTGACCTTCGGTTTGTATTTGGCCGCCCAGACCGCCGCCGTTTCCTCGAGTTCGCCATTCATGATCGCCGTGTTGAGACCGGCCGGCGCCGGAATCCCAACCCCGACATCGACGACGAGGTCGATCAACGGGCTTTCGCCACAGCCGTTCGCGCCGGGCACGGCGAAGTTGTTGTCGACCAGCGAGTTGCCTTTGATTTTCACGATTTTGCCTTTGCCGGCGCCTTCGAGCGTGCCCCGGCTGCCGCTGATCGGCTGGTTGGGGAACGCCGGGCTCGTCGTTCCGGTCGTCAGGTGCAGCACGATCGGTTCGGCATCAGAGCCGATGTAGCAATTCGGGCCGAGGATTTCGTTGTCCAGTTTGACCTTGATCGGCAGCGTCACGGCCGTGCCTTCCTGGGCGAGCAGGTTCCCCTTGTTGAGGATGATGTCGCTCGGCGACCCCGCCAGTTCGGCCGTTGCGAACACCGGCCCGCCGATCGCTTCGCTGATGCCGGTGAGTCCACCGGGGACTTCCTGCGCCACCTTCGACAGCGCTTCGGCGCCGATCGGGGCGAGCAGCGGCTGATCGCCGAACATCGTGCTTCCCAGGCCTCCCTGGAGCACGACTGGGTTCTGGATCTTGGTCGTCTTCAGGTCGAGCTTGAATTCCCCGCTCGTCGTCGTCGCGACGACGCAAACCTGAGCGGCTTCCACCGGGCAGTTGGTGAACGGGGCGAATTCTTCCTTGAAGGCACTCGCCGCCATCGCAGGCGCAGCGGCCCCAAGCGCCGTCGCGGGCACGGCCAGCGCGAGCGTCGCGAGCAGCAGCCGGCGACGCGCTCGGCGCCCGGTCGAGCCTCGATCGGTTCGTTCAAGCATTCGTCTCATCTCTCCATGCTCCTTGTCCCCTTTGACTCGATTACCCGGGCTCTCTCGAGCGGGCGGCCCGCCGGCCCATGGATGCCCTCGTCGCTGGCTGGCCACGGCCGCCTACCTCAACACCAGAACAGTCTGTACCCCGATGACCACCCAGCTAAACGCCAATCTCGAGAAGCCCTGCAAAAGCGCTGTTATGGCGGCGCGAAACGCCGCCTCCGCCGGCCGACGGCGCGGCTGTCTAGCATCCGTCCATGAGCCCGCGCTGGAACTGGGACTTCGAAGACGAGCAGCGTACTGCGCGCAAGCCCGCCACGGAGCCGCCGCTGCCGGCGTCGCGGCCCGAGCCGCGTGACCCCCGTGCGCGCTTTCGCCGCCGCCGGCTGGGTGCCGTGGCAGCCTTCGTCGTGCTGCTCGTCGTGCTGATCGTCGCGCTGTCGGGCTCGCACGGCGGAGGCTCGACCTCCTCGGCCGGCACGAGGACCCCGGCACGCGGCGCGGCGCTCACGCCGCCGCCCGTGAACGAGCCGGCGCGCGAAGAAAAAGGCGTCGACTCGGTGCTCTCCTATACGCCGTTCGTAAGAGAAGCCGGCGCGCAGGGCAAGGACGTGGCGCTCACCTTCGACGACGGCCCGGGCCCGTACACGCCGCAGATCCTCGACGTGCTCGAGCGCGAACACGTGCCGGGGACGTTCTTCGTGGTCGGTCAGGAGATCCACGACTTCGGCGCCTCGACCGAACGCGAGATCCGCGACGGCTTCGTGATCGGCGACCACACCGAGAACCACCCGATGCTGGCCCACCTCTCGGCGCACGACCAGCACGAACAGCTCTTCGAACAGGCCGCCCGCATCGAACTGCTCGGCGGACGCAAACCGCGACTGTTCCGCCCCCCGTACGGATCGTTCAACACGACGACCTTCCACCTGCTGCACCAGATGAAGATGCTGATGGTGCTGTGGTCGGCCGATACCGACGACTACGAGCAGCCCGGCGTCGAAACGATCGTCAAACGCGCGCTCGAAGGCGCCAAGCCAGGGGCGATCATCCTGATGCACGACGCCGGCGGCAACCGCGAACAGACGGTTGCCGCGCTGCCCCAGGTGATCCACGCACTGCGCGCGCGGGGCTTTCAGCTGGTCACGGTCCCGCGCCTGCTCGCCGACGACCCGCCGCCCCGCGGCCTGCCGCTGCCGACGAGCCTCGCCGGCGACTGACGGCAGCCTGGGCGATCGCCCCGGCCGAGGTCAGGTGCTCATCCGGCGGCGCACGTCTCGCAGGCGCCGTGGATCACGATCTCGTGCTCTGAGACGCGCAGCGGCACGCGGTCGCTGAGCCGGCGGATGGCGCGCTCGAGGCCGTCGTCGGTGAACGGCTGCAGGCGCCCGCAGTGATCGCAGACGAGGTGATGGTGATGGCCGGGGCCCTCGCGCACGGGCTCGTAGCGGACCATCCCCTGCCCGATCTCGACACGCTGCACGAGCCCGATCTCCTCGAGCTCGTCCATCACGCGGTACACGCTCGCACGCGAGACCTCGCGCTTGCGCGCAAGCAGCGCCTGCTCGATCTCGACGGCCGACAGCGCGCACGGCTGCTCGTCGAGCAGTTCGAGGATCGCCCGCCGCGCACCGCCGCGGCGATACCCGGCGTCGCTCAGCGCGCGTGATGCATGCGCGGCCCACGTAGGCCCCTCTGAGGGCATCGTGCTCACCGCTGAAAGTGTAGGCGCGCCGGTCGGCCGTTCGGTAGCGCTCGTCGTGCCCGCCACACCGCGGCTCATCTCCCGCTCGCCTCGTGCAGCGCCCGCTCGAGCCCTTCGAGCTCGGCCACCTGCCACTGCTCGAAGCTGTCGCCGGCGGGCGAGAGCGTCTCGCTCACCGTCGCGATCGGGATCCGCCGTTCTCGCGCGATCTCCTCGACGCGCTGCACGTCGGGCGTCACGTTCTGGCTGTTGAACACCCATATTTTGATGAGGCGCTTACGCGCCTGATCGTCGACGGTCTGCTTGTCCCGGGCGGTCACGTCACCGCCCTCGGCCACCGCCTTGGCGAAGCTGTAGGGAGTGAGCAGCCTCAGCCGGAGGTCTTCGCCGAGCGGCTGGAAGATGCTCTCGCTGTAGCCGACCGGCGTGCCTGCGTAGCGCGCGCGGATCTGCCGTCGCAGGGCGTCGTAGCGGGCGAGGTCGCCCGTCAGGAAGGCCTGCTTTCGCCGGGCGAAGTAGGCCGCCGCGGCGGGCTCGAGCTTGTCGTAGTCGGCGACGATCGCATCGACGACGCGGCGAACGGCGCTCGGGGAGTACCACTGGTGCGGGTTGGCCCCTTCGGGCAGGCCGAGCGCCGTGCCGACGTCGAGCACGACGCGATCGCTCGACGGGCTTGCCCGCAGCAGCCGCGGCGCCCACGCGTCGTAGCCGAGGCCGTTGACGATCGCCAGCTGGGCCCCCGCCATCGTGCGCGCGTCGGCCGCCGTCGGTTCGTAGCTGTGCGGGTCGCTCGCCGGGTTCACGACGATGCTCGTCACGTCCGCGCGCTCGCCGGCCAGCTGCGCGGCGATGCTGCCCCAGAAGTTCTCCGCCGCGACGATCTGGAAGCGACTCTGGCCTGCCCCTCGCGCCGGGGAGCCGGTGCGCCCACAGCCGGCCAGCAGCAGCAGCAGCAGCGCCGCCACGAACGCCGCCGCTCCTGCGAGCGGCGCGGCGAGTTTCCGCGATCGAGCGAGCCCCGGCATGGCGCGAGCCTAACAGATATCTGAGATCGGGTCTTATAAAAGACCCCATCTCATCCTGGTGCGGGACTATGCTCCGGCCGCGATGAACGCACCCTGCGAGCACCCCTCCCATTGACGGGCCCGATGGACGTCGAGAAGCGACGCAGCAGGCGTGAGGCGCAGCGCCGGGCACGCCGGCGCCGCCGGCAGCTCACCGCCGCATCGTTTGCAGCGCTGGCCGCGCTGATCGTCGTCGGCGTGCTGCTGGCGAGCTCAGGGGGCTCGGGCGGCGCGCGTAACAGCGGGATGGCGGCCGCAGGCAAGACCGGCGCGACGAGCGCCGGCGGGCATGGCGGCAGCAGCCGGCCTAGCCATCGGACTCAGGCGCCAAGCGCCCGTGGCGGCGGCATCGCCACGGGGCACCCTGGTACCCGGGCGGTGCCGATCCTGATGTACCACGTGATCGCGGCGCCGCCTGCCGGCGCGCCGTTCCCGGGCCTGTACGTACCGCCGGCCGAGTTCCGCGAACAGATGCAGGCGCTCGAGCGCGCAGGCTGGACGGCCGTGACGCCCGACCAGGTCGCCGCCTACTGGCGGCGGGGCATCTCGCTGCCGCGCGGCAAGCCGATCGTGCTGAGCTTCGACAACGGCTACCAGTCCCAGTACACGCAGGCGCTGCCCGTGCTGCGGCGGCTCGGCTGGGTCGGCGAGGAGAACATCCAGCTCGACGGGGCTGCCGCCGTCGCAAGGCGGGCTCGGCGACGGCGAGATCCGCGGGCTCGTCAAGGCCGGCTGGGAGCTCGACACTCAGGGCATCAGCCACGCGGACCTGATCGCGCTGAGCGCGAGCGCGCTGCGCGAACAGGTGGCCGGCGCGCGCAAGACGATCCAGCGCCGCTTCCACGTGCCGGTCAACTGGTTCTGCTACCCCTCCGGCCACTACGACGCGAACGTGATCGCCGAGGTCCGCGCGGCCGGCTATGAGGGCTCGACGACGGTCGTCCCCGGCTGGGCGCACCCGCACGAAGACCCCTACCGGATGCACCGCCTGCGCGTGCTCGGCGGCACCTCCGGGCAGGCGCTGCTGTCGCTGATCGCCGATACGCGCGCAGACCCGCCGGCGCCGGCCTCCTACAGCGGCGGCTGAGCGACTCGGCGCCACGGTCGCGGCCGGCTACGCTCGAGCGATGGGACTCTTCCGTGCGAGGGGGCGCGCCGCCAAGGACCCGCCTGTAGCGGTCGGCGATCCGCGCTTCGACGGCTGGGAGACGGTCGGCACGTTCGAGGACCAAGTGACCGCCGTGGCCTGGCGCGATCAGCTGCTGACGTTCGGCCTGGACGTGGCCTGCGTTGCCGATCACGCGCTGGATCGGTACGGACGGGGCGACGTCTACCTCGTCGTCCCGCCCGGGCAGTGGTCGCGCGCCAACGAGATCCTCGAGAACCTCGAGTGACCGGCCGCTCACGCGATGGCTGCGACCCGTCCCCGCTCGACCGACGGCGAGCTGCCGTTGGCGCCCTGGAGCACGACCTTCAGCGCCCCCGTGTTCGCGGCGTCGGCGAACGTGTCGTAGGCCGCCATCGTCTCGCCGAGCGGGAAGCGGTGCGTGGCGAACAGCGACGGGTCCAGGCGACCGCTCGAGATCAGCCGCATCAGCTGGGGAATGCTGTAGGTGTCGACGAGTCCGGTCGTGATCGTGACGTCGCGAATCCACAGCTTCTCCAGGTGCAGCTCCGCCGCGCAGCCGTGAACGCCGATGTTCGCCACGCGACCTCCGGGGCGGATCAGCTCGGCTGAGAGCTCGAAGGACTGCGGCACGCCGACCGCCTCGAAGGCGACGTCGGCCCCGACCCCGTCGGTCAGCTCCATCACGCGCGCAACGGCGTCCTCGCGGCTGTTGTTGATCGTCTCGTCGGCGCCGAACAGGCGGGCGCTGTCGAGGCGACTGTCGGCGAGGTCGATCGCCACGATCGTGCCGGGCGTGTACAGCTTGGCCGTCAAGATCCCGGCCAGCCCGATCGGCCCGGCGCCGACGATCGCCACGACGTCCCCCGGCGCGACCATGCCGTTGAGCACACCGACCTCGAAAGACGTCGGCAGGATGTCGGCGAGGAACAGGACCTGCTCGTCGCTCAGGCTGCTCTGGGACCTTGTAGACGGAGTTGTCGGCGAACGGCACGCGCGCGTACTCGGCCTGCAACCCGTTGATCAGGTGACCGAAGATCCAGCCGCCGCCCCCGAGGCACTGGCCGTAGCGAGCTTCCTTGCAGTAGCGGCAGCGTCCGCACGAGCTGATGCACGACATCAGCACGCGGTCGCCGACGGCGACCGTGCTCACCCCGGCGCCGACCTCCTGCACGGTGCCGACGGCCTCGTGGCCGAGCACGGTGCCGGGCGTCGTCTCGGGCACGTCGCCTTTGAGGATGTGCAGGTCGGTGCCGCAGATCGTCGAGCTGTCGATCCGCACGATCGCGTCGGTCGGCTCGAGCATCGTCGGGTCATCGACCGTGTCCCAGCCTCGCTCGCCGGGGCCGTGATAAACGAGAGCCTTCATCGGGTGCCTGCCTTTGGTCGGTGTTCGGTCGGGTCTCCGGCATGAGCCGCCGCGCCGAGTCCGCACACGGCAACAGACGGCTATTCCAAGCTACGCCGGAGCAGGTGTCGCTGCATCGGTGGATCCCCCGGCCCTGCGCTGTGCGTTTCTACGTACCGCGGCCCGACTGATGGATGATGGCGGGTGTGGCGAGTGGCGAAATCGCGGTCCGGCTGATCCCGCGCGCGCGGGCGAATGAGATCTCCGGCGAGCGCAACGGCGTCCTGCTCGTGCGCGTCACCGCGCCGCCGGTCGACGGGCGGGCGAACGAGGCCATGTGCCGCCTGATCGCCAAGCGCGCCCGCGTCGGCGTGCGCAGCGTCTCGGTCGTGCGCGGCATGAGCTCGCGCGAGAAGGTCGTCCGCGTCGAGGGGATCAGCTTGGAGGATCTGCGAGCCGCGCTGGACTGAACAAGGCGGGCGACGCGGGTCGACGCGCCGAGCGGAAGGCTCAGTCGAATGCGTGCGCAGGCAGCACGAACCGGCGAGCCGGGGCGGAATCGAGACGTGGCGTCTCCCGCAATCCATGCAGGCCACTGCTGCGCGCAGGGGCGACCGTGGAGTCGGCGACGCCGTCATGCTCGGATATCCAGCTCAGGATCGCCCCCGAGTCGCTCCCCTCGGCGAGGATCACGGAGCGCTCGATCACCATCCCGCCGGACGTGTGAGGGCGAGCGAGGCGCCTTACGAGAACACCTATGGCGTCTGTGGTCACGGCATCCACCATATCCCCAACCAGCCGAGCCCCTTCCCGGCGCGAAACAATCGCGGCGGATTCGGCTTTGCAGAGCCAGGCGTGACTGAAGTCGAGAAGCGGCGAACGAGCCTCGAACCCGTGACCTCGAACTGGAAGTCCGGATCGGTCCAGGCTGTCTCGGTCATGTCTACTCCTCGTGTCTTGGAGTTTGATTTGCGATCGCGCTGTCGATGCGCGTGAGCTCAGGGTTCGTGTCGTTAGGCCTGCACCGCCGGTCCGTCGGAGCGGTTGGACCACATCAGCTGGATCGGGACATCGCCGGCGCCGCTGGCGAGCGGAACTTCCTTGAAGACGAGACCGAGGTCGCCACCACATGCGTTGATCGGCAGGTCGCCGATCTCTCCCTCTCCCGTCGAGGAATACCAGCCGAGGAGTTTTCCATCGCCGGTCGCGTTGACGTCCTCGACGTCGGGGTCGGTGCGCGCCTCGTTGAGCTCGTGGTAGAAGGTCGCCACGACGCTCTTCCACGGTTCTCCGAACGCGGGGATGCCGTTGTGTCCCTCCGAATACACCCCTACGGCGTAGTAGACCGTCGTATCGGCATCCGGGTGGACGCTGCCGTGGTAACCACCGAGACCGTGCCGTGAGCTGGCAGCGTCGTGATCCTCGAGCTTAATCGTCCCGGCACGTCGACGCTCATGCTCTTGCTCCGCACCGGCCGGCGGACGAAAGCCTGGCGAGAAGTCATCGGAGAGGAACACGCCAGCGGGCAGCATGATGTTGATGACGCACTTGGCCGGATCCTCCCGGCCGAGAATCCCTTCCCCATAGAGCTGGCCGGCGAGGTGCTCGGCGGTGTCCTTGTAGACGGTCGCGGAGACGTGGCCTTTGTGGAGCTCCGACGGGAGCATGCGCGATGTGATCGGCCCCCGGTAGTACTGGGCGATCACGCTTTGCAACGCCACGTCGCTCATCGCTGCCTCGAGGTTGCGGTCGATCTCGCGGATCACTTCCGCGTCGGGCCATGACCCGGCTTTGCCCACGTAGCGATTGACGAAGACCAGGTCGCTGATCGTGCGTCCGCCTTCGGCCTTGAGGTTCCACTCCGGCTGCGGTTCAAAGCCTTTGGCCAACTCGACGGCGGGAGCCTTGTCGCTCGGTTTCGCGGCGGGCGGATGCGTCGCACGATGCGCTGCGGAGCCTGGCGCAAGTACGACATTCAAGTTCCGATGACTCATCTGATCCCCTCATATTGAAGATCTCGTCCTGCCGCAAGACTACTCCAAAACCCTGTGCGAAGATCGGGTATTTCTGTTGTTTCGGAACGCCTGAGCCTGGAAGCAATAACCTCGTGCATTTACCAGAGCACAAGGACCTGACAGAGCTGGACAAACAAGCCTGGGCGACTCACACACCCGCCACAGACGGCACCGGGCTCGCACCGCGTGTCTATCGGAGACCGGAGTTCACCGTGAGCGTGAACGGCTGCCTCGCAGGCTGGCCGACACCGTTCGCGGCGATGAATGTGATCGAGTACGTGCCAAGTTGCGTCGGGGTGCCCGAGAGCTTGTCGTCGGCGAAGCTCACGCCGTCGGGTAGGCGGCCTTCCTCGGTGATCGTGGGGTTCGGAGTGCCCGTCGCGGTGACGACGAGGCTGCCTTCGGTCCCCTCGATGAACGTCGCGCTGTCTTCGGAGGTGAATTCGGGGGCGGAGTCAAGGTTTCCGGTGTTTGTAGTAGTGGTTGGTCCAGGGGCTTCCTCCCTAATCACGATCTCGTGCACGGTGGTGGCGCTGACCCCTCGTGTGTCGGCGACGAGCAGTTCTGCGTAATAGGTCCCGTGTTCCGCGTAGCGATGGGTGACCGTGGGGCCCGTTCCTGTATCACCGTCCCCGAACTTCCATATGTAGCTGGTGATGGATGCGTGGGGATTCGGGTCAGAGGAGCTCGTGGCATCGAAGCTCACGCGCTGCCCCGCGAAGGGTGAGGCCGGCTGGGATGAGAAGCTCGCATTCGGCTGCAGTTGACGGGGTGATGCACCCCGCACGACCACCGTTCGAGCCCCTTCGCCGGTCGCCGTGCCGCGCACGCCGCTCACTCTCACCGTGACGGTGTGGGGGCCGATATATCGGTAGACGTGCGTTGGATTCGCGATCGTCGAAGCCTCGCCGTCACCGAAGTGCCACGCGTAATGACCAGGGTCGGCGCCGTTCTGGACGACGGCGCGGAACGCCACGTGCCCTCCGACACGGGGCGAGGTGGGAGTGGGCTCGATCCTAACGAGCAGCGGGCGGCGCGCTTTACCGGCGTTGCCCGCGCCGCGGATGATGGCCCCAGCGGCGCCCCCCACCGCCAGCAGCAGCAAGATCCCGATGGCGAGAGCCCACACTGGTATGCGCAGCAGCTGGCCGAGCGCGCCCAGTGGACCTTGCGGGTGGTGAAGCACCGCTCGGAGAGCACGGCACAGGATCTGGAGGTTGCGATCGGTGATCGCCAAGCCGTGCCGGTCGCCGATCCGCTCGCGCAACTCGTGCGCCTGGCTGAGTAGGCGATCGGCCTTTGCGTGCTTGCCGGCGACCAGATGCAAGGTGCCCAGCTCGTGCAGCGCCCACGCCTTGCCGCCGTCGTCTCCAAGCTGCTCCGCGGCGCTCACGGCTACCTGCAGCGACCGCAGCAGGTCGACCCATCGCCCGAGCAGCGCCAGCAGCATCGCCAGAGAGCGCGCGACACGCAGCGCCTCCTCCCAACGTTCGTCGTGATCGAGTCGCCCCATGAGGCCGAGCAGAGCCTCGACCTGGCCGCTGATCGCCGCGCGATCGACTCGGCCCTGCGCGATATCGGTAAAGAGGCCGACTGCATGTTCTGCCTTGCCCATCGCCTCCGACGCGCTCTCAAGCGATGCGACCCCTGGCGGTCGCATCCCGCGCCCTCGCCGGGCCTGTGCGATTGCCCGTGCGAGGGGGCGCAGCGGGTGTCGGCTTACCGCAGCCGTTATCTCCGTTCCAGCCGGATCGCCGAGCACGAGGACGTACCGGCCGACGGCGACCTCAAGCCGAGTCGGTGGGTCTGGGGCGTCTTCGGGCAACGTCGACTGCCCTACGTGAGATCCCCAGCGAGCCCCGTTGCGCGCGGTGGAGAGGAGGTTAGCCACATTGTGGCATTCATCGCACAAATACTAACGAACCGAACGATCCGTTCATCCGAGCTTTACTCCTCGACCGTCTTACAGGTGATCTACCTGCCGAGCGCAACGGCGAACGGCGAGTCCCAGTTCCAACACTTTGACGAGGGAGGATCTGAGCCAGGGCCCTATGCTTCCTTCCCGGTCATTTCTCCTCTTGACTCGGCCTCGGTCGAGCCACCAGATGATCCGTACTCAACTCGCTCGGGCTTGCCACTCGGCGCGTAGCTGGGCGCAGCTCGAGCTCAGCACGCCATCCAGTCGCTCGATGACTTCAAGCCAGCTGAGGGCCGAGGCGAAGTCGCCGCTCAGCGCGTCCGTTTTAGCGAGGGCCAACGCCAGGTCGCGAGCCTCGTCGTGGGATGCCTCGACCGCCTCGACGCCGCGCGGCGAGACGGGGCGATCCTCGAGCGAGATATGCCGCTGCAAGCTGCACGCATAGGTGAGATACGGACCCAGGTGGCGTCCCGCGATCTTCGTGGGCGGCCACCACAGGGCGTTGCCGGCGACCTCGTCACCGCCCGCATCTGTGCCTGCGCTCGCCCTCAAGTACATCGGGGCGACGCCGGTAAGCAGCATCCCGCGCAGCATCGGCTCGAAGGTCGACGGCGATGAGGAGGCACCGAGGCCGGCCGCGATCGATTCCGAGGCGACATCGGCCTGCTGGGTCGCGATCCCGCCCTGCTTGACCGGAAACGTCGTCCCGTCTCCGGCGGCGTAGACGTCGTCCAAGCCAGCTACCCGGCAGTGCTCGTCGATCGGAATGAATCCTTCGGCGTCGCACGGCAGTCCTGCCACGCGGGGCCCTTCGAGTCGTGGGAGCGCGACGACCGCGTCTACCTCGACGGGCGCTCCGACATCCAGCTCTAGACGCCCGGGAGCGAAGCCTCGCACCTCGGCCCCGATTCGAAGGCGAATCCCGCGATCGGAGAGCAGATCACGAAGCGCTCGGCTGGCCCCCGCGCCGAATATCGCCAGTGGATCGGCCTCGGACGTGACCACGGTCAGCTCCACGCCTGCTATCCCCTGCTCGGCAAGCCGCGCAGCCGTCAGCATTGCGAGCTCGTACAGCGGCAGCAGCCAAGCCATCTTCGACGGAGCCGCGAACGCCACCCGGGTCACCTCACCCCGTTCCAAACTCATGAGCAGATCTGCGAACGCACCGACGTCAGCGGGTCCGCCGAACGACAGCGCGCCGCTCAGCCAGGTCCTGCGCACGGCCCCAACGGCGACGACAGCAGCGTCGAACTCGAGGCTCGTGCCATCGCGCAGAATCAGAAGACGATCCTCGCCTTGCACCCGAGCAAGCGCCCCGACATGCAGCTCGGCGCCCAGATCCTCAGCGATCTCGGCGAGGTCGAAGAGCTGGGTCTCGGCAAGTCCGAACGGCTCGGCGACAGCCATCGGCGCGTAGAGGAACTTCTCGTTGGGCGCGATCAAGTCGATATGCGGGCGGATCACCATCAGGTCGCGCAGCGCCAGCATCGCCTCGACGGCCGCCACACCTCCACCGCAGATGGCTATACGACCCGGAGAAGTCATGTGCGGCCCCTCCCCACCCTTCGCCGCGCTCGACCGCCCCCACGCGCCCGATTGCACCCTGCCAGAGAAGCTAACCGGGAAACACCCAACATAGGCAAAAAGCTACGTCGCCCGAACCGCCCGCGGAACCGTGAAAACCCACACTCCCCGGCAACCCAGCCAGCATCGACCAAGCCGGCGAGGCGATCGCGGAGGCGGCTGCCGCACGCCGTCGCACTCATCGCCGGCCGGCGAACAACGCACTAGCCGGGCGTGCTAGCCGCTCGCCTGGCGACTGGCAGTTTGTCCGCGGGCGCTCGCGTCGGCCGCGCCGGCCTGCTGGTCACGATCAGCACGACCAGTGCGATCGCGGCAACGACGGCCATCAGGATGAAGCCGAGCGCGTAGCTCCCCGTTTGCGACTTGACCGTTGCCATCACGAGCGGCGGGAAGAAGCCGCCGAGACCGCCGGCGGCGCCGACGACGCCCGTCACGGCGCCGACATTGTCGGGAAACCACTCGGGCACGAGCTTGAACGTGGCGCCGGTGCCGAGACCCAGGCAGACGCCCATCGCCAGGCAGGCGACTGTCAGCGGGACCATGTGCTTGTAGGAACCGGCGAGAACCAGCGCGAGCGCTCCGGTGCCGACGAACGATACGACGAGCACGTTCTTGGCGCCGATGCGGTCGGACAGCCACCCTCCGACAGGGCGGGCCGCGACGGCGAGCACGGCAAAGCCGGCCGCGCGCGTCCCGGCGTCGGTCTTCGACAGGTGGTGCACGGCGTGAAGCATCTTCGGCAGATACAGGAACATCGCGACGAACCCTCCGAATGCGAGGAAGTAGAAGATCGTCAGCGCCCACGCTCGGGCACTGCCCCTGAACACAGATAGCGGGGCGAGCAGGGAACCGGTCTTTGCGGCGGCCGCGCCAGGGGCGTCGCGCGCTGCGATCCAGAACACGCAGGCCATGATCGCCGTGACGCCCGCGGCCACCCAGAACGGAACGGCGAGGCTCGTCGCCTTGGCGATCCGCGGAGCCGTCAGCGCGGTCAGCACCGACCCGCCCATGCCGACCCCGTACACCCCGAGGGCGAAGCCCTGACGGCCGGCCGGATACCACCTGTTCACGAACGGGACGCCGACCGCGAACGACGCGCCGGAGAAACCCAGCAGGAAGCCGAAGGCGAGGACCGCCCCCCACGAGTCGTGGAACAGCGCCAGACCGATCAGCGGCAGCGGTGTGAAGACCATCAGAGCCGTGAACATGCGGCGTCCGCCATGGCGGTCGGTGAGGATTCCGAGCGGAACCCGCATCAGCGAACCGAGCAACACGGGAATCGCCACGGTGATCGCGAGCTGCGTGTCGCTCAATCCGAGATGATCCTGGATTTCGGTTCCGAGCGGCCCGAGCAGCGCCCATGCGTAGAAGCAGACGCCGAATGCGAGCGTCGCGAGCGTCAGCGCTCTTGCGTTGCCAGCGGGCGCGCGGGATTCACCGGGGGACATGGGCCGATCCTTTCGACGGGGAGCTTTCGAGGCGCACGGCCGGATCTGTCGACAGGCCGCCGGAGCCCACGCGAACCCGCAGGGGAGCACGCGAGCGGTACACGATGGGCTTGCGGAACACGTAGCCAATGGGCACGCTCCACGCATGGACAAGGCGGCTGAATGGCCACAGCATGATCAGCAGCCAGCCGCCGATCGCATGCAGCTGATAGCTCAGCGGGATCGCCGCGCGTGTCATCAGCGACGCCTGCGGGTTGAGCAGGAAGAGACCGCGGAACCACGGCGAGACCGTCTCGCGATAGTTGTATCCGCCGTTGATCAGGTTCTCGACGACGGTGTTCCACATGCCCGTCGCCACCATCAAGGAGAGGAGTGCCATCACCGCCACGTCGATCTGGCGGCTGGTGGCAGCGACGCGCTTGTCGAGCAGGCGCCGGACGATCAGGATCGCAAGGCCGGCGAGCATCGCCGTTCCGGCCAGCGTGCCCATCGTCGCCGAGAAGATCCTGTAGGCGTTCTCCGAGATGCCGAGCCACGCGGTCACGCTTTCGGGGATCAGGATGCCGATCACGTGCCCGCCGATGACGGCAAGCAGCCCGAAGTGGAAGAGCGGGCTGCCGAGCCTGAGCCAGCGTTTCTCCAGCAGTTGCGTGGAGCGCGTGGTCCAAGTGAACTGATCTCGTTTCCAGCGCCAGGCGTGACCGACCACGAACGTCGCGATCGCGAGGTACGGCAGGATCACCCACAGCAGGTTGGCCCCTCGACTCGCGGCGACGATCATCGTCCCGCCTCCGCGTAGGGCATGACCTCGGGCGGTGCAAACGGCTCGAGTCCGACCTCCTCGTCGGGCGGGCCTTCCGCCGCCATCCGCCGGGCGTCGGCGAGCTCTGCGCCGTTCATCGCGGGGAGCACCTGCGAAACGGCGTCCAGCACGTCGGCGTAAGGACTCTCCATGTCGCGCAGCGATACACGCAGGAGCTCGATCGCGGCGCGGAAGCGACGCAGGATCGGCTCGGCCTCGTGCGGGACGAGCGCCGCGAACTCGAGTATCGCGGGCAGATAGTCGGGCAGCTCTCCGCCGCGCAGCTCCAGCCCCGCCCCGCGAATCCGGCGTTTGAGGCCGAGCAGGGTCATCCCACGCTGACGCCGATCCCCGTCGCGGTAGTAGGACAGGTGCAGCGATGCCCGCTTGTGGAAGTCGAACGTCGCGACGTACGCTTCCTGCGTGGCGGTCTCGCCGACGTCGGCCCGGGCCGCAAGAAAGCGCTGGAGCTGCTCGCCGCCGGCGTGGGCCGGAATGCGCGCGGCAACCTGCGCGAGCTCGGGAGTGGCCGCATACAGCTCACGGTCGGGGTAGTCGAGCAGCAGCGCCGCCAGGCGGAGGGTTTCGCCGTTCATGACGCCTGACCGTGTCGCGTGATAGCAAGCTCGACGAGGTCGGGCGCGGCGTGGCCCTCGTCCTCGTCGACCCCGGCCCCGCACGAGCCGGGCCCACCGGCGAAGTCGAGGCCGCAGCCTCCCTGGCGGGCGCTCAGGTTGTCGGCGACCTCGCGGTGGGCCTTCGGAATTACGTAGCGATCGTCGTACTTGGCGATCGCCAGCAGCCGATACATGTCCTCGAGCTCCTCGGCGCTCATGCCGACCGCCTGCGCGATGGCCTTGCCGGGCTGCGTGCCGAGGTTGCCGGCGCGCATGTGGCTGCGCATCGCGGCGAGCCGCTTGAGCACGTTGCAGACGACCGTCTGATCGCCCGCGGCGAGCATGTTCGCGAGGTACTGGATCGGTATCCGCAGTTCGTCGATCGCGCCGAACACGTCGTCCGGGTCTGCCTCGGAGCCGGGCCCCTCCACGAGCGACATGACCGGGGAGAGCGGCGGCACGTACCAGACCATCGGCAGCGTCCGGTACTCGGGGTGCAGCGGGAGCGCGATACGCCAGTCCATCGCAAGCTTCCACACGGGGGATCTCACGGCAGCGTCCAGCCAGTCGGCGGGGATGCCATCTCGACGTGCCTGCGCCCGCACATCAGGGTCGTTTGGATCGAGGAACACATCGAGCTGCGCGTCGAGCAGATCCTGCTCGTCCGTGACCGACGCCGCCGCCTGCACACGGTCGGCGTCGTAGAGGACGATCCCCAGGTAGCGGATGCGCCCGACGCACGTCTCCGAGCAGATCGTGGGCATGCCCGCCTCGACCCGCGGATAGCACAGGGTGCACTTCTCGGCCTTACCGGTGTGCCAGTTGAAGTAGACCTTCTTGTAAGGACATCCACTGACGCACATGCGCCACCCTCGGCACTTCTCCTGATCCACCAGGACGATCCCGTCCTCCTCGCGCTTGTACATCGCGCCGGAGGGGCACGACGCCACGCAGGCCGGATTTAGACAGTGCTCGCAGATGCGCGGGAGATACATCATGAAGACCGACTCGTACTCGGCCTTCACCTTCTGCTCGACGCCGTCCCGCACGTTCGGGTCCAGCCGCACCTGGTCCGGACCGCCGGCGAGATCGTCCTCCCAGTTCGGTCCCCACTTGAGCTCGAGGTTCTCGCCCGTGACCTGGGACTTCGGGCGCGCGACCGGCTGATGCTCGCGACGCCCCGAGCTGATCAGCGACTGGTAGTCATAGGTCCACGGCTCGTAGTAGTCGTCGAGCTCGGGGAGGTCCGGGTTGGCGAAGAGGCTTGCGAGCTTGCGCAGCGGACCACCGGACTTCAGCTGCAGCCGTCCGCGGCGGTCCAGCTTCCACCCGCCCTTCCACTGCTCCTGATCCTCCCAGCGCTTGGGGTAGCCGACTCCCGGCTTCGTCTCGACATCGTTGAACCACATGTACTCGGCGCCCTGCCTGTTGGTCCAGACGTTCTTGCATGTCACCGAGCATGTGTGACAGCCGATGCACTTGTCTAGGTTCATGACCATTCCGACCTGCGCCATGACTCGCATCAGTAGGTCACCTCCGTCCGACGGCGACGAACGACGGTCATCTCATCGCGCTGGGAGCCGATCGCTCCGTAGTAGTTGAAGCCGTAGGACAGCTGCGCGTAGCCGCCGATCAGATGGGTCGGCTTGATCATGATCCGCGTGACCGAGTTGTCGGTGCCCCCACGCGTCTTGGAGGTCTCGCTGATCGGCACGTTCACGTGCCTGTCCTGCGAGTGATACATGTAGGCGCTGCCTGCCGGAATGCGATGGGAAACGACCGCTCGACAGGCGATCACGCCGTTGCGGTTGACGATCTCG
Organism: uncultured Solirubrobacteraceae bacterium; assembly: GCA_963716315.1. Lineage (GTDB taxonomy): Bacteria > Actinomycetota > Thermoleophilia > Solirubrobacterales > Solirubrobacteraceae > Palsa-744. The sequence goes on along the minus strand of OY970301.1, from coordinate 3,057,156 downwards.
ACCCAGTCGTTGTCGCTGACGGCGATGCGCGCGGCATCCTCGCGGGCGAGCCAGACGACGGGTCCGCCGCGGAACAACGTCAGCATGTGCAGGTTGTCCTGGAACTCCGAGTGGATCGACCACTTCGAGTGCGGGGTGATCCACTTCACCAGTACCTCCGCCTCGCCCACGTCCAGGTCCCCTGCCTCATGCCGAGCGGTCGCCAGCGGTGGACGGTAGGCGGGGAGACCCTCCCCGAATTCGAGCATCCAGTCGTGGTCGAGGTAGAAGTGCTGGCGCCCGGACAGTGTCCGCCATGGCACATCTCGATCCACGTTGACGGTGAATGGCGAATAGCGCCGGTCACGACTCTCGATCCCGGACCACTCGGGCGAGGTGATCACCTTGCGTGGCTGCACGCGAACGTCCTCGAGCGTGATCCGCTCGTCCTCGCGGTCGTCGGCCAGGTCGGCAAGCGGCGTGCCGGTGCGCCGCTCGAGCGTCCGGAATCCCTCGACCGCGAGCCGGCCGTTGGTGGTTCCAGAGAGCCGGAAGATGGTCTCGGCGACGTGAACGTCGCGCGTCAGCCTGGGGCGTCCATCGGCCACGCCGCCGCGCACGGTGCCGTTCATGCGAGCGAGCTCGTGGACCTCCTGATCGGGTTTCCAGGAGATCCCCTTCCAGGCAATCCCGGCGCTCTCGACGAGCGGCCCGAGCGCGGTCATCTTGTCGTGGATCGCACCGTAGTCGCGCTCGACGACGACGAGCTTGGGCATCGTCTCTCCGGGGATCGGCTCGCACTCTCCGGCTTTCCAGTCGCGCACGACGCCGCCGGGCTGTGCCATTTCCTCCGGGGTGTCGTGGAGCATCGGCACCGCGACGAGGTCTCGTCGGCTGCCGAGATGCTTCTTGGCGAGGCGCTGGAACTGCTCGGCGACGGTGTTGAAGGCGTCCCAATCGGTCCGTGCCTCCCACGGTGGCGGCACGGCCTCGTTGAACGCGTGCACGAACGGGTGCAGGTCGGTGCTGGAGATGTCGTTCTTCTCGTACCAGGTCGCCGCCGGAAGCACGATGTCCGAGTAGAGCGCCGAGCCATTCATGCGGAAGTCGACGGTCGTGAACAGGTCGAGCTTGCCCTTTGGCGCCTGCTCGCGCCAGACGACGTCGCGTGGTCGACCGTCTGGACTTGTCTCGGGAGCCGTCACCGAGTTCTTCCCGACGCCCAGCAGGTGCCGTAGGAAGTACTCGTGCCCCTTGCTCGAGGAACCGAGCAGGTTCGCACGCCAGAGGGTGAGGATGCGCGGGAAGTTCGCCGGGTCGTCCGGGTCCTCGGCGGCGAACCGCAACGAGCCGCCGCGTAGCTCGTCGACGACATGCTGCTGTGGCGTCTTGCCTGCGAGCTCGGCCTCGTCGCAGACGTCGAGCGGGTTGCGGTTCAGGGTCGGATACGACGGCAGCCATCCCATCCGCGCCGACTGCGCGATGCAGTCGGCGAAGTGCTTGCCCTTGAGCTTGCCCGAACCGAGCGGCGATGCGAGCTCGTCGGCGAGGAACCGCTCGTAGCGATACTGGTCGGTGGCCAGGTACCAGAACGACGTCGTCGCCTGCTGGCGCGGAGGACGGGCCCAGTCGGTCGCGAACGCCATCACGCCGAAGCCGGTGATCGGACGGACCTTCTCCTGACCGACGTAGTGCGCCCAACCGCCGCCATTGACCCCCTGACAGCCGCACAGCAGCACGAGGCTGAGCATCGCGCGGTAGATCTGGTCGCCGTGGTACCAGTGGTTGGTGCCGGCGCCCATCATGATCATCGAGCGCCCCTCGGTGACCTCGGCGTTGCGAGCGAACTCGCGGGCGATCTTGGCGACGAGGTTCGCGTCGACCCCGGTGTGCTCCTGCTGCCAGGCCGGCGTGCACGGGAGCGGGTCCTCGTAGCTCTCCGGCCAGTCGCCCGGCAGCCCATCGCGCCTGGCGCCCAGCTGGGCACAGAGCAGGTCGAACACGGTCGTGACGAGCACACCGCCGATGCGCTTGGCGGGCACGCCGCGCCGCATCACACCGCCACCCTCGGTGCCACCGATCTCGAATCGTGCGAGGTCCAGCGGCACCAGCTCATCGTGGGCTCCCATCATCGACAGGCGCGGCTGGATCTCTCCAAGCAGGAGGTTCCATCTCCCCTCGCCCTCCGCTCCCCAGCGGAAGCCCAAGGACCCGTTTGGCACTGCCGGCTCACCTGTGGCGTCGTCGAGCACGACGGTCTTCCATTCGCTGTTCTGGGACTGCTCACCGAGGTCGGCCGCTCGCAGGAAGCGGTCGGTGACGTACGCGCCGTCTCGCTCGCGCAGCGTCACGAGGAACGGGAGATCAGTGCGCCTCTTCGCGTAGGAGTCGAAGTACGGTGTCTGCTTGTCGATGTAGTGCTCTTTGATGATGACGTGAGCCATCGCCAGGGCAAGGGCGGCGTCGGTGCCGGGCTCCGCGTTCAGCCAGTGGTCGGCGAACTTCGTGTGACCCGCATAGTCGGGCGAGACGACGACCACCTTCTGGCCGCGGTAGCGAGCCTCCGTCATGAAGTGCGCGTCGGGGGTCCGCGTCTGAGGGATGTTCGAGCCCCACAGGATCACGTAGCTCGAGTTGAACCAGTCGGCGGACTCGGGGACGTCAGTCTGGTCTCCCCAGATCTGCGGTGAGGCGGGGGGAAGATCTGCGTACCAGTCGTAGAACGAGAGGCATACGCCGCCGATCAGTGAGAGGAACCGGGTGCCGGCCGTGTAGGAGACCGGGGACATCGCCGGAATCGGCGAGAAGCCGACGATGCGGTCTGGCCCGTGGACCTTGGTCGTGTGAACGTGCGCGGCCGCGATGATCTGTGAGACCTCATCCCAGGAGGAGCGCAGAAACCCGCCCATGCCGCGTTGGGACTTGTAGGAGTCCGCCTTCACCGGGTCTTCGACGATCGCCGCCCACGCATCGACGGGGTCTCCCGTGCGGGCCAGCTCCTCGCGGTAGAGCTTCAGCAGCGCTCCCCGTACGTAGGGGTGGCGAACGCGTACCGGCGAGTAGATGTACCAGGAGAACGAAGCACCCCGCGGGCAGCCGCGCGGCTCATACTCGGGCACGTCGGGACCGTTTGAGGGGTAGTCGGTCTGCTGGGTCTCCCAGGTGACGAGTCCGTCCTTGACATGCACCTTCCACGAACAGGAGCCCGTGCAGTTCACGCCGTGCGTAGTCCGCACGACCTTGTCGTGCTGCCAACGCTCGCGATACAGACGCTCCCACTCGCGCGAGTGGCGAGACTGGGTCCGCCACTCAGAAGCGCCCTCGGCCGCGGGCCCGCCGACCGCGTGGCCGTTGAAGAAGCGCGGGCGCGCCAAGAGGCCGGAGGCGGGCTCAGCAGGCATCGGCGCCGACCATCAGAGCTGGCTTCGAGGACGCATGGGTCATCTCTTCTGACGGTATGTCGTGGCGCATGGCCTGGAGCCTTCCTGTTGCATTGAACCCATGAGGAGGTGTTATCGGCGTGATAATCGGCGGTTATGCCGCGGCTAGGGAAGTCAGTCGTCGCGTTCGACACCAGATCGCGGCTTGGTGGCGCAGCTTCTCGATCAGGAGCTGGACATCGTCGGTCGGCTCGCCGTAGGCAGGGAGCACGATCACGAACTGGCGGGGGAAGGACAGGCCGTCGATCTCGAGCTCGTGGAAGCCGTGACCGACCAGCACCTGCCTGGAGAGCATCAGCGGCGCGTTGCGAGCGCGCGCCTCGCGGATCGCGGCCTGGGGCGTGCCGGCCTCGACCAGCGGCGCAGCGGCTGTCAGCTCGTGCTCGCGCAGCACCGCGCCAACGGTCCAGCGCGCGTTGGAGGACGGGTCGCGCACCACCATCCGCGTGGCAAGGAACTCCTCGCGGCTGATCCTCTCTCGCACCGACCACGGATGCGTCTCTGGAACGGCGCACACGACCGCATCGTCCGCGAGCACCGTTTCCCGCACACCCGGATAGGGCGTCCGGTTGGGGCGGCTTGCCGCGACCCCGAGGTCTGCGCGCCCGTCGGCGACGAGGTCGCGAACAACGCTCGAGTTCGCGATCACGAGCTCGACGGACAGCGCTCGGTCCTCGTTGAGATGACCGAGCATCTCTGCCACGAGAGCCTCGGTCGCAGAGTGACTCGATGCCAAGCGCACGGGTCCGCCCGAGCGCTGCAGACCGGCGATGACCTCCTGGACGCGGTCGGCCTGCTGCAGTAGGCGACGCGCCTCCTCATAGAGCCTGCGGCCCGCCGGCGTGAGCTTCACTCCGCGGGTCGACCGCTCGAGCAGCTGCGTTCCCGCCTCCGCCTCCAGGTTCGCCAGGCGTTTGGAGAGCGCCGGCTGCGAGACGTGAAGCGAAAGGGCGGTGCGCCCGAGGCTGCCGAGTTCGGCGGCCATGCAGAAAGTCCTCAACTCGTCGATCGCTGCGGCCCTGAACGCGCCATGGGTCATAACTGAGCCTGATCTCCTGGTTGGCCTCGACGTCCCAATTGCCTCGGACAAGTACACCTCCCTGCCGAGACCCTCGACACCGGGCCATCCCACCGAGTGATTGCGTAGTTTCCCGTGGGATCGCGCCTGAGGGACGACTCGACGATCGTCCCCGCGCACGCCCGGCCTCAGCGATGCCAGACTTGACGGCATCGGCGGCTGACCGGCGGCGGTCTACTGCGCGTCGATCGACGGCTTGTCGGCTATGCCCGGGGCGATCTCGTTGACCTCGGCGAGAGGCTTACCGCTCAACCCGGCGAGCCAAGCGGCAACCGGGGCCGCCGTACGCTCTGAATCATGCGCGGCTGTCGCGGCCAAGTTGAGGACCGCGTCAATCTCCTCCCTGCTAGGAGCCGGGCGCTCAAGCGCCTGCGCAAATGCCTCTATCCACTGGTCTCCGGTCATCCGCAGGTAAACCTCCTCGTCGAGCGGCGCAGTCCTCTCCGGACGCGTTCCGCAGCGTAGCTGGCCTCATCCGCAGGTGCGCGGAGTATTGCGAAGCTCCGCGCCGCGCAGGCAGGACCCTGCGCCGCCCTTACAGCCCGCGCGGAACCCTGAGCTCAAGACCCCGTGGCACTCATCGCGCTGCCGCGCGCGGATACGAGCTAGGCTGCGATGCCTGCGGCGATCACCGCGTGAACTTTCGACGATTCAGGGGGCGTTGTTGAACGCTTGGGAGCTGAAGACGATCGACCTCAAGCCACGATTGCCGGAGATCCTCTCCTCAAGCGACGCGGCGCGAGCGATTGTGCTTGACCTCGCCGCAGGCGAGGCGCTTTCCGAGCACGAGGTCCACGAGCGCGCGTGGATTCTCGTTGTCAACGGCTCCGTCGAGGTGGCCACAGCCGCCGGCGAGAGCACAAGCGGTTGTGAGGGTCTACTACTTGAATTCGCGCCTGGGGAACGTCACGAGGTCCGCGCATCCTCGGATACGCGGCTCCTACTGCTGCTCACTCCTTGGCCCGGTAACGGACATCCCGGCGCGATGACGATTAGGGAGAAGCTCTACGCGCGGCGTCATGCAGCCAAGCGGTGAACATCGACCCTGGACCAAGTTCGGCGTGCCGGCTCCGTCGTGCCCAGAGCTCGGCAGAGCTCCGCAGACCCAAATTCGGCTCTGGACTCGCACGCGGCGAACGGGCCTCGAACCCGTGACCTCGAGCTTGGGAAGCTCGCGTCGTGATCCAGCGACGCCCGGAAAGCGCCTCTACGTCGGCGCCCTGATCTCCAGCAGTTCATCGACCGCGGTGGGGTCGAGTGGCCGGGCGAAGAGGAACCCTTGCCCGGAGTCGCACTGCTCGCGCTGAAGCTGGCGTAGCTGTGCCTCTTGCTCGATCCCCTCGCCGAGCGTTTCCAGGCCAAGCGTCTTGCCGAGCTGCACAAGCGTGTGGATCAGGGCCTTGGACTCATGCGACTCAGCGATGCCCGAGATGAACGAGCGGTCGATCTTCAGAGCATCCACGGGGAACTGGCGCAGGTAGGCAAGTGAGCTGTAGCCCGTGCCGAAGTCGTCGATCGCGATATGGACGCCAAGGGCCTTGAGTTCGCGCAGGCGGCGCGCCGCGGCGTCGGAGTCGCGCATCAGGGTCGTCTCGGTGATCTCGAGCGTCAGCGCGGCAGGCTCAAGGCCGGTGGAGGCGAGTGTGTCGGCGACCTCTTCGACGAGGTGCGCCTGGTCGAGCTGTCGCGCCGAGACATTGACCGCCATGCTCAATGAGCGTCCGAGACGCTGCCAGTGCACTGCCTGCCGGCAGGCGGTGCGGAGCACCCAGCTGCCGATCGACACGATCAGCCCGGTTTCCTCGGCGAGCGTGATAAACGTGTCGGGCAAGATCACGCCACGGGCGGGGTGATGCCAGCGCAGCAGCGCCTCTACGCCGGTGATCGTCTCTGTCTGCAGGTCGAACGTCGGCTGGTAGAGCAGGAAGAACTGGTCGCGCTCAAGCGCCTCGCGCAGGTCCATCTCCAGTTCGAGGCGATCTCGTACGACCGTCTGCATCTTCGATTCGAACACGAGCCAGCGGTTCTTGCCGGCTGCCTTTGCCTCGTAGAGGGCGAAGTCGGCGTCGCGCAGCAGCTCATCAGCCGAGCCGCGTTGACCGATCGCGATGCCGATGCTGACGGTGATGTTCAGCGTGCGCCTGTCGGTGTGCTCGAGCTGCACCGGCTGGGCGATCACGTCGCAGATGCGCTCGGCGACCATCTCTGGTCCAGCGTCGAGTGCGTAGTCCTCGAGCAGCACCACGAACTCGTCACCGCCGAGACGACCGACGGTGTCCGCGCCACGGATCACCTCGGAGAGGCGAGCCGCGACGACGCGCAGGAGCTCGTCCCCAGCCGCGTGCCCCAGACTGTCGTTTACCTGCTTGAAGCCGTCGATGTCGACATACAGCGCAGCTACCGGAGACGGGGCTCGCCGCGCCCGCGCGAGCATCTGCGCCGCACGGTCGATGACCAGGGCACGGTTTGGGAGTCCCGTGAGCGTGTCGTGCAGTGACTGATAGCTCAGCTGCCCCTGCGTATCGAGCAGGTCCCTCTGGGCGAGGAACTGGCGGATCGAGACCAGCACCGCCATCACGACCGCCGCAATCACGAGGCTGGCGTCCGGGAACACACGGTCGTTGCGCTGGTTGAGCAACAGCAGGCCGAAGCCGACCGCCACCGCGATGAACGGCGCCCAGCTCGCCCGACGGCGCTCGCGCTCGCCCGCCATCTCGGTCACGGGTTCGGGCGCGGCCTGCGCCGCGCCGGCGACCGCGAAGAGGGCGATCGCGATCATCCACAGCGAGTCGACTGGATCCCCACCCTGGTAGGTCGAGTGCAGCGTGATGTAGCCGTAGATCAGATCCGCGGCGACGTAGAACAGCAGCCCGGCCGCGATGAACTGGAGCGCGCGAACGCTCGAGGCAGCCGGACGACGCAACAGCACCGAGCCGAGACCGACGAGCAGCACCATGTCGCCGACGGGGTAGGCGATCGAGAACGCCGTCTGCAGGGGATCGGAGCCGCTCTGCACGACGGTCGGGCCGAGGACGACGTACATGACGACCACGAACCCGCCGATCGCGACGACCGCGAGATCCAAGCCCAAACGCGCCCGCTCAGCGATGCTGCGGCGGCCAACCGGGAAGCGCAACAGGCCGCACAGCACGAGCGGGTAGAACAGTAGATAGAGCGCGTCGGCGACCGACGGGTAGGGCTTGCTGCCCGTGAGCTCATACGCCGTCTGCGCGACGTCGCCCGCGAGGTAAGCCGCAGATGCGAGCGCCAGCAGCATCCAGCCTGAACGGACCCGTGGGTCTGCGCGGCAGCGCCGCGACGCACCTACCGCCGCTGCGATCGCCGCGAGCCCAACGGGGTAGAAGAAGGCGTCCCCCACGAGCGTGCGATCTCCGAAAGACCAGCCCGAGAGCTGCCAGCCGGCGTAGAGCAACAGGAGTGCGCCCATCGCGTAGGCCATCGATGCCCAGCGGGCGCTGGCGGGCCGGGAGGGCGACGGGTGTCTCGCCAAGACGGACATACCACTCGACTCGACCCACGCTGAGCGCTACTTCAGCGTAGTTCTCCGCGGACCGTCCGCGGGTAATCCCCGTGCCAGGGGACGCGACGGCCACTGCGGGCGTGGGGCGTTATCTGGAGGGCCTACACTTCGGGCTATGGCAACCAGAGAGCGAACCATCCGCTTGCCGCAGACCTCCTACGACTTGCTGCAGCAGGAGGCCAGCCGACGTGGCATCGAGCCAGATGCCCTCGCCGATGAGCTTCTGCGCACAGACCTTGGAGCAAGCGCCGGCGATCTACAGAGCGCGCTCGCAGGACTAGCGGAGCTGCGCACGAGACTGCCGAACATCGACGGCGTGGCGCTCGCCCGCGAAGCGCGCACCGAGCTCGAACGCCGCGGCGCTTGAGCATCGTCCTTGACGCCAACGCTCTGGTCGTGCTCGCGCTCGACCAGCGCCGCGCCAGCGTCGTCGAGCAGCTGCTACGAACATGGGCGAACGAGGGCGAGGCTCTACACGCGCCTGAGCTTCTCCCCTACGAGGTTGCCAACGCGCTCGGCAGGGCTGTAGCCGCCGGCCAGCTTCCCGTCGCCGAGGTCCCCAGCGCCTGCGAGCGCATAGCCGCGGTCCCAATCGTGCTTCACCCGCTCCAGGATGCCGCCGCCGTAGTCGCGCTGACCCAGCGGCTTGAGCGCAAGAGCGCATACGACGCCGCCTACATCGTCCTCGCCGAAGAACTCGACGCCGCGCTCTGGACACTCGACGGGCCACTCGCCCGCAACGCAGGACCACGCGGACTCCCCGTAAGACTCATCCAAACACCCTGACCGCGGACCTTGCGATGGCGATCGGCGCGCACGCATGATCTCGCCGGCACCGCAAGGGCACCCAAAACCGTGTCCCCGTATGGCGCTATTGACCGCGATCGTCCGCCACATTCCCGGGTGGCAGGGCGAGCATTCGGCTTCAGAGAGCCAAATGCGGCTTCAGTCCTAAAAGCGGCGAACGGGCCTCGAACCCGTGACCTCGAGCTTGGGAAGCTCGCGAGATGGTCATTCTCCGGGAAACGGATCCGGTTCGGACCGCACGGGGCCTGTGTACTGCGCGCACCCCTGCACCACGTAACCGGAACGGCAGCTCGTCTTGGCCGTCCATCGCCCGCGGTAGGCGGCCGTGAACGCTCTCAACGCCGCGCCGCGATGACGCGCCGACAGGTGCCCCGCGATCGCGGCGCTCACCCTCGCGAGCGGCTTGAAGCTCGCCGGCGTGATCTTCCTCACGACGAAGACGGCCCAGCGTCCGTTGAGGCTGAGCGGCGTGCTTGGCACGCCGACGGGAGCCGCGAAGGCCGCGTGGGTGGCGCGTTCGATGTCCGGCTCCAAGCGTTCACCGCGGTTGATCTGCAGCTGCTCGTGTAGGGCTTTCTTCGAGAACTTCGGCCCGATCCCGATGCGGCTCACGAGCGCCCTCGCAGCGGCCGGGCTAGGCAGGTTCTCGAGGAGCTCGACCGTGCGCTTCTCGGGAATCAGGAAGAGGCGGTGATGACTTCGATAGAAGGCTTCGATTTCGACTTCGCTCACAGTGGGCACTTGCGCGAGCACCTTGTGCCGGATCGCCGCCGAGGCCAGCTCCGCTTCGATTTCGAGCCTGACGTCCTCGACGGTCTGTCCCGACGCGCGCAGGCTCTGTTCGAATTCCGCCGCGCCGTTGGCTTCTCGGCGGTCCCCGAGTGCACTCTCAACGGCCTGGGCAGAGGGCAAGACCCCCTGCGCGGCAGCCTCGCCGCGAAGCCATGCCGAGGAGATCAGGAAGGACAGCGCGCGCTGGCTCGGCGTTCGGGCCGGATCGTTATGCGCGCCTGCCACCCCCGCCCCGCGCGCCATGGTGCGCGCCCAATGATCGACGGCTCCCTTCGTGATTGAGACGTCGCCGACACGAACGACCGCCGGAGATGCGGGGCCGCCCCCACATCCGGCAACGGCGAGGAGGAGCCCGAGCAGGAGCGTGGCCGGGATCCACCCCCGCAAGCTTCGACTTGTTTGTCTCCCTCTTTCCTGCTGCGAGCACATCGGTTGCCTTTCGCCTTTGGCGGCCAGCGCCGGCCCGGAGGGCGACTGCGCCAAGTTCATTGGGGCTTTCATCCATTCTCTTCCTGCCTCGGCGCAAACGCCTAGTTACAAATATGCCGCGACACGCGACGCCGGTCTGGCTCCTGCGTCTTCACCTGCTCGGATGACCTCGTTCCCGTCACCAGGAAACACGCGCACCGCCGTGCACCCGGCTCGGCTAGCTTGCCTGGGATGCTTCGCACTCTTCGTGGCGCGGCGGCTCTGCTCGCAACGGCGTTCGTCATAACGATCGCCGCCGGCTGTGGTGGCACGACGGTCGTCCGCATCGACGGCACGCCCAACACGATCAGCGCAGCGGCGCTAGATCACTGGATGCGGGCGCTCGTCGGTAGCGATTTCCGCGAAACGATCGGCGCGGAGGGCCCACAGGGCCTCGTGGCAGAGCCGGCTGACTACAGTCGCTGCATCGACGCGGCCAAGCTGGTCGCGCCGCGCTCGTTCTTCAACCAGCTCAGGCCGAGCAGGGCGACGCTGAATGAAAGATGCCATCAGCTCTACCGCGCGGTCAAGCAGCAAGCGCTGCACTTCTTGATCTCGGCGCAGTGGGCGAACGTCGAAGCCGCCGAACGGGGCCTCGAGATCTCCGACGCGGACGTGCAGCGGGAGCTCGGGCGAATCAGAAAGACGCGATATCCGAGCGAACCCGAGCTGCGCAGGTATCTCGCCGAACGGCAGTGGTCCTTAGCCGATCTGCTCTACGAGCTCCGGCACGAAGTGCTCGTGCGGAGGTTGTGGCCACGGTCAATTACGGTCGCCGACGAAGCCGGGGGCAAGTTCGGCTACGAGAAGCTCCAGGCTGAACACCGGAGCAGCCTGACGGCCAGGACGAAGTGCGCGCGCAGCTACGTGGTCCCGGGCTGTGACTCCTACCATGGCGGGCAATCGACCTCGCCGCAACCCGATTCGGTAATCGAAGACTTGGTGCATCAGAACTACTGACTAGCTCAAGTCGCTGGAGGGCCTTCCTTTCGTCCTCTGCGCGCGGCGCCCCTACCCCTTCTTCGCCTTCGCCCCCCTGCGCCTGGCGCCATACCTCCGCCGCGCCTGCGCTTCACAGCGCCCGCGGGCCTTACCGTGCTTCCTGCGGCACTGCTTGAGCGCTTTGAGCAGGCGCTGGTGACGGGTGATCGGCGTGCAGCCGGTGACCTTGATCGGCGTCGATTGCCTGAGCACCGCGCCGTTCTGCGCTGTGAATTCGCTTGGCATCGTGAGCTTTGAGGCACACAGGTTGGCGTTGGCCGCCAGCGCCGAGTTGGGGCCCTGGGGCAGGCTCAGTTCAAAGGAGCTGAAGGGCACGTCGGGCGTGGCCTTGAAGGTCGAGGTCGTGATCCCGTTCTTGATCTGCGTGGAGCCCACCAAGTCGACGGTCACGCCGTAGCCCTTGAGCACGATCGTCAGGTCGGGGAAGGCTTCGCCGCCGTGTGAGACGAAGTAGGCCGGGCCGGTCAGGGGTTCGGGGATCGCCGGCGTGAGCACCTTGGCCTGCCCGACCCTCGAGGCGGCCGGGCAGGTGCTCGGGTTCTGGTCGAAGACCTGGGCGGTGCAGGCTTTCTGCAGCGTTGTCAGGCGGCTCGGCAGTCTGCTTTGGCAGGGACACCTTGGCTTTGGCCAGGTTGGCGTAGGAGCCGAGCGCGTTGGGCGGGTATGTGAGCTTGACCGAGAGGCTCGCGCCGCGTGCTTTGGAGGTCCTGCCGGCCGTTGAGACGCTGAATTTGGGGGCGAACTTCAAGCTCTGGCAGCTCGCCGCCTGAAACGGCGAGGCGACCGTCGAGCTCTGGGCGAAGTTGCTCGTGAGCGTACTCGAGATCGACATCGCGTTGCAGCTGGTCGGGTTCATCGTGAAGCCCGGGCGATCGATCGTGACGCGGATGTCGCGCACGTGGGTGACGATGCCGTCGATGATGTGCGGGATCGGTTCTGAGGCACTGGGGTCGACTGAGACCTGCACCGTGTGGGGGTCAAGGCGCAGGCCAAAGCGGATCACGACCGTGCCGAGGTCGAAGGGGCCGACCACGGCCGAGGTCACGCTGATGAGCGAGAAGGGGTAGCCGTTGTAGGGGCCGGCGAGGTAGATCTTGCCGGGGGTGTAGGCGAGCACGGCGCCGACGCCGGTCCCGACCTGGGAGTGCCCGAGCAGGCTCGACTGCGGGCAGGAGGGGCTCGCCTGCTCCTGTGCGCCGGTCTTTGCCCTGGCCAGCGCGATGTCCTGCTCGGGGCAGAAGGGGATGCCGGTGAGGATGCCCGTCAGGCCCGGCGGCAGGGTGTTTGAGAAGGAGGTGATTTCCGATTCCCCGTCGCTTCTTGAGAGGCGCAAGTAGAAGGGGCTGAAGGAGCCGGCCGCGTTGCTTAGCATGCCCGAGGCGATCTGCGGGGTAAACGGCGGCGTGCCCGCCGGGCACGCGCCGCCGCCGGCGCCGCTTGTGATCTGGAAGGGCGAGCTGGCGCTCAGGCTCTGCAGCGGTTCAGCCCAGGGAGTCAAGAGCGCCTGGGTCTGGTAGGTAGCGCATGTGGGTGGCGTGACCAGGGGCGCCTGCTGGCCTTCGCGGAAGTGGAAGTTGAAGTGGTCGAAGGGCAGCTGCGGGTTGTTCAGAAAGCTCGTCGTCAGCTGGCCGGTGCTGGGGTTTCGATCGACTTTGCCCGCGAGCTTGATCAGCACCCCGGTTTCGGGGTTCTTCGCGACGATGTAGAGGGCCAGAAGCGTGCCGTTCGGGTGCCCGCTCTGCGGTTCGGGAAAGGGATTCTCATAGGGCTCTGAAACGAAGATCGAGCCGTGGATCGTCTGTGAGAGCAGCGGTGTCGTGATTTCCACGGTGCCGAGCTTGGAGGCATTCGGGCAGCCCGCGCCGGGGGCCGATTCGAGCGTCTCGGCGGCGTAGGCGGCGGGGCTGCAGCCTTCAAGGCCGACGCCCGATGAGGGGTTGATCGTGAGGCCTTCGGGCAGCGCCACCGAGGTGTCCTTGATCTGTGACTGCGCCGCGCCGGTCGAACTCGTCAGGCCTTCGTCGTCGAAGCTCAGGTTGAAGTCAAGGCCTGAGGGCGAGGAGGCGCTTTGCGAGGTCGGCTTAGATTCAATACTAGGCGCGAAGGCCAGCTGGTTGCAGCCGCTGAGCGACAGCGGGTTGCCGGAGTTATCCGCCAGGTCATAGGTGACCGGGCCGAAGGAGAGCGTCTGCGCGGGGCCTTCGGGGGTTGTTTTCTTCGGCCAGGAGGTACCCGTGACGCTTGGGTCAAAGGGCTGGTCGCAGTTGGTCGGCAGCGTCAGGAAGGCCTGCGGGTGGGGGTCGTGTGAGAGTTCGCATTCCTGGCCGGATTCGGCCGCGTAGCGCCCGCCGAGGATGCAGCCCCAGCCGCGCGAGGCGTTATGGCTGGGGTCGTTGGGGGCGCCCCAGAAGACGGTCGTGGCCGAGATGAAGTTGGCCAGCTCGGTGATGTTCTTGACCGAGACCGTCACGCCGTAGTCTTCGCCGGGGCCGCTGCGCACGGCGGTGTCGAGGATCACCGGGTTATCGATCACCTCAAAGCCAAAGCGCGCGGGCTCGCCGAACGCCGGGGTGAGGTTGAACAGCGGCACGGCGAGGCGTTCTTCACAGCAGGGCGCGATCGAGAAGGTGACCACGGCGACGCCGATCACGGTGTCGCTCGGGCAGCCGTTGGCCGTGCCGCCTTCCTTGACGGCGGCGAAGTCCTGCGCATTGCACTGCGGTAGCGCGGTGGCGCTGCCGAGCTGCCCGGGGGGCAGCCTGAAGTCGAGGTTTCGCGGCAGCGCCGGCGGGGTCAGGTTCGCGGTCGAGTCGCGGTTGAAGCTGAGCACGTTGGTCAGCTGGTAGGGGTGGGTGCCCGCGTGGGCGTCGGCTTCGCCGCCTTCTTCTTCTGGCTGCAGCACGAATTCGTGGACGTCAACGCCGAAGCCGGCGGGGGCGCTTGAGATAGTCACCGGGCGCTTGATCGTGCGCGTGGCGCCGGCGCCGCCGGCGATCTTGGTTTCGTTGAGCGAGCCCGATTCTGTGCCTTCGTCCTTGACCTTCAGGCGCATTTCCAGGAATTCGTAGGGCAGGAGCGCTCCCAGCTGACATTCTTCTGATTCAAATACTTCCAGGCAGAATTCGGGGGTCAGCAAGCTGCTTTCAGTCGAGCAGGAGACGCTCGAGGAGGTGTTGCTGCAGTATCCGAGCGAGGCCCAATTGAAGCCCGGCGCGGGGAATGCCGGCGGAGAGGGCGCGAAGAGTTCGACTTCCTCGATGCTCAAGCCCGCCGGCAGGTTGTCGCTGAAGGTGTACTTGCCCGCCGTGTCGGCGTTGCCGATGTTGATCGCCTGCACGACGATCGTACCTTCGCCGCCGGGGGCTATGTGGGTGGGGATCGTGCGTGACGTAAGGCGCCACCAGGGGGCGGTGGCCTGGGCGCTGGCCGTGCCGAGCGCCGCCGGCAGGGCGATCGTTGTGAGCAGCAGGGTGAGGAGCGCGCGCAGTGAGCTTGAGCGAAGGCGGCGGGGGGCGCCTGCGCGACGGGTTCGATCGCTCGTGAGTTTCATGAATGCACCAGGCTGGATTTGGGTAGGAAGGGCGTGACTGCGAGGGGCCTCCTCGCCGCCGCAGGTGAAAACTCAAGGACAGGAGCACACCGATGGGCACTCCGCGGGGAACGGCAGGCAATCCGATCGAGCAAGTCGAGGAGGTCGTCGTGGGCTACCTCTTCATCTCGGCCTTCATCTTCATGGCGGTGCTGGTCGCGCTGATCCGCGCGGCGCAGGGCTGGCAGGAGCTCCGCCGATTGCTCGCGCGGATCCTTCCCTAGCGCCGGGGAGGGCGTGAGGGGGAGCGGCGTGAAGGCGGCCCAGGGGGCCGCTGAGCTGCCTGGCGCGCTCATCGGCCCCTCCTGCCGGCGCGGGCGGCTCGCTTGCCCTTGGCCGCCTTTGACCCGTACCTCTTGTGAGCCTGGCGCTCGCAAATGATGCGCTTCCGCTTGGGCTTCTTGGCCTTGCACGCCTTCAGCGCCTTCACCAGCAGTTGCGCCTTGCTCGGCTTGGCTTTCGCCGGCGGTGGTGGGGGTGGTGGGTTTTCGGGGCCTTTGTAGGTGAGCGAGGAGGGCGTCTGCTCTGAAGGCGGCGGACTCGGGTTCTGACAGGAGTCGCCCTCGCACGCCGCCGGTGGCGGCGGCGGCGGCACCGAGCAGGGCGATGCGGGCGAGCAAATGTGCGCGTCATACACGTCGCGCGCGCCGTCGAGATCGCTTGAGAGCAGGCGCGCGGGGGTCAGGAAGAAGGCCTCATCGCCGTTTTCTGAGGCGTCAAGGAAGGCCGATTCTTCCTTTGAGGAGCCCGAGGAGATCAGGCTCACGCAGCCGCCGGAGGCCGCGGAGTAGGTCTCGCTTGTAGTGGCGCAGTCGCCGACCCCCGCCGGCTCGAACTGGTAGACGTCGCTGACCTTGTTCGTGTCCTGCGACACGAGCGCGTCGGTCGCGTTGAAGAACATCCGCCCGCTGTTTGACAGGTAGCGCGACTGGTAGTAGGCGGTGAGCAGCGACTGAAGCGTCCAGCCCGGGACCGACGCCGCCAGCCACCGTTCCCGCCAGCTGCGCGCGTGATCGACGAGCAGCCCCGGGACGGCTGCCGTTGATGGGTCGAACACCCCCAGCGGCCGCGCCCCGCTCGGGTCACACGACACGCAGCTGAGCTTGGCGCTCGTGGAGTCATACAAGAACACCTCCTCATCGGCCTGGGCGCTGTTGACGTCGCGATTGTCATAGCCGGTTAGGCGCCGCCGCGACATGAACGTGAAGTAGCGCCCGTCCGGTGAGCTGCGCGCGGTCAGGTTGCCGAGCACCGCGAGGTTCGTGCGCCCCGCCCAGTCGGGGTCATCATGGCTTGAGAGCACCGCGACCAGGTGGATCTGATGCGCCGCGAGGTCATACTCATAGAGGTTGCAGCTCGCTTCCCCTTCGCTCTTGCATTCACCCGGCACGGCGACTTCCCCGCGCGCGTTTGCCGCGCTCGTCAAGACCCCGTCGGCCGCGAAGTACACGTGCCCGGCGCTCGCATCGATCGCCGAGACTTCGCCCTGCACGTTTGCCGCCTCCCCTGGGTTGGGATCGACGCTGAGATCGCTCAGTGCGCAGCTAAGCGCCCCGGCTTTGACCTGCACCTCGCACATGTATAGGTCAGGCGCGCCGGGCTTTGCGCTCGCGTCGGCGGTCAGCCTTGAGTCATCGCTGAACAGCACCCGCGCGCCGTCCTCGCTCGCCGCTTGGAAGGCCGCCGCGCCGGGCCCGCCCGCCGCGCCGGGCTGGCGCACGTCGAGCTGAACCGTCTGCCCGAGCGCCGTGTCGCGCACGTATAGGTGCCCTTCGCCTTCGCCGCTGTTTGTTGCAAACGCGACCCGCCCGCCGTCGCTTGAGACCGCCCCGCGCATGCTGATGTTGTTGTGCCCGACCGCCGCCGCGAGCCCCGCTTCCCCCGCCGCCTCCCCACCCGGCAGCACACTCACGAGCGTCAGGCGCCCGCCGCTCAGCTCATACAGGTTGTCTCGCCCTCCTACTTCAAAGCCCGCTTTGAAGCCTGCCGCGAGGATTTGCGGTGAGGACAGCACCACGTGGGATAGGTCCGCGCTCGCCGCGCGGGATTCCACGCCCTGGTTCCAGTTCCCGCTGCCGGGCGGCGATTCTTCACCGCCGAATTTCACCCCCGCAGGCACGTTTGAGGCGGTCACGAGCGGCACGAACTCGCCGCTCGCTTCGCGCCGGTATGGCGTGCGTTCGGTCGTCGCCGGCGAGAGCGCAGTCGCGCCCGACGGTTCGACCACGCCCGCGGTGAGGTCTTCTGAGAAGAAGTTGTACTCCGAGGTGGCTCCCGCGCCCACCTCTGAGATTTCTTCATGCGCCGTCGTGATGTCCTGCGTCTGCCAGCCCGTCGCGCCGCGCGTGGCCAGCAGCTGGCTGTCTTCTACGCTCCTGTTGCCCTGCGGTTCGCCCTCGACCGGGCCGATCGCCACGTATGCGAAGGCGCCGCCGCCGCCCGCCGCCTGGATCAGCGCGCCGGTTTCCCTGAGCGGTTCCAGCGGCGAGCCGTGCTTGTTCGGCGGGGAGACCTGCTCCCAGGCGCGCCCGTCCGCCAGGATCGAGGATGGGCCCTCGGTCGTGAAGGAGCGCTCGGGGCCGCTGACCGTGCCCAGCGCGTTGTGGGCGATCACGCGGTAGTGATAGGTGCTCTGCGGGGTCAGTTCCCCGATCGGGTTTGAGACGGTCGTCTCGCTGACCCCTTCGCCGGCGTCCCCCTCGGGGATCGGGACCTTGACCCCGTGGGGGCCCTGCCCTTCCAGGTATGGGCTCGTGTCATATTCGAAGTGGTATTCGCTTGGCAGCCCGTGCGGGTTCAGCTGCGCCTCAAGGCGCGCGCTCGTGGCGTCGACCTCTGAGGCTGAGGTGGCCTCGATCGAGACCGCCGGCAGGCTGGAGAAGCTCTGATCGGCGCCCACGCCCACTTCTTTGGCGGCGTTTTCGCCGACCGCGCGGAAGTGGTAGCTGCCGCTGGGTGAAAGGCCCGTGACCTGCGCGCAGACGTGCTGGTCTTCGAAGGGGCCGCCGCTCAGTTCCGCTTCGAGGGTGCTGTTGGTGTATGCGCTCGTGCTGCCGTATTCGAAGTGGTATTTGCTCACTTCCGGGCCCTCAGGGTTGATGCTCGCGCACAGCGTGGCGCTCGTCGGCCCCACTTCGCTTACCGACTCGCTGCCCAGCAGCACGAACGGGCCCGGCGGCGGCGCTGTCACGAGGCGCACGGCGCCGCCGTTGAGCACGTAGATCGCTTTGGTGAGGGGGTTGTAGGCGATGCCGCGTTCACCGTTGCGCACCGGGTCGCCGGCGTCAAAGCTCGCCGTCTGTTCGCCTTCGGCGTCGAACGTGAGGATGTGATTGCCAGTCGCGGTGAGTTCGCGGAAATCGTTGACGAACAGCCGATCGCCCGGCCCGATCGCGATCGCGAGGCCTTCACCGAAGCCCGCTTGATCGCGTGGGGTGCCCAGTTCTTTGCCCGTCGGGTCATACTTGTGCACGCCTTCCTGTGAGCTGGCGTGCAGGTAGAGGTCTTTCACCGAGTCAAGCGCGAGGTTCTGGATGCGACCCACCCCGGCGAGTGGCACTTCGCTTTCTGGCGCGCCTTCTTCGCTGAAGTGCTGCACGCGGTTTTGGTCACCGACGTAGACCGTCGCGCTTGCCGGGTCCACCGCGATCGAGCGGCCGTTCAGCGCTTCAAAGCGCCCAGGGGTGGCGCCTTTCACGCCTGCCTTGCAGAAGGCCGCTTCGCTAGCCGGGCAGATGTCGCCTTTCGTGCTCGCGTTGACTTCGCCGCCGAACATCCTCAGGAATTCCCCGTTTGCCCCGAACTTCTGCACCCGGTTGTTTGCCTGATCGAGGACGTAGATATCGCCGTGGGAGAGGCTCAACGGGTCGTTGTCGAGCGCGATCCCTTCGTTGCGGTCAAACTCGCCTGCGCCCGAGCCTTTCAGGCCCTTGAAGCATTTCGTCGTGCACGTCTGCAATTCTTCGCTTTCCCCGTCGGCCACGCCCCAGCCGAAGGCCAGCTGGAATTCCCCTTCGGCGCTGAACCGCTCGACGCGGTTGTTTTCACGGTCAGAGATGTACACATCGCCGCCTTCATCCACGGCGATGCCCTGGGGGTTTGAGATCTGACCCGCGCCGGGGCCTTCGCTTGCGAAGCTCGCGGGCAGCGCGAGCGCCGGCGAGGCCAGCGCGAGGGAGCCCAGCGCGAGGGAGCCGGCGAGGATCAGCGAGCGCGTGTGGCGCGGTGCGAGTGCCCGCGCGCAGGCGCCTTGCGCCGGCGCGTAGGCGCCAAGGCGCCAAGGCGCCCCCTGATATTTCACGCTCATCTCTCTCCCGCCCTCTCGCTGGCCGCTCGGCGCGGTGGCTCTTCGCCCGCCGCCGCGGTGTCGTTCATTGACGATAGGGTGCCGCCTTTCACACACGCAACGGGTGTCTCCGACTGACAGGCGTCGTTACCTCGCTTCAGACCCCTAGTCCCCGGTTTATCGGCTTCTGAGCCTAGGTGCGACCACCTGGCCCTATTGACCGCGCCGGCGGCCGTCGGGATACTCGCCGCCGAGAGGCGCCCTCGGGCGCTCTCGCGCATCACCAGGCGATCACCATCCGCCTAAAGCGCGACGCCGTGGGATCGCCGCAGTCCACGACAACGAACAAAGGAGCAGTGCTACATGCGTACGTTCAAGCTAATCGGCGCGCTCGTGCTCGTGCTGGTATCCAGCGCGATCGCGGTCGCCAGCGCCTCGGCGGCAGAATTATTATGGACGCTGTTACCGGGGACGAAAGGGGAAACGTTCACGGGCAAAAGCGGGAAAGCCACGCTCGAAGGCGCAACCGTCTCCAAAAACAAAATCACCTGCCCCAGCTCGACGATCTTATTAACCTTCGAAGGCAACAGCAGCGAACTGACGGAACCATCGTTAGCGTTAGCGTTGATCCACTTTGAAAAATGCAAAGCCCTAGGCACACTCCCGGTCAACTCCTTAGGCGACGGAAAAGAAATCATCTTAGCCCACCTGGAGATCCACTTCTGCATGATCAAACCGGGAGACTTCGGGCTCTTAATCAAAACCTTACCCGTCCATCTCGAAATAGCCGTGCCTGCCTTATTAATCTCAGTGGAAGGGGCGTTCATCGCCTTAGTGTCACCGTTAACTGGTGACAAAAAACACTTCGAAGCCTTAATTGAACAAGAAAAAGGCAAACAGAAGATCGAAAAATGCGAAGGCGGGACAGCTCAGACATTGACCTCCAAGACTGACAACGAACCCGTCGAAAACGCCGGCGAGGAAGCCAAAGAAGGCTTACTCCTCTTCGACGGCACAATAGACAAAGCCGGCGAGGAAATGATGGACCCATGATGGGCTAGCCCTGTCATTAGGCCTCTCCTGAGAGGCCGAGCTGGGACTCCGGAGGGCCTTTTCGCCCTCCGGAGTCTTTCTTTGTATCGGCGCCCACGGCACGGATTGGCCCCTGCTGCAAGGGCCTGTGGCTCAAGCGCGATGAGGCCCACGAGCATCGCCCCGGGCGGCGCTTTTGCGAGCGCTCGGCCGGGCTGCGCCTTTGGCCGGGCACGCGCACGCCCGGCCCACCCCAGAAACATTCCCCCCAATCACTTGACGCCTAGGCCCATGCGCTGGCAGATTGCCTGCCGTGCCGCGCCTCTGGATCTCAACGCTCGCGACGTCGCTGGCGCTCCTGCTCGCCGGCACGCTGCTCGTGGGCTGCGGCGGTGGCGGCAGCGAGAGCATCACCCACATCCAGGGCAGCTCGGCGAGCATCACCAAACCGATGCTCGACCACTGGATGCGGGTCGTCGTGGCCAACGACTTCCGCTCGGTGATCGGCACCAAAGCGCCCCAAGGCCTCGTCGCCGAGCCCGCCGACTACGGCGAATGCGCGCAAGCGGTCAAGAAGGTCTCACCGCGCACCTACACCGGCAAGCTCAGGCTCAGCGACGCCCAGATCGCGCGCAAATGCCGCCTGCTGCATCAGCTGATCCGCGAACAGGCGACCGGCTACCTCCTCTCCGCGCAGTGGGAGATGCTCTTGGCCAAAGAACAGCACGTCTCCCTGAGCGACGCCGAACTGCACCGCGAATTCCTGCGCTACCGCAAAGAAGTCTATAAGACCGATGCGAGCTTCCAGACCTACATGAGCGAACACCGCATGGCCTTATCAGACGTCCTCTACCAGCTCAGGCGAAACGTCTACGTCTCGCGGCTCCTGCCCAAATTCCAAGCCAAGGTCAACGCGGCGGGAGGCGGGGTAAAGACCTACGCCAAACTCGCCTACAAGCGCTACTACCGCCTGATCGCCAGGACCACCTGCAAAGCGGGCTACCTGATGGAAAGCTGCCGGGGTTATCACGCGCCGGTCAAGGCGCTGCCCTCGCCCAACGAGGTACTCGAGGCGATCGTGCAGGGGGCTCGCTTGCCGTAGTAGGGCTGGGTGTGAACGCTTCATCTGGCCCCACCATCGGCGTGAACCGCCCCGACTTTCCTCGAGGCGATGATCCACCCCGGCTTCCGTGGAGTTGGCGGTCTGGAATCAAACTGCGGTTCTGTTTGTGCGATGTCGATTCTCGTATTCGCTGGGTGTAAGCATGTTCAGGGCGCTGTGGCATCTCTTGGTGTTGTGCCAGATCTCGATGTAGTCGTGGATCGCGCTGGCCAGTTCGACGCGTGTCTTTCAGCGTCGCCGGTTCAGCAGCTCGACCTGCATGCGAGCCAGAATGCCTCGACCATCGCATTATCGAACGCAGCGCCGACAGCTCCGACCGACGGGGCAAGACGCGCGTCTGTGACCTTCTGGCTGAAAACCCAGGAGGCGAACTGGGCGGAGTGGATGATGCCTCCCTCCCGCGGTGTCCTGCGGTTGAGCGCCATCCCGAGAACGTTGGTGACCAGCAGTCCTCGCCGGTCTCGCCAACGAGCTCCAAGAAACTGGGAGCGAGAGAGAGCTCGCCAGGGTCGTCGCCCGCTACGCCCGCACCGAGCTCGCCGTGCTGGATGAGCTCGGGTATCTCGCGCTCCCCGACGGCGCCGCCGAGCTCGTCTTTCAGGGGCTCTCTGAATGTCATGAAGAAGGGTGTCCCCGGTGGCAGTCTCCGGCTGTCACCGACGGAGCCGACCAAGGAGGGCCCTGGAACATCATGTTGCACATTGGCTTGGATCTCAGCCGCAAACGGCTGGACTATGACCTGCTCTGCGAGGACGGCTCGCGAATCGAGCGCGGCGCCGTGCCGCCCGACGCCGATGGACTGCGCGGCCTGGTGGACCACGTGAACGTCTATGGCGAGCCGATCTCTGCGGCGATCGAGTCGATGAACGGCGCCCGCTTCGTGCACGATGAGCTCGAGCGATGGGCTGGGAGGTCGAGGTCGCCGACGCGCAGAAGGTCAAGGGGCTTGCGCCGCTGACGTGCAAGACCGACAAGATCGATGCCTGGGTGCTGGCCAAGCTCTCCCGCCGGGAGCTCGTGCCGGCGATCTGGCTGCCCGCCTTTCAGCAGCGCGCCGAGCGTGAGCGCACGCTGGCGGCTGTTCTTGCTGCGCAAGCGCTCCTCGCTGAAGCATCGCGTGCATGCGCAGCTGCTCGCCTTCGGTCACCCATGCCCGGTTTCGGACCTCTTCGGCCGCGAAGGCCGAAAGCTGCTTTCACGGCTGCAGTTCCCCGAGCCCTGGCGCTCAGGGTGCTCGCCGCCCTACAGACGATCGAAGACCTCGACGCGCAGATCATGGGCATCGACCGCGAGCTGAAAGGCCTCGGCGCCGATCACCGCTATGTCCCGCTGCTGATGAGCGTGCCTGTGATCGCGTGGGTGCTCGGCTACACGATCGCCGCGGAGATCGGCGATATCCGCCGCTTCGCCACACCGAGGAAGCTCTGCGGCTACACGGGCCTGTGCCCGCGCGTCTACCAGTCAGGTGCCAAGGACCGCCGCGGCCAGCTCACCCACGCCGGCCCGAAGTACCTGCGCTGGGCGCTGATGGAGGGCGCCACCCACGCCTGCCGGCACCCGGTCTACCGCGAGCGCTATCAGCGAAACAAGCGCCGCCTGGGCAAGCAGCGCGGCGCAAAGGTCGCCCAGGTCGACATCGCCCGCCGCCTGGCCGAGGCGATCTGGCACATGCTCACTCGCGAACAGCCCTTCGCTCCGGCAGGCGCCACGAGCGCTCTGGCCGCATAGACGGCCCTCTCTGAGATGCGCCACCGGAGCGATGCCCCAATAGGACCTGGTCCTCCCGCGAGGAGGCGATAGAGAGTTGAGCCCTGCTCCAACGCCACGACTCAGCGGCGGGCCGTGATCAGCAGCGCCCGACACGCGCAGTTGACAACCAGCCCTTCCTCATAGAGAGCGCAACGAGCGCGGCAGCTTGATCGTCACGACGAACCTCCCATTCGGTGAATGGACCAAGGTGTTCCCCGACCCGCGCCCAGCCAAGGCCGTCGTCGACCGGCTCACGCACCGCGCGCACATCATCGACACAGGCACCGAGAGCTGGCGCTTTCGCCACGGACTACAACGCCGCAACACCAAGAAATGAGACTGACCCCACGCGAAGATCGTGGCCGCGACCATCGGCCGCTCCGCCTCGCCTACGGCTCGGCTCCAACAACCAATAGAGGCGGGGCCAGTTCAGACTGCGGGTGGCGTGCAGGCGGAGAAGCAGCAGCGATTTGCTCGGCTGATCGCGCAGGGGGTCAGTAATGCCGAGGCGTGCCGTCTGGTCGGGATCAACCGCAAGACGGGCACGCGGTGGCGATACGGCCGGTCGGTCGTCAATTCCGCCGGGGAGATCCTGCACTATCCGCCGGTGAAGATCACTGCCGAGAAGCCGCGGAGCGACCGGTACCTCGGTGAGCAGGAGCGGATCGTGATCGCCGATCTGCTCGCCGCGGGTGCGACGGTTCGCGTGATCGGCCGGCAGTTGGGTCGTGCGCCGTCGACGATCAGTCGTGAGATCCGCCGCAACGCTGGTGTCGACGGGCGTTATCGTCCGCATTTCGCGGAGCGCGTGGCCAGGGAGCGCGCGAGGCGCCCGCGCGAGCGGCGGGTGGTGGCGGATCGGGTTCTGGGCGAGAGCGTCCGTGAGCTGTTGGGCAGGCGGTGGAGTCCGGAGCAGGTCGCATATCGGCTCGGGATTCGGTTCGCTGGGCAGCGTCAGCGGTGCTTGTGCGCGGAGTCGATCTACCAGGCGATCTATGACCCCGGCGTCGACGTGACGCGCCCGGCCCGACGGCGCCGTCGACGCCGCCGCCTGCGGGGCGATCAGCGACGCGGACGGTTGGTTGCGATGAAGATGATCAACGAGCGGCCTGCGCAGGTCGAGGACCGCGTTCAGGCCGGGCATTGGGAGGGTGATCTGATCATGGGCGCCGGGAATCGCTCAGCGATCGGCACGCTGGTTGAGCGGACCACGCGGTTCGTGATGCTGCTGCATCTGCCCGAGGGCGTCTCGACGGCCGAGACCGTCTGCCAGGCGCTGAGTACCGCGCTCGCACCGCTGCCGGCGGGGTTGCGCCGGACGCTGACCTGGGATCAGGGCAAGGAGCTGGCCCAGCACCAGCAGCTCAGCGCGCAGACCGGCGCCGGCGTGTTCTTCTGCGATCCCCACTCGCCGTGGCAGCGCGGGAGCAACGAGAACATGAATGGGCTGCTGCGCGACTACTTCCCCAAAGGCATCGACCTCAGCGGGGTCACCGCCGTGGAGCTCAATCGGGTCGCCCTGGAGGTCAACCAGCGGCCGCGCAAGACGCTCGGGTGGAGCCGGCCGGAAGATCTCTTCATCAGCGTGCTGGCGTCCGCCGCGTAGGGCGTGAGGTCACGCCGCGTCTGCGGCACGGCGGGGGACGGCACCGTCCAGCTCCCGTGGCATGACTCGCCTCACAACCGAACACGCCCAAGTCACCGCGAGCGTTCTCCACCCTGAGCGGATCGGGAAGGTACGACCCCTCCGGGGTCGTCTCCGAACCGCGTATCAGGTAAGCACCTCCACCTGAAACCTCCTGCTCCAAAACCGGGCTCCACCGCAGCGAGACCATCTCCGGCCCCGGTTAGGCTTCAGCCGTTCCCGTTGCGACGTTGACTGGAATTCCCCCGCGACCCTGGGCCACTGCAAGTGGCGACACCCAGTAGCCTGAGCGGGGCCACCAAGCGGCCATCGCGAGGCCCAAGCGGAGTCGCGATTTCAGCTCCGGCCCCCGCCTCACGACGACACAGTTGCCCTTGGCTTGTGGTTGGTGCCATCAACCTCCATAGGGCACCCCCGAGCGGCTGGTCATGCCCGGCGCACACGTAAGCGGCCCCCGCCGCATTCTCGCGACGGGGGCCTGTGAACGGGACGCTAGATGCTAGAAGCGACGAGCGACCAGCTATTCGCTCGCTACGACCGCTTCGACGCTGGCCAGCTGCTGAGACCCGGCGAGGATCGCCGTGTTGTGCCCGGCAGCCGACGGCACGCCGAGCTGCGCGTTGATGATCGGGCCGAGGAGGAATTCGAAGAATCCTCCGCACCCATTCGTGGCCGGAGCAGCGAACGAGTTGTTCACGAGCTTGTTGTTCTTCACCTTGAGGATGCCTGATTCGGTGAATTCGAGTTCGCCGACCGCACCGGTGATCGGTTTGTTCGGCAATGGCGGGCTCGTCGTGCCTGTCGTGAAGCCGATCGTCACCGGCGCTGAGTTGGAACCGACGTAGCAGTTGCTACCCAACAGCGGGTTTTCGAGATGCACCTTGGCCGGCAGCGTAAGGGCGTTCCCTTCCTGCGTCAGGAGCGCATTAAGATCTATGATAATCGAGCTGGCAGGTGCGGCCAATTCGACACTCGCATTGACACCCGTAAGGCCGTTTTCGAAGATCGCTTCGCACGACGCGCGCAGCGCTTTTTCGAAGAACCCCGAGCCTTTGATTTCGGTGCAGTTGACCAGACCGCTTAGCCCACCCGGGACTTTCTGCGGTGTTTTTGGCAGCGTGTTGCCGTCTTTGGCCGCCACGAATTCAAAGAACGGGGGCACTTCGGTTCCCCTGAGCCCGCCTTGCAGGATCTGCGGGATGACGATCGGCACCGTCTTTTTGCCAATCGTGAATTCACCGCTTTCAGTCTTGGCATAGAAGCAGTCGGTGAGTTCTGTTGCGGCGACCGGGCAGTCTGAGAACACCGCGAATTCGCCTTTCGGAGTTGCCATCGCAGGCGACGCGATGGCCAGTGCGGCCAGCGCCGTCATGAGCGACGCCGTCACGAACAGCGCCTTTGCGCGCAGGCCCGTGCGACGTCCAATGCGTTTCCGCATCATAATCCCCACTTTCTGTCGTCTCGGGAGATGTACGTTCAGCACATACAATGGTCGCGTGACGCGACGCACCTACTGCGGTACTGCGAGACCAACCTATTGCGCTCGCACCTAGGTGCAAAGGCCTGTTTCTAACCTGCGAATTAGTTCAATGATGGGCTTGTCACAACGCTTGCCGCGCGACATTCCCTCCAGGCTCGTCGGAAACAGGCTCACACGCCCTCCGGCAGGGGGGCTAGCGTCAGCGCTGTGCATGGGACCCGAGTCACAAACGTCGTCGCGCTCGCCGCGGCTTGCTCGCTAGCCGCCGGCTGCGGCGGCACGTCGCGCAAGTCCACGACGTCAAACGCGAGCGCGCCGGCCGGCACCGTGGCGTCCGCGACCGCACGGAGCACCATGGCGAAGGAGTCACCCGACGCCTCGCGCGAGCCGATTGCCAGGATCGGCAAGGTGACGATCACGAGAGGCGTGCTGGAGCATTGGACATCCGTCGGCGTCCACGGAAAAATAGGAGCGCCCGAACCGCCCGCATACGCCGCCTGCGTCAGTTACCTGGGTTTAGGCGCCAGCGAAACCACGACAACCGAACAGCTCAGGCTCACCTGCAAGCGGAAATACGAAGAGAGCCTGCACAAAGCGCTGAACTTACTCATCCATGTCCCGTGGCTGATCAGCGAGGCGGCAGAGGCGGGAATAAGGGTCGATCGAGCAAAGCTGGCCCGTGAAACCGCACTCTCCGGCCCGCACGGAGAAGCAATCAAACAGATCCTCGCAAACAAAGGCGAGACGCTCGCCGATTTCAGGCTCACGTTAACGCTGATCCGACTGTCGGCCCAGTTCGACCGAAAACTAGAAGCTCGGATGCCCGTCACGGGAGCGCGGATCGCTGATTACTACAGGCTGCACAAAGACAGCCTCGGGATTCCCGAACAGCGTGACCTGTACGTTGTGCGGTTCGCCAGTCTCGGCGAAGCCAACACGGCCAAGCGAGAAATCGAACACGGTGCCAGCTTCGCGACGATCGCCAAGCGCGCTTCTTCGCTGGCGCAGCCCTCCGGCGCTCAGAATGGCCTGCTACGCGGGCTCAAGCCTGAAAACTGGCCCGAGAAGCCGCTCCCCGAAGACATCTTCCACGCGCCGCTCAAGACGCTCGAGGGTCCAGTCCGGATCTCGTTTGGGTACTACGTCTTCGAAGTGGTCGGGAAGAGGCCGGGCCGGCCGAGCACGCTTGCCGAAGCCAAAGCCGAAGTCGTGAGGAAGCTGCACGAGCTGCTGCGGGAACGGATCTTCGCGCGCTTCGCCGTGGCGTTCACCAAGAAGTGGGCCGCAAGAACGGTTTGCCTGCCGGGCGACCTCGCGAGGCACTGCCGGGAATCCCGGTCGAAACCGACAAGCCCGCTGGAAGTTCCAAACCTGCTCTACTGAGCGTCGATCGCACCGGTGCACTGCGCAAGCGGATGAATCCCGGCCGCGGTGCGGGCCGGGCCGGTCCGTTAGAGACGTTGTCCAACAAGCGGCGAACGGGCCTCGAACCCGTGACCTCGAGCTTGGGAAGCTCGCGCTCTACCAACTGAGCTACCGCCGCGTACGGTCAGATAGTACGCAACCGGGGTCTACCCTTGATGGCCGTGAGACGCCGTTTGCTGCCGATTCTCGCCTCGCTGGCGGGCGCCTGCCTGATCGGGCTGCTGATCTACGGCGTCACGGCCAAGTCGGCGAGCCGCACGCTCGACGAGCGGGTGGCTCGCGACGAACGCCCGCGCGCGCCGGACGCGGCGCGCGCGCTGCCGATCCTCGACGGCCACGGCAAGAGCTCGCTGGCCTCGCTCAAGGGCAAGGTCGTGGTGCTCAACTTCTGGGCGTCGTGGTGCGAACCGTGCCAGGTCGAGGCGCCGTTGCTCGAGCGCGCGCAGAGCACGCTCGCGCGCGAGCACGGCACGGTGCTCGGCGTGACCTACCTCGACGCCTCGCCGGACTCGCAGAGCTTCGTGCGCCACTACCACCTGACCTACCCCAACCTGCGCGACAACACGGGCGCCTTCGCGCACTCCTACGGCACCGACCAGCTACCGGAGAGCTTCGTGATCGACCGCGACGGGCACATCGCGGCGATCTCCCGCGGCGAGCTCAACCAGAAGTTCCTCGACCGCGCGATCGCGCTCGCGCACAGCACATGAGCACGCGCCGTCGCACGCTCGCGTCGCTGCTCGCCCTCGCCGCGCTCACGGCCTGCGCCGTCGCCGTGCCGCCGGCGGGCACGAGCGCTGCGTTGGGCGCCACGCCGCGCGTCTCGCTACCGGTGATCGAACGCCAGGTGATGTGCGTGACGTGCAAGATCCCGCTGAACGTCGCCGAGTCTCCGCAGGCCGACCGCGAGCGCGCGTTCATCCAGTCGCTGATCGACGCGGGACGCAGCGAAACGCAGATCAAGGACGCGCTGGTCGGCCAGTACGGGCATGCGGCGCTCGCGCTGCCGAGCAACAGCGGCTTCGACGCGACGGCCTATCTCGTCCCGCTGGCCGCGCTGCTGGCGCTGCTGGCTGCGCTCGCAGTGCTGCTGCCGCGCTGGCGGCGACGAGCGCGCGCGCAGGCCGGTGCGAGGACGCCCGCGCCGGCGCTCAGCGCGGCGGACGCGCAGCGGCTCGACGCCGACCTCGAGCGCTTCGACTGACTACATCTCCTGCGGCGCGCTCACGCCGAGCAGGTCGAGGCAGCGCGCGATCGTGCTCCGACTCGCGACGCACAGCGCCAAGCGCTCGGACTCGACGGCGGCGGGCTCGGCGCCGAGCACGCGGCAGTCGCGGTAGAAGGCCGTGAAGCCTTGCGCCAGCTCGAGCGCGTAGGCCGCGATCCGGTGCGGCGCGCGGCGCTCGGCCGCCGCGGCGAGCTCGCCCGGGAAGTCGAGCAGCTGCTTGACCAGCGCACGCTCGCTGGCGTGAAGCGGCGCGGCCTCGCCGCCAGCCCCAGCCCCGGCCCCAGCTCCGGCCCCGGTTCCCGCCCCCACTCCGACCCCGGCGGCGAGCGCGCTGGCGGCGTCGACGCGCTCGGCACCGGCCTTGACCAGCACGGAGGAGATCCGCGCGTGCGCGTACTGCACGTAGTAGACGGGGTTCTCGTTGGACTGGCTGCGCGCGAGGTCGAGGTCGAGATCGACGGTCGTGTCGTGCGAGCGCGCGAGCAGGTACCAGCGGGCGGCGTCGACGCCGATCTCGCCGACGAGGTCGTCGAGCGTGACGAACTCGCCGGCGCGCTTGGACATCTGCGCGCGCTCGCCCGAGCGCACGAGGTGCACGAGCTGCATGATCAGCAGCTCGAGCTGCTCGGGGTCACCGCCGAGCGCCTGCGAGGCGGCCTTCATGCGCTGCACGTAGCCGTGGTGATCGGCGCCCCAGACGTTGAGCTGGCGCGGGAAGCCGCGCTCGCGCTTGTCCTGGTAATAGGCGATGTCGGAGGCGAAGTAGGTGTGCTCGCCGGTGGAGCGGATCAGCACGCGGTCCTTGTCGTCGCCGAACTCGGTCGTGCGCAGCCACAGCGCGCCCTCGCTCGTGTAGGTGTGGCCGAGCTGCGCGAGCAGCTGCAGCACATGCGCGAGCGGGCTCGGGTCACCCTCGTGCAGCCTGCTCTCATACGTCCAGTGGTCGAAGTCCTTGACGGCGAAGGCCGCGAGCGAAGCCTGGATCTCGCCGATCATGGCGCCGACGGCGGCGCGGCCGAGCTCGCCGGGATCGGCGCCGGCGGCGTCGTCCAGGCGCGCGGCCAGCTCGGCCACGTAGTCGCCCTGGTAGCCGCCCTCGGGCGGCTGCTCACCGCGCGCGGCGGCCTGCACGGAGGCGCCGAACACGCGCACCTGCGAACCGGCGTCGTTGACGTAGAACTCGCGCGTAACCTGCTCGCCGCGGAACTCGAGGATCCGCGCGAGCGAGTCGCCGTAGGCGGCGTTGCGCGCGTGACCGACGTGCATCGGCCCGGTCGGGTTGGCCGAGACGAACTCGATCAGCACGGGCTCGGCGACCTCGCCGCCGGCGCCGCCGGCCGCGGCGACGCCGAAGTCGGCACCCGCTGCGAGCGCGCCGGCCAGCGCGTCGCGCAGCCAGCGGTCGGCGAGGTGCAGGTTGACGAAGCCGGGGCCGGCGACGTCGAAGCGCTCGAGCGCGGGGCCGAGCGCCACGGCCAGCTGCGCGCCCAACTGCTCGGCCACCTCGCGCGGCGAGCGGCGCAGCCGCGGCGCGAGCAGCAGCGCGGCGTTGGTCGAGTAGTCGCCGAAGTCGGCGCGCGGCGGGCGCTCGAGCGTGATTCCCCCGCGCGAGCCGGCCGCGAGCGCCTCACCCGAGGAGCCCTGTGCACCGTCCGCGGCGGCGCCGACGAGCTCGGCGGCGGCCTGGATCACGGCCGCGCGCAGGCCGCTCGGAGAGCTGTCGGCCCGCCTGGCCGGAGAGCCGCTGTTGCCCTGTTGATCGCTGGTCGAAAGGTCGCTCATGGGATTCCCGCTCGGCGGTTGCGATACTAGCCACGTGAACGACCAAGACTCAGGCGCAGAGCGCCACATCAACATCCACCTGTCTCCCGAGATCATGGGAGGCGTCTATGCGAACTTTGCCAACGTCAGCCACTCCGACTACGAGTTCACCGTCACGTTCGCGCGCGTCGACCACGAGGTCGAGGCCGAGGAGGTGCCGGGCGTCGTCGTCTCGCGCGTCAACATCTCCCCGCGCTTCATGCGCGAGCTGATCGACGCGATGGAGGACAACTACTCCAAGTGGCGCACGCGTGAGGGCATCAAGAACCTACCCGAGTACGGCGGCACGGAGGCCGGGTCTGAGGAGGAGTAGCACCGCACGGGCGCGGGCAGCGGCGACACGATGAAGGTCGCAGTCATCTCCGACATCCACGCCAACCGCCAGGCCTTCGAGGCGACGCTCGAGGCGGTTGCGGCCAGCGATGCAGCCGAGCTGTGGTGCCTGGGCGATCTCGTCGGCTACGGCGCCGACCCGGACGCTTGCGTCGAGCTCGCGCGCGAGCACGCGGCGGTGTGCCTGGCGGGCAACCACGACCTCGCCGTGACCGGTGAGATCCCGCTCGATGAGTTCTCGCGCGGCGCGAGCCTCGCCGCGCAGTGGACGCGCGAGGTGATGGCGCCGGCCAACGTGGAGTTCCTCGCGGGGCTGAAGCCGGAAGGCAAGGAGGCGGGGATCGGCCTCTACCACGCCAGCCCACGCGACCCGGTGTGGGAGTACGTGCTCTCGACGCTGCTCGCCGAGCTATGCCTCGACCAGCAGACTCAGCGCGTGTGCCTCGTCGGGCACTCGCACGTGGCGCTGTCGTTCGTGCGCCGCGAGGGCGAGCTGGCCACGGGCGAACCGCGCCGCGAGGGCACGTTCCTCGACATCGCCGAGGGCGAGTGGCTGCTGAACCCGGGCAGCGTCGGGCAGCCGCGCGACGGCGACCCGCGCGCGTCGTGGCTGCTGCTCGACCTCGACGGGCTGACGGCATCGTTCAAGCGCACCGACTACGACGTCCCCGGCGCGGCGGCGGCGATCCGCGCGGCGCGCCTGCCCGACTCGCTCGCGGAGCGCCTGGAGTACGGTCAGTGACGATGCTGGGCCGGCAACGACGCCTCTCGCCGCTGCTGCGGGCCGCGCTGGCGGTCGCCCTCGGCGTGCTCGCGGCACTCCTGATCTCGTGCGGTGGGTCCGGGAAAGGGCTGATCCCGGTGGCCGACGCGGGGCCGCTGCAGAGCGACTTCGAAGCGGTCGCCCAGGCGGCCGAAAACGGCGACGGCTCGTGCGCGAGCACGGAAAGCGCGCTGCTGAAGACCGAGCAGGACTTCGCGGCGCTGCCACCGAGCGTCGACAGCGGCCTGCGTACGACGATCCGCCAGGGAATCGAGAACCTGCGCACGCACGCGCTCGCCCTTTGCGCGCAACCGCTGCCGCAGTCGACGGTGACGACGACGCCGAAAACGACGACGAGCACGACGAGCACGACGACGACGCCGACCGAAACGCAGACGACGCCGACCGAAACGCAGCCGACGACGCCGAGCCCGTCGGGTCCGGGCGGCGGCACGCCGGTGCCCGGCGAAGAAGCCGAAGAAGAAAGCCCGGGCCTCGGCAAAGGCGAAGGCGGCGGCAAAGGGCACGGTGGCGCCGGCGGGATCGGGCCCGAAGCGGGCGGCGGACAGGAAGCAGGCAAATGAGCGGCGTCGAGATCGCCGGGCGCTACCGCATCGATGGCCGCCTGGGCTTCGGCGGCATGTCGACGGTCCACCTAGCGCTCGACCTGCGCCTGGAGCGCCAGGTCGCGGTCAAGCTGCTGGCGGAGCACCTCGCCGAGGACCCGACGTTCGTCTCGCGCTTCCAGCGCGAGGCGCAGGCGGCGGCGCGGCTGGTGCACCCGAACATCGTGCAGGTGTTCGACTCGGGCCAGGACGAGAGCACGGGCCAGTACTTCATCGTGATGGAGTACATCGAGGGGCAGTCGTGCGCGGAGATCCTGCGCGACGACGGCTGGCTCGAAGTCGACGAGGCGATCGCGATCATCGACCAGGCTTGCGAGGGGCTGCACTACGCGCACCGCCACGGCGTGGTGCACCGCGACGTCAAGCCGGGCAACCTGCTGCGCGCGCGCGAAGGCGAGGTCAAGCTGGCCGACTTCGGCATCGCCAAGGCGACGGAGCAGTCGAGCATCACGCAGGTCGGATCGGTGCTCGGCACGGCCGCCTACCTGGCCCCGGAGCAGGCCCGCGGCGAAGAGGCGGGCCCGCGCGCGGACCTCTACGCACTGGGCGTGGTCACCTACCAGCTGATCTCGGGCCGCCTGCCGTACGAGGCAAGCTCACTGACAGAGCTGGCGCTGAAGCAGCAGCAGGAGTCGCCGCCGATGCTCGACACGCTCGTGGCGGCCGTCAGCCCACAGCTGGCCGAGGCCGTGGCGATCTCATTGGCGCTCGACCCTGAGGATCGCTACCAGACGGCGCGCGAGATGGGACGGGCGCTGAGCGACGGCGCCGACGGGATCGCCCCTGCGGTGCGCCCGGGGGCGCGCGAGGCGCCGGCGACGGAGGCGACGAGCGTGCTCAGCGCGGGACGGCGCCCGGCCGGGCGCGAGCCGGGGCGCACGGCGGTGACGAGCGCGGTCACGCCGCGCAAGCCGCGCTCGGGCCCTGCGCGCCGCCAGCCACCCGCGCAGGAGGCCGCTCAGGCGACCCCGGCGGCGCAGGCGCGGCACAGGGGACGCAACAGGCTGATGTTCGCGATGCTGGCGTTGCTCGCTTTGGCGCTCGTGATCGTGGCGGTCGTCATCATCACGGCCCCGGCGCCGACCCAGGTCAAGCTCCGCAACGTCGTCTACTCGGACGTGCAGCAGGCCGCCTCGGCGCTCAAGCAGCTCGTCTCGGAAAACACCAAATAGCGCCGTCGGGGCCATGATCCTCGCGTCGCTGCTCAACGTCGACCACCTGGTCGAAGTTGCCGGCTACCCGCTGCTGTTCGTGCTGGTGATGGCCGAGTCCGGCGGCGTGCCGATCCCGGGGGAGACGGCGCTGATCACGGCAGCCGTGCTCGCCAGCCGCGGCAAGCTGCAGATCGAGTGGGTGATCGCGCTGGCCGCGGCGGGCGCGATCGTCGGCGACAACATCGGCTATGAGATCGGGCGCAAGGGCGGGCGCTGGATCCTCGAGCGCCCCGGCCGCTTCCACCGACAGCGCCAGGAGGTGCTCCGCATCGGCGAGCCGTTCTTCGAACGGCACGGGCCGAAGGCGGTGTTCTTCGGGCGCTTCGTTCTGGGGCTGCGCGTGTGGGCTTCGTGGCTGGCGGGGGCGACGCGCATGCACTGGCGCTCGTTCGTCATGTGGAACGCGCTCGGCGGCATCTGCTGGGCCACGGGAATCGGCCTGATCGCGTACTTCCTCGGCAACTCGGCGGGCAACGCGATCGAAACGTTCGGCATCTACGGCCTCTTCGCGGCCGTGCTTGCAGTGGTTGGTGGGCTTGTACTGCACCGGCGGGCACAAGCTCGCCAGCGCGAGGCGCTCGAGGCGCAGTTGGGTGAGGCGCCCACGGGCGTTGATGACGCTGAGAAGTCGCAGGAGCCTGCCGAGACGGTCAAGCGCAGCCGGCCGCCGGGGGGGCGACGCGAGCCCATGAGTTAGGTGCGCCATGCTTTAGCGGCGATTGGCCACAGTGAAGATCGCGCCCGGCACATCACGCTACACCGCCGTGTTGACCTCCATCGCTTCTTCACCAACCTCGGTCATCGTGACCGTCAGCCCGACCTGCTTGAAGACGTCCCCGCCAAGCGAGCTAAGAAGCACGTCCCTTGCGCCCCCCTCGAAGCCTTCAGGTTTCTGTTTGCCTTTCGCCGCCCTGAATTTCAACGTCGCCGAAGCAAGCATTTTGCCCTCGACGACAGGCACGAGCACGGAGCCCTCTACGCTCGTCAGAGCCTCTCCTGCGCACTGATATTCCAGGACCGAAACGGCGCTGCCGGCTGGGAGGAGATCGAGAGCCACCTTCTTCGACGCTCTGACTTCCCATCCGATCCGGCCTTCGAGCGTGCTCGTCGCCAGCTCACCTTCGGCGCGCCCAGGCGTGGTGCACTTGTGCCCGGACGATTCGCATCCGTTGAAGTGGAGGACGACATCGGCCATTGCCCTGCTTCCGTCGAAGTGACCGGCGCCGCTCTCGCTTTCACATGTCATCTTGACTTTGGTAACCGCTTCCAGCGTGATCGGCCCTTCTGCCTGCGTTGTGAAGCCGTCTTTGGCGAGCCCTGGGAGCCATTCGTATCGACCTGATCTGGTTTCGCTCTTCGCGAGACAAGTCGCAGTCGTGAAGTTACCGTGGTAGACTGTTTTTTTTCCTTCTTTCGCTGCTTGCACGCGAACGCATCTGCCGTATTCTGGCGCTTCCAGAGGCAGGCCAGAAAACACGTAGGCAGCGCCCTGCCCCGCGTGGCGGGGGGCGCCGGCGAGGACCACGCCGTCCCCTGCCGCGACCGAGAAGCCAAAGTAGTCGTTATACGACCCATCCGACGCCGCGATCTGGCTGCTCTCAGTCGCATTCGTCCAGCCTGAGGGCGGCATTTCAAACACGTAAGCCGCTCCGTCGGCGGTGAATGGGCCGTCCTTGTGTTGGAAGGCTCCAGCTACGACTACGTTTGCAGACACCGCAACTGAATAGCCCAGATAGTCAAACCTCGACCCGTCAGACGCCGTCAGCTCAGCGGCCTGGTTCGCGTCCACCCAGCCCGAAGGCGGCTCTGTGAACACGTACGCTGCCCCGACTTCCGGGGTCGAGCTCACTTCGTGCTGGAAGGCCCCGGATACGACGGTCCCACCCGAGATCGCCACCGAAAAGCCAAACATGTCATTGAACTTGCCGTCTGACGCTGTCAGCTCAGCGGTCTGCTGCAGCGCTCCCGCCCAACCGGATGCCGGCCGCACAAAGACATAGGCCGTGCCTTCGCCGGAATTCATAGCGGCATGGTGGAAGGGCGCGCCCACGACGATCGCGTCCCCCGACATTGCAGCCGAATAGCCGAACTCGTCGCCGCGAACGCCATCCGATGCGGTCAGTGTCGCCGTGGGGGCGACGGCGTCGACCCAGCCCGACGCGGGCTTCACATACACGTATGCTGACCCGGTTTCGGAGCTGATCCCGCTAGTTGGCGCACCGACGACAATCGTGTCGCCCAGAACGGCGACCCTGCCGTAGAACCCACCGATGCCGCCTAGCTCGGCAGTCTGGGTCATGCTGGCCCAGCCCGAGGCAGGTCTTACGAAGACGTATGCAGCGCCGAATGAGTGCCTGGGCGCACCTATGACAATCGTTTCGCCCGAAATCGCAACAGAGACGCCGAATTCATCGAACTTCGCGCCGTCGGAGGATTTCAACTCCGCGGTCTCGGTCGCGTTGGCCCAGCCCGAAGCAGGTCTGACAAACACGTAGGCGGCACCTTGCAGTTCGTTCCCGCCAACGTCCTGGGCAGGCGCTCCCACGACGATCGTGTCGCCGGACACCGCGACCGCTCCGCCAAGCCATTCGCTGGCAGCCGAGGAACGAAGCTCGGCGGTCTGGATCAGCGGGTCAATCCGCACCGGGTAGCGCGCCCCATGCGTATCGACATGCAGCTGCACCCGCCCCGCCACGAGCTGAAACCAACTCCTCAAGCTGTGTCCGCCCGCGTCCGTCGCCGAAAGGCCACCGTAGTGCAACACAGCAGCCTCGGTGCGGTTGAACGTAATGCTCCGGCCACCGCTTCCGAGCGTGGCGTGAGCGTTGCCCGAGAGCGCGATCGAAAGTACGAGCGGCGCCTGCGCCGCTCCGCGCGGAGCGTGCGCGAGGGTGAAGCCCTGCTCCAACCCGAGTGGGCCGTTTACATACCACTCGTCCACGCCCCGATGTGAATAGACGACCCGGTTGGCGTTCGCTCGGGGGGCGACGGCGCCGACCGGGCTGAGCGAGGAGCCGTATCCCATCGCATTCAAGTGCAGAAGCACCCGTGCGGCGCCCGAGGCCACCGAGATCCCCGAGTGACCAAACGAAACGCTCAGGTGATGCGCGGGACTGATCGCTGTGAGCCGACCCGCATTCGAGCCGATTCTATAGAGCGGGCTATGTGACCCCAGGGCCGCAGAGACCGTCCCCCGCGCGGTCATGGGGAGGCTCAAGAGACCCTCGCTCGACCCACCATCAGCCATGCGCACCGGTGCGTCACTAGCGTGCCGAGCGCCAATCGTGCCTGCCAGAGCGACCCCAACCAGCAGAGCCAGCAGCGCGGTGAGCACTGCTCGGCGCGACCGCGAGACTGTAAGCGCAAGCGCCGCCGTAGTTACAGTGCCCCGTGCGCTCTGCGTTGCAGCAGATGCAGGCATGCAGACCCACCCCCATTTATTGTCGAATAAATGGAACTATACTGTTAACTCGTCGGCGTTTCGACCGACGGTCAAGCACTCACGCAGCGCTCGGTAGGCGCGGCTCAGCAGTCAGCGGAGTCAGCTGCGCCACTACACGGCGCGATGCGCTGGCACATGTCGGCCAGAACGCTCAGCTCGGCCTCCGAGAAGCGCGAGAAGAACTGCTCGCGAACGACGGCCATGTGGGTCACGCGCGCTTCCTCGAGGCGATCGCGTCCGCCGGCGGTGAGGCAGGCAAATGACCCCCGCGCGTCGTGTTGGCAGGAGCAGCGCTCGAGCAGCTGCTCGCGCTCGAGCCGGTCGACGAGCCGGGTCAGGCCGCTGCGCGAGAGCTGGGCCTGCTCGGCCAGGTCGCACATGCGCATGCGCCCACCGCTTGCGTCCTCCAGGTGGCTGAGCACCTCGTAGGAGCTGAGCGGTAGGCCGTGGGCCTGGTCGAGCGCCGCGTCGAGGCGCTTGGCGAGACAGGCGTGAGCGCGCAGCAGGCCGCGCCACGCGCGCTGACCGGCATCGGGACGTTCGCCGGCAACCGCAGGGCCGTCATCTGAGACGGCTGTCTCGGGCTCCCCAGTTTCGATCTTGACGGCGGTGGCAGTCGACATAACGGTCTGTACCCCAAGTCCTCCTCAACCGAATGTAGCAGCGTCAAGCAGCGCCGGCCGGGCGCGCCGGATCAGTCGCGCGTGGCCCGCCATGCCCACCACATCATCAACGGTTGCAGGGGAAGACGCGCGTAAAGCGCCCAGCGCGGCACCTTCTCGAAGCGCTCCGGCTCGCGCGCCATGTAGAGGTTCGCCGGGAACACGGCGGCCAGCAGCGCGATCAGCCCGACACCGGCCGCCGAGCGGGTCCGCGCCGGCAGCACGGCGAGACCGCCGGCGATCTCGGCGACGCCGCTGAGCTCGACGACGCGCTTTGCGTCGTGCTGCAGCGACGGCGGCACGATCGCGCGATAGAAACGGGGTGAGACGAAGTGGTTGACGCCGGAGCCGACCCAGAACGCGGCGAGCAGCTTTTGCGAGCCGCTCACGGCGACCCGCCCTCGCCGTCCGCGTCTCCCCCGCCCTCCCGGCGCAGCAGCGAGTGGCCGGTCATCGCGGCCGGCTGGGCGACGCCGAGCAGCTCGAGCACGGTCGGCGCGACGTCGGCGAGGACGCCGCCTGCGGGGGCGAGCTTCACGCCGTGCATTGTGATGATCACGGGCACCGGGTTCAGCGAGTGCGCCGTGTTGGGGCTACCGTCGGGCTCGAGCATGTGGTCGGCGTTTCCGTGGTCGGCCGTCACGACGCAGACCCCGCCGCGCTCACGCACGGCGGCGACGACTTCGCCGAGGCACTCGTCGACGGTTTCGATCGCGGCGACAGCAGCCGGGATCACGCCGGTGTGCCCGACCATGTCGGCGTTGGCGAAGTTGATGATCGCGAAGCCCGGCTCGTCCTCGTGCCAGGCCGCCAGGAAAGCGCCGGCCGCCTCGCGCGCGCTCATCTGCGGCTTGAAGTCATACGTCGGCACGTCGCGCGGCGAGGGCACGAGCTCGCGCCGCTCGCCCGCCAGCGCGGCCTCGTCGCCGCCGTTGAAGAAGTACGTCACGTGCGGGTACTTCTCGGTCTCGGCCACATGTAGCTGGTGGATGCCGGCCTGCGCGAGCACGGCCGCGAGCGTCGTGCCGGGACGCTCGGGGGCGAAAGCCACGGGGTAGGACCAGTCGGCCTCGTACTCGGTCAGCGTCGCGTAGCGCGCGACCGGCGGGCCGGCGGAGCCGGGCTCAGCGCCGCGCCCGCGCCAGCCGGGCAGCTCCTCGTCGCCCTTCGGCGACAACCCACCGATCGAAGATCGGCCAGCGCCGAAGCCGGGCTCGGCCAGCGCGCGCGTGATCTGGCGCATCCGGTCGGGGCGGAAGTTGAACGCGATCACGCTGTCCTGCGGCGCGATCCGCGCGGGCGCGCCGACGAGCGTGGGCTCGATGAACTCGTCTGTCTCGCCACGCTCGTAGGCGGCGCGCACGGCCTGCTCGCCGGTCTCGGCGCTGTAGGGAGCCTGACCGAGCACGAGCATGTCGTAGGCGCGTTGCGTGCGGTCCCAGCGACGGTCGCGGTCCATCGCCCAGTAGCGCCCGGTGACCGAGCCGACGCGCGCGCCGGGCGTGCGGTCGAGCTCGGCGAGGTACTCGGCGCCGGCGTGCGGCAGCGTGTCGCGCCCGTCGGTGAAGGCGTGCACGATCACGTCCCCCACGCCGCGCTCGCGCGCGAGCGCGATCAGCGCGAGCAGGTGCTCCAGCGAGGAGTGCACGCCGCCGTCGGACACCAGGCCGATCAGGTGCACGCGCTCGGCGTCGAGCGCCGCCGCCAGCACGTCGTTGGCGGCAAGCGAGCCATCGGCGACGGCGTCGTCGATGCGCACGAGGTCCTGGCGCACGACGGCGCCGGCGCCGAGGTTGAGGTGCCCGACCTCGGAGTTGCCCATCTGCCCGTCGGGCAGGCCGACGGCGCGGCCGCAGGCGCTCAGCGAGGTATGCGGGAAGCTCCGCCACAGCTCGTCGAACACGGGCGTGTCGGCGAGCGAGATGGCGTTGCCCGGGCCCGGCTCGGCCAGGCCCCAGCCGTCGAGCACGACAAGGCAGGCGCACGGGACGGGCAGGCCCGCGGCCGGGTCCTGCTCGGCTGCGCCGGCGCCAGCGCCCGTCACGCCGCCGCCGTCACGCCGCGGGCGGGGATCCCGCCGCGGCCACGATCTGCGCGAACGATTCGGCGTCGAGCGAGGCACCGCCGACGAGCGCGCCATCGACGTCGGCCAGCGCGAGCAGCTCGGCGGCGTTCTCGGGCTTGACCGAGCCGCCGTAGAGGATCCGCACACGCTCGGCGGCGTCCGCGTCACGGTCGCCGACGAGCGCCCTGATGAAGGCGATCGCCTCCTGCGCCTGCTCGGGCGTGGCGACCTTACCCGTGCCGATCGCCCAGATCGGCTCATACGCGATCGTCACGTCGGCCAGGCGCTCGGCGGGAACGCCCGCGAGGTCCTCCCTGATCTGCTGGCGCAGCTTGCGGTCAGTGTCTTCGTTCTCGCGCTCTGACTCGGTCTCGCCGACGCAGAGGATCGGCTCGAGGCCGGCCTCGAGCGCGGCCGGCAGCTTCAGCGCCAGCGCGCGGTCGCTCTCGCCGAACAGCTCGCGCCGCTCGGAGTGCCCCAGCACCACCCCCTGAACGCCGACGTCGTCGAGCATCACGGGCGAGATCTCGCCGGTGAAGGCGCCCTCGCGTTCATGGTGCATGTTCTGCGCGTAGACCTCGACGCGCGAGCCGCGCGCGCTGTCGACCATCGCGCGCAGGTCGGTGAACGGCACGCAGATCGCCACGTCGACGTGGTCGGCCGAGGAGACGCGCGGCAACAACGCCTGGATGAAGTCCTCGGCGTCGCGCTCGGTCTTGTGCATCTTCCAGTTGCCCGCGATCAGCGGGGTGCGAGCGCTCACGAAGCCACGCCCGCGCCGGCGCCGGCGCCGTCGAGCGCCTCGACGCCGGGCAGCGCGCGCCCCTCGACCAGCTCGAGCGTCGCGCCACCGCCGGTCGAGAGATGGTCGACGGCGTGCTCGAGGCCGAAGTGCGCGAGCGCCGCGGCCGAGTCGCCGCCGCCGACGACGGTCACGCCGGGCGCCTGCGCCACGGCTTCGGCCACGCGGCGCGTGCCGGCGGCGAAAGGCTCGAGCTCGAACGCGCCCATCGGCCCGTTCCAGAAGACCGAGCCGGCCTTGGCGATCTGGGCGGCGTAGCGCTCGGCCGTGGCGGGGCCGATGTCGAGGCCCATCCAGCCCGCCGGCACCTCGACGCCGTCGAGCGCGCGGTGCTCGGCGTCGGCGGCGAGCTCCTTGCCGATCACGAGGTCGGTCGGCAGCGCGACGCTCGCGCGCCCGGGGTCGGTCGCCTTGGCCAGCGCCGTGCGCGCGTGCTCGACGTCCTCGGCGCCGCACAGCGAGTCGCCGACGGAGTGACCCTGCGCGCAGAGGAACGGGAAGCACATCGCGCCGCCGATGATCACGACGTCGGCGATCTCGAGGAAGCGGTCGATCACGCCGATCTTGTCGGCCACCTTGGCGCCGCCGATCACGGCCACGAGCGGCCGCGGCGGGCGCTGCAGGATCTTCGACAGCGTGCTCACCTCGCGCTGCAGCAGCCGCCCGGCGGCGTGGGGCAGCAGGTGGGCAACGCCCTCGGTGCTCGCGTGCGCCCGATGCGCGGCGCCGAAGGCGTCGTTGACGTACACGTCGGCCAGCTCGGCCAGCGCCCGCGCAAGCGCCGGGTCGTTGCTCGTCTCGCCCGGCTCGAAGCGCACGTTCTCGAGCACGAGCAGCTCGCCGGCGCGCAACTGCTCGGCCAGCTCCTTGACCTGCTCGCCGACGACGGCCGGCGCAAGCGTCACGGCGGCGTCGGTCAGCTCGCGCAGGCGCGCGACGACGGGCGCCATCGAGAGGTCCTCCTCGCGCCTGCCCTCGGGGCGGCCGAGGTGCGATACGAGCACGATGCTGGCGCCGCGCGAGCGCAGCTCCTCGATCGTCTCGAGCGCGGCCCTGATGCGCGTGTCGTCGGCCACGACGGGGCGCCCCTCGGAGTCCTTGGCGAGCGGCACGTTGAAGTCGACGCGCACGAGCGCGCGCCGCCCGTCGACGTCGAGATCGTCCAGCGTTCTCATGCGCAGCCCCTAGAGGACCTTCTGCACGAGGTCGACGAGCCGGTTGGAGTAGCCCCACTCGTTGTCGTACCAGGCGACGACCTTCAGCATCGTCCCGTCGATCATCGCCGTCAGCAGCGAGTCGACGATCGAGGAGTACGGCGAGGTGATGATGTCGGTCGAGACGATCGGGTCTTCGGTGTACTGCATGATGCCCTGAAGCGGGCCGCTCGCGGCGGCGTCTTTGAGCGCGGCGTTGACCTCCTCGACGCTCGTTTCGCGCCCGCACTCGACGGTCAAGTCGACGACCGAGCCGGTTGGCACGGGAGCGCGCACGGCGAAGCCGTGCAGCTTGCCCTGCAGCGCCGGGATCACCAGCCCGATCGCCTTGGCCGCGCCGGTCGAGGCGGGGATCAGGTTGATCGCGGCGGCACGCGCACGGCGCAGGTCTTTGTGCGGCAGGTCCTGCAGGCGCTGGTCGGCCGTGTAGGCGTGGATCGTCGTCATCAGGCCGTGCTTGATGCCAACCGTGTCGACGAGCACCTTGGCCACGGGGGCCAGGCAGTTGGTCGTGCACGAGGCGTTGGAGATCACGTCGTGCTTGTCGCGGTCGTAGACCTCGTCGAAGTTCACGCCGAGCACGACGGTCGCGTCGGGTTCGGTCGCCGGCGCCGAGATCACGACCTTCTTTGCACCTTGGGCGAGGTGTTTGGCGGCGTCGGCGCGCTTGGTGAACAGCCCGGTCGACTCGATCACGACGTCGACGCCGAGATCGGCCCATGGCAGCGCCCCGGGGTCGCGCTCGGCGAGCACTTTCAGCTCCTTGCCGTCGACCTCGAGCGCGCCGTCGCGTTCCTTCACGGTGCCCGGGTAGGGGCCGAGGATCGAGTCGTACTTGAGCAGGTGCGCGAGCGTGGCCTCGTCTGTGAGGTCGTTGACCGCGACCCACTCGATCGCCTGGTCGACCTCCTCCCCACGGGCCTTGGCGGCGCGGAACACGTTCCGGCCGATGCGGCCGAATCCGTTGATCCCAACGCGAACGGGCATTCAGTCCTCCTGAAGCGAAAATGAACGATGCCGGGTCGCGGAGGCGAACCCCCCTCGCCCGGCGTACGCGCCGCAGGCTATCAGCGCGACCGTTGGCGCCAATCTCAACGCGAGCGCCCATCGCCTCCTCGGGCAGCCCCTACAGACCCCACCGCCACCCGCAGCTCAGGCTTCCTGCGCAGCGACTAGCTATGCCTGAGAGCCACCAATACGCCGATTGGCGCGCCGAAGTGGCTTTCGCTCGTAAGGCGAGACGATCTCGTAGCGCGGTTTGCCAACGCCCTCACGCTCCAAGCGTTTGAGAAGCGTACGAGCCTCCTGCAACTGATTGGCGTCAACTTTGGGGTTCTCGTCAACCAGCCGTTTGATTCTTGCCTCCTCAGAAGCCGACATAGAGCCCTTTCCGGTGCAGCACGAACGAGTCGTGGCTTCTCTTCATCACGTAGTCCTTGAGCAGATGGTAGTAGTCGCGAACGGCGGGAGCGAGCTTCGGGTCTTCTCCGAAGTCCTCTACGAGCAGCTTCAGGTCCCGTCGAAGGACTTCCATCGGGATGCCTCGGCTATGCGAGTGCCAGTGATCCGTCTTGTTGAGCTTCTCCGCGATCATCCTCGCACGATCGGTCCGCATCTTTTTCGTGACCGGCTTCTTGCGCGTCTCCGTTCGCTTCCAGTCCTTGAACTTATATTTGACGAGCCAGTCCTTGAGCAGGGCTATTGATAGCTCGCGCTCCTGTTCGTATCTATAGAGCTCGGCTGCGTCAAAGTTCTGAACGAAGTACATGGCCTCTACGGTCGTAAGCTTGCCCGCTGCCGACTTCTCAACGAGGCGCCGATACTGCTCCAGAT
Organism: uncultured Solirubrobacteraceae bacterium; assembly: GCA_963716315.1. Taxonomy (GTDB): domain Bacteria; phylum Actinomycetota; class Thermoleophilia; order Solirubrobacterales; family Solirubrobacteraceae; genus Palsa-744. The sequence goes on along the minus strand of OY970301.1, from coordinate 3,013,718 downwards.
ACCCAAGCGCGGGAACCAGACCGTCTCCCTTCGCGACCTGCGGATCAATCGGCCCGAGGGTCGACGCGTAGTCCATCAGGATCCCGTCGCCTGACATCACCAAGATCGTTCCTGCCGACATCGCGTAGTTCGGCACCAAGAAGTCGACGCGACCGTAGTGCTGGCGGAAGATGCGCGCGATCCGCTCGGCGGTGTCGATGTAGCCACCGGATGTCTCCAGGACGCACAAGAGCGTCCCGCGACGATCGTCTACACCCTCAAGCGCCTCCTTGACTGCATCGTCTGCGGGAGGGTACATGGGGCCGAGGTACGTCAGAACATCAGCTGCAGCAGCCTCTTCGATGGCCGCAATCCGCTCATCCAGCTACTGCTCGATGATGCTGTTTGCATCACGATCCGCCTTTGAAGAGGGTGTCATGGACTTTCTATTGCCTGATTATGCGAACACTTGCGAGATTCGGCCTACAGGAGATCGAAACGTCGACTGTTGACGGCATGATCGATCGCCACCGCGTGCTGATTGACCGGCACTCCGGGCACGGACAGACAGGGCACAGGCCCGCTGCGCTACTCCCCTCGCCGGGGATGTGCCCTCAGGCCCCGCGCGGGCGCTTGTCGACGTCGCGGTGCGCGACGGCGACGTCGAGGTCGTCGCGCCCGCGATAGCGCGCGGCCAGGTGCTCGGCGATCGCGACCGAGCGGTGTCGCCCGCCGGTGCAGCCGATCGCGATCACGAGGTGGGACTTGCCCTCGGCCACGTACTGCGGCAGCAGGAAGTCGAGCAGCCCGTGCAGGCGCGCGTAGAACTCCTCCAGGCGCCCATCGCGCGCGATGTAGTCGACGACGGCTTGGTCGAGCCCGGTCAGCTCGCGCAGGTCGGGCTCGTAGTGAGGGTTGGCGAGGAAGCGCACGTCGAACGCGAGGTCCTCCTCGCGCGGCGGCCCGTGCTTGAAGCCGAAGCTCATGAACGTCAGCGCCAGGCGCCCTGCCGCCTTGTGCGGCAACAGCTCGTCGGCGATCTTGCCGCGCAGCATCGACGCCGACATCCCGGTCGTGTCGATCACGAGGTCGGCGTGCTCGCGAAACGGCGCGAGCAGCGCGCGCTCGGAGGCGATCCCGGCCGCGACGCTGCCCTCGGGCGCGAGCGGGTGGCGCCGGCGCGTCTCCTTGTAGCGCGTCACGAGCGTCTGCTCGGCGGCCTCGAGGAACAGCACGTGGTGGTTCAGCCCGAGCGCGTCGAGGTCGTCGACGACGGCGCGCAGCGCCTCGAAGTAGACGCCGCCGCGCACGTCGGAGACGACGGCGGCGCGCTCCACCTTCGAGCCCTGGTGCACGAACAGCTCGACCAGCGAACGGATCATCTCCGGCGGCAGGTTGTCGACGCAGAAGTAGCCGGCGTCCTCGAACACGTTCATCGCCGTCGACTTGCCCGCGCCCGAGAACCCCGTGATCACGACGAGGTCCTGCAGCCGCGTCTGCACGACCGGGCGTGCCGGCTGCTCGGCCTTGCGCTCAGTCCCTCCCCGCAGCGGACGCAGCGGTCTTATGACGGCCATTCCCACATTGTGCGCCACGCGTCGGCGAGAGTGTCATGTTCCTGAGAAGTGCAGGGAAATATTCCAGGTCGACGAGGCCCGGAGGGCTCTGCCCAAGTCCACAATGGTCAGGTCGTTAACTTCCCTCGCAGAGCTATCTTATTGGAGTTTATGCACTAAGCTCTAATAAGGGGCCTCCATGTCGGAGCTTTTGAAACGCCACTGGCAAAGCCGAGTCGCCGACAGCGGCGTGTCGCGTCGAGACCGCCGCTCCTGTGATTACGCAGCGTATTTGCCCGATCCCTTGGTCGGCCATCGGTTCCTGCTCGATGGCGATGTGGCCGCCGATGTTGCCGATTGCGAAGCTGCGATCAACCGCTTGAACGCCGAGGCGGCGGCGCTCGTCGATACGGAGGCCCTCGCGCGGATCCTGCTGCGCGCGGAGTCTGTGGCCTCATCGCGCATCGAGGGTTTGCAGATCGGTGCCCAACGTCTCCTACGCGCCGATGCTGTCCGCTCGATGCGCGAGCCATCGTCTGACGTGACGGCCTCGGAGGTGCTCGGCAACATCGACGCGATGCTCTACGGCGTAGAGCAGATCGGATTCGAAGACGAGATCGAGGTGGACGTGCTCCTGGAGCTCCATCGACGTCTGCTCGTCGGCACGCGTCTCGAGCCGTACGGAGGCAACTTCAGGCAGGTGCAGAACTGGATCGGGGGGAGCGACTACAACCCGTGCTCCGCCGACTACGTTCCTCCGCCGCCGGAGTTCGTCGTCGATCTGATCGAGGACCTCTGCGCCTTCTGCAACACCGATGAGCTCCCCGCGGTCGTACAAGCGGCGATCGCTCACGCGCAATTCGAGACGATCCACCCCTTCATCGACGGAAACGGCCGCGCGGGCCGCGCGATCATCCACCTCGTGCTCCGTCGCAGGGGGCTCGCCTTGCGCGTCCTGCCGCCGGTGTCGCTCGTGCTTGCAGCATTGACCAGGGACTACGTGGGCGGACTCACCGCGACACGACACGTCGGACCGGCAAGCTCGCCCGAGGCGATCAGCGGCGTGAATGCCTGGATAGCAACGTTCGCCGGCGCCTGCGCCCGCTCGGTCGCCGACGCGACTACGTTCGAGTTGCGAGCGGCAAGCCTGGAGAAGCAATGGCGTGAGCGCGTCGGTCGCATCCGTGCCAACTCGGCGACAGACCTCCTGCTCCAGCGGCTTCCAGGTGCCCCTGTGCTCACGGCCGAGAGCGCCGCGACGCTGCTCGGACGAACCTACACGCCGGCCAATGATGCAATTCAGCGCCTCGTTCGAGCCGACATTCTGCGCCAGATCACGATCGGCCGGCGCAATCGCGCCTACGAGGCACCGGAGATCATCGAGGCATTCACCGACCTCGAGCGCCGGCTCGCAAGCCCGGGCGACACGCTCGACTCATCGCCTGCTCGTGCCGTGCCACACCGGCAACGGCAGAAGAAAGCCTAAGCCTGGGCCTCCTCGCTGTCAGCCTGCTCTATGCAGATACGCGTACAGCTCGCGCGCAGTCTTGGCGGGCAGCCCAGGCACGGCCTGCAGCTCCTCGCTGGAGGCTGCGACGACGCTCTCGGGCGAGCCGAAGTGGGCGAGCAGGGCGCGCTTGCGGGCGGGGCCGACGCCGGGCAACTCGTCGAGCAGCGAGCTCGTCATCGCCTTGTCGCGGCGGCCGCGGTGGTGGGTGATGGCGAAGCGGTGCGCCTCGTCGCGCACGCGCTGGAGCAGCTGCAGCTCGGGCGTCGAGTGGTCGAGCACGAGCGGCGCGCGGCGCCCGGGGATGAAGACCTCCTCGATCCGCTTGGCCAGCGAGATCACGGCGACGCCGCGGTCGCGAAAGCCGCGAAGCGGCCCGAGGCCGGCCGCGAGCTGGCCCTTGCCGCCGTCGATCACGACGACGTTGGGCAGCGAGGCGAAGCTCGCGTCGTAGGCCGGATCGTGCGGCGAGAGGTCGGCCTGGCGCTCGTACTGGGCGTAGCGCCTGCCGAGCACCTCGGCCATCGCGGCGAAATCGTCTGAGGAGCCCTCGGCGAGCGAGCGGATCTTGAAGCGCCGGTAGTCGGCCTTCTTCGGCGCGCCGCCCTCGAAGACGACCATCGACGCCACCGTATGCGTCCCGCCGAGGTTGGAGATGTCGAAGCACTCGATGCGAATCGGCGGCACGTCGAGCCCGAGCGCCTGCTGCAGCCCTTCGACGGCCTCCACGCGGCTCTGGCGGCGGCGCTCCGATTTGAGCCGCTCCTGGTCGAGCGCGAGCCGAGCGTTGCGCTCGGCCAGCTCGAGGATCCTGCGCTTCTCGCCGCGCTCGGCCGCGCGCAGCTCGACCGGTCCTTCGCGCCGGCGGGCAAGCGCGTCGGCGAGCACCGGGCGCTCGCCGACCTCGCGCCCGACGACGAGCAGCGCCGGGATCGACATGTGCCCGGCGTAGTACTGCAGCATGAACTCCTCGGCCACCTCTCCCACGCTGCGCTCAGTCTCGTTGGAGAGGTAGAACGATTGGCGGTCGGACAGCACGCCGTCGCGCACCTGGAAGATCTGCGCGTTGGCCTCGCGGCCGTCGACGGCCACGGCGACGGCGTCGAACGTGCCGACCGACTCGTTGGCCACGCGGCGGCGCTCGAGCAGCGAGTGCACGGCGCGCAGGCGGTTGCGCTCGACCGTGGCCTGCTCGAACTCTTCGGCGGCTGCAGCGGCGCGCATGCGCTCGTCCAGCTCGCGCTCGATCTCCTTGAAGCGGCCCGAGAGGAAGTCGACGACGCCGTCGATGCTCGCGCGGTAGTCCTCCTTGGAGACATAGTCCACGCAGGGCGCCTCGCAGCGCTTGATGTAGTAGTCCAGGCACGGGCTGCCGCTGCGCCGCCCAGGCTCGGGGCCGGTACACGAGCGGAACATAAAGACCTTCGCCAGCACCTCGAGCGTGCCGCGCACGCGCTTGGCATTGGAGTAGGGGCCGAAGTAGGCGCGCCCCGGGCGGTGGCGCTCGCGCGTGAAGTACACGCGCGGGAAGTCCTCGTCGAGCGAGATCGCGATGAACGGATAGGACTTGTCGTCGCGCAGGCGGATGTTGAAGCGCGGTCGGTACTGCTTGATGAAGCTCTGCTCGGCCAGCAGCGCCTCGGCCTCGGTCGCGACGACGACGCACTCGACGCTCTCCGTGCTCGCCACCATCTCGGCGTGCCCCGGGCTGCTCGGCACCTGCGCTTTGGAGAAATGCGAGGCCACGCGCTTGCGCACCGACTTGGCCTTGCCCACGTAGATCACGCGGCCCTTGCCATCGCGGAACAGGTACACGCCGGGCTGATCGGGCAGCGCGCGGCGCTGCTCGGCCAGGCTCGTACGCGCCTGCGCGTCGTCCTTCAACGTCTCCGTGGCCATCTCAATCGAGGATACGAGGCGCCCCAACGGCGCAGCCTGCATCCTCGGCAGCCGGCGACGTCAGTAGCTGCGCCAGTGGCGGTAGACGCTCATCAGCCCGTACAGCACGGCCAGCAGCAGCGCGAACCAGAGCACGGCGAAGATCGTGCGCGAGTGGTTGATCATCCGCGTGTAGCCCACGATTAGGAAGGCGCCGAGCGCGAACGAGCCGTAGAGGATCGCCCGGTAGCGGTCGCCGAGGCCGTGTAGCGTCACGCGATATTCGCGGTACATGCGCAGCCCGAGGTAGGCGAAGCCGACGCCGAAGCCGATCAGCAGCACCGATTCGAACGTCGTTGCCGCCTTGCCGCCGCCCGGCAGCAGGAACACTGCGGCGGCGATCACGAGCACGATCGCGATGTTGCGGGCCGTCTTCAGCTCCATGTGCAAAGTCTAGGCCAGCCCTGACCGGCGCAGCTCGGAAGCCGTCAGTCGATCAGCGCCTCCAGGCGCTCGTAGGCCTGCTCTACCGCCCGCTTGGCCGCCGTGTGGCGCGCTTCTGACTTGGCCGACTCGTACTTGCTCGCCCACGCCGCCGGGTCGGCGAGCTCCTGCTCGAGCGCCGCCATCGCCGCCTCGGCCGCTTCGATCGCCTGCTCGGCCTTCTGCTGGTCGGACAGGCGGTTCTTCGACGGGCCCTTCGGCTTCGGCTTGGACTTGGCCTTCGGCTCGGGCTTCTCCGCTGCACCTGTGGCGCCGTTCAGCGTGGGCAGGTTCATCGGCCGGCCCGACTCAGGGCCGGCCCCATCCAATCCAGCAGCACGTTCCTCGCGCACCCGCACGTACTCCGGCCAGCCGCCCAGATAGCTGTGCAAGGAGCCCTCCTCGACGGCCACCGTGCGCGTGCCGACGGCGTCGAGCAGCGCGCGGTCGTGGGAGACGAGCAGCACGGCGCCCGTGAACGCGCGCAGCGCATCCTCGAGCGCCTCGCGGCTCTCGATGTCGAGATGGTTCGTGGGCTCGTCGAGGATCAGCACGTTCGCGCCCGAGTGCACGAGGATCGCCAGCGAGAGGCGCCTGCGCTCGCCGCCCGACAGGCCCGCCAGCGGCTTTTCCGCCTCCTCGCCCGAGAACAGGAAGCGACCGAGCAGCGCGCGCGCTTTGCCCTGGGTGAGACCCGTCGCGCGCTGTGCCGCGTCGAGCACGCTCTGCCCCGGATCGCCGCCCGCGCCGAGCTCCTCGGCGTGCTGGGAGAGGTAGCCCACCTGCACGTTGTGGCCCTTCGACAGTTTGCCGCCCGCCAGCTCATGCTTGCCGGCGAGCGTCTCGATCAGCGTCGTCTTGCCCGAGCCGTTCGGGCCGACCAGCGAGACGTGCTCGCCGCGTTCCAGCCACAGCTCCGCGTGCTCGAGCAGCGTGATCGGCTTCGTGCTGCCGTCGCCGCCCACCTCGACGCGGCCGTCGAGCAGCTCGAAGATCACCCGCCCCGAGCGCTCCGGCTTGGCGAACTGGAACTCCAGCGAGCGGCCGTCCTGCGGATCGCGCTCGATCTTCTCGATCTTGTCGAGCTTCTTCACGCGCGACTGCGCCTGGCGTGCCTTGCTCGCCTTGTAGCGGAAACGCTCGATGAAGCGCTCCATCCGCGCGATCTCGGCCTGCTGCGAATCGATCGCCTTGCCCAGCGCGATCTCCCGCGCCGCCTGCTCCTTGCGCCAGTTGTGCCACGTACCCGCGAAGAAGCGCGAGCGACCCGCCTCGAGCTCGAGCACCGCCGTGCCCACCGCCTCCAGGAACCAGCGATCGTGCGCCACCAGCACGACCGCCGCGTCGAGGTCGACCAGCGTCTGCTCCAGCCACTCCAGCGACTCGATGTCGAGATGGTTCGTCGGCTCGTCCAGCAGCAGCACGTCCGCGTTCGTCGCCAGCGCCCGCGCCAGCGACGCCCGCGTCAACTGGCCGCCCGAGAACGTGTCCAGCGGACGGTCGAGGTCGGCCTCGCTGAAGCCCAGCCCGCGCGACATCACCGTCGCGCGGTCGCGCCACAGATACCCCCCGCGCGCCTCCAGGCGCGCCTGGGCCCGCGAGTAGCGCGCCAGCAGCGCCTCGTCCATGCTGCCCTGCGCCATCTCGCCCTCCAGCTTGGCCAGCTCTGCCTCTATCGCGAGCTCGTCCGCGCAACCCGACAGCACGTAGTCGCGCAGCGCCAGCGCGCGATCGCGCGGCGGGCGCTGATCGTGCAACACGATGCGCACGCCCTTCGCCACGCTCAGCTCGCCCCTGTCGATCCCCGTCTCTCCCGCCAGCATCCGCAAGAGCGTCGTCTTGCCCGCCCCATTGCGCCCCGCGATCGTCATCCGTTCCCGCCGCTCCAGCTTGAACGACACCCCGCGCAGCAGCGGCTGCCCCGCGATGTCCTTGTGCATGTCAGAGGCGATCAGCAATGCCATGCGCTCCGTGATACCAGGGCCCCGCGCGCTCCGCTAGCATCCGGCTCGATGCGCCGCGCAAAGACAACACTGTTCGTATGGGCCGCGCTGCTTGTGCTCGCGCTCCCGGCGGCGGCCGAGGCCTACAACGACGGCCGCGGCTTCTACGGCACCACCGACGACAAAGTCGTCACCGACGCCGGCTTTATCCTGATCGCGTTCTTCCCGCTGTTCGTGTTCTTCATGAGCATGCTGCAGAAACGGCTGGAAAAGCGCAAGGAAGCGCGCGTCGCGCACAAAGCCGACCTCAGCAACGGCCGCTGGCGCGGCGGTTGGTAGCCGAGCCGACAGCAGTCAGCTACGAGCGCCGCGGTGCCGCCGCGCTCGTCACGATCGACCGTCAGCACCGTCGCAACGCCGTCGATGGCCCGACGGCGGCGCTGCTGCACGAGGCCTACCTGCGCTTCGAGGCCGACGACGAGGCCCGCGTGATGGTGCTGACCGGCGCCGGCGGCCTCTCCTTCTGCGCCGGCGCCGATCTGAAGGCGCAGGAGACGTTCGTCGATCGGCTGATGAGCGAGGAGGGGCCGATGGGCTTCACCCGGCTGACGCCATCCAAGCCGACGATCGCCGCGATCTCGGGCTTCGCGCTCGCCGGCGGGCTCGAGCTGGCGCTGTGGTGCGACCTGCGCGTCGCCACCGAGGGCTCGACGCTCGGCTACCCCGAGCGCCGCTGGGGCGTGCCGCTGATCGACGGCGGCACGCAGCGACTGCCGCGCATCGTCGGGCTCGGCCGCGCGCTCGACCTGATCCTCACCGGGCGCATGATCGACGCCGGCGAGGCCCTGACGATGGGCCTGCTGACCGAGGTCGTCGCCCCCGGCGCGCACCTCGAGCGAGCGCTCGAGCTGGCCGAGGGGCTGGCACAGTTCCCGCAGCGCACGATGCTCGCCGATCGCAAAGTCGCAATCGACGGCTTCGGGCTGCCGCTCGCCGATGCGCTCGCGCTCGAGGCACAGGCCGGACCGGAGGTGTTCGAAGACGGCGCGCGCGGCGCCGCGCGCTTCGCCGCCGGCGAGGGCCGCGGAGGCGCCGGAGCCGGCGCCTAGCAGGACGCCCCGAAACGAGCGGCGACTCAGGCGACAACCCGGCTTTACAGGTAGGCTTGCCTCGCGATGGCCTACTTCGTCACGGGAGCGACCGGCTTCATCGGCAAGCGCCTGGTCGAGCAGCTGCTCGACAAACGCCAGGGCAAGGTCTTCGTGCTCGTGCGCGAGGGCTCACTCGAGCGGCTGGAGGACCTAATCGCGCGCTGGAGCGTCGTCGCAGGTGCAGCCGCCGGCAAACGCGTGCAGCCGGTGCTCGGCGACCTGCGCCGCCCGCTGCTCGGCGTCGAGCAGGAGCAGGTTGCGGAGCTGCGCGGCAAGGTCAAGCACTTCTTCCACCTCGCCGCGGTCTATGACATGACGGCGCCGGCGGAGCTGAACACGGCGGTCAACGTCGGCGGCACGACGCACGCCGTCGAACTGGCGCGTGCGGTCGACGCCGAGCACCTGCATCACGTCTCCTCGATCGCCGTCGCCGGCGAGTACAAGGGGCTGTTTACCGAGGACATGTTCGACGAGGGCCAGAAGCTGCCCTCGCCCTACCACCGCACCAAGTTCGAGTCCGAGCGGATCGTGCGCGAGCAGCCTTACGTCCCCTGGCGCGTGTACCGGCCGGGGATCGTCGTCGGCGACTCGCGCACCGGCGAGATGGACAAGGTCGACGGGCCCTACTACTTCTTCAAGGCGATCCAGCGCGCGCGCCAGCTGCTGCCGGAGTGGGCTCCGCTCGTCGCCCCCGACCTCGGCAACACCAACGTCGTGCCCGTCGATTGGGTCGTCGACGCGCTCGAGCACATCGCACACGAGCCCGATCTCGACGGCAAGGCCTTCCACCTGACCGACCCGCGCCGCCAGCGCGTCGACGAGCTGATCAACGACTTCGCCGTCGCTGCGCACGCTCCGCGGATCGCGCTGAGCGTCGACAAACGACTGATTGCCCCGATCCCCAAGTGGCCGATCGCGCTCGCGCTCGACCTACCGCCCTGGCGCCAGGCTGCGCAAACTGGCGCTGCGCGAGCTCGGCATCCCCGAGCAGGTGCTCGCGCACATGGAGCTCGTGCCGCGTTTCGACACGCGCGAAACGGGACGCGTGCTGGCCGGCACCCCGCTCGAGCGCCCGCCGGCGCTGCACGACTACGCCGGTCGCCTGTGGGACTACTGGGAGCGCGACATGGAGCCGAGCATGTCCACCGGGCGCACGCTCAAAGAGGCGCTCGACGGCAAGCACGTGATGATCACCGGCGCCTCCTCCGGGATCGGCCGCTCGACCGCGCTGAAGGTCGCCGAGGCCGGCGGCGTGCCGCTGCTCGTCGCGCGCAACGTCGAGAAGCTCGAGGAGGCGCGCGCCGAAATCGTCGCCGCCGGCGGCACGGCGTACGTCTACGCGGCCGACATCGCCGACATGGAGTCCGTCGACCGGCTCGTCGAGCGCGTGCTCGCCGACCACCGCAACGTCGACATGCTCGTGAACAACGCCGGCCGCTCGATCCGCCGCTCGATCGCGCTCAGCTACGACCGCTTCCACGACTTCGAACGCACGATGCAGCTCAACTACTTCGGCGCCGTCAAGCTGATCATCGGCCTCTTGCCGCACATGCGCGAGCGCGGCTCCGGGCACATCGTGAACATCTCCTCGATCGGCGTGCAGACGAACCCACCGCGCTTCTCCGCGTATGTCGCCTCGAAGGCCGCGCTCGACGCGTTCACGCGCGTCGTCGCCTCCGAGGTCGTCGGCGACGGCGTCACGTTCACGACGATCCACATGCCGCTCGTGCGCACGCCGATGATCGCGCCGACGAAGATGTACGACGCCTTCCCCGCGATCACGCCCGAGGAGGCAGCCGACATGATCTGCGAGGCGATGCGCTCGCGCCCCAAGCACATGGGCACGCGCCTTGGCACGGTCGGCGAGATCGCCTACGCGCTCTCGCCCAAGGCGGTCGATCGCATCCTGCACCTGGCCTACCGCGTGTTCCCCGACTCGGCCGCATCCAAGGGCCAGCACGCGCCCGAGGAGCGCGCCTCCTTCGAGCAGATCGCGATGGCCACGCTGACGCGGGGCGTGCACTGGTAGCAGGCGCTCGCGCGCGGGACGGCGCGGCGATGCTGAGATGATGAAGCGGTGAGCGACGCGGCGGCTGCCATCGAGGTCCATGCGCTGAGCAAGCGCTACGGCGAGTTCGAGGCGGTGCGCGGGATCGACATCACCGTCGAGCGCGGCGAGGTATTCGGCCTGCTCGGGCCCAACGGGGCCGGCAAGACGACGACGGTCGAGATCCTCGAGGGCTACCGCGCCCGCAGCGGCGGCGAGGTCTCCGTGCTCGGGCACGACCCGGGGCGGCGCAGCCGCGCGCTGCGCCGCCAGATCGGCATCGTGCTGCAGTCGGGCGGCATCTACGGTCACATCACGCCGCGCGAGGCATTGCGCCACTGGGCCGGCTTCTACCCCCACCCGCGCGACGTCGAGGAAGTGCTCACGCTCGCCGGGCTGCAGGAGAAGGCCGACGTGCGCAGCCGGCGGCTGTCGGGCGGGCAGCTTCGCCGCCTGGACTTCGCGCTCGCGCTGATCGGCGACCCCGAGCTGATCTTCCTCGACGAGCCGACGACCGGCTTCGACCCCGAGGCGCGGCGTAGCGCGTGGGAGACCGTGCGCAAGCTGCGAGATCTCGGCAAGACGATCCTGCTGACCACCCACTACCTCGACGAGGCGCAGGAGCTGGCCGACCGCGTGGCGATCGTCAAGGACGGTCGCGTGCTCGCGATCGGCCCGCCGCGCGAGCTCGGCGTCGGCGCGGCGCACTACCGCGTCGCCTACCGCGACCGCGACGGGCGCTTCATCGAGCGCCAGACCGACGACCCCACGGCGCTGCTCGCCGAGCTGACCGCCGACGCGCTCGCCCGCGGCGAGAAGCTCGAGGAACTGAGCGTCGGGCGCCCCACGCTCGAGGACGTCTATCTGGAGCTGACCGCCGATGGCTGAAACGCTCACGCTCGGCTGGCGCCAGTATCGCCTGGAGCGGCGCATGTTCTGGCGCAATCCGAGCGCCGCCTTCTTCAACTTCCTGCTGCCGCTGCTGTTCCTCGCCGGCGGTGGCGCGATCCTCGCCGGCAACCAGCACGAACTCGACAAGCTGCTGCCCGCGATCGCCGGCATGAGCGTGATGTCGACGACCTTCACCGCGCTCGCCTACAACATCGTCTTCCTGCGCGAGCGCGGCGTGCTCAAGCGAATCCGCGGCACGCCGCTGCCGACGCTCTCCTACTTCGGTGGGGTCGCCGCCAACGCGGTCACCAACACGGCTTTGCAAATCGGCATCGTGATCCTCGCGGGCAAGCTGATCTTCGGCATCGGCTGGCCGCGCGACTGGGCCGAGCTGATCGTGTTCGTGCTCGTCGGCGTCGTTGCGCTCGCCGCGCTCGGCGTCGCCTTCGCCCACGCGATCCCCAACTTCGAGTCGACCGCCGCCTACGTCAACGCCGTGTTCCTGCCCGTCGTGTTCATCTCCTTCTACGTGTTCGACTCCGCCAGCGCCCCCGGCTTCCTGCGCCAGATCGCCGAAGCGCTGCCGCTGAAGCCACTGATCGACGGGCTCTCCGGCGCGCTCGTGACGGGCTCCGGGCTCGGCGACGAGCTCGACGCGCTCGCCGTGATCGCCCTGTGGGGCGTGTTCGGCCTGTTCCTCGCCGTACGCGGCTTCTCCTGGGAGGGGCGACGCGCGTGAAGCAACTCGCCGACGGGCTCTACCTGCTGCGTGGCCTCCCGCCGAACGCGATCAACGTGTACCTCGCCGAGGACGTATTGATCGACGCCGCCACGCGCCGGGGCGAGCGGCGGATCATGCGCCAGCTCCGCGACCGTACGGTCACGGCACACGCGCTCACCCACGCCCACCCCGACCATCAGGGCGCGAGCCACGCGATCTGCGAGCAACTGCAGATACCGCTGTGGTGCGGACGCGGCGACGTGCCCGCGATGGAGACCCCCGGCGGCATCAAAAACAGCCAGGCGCCGGGCTGGCTGAACCGCTTCCAAGCGCGCTTCTGGACGGGTCCGCCCCATCCCGTGGCCCGCGCCCTGCAGGAGGGCGACGAGGTAGCCGGCTTCGAGGTGCTCGAGGTCCCCGGCCACTCGCGCGGGCACGTCGCCTATTGGCGCGAGGCCGATCGCGTGCTGATCCTCGGCGACGTGCTCAACGGGATGAACGTGCGCACCGGCCGGCGCGGCCTGCACGAGCCGCCCGAGATCTTCACCCCCGACCCCGCGCGCAATCGCCAGTCGGCGCGCAGGCTTGCCGCGCTCGAGCCCGAGCTCGTGTGCTTCGGCCACGGCCCGCCGTTGCGCGAGCAGCACGCGCTGCACGATTTCATCGCGACGCTGCCCGACTGAGGAGACCGATGAACGAGAGCATCTTCCTCGCCGACGGCGAGCGCTACCTCCCGACCGAGCAGGCGCGCGGGCCGTGGGACCCGCGTGCGTTGCACGGCGGCGCTCCGGCCGCGCTGATCACGGCCGCCTTCGAGCGGCTGGAGCCGGGCGCCGAGCTGCGCGTCGGGCGGCTCAGCTTCGAGTTCCTGCGGCCGATCCCGATGGCCCCGCTGACGCTGACGACGAGCGTCGTGCGCCCCGGGCGCCGCGTTCAGGAGCTGAGCGCCGAGCTGATCGCCGGCGGCGAGACGATCGTTCGGGCGAGCGCGCTGCGCGTGCAAGCCGTCCCGGCCGAGGCCGAGGCGGCGGCAGCCGCGGCCGTGGCGAGCCACGCAGAGGCAGACGCATCCGCGAGCGGCGGCGAGAGCGCCACCGACGAGCCGCAGCCGAGCGCCGCCGACACGGCGATGCCGCCGCCCGAGGCCGGCGAGCACAAGCGCTTCGCGCTCAACGACTCGACCGACGCGAGCTTCGCCGGCACGGCGATGGAGATGCGCTGGCTGAACGACCCGTGGCGGCCGGGACCGGGACGCGTGTGGCAACGCCTGCGCCACCCGCTGCTACACGGCGAGGAGCTCACCCCGCTGACACGGTTGGCGGCGACGGCCGACTTCTGCAACGGCGTCAGCGCGACGCTCCCGTTCGACCGCTTCCTCTTCATCAACGCCGATCTGACTGTTCACCTGCAGCGTCTGCCGCAGGGCGAGTGGATCGGCCTCGACGCGCGCACGCGACTGCACGAGGGCGGCGCCGCGCTGGCCGAGGGCGTGCTGCACGACGAGCGCGGTCTGCTCGGGCGAGCCTTCCAGACGCTCGTCGTGCAGCAGCGCTGACGCTCAGCGCACGACGATGTCGCCGAGCGCGGCGTCGATCGCCGCGAGCGTGGCCTCGTCGAGCACGATGCCCGACGCCGAGGCGTTCGCCTGAACCTGCTCGGGCCGGCTCGCGCCGACGATCGCCGAAGCCACGTTGCGCTGGCGCAGCACCCACGCGAGCGCGAGCTGCGCCATCGTCAGGCCCGCCTGCTCGGCGACCGGCCGCAGGCGCTGAACCGCCTCGAGCACGGGCGGCGCGATCAGCCGGTCGATGAAGCCGCTCATGCTGTCACTCGCCGCGCGCGAGTCCGCCGGCGGCGGCTCGCCCGGCAAATACTTCCCGGTGAGCACGCCCTGCGCGAGCGGCGACCAGACGATCTGTGAGATCTGCTCGCGCTCGCAAAGCGGGATCACCTCGGCCTCGGGGGCGCGCCAGATCATCGAGTACTGCGGCTGGCTCGACACCCAGCGCTCCACGCCGGCAATCGCCAATGACTGCTCGATCCTCTGCGGCGGCCACTCGCTGAAGCCGATGTAGCGGGCCTTGCCCGCGCGCACGACTTCGCTGAGCGCCGTCATCGTCTCCTCCAGCGGCGTCTGCTCGTCGTAGCGGTGGCACTGGTAGAGGTCGACGTGGTCGGTCTGCAGGCGCTGCAACGAAGCGTCGATCTGCTTGTGGATCTGCGCCGCCGAGAGCCCGTGGTCGCTCTCCGACATCGGGAAGAAGACCTTCGTCGCGAGCACGTAGGAGGAGCGCTCGTAGTCCGCCAGCACTTCGCCGAGCAGCGTCTCGGCCGCGCCGCGCCCATAAACGTTGGCCGTGTCGATGAAGTTGATCCCGGCGTCGAACGCCGCCTGCACGCACGCCTTCGCCTGCTCGCGCTCGACGCCGCCCGAGTAGGTCAGCCACGAGCCGAGGCTGATCTCCGAGACCTCGAGGTCGCTCGAGCCGAGTTTGCGCAGCTTCATCTGTGCGAGCTTAGCCGCCGAAGCCCGGCCGCCCGACGCCGCCGGCCCAAGACTCGACGGCTAGTACGCTCAAGGGAGGATGGCGAGCGTCGCCCCGATCGATCCCTCCCTGCGCATCGGCGCCGTGCGCCTCGCCGTCGCCGACCTGAACCGCAGCGCCGACTTCTACGAGCGCGTGCTCGGCCTGCCGCAGATCCGACGCGAGGACGAGCGGGCACTGTTCGGCACCGACCCGGCGCAGCCCGGGCTCGAGCTGAGCGCGATCGCCGATCCGACGGCGCTCTCGCCGCACGATACGGGCCTGTTCCACGTGGCCTGGCTGCACCCCTCGCGCGCGGCGCTCGCCGAAACGGTCAAGCGGATCGCACGCGCTCGCTGGCCGATCGACGGCGCCTCCGACCACGGCGTCTCCGAGGCGCTCTACCTGAGCGACCCCGACGGCCTCGGCATCGAGATCTACGTCGACCGTCCGCGCGAGACGTGGGAGCGCCCGCCGGGCGGGCACGGCGTGCGCATGGTCACGCTGCCGCTCGACGTCGAGGACCTGCTTGCACAGGCGCCCGGCGAGCTCGAGGCGGCGAGCGCGGCGATCGCGCCCGGTACGGGCATCGGCCACGTCCACCTGAAGGTCGCCGACGTGCCGCGCGCCCTCGCTTTCTACCGCGACACGCTCGGCCTGGAGGAGCAGGCGCAGCTGCCGTCGGCCGCCTTCCTCTCGGCCGGTGGCTATCACCATCACATCGGTCTGAACTCGTGGCAGAGTCAGGGCGCAAGCCCCTCGCCGCCGAGCGCCCCCGGCCTGCGCGAGATCCGCTTCACGCTCGAGCACGGCGAGCGTCCGGCGCTCGTCGACCCCGACGGCAACAGCCTCAGCTTCGGCGCGAGGCCTCATCGAGCAGCCTGAGCTCCTCGGGCGCCAGCTCGAGCTCGACCGAGGCGACCAGCTCGGCTACCTGCTCAGGCGAGGTCGCGCTCGCGATCGGCGCGAGCACCGTCGGCTGTACGCGTAGCCACGCGAGCGACACCGACGCCACCGCGACGTCGTGCGCCTGGGCAATCTGCTCGAGCGCTGCCAGCACGGCAAAGCCGCGCTCGTTGGCGTAGCTCTCCAGCACGCCCGCCGCGCGGGGGCTCTGCACTTGCTCGCCGTCCGCGCGGTACTTGCCGCTGAGAAAGCCGCGCGCAAGGGCGAAGTAGGGCAGGCAGGCCAGTCCCTCCGCGGCGCACAGGGGCGCGAGCTCCCGCTCGTACTCGCGCTCCATCAGGTTGTAGTGCGGCTGCAGCGCGACGAACTCGGCCATGCCCTCGCGACGCCCCAGCTCGAGCGCCTCGCGCAGCCGCTCGGCGCTGTAGTTCGACGCCGCCGCGTAGCCGATCAGGCCATCCTCGATCAGCTCGCCGAACGCCCTCAGCGTCTCCTGCAGCGGCGTCTGCAGATCGTCCTGGTGGGCGTAGTAGAGGTCGATGCGCTCGATCCCGAGCCGCTGCAGCGAGGCCTCCGCGCCCGCCCTCACGTTGGCTGCCGAGAGCCCCGTCAGGTCGGGGGATGCGCCGACCTTGGTCGCGATCACGAGGCGATCGCGATTACCGCGCGCGGCCATCCAGCGGCCGATGATCCGCTCCGACTCGCCCGGGCCACCCGGCCCGCGCCTGCCGTAGGTGTCAGCCGTGTCGATGAAGTTGCCGCCCGCCTGCACGTAGGCGTCAAGCACGGCGAACGAGCGCTGCTCGTCGATCGTCCAGCCGAACACGTTGCCGCCCAGACACAGCCCGTAGACATCCAGCTCGGTGTTCCCCAATCGCGCGATGCGCCCAGCGTAGCCCCGATGACCCAAACGCATGTCCATGGACACAAGAATTAAGCCCCGCTTCAGGCGCAAAGTGCAACAGTGCTGATGGGAGGACATGACCCGATCCCCTGAGGAGGGAATCATGCCCAGAATCATCGTCACCACTGACCCAGTCGACCGGCGCGACACGGCGCCCGACCAAGGAGAGACGGCGGTGCTGCTCGACGAGCGCGTCTACTCGGTGCACCTCACCGACGACCACGCCGCCGAGCAGCTGATCGAGCGGCTCGCTTGGGCCGTCAACGACGCCGAGGACACGCAGCGCGCACTTATGACCCACTGAAGAATCGGTAGCGGCCCGCGTCCCTCGGCGCGGGCCGCTATCGCCTTCTTCCCATCGCAAAGCTCTGGATGGGAGGCGCTACGGCGCGCATGCTCGAGCCGACCTCGGCCGCGTCGTCGTCCTCTGCGGCGACCGTCCCTTGCGCGGGCACCGGTAGCTGGTGCACACGCGCCAGCGCAGCTTCACGCTCCTCGCCCTCGACCCCGCCGGCGATGAAGCGCTCGAGCTCGGCCAGCTCCCGCACGAGCAGGTTGACGACCCCTTCCGAGCGCTCCACGCGCCCGCGCGCCAAGAGCAGCGGCTCGGCGCGGGCGAGCTGGCGGTGGCGCTCGTACACCGCCCGCGGCACGATCAGGTTGACCGTGCCGAACTCGTCCTCGAACAGCAGGAACATCGTCCCCTTCGCCGTGCCCGGGCGCTGGCGCGCGATCACGAGCCCCGCCATCGACACGGCGCTACCGCTCGGGAGGCGCGTCGAGCTGCGCGCTCGTCACAAGCACGACCGGGTCGGCGCCGCTCGGCGCCGTCAGCCGCTCGCGCAGGATCGCCATCGCGTGGTCGCCGACCGTCACCCCACTGGTGGCGTAGTCGGCGATCAACCGCTGCCAGCGCCCGAGCGAACGCAAGCGCGGAGCCGCCGGCAGCGCCAGCGGCAGCGCCAGCTGGGTCCCCTCCCCCGCACCGTTCCCTGGCGCGGCGAGCCCGAGTTGCCACAGCGCCGTGCGCCTGTCCGCCTCACCGAGCACGCCGGAGCCCTCTCGCCCCCGGCCCGCCGAGTGCCGGGCGGCGATGATCCGATCGCACGCCCCCGACCAGGCCAGCTGTTCGAGCGTGCGCCGCCGCACGCCGATGCGCCCGGCCAGCTCGCCGAGGCTGTTGAAGGGCCCGCCGCGCTCGCGCTCTGCCACGAGCTCGCGCATCTCCTCGCCGCCCACGTCCTTGATGTAGCCGAGGCCGAGGCGCACGCCGCCGTCCTGCACCGTGCACTCGGCCTGCGAGGCGTTCACGTCGAGGCGCAGGATCGAGATGCCCCGGTGCTCGGCCTCGTGCACGAGGCTGTCCGGCGCGTAGAAGCCCATCGGCTGCTCGTTGAGCAGCGCGCAGAGAAACTCCGGGCCGTAGTGCACGCGCAGCCAGGTCGACTGGTAGGCGAGCAGGCCGAAGGCGGCGCTGTGCGCCTTGGGGAAACCGAAGCCGGCGAACCCCTGGACCATCTGCCAGACGCGCTCGGCTGTCTGCTCATCGGCGCCGCCGTGTCGCATGGCACCCGCGACGAAGCGCTCGCGATGGCTCTGCAGCAGCTCTTGGGAGCGCTTGCGGCTCATCGCCCGGCGCAACCCCTCCGCTTCCCCCGGGGTGTAGCCCGAGATCGCCTGCGCCACTTCCATCACCTGGTCCTGGAAGATGATCGTGCCCAGCGTGTCGCGCAGGACCGGCTCGAGCGAGGGATGCTCGTAGGGGATCTCATAGTCCGGGTCCTCGCGCAGCCGCCGGCGGCGCTCGATGTAGGGGTTGACCGCCCCGCCCTGGATCGGCCCCGGCCGGATGATCGCCACCTGCACCGCGAGGTCGTCGAGGTCCCTCGGGCGCGTGCGCCGCAGCGACTGCATCTGCGCGCGGCTCTCGATCTGGAACACGCCGACCGTGTCGGCATCGCTGATCGCGTCGAAGGTCTGCTTGTCGTCGAACGGGATCCGCGACAGATCGATGCGCTCGCCGCGCGTGTACACGATCGACTCCACGCAGCGCTCGACCGCCGAGAGCATCCCCAACCCGAGCAGGTCGATCTTCAAGAAGCCGGCATCCGAGCAGGAGTCCTTGTCCCACTGCACCATCTGCCGGCCCTCCATCGCCGCCGGCACGACCGGGCAGCAGTCGATCAGCGGCCGCGTCGCGATGATCATCCCGCCCGAGTGCTGGGAGAGGTGGCGCGGCAGCCTGTAGGCCTGCTCGACGAGCCGGGCGAGCCAGCGCCAGCGCTCCGAGCGCGGCGCGCCGCCCCCCGAGCCCCTGGTCGCTCCCCTGTCCTGCCGATCCGGGCGCTCGTCCTCATCCCCCCGCTCGCCCATCTCTCCGCCGGCGACGCCGATGTCGTGCTCGGCCGCCCCGTAGCGCTCCGTGCTGCGCGCCTCGCGCTCGATCTCGCCCGGCGGCAGGCCGAGCACCTTGCCCAGCTCGCGGATCGCCCCGCGCGCGCGGAAGGTCGGGAAGGCCGCCACCAGCGCCGCGCGCTCGCGGCCGAAGCGCTCGTGCACGCGCGGTATCAACACCGCGCGGATGTCGCGCGGGAAGTCGAGGTCGATGTCCGGCAGCCCGCGCAGATCCTCGTGCAGGAAGCGCCCGAGCGTCAGCCGGCTGGCGATCGGGTCGATGTGCGAAAGCCCGATCAGGTAGCAGACCAGCGATGAGACCGACGATCCTCGCCCGCGCCCCGGCGCGAGCAGGGCGCGTACCGAGTCCGGCCCCCTCACCTCGCGGGCGACCTCGCGCGAGAGCTCGAGCATCTCGTGGTGCAGCAAGAAGAAGCCGGCCAGCCCGAGCTTGCCGATCACGTTCAGCTCCTCCGTCAGGCGCGCCTGCGCCTCGGCGCGGGCCGCGCCCGGCTGCCCGTAGCGCTCGTGTAGGCGCGCTTCGCACAGCTCGGCCAGCTCGCGCTCGCTGCCTTCGTCCTCCGCCCCCGGGTAGCGGTAGCCGAGGTCGTGCGTGAGGTCGAAGGTCAGCCGCTCGGCCAGCGCCAGCGTCTCGCGCACGGCTTCGGGATGGTCGGCGAAGCGGCTGGCCATCGCCTGCGGCGTGGTCATCACGTGGCTCGAGTTGCCCCGGCGCAGCGGCTCGGAGGCGTCGAGCGTCGTGCGGTTGCGCAGCGCGACGAACGCGTCCTGCAGCTCGGCCCGGCAGCGCGCGTGCGCGTGCACGTCGCCGCTGGCCACGCACGCCACCCCCAGCCGCCGGGCGAACGCAGCCAGCGCGCGGTTGCGGGCGCGATCGTCGCGCGCATAGGGCCGCTGCAGCTCCACGCGCAGGTTCTCCCCGCCGAACGCCTCCAGCAGGCGCCGCGCGACCGGCTCGTCGCCGACGCCGCCGGCGATCGCCGAGTGCCCGGCGCAGCCCGTCAGGCAGACAAGGCCCTCGGCGTGGTCGAGCACGGCCTCGAGCTCGACCGATGGCTCGCCGCGCTCACGCCGGCCCGACCCGTCGCGCGTGTGTGCGTGGGCGAGCGTGAGGATCCGGCAGAGGTTGCGCCAACCGCGCCCGTCGCGCACGAGCAGCGTGAGGTGTCGCATGCGGGCACCGCAGCCGGAGGCTGGGGTCAGATCGATCTCCGCGCCGTGGATCGCCCTGATCCCGTTGTCCGACGCAACTTGGGCCAGCTCCATCGAGCCCGAGACCGAGTTGTGATCGGTCAGCGCCAGCGCCACATGGCCGAGCTCGCGCGCACGATGGGCCAGCTCGTCCGGCAGCGATACGCCGTCGAGGAACGAGTAGGCCGAGTGGCAGTGGAGCTCGACGTACGGCGGCGTCGGCGGCGCGGGCATCGCTCAGCGCCCTCGCTGCTTGCGCGCAGGCATCTACGCGCCCTGGGCGAACCAGCCGCCCGCGCGCCTGTCGCCGGCGACCAACGGCTCCGCCGTCGGTGCCCCACCGAGGTCGTGGAAGACGACCAGGTTGCGCCCGCTCGTCGTCACCACCTCCCAGTAGCGACGGCGCAGCGGCTGCGCCGTCCACCAGCGGTCCTCCACCAGCCAGGACTCGCGCACCAGCTCGACCGTGTACCCGGCGACCTGAAGCGGTCCGCCCTCCGCGCCCGTGCGCACCCGCACGGGACGGGGCAGGTTCATCTGGACTCGCGCGGCGGAGGCCATCAGCCCGGCAACGGTGTGAGCACGACCCGCCGCTCCGGCACGCGCGAGTCGGGATCCACGCAGACCGCGCGCATCGCCGCGTCCTCCCCCGCCACCGCCCGCACCTGGGCGACCGCCTCGCGCAGGCGCGCCATGCGCACGGCATGCGCCTCATCCAGCAGCGCACGCTGCTCGCCCGCCGGGGGGCCGAAGCGCTCGACGGCCAGGCCGAGCGTGGCGGCCGGGGCCGGCAGCATCAGCAGCCGCAGCGACAGCGCCAGCGAGATGCGCTCGCGGTCGGCGAGCGGCTCGCGGAAGACGACGCGCTCACGCCAGCCGCCGCCCGATAGCAGCCGCGCTGAGAGCGTGGCCGCGCGCAGCGTGCGCCCGCGGCGCTCACCGCGCGCCAGCAGCCGATCGACCAGCACGCCGAGCACGCGCTCCAGCGAGGGACCCGAGCTCGCGTCGCCGACGCTCATCGTCTCCGCCAGGCGATCTTCGACTAGGCGCGGCTGTAGCGGCGTGTCCTCGCCGCATGTGAGCCGATGTGCGAATGCCCCCGCCTCGCCGAAGCGATCGGCGAGCGCCGGGCGGCCGAGGCGCGCCAGCTCGCCGAGCGTGCGCACGCCGAGACGCACCAGCGGCTCGAGCAGCTGCTCGGTCTCCGCGCGGAAGCCGAGCAGCTCGATCGGGCGACCCGCCAGCCAGCGCAGCGCCTCGCTGCCCTCGAGCGCGAGCGGGCGGCGCGAGCGGACCGCCAGCGCCACGGCCAGGGCGCAGAAGCGCGTCGGGCCGACGCCCACGCGCATGTGGCGGTCGCCGGGCGGACGAGCTTGCCCTTGCCCCGCCCGCCCGGCCGCACGCCCATGGCACGCGTGCTGCGCGGCGGCGATCACGGCCGTGTCGCCACCGTACAGCGCACGCAGGGGGCCCGTCTCGAAGTAGGCGAGGCCTGGGCGCGCCGGCTCGACGGCCGCGCCGATCGACTCCAGCGAGCCGATCGTCGCCTCCCAGGCCTCCTCCACCCCCACAGGGTCGGCCGGCACAAGCGTCAGGTCGGGGCAGCGAGCGAGCGCCTCCCCAAGCGCCATGCCCCGCCTGACGCCAAGCGCCTCGGCTGCGCCCGAGACCTCCCCCACGCGCTGCTCGGCGCCCGGCAGCGGCGCCAGTGCCAGCGCTCGGCCCACGAGCGCCTGCACGCCACCGGCGGCGTGCACCAGCTCGAGACGGGGAAGATGGACGCATACGACCATGCGAACACATGTTCGCATATGACCCGGCCGTTTGCCCGCGAGAGAAACGACCCAAGCGACAGGGATGCTCGAATGGTGGATAAGACACGTGAGCTGATCGCCCTTGCGCGCGAGCAAGCCGAGGAAGTCGTTGACCTTGCCGGCGACCTTCTCCGGTTAGGAGCCGAGCTCGCGCGGGTCCATCGCAAGTATGTGGACGCGACGCTCGATCGGCTCGCGGAGGCCGAAGCAGAGGCGCTGCTCTCAAGCCTCGGCGACCGTAGGGCGTACAAAGCACTCGAAGGCCTCGTCGTCGCCTTGGGCCGCCTACGGAATGAGGCGCGCGAAGAGCATGAACGTCAAGCCGAAGCCGACTGAGCGCGAGCCCGTCCCTCGAATCGTCGGATCATGTCTTCGGCGACCCTGCGCTGTCGCGCACTGAGTTTCGGCATAACCTCTCGAAGCAGCGCAGCGTTGCGAAGGTTCGCTTCAGGTGTCAGCGACGCAAGCCTGCGTTCGCATTCCTCGGTTTCCCATCGGATCTCCTCGATGTCCATCTACCGAGCGTACTCCTCACTTCGATCGAAGACAACTGTCTTCAGAGACAGAGGAAGCAGTACCAGTGCCTGACCCGGCTTTGCGGTTCGACCGTCGCCTCAGTCCATCGTCAGCGGGCCCTCGGCGGACCCGCTGAGGAACTGCCTGACGAAGGCGTTGTCCGAGGAGAACATCCGCTCGGCGTCGCCTGCCTCGACGATCCGCCCCCGCCACAGCACGGCGATGTATTCGCCGATCTGCCGCGCCGAGGCGATGTTGTGCGTGACGACGATGTAGGTGCCTTTGTGGATCTGGTGCATCTCCTGGATCAGGTCGCACAGCAGCGCCGTGCGCACCGGATCGAGGCCCGAGTCGGGCTCGTCGAAGATCACCACGTCCGGCTCCATCACGAGCGCGCGCGCGAAGCCGGCGCGCTTGCGCATGCCACCGGAGAGCTGCGACGGCGCGAAGTCCATCGCGTCGGCCAAGCCGACGTCGGTCAGCCGCTCGGTCACGACTTTGGCGATGTGCGCCTCGCTCGCGTCAGTGTGCTGGCGCAGCGGAAAGGCGACGTTGTCGAACACCGACATCGAGCCGAACAGGGCGCCGTCCTGGAACAGCACGCCGATCCGCTGGCGCAGCGCCAGCAGCTTGGGCATCGTCAGGCTGCGGCACGTGTTCGCCGTGCACGACGACGTCGCCCGAGTCGGGGAACATCAGCCCGATCGAGATGCTTGATCAGCACGCTCTTGCCGGTGCCCGAGGGGCCGAGCACGACCGTGATCGTGTCGTCGGGGATCGCCAGCGTGAGGCCGTTGAGCACGGGCACCCCGCCAAGGCGCTTGTGCACGTCGGTGCAGCGGATCGACCAATCGCCCGCGTCCGGGTCGCCGCTCAGGTCGAGGTCGGCCGAGTGGTACTGGTAGTCCTGGTACTGCTCTTCGCCAGTCATCATTTCCCACCGTAGACGACGTGCGGGAACTGCCCGGTGAAGCCGTTGAACGTGAACGGCCCCTGCTGGTTGCAGGCAGGCGCCGGGATCGCGTTGGGCGTTTCCGGCGCGTTGGCGACTTTGGCCCCGATCAGTTCGCTGATCAGTTCCTGGGAGATCGCCCCGCTCGCCGGGCCGCTGATCGACGGGGTGGCGTTCGAGCACTGGCTGTTGCTGAACACCTGCAGGCCGCCGTTGGCGATCGAGCTGAACGCGCCCGGCTTGAAGTACGGGTTGGCTCGATCGCTGCCTGGACGCTGCGAGTAGACCGTGAGGCTCTCCGGCGTGAGCGTGTTCATCGCCGTCAGGTAGTGCTGCGAGGGACCACCCGGCGTGTTGGTGTTCTTGCCGTGTGCCTGCGTGACCGCCGTGAAGTTGGCGAAGAAGGCCTGCACCTCGGGGATGTATTGGGAGAGGTACTGCAGGAAGGGGTCGAAGTTGTGCAGCACGGGACGGAAGTTTTCGAGCTGCGTCGTGGTCAGGTCAAGCGTCTTGCTCGTCAGCGGCAGGCCCTTCTTGGCCGCTGTCGTCAGCGGACCGAGCGAAGTGAGGAAGTTGTTGAACTGCGGCGCGAACGGCTTGGCCACGTTGAGCAGCGACGCGAGCTTCTTCTCGACGATGCGGAATTCGTCGAGGAACGGGCTCGCGTCGTCGGCGAAGCGGTCGAGTTCTTTCAGAGCCTTGCGCGAGTTGCGCTGGAACGC
This sequence comes from uncultured Solirubrobacteraceae bacterium, assembly GCA_963716315.1. Lineage (GTDB taxonomy): Bacteria > Actinomycetota > Thermoleophilia > Solirubrobacterales > Solirubrobacteraceae > Palsa-744. The sequence continues at coordinate 2,989,617 of OY970301.1, read as the reverse complement.
CGGCAGCGCGCGGAAGGCGGCGGCGAACGCCTGGTTGCTTTCGGCCAGCGCGTGGAAGGTGTGCTCGCCGTTGACGATCAACCCTTGCAGCTGATGGTCGCGGCTGGCCAGCGCGTCGAACACCACGCCCGTGTTCTTGATCAGCGCTCGCACGGCCCCCTCTTGGGAGTCGAGCACGCCCACGAGCGTGTTGGCGTGTTCCACGAACGGGTGCAGCGAGGAGAACGCGGCGTTGATCTGTTCGCCGCGCCCGTTGATCCCTTCGGCGACCGACTGCTGCCAGATCTGGAAGTCGCGGCGCGTCTTCGGATCGAACGCCGAGAGAATCCCGTCGAGCGTGACCGAGGGTTCGACCTGTGCGTAGGGGAGTTCGCCGTTGTCCTTCAGGAACGGGCCGCTGTGGCCGCCGTTCTGCGGGATCAGCTGCACGTAGGTCTCGCCGAGCAGCGTCTTCTGGCGCAGGATCGCGTGCATGTTCGCGCGAACCGGCGCGTACTTCTTGTTGATTTCCAGTTCGGCCTTCGTACGTCCGATCTTGCTCGAGTTCAGCGCGACCACGCGTCCCACGTCGACGCCGCTGACGCGCACTTCGGACTGTTCGGCGAGCGCCAGCGAGGCGGGGAATGAGACCGTCATGCGATAGCCCTTCGGCTTCAGCGGGAGCGGGCCGCCGAACGACTCCCACAGGAACAGCAGCAGGCCGAAGCAGCTCAGCACGAAGAGGATGATCACGATCATGTTGCCCAGGGTCGGCGCGCGCTTCTGCATCTAGCGAGCACCCCCCTTCGCCCGGCCCGCCGACTTCGCGCGCCCGTGCTTGCTCTTGGCCGGCGCCTGCCTCGGCGAGGCCACGCTCGAGCCGAACGCCGGCGTGAGCCCGTTCAGCAGTTTCGAGCCAGGCGCCTTGGGCTTCTTCAAGCTGTGAGCGGCGCTGCCGGTCGCGCCTTTGACGAGGCCCTGGCTGATGCAGGTCTGCGCGTTGGGCGGCTGCAGCAGCCCGATCAAGAGCTTCACGTTCGGGTTGACTTCGGCGACGTGTTCGAGCAGCGGTGCCACTTCGCAGTTGAAGTAGACCAGCGTGCGGCCGAGCACGCCGTTGGCGTCGCTCGAGCTGACCACGCTGTTGAGGTTGTGGTTGGCCCAGTCGAGGAAGAACAGGAAGCCGCCCTGACCATTGCCCGGGTTGTTGGCGAGCTCGTTGAAGAATTCGTTCAAGACGCCGAAGCTCGTCGCGAGCTTCGGGAACGCTTCCGCGAGCTCTTTTGTGTCGGGCGCGATCAGGTTGACCGTCGGCAGGATTTCGCGCGCGAACGGGCGGATCTGGTTCTTGATGATCGGCGTCGTCGCGCGTGCCACCTGCTGCGTCGCTTCGTTCGCCGGCCCGAGCGCCTTCGCAAACGGCTTCAGCTCGTGCAGCGTCGGCCCGAGCACGTGCGCCGCGGTCGCGAGCTTGCCGAGCCCGCTGCGCGCCTTCCTCAGCGCACCGGGCAGCAGGCGCAGCGTGCTCTGCACATTCTGATCCTCTTTGGCGAACGTCGCGAACACCGCATTGGAGGCGTCGACCAGCTCGGCGAGTTGCTTGTCCTTGCCGCCGAGCGCTTCCGTCAGCAGGCGGAAGTTGTGGATCGAGCGCCCGATGTTTTCGTGACGCGCCGTCAGTTCCTTGGCGATTTCCCGGATCTCGCGCGTGAGCGGGTAGAAGCGCTTGAGCGTCGCCGAGAAGGCCTTGCCGTTGTTCTTGAAGCCTTCGCCTGCGCCCGCCAGGAGCTCCTGCAGATAGGCGCGCGTTTCGGCGTCCAGCGAGGAGAGGAATTCGTCGAAGTTGACGTTCGGCGCGGTTTGCGAGAGCGGCAGCGTCGCGCCGCTCGGGAGTTTGCCGGCCGAGGCCGTGCCGGGGTTGACCTCGACCGTGATGTCCTGCAGCTGCGTCTTCGGGCGCAACAGCAGCGTCGCGTTGCGGTAGATGCGCGCGTATTTCGGCGTCACTCTCATCGTGATCGTGGCCACGCCGTTGTGCAGTTCGACGCTGCCCACTTCGCCGATCTTCGCGCCGGCGATCGTCACTGCCTGGCCCTGGCCGGGCGTGACCGCCTGAGCCGTCTGGATGTCGGCCTTCAGCGTGTAGTAGTCGCGGCCGAGCACCGGCACCCAGCCCGGGAGCTTGAGGTTCTCGTGGGCGAGGATGTAGCCGCCGACGGCCGCCGCGATCACGACCATCGTGACGACCGCGATGAACGCCGTGCGGTAGCGCTCGATCTGATCGCGGACGCTGAGGCCGCCTTCGTGTTTGTGTCCGGGTGTCGGTGTCGGCTCGGTCGCAGCCATCATCCAGCTCCGTCGGCAGGCCCTTGCGAGAGCGGGCCGTTGAATTCAGGCAGCGCCTGCGTGTAGCACGGCACGAGCGGCTTGTACGCGGGCTCCGTCTTGGGGAACGCCGGACGCGTGCCCTGCGGCGGCAGCGAGGCGTGCGCGACGAGCTTCAGCCCGTTGATGCTCTTGCCCTCGACCGTCGACGGTGCCGAGCGGACCGTCGGGCCGCCGCCGCCCAGCAGGAACTTCGTCAGCGTGCCGTTGCCGTCGAAGGTCTGACCGATCCCGGTGACGCCGGCGAGGCCGTACCAGAACTCCTTGTAGTCCTCGACGCCCGAAGTCGAGGTCCCGTCCTGCAGGCGCGTGTTGCCGGCCGGGATGATCACTTTCGTCAGGCACTTGTTGAACTTTTCAGTCTGCACCTGGAAGGTCGACTGTTCGGCCGTGAGCTGCGCCAGCGGCGGGGTCGCCGCAAGCAGCCCCTTGGCGACGCCCCCGAGCTCGGTCGGCGCGAGCGAGGCTTCGACCTGTTCGATCCAGGGCAGCAGCGCGGTCACCGTCTGCGGCGTGCTTTTGACGCCCGGAAGGATGTCGAGTGCGAACGTCCGCGCCGGCGGAAGTGCGGCGTTCAGTTCGCGCAGCCCCGCGGTGATGTTGTGCAACGCGCTGGGCAGCACGGCGACGGCACTGCGCAGGCTGCCCGACTGCGCGGCGAAGGAGTGGAAGAAGCTGTTGAGGTTGCCGATCAGTTCGCCGAGCTGCTGCTCGTGCACGTTCAGCGCGGCCGTGACTTTGCCGACGCTCTGCACGAGCTTTGAGAGGTCGTGCGTTTCGGTGCCGGCGGTCGCCTGGCTGACGATCGCACCGCCGCGCTCGGCCGAGGGCGCGATGCGATAGGTCTTGTTGAACGCTTCGGCGGCGTTGATGCCACGCACCGCAGGATCCTGTTCGGCGTTTTCGGCCGCCGAGGGCTTGCGCGTCAGCCCGTCGCCGTAGCCGATCAGGAAGTCCTGCAGGTTCTGGCGGGTGTCGGTGTTCAGCGCATCGAGCACCTGGTCGATCTGCACGGGGTCCGAGGACTGCGTGCTCGGCAGCGTCGAGCCCGAGGACAGCGTCTTCGCCGAGGGGCTGCCCGGCTGCAGTTCGACGAACCAGTTGCCTTCGAGGAAGATCCTCGGGCGGATCTTGACCGTCGCGTCGGAGTGGATCGGCAGCCCGCGTTCTTCGATTTCCATGCTCACGAGCGCCGTCGAGCCCTGGCGCTTGACGCCGGTGACCTTGCCCACGTTGACGCCGGCGATGCGCACCGGCGACTTGCCTTTGATGTTCAGCGCGCTCGCGAACTGCGCGTTCAAGCGGTATCCGTGTTTGAACGGCAGGTGCTTGGTGAAGCCGAAGTAGATCGCGATCGCGATGATCACGAGGAACACGATCGCGAAGCGCACCGGGCTCGTGCGGTTGAGCTCGACGACGGGTATTTCGTCGTGGCGGCGCCAGAAGCGAAGACGGCTCATTTCTTCTTGCCCTTCTTCGCGGTCTTCTTGGTCGTCTTCTTCGTCGTCTTCGGCGCGGTCGAGATGCCGAGATCCTTGAGCGTCGCGGCCGGGTACTTTTCGCCGGCCACGTCCTGTTCGCGGCTCGTGAATTCGCGGTTCGTGAACACGTTGGCGGGCGCGTTGTTGCCGACGACGAGCTTGCCCACTTCGTACTTCTCGTTGCCCGCTTCACACAGTTTCGGCTGGCCCGGGCCGCCGACGTTCGGGTAGGGGTTGAGGTGCAGGTGGTTGTTGTCGACGATCGCCGTCGAGCCGAGCGCAGCCTTTTCGACGGAGGGACCGTTGGCCGGCACAGCCGAGGGGAAGCCCTCGTTGTTCGGGCCGAGCGGCGCGAGCTTCGCGGCGGCGCGGTTGACCGTGCCGACGCCGACGTTCTCGGACTCGAGGCTGGCGAGGTTGCGGAAGGTCAGCGTGATGTAGTTGCAGTACGCCTGCACCGGGGCCAGGCCGGCGAGCAGCGGGTTGCCGTACTGCAGCGTCTGCGTGAAGTCTTCGAGGCCGGCCGTGACGATCGGGTCTTCGGCGAACTTCTGGAAGGCGATCGCCGATTCGGAGAGCGCGTCGTTCAGCTTGGTCGCTTCGCGCAGGTTGACCGCACCTACGGAGATCGCGTGCCCGAGTTCCGGCGCGACCGTCGTCAGGTCTTTCGCGCTCGGGCGCAGCAGACGCATGAACTCGGTGCTCTTTTCGGTGAAGGCCGCCTCATGCGGCAGCGAGTAGATCGCCTGTTCGAGCGTGGCCGGTCCTTCCTCGGTCGCTTCTTCGAGCGATTTCGCGACGCTCGCGAAGGCCCTGAAGAACGTGTCCTGCTCGCTGAAGAAATCGGCCTGCTGCTGAGCGACCGGGGCCGCCTGTTCGGAGACGCGCTCGAGCGCCGGGAAGAAGTTGCGCAGGTCGGTCTGCGGCGAGGCGAGGTTCCGCAGGACGGGGATCCCGTGCGCCAGCAGCGGGCGCAGCGTGTGGATCGTTTCGTTCAGCCCCAGCCCCCGCCCCGCGAGCCCGTCGCCGAAGTTGTTCGTGTTCTGCTGGATCGCCGTGCGCGTCTTTTCGTCGAACATGTTGAACAGCTGATCGATGTCGACCGGTTCCTTGGCCTGGCTCACCGGGATCTCGTGGCCGGCCGCGATCGTCTTCGACGAGCTGCCCTTTTCCAGTTCGAGGTACTTCAGCCCGATCGCCGAGACCGACAGCACGATCGCTTTGGTGTCGGCCGGCAGCGGCTGTACTTTCTTTTCCAGCTTCAGTTCGGCGATCGCCGTGACGCGCCCCGTGTTGGGGTCGATGTGCGGCTTGAGCGAGCCGACGATGCCGACGCGCGTGCCCGCGATGCGCACCTGGTTGGCCGGCTGCAGGCCCGAGCCCTCGGGCAGCGCGACCTTGATGTTGTACGTCGGCACGAACGGCAGGCCGTTGTTGGCGTTGTAGGAGAGGAACACGGCCACCACAACGATCAGCGTCGTGACCGCCCCGATCAGCAGCGGGCTGCCCGCCAGCGATGTGTTGCGACGCCGGTTCATGGCGTCTGCGAGGGGTCGCAGGACAGCAGTTCATTGTCGGTGAACGGCGAGGAGCCGTCGGCGGCGGGCTGCGTGGCGCCACCGGGGCAGCGCCGCAGCTGGCCCGTTTTCAGCGGCGCCAGCGCCGTGCCGGCGCTGGTCGGCACGAGGTTGTTGGCCCCGCCGCCCGGCGCGAAGTCCGGGAACACGGGGTTCAGTCGCGCGTAGTGGCCGTCGGCGTCGTAGTAGGCGCTCGCCTGCCCGAACTCGCGCAGCGTGCCCTCGAGCTCGGTCGAGTACGGACCGAAGAAGGCGGTGATCGGCACCGATTCCTGCAGCGACTGCACGGTCACCGGCGTGCTCGACGTCAGCTGTTTGACCAGTGCCGGCATCGCGTTGGCGAAGTCGGTCAGGTCATTGTTCGGCCCCGGACGGCTGAACGCCTGCGCGAAGTTCTTCACGACCGGTGTCGCCGTCGTCAAGAGCGGCTTCAGGCTCGTGAACAGCGTCGTCAGCGGCTTGACCGTTGGCTTGGAGGCGTCGACCAGCTGTTTCAGGGCGCCAAGCGTCGAGGGTAGTTGGGCAAACGTGCGGCTGCCCTGGTGGAGCGTGACCGGCAGTTCTTTGATCCCCCGCGCGAGGTTCTGCTGCTCGGCGCCGATCGCCGTGAACGTCGTGTTCGCGTTTTCGACGAGGCTCGAGAGCTGATCCTTGCGCGCGCCGATCGTCGTCACCGCCTTCGCCGTTTCGACGAGGAAGCTCGTGAACGTCGACTGGTCGCGCACAAGCTCGGCGAAGATGTGGTCGGTCGCGTTGATCGAAGGTGCGAAGTATTCGGTCGCCAGCCCCAGCGACTTGCCCTGCCCGACGTACTGTTCGGCCGTTCCCTGGATGAACTGCTGCAGGCCCTTGCGCGTCGCCGGGTTGAACGTGTTGAACAGCTGGTCGAGGTCGGTTACGTCCTTCGTCGCGCTCGCCGGCAACGTCGTGCCCGAGCTGAGCGCCGGCGCGTTGTTCGGTCCGAGGCTCAAAGCCACGTAGCGGTTGGCGACGCTCGACAGCGACGGCACCCTCACCTGCGCCGTGGTCCCCGCGTGCAGCGGCGTCAGCGAGGAGTCGACGTGGATCGTCACGAGCGCTTTGAAGTCGTGTGTCAGATCGATGCTCGTGACGGTGCCGACAGGCACGCCGCCGACCTGGACCTGATCGCCGCGGACGAGCTGGAAGCCTTCCTTCATTTCGAGCTTGTACGTGTCGCCGCCGCCGCCAGCGAAGACGATGTAGGCGACGACGAGCACGACGATCGCCAGCGCGCCGACGGCCAACGGCCGGCCGTAGCGCCCACGCGCGGAGCGCGGCGCGCGCGGCGGCAGCGGATCGCGCGGCGGCGGCGAGGCGGGCGGCGGTGGGCTGGGTGGAGTGGTCGTAGCCATCGCCTATTTGCCCCCGCCCTGCGGATTGCCCGGGTGCACCGGGATCGCCGCGGCCGACGGGCCGTTGGCGACCGTCGGGTCCGGGATTTCGCCGAGCCGCGCGATCAGCTTGATCCACTGCCCGGGCGTGATCGAGGAGGTCAGCGAGCCCACCAGGCTGGCCTGCGCGAATGGCCTGAAGCCGACGTGGATGTGGTTGTAGTGGTCGGCTTTGGCGAGCGTGTTGTCAGCGCCCGGGTAGCTCATCAGGCTGATGATCTGGTGCGGCTTCATCGAGCCCTGCAACGTCAGCAGCTTGCGGATCGTCGTGTCCGTGATCGAGCCGGGACCCTGGTGACCGACGATCGGGATGCCGTTGATCTCCGCGATGTCGACCGCGTCGCCCGTCGAGTGCTCGGAGACGTTGCCTTCGGCGGTCAGCTCGGAGTGACCGCACTTCAGGGCCGAGACGGTCGGCTTCAGCCCCGAGACGGCGAGGAACTCGAGCGTCGCCAGCACGCGGCGATCGATCTGCCCCGTCTGGATGTCCTGGCGCCCGCACGGATAGAGGTCGATGTCCGGGTTGGCCAGCACCTGCTGCTCGAGCTGTTCCTTGGACTCGAGCAGCACCTGCCCGGCGCTCGGCCCGCTCGTCGAGAACGGGGTCTGACCCTTGGCCCTGAAGATCGAGCTGTTCTCGAGTTGCACCCAGCCGTCGAGGATCGGCTTGGGGTCGATCAGCGGCGCGCCGACGCCCGCCGGACGGATCTGGAAGAACATGTGCGCTTCGGCGCCTTCGCCGGCGGCCGCGCCATCGCCGACGTGCCCGAGCACGGTTCCCGCGATCACGCGCACGCCCTCGTGCAGTTCGCGCAGGTAGACGTCGTTCGGCCCTTCGCGGAACTCGCGCGACGTCGCTTCGCCCGGCGTCGCGGACGGCGCCGGGGCAGGTGCCGCCGCGGCCGGCGCGGGCTGCGTGCCCGTCTGAGCGGAGCCGGGCGCGGCGCTTTCGAGCCCGTTCGATGTGCCCAGCGAAAGCGCGGAGAGGCCGGCTCCTTCGCCTGCCGGAGGACTCGCTTCGGTGTGCGTGCCGGCACTCGCCGGGCCTGTCGGCTTCGGTTCGTCGGGACCTTCGGCCTGCTGTGCCGCCTTGTTCGTGGCGCCCGCGCCCTCGTGCGGCTTGAGCACCGGATAGAGCGCGGCGACGCTGCCGAGTTTGGCGTAGGTGTAGGTGTTGCCGTAGGCGTCGCGCAGCGAGATGAAGTGGCCGAGCTCGGGCGAGTCGCCGATCTGCAGGACCTGGCCGTCCTGCACCGCGATCACCGGAGCGCCCGCTTCGCTGTAGATCGTCGTGCCGGCGATTTCGCCGCCGCCCTTGGCGCCTGTGCCGCTCGGCGCCGCGAGGAAGCCGTCGCTGAAGTGCGAGCGCGCGTGCACGGGGAAGCGCGCCTCGGTCAGGCCCGTGATCGCCCCGAGCAGCTCGTCGGGCGTGCCGCCGAGCAGCTTCGCGCGCAGCATCACCGATTCGACGTACGCCTGTGAGTGGTTGTAGGAGAAGACCGCGCCGCGCACGTCGGTCGCCGCGCCGGCCGCACGGAGGTAGCGCGCGGCGGCGAAGATCGCGTCGGCCGGGTTGTACGGATCCTTGAAGCCGTCGCCGTTGGCATCGACGCCGTAGCTTTCCCACGAGGAGGGCAGGAACTGCATCCATCCCTCCGCGCCGGCGCTCGAGACGCTGAGGTCGCGCCCGTAGTCGGTCTCGACCTCGTTGATCGCTGCGAGGACCTGCCAGGGCACGCCGTAGGCCGTCCCGGCCGCCTGGAAGATCGGCAGCAGGAACGGCGGGATGCGAAAGCTTTCGATGAAGAAGCCCGGCACGCCGGCGATCGAGCTGGACAGCGACAGCGGCAGCGCCGGCGTGAGCGCCGAGGGCTTGGGCGCGCGCTTGCCGCGCCTGGGCTTGGCCTGCGAGCCTGTCTTGCCCTTCGAGCGGGCCGGCGAGCCCTGGCCTTCCTTGTTCGCGCCGGAGCCGTCGCCTTGGGACGGTTTGCCCGAAGGGGTGCTTCCCTGCACACGCTGACCGCTGATCTGCGGCGTCGTCGTCGCGGTCGGCGGCGCGTTTGTCGTCGTCGGCGTCGAGACGGCCGGCGGTTCGGCCGTCGTGCCGGTACTCGGCGGGGGCGTGGTAGGTGTCGTTTCGGGCGCCGGCGCGGGTGTCGTTTCGGTCGGCGTGCCCTTTTCGGTAGTAGTCGAGCCGCCCGGCTGCCACGGTTCTTCAGCCGCAAGCGAGCTGGCCGGGACGATCGCGAAGAGCAGCGCGACTGCGGCGGCGAGCGAGAGCTTGGACGGGCGGATGATCATGGCCGACTCAATTTCCGAGCAGGTAGTTGAGGAGCATTCCGTCGGCGCCCGAGCCTTCGGCCGACGGCGTGTAGTAGGTCGTGCCCGCGCTGGCGCCACCGACCGGCTTGGCGACCGGCGTCGCTTCGGCGCCGTTCGTGTTGCCCGCCGCGCCCGGGGCCACTTCGGTGGCACCGGGGTATTTGGCGAGGGCTTGCGCCGGCGTGGCGCCGTCGAGCACCGCCAGCGTGCGCGCCATCAGGATGCTGTTGCCTTGATTGCCGTTGGCACGGTTGCGCGCCGTCGAGGCCGAGGCGGTTTCGGCCGAAGTCGAGCTACCGGTCGTGTTGAAGAGTTTCTGCGATGCGCACAGCCCGCTCGCGATCACGACGTAGGAGACGCATCCATTTGCGACGACTTCCGAGCGCAGGAAGTGGCCGAGCGCGTCGTACCCGTTCGTCGTCCCGGTGCCAAGGAAGATGAAGTCGAGCAGGCGCTCCAGGCCACCCGTGTCGCGCAGGCTGGTCAGCAGTTCGGAGGCGTTGAAGGCGAACGGCTTGGCTTCCTTGCCGAGCGTGCCCAAGCGCGCCAGCAGCGGCTGGACCGCGGTCAGCGCGGGGCCCGACACCTTCGCGGTCTGGCCGAAGTTCTTGAAGAACTTGATCGAGCTGTTGGAGAACGCGGGCAGGCTCGTGAAGGCCTTGTTGAGTCCCGGCGCGGCCGCTTTCAGGTCGGTGAAGACCGGCGTCGTCTGATCGGCGAAGCGCCCGAGCCGTTCCATCGCCGGCTCGAATTCTTTGAAGAACTTGGGAAACAGCTGCAGGTTGCGCGCCAGCGCGCCACGATGACGGGCGCTCGCCTGCGCGACCGTGTTGCTCTGCTGGATGTAGTCGGCGACCTGGTTGCGAACGGCCGCGAACGGCTGCAGCGCCGTGTCGGAGTCGACGGCGAGCTTGGCGAGCACCTTGTTCTCGCCGGCCAGGATCGCGAGGACCTTGTCGAGTTCCTGCAGCGCGGGGTTCGCGCGCTGGATCACTTCGTGCAGGTCGCTGCCGCGCCCGGCGAGCCCCGCGCCGAGCTCGTTGAGGATGATCGTGAAGCGCTGGCGCTCGGGCAAGCGCGAGATGTCGCCCAGCAGGTCGACGTCGACCGGGGAGTGGGTGTTCTGCACGGGGAGCAGGTACTGGCCGGCGCCTTCGTGGCCCTTGCCAATCTTCTTCAGCGGCGGCGGCAGCGGCGTGCCGGCCACGCGCGGCTGCGTCGGCAGGCAGTCGACGAACTTCTCGCCGATCAGCGCCTGCGGGCGGATCGTGCAGCTGGCATCCGCGCGAAAGTCCTTGAAGCCCGCGCTGGTGATGTTCAGGACGACGGCCGCCTTGGCCTGCGGCGTCGGCGTCACCGCGCCCACCGTGCCGACCTTGACGCCCCCGACCTTGAGGTTCTCGCCGGGGATGATGTTGCCGGCGTCGTCGAAGATCGCGCGCACCGTGTAGCTACCGTTGGAGCCGCCTGCAGAGGTGGCCAGCAGCACGACCGCGGCGAGCGCGGCCACGGCGAGGAGCACCGCGACCGCGGCAGCGCCTCTCCTCCACCCGACGGTCTGCGCCCTCAACCCTTTCCTTCCTTGAAGTTCATACAACGAGCCGGGCGGCTCCACCATTGCGATGAAGCCGCCCGTCTCACCTCACTACCGGCGATTCTACGCCCCCGAGGGGGTCGCGCTCGCCGCCGATCCGTCTACTTGGGGCACGGCGCTTTGAATAGCACCGTCGTCGTTTCCGCGGGGATCCCGAATTCACGTTCGCCGCCGTACGAGCCGCCGAAGATCAGTTCGGCCTTGACCGGGAAGCCGCCCTTCGGGCACGTCTTGGGGAGCGTGCCGTAGGAGAGCAGCTTCTTGCCCTTCTTGATCGCCGCGCCAACCTTGATGTTGACGTTCTTGGTCGAGCCGAGCGGGGCGCCTGGGACCGTGGCGATCGCCGGCACGGTCGTCTTCAGCTCGAGGCCGTAGCCTTCCTTGTTGTAGTTGACGTACGTGCCGGAGGAGACGAATTCCAGCGACACCGGGGTCGACCCGTTGACGTAGAACAGGAGCCCGCCGGGGCCGAAGAAGGCCTGCAGCGTCGCCGTCTCAGGGACACGTTCGGTGCCGAACGTCACTTCGCCGAGCGCGTTGCCGACCGGGCTGGCGACGGCGTTCTTGGGGCAACCGGTCGGGCCGGTGTTCTTCAGTATCGCTTCCGAGCATTTGCCGAAGCCCGCCGGATTGACCTTCGCGCCGGCCGGCAGGTAGAAGTTGACCGCGGCCAGCGGCGGGATGCCGCCCTGCGGCTTCTGCGGCGTCGCGCCGTAGCCCGATCCGTCGATCACGAAGTTGGCTTCGACCGCTGCGCCGAGGCCACCCTTCTTGGGAAGGATGTTGCCGGTGTGGGGGTAGGTTCCGCCGCCCGGCTTGGGGATCGGTACGGCCTTCGCTTTGAAGGTCACGGTCGGTGCGGCCGAAGCCACAGCCGGAAGGCCAAGGACGGCAAGCGAGCCGAGCAAGGCCAGACAGGTGGATGCTCTGCGCATCAGTTTTTCTCTCCTCTGTTGATGGACAGGTCCGCCTCGATCCGGGTAGCTCCGGAACCATGCCGGTCCGGCGATATCGAGATCTCCGGCAAAACACCGGAGAACAGTGGCGACGGTCTTCAGACAACAATATCCATCGCCGCAGGCGGCCGCAAGCTGGAACCGCTCTCTCGTCCAGCGTTTGCAGGCGATCCTGCAAGGTGTGCCCGTTCTGAGCGTCGCCAATCGTCGGCCATCGCTGGAACACCCTTGGATGTACGAACCCTAATGCTTTACTAGAGCGTTAGTCTCAGCCGGCGGAGAGCTCCAGCTCATCATCCTCGAAGCTCACGTCGACCGGCTCGAGGATCACCTGGCGGGGGCCCTCCTCGACGCGCCCCGCCAGCAGCGCCGACAGCCCGAGCCCGCCCGCCAGTTCGACCAGCCGCGCGCCCGCGCCGGCGGCGCAGTAGAGCGCAAAGCCCGAGCCCATATTGAACGTCGAGTAGGCCGCATGAGGCTCCAGGCCGGCCTGCTCGACGAGGAACGCGAGCACTGCCGGCACCGGCGGCAGATGCTCGATCCGGTAGGTCAGCGCGCGCGGCGGGCGCATCAGCTTGAGCAGGCCGTGACCGGTGATGTGGCTGAGGTAGCTGAGCGGCAGCTGCTCCTGCAGCGCGGCGGCAATCAGCGGTACGTACATCAGCGACGGCGCGAGCAGCGCCTCGCCGAAGCTCGTCCCGTCGGGCAGCTCGGTCGCGTATCCCTCGGGGAGGCGCTCGGCGATCAGCCGCGCCAGCGAGGCGCCGTTGGCGTGCAGGCCGCTAGATGACACGAGCACGATCTCATCGCCCGCCGCAAGCCGCTCGCCGAGGATCGGCGCACGGCCCGCGGGCAGCGCGCCGACGGCGGCCCCGGCCAGCTCGATGTCGCGCGCGTCGAGCAGCCCGGGCAGCGAGGGCGACTCGCCCCCTCCCCACGCGCATCCGGCATCCACGCAGGCGCGGCGCCAGCCCTCGAGCAGCGCCTCCGAGCGCGCGGCGTCCGCGTACCACTCCGACGCGCCCGTAGCGAAGTAGGCGTTGACGACCAGCGGCAGCGCGCCCACGCAGCAGAGGTCGTTGACGATCGCCGCGACCGTGTCGTAGGCGACGTCGGCGAAGCGGTTGATCCCGTGGCGCTCGAGCACCTGGCGCGCGACGATCGACTTCGTGCCGAGACCCTCGACGACGAACGCGAACGAGCGCCCGTCCAGCTCGAACACGAACGCCGGCTCGCCTCTGGAGGCATCGAGCGCGCGGGCGCCGTGGGCCTGGAGCAGCGGCGAGGTCGACAGCGCCTTGGCCATCGCCATGCGCTTGCCGGCGTCGAGCGCGTCGTAGTCGACGCCGGCCTCGCGGTAGCTCGCCGTGCCGCGCTCGTCGCTCATGGCGTGAGCCTATGTCCTGAAGTGGCGCCATGCTGCGCGCGCAAGCACGCGCGCGCCCCGTGGCAGCGCTCGACGCGCACGAGCGCCCGGTGCAGCCTGCGCAGGCGCGCCGGCGGCAGGCTGCGCGGCGAGGTTGTGCAGCTCGAACGGGTCGCGCCGCAGGTCGTAGTACTCGCGTTCGCCCGTGACGTACTCCACGTACAGGCTGTGAGGCATCCTCAGCGCCTCGTAGCTCGGCGGGTTGCCCGAGCCGCGCACCGGCAGGTCTGGATCTTTCTTGTCGAGCACGCGCCCGTGGTGCTCGATCAGGACCTCTCTAGGCCATCCCGGCACACGCTTGCCGTGGATCAACGCAAGCAGGCTGTGCCCGTCGACGCTCGGCGGGATCGGCGCACCGGCGAGTTCCTCGAAGCTCGGACAGAGGTCGATGTTCTCGCTCATCGCGCCCACCGTGCGCCCCGCCGGCACGCCCGGGCCGGTGACCACGAGCGGGACTTTGATGTCCGTATCGAAGGCCGTGAGCTTGCCCGGGCGCAGCCGGTGCTCGCCCATGTGCAGGCCGTTGTCGGAGCTGAACACGATGTAGGTGTTACTAGCGAGGCCCTTCGCGACGAGCTCTTGCTCGATCGCGCCGATCATTCGGTCGACCGCTTGAACCGCCTCGGCGCGCATGCGGAACTTGGCGTCGATCTGCGCGATCTGGGCGCGGCCGAGTGGTTCGAAGCGGCTCAGCCAGGCCGGCTCGCCCGAGCCGACCGTGTTGAAGGCCGGCGTGCGCGGCGCGCCTACGCCGGGGAACTCGCCGTAGTCGCGCGGGGCCGGCGTGTAGGGGGAATGCGGCGCGAACGTCGCCAGCTCGAGCATGAACGGCCGGCGCCGGGCGGCGGAGCGAGCGATGAACGCGAGGCCCTTTCGAGCGATCACGTCGGTCAGGTATTCCTGCGGGCGGTAGCCGTACGCGCGCACGTGACCGTCGCTGTTCATGTGGTAGCCGTACTCGGGGTAGCCGTCGCCGGCGACGTCCCACTCGCTCCACCCCGGCGGCACCGGCGCGCGGCCCTGGGCCGCGACGGCGGGGCTGGCGCCGTCGCCCGCGGTCGCGCCCAAGCCGAGGCCCGCGACGGCGCCGTTCGGCTTGTATCCGTTCAGGTACTTGCCCATCAGCGCTGTGCTGTAGCCCTGGCGCTGCAACGCCAGCGCAAACGTTTCCTGCTCCTCGCCGCGTTCGCGAAAGACGCTGTAGCCGCCTTCCGGCGGGCTGTTGTCGAACACGCGCGTGTCGTGCGGGTAGCGGCCGGTGAGGATCGAGGCCCGCGAGGGACAACACAGCGAGTCGGTCACGAAGTAGTTGCCGAAGCTCACGCCGCTGCGCTGCATCTGCAGCACGTGCGGCATGTAGCGGACGAGATTCTCCGCGAGGTCGTCGGTCAGCACGAAGACGATGTTCGGGCGCCGGCCGCCGGGCAGCGCGCCGACGGGCCCTTTGCTCGGGGCCGTCGGCGTGCGCGCCGTGCTCGCGCTCGAGCCGGCGCCGCCAGAGCCGCCGCCGCAGCCACCGAGAGCAACGACGATCGCCAACGCCAGCACCGCCACGAGTACGATCCCCGGCGCGTGCGGGCGCGCGATCGAGGCACCCTGTGAGCAGGGCCGACGCGAAGCTCGGCGAGCCGTGGGCCACCTCATAGGCTGGCACACGCTAGCGGTCGCCCGTGCGGCTTATGCCGCGCCACAGGGAGAGTCGGTATACACCGTCTGCTTCCACGAGCCGGGCACCGGGACCAAAGGAGAGACGATGGACTTCCAGCCAAGCGAGCGCTGCATCGAGTTCAAGGAGCGCTTGACGGCGTTCATGGACGAGCACGTCTACCCGGCCGAGGAGGTCTACGAGCGCGAAGTGCGCGAGTCGGGCAACCCGCACCATCACCCGGGGATCATGGAGGAGCTCAAGCGCCGCGCGCGCGATGCCGGGCTGTGGAACATGTTCCTGCCCGACGAGCACGACGGCGCTGGGCTCTCCAACGCCGACTACGCGCCGCTGGCGGAGATCCTCGGCCGCTCGCACATCGCCTCGGAGGCGTGCAACTGCTCGGCGCCGGACACGGGCAACATGGAGGTGCTCTACCAGTTCGGCACGCCCGAGCAGAAGGAGCGCTGGCTGCGACCGCTGCTCGACGGCGAGATCCGCTCGGCCTTCGCGATGACCGAGCCCGACGTCGCAAGCTCCGACGCGAGGAACATCGAGCTGCGGATCGAGCGCGACGGCGAGGACTACGTGCTCAACGGGCGCAAGTGGTGGACCTCGAACGCACTGCACCCCAACTGCCGGATCATGATCGTGATGGGCAAGACCGACCCCGACGGGCCGACCTACAAACAGCAGAGCCAGATCCTCGTCCCGATCGACACGCCCGGCGTCACGGTCATGCGCAACCTGTCGGTGTTCGGCTACGCCGACCAGGAGGGACACGCCGAAGTCGACTTCAAAGACGTGCGCGTGCCGGCCTCGAACCTGATCGCCGACGAGGGTGACGGCTTCATGATCGCCCAGGCGCGGCTCGGCCCTGGACGTATCCACCACTGCATGCGCGCGATCGGCGCCGCCGAGCGCGCGCTCGAGCAAATGTGCAGGCGAGCCGTCTCGCGCGTCACGTTCGGCCAGCCGCTGGCGATGCGCGGCAACGTGCAGGACTGGATCGCCGAGTCGCGGATCGAAATCGAGATGGCGCGCCTGCTGACGCTGAAGGCGGCCTGGCTGATGGACACGGTCGGCAACCGCCACGCGCGGATCGAGATCTCGGCGATCAAGGTCGCCGCGCCGAACGTCGCGCTGAAGGTGCTCGACCGCGCGATCCAGGTGCACGGAGGAGGCGGCGTCTCCGACGACTTTGGGCTCGCCTACGCCTACGCCCACCTGCGCACGCTGCGCCTCGCCGACGGTCCCGACGAGGTGCACAAGCTCTCGATCGCCCGGCGCGAGTTGGCTCCGTACGTCCCGCGCGAGCAGTAAGCGCGCAGAGCCAGCTCGCGTCGCCCTGTTTGGCGTTGGCCCACTGAGCCTCGGCTTGCGCCGCTCGTCCATCCGCCGACCCCTGAGTAGAGCCGGGTAAACCGGGTAACCCCTTGTTGTCCGGAGGCAGGCTCTATCTGCCGGGCATGAAGCCGCAGTCCAAACGGGAGGTAGGGAGTGAAGGGTCAGATCGCCATCGGGTCGTCGCTGGTTCGCGCCGCCATCACGTCGGTTGCTCTCGGAGGCCTCGTCCTGCTGTGCTGCACCCTGATCGCACCATCGGCTGCGCAAGCCGCATTCGGACCGGAAGTCTTCGAAGACGGGACGTGCATCAACAAAACGTGCACCTACGCGAGCGTCGAAGCCAATCGCAAAGAAGCCTTCACGCAAGCGGCCGGACACCCGCCTTGGGGGGGCACGAAGTTCATCATGAAACACAGCGGGAGCAACGTCGAAGGCGCGTCGGTCAAGCGCATCCGCGTCGACGTCCCGCCCGGGCTCGCGGCAAACCCGGAGGCGCCACAGCCGAAGTGCACGGTCGCGCAGTTCCAGTCCAGCCCGAAAGGATGCCCCGCCTCGAGCATCGTCGGCACGACCGAAATGGAAGCGATTGCCGAACCGCTCGGGCTGCTCCCGATCGCGCTCCCGTCACTGGAAGGCACCGTCTACAACCTGCAGCCTCCGGCCGGCCTGCCGCTCGACTTCGGCATCGCCGTCGAACCGGCCGGTGAACTCGTCTCGCCATTCCGCCTGTTCCTCGAAGGGCACGTCGACTGGAGCGGCGATTACCACGAGTACTTCGAAATCAACAACGTGCCGCACGAAGCGACGGTGAACGCCCTGCTGCCGGTCGATGCGCCGCTGAAGGTGCTGATGTCGAAGCTCAACTTCGACGGCCACGCGGGCGGCAACTTCCTCACGCTGCCGAGCGTCTGCTTGAGCTCGACGACCTCGCACCTCGAACTGGAATCCTGGAGCGGAGAAGTCGCGGGGACCGACACGCACACGCCGGTCGGCGTCGAAGGCTGCGACAAAGTCCCGTTCGCGCCCTCGACGACGGTCACGCCAGAAGCCGGCGCCGGCTCGCAACCGGACGGGCCCGACGGAGCGACGACCGTCGTGCAGGTCCCGCAGAAAGAAGAAGAAAACGAAATCAACACCTCGGACATCCGCGACGCGCATGTCACCCTGCCGGAAGGGCTCACGCTCAACCCGTCGGCCGCACACGGGCTGGAAGCGTGCTCGGCCGCGCAGATCGGGATCGGCACGCGCAACCCCGTGACCTGCCCCGCCGGCTCACGCGTGGGCAGCGTGGCGATCGAAACCGACCTGCCCCCGGGCACGCTGACGGGGTCGGTCTTCCTCGGCAGCCCGAGCGGCGGCCCGATCACCGACCCGCCGTACACGATCTATCTCGACGCCGAGAGCAACGTCGACGTGTCCGTTCGCCTGCAGGGCTCGGTCACGCCGAATCCCGGAACGGGCCGCCTCGAAGTCACGTTCGCCAACAACCCGCAGCTGCCCTTCAGCGAACTACGCCTGACGCTCAACGGCGGCGATCACGCGCCGTTGGCCAATCCGTTGACGTGCGCGGCGGCGAGCACCGATTTCCTCTTCACCCCTTACACAGGCGGCGCGGCGGCGAGCGGATCCACGCCTTTCTCGCCGAGCGGCTGCCCCGCCTCGCCGCCGTTTGCGCTCGCGCAGTCGACGTCGAACAGCGCACCCAAAGCCGGTGCCTACACGAGCTACACGTTCAACCTCGCTCGCGGCGACGGCAATCAGTACCTGGGCAAGCTCTCGACCGTGCTGCCAGCCGGCCTCGTCGGCGCGATCCCATCGCTCACGCCGTGCGGCGAACCGCAGGCGCAGGCCGGCGCCTGCTCGGCGGCCAGCCAGATCGGCATCGCCACGGCCTACGTCGGCGCGGGCGGCGATCCCTACCCGTTCAGCGGGCCTGTTTTCCTGACCGGCCCCTACGCGGGCGCGCCGTATGGGCTGTCGATCCCGATCCATGCCGCAGCCGGGCCGTTCGACCTCGGCAACGTCGTCACGCACGTGACGATCAACGTCGACCCGCACAGCAGCCGCGTGGTCGCCACGACGACCGACCTGCCGAGCATCTTCAAGGGCGTGCCGCTGCGCCTGCGCAACATCAGCGTCGCCGTCAACCGCAAAAACTTCCTCTTCAACCCGACCAACTGCGGCCCGCTGTCGACCGACACCGTGCTGAGCTCGACGCTCGGCGCTACGCAGGGGCTGTCGAGCCCGTTTGCCGTGAGCAACTGCAACGCGCTGCCGTTCAAACCGAACTTCTCTGCGGCGACGAGCGCCTCGACGAATCCGACGCAGCTCAAAGCCAACGGCGCCGCGCTGCGCGTCAACCTGCTGCAGAACGCGCACGAGGCGAACATCCACTCGGTCGTCGCAGAACTGCCGAAATCGCTGCCCTCGCGCTTGACGACGCTGCAGAAAGCGTGCCCGGCGGCAACGTATGAAGGCAACCCGTTCGAGCTGCCCGCCCGGCTCGAAGGTCGGCAGCGCGACGGTCTCCACGCCGGTGCTGCCGGCGCCGCTGAAAGGCCCCGCCTACCTCGTCTCGCACGGCGGCGAGGCGTTCCCCGACCTCGACCTGCTGCTCGAAGGCGACGCCGGCGTGCGGGTGATCCTCGAAAGCAAAACGGACATCAAAGGAGGCATCACCAAATCGACCTTCGGCTCGATCCCCGACGTGCCCGTCTCGAGCTTCGTGCTCGAACCTGCCCGACAGGACCCAACTCGGCGCTGACGGCGGTCGGCACGCTGTGCACGCAGACGCTCGCGATGCCGACGACGATCACAGCGCAGAGCGGCGCCGTGATCAAACAGAACACGCCGATCGCCGTCGCCGGTTGCAACGGCCACGGCAAAGGCAGGACGCGGATCAAGATCCTCAGCAAGAAGATCAAGCACAACAAGCTCGTGCTGCGCGTGCAGATCTTCGCGGCCGGTCGGGTGAGCGTGAAAAACCGCGACCTGCGCACGACGTACAGGAAATTCGCGAAGGCCGGCAAGTACACGATCAAGGCGCCGCTCTCGCGCAAAGGCGCCAAAGGCCAGCTCGCGCACAAGCTGAAGTTCAAGGCGCGCGTCGGCTTCCTGCCGAAGTCGAAGGCCGAATCGATCTCGGTCGCCTTCGCGCAGATCGGCTACGCGCACAAGGCCAAGCGCAAGCGCTAGCCGCCAGGTCAACGAGCGCCGGCGCGGCGGAGCGGGGCGGGGCGAACCGAGATTGACGGCGGGTGCGGCCGCTAGCCTTCTCGCCGGTGGCCAAGCGACGACCACTCCTGCTCGCCGCGGCGCTGGCCGCATGCCTACTCGGCGTCGTTGCGGCGTTGGCGCTCGCCGCGGGTCCCGTGACGAGCGTCGCGCCGTCCACGACGGCAGCGCAGCCGCCGGCCGGCACGGCGCCATCGACTGGCGCGCAGCCGCGCCCGGCCAAGCCGAAGCCCCCCGCCTATCCCTCGCGCGCGGCGATCGCGGCGGCGGGGCAGTATCTGAACGCCCGCGCCGGGCGCACGTCGCTCGCCGTCGTCGATGACCGCGGCCGCCTCGCCGGCATACGCCTGCACGAGCACTTCCAGAGCGCCAGCGTGGTCAAGGTGATGTTCCTCACGGCGTTCCTGCAGCGGCTGGCCGCCGACCGCCGCGGCATCAGCGCGCTCGACCGCTCGCTGCTCTACCCGATGATCCACGAATCGAACAACGACGCGGCCTCGGCCGTGCTCGATCGCGTCGGCGCCGCGGCCGTTGCGCGCGTGGCGCACGAAGCGGGTATGCAGGACTACGCGCCGGGCGTCGGCTGGTGGGCCTTCACGCAGACCTCGGCAGCCGATCAGGCGCGCTTCTTCGTCGCGATCGAACGGCTGATCCCGCATCAGTTCTGGGCGTACGCGCGCGGCCTGCTCGCCGGCATCGAGCCGGAGCAGAGCTGGGGCATCCCCGAAGTCGCGCGCCCGCGCTGGCAGGTCTTCTTCAAGACCGGCGCACTGCCCTCGGAGGGACTATTCCACGAGGCAGCGCGCCTGGAGCGCCACGGCGTGACGTTCACGGTCGGCAGTCTTCACCACGGGCGACCCGTCGATGGCCTACGGCGAAGAAACGATCCGCGGCGTCGGCGCGCGACTGCTCGCAGGCAGGCCGCCCGGCGGCTGAGCAACCGGAAAGCTCAGGCCGCACGACCGGTACCTGCTCGCGTCAACCCCCGCGAAGGTGCAGAATGCTCCAGGCAACACGTCTGGAGAGGAAGCATGTCCGCCGCAGAGACCGCAGCACGCCCACCGAGCGCCCCGAGGCGCAAGCCCTCGGTGCTGATCGTCGGCGCCGGCTTCGGCGGCATCGCGGCGGCGATCGAGCTGAAGCGTCATGGCTTCGAGGACGTCACGATCCTTGAGCGCGCGCCCGAGCTCGGCGGCACGTGGTTCTACAACAGCTATCCAGGCGCGGCGTGCGACGTGCCGAGCCACCTCTACTCGTTCTCCTTCGCGCAGCGGCGCGACTGGTCGCGCCTGTGCTCGCCGCAGGATGAGATCCACGGCTACCTGCGTGACGTGGCGCGGACCTACGACGTCGAGCGCCACATCCGCTTCGGTCAGACCGTCGCCGCCTGCACGTGGGACGAGCGGCGCGCGCTGTGGCAGCTCGAGACGGCCGCGGGCGAGAGCTTCGAGGCCGACGCGCTGGTGCTCGCCACGGGACAGCTGCACCAACCGGCGCAACCTCAGGTCGAGGGGATCGAGAGCTTCGCCGGCCACAGCTTCCACTCGGCGCAGTGGGACCACGACTACCCGCTCGCCGGCAAGCGCGTGGCGGTCGTCGGCACTGGCGCGAGCGCCGTGCAGTTCGTGCCTGAGATCGCCAAGCAGGTCGCCCACCTGACGGTCTTCCAGCGCTCGGGCAACTGGTTCCTACCGCGGCGCAACCGGCGCTACCCACGGATCGTGCGCGCGGCGATCGAACACGTGCCCGGCATCCAGGCCTTCAGGCGCAACTTCATGTACCAGTACTGCGAGGCGCTGACCGCGTCGATCCTGCACCCGCGCACGCTCGGGCGCGTGCTCGGTGCGCGCTCGGGCGCGTTCATGCGCTGGCAGCTGAAAGACCGCCAGCTGCGCCGCAAGGTCTGGCCGGACTACACGTTCGGCTGCAAGCGCGTGCTGTTCAGCTCGCACTACCTACCGGCGCTGCAGCGGCCGAACGTGGAGGTCGTGACCGAGCCGATCGCGCGCGTCGAGCCGAAGGGGATCGTCACCGCCGACGGCGTCCTGCACGAGCTCGACTGCATCGTCTGGGGCACGGGCTTCAAGGCCAACGACTTCATGTTCCCGATGAGGATCGCCGGCATCGGCGGCACCGAGCTGATCGACGCCTGGGAGCACGGGGCGCGCGCGCACCTCGGCATGACCGTACCCGGCTTCCCCAACATGTTCGTCATGTACGGGCCCAACACGAACACCTCGGGCGGCTCGATCGTCTTCTACCTCGAGGCGCAGGCGGGCTACCTGCGCCAGGCGCTGCAGCAGATGCTCGCACGCGGCGCGAGCGCGATCGAGGTGCGCCGCGAGGTCGAGGAAGCGAGCGACCGTGCGCTGCAGGCGCGCTTCGCGGGCACGGCCTGGACGCAGTGCGACTCGTGGTACCGCGACGAGAGCGGGCGGATCGTGGCCAACTGGCCGGGATACATGCGCGAGTACTTCGAGCAGACGCAGTCGCTCGACCCGGCCGAGTACGAGTTCGCGAGAGGAGATCTGAGATGTACGACTACGTGATCGTCGGCGCCGGCTCGGCCGGCTGCGTGCTGGCCAACCGCCTGAGCGAGGACCCGAGCGTGCGCGTGCTGCTGCTCGAGGCCGGCGGACGCGACCGCTCGCCGAAGATCAAGATCCCGGCGGCGTTCGCCGAACAGTTCCACACCAAGCTCGACTGGGACTACGCGACCGAGGCCGAGCCGCACGTCGACGGGCGCTCGCTGTACGTCCCGCGCGGCAAGAGCCTCGGCGGGTCGAGCTCGATGAACGCGATGCTGTACGTGCGCGGGCGGCCTCTGGGACTACCACGCCTGGGAGGCGCAGGGCGCGCCGGGCTGGAGCTATCGCGACGTGCTGCCGTACTTCGTCAAGTCCGAGGACAACGTGCGCGGCGCCTCGGAGTTCCACGGCGCCGGCGGCGAGCTGCGCGTCTCCGAGCAGCGCTCGCCGCGCCCGATGTGCAAGCGCCTCTTGGAGGCGAGCGCGGCGGCGGGGATCCCACGGGTCGCCGACTACAACGGCCCCGAGCAGGACGGCGCCTCGATGTTCCAGGTGACCCAGCGAAACGGACAGCGCTTCAGCGCGGCCGACGCTTTCCTGCGCCCGGCGCTGAAGCGGCCGAACCTCGAGGTGCGCACGGGCGCGAGCGTGCTCGGCATCGAGCTGCGAGGGCGATCGCGCCGTCGGCGTGCGCCTGCGCAAGGGCCGCCGCGGAGAGGAGCTCGTGCGCGCCGAGCGCGAGGTGCTGCTCTCGGCGGGGGCGATCAACTCGCCGCAGTTGCTCCTGCTGTCGGGGATCGGCCCGGCCGACGAGCTGCGCGCCGCCGGCGTCGAGCCGCGCCACGAGTTGCCGCGGCGTCGGGCGCAACCTGCAGGACCACCCGTTCGTGACGATGCTGTGGGAGGTCAACGACCAGAGCACGCTGTACGGGGCGGACAAGCCGAAGCACCTCGCCGAGTGGCTGCTGCGCCGCTCGGGCAAGCTCACCTCGACGGTCGCCGAGGTCGTCGCGTTCGTGCGCACGCGCGGCGGGCTGCCGGCGGCCGACATCCAGCTGCACATGGGCGCGGCCTACTACGAAGACCACGGCGCCGAGGAATACGACGGGCACTGCATGGTGATCGCTCCGACGCTCGTCTCGCCGAAGGCGCGCGGGCAGGTGTGGCTGCGCTCGGCAGACCCGACGGCCAAGCCGCGGATCATCACCAACAGCCTGTCCGAGGCCGACGACGTCGAGTCGCTGCTCGCCGGGATGGCGCTGGCGCGCCAGATCGCCGCGCAGCCGCCGCTGGCGCAGAGCACGATCGCCGAGCTGAAGCCTGGGCCGGAGGTCGTCGACCGCGCCGAGCTCGAAGCCGACCTGCGCCGCCGGCTGATGCTGATCTACCACCCGGTGGGCACGGCGCGGATGAGCGACACCCACCCCGAAGCGGTCGTCGACTCGCAAGCTGCGCGTGCACGGGCTGCAGGGCCTGCGCGTGATCGACGCCTCGATCATGCCGCTGATCCCGGGCGGCAACACGAACGCGCCGACGATCATGGTCGCCGAGCGCGGCGCCGACCTGATCCGCGGTCGCGTGGCCGGTCGGGCTGGCGCGCGACCGATCGCCGCGTGAGCACGCCGGGCGTGAGCATCAACCACCACCGCGAGGGCTCGGGCCCGCCGCTCGTGCTGCTGCACGGCGTGGGCCTGAGCTGGCAGATCTGGCGCCCCGTGATCGGCCTGCTGAGCGCCGACTTCGACGTGATCGCATGCGACTCGCCCGGCTTCGGCGGCTCGCCGCCGCTGCCCGCGGGTGTCGAGCCGGCGATCCCGGCCTACGCCGAGCGCTTCGCGGCGTTCTTCGCGGAGCTCGGCCTGCAGCGCCCACACGTCTCGGGCAACTCGATGGGCGGCGCGATCGGCCTCGAGCTGGCCAGGCGCGGCGCGGTCGCCTCGGTCAGCGCAATCTCGCCGGCCGGCTTCTGGACGGCGGCCGAACGGCGCTTCTGCCAGGCCTCGCTGCAGTCGCTGGCGAGCCTCCCGCGCGCGCTGCGCCCGGCCGTGCTCGCCGCGGCGGGCACGCGTGCGGGGCGCACGGCGCTGCTCTGGCAGACGTTCGGCAGCCCGTCGCGGATGCCGGCCGAGGAGCCCGCGCGGATCCTGCGCAACGCGTGGGCCTCCCCCGCGCTCGGCCCGGCGCTGGCGGCATTCGACCACTACACGTTCGCCGACCCGCAAGAGCTCGACGGCGCGACGCCGGTGACGATCGCATGGGGCGTGCAGGATCGCCTGCTGCCGTATCGCACGCAGGCTCCACGCGCGCGGAGGATGCTGCCGCGCGGGCGACACCTCTCGCTCGGCGCCGGCCACGTGCCGTTCTTCGACGACCCGCGCGCTGTCGCCGAGGCGATCCGCACGAGCGCCGTCTGAGCACCCGGCGAGACCGTCCCCGGTAGCTCCTCATCTTCTCCATCAATTAAATAAATATTTAGACGGATAGGACGGCGGGGCGGCATCGGTCGCCGCCCGCGTTCATACTGCGCACGGTGGACACCGCACAGGCAAGAGATCTGCTGGCGCGCGAGCGAGCGCGAATCGAAGCTGCGCTGATCGACGCGGGCAAGCCCGAGGGCGACGAAGAAGCGGCTGTGTTCGACAGCGGCGACGTCGCACCGGAGCTGCTCGAGACCGAGATCGACGTCGGCCTGGAGGCGTCGCTGCGCGAGGAGCTGGCCGCGATCGAGCGCGCCGAAGGCCGGCTTGCCGAAGGCACGTACGGGCTCTCCGTCGAGAGCGGCGAGCCGATCCCCGACGGCCGCTTGCAGGCCGTCCCCTGGGCCGAGCGCACGGCCGAGGAGCAGGCCCGCCTCGAGTCCGGCCGCTAGGTGAGCGCAGAGCCCGCGCAGCTGCTGACCGAGCGAGCCAAGAACCTAGCCCTCGTACTGCTCGCGATGACGCAGTTCGTCGTCGTGATCGACGCCTCGATCGTCAACGTGGCGCTGCCCTCGATCGGGCGCGCGCTGAAGTTCTCCCAGGACGACCTGACCTGGGTGGTCAACGCCTACACGCTGACCTTCGGCGGCTTCCTGCTGCTCGGCGGGCGCCTGGCCGACCTGATGGGCCGCCGCCGCATGTTCATGCTCGGGCTCGTCGTCTTCTCGCTCGCCTCGCTCGCCGGGGGCCTCGCCCAATCCGAGCCCTGGCTGATCGCCGCGCGCGCCGTGCAGGGAATGGGCGCGGCGATCGTCTCGCCGGCGGCGCTGTCGATCATCACGACGACCTTCTCCGAAGGCGCCGAGCGCAACCGCGCGCTGGGCGTGTGGGGCGCCGTGGCCGGCGCCGGCGGCGCCGCCGGCGTGCTGCTCGGCGGCGTCCTCACGAGCGGGCTGTCGTGGCGCTGGGTGCTGTTCGTGAACGTGCCGATCGGCGTGCTGTGCGCGTTGCTCGCCCCACGCCTGCTCGTCGAGAGCCACGCCGAGAGCAAGACGCGTCAGTTCGACATCCCCGGCGCCGTCGCCGTGACGGCCGGCCTCGCGCTGCTCGTCTACGCGCTCGTCAACGCCGTCAACGCCGGCTGGGGATCGACCGAAACGTTGCTGCTGATCGCCGGCGCCGTCGTGCTGCTGGCCGTGTTCCTCGCGATCGAGCTGCGTTCGCGCGCGCCGCTGATGCCGTTCTCGATCTTCCGCCTGCGCACGCTGCGCGGCGCCGACACGATCGCGCTCTTGATCGGCATGTCGCTGTTCTCGATGTTCTTCTTCATCTCGCTGTACATGCAGCAGGTGCTGCACTACTCAGCGCTCAAGGCCGGGCTCTCCTACCTGCCGCTGGCCGTCGCCATCATCCTCTCCGCCGGCGCCGCCTCGGCCGGCGTGACCCGCTTCGGCTTCAAGCCCGTGCTGCTCACCGGCATGCTGTTCGTCGCCGGCGGGCTGTTCTGGTTCTCCAAGGTCCCCGGCACCGGCGGCACGTTCCTCGCCGACGTGCTCGGCCCGTCGGTGCTCGCCGCGATCGGGCTCGGCCTGTCGTTCGTGCCCGTGACGATCGCCGCCGTCACCGGCACGCGCCCGCATGAGGCGGGACTCGCCTCGGGCCTCGTCAACACCGCGCAGCAGGTCGGCGGCGCGCTCGGGCTGGCGATCCTCGCGACCGTCGCCAACAGCCGCACCAACTCGCTGATGCACGGCGGCGAGCACAACACCGCGATCGCGCTGACCAAGGGCTTCGACCGCGCCTTCCTCGTCGGCGCCGGCTTCGCGCTCGCCGGTGCCCTGCTGACGATCGTGCTGATCTCCTCGCGCGACAGCCGCTCGCACTCGGACTCGGCGCGCGCCGAGGGCACCGGCGAGTCGGCCGTCGCGCCCTCCGCCGGCTAGCGCCCTTCGCGGTCGTTTGCAAGTCAGACGACCGCGTGCGGGGAAACTCATCACGCGCCGACGACGTGCGCCGGCATCTTCGCCGGCGTCGCGTGCCGATTCGCACACATCGCCACGCGCGAGCGGCGTAGCCTCCGCAGTCGAGGCATCGGGAAGGAATGGGCTGGTGGTCCGTCCTTGTGAAGACCGACTACGAAAGGAAACCGAGGCAGATGAAGATGTACGCCATTCGCCGCAGGAACGCTTGGGGTTCGCCTGAGGAGCTCGAGGCCGTCGCGGCGCGCTCCAAAGAGGTCGCCGACAGTGAGTTCCCGCAGGACATCCGCTGGATCCGCAGCTACGTGATCGCCGAAGCCGACGGCACGCTCGGCTCGGTGTGCATCTACGAGGCCAGCGACGTCGAGGCCGTGCGCAAGCACGCCAGCCGCGTCGGGATGCCGGCCGACGAGGTCGACGAGATCGCCGACACCGTCGTGATCAGGCCCGACCCGGCGCCCGCGCCGGCCGCGGGCTGACGCGCACGGAGCGGGCGGTGGACGCCGCCGCCCGCTATCCGGCGTGCTCGAGGACCGCTACACAGTGACGGAGCCCGGCGCCAGGACGTCGGGGTCGTGGCCCGGCACGACCGTGGCGCCGGCGTCGCGCAGCTCGCAGAGACGGCTGGCCGAGCGGTCCTGCGCGGCGAAGTCGTCGGCGAAGCTCGGGAAGCGCCGATCGTCAAGTGTGGCGGCGAAGTGCGCTACGTCGACACCGAGGATCAGCCGCTCGCCGACGCGGACGGACTGGTGGCCGGGAGTGTGCCCCGGAGTCGAGAGCAGCTCGATCGACCCGTCGCCGAGTAGGTCGTGGTCACCCTCGACGAGCACGATCTCGCGCTCGTCCATCGCGTAGTCGCGAGGGAAGAAGAAGTTTCGTCCGATCGCCGCCGCATCGCGGCCGCCCTCCCACTCGCGCCGCTGGATCACGACCGGGATCGACGCCGGCAGCAGCGCGAGCGCGCCGACGTGATCGAAGTGCAGGTGGGTGAGGACGATCCGCGTCAGCGTGCTCACGTCGAGCTGCTCGGTGACGTCCTGCTCGACCTCGAGCTCGAACATGCCGGCCTCGGGACGGCCGTAGAAGCCGGCCGGGTCGGCCGTGGCCGCCGGGTTCAGCCCCGTGTCGATCAAGATCCGCTCATCGGCCGTCTCGATCAGGTAGGCCGGCACCGGAAAGCGGATCCGCTCGGCCGGATCTTCGCCCTGGCGCCAGATGGCCGCCGAGGAGGAGATCCAGCCAACGTTGAACATCTCGACCTTCACGCCTGACCCCTTCCCGTTCGATCGACCGCTGCGGGCAAGGATCGGCAAACTATCAGACCGTCAGTCGGTTTACAATGTGCGGATGACGGTCGAGCTCGCAGTGGATGGACGCAAGGCGCGTGGGGCTGCCACGCGCGAGCGGCTGCTGGCGGCTGCTCGCCGGCTGTTCGGCGAGCGCGGCTACGAGGCCACCTCGATCGAGTCCGTGCTCGAGGCATCCGGCGTGGCCCGCGGGGCGCTCTACCACCACTTTCAGAGCAAGGCCGAGCTGTTCGACGCCGTCCTGTCGGAGGTCCTGATCGAGATCGCCCGGCGGAGCGCAGCCGCGGCCGCGGCCGACGGCAGCGCAGACCCACTGCAGGGGCTACGCGCCGGCTCGCACGCGTGGCTGCAGCTGGCGCTCGATCCGGCGATCCAGCGCATCGCCCTGCTCGACCCGACGACGGCCGTCGGCTGGGCTCGCTGGCGCGAGCAGGACGAAGCGCACTCGCTCGGCGGGCTGCGCGCGACCGTGCTGCGCCTGGCCGACGAAGGCCGGGTGGCGCCCGGCCAGGCAGAGCTGCTCGCGCACGTGCTGCTCGCCGCGCTCAACGAGGCCGCGCTGTTCGTTGCCTATGCCGAGGACCAAGCGCTCGCCGCAGAGAACGCGCGAGCGACCGTGGACACACTGCTCGATCGACTGTTCGGCCGCGACTGCTGACGCGTCCGCGACGCGCTAGTCAAAACCGTGGAAGGCCGAGCGCTCGCCCGCGTCCCACGCCTCGCGCAGACCTGGGGCGCTGAGGTCCCAGTCGGGGCGGATCTCCTGCGAAGCGGCTCGCAGGTCACGGCGGAGCTCGTCTACCGAGGGGCGCCCCCAGAACCAGTAGCCGTTGTAGATGCTGTGAATCACCAAGCCCGGCTTCAGCACGAGCGTGTGCGGGATCATCGGGTCGTGCTCGGTGTCGGTGTACTCCTGGATCTCCAGGTCCTTCTGCACCGTGCGCTCGGGGTCTGAGAGGAACGGCCACTGCGCGCCGACCGACGCGCGGAGCTCTTTGCTCTCGTGATCGGCGTCGGTCGAGATCGTGGCGATCTGCGTGTAGGCCACGGCGATCTTCGGGTAGAACGCCGCCAGTTCGAGATGCTGCTGATGCTCCTTCGGGCAGTACAGGCCGCGTGCGAGCGTGAGGATCATTGGATCCTCACCCTGCAGCTCGCTGAGCTTGCGCGGGACTTTGGTGTGATCGGGCAACTCGTAGTCCGGGAAAGTGCCGCCGGGTGTGATGTCTGAGCGCAACGTCTCTCCTTTCTTCAGCTCGCCATCGGCGGACCCCCGCCGACCGCGTTGGACGCCGCCGCGATCTCGTTGCGGAGCGCCTTCAGCGCGGCGACGTAGATCTCCGAGAACGTCGGGAACGGCTGGATCGTGTCGGCCAGGACCTCGATTGGGATGTGCGCGCGAATCGCAAGCGTCGCCTGCTGCAGCCACTCGCCCGCCTCGGGGCCGAGCGCGTAGGCGCCCGTCAGCCGCTCGCCGTCGCTGAGCAGCGTCAAGAAGCCGTTCTGCTCGGCGTATGCGCGCGTGTAGGTGGCTGTCTTCGGAACATCCGACAACGCGACCATCGCGCTGAAACGGCCGGCCGAGGCGCCCACCGAGGCCGCCTGCGGGTCGGTGTAGACGACGCGCGGGACCGCCTCGTAGTTGGCCTTCCGCGGATCGCCGAGGATGTTCGCGGCGACGACATCGCCCTGGTACTTGCCCACGTGCGTCAGCGGCCAGAGGCCGTTCACGTCGCCGATCGCCCACAGATTCTCCGCTGCGCGTAGGTGCGCGTCGACCGGGACCCCGTGCGCGTCCGGCTCGACGCCGACGGTCTCCAAGCCGATCCCTTGTACCCGCGGACGCCGGCCGGTGGCGACGAGCAGCTTCTCGCCGCGCAGCTCGCGCCCGTCGTCGAACTCGAGCACGTAATCCTCGCCCTCGCGTCGCGCGGCGGTCGCATTCGCGGACAGGACGAGCTCGATGCCCTCGCTCCGCAGGGCCTCGCCGAGCGCCTCCCCCAGAGGCGCCGGCTCGCGGCCGAGCACGTGCTCGGCCATGTCGACGACCACGGCCTCGCCGCCGAGTCGGTGGACGGCCTGGGCCATCTCGACGCCGACCGGACCGCCGCCGAGGATCAGCAGGCGCCGCGGAATCGCCTTCATCGACGTCACCTCGCGGTTGCTCCAAACGCCCTCGAGCTCGCGCAGGCCCGGCACGGGCGGCACCACCGGATCGGCGCCGTTGGCGAGGACCACGTGGTCTGCGCTGTGACGCACGCCGTCGACCTCGACGACGCCCGGTCCGGCCAGCCGCCCGCTGCCGCGCAGCAGGTCGATGCCGTGATCGGCAAGCCAGCGCTCCTGCCCGGCGTCGGTGTGGTCGGAGACCATGAAGTCCCGCCAGGCGAGCGCTGCCTCGACGTCGACCTCGGCGCTCGCCGCCGCCTCGCGCGCCTCGTGCACCGCTTCGCCCGGGCGCAGCAGCGTCTTCGACGGGATGCAGGCCCAGTAGGAGCACTCGCCTCCGACGAGCTCACGCTCGACGACGGCCACGCGCAGGCCGCCCTCCGCGAGAGCGCCCGCGCAGTGCTCGCCCGGCGAGCCGGCGCCGAGCACGATCACGTCATAGTCGCTGCTCATCTCGGCAGCTCTTCGCCGGCGCGCTCGCGCACCATGTAGAGCGCGTACCAGTCAGGCCAGTTCTCGTCGGCCTGGCCCGTTCGCTGCTCGTGCTCGCCGTGCGCTTTGGCCGCCTGCCTGAGCGCCTGCGCAAGGTCCTCGACCGAGTCGTATGTCGTGGCCATCGAGCTCTCCTTTCAGCGGCCGGGGAGCCGCGTCGTGATCTCCTGCAGCAGCCAACCGTTGCCGTCCGGGTCGCTGAAGACGGCGAACGTGCTGTAGGGGTCGGGGGACGCCCCGGCCGCACGGTCGGAGTCATGGAAGCGAGCGCCCGGCGCACCTTCGTGGAACACCTCGCCGACCTGCGCGCCGCGTGCGCTGAGCTGCTCGCGCGCCGCCTCGATGTCGGCGACGGCCAGGTACAAGCTCTGGGCCGAGCCGGGCGCCGCCGAGGTGACACCGGTGCCGAACTGGATCGAGCATCCTGAGCCCGGCGGCGTGAACTGGACCACGCGGAAGTCCTCGGAGGGGGCGATGTCGGCGTCGAGGCGCCACCCCAGCCCCGCGTAGAACGCCTTCGCCCGATCGACATCCGACACCGGCAGGACGACAACCTCGAGCCTGAACTCCCCAGGCTTGACCGGCGGGCTGGCGTCCGCGCTGTCGCTGCTCGTTTCGGCAGTGCTCATCTCGCCTCCTCCTGTCGATCGCGCCGCAGGCGGCGGCGCGCGCACACTCTCCTTCCGAATCGGGCGGAAGTCAAGGTCCGATAGCTCGGGCCACCCCTCGTGTGCGTGTACGGGGTTTTCCCGGATCTGAGCTGAGCGCCGCTCGAGCAGGCGCGAGGCGTCGCCGAGGTGCTCGCGAGCGAGGGCGGCGGCGCCCTGCCAACGACCTCAGCAGGCCTTGCGCGCCCACGGATCGACGGGCGCGGGGTATCCACGAGGGACCCGCGGACGGCGCATGTGGCTCCGGTGCCGGCGCATCGGCTGGTCGAGCGCCATCACGACCGAGCTCGACGTGACCTGCCCTTCGCCGTGGATCGAGAGGCGAACGCTGACGAGAATGTGCCCGCGATCGGGTACGTAGGCGCGCAGGCGACGGAGCGCACGCGAGCCGATCCGGAAGGAGATCGGCGCTGTCTGCCCAGCCGCAAGCTTGTAATGCACGGTCGTCGCGACGCGCAGCGAGGAGGCGCGCGCGGTCTTCCCCCCGGCGAGGAGGTACTCGTGAATCCTCGCCGTGCCGCTGACCGGGAACGGGTTGGTATTGCGGATCCTCTCGGTGACGGTGCGCCCACCGCGCGCAAGCCACAGCCGTCGCTTCGAGGCGAGCACGTAGACGGGCCCGAGCCGGCGCCTGCCCTGCGGCGTTGCGCCACCTAAGGGCGTCGAGCCGCCCGCCGGTGCGGCTGGGCTGGGTGCGTGCGCCTTCGTACCTTCGAACACGACCGTGCGCGGCGTGAAGTCGTACTTTTCTTCGCCTTCGGGGGCCAGCAGTTCATCCAGCCAGGCGGCCACCCCGAAGCCTTCGCGGCCGAAGTCGAGCGTCGTCCCGCTCCGATAGCCGCCGGCGCCCGAGGCAAGCGTCAACGGTGGCAACCAGGAGCCGCCCGCGAGCTCGGAGTCGACTTGCACGCTCGATGCCCACGGCGATTCCGACTGCATCGTCGTCCAGCTCGCCAGCGCGTCGCCTTCGTCGTCGACCCCGAGCTGCATGCCGAACACGTTCCATCCTTCGGGGACGGTCGTGAGGACCTGGCGGTCCCCCTCCCAGCCGCCGCCGGGGCTCATCTGTTCACTCGTGAGCCGTCCTGTCGCTTCCAGCCACAGCGCGCGGCTCGTGCCGGCGGCGTCGATGCCGATCTCAGGCGGCGCCTCGTCGCAGACCACGTGGATGCGCGTGGAAGCGGGGTTCGAGGCAGTCCAGGCGCCGCCCGTCATGCTCGCCGCGTGCACCGCTTCGGTGCTCGCGTCGGCCCACGTCATCCCGGCCTGCCCGGCGGCGTTCGCGTCCAGCGACAGGCCGTACAGACGATCCGGCCCAGATTCGATCACCTGCTCGCCCGTCCAGCCTTCACCTCCGAGCGTCTCCGCCTCGGCCGTGTAGAGCCCAAGCGAGGGTTCCTCGATCCAGCCGACGACGAAGTCGCCGGGACCGTCGGCGGCGACCGAGCCCTGCGGGGACAGTTCCACGAAGCCGGCCGGACTCGAGATCCGCTGCGGCGCTCCCCAGGCGCCGCCGCGCCACTCGGACGCGACGAGCCACTGGGAGCTGTAGCTGGAGTCCGCCTCAGCCCACACGACGACGGCGTCGCCGGCTGCATCCTCAGCGACGGCGGGGCCGCCGACGAAGTGGTCTTCGGCGCCGTAAAGGGGCATCTGCACGGGGGCCTGCCACGCTTCGCCGGCCCGCCGGCGCGAGCTCCAGACGGTGAACGGGTCTCCTACATTCGCCGCGTCGAGCCAGGCGGCTGTCTGCTCGCCGCCGGCGGCCGTCGCGAGTTGCGGGAAGATCGGCTCGGTGCCGGTCGGCACGGTGACGCTCGAGCCCCAGGCGCCGCCGGCCGGGCGGTCGATGGAGGCCAGCGTGGAACCGGGGGATTGCCAATGGACGATCAGCGCTGTCGCTTCGCCTTCGGCGCCGACGGCGACCACGGGCGGCGCCCAGGACTGCGGCGTGCGGAGCGTGGCGGCCAGCTGTTCAGGCGGCAGCTTCCATTCGGGTTCGGCGCGAGCGGCGACCGGCGCGGCCAGCAGGACGAGCGCGAGCGCGGCGGCGCAGGCGAGTACCTTCGCCGACCGCGGGGGACGTCGTTCAGCACGCACGTGACGAGCATCGGCAACGGTCGATGCCTGCTTGACCCGCGACGCGAGCGTGGCCGGCGGCTCATACTCCCTTGGCAAAAATAAGATTTAAACTATAATGAGGTCCATGCACACGAGACCCGCCACACGGCCGGCAATCGACGGCGAAGCCTCGCGGCCAGGAAGGCTCCTCGCAGATGCCCGTCGACGCGCCGGACTCACACAAGCCGACCTCGCCGAGCGGCTTGCGATCAGCCAAGCGTCGGTCGCACAGATGGAGCAACCTGAATCGAACCCCCGAATAGCGACCCTCGACCGCGCGCTGCGGGCCGCCGGAGCCGAGCTCGTGATCTCGGCGCTTCCGCGTGAGCCTTCGGTCGACGAGAGCCTGATCCGCCAGCAGCTCGCGCTCACGCCAACGCAGCGGCTGCGCGGTCTCGAGGTCATGTACGAGCAGGCACGTGAGCTTGCGCACGCCGGCGAGCAGAGCCGTGACGAGCTGGCCTGAGTTTCGCCCCACGGCATTGCTCGGCACACTCGCGCACGCCGGGATCGACTACGTCGTTGTCGGCAGTGTTGCGGTCGTGGTGCAGGCCACCCCGCGCTTCACCCGCGATCTCGACATTTGCTACGCCACGGACAGGACCAATCTCGAGCGGCTCGGCTCTTTGCTGGTGTCGTTGCAGGCGAAGCTTCGCGGCGTCGACGAGGACGTGCCGTTCGTGCCCGACGCGCGCATGCTTCGGCGCACTCAGATGCTCACGCTGACCACGCGCGAGGGCGACCTCGACCTGCTCGTCGACCCGCCCGGCTCGCCGGGTTATGCCGCGTTGCGCCGGCGCGCCGACGTGATCGAGCTGGCGGGAGCTTCGGTGCGGATTGCATCGCTGGAGGACCTGATCAGCATGAAGCGGGCCGCCGGGCGTCCGCAGGACCAGATCGACATCGAGTCGCTCGAGATCGCTCGAAGCCGACTGCGCGGCAAACGCCGCTGAGGCCCTGCGTTGGGCACGCAGCGGGCCGCGGGCCGTCGCACCCGCTCCGCGTAATGCGGCGGCTGTCCGGTCATACTGGGTGCGCCGCACCGGCGTTGTCGACGAGCTCAGCGATCTCTACGAAGTCGATCGCGGGTTCGACGCCGTACAGGCCGGTCACGCGCTCGCGCATCTCCTCTGAGAAGAAGGCCTTGGCGGCATCCGGCGATTCCCATACGTAGAAGTTCACCGCGCGCTGTCGCGCGTCGTCGATGGTGAAGACCTTGGACCTCAGTCCGGGCATGCCCTCGAACGCTCCGCGGGCGTTCTCGGCAATGGAGACCACGCGGGCGCGATCGAAGTCCTCGTCGTACTGGAACGTGACGCTCACGCCGATCACTGTGTTTCCCCCTGTGGGTCTTGGTGCGAGCCCGCGCCGGCGGCACCGACTGCCCGCGCTGGTTCAGCAGCCCGCTCAGGGTTGGTGTCGAAGTAGCGGGCGCGACCGTAGACGAGGGGCTTGACGATCGACGGCATGCCGCGCCATGCCGCTTCGCTGACATCGAGCTGGAAGCCGCACGCCGCCATCAACATCACGGTCTGTTGATTGCACCGACAGCCGTTGGCGAACGAGCGCCATGGCGCCGCCAGCAGCTCCTGCAGGAATGAGCGAACGCGTGACGCGGCCCGGACGTGCTCGATGAACAGCAGCTGGCCGTCAGGGGCGAGCACGCGGGCGATCTCGCGCAGCGCGAGCTCGGGAGCGGCAACCGTGCACAACACGAGCGTCGAGACGACGGTGTCGACCGTGCCGTCCGCGAACGGCAGTCGTTCTGCGGCGGCGTCGATGACCGATGCCTCCGGCCTCAGGCGCGTTCGCCGGTGTTCGAGGCGTGCGCGCATCGCCGGGTCTGGCTCAGCGAGCACGAGCCGCTCGAGCTGTCGTGGATAGTGGCGCAGGCTCAGTCCGGTCCCACTGCCGATCTCGAGCGTCAGCCCGCGCGCGTTTGCGAGCAGCTCACCGCGGCGGGCGCGCAAGCCACGACGCTCAGAGAGCCACAGAAACGGATCATAGATCCGTGCCGAGGTGCGAGCCCACAGCGTCGCATGAGACAGGTCTGCTGGAATTTGAGTTGTTGTTTGCATGGTTGATGACGCTACGCGCCGAGCGCGTGCTCCACATCCCCCGCTGCGGCCATTCTCACACGATGGCCCGTCGGGACCACGGGTTTCGGATCGAGGGACGATCTGCTGTCTCAGATCAGGCCGAGCCGCGTGGCCTCGGCGACCGCCGCAGCCGCCGACCCTCGCACCAGCTTCGCCCGGATATTCGCCATATGGCGGTGCACCGTGTGCGGGCTCACGACGAGCCGCGCCGCAATATCTCCCTCGGTCATCCCTTCGGCCACGAGCGACAGCACCTCTTTCTCGCGGGGCGACAGCAGGCCGGGCAGTGCCTTCTGATCGATGCTCGCGTCTCGCACGTCCGCGCTCAATCCCGTTCGCAGTGCGCGGGCCACGCTGAGCCCGTCTCCCAGCCACGGAAAATGGGCACTGCCACCGAGCGACACGAGGCTCGCTCCCCTGATCCCCGCCGCAAGCTGACGGCCGAGCTCATACGGGATCGCCCGGTCGGCGCGCCGGTGCACGATGACCGTAGGCGCTCTCACGTGCTCGAGCTGCGCCCGCACGTCGGTGTCGTAGACGTGCTCGAGCAGCGCAGCCGCCGTCTCGGCATCGCACGACTCCTGCTGGGCCTGGACGAACCGACGCCGCTCGGCACTCCCCTCTTCACCGAGGAAGACGTCCGCGAGCAGGCGTGATCCGAGACCCCAGTGTGAGCGGACGGCTCCGATGACCGCTGCCCGTACGTCGGGGGGCGCGATGGCCGACCCGTCGGCATACGTTCCGTACAGCATCAACCGCTCGACGCGCTCGGGGAAGCGCGCCGCGAAGGCTATCGCCGCGCAACCTCCCGACGAGCCGCCGAACAGCGCCGCGCGCTCGCAGCCGAGCTCGTCGAGCATCGCGCCGAGCAACTCCACTTCGGTGTCGATCGTCAGCTGTGCGGGCGCGACGTGCCGGTCTGAGAGCCCCACGCCCGGCCGGTCGTAGCGCACGATCCCGTAACCGTCTCCCAGCGCCTCGAAGAAGCGACGAAAGCGCGGATCCTGCCAGTCGCGCTCGATGTGGCTGAGCCACCAGGCGGCGGCGACCAGCGGCGGCCCATCCCCGTTGACCGCGTAGGCGACGCGTCGACCAGCCCAGGGAAAGAACCGGATGCCGCGTTCCGGGGTCATGACTGCCTGAGGCTAACCAAATGCTCGTCGTGGCTGGCACCCAGTGGCCGGGCCCGGCGACCGCGTAACGGTTCTCCAGGACGGCTCGGGCCGTGCGATGCGGTGCCGACGATCGCCGGCGGGATCAGACGGTCGAGTCGCTGTCAGGAACCGTCGTTCACAAACGCTTGATAGGAACGACAGGGCTCGTTGCGGAGGCTCGGGCAGGGCGGCAGGCCTGTAGGCACGCTGACACCGGGCACGATCGGGAGGATCAGGCTGGCGGGCATGCCGGGCCCGAACGCGATCGACACGCTGGCAGTGCCGCCTTCCGGCTGCGTCTGGCTGAACGACCACACGGGCTGCGACCCGTTCGGCGCGGAGATCGTGACCCTGATGCGCGAGCCTGCGCGGTAGGCGTGGCCCTCGAAGTACAGCGGAATCGTGACGGGAACGAATTCGCCGGCCGGCATCGGCTGCACGTCGGACGCGAGGAAGGTCGGGATCGGTTCGACCGCCGTGGGCGTCTCGCCAAACATGTTCGTCGAGGTCGTGGCGAGCTTGCGCTCGCTGGCGCGGATCCAGCCGTTCTGGACGAAGGTCTCGTTGCCGTCGGGGCGCACCTCGCTGACCGTCGCCTGGAGATCGACGTCTGGAGTCGATGACTCCACCCAGAGGTTGACTGAGCCGCCACCGATTGCCGTGGTGTCGGTGCTCAGCGGCGCGGACACGTAGGACACGGCGGAGCCGGCCGGCGGCTGCACCCAGTTCCACTGCCATTGGGACGCGACGCCCCACAGCCCACCCGGCCCCGTACCGCCTGTGTAGTCCGTCAGTGGCGTGGCCCCTGCGTCGGAGGTGTATGAGTCGACCCCGTCGGACGTGGCCGGTTCTTCGCCGAGTGCGCCTTCCGGTCCGAGGTACCAGGAGTGGGCGGTCGTACCGGGGACCGGGAATGCCGAGAACGACTGTTCGAACCCGGGGTAGGGATTGCCGGCGGTCGTGTTGCCGGTCGGCGAAGTTCCCGCGCCGTTGTCGAACAGCACCCGGACCTCCGGCAACGCCGTGAAGGCCGAGAGCGCTTCCGCGTACTTCGGCTTTTCCTGGACTGGGTCCGATGGCAGCGTGACATGGTCTTCCGCAGGGAGACCCAACGCGGCTTGATAGACGAACGGCGCCGCGGCATGCAGGATCCCCTTGTTTTCGATCGGCGCGTCACGCGCAACGAACAGCTCCAAGAAGTCATCCAGCCGGTTGAGCGTATACGGATCGAGCGAATCGATGTGCGCGCCGTTGGTGAACGTGAACCACTTGTGTTCGGTGCCGGTGAAGTGCTCCGCCAGATCGGCGCAGTGCCCGCCGGTCTGCTCGTCTTGCCACTGGCATGCCATGAAGGTCGGAGCCTTGATGTTGTGCACGAACGAGACCGGGTCCAGCGGGTCGGCCACGGGCGGGTTGTACGTCGCGTTTTCTTTGATTTCCGACAGCAGGTTCGTCGCCTCTTCGTGCAGATCCTGGTTGGCCGCGCAGGTCGCATCGCCTTTCTGGATCTGTTCGTAGGCCCAGTGCTCGCCGCTCGACGGCCCGGCCGGCTCGGCGTCGAACTGACGGTCTTCGGCCCACGGCACGGCGAAACCGGTGTTGAGGACGCCACCGGCGTAGAGGGTCGTCGCCGTTGCGTCGACCACCGACAGCGGCGCGATCGCGGCGAGGTGAGGCGGTCGAAGCTGAGCGGCGAAGAGCTGGCTGATGCCGCCGTAGGAGACGCCGAACATCCCGACCTTGTGGTGGAGTACCCAGGACTGGCGGGCGATCGTCTCGATCACGTCGTACGCATCGAGGTTCTGCAGCGGTTCGAAGTAGTTGAAGGCGCCACCCGAGCAGCCGGTCCCTCGTATGTTCACGTCGACGACTGCGAAACCCAGCTGGTTGGCGACCTGGGCGAGTCCGCTTTCCGGGCCCGCGGGATTCGCGTAGCCGTATCCCGAGTATTCGATCAGCGTCGGAACGGCGCCTTTGTGCTTCGGCAACGTGAAGGCCGGCGGATGGACGTCGATCGCCAGCTGGGTGCCGTCGCGCGTGGTCAGATACCCATATCCGCTGCTTGGGATCGTCTGCGTGTAGGTGCCCTTGTTCCACGATGCCGACTTCTGCGTGTGAACGGTGATCGGCCCGGATTCTTCGCTCGTCGAGGTCAGTCGTACCTTGTAGAAGAGCTTTCCCGGTGCGACCTTCCTGAACAGCAGCCCACCGAGTGAGTCCGCGGTCTGCGTGGACACCGTTTCGCCCTTCTTCCCCAAGAGCGACATCTGGGCGCCCGGGGCGAGGCCGGTGACATACACCTGTTCCACGCTTCCTTGCGCGTTGAAGGCCGAGGCTGTAGCCGCGGTCGCGAAGCAAACGGCCAGCGCGGTGAGCACAGGGGCGATGCGCATCAGCGCACGGCGCCGCACCGCAGAAGCTGTGACCGGGCGGCAGATGCCTCCCGCTCGGCCCACGACGAAACCATCATCGCTGCCTTGCTCGATGCGCAACATCCATTCCCCTCCCGCGATTTACCATGCGCCCTCTACGCACCCGCCATAGTAAACGCCAGCGGGCGCAAAAAGCAACCCTAGCGCCCGTCGACCCGGTCTTTGCTCAGCTCGCGCGATCGACGGCCTGCACAATGAAGCCCTCACGTCGCGCAGCGCTGGCAAGCCGCTCGTCGAGCGTCACTATGCTCAGCGAGGCAGGCAGTCCCTCCGAGGCGATGACGGCGGCGGCAAGCTGCAGCGAGTCGGCACCGCGAAGGGGGTGCACTCGAAGGAGCCGGCGTGCGGTGCCTCGCAGGGCCGCAGTCGGCTGCACCTCGTTCCAGCTCTCGGCGAGACGATCTAGGCGATCAAGCGCGGCCGTCATCGCACCATCCGACAGCGCTCCTTCCCGCTCCAGCCTGGACAATGCGGACGCGCACTCGACTTCAGTTGCCCACCATACGCACATAACCGGGTCCAGCGCGGCGCTCGCCAGCAACCCCTCCGTACTGGCCTCGACGACAATCAGCGGAACGATCGCTGAGCTGTCCCAGAACCTCAACGGCCCTCGCGCCTCTCCTCGATCAGGGCTGAAACAGCGCTTGCCCCAGCCCGCGGGCTCGGCGGGCTCGTGCTCAGCAGCTCCGTCACGGGTGGCTTGCGAGCCGCCCGGACTGCCCCGGCACGCTCCAGCCGCGCGATCCGTCCCTCGGCGTCAGGAGAGGCGCTAATCGCAGACTCCAATCGCGCGACCGGCGTGCCGCGGTCCATGATCAGCACCGACTCGCCGGCGCGCACCTGATCGATCAGCGCACTGAGCCGATTCTTTGCTTCGGTAATCGTCGCGACGACCATCGGGCTAGATTAGCGTGATAGTCCTAGCTATTCAAGCCTTGGGACCTCTCCCTCTTTGACGGGCCGGTCCTCGATCGACCCCTCTATGATCGCTTCGAGATCCAAAGGGGAGCCCCGCAGTGGTGGGCCGGAGAACGAGGAGCAAGTTCCGCGAAGGCGATGCGGGCGCGGTTCGGAGCGTCTACCGCGAGTACGGCCGGCTCGTCTACTCGATCGCCTACCGCGTGCTGGGCGACGGGACGCTCGCCGAGGAGGCGACCCAGCAGACCTTCTTGAAGGCATGGCGCGCGGCGGCGAGCGTCGACGCCGAGCGCGAGCTCGGCCCATGGCTCGCGACGATCGCCAAGCGGACCGCGATCGACGTCTACCGCAGCGAGCTGGCGCGAACCGCCACGCCGCTGGAGTCGGCGTCGCCCGGCGATCCGGCACTCGTCTCCAATCCCGAATCGGTCGAGTCGCTCTACGACGCGTGGGAGGTGCGTCGCGCCGTCGACGCGCTCCCGACCGACGAGCGCGAGGTCGTCAGACTGCAGCACTTCGAAGGCTTGACGCACACGCAGATCGCCGCACGCATCAACATGCCGACGGGCACGGTCAAGTCTCGCTCGTTCCGCGCCCACAAGCGCCTGGCAGAGCTGCTCGGGCATCTGAAGGAGTGAACCGCTCGCCGGTTCCGTACCGTAAGAGGAGAGGTTCTGTGATGGATAGCCACGACGATGACCGGATCGCATACCTCGCGGGAGAGGAGACCGCTTCGCTGAGTGCATCCGACCGCGCCGACCTGGAAGACCTGCGCGGTCACCTACGGGCGGAGGCGACCTGGATCGAGCCTGATGCCGGCCTGGAGGATCGGGTCGTTGCGGCGGTGACCGCGGAGGCCGGTACGGCCCGTGCTCCGCGCCGTGCCGAGCGCAGTCCGTTCGCGGCGCGCCTTTGGCTGCGCCGGCCGGCGCTCGCGCTCGGCGCGCTCGCGGCCGCCGTGGTGGCTCTTGCGATTGTTCTCTCAAGCGGCAGCGGATCGCCCTCCACGCAGTTCGCCATGGTTGTTTACGGCACTGCGCTCGAGCCCGGCGCCCACGGCTCGGCGACCCTCACGAAGACCGCATCGGGTTGGCGGATCGAGCTAGCGGCGTCGGGACTGCCTCGACTTGCGGGCGGCCGCTACTACCAGGCGTGGCTGAAGAGCCCGGCCGGCGTGCTGGTACCGGTAGGCACGTTCAACGACGCGCGCAAGGTGACGCTCTGGGCCGGCGTGCCCCCGCCCGCGTATCCGGCGTTGACCGTCACGCGCCAGCGCGCCAGCGGCAACCCAGCCTCCTCGGGCGAACGGGTGCTGCTCGGCGCCCTCGGCGCCGCTCGCTGAACCACCCGTCACGAAACGGCGAGAGTCGCATGCGGCCGGCCGGATCCTGACCTCTGAGCCCCGTCGCGCGAACCGTTTGCGGCCGGTGGCCGTACGGGTCTCCAGCAATCCCTCTCACTGACAAGGAGACTCGATGCCCAGATCGTCAACCATCAAGGGAGTCGCCGGCGTGGATGCGCCACCGCGGCACTCAGCGCACGCCCGACCATGGCGTGCGAGG
This sequence comes from uncultured Solirubrobacteraceae bacterium, assembly GCA_963716315.1. Lineage (GTDB taxonomy): Bacteria > Actinomycetota > Thermoleophilia > Solirubrobacterales > Solirubrobacteraceae > Palsa-744. The sequence goes on along the minus strand of OY970301.1, from coordinate 2,948,413 downwards.
TTTCGCATTCCCCGGCTCACGCGGAGCGTGATCGCGCTCGCAGCGCTCATCGCCTTCGCACTGCCCGGCTCGTCCCTCGCCCTCCAGGCGTTGGCACCCACGGCACAGGTCAATGAAGACCCCGCCGCCGGAATCGACCCGACGCTCAGCGTCAGCGGCGAGGACCCGGCCAACGCCGACGTCGTCGGCGGTGCGCTGAAGGGCGGCAAGCCGGCGGTCCCGTGGGCGGCCTTCCGCCAGACCGAGTCGGCCGGCAACTCGGACCAGATCTTTGCGCGTTCGTTTGCGGGAGGAGCCTGGACGACCAGGGGCAACGGCACCGTCGGCGGCCGCTCGAGCGATGCGCCGCAGTTCAGCGGGTCGCTTAACTTCGATCAGTCCCAGAACGGCGAGGCGCCCTCGATTGACTTCGCCGGCAGCGAACGAACGGTGCCCTGGGCGAGCTGGTACGAGAACACGCGCGGCACAGGCTTCGAACAGAACAACATCTTCGCGAGCCGCTTCGACAACACGGGCGACGCCAACCAGGGCAAGTGGATCTTCGGCGGGCAGAGCCGCGGCCTGGGCGGCGGCGACGTCCCCGTCCCGTCCCTGAACATCGACCCCAACCAGTCCGCTGAAAACCCGTCGATCGCCGGCGGCTCGGCGGTCGACCCGTCGAAGCCCGGCCCGTGGGTGACCTGGCAGGAGTTCTCCGGCCTGGAAGGCGTCGATGAGATCTTCGCCGTCAGGCCGATCGGTCCGGGCGCGGCCAACTGCGACGGCGTCAAGCCCGCGGGCGTGCCGATCGAAGGGCACGTGCCGGCGATCGGCGGCATCTGCTGGCAGCAGACCGGGATCCCGCGTGACGGCGAGGACCCGAGCCTCAACGTGGACATCGCGCGCGAAGGGGTCGAGCCCGACATCGCCTTCGCGGGACTGAACGACGGGGTGCCGTGGATCGTCTGGTACGAGAAGGGCAAAGGCACGAACGGCCTGCACGAAAACGAGATGGTGTTCGCCGCCAAGGCCGTGAGCGACGGCGAAGCCGTCAACGGCGGCTTTCACTGGGTCGTCGTCGGCAATGCGCTCAGCGCCACGCTCGACACGAGCGGCGCCGACAAAATGGGTAAATGCGCCGAATCGGCACCCAGCGAGGCGCGCTGCGCGCTGAACAAGGACTCGAATGGCGACGCGGAGAACCCGCGCGTCGCGGCGGGGACGATGAACCCGGCAAACCCCACCTCGCCCTGGATCGCCTGGGACGAGCAGATACGTGGCGTCAAGCAGGTGTTCGTCTCACATCTCGTCGGCACCGGCAGCGAAGCGCACTTCGAAATCGCCAACGGCGGCGCGCCGATCTCGAGCGGTACGGGCGACTCGACGCGGCCCGACATCACCTTCTCGGGCAACACGCCGTACGTGTCGTGGCGTGAGGAGGTCGACGGGATCTCGAAGGCCTTCACCGGCCATTTCGCGAACCCGGGAACGTTCGTGCTCGACCAGGGTGACGTCTCACTGACGCCGACCGCACAGGCCGAAGTTCGCGAGCCGATCTCGTCCTCGTGCATCGCGACGCCGTTCAACATGGACGGCGCGTCCTGCCAGGGCGGGGCGGCGGGCACGCCGTTCTTCCTGTTCACCGCCGGAACCAGCCCGCGCGGTCTGTTCGCGAACGCGTACGCACCAGAAGCGCCCGTGACGGGCGCGGCCACCATCGAAGGTTCCTCGGCCACGCTGAGCGCGACCGTCAACCCAGTCGGTGCCGCGGTGAAGGAGTCGTTCGAATTCGGGGCGACGACGGCCTACGGGCAGAGCACCGCGAGCCAGCGGAGCGGACCGGCCAGCGCGTCGGTCCCGTTCAGCGCGCAGCTGTCGGGGCTACCCGCAGGCGCGACGATCCACTACCGAGCGGTCGTGAGCAGCGACTTCGGCACCTTCGTCGGCGCCGACCGGACCCTCACGACGGCACCCGCGCCGCCGGGGCCGTCAGCGCCGCCGGCGTCCGGCTCGGTCCCCGGCACGGCCACGGTCGGTCGCGTGACGGTGCTTCCCCGCGGGACCGTCGGGCCGGCCGCCAGCGTCAAGGTTACGTGCGGCGGCACTGCGGGAGCAATATGCAGCCTGACGCTGCGCCTGACCGTCGTGGAGACGCTGCGAGGCCACCGTCTGCTGGCCGCGAGCGCCGTCGGACGCAAGGGCGGTTCGCATCGGACCGTGCTCGTCGGTACGGCCCGCGTCTCGCTCGTGGGCGGACAGACGAGAACGGTGCGAGTGGTGCTGAACCAGGCCGGCAAGCGGCTCGTGAGCCGCCTTCACGGCCTCCGCGCCCGGCTCCAGATAGAGCAGGGCAACATCACCGGCAGCGCGAGCTTGGTGTTCTCCAAGGCCGTTGCCTTCAAGGCGCCGACGCACCATCACCGCGTTCGCTGAACCGGCCATCCGTCAGCCCGGTCTAGCGAACGGCTTGGGAGCCCCGTCCTCGATCAGGGGGCGGGGCTCCCGCATACCGAACCGGGCCGGTTCGACCGGCGGGCTTCACGGCATCGCTTCACGCAGCGAACGTCAGACGATGGGTAATCTGCGACAGCTGTCTACTGCGAGAACGCTTGTGTATGGTCCACGGCTTTCACCGCAACTGCGAGGTGGAGCCGTTGCCGATCTCCGCGTCTCTTAAAGTAGAGCGCTGCAAAGTTGCGCTGTCGTTTTGTACCGCTAAATAGATAATGGTCAAGCCGTGCAACGCCCTCGGGGTCATCAACCTTCCCAAGCGCGTAGTCGACGAGCTTTGTCGTCGCTAGATTATCCCCCTCCAACTCGTGCATTAGATAATCGACCCCCGCTGAGGAGCCAGCACGTGCTATCTCGCATAGGCGCTCCATCCGGCCCATCCGTGTACCGTCGTCCGAATTGCCGTGCGTGCTCTCAGTTGCCCGATCCGCCTTGCGCTGCAGCTGCAATTCTCTTGTTGCGCGAAGCTCGAACCATTCCGTCGTCGCAGCGAGCACCTCGGCGCGGTGCTCTGAATTGGCCGTCAGGGCCGCGAGGTCTTTTACGAGCTGCTCGTCGAGAAGCTGCTGAGCATACGCGCGTCGCATTGCTCTTATCGCATCTTCTATTTGACCGCGAGAAGCTGACCGGATGGCGACCTCGATCGCAAGGTCGCCCTCAATCAGTAGGGTCTTTGCGGCCTCTCGCGCGGTCTTAGGTCTCTGCTCACGTTTGTATGACCGCATCCCTTCGATCGCGTCGACAATGCGCCGGGGGACGTCGGGGCATGCAAGCGCAAGGGGCTCTGGATTTCCGTGGGGCGGGAGCCCCGCAAGCACCTCGTAGGCGATCTGACCAAGTGAGAAAATGTCGTCTTGGGCGGTGGCGTGCCGCGGGTCTCGAAATTGCTCATTTGAGATGTAAAGCAGCGAGCCAAGTCCGACTCCCGTGATGGTCGTATCGTCGTAGTGGCGAACAGCTCCGAGATCGGCGACCGCGAGACGGTCGGCCCCGAAGACCAAGAGATTCCGAGGCGAGATATCGCGATGCACCAGCCCGCATTCATGGAGCGCCTGCATACCTGCGAGCGCTTGTGTCAGGTAGTCAATGATGCGAGCCAACGGAAGCGGGTCTTCGGGAACACGGAGCCGGTCATACAGCGACAGTTCTGCCCTCTCGAGTACTAGCGCTTTCGAGGCACCGACTTCTCCGATGTCGAGTACCTTGACGACATTGGGGTGATCGATCTGACTTAGATGTGTTGCTTCGCGTTCAAAGCGCCGCCTGATCTCCGGAGTATCAGAGAACCGGTGATTCGAGAGTACCTTGACGACACCGGGCTTACCTCCCGCTGACGTCGCCTCATAAACGACCGCCGTTCCCCCGCGCCCCAGTTGCTCACCAAGGGTCCAGGTATCCCTCCGCCCAACCAACACCGCCACATTGGAACCTGGCGCACCCGTGCGCGACTGCATCTGCATAGTTTTTGTTGGTAGGTCCGTCTCCGGTACTATCTCGAACCCAGGGCTGTGATCTTCCGCGCGCAGTAGCTCGGGAGGCTCGTTCGACTGTCGTGGTGAACGATGTCAATCAAGAAACCACGTCATTGGGACTGTATCCTGTGTTCCTAAACGGCGTGAGCCAGTAGCACCGCACTGCCGGCGATTAGCGTTGCCAACAGGAGAGCATGGCTCACGATCAAATACGTGAGTAGTGGATTGCGTGTGGTGCGGAGTCGCGCGGGCGAGTCGGGCTCTCGAAGCGACTGTCGCTGAATGACTGTTGCGCTCCTCACCCTCATGGGGATACGGGCGTGCCTGCCCACCCAGCGGTTAACAAGCGACCGAAAGTCCCGCAGCAACCATTCGAATGCTTGCCGAAGACCAACGTAGTAGAGAACCGCATCGGCGATGCTACGGATAGGAGCAACCAGAACAATACTCCCGTCATGCATGCTTAGCTTGCCGGGCGCAAACTCTGGTCCCAACTGACGCTCGATCAGGTCACGGAGTTCTTCTTCGAGTTCTGGCATGTGCTCTTCAAGCTGCGTAATTACATGCGAGGGTCGGTCGTCGATGAGATCAGACTCTTCGGCGACATCAATTACTAGTCGCAGCACAATCACCTCTCTCCAGCCATCATCTACCGCGCCGGCGATGGAGCTACGACGTCGGAAGGGCCACCACGCCATGCGTGCTTCTCCCATTGTCGATTTGCGACGCAGCGCAACCTGAGTCAGTGCAAACTTGTGGACTCATTTCTCACCCAGGCGGGCTTTTCGCCGCTTGCCGTAACAGATGTCGGGGTGCAACTCTCGTCCACCGAGGGCTTTCAGGGCGACACGCAAGAGTTCGTTAGCTCGCGCGGCGCGACTTTGGATCCGGTAATCGAGATCCCATGCGTGGTAGGCGGCATCCGATCCCGACGGCGGCGCCGAGTACCCCAGCGGGAACAGACGATCCAACTCGTAGCTTGCTTCTTGGACCGCCGCGAGCTGCTTTGCGGTCATGGTCGCGCTCAGGAGCTTGAGATCTTCAAAGCTGACCCGCGTACCACGGCCGGTCGCATACGGCATCAGCTTCTCGTGGCAGTGGAGCATATCCTCGACGCCGCGCCCGATCACTGCGAAGGTGATCGCGTACGCCTCGCGCGGTGACTGCCCGGTCGTCGTGGCGGGCGGCGTAGCTGCGTTGGTGGTCGTAGGCGATGTGCCAGCGACCGCGGTTGTGGTGGCGGTGCGCTGGTGTGCCCTGTGCCCCGACTTGGACGAGGAGGACAGCAGCGCGAGTACAAGTGCGCCAAGCGCCAGGGTGACGGCCGTTAGGACGGCGACGGTGACTTGTTTGATTATCTGCCCTGAGATTTCCGCGATGCGCTTTTGCCACCGTGCGATACGGTTTGCCATTCGGTCGAATCCTTCGGCTCAGTACGAGAGTGTCTGCGCCGATGCTAACGGATGCCTAGCTGCCGGGCGGGCTAGGCTCGGAGGCCGTGGCTTCCCGACGCTCCTGCATCTTCTGCGGCCAAAGGCCGCTCACGAAGGAGCACGTCATCGGCGGCTGGGCTGGTCGATTTGCCAACCCCGACCAAGTCGCGATCGTGCTGCTTTCCGACCGAGAGGGCCAGCCCCGCGAGCGGCAGCAGTGGAGCGCGTGCCCCTTCGACCGACAGGCGCGCGTTGCCTGCGCCGCCTGCAACAACGGCTGGATGTCCGACCTCGAGGCCACAGTCTCCCGGCTACTGCAGCCGGACGAGCTCAACGGACGCGCACTCTCCGACGATGAGCAACGCTCGCTTGCGACCTGGGCGCTCAAGACCGCCATCGTCCTAAACGCTGCCGAACCGTCGGACCGCCGCGTGATGCACCCGCACATCGCCCTGCAATTCGGCCGCGACCAAACGCTTCCGGCAGGTGCAGAGGTCTGGATCACGAGCTACGACGGCCCCGATGCTGAGCGGCCGTCCGTTGCCGGGTTGGGAATTGACCTCGACAACCGTCAAGACAACGCTCGCGGCTGGCGCGACCTTGCGATTACGACCTTCGTTGTCGGCCCTTTCGTCTTCCAGGTATTCCTGCCGCATCCTGAGCTTGGCATCGACAGCCTGACGCGGAGCTTTCCACCGGGTACGCACATCTGCCGCATCTGGCCACCAAGCGCGGCCGAATGGCGCCAACGCCCCGGTCTATCGGCCGCCGGTGTCCTGGGCTTCGCCGAACAGATCACGAACGCTTTGCGCCAGGCCACCGTCAGCAGCCAGCCCGTCTGATCGGGACGGACCGCTACGCCAGGGCTGTCCTACCAACTCAGGGAGGGCGGGATGCGAACCGCTAAATCGGCCGAGCCGTCAGCAACGCATCGACTAACCGAGCAACACGATCCTCACCCAAGGACGCCGAAGGCCCAGCCCCCGGGAGGGACTGGGCCGGTACGTCATGATGATGGAGACGGTGGGAATCGAACCCACGTCCGCAATCGCGTGAAAATGGCTTCTACGAGCGTATCCGGCGCTCTGATCTCATCTCCAGCTCGCCTCGCCGGCGGGGTTGCTGGAGACCAGCCTCCTGAAGATTCCCCGGATTGGCGAAGGCGGACCGCCCCGGGTGAGCCTGCTTTCTGATCCCGGCCTTCCCCGCCGCAGGCAAGCGGGGCCCGAGACCTCACGGCTTAGCTATTGACTAAGCGGCGAGGGCGTACTCGTGAGAGTCCGCACTTATGTTTTTCCCGGGTGTTTTACGAGGCCGCCCGGGACCTCGACTCGCGACCATCCTCACGAGCCGACCACGTCGAAGCCTGTCGTCCCCGAGGATGCTGCTCCATCCAGTCTAGCCACGCGAACCCACCGCCGGCTTAACGAAAGCGACGCGGTCCCGGGCCGCTTTGAGGAACCCGCTCCGGTCGACCCGAAGGCCTTCCTTTGCTGGTGGCGCGGCCTCACACCTCAGTGGCCTCGCTCTTTGCGGCTCGGTTCCGCGTCTGGATTCAAAGTAGCTCGACCCACCTGGCCATGCAAGTCCCGCGCGCCGTTCACCCCGCACTTTCCAGAAAAAAGTCCGAGCCAAAATCGGCGAACGCTTTGCTTGGCCTTCTCGACGGTGTATTGGCGGCTCGCTGCGGCTCGCTGCGCGCCGTTAGGCGCTGCTTATCCCCGCTGCCACAATGAAGTCATGGACAGCGGCTATCCGTCACTGCGGCCGCCCGCACCTGCGGTCCCGGCCACCACCCCACCCCCCACGCCGGCGATCCCGCCGGTCGACGATCCGTTCGGCCCCCAGCCGCGGAAAGAGTCGCCGGTCCGTGACCTGCGCAAGCACATCGGCAGCGGGCTCGCCGCCGCCGTCGCGCTGATCGCGAAGTTCTTCGCCTCGATCAAGGGCGTGCTGTTGCTGCTACCCAAACTGAAGCTGCTGACGACGGCCGGCACGGCGTTCGTGTCGATCGCCGCCTACAGCCTGTTCTGGGGTTGGCCGTTCGCCGCCGGCTTCGTCGTGCTGCTGTTCGTGCACGAGATGGGCCACGTGATCCAGCTTCGCCGCGAGGGCATCAAGGCGAGCGCGCCGATGTTCATCCCCTTCCTCGGCGCCGCCATCTTCTCCAAGTCGCTCGGCGACAACGCGCTTGCCGAGGCCCGCGTGGGGCTCGCCGGGCCGATCCTCGGCAGCCTCGGCGCGGCTGCCGTCGCCGTCGTCGGCGCGCTCACCGGCAGCTCGCTGCTGCTCGCGCTCGCCTACCTCGGCTTCCTGCTCAACCTCTTCAACCTGCTCCCCGTCGTGCCGCTCGACGGCGGCCGCGCGATGGCGGCGATGTCGCCGATCCTCTGGTTCCTCGGCTTCGGCGGGCTCGTCGCGCTCGAGCTGTGGCGACCGAATCCGATCCTGCTGATCATCGTCATCTTCGGCGGCTTCGAAACCTGGCGCCGCTGGAAGGAGCGCAAGTCGAAATCGCTCGAGCAGGCCGCCTACTACCGCGTCTCACCGCGCAATCGAACGCTGGTGGGACTCGTCTACATCGCCCTGATCGTCGCGCTCGTGGTCGGCATGGACGCAAGCTACGTCCAGTCCGCCGGCGGGCACAACTTCGCGCACTACTTCTAAGCGCGCGGCGCTCCTCGACGGGCGTCAGCGGCGCGCTTCGCGCACGGCGCGTTCCATGTCGCGCTTGGTCTCGCGCGTGCGGATCGTCTGGCGCTTGTCATAGAGATCCTTGCCGCGCGCCAGCGCGATCTCCGTCTTGGCGTGCGGACCCGAGAAGTAGATCCGCGTCGGCACCAGCGTCAGCCCCCGCTCTGCCGCACGTGCCGCCAGACGATCGAGCTCGCGGCGATGCAGCAGCAGCTTGCGCGGGCGCTCGGGATCGTGGTTCTCGCGCGAAGCCGGCGCATACGGAGGGATGTGCACCGAGTGCAGCCACAGCTCGCCGTCGCGGATCGCCGCATAGCCGTCCTTCAGCTGGGCGCCCGACTCGCGCAGCGCCTTGACCTCTGTGCCCTCGAGCACGATCCCGCACTCGATCCGATCGAGCAGCTCGTAGCGATGCGACGCGTAGCGGTTCGACGCCACGTCGCCCGCGCCCACCTTGCGCTTTCCCTTGCCCTTGGCCACGTTTCGAGCCTAGCTGCCCGAGTCGGGCGCGGGCGCCGGGATCAGGTCGACACGGCCGCGCAGCGTGTCGACGCGCGTCACTTCGACCATCACCGAGTCGCCCAGCCGCAACGTCAACCCTGTGCGCTCACCGCGCAGGATCGTCCCCTCCTCGTTGATTTCCCACCAGTCGCGCTCGCCGTCGGGGATGCGCAGCTCGCGCACCGGCAGCAGGCCCTCGTAGACGGCCGCGCTCGCGGCTCCCACAGCTGAAGTGGCGCCCGCGCGCTTGACCGCCGATGCGCCGGAAGCGTCGTCCGCGGTGAGCGGGGCGAAGGCGACGAACGCCCCGGCCGAGATCAACCCGACCACTTCACCGGCGAACTTCTGCTCCCAGCCGTCCTCGTACAGGCGCCGCTCGAGGTCGAAGCACTCCGCCACGTCGTCGGCGTCGCGCTCGATCATCATCGCCTCGCGCTCGCATTCCGATGCCCAGACGCCCAGCTCGGCGAGCTCGCCGCCACGTGGCGCGGCCTCTCCCCCGCCCACTGCCGCGAGCAGCGCGCGGTGGCAGACGAGGTCCGGGTAGCGGCGGATCGGCGAGGTGAAGTGGCAGTAGGTCTGTGAGTGGAGGCCCGCGTGGCCGAGGTTGCGCGGCGAGTAGTAGGCCTGCTTGAGCGAGCGCAGCACGAGCGAGTTCAGCGCCTGGCGGCCCTGGCCTCCCCTGGACTCGACGTAGCGCTCGACGCGCTGGGAGATCGTGCCGAGCAGATCGGCTGCCTGCGAGGGAGACATATCCTTCGGCAGCGGCGGCGTCGGCACCTCGAGCGTCGCCAGCTGCGCGACGAGGCGCTCGATCCGCTCCGGCTCGGGGCGCTCGTGCACGCGATACAGGCAAGGCACCTTCTGGCGTTGCAGCAGTTCCGCGACGGCTTCGTTGGCGGCGATCATCAGGTGCTCGATCAGGCGGTGCGCCTCGGTCTGCGTGCGCGCATGGATCTCGGCGACGTCGCCACGCTCGTCGAAGATGAACTCGGGCTCCTCCGAATCGATCGCCAGCGCGCCGCGCTGCTCGCGCGCGCGAGCGAGCGCTGCCGCCGCCGTGCGCGCCGCCGCCAGCGGCTCTCGCCACGGCGATGAGGCCTGCTCCTCGCCGGCGAAGATGCGGTCGACCCGCTCGTAGTCGAGGCGCTCGTCCGAGCGGATCACCGACCGGTAGAACGCGGCGCCCACGACCTCTGCGCCGTCGAACTCGAGCTCGACCGTGACCGCCAGTCGCTCGCGCCGGGGCACCAGCGAGCACGCGTCGTTCGAGAGCTCCCGCGGCAACATCGGCTCGACCGCGCCCGGCGCGTACACGCTCGTGCCGCGCCTGCGCGCCTCGAGATCGACCGGCGAGCCCTCCCGTACGTAGGCGCTCACGTCGGCGATGTGCACCCATATGCGAATCGAGCCGCCCTCCTGCGCTTCGGCCGAGATCGCATCGTCGAAGTCGCGGGCGCTGATCGGATCGATCGTGAACGTCGTCAGATTCGTCAGGTCGCGCCTGGAGGAGAGGTCGCCGCGCACCTCGAGCCCCTGGTCGCGCGCCTTTTTCGCCGCGCGCTGCACGTGGCGCTCGAAATCACGCGCGAGACCCCGCTCCTTCAGCAGCGACTCGATCGCCGAGCGCGCCGACTGGCGCGCCTGCGGCGGCCAAACGACACGCGAGTCCTGCCGCGCCGCTCGCCGCTCGTCGCGTGCCGGGCCTGCCCGCCGTTTCGCCCGCGATGGCGGCTTCGGCGGTTCTCCCCGCTGCTTCTGCGGCGTACCCCGTTTCGGCGCGGACTGCTGCTTCGGCTTCGGGGACGGACGCGCCTTCGGCGCTGCCTTGCGCCGCCTGCCCCCCTGCGGGCGGCGGCCGCTCACTTGACCTTCGCCGCGAGCGTGTCCAGCGCCACTTCGAGCCCATGGTTGCTGTCGACGCCGTGGCGCACCGGCACTTCCGGCGTGATGCCGGCGCCCTGCTTGACGCCGCCGCCGCCGAGGTTGCGCCCGTTCGGGGTGAAGTACTCGCCCACCGTGATGTCGAGCGCGCCGCCGTTGGCGAGCGGCTCCTCCTCCTGGAAGACGCCCTTACCGAACGTGTGCGTACCGACGACCGTTGCCCGGTGGTGGTCCTGCAGCGCCGCCGTCACGATCTCCGCCGCCGAGGCCGTGTTGGCATCGACCAGCACGACCATCGGGAACGGCGGCTTGATCGCGTCGCCTTCGGCCGTCAGCGTCTCGCTCGGCTGCGCGCGCCCGCGCGTGGAGACGATCGTGCCCTTCTCGACGAAGATGCTCGCGATCAGCCGCGCCTCCTCGACGAGGCCGCCGCCGTTGGCGCGCAGGTCGAGCACGATCCCGCGCGCGCCTTTGTGCAACTCGTGCTCGACTCCTTCGCGTACTTCCCCGTGCGCGCCGGGGCTGAACGTCGCCAGCGCGACCACGCCGAGCTTCTTGCCCTGCACCGATTTCGTCAGCGACGCCACGACAGGCTCGGAGATCGTCGCGCGCGTCAGCGTCAGCGTGTTCAGCGAGGTGTGGCCGTCGCGTCGCTGCTCGACGCCCAGCTTCACGTCGGTGCCCGGCGGGCCCTTGATCAGCGCGATCGCCCTTTCCGCGGGCACGCCGGTCAGCTTGCGCCCGTTGACCGCGACGATCACGTCGCCTTCGCGCATCGCCGCGCGTGCCGCAGGCGATGCGTCGAACACCTTCGCCACGCGCAACCCCTGCTTTGCCGGCGCGACCGACACGCCGATCCCGGTGAAGCTCGGCGGCGCGTTGAATTCGCGGAACTCCTTCGGCGAGAGGTAGTGGGAGAAGCGATCGCCGAGGCTCGCCACGGCGCCCGAGATCGAGCCGTTGGTCAGGCGGCTCTTGGTGATCGGGCGGTAGTAGTCGCTGGCGATCCGGTCGATCGCTTCGCTGACCACGCGCGTTTCCTCGTGGGCGACGAAGGTCGAGCGCGCGAAGCTCGGCAGGTCTTCGGGATGGCCGCCGAGGTAGACACCGAGGACCAGCAGCACCGGCAACGCGATCGCCAGCACCGCCAACAGCGGCTGTCGTCTGCGGTAGGGCATCGCCCCCGGGAGCCTACGGGTCAGACCTTGAGGAAGCGCCGCAGCGAGATGCCCGACCCGGCCGCCGAGACGGCGATCGCGCACGCCATCAGGATCGCGATCAGCAACGGGAAGGCGATCATGTCCGGCTGGGAGATCAGCTTGACCGTGTTGGCAAGCGGATCGACGAGCGTCAGCTTGGCCAGCGCCAGCAAGCCGATCGCCGCGGCACCGCCCAAGGCGCCGAGGAACAGCCCCTCGAGCACGAACGGCCAGCGGATGAACCAGTCGGTGGCGCCGACCAGCTTCATCACCTCGACCTCGCGCCGGCGCGAGAAGAGTGAAAGGCGGATCGTGTTCGAGATCAAGAGGATCGAGGCGAGCACGAGCAGCGCCGCCAGCAGCGCCATCGTGATCTTGATCACGCGTGTGGCCGAGAGGATCTGGTTGGTCTGCGCCTGGCGGTTTTGCACCGCCGCGATCGCGGAATCGGTGACGAGGCGGGTGCCGAGCGGACTCGACTGGTCTAGCTCCGTCCTCACCGCCGCCGAGTTCTCGGGCTTGTCGGGCGTGATGCGGAAGATGTCGGGCAGCGGGTTGTAGCCGATCAGCGCGAACGCCTGCGGGTTGCGCTTCTTCTCCTGTTCATAGCCCTGCTGCTTGGAGACGTACTGGATGCTCTTGACGTGCGGCGCCCGCTGCAGCTCGCCGCGCACGCGCGCGACTTCGGCCGAGCTCGCGCTGGTCGTCATGTCGACGTCCACAAGCACACGCCCGCGCACGTCGTTGGCGGCTCCGTTGGTCGCCTCGACGACCGGGATGAAGACGCCGAGCACGAGCGTCGTCACGAGCACCGAGGCAAGCGCCGCGAAGCTCGGCAGCGCGTTGCGCTTGATCGAGCGGAACGACTCTTTGAGGAAGAAGCCCGGCCTCACGTCGCTTCTCGTTTGAGGCGCTCGCCGAGCTCGTCGGTGTTCTCTTCGCGCGCCCCATAGAAGCCCGATGCCTCGTCGCGCACGATCCGCCCGCGCTTGAGCTCGATCACGCGGCGGCGCATGCGGTCGACCATCTCGTTGTCGTGCGAGGCCACGATCACGGTCGTGCCCGCGCGGTTGATCCGGTAGAGCAGCTGCATGATCCCGATCGAGGTCTCCGGGTCGAGGTTGCCCGTCGGCTCGTCCGCCAAGAGCAGCGGCGGGTGCGCCGCGAACGCGCGCGCCACCGCCACCCGCTGCTGCTCGCCGCCGGAGAGCTGGTGCGGGTAGTTGTGCAGCTTCGTCGAGAGTCCCGTCAGGCGCAGGATGTCGGGCAGCGTCGCGCGGATCTGCTTGCGCGAGGTGCCCGTCACCTGCAGCGCGTAGGCGATGTTGTCGTACACCGTGCGCGTCGGCAGCAACTTGAAGTCCTGGAAGACGACGCCGACGTTGCGGCGGTAGTACGGCACCTTCTTGTGCTCGATCTCCGCGAGGTCGCGTCCCGCCACGCGGATACGACCGTCGGTCGGGTCGAGCTCCTTGATCAGCAGGCGCATGATCGTCGACTTGCCCGAGCCGGTCGGCCCGACGAGGAACACCATCTCCTGGCGGCGCACCGCGAACGTCGCCCGCTCCAGACCGACGCCGCCGGGGCCGTAGAGCTTCGACACGCCGCGGAACTCGACCACCGTGTCGCGCGGGTCTGGCACCGGCGGAGCGACGCGACGAGGCGCGGCGTGCACCGGCGCGTGCTCGCCGCGACGGCGCTCGCGCCCGGGTGGCGGCACGTCGCGCGTGCGCCTGTCCCGGCCTTGCGGGATCGCGTTCTCGGTCGCCGGCATGGCCCGTGACGGTACCGTGGGCGCCCCCCTTCCCATAGCAATAGCCCCTGCATGCAACGGGTTTTGCAGGCTTGGCCCCGTTTGCGCGGGATCGGCAGGGCGGCACGCCGCCGTACGGCAAGGGGCCTGTGGCTATCGTGAGCCGCGCATGGCCGCGATCGAGACCACCACGAGCGAGTCCAACGGACTGCCGATCCACAGGATCGCGCTACCAGGCACGCGCGCGCTGACCGTGCTCGTCGCCTTCGATGCCGGCGCGCGCAACGAGCGAGCCGAGGAGAACGGCATGGCTCACTTCCTCGAGCACCTCGTGTTCAAGGGCGGTCAGAAGTACCCGAACTACCGCGACGTCAACGAGACCGCCGAGCGGCTCGGGGGTGTGCTCAATGCCTACACCAGCCACGACCTCGTCGCCTTCCATATCACCGTTCGCGCCGAGAGCGCGCCGGCCGCGATCGACCTGCTGAGCGACTTCGTCGGTCGCCCCAAGATCGACGCCGAGGAGCTCGACCGCGAGCGCGGCGTCGTGATCCAGGAGATCAACCGCGCCTTCGACCAGCCCTCGATGGTCGCCGAGTACCTGATCGACAAAGCCGCCTTCGGCGAGCACCCGCTGGGGCGGACCGTGCTCGGCCCCGAGGAGAACCTGCGCAGCTTCACGCGCGAGGGCATCGTCGCCTTTCGCGAGCGCCGCTGGGCGGGCGCCCGCGGTGGCGCCTTCCTCGTCGGCAACCTCGAGCACCTGCCGCAGGAGGCCGAGCTGCAGGAGCTGTTCGGGCGCTTCCCCACACTGCCCGCGCCCGACCCCTACGACCCGGCGCCCGCGTTCGAGCCCGAGAAGCTCGTCGAGCAGCGCGACACCAACCAGTCGCACCTGCGGATGATCTACCGCCCGGACGTCACCGTCTCAGACGTGCGCGAACGCGCGGCGCTGGCGATCTACTCGACGCTGCTCGGCGGCTCGATGGGCTCGCGACTGTTCGATGAGATCCGCGAGAAGCGCGGGCTCTGCTACTCGGTCTACGCGATCAACCACGCCTTCGCCGACGTGCCGATCCTGCAGCTCGGGTCGGGCCTGGAGTCGGCCAAGTGCATCGAGGCCTACACGCGCATGCGCGAGATCGTCGACGAGCTGCGCGACGACGGGCCGACCGAGGAGGAGGTGCAGCGCGCCCGCGCCTACGCCGCCGGGCGACTCGTGCTCTCCTTCGAGAACTCAGGCGCCGTCGCCCGCTACGCCGCCAGCCAGCAGATCGTCTTCGGCGAGCCGATCGACCCCGACGCGGCGATCGCCGCGCTCGACGCCGTCACCTTCGACGAGGTGCGCGAGGTGGCTGCCGGCGTCGCCGACAAGCTCGCAGTCGCCTGCGTCGGGCCGCACTCGGTCGAGGAGTTCTAGCGTGAGGGTGAGTACAATAAGTCTCATGCATGACACCGTGAACGCATCGCTGCTTCGTCCGAACGACCAACGCTGGAAGCAAATCAATGCCGAGCAGGAAGCGGAAACCATTGCCCGCCACCAGGCGATGACGGTGTCGGAGCGACTTGATCTGGGGCTGGACCTCTCTCGCTTCGCCGCAGAGCTCCGGCGTTCCGCGTGGGAGGCCCGCTATGGGCGCCCCGACGCCTGATGCGCCCGATCTCGTTGGAGTAATCACCGCAGCAAACGAAGTCCGCCTGCCATATGTAGTCATCGGCGGCTTCGCAGTGATTGCCAACCAGTACGTTCGCGGCACCGAGGACGTAGACCTTCTAATCAGCGGTGATCACGCGCTGGACGACAGGTTGTCTCAATTCCTCGAGCGCATCGAAGCGCGTCGTGCCGGAAAGCCCGTACCCCCCAACGCGATCGCCACCGCAGAGACGATGCGCGTAGACAGTCGCTTCGGCTTGGTCGACCTGCTCCGCGAGGGAGATCCCCCCGTCGATTTCGCGTCGGTCTCGGACACCGCGATCAAATTGGTCTTCCATGGCCAGCCAGCGCGCGTTGCCTCGCTGGCGAGCCTCGTCGCATTCAAGCGCATAGCTGGGCGGCCGCGAGACCAGCTCGACCTCGACGAACTCGAACGGATCCACGGCAAGCTGCCGATTCAGCCGGTTCCCGGCCTCGACACCTGACCGCCCGTCAGCCCAGCGCAACCATCCGGTCGATCGGCACCCGCGCCCGCACGGCAATCTCCTCGGGCACACGCACCTCGAACTTCATCGCGGCCAACGCATCGCGCAGCTTGTGCAGCGTGATCATCTTCATGTACACGCACGCCGCGCGCGGGTTGGCCGCGACGAAGTTGACATCCGGCGCGGCCATCTGCAGCGGGTAGAGCATTCCCGTCTCGGTCGCCACAACGACGTCGCGAACCCTGCCCGGACCGCCGTTCTCGTGCGCGGCTTGGGCAGAGGAGTCGAAGCCGGGTTCGTCGACCTGCCCAGCCAACTCCTCGCCCCCGGCGCCGGTGGCCGTCTCGGCCTGCTCGGCGTAGCGCAGCATCCCGCCGGTCGAGAGCATGTGCACGCCCTCGCCGGAGATGTCACCGGCCGCGACGTACTCCATCACGCTCGTCGTGCAACCGCACTCGGGGTGGATCAGGAAGTCCGCCCCCGGGTGCGCCGCGCGCGTGGCCTCGATGTCAGCCGGGCGGATGCCGGCGTGCACGTGGCACTCACCGTCCCACACGTGCATCCGTTTGCCGAGCTCCTTCTCCACGTACGCGCCGAGCCACATGTCCGGGCCGAACAGGATCTCGGTCTCCGGCCCGTGCGTCTCATAGATGTGGCGGACGACGTCGACGGCGTTGGCCGAGGTGCAGCAGTAGTCGGTCAGCGCCTTGACCTCGGCCGTCGTGTTCACGTACATCACGACCACGCCTTCCGGGTACTCAGCGCGCCACGCGGCGAGCTGCTCGGCGTCGATCGACGCCGCCAGCGAGCAGCCGGCGTCGAGGTCGGGGATCAGCACGGTCTTCTCCGGGCACAGGATCGAGGCCGTCTCGGCCATGAAGTGAACGCCACAGAAAGCGATCACCTCGGCGTCGGCCGCGGCCGCCTGGCGCGAGAGCCCGAGCGAGTCGCCGACGTAGTCGGCGACGTCCTGGATCTCGGGCACCTGGTAGTTGTGCGCGAGGATCACCGCATTTCGCTCCGCCGCCAGCGCACGCACCTCCTGCTTCAGCGTGGCGATCTCCGCAGGCGCGAGGTGCTCTTGCACCTTCTCGGCCGCAGCCAGCGTTGGCGCCATCGGCAGGTCCATCGCGCTCATTCTATCCCTGGACGTAGCCGCCCCCAGAGGTGCGCTACGGCCTCGGCGGCGGGCGATGCCGGCCAATCGGGCCGCTCATGCCCGAGCAGCGAAGGCACGCCTCAGGAGCAGACCGCCACGCCCGTCATCTCGCGCTCGCGCGGCCAGGCGATCGTGTGCGGGTTGCGCGCCGCGTCGGCCAGCTCGGGGCGCTCGCCGTCGATCACGCGCACGCTGTAGTCGATCGAGTCGACGAACTCGCCGTAGGCGAGCTTCGTGTCGTGCAGCTCGCACAGCAGCAGCGGCCTGAGCGAGCGCAGCGTCTCACGCATCCCGGCCACCACGATCAGCTCGGCTCCCTCGACGTCGATCTTGACCAGGTCGGGCGCGCGCACGCCCTCGCCCTGAACGAACTCGTCGAGCGAGACCGTCTGCACCGTGATCTCCCCTGCCTGCGGACCGTGGTTGTCCTGTTTCGTCGCCCCCTCGACATTGAGCGAGTGAAACGCCGACCAAGGCGAGACGAACATCTCGGCCGTGCCCGTCGAGGAGGACAGCGCCTTCTCGACGATCGTCACGTTGCTGAGGCCGTTGAGCGCGACGTTGTGGCGGAGCGTCGCCAGGTTCTGCGGGATCGGCTCGAACGCGTAGACCCTCCCCTGCGGCCCCACCAGCCGCGAGCAGAGGATCGTGAAGAAGCCGATGTTCGCGCCCACGTCGTAGACCGTCTGTCCGGGCTTGACCAGTTCGGCCAGTGCCTCCTGCACCTCCGGCTCGGCGTCGCCCGTCAGGTAGCGCAGGAACGAGCCGCCGAGGTTGATGCGCGCGCCCTGCATCCTCCCGCGCATCACGCGCAGGTCGCGGTAGCGCAGCGGCCGCGTCGCCGTCTCGACGATGCGCCGGCCGGTCTCGCTCGAGTGCTGCAGGCGCGACACCTCCCGCCAAGCGCGTCCCGAGATCGAGCCGCCGAGACGCACCGCGGTGCGCTTGGCCCGATCCTTGAGTGAGCCCGCCCCCGTCACGAGCGAGGCATGATACATCGGCCCGGAATGGCTCTAGCCGGCAAGCTCGAGGATCAGCGAGAGGTCGAGCGCCGGCGCCGAGTGCGTCAGCGCGCCCATCGAGACCCAGTCCACGCCTGTCTCGGCGATCGCCCTCAGCGACTGCAACGTGACCCCGCCGCTCGCCTCGAGCTCGGCGCGGCCGGCGACCTGCGCGACCGCCGCACGCAACTGCCGCTCGTCCATGTTGTCGAGCAGCAGCCGTGGCGCGCCCGCCCGCAGCGCCTCGTCGATCTCGCCGGCGTCGCGCACCTCCACCTCGAGCGTCGCCGCCAGCTGCGGTGCTGCCGCGCGGGCGCGCTCGACCGCCGCTGCGATCCCTCCTGCCGCGGCGATGTGGTTCTCCTTGATCAGGATCGCGTCGAACAGCCCGATGCGATGGTTGCTCGCGCCGCCGGCGGCGACAGCGGCCTTCTCGAGCATCCGCAGCCCCGGCGTCGTCTTGCGCGTGTCGAGCACCCTCGCCCCGGTTCCCGCGACCGCTTTTGCCGCGAGCGCGGCCATCGTCGCCACGCCCGAGAGGTGGGTGAGGAAGTTCAGCGCCGTGCGCTCGGCCATCAGCAGGGCGCGCGCGCTGCCGCCGATCGACATCACCGGGCCACCGCCCTCACGCCAGGCGCCCTCCTCGACCAGGCGCTCGACATGCGAGTCCTCGTCGAGCGCGAGGAACGCCGTCTCGGCCACGTCCAGGCCGTAGATCGCGCCCGGCGCCTTCTGCGTGATCAGAGCCCGGGCGCGCGCATCGGCCGCGACCGTCGCCTGCGTCGTCACGTCGCCCGCGCCGACGTCCTCGGCCAGCGCGCGCCGCACGAGCAGCGCGAGCTCGTCCGCCGCCACTGACGCGGGCGCGACCACCACTAGGCCTTCGCAGACGCCGCAGAGAGCAGGTAGGCGCGCACGAAGTCGTCGAGGTCTCCGTCGAGCGCCCGCTGCACGTCGCCCATCTCGTGGCCCGTGCGGTGGTCCTTGACCATCGTGTATGGATGCAGCACGTAGGAGCGGATTTGCGAGCCGAAGTTCACGTCCTGCGCCTCGCCCTTCTCGCGCGCGATCTCTTCCTGGCGCTCGCGCTCGCGCTGCTCGAGCAGCTTCGCACGCAGCATCGCCATCGCCGTCGCCCTGTTCGAGGACTGCGAGCGCTCGTTCTGGCACTGCACGACGATCCCGCTCGGCCGGTGCGTGATGCGCACGGCCGAGTCGGTCTTGTTGACGTGCTGACCGCCCGCGCCCGAGGCACGGTAGGTGTCGACCTGCAGGTCGTCCTCGTTGATCTCGATCTCACCGGTGTCTTTGACGACCGGTGCCACCTCGACGCCGGCGAAGCTCGTCTGGCGGCGGTGCGCCGAGTCGAACGGCGACAGGCGCACGAGCCTGTGCACGCCTCGCTCGGCGCCGAACAGCCCGTATGCGTTCTCGCCGGAGACGCGGAACGTCGCCGACTTGATCCCCGCTTCCTCACCCGGGCTCACCTCGAGCAGCTCGACCTCAAAGCCGCGCCGCTCGGCCCAGCGCATCTCCATGCGCAAGACCATCTCGGCCCAGTCCTGTGCGTCCGTCCCTCCGGCGCCCGCGTTGACCGTGACCAGCGCATCGCCGGCGTCGTACTCACCGGAGAACAGGCGCTGCTCCTCGAGCTCGGCCAGCCGCGCCTCGACCGAGGCGATCTGCTCGTCGACCTCGGCCTGCAGCGACCCCTCCTCGACCGCCATCTCCACCAGCGCATCGAGGTCGTCGACGTCGTCCCTCAGCTTGTCGAACTGCTCCAAGCGCCTGCTCGCGCGCGAATGCTCGCCGGACACCGCCGCCGCGCGCTCGGAGTCGTCCCAGAAGCCGGTCGCACCCATCTCCCGCTCGAGCGCCGCCACGCGCTCGCCCAGCGCAGCCGGGTCAAAGATAGTCCGCGAGCAGCTTCATCTGCGCACGGATCGAGGCCAGGCGCTCAGGAGTCGACTCGCTGGGAGCGGTGGTGGCCACGCCCCCACGCTATCAACGCCGACGGGACGGACCCCGCGTCAATATGCTCGCGCCGTGCCAACCGACACCCCAGAGGCGCTGGCCGAGGCCTTCGCTGCCGCGATCTACTAGGAGCCGTGGCACTTCTTGAACTTCTTACCGCTGCCGCACCAACAAGGATCGTTGCGCCCGACCTGATGCTCGTCGTCGACGACGCGCTGCTCGACGACCGGTATCGCTTCCTGTTCGGGATCGATTTCGCCAAAGCCACCCTGCGCGCCGGCCGGGCCGGCGGCGGCAGCGGCTGCGGCCAGCGCGCCTGCGCCGACGGCGCTTTCGCCACCCGAGTATGAGACGCGCCCGGCGCGAGTCGAGCTGCCGGCTGCGGCGAAGCTCGGCGCCGGAGCGCCGCCACCGTTCTCGCCTTCGACGTTGACCTCGACGTTGAAGATCATCCGCGCGTAGTCGGTCCAGACGCTGTTCATCAGGTCGCCGAACAGCGTGAAGGCCTCGTTCTTGTAGGCCACGAGCGGGTCGATCTGGGCGAAGCCGCGCAGGTGGATGCCCTCGCGCAGGTAGTCCATGTCGAACAGGTGCTCGCGCCAGCGTTCGTCGATGATCTGCAGCAGCAGGAAGCGCTCCAGCGCCCCCATCAGCTCCTCGCCGAGCGCCTGCTCGCGCGCCTCGTAGCGCTCCATCGCCATCTCGGTGATGCGCTCCGTCAGCACGACGCGGTCGACGCGCTCGGGGTCGAGGTCGTCCTCGCCGAGATCGAGTGCGAAGAACTGGCCCAGCGCGGTGAACATGCCGTCGAGGTCCCAGTCCTCCATGAAGTCGCCCGGCGTGTACTGGTCGATCGTGCGCTCGATCACGTTGGCGACCTCGCGTCGCGCCTCCTCGCCGATGCTCTTGCCTTCGAGCACCTCGTCGCGGTATGCGTAGATCACGCGGCGCTGCTCGTTCATCACGTCGTCGTACTCGAGCACGCGCTTGCGGATCAGGAAGTTCTGTTCCTCGACCTTCTTCTGGGCTTTCTCGATCTGCTTGGAGAGCATGCCCGCCTCGATCGGTTCCTCGTTGCCCTCCTCGTCGACGCCGCCGAGTTTGTCGAGGATCTTGTAGATGCGGTCACCCGCGAACAGCCGAACCAGGTCATCCTCGGCGGAGAGGAAGAAGCGGCTCTCGCCGGGGTCGCCCTGGCGCCCGGCGCGACCGCGCAGCTGGTTGTCGATGCGGCGCGACTCATGGCGCTCGGTGCCGCAGATGAACAGACCGCCCGCCGCCATCACGTGCTCGCGATTCTCGGCGACCATCCGCTCGAGCTCGGGCAGCACGGCGGCCGTCTGTGCCTCGTAGTCCTCGGCGTCTTGCTCCACCCCGCGGCGCGCGAGCTCCAGGCGCGCGAGGTGCTCGGGGTTGCCGCCCAGCTTGATGTCCACGCCACGCCCGGCCATGTTCGTCGCGATCGTGACCGCGCCGGGCTGGCCCGCCTCAGCGACGATCTCCGCCTCACGCGCCGCGTGCTCGGGCTTGGCGTTGAGCACCGTGTGCTTGATCCCGTGCTTGGTCAGCCGCTCGCCGAGCAGCTCGGAGACCTCGACCGAGATTGTGCCGACGAGCACCGGCTGGCCGTTCTCGTGACGCGCCGCGATCTCTTTGACCACGGCGTTCCACTTGCCCTCCTTGGTCTTGTAGATCTGGTCGTTGCGGTCGTTGCGGACCATCTCCATGTTCGTCGGCACCTGCACGACCGGGAGCTCGTAGATCTTCATGAACTCCGTCGCCTCGGTCAGCGCCGTGCCGGTCATCCCCGCGAGCTTGTCGTAGAGGCGGAAGAAGTTCTGGTAGGTGATCGTCGCGAGCGTCTGGTTCTCCTCCTGGATGCGCACGCCCTCCTTCGCCTCGACCGCCTGGTGCAGGCCCTCCGACCAGCGGCGGCCGTCGAGGATGCGGCCGGTGAACTCGTCGATGATCTTCACCTCGCCGTCGATCACGGCGTAGTCGACGTCGCGGTTGTACAGCGCCTCGGCGCGCAGCGCCTGGATCAAGTGGTTGACGAGGTGGCCGTTCTCGGCCCTGTAGAGATGATCGATGCGCAGGAATTTCTCGGCCTTGGCGACGCCCTGCTCGGTGATCGCGACCGTTTTCTGCTTCTCGTCGATCTCGAAGTCGAAGTCGGCGACGAACGACTTCTTCGAGCGCGGGTCCATCCCCTCGGGGGTCTTGCCCGGCTTCATCTGCGGCGCCAGACGCGCGAACTTCACGTACAGATCGGCCGCCTGTTCGGGCGCGCCCGAGATGATCAGCGGCGTGCGCGCCTCATCGATCAGGATGTTGTCGACCTCGTCCACGATCGCGAAGGGGTGTCCGCGCTGGGTCTTTTCGGAGAGCTCCGTGGCCATGTTGTCGCGCAGGTAGTCGAAGCCGAACTCCGAGTTCGTGCCGTAGACGACGTCACAGGCGTATGCGGCGTGCTTCTGATCCGGCGGCTGCATGTTCTCCAGCACGCCGACGCTGACGCCGAGCGCGTCGTAGATCGGGCTCATCCATTCGGCGTCGCGACGGGCGAGGTAGTCGTTGACCGTCACCACGTGCACGCCCTTGCGCTGCGGCTGCTCGCCCTCGGCGCCGTCCTCGCGCACCGCCAGCGCGTTGAGCACGACGGCGAGCGTCGCCGTCAGCGTCTTGCCCTCGCCGGTCTTCATCTCGGCGATCTGTCCGTCGTGCAGCGCCATCGCGCCGATCAGCTGCACGTCGAAATGGCGCATCTCCATCGTGCGCTTGCCCGTCTCGCGCACGATCGCAAAGCACTCCGCCAGCAGCGTGTCGAGCGACTCGCCCTCGGCCGCGCGCTCGCGCAGCGCGTCCATCCGCTCGCGCAGCTCGGCGTCCGAGTCGTGTTCGAGCTCGGGCTCGAACGCGTTGATCAGCGCGACGCGCTTCTGGTATTCCTTGAACTTCTTCGCCTCGCCGACGTTCAGCGCGCGATCGAGCAGGGAGGGCATGGGCCAAGGATAGCTTCCGCCGCCGCTCCGGCGACGCGCTGCTGGGGCTCAGCCGAAGCTCTGCGTGACCGACCTTCCCTTGCCGTGACAATCGGCCAGCGTCACCGTCAGCGGGCCGTCCGTCGTGACGTGCAGCTGGGCCTTGCAGTCGAGCTTCGCGCGGGCGGCGTCGATCGTCACGTGCGAGACGTTCGTCGCCGTCAGATCGAGTGCATCGTGCGCGGCTTCGCTCGGCGCCGCACCCCACGCCTTGCCCTGGCTCGTATAGGGGATCGCCGGGATCTGCCCACCCGTCAGCGCTCCGGCACCGTGCTGGGTTTCCTGCGCCGGGGGCTCACCCTTGCCGAAGCCCTGCGAGCGCACGTCGACCGTGCCGAGCGGCGCGGCGCCGCCCGCTTTGCGCAGGCCGACGGCGTAGACCCAGTAGGCGTGGCCCGCCGCCGTGCCGTCCGCGGCGAAGTCCATCGTCGGGTTGTAGACGTACGTCACGTGCGCCGGATCGGGGTCGATCGTTTCCGTCCCGAGGAATGCCGCCGCCGGGGCGTATTCGTCGTTGAGCGCCAGCGTCAGGTGCTCGCCCACCTGGTACTGGTCGAACTCGTAGCGGTAACCGAGGTCGTCGAAGGCCTTGACCTGTTCGAGCACGCCCGCGATCGGCACGAGCTCGTCGGTCGTCTCGTTCCAGATCAAGAACGGCACGTTGCGCACCGAGCCGAGCATCCGCTCGGTCAAGGACTGGTTGCCGCCCGGCTGCGGTTCGGCCGGCGGCACCCACACGCCGAGGCCCGGCGGGCCGACCGTCGGCTGCGCCCGCGCGAACAGGTCGGGGAACTGGCTCGCGAGCTTGTACGTGCCATAGCCGCCCATCGAGTAGCCCGCAATGTCCGTGAAGGACGGGTTCAGTCGGTAATGCGCAGCCACGTCAGCCCACACTTCGAACGTGTCGGCGCCGGCGCGGTCGTAGTACCACCCGTCCGGCCCACGCCCCGATGGCGTGAACACGATCGATCCGGCGCCGCGCCCGGCGAACTCCGACTGGTTCTTCGTGCCCGAGAACTGGTTGTAGTTGGCCGAGAGCGAGTGCAGCAGCAGCGTCGCTCCCCAGCCGCCGCTCGGTTCGGTGCCCACCGGCACGTAGATCGCGTACGGCAGCAGCTGCCCGCGCATCTCGCCGATGCAGGCCGCCGAGCTGCCGCAGCCGCCGGTCGCGTAGTCGGCGCCCTCACCGTCGGAGAAGTGCGAGGCGAGGATCCGGTCGAACGCACCGCTCTGCGGCACGCCCGTCGGCTGATTCGGCATGTCGTCTTCGGCCTTGGCCCTCAGCTTGGCGAAGTCGACCTCGGCGTGGAAGGCGCTGATGTCGCCGCCCGCGAGCGCTTGCGCCTGCGCCGACTCGCGCCAGTAGGCGGGGCTCATCTCGGTCTGCGGCCCCGGCGTTCCCGGCATCGGCTCCTGCGCGTTGAAGCGGAAGGCCACGTCGAAGAAGGCCGGCGGCGCCGGGGCGGCGCCCGCGCCTCCCGGCTGCGTGGCGCTCGCCACGGCGCCCGGCAACAGGTAGCTGCCGGTGGCCGTGTTCCACAGCCCGACACCTGCAGCGAGCCGCACCGTCGAGCTGCCCGGGTCCCACTCGCTGTGTGGCACTTCGACCGTGATCTGCCTGCGCGTCAGATCGACGCTCACACTCGGCGCCGGGCCCGGTACTTCGGCGCCGCTCGCCGCGTCGCTCAGCGTCGCCGTCTCACCGTGCACCGTGAGGAAATACTGCGCCGGCGCGCTGACGTCGGCGCCGAACGGGAACGGATGGGTTTCGCCTTCGCTGCCGCCGATCGCGATCGACGTGGCGATGAGATCGGGGTTCTCGAGCGTGTTCAACGTGATGCGGAACGCCGTCGCCTTGCCCTTCGGGCGCACGCGCAGCTCGATCAGGTTGCCCGCGTTCTCGTCGTAGCCGGGACCGGTCGGGTAGGTGTAGGTGCCGTTCGGTTCTGAGAACGTGTCGCCGCCGGAGGGATCGCCGCCGGGCGAGATCATCGGGTTGGTCGGGTCGAGCGCCTCCTTGGCGCCGTGGTCGTCGTAGACATATCCCTGGTAGAGGAACTCCCCTCGGCGGTACGCGCTGGCCCCCGAGACGAGGATCGGCGGCGCGCGCCAGCCGCTGCCCTTGGCGTTTTCCAGCTGCGGCGCCCGGGCGAGCGGCTCGTACAGGACTTCCGGCCCCGGGCGCGGCGCCGTGCCCTCCTGCGCGGGCAGCGAGCCCGAGCCTTTGCTCGCCTGGGCTCCGGCGGCGAAGACGAGCGCCGCCAGCAGCGCACTCGACAGCGCATGAGTGATCCGCAACGCGCCCGCGCGTCGTCCACCGATACCCCAGCCGCGTGACCCCACAGACGCCCCTCCATATGAGACAACCGAACGCGGCTGTCTCTACCCGGCGGAGCAGGCCACTAAACGTCGCGCGAGGCCCGGGCGCGCCGGGCAGGCGCGCCCGTGCAGCTCAGATCCCAGGCTGAGAGGCCGCTTGCGAGGCGGGCTGGCCGAACATCTGCGCCGCCGCCTCCGCGGCCGTCCGCCGGTTGGCCGCAGCAACGCGCGCCTCGCGCCGGTGGCGGCGTTTGTCGCGGTGGCGCTTGACCTGGCGGGCCAGCTCGTCGAGCATCAAGTTGAGCGAGTGGAGCATCTCGGGCGAGCGGTCGCGGGCGCGCAGGGTGACGCCCTTCAGGTAGAGCGTCGCCTCGGCGACGTGGCAGTCGGCGACCCGCGGGTTGGGCTCCTTGAAGATCTCGATCTCCACGCGCGCGAGCTCAGAGACCTGCCGCGCGACCTTGTCCAGACGGCGAGTCGCGTGTATGCGAATCTCGTCGGTGACCGGAACGTTTCGACCCTTGATGTCGATCTGCATCACAGGCTCCTTTGGTCGGCTGTTGTCTAGCGCTTGGCACAGATGCTACGCCCGCGTCTGGCGGATGTAAACGTAGTTACCCACAATCATCCGAACGTCCACGGGCGCCCGTGTCCGGGCGGTGGCAGAATCGGCCCGTGAGCCCGAACCTGCCCGCGGCCGCCGCGGACCTCTCCTGGACGCTCGAACCGGGTGTGCTGATCGGCGTCGCGATCGCCGGCGGGGCATATCTACGGCGCTGGTGGCAGGTACGCAGCGGCGACTCGCCGCGCCCGGCCGCCGACGCCCCCGTGTGGCGCCTGTGCTGCTTCGTCGGCGCGCTGCTGTTCACGCTCGCCGCGCTCGTCTCGCCGATCGACGAGCTCGCCGACCAGCTGTTCTTCATGCACATGATCCAGCACGTGCTGCTGCTCGACGTCATCCCGATCCTCGCGATCCTCGGCTTCACGAAGGTCATCCTGCGCCCGATCACGCGCTCGATCCACGATCTCGAGCGGCGTGCCGGGCCGCTCGCCAGCCCAGCCTTCGCGGTCATCCTCTACGTCGCCGTGATCTGGATCTGGCACATCCCGGCGGCCTACGACGTCGCGCTGCGCCACCCCGTCGTGCACGTGCTCGAGCACGTCAGCTTCCTGATCGCCGGCTCGCTCTACTGGTGGCATCTGCTCTCGCCGATCCGCGCGCGCCTGCGCCTTGCCGGCCTCGGCCCGATCGCCTACATGGGCTCGACCAAGCTGTTCGTCGGCGCGCTCGGCATGGGCCTGGCCTTCGCCCCCACCGCGCTGTACGCCTACTACGTCCATCACGTCCGCGTCTGGGGCCTGTCCGCACACGACGACCAGTCGATCGCCGGAATCGTGATGGCCGTCGAGCAGTCGCTCGTGATGGGGATCGCGCTCGTCGTGCTGTTCGTGCAGGCGCTCGCCGAGTCAGAGCGCGAGCAGCAGCGGCGCGAGCGCTACGAAGCCGTCTAGCGCGGGCGCGGGGCGGCGATGCCGCCTCAGCTCATACTCGTCGGCGACGGCGGGCGCGCACGAGGGTGACGGCGTAGGTGTGGGAGCTGGCCGGCGAGACCGCGTTGCGCGCGCTCAGGAGCAGCCTCGCATGCAAACTCGGATGAGCACCCGACAGCCGCGCCCGGGCACCGGCGCTCAGATGGATGCGCACCGAGGCGGTCCTGCCGGCGGCGACGTGGACGTGAGCCCTGCCGAGCAACGCCGCCCTGCGAGCGGCGGCGACCGCCGGCATCGAGCCGGTGCCGGCATAGAGCGCGACCGCATCCTGACAACCGCCTGTCGCGCTCGCGACACATCTGAGCTTGACGGTCGCGTTGCCGTGAGCGTCGACCGCGATCGTCCGGCCGACGAGCGTCGAGCCGGCACGGCCGGCGCCGAGCCCCGCGCCCGGGCCGCCAGGACTCGGGCCGCCGGTGCCCTGGCCACCGGGTGAGACGACCGAGCTGGCGATCGTGACGTTGTCGTTGGCCGTGTCGAAGTCGGCCTCGGCGTGCGTCACAGTCGCCGTCTCGATCAGCGCGCCTGGGCGTTCGGGACGGACCATGATCGTCGTCTGATGGCTCTGGCCGGGCATCAGCGTGCCGACCGAGCAGGTCACCGTCGCCGGTGGTCCAGTCGCCAGCAGGCACCCTGGCGGCGCCGAGGCGAATGCCGCCCCCGCTGGGACCGAGAGCGTCACCGTCGTCGCGGTCGCCGCCTCAGCGCCCGCGTCGCTGCTCGTCGCCGTGAGCGCGAGCGTGCCCGCGGGCGCGACCGGGTCGGGTGATGCGACGAGGCCGACCGAGGCATCGGCGCCTGCCTCGATCGCGCCGAGGTCGCAGGCCGCGCCCTGCGGCCTGGCCAGGCCGCGCTGGTCAACCGGCGCGGGCGCGTCCGCTTGCGCAGCGGCGCACGTGGCGCCGCCGGCGTTGACGGCAGGGCTGCCCGCCAGCAACGCGAGCCCTTCGCCCAAGCCCGCCGCGAGCCCGCCGCCGAGCTTCGGATCCACGTTCAACGGCGCCGGCCCGCTGAAGGCGCAGGCGTCTTCTCCGTGGACGATGTTCACATCGACGGCTTGCGCTTTGGCGACGTTGGCGCACTGCGACGTTGCGTTCCCGCTCACGATCGAGCTTTCGAGTTCGACGAGCCCGCCGGGCGCTTCGATCGCCGCTGCGGCACCGTCGTTGTCCGCCAGCGTCGAGTAGTGAACCCCGGCGGAGCCTCCGGACGCGTAGACAGCGCTCGCTTCGGGCGATTCGTTGAGCGCCACCGTCGAGTCGACGATCGATCCGACCGAGTGTGAGACGTCCAGGCCGCCACCGGCTTTGAGCGCGACGTTTTCGAGCACGCCGCTGCGGACGAAGGTCCAGCCGAAGTTGGCCTCGGAGACACCTCCGCCGTTCGTACCCGCCCGGTTCTTGGAGATCCGGCTGTCGAACACGTCCACGTAGCCGATCGAGTAGATCCCGCCGCCGTCTTTGAGAGCGACGTTTTCGCTGATGACCGAATCACGAATCGTCAGCGACACTTTGAATTCGTTGTAGACGGCGCCGCCGAGTTCGGCGCGACCGTTTTGCAGCGTGAGCCCTTCGATCGTCGTGCCGGCGGCACCGAAGGTCGTCTTCACGAGGGTGCTCGCTTTTCCGCCGTCGATCGTGGTCGAGCCGGCGCCTTCTCCCTTGAGCAGCACCGGGCAGGTGGCCCCTTCGAAGCATTTCGATTCGGTCCCGAGCGGCAGCGTTCCTTTGCTCAGTTCGTAGAGGCCTTTGGGCACGAACACCTCGATGCCGTCGGCGCCATACGTAGCGGTGTTGTGCGCCGCTTCCAGCGCCTCTCGAAGCGAGCATTTTTCCGATTTGGCAGTGCCGAGTTCGGCGTCGCAGGCTTCCGCGTTTTCGCTCAGCGATTCGTCGGTCGTGGTGTTGACCGCGTAGACCCACGACGACGCCAGCGCGCTCGAAGCGGAAACCCCCAGCGCAATGGCGAAGCTCGCCACGAGCATCACGATCCTTGCGCCTTTCATCGCCCCTCCAGCCCCCGCCGCCACATCGGCGTACTGTATTTGACCGCCGCCGCGGCCGGTGCTATGCTGACAACTGTCACAAGACTCACTTTCCGCGAAAGGGCTCGCTGCAGCGGGCCCTTTCGTGTTAAGCGCCCCAGTCGTGCCCGATATCCGGGCGCCCCGCGCGCGATGCCCTGAGTCTTTACGCCCGCCGGCGCAGGCTCTGCAGGATCCCGCCGTGCCCGGCGATCGCGCCGATCAGGATCGAGCCGGCGGCCACCTCGGTGCCCGGGAAGACGATGCTCTCGCGCAACTGCGCGCCGTCGCCGACCTTCGTCCCGTCGCCGAGCACGATCGGCCCCATCAGGCGCACGCCCTCGCCGAGCTCGACGTCGCGCCCGATCCACACGGCGCCTTCGACCTCGGTGTCCTCGCGCAGCGGCGAGCCACCGACGACGGTCAGCCCCGGGCGCAGCTCCTCGCCCTGCATCTCCAGGTGCAGCTTGCCGTGCAGCGCGTCGAACGTGCCCTGGCGCAGCTCGGCCAGCGAGCCGACGTCGTTCCAGTACTCGCTCAGCTCGTGGATGTAGAAGGGCACGTCGTTCTCGAGCAGCGCCGGGTAGACGTCTTTGGCCCAGTCGACGAACGGCGTGTCGGGGAAGTACTCGAAGATCCGCGGGTCAAACATGTAGATCCCGCAGTTGCCGAGGTCCGAGAGCGCCTCGTCGGGCTCCGGCTTCTCTTGAAAGCCCGTGATCCGCCCGTCGCGGTCGTGAAGCACGACTCCATACTCTCTCGTGTCCGGCACGCGCTTGACCGCCAGCGTCGCGATCCCGCCGGCCTCGCGGTGGCGCTCGGCGAACGCGCCCAGGTCGATGTCGGTCAGCGCGTCGCCCGAGATCACCAGGAACGGCTCGTCGCCGAAGAACTCGGCGCAGGCGCGCACGCCACCGGCCGTGCCCAACAGCTCCGGCTCGAAGCTGTAGGAGATGCGCTCGCCGAAGTGCTCGCGGATCGTCTCCGGGAAGTAGTGCAGGTTCGCGATCACCCCGTCGAAGGGGTGCCTGTCGATCAGGTCGAGGATGTGCTCCATCACCGGTCGGTCGAGCACCGGCACCATCGGCTTCGTGATCTCGTACGTGAGCGGGCGGAGCCGGGTTCCCAGCCCGGCTGCCAGCACCATCGCCTTCATCAGACTGCGCCCGCCCGTCCCGCTCGACTAGTAGCGGTAGTGGTCCGGCTTGTAGGGGCCGTCCACCGGCACGCCGATGTAGGCGGCCTGCTCGGGGCTCAGCCTCGTCAGCCTCACGCCGAGCGCGTCGAGGTGCAGCCGCGCGACCTTCTCGTCGAGGTGCTTGGGCAGCACGTAGACCTTCTTCTCGTACTCGTCGTTCTTCGTGAACAGCTCGATCTGGGCGATCGTCTGGTTGGAGAAGGAGTTGCTCATCACGAAGCTCGGGTGCCCCGTGGCGTTGCCCAGGTTCAGCAGGCGACCCTCGGAGAGCATGATGATCGCGCGGCCGTCTCCGAAGACCCACTTGTCGACCTGCGGCTTGATGTTGACGCGCTCGATGCCCGGCACGCGCGAGAGGCCGGCGATGTCGATCTCGTTGTCGAAGTGGCCGATGTTGCCGACGATCGCCTGGTGCTTCATCCGGCCCATGTCGGCGGCCGTGATGATGTCCTTGTTGCCTGTCGTCGTGATGAAGATGTCGGCGCTGTCGAGCACTTCGTCGAGCGTTTTGACCTCGTAGCCCTGCATCGCCGCCTGCAGCGCGCAGATCGGGTCGATCTCGGTGACGATCACGCGCGCGCCCTGGCCGCGCAGCGATTCGGCGCAGCCCTTGCCGACGTCGCCGAAGCCGCAGACGACGGCGACCTTGCCGCCGATCATCACGTCGGTCGCGCGGTTGATGCCGTCAATCAGCGAGTGCCGGCAGCCGTAGAGGTTGTCGAACTTCGACTTCGTCACCGAGTCGTTGACGTTGATCGCCGGGAACAGCAGTTCGCCCGACTCGACCATCTCATAGAGGCGGTGCACGCCGGTCGTCGTCTCCTCGGTGACGCCTTTGATGCCCTGCCCGACGCGCGTCCAGCGCTGCGGGTCTTCGGCGAGCGTGCGCGTGAGCGTCTTGAGGATGACCTCGTGCTCCTCGGAGTCGGCGGTCGAGGGGTCGGGCACGGCGCCGGCCTTCTCGTACTCGGTGCCCTTGTGCACGAGCAGCGTCGCGTCGCCGCCGTCGTCGAGGATCATGTTGGGGCCGATCGAGCCGTCCTCGCCCTCCGGCCAGCCCAGCACCTGCTCGGTGCACCACCAGTACTGCTCGAGCGTCTCGCCCTTCCAGGCGAACACGGGGACGCCCTGCGGATCGTCGGGCGTGCCGTCGGGGCCGACCGCGACGGCAGCGGCGGCGTGGTCCTGCGTGGAGAAGATGTTGCAGCTGCACCAGCGCACCTCGGCGCCGAGCGCGGTCAGCGTCTCGATCAGCACGGCCGTCTGGATCGTCATGTGCAGCGAGCCGGTGATGCGCGCGCCCTTCAGCGGCTGCGCATCTGCGTACTCGGCGCGGATCGACATCAGCCCGGGCATCTCGTGCTCGGCGAGCACGATCTCCTTGCGCCCGAACTCGGCGAGTGAGAGGTCGGCCACCTTGAAGTCGGTCTCCGTGGCCACGGCGGTGGAAGTCATTGCTGACATCGCTGGTTCTCCTGTCCGGTCAGGTGAGCGCCCTTGCTTCAGGGAAACGGGCCGAGCGTGGCGGGACCGGAGCCCGTCGCAGCGCTCCTCGGCCGTCGGCCTCGACGGTATCACAGACCCTGACCCCCTTCGGGAGCCTCGGCGGGCGCCCAGGCTCGCCGCTCAGCGCTGCTCGAGCGCGGCCTTCAGCTCGTCGATCGCCTTGACCGGCCCCGGATCGACGCCGCGCAGCGCGGCGAGGTAGATCGAGACGAGGTCGCCGAGCAGCACGAGCGAGATGACGCGCTCGATCGTCGTCTGCCCGCGCGTCTCCAGGCGGAAGCTGGCGATCGCGTTGGCGGCGATCGAGCGCTCGGTCAGGTCCATCCGCTCCTTCACGCGCGGGTGGGCATCGGAGTCGTCGAGGAACACGGCCGAGAAGCGGCCGACATCCTGCGCCCCTTCCCAGCCGACGATCTCGTTGTGGTCGAGCTCGGGCAGCTCGTGCGCGAAGGCCGGCTGCTTGGCGTTCTCGTTGACCTGCGTCTTCCAGCGGTAGGCGATCGGCGTCGTCAGCCCGGCTCCGGCGATCACCGGCGTCGTGCCGAGGATGCCGCGCGCGACCTCCTTGGCCAGCGAGTCCTCGGGCGCATCCGGGCCCCACTCGGCGACGAGTTGCTCCGAGTGGGAGGCGGCCACGTCGATCTCCGAGGTCAGGCGCGGGCCGGCGCCGCACAGCGCGGCGACCTCGAGCGCGGCGACCGTCATGTAGGCGACCGCCGCGCGTGGCTGGAAGCCGCCGGGCAGCGGGATCACGGGCACGCCGTCGGCCCGCGCCATCTCGGCCAGGCGACCGCCGGTCGTGGTCACGATCCGCCTGGCGCCGAGCGCCCCGGCCGACTCGTAGCAGGCGAGCGTCTCCTCGGTGTCGCCCGAGTAGCTCGCGCACAGGACCATCGTGTCGGGCGTCGTCCACGGCGGCAGCCCGTAGGCGCGCGTGACGAAGATCGGCCGCGTCGCGTGGTCGGCGAGCGCCGCGCGGGCGAGCGCGCCGCCGATCGCCGAGCCGCCCATGCCGGCCACGACGAGGCCCGCCGAGGTGTCCCAGTCCTGCATGATCGCCGACTCCACGCGCCACAGGGCGTCGCGCAGGTGCTCGGGCATGCCGAGCACGTCGTCGAGCTGGCCGGAGCTGTCCACGCGCGCGATCTCCTCGCGCGAGAGCTCTCGCGCCGTCGGTGTAGCGCTGGCGACGCCTTCGCTCATCTGCTGCTCGCCTCCTCGATTAGAACTTGATCGCGCCGTCGGGCAAGGTCACACCCGGGAAGATACGCGCCCCGTGGGCGATCACGTTATCCGCCCCCACGGTCACACCCTCGCCGAGCACCGCGCCGCCGCCGATGCTCGTGCGCGCACCGATGCGGCAGCCGGCGGCGACGATGCAGTCGCGCAGCGTGGCGCCCTCGCCGATCACGGCGCCCTTGAGGATCACCGAGCGCTCGACGGTCGCGTGCGCACCGACCGCGACGTCTTCGCCGAGCACGACGAGGCTGCCCACCTGGGCGTTCGCGGCAACCGTCACGCCCCGCTCGAGCACGGCCGGCGGGATCACGCGACCGCTCGCTTGCGCGCCCGGGTCGATCGCCAGCCAGTCCGAGCCGAGCCGCTCGCCGACGGCCGTCTTCACGTTGCCCTCGATGATGTCGAAGGTGCCCTGCAGGTAGCGCTCGGGCGTGCCGATGTCGAGCCAGTAGCTCTCCGCGGGGAAGCCGTACAGGCCGTTGCCGATCAGCAGCGGCCAGACCTCGCGCTCGATCGAGACGTTGCGGTCGGCCGGCACGAGCTCGAGGATCTCGCGCTGCAGCACGTAGGCGCCGGCGCTGATCAGGTTCGTGTCGATCGCGTCCGGGCTCGGCTTCTCGACGAAGTCGCGCACCGAGTGGTCCTCGTTGAGGTGCACGAGGCCGTAGGCGCTCGGGTCGGCGACGGGCACGAGCGCGAGCGTGGCCTTCGCCCCGCTCTGCTCGTGCTGGGCGATCTGCGCGCTGAGGTCGATGTCGGTCAGCACGTCGCCGTTGAGCATCAGGAAGCGCTCGTCGAGCATCGACTCAGCGAACTTCAGCGCGCCGGCCGTGCCGCGCGGGTCGGGCTCCTCGACGAAGCGCAGTCGCACGCCGTAAGCCGAGCCATCGCCGAGCACGTTGCGCACGCTCGTGGCGAGGAAGCCGCAGGACATGATCACGTCGTCGATCCCGTGCGTGACGAGCCAGTCGAGCATGAACGCGATGAACGGGCGGTCGACGAGCGGCACGACCGGCTTGGGCACGGTCGAGGTCAGCGGGCGCAGCCGCGTTCCCTCCCCGCCGACGAGGATCACGGCCTGCATCAGGCCTTCGCCCCACTCTTGGCGGCGCTGCGCTGGCCGCGCCCGACGCCCTCGTAGACGAGCCCGGCGGCGCGCACGGCCTCGGAGTCGAGCGCGTTGCGCCCGTCGATCACGAGGTCGCCGCGCATCGCCCCCGCGACCTCGCGCCAGTCGAGCTCGAGGAACTCGGGCCACTCGGTCACGAGCACTACGGCCTCAGCGGCTTCGACCGTCTCGAGCGCCGAGCGGCAGTAGCCGAGCTGGGGCATCAGCTTGCGAGCCTCCTCCTCGGCCACCGGATCGTACGCGGTGACGGTTGCGCCCTCGGCCAGCAGGCGGGCGGCGAGCACGAGCGAGGAGGCGCCGCGCATGTCGTCGGTTTCCGGCTTGAACGCAAGGCCCAAGAGGGCCACCCGCTTTCCCGCGAGCTCGCCCAGATGGCGCTGGAGCTTGGAGACCACGCGCCGCTTCTGCAGCTCGTTCACCTCGGTTACGGCGTTGAGCAGCTGGAAGTGATAGCCGGAGTTGGCGGCGAGCAGCTTCAGCGCGCTGACATCCTTCGTGAAGCAACTGCCGCCGTAGCCGATGCCGGCCTGCAGGAACCTGGGCCCGATGCGATCGTCGAGCCCCACTCCACGCGCCACCTCGATCACGTCGGCGCCGGTCTCCTCGCAGACGTTGGCGATCTCGTTGATGAACGAGATCTTCGTCGCAAGGAATGCGTTGGCGGCGAGCTTGATCATCTCCGCGCTGGCCACGTCGGTGCGCACGAGTGGGGCGTTCAGCGGCCCGTACAGCTCGACCACCGCATCGCCGGCCCAGTCACCGGCGTCGCCGACGACGACGCGGTCGGGGTGCAGGAAGTCCTTCACGGCCGAGCCCTCCTTGAGGAACTCGGGGCAGGAGACATACGCCATCGCGCTCTTGCCCCGCTCGCGGAAGCTGCGCTCGATCGTCGCTCCGGTCCCGCACGGCACGGTCGACTTCATCACCAGCGCGTGACGCTCGGAGTCGGGCATGCTGTCGACCACTGCGTTAACCGCGGAGAGATCGGCGTCGCCCGAGTGGGTGGGAGGCGTGCCGACGGCGACGAACAACAGCCGTGCGTGCTCGAGCGCGTCGGCGAGATCGGTCGAGAAGTGCATCCGCGCCGCGTTCTTCTCCAGCAGCTCCTTCAGGCCGGGCTCGTAGATCGGCACCTCGCCGGCGCGCAGGCGCTCGATCTTGGCGGCGTCGATGTCGACGCACCAGACATCGCTGCCGAGCTCGGCGAAGCCGGCGGCGGTCACCAAGCCGACGTAGCCGGTGCCGATCACTCCTATCGGGGCGCGCTCTGGGCTCATGAGGCAGGGAAGGCTAGCGGGGCGAGCGCGCTACCAGAGCACCGGCACGTCGTAGGCGGTGATACGCCGGTCGTTCGTCACGATCGTGAGATTCTCTCGTTGGGCTTGCGCAATGAGCATCCGATCAAAAGGATCGCCGTGGTGTGGAGGCAATCGGGCCGCGATGATCGCATGGGGAGATAGAACCGCCAGTTCGGCGAAGCCACGCTGACGCGTCGTTTCGAGCAGATCTTCGGGGGCATCGAGCTTGCCCTTGGCACGCTTGATCTCCAGCTCCCAGATCGACGCCGCACTGAAATACAGCGGCGTGGCGACATCTTCCATCGCCCTTAGCGCCGAGGAGCCGAGGCGCCGCTCATCGCTGCGCCACCAGAGCAACGCGTGCGTGTCGACCAGCAGCGAGATCAATCCCGCGTACCGAACAAGCGTTCGATTTCCTCGTCCGGCTCGTCGAAGTCGTCGCTCATCCAGATTTGCCCGCGCAGATCCCCAGGGATGCGACGGCGGGGCGGCTCTGCAAGGCCCACGAGCTTGGCGATCGGCGCCTTGCCCCGGCGAATCACGATCTCCTCACCGTTCGCGGCGCGCTCGATTAGTTGCGAGAGCTGGGTTTTCGCCTCGGTGACAGTGACTGTCTCAGCCATGGCGGCAGAATATCAGACCTGGTCGACCTGGTCAGATCGGTCGCGCGCGGGCGAGCTAGGACTGCCCGACGGCGAGGAAGGCCTCGTAGCGGCGGATGTCGCGCAGCGCGCGCGCCTGCTGCTCGGTGCCCTCCTCGGCCTCCTCGGCCGCCAGCTGGGCCTCTTTCAGCCGCGTCTCATACGTCTGGCGGTCGAGCGCATCGGGCGCGATCGCCTCCTCGACGAGCACGAGCGCGCGGTTCTCGGCGAACTGCAGGTAGCCCTCGGCCTGCGCGAAGCGCACGATCTCCGAGTCCGAGCGATACAGGCGCAGCTCGGTCGGTTCGAGCATCGCCAGCACCGGCTCGTGGTTGGCGAGCACGCCGATCGAGCCGACGGGGGTGCGCGTGGAGAGCATCTCGATCTCCTCGCTGAACACCTCGCCCTCGGGCGTCAGCACTTCGACCGGGAACTTCGTCCGCGCCATTATTTGGTCTTGGCCGCCTCGACGACCTGCTCGATCGTGCCCTTGAGGAAGAAGGCAGACTCGGGCACCTCGTCGTGCTTGCCCTGGATGATCTCGTCGAAGCCGCGGATCGTCTCGGCGATCGGCACGTACGCGCCGGGGGTGCCCGTGAACTGCTCGGCGACGAAGAACGGCTGGGAGAGGAAGCGCTCGATCTTGCGCGCGCGCTGGACGATCAGCTTGTCCTCGTCGGAGAGCTCGTCGATCCCGAGGATCGCGATGATGTCCTGCAGCTCCTTGTAGCGCTGCAGGATCTCCTTGACTTCGTTGGCCACGCGGAAGTGGTCCTCGCCGAGGATGTCGGCCTTGAGGATCGTCGAGGTCGAGTCGAGCGGGTCCACCGCCGGGTAGATCCCTTTTTCGGAGATCGAGCGCGACAGCGCGGTGGTCGCGTTGAGGTGCGCGAAGACCGACGCCGGCGCCGGGTCGGTGTAGTCGTCGGCCGGCACGTAGATCGCCTGGATCGAGGTGACCGAGCCGCTCTTGGTCGAGGTGATGCGCTCCTGCAGCTGGCCCATCTCGGTCTCGAGCGTCGGCTGGTAGCCGACCTGCGAGGGCATCCGCCCGAGCAGCGCCGAGACCTCGGAGCCGGCCTGCACGAAGCGGAAGATGTTGTCGATGAACAGCAGCACGTCCTGGCCCTGGTCGCGGAAGTATTCGGCCATCGTCAGGCCGGACAGCGCGACGCGCATGCGCGCGCCGGGGGGCTCGTTCATCTGGCCGAAGACGAGCATCGTCTTCTCGAGCACGCCCGACTCCTTCATCTCCCGCCACAGGTCGTTGCCCTCGCGCGAGCGCTCGCCGACGCCGCAGAACGCCGACAGCCCGCCGTGCTCCTTGGCGAGGTTGTGGATCAGCTCCTGGATCAGCACGGTCTTGCCGACACCGGCGCCGCCGAACAGCCCGACCTTGCCGCCCTTGGCGTACGGCGCGAGCAGGTCGACGACCTTGATCCCGGTCTCGAACATTTCGGTCGTCGGCGTGAGGTCCTCGACGCGCGGCGCCTCCTGGTGGATGTTGCGCCTCGGCGTGTCCGCCGGCAGCTCCTCGCCGAGGTCGATCGGCTCGCCGAGCAGGTTGAAGATGCGACCGAGCGTGGCCTCGCCGACGGGCACCGTGATCGGCGCGCCCGTGTCGATCACCTCGAGCCCGCGGGCGAGCCCGTCGGTCGTGTCCATCGCGACGGCGCGCACGCGGTCATCGCCGAGGTGCTGCTGGACCTCGCACACGAGCACGGTGTCACCGGCGCCGGGGCTGATCCCCTCGGCCTCCTCCTCCGCCGCGGCCGCCGGGCGCGCGACGGTGATCGCGTGGTTGATCTCAGGCAGGCGGTCGGGGAAGACGGCCTCGATCACGACGCCCTGGATCTCCTCGATGCGTCCGAGGTTCTGCTTGCCCTCGGAGCTGCCGTTGGTGCTCTGTGGCGCTGCGGTGCTGGCCTCCATTGCTGTTCGCTTCTCCTCTTTTATCTCTTTAAATATTAAGAATTAAAAATCGTTGACGGTGAGTGGCGTGTGACCTGTCGGCCGCTCAGGTCACGCCCTCGGCGCCGGCAACGACCTCCATGATCTCCTGCGTGATCTCGGCCTGGCGGGCGCGGTTCATCTGCAGCGTCAAGTCGGTGATGATTTCGCCGGCGTTGTCCGAGGCGCTGCGCATCGCCGTCATCTGCGCGCCGAAGAAGCCCGCCGCCGACTCCACCAGGGCTCGGTATATCGAGATCTCGACGTAGTCCGGGACGAGCCGCTCGAGGATCTGGTCGGGGTCGGGCTCGTAGTCGACCAGCGCGCGGGGGCCGCCCTGCTCGCCCGAGCCGCCGTCGATCTGGTCCTGCTCTGACTCCTCGGTGGCGATCGTCGCGCGCGACAGCGGCAGCAGCGTCTCGCGCGTGACGTGCTGGGTCAGCGGCGAGATGTAGGCGTTGTAGACGATCTCCACGCGGTCGAGCTTGCCGTCGACGTAGCCCGTGATCAAATCGTCGGCGATCGAGCGCGCGTCGGCGTAGGCCGGTTTGTCGGCGAAGCCCGTGTAGCGGCCGCCCAGCTCGTACCCGCGGAAGGTCAGCGAGGAGACGCCACGGCGCCCCGTCGCGTACCACGCCGTTTGCAGGCCGTCCTCGGCGTACTCGTCTGAGATGCGCACGCCGGCGCGGATGATCTGCGAGTTGAAGCCGCCCGCCAGGCCGCGGTCGCCCGTGACGAGCAGCAGGCCGGCGTTCTGCGTGGACTCGTGCTCGGAGAGCAGCGGCAGCCTGCTCGCCTCCGCGCCCGCCGCCTGCGCGGCCTGGCGCGTCATCCGCCGCAGCGCATCCGCGTACGGGCGCAGGGCGGCGATCCGCTGCTCGGCGCGACGCAGACGAGCGCCGGCGACCATCTCCATCGCACGCGTGATCTTCTGGATGTTCTTGACCGAGGAGATCCGGTCCTTGACGTCGCGCTGTGAGGCCATCTCTGTTCGCCCGCGTCTGCGC
Source organism: uncultured Solirubrobacteraceae bacterium (assembly GCA_963716315.1). Taxonomy (GTDB): domain Bacteria; phylum Actinomycetota; class Thermoleophilia; order Solirubrobacterales; family Solirubrobacteraceae; genus Palsa-744. The sequence continues at coordinate 2,909,812 of OY970301.1, read as the reverse complement.
TAGGCAGCCGCTGGGGCCTCCTCGCGAGCCGCGCCCTCGTCGCCGCGCAGCGGCGCGTCCTGCTCGAGCTCCAGGCCCTCCTCGTCGAGGTCGTAGCCGAAGTCCTCGGCGAACGCCTCGACCGCGTCGTGGACGGCCTTCTGCGTCTCATCCGACCAGTCGCCGCCGGCGATCTTCGCGCGCACGTCCTGGTGCTGGGCGTGCATCCGTTCGGTCAGCTCCGCGAGGAACTCGCCGACGCGCCCCGTCTTCAGGCGGTCGAGGAAGCCGTTCGTGGCCGCGTAGATCTGCACGACCTGGTCCTCGACCGCGAGCGGCGCGCGCTCGTGCTGGTTGAGCGTCGCCACCAGGCGCTCGCCGCGGGCAAGCGTTTTCTGCGTGTCCGCGTCGAGGTCCGAGCCGAACTGAGCGAAGGCCTCGAGGTCGCGGTACTGCGAGAGCTCGAGCTTGATCCGCCCTGCGACCTTCTTCATCGGCGAGATCTGCGCGTCGCCGCCGACACGCGAGACCGAGATGCCGACGTTGATCGCCGGGCGCACGCCCGAGTTGAACAGCGCCGACTCGAGGAAGATCTGCCCGTCGGTGATCGAGATCACGTTGGTCGGGATGTACGCCGAGACGTCGCCCGCCTGCGTCTCGATCACGGGCAGTGCCGTCAGCGAGCCGCCGCCGAGGTCGTCGTTGAGCTTGACCGCGCGCTCGAGCAGCCGCGAGTGCAGGTAGAAGACATCGCCCGGGTAGGCCTCGCGACCCGGCGGGCGGCGCAGCAGCAGCGACATCTGCCGGTAGGCGTAGGCGTGCTTGGTCAGGTCGTCGTACACGCACAGCGCGTGCTTGCCGTTGTAGAGGAAGTGCTCGCCCATCGCGCAGCCCGCGTAGGGCGCCATGAACTTGATCGGCGCCGCCTCGTCAGCCGACGCGGCGACGATGATCGTGTTGTCGAGCGCGCCGTGTTCGTCGAGCGTCTGCGCCAGCGCCACGACCGTCGACATGCGCTGGCCGATCGCCACGTACACCGAGATCACGCCGGTGTCCTTGTTGTTGATGATCGCGTCGATCGCGATCGCCGTCTTGCCGGTCTGGCGGTCGCCGATGATCAGCTCTCGCTGGCCGCGGCCGATCGGGATCATCGCGTCGATCGCCTTCAGCCCGATCTGCATCGGTTCGGTGACCGGCTGGCGCTGCACGACGCCCGGGGCCTTGAACTCGGCCGGGCGGCGCTCGCTCGTGTCGACGTCGCCCTTGCCGTCGAGCGGGCGCCCGAGCGGGTCGACGATGCGCCCGAGCAGGCCCTCGCCGACGGGGATGTCGAGCAGGCGGCCCGTGCGCCTGACGGTGTCGCCCTCCGAGACGTGCTCCCACTCGCCGAACAGCACCGCGCCGACGTTGTCGGACTCGAGGTTGAGCGCCAGCCCGGTGACCCCGTGCGGCAGCTCCAGCAGCTCGAAGGACATGCAGTTCTCCAGCCCGTGAAGGCGGGCGATGCCGTCGGCCACCGAGAGCACCGTTCCGACCTCGGTCAGCTCGGCGCGCCCGCCGTCGAGTCCCTCGATGCGGCTCTTCAGGATGCTTGTTATCTCGTCAGGGTTGATCTGCATGGCTTCCTAAGCGGCTCCTTGGGCAACGTGCCTGCGCAGCTGCTCCAGTCGGTTGCGAATTGATGCGTCGAGTATCGAGTTGCCAACCCTCAGCACGATCCCGCCGAGGATGTCCGGGTCGACGTGTGCGGCCAATCTCACCTTGCGCCCGGCGCGCTCGCCGATCGTGCGCCCGAGCTCCTCCGTCGTCTGCTGGTCGAGCTCGATCGCGCTCGTGATGTCGACCGGCAGCAGCTGGTTCTCCCGCTCCCACATGCGCTCGAACTGCTGGCGCGTGCGGAAGATCACCGGCATCCGGTGGTTCTCGATCAGCAGCTTCAGAAAGTTCAGGAAGGTCTCCTCGGCGCCGTCGAGCAGACGTTCGAGCCCGTCCTGCTTCTCTTTGGTCGAGAAGTACGGCGAGAAGAAGAACACGGCCAGCTCGCGGTTGGCGTCGAGCGCGTCGGCGAACTGGCTGAGCTGCTCGCGCAGCTCGTCCAGCTTGTCCTGGTCGCGAGCGACCTCGAACAGCGAGCGGGCGTAGACCTCGGCGAGCTCGTCCATCAGTTGTTCGACGCCCCCGAGGAGATCGAGGAGAAGTCGAGCTCTGAGAGCGCCTCCTGCACGAGCCGCTTCTGGTCATCTGTGTCGAGCACCTTGCGCGTGACCTTCTCCGTCGCCATCACCGTCAGGTCGGCGACCTCACGGCGCAGGTCGTCGAGCGCGCGTTTGCTCGCCGCCTCGATGTCGCGCTCGGCGCGCCTGGCGGCCTCGGCGAGGATCTCCTGACCGCGCTCTTTGGACTCGTGCTCGTGCGCATCGGCGGCCTGGCGCGCACGCTGCACGATCTCTTCGGCCTGCGCGCGCGCCTCCTTCAGGCGCTCGCGATATTCGTGCAGCAGCTCGTCGGCCTCCTTGCGCGTGCGCTCGGCCGTGTCGATCGACTCTTCGATGTTGCGCTTGCGCCGTTCCAGCGCCTCGGAGATGCGCGGGAAGGCCAGGCGCGAGAGCAGCACCATCGTGACGACGAACACGAGCAGCGTCCACAGCATCAGGCCGAGGCCCGGCTTGATCAGGAAGCTGCCCTTGGAGGCGGCGAGCACCGCCGGTTGTGCGAGAGCGCCGAGCATGACTCAGACGATGAACGCGGCCAGCAGGCCCGCGACGAGGCCGTAGAAGAAGCACGCCTCGGTAAGCGCGAAGCCGAGCCACTGAAGCTGGGTGATCTCGTCGCGCATCTCGGGCTGACGGGTGATCGCTTCAATGGCCTTGCCGAAGATGATGCCGATGCCGACGCCCGCTCCGACGGCGCCGAGGCCACCGCCGACGCCGAGGCCGATCGACTTTCCGGCCTTGGCGGTTTCTTCGGTAGCGGCCGCCAGAAGGGTGATCAAAGCTATGTGCACGACGATTGGCTCCTTTAGTGGTCTTCGGCGACCGCGCCGCCGAGGTAGATAGCGGTGAGCGTGGCAAAGATGAACGCCTGCAGGGCTGCCACCAGCCCGACCTCGAAGGCGAACAGGACGATCGCGAACGGGATCGTGAACCAGCCCAGCCAGGCGACACCGAGGATCACGGCGAGCGCACCCGCCATGAACAAGATGATCAAGTGGCCCGCCAGGATGTTGGCGAACAGACGAATCGTCAGCGAGAGGATCCGCATGAAGTTCGAGAGCACCTCCAAGAAGAAGATCGCGACGGCCATGCCGCCGGTGACGCCGCCCGGGATCAGGCCTTTGAGGTAGCCGATCGGGCCCTTCGCGCGGACGCCTTCGTATGTGTAGGAGACGAACACGACGAGCGCCAGCACGAGCGGGATGGACAAGTTGGCCGTGGCTGCGTACAGCGAGAACGACGGGATGTGCGCGCCGAAGATGTCGATCTTGTGCTCGGTGTTCGTCGGCAGCGGGATGTAGCCGACGAGATTGGAGAAGAGGATGAAGAGGAACAGGGCGCCGATGAACGGGAACCACTTGGCGGCCATCTTTTCGTCCATCGCCCCGCCGGCGATGTTGTCGCGCATCAGTTCGAACAGTGCCTCGACGGCGGCCTGCACCTTGTTCGGGCGCTGCTGCATCCGCCGCGCGACATAGATCATGCTGACGCACGTCGCGATCCCGGCGAGGAACAGGTACAGCACGGCCTTGTTGATCGAGAAGATCCCCAGGTGGACCCAGTTGTCGAGCTTGAACTCGTTCTGCGGCTGGAAGTCGTTGTTGCGCGTGCCTTTGAAGCCGTAGATCGCGACGAGCACGATCACGCCGCCGATCCACACGCCGAGCGCGAGCAGCAGCTTGTTTTTGGCGCTCTTCTTCGGAGGGTCGACCTCGCCGGGCGCCGGCGCGGGGCGGCGCGGGGCCTCGGCGGCCGTGTCGGCCGGTGGCACACCCCCCGTTCCCATCGTGCTCGTGCTCATGAAGTACTCGGCCTCCCAGGCGCGGTCCTGCCGGGCGTCTTGGGCCCCGCTCGCGTGGGGCCGTCGCGCGTGACGAAGGACATCGCGAAGTACACGGTGAACGCGGCAAGCATCAGCGCGGCGGCCATGATCCCGTCGTCCTTGCCGCCGGCGACACGGGCGAGGATCACGGCGAGCGCGACGATCCACACGCGACCCATCATGCTCGCGAGCTGCAGGCCGGCCTTGATCTTCATGTCCCCGGCCCGCCGCGCCTGCGCCTGCAGGAAGGCGGCGCCGAGGCGCGTCAGCACCCAGGCGGCCGCGGCGATCAGGTAGCCCGTGAGCGGCAGTCCGCCGGCGAGCACGAACGGGGCCGTCGCGAGCACCAGGCACACGTCGAGGTAGCGCAGGGTGAACACGTCAGCTCGGCGATCCGGATACTCGTCCATGGCACGTCGTCGCCAGGCGCCTGCGCCGGCTCGGCACCGCAGCCAGCAGGCCGACCGTACGCGCAGAGGGGCAGGCACGGCGCGCCGCGCGCCAGCGCCCGGTGTCTAGCCTCGGGCACAGCCGCTCCGCGACGTGCTCGCGCGCGCCGAAGCACTGCCCGCAGGCCAGCCGGCGGGTCCGCGCCACGAAGCGCGGCCGCAGCTTGGGCACGTTGAACGGCTCGTCCTTGCTGGACTCGTTCAGGCGAAGGGGATCGTCGTGGGCGTCGAAATCTGGCATGTCAGTGGGGCCACCCTACAGACCCGACAAGAACTCCGCCCGCACATCGCGGCGGAGGAGTCGAGGCTCGCTCCAAGCCCTTCTGGAGCCGCCTCGCGGAGTCTGCGGCAGCGCGCTCCACCATACCAGGATCTCGGACTTCGTAACAACTTTGTGACATACGCCACGCCGGATTTGCGGGTTTTTACACCCGTCTGGCGGCGTTGGCGCCGAGCGACGCTAAGTCGCCGGCCGGCGGGCGCCACGAAGGCTGCGAACGAGCTTCGCGGGCGACCACGAGAGCCTGCCGCCGAGGCGCTCTGGCGAGCCGACGAGCCACACCGAAAGCGCCAGCGCGAGCAGGCCGCCGACGATGTCGAGCACGAAGTGGTTGCCCGTTGCCAGTACGGCCAGCGCCGTCATGCAGGGGTAGGCGATCGCGACCGCGCGCACCCATCGGCGCGCGCTGATCCGCCACAGCGCAAGCGCGCACCAGCCGGCCCAGGCCATGTGCAGCGAGGGCATCGCCGCCACCTGGTTGGCCTGCGAGGCGAGCACGCCCGTGTGCCACGAGCCGAACGCGTGCGTCGAGGCGACGACGTCGGTGAAGCCGTCGAGCATCCGTGGCGGCGCGACCGGGAAGCGCCAGAACACGACGAAGCCGATCACGTTGACCAGCACGAGCGAGTTGCGCAGCGGGCGATACAGGTCGGCGCGCGAGAACCACAGGTAGCCGAGCAGGCCGAGCGTCACGACGAAGTGGGCGTTGTCGTAGTAGTTGGCGAGGATCGCGGCCAGCGTGTGGTGCGAGGCCAGCCAGCGGTCGAGTGCGAGCTCCGGGTCGATCTGCAGCACCTGCTCGACGTGCAGGATCCCGCGCGCGTTGCCGAGCGCCACCGACAGCCGCAGCGGCGCCATGTTGGTGATCGCGTCGTACAGGAACAACAGCCAGCCGATCGCCAGCAGCTCGACCCACCAGCGCGTGCGCGCAGGCGCGGCGACGCCGGCCGTGCCGGCGGCCACGGCCGCTCCGAGGGCGGTCGGCGAGCCGATGGCGGTCGGTGCAGCAAGAGCGGCAGACGTGCCAATGGCAGCGGGCGTGCCGCCGCGATCGATCGATACGGCGCTGGACAAGCGAGGGATTTTAGCCAGCGCTCACGGCGCGACGGGGCTCAGCCCGCGCTCGGCGAGCGTCGCAAGCACGCGCGGGAGCGCCGCGACGGTGTTCTGCCAGGAGCCGGGAGCCGAATAGTCGTCGGCGTCGTGCAGCAGCAGCACCGAGCCGGCACCGGCGCCGGCGGTCACGCGCGCGGCGATCGAGTCCGGCGTGGCGCGCCGCTCCCAGTCACGCCCCCAGTGGCTCCACAGCAGCGTGCGCCAGCCGCGCTTTTGCGCCAGGCGCAGCGCGGCCGCGTTGAGCACCCCGTAGGGCGGCCGGTAGAGCGCAGGCGCGAGGCCGGTCGTCTCGGCGATCACGGCCTCTGCGCGTTCGATGTCCGCGCGCGTCTGTGCCGGCGTCAGGCGCAGCAGGTTGCGGTGGCGCTCGCAGTGCACGCCGACGAGGTGCCCGGCGGCGGCGATCTCGCGCGCGAGCGAGGGATTGCGCCTGACCTGCTCGCCGACGAGGAAGAACGTCGCCTGCACGCCGGCGCCGGCGAGCAGCTCGAGCACGGCCGGCGTGCCCTGCGCGTGCGGGCCGTCGTCGAACGTCAGCGCGTAGCCGACGCCGGCGGCCGTGCGGTCCTCCACGCCGAGCGGGCGCCGCAGAGCGGGCAGCGCGGCGGCCAGGCCCGGGAGCAGGTAGCCGGCGACGGGCACGGCAAGCGTCAACGCGACGGCCGCGCCGGCAATCGGGGGACTGGGGCTGCGATGATCGTGGGCAGACATGGTCGATCTGGTGCTGGGCATTGCAGCGGCCGTCGCGGCGTCGACCCTCTACAGCCTAGGGATCACGCTGCAGGCGATGGACGCCAAGCAGGCGCCGCATGGCGAGCACCTGCGCCTGGCGCTCGCCTGGCGCCTCTTGCGCCGCGCGCGCTGGCTGCTCGGCACGGGCCTCTCGATCCTCGGCTGGCCGTTGCAGCTCGTGGCGCTGCTGCTGGCGCCACTCGTCGTCGTGCAGCCTGCACTCGCGGCCGGCCTGCTCGTGCTGCTGTTCCTCGCGCAGCGGATGCTCGGCGAGCACGCCGGGCGCAGCGAGCACCTGGCGACTGTCGCGATCGTGATCGGCGTCGTCGGTGCCGGGCTGGCAGCGCCGCCGCGCTCGGCCGGACACGGCTCGGAGAACCTCGCGATCACCTTCGTGCTGCTGGGAATCGGCCTCGCCGCCCTGCTGCCCTATGCGATGAGGCTGCTCGCGCGCCCACCGGCGGCGCTGACGATGATCGGAGCGGGACTCGCCGGCGGCTGGAGCGGCATCGCCACGAAGCTCGCTTCAGATGACCTCTCCAACGGCCACATCGGCCTGGCGATCGCCTGGGGGCTCTCGACGGCGCTCGCCTCCGGGGTCGGCGTGCTCAGCGAGATGAGCGCGCTGCAGGAGCGCCCGGCGATTCAGGTGGCGCCGGTCGTGTTCGTCACGCAGACCGTGATCCCGATCGTCGTCGCGCCGCTGCTGTTCGGCGAGAGCTTCGCCGACACGCCATGGGGGGGCGTGCCGCTGTCGGCTTCGCTGGCGCTGCTGGTGGTCGGCGCGGCGACGCTCGCGCGCTCTCAGCTGCTCGTCGCGCTGATGGAGGGCGAGCGCGTCAGCCAGTCGAGCGGCTCGGCGCCGAGCCCGCGCACGCCCAGCCAGGAGATCAGCCGTTCGAGCCCCGAGACCGAGGCGGGCGAGCCGTCGAGCTCGACGACCAGCACGTCGCCGGCGCGCGTCGTGCCGTGAGGCAGCACCCCGGCGCTCAGCCGCTGCTCACCGCAGACGGGCGTTGCGCCGGCCGTGCGCGCCAGCACGAGCTGACCGACGGTCAGACCGCCGCGTGGCTGCAGGAAGTAAAAGCGGTGGGATAGGCCAAGCGCGTGCGCTTGGGCATGCAGCGCGCTGCGCGTGCGCACCCAGCGGAAGATCGAGTGGCCAGTGACTTCCGGCACGAGCTCATCGCCGAGCGAGCGCATCTGTGCGACCGTCGCCGTGCTCGGCACGCCACCATCGTCGGCAAACGACGCGTGGATGCCGCGCTTGGCGAGCTCAGTGGCGATCGGTGCCACGTCGCCCGCCGGCACGTGCAGGATCAAGCCGATGTCCGGCTGATCGGTCTTGACCTGCTTGATCGGCTGGACGTGCAGGATCTTGCTCGCCAGCGCCGTCACGTCGTCGGTCGACATCATCCACATGCCGAAGCCGAGCAGCAGCACGAGCTGTGAGGCCAGCGCGACCGCGCGCAGGCGCCAGCGCGGGATCGGGCGCACGCGCCGCGGCGCCTGCAGCACCACGTCGGCAGCCGCGAGGTCGTGCGCGTCCTCGGACACGGCCTGGAGCTCGGGCGTGGCGGCGAAGCTCGCGCGCACGTGCTCGCGCAGCTCGGTCGTGTCGTTGGCGAGGCGCACCAGGTCGAGCGCCGCCATCGCGCGCGTGTTGACGCGGGCATGGCCGACGGGCAGGCCGTAGGAGACGACCGGCGTTCCCGCCGCCATCGCCTCCAGGCAGGTCACGCCGCCGGTCGAGTGCACGAGCACGTCGGCAGCCGCCAGCAGCTCGGGCATCTTGTCGGTAAACTCGTAGACGTGCACGCGCTGCTCTGAGCCGAACGTGCGGCGGAGCTTCTCGGCGAGTTGCTCGTTGCGCCCGGCGAGCACGACGATGCTGCTCGCCTCGGGCACGCGGATGAACTCGCGCACGGCGCCGAGCACGTCCCCCACACCCCAGCCACCGCCGGAGACGACGACCATGCGGCCGTCCTCGGGCAGGCCGAGCTGGCGCCGCGCTTGGCGCGGGCAGCGCGGTTTGAGGAACTCCTCGGAGATCAGCGGCGCCACGAGCTGCACGCTGTCGCGCCCGGCGATGCGCTCGACCGATGAGAGCGACTCGCCGTACATGACCATGTGCATGTCGATCCCCGGCTGCGCCCAGAAGAACAGGCCGGTCAGGTCGGTGATCGTGGCGACCGTCGGGCACTTGACCTCGCCCGTGCGGCGCAGCCGCGCGAGCACGACGGTGACGGCCGGGTAAGTCGAGACGACCACATCAGGATCGTGTTCGGCGATCGCGCGCGCCAGCGGACGTGAGCCGAACAGGCGCAACAGGCGCGTGGCCAGCGCGCGAATCGGCGGGACGTGGTTGAGCAGCCCGTAGACGATCGTGTAGGTCCACGGGATGAAGCGAAGCTGGACGCGGTAGCCGTCCTCGACGACCGGTTTGAGCACGCGACCCATCGCGGCGAGCCCGTCGATCACGGTCACCTCGGTGGGCTCCGGCGTGTTCTTCGAGCTGTGCGGCGAGCGCGCGGGCAGCGGCAGCGTGCCCCTCGCCGACGTCGGCAGAGAGGATCAAGACGCGTCGCGGCCCTGGGGCCCGACTCGATGTCGATTTGCGGCGGTGAAGTCGCATGTGGAAGGCAGCGCGCCCTGGGGAAGGCGCCTGACGTGCCGCAAACACGTACACCGGTCGGCGCTCCCGGGCACGCGTTCTCGCGGCTGCCTTAAGGATTCTACCTTCCGCACCACACGCCTGCCTGGGCGCGAGACGCAACAATGGGCCGATGCCGATCGCCCCGGCACCTCCCGGCGCGCCGATAGAGGCCGCGCCATCGGCCTCACGCCGCCATCGGCCACGCTCCAGCGGCGCCGCGCTGCACCGGACTGGGCTGCTGCGGGCGCTGGGGCTGCTCGGGCTGCTCGGCGTCGTCTCGACGACCTTCCTGACGGTCGCCGGCGCAGCCGGCGAGCCCTCGCAGTACGTCCCCTCGCGCAGCGGCGGCTGGATCGGCTGGCTGGCCGGGCCGCTGCAGGGGCTCGGCATGAGCATCGGCTCGGGCGGCTTTCAGACGCTCAGCCTGATCATGTGCGCGAGCTACCTGCTCGTGCTGGCGGCGGCGCGCACGCTCAGCCTGCGCGCGATCGCGACAACAGTCGTGGCGGCCCACGCGATCCTGCTGCTCGGGCCGCCGCTGATCTCCCAGGACGTGTTCGGCTACATCGGCTTCGCGCGACTCGGCGCGCTGCACGGCCTCGACCCTTACACGCACGTCGCGGCGCAGGCCTCGAGCGACGAAGTCTTCGCCTTCCTGGGCTGGCCCTACCAGCACTCCCCCTACGGCCCGCTGTTCACGCTGCTCAGCTACGCCTTCGTGCCGCTCGGGCTGTCGGGCGGGCTGTGGGCGTTCAAGGCGCTCGCCGTGCTCTGCAGCCTCGGCGCCGTCGCGCTGATCGTGCGCGCCGCCGGCCGGCTCGGGCAGTCGCGTCGCTGGGCGGCGGCCTTCGTCGGGCTGAATCCCGTGTTGCTCGTGCTCGCCGTGGGTGGCGCGCACAACGACACGCTGATCCTGCTCGCGCTGTCGGCTGCGCTGGTGCTCACGGCCGGCGCCGCGCCGCGCTTCGGCTCGGCCGCGGCGACGCTCGTGGCGGGGGTCGGCGTGAAGGTGACCGCCGGCCTGTCGCTGCCGTTCGTGCTGCTCGGCGCGCCGCGCGCACGCGAGCGGCTGGCGACGCTGCAAGGCGCCGTGCTCGGGTTGCTCGTGCTCGGCACGATCGGCCTGATCGGCTTCGGCAGTCACGCGCTCGGCTTCCTCAGCGCGGTAGGCGAGCAGCAGCAGCTCGTCGCCGTGCACAGCATCCCGGCCGAGACGGCGCGTCTGTTCGGCCTGGCCGGCACGCCCGGGTGGTGGCGCAACCTGTTCGCCGCGCTGTTCGTGGCAACTTTCGTGCTCGCTCTCTGGCGCACGGTGCGGGGCGCGGATTGGCGCGTCGCCGCCGGCTGGACGACGCTCGCCCTGCTGCTGTCGACGGCCTGGCTGCTGCCGTGGTACGCGATCTGGGCGCTGCCGCTAGCGGCCGTCGGCGGCGACCGGCGGCTGCGAGCCGCCACGTTGCTGTTCTGCGCGTACGCCGTCCTGATCCACCTGCCGCTCGGCGAAGGGCTGCTCACGCCGCCCCGCCCCGTCTCCCACGGACGCGTGCACACCATCATCCACCCTCACGGCATCGATCTCCCCCGTTTCCAGGTCGCGCACGACGCCCTGCTCGATCTCCGTCGCTGAAGCCTCAGGCCGCTGCAGCCGCATCCGCATCGCCGCCAGCCGGCGGAACTTGAGGATCTCGAGCACGTAGACGAGGTACACGCTGGCCGCGGCTACGATCAGCCCGAGCGCGATCAGCACGAGCGTCCAGCCGGTGTGCAGGTGGCCTTTGTGGTCTGAGTAGGGGATGAAGCGCAGAGCCAGCGCGAGCCCGGCGAGCATCAGCGTCCACGCGTACAGGTAGGCGATCGTGCGCCGGCTGGAGAAGCCGATCCGCGCCATCCGGTGATGGAAGTGCTCGCTGTCGGGCCGGTAGATCGGCTGTCGGTACTTCAATCGCTTGAGCACGACGAAGGTCGTGTCGAGGAACGGCACGGCGAGCAGGATCAGCGGCAGCACGAACGACACGACCGCGGCCGTCTTGACGGCGGCCTCGACCGTGATCACGCCCATCAGCAGGCCGAGCAGGTTGGCACCGCAGTCGCCCATGAAGCTCGAGGCCGGCGGGAAGTTGAAGATCAGGAAGCCGAGCGCCACGCCGGCCGTGATCGCGGCCAGCACGCCCGGCTGCTGGCGGCCGAGGTCGAAGGCGATGACCGTCATCGCCGCGGCGATGATCATGCAGACGCCGGCCGCGAGGCCGTCGACGCCGTCGGAGAAGTTGACGACGTTCATCATCGCCACGAGACCGACCACGGTCAGCACCGGGCCGGCGTTGGTCACTCCGGCGTTGGGGAACGCCAACGTGCCGACGAAGGGCAGCGTGATCGCCTTCACGGCGACGCCGTAGTGCACGACGATCACCGCCGCCACGATCTGCCCGGCGAGCTTGACCAGCGGCGGCAGCTCGAAGCGGTCGTCGAGCGCGCCGACGAGGGTGATCACGCCGGCGGCGAGCAGCACGCCGTGCCACAGCTCGTGGTCCTTGCCGAACCCGGCCGGCAGCCAGATCAGCCCGGCGACGAGCGTGCCGGCGAAGATCGCCAGCCCGCCGAGCAGCGGCGTCGAGCTTTCCGACAGGCCACGCTCACGCGGCTCGTCGATCGCGCCGACCGCGCTTGCGAAGCGCATCGTGAGCGGCGTCAACAGCGCCGTCACGGCAGCGGCGAGCAGGAAGGCGTATAGAGCGTCGAGCTCGGTTGGATGCGCCATTCGAACCGGAACAGCATCGCAGGCGGGGGCGTCGCACACCAGCGCAGGGCGCGCGCAGGCCGGCGCTCTGCCGCTCGCAGCCTAGGCGGGGGTGCCCGCGCCGAGCTCTTGATAAAGCGGGTAACGCTCGACGATCGCGCCGACGCGCTCGGCCAGCTCGCCCGCGCGCGACTCGTATTCGGGCGTCAGCGCGCTGGCCATGATCTTGCCGACCTCGACGAAGTCCTCGTGCTGCAGGCCGCGCGTGGCGAGCGCCGGTGTGCCGATGCGCAGGCCCGAGGCCTCCATCGGCGGCCGCGGATCGAACGGAACGGCGTTGCGGTTGACGGTGATGTCGATCGCGTGCAGCCGGTCCTCTGCCTGGCGGCCGGTCAGCTCGGGGTCTGAGTCGCGCAGGTCGACGAGCACGAGGTGCACGTCGGTGCCGCCGGTCAGCACGTTCACGCCGTGACCGGCCTTCAGCGAGCTCCTCGGCCCAGGCGCCGCGCGCCGGCGAGCGTGCGCCGCTGGCGCTCGGCGAACAGCTCGCTCGCGGCGATCTTGAACGTCACCGCCTTGGCCGCGATCACGTGCTCGAGCGGCCCGCCCTGCTGGCCCGGGAAGACGGCCGAGTCGATCTTCTTGGCGTACTCCTCCTTGCAGAGGATCATGCCCGCGCGCGGCCCGCCGAGCGTCTTGTGCGTCGTCGTCGTGACGACGTCGGCGCCGTGCTCGATCGGGTTCGGGTGCAGCCCCGCCGCGACGAGCCCGGCGAAGTGCGCCATGTCGACCATCAGCAGCGCGCCGACCTCGTCGGCGATCTCGCGGAAGCGCGCGAAGTCGAGCTGGCGCGGGTAGGCCGACCAGCCCGCCAACAGCAGCTTCGGGCGGCGCTCGCGCGCGATCCGCGCGACCTCGTCCATGTCGATCAGGCTGCTCTCGCGGTCGACCTCGTAGGGGGCGATGTCGTAGAGGCGCCCCGAGACGTTGATCTTCATCCCGTGCGTGAGGTGCCCGCCGTGCGCCAGCGAGAGGCCCATGATCGTGTCGCCCGGCTGCAGCAGCGCGTGATAGACGGCCGTGTTGGCCTGCGCGCCGGAGTGCGGCTGGACGTTGGCGTGCTCGGCCCCGAACAGCGCCTTGGCGCGGTCGATCGCGAGCTGCTCGGAGACGTCGACCCACTCGCAGCCGCCGTAGTAGCGGCGGCCGGGATAGCCCTCGGCGTACTTGTTCGTGAGCACCGAGCCCTGGCACTCGAGCACGGCGCGCGGCACGAAGTTCTCCGAGGCGATCATCTCGAGCGTGCGCTGCTCGCGCTCGAGCTCGCCGCGCAGCACGTCGGCGATCTCGGGGTCGACCTCGCTGAGCGGGCGGTTGAAGTAATCGGGGCTGAGCTCGGACATGGCGCCCTCCTTGAGCGGACTGTGAAGACTTGATGCCCAGGCGCGCGGCGGTTGAGCTGGCCGCTTCCCGGTGGTCGATCCCACCTCAGGCGCCAGTCGCGGCAGCTGTCACGAGGCTAGCACGCGCTCACGACCCGTGGACGGAGGTCCCGCGGGCGCCTCTGTCCCGCCTTCAGCGCGCCGGGGCGCCGGCCAGCAGCTCGCCGACGGCCTCGGCCGCGAGCGCGCCCTCGCGCAGCACGTACCAGGCGCCGCTCTGCTCGTACTCGCGCAGGTCTACCACCGTCGAGGGCATTCCCGGCAGCTTCCCCCCGTCGAGCACGAGGTCGGCCCCCTCGCGCAGCGCGGACGGCACTTCGGCGAGCGTGCGCGCGTCGGGCTGGCCGGACATGTTGGCGCTCGTCTGCATCACCGGCTCGGCGATCGAGCAGAGCGCGTGCAGGCTCTCGGGCAGCCACGGCACGCGCAGACCCAGCGTCGTCGGGTCCCGGCGGCAGGCCGCGCGGAAGTCGCCGGAGCGATTCTCCAGCAGCAGCGTGACCGGTCCGGGCAGGAGCGCCTGCAGCGCCGCCCGCTCGGCCGCGAGCAGCTCGGGCAATGCCCGCAGGGCCGGCTCGAGCGCGAAGAACATGACCGCAGCGGGCCGCGTCGCCGGGCGGCCCTTCAGCTCGTAGAGGCGTTGCGCGGCCGCCTCGTTGTCGGGGTCGCAGCAGACGCCATAGACGGTGTCGCTCGGGAACACGGCGACGCCGCCCCCGGCCACGCACTCGCGCAGGCGCTCCGCGTCGTCGTCGCCAAGCGTCGTCGGACTCACCGCGGCGTGGACTCCTCTCGCGCGGACCCGGCCATCACGAAGCGCTCTGCTCTCACCACCCGCTCCATACCCGCAAGGTCGTGCATGCATTCAACCTTTGCAAACCCGGCCGTGCGAAGCATCCCGGTGACGGTCGGCGCCTGTCCGGCGCCGACCTCGAACGCCGCGAAGCTGACGCCGCATCGGGTCTGCAACTGGGCGAGCAGGGCGCGGATCGCGTCGAGCCCGTCCTCGCCGGCGAACAGCGCGCCCGCCGGCTCGTGGCGAAGGATCTCCGGCGCCAGCGTCGAGCGCTCGCACTCGGCCACGTAGGGCAGGTTGGCGAGCACCGCATCGAACTCGGTTGACACTCCGTTGAGCAGGTCTGCCTGCATGAACTCGACGTCGAGCCCGAGCCGGGCGGCGTTCGAACGGGCGAGCTCGAGCGCATCGGCGCTCCGATCGCTGGCGCTCACGGCGAGGTCCGGGCGCTCGTGCTTCAGCGCAAGCGCGATCGCGCCGCTGCCCGTGCCGACATCGAGCACGCGCGCGCCGGCGGGGAGCCCGAGGCCCCAGCTCCACGAGCAGCTCGCTCTCCGGGCGGGGAATCAGCGCGCGCGCGTCGACCGCAAGCTCGATCTGGCGGAAGCCTCGGCTGCCGGTGATGTACGCGACCGGCTCGCGCAGCACCGCGCGACGCCGACGGCGTCCTGATAGGCGCGCACAGCCGCGCCGGCGACGAGCAGCTCGCGGTCGAGTAGCAGTCGCTCGCGACCGACGCCGAGCACGTGCGCAAGCAGCACTTCGCCGTCCAGCCGCGGTGTCTCGCAGCCGGCGGCGCCGATCGCCGTGACCGCACCCTCGAGCGCGTCGCGCACGCTCGTCCCGCGCACGCGCCTGGGAGCATCGGTCCGCGTGCTCACGCGGCGGCCTGCGCCTGCAGGCGCCGGCGCTTCTCGTCGGCCTGCAACGCGTTCGTCAGCTCGTCGAGCTGCCCCTCGAGCACCTCGTCGAGGTTGTGCACGGTCAGCTTGATGCGGTGATCGGTCACGCGCCGCTCGCCGTAGTTGTACGTGCGGATCTTCTCGGCGCGATCGCCCGTGCCGACCTGCGAGCGGCGGTCGGCGGCGAGCTCGGCCTGCTGTTCGGCGAGCGCCCGCTCGTACAGCCGCGCGCGCAGCACGCGCAGCGCCTGCTCGCGATTCTGCAGCTGTGACTTCTCGTCCTGCATCGAGACGACGATGCCCGAGGGCTTGTGTGTGACGCGCACGGCCGAGTCGGTCGTGTTGACCGACTGCCCGCCCGGACCAGAGGAGCGGTAGACGTCGATCTGCAGGTCGTTCGGGTCGATCTGCACGTCGACGTCCTCGACCTCCGGCAGCACGGCGACCGTCGCCGTCGAGGTGTGCACACGGCCCTGGGACTCGGTCTGCGGCACGCGCTGCACGCGGTGCGTGCCACCCTCGAACTTGAACACCGAGTAGGCGCCGTCGCCCTTGATCGCGAACGTGTACTTGCCGTCGCCGATCTCCATCGGCTCCGATCTGCCAGCCGCGCCGCTCGGCGTACTTGGTCAGCATCCGGTAGAGATCGCCCGCCCACAACCCGGCCTCGTCGCCGCCCGCGCCGCCCTGAATTTCGACGATCACGCTCTTCTCGTCGTTGGGGTCGCGCTCGACCATCGCCATGCGGATCTCCTCCTCGAGCTCCTCGATCCGCTCGCGCGCGCCGCCCAACTCCTCGCGCAGCTCGGAGTCCTCCTCCTCGGCGAGCATTTCCTCCGCGCCGGTCACCGTTTCCTGCGCTTCGCGCCACTGCGTCGCCAGCTTCGCCGCCGCCTCGAGCTGGCTGTAGGCGCGGCCCACTTCGGCGTAGCGCTCGCGGTCGGAGATCACCTCCGGGTCGGTCATCTGCTCGCCGAGCTCGGCGAAGCGGCTCTCGATCTGCTTGACGAGGTCTTCGATCATGCGGCTTTCAGTCTATGTGCCGCCCTTCGGCCTGCCGATCGCGCCAGGGGACGGGTCCAGACGGTCGAGAGGCAAGCGAGCCTAGGACGCAGGGAGCGTGGCGTGCGATACCGAGGACACCGGCTCGCGCCGCCTATCGGCCGTCTGGCTAAGCCACGACCTCGACGCCGACCAAGTCCTCGGCCGACAGCGCGCCGGGGGTCTCGCGCTCGAGCACCGCCTCGAGCGCGGCGATCGCGACGGCCAGCTGGTCGAGGTCGGGCTCGCGCGTGGTCAAGCAGCTGCAGCTTCAGCCCCGGCCACATGACCGCGCGCACCCAACGGCGGCTGCGGTTGCGACCGGCGAACTTGATCAGCTCGAAGGAGATGCCGGCGATCAGCGGCACGCCGAGGATGCGCGTGGCGACCAGCCAGTACCAGGCGGGCAGGCCGATCGGGGCGAACACGAAGATCGCCACGATCATCACGACGAGCAAGAAGCTAGTGCCGCAGCGCGGGTGCAGCCGCGAGAAGCGCTGCGCGTTGACCGGCGTCAGCGGCAGGCCGGCCTCGAAGCAGGAGATCGTCTTGTGCTCGGCGCCGTGATACTCGAACACGCGGCGCAAATCGCGCAGGCGCGAGAGCAGCAGCATGTAGCCGAGGAAGATCGTCGTGCGCACGACGCCCTCGATCAGCCAGAACAGGAATGAGGAGCCGAGCTGCTCCCTTGATCAGGCTCGTCAGCCCGACCGGGATCAGGAAGAACAGCACGATCGCGAAGACGAGCGCGACGATCACGGTTCCCGCCCACACCGCCTTGGGGATCTCGTCCGGCTCGGCCGGCTCGACTACGCCGTTTGCGTCAGCCTGCGCCTCGTCCTTCGGTTCGGGCGGCAGCTGCGCGTTGGCGGACACCTCGAGCGCGCGGAAGCCGATCACGAGCGAGCCGCCGAGCGCGACGACGCCGCGGATGATCGGCAGCCGCAGCAGGCGATGGCGCTTGAGCGCCGACTCCAGCGGGAAAGTGCTGACCTCGATCTCTCCCAGCGCCGCCTCCTCCGGCGAGCGCTCGCCCTCGGCGAGCTGCTCGACGCTCGGCTTGCGCACGGCCACCGCCCAGTTGGAGACGCCGCGCATCATCACGCCCTCGAGCACCGCCTGCCCGCCGACGGGCGCGTCGCGCCGCGCGTTCAGCTGCCCGTGATCGTCGGCGTCGACGTTCTGCGGCAGCTCGCCGCCGGCTCCGTTGACAGAGCCCGCCGGGCGCTCGACATCCAGCGTCGCCGCCGGACTGTCGGTCTCGACCGTCGTCGTCGGCGAACCGGCAAGACGGGAGGACATCGCGCTACTTGGCTGACCGAGTCTGGGCCAGGCGGCCTTTGGCCACGCGGCGCTGGAAGCGCTCCACGCGCCCACCGCTGTCCACGAGCTTCTGGCGACCCGTGTAGAACGGGTGGCAGTTCGAGCACACCTCCACGCGCAGCTCCTCCTGCGTGGCACGAGTGATGAACTCGTTGCCGCAGGTGCAGTGCACGTGCGCCCGTGTGTACGTCGGGTGGATCTTGGCCTTCATCGCTCGCTCATTCTAGCGGTCGGCGCTCGCCCGGCAAGCGATGGCTCCGTCTCGCTGCCGTTCGATCAGGCCAGTGGCATCGTGGCGCCGGGGCTCGGCGGGCCCGTCCCGGTCCCCGCGCCCGTTTCGCCGGGTTCCGTCGCCGCGGCCGGCTGCAGGCACCTGCTCGTCAGCCTGTCGGCGCGCTTGAGCACGTGCCCCTTGGCGTTGAACCAGCGGAAGCGCACGAAGCCGCGGTAGGCGGCCGGCGCGGAGAGGTTCGTGACCTGCTTGAGGTACTTGTAGACCTTGACCTTCGGGTCCGAGGAGCGCCAGACCCCGAGCCCGGCAGCCGTCACGGTGCGGAATTCCACTTCACCTGGGGCACGCTCCTCGAGGTCGATCCGCATGGCCATGCGCAAGGCCCCGGGAACCGCCGTCATTTCGCCGGAGAACGCGACCGCCCGCTGTTCCTGCACGCTCGCCGGGACGCATTCCTCGAGCGTCGCCGAGACGCCGCCGGCGGCCGGAGGCGTGAGCTGCTGTGCGCCGGCACCGCCCGGCGGCGAGCCCTGCCCGCTGGCATCGGCCTGCGCGATCACGAGCAGCAGCGCCGGCACGCAGATGAGCGCGGCGAGCGCGCGCATCGACGTGCGTGTTGTGAGCTGGAGACGAACTGAGCGGCTGTCCACGACAACCCTCTAACACCGGCCTCGCACGGATGTTTCGCGGCCACGACCACGCGGCCTAGCGGTGCGAGGGGCAAGCGATACAAGGACGCAGGGAGCGTGGCGTGCTTTGTACGTAAGCGACCGAGGACGCCGTAGCGCGCCGCCCCTCGTGCCGCTAGAGGATCTGGTAGAGCGGGCCGTCGCCACCCTCGGGCGTCGTCAGCCGCCCGCCCTTGGCCGTGATCGCCCCGCACTGCACGCAGTTGGTGTAGTTGACGATCACGTCGACCTCGCCGTGCTCGGGTGCGTCCTCGGGGATCTCATACACCCCCGCAGGGCACATCCAGCGCCACGTCTCGGCGATCTCGCGCGGCACGTTTTTGTGCAGGCGGATGTGGTTCGGCGCGTCGTCGCGCGTGGCGTTGCCGGTGATGAACACCGACGAGAGCTTGTCGAAGATGTATTTCCCGTCCGGCTTGGGATAGGACTGTCGCCGTCTTGCCGATGAACATCGGCTTGGCGTCGTTGCGGTGCCAGGCCAGGCGGCCCGGGGGCAGCAGCCCTTTGGTCGCGATCGCCAGGTTGACGATCGGGCCGCCCTGCAGGAAGCCGTTCTGGAAGGGCTGGCGCGTGTTGCGCACCTCGTACAGCTCCTTGCCGCGTGACCGAGTCCTCGATCGCCTGCTCGTAGGGCTCGAAGCTCGATTCGCCGCGCGAGAGCGCCGCGTAGATCGCCTCGCCGCGAGTTTGCCCGAGTTGATCGCGTGGTGCACGCCCTTCAGCGCGACCGTGTCGACCATGCCGCCGGCGTCGCCGATCGAGCAGCGCCCCGGGCATCGTCAGCTTCGGCATCGACCAGTAGCCGCCGCCGGGCAGCGCCTTCGCGCCCCAGGCGACGCGCTCGCCGCCCTCGAGGATGCCCCTGACCAGCGGGTGCGTCTTGAACTGCTGCAGCAGGTCGTGCGCCGAGGTCGTCGCGTCGGCGTACTCGAGATCGATCACGAAGCCGATCGAGACCAGATCGTCGCCGTTCTTCTCGTCCTTCATCGGGTAGATCCAGGTACCGCCGATCTGCCCGTACTTGGCCGAAAGCTTCAGCGGCCACGGCCCGATCGTGTGGATCAGGCGGTCGAGCGGCTTGGGGACCTTCCAGACCTCCTTGACGCCGAGCTCCCAGACCTGCGGCTCGCGGTTCTCGGCGAGGTCGAACTCGCGGATCGCCGCGCCCGTCAGATGGCCCCAGCAGCCCTCGGCGAGCACCGTCGCCTGCGCCTTGATGTCGGTGCCCGGCTCGAAGTTGCCGAGCGGCTCGCCGTCCTTGCCGCGGCCCTTGTCGCCCGAGCGCACGCCGACGACGCGGCCGTCCTCGACGACCAGCTGCGTCGCCGAGGTCTCGGTGAGGATGTAGGCGCCCGCCTCCTCGGCCTGGCGCTGCTGAAAGCGCGCCAGCGCCGAGACCGAGACGACCTCGTTGCCGTGGTTCTTGAACGGCGGCGGCGGCGGGATGCGCACCTTCGTCTTGGCCGTCGGCGTCATGTAGACCGCCTCCTTGGTCACCTCGCCGAAGGCGAAGCCCTCCTCACGCCACTGCTCGCGCGTCATCTCCGGAAACAGCTCTTCCAGCGGCTTCGGTCGCATCACGGCGCCGGACAGGTTGTGCCCGCCGCACGTCTTCGCCTTCTCGACCACCGCGACCGGCACTTCGCCGAGGCGCTCCATCGTCTCCGGGTCGTCGGCCAGCAGCTGCAGCAGGCGGTTGGCGCACGCCAGCCCGGCGGTCCCGCCGCCGACGATCGCGACGCCGACCTCGATCAGCTCGTCCTCGTCGTCCAGCCCGCGCTTGATGAACTCCTTCTGCGAGTTCACCGGTGGCGGGAACTGGTCCGGTGCGACCTTGCCGTTGCCGTTGTGCGCCGACATGCCTAGCTTCCCTTCTTCGCTTTCACGGCCTCCGTCAGCTTCGGGAGGATCTTGTTCAGGTCGCCGACGATGCCGAGGTCGGAGAATTCGAAGATCGGCGCGTTCGCGTCCTTGTTGATCGCGACGATGTTCTCCGAGGACTGCATCCCGACCTTGTGCTGGATCGCGCCCGAGATGCCGGCCGCGAGGTACAGCTTCGGCGCGACCGTCTTGCCGGTCTGGCCGATCTGCGCCGGCGTAGGGATACCAGCCGGCGTCGACCACCGCGCGAGTGGCGGCGACGGCGCTGTTGCCGCCGAACGCCTTGGCGAGGTCCTCGGCCAGCTCGAAGCCCTCGGCCTTGCCGAGGCCGCGACCGCCGGCGACGAGGATGTCGGCGCCCTCGATGTCGACGTCCGCGCCGCGCTGTTCGCCGCGCGTGACCATCGTGGCCTGCGAGGCGTGCGGGCTCAGCTCGAAGCTCGAGCTGCTCGACCGGTGCGTCAGCGTCACCGCTCTGCTTGATCTCGAACGCGTTCAGGCGCCCGATGATGATGCCGACGTCCGAGCGGTATTTGATCTCCGAGATCGCCGAGTCGCCGAGGATCGGCCGCTCGGCGATCAGCTCGCCGTCCTCGGCGCGCACGCTCGTGACCTCCATCGCCACGCCGGCGCCGAGACGCGCGGCAAGACCGGCGCCGATCTCGAAGCCGAGCAGGCCGCCGCCGAACAGCGCGTAGGAGTAGTCGCCACCGGAGATCGCCGCGGCCATCGCGTCGACCAGCGGCTGCGCGAGCCCCTCGGGACCCTCGGCGACGAGCACCTTCTTGGCGCCGTATTTGCCGAGCGTCGCCGCCAGGTCCTGCGGCACGTTCTCGCCGAGCAGGATCGCGTGCGCCTCGCCGCCGAGCTCGGCAGCGAGCTTGGCGCCCTCGGAGACGGCGCCGAGCGAGTTCTTGTTGATCGCGCCGTCGTAGTGCAGCGCGTAAACGAGGATGTTTGCCATCTAGATCAGCTTCCTCTCGTCGAGCCAGGCGACGATCTTCTCGACCGTCTCGTCGGTGTCCTCGTCCTCGATGATCTCGCCGGCCGCCTTGCTCGGCGGCGCCTTCGCGGCGACCCACTGTGCGGCCGAGTTCTCGCCGCCGACCTTGCTCGCGTCGATCTCGACGTCGGCCGCGCTGACGCGTGTCCAGCGGCTTCTTCTTCGCGCCCATGATCGCCTTCAGCGACGGGTAGCGCGGCTCGTTGATCGCGTCGCCGACCGAGATCACGGCCGGGAGCTTGATCTGCACCGTGTCGTAGCCGTACTCGGCCTGGCGCTCGCAGCGCAGCGCCTCGGACTCGACGTCCATCTTGATCACCTGCGTCAGCGACGGCATGCCCAGGTGCTCGGCCACGACGGCGCCGATCGTGTAGCACTCGCCGTCGTCGGACTGCTGGCCGAGCAGCACCAGGTCCGGGCTCTCGCGCTGCAGCGTCTTGGCCAGCGCGTAGCCGGTCGCGGCCACGTCGGAGCCGGCGACGGCCTCGTCGGAGAGGTGCACCGAGCGGTCGGCACCGAGCGAGACGGCCTTGTGCAGCGCGCGCACCGCGCTCTCGGGGCCCATCGTCACCGCGACGATCTCCTCGACCGGCACCGCGCCGCCCTCCTTGATCTGCATCGCCGCCTCGATGGCGTGCGTGTCATACGGGTTGAGGTTCTTCTCCCCGCTGCGGTCCATGCGCCCCGTCGAGGGATCGATCTTCTTCTCGACGGCGGCGTCCGGGACCTCCTTCACCAGGACGCATATCTTCATTCTCAGGTAACTCCTTGGGGTCTGTTGGCCGCGATTCTACTTGGTTGGCCGGTTGACTGACGAGTCAATCAGGCGCGGGCGGCGGTCGCCTCGCGGATGAAATCCACGATCGCCTGTGTGGGCGCGCCGGGCGTGAAGACCTCGGCAACGCCCAGATCCTTCAGCTCCGGGATGTCCTCGGCAGGGATCGTCCCGCCGACGGTCACCACGACGTCATCGATGTCCTGCTCGCGCAGCAGCTCGACCACGCGTGGCACCAGCGTCATGTGCGCCCCCGAGAGGATCGAGAGACCGACCGCGTCGGCGTCCTCCTGGATCACGGTCTCGACGATCTGCTCCGGCGTCTGGTGCAGCCCGGTGTAGATCACCTCCATGCCCGCATCGCGCAGCGCGCGGGCGATGATCTTCGCGCCGCGGTCGTGCCCGTCGAGGCCCGGGCTTGGCGACGACGACGCGGATCTTGCCTTGGTTCTGCTCGGACATCTCTGGCCTTCAGCCTATGCGTGCAGGCCATCGCGCGCTGCCACGTGATCCCCGTGTCTCGCCGCGCGTCCCGCGCACGGCCCGGCCGAGACCACCGAGCGCCGCCACCCCACCGAGTGCGGCGAGCACCTTCAGGTGCTGCCCGAGGCGGTCGAGGTGAAGGACCTCCCAGCCCTCCTGCATCGCGATCCGGCGCAGCTCTGCGTCGGGGTTGACGACGACCGGCCGACCCACGGCGCGCAACATCGGCAGGTCGGACTCCGAGTCCGAGTAGGCGTGCGACGCCGACAGGTCGATCCCCTCGCGCTCGGCCAGCTCCTGCATCGAGATGACCTTGCCCTCGCGGTAGTTGAACGGGCCGGCCGGGCGACCCGTGTAGCGACCGTCGACGATCTCCGAGCGCGAGCCGAGCCCGCCGTCGAAGGCGAGCACGTGCGCGAGCAGGTCGGCCATCTCCTGCGAAGCCGCCGTGAGGATGTAGACCGGCACGCCCGCATCCTGGTGGCCGTAGGCGCGCTGCAGCATCTGCGGGTACAACCGCGGCAGCACGCCGGCGAGCACGCGTGGCGAGAGCCGTTGCAGGTCGCGCACCGGAACCCCCGCGATCATCTCTCCCACGCGCTTGCGCACGTCGTCGGCGCGGTCGTCGGTCGAGCCACGCAGGCGAAAGCGAAGGTTCTCGTACAGGTCGCGCACCAGGCGCGAGCGCGAGATCATCCCCGTCTCATAGGCCGCGCGGGCGAAGAAGATGCCCGACGAGCCCGCCATCAGCGTCTTGTCGAGATCGAAGAAGGCGGCCGGCCTCGGCCCCCGGCCGTTGCCGCTCACGACGATCTCAGACCTTGAGGATGACGGCGTCGCCCTGCCCACCGCCGGAGCAGATCGCGGCGCAGCCGTAGCCGCCGCCGCGCCGGCGCAGCTCGTGCACGATCGCGCCGAGGATGCGCGCGCCGGAGGCGCCGATCGGGTGCCCCAGCGCGACGGCGCCGCCATTGACGTTGACGCACTCCTCGTCGATGCCGAGCATGCGGATCGAGTTCAGCGTGACCGAGGCGAACGCCTCGTTGATCTCCCAGACGTCGATGTCGCCCGGCTGCAGCCCGGCCTTCACGAGCGCCTTCTTCGCGGCGCTCGCCGGCGTCGTGGCGAGGTAGGCGAAGTCGTTAGCGCTCTGGGCGTGCGCGACGATCTCGGCGAGCGCCTCCTTGCCGTTGGCCTGCGCCCACTCCTCGGAGGAAAGCACCAGCGCGCCGCCGCCGTCGTTGACGCCCGGCGAGTTGCCTGCCGTGTGCGAGCCCTCCTTGTTGAGCAGGCCCGGCAGCTTGGCCAGCACCTCGAGTGAGGTGTCGCGACGCGGGCCCTCGTCGACCTCGACGACCGTGTCGCCCTTGCGTCCCTTGACGGTCACCGACACGATCTCCTCGGCCATCCGCCCGTCGTCGATCGCCGCCAGCGCGCGTTCGTGCGAGCGCAGGGCCCAGCGGTCGAGGTCGGCGCGCGTGATCTCGAGCTCGTCTCCGATTTCGGTCGCCTCGACGAACATCTGCTTGCCCGAGAACGGATTGGTCAGCCCGTCGTGGACCATCGTGTCGAGCATCTTGGCATCGCCCATGCGGTAGCCGAATCGCGCCTGCGGCAGCAGATAGGGCGCCTTGGACATCGACTCCATGCCGCCGCCGACGCCGACTTCGACGTCTCCCGCGCGGATCGCCTGGTCGAGCAACACCGACGCCCGCAGCCCGGAGGCGCAGACCTTGTTGATCGTCTCCGAGGAGACCTCCTTGGGGATTCCCGCCTTGATCTGCGCCTGGCGCGAGGGGATCTGTCCCTGGCCGGCCTGCAGCACCTGCCCCATGATCACGTGCTGAACCTGCTCGGGCTCGACCGACGAGCGCTCGAGCGCGGCTTCGATCGCCGTGCTGCCGAGCTCGGTGGCGTCGAGCGTCGAGAGCCCTCCGCCCATCTTGCCGATCGGGGTGCGCGCACTGCCGAGGATCACGGTCTTGGCCATGGGAACAGGGCTCTCCAGTGTTCGTTGGGAAAAGTTCGCTTGGAAGGACGGCAATGCTAGCGATCCGGCTATCGTGCTCGGCCGATGCAGGTCTCCGCGACAACGCAGCCAATCGGCTCGACCGACGCGGACACCGTAGTTCTCGGCGTCTTCGAGGACGAGCGCACGCTCGAGCCGGCACCGGCTGAGGTGGCGGCGCTGCTCGCCTCCGGCGAGGCACGCGGAGCGTTCAAGTCGCTGGCCCTCGCGCACGCCGACGGCAAGCGCTGGCTGCTCGTCGGGCTCGGCAAGCGCGAGCGCTTCACGCCCGAGCGGGCACGCGTGGTGGCGGCCGCCGTACGCGAACGGGCGCGCGAGCTGTCCACCGTCGCGCTCTGCTGGCAGGCGCCGAACGACGGCTCGCCGGCGATCGCCGGCGCGTTGGTCGAGGGCACGATGCTCGCCGACTACCGCTTCGATCGGCACAAGTCCGCGCCCGCCGCCGACCCCGACGCGCCGCCCAAGACGCTCGAGCGCCTGCTCGTCTCGGCCACAACCGACCTGGACGAGACGGTCGCCGATGCGGCGCTCGTGACCGGCGCCGTCAACGCCGCACGCGACCTGCAGAACCGCCCCGGCAACGACCTCACGCCGAGCGCGCTGGCCGCCTACGCCGAGGCGCTCGCCGGCGAGATCGACGGGCTCAGCGTTGAGACCGAGGGGCGCGAGGGCATCGTCGCCCGCGGCATGGGCGCCTTCGCCGCCGTGGCCCAGGGCTCATACGAGGAGCCCGCGCTGATCACGCTGCGCTACGAGGGCCCCGGCGCGAGCGGGCCGGTGCTCGGCTTCGTCGGCAAGGCCGTCACGTTCGACAGCGGCGGCATCTCGCTGAAGCCCGGGCCGAAGATGTCGGAGATGAAGTTCGACATGTCCGGCGGCGCCGCCGTGATCGAGGCCGTCGGCGCGATCGCGCGGCTGCGCCTGCCGGTCAAGATCGTCGCCGTCGTCGGCGCCACCGAGAACCTGCCGAGCGGGCGCTCGGTCAAGCCGGGTGACATCGTCCGCGCGGCCAACGGCAAGACGATCGAGGTCAACAACACCGACGCCGAGGGCCGGCTCGTGCTCGCCGACTGCCTCTGTCACGCCGTCGGCCAGGGTGCCGAGCGGATCGTCGACCTGGCGACGCTCACCGGCGCGGTGATCGTCGCGCTCGGCTCCACCTACTCGGGGCTGATGAGCAACGACGATCAACTCGCCGAGCAGATCTCGGGCGCGGGCGAGCGCACCGGCGAGATCGTCTGGCGGCTGCCGCTGCACGAGGAGTACGAGGAGCTGATCAAGGGCACCTACGGCGACCTCGACAATGCGCCTGAGGCGCGCAAAGCGGGGACGATCGTCGGCGGCACGTTCCTCTCGAACTTCGTCGGCGACACGCCGTGGGCGCATCTCGACATCGCAGGATCGGCCTGGGATCTCGGGCGCGCGTACGCGCCGAAGGGCGCGTCCGGGTACGGCGTGCGGCTGCTCGTCGAGCTGGCGCGCGCGTTCAGCTCGTAGCGACCGCGCCCGCCTCGCGGGCCTCGGGCGCGCCGGCCAGCCATCGCAGCACCGGCGCCCATGCGGGTGCGTCCGGGTCGACGAACGCGCGGTGGCGACCGGCCTCGCCGGCGATCTCGACGAGCTCGACGTCGGCGCCTGCGGCACGCGCCGCGTCGGCGTAACGCCGGCTGAGCCGCACCGAGACCGTCTCGTCGAGCAGGCCGTGGACGAGCAGGGTGGGCATTCGCAAGGGCACGCGACGCAGCGGGTCGCCCGCCTCGTAGCGCTCGGGCAGCCGCTCGGGCGAGCCGCCCATCAGCGCGCGCACGGCGCCCCCGCCCCAGTCGGCATAGGCGCCCGCGAGATCGCACACGCCCGCCAGCGAGATCGCCCGCGCGACGCGCACGCGCGGGCGCGTGCCGAGCGCGCCCGGCGCGCCGGCCGGCAGGCCTTCGCGCCCGGCCGCCCACAGCGCGAGGTGACCTCCGGCGGAGTGCCCGAGCAGGTCTACACGCTCGAGGTCGAGCGCCGGGTGCGCGCCGTCGAGCAGGTCGATCGCCGCCGCGACGTCGGCGAACGTCTGCGGCCAGCCACCACCGTTGCCGAGCCGGCGGTACTCGATGTTCCACGCCGCGAACCCCCGCCGCACGAGCGCGGCCGCGACCGGACGCATCACGGCCCGGCCGTACTTCTTGCGCCACGAGCCTCCGTGGATCAGCACGATCACCGGATGCGGCCCTGCGCCGGCCGGCAGGTGCAGCTCGACGCGCTGCGAGCGATCGGCGCCATAGCAGTAGCTGCGTCCGCGCGTCAGCAGGTAGTGGCGCAGCCAGCTCGCGCGATCCATGTCGCGCATCGTAGAGCGGCGCGAGCTGTGAGAATCCCCGCGCATGGACTTCGACCTCTCTTCCGACCACGAGCTGATCCGCCGCACGGTGCGCGAATTCGCCGAGGGCGAGGTCGCCCCGGTGGCCGAGGAGCTCGACCGCACGAAGTCCTTCCCGTATGAGATCGTCGCCAAGCTCGGCGCGCTCAACCTGATGGGCATCCCCTTCCCCGAGGAGTACGGCGGAGGAGGAGGCGACACGCTCGCCTACGCGCTCGCCGTCGAGGAGCTGACACGCGTCGACTCCTCCGTGGCGATCACGCTGTGCGCGCACACCTCGCTCGGCACCCAGCCCGTCTACCTGTTCGGCGACGAGCAGCAGAAGCGCGAGTGGCTGCCCAAGCTGTGTTCGGGCGAACGGCTCGGCGCGTTCGGCCTGACCGAGCCCGAGGCCGGCTCGGACGCGGGCAACACGCGCACGCGAGCGCGCCTGCAGGACGGCGAATGGGTGATCGACGGCGCCAAGCAGTTCATCACCAACGCCGGCACCGACATCTCCGGCATCGTCTGCATCACCGCCGTGACCGGAGACGCTCCAAACGGCGTGGGCGACCCGGCCGCCGCTCGCGAGATCTCGAACATCATCGTCGCCAACGGGACTCCCGGCTACGAGCAGGGCGAGCCGTATCGCAAGATGGGCTGGAACGCCTCCGACACACGCCCGCTGAGCTTCGACGAATGCCGCGTCCCCGAGGCGAACCTGCTCGGCCCGCGCGGAGCCGGCTTCAAGCAGTTCCTGCACATCCTCGACATCGGCCGCATCGGCGTCGCCGCGATGGGCGTCGGGCTCGCCCAGGGCGCGCTCGACGAGGCGCTGAAGTACGCCAAAGAGCGCAAGGCCTTCGGCAAGCCGATCTCCAAGTTCCAGGCGATCCAGGCCAAGCTCGCCGACATGGCCACCGAGATCGAGGCCGCGCGGCTGCTCGTCTACAAGGCGGCGCGCGAGAAGGACGCGGGGCGCAACTTCACGCTGACCGCCGCGCAGGCCAAGCTGAAGACCGGCCGGCTCGCCGTGCGCTGCTCCGAGGAGGCCGTGCAGATACACGGCGGCTACGGCTTCATCGAGGAGTATCCCGTCTGCCGCTTCTATCGCGACGCCAAGATCCTCACGATCGGCGAGGGCACCGACGAGGTGCAGCAGATGGTCATCGCGCGGGCGCTCGGCGCCTAGGTTCCGACGGCCGACGCGCTGGGCGCTGTCGACGAATCAAAGGTCCCTTACAGAAATTTACAGGACCTCACAGAAATCTGTGAATGTCTGTTTAGGTGTTCGGCGACTTCATGCGCCGCCGGCATCCACGTCTGCCCGACGATCGGTAGCGCGCCGTCCCAGCCTCATCGCGTCTTCGAAGGGGGCTGTCGCCACGAAAGCGTCGTGGCGCCTAGCGCGGCTCGAGCACGACCAGCGGGATCTCGCGCTCGGTGCGCTTGCGGTAGCCCTCGTAGCCGGAGTACACGCCGACCATCAGCTTCCACAGCCGCGCGCGCTCCTCGCCCTCGGCCACGCGCGCATGCACCTTCAGGTGCTGCGAACCGACCTGGATCGTCGTGTCGGGGTGCGCCTTGAGGTTATGAAACCAGGCCGGGTTCTTCGGGTAGCCGCCCTTGGAGGCGACCAGCACGAAGTTGTCGCCGTCGCGTCCGTACACGAGCGGGCTCGTACGCCGCTTGCCGCTCTTCGCGCCAACGTGGTCGAGCAGCAGCGCCGGCGGCGCTCCCGGCGTGCGGTGGCCGATCAGGCCGTTCGTCGCGCGATAGATCGCCGTGTGCCCGCCCATCACGCGGCGCAGCAGCGGCCAGTTGCGGTCGGCCAGGTCTAGGTAGTCCATGCTCGCGAGCCTAGCGCTCCACGGCGGCGTCGCGCTCGAGCAGCGTCGCCGCCGCGCTGGCCGGGTCCAGCCGGCGCTCGATCACCTGGTCGATCAGCTCCTGGAAGCCGGCGTCCCCGCGCAGGTCCTCCTCCAGGCGCCTACGCATGCGCGCCGTGGCGATCGCGAGCACCTCGTTGCGCAGGTTGCGCGCGCGCCGCTCGGCCAGCGTGGCCGCGCTCGAGGATGTGCGCACGGTGCTCGTCGAGGCGCTCGATCAGCTCGCCGGTGCCCTTGCCGTGGCTCGCCTCGGTCTTGACGATCGGCACGCGCCAGCGCTCGCGCACCTGCTCGGGCGTGCGGTCGAGGTTGGCCAGCGAGAGCACGCCGCGGATCTCGCGCACCATCGTGTCGGTCAGCGGGTGCTCGGCCTTGTTGATCACGATCACGTCGGGGATCTCCATCACGCCGGCCTTCAGCGCCTGGATCGAGTCGCCCGAGCCGGGCATCAGCACGAGCACGATCGTGTCGGCGTGGTCGATGATGTCGATCTCCGCCTGACCCACGCCGACGGTCTCGACGAACACGTCCTGGCGCCCGGCCGCGTCGAGCAGCAACGCCGCCTGCAGGGCAGCCTCCGAGAGGCCGCCCAAGGCCCCGCGATTGGCCATCGAGCGGATGAACACGCCCTGGTCGAGGAAGTGCTCGGAGAGGCGGATGCGATCGCCCAGCAGCGCACCTTGCGTAAACGGCGAGGAAGGGTCGATCGACAGCACGCCCACGCTGCGGCCGGCTTCCCGGCGCGCCTTCGTCAGCGCGCCGATCAGCGTCGACTTGCCGACGCCCGGCGGTCCGGTGAAGCCGACTACCGCGGCCTCGCCCGTGTGCGGGTAGACCTGCTTGACCAACTCCCACCCCTCGGACCGGTCGTCCTCGACGAGCGAGATCGCGCGCGCCAGCGCACGGCGGTCGCCGTCGAGCAGGCGCTGCGCCAGGGTCGGGTCGAGCTTCGCGTCGGCCATCGGGGGCGCAATCATCGCAGGGCAATACGATTTCCCCTCGATGGAGCTGCTGGCCGACGCACCCGCGAGCAAGACCCCCGAGGCGATCGCCGACACGATCAGGCGCGCCCCGGAGCCGCTGCACGGCGGACCGCTCGCGCTGCTGCGCTTCATGCGCGCCAACCACATGCTCAACCGGCGCTACGCGTACCTGATCGCGCGCTGGCTGATGCTGAAGCTGCGCTTTCGCGGCCGTCTGCAAACCGACGGGCTGTGCTTCATCTGCCCGCAGGTCAAGCTCGAGATCGGCCACGGCGCGACGCTGCGCATCGGCCGCTGGGCGTGGCTCGGGCACGGCTGCAAGATCCGCGTGCACGAGGGCGAGGTCGAGATCGGCGCGAAGACCGTGATCGGCCAGGAGTGCACGATCTCCGCTTATCAACACGTCTCGATCGGGCGCGAGTGCATCCTCGCCGACCGCGTGATGCTGATCGACTTCGACCACGGCGTCACCGAGGTCGATCGGCCGATCAGGCTTCAGGGCATCTACAAGCGCGACGTGCGCGTCGGCAACAACGTGTGGATCGGCTACGGCGCCTGCGTGCTGCGCGGCGTCAGCGTCGGCGACAACAGCATCGTCGGCACCAACGCGGTGCTGCCCAAGGACGTGCCCGAGAACGCCGTCGTCGGCGGAGTGCCTGCACGCCTGATTCGCATGCGCGAGGCGCCGCGCACGATGCGCTGGCGGTAGCGCCGACGCCCGCGTCCAGATCCTCTCCCGCCCCGCG
Organism: uncultured Solirubrobacteraceae bacterium; assembly: GCA_963716315.1. Taxonomy (GTDB): domain Bacteria; phylum Actinomycetota; class Thermoleophilia; order Solirubrobacterales; family Solirubrobacteraceae; genus Palsa-744. The sequence continues at coordinate 2,879,270 of OY970301.1, read as the reverse complement.
CCGACTCAAAGACGTGCGGCGAGGTTCCGCGCGGCGTCGCTCGCAGCGTCGGGGTCGGCCAGCGCCCGCTCGAGTGCCGCGCGATGGAGCTCGGTCCGCTCGCGGGCATACGGCGCGGCGACGCCCCGCGTGAGCATGAACGCCCAGTCGCTCGACTGCAGCGCCAGCAGCTCGCGCAGCGCGGCGCGCCCGGCGCGCGGCCGCGCAGCGATCGTCGCAAGCTCGGCGCGGCGCAACGCGAAGGCGACGTCGGCGACCGCCGGCCCAGACCAGGTCGACAAATCCCCGTGCGCCCCCCACGAGCTCGCCGGCTCGGCTTCGAAGCCTGCGTCCGCGGCTGCCCGCGACGGCGCCTGGCGCCACTCGCTCACAGGGACCGGCTCGATCCGCGCGAGCGCATCGTCGAGGCGCACGAGCTCGAGGCGCTGGCGCTGGCACTCCTCGACGACGGCGTGAAGCCAGGCGACCCCCTCATACCACCAGTGCCCGAGCAGCTCGGTATCGAGCGCGCAGACGACCAGACCGCCGCCCGGCAGCCCGGCGCCGCAGTCGCGCAACCGCGCGAGCGTGCGGGCGACGAAATCGGCCGCGTGCTCGCGCGCCTTCGCAAGCGCCCGCTTGTGGTCATAGGCACCGCCGTCGTTGCGCCACGGCGTGTGGTGATGGACGGTGTGGTGGTGGTAGTCGCGATAGAGCGCGTCGGCCGGGTATCCGTCATCGCTCCAGACGAGGTCCATCGTCTGCCGGTCGATCGGGACGAGGACGATGCCGGCGTCGCCAACCAGCGGCCGCAGGTGCTCTGGCGCGCCGAGGCCGTAGCTCCCCGTCAGCTCCACGCACGTCGCATGCGCGCCTGCGTCGGCCAGCAGCGGCTCGAGGCGCCTGGAATGGGCGCACTCGGGCAACCAGAAGCCGCCGCGCCAGTCGGCGCCGAAGCGGGCTCGGTGCGAGTCGATGCCGGCCTGCACCTGCAGGCGCAGGCCGGCATCGGTGGCGAGCAGCGGCAGCACGGCGTGGGTGGCCGAAGAAGTCCACTGCGCGTGCGGCACGAACGCGTCGAGCAGCCCCCCTTCGCGTCCGCGCAGCTCCTGCAGGGCGCGCTCGTAGTCCCCCCACGAGCGCTCCACCTCACGCGCCAGCTCCGCGTGGCCGCCGGCGCGCAGGCCGGCCGCATCCTCGGCGTGCGTGTGACGCCGCACCTGCTCGATGAAGCCGGCGAAGCGCTCGTGCACGCCCGGCGCCTCGAGCTGGTCACACAGCACGGGTGTGAGCGAGAGCGTCAGCGGCGCGCCGGCGTCGAGCAGCTCGAGCAGTGGCAGGTAGCTGCCGACGATCGCCTCCCACAGCCACTCCTCGCCGAACGGCCACGTGCCGAAGCCCTCGACGTAGGGCATGTGCGTGTGCAGCACGATCGCCAGCGCGCCGTCGCCCGCTCGAGACCCCGCCCTGGCCGCGCCCCTACCGGCGGCCATCGCTAGACCCGGCACACGGCGAGGAAGTCGAGCGCCGCCTCGATCCGCGCCTGGCCGATCGGCCTGATGGCGAAGTCCGAGACGGAGATGGCCGGCGTGAACCAGCCATAGAAGCGACTGGTCAGCCCGAGGCGCGGATGCAGCGTGTCCCAGCCCAGGCGCAGCGCAAGCTCGTGCGCGCGCAGCTTGCGCGCGTGGAACAGGCCGAACATGCGCACCTCGCGGAAGTGCTCGCGGCACAGCCGATCGAACTCCTCGAGGCGGTACTCGTGCACATGCCACGGGTTGCCCGAGCGCGACTCGCCCTCCGGCGCGAGCGTGAGCACGTTCGGAGTGGAGACGATGACCGTACCCGGGCGTGCCGCGCCCGGGCGTGCCGCCGCCTCAGAGCAACGCGCCGCGTCCTCGCCTGGCGCGACGAGCGAGGCGAAGTGGTCGAGCGCGGCGCCGGGGTCGGTCAGGTGCTCGATCGTCTGCAGGAAGACGACGGCGTCGGCCGGCTCGGCGAACGTCTCCACCAGGTCGCGCGCGAAACGCAGGTTGGGACGGCGATAGCGAAGCCGCGCGTGCTCGTGCGCCTCGGGGTTGGCGTCGACGCCGACGACGCCGGCCGCCGTGCGCGCCAGCACGTCGGAGCCGTACCCCTCACCGCAGGCCATGTCGACCACGCGCAGACCGCCCACGCGAGCGGCGATCCACTCGTAGACGACGAGGTGGCGGCGAAACCAGTAGTTCTCCTCGGGCACGTCCGGGAGCGTCCGCTCGCCGGTCAGCGCGAGCGGCGGCACGCCGGCCGGCTGGTCGTGCTGCTCGTAGTGGACTGGGGTCAAGAAATACCTCAGTACGGGGTGGTCAAGCCGGGGTGAAAGGCGAACGCCCGGCGCGCGAGTATATGGTGCCCCACCGTGCCGCCCGCCCTGAGCGCCGAGGAGATCCGCGACGTCAACACCCGCTACCACGACGTGGCGGCGGGCCACTACGACTCCAAGTGGGGCATCGACTTCGGCGAGATCGGTCGCGACCAGGTGCTGGTGAAGGTCGACAAGGCGATCGGGCACCGTCCCGACGGCTGGCGGCGCTCGCTCGAGATCGGCGCCGGAACGGGCTACTTCACGCTGAACCTGCTGCGCGCCGGGATGATCGCCGAGGCGACCTGCAGCGACATCTCGCCGGGGATGCTCGCGGCGCTGCGCGCCAACGCCGAGCGCCTCGGCCTGGAGGTGCGCACCGAGCAGGTCGACGCCGAGCGCCTGCCGTTCGCCGACGAGAGCTTCGACCTCGTGCTCGGCCACGCCGTGCTCCATCACATCCCCGACCTCGAACGTGCATTCGCCGAGTTCTGGCGCGTGCTCGCGCCGGGCGGCACGGTCCTGTTCGCCGGCGAGCCCTCGCGCTACGGCGACCGCCTGGCGCGGGTGCCGAAGCGGGCGGCCGGCGCGCTCGCCCCCCTGTGGCGCCGCGCGATCGGCGCTCGTCCCGCCTCCTCGCACGCGGACGAGGCCCCGGACGCGGCGCTCGAGGGCTTCGTCGACGTCCACGCCTTCGCCCCGAGTGAACTGGCGCGCGCTGCACGCTCGGCCGGCTTCGCCGACGTGCGGATCACGGGCGAGGAGCTGCTGGCCAACTGGTTCGGCTGGACCAACCGCACGCTGGAGGCGACAGCCGAGCCCGAAGACGTACCGTGGGCCTGGCGCCAGTACGCATACCGCGGCTACCTGATGCTGCAGAGCCTCGACCGCAGGCTGCTCGAGTCGCGCCTGCCGCCGGCGATCTTCTACAACCTGCTGATCTCGGCGCGTAAGCCGCGCGCCGCCTCCTAACGACCGCTCGCCGCGGCCTCGGGCTCGGCGAATCCCGGGCTTCGTCCGCCCGGATTCGGGCAACCGGCCGGCAGCGGACGCTTAGACTCCAGGCATGCCGGACCAGGGCACTCCAGGCCAGGGCTTACGGGGCTTTCCACTGTTCCCGCTCGGTATCGTCGCGCTGCCGAACGAGAGCGTGCCGCTGCACGTCTTCGAGGATCGCTACAAGCGCATGATCGAGCGCTGCCTGAGCGCCGAGCCGGGTTCAGCCGAGCGCGAGTTCGGCATCGTCTGGCTGTCCGATGAGGAGCTCAAGGAGGTCGGCTGCGCCTGCGAGATCGAGCGCGTGCTCGAGCGCATGACCGATGGCCGTCTGAACATCCTCGCGCGCGGCACGCGCCCGTTCCGGCTGCTCGAGCGCCAGGATGACCTCCCCTATCCGGCCGGCGTTGTCGAATTCCTCGCCGACGAGGAAGACGCGGAGGGGGCCGACGCCAACGAGGTCGCCGGGACGAGCGCGCGCGAGCTTTACGGCGAGCTGGTCGAGCAGGCGACAGACCGCCGGCTGGACGCCGAGGAGGTCGGCGTGATGGACGCCTACGAGATGGCCGGCACGGTCGAGTTCGGCACCGATGCCAAGCAGGAGCTCCTGGAGCTACGCTCGGAGAGTGCACGCCTGCGTCTGCTCGCGCTGCTGCTGCGTGCCGCGCTGAAGCGCCTGGAGCTGATCGACCGCGCGCAGACGCGTGCGCAGTCGAACGGCAAGGTGCGCTTTGGCTAGCGTCGCTACTCGGGCAAGCCGCACACGCGCTGCGCCGTCTGCAGCACGAACAGCGCGAGCTGGCGCAGGACCTTGGGCTGTCCGCGTGAGTTGTCGCTGAAGCGCACCGAGCCGTCTTCGTCGCGTACCGAGTAGCTCAGCACCGACTGCGGGCCGGGCGCGAGCGAGAGCTGCGCCGAGGCCGGTTCCTTCAGGTCTTCCTGGATCGCGCGCGCTTCGACGAGCGCCGAGTCGCTCAGTTTGAGCTTGTGCCCGTTGCGGGCGGCGACGCCGTTGCAGTGCACGCCGCCTTCTTCGTTGACGAGCAGCGTGAGCCTCGCGTGCGGGCCGCTGCCGCTGCGCTGCACGATGAACAGGTCGGGCGCCTTGATCCCGCCGCAGGCCGCCAGCGTAGCGACGCCAAGCAGCGCGAGGGCGAGTGCGGACGCGGGTGCGAACCTGCCCACGCCGGCGCTCACACGCTCACCGCGACCCCGCCACGCCGGGGATCGCCGGCACCGCTCACGCGCGAACCGCGCCGGCGCACGGCCTGCACTCCGCCGAAGAACAGGTTGAGCCCGGCGAAGCGCACGATCTCGATGTCCTCGTGCTCGCCGGCCAAGCGCAACTCGTCGAGATCGATGCCGGGCTCGGCGTAGAGCACGTCGCCTTCGAAGTGGACGCGCGGCGCGTCGACGGCGGCGCGGGCGTCGAGGTCGAGGTCGACGGCGCCGACGATCGTCTGCAACAGGGCCGAGCGGATCCGGTTGGAGCCGGCACTGCCGAGCACGAGCTCCACCTCGCCGTCGCGCATCACGACGGTGGGCGCCATCATGCTCGGCATCCGCCGCCCGGCCGGATGGCGATGAAAGCCGAACGGGTTCAGGTCCTCCTCGCCCATCACGTTGTTCAGGTGGATCCCGGTTCCCGGCACGACGACGCCGGAGCCCTCGCCGTTGGTGCAGGTGGCGCTACATGCTCGACCGTGCGCATCGAGCACGGAAATGTGCGTCGTCGCCCCCAGGCGGCTGCCGAGGAAGCGGCCGAGGAAGCCCGCCTCGCTGAGCCCGTCGAGGAACTGCGGCGTGCGCTCCTGCTGGGCCGCCCGCATCGCCGCGATCACGCCGGCCAGCGGCGGCGGCGAGGGCCCGCGGTCGAGCAGCGCCAGCGCGTAGGCGATCAGCGTCCCCCCGGCCGACGGCGGCGGGTTGGTCAGCACCTCGCGGTCGCGATAGGCGATGCGGACGGGCTCGCGCTCGGTCGCTTCGTAGGCGTCGAGGTCCTCGGCCGAGAGCCAGCCACCCCGCGCGTGCAGCCAGTCCGATACCGCCGTGGCCACGTCGCCGCGATAGAACGGCGACTCCCCGTCGCTGCCGAGCCGCTCGATCATCTCGCCGAGCTCGGGGTTGCGCAGCACCTCGCCCTCGCGCAGGATTCCCCCCTCGGGCGCCCACAGCGCGGCGCACTCCGGCGTCGAGGTCAGCAGATCGGCGAGGATCTCGGCCACATAGGCCTGCTCGTGGTTGAGCGGCACGCCGTCGCGCGCAAGCCGCGCAGCCGGCGCGGCGAGCTCCGCGAGCGGCACCGTTCCCCAGCGCCGCGCAGCCTCGCAGACGCCGGCCGGCGCGCCGTAGGCGCCGCACGAGGCGGGGCCGATGTAGAAGACCTGCGCGGCGTCGCCGAAGGAGACGTCGACGGCGTCGAGCTCGGCGACCGCGTGCCCGGCGCCGCGCTCGCGCGGATCGCTCGGAGCCTGCACGAAGAAGTCGAGCAGCGCCGGCTCGGCCTCGCCGCCGGCGACGAGCATGTACCCGCCCGCGCCCAAGCCGGTCAGCAGCGGCTCGGCGGCAAACGACGTGAGCATCGCGCCAAGCGCCGCGTCGACGGCGTTGCCTCCTTCGCGCAGCACCCGCGCCCCCGCCTGCGCCGTCAGCGGATGCCCCGCCGCAACGATCCCGTGCTCGCCTTCAGCCATGCGAGAGCGATAGCACAGGCGCCGAGTAGCGGCTGGCTGCTCGCGGCCCTATCTGCTGGGGAGGAACTCTGGGACGTCTAGTTCGTCGACCGAAAGGCCGCCGCGACGCGGGCGCGAAGACGAAGCCCGCTGCACGCGCGGCTCGCCGGCGGGTTCGTTGAGCATCTGCACGCTCTTGCGCCGGCCCTCATCGCCGTAGCCGGTGGCGACGACCGTGACCCAGACCTGGTCGTCGAGCTTCTCGTCGACCATCGCGCCGAAGATGATGTTGGCGTCGGGGTGAGCCGCCTCGGAGACGGCCTTGGCGGCCTCGTTGACCTCCCACAAAGACAGGTTTTCGCCGCCGGTGATCGACAGCAGGATCGAGCGCGCGCCCTCCATCGAGGTTTCGAGCAGCGGCGAGGAGACGGCTTGCATGGCGGCCTCGGTAGCACGCGCCTCTCCCACGCCCATGCCGATGCCGAGCAGCGCGTTACCGGCGTCGCTCATGATCGTGCGCACGTCGGCGAAGTCGAGGTTGATCAGCCCGGGCAGCGTGACGAGGTCGGAGATGCCCTGCACGCCCTGGCGCAGCACGTCGTCGGCGACGCGGAAGGCCTCGACCATCGCGACCTGCTTGTCGAGCACCGCCAGCAGCCGGTTGTTGGGCACGACGATCAGCGTGTCGACCTCGGCGGCGAGCGTGTCGACGCCGTGCTCTGCCTGTCCGGCGCGACGAGAGCCCTCGAAGCCGAACGGCTTGGTCACGATCGCAACTGTCAGCGCGCCCACTTCGCGCGCGATCCGCGCGACGATCGGCGCCGCTCCCGTGCCCGTGCCACCGCCGGCTCCGGCGGTGATGAAGATCATGTCCGAGCCCTTCAGCAAAGCCTTCAGCCGGTCGTAGTCCTCCATCGCCGACTGGCGCCCGACGTTGGCGTCCGAGCCGGCTCCCAGCCCGCGTGTCAGCTCGGCGCCGATGTGCAGCGTGATGTCGGCCGTCGACTGCTGCAGCGACTGGACATCTGTGTTGACGGCGAGGAACTCGACGCCCTCGACCTCGGCCTCGACCATGCGGTTGACGGCGTTGACGCCAGCGCCGCCGACGCCGACGACGCGGATCACCGGCTGCCCGGCAGGGCCGGAGGTGCCGCTCACGTCAGGGTGCTCGCGTGCGTAGTCGTCCATCACGGGGCGCGCCCTCGCGGGCTCCATCACGTTCTCGGGGATCTCCGAGGAGAAGGCGTGGCGCAGGCGCTCCTGCGGGCTGGGCACGTGCGCCGGTTCGGCCGGCGCTTGCGTGGATGCGCCGAGCGCGGGGTGCGGCAGGCCGCTCTCGCGCGGGTGCGCGGCGGCCGGCGTCTGCGGCGTGCTCGCCGCGCGCGGCTCGGCGGCCTCTCGCGCGGAGGTCTGCTCGGGCTCGCGGCCCTCGTCCTGCTCGTCCTCGGCGCCTTCGGTCTTGCGGAACAGCGCCGCGAGCGGGCCTTCGCGCATGCTCGCGCGTTTAGCGTTTGCCATGGTCGAGAACCTCCTGCGCGAGTTGCCGGTAGGACTGGGCTGCAACCCCGTCTGGCTCGTACTTGAGCACCGACATGCCCTTGACGGGCGCCTCGGCAAAGCGGACGGTCTTGCGAATGCGCGAGGCGAACACCCGGTCCCCGAAGTTTTCCTCGAGGATCTCGATCGCCTCCTTGGCGTGGATCGTCCGAGAGTCCACCAACGTCGGCAGGATACCCTCGATGTCGACGCCCGGATTGAGGTTCTCGCGGATCATCGCGAGGGTGTTCTGCAGCTGGATCAGCCCGCGCATCGACAGATACTCGCACTGCACGGGGACGATCACCTTGTCGGCCGCCGTCAGCGCGTTGATCGTCAACAGCCCGAGGCTCGGCGGCGTGTCGATGCAGATGAAGTCGTAGTCCTCGAGGATCGGCTCGAAGGCCTTCTGCAGCGAGCGCTCGCGACCGATCATCGTCGACATCGCGATCTCGGCGCCAGCGAGGTCGATCGAGGCGCAGGCGATGTCGATCTCGCGCTTGCGGATCACCTCGCGGATCGAGACCTTGTGCACGAGCACGTCGTACATCGATTTGTCGAGCGTGTCGGGGTCGATGCCCTGCGACATCGTGAGGTTGCCCTGAGGGTCCATGTCGACGCACAGCACGCGATGACCCTCCTCCGCGAATGCGGCGGCGAGATTCAGCGTTGTCGTCGTCTTTGCCACGCCGCCCTTCTGATTGGCGAACGCGATGACCTTGGCCTTGCCTTCCACGGGGGGCTCCGATACTCGATTAGGGGGAAAGCCGTCCGGTGGGTATTCGCATGCAACGGGGTGATTCCTGCACGGGAACTACGATCGGGGGATGGCCACGCGCGGCGCCAAGCCCACGCGCAACGGGGCGCGTCGCCGCACCGGCAAGCGCGCGCACCCGAACGGGCTCTACGAGCGCCTGCAGGGCAAGCGCGTATGCATCTGCCTCGGCGCGGGCGGCGTCGGCAAGACGACGACCTCCGCGGCGATCGCGCTGGGCCTGGCCGAGCGCGGCAAGAAGGTCGCGCTGGTGACGATCGACCCGGCCGCGCGCCTGGCGAGCGCGCTCGGCCTGGAGCACCTCTCGGGCGAGCCGACGCCGATCGACGCGGCGCTGCTCGCCGCGCAGGGCGTGGACGGCGGCGGCGAGCTGTGGGCGATGATGCTCGACAGCAAGGGCACTTTCGACGAGATCGTCGCGCGCCTGGCCAAGGACGAGGCCGAACGCGAGGAGATCCTGGCGAACCCGATCTACCGCGAGCTGTCCTCAGCCGTCGCGGGCTCGCAGGAGCTGAGCGCGATGGCGAAGCTGTACGAGCTGCGGCGCGAGCGCGACTTCGACGTGATCGTGCTCGACACGCCGCCCTCGCGCAACGCGATCGATTTCCTCGAAACGCCGCGGCGGCTGATGGGCTTCCTCGAAGGGCGCGCGCTGCGCGTGTTCCTCTCGCCTGGCGGCCTCGCGGCGCGCGTGTTCGGCCGCTCGACGGGGATCGTCTTTGCGATCTTCGCGCGCGTGACCGGCGTGGACATGCTGAGCGACCTCTCGGCCTTCTTCCGTTCGCTGTCGGGCATTCTCGAGGCCTTCGGCGAGCGGACCCGCGGCGTCAGCGAACTGCTGCGCGATCCGACGACGAGCTTCATGATCGTCACCTCGCCCGAGCCCGAGCCATCGAGCGAGGCGCCGTTCCTGGCACGTCAGCTGGCCGACACGCAGATGGCGCTGGGCGGGCTGATCGTCAACCGCGTCCACTTCGACGGGCTCGGCGGACACTCGATCGAACAGGTCCAAGAGCTGCTGGAACCGGACCTCGGCGAGCGACTGGCCCACCGCGTGGCGGGCAACCTGGCCGACTTCGACGTGCTCGTGCAGCGCGACCATGCGACGATCTTGAGGCTGTCCGAGCAGCTCTCCGAACCGCACCCGATCCTCGTCCCGCACCTCGACGAAGAGGTGCGCGACCTGCCCAGCCTCGCGCGGCTGTCGGCGCATCTGTTCGACGGTCAGGACGAAGTGAGGCGTCGCGCCAAGGCTGCCGAGAAGGCTTCGGCTTTGCGCGCAGGCGCGCTCAGCTGAGCGTCGAGACGACGCCGTCGATCGGCAGCTCCGTCTCGGGCGCGTCGGCGGCGAGCGTCGCGTCGTCGTCGACCGCCTCAAACGCAGCGGCGGCGGCCGGGTGCGCCTCTGCGCCCGGATGCTCGATCGAGTGGGTCTCGCCGGCCTCGCTCGGGTCCAGTTCGGCAGCCAGCTCGTGGGCGCCGATGAAGTCGTCTTCCTCCTGCTCCTGCCAGGACTCGACGATGCGGGACTGAAGCGGCGCCTCGCGCACGCGGCGCGCCCTCAGCGCGGGCTGGGGCGCCTGCACGGGCGCTGAAGCAGCAACCGCCGGCTCGGGCTCGAACTCGGGTTCTGAGGACTCCGAGGCCGGCTCGGGCTGAGGCTGGGAGGCGAGCGGCGCCGGCTGCTCGAGCTCCGCCTCACCGTCCTCGTCGACGTGCAGCAGCTCGTCGGGTTCGAGCAGCTCGTCGGCGATCACGGCGAGGTCTGGGTCGAGGTGGCCGCAGATCACGTCGCGCAGCAGCGAGCGCAGATGGTTGGCGACATCTTCGGCGAGGCTCTGGCTGGCCGCATTCTTGGCCGCGGTGCCGGCGATCAGCGAGCGCTCGAGAGCGAGCGCACGGACCATCCGCTCGGTCAGCTCGCCGCGTTGCTCGGCCGTCGCGCAGAGCGCAGCCAGCCGCCCGGCGAGCCGCCCGCTGGCAGGGCCCTCGGGCTCGAGCAGCGCGCGCAGCGCGAGCAGGTTGTCGGTCAGCCCTTCGTAGGAGGTCTCGCGCTCGCAGCCGAGCTCGAAGCGGCGCAGCGCCCAGGCGAGGTCGTTGTCATGCGGCGCGCGGCGCGAGACGAGGTTGCAGAAGGCGCGCAGCTCGTCCTCGTGCTCGGCCGTCACGACGAGCATCCCGTGCGGACGACCGCCGGCGCCGAGCGCGAGCGGCGTCCAGGTGCCCGAGCCGACGCGCGCCCAGGCGAGCGGGCCGAGCGTCACGCGCCCGTCGCCGAACAGGCGCAGGGCGGAAAGCAGGTCCTTGAGCACGGCGCGCCCGGCGCGCAGCCCATCGGCGGGGTTGTCGGGCTCGGCCGTGTAGAGCACGATCAGCGGGTTCTCGACCTGCTCGCCGTCGAGCTGCAGCGCGGCCGCGTCGGGCAGCTCGCGAAGCGCGTCGCGCTGCACGATGCGCAGGCCCTTGGTCAGCGGCAGCTCCTCGGAGGCGATCGTGACGCCGTGCAGGCTCGCCACGAGCGCCAGCTCGCCGGCCTTGGCGAGCGTCGAGTGCTGCAGGCGCTCGAGCGTGGCCTGAACGCGCTCGGGGCGCAGCTCGAACTCGCTCTGATCTTCGAACACCTCTTCGAGCAGCGCTTTGAGCGCCTGTTGCACGCGTGCGCGCCCCTTGGCCTGCGCGGCCTCGCCGCCGACGCTCGCCAGGTAGCGGTCGAGACCGTCGAAGTGCTCGAGCGCCTTGAGCGCGTCGGCGTGCCCGAGTAGACGTTTGAGCGCGGGCTCGCGCTCGCCGATGAACTCGCCGGTGAGCGCGCGGTAGCAGTAGAGCGTCGCCGCGGAGGAGCCGCGCCGGGCACCTTGCGCGCCGACCTCGAAGGGCACCTCGGCGCCGGCGGCGACCTCGGCGCGCAGGTAGACGCCCGCGGCGGTGAAGAACTCGGTCAGGGACGCTTCGAGCTGTCGTGAACGCATCTGGCGCTGACTTCGCGCCGCCTGCCGGCGGTCCTGCTCGGCGCAGCGCTTCTTGCAGCTACGCGAGCGCGAGCGCGTCGCTGCGCGCGGCCTCGCCGTCGGCCCCGGCGAGCCGGCACAGCCACTCTTCGCCGTACTCGCGCATGTCGTCGATGATCGGCAGCAGCGCGCGGCCCTTCTCGGTCAGCGCGTACTCGACACGCGGCGGCACCTCCGGGAACGTGTGGCGCTCGACGATCGCCTCCTCCTCGAGCGCCCGCAGGCGCAGCGAGAGCGTGCGGGGGCTGATGCCGGAAAGGGCGCGTTCGAGCTCGCAGAAGCGCGAGGTGCCCTCCGCCAGTTCGCGGACGAGCAGGAGCGTCCACTTCCCGCACACGATCTCAGCTGTGCGACATACCGGACAAGTCTCGTCTACGGCCATTTCGCTCTTTACTTTACCAACTGAAGTGACGCCAGGCCGCGCCGGCGCCGTCGCGCGCCCCGCATCGCCTGGCGTATCGTGTGCTCGTGCTCCAGCTGGCAGCTACGGGGTTGATCATCCCGGGGATCGTGATCGTGGCGGCGCTGATCCTGCTCGCAGTGCTGCTGCGCAGTGTTTGAGCGTCGCGCCGGGTGGAGCTAGGCGACGGTCAGCGGCGGACGACCGCCGGCGGGCGGCGCGTCGGCCGTGGGTGAGGGGTCGCCGCGTCGCTCCTCGGCGGCGGCAACGTCGTCCATCGTGGTGCCCTGACGGCCGTCTGCCTGCATCAGCAGCTTGAAGTCGTGCGGGCTTGAGGCCACGCGCATGGCGTCCTCGAAGGTGACGCGTCCTGCCTTGACGTGGCCGAACAGCGCCTGGTCGAAGGTCTGCATGCCGTAGTAGCCGCCGGAGGCGATCACTTCGACGAGCTTGCCGGTCTGCGTCGGGTCGAGGATCATGTCGCGCACGCGCCCGGTCATGCGCAGGATCTCGCAGACGGCGACGCGGCCGCCTTCGGCGCCGGGGACGAGGCGCTGGGAGATGACGCCCTTGACGGTGCCGGCGATCATGCTCCGCGCCTGCTGGTGCTGGTGCGGAGGGAAGAAGTCGAGCATGCGGTTGATCGACTCGGTCGCATCGACGGTGTGGATCGTCGACAGCACGAGGTGGCCGGTCTCGGCAGCCGACAGCGCGGCCTGCACGGTCTCCTCGTCGCGCATCTCCCCGATCAGGATCACGTCGGGGTCTTGGCGCAACACGCGCCGCAGCGCCCGCTTGAAGGAGGCCGTGTCCATGCCGACCTCGCGCTGGTTGATCGCCGAGCGCTTGTCGGAGTGGACGAACTCGATCGGGTCCTCGATCGTCACGATGTGCTTGCTCGTGGTGTGGTTCATGTGGTCGATCATCGCCGCGAGCGTGGTCGACTTGCCGGATCCGGTAGTGCCCGTGAGCAGCACGATCCCGCGCTCCTCATCAGCCAGTTCGCTGATCACCTCGGGCAGCGAGAGCTCTTCGATCGTCGAGATCTTGTGCGGGATCGCGCGGCAGGCCATCGAGATCACGCCGCGCTGCTGGAAGGCGTTGATCCGGTAGCGCGCGACGCCCTCGATTTCGAAGGAGAAGTCGACCTCGTGCTCCTGCTCGAATTCGTCGAGCTTCCCGTCGTCGTCGAGCAGCTGTTTGAGCGCGTGCTCGGTGTCTTCGGCCGTGAGCTCGGCTACGCCCTCGGCGCCGGCCAGCTCGCCGTTCACGCGAAACAACGGCGGTGCGCCGACCTTCAGATGCAGATCGGAGCCTCCGCGCTCGACCAGATCGCGCAGCGCCTGCTTGACGTCGAACATGTCCACCTGATCGGCAGGCGCCGCGCTCGGCTTGAGTCCCGGCGCGAGCCGTGGACGAGCTCAGCGCGATGCGAGCGCTTCTCGCTCGGCGAGCGCCTTCAGCGTGAGCAGTTGCTTGCGCATCATCAGCAGGTCGCCGAGCGCGAGCGCGCGACCGATCATGGCCACGCTCAGGCGCGCTCCGGGCGGCTCGAACAGCACGCGCGCGAGCAGCCGCGTCGAGTGCCCGGCGGGGATCACGGCATAGGTCACGGCCGTGCGGCGACTGCGCAGCGTGATCTGCTCGTCCCGGGCGTAGGAGACGAGCGCGAAGATCGTCATGAAGCGCTGGCCGACGGCCAGGCGCTCGGCGCCGGGCGTCAGCTCGCGCGGGCTGCGGCGGGCGAAGTTGTCGAGCAGGTCGTAGCTGTAGGGCGCCTGCTTGAGCTGGCACAGCCAGCGGAACACGACGGCGGGCGGCGCGTCGATCGCGACCGCGCGATGCAGTCGCACGGGCGCCGCCGGGAGCAGCTCGTCACAGGGCAGCGCAAGCGCGCGCTCGTGCGCGCTCGTGCCCCAGCTCGCGCCGGCGATCACGTCCGCTCGGCGACGTCGCGCAGCAGCCGCCGCACGGCGAGCCGGTGGCCGCCGCTGCCGATCACCAGTGCCCGGTAGACGCGGCCGGCGAGCCCCGGGAACTCCGCGTAGGTACGGGCGCGCAGCCTGCAGCCCCGCTCGCCGGCCTCGTCGAGCTCGTCGAGCTCGAACACGAGCGCGTAGCGCGAGAAGCGATGGTGCCCGCACAGCTCGAGCGAGCTTGGCCGCTGCGATCGCTCGACGGCGAAGCCGGGCACGCTGTCGCCCGGCTGCGGTGTGCCGCTCCAGTCGCCACGCGCACGCGCCGGCGCCAGCCCCCAAGGCCGCGCGACCGCCGCAGGGACGGCGCGGCCGAAGCCCCGCAGCACGGCGATCAAGGCGGCCCACGCCTGCTCGCGTGTCGCGCCGATCGCCATGGCATGCTCATCTATGTAAGGCAATCGTTCTATATAGAATAAACGTACTACATCATGGCGCCCCCACGCAAGCACGACAGCGAAGGCATCCTCGACGCGACCCGCACGCTGGTCTTGCGCGACGGCCCGCGCGCGGCATCGGTCGCCGCGATCGCGCGCGAGAGCGGCGCGCCGGTCGGCACGCTCTATCACCGCTTCGGCAGTCGCGACGGCGTGCTCGCGGCTGCCTGGCTGCGCGCGCTGGAGCGCTTTCAGCGGTGCGCGCTGGCCGCCGCAGCCGATCCCGATCCGCTGGCGGCGGCAGTCGCGATGGCGAGCTCGCAGGTGGCCTTCGCGCGCGAGCAGCCCGAGGACGCGCGGCTGCTATTGACGCTGCGCCGCGACGATCTGCTCGACGCAGACCCCGGCGATGAGCTGCGCGCGAGCCTCGACGCGATCAACGAGCCGCTCGGCGCGAGGCTGCGCGAGCTGGCCGAAGCGCTGCAGGAGAGCTCTACTCCGCGTGCGCTCGACGCGGTGATGCGAGCCGTCGTGGACCTGCCGAACGCGGCCGTACGCCGTCACGCACGGGCGGGCAAACGACCGCCGGCGTGGCTGCAGGACGACGTGGCAGCGGCCGCCCGCAAGCTGCTCGGGTAACAAGACCCCTGACGAGCGGATCGGGTTTCCTGGCAAGGACGCAGGGAGCGTGGCCTGCTGGCCGATCAGTCGATCGCATCTGATCGACGATCGGCAGGCGAGCGACCGAGGACGCCGCCAGGGAGCCCGAGGCGCCGTCAGGTCAGGCTACGTCGCGGAGCTTCTGCGCCTCGGCGAGCGACTGCAACTTCTTCAACGACTGGTTCTCGATCTGGCGGATGCGCTCGCGCGTGACGTTGAACGTGCGCCCGACCTCGTCGAGCGTGCGCGGGTGCTCGCCGCCGAGCCCGTAGCGCAGCTCGAGCACGCGCCGTTCGCGGTAGGAGAGGTTCTCCAGGGCCTCGCGCAGGGCCTCCTTGGTGAGGATCTCGGCGGCGCGCTCATACGGCGACTCGGCGCGCTCGTCGGCGATGAACTGGCCGAACTCGGACTCCTCCTCGTCGCCGACGGGCTTCTCCAGCGAGACGGGCGCCTGCGCGGAACGCTTGATCGAGTCGACCTCCTCGGGGTCGATGCCGGTGACCTCGGCGATCTCGTCGGCCGTCGGCTCGCGGCCGAGCTCGGTGACGAGCTTGCGCTCGGCGCGACCGATCTTGTTGAGCTTCTCGACGACGTGCACGGGGATGCGGATCGTGCGCGCCTTGTCGGCGAGCGCGCGGGCGATCGCCTGACGGATCCACCAGGTGGCGTAGGTCGAGAACTTGAAGCCCTTGCGGTAGTCGAACTTCTCGGCAGCGCGCACGAGGCCGAGCGTGCCCTCCTGGATCAGGTCGAGGAACGGCAGGCCCTGGTTGCGATAGTTCTTGGCGATCGAGACGACGAGGCGGAGGTTGGACTCGACCATCTTCTGCTTGGCGTCGAGGTCGCCGCGCTCGATCCGCTTGGCGAGGTCGACCTCCTCCTGCGCGGTCAGCAGCCGCACCTTGCCGATGTCCTTGAGGAACAGCTGCAGCGAGTCGGTCGTCATGTCCGGCTTCAGGTCGAGCGTCGTTTTCGCTTTGCGCCGACCGCGTTTGTCGGGGGCGCGCTCGACCTGTGAGGCGGCTGTCGAGGCGGGGTCGATCTCCTCGACGAGCTCGATCTCGGCTTTCTCGAGGAAGCCGTGCAGTTCTTCGACGTCGGACTCGTCGAGGTCGAGCTCGGACATCGCCTTGGTTATCTCCGCGAAGGAGAGCACTCCAACCTGCTGGCCCTTGGCGAGCAGGCCCTTGACCTCATCCAACTCCTGCAGCTCGACTACTGACATCTGCTCCCGTTTCTTCCGTCGGTCGACAACCGGCGACCTCGCCAAGACCCTGGTGGATCGGTGCCGGCTAGGACAGCACCTCCTTGGGACATACGGCTGAGGGCCGCCCAACGTTACAAGTCGCGCTTCTGTTCGAAGCCCATGCTAACGCGTCGCCCCGGTCCTTCTCAACGGCGGCTCGCTGACTTGCAGCACGCTGCGATCTTCTTGGCAAGACGAGCCGCGATGTTCTCGCGACGGCCTTAAGCAATGATGTGCCGATGGCGGATGCCGACGTGAGCGAGAGCACGACGCAGGCGGCGCAGAACGAGGGCGGCGTGCTCGCGAACCTGCCGCGCACGCGCCCGCAACGCTCGAGCGCACGGCGGGCGGCGGCGCGCGAGGCGGCGAGCACGAACGGACGCCCCTCCTCCCCACGCAAACAGACGGGCACGGCGGCCTCGACGCGCACGACCAAACCGGCGCGTGGCAAACGCCAGGCAGCCAACTCGCGTCAGAGCGAGCGCACGCCACAGACGGAGACGAAGCCCGCAACGCCGACCGCCGGACGCCGCCCGGCGGCGGTGAAGGAGTCGGCGGCTGCGGCCGGGGCCAAGTCGGCCGGCGGCACGCCGCGCCCGTCGAGCGCGGTGCGTGCACGACGGGCCCGCGCGGCCAAGCGCGCCGCGCCCCCCCTCCGTCCACCGGCACTCGAGCAGCCGGCGCCGCGTCAGGGTTTCGAGTGCGAGGGCGAACGCGCCGAGGGCCCGGTGCCGCCCCCGGGCGGGCCCGAGCTGGTGGCGACGGCGGCCGAGCTCGTCGGCGAGCTCGCCAAAGCGGGGCTCTCAGCGGGTGAGCGGCTGCTCAAGGACGTCTTCTCGCGGCTACCCGGTAGCTGAGACCGCCCTGCGGCGGGCGCCGGGGAGGCGTTTGCCGACCGTGCGCAAAGCTCGCCAAAGGTCTTCTGTATACTTGCGGCCACGCCGAGCTCCTGTGACTCAGGTCGCGGGAGACGGGGGACCCATTGCAGGCCGGATGTATTCGGCTTGCGGGGGCGAATCGATCGTTTGAGGTCGTAGCGCCGGCAGTGTGGCGCGAGCCCGTCAGCTCACCCCGTAGGCCCAGACACTGATGCGAACACCGTTTTTGAAGATATCGATGATCGCCGTGCTCGTTGCCGGCGCCTGCGCCGGCTGCGTGACCGCCGGCGCCGCTGCCGCGACCGGTGGATCGAGCGCGCCGACGACGACAGCGCCGACCCCGACGGTCCACAAGGCGGCGCTCGCGACCTGGTTCGGCCCGGGCTTCTACGGCCAGGAGACGGCGTGCGGGCAGACGCTCACGCCGGCCGTCGTGGGCGTGGCCAACCGCACGCTCCCGTGCGGCACGCTGGTCAAGTTCAGCTACAAGGGCCACACGACGACGGTGCCGGTGATCGACCGCGGGCCCTATGCGCACAACGGCGCACAGTGGGACCTGACGAGCGGCGCGGCGAGCGCGCTGGGCATGAGCGACACGGCGCGACTGAGCTCGCGCGTGGTCGGCAGCGTGCCGAACACGCCCACGCTCGGGCTGCCGCCGGGCGCAGCCGAAGAAGCAGCGGCCGCGGCCAGCGCCGGCGGCGCCGCAGCCGCCTGAGCCGCAGCGCCACCGACTACTGCAAGCGCCTGTCGGCCGGCGCGCCCGGCCCGCGCCGCACGCGCATCACGGGGTCCTCGCCGGTCGGCCCCCCCTCGGCCGGGTCCGGCCCCGTCGCCGTGCGCGGCGCGGCGGAGGATTGAAGCGGCGTATCCCACGGCAGCGGCCGCGGCGCCGTGCGCGAGGCGCTCGGGGCGCTCGGGGCGCTCGGACCCGGCGGCGCCGATCCGCCCGGCGGCTGCGGCGAGCGAGCCCGCGCCGCGATCGTGGCTGAGGACACGGTTGGCCCGTCATCCCGCCGCCACGAAGCTCGCGGCCGAGCCGAGCGCTGCGCGTCGTCGCGTTCGTCGATCAGCACGGCGCCGACCGCTCCGGGCAGAGGGCCGGGTGGGGCGCTGTAGAGCACCTGCTCGCGCGGAGCGACGAACCCGGGGCGAGGGACGTCGTCGCGCACGGCCGTCGAGCGCTCGGCGAGCGCATGCCCGAGCACGGCGGCGCAGACGGAGGCGAGCCGATCGGACAGGTCGGCGACCTGTCGCGCGCTGGGATCGCGTAGCTCTTCCAGCGCGGCCCTCCAGAGCACGCCGCGCAGCGCCTCGACGTGCTCGACGGCCGCCGCCGCATCCCAGCCGCCGGCAAGCGCTTCGAGCCCGGCGACGGCCGTGCCGGTTCGCCCGCCCTGGTCGGCAGCGCCGACCTCGAACGACGCGAGCTCCCGATCGGAGGACAGCGCCCGCGCCACGGCGGCGCACAGGGCCGGTGCGAAGCGCGCGAGCTCCTCGAGCGGCACACCGGCCATCTCGCTCAGCGGACGGGCGCCGACGATCGCGAGTGCCCACCTGCGCGCGAGCTCCTCGGCGCGCGCGGCGAGCTCCTCGGAGGGCGCGTCGGCGACGGCCCTTGCGCGGGCCGGCAGCGGGCTGAGGCGATCGTCGCTCACGCCACTGTGGATATCAGTAGGCGAGGACGCGAGCGGCCAATTAGCCTGCCGCACTATGAGCGGTACCCTCGTCG
This sequence comes from uncultured Solirubrobacteraceae bacterium, assembly GCA_963716315.1. GTDB lineage: Bacteria > Actinomycetota > Thermoleophilia > Solirubrobacterales > Solirubrobacteraceae > Palsa-744. Next base: position 2,860,694 of record OY970301.1, on the reverse strand, counting down.
CGGTCGTGGTGGCGCTCGTCGCCCTCGTCGCCCTCGCACTGCTCACGGCCCTTTGGCGTGCCTCTCGTCCCGGTCGCGGCGTCCCGGGTGCGGTGATCGCCGAGTCACACAGCCTGACCTCGCTGGACGACGCCACGGGAGCGGTGCGCTCGGTGCAGAGCGCCGAGGTGTTCTTGGCGGCGGATGCGCTCGAGCGGCTCTGGTCGCCGGAGTACCTCGAGCGCCTGGCGCGCACGTACTGGCGCTTTCTCTCGCGCGTGACGCTCGGCCTGATCCACGTCGCCTACAGCGAGCACGGGCGCTCGATCGTGCTGCTGGCGCCGCCGTTGAGGCTGCTGACCTTCCAGGTGCCCGAATACGAGATGGACCGCGATCACGGCCTCGTGCGCTGGCGCATCGCGCGCGGCCTGCTCGTGGCCAAGCGCGGCAGGGACGGCGGCGGCTACCTGCAGATCGAGGTCCGCCGCGGCGAGCCCGCCGAGGGCGGGCAGGCGCGGCTGCACGTGGCCGTCGAGGTGGCCAACTTCTACCCGTCGATCGCCTCGCGCCTGGGCCGCAGGTTCTACGACGTGACGCAATCGCGCATCCACGTGATCGTCACGAATCGCTTCCTGCGCTCGCTCGTGCGCCTGGACCTGGCCGAGTCGAGGATCGGCCGGCTGCGTTCCTAGCTTCGCGCCCGCGGCGCTCGGCTCGCCGGCACGGGGCGAGCGGCTCTATGCTCGCAGCCGATGAGCCCGCTGAAGCTGTGGAGATGCTCGATCGCGCTGCAGCGACGCGGCCACGGCCGCCTGGCACGCCTGTTCAGCCGGCTCAACACGATGCTGTACGGCAACTCGCTGTCCCCGCGCGCCTCGATCGGGCCGGGCCTGTGGCTCGGCCACCACGCGTTCGGCACGGTCGTGCAGGACAACGTCCAGATCGGCAGCGAGGTGACGATCTGGCACAACGTCAGCCTCGAGACGGGCGACGCGCCGGACACGCGGGTGCTGATCGAGGACGAGGTGAAGATCGGCGCGAGCGCGGTCGTGGCGGCCGCCCCGGGGCAGACGCTGCGGGTCGGCCGCGCAGCGCGCATCGGCGCCGGGGCCGTGATCAGCGAGGACGTCCCGGACGGCGCCACGGTCGTCGCCGCCCCCGCGCGCGTGATCGAGGCGGGCTCTCAGCCGAGCTAGCGTCCCTCGGGCCCCTCGGCGACGCGCGTCGGCGCGCACTGCACGCGCGCGCCGGGCGGAACGTCGCGCACGACGACGGCGCGCGGGCCGATGCTCGCGCCGCGGCCGATGCGCAGGTTGGCGCGGTGCGGCGTGATCACGACGGCCCCGGTGCCGATGCTGACGTCGTCCTCGACGATCACCTTGCACGGAGCTTTCGAGCCCGAGCGCACTGCGATCGTGACGCCGTGCGAGATGCTCACGCGATCGCCGATCTCGACGTTCGAGTGGATCACGACGCCGAGCGAGCGGGCGCCGAGCGAGAGGCCCTCACCGACCGACGCGCTCGGCGGCAGCGAGTTGCGGTAGAGCGCGGCGTTGAGGCGCTTCAGCATCCGCGCCAGCCGTAGATGGCCGCGCCCGCGCAGCGCGATCGAGAGCCGCCACAGCCGCTCCGGGCTCATCGCCCTAGAAGCGGTCGCCGCCGACCGCGCGCAGCTTCGAGCGGTCGTGCGTGGCGCGGATCCGGCGGATCGTGCCCGAGCGCGAGCGCGTGACCAGCGACTCGGTGGTCGCGCCACCGGCGCTCGGATAGCGCACGCCCTGCAGCACGTCGCCGTCGGTGATGCCGGTGGCGGAGAAGAACACGTCGTCGCCGGCCACCAGGTCATCGCGGTCGAGCACCCGCTCGAGGTCGTAGCCCGCCTCCCGCGCAGCCGTCCGCTCACCGTCGTCGCGCGGCCACAGCCGTCCCAGCAGCTGACCGCCGAGGCACTTCACGGCGGCCGCCGTGATCACGCCCTCGGGCGTGCCGCCGATGCCCCACAACAGGTCCACCGGCGAGCGCTCGGTGACGGCGAGCAGCGCGGCGGAGACGTCGCCGTGGGCGATCAGGCGCACCCGCGCACCGGCCGCTCGAATCGCCGCGATGCCCTGCTCGTGGCGGGGCCGGTCGAGCACTACGACCATCACGTCGCTGACCGGATGACCCTTGCGCTCGGCGATCAGCTTGACGGTCTCGCCGAGCGGACGGTCGAGGTCGAGCAGGTCGGCGATCTCCGGGGCGCCGGCCATCTTCTCCATGTACACGCACGGCCCGGGGTCGAACATCGTCCCGCGCGCCGACAGCGCGATCACGGCGAGCGCGCTCGGCATCCCGTGCGCGGCCAGCGTCGTCCCCTCGAGCGGGTCGACGGCGATGTCGACCTCGGGCGGCGTGCCGTCGCCGATCTGCTCGCCGTTGTAGAGCATCGGCGCCTCGTCCTTCTCGCCCTCGCCGATCACGACGATGCCGTCCATCTGCACGGACTGGAGCATGAAGCGCATGCCGTCGACGGCGGCCTGGTCGGCAGCCTCCTTGTCGCCCCTGCCGACGAGCGGCGCGGCGGCCAGCGCGGCGGCCTCTGTCACACGCACGAGCTCGAGAGCGAGGTTGCGATCGGGCCGCTGATGGGTGTCGTCTGGACTCAAGATTCTCTTCCCCCGGCTGGAAAATCTATATCAGTGCCCCGGTCACTAGGATCGTGGCCGTGAGCGAGCCCACCCTCACCGTCGAGGCCAGCATCCCCGCCGAGCTGAAGGTGCCGATCGCCGAGATGCTCGCCCGCGCGAGCGAGCAACTCCTCGCCGAGCGCGTGCGACCGGACGCCGAGCGCCCGGCCGACGCGGCGCTGTGGGCGCCGCCCGGCACGCCGGAGGTGGCCAACCGGCTCGGCTGGCTGACGATCGCCGAGCGGATGCTGGCCGACGCGGGCGCGCTGCAGGCGTTCGCCGATCGGGTGCGCGACGACGGCATCCGCGACGTGGTGCTGCTCGGCATGGGCGGCTCCTCGCTGGCACCGGAGGTGCTGCGGCGCTCTTTCGCCTCCGCGCCGGGCAGGCCGCGCCTGCACGTGCTCGACTCGACCGACGCGGCGACGGTGCGCGCGGTCGGCGAGGCGGTGCAGCCGCACAGCACGCTGTTCCTCGTCTCCTCCAAGTCGGGGGGCACGATCGAGCCGCTCTCGCTGTTCGCCCACTTCTGGTCGGTGGTGCCGCAGGGCGCCAACTTCGCCGCTATCACCGACCCAGGCTCTGGCCTGGAGAAGCTCGCGCGCGAGCACGGCTTCAGGGAGGTGTTCGCGGGCGATCCGAACATCGGCGGGCGCTACAGCGCGCTGTCGGCGTTCGGCATGGTCCCGGCGGCGCTGATCGGCGTCGACATCCGCGGCCTGCTGCAGGGCGCGGCCGGCGCCTGGGAGACCGCGCTCGACCCCGGCCCGCGGGGCGGCGCAGACGCAGATCTCTCCGATGGCGCCGCGCTCGCCGGCGTGTGGATGGGCGCGGCCCTCAGCGCGCTGGCGCGCGCCGGGCGCGACAAGCTGACGTTCGTGATCGACGAGTCGCTGCCCGGCCTCGGGCTGTGGCTCGAGCAGCTCGTGGCGGAGTCGACGGGCAAGCAGGGCACGGGGATCCTGCCGGTCGCCGAGGAGCCGGTCGGGGAGCCGTCGGACTACGGCGAGGATCGCGTGTTCGCCTACCTGTGCGACCTCGACTCCCCCGACCCGCCGCTGCAGGCGCGCGTGGAGGCGCTCGCCGAGGCTGGGCATCCGCTGCTGCGCGTGCCGACGCACGGGCCGACCGACCTCGGCCGCGTGTTCATGCTGTGGGAGATCGCCGTCGCCGTCGCCGGCTGGGGACTTCAGATCAACCCGTTCGACCAGCCCAACGTGCAGCAGGCGAAGGACGCGACCAAGCAGGTGCTCGCCGGCTACGAGGCCACGCACGAGCTGCCGCGCGAGGAGCAGGCCGACAGCGAGGCGCTGAGGTCGCTGCTCGCTGCGGCGGCGCCGCCGAGCTACGTCGCGATCATGGGCTACGTCGAGCCCTCGGCCGAGTTCGACGAGGCCGTCGCCGAGCTGCGCGAGCTCGTGCGCGACCACGGCAAGGCGACGACGACGTTCGGCTACGGGCCACGCTTCCTGCACTCGACCGGGCAGTTCCACAAGGGCGGACCGAAGGTCGGGCGCTTCCTGCAGCTCTTGCGGGACGGCCCCGAGGACGTCGAGATCCCGGGTGCGGCGTACACGTTCACGACGCTCAAGAACGCCGCAGGCGATCGGCGACTTCAACACGTTGCGCGAGTTGGGGCTGGCGGCCGAGCGCGTGCGACTGCAGGGCGCCGATCCGGCGAGCGCGCTGCGCGAGCTGACCAAGACGATCGAGGAGGCACTGTGACTCAGATTGGATTCGTCGGCCTGGGCAAGATGGGCGGCAACATGGTGCACCGCATCCGTCGCGACTCCGAGCACGAGGTGGTCGCGTTCGACTTCGACGAGAAGGCCGTCAAACAGGCGGTCAAGCACGGCGCCGCCGGGGCGGGCTCGCTGAAAGAGCTCGTCAAGCAGCTCGCGCCGCCGCGGATGGTCTGGATCATGGTGCCGGCCGGCGCGCCGACGCAGGAGACGGTCGACAAGCTGGCCAAGCTGCTCGATCGCGGCGACACGATCATCGACGGCGGCAACTCGCGCTGGACCGACGACAAGCGCCGCGCCAAGGAGCTCAAAGCCAAGGGCATCGAGTACGTCGACGTGGGCGTATCCGGTGGCGTGTGGGGCCTGGAAGTCGGCTACTGCATGATGGTCGGCGGCCCGCCGAAAGCGGTCAAACGGCTGGCCCCGATCCTCGACGTGCTGGCACCACAGACCAACGAGCAGAGCGTCGCGGCGATCGGTCCACGCGGCTGGATGCACTTTGGCCCCTCCGGCGCGGGGCACTACGTGAAGATGGTCCACAACGGCGTCGAGTACGGGCTGATGCAGGCCTACGCCGAGGGCTTCGACCTGTTCGACAAGTGCGAGTACGAGCTCGACAACGCGAAGATCGCGCACCTCTGGGGACAGGGCTCGGTGGTGCGTTCGTGGCTGTGCGAACTGGCGGCGCGGGCCTTCGAAGCCGACGGCAACGAACTGCAGGCGATCGAGGGCTACACCGAGGACTCCGGCGAGGGACGCTGGACGATCGCCGACGCGACCGACCACGACGTGCCGACGCCGGTGATCACGGCCTCGCTGTACGCGCGCTTTCGCTCGCGCGGCAACGGCGACTTCGCGATCGCGTGCTGGCGGCGCTGCGCAACCAGTTCGGCGGGCACGCCGTCAAGAGCGCGCCGACCGGCGCCGGCAAAGCGAAAGCAGCAGCCAGGGCCCCCAAGCGCGGGGGTCGCTGAGCCTTGGCGGCCCAGCCCGGTCAGCCGACCGCCGAGCCGCAGCCAGAGAACCCCCTGACGGCCGGGCTCGAGCGCCTGCCGGTCGCGCCGACGACGCTCGTCATCTTCGGCGCCACGGGCGACCTGGCCAGGCGCAAACTACTGCCGGCGCTGTACAACCTGGCCCACGACGGGGCGCTGCCCGAGCGCTTCCACCTCGTCGGCGTATCGCGCCAGGAAAAAGCGCACGAGGACTATCGCGCCGAGTGCGAGGAAGCGATCCGCCAGTTCTCGCGGCGCACGCCGAAGGAGGACGTGCTGAAAGCGCTGCTCGACGAGGTCAAGTACGTCCCGGGCGTGTTCGACGACGACTCGGTCTACGCCGAGCTGGGCAAGGTGCTGGACTCCTTCGACGCGCACGCCGGCGAAGCAGCTGAACCGCGCCTTCTACCTCTCGACGGCTCCCGAGTTCTTCCCGGTGATCGTCGAGCAGCTCGGTCGCTCCGAGCTCGCGCAGCACGAGGGCGCGGAGGTGCGCGTGATCATCGAGAAGCCGTTCGGCACGACGCTCGAAGAGGCGCGTGAGCTGAACCGCCGCGTGCTGGCGATCTTCGAAGAGCGGCAGGTCTTCCGCATCGACCACTACCTCGGCAAGGAGACCGTGCAGAACATGCTGGCGTTTCGCTTCGCCAACGGCATGTTCGAGCCGCTGTGGAACCGCAACTACATCGACAACGTGCAGATCACGGCCGCCGAGGACCTCGGCATCGGCACGCGCGCCGGCTACTACGACCACGCGGGCGCGCTGCGCGACCTGATCCAGAACCACATGCTGCAGCTGCTCTGCCACGTCGCGATGGAGCCGCCGGTCAGCTTCACCGCCGAAGAGGTGCGCAACGAGAAGGTCAAGGTGCTGCAGTCGATCCCCGAGCCGACGCCGGCCGAGATCTCGAAGATCGCGCTGCGGGCGCAATACGCCAAAGGCCACGCCGGCGGCGAGGACGTTCCGGGCTATCTCGAAGAGGACGGCGTCGCGCCGAGATCCACGACCGAGACCTACGCGGCGCTGCGCCTGGAAGTCGACAACTGGCGCTGGGCCGGCGTGCCCTTCTACCTCCGCACGGGCAAGCGCCTGGCGCGCAAGATCACCGAGATCGCGGTCACGCTCAAGCCGGTCCCCCACCTCGCCTTCTCGCAGACCGGCTCGCTCGGCGTGCAGCCCAACCAGCTCGTGCTGACGCTGCAGCCGAACGAGGGCGTCTCGCTGCGCCTCGGCGCGAAGATCCCGGGGACGCGCATGATCATCCGCCCGGTCAACATGGAGTTCCTCTACGGCACGAGCTTCCTCTCGCAGTCGCCGGAGGCCTACGAGCGGTTGATCACGGACGCGATGCGCGGCGACGCGACGCTGTTCACGCGTAACGACGAGGTCGAGGCGCAGTGGCGCATCTGCGACCCGATCGTCGGCACGTGGGCCGAGCAGCCGGGGCCGCTGGCGCAGTACGAAGCAGGCTCGCAGGGGCCGGCCGAGGCGGAGGAGCTGCTGCTCGACGAACACCACTGGCGCGCGATCTGATGGGCGCGCGCGGCTGAGATGAGCACCAGCGACGCGGTCTGGAGCGAGCAGGGCACGACGCCGGACAGGATCGAAGCGGCGCTGCGCAAGCTGCTGGCCGAGCGCCACGCCGAAAGCGGCAGCTACGTGCCGGCGCGCGTGCTGAACATGATCGTCTTCGTCGACGACGAGTGGAGCGGGGAAATCGCCAACCGCCTGCGCGGCGTCGGGCGCTACGCGGCGTCGCGCCTGATCGTCCTCTCCTATGAGCCCAAGCGCGATCGGCTCGACGCGCGGGCCAGCATCGCCTCCGATGCGGACCCGACGCCGGGTGAGCTGGCGCTGCTGCGCGAGACCGTGATCGTCCGTCTCGGCGACCGTCACCTCGACGACCTCGACACGATCGCCGACCCGCTCGTCGTTACCGACCTGCCGACGCTGCTGTGGTCGCCGCACGGCCATCCCGAGGCCGTCGACGCGCTGCTCAGCCTCGCGCAGGCGAGCTTGATCGACTCGATCGACGAGCCGGTCTGGCGCGACGCGCTCGACCGCGCGAGCATGCTCGCGCGGCAGCTGTACGTCGTCGACCTGGCCTGGCTGCGCTCGACGCCGTGGCGCGAGCGCGTGGCGGCGGCTTTCGACCCGCCCGCGATCCGCGCCGAGCTCGACGGGCTCAACGCGGTCACCGTGCGCCACCACCCCGATTCGACGGTCGCGGCGATGCTGCTGCTCGGCTGGCTGGCCTCGCGCCTGGGCTGGAAGCTCGCCCACGCCGAGATCGTCAGCAGTGACAGGCGCGAGGGCGTGCTCGGCGGCACGGCGCGCAGCGGCGAGCACGAGATCAAGCTGGAGCTGCGGGCCGATCCTGGCCTCAGCGTTCCCGGCCTGGCGGGCCTCGAGCTGCGCAGCGCCTCGGGCTTCGGCCTGCGCCTCGACCGCGGCCCGGGCGGCCTGCACGCGCGGCGCCGCGACGGCGACGGGCGTGAGCGCGAGTGGACGCTGCTCGGCGCCTCGCGCGGCGAGGGCGGCATCCTCGGCGAGGGCATCCGCCAGGCTCTGCTGCGCGATCCAACGTACGGGCCGGCGCTCGCGGCCGCACAGGAGATGCTGCCCGACGCGCAGGCGCTCGTGCCCGGAAGCGGGGCGTCGTGACGAGCCTGACGACGTGCGCCGACGCCGAGGCGGCGGCCAAGCGCGCCGCCGCCGAGATCTCGCGAAGGCTGCAGAGCGCGCGGCGCGAGCGCGGCGTGGCGCACCTCGCGCTGAGCGGCGGCACGACGCCGGCGCGCACCTACGAACTGCTCGCCGAGGAGCTCGAGGACTGGCGCGCGATCGAGCTCTGGTTCGCCGACGAGCGCTGCGTCGGCCCGGACGACGAGCAAAGCAACTACAAGCTCGCGCGCGAGACGCTGCTCGACGCGGCCGAGGGGTTGGAGCAGCAGCGCGTGCACCGGATGGAGGGCGAGCTTGGCCCCGAGCCCGGCGCCGAGCGCTACGCCGGCGCACTGCGCGAGCACGCCCCGATCGAAGAAGGCGTCGCCGCGCTCGACGTGATCGTGCTCGGGATCGGCCCCGACGGACACGTGGCCTCGCTGTTCCCGTGCGCGCCGACGCTCGACGTGCCGGCGCCGGCGCTGTGCCTCGGCGTGCACGACTCGCCCAAGCCCCCGCCCGAGCGGATCACGCTGACGCTGCCGGTGCTGCGCGCCGCCCGGCGGTGCGTGCTGCTGGCCACCGGCGCCGGCAAGGCCGATGCGGTCGACGCGATGCTGGCCGAGCCGAGCCGCCACGTGCCGGCGAGCCTGCTGCGCCGCGGGCGCCTGAGCGTGATCGTCGACGACGCGGCCTCGCCGGAACCGCCCAAAGAGCGCGCGCGCAGCGACTGAGCCGGGCGGAAGCCGCCGGCGAGCGCCTACAGTAGGAGCGCGCAGCAATGGCCACCGACGCACTAGACAGCAGTCGCGCCTCCGCCGGGGTGGCGCAGGCATTGGAGGGGCTCGAGTACGCCCGCGCGCGGACGTTCGCGCTGATCGAGCACCTCGCCGACGAGCAGCTCGAGCGCGTCTACTCGCCGATCATGAGCCCGCTGGCGTGGGATCTGGGGCACATCGCCGCGTACGAGGACCTGTGGCTGTCCCATCGCCTCGGCGGGCGCGAGCTGCTGCGCCCGGAGCTCGCGGCCCTGTATGACGCGTTCGAGACCCCGCGCGCGATCCGCGGCGAGATCGAGACACTCGGCCCGAGCGAGGCGCGCGAGTACCTCGAGCAGGTGCGCGCACGCTCGATCGCGACGCTCACCGAGCGCGGCGTCGACGACGGCGTCGTCTGCGAGATGGTCGTCCGCCACGAGCTGCAGCACGGCGAGACGATGCGTCAGGCGATGGTGATCGCCGAGCTGCTCGGCGACGCCGAGCGGGCGCTGAGAGACGAGCCGCTGGACGCTCGCGGCGACGACGGTCCGGCGGCTGCAGCGCCATCGCCGACCGACGAGTGGGACTGGGTCGAGCTGCCGGCCGGGCGCTTTGCGATGGGCGCGCCGGGCGGGGGCTTCGCCTACGACAACGAGCGCCCGCGCCACGAGCGCGAGACGGCGAGCTTCGCGATCGCCCGGCGCCCGGCGACGAACGCCGACTGGCTGCGCTTCTCCGAGCTCGGCGGCTACGAGCGGCGCGAGCTGTGGTCGACGGAGGGCTGGGCATGGCTCGGCAAGCAGCGCCGGCAAGAGCAGACGGCGATGCACCCGGCGATCGCCGCGGGGCATCCGCAGGCTCCCGCTTGCCATCTGAGCTGGTTCGAGGCCTGCGCCTTCGCCCGCGCGCACGATGCGCACCTGCCGAGCGAGGCCGAGTGGGAGAGGGCCGCGACGCTGCACGGTGCCGAGCTTGAGGGAGTCGGGCGCGTGTGGGAGTGGACCGAGAGTGCCTTCGGCGGCTACCCGGGCTTCGTCGCCTACCCCTACCGCGAGTACTCGGAGGTGTTCTTCGGCGAGGACTACCGCGTGCTTCGCGGCGGCTCGTGGGCGACCGACGAGCGCGTGGCCAACCCGCGCTTTCGCAACTGGGACCTACCCCAGCGCAGGCAGATCTTCGCCGGCGTGCGGCTCGCGCGGGACGACGGCTGAGGCCTGGTGCGGGACACGTGCGGGGCGGCGGGATGATCTGCGATAGCGTTCGAGTCACCGGGACCTGCTGATGGCGTCGCATACCCCACCGGAGCCCGCCGTCGAGGCGGCCATCCGCATCGACTCCCACCTCGACGGCGCGCGCGATCGCTCGCTCGCCGACGACGTGCTCGACGGGCTCACGCGGCCGTTCAAGGAACTTCCGCCCAAGCACTTCTACGACGCGCGCGGCGCCGAGCTGTTCGACCGGATCTGCGAGCTGCCCGAGTACTACCCGACGCGCGCCGAGCGCGCGATCCTCGAGCGCGACGCGGCCGAGCTGGCGGCGCTGACCGAGGCGGCCGAGCTGGTCGAGCTCGGCTCGGGCACGGCGAGCAAGACGCGCGTGCTGCTCGACGCGCTCGAGCAGGCCGGCACGCTCGAGCGCTACATCCCGGTCGACGTGACCGAGAGCATGGTGCGCGAGTGCGCGGCGCAGCTGACCGAGGAGTACCCGGGCCTGCAAGTCCACGGCGTGATCGGCGACTTCGAGCGCCACCTCGGCGAGGTGCCCGAGGCGATCGGGCCGCGCATCGTCGCCTTCCTCGGCGGCACGATCGGCAACTTCCCGCCGGGCAGCCGCCGCCGCGTGCTGCGCGAGATTTCGCGCCTGTTGGGCCCCGAGGACCACCTGCTGCTCGGCACCGACCTCGTCAAGGACCCGGCGGTGCTGCAGGCGGCCTACGACGACACGCAGGGCGTCACGGCCGAGTTCAACCGCAACGTACTGCGCGTGCTCAACCGTGAGCTCGACGCCGACTTCGAGGAGGACGACTTCGAGCACGTTGCGCTGTTCGACCCCGAGCACGAGTGGATCGAGATGCGCCTGCGCGCGCGGCGCGAGCACACGACGCTCGTGCGCGAGCTCGACCTCCCGGTGCACTTCGACGCCGGCGAGGAGATGCGCACGGAGATCAGCGCCAAGTTCACCTCAGAGCGGATCGAGGGCGACCTGGCGGCGGCCGGCCTCGAGCTGGTGCGCCTCTTCACCGATCCCGACGAGCTGTTCGCGCTGACGCTGGCGCGGGTCGATCAGTCGAGCTCGTCGTAGCCCCAGAGCGCTAGGAGATCGCGATCCAGGTACTCGCTGATCGCGACGACCTCGTCGCGGTAGCGCCGGCGCAGCTCGCGCATGAAGCGCTCGTCGGGCGGCTTGGGCTGGGCGTAGGCCACCCTGCGATACGCGCGTGAGAGCGCGCCGCGCCGCACGCGCCGTGGCATCAGCGTGCTCAGCGTGCGCGCGAGCGGCGTCGCCTGCTGCGGGTTGAACTCCGCCCGGCGCACCATGCGCCGCAGCTGGTGCATGCGCATCGAGCGCACGGCCTTGTTCGGCTGAGTCTCGATCGGCTGCAGCGCCAGCGTGTCGTCGACGCCGAGGAAACGCTGCACGCGGCGGACGGTCGCTTCGTTGTCGGCGCGGAAGTCGTCGTAGATCAGCACGAGCACCTGCTCGCGCGAGAAGGAGGCATGCAGGCGGCGCAGCTGCTCGGCGTAGCGGACGTGCTCGGAGTAGAGCAGCTGCGGCGAGAGGAAGCCCGCGCCGGCGCTCGCGCGCCGAGCGCCCTCCAGCTCGACGGCCGTGCGGAAGTCGTTCTCGGTCTCGTCGTTGCTGGCCACCATCTGCTGGTGGTAGGAGCGAAGGAAGTCAGCGGGCTCGCGCAGGATCGCGATCAGCCGCGCCGCGGAGTTCAGCTCGGCGATGCTCGCCGCCGCCGTGGGCGAGCAGATGTACTGCGGCGAGGCCTCGCCCGCCAGCTGATCCGGGCGGGCGTCGGCGAACAGCGCCAGATAGCGCTCGAGCGTGCCCGGCCAGCTGGGGGTTTCAGGCTGTCCCGGCGGGCGCAGCTGCGGCGCGAAGTAGCGCGGCTCCTTCGCCCGCGGCATGAAGATCTGCGGGTGCTGGTTCAGCATCCGGTAGAGCGCGGTGGTGCCGCACTTCATGTGGCCGACGATGAAGAAGTCCGGCACGCGTCCAGACCCCCGGTTGGCTCCCTCCATGGGGCGTGAGTCTAGACGCGGCCGCCGGCCGCGCTTTGGATAGAGTCCGCGCCCATGGAGAGCGCCGGCAGCGGAGCACTCGTCGCGGGAGGCGCCTCGGGATTGGGCGAGGCGACCGTGCGTGCGCTGCACGAGCGCGGGGCGATCGTCACGATCGCCGACGTCAACGCCGAGAAGGGCGAGGCGCTCGCGGGCGAGCTCGGGCTGGAGTTCGTCGCCTGCGACGTGCGCGACGAGGCACAGGTGGAGGCGGCGGTAGCCAAGGCCGCCGAAGCCGACGGCGGGCTGCGCATCTCGGTCTGCTGTGCCGGCACCGGCTGGGCGCAGAAGATCGCCGGCTCCAAGGGTCCGCACCCGCTGATGCCGTTCGAGACGATCATCCAGATCAACTTGATCGGCACCTTCAACGTGCTGCGCTTCGCGGCCGCGGCGATGATCGGCACCGAGCCCGGCGAGGACGGCGAACGCGGCGTGTGCGTGAACACAGCCTCGATCGCCGCGTTCGACGGCCAGGTCGGGCAGGTCGCCTACTCGGCTTCGAAGGGCGGCGTCGTCGGCATGACGCTGCCCACGGCACGCGACCTCGCGCAGTACGGCATCCGCGTCAACACGATCGCCCCCGGTCTGTTCGACACGCCGCTGCTCGCGGCCCTGCCCGAGCAGGCCCGTCAGGCGCTCGGCGCGGGCATCCCCTTCCCGCAGCGCCTCGGCCTGCCCGCCGAGTACGCGCAGCTCGCCTGTCAGATCGTCGAGAACCGGATGCTCAACGGCGAGACGATCCGGCTCGATGGCGCGCTGCGGATGCCGCCACGCTGAGCGGGCGCCCGGGCCCCTCGGCATCGCTCGCCGGCGCAGCGGCGGCCGCCGGTCGTGCAGCATCGCCGGCGCCTGCGGCGCGAGCTCGCTCGCGGGATATCCGAGCCCGAAGCCCTGCCCGCCCTGCACGATCCGCTCCATGTTCAGCTCGCGTTCGTCGAGGCTGCGCAGGAAGGCGAGCGTTTCGCCGTCCTCGACGCCCTCGGCGATCACGAACGCGCCGGTCTGTTGCGCGAACGTAGCCATCGCCATCAGTACCGCACGAGCGCCCGGCTCGGTTGGCGCAGCGGCGACGATGCTACGGTCGAGCTTGACGAACTCGGCGTCGATCTTGCGCAGCATCTCGAGACCGGAGTTGCCCGTTCCGACATCGTCGAGCGCGGTCTGAAAGCCCTGCTCGCGCAGCCTGCGCAGGCGCTTGACGACGGCTTCGGTCCTTGCCCCGAAGCGCTCGGTGACCTCGATCACAACCGACTCGGGGCGCAGCCCGGCCCGCTCCACGAGCGGTTGCAGCCAGGCGTCGGCATCGGCGTCGAGGTCGAGCGTCACCGGGGAGAGGTTGAGGAACAGCAGCACCTCCGGGCCGAGCCCGGGAACGCGTCGCAGGGCCTCTTCGATGCACAGCACGTCGAGCTCGCGGACGCGCCCGATCTGCTCGGCGATGTCGAACGCCTCAGCCGGGCCGGACAGCCCGCACGAGGGGTCGGGCCGCATCAGCGCCTCGACCCCGAGCAGCACCTCGCGCTCGAGGTTCCAGATCGGCTGGAAGACCATCGTGAAGCACCCCTCGTCGATCAGCCGCCGCACCGCCTCCCTGCGCTCGGCGGTCGTCCCGACGACGAGATCGCGGATGTCGTCGAAGTGGGCCGCGCGGCCCCCACCCTGGCGCTTTGCCTCGTACAGCGCACTATCGGCCTCGGCGCGCAGCGTGTCGGCCTGCAGCCCCGGGCGCAGGCAGCTCACGCCGACGCTGACCTCGATGCCGGCGTCCGACAGCCGCCGGCTGAGCCGTTCGGCGAGCACCCGCGCGCCCGGCGCGTCGGTGTGGGCGAGCAGCACGGCAAACTCGTCTCCTCCGATCCGGTAGGAGCGATCGCCGGGCCTTCCTTCGCGCAAAGCCTCGGCGACCCGCCTGAGCACAGCATCGCCCTGCTGGTGACCGTGGCGGTCGTTGATCAGCTTGAAGTCATCGACGTCCAGCAGCGCCAGGGCGAGCGAGTCGCTGTAGCGGACCGACGAGGCGACCGCCTGGGGGAACTCGTCATGGAAGGCGCGCACGTTGGGCAGCTCGGTCAACCCGTCGCGCGTCGCGCGACGCAGGACGCTGCGGTGGTCGCGCATCAGCCGTCGACCTCCGACGAGGTAGAACACGACGCCGCCGCCGAGCAGGGAGAGCAGCGCGATCACTGCCACGATCGCCCGCACCCGACCGAGCTGGGCATCGTAGGTGCGGTGGTCGTATGTGACCTCGTAGGCGTAGCGAGCGCTTCCTACGCGGACCGGCACGACGAACTCGAAGTCGCGGGGGTCGGCCTTCGGGTCGTTCTCGCGCCCCGCATAGGAACGGCCGCGTTCGAGCGCAGCGTCGATCGGCGGGTCCGAGTCGAGCCTGCCCACGGTCGAGTCGTTGGCCGATGCCACGATTGCGTGCCGCGGGCTGATCAGTGTCGCCGCGAGCGTGCCCGGTCGCGAAGCCACGGCATCGAGCAAGCGGTCGATGTCGGCGATCGCAGTCGTGCTGTTCGGCGCATGCGCGGCGTAGGCTTCGAAGCTCTTTGCGTCGGCGCGCTGCCCCGAGGCGAAGTCGGCGATCTGCCGCTTGGCGAGCTCGTGTTCGAGCGCGAGGTAGCCGCTCACGCCGATCAGCAGGAAAGTGGCCGCGACAGCCAGGACCAGGCGCAGTCCGAACACGAGCACCGAGCTCCCTTCGCGCGAGCGGAGGCGTTCCGGCAGCCAGCGGCCCGGCCACCGAGGCGGCGCTATACGCGGCCAGCCGGCAGGCAGGCGTGGACTTTGTCTCATCGAGAATGGATCGGCAGTCCGTGCCCCGCCCCTGAGCGGCGGATGCCGCGCTCGTCGAATGTCGCGCACGGGCGCTGCCGGCGAGCTCAGTTCAGGCGCTCGACGAGCATCGCCATGCCCATCCCCCCGGCGGCGCACATCGACTCGATCCCGTAGGTCTTGTCGAGCGTCTCGAGATCGTTGAGCAGCGTCGTCATGATCCGCGCCCCGGTCATCCCGAAGGGGTGGCCGAGCGCGATCGCGCCGCCGAACGGGTTGAGCTTGTCGTCGTCGATCCCGAGGTCTTCCTTGCACGGCACGATCTGCGCGGCGAACGCCTCGTTGATCTCGACGACGTCGATGTCGCTCATCGTCATCTTCGTCGCCGCCAGCAGTTTCTCGATCGCGGGGATCGGGCCGAGGCCCATGATCTCCGGCCGCAGGCCGGCGACGGTGGAGGCGACGATCCGCGCGCGCGGCTTCATCCCGAGCTCCTTGGCGCGCTCGGCCGACATGATCAAGAGCGCAGCCGCGCCGTCGTTGAGCGGACAGGCGTTGCCCGCCGTGACCGTGCCGCCCTCTTTGAACACCGGCTGCAGCGAGGAGAGCTTCTCCATCGTCGTGCCTGGGCGCGGCCCGTCGTCGTTCTCGACGACCGTCTCGGGCACGTCGATCTCGTTGCCCTCCTTGTCGACGTCCTTGTGCGCGGGGACCGTGACCGGCACGATCTCCTTCTCGAAGTGACCGCTCGCGACGGCCTCGACGGCGCGGTTCTGGGAGATCACCGCCCATTCGTCCTGGGACTCGCGGCTGACTTTGCAGCGATCGGCGACGTTCTCGGCGGTCATCCCCATCGGGATGTAGACGTCATAAGCCGAGCCCTCGGAGCCGTCGACGCCGTGGTTGAACTCGAACGGCGCGCCGCCGCCGGCACGCGAGACGGCCTCGACGCCGGCCGCGATGTATGTGTCGCCCTCGCCCGCCTCGATCGCGTGCGCGGCCATCCGCGCGGTCTGCAGCGAGGAGGCGCAGAAGCGGTTGACCGTGGTCGCCGGCACGTGGTGGTCGATGCCCGAGAGCAGGCCCGCGACGCGGCCGATGTTGTAGCCCTGCTCGCCCTCGCAGAAGCCGCAGCCCATCATGATGTCGACGATCGTGCTCGGGTCGAGCTCGGGGTTGCGCTCGACCAGCGCGCGCAAGGGGATCGCGGCGAGGTCGTCTGCTCGGACGCTCTTCAGCGAACCCTTTCCGGCGCGGCCGATGGGCGTGCGAATGGCGTCGACGATCACTGCTTCGGGCATCTCGGAGGGTCTCCTTGGTCGTGTGGGTGCTCGTGGCGCGGCGTGCGGTTTGGCTCTCCAGCTTATGCGGTCATGGCCCCACAGCGTCTGCAGCCCGGGCCCTACAGGTCGAGCGTGCTCACGCCGAGCTCGTCGAAGCCGACGTGGTGGGCCAGCTCGTGGCGCACGGTGCGCGTGACCTGGTCGCGCAGCAGCTCGGGGTCGTGGCCGAAGTCGCGCCGCAGCGTGTCGCGGAACACGACGATCCGGTCGTGCGCGTCGTCGCGTGTGGCGCCGTCGCCCTGGTAGAGCCCGTATGCGCCGGCGCGCCGGCCGCCGTCGGAGATCACGACGGCGACGTGCTGCAGCGCGTTGCGCAGCAGGTCGGGCAGGTCGTCGAGCGCATCGCGCACGAGCTCCTCGAAGTCCTCGTCGTCGAGCGGGTCGAGCTCCATGAACTGGCTTTCTTCGGGGTCGACGGCGAGCCCTTCGCGCGCGAGCTCCTCGGAGTGGCGCACGATCTCGTCGAACTCGCTCTCGGACTCGGGGTCGCGCCAGCCGGCCATGCGCACGGCGACGAACGCCGCCGCGCCCATCAGCACGGCCGCCACGATCACGCCGAGTGCGACGTCCTCGAGCGCGCGCACGGCGCCGATCGAGCTGAAGCCCTGGCCGACGACGATCGTCACCAGCCCCAGCGAGAGCGCGATCAGCGCGGCCGTGCCGACACGGCGAAGGTGGCCGGAGGCACTCGCTGGCGGCCTCGACGAGCGCATCCGCTTCCCCTATTTGAGCGTGCGGCCGATCACGAGCCGCTGGATCTCGTTCGTGCCCTCGTAGATTTGGGTGATCTTGGCGTCTCGCATCATGCGCTCCACGGGGTACTCCTTGACGTAACCGTAGCCCCCCAGCACCTGCACCGCCTCGATCGTCACGGCCATCGCCGTGTCCGAGCAGAAGACCTTGGCCATCGAGGAGTACTTGGCGCGCTGCGGATGCCACTGATCGGCCATCGCGCACGCCTTGTAGAGCAGCTCGCGCGCGGCGGCCGTGCGTGTTTCCATGTCGGCCAGCTTGAACTGGATCCCCTGGAACTCGTTGATGGCCTTACCGAACTGCTTGCGTTCGCGGGCGTAGCCGACCGCGTAGTCGGTCGCCCCCTGCGCGATGCCGACCGCCTGCGCGGCCGCGCCGAGGCGCGTGCGCTCGAGCGTCCCCAGCGCGACCGACAGGCCCTTGCCGACCTCGCCGATCACGTTCTCCTCGGGCACGCGCACTTCGTCGAAGATCGGCTGGCCCGTCGGCGAGGCGCGGATGCCGAGCTTGTGCTCGAGCTTGCCGACGCTGAAGCCCGGCCGGTCGGCCTCGACGACGAACGCCGTCAGCCGCCGCGTCTCACGATCGCTGACGGCGAAGACGATGTAGAAGTCGGCCACGCCGAGGTTCGAGATCCAGTTCTTGGTCCCGTTGATCACCCACTCCGAGCCGTCCTTGGTGGCCGTCGTGATCATTCCCGCCGGGTCCGAGCCGGCCTCTGGCTCGGACAGCGCGAACGCCGGCGACCACTCGCCGGTCGCGCACTTGGGCAGGAAGCGCTCCTTCAGCTCGTCGGAGCCGAACAGCTGGATCGGCAGCGTGCCGAGCTCCTGCACCATCAAGATCAGCGCGCACGAGGCGTCGACCTTGGCGATCTCCTCGACCGCCATGTTCAGCATCAAAGTGCCCGTGCCGGTGCCGCCGTACTCGGTTCCGAACGGCAGCCCGAGCACGTCCTGCTCGGCCAGCAGCTTGCGCACGTCCCACGGGTATTCGGCCTTCTCGTCGATCTCGGCCGAGCGCGGCGCGATCCGCTCGCGCGCGATCTTGCCGATCGTCTCGCAGAAGTCCAGGTTCTCCTGGGGGATTGTGTAGACCTCGCCGACTGCCTCCATCGCCCGCTGATCCTAGTGATCGCGCGCCGCCCGCGGCGCGGCAGACGGACGAGCGTTGAGCCGGGCCGTTGATAGCTTGGACTGCGTGACCCCGCCGTCGAGCACCGAGATCAGCATCGCCCCGGAGCGCCTGGCCGAGTGGCTGGCGCAGGACGCCGACCTGCAGGTCGTCGACGTGCGCGAGCCCTACGAGCGCGAGGCCGGACACATCGCCGGCACGCGGCACATCGAGCTGACCAAGCTGAGCGAGCAGGCGGTCAGCCTCGACCAAGCGCGCCCGGTCGTCTTCTACTGTCGCGTGGGGGCACGCTCGACGATGGCCGCGCAGGCGCTGCGCGCGGCCGGCTACGAGGCCTACTCGATGGACGGCGGGCTCGTGCGCTGGGCGCGGGAGGAGCGCCCGCTGCAGCCCGACGGCGGCTACGTCGCCGAGCACTAGCATCCGCTGCACACATCCGAGAAGGAGGCGCAGATGGAGGCTTCGACCGAGTACCCGGGAGTGACCGAGGGCGAGGGCTATGCAGTCGGCAACCTCGACGACCTCGGCGAGACGCCGGGCTTTCGCAAGATCCGCAAGGGCTTGGGCGTGACGGCTTTCGGCGTCAACGCGATCGTGATGCCGCCGGGGATCGACAGCGGCTTTCACTACCACGACACGCAGGAGGAGCTCTACTTCGTGCACCGCGGCACGATCGAGATGGAGTTCGGCGACGGCTCCGTGCACACGCTCGGCGAGGGCGGCATGGCGCGCGTCGACGCGGCGACCGTGCGCAAGGTCCGCAACGTGAGCGAGGTCGACGCGATCTACGTGTGCGCGGGCGGCAAGGACGGCTACGTCGGACGCGACGGTCGCGTGCCGGAGGGCGAAGAGGAGCGCGCGCGGGCGCTGCACGAGTTGCGCGACGGGCAGTCGCGGTAGCCGAGCGGCGATCCGGGCGGTAGCAGGCGGCGGCCGGCGAGGGTGCGATGAGCGAGACCGATCCCTCCCCGGCCGGGCGACTACGCGTCAACGAGCGCCTGGCGATCCCGCTGAGCGAGGTGCTCGTGCGCGCGAGCCGCTCCTCCGGTCCCGGCGGCCAGCACGCGAACGTGACGGCCTCGCGCGTGGAAGCGAGCTTCGACGTGCTCGCCTCCTCCTCGCTCACCGACACGCAGCGCCGGCGGCTGCTCGCCCGTGTGGGACCGCGGATCGTGGCGGTCGCGCAGGACGAGCGCTCGCAGGCGCGCAACCGCGAGCTGGCGCTCACGCGACTGGCGGAGCGGATCGCCAAGGCACTGCTTGTGCCCAAGCGCCGGCGTGCGACGAAACCGACGGCCGCCTCGCGCGAGCGGCGCCTACAGGCCAAGCGCCGGGCCACGCAGCGCAAGCGCGAGCGGCGCCCGCCAAGCGACGCCGACTAGTTCAAGAGCTCCTTGACGTAGCGCTGGTGCAGGCGCCCGAGCGAGGTTTTCTCGGGATGGAAGTGGATCGCGTTCCACAGCTGACCGGAGGCGGGGGCCCAAGCGACGATCAGGTAGGCGCCGAGCACGAGCGCGGTGCGGCGCAGGCGCACGGAGCTCGACAGCGCGGCCATCGGCAGCACCCACAGCACGTACCACGGCAGCACCCAGCTGAGCGTCACGAGCAGCGCGACGCTCGACCAGCCGGCGGCGGTGATCGGCGAGCGCCGGCGCCACGCCTGCGCGCAGCACAGCGCGACCGCCATGATCAGCGTGGCGCTGAGCAGCGTGTGCAGCCAGTCGGTCTCGCCGCCCTGCCCGAGCGCGAGCCCGATCAGGTTGGGCACGCTGACGCTCGTGACGAGGCGGCTCTGCGTGCTCAGGTCGGGCACGTGCAGGCCGAAGGCGATCAGGCTCGCGACGGCGATCGCGACGGTGGTCGCGGCCATGCCGAGCAGCACCTGCGCGAGCCGACGCGGCATCCGCAGCAGCGCGGCGAGCACGACGGGGATCAGCACGGCGCCGGACGCCTTCACGGCGACGGCCGCGACGAACGCGGCGCCGGCGCCGATCTCCGGCCAGGACAGCGGCAAGCGCCACTCGCGCAGGCGCTCGCGCAGCGGCACCTCGGCGACGGCCGCGCGCACGGCGGCGAGGGACGAGGGCAGCGCGGGCGGCGGCGCGGGCGCGAACGGACCATCGACGCGGTCGACCCCGTCCTCGCCGAGCGCCTCGTGATCGCGCTGGCGCGCGCGCAGCAGCAGGTAGAAGCCGAGCACGACGAGGAACACCATGATGAAGTCGTTGTGGTCGCCGCCGAGTCCCCACACGAGCACGATCGGGTTCAGGCCGACGAGCACGATCGCTTTGACGGGGTCGCGCCCGAGCAGGCGCGCGCACTTCCACACGAGCAGCAGCGTGGCGAGGCCGGCGAGCGCGAGCACGCCCTTGAGCGCCCAGAAGGTGGCGGCGACGCCGAGCGGCACGACGACGAACGTGAGCATCGTGAACAGCGGGCCGTAGGGGCTCAGCAGCTGATGCCAGTTGGAGAGGTCGAAGCTCGGGTCGTTGTGCGGCTCGAGGATCGGGATCGTCGTGTACGGGTTGAGGTGGTGGACGATCTCCATGCGCCCGTAGTTGACGTAGTTGAAGATGTCGGTGAGCGCGAGCGGTGGCGAGAGGAAGAAGACGAAGTGCACGGCAACGACCGTCGCGATCGCCCAGCGCGCGCGCAGACGCGGCACGTAGGAGAGCGCGGCCACGTAGCTGACGTACATCGCGACGATGGCGCCCGAGAAGAGGTACTTGAGCGTGACCGTGCTGCGCGTGAGCCACGGCAGCAGCCCGCCGAGCGGGCCGGTCATCCAATGCGGGAAGTAGCCGGCGTGCGAGGTGGCCGACAGCACGCTCGGGCGGTTGGCGGCCATCAGCACGACGATCAGGCAGCAGAGCACGATCACGACGAGGCAGACGACGCCGGGCCAGGTGCCCTCGCCGGCGTGCACGAGCGTTCGGGCGCGACGGCGCAGCCCGCGCTTGACCGCCGGGCCGCCGACCTGCGCATCGCGCAGGGGGAGTGTGCTCGCGTCGCTCGACATGAAAGAGGGCCCGCCGAAGCGAGCCCCCTGAAGGTTAGACCGCTGCGGCCGCGGCGAAGGCCGCGGCCGGTTCAGCGTGCGCGACTAGATCGTCGTGACGTTGACGGCCTTCGGGCCCTTGTCGCCCTGCTCGGGGTCATAGGACACCTTGGCGCCCTCTTGCAGCGAGCGGTAGCCCTCGCCGTTGATCCCGGTGTGATGAACGAACAGGTCCTTGTCGCCGTCGTCGGGGGTGATGAAACCGAACCCCTTGTCGTCGCTGAACCACTTCACGGTGCCAGTAGGCATGTGGGTACTCCTCCACGGTATGTGCGTGCTGCACGCGGAGGATGCTTCATGAAGCTTCGACCTGCGAGCGCTTGCACTGCTTTCGCCGGTCTATGCGCCGGCCAGTCAGCGTGACCGTAGCAGGAACTCGTGCACCCGTGTTGTCAAATTTTTAAGATCGGACGATCGATTTATCTTCCTGCTCAGGCCCATGTTTTGCGGGCGATCGGGGCGCAACCGCGGCGACCCGGCGGGGCGGTTAGGGTGGATGGATGAGCGCTTCGCCCAGCCCGGCCGGGCCGGCTGGACAGACGGCCGAGGCCGTCGCTCGCTTCACGCGGCTGCTCCCGCCGGGTGCCGCGGCCGACGCGCGCGAGATCGTCGGCGGGCTCGACTTCGCCGAGCGCGCACAGGCGCGTGAGGAGGGCGAGCGCGATCGCCCGTACGTGATCCTCAACATGGCCAGCACGCTCGACGGCCGCGCGAGCATCGACGGGCGCTCTGGGTCGATCGGCAACCGCGCCGACCGCGAGCTGTTCCACGCGCTGCGTGCGGGCGTCGACGCGGTGATGGCCGGGGCCGGCACAGTGCGCGTCGAGCGCTACGGGCGGATCATCGCCAAGCAGGCGGTCAGGCAGGCACGGCTCGATCGAGGCCTCAGCGCGGAGCCGCTCGCGTGCATCGTCTCGGGACGCCTTTCGCTGCCGCTCGACACGCCGCTGCTCGGCGAGCCGCAGGCGCGCGTAGTGATCGTGACCTCCTCGGCGGCCAGCCTGCCGGACACGGCGGCGGACGTGCAGTACGTGCGCGCCGTGCGCGACGGCGAGCTCGACCTGGCCGCGGCGATGCGCGAGCTGCGCGCGCGCTTCGGCGTGCGCACGCTGCTGTGCGAGGGCGGGCCGCACCTGAACGCCCAGCTACTGCTGGCGGGGCTCGTCGACGAGCTGTTCCTCTCGCTGGCGCCGAAGCTCGCCGGCGGCGAGGACGCGACGGGCGAGGCGCTGCGAATCATCGCCGGCGTTTCCTTCGCGGCGCCGGCCGAGCTCGAGCTGCTCGGCGTGCTCGAGAACGAGTCGCACCTGTTCCTGCGCTACGGCGTGTGCTCGCCGGCGCCCGAGGGCGCCTGAGCGGCGCTGTCGCCTTCGCCGCCGTCGCCGTCACGCTCGGCGCCGGCGCGCGTCTCGCGCGAGACGATGCTCAGCAGCTCGCTGGCCAGCTGGCGCCCTTCGGCGGCGACCCGCGGCGTGGCGGCGATGCGCACGACGACCTCCTCGCCGTCGAGCTCCTCGAGCATGATCCGCGGGGGGTCGCGCAGCGGGGTGCGCAGCGAGGACTCGAGCAGCTCCTGCAGATCGCTCGGCGTCATCCCCGGGCGCAGGCGGGCGCGCAGGTTGACGGCCTCGGGCTCGCGCAGCGGGATCACGGCGCTGTTGAGCACGACGCTGTTGGGCACCATGATCGAGTCCTCGCCTTTGGCGAACGTCGTGTACAGCAGCCCGAGCGAGGAGACCGTGCCCTCGAGCTGACCCGCCAGCGGGCCGCCCTGCAGGCGCACGCGGTCGCCGACGCGGAACGGACGCGCGCTCAGCAGCACCGTGCCGGCGATCACGTTGCCGAGCGTCTGCTGCGCGGCGAGACCGAAGATCACGGCCGTGAAGGCGCCGCCGAGGGCAAGCGTGCGCGCCTGGATGCCCGCCACGCGGAAGGCGACGAGCAGGGCCAGGATGATCGTCAACAGGCGGATCAGGAAGCCCGCCGTGCCGGCCGTCGCCGGGTCGAGGCGGCGGAACAGCGGCGGCCCCAGGCTGCGCCCGATGTCGCGCGCGATCGCCCAGCCGAGGATCACGAGCACGATCACAGCGACGACCGTCACCGGCGTTTCGAGCGCCGGTTCGAGTTCTTTGGCCGCCTTGCCGTGGCGCCCCGCTGCGCCGAGCAGGCTGACGCGGTTGTCGTAGAAGACGACGACGGCGACGAACAGCGGCACGAGCACGAGCGCCTCCAGGCGCGCACGCTTGACCACGCGCGGGCTTATCTGGCGCAGCAGGCCGACTTCGCGCCAGGCCTGGCTGCGCGTCTCGAACATCTTCGAGGGGGTTCGCGGGGCGGGCATCCGATCATCATGGCCTACCACCTAAGCGTTGCCTGAATCTTGCTTCCCAGCGGCGGCGCGCCGGTGAACCGTCCGACACGACTCTGCTCTAGCATCCCCTCGCGATGGGCTCCAACCTGCGCTGGTTGATCCTCCCTGCCGCACTGCTCGGCGTGCTGCTGATCGTCGTCGCCGTGATCTACTTCGTCGAGCCGGCGCACTCGCTGCCCTCGTTCTTCCCCGGCCACGTGTCGGCAACGGACGCGGAGGCAACGCACCACCACACCAAGCACGGGATCGCCGCGCTCGTGGTCGCGCTCGCGTGCTTCGCCTTCGCCTGGTTTCAGACCGGGCCGAAAGCGCAGAGCGCGGCGAGCGCCTGAGCTAACCGCCGAAGGCGAACACGAGCGTGCAGATCACGCCGAGGCCGATGCAGTAGACGCCGAACGGCGTCAGCCGGTTGGTCTGGAAGTACCGCAACAGGAACTTGACGGCGAAGAAGGTCGTCGCCGCAGCGCACACGCCGGCGACGAGCGCCGGGCCGCGCACGCCGTTGCCCTCCGAGCCGAGCAGTTCGGGCAGCTTCAACGCCGCGGCAGCGAGGATCACGGGCGTCGCCAGCAGGAAGCTGAAGCGCGCGGCGTCCTCGTTGGAGAGCCCCACCAGCAGGCTGCCGCCCATCGAGAAGCCCGAGCGCGAGATCCCCGGGATCAGCGCCGCGACCTGCGAGGTGCCGACGGCGATCGCCTGGCGCCAGCTCAATTTCGCGATCCGTTCGTCGGTGTCGCCGAGGTAATCGCCCGGGCGCGGCGGGCGACGGCGCAGGCGCTCGAACAGCAGCAGCGCGATCCCGTTGACGATCAGGAACGCCGCCGCCGTCTGCCCCGAGGCGAACAGTTTGCGCAAGGGACCCTCGAGCACCAGGCCGATGATCCCGACTGGGATCGTCCCTGCGACCAGCAGCCAGCCGACGCGCGCGTCGATGTCGTCGTCGCGGATCTCGCGGATCGCGATCGAGCGCCCGAGGCCCTTGACGATCCGCACCCAGTCCTTCAAGAAGAGCAGCAACAGCACGATCGCCGTGCCGAGGTGCGTGGCGACGAGGAAGGTCAGGAAGAACTTGTCGTTCTGGTGGATGTGCCAACCGGCCAGCCGCGGCAGCACCACGCCGTGGCCAAGGCTCGAAATCGGAAACGGCTCGGCGATTCCCTGGGTGAGGCCGAGGACGACGGCCTGGAAGTAGGAGATCGGATCGCGCACGGCCCGACAGCTTATGGATCGGGTGGGTCCGAACGCCCGCTCGAGGACGCATTGGCCCCCATTCGCCAAGCACGCCGAGCGCTTTGCGCCATCTTCACAGCGACTTCACACGATCATTTCCCCCTGGTCACAAAAAACGGCGTTTTGCAGGCGAATCTGATTGATATGAACGGTCAGGGAACGACTGTGGCGAGCTTTGCAGAGGTCTGCCGAGCAGACCTTCATTGCCACTCGACGGCCTCGCAGGAGTCGAAGCTCGGCGTGCAGCGGGCCGCCGGTCTGCCCGAGTGCGCGACGCCGCCCGAGGAGGTCTACGAGCTGGCCAAGCGCCGCGGCATGGATTTCGTGACGATCACCGATCACGACACTATCTCCGGCGTGCTGGAGATCGCCGACCGCCCCGACGTGTTCGTCTCCGAGGAGCTGACCGCCCACTTCCGCGGCGAGCCCCAGGCGGTCCACGTGCTGTGCCTCGGGATCACCGGCGAGGACCACGAGTGGCTGCAGGCCAACCGCGGCGACGTCGAGCTGTGCGCGGCGTACATGTACGAGCGAGACATCGCCTGCGCGCTGGCGCACCCCTACTACCACGTCGGCGCGCCGCTGACCGCGCGCCACCGGCGCCGGCTGGCGCAGCTGTTCGACGTCTGGGAGGTGCGCAACGGCGCGCGAGCGCGCGAGCTGAACCGGCCGGCGGCGACGTACGTGGCGACGCTCGACGGCGCCGGCGTCGGCGGCTCCGACGACCACGCCGGCGTCGACATCGGCCGCACCTGGACGGCGACGCCGCCGGCGCGCACGCCGCAGGAGTTCCTCGCCCACGTGCGCGGCGGCCGCGTCGCGGCCGGCGGCGCGCAGGGCAGCGCCGCCAAGTGGGCGCACGCGGCGATCGCGCTCGCCGCGCGGGCGCTCGGCCGCGGCGGGCACGACGCGCCGCCGCAGAGCCTCGACCCGACTGCCGTGCTGAACATGGCCAAGCGCCTGCTCGACGAGGGCGACGCACGCCACGGCCAGGTCGACGGCGGCGGTGCCGTGACGCCGGCCGACGCGCGCTGCCTGCTGCGCGCCTGGCTGACCGCCGTCGAGCTCGACCACCTCGACGAGGCCGGGCTGATCGCCTACATGCAAGAGGACGGCTTCAGCCACTCAGACCTCTATCGCCGGGCCTGCCGCGCGCACGAGCGCAAGCTGCGCGTAGCGATCGAGCAGGTGCTCGCCGCCGCGCGCGGCGAGCGCGACGTGGCCAGCGCCGCCGGCGAGCTGTTTCAGAGCTGCACGGCCGCGATCCCCTACGCCCCGGCCACGGCGTTCCTCGCCAACGAGCGCGCCAAGCTCGACACGCGGCGCGAGGACGGCGAGACGCCGCGCGTGGCGATCCTCGCCGACGGGATCGGCTCGACGCACGGCGTCACGCGCGCCGTCGAGGAGATCCGCGCGCGTGGCGTGCGCGGCTTCGAGATCGAGGTTGTTGGGACCGACCCCGAAGTCGACCGCCGGCTCTCGGCGGTGGCCGAGTTCGAGGTGCCCTACTACCCGGGCCTGCAGATCGGCGTGCCGAGCCTGTCGGCCGCCGTGCAGACGATCGCCGACGGCAGCTTCGACCTGATCCACGTTTGCTCGCCCGGTCCCGTCGGGATCGTCGGCGCGCTCGTCAGCCGCGGCCTCGGCGTGCCGCTGCTCGGCAGCTACCACACCGAGCTCACCGCCTACGCCGGCCTGCGCTCGGGCGAGCAGCGCGTCGCGCAGGCGATGGCGCTCGGCGTGGCCACCTTCTACGGCGCGTGCGACCTCGTGCTCTCCCCCAGCCCGGCGTCGGACGCGACGCTCGCCGGCATCGGCGTCGCCGCGGAGAAGGTCGCGCGCTGGGACCGCGGCGTCGACACCGCCCGCTTCAGCCCCGAGCTGCGCGAGGACGGCCTGCGCGAGCTGGCCGCGCACGGGCAGGCCAAGCCGGATGGCGCGATCGACGTGCTCTACGCCGGGCGGATCACACGCGAGAAGGGCGCCGACCTGCTCGCCGACGCGTTCCTGCGGGCGCGCGCGCGCGATCCGCGCCTGCGCCTGGTGCTCGTCGGCGGCGGCCCCGAGCAGGAGCGCTTGCGCGAGCGCGTCGGCGAGGCCGCCGTGTTCCGCGGCTGGCTCGACGGCGAGCGCCTCGCCCGCGCCTATGCCTGCGCCGACGTCTTCCTCTTCCCCAGCCGCACCGACACCTTCGGCCAGGTCGTGCTCGAGGCGCAGGCCAGCGGCTTGCCGGTCGTCGCCGTCGCCGAGGGCGGGCCGCTGTCGTTGATCGAGCAGCGTACGAGCGGCCTGCTCTGCGCGCCCGATGCCCACGCGCTCGCCGAGGCCGTGCTCGAGCTGGCCGGCGCGCCCGAGCTGCGCCGCCGCCTGGCGCGCGGTGGCCTCGGCGCCGTGCGCGAGCGCACCTGGGAGCGGGCGCTGCAGCGTCTCGGCGACGGCTACCGGCAACTGCTGGCCGCCGGCGAGCCGGGGAGGCTGGCGCGTGCCGCCTAGGTTCCCCGCCCGCCGCGGCTCCAGCCCGCGCCGTGAGTCGAGCGCCCCGCGCAGGATCGCCGTGGCGCTGCACGACGTCGAGCCGGCCACGTTCGAGCGTTGCGCGCTGATCCGCGACTGGCTGAACGACCACGGCGTGGAGCGCGTCACGCTGCTCGTGATCCCCGCGCGCGACCTGCACCCGGTCGGCGAGCGCTCACCGGAGATGACGAGCTGGCTGGCCGAGCGCCGCAGGGCCGGCGACTCAATCGCACAGCACGGCTTCCAGCACGAGCGCACGCGCCGCGGCGGCGCGCTCGGGCAGTCGCTGCTGCACGCGCCCGCGCGGCGCACGGGCGAGTTCGTCGGGCTCGACGAGGCCGAGACGCAGCGCGCGGTCAACGCCGGCTGGCGCCTGTTGAAGCTCGCCGGGATCGAGCCGGACGGCTTCGTCGCCCCCGCCTACGCCTACACGCCGGCGCTGCGCAACGTGCTGCCCGGCCGCTTTCGCTGGTGGGCGGGCCTGCTTGGCGTGCACCGCCAGATGCTGGCGAGCGGCGAGCAGCGCACGCGGCTGCTCGCCCCCGTGTGGGGCCTCGGCAGCGAGGGCTCGCTGCAGCGCGCCCTCTCCCCCCTGTTGATCCGCGCCGGCGGGCTGCTCGGCGGGCGCACGCTGCGGGTCGACCTGCACCCCGCCGACCTGCAGTACCCGCGCCAGATGCTCGCGCTCGACCGCGTGCTCGACCGCGCCGGACGCCGGCGCGAGGCGATCACCTACGACGAGCTCGCGGCGCTCGGCGCGGCTGCCGAGCCGGCGCCGTTGGCCTCGCCCGCATACGGGCCGTCCGCGGGCGCTCGCGCCTCGGCCGGCTCGCTCACGCCGCCTGCCGCGCCGTGAGCGAGCTGCTGCAGCGCGTCTGAGATCTGCGCGGCGACGACCTCGGGTGCGAACAGCCGCTCGGCCTCGGCGCGTGCCAGCGCTCCCAGCGCGCCCCGGTCCTCGCGCAGCCGCGCGAGCGTGTCGACGATCGCCTCGGCCAATCCCTCGACGTCGCCTGGCGCGACGGCGGCGGCGACCTTGCGGTCGACGCCCTCGACGGCGCCCACCTCGGTCGTGCCGACGACCGGCACGCCCGCCGCGAGCGCCTCAGCCACGGTCAGCGCGAACGGCTCGTACTTGCTCGCCTGCAGCAGCACGTCGCTGCCCTCGATCTCGCCGGGAACGCGAGCCGAGGCCACGCGCCCGACGTATTCGGAGTTCTGCTCGGGCATCTCCTCGAGCAGCTTCACGTAGTTCGACCACAGGCTCGTGCCGCCAACGACGCGGAAGCGCACGTCCACGCCGCGCGCGAGCAGCAGCTTGGCGAGCGCGACGACGTCCTCGACCCCCTTGCGCGCCGCGATCCGGCCGAGCACGAGCACCACGGGGGGCTCGCCGACCGCGCGATCGGCGGGGGCGAAGCGCTCCAGGCGCACCGGGTTGGGGACGACCACGGTGTGCTCCAGCGGATAGCCGTAGTCGGCGACCATGTGGTCGCGAAAGACGCTCGAGATGCACACCAACAGCTGCGCCGCGCGGATCTTGCGCCGCTGGATGCGCGAGCGCAGCGCGAGCACGAGCGCGGCGACCGCGAACGTGCGCTTTGGCTGACAGCGGAAGCTGAGGCGCCGCTCGGCGATCAGGAAGCGCAGCTCGCCGGCGCTGTGCGTCTCGGGGTGCATCACCAGCGGCACGCTGCGCCGCACCGCGCGCGGCAGCGCGAGGTTTTCGACGTTGGCAAACTGGTAGGTGACGTCATAGGGGTAGCTGCGGTGCCTGCGCGCGAGCTCCCCGCGCAGGCGCAGCGAGCCGAGGCTGCGCGCGAGCACGTGGCTGGCCAGCCCGGTCAAGCGCGTGCGGCTGTACCAGCGCCCCTCGCGCCAGCCGCTGTTGCCCCACACGACCGTGATGTTCTGAAGGCCCGACAGGCGCGCCGGCAGCTCGTGCTCGTCGCCCGCGAAGAAGCAGTCGATCCGATGACCGAGCATCGCCAGGCCGTGCAGCAGGTCCATCGCCACCCCCGGGACCCCGCCGGTGTCGGTCGGCGCGAAGCCAATCCACGCTATGTGAAGTGGCCTGCGCTGCACCGCTCGGACGCTACCACGTGCCTATTTGTCAAGCCACTAACGCGCTGGTTTTGCGACGAACAGCGACGGTTCGAAGGATTCCACCTTGGCCGCCGCGGCATAGCCGATGTGCTTGAGGGCGAACAGGTCCTCGATCGTGCGCAGCAGCGAGAAGTGGTTGTACGGTTCCTGGCTCGTGCTCTTGGCCTTGACGAACGGCGAGAGCAGCAGCGCGCCGACCTGGCCACCGCCTTCGGGCCCGAGCGCGGCGGCCGGACCGCTCGGCGGCGGCATATTGGGGAAGCTCGGCTGCCCGCAGCACGCGCTCGAGTCGGCGAATTCGCCGCTCGAAGGCGCCTGATCGACGGTGATCACGACCAGCCCGCCCTGCTTGTAGGCCGGTGAGGCGAGGATCTTCGGCACCACCTGCTGCAGCATCTGGTCGGCCGCTTCCAGCCCGCCGGGGCCGCCGCCGGGGCAGGGGCCGGGGCTGGCGTCATGGCAGCGGTCGGGCACGATGTAGGAGAGGCTCGGCGTGCGCTTCGCGCTCGCCAGGTCGGCGCTCAGCGCGCCGAAGCCGACGTCGTCGGCCGCGCACGAGGGCGAGCCGCTCAGCCCTTCGAAATACACGAACGGATTGCGGAAGGTCGCATAAGGCGATGGCGAGGCCGGCGCCGAGCTCGGGTCGGGCTGGCCAATCGTCGGGTGCGCGCACGCCGGCGGCGTGGCACCCGCTTCGTCGCTGCCCTGCACGTATGCCCGCCACGTCAGGCGCTTGACTTCGAGCTGCCCGGGCAACGTCGGCGTCGTCGGCGGGTAGACGCAGCCTTCGCCCGTGACCTGTTCGTCCTTGCCGGCGCTCGCCGGCGTGAGCGCCGTGTAGCTGGGGCAGTTCGCGGCCGTCGCCGGCGTCGGGCCCTGGCCGCTGATCAGCGCGATCCCGTTCGCGAGCTGCTGGTGGGCGACGGCGTAGTAGCGGACGAGCAGCTCGCCGCGGCGCTCGAGCGTGTGCGCGAGGTAGGGCGCCTTCGATTCGGGGCCGAACACGGACGCATACGGCTCGTCGGAGAGCATGATCACGAACACGTGCTTGACCGCCGGCAGCTTCGGCGCTCCCGCGCCTGGCGCCGGCGAGGATTTGCCCTGCGAGCCACCTTTCCCCGCCGGCGTCGAGCCGCTCGCTTTCGGCGTCGCCGCGGGAGCGCTCGGCGCCGTTTCCGCCGCCGCTTCGGGCGTCGGTTCTTCGGCCACGGCCGGTGGTTCGACCGCCGTTTCGACTTCGGCCGTGGCGTCGCTCGGCGCCGGGCTCGCCGCCGGCAGCACGAGCTTCACCGGCCCGCGCGCGGCCGCCGCCGAGTAGTCCACGCGCGAGCCGGCCGCGTTGCCGAGCAGCAGGCCGAAGCCGAAGAACGCGAGCACGAGCACCGCCGAGACGCGCCACGACGGCAGCCGCAGCTCAGCCAGCCGCGCGATCACCGCCTATCCCTCGGCCTGCGAGCGTCCCGCCTCGGAGGCGAGCAGCGCCTGCATCACCGCCGTCGACTGCCCGTCGCGCTCGCCGTCACCCAGCGGCGCCACGGCCGAGCTGGGTGCGCGCTCCATCAGCGCCGCGCCGCACTGCCAGCAGAACGCCGCGCCGCGACTGTGCGGCGCGCCGCAGCCCGGGCATGCACCGACGCTCGCGCTCTCCTCCAGTCGCAGCAGGCGCTCGACCTCGGCGAGCTCGGCGTCGCGCTCCTGCAGGATCGCCGCGCGCCGCACGAGCACATCGAGGCGGAAGTGATCGCGGATCGCCATCTCATAGGTCAGGCCACCGAGATCCCAGTGCAGCTCGCTGACCTGCTCGGCCAGCGCGTCGCGACGGCGGCGCAGCTCGCTGCGGCCATCGTCGCTCGCACGCGGGGGCAGCGTCGGCGCCTGCTTGGGCGACGCGGGCTGCGCCACCCCGTCACGCGCGTGCACCCTCCTGCCGATTGCATCGCCGAGGCTGCTCATGCTCACCCCGTTTCGACGACGTTGGGCAGGTTCTTCGATTCCTGCTCATAGCTTTTGCCGCTCTTGCCTTTGAGCCCTTCGACGGCGCTCGGCGGAGCCGGTTTGCTCGGGCTCGAGCCGACTCCCGATTTGCCCCCACCGTTGGCCCCCGCCCCGGCGCCTTTAGCGGCGGCGGGACCGCCGGACGCGCCGACGTGCAGCACGGACGCCGCGGGGAAGCTCTTCTTCAGGCCGCCGAGCGCCTTGTCCGCTTCGGCCTTCTTCGCGTATTTGCCGGAGTAGACGATGTAGCTGCCCGCCGGCAGGCCGGGGAATTCGTCGGACTTCAGCGCGCCGACCGCCTTGGCCCCCTTGCCTTCGGCCGCGCTCTTGGCCGCCTGCACGGCGCTCACCTGCGTGCTCGCCGTCGGCAGCGTCTGCAGCTGGACGGTGTAGCCGCCCGAGCCGGCCGGCCAGTCGCCGGTGAACGATTCCGCGGCCGGCGTCGCGCCGCCGGCCGGCGTCGAGGACACGGTGATCACCTGCGGCGCCGCCGACGCCGCGGGCTGCTTGGAGGCGCCGGAGCGGCCGATCAGCACGCCGATCCCCATCGCCAGCAGCAGCACGCCGACGCCCGCGATCACCGTCACCGCGTTGCCACGACCGGGCGCCTCGCCGGCGCCCGGCACGCCCGGCAGCGAAGGCGGCGCCGCGCCGGGCGGACCCAGTGCGGGCGGCGCCGAGCCGAGCGCCGGCCCGGACCCGTTCGCCTGTGCGCCCGCGCCGGGTGCGAGCGCGCCCGGCGGCGGGCCACCGAGCAGCACGCTGCTGATCGGCGTCGCGCGCTCGCCGCATTGCAGGCAGTAGCGCTGGTCGTCGGCCAGCGGCGTGCCGCACGCGGCGCAGGCCGCCGCGGGGGCGGCAGGGGACGATTGGCTGGCGATCGACTCGATCGATTCGGTGGACACGATGGCTGACCTGCGTTGCTGCTTGGCGCGCTGATGGCAGAAATGCGAGCCAAAGAGCTCGGCTGCGCCTCAATGCTCAACATCGGCGGGGGTCGCGACGTAACGATTTGGTGAAAGCCCGACCGGCGCGCTCGCTGAAAGCCCCGTCGATACTGGCTACGATCACTCTCCTCGCGCCGCATCGAACGGTCGCCGGGGGTGTTTGAGACGGCATCCGCCTCAGCGGAAGCCGGCCCCGTGAGAACCACGACGTGGCGAAGCCAGAAGGAAAGGGAGGGAAGCGCCGATGACAGGGAGAAGCGCCAGCCGCCCGCCGCTCCGTGCGTTGCTCGCCTGCGCCGCGCTCGCCTGCGCCTGCGCGCTGATCGTGCTCGTGCCGGCCGACTATGCCGCCGCCAAAGCGGTCAAACCGGGGCCGCCGTCCGTGGTCACCGGCCGCACGCACGTGCAGGGCGCCACGGTCACGCTGCTCGGCTCGGTCAACCCGCGCACCGCCGCCACGACGTACTTCTTCCAGTACGGCGCGACCGTCGCCTACGGCAAACAGACGACGCCCGCCACGCTGCCCGCCGGCACCGCAACGATCAAGGTCGGCCAGCAGGCGCCGGGGATGCTTCCCGGCTACCACTACCGCCTCGTGGCGAGCAACTCACTCGGCCCGTCCAAGCCCGGCAAAGACCGCACGTTCACGACGACCACGACGCGCCGGTCCAAGTTCAGCCTCGTCAAGCCACAGGTGGCGACGGTCTACGGCGGCTCCGTCACGCTCAGCGGAACGCTCAGCGGCAGCGGCAACGCGGCGCGCAAGATCGTGCTGCAGGAAAGCCCGTACCCGTTCCTCACCCCGTTCGCCCCGGTCGGCCTGCCGAGCGTCACGGGCGCCACGGGCGCCTTCAGCTTCCGCGTGCCGCGCCTGCTGGCGAGCACGCAGTTCCGCGTCGCGACGCTCGACCCGCGTCCGCTGTACAGCTCGCTCGTCACCGTCGAGGCCGCCTACCGCGTGACGCTGAAGGTGAAGACCTCCAGCCACAAAGGGATTGTGCGCCTGTACGGCACCGTGACGCCCGCCGCCGTCGGCGCGAAGGTGCTCTTGCAGCTGCGCAAGAAGGTGCGTCCCGGACACACCGAAAAGACCGAAGAACGCACGACGCGCTTCGCCACGCAGTTCACAACGACGGTCAAACGCGGCACGAAGACCGTCTCGCGCTTCAGCGCGATCGTCAAGGTGCTCAAAGGCGGCAGCTACCAGGCGCGCGTCGAGCCGGGCAAGAAGGGCCCGTTCGTGGCCGGCACGAGCACCACCGTCGTGCTCCACTCCGCGCCGTAGCGCCGGTCGGCCGTCAGTCCGCCGGTCGGGGCCGTCAATCCGATTCGGAGAGCAGCCCGCGTTCGGCGAGCAGCTCGAGCACGCGCTCGACGCCGCGCTCGACCGTTTCGTCGAGCGTCCCTAGCACGAGGTCGGGGTCGGCCGGCGGCTCGTACGGCGCGCCGACGCCCGTCAGCCCGCTCAGCTCGCCCGCCCGCGCGCGCGCGTAGAGGCCCTTCGGATCGCGCTTCTCGCACAGCTCGAGCGGGGCGTCGACGAAGATCTCGAGGAACTCGAGCTCGTCGGCGGCGTGCAGCGATGCGGCCGCCTCGCGATCCACGCGATAGGGGCTGACGAGGCTGACCAGCGCGATCGTGCCCGACTCGGCCAACAGCCGCGCCACGTGCGCCGTGCGCCTGACGTTCTCGCGGCGCGCGCTCTCGTCGAAGCCGAGGTCGCCGTTGAGGCCGTGGCGCAGGTTGTCGCCGTCGAGCAGGAACGCCGGCTGGCCGGCCGCGATCAGGCGCTCCTCGACGGCCGCCGCGATCGTCGACTTGCCGGCGCCCGGGCAGGCCCGTGAACCACAGCGTCGCGCCCGCCGTGCCCGAGCGAGCTCCAGCGGCGTTCGCGCGTCATCCGCGTGCCCTGCCAGCGCACGTTCGGGCTGCGCTCGGTCTTGGTCTCTCGTCGCCTCCTCGACCTCGGTGTCGAGGATCACGCCGGCCGCGACCGTTTCGTTGCGTCGCCTCGTCGATCACGATCAGGCTGCCCGTCGTGCGGTTGCGCCGGTAGGAGTCGAACACGAGCGGCGCGCTCAGCTCCAGCTGCACGCGGCCGAGGTCGTTGAGCTCGAGCAGCGTGGCGCTCTCGTCGCGGTGCAGCGTCTCGACGTCGATCCGGTAGCGGACGTCGACGCCGCCGACCAGCGCCGTGCGCGTCGTGTGCTTGACGATGTAGCGGCGGTCGCGTCTGCAGCGGCTGCTCGGACATCCAGCAGAGCAGCGCCTCGAAGCGGCTCGCCACCGTCGGCTGGTTCTGCGGGCGCACGATCGTCGAGCCGCGGCCGACGTCGATGTCGTCGCGCCAGGCGCACGGCGACCGACATCGGCGGGAACGCCTCCTGCACCGCTCCGTCGAAGGTGTCGATCCCGGCGATCGTCGAGCGCTGCCCGCCCGGCAGCACGACAACGTCGTCGCCGGGGCGCATCACGCCGCCGGCCACCTGGCCGGCGTAGGCGCGGTAGTCGGTCGACGCTGCGAAGCCGGCGGGCGGATCACCCACTGCACGGGGAAGCGCACGTCGATCAGGTTGCGGTCGGAGGCGATGTGCACGTGCTCGAGGTGGTAGAGCAGCGGCGGCCCCTGGTACCACGGCATCGTCTCCGAGCGCTCGACCACGTTGTCGCCGTGCAGCGCCGAGATCGGGATGAACGTCACGTCGGACATCTCCAGGCGCGCCGCGAAGCTCGTCGAACTCCTCGACGATCTGCTCGAACACGGCCTCGTCGAAGTCGACGAGGTCCATCTTGTTGACGCACACGACGACGTGCGGGATCGCCGAGCAGCGAGCTGATGAAGGCGTGGCGCTTGGACTGCGCGATCACGCCCTTGCGCGCGTCGACCAGCACGATCGCGAGGTCCGCCGTCGAGGCGCCGGTGACCATGTTGCGCGTGTACTGCTCGTGACCCGGCGTGTCGGCGATGATGAAGCGCCGCTGCGCCGTGGCGAAGTAGCGGTAGGCGACGTCGATCGTGATCCCCTGCTCGCGCTCGGCGCGCAGGCCGTCGGTCAGCAGCGAGAGGTCGAGGAAGTCGTGCCCCATGCCGCTGGCTCGTCTGCTCGACGTGCTCGAGCTGGTCGGTCGAGCACCTGCTTGGAGTCGTACAAGCAGGCGCCCGATCAGCGTGCTCTTGCCGTCGTCGACCGAGCCGGCCGTGGCGAAGCGCAGCAGGTCGGCCGGGCGCTCGGACAGCCGCCGGAACAGCTCGCGCGCGCTCCGCGCTACCCGCCGTCGCCGTCGCCGTCGCCGGCCACCGCGGCGCCGGGCCCGCTGCCGTTGCTGTTCGATCGCCGGTCACGGCACCCGTTCCAGCAATCACCTCGAATCGATACGAATATCCATCAGAAGTAGCCTTGACGCTTGCGATCCTCCATCGCGGCCTCGGTGACGCGATCGTCCGCGCGCGTCTGGCCCCGCTCGGTGACCTGCGTGGCCGCGATCTCCGCGACCACCTGCTCGAGCGTAGCGGCGTCCGACTCGACCGCCCCCGTGCAGCTCATGTCGCCGACCGTGCGGTAGCGCACCGTCGCCGCGAACGCCCGCTCGCCCTCGATCATCTGCACGAACGGGCTGACCGCGTAGAGCATCCCGTCGCGCTCGAACACCTCGCGCTCGTGCGCGAAGTAGATCGACGGCACCTCGAGCTCCTCCTCGGCGATGTACTGCCACACGTCGAGCTCCGTCCAGTTGGAGATCGGGAACACGCGCGCGTGCTCGCCCTTGCGGATGCGCGCCGTTGTACAGCGTCCACACCTCCGGGCGCTGGCGCTGGGGCTCCCACTGGCCGAACTCGTCGCGGAACGACAGCATCGCGCTCCTTCGCGCGCGCCCGCTCCTCGTCGCGCCGGGCGCCGCCGAAGGCCGCGTCGAAGCCGTGCTCGGCGGATCGCGTCGAGCAGCGTCACCGTCTGCAGCGCGTTGCGCGACGCGCGCGGGCCCGTCTCCTCGACCACGCGGCCCTCGTCGATCGAGTCCTGCACGGTCGCCACGATCAGCCGCTCGCCGATTTCCTCGATCCGGCGGTCGCGGAACTCGATCGCCTCCGGGAAGTTGTGCCCCGTGTCGACGTGCATCACCGGGAACGGGAACGGGCGCCGGGCGAAACGCCTTCTCGGCCAGGCGCAGCAGCACGATCGAGTCCTTGCCGCCGCTGAACAGCAGCACCGGGCGCTCGAACTCGGCCGCGACCTCGCGCATCACCTGGACCGCCTCGGCCTCGAGCGTGCGCAGGTGGGGTAGGTGGTAGGTGGTGGGCATCCGTGCTGGCTGACTCTGACTCGAAGTTGCCTTGCGTTCTCGGTGGCGTCCAGAGCTGCCAGCTACTTCTCGCACGCGCTGCTAAGTCCCCGACCCCCCACCAACATTAGGGTGCAATTGCCGCTTTTGCAAGATCGCGAGCGCTTGTTCATAGACGTCGAGCATCGCGCGTGCGTGGCGCTCGGTTGTGAACTGTCGTTGAACGCGCTCGCGCCCGGCGCGTCCCATGCTCGCGGCGAGCTCGCCGTTCTGCGCCAGGCGCGCGACCGCGCCTGCCCAGCGCGCCGGCTCGCGCGGCGGGAGCAAGAACCCCTCGCGCCCGTCCTGCACGATCTCGCGCGGGCCGCCCACGGTGGTCGCCAGCACCGGCACCTCGAGCGCCATCGCCTCGAGCACGGCGCGCCCGAACGGCTCCTCCCACGACGGCAGCAGCAGCACGTCCAGCGCGCGGATCAGCGCCGGCACGTCCTCGCGCTCGCCCAGCCACGAGATGCGCTCGGCGACGCCTTCGCGCGCCGCCAGCTCATGCAGTGAGGCCACGTAGGCCTCGTTGTCGAAGCGCGTCGCGCGCTCGACGAACTTGGCCGAGCCGATCAGCAGGAGCTGCGCGTCGATCCCGTCGCGCTGTAGCGCCCCCAGCGCTTCGATCGCCGTGTCCTGGCCCTTCCACGGGCTCAGCTGCGCGACCACGCCGAGCAGCACGCGCCGCTTGCCCGCCTCGCCCAGCCTCGCGCGCGCGCTCGCGCGATCCAGCGCCGCCGGGTCGAAGCGCTTCAGGTCGACCGGGTTGTGCACGACCCGCAGGCGCGCCCCCGGCGCCGCCGCGCGCAGCGAGTCGGCCGTGTAGGCCGAGTTGGCCACGACGATCGTCGCCGTCGCCGCGATCAGCCGCAGCGTCGCCCTGCTCGCCGCCGACGGCGGCAGGCAGTCGCGCACGTGCACGATGCTCGGCACGCCGCCGGGCAGGCGCAGCCCCGGGATCGGGCAGCGGCGCGCCAGGCCGAGCACGATGCCAGCGCGAATCGAGTTGGCGTGCACCAGCTCGATCTGCTCGCGCGCCACCGCACGGCTCACCTGCGCCGCCGCCGCCGACATCTCGGCCAGCGCCAGCGGCGTGTGCAGCGGGTGCAGGCGCAGGCTGCCCGCCGTGCCGGCGATGCTCGTGCACGGCACGCCGAGCTCCTGCGCGCGCTCCTGCAGCGCCCCGCGCGGGGCCGCCAGCCGCGGCTGCACCTGCTCCGGCAGCGCGCCCAGCAGATCCAGCAGCGAGCGCTCGCCGCCACTGGCCGTCGCCGTGTGGTTGACGTAGAGGACCCTCATCGCCCGTCCGATCGCCCGTCCAGCTGCGCCTCGAGGACGTCCTGCACGCGCGCCACGACGTGCGGCCAGGTGTGCGCCAGCGCGTGCCTGCGCCCCGCCTCGCCGAGGCGCTGTGCGAGCTCTGAGTCGAGCAGCAGGCGCGTGATCGCCTCGGCCACCAGCAGCGGGTCGGTCGGGTCCACGAGCAGGCCCGTCTCGCCGTCGCGCACCGCGTCGA
The DNA here is from genome assembly GCA_963716315.1 of uncultured Solirubrobacteraceae bacterium. Classification (GTDB taxonomy): domain Bacteria; phylum Actinomycetota; class Thermoleophilia; order Solirubrobacterales; family Solirubrobacteraceae; genus Palsa-744. Next base: position 2,822,534 of record OY970301.1, on the reverse strand, counting down.
GCGCGCCGCCGACGTTGCCCGCCACGACCGGCTTGCCGTAGGCGCCGGCCTCGAGGTAGACGATGCCGAAGCCCTCCCCCGCGAAGCCGCCCGCCGGCAGGCGGCTCGGCATCGCCAGCAGGCGCGCCCGGCGCAGCCACAGGTTGCGCTGCTCGTCGGAGACCGCGCCGAGGAAGCGGACCGCCTGCGCCACGCCGTAGGAGGCCGCGAGCGCTTCCAGGCCCGGGCGCAGCGAGCCGTCGCCGATCACGACCCACTGCGCGTCGGGCACCTTGGCGAGCACCAGCGGCAGCGCCCGCACGATCGTGTCGTGCCCCTTGTAGCGCTCCTCGATGCGCGCGATCGTGACGATCGTCGGGCGCTCCTGCACGAGCGGGCTCGCGTCCTCGGGGACGTCCGTGCCGTTGCCGATCACGTGCAGCCCGTGCACGGCGGCGCCCGTTGCCGCGATCAGGCCGGCCGTGTACTCGCTGACCGCGATCGACGCGTCCGCGCGTGTCCACCGCGAACGCCGCCAGCCGCGGCTTGGCGCCGATCTCTTCGGCGTGGAAGTACTGCACCGTGCGCGCGCCGCTCGCCCTGTGGATCGCCGCCGCGGCCGGGCTCGTGACGATGTGCATGCTCAGCGTCAGATCCGGGCGCAGCGCAACGCCGCGGGCGAGCGCCGCGGCGTTGAGCAGCGCGTTGCGCCCGCCGCGCAGCGCGCCGCCGCCGCGCACCCGGTGCGTGTGCACGCCGCTGTCCGCGTCGAAGCGCGCCGCGTCCGGCGTGTCGGGCGCCACGACCGTCGTCTCGAACGCCTCCAGGCCACTCGCCACCCGCTCGGCGACGACCTGGATGCCGCCCGGGGCGGGCGGGAAGTCGGGCGTGAGGATCAGCAGGCGCGGCCGTCCGCCGCGCCTGGGACCCCTCACGTGCCTAGGAGTCCTCGAGCCCATGGAAGCGGTCCGCCCACAGGCCCAGCGAGAGCAGCGGCCAGAGCTGGTCGCTGTGGTCGGCGCCCGCCGTCTGGTGCTCGGCGACCAACCGCTGCACCGCCGCGCGATCGAAGTAGCCCTGCTCGTAGATCGTGCCGCGCTGCAGCTGACGCGCCATCAGCGGCGCCAGCGGGCCGCGCAGCCACTCGGCCGCCGGCACCCTGAAGGCCGTCTTGCGGTAGGCGCCGCCGCGCCGCTCGGGCAGCAGGCCGGGCGGCAGCATCGCGTGCACGAGCGCCTTGCCCGCCCCCGCCAGGTGCACCGAGGTGTCCAGCGAGCCCGCCAGCTCGGCCAGCCCCGCGTGCAGGAACACCGTGCGGATCTCCAGCGACACGAGCATGCTCGCGCGGTCGGTCTTCACGAGCACGTCGTCGGGCAGGTAGTGGCGCTGGTCCAGATGCATCAGCCAGCGCGCCGCCGGTCCGCCGTTGAGCTCGCCCGCGCAGAGCTGCAGGTCATCGAGCACGCGCGTGCCATCGAGCTCCGCCAGCCGCGGCCCGTACAGCGCCGCGCGTCGGTGGCGGCGCTCGCTCGTGACCCAGTCGAGGTTGCGCTCGAGCACCGGCGTCGGCGCCAGCCGCCGGGAGGCGCGCGCCGCCGGCGGCCAGCCCGCCGAGCGGCGCAGCGCCCAGCCGAGCGAGCCGAGCGCCGGGCCCGGCAGCGCCGCCTGCACGCGCCTGGCGCGTTCGATCCAGCGATAGCGCGGGTAGCCGCCGAACAGCTCGTCCGCACCCTCGCCGCCGAGCGCGACCGTCACGCGCGGGCGCGCGAACTCCGACAGCGCGTTCAGGGGAAGCGTTGCGCGGTCGCCCAGCGGCTGGTCCATGCGCGAGAGCACGTGCGGCGTGCGCTCGGCCACATCCTCTTGCGTGAGCGTGACCTCGTGGTGCTCTGAGCCCAGGCGCTCGGCCACGATCCGCGCACGCTCGGTCTCGTTGACGCCGCCGACGTCGTAGCCGACCGTGAACGTCTTCAGCCGCGTCGAGGACTCCTGCGCGGCGATCGCCGCGACGAGCGTCGAGTCGACGCCGCCGCTAAGGAACACGCCGACCGGCACGTCGGCCGTCAGGCGCGTGCGCACGGCCTCCTCCAGCAGCAGCTTCGCCTCGGCCGCGATCGAGGCGAGCGAGTCGCGCCGCTGCACAGCCTGCTCCGGCGGCGACCACCAGCTGCGAACGCTCGAGCCGAGCCCACGTTGCCAGCTCGAGCATGTGCCCCGGGGGCAGCTGGCGCACGCCCGGGACGATCGTGCCTGGGCCAGGTACGTAGGCGAACACGAAGAACGCGTCGATCGCCGCCGGATCGAGCTCGCGCAGCTGCGGGCGCACATGCAGCAGCGACGTCAGTTCCGAGGCGAACAGCAGCTCGCCGTCCTGCTCGTGCAGGAACAGCGGCTTCTCGCCGAAGCGGTCGCGCGCCAGCAGCAGCCGCCGCGCGCGCTCGTCCCAGATCGCGAACGTGAACATCCCCTCCAGCGCATGCACCATCGCCTCGCCGTACTCCTCGTAGAGGTGCACGAGCACCTCCGTGTCGCCGTGCGTCGAGAACGTGTGGCCGCGAGCGCGCAGGTCCTCGCGCAGCGTGTGCTGGTTGTAGATCTCGCCGTTGAACGCCACCCAGACCGTGCCGTCCTCGTTGCTCAGCGGCTGATGCCCGCCGTCGATGTCCATGATCGACAGCCGCCGCGCGCCGATGCACACGCCGCTGGAGGCGTCCGTGTGGATCCCCTCGTCGTCGGGGCCGCGGTGGCGCAGCGTCGCGCACATCGCGCGCACGTCCTGCGCGCCGGGGTCCCTCGTGCTGCCCGCGATTCCGCACATGCGCGCAACATAGTCTCGCGCCGAGGGGCGTGCGGCCTGGGTTGACATGAGAATCGCGCTGGTAGGTTGGCTTGCCCATGCCCCGGCCCGCGCTGCTGTGCATCTCCCAGTCCTTCGCGCCTGCGACGACGCCGACGGCGATCCGCGCGAGCGCGCTGCTGCGACGGCTCGCCGGCGACTGGGACGTCACCGTCGTGACAGAGGCGCCGCAGCCGGCGGGGGGCGCCCTCGAGACGGCGAGCGACGCCGGCGCGCTGCGCGTCGAGGTAGTTCGCAGCCGGCGCCCGACGCGCCTCTTGGCGGCGCTCAGAAAGCTGCGCTTGAGCAAGCTGATCGAGCTGTTCGTCTGGCCTGATGACTCGATCTTCTGGGTGCTGCCGGCGATCAAAGCCGCAAGGCGGCTCGCGCGCGAGCGCAAACCCGAGGCGATCGTCGTCTTCATGATGCCCTACTCCGCCGGGCTCGTTGGCGTCGCACTGCGCCGCCTCACCGGGACGGCGTTGATCCTCAACCTCGACGACTCGCCCACGTGCACCGACATGCACCCGGAGTTCCCCAGCGCGCTGCACCACCGCCTGGCACGGGCGCTCGAGGACTTCTACGCGCGCTCTGCCGACCAGACGGTGTACGTCTCGCAGACCAACCTCGAGTCGGTGCGCGCGCGCCAGCCCGAGGACGTGCGCGGGCGGATGCGGCTCGTGCGCTACGGCGCCGACGCCGGCCGCTTCCGGCCGGCGCAGGCGAGCTCCGAGCGCTTCGAGGTCGCCTACGTCGGCGCCATGTCCGGCTGGTGGGCGCTAATCGGGCAGGACGGGCCCGCCGGGTCTGCTGGGCCGGCCGGGGCGCTGAAGCGCGCCTATGAGGCGTGGACGCGCCTCGGGCGCCACGAGCTGATCGCGCTCGACCCGAGCACCTCCTCGCCGGCCGTGCTCGGCCGGGCGATGCTCGAGGCGATCGCCGAGCACCCCGACTGGGCCGGCCGCCTGCAGCTCGTGCTGTACGGCAACCCCTACCCCGAGGACGTCGTGCAGCGCGCGCTCGCCGCCGCCGGCGTGCAGGACGTCGTGACCGTGCTCGGCCCGGCCCCGCACGAGCAGGTGCCCGGGATCCTCGCCCGCGCCGACCTGCTGTTCATCACGCTGCCCAGGCGCCCCGACGGCTCGCCCGGCGGGCGCATCTCGGCGAAGACGTACGAGTACCTGATGACCGACCGGCCGATTCTCGCCGCCGTGCCACGCGGCGAGAACTGGGGTTACCTGCAGGGCAAGCCCGGCGTGTGGCTGATGGAGCCCAACGACGAGCCGGCGATGAAGGCCGCCCTGTGCGAGCTCGTGCAGGCCAAGGCGAGCGGGGCGCCGCGCACGTTCGACCGCTCGGCGCTGCGCCAGGAGCTCTCCTACGACACGCGCGCCGAGGAGTTCGCTGCGGCGATCCGCGCCGGGATCGCCCGCCGGGGGCGCCGAACGGCATGAGCCGGGAGCGCTCGTGACCGAGGCGCAGCCTCGCTCGGTGCTGATCGTCACGCCGCGCTGGACGCGCGACGGCGGCGTCGCCACGCACGCGATGACGAGCGCCGAAGCGCTTGCGCGCGCGGGCCTGCAGGTCACGGCCGCTGCCGCGCGGATCGACGGGGAGGCCGACGTGCCGGGCGTCGCGCTGCACCACAGCCCGCGGCTGTTCGACGCGACGGCCTCGCCACAGCAGCGGCTGGGCGACGCGCTCGCCTCGCGCCCCGAGCTGATCCACCTGCACCAGTACGAAGACCCCGACGTGCTCGCGCTGATGCGCGCAGAGGCCCCGGTCGTGATCAGCCTGCACGGATACACGGCGTGCACCTCCGGCGTGCACTACTTCCGCCCGGGGCAGGAGTGCCCGCGCGCGCACGGCCCCGGCTGCGTGCCCAACCTGCTGCTGCGCGGCTGCGCGCACACGCGCGACCCGCGCTGGCTGCCCGCCTCCTACCGCCGCGCCGAGCGCGGCCGCGACGCGCTACGCAGCGCCGACCTCGTCGTCTCGTACTCGAGCGCGATCGACCGCCACCTCGCGATCAACGGCGTGCAGCGGCGCCGCGTCGTACCGCTGTTCACGACGATGGAGCCGCGCACCGGCTCGGGCCACGAGCAGCGCCGGCGCGTCGTCTTCGCCGGGCGCATCGTCACGCCGAAGGGCGTCGCCGTCTTGATCCGCGCCGCCCGCGCCGTCGACGCCGAGTTCGTGATCTGCGGCGACGGCGTGCGCCTGGCGGCGATGCGCCGGCTGGCGCGGCGGCTCGGCGTCGAGCAGCGCGTCTCGTTCACCGGCTGGCTCGGCGTCGAGCAGCTCGCGCACGAGCTCGCCGAAGCGTCGGTCGTCGCGCTTCCCTCGGTCTGGCCCGAGCCGTTCGGGCTCGTCGGGATCGAGGCGCTCGCCGCCGGGCGGCCCGTCGTCGCCAGCGAGACCGGCGGGATCACCGACTGGCTGGCGCCCGGCGTGAACGGGCTGGGGGTGGCGCCTGCAGACGCCTCCGCGCTCGCCGCCGCGCTGCAGGAGCTGCTCGCCGATCCGGCGCGGCAGGCCACGATGGGCGAGGCGGGGCGCGAGATGGTCGCGGCCACGTTCTCGCGTGCGCGGCACGTCGAGGCGCTGGAAGAGGCCTACCTGTTCGCACGCGCTGCGTGGGAGAGCCGGTGAGCCGAGGCGCGGGTTCGACGTCGGCTCAAACGATCACGACGGCGATGCCGTCGAGGCCCTCGAAGTCGCGATCGCGCGTTATCAGCGGGAGCTCGTGTGCTGCCGCGGTTGCGGCAATCAGAGCGTCGGCGGTCGCGAGCCGCCTCCCTCGGCGGCGCCTGGCGTCGGCGAGCAGTCGCCCGTAATGCGGCGCGATACGCGTGTCGATGGGGAGGGCGGCGAACCGTCGCTCGGCGAAGATGAGTGTGGCAAGCCGTCCTGGACGCTGCTCGTCGGTGGCGACAAGCACGCCGTGGTGCAGGCCGCAAAGCGTCACGGCGGAGATGGCGGCCTCCTCGGGAGGGTCCTCGAGCGCGAGAGCTTCTCCGCGGGCGAGCGAGATGACGAATGACGTGTCGAGGAGAGCTCGCTTCACGCGAACGGGTCGCGCGGGGGCTCGTCGAGCTCACGTAGCTCCTGCTCGAGGAGGTCCGAGGGGAGCATCGCGCCTCGGAGCCCTTTCACGAGCTCGTCAAACGGCACGAACTGCTGAGCGCGATCGATTGGAACCAGCTCCGCGACGGGGTGGCCGTGGACGGTGATCCGCAACTGCTCGCCCGCTTCGACGCGACGCAGCAAGCCGGCTGTGTTGTTGCGAAGCTCGCGCTGTGGTATCTCCGTAGCCATTGGGCTACAGTGTAGCGAACTAGTTGTCGCGCCTAGATGGTTGATTCCACGGTCGTGTGCCGTGTTCCGGGGGTGCGGATAGTCGAGCCGGCCGCGGACGCAGGCCGAAGGCCTTGGTGGTGCCAAGGCCAAGGCCGAGGACAAAGGCCGGCGAAGGCTAGACGTGCCATCCGGCGGTGCAGGACCGTGGAATCAACCCTCTAGCAGTTGCGGGTTGAACCACGCCGCTCAGCCGTAGGTCCACTGGCCAAGCCGGCGAGCAGCTCAGCGAAGATCTGGGCGCTGTGCGCCACGCTCATCTCGCGCCGCGCGAAGGCGCATCCGCGCTCGCCAATTCGCTCGCGCTCGGCGCCGTCGCCGAGTAGCTGCTCGAGCGCACCGGCCAGCGCCCGCGCCGTCGGCGCGACGATCCGAGCTGCCCCCGCGTCGGCCAGCGCCTGCCAGCGACGCGGCCCGTCGATCGCCACGACCGGGCTGCCCGAGGCAAGCGAGGCGGCAAGCGTCGTCTTGCGCGAGGTCGGCCCCGAGGAGTCGGCGAACAACAGCGCATCGCAGGCGGCGAGCGCGTCTGACAGCTCCTGCGCCGCCAGCAAGCCCGTGAACGAGAGCGCCTGCTCGACGCCGCGGGCGGCTGCGCCGTCGCTCCAGGCGCGGCCCGCATCCGAATCGGCCCCGGGTGAGCCGAGCAGCCGCAGCTCGACTTCGCGCCCCCCGTCGCGCAGCAGCGCGAGCGCGTCGAGCACGACCTCCACGTCGGTCCCCTCCGCGCCGTACCCGAACAAGCCGACGACCGGCGTTCCGCCGCCGGCAGCGCCGTCCTCGGCCGGCTCCGCCCCCAGCGCGGCCGACTCCGCCCCCGGCGCACGGGAGGGCTCGGGCAGGTTGGAGAAGACCGGCGCCACCTCGATGCGTCGCCGCGGCAGCCACCGGCGCGAGGCCAGTTGGGCGGCACGGAAGTCGGCAGTGACGATCAGGGCCGAGGAGGCACGCGCGACCTCGATCAGAAAGGCCCGCTGGGTGAGCGCCCAGACGGCCCCGCGCAGCCCGGCGCGGCCCCACGGGTAGGCGTACTCGTGCAGCAGCGTGACGAGCGGCGCGCCCGAGCGGCGCACGGCGGCGAGCACGGTCGGCGCGAACAGCGGCACGCCGCGAAAGGAGTACGTGAACACCGAGTAGTGCAGCAGCACCGCGTCCGGGCGCGAGGAGGCCAGCTCGTCGCCGAGCGCAGCGGTCCACGCATGGAGCTCGCGGCGCGAGCCGGCCCACGAGCGCTGCTCGCGCGAGAGCCAGTGCAGCGAGCACGACACGCCGCGCTGCTCGAGCGCGTGGGCGAGCAGCGTCGCGTGGTCGCGCACGCCACACGTGACGGGGTCCGTCGAGACGCCGACGACGGCGACGCGCAGCACCGGCTCGCGCCCCTCAGCCGGCGAGGATCTCGCCTCGATAGGCCGCCTCGATCGCCTGCGCGAGCGCCTCGGGGTCGCCCGTCGGCAACGTCAGCCCGTGGCGCGGCGAGTCGATCAGCTCCTTCATCCCGGTGTCCTCGCTGACGAGCACCGGCACGCCGCACGCAAGCGCCTCGGCCGGCGCATAGGCGAAGCCGTCCTCGTAGGCCGGGTGCACGCACAGCGCCGCCCCGCGCAGGTGCGGCAGCGGATCGCCCGGGGTGACCGTGATGCGGCCGTCCGCCGCGCACGCGGCCTGGACGAAGCGGCGCATGCCCCGCGTCCCCCAGCCGCCGATGAGCCGCAGGCGGATGTCGTCGTGGGGCAGCCGGCGCACGGCGTCGATCAGCAGCGGCACGCCCTTGTGCACCGCCAGGCTGCCGACGTAGACGATCTCGAAGCGGCCCGAGGAGCGAGCTGCGGCGCCGGCCCCGCCGCCCGCGCGCTCGCCCTGGGGCGAGACAGCGCCAGGCGCGGGGGCCGCCGGCGCATAGCGGGGGTCGGGCGTGAGCGGGAAGCGCGCGAGCCGCTCCGCCGGGAAGCCCTGCTCGAGGAACGAGTCGCGGATGTAGTCAGTGGCGTAGTAGACGCGATCGGCCAGCGCGTACTCGGCGAGATTGCGCGCGAGCAGGTGCGTCGCCCACGAGCCCTCGAGCGGATAACGCTCCAGAGCGAGCGCGTGCCGCTGCTGAACCTGACGCATGTGCGAGTTGGCGGAGACAACCGCGACCGACTCGTAGCCTGCCCGCCGGGCAGACCGCAGCCCGCGTAGCGCCTGACCGTTGAACGCGATCAGGTGGTCCGCCTGCGGCAGTCCTCGGGTGGCGCGGTAGTCGAAGCTGAACATGTGCGCCCACGTCAGGACGCCGGGCGGGACCGGCACCGGCGCCCAGGAAAGCAGCTCATCCGGCATCGGCAGGGCTGGCAGTATCGAGGTCCGGCGGCGCATCCGCTCCGGGGCCCCTCCCCTGCCGGGGGTCACCCAGCCATCCGAGCAGACGCAAAGCGGCGCGCCGTCGCCGCGATCGCCGAGCGCGTCGGTCAGCTCGCGCAGATGACGCCCGAGCCCGCCCACGTCGAGCGGCGCCGAGCAGGACACGACGACCTCTCCCCCGGGCAGCGCCGCGCACTGCTCGTCGAGCACCCGCTCGCGCCAGCGCTCGCCCAGCGGGCTCTCGGTCTCGCTGTCGTCCAGCGGGCCGGCCTCAGTCGAGGCTGTCATAACCCCAGAGGGTCACGAGATCGCGATCGAGGTGCTCGCTGATCGCCTCGACCTCGCCCTTGAAGCGCCGGCGCAGGTCGAGCATCAGCCGCTCGTCGACCGGCTGCGGGCTGCCCATCACGACGTGGCGCTGGGTCGCGCGCAACGCGCGCTCGCGCAAGCCGCTCGAGGTGACCGCCTTCAACGCGCCCTTGACCGCATTGGAGACCGGGCCGCGCCCGACCGAGACGACGTTGACGAGTTCGTCGAGCTGCTGCGAGCGCATCGCCTTGACCGTCGGGTTGGCGTCGGTAACCTCGATCGGCACGTCCTCTTCGACGCCGAGGAAGCGGCGCACAGTGCGCACGGTGCCCTCGTTGTCGGCGCGGAAGTCGTCGTAGATCAGCACCAGCACCTGCTCGGGCCCGAACACGGCGTGGTAGCGGCGCAACTGCTCGACGTAGTGGACGTGGTCGGAGTAGAGCAACGGCTGCGGGCGGTGCGAGCGGCGCGGGATGCGTTTGCCCGCGCGACGCGCCGGCTCGAGCGCGATCGCCTTGGCGAAGCTCTTCTGCGACTCGACGTGCGTGCGCAGCAGCTGGATGTGCAGCGAGCGCAGGAAGCTCGCCGGCTCGCGCAGGATCGCGACGATCCGCGCGTCCGGGCGCAGCTGCGCGATCCGCTCGGCCGCCGTGCTCGACAGCAGGTAGGAGGAGGAAGCCTCGCCGATGCGCTGGCTGGGCTGCGCCGCGGCGAACAGCTGCAGATATTCCTCGAGCGTCTCCGGCGGCTCGGCCGAGCGCGGCGGCTGGAAGCGCGCCGCCATGTCGTCGGCCAGGAACCACGGCTCCTTCAGCTCGGGCATGAAGATCTGCGGGTGCGTGCGCAGCATCTCGTACAGCGCCGTCGTGCCGCACTTGGGGTGCCCGACGATGAAGAAGTCGGGCATCCGCGGGTCGATCTCGCCGCGCGCGGCGCTCGCCGCGGTGCTCTGCTGCGCTGGCGCGGCGCTCGCCTGATCCCGCGCGGCAGCTCGAGGATCAGCCGATGCCGTCATAGCCCCAAAGCGTAACGAGGTCGCGATCGAGGAATTCGCCGGCGGCGATCACCTCGCCCTTGTAGCGCGCGCGCAGCTCGGCGGCGAGGCGCTCGTCCACGGGTGCCACCTGCGTGCTCATCAGCGCCTGCTCGGTGGCGCGCAGCGCGCGCCTGCGCAGCGCGCGCGGCGTCAGCGCCTTGATCGCCCGGCGAGCCCTGCGCGCGCCGGGCTCGCGCCCGACCGACAGCGAGCGCGCCAGCTCGCGTACCCGCGGCAGGCGCGCCTGAACGGTCGGGTTGGCCTCGAGCGCCTGCACCGGCGCGAGCTCCTCGACGCCGAGGAAGTCGAGCACGCGTCGCACCGTGCCCTCGTTGTCAGCGCGGAAGTCGTCGTAGATCAGCACGAGCATCTGCTCGCGCCCGAACGCGGCCTCGTAGCGGCGCAGCTGCTCGGCGTAGCGGACATGCTCGGAGTAGAGCAGCGCCTGTGGGCGGGTCGAGTGCGGCGGGATCACCTTACCTTCGCGCCGCAGCGGCTCGAGCTCGAGCGCCTTGCGCAGGTCGGTCTCAGTCTCGACGTGGGTCTGCACGAACTGCAGGTGCAGCGAGCGCAGGAAGCTCGCCGGCTCGCGCAGGATCGCGACGATCCGCGCGTCGGGCGCGAGCTCGGCGATGCGCGCGGCGGCCGTCTCGGAGAGCAGGTAGGAAGATGTCGCCTCGCCCACCGCCTGACCCGGCTCGGCCGCGGCGAACAGCGCCAGGTAGTCCTCGAGCGTGTTCGGGTGCTTGGCGTTCTCCAGCCGCCGGCGGCTGGAGCGCAGCTCGGGCACGAAGAACCACGGCTCCTTGACGTCGGGCATGAAGATCCCCGGCTGGCGCCTGAGCATCTCGTACAGCGCCGTCGTCCCGCTCTTGGCGTGGCCCACGACGAAGAAGTCCGGTAGCCGCTTCTGCGAGCGCTCGCGCACGACAGCCGATCGGTCAGCTCCAGACTGTCATGGCACGAAAGTCTAACGCCGACAGTGAACTGTCAAGCGTGCCCGCACGCTTGCCGATAGGGAGCAGCGAAGCGCCTACCCGAGATCAATTACGGCTTTCGAGACAAGGACGGCACGTGCCCAAAAAGCTCTCAGGGTCGCCGCGCGCGACCCTCCTCACGATCGCAGCGCTCAGCTCAACGGCCGGCCTGTTCGGCGCAGCGCCGCTCGCGGCCCAGGCCGCCGCCCACGCCCACCACTCCACCCACGCGGTGACAGCATCGCGCAGCGCCGCCGAACGCGAAGCGCTCGCCCAGGAACGCGAAGCGCTGCGCACGGCGCGCAGCGAAGAACGCGCCGCGGCCCGCAGCGAACGCCAGGCCGATCGGGCGCAGCGCCGAGCGGCGCGAGCCCAGGAACGGGCGGCACGGCGCGAAGGCTCGAGCGCGGCGGGCGAAGGCTCGACGACCCCCTCGGCCTCAGCCCCCTCGACTCCGTCGGCCCCCGCGGCCTCGACGCGCGGCTGCAGCGTGACGATCGAGACGAGCGCCTCGAGCATCACCGCCGGCGAAGCGGTGACGGTCTTCGGCAAGGTCAGCTGCCCGGCGACGAGCGAACCGGGCAGCGCGTCGGCGGCCGCTGCCGACGGCAACCGCCAGGTCAGCATCGAACAGACCCAGCGTGGTGGCGGCGTCCCGCGCGTTTTCGCGGCGCTCGGCACGGCGAGCACCGAAGCGGACGGCTCCTACCAGCTGCCCCCGGTGACGCTGCAGGCGAACACGGTCTTTCGCGTCCGCCTCGGCCGGCACGGCGCCCACACGGCGGTGCGCGTCGCCCCTCTCGTCACGCTGAACGCCCCGAGCCCGGCGGAAGCCGCACCGCCGACAGCGCAGCCCTCGAGCGTGAGCGGCCACATGCGCCTTGCGCGGCGCAGCAAGACGACCTTCACGGGCACGGTCGCCCCGGCGGGCACCGGCGCACGCGTCGCGCTGCAGGTCTCCTACCCGGCCGACGGCGAACAGTGGCGCACGATCGCCTACGGCGACGTCGTCAACGGCAGCTTCTCGATCAGCCACGGCTTCAGGATCCCCGGCGAAGCGAAGGTGCGCGTGCTCGCCCACCCGAAGGGCGCGAACGCTCCGGGCGTCTCTGAAGCGCTCACCTACACGGTGGCCCAGCAGCAGAACCCGCAGCTGACGATCCTCGGCTCCGCGGACCCGATCTCCTTCGGTCAGAGCGTCACGCTCAGCGGTGTGGCGGCGGGCGCTGCGGGGCAGACGGTGACGCTGCTCGCGCGCACGGCCGGCGGCTCGTTCGCGCCGGTCGCGACGAGCACGACCGACGAATCGGGCAACTACCAGTTCGTCGCCTCGCCGCAGCAGAGCACCTACTACGAGGTCAGCGACGCGACCACGCGATCGGCGGTCCTGTTCGAGGGCGTCCGCTACGTGCTCGCATTGGCGCCCCCGCCGCCGGCCACCGTCGCCGCAGGCGAAGCGCTCGCGATCTCCGGCAGCGTCACGCCGGCGCGCGCCGGCACGACCGTCTACCTCGATCGCCGCGGCGCCTCCGGGTTCGGCTTTCACGCGATCGCCACGGCCACGGTCAACCCCGACGGCACGTTCACGCTCTCGCACACATTCGAGAGCGCGACCTCGGCCACGCTGCGCGTGCGCGTGGCCGGCGACGCGCAGAACCAGGGCAGTGCGAGCGCGCCGTTCGCCGTGACCGTGACTACGGCGCCGGCAGCGGCGCTGGGGCCCGAACCGGCCGCGCCAACCAGTTGACGACCGTCTCGTTGGCCGCGAACGCGGCGCGCTCGACCGGGCCCTCGCCGGTCACGGCGAAGACCTCGTAACCCAGCTCGGCGAGCAGGTCCCACGGCGCGGCGGCCGGCGTCTCGTAGATCGCCGCCGCGCTGTTGACGTGCTCGAAGACGATCAGCGGGCGGGCACGCGCGATCAGCGCGCGGGCGCCTTGCAGCACCTCCAGCTCGGCCCCCTCGACGTCGATCTTCAGCACGACTGGCGCGACGTCGGTGAGTTGCTCGTCGAGCGTCGAGACCTGCACCGAGATGAACTCGGGGTCACCGCGCTCGTCGCTGATCTCGCGACTGCGGCGCAGGCCGCTCCAGCCGTCGAGCTTGCGGAAGTGGCAGAACTCGGCCTGCCCGGGTTGGGCGGCGATCGCCAGCTCGCGGCAGTCGACCTGCGGGAAGGAGCGCCGCACTTCCGCCGCCAGCGCCGGGATCGGCTCGAACGCGATGTGGCGCCCGCGCGGCGCGATCCGCACGGCCTCTGCCAGCACCTGGCCGCGGTTGGTGCCGACGTCCACGTAGGTAGCTTCCGGCCCGAGCGCGGCGGCGAGGACGGCGGCGATGCCGACCTCCTCGAGCTGCGCCTGGCGGGCCGGCGCGTACACGGCCGCCAGCAACTCCGGGCGGCCCAGCCGCCGGCCGAGGAAGGCCATCGTGCGCCGCAGCGGGTGCACGCCTACGGCCCCCCTGCGCCGGCCCGTGGCGTGCGCGAGGACGCCTGCGCCTGCGAGGCCCGCGCGCTCGACGATGCCCGCGCCACCGGGCGCAGGCACGCGAGCGCGGCCCGCCACGGCCGCTGCAGCACGCTCGTCAGCCGCGACCAGCGCGCGAGCGGCGCGCGCGGCGCCTTGATCGAGATCGTCTCGGCCGCCAGCAGCCGGTTGCCCTCGAGCGGCACGCCGACCGCGAGCGCGCCGAAGTCGGGGAGTCGGACCTCCGAGCCGGCGTGGTCGAGCAACTGGCGCAGCACGCTGGCGGGGTCGGCGACGAAGTCCTCGTAGCGCAGGAAGATCCGCCGCGCGCGCGGCTGGCGCAGGAAGACGTAGATCGAGAGCAGCCTGCGTCAGCCACAGGCCGGCGTTCGTGCCGAGCACGCGCACGCGCCGCTCGGCGACTTCGTGGCGGCTGATCTCGCGCACGTTGGACTCGACGACCGCCTGCGGGTCGCGCACGAGGAAGATCAGGTGCAGCTCGATGCCGGCGAGGCGCTGCAGCTGGCGCGCGCGCAGCGGGAAGTGCGAGGTGTCGACGACGTAGGAGGCCCCGGCCACGTGCGCGATCGCCGCGAACAGCCGCTCGGTCGCGCGGCGGTAGCCGGCCAGGATGCGCCGGCGCTTGCGCGCACGGTCGATCCGAAACAAGGCCGAGGAGCGCTCGATCAGGCGGTTGACGCTGTCGCCGAACAGGCCATCCGCGCCGTCTGCGACCTCGGCCCGCACGGCCTCCCAGAAGCGCGCGCGCTGCTCCCCGCCGTAGCGGCCGCTGCCTTTCAACAGCCACTCGTCGACCTCGCCGGCGTAGAAGATGCCGTCGCAGTTGCCGAGCGCGACGCCGAGGATCGTCGAGCCGCTGTGGCCGGCGCCCATCACGTAGATCACGCGCACCGGCGCCGGCGCGGCCGGCGCGGCGCCAGGCGCGGGGGCGCTGGCGCTGGCGCGGTGGGACTCGGCGGCCGAGGCGGAGCTCATCGCTGCGGGCTCAGGCCGCTTCCGCGCGCGCCCGGCGGTCGGCTCGCGAGCGGGCGCCGGCGACCGGGCCGAGGCGCGCAAAGACGAGCTTCCACGGCAGCTGCAGCACGGCCGTCGTGCGTGAGATGCGCGCCGGGCGCGAGACGCTGCCGTTCAGCGAGACGACCTCCGAACGCGCGACGCGGTTGCCCTGGAAGGCCACGCCGGTGCGCAGCTCGCTGAAATCGGGCAGCGGCGCCGAGGAGCCCATGCAGTCGAGGATGTCGCGCACGACCGCGCCCGGGTCGGCGACGAAGTCCTCGTGGCGCACGAGCAGGCGGCGCTCGCGCGGGTGGCGCAGGAAGACGAATAGCGAGATCAGGTAGGTCAGCCACATGTAGGCGTTGGTCTGCAGCATCGTGAAGCGCGGCTCGACGACGTCGTCGCGGTCCCACGAGGCGACGACGCTCTGCGGGTCGCGCACGATGAACAGCAGGTACAGGTCAATCCCCTCGACGTGCTGCAGCTCGCGCGCGCGCCGCGGGAAGTGCGAAGTGTCGACGATGTGCGTGGCGCCCGCCACGCCGGCGATCGCGCGGTACAGCTCGCCGGCGAAGCGGCGGTAGGGACCGCGCAGGCGGCGCTGGCTACCCCAGAAGCGCATGCGGAAGGGCGCCGAGGAGGCCTCCAGGCAGCGCGCCACCTTGCCGGTCAGATCGGGTGAGACATCGACGCTCTCGCGCACGGCGCGCCAGAAGCGCTCGCGCTGCTCGCCGCCGAGCGGCGGGTCGCCGGCGCGGCGCAGCCACTTGTCCATCTCCCCCGCGTAGACGACGCCATCGCAGTTGCCAAGCGTTATGCCGAGAATCGTCGAGCCACTGCGTCCGGCGCCCATCACATAGGCGATCTTCGGGCGCGCGCCATCCTTCGGCGAATCCGACCCGGGCCTCTCGGCTGAGGTCCTCTCAAGCGGAGCCGACTTCGCCATGGCGGGCGCAATTGTTGCAGATGCCTGCCGGCGCTCCACCGGGCTCAAGCGCTCTCAGGAGAGATCGTCATAGCCCCACAGCGAGACCAGATCGCGGCCCAGGTGCTCGCTCAGCGCGGCCACCTCCGGCGCGAAGCGCCGGCGCAGCTCGAGCATCAACCGCTCGTCGGGGGGACCCGGCTCGGCGTACAGCACGCGCTGCTTGGCGGCGCGCACCGCCCGCCTGCGCGCCTGCTGCGGCGTGATCGCCTTGACGGCGCCCTTGAGCGCCCGCGAGACCGGCCCGCGCCCGACGGTGACCGCGTGGATCAGCTCGTTCAAGCGCCCCGAGCGGGCGCGCACGGTCGGGTTCGCCCGCACCGAGCCGACCGCGATCGACTCGTCGACGCCGAGGAAGCGCAGCACGGAGCGGACGGTGGCCTCGTTGTCGTCGCGGAAGTCGTCGTAGATCAGCACGAGCATCCGCTCGCGCCCGAACGCCGACTCGTAGCGGCGCAGCTGCTCGACGTAGCGCACGTGGTCGGAGTAGAGCAGCGCCTGCGGCCAGTAGGTGTGCCGCGGGATGCTGCACCCGGCGCGGCGCTCGGGCTCGAGCGCGAGCGCTTTGGCGAAGTCGTTCTCGATCTCGATGTAGCTCTCGACGAACTGCAGGTGCAGCGAGCGCAGCAGGCTCGCCGGCTCGCGCAGGATCGCGACGATCTGAGCCTGCGGCTGCACCTCGGCGATGCGCGCGGCGGCTGTGCGCGACCACAGGTACAGCGGCGTCGCCTCGCCGACGCGCTGCTGCGGGCTCGCGGCGGCGAACAGCGCGCGGTACTGCTCGAGCGTCTGCGCCGTCCCTTCCGGGCGCGGCGGCGTGCGCTCGTGCAGCTCCTCGGCGAAGAACCACGGCTCCTTGCTCTCGGGCAGGAAGATCTGCGGATGGCGGCGCAGCATCGAGTGCAGCGCCGTGGTGCCGCTCTTGGGCTGCCCGACGATGAAGAAGTCCGGGATGCGGCCCTCGGCCATCAGCGCCCGGAGGGTCCGGCGGCGAGCTGCGAGGCGTGGCGGTAGTAGGCGTTCTGCGTCTGCAGCAGCGCCCGTGTATCGAACGCGACGAGCCGACCGTCGACGATCACCATCACGCGGTCGCAGATGTCGAGCGTCGACATGCGGTGGGCGATGATGAACAGCGTCAGCTCGCTTTTCAGCGCCGTCAGCGACTCGCCGATCAGCGTCTCGGAGTGCGGGTCGAGCGCGCTCGTGGGCTCGTCGAGCACGAGCACCTCCGGGCGCGCCGCGAGCGCCCGCGCCAGGCAGATGCGCTGCTGCTGCCCGCCCGAGACGGCGTCGGCGCGCGGCCCGACGATCGTCTCGTAGCCGGAGGACCAGCCGAGCACGTCCTCGTGGATGCGGGCGAGGCGAGCCGCGCGTTCGACCGCCTGCTGGTCGATCTCGCGGAAGAAGCGGATGTTGTCGGCGACCGTGGCGTGCAGCAGCCGCGGCTCCTGGGGCACGTAGGAGACCTGGCGCAGCCAGTCCTCGCGTGCGATCTGATCGGCGGGGATGCCGTTGAGCAGGTAGCGCCCCTCGACCGGGCGGCGCAGCTGCAGCAGCAACTGCACGAGCGTCGACTTGCCGGCGCCTGAGGGGCCGATGATGCCGATCACTTCGCCGCCGGAGACCTCGAAGCTGATGTCGCTGAGCACCGGCTCGCCGGGGTTGTAGGCGTAGGAGACGTGCTTGAAGGCGACCGTCTCGACGTGCTCGAGCGGCTGCTCGCCGAACTCGGGGGCGCTCTGCTCGTAGCGGCGTACGTTTTCCTGCGAGCGCTCGATGAACGGCAGCGACTGGGAGAGCCCCTGATAGGCGCCCTGCACGAGCTGCCCGCTCGTGCCGGCACGCACGAGCACGAGCACGACGCCGCCGAGCGAGGCGACGTGGTGCGCGCCGGCCAGGTAAATCCCGCCGATCGCCAGTACGAGCAGCACGAGGATCAGGCTCTGGTAGAGGTTGCCGATCAGTTTCGCCAGCACCTGCGAGCGGAAGAAGAAGCCCCAGGAGTTGCCGATCAGCGTGTTGACACGCTCGCGCTGGGTCTCGCCGACGCCGAACACCTGCGTCTCCTCGGCCACGCGAATCGACTCGGCCACGCCGCCGGCGTACTCGACCTGAGCCCCGGACAGCCCCCGCGAGTTGGCCACGCCGCGCGCTCGCAGCGGGCGCAGCAAGGCGAACAGCGCGACGGTCGCGACGCCCACGACGATCGCCGCGATCGCGTTCAGCAGCAGCGCCGAGACCATCATCACGAGGAACGTGAACAGCGAGGTGATCAGGATCGTCGTCTGGATCGCGCCATTGGTCGCCTGCATCGTCTGCGTCGTCATCACGTCCTGCAGCTGCCCCTCGCGATCGCGCGACTGCTCCGACCAGGAGGCGCGCGTGAAGGCCTCGAACAGTTTGCGCCGCATGTTCGCCTGCACGTCCGCCGCGATCCGCGCCGGCAACACGGAGATCGGGATCTGCAGCGCGGCGCGCACGAGCGTGAGGCCGAACGCGACGAACACGAGCGTGCGCACCGAGGAGTGCACGTAGACCGGGCCGATGTGCGTCTGCACGTGTTTGCTGCCGCTGCCCAGCTGCGCGGCGATCTGCGCGACGAGCGCGAGCGTGCCCGATTCGGCGAAGCCCGAGAGGATCGAGCAGACGGCGAGGCCAACGACCGAGCGGCGCTTGTCGCCGATCAGCAGCGACAGGCGAGTGCGCATCGAGACCTTCTCGGGCTCGACCACGTCGGCAGGCTCGGCGGGCTCGACGGCCTCGGTGGGCCCGACGGCCTCGGCAGACTCGACCGCCTCGCCCGGCGCGCTTACGGCCGCCTGCGCGGCATCACCGCTTCGCTTGCCGTTCCCCCCCGGAACTCTCATGCCGCTACCGCTACGGGTTGATCGGGCACGACCGGACTTCGATACCGCCCCGTGCCGAACCAGTACGCGGCGATGCCGATGGCGAACCAGAAGTACGGCCCCGATGCGGCGCTGGTCGTGAACGGCCCGGAGAACCCCTCGAGCGTGAGCGCGATGAACGGCGCCATCGCGCCGGCGAGGCAGATCGCGAGGTCGCCGTCGACGGTATGTCGCAGACGCCGGGCGGTCAGCACGATGATGTAGACCGAGAGCGCGATCCACAGCAGCAGCCCGGGGGCTCCGAGTTCGTCGGCGATGAAGTTGTATTGCGTCTCGGCGCTGACCGTGTGGCCTTCGACGAGTTCGGTGATGCGCCCGCCGAAGCCGCTGGCCGCGCCGACCGTGCCGAGGCCGACCCCGAACGGCGCCTTTTCGAGGAACGAGGGGATTTTCTCCCACGAGCTCGCCTTGTGCGTCGGCGCCGTTTCGGCCACCTTGTTCGGTTCGATGCTTTCGTAGCGCTTGAACGTCCCCGGTCGGATCGCGGAGACGAACAGGAAGCCGAGCGGCACGGCGAGCACGACGACCGCCAGCATCGCGCCGAGCGCGCGCGTGAGGCGTGGCCCGGCCGCGGCGGCAAGCGCAGCGAAGGCGATCACGCCAAGCGCCGCGCCGACGACCTGCAGGCGCCCGAGCCCGGTTATCACGGCGACGAGCGCGCCGAGGCAGAGTGCTGCCGCGATCCATCTTCGCCGCGAGCGCCACGTCGCGAACAGCGCCAGCGTGAACGGCAGCGCGATCACGCCGACGCCACCGCCGAAGCCAGCGTCGGCGCCGAGCCCGAGCGGGCGCACGCGGGCTTCGCCTTCGCTGAAGTAGGTGCGCGAGGAGGAGCTCTTGCCGCCGACGGCGCCCGCCGTGACCTTCGCTCCGTAGCCGGGCCCCCACGACGCCAGCTGCGACGGCGAGAGACCGGTCTGATAGGAGGAGACGATCCCGTTCGCGAGCGCGCACACGCCGACGATCACGAACAGCTGGCGAAAGCGCTTCTTCGAGCGCATCAGCGCGTAGCCGAAGAAGAAGAACGGGATCCATTGCAGCTGCTGGCGAAAGCCACCGAGGATCTTCAGGATGCCGTGCGTTTTCGGGTTGAACGCCTCGATCAGGACGATCCCGACGAAGCCGAGCACCCAGGCCGACAGCGGCGGCATCTGGATCCGTTCGCGGCGCACCAGCAGCCGCAGCACGGCGCCGAGGCAGATCGCGAGCGTCAGCACGTTGCGCACGGCGGCGGTCGCTTCGCCGCCGCCGATGCCGAGCTTCACGGGGCCGTCGATCATCAGCAGGTAGACCGCCAGCAGCCCGACGGTCAGCTCCAGGCGGGTGCACACGATCAGCCAGACGACTCCCAGCGCGGCGAGGATGCCGCCGAGCACGAGCAGCAGGTTCGGATGCGGTAGCCCGAGCGTCAGGCCGAGCCCGATCGCGACCGGGATCAGCGCCGTCAGGCCGAGCGCCAGCGCGTCCTGGATGCGCCGATCGCGGACGGCCGGGTGACCCGCCCCGACGGGACCGGCCAGCCGCGGATGGGAGAGGTTCATCGCCCGATCAGCTTGCCCGGCCCGTTGGAGGCCGCGAAGCCGAATCGCTCGATTTCCTTGCGCGATACGCAGTTCGCGGCCACCCCGATGACGGGGGCCGAGGCGGTGCGCGAGAGCAGCTCGACGAGGCGCCGGGCGGACTGTTCGCGCGTGTGTCCGGCGCGCGCGACGATCACGATCCCGTCAACGAGGGGAAGCAGGGGCATGACGTCGCTCACTTCCAGCGGCGACGGCGCGTCGACGAGCACGAAGTCGTATTCCTCGGCCAGCGAGCGCAGCAGCCCGGACATCGCGCCGTTGCCGAGCAGCGCAGGCGGGTTCGTCACGGCACGGCCGCCGGCGAGCAGCGCGAGCGAGCCGGCGCGCGACTCGACCATCGTCGCAACGCCGGCCTGCGGCTCGGGCAGCGGCACGGGCGGGGCCGAGTACGCGGGCATCGGCGGCTCGTCGTAGTGCACGCGCTGCAGCGCGTCGCCGAGCGGAAGCGAGCCGACGAGCACCTCGGCGAGCCCCTGCGCACCGTCGAGCCCGAGCAGCTTGGCCTGCACGGGCCGGCGGAAGTTGGCCTCGACGATCGCCACGCGCTGGTTGGCGTCGCGCTGCACCAGGGCGAGGTCGGCGACGAGGGTCGACTTGCCGTCGCCGGCGTCGGCGCTCGTGAACAGGATCACGCGCGGCGTCGCGTGCGCCGCGCCCTGGCCGTTGAGCGGCGCCTGCGGGGTCGCGCCCAGCTGGAAACCCGTATGCAGCCGCCGCAGCGGCTCGAGCAAGAAGCGCGAGGGCGACGGGCGCCCGTCGCGATAGACGATCGGGCGGCGCACCTTGGGCAGGCCGGCGAGCGTCTGCGAGCCGAACACGGCCTCGATCCCGACGAGCGAGCGCAGGCGGCGGTCGAAGCGGCTGAGCGCGTAGGCCGCGATCGAGGCCAGCACGAGGCCGATGACGAAGCCGAAGATCGCGTTTTTGCGCGGCTTGGGGGCGAGCTGCACGGTCGTGCCGGGCTTGGCCGGCTTGACCTGCTGGGCGCCCGTCACGGCAAGGCTCGATTCGAGCTGGTTGATCTTGCTCGAGAGGTTGGCCGCCTGCAGGATGCTCGCCGTGCTCGGCGCGGCCGTCGACTTGCTTTCGCTGCCTTTGGCTTCGCCGGCGTTCGCTTCGGCGCCTTTGCCGGTCGCCGTGCCGCCTTCGCCTTCGCCGGCTTTCGTTTCGGCGGGAGTCTGTTTGGTGCTCGCCTGGGGCACGGTCGACGCTTCGATCCGGCGCAGCTGGCGGCGGCTGATCGCGATCGCCTTTTCGATCGAGCGCGCGTGCGCGGCGTGCTGGCGGCGCACGTAGGCCTGCGCCGTGAGGTTCGCCAGGAGCGCCGCGCCGGTCGCCGTGTGCGCTTCGCTCGTGATCGTCATGAACTCGCTTTTTTCGGTCGCCTTCGCTTTCACGGTGCTGCCGCGGAAGACCTTGGCCTGGTTTTCGCGGCGCAGCTGCTGGTGAACTTTTTCGACGATGATCGAGTTGATGATCTGCGCCTGGTTGGCCACGTTGTTGGCCGGGCTCTTGCCGTTGGTTTTTTCGCCGGGCGCCTGTTCTTCGGCGCTCGCGCCGAGGTAGACCTGCGTCGTCGCCTGGAACACGCGCTGGGCGTGCCGGTAGTAGAGGTAGCTAGCCGCCCCGACGACGATTCCGACGAGGAGGATCAGCCACTTGCGCCTCCACAGGGGAGCGAAGATGGCAATGGCGTCGGTGGTCTCGTTCATCGGCTACAGGTCCGTCCGTGGCCATTCAGCAGCCATCGTATGGAGTGGCGTAATTTGCGGCTAAAGAGTATCGCGCCGATGTTTGCCCAGAGCAAGCCCCCGTGCAAGGCGCATGCAAGGATGTCGCCCCCGCGCATGCCCCGTCAAGCCCCCACAGAAGCCCCCTCGCGCGGCCGTCTCCTCGTCGTCAGCCACCCCTCGGTGGTGAGCGTCAACCAGGAGGTGTACCGCGAGCTGATGGGGCGCGGCTGGCAGGTCGAGATCGTGCTGCCGGACCGCTGGCGCAGCGAGTACGACCAGCGCGACTTCGCCCCTCAGGTGCTGCGGGGCATGGAGGACGTCCTGGTGCGCGAGCGGGTCGCGCTGCGCGGCTACCCGCAGCGCCACTTCTACCTCGCCCGCTGCCGCGCGATCGCGGCGCGCTTTCACCCGGACGTGGCGTTCGTCGAGGCCGAGCCGTTCTCGTTCGCCGCGGCCCAGTGGAGCCTCGCGCTCGGGCGGCTCGGCGTCCCCTTCGGCGTCCAGTGCGCGGAGAACATCGACCGGCACCTGCCGTTGCCGGTGCGCTGGATGCGCTCGCGCGTGCTGCGCCGGGCGGCCTTCGTGGCGGCGCGCTCGGACAGCGCCGTGCGCCTGGCCCGGGCTTGGGGCGCCCGCGGCGAGGTCGAGCTTGCGCCACACGCAGTGCCCGGCTGGCAGGAGGAGCCGGGCGGCGCCGGCGCCGGCACGGGCCAGGCGGCCGGCGAGGGCGAGGCAGGCGGCGCCGCCTCGCGCCCGTCGCGCCCGTTCACGGTCGGCTACGCCGGGCGCCTGGTGCCGAGCAAGGGCCTGAGCGACCTGCTCGCGGCGATGCGCCGTCTGCAGGCTCCAGTCGAGCTGCTGCTGATCGGCGACGGCGAGCTGCGCGGCGAGCTCGAGGGCCAGGAGATCCCGGGCTCGAAGGTGCGCGTGCTCGACGACCTCAGCCACCAGCAGATGGCGGGCGGCTACGCGCAGCTCGACGTGCTGGCGCTGCCGTCGCTGACGACGCCGACGTGGAAGGAGCAGTTCGGGCGGGTGATCGTCGAGGCGCTGTGGTGCGGTGTGCCCGTGGTCGGGTCGGACTCGGGCGAGATCCCGTGGCTGATCGAGCTGACCGGCGGTGGCCTCACATTCCCCGAGGGCGACGCCGTGGCGCTCGCCGAGCGGCTACAGCGGCTGCGCGAGGACCCGGCGCTGCGCGCGCGCCTGGCGGCGGCCGGGCGGGCGAAGGTCGAGCAGATGTTCACAGTGAGCGCCGCGACCGATCCGCTGGAACGGATGATCGAGCACGCCGCGCGTCGCGCCTGAGCGCCGCGCCGAGCCTCACGCCCGCGCGCGGGCGGCGAGCTGCTCATACAGCTCGTGGTGCTTGCGAACCATCGCCTCCCAGCTGAAGGCGAGCGCCGACGAGCGCGCCCGCGCGCCCAATCGCTCGCGCAACGCCTCGTCCTGCCCGAGCACGCGCAGGCGTGCGGCGATCGTCGCCGGGTCGCGGTCGATCGTGAAGCCGTTCTCGCCGTCGCGCAGCAGCTCGCGCACGCCGTTGACGGGCGTGGCGAGCAGCGGCAGGCCGCTGGCGGCAGCCTCGAAGGTGACGAGCGAGAAGGTCTCGTAGCTGGAGGGCAGCACGAAGGCGTCGGCCAGCGCGTAGACCGGTTCGACGTCGGCGAGCACGCCGAGCCAATGAAGCGCGCGGCCCACGCCGAGCGAGTCGGCGAGCGCCTGGTAGTGCTCGCGGTCGCCGTCGCCGGCCACTGCCAGGTCCCATTCGCCGGCGGCGGCGAGCGCGCGAATCGCCGGCTCGAGGCCCTTGCGCTCCCACTCGCTGCCGACGAACGCGGCGACGAGTCGATCGGAGGGCACGCCGAAGCGCTCGCGCGCCGCGCGCCGCTCCCCGGCGCGGTCCTCATGTGGCGCGAAGGCCTGCACGTCGACGCCGTTGTGGATGCTCCGCACGCGCTCGCGCAGCCGCGGGTAGTGCTCGCGCAGCTCATCGGCGACGCCGTCGGACACGCCGACGAACACGGCCGAGCGGTTGCGCGCGAAGATCAGCCGCTCGCCGAGCGCGAGCAGCGCCGAGACGAGCCGCGCGTGCAGGCGATACAGCGACGAGGAGCGGCTCGGCGTGACGGGACCGACGGCGTGCAGGTAGTGCACGGCGAGCACGTCGACGCGGTTCAGCACGATCGCGCCGGTGCTGTGAACGACGCCGCGCCTGTGCCGCCACAGCATCAGCGAGCCGGCGAGCAGGAACCACGGGTAGGCCAGCAGCACGGGCCGCGCCGGTCCGGGGACGCGGTGAAAGCTCACGCCGGCGCTCGCCGGTAGCGCACAGGTACGGGCGATCGCGGTCACGGGGTGCCCGATTGCACGCAGGCCGAGGATCAGCTCGGCGAGCACCCGCTCCATGCCGCCGACGGAGCCGATGTCGTGGGCGACGATCGTCACCTCACAGGCTGGTCCGGGCGGCGAGCTCATGGGCGCCCGTGGCACTGTAGCTTTCCGCACCGTGCGCACGTTCGCCGATCAGATCGACTCGGGCGGCGCTTCGCTTGATGAGATCGTCGAGGGTGCGCTGGCGGCGGCGCAGCCGCAAGCCGGGCTGAGCTGGCTCGACATCGGCTGCGGGCGCGGCGACTTGCTGCGCGCGATCCGCGACCGCTGGGCGCCGTCGCAGCCTGCACGGCCTGGACCCGATCGACTGGCTCGCCGAGGACCTGCGCGCGGATGTGAGCTTTTACCAGCTCGCCGCCGAGCAGGCCGACGATCTGCCGGTGGTCGACCGCGTGATGCTGATCGAGACGATCGAGCACCTCGAGGCGCCGTGGGTGACACTGCGCAAGGCCGCGCGGCTCGTCGCGCCGGGCGGGCGGATCGTCGTCTCGACGCCCAACCTGGCGACGCTGCGCACGCGCCTGGAGCTGGCCGTGCGCGGCAACCTGACGAGCTTCCGCCCTGGCTATGAGCCGCATGTCTCCCCTGCGCTGCCACATGTGACGGAGCGCATCCTCGGCGAGGAGGGCCTGACCGTGGAGCCGCCCACGTACGCCGGCGCCGACGTGATCTCACTCAGCGGCGGGCGCGTGTGGCCGCAGTCGCTGCGCACGCGCTTCCCCGAGCTGACATCGGTGTCGGTCGTGATCGCCGCCCGACGCTGAAGCGTCGCCAGGTCTTTTTCACCCGGCCGGTCGCTTTCACTTTTTTTCCTCTATTAATTTATTAAATTGAAAGAAAAACCGATCGCGCATCGCCGAATCGGTGAAGTCTTCGAGGAAGCGCTTGTGCCCGGCCGCCCCGATCGTCCAGCGCTTCTCCGGTGAGCGCAGCAGCGGCTCCAGCGCATCGGCCAGATCGGCTGGCTCGCCCGAGCGCGCCAGCACCCCGGTGCGCCCGTCCTCGATGAACTCGGCCGGCCCGCCCGAGTCGACGGCTGCCACGGCCACGCCGCGCGCCATCCCCTCGAGCAGGACGATCCCGAACGGCTCCGGGTCCGACGCATTGACGAGCACGTCCATCCGTTCGATGTACGGCCCCGCATCGGGAACCTCGCCGGTCATCGTCACCGCGTCGGCCGTGCCGAGCTGCTCGGTAAGCGTCTTAAGCGAGCGCGCGTACTCGGGCTCCAGGCCATAGGAATCGCCGCCGACGATCAGCATGTGTGCGCGCTGCCCGCGCTCGGCGAGGATCTTCTGCGCGCGCAGCAGCCGGTCCTGGCCCTTCCACGCCTGCAAGCGTCCGACGAGGCCGACGACGGGCACGCCAGCGGGCAGCTCGAGCGCCGGCCGCTGCTCCGGTGCAGCCGGAGGGCCCGGGACGGGCGACCCGGCGGCGACGACGAAAGTCGCGCGCCGCGGAAACATCGCCGACTGCGCGTCGGCAGCGGCACGCGAGTAGCAGCCGACGGCCACCGCCGGCAGCGCCGTCGCCAGGCGATCGAGCCAGTGACCGCGCGGGATCACCTGCTGCCACCAGACGACCCGGTCCTTCATCCCCGCCAGGATCGCCGCCGGCGCGCCGTAGAGCTGCGTCTTGGCCGACCAGTTGAGGATCAGATCGGGCCGGCTGCGACGCATGATCCGCGCCAGGCGCGGGATCGCCAGCAGCGTGCGGTGGGCCTGGCGCAGGCGTCCCGCCGGCACCACGTGGACCGTAAAGCCCGCCGCCGCCAACTCGCGCGGCCACGGTCCGTGCTCGAGGAACACAAGCTCGAGCTCGTGTCCACCCTGCTTGGCGCCGTCGAGCACCATCTGCAGCATCGCCTCGGCGCCGCCGAGCCGCTCCCCCCACGGCACCGTCACAAGGATTCTCACGCCCCGATCCTATGAGCGGTTCGGCGCCGACGCCGTGACGATCGCGTTCCCGCCGCGCGAGCGCCCGCGCCGAGCGCGCCCGGATACCCTCCCCCGGTGCCACGCGTGTGCCTCGCCCACGACTACCTGCTCGTGATGCGCGGTGCCGAGCGCACGTTCGCGGCGATCGCCGAGCTGTATCCGCAGGCGCCGATCTTCACGCTGCTCTACGACGAGCACGGCACCGGCGCGCGGCTGGCCGGCCGTGAGATCGTCACCTCGCCGCTGCAGCGTCTTCAGGTCAAGCAGTCCTCGTTCAGGCGCCTGTTGCCGCTGTACCCCTACGCGATCGAGCGGCTGAAGCTGCCGGCATGCGACGTCGTGCTGAGCAGCTCGAGCGCCTTCGCCCACGGCGTGCACGCGCCCGCCGGCGCCGTGCACGTGTGCTACTGCCATGCCCCGTTTCGCTACGCCTGGTATGAGGAAGCGCGCGCGCTGGCCGAGGCGCCCGCGCCGCTGCGTGGGCTCTTGCGCCTGCAGCTTGCGCGGATGCGCCGCTGGGACGTAGCGGCGAGCGCGCGCGTCGACGACTACATCGCCAACTCGCAGCTCGACGCGCGAGCGGATCGCGCGCTACTACGGGCGCGAGAGCACGATCATCCACCCGCCCGTCGAGACCGAGCGCTTCGCGCCCGGCGAGCCCGGCGAGGAGCTGCTGATCGTCTCCGAGCTCGTGCCGCACAAGCGCCTGCGCGTGGCGCTCGCGGCGGCCCGCTTGGCGCGCGTGCCGATCCGCGTCGTCGGCTCCGGCCCGGACCTCGACGCGCTGCGCGCCGAGCACCCCGAGGCGGAGTTCCTCGGGCGCGTCGAGGACGGCGAGCTGGCCGGGCTGTACGCGAGCGCGCGCGCCGTGCTCGTGCCGAGCATGGAGGAGTTCGGCATCACCGCCGTCGAGGCGCAGGCCGCCGGGCGGCCCGTGATCGCGGCAGCCGCCGGCGGGGCCCTGGAGACGGTGATCGACGGCGAGACCGGCGTGCTCGCGCGGCTCGACGACGTCGACTCCTTCCGCCAGGCGATCGAGGCGCTCGACGGGCTTGCCCTCGAGCCGGCCCGCGCCGTGCAGAACGCCGAACGCTTCTCGGTCGCCGCCTTTCGCAGGCGCCTGGCCGCACACGTCGAGCAGCTGCTCGAACGCCGCGCCGCATAGGGTCCCGCCTGATGTCAAGCCCGCCCTCCGAGAGCCGACCGCTGCGCATCGCCTGGCTCGGCGCCGGCCCGCTGTCGCAGGAGAGCGGCGGCGTGCCCGGCGTCGCCACCGAGCTGCTGCACGGCCTCGCCCTGCTCGGCCACCGCGTCGACTGCTTCCTGCCGGGCGCCGAGCGCGAGGTGCCCGAGCGGCTCTCCGCGCAGGAGCGCCTGACGTTCGTCTGGGGCACGAGTCGCTGGCGCTGGAACAGCTGGTACAACCGCACGAACGTCGCGATGTTCGTCTCGGGCCTGTTCTCGCGCAGCGTTGCCTCGCTGCGCATCCGCCGCGAGGTCAAGCGCCGGCACGCGCTGGCGCCCTACGACGTCGTCTACCAGTTCTCCAGCATCGAGACGCTCGCGATGCCCGCCGGCATGCGCGGGAGCGTGCCGCTCGTGATCCAGCCCGAGACGCACATGGCCGGCGAGCTGAAGGCGCTGATCGCCGAGCGCAAGCTCGGCGCGCGCTGCCAGCCGCGCCGCCAGCTGGCGACGGTGATCGCCGTGCGCTTCGTACGTGCGCTCGTGCAGCGCGCGCGGATCCGCCGCGCGAGCCTGCTCGTGTGCATCTCGAGCGTGTTCCGCGACCACCTCGTGCGCGACTACGGCTTCCCGTTGCAGCGCACGACGGTGATCCCCAACCCAGTGCGGCTGGAGCGCTTCGCCTTCGCCGAGCTCGAGCGCGGCGTGGGCAGCCCGGCGACGATCCTCGTGCTCGGCCGCGTGGCCGTGCGCAAGGGGGTCGACGACGTGATCGCCGTGGCGCGGCTGCTGCGCGAGCGCGGCGTCGACGCGCGCGTGCGCGTCGTCGGCGGCCCCGACCTGTCCTCCGACTACACGTGCCTGCTGGAGGACCTGCCACCCGAGAACTCGCTGTACGTCGGGCGCATCCAGCCGAGCGAGGTGCCCGGCGAGCTGGCCGGCAGCGACGTGCTGCTGCAGGCGAGCAAGTACGAGCCGTTCGGGCTGACCGTGGGCGAGGCGCTCGCGGCGGGCGTCCCCGTCGTCGCCACCGACGAGGTCGGCGCGATCGAGCAGATCGACCCATCCGTCGGGGCCGCCGTGGCGCCGGGTGATGTCGCGGCGCTCACCGCCGCGATCGAAGCGATGCTCGCGCGCCTGCGCTCAGACGCCCCTGCGACGCGCTCGCTGGCCCGCGCCGAGGCCGAGCGCCGCTACGCGCCGGCCGTCGTCTGCGCGCAGCTCGACGCCGCGCTGCAGGCGCTTGTCGGCACCGACGAGTGACGTTCGTCCAGTTCAAGCGCCATGCTTTGACCCTCGGCGCCCTGCGTCCGAATGCAGGAGTGAGCCCGGAACTGCAGAACAGGCAGCCGGCGGACGAGACCCAGATCGAAATGCTCTTCATCCTCATTCCAATCGCCTGGCTTGGCATCCTCACGCTGTTCGTGGCGCTGTGCCACACCGCCGCGCAAGGCGACGCACAGCTGAGCGCCGGCGCTCCGGCGCCGTCGGGCTCGATCGGCGTCAAGCTGAGGCTGTCGTCCGCGCCGCAGGCGCCTTCGCGCGAGCTGCGCCGCCCGCACCACAGGCCGGCGCCGCGGCGCGCACCGGCGACGGCGACTCGCCGCCGCAGCCTCGCCGCGCACAGCGGCCGTTAGCTCGGGCTACAGCCCCCGCCGCCCGAGCACGTGCGGCACGGTGCGCAGCAGGATCTTCACGTCGGTCCACAGCGACCAGTTGGCGACGTACAGGTAGTCCAGCGCGACCATCTCCTTCAGCGGCACGCGCGCCGGGCCGAGGATCTGCCACGGGCCGGTCATGCCCGGCATCAGTTCCAGGCGACGGCGATGCCAGCCCTCGATCCGCTCGTCCTCCTCGATCACCAGCGGTCGCGGCCCGACCATGCTCATCTCGCCTTTGACGATGTTCAACAGCTGCGGCAGCTCATCCAGCGCGGTCCTGCGCAGGAAGCGCCCCATTTTGGTCACGCGCGGGTCCTCGGCGATCTTGAACAGGCCGTCCTTGGCCTCGTTCTGGTCGCGCAGTTCGTCCTTCATCGCGTCTGCCTCGGGCACCATCGTGCGGAACTTGAGCATCTGAAAGCGCCGCCCGTGACGACCGACGCGCAGCTGGCGGAACAGTACCGGGCCTTTGCTGTCGAGCTTTACCGCGATCGCGAAGGCGATCAACAGCGGCGAGATCGCGAGCAGGCCGAGCGAGGCTCCGAGCAGGTCAAAGCCGCGCTTGAGCGCGGCCGAGGAGCGCGTCAAGTCAAAGCGGCGCACGCCCATCAGCGTGACGCCGTGCAGATCGTCGAACTCGACGGCCGAGCCGACGACCTCGAGCATCCGCGGCAAGACGCTCACGCGGATGTCCACAGCCTTCAGCGTGCGTACGAGGTTGACCGTCTCCGAGGCATCCGCATTGGCGCTCCAGCCGGGCGCGATGATCGCGCGCTGCACGTCGAGCGTCTGCGCGAGATCGCGGATCTCCTGCAGCCGCGGCGCGGAGAACCCGTCAGTCGACCATGGCGCGACCTGGCCGAGCTCGAGCTGGGCGACGATCTTGGCCTTGATCCCGCCATGCCCCGAGAGCTTGGCGGCAACCATCTCGCCCGAGCGCTCATCGCCGATGAACAGGCAGCGCTCGGTCGGGCCGATCCACAGCGCGATCACCCGCGCGCCGGCGCGGCAGAGCAGCAAGAGCGCCGCGAGCGCGACCCACAGCAGCAGCGCCTCTTTGCGGTCGAGCGTGCCTGCGACGACCAGGCGCCCGGCGAGCAGTGCCACGAGCGTGCACAGCGTGGCCAGCTGGAACAGCTTCGGTGCCTCATCCAGCGTGGTCTTTCGCAAGAGCGTCTCGTCGCGGTCATACAGGCCGAGCAGCTTGGCCCCGATCAACAGCAGCGGCACCCCGACGAGGCTCTCCCAGCTCAGTTGCAGCGGCACTTTGCGCGAGGACAGCGCGACCGTCAGCACCAGCGCACCGAGGATCGCGATTACATCGGCCACCAGCAGCGCGCGGCGGAACAGCGCGTCGCGTCGCAGGCTGACCGTGGGGCCGCGGGAGTCGGCGAAGGGTCTGCTCGCCAGACGCCCGGGCGACCTCGTCGCGATCCGCCTCGTACCCAACCCCAGTGGCGCTCGCCACTGCAGCTCTCCCTCTGTGCTCTTCCCCGTCTCAACACTCATTAGCGCTCCCGGCCTCCGTGCTTGCCATCAGCTCTCCCCACATGATGGCCACGCCCCCCCGAACAAATGTCGAGATCCCGTGATTGCGTGTCAACCCGTCCATCATGCACCGAAGTCGGTCGTAAAGTCAAGCCTGCGCACGAAATTTTCGGCCGATTCAGCGCCGGCGAGGGGGTCAACAGCGCTCGCCGATGTTTCTGGCCCCGGTGCTTGGGACAAGCCGCTCGAAGGCAGACTGGCGGCCGGCCGGCCCTGCCACTGGGCCCACGGCCACGCGATGAGCGGCCAAGGCCGGCGGGCGTATTCGTCGCCGTGCGCCCACGCCCTGCTGCACGCGGCTGTGCGCTTGTCGCCGCGCCGGCCAGACTTGCCGCCGCGCGGGCGACCACCGGAGCATCGCCCTTCATCAGGCCGTGATCGCCTGCGGCGGAGGTAGGCCAACTAGTCGTCGACTCGACCTCATCGCGGACACAGGAGTCCAGGAGCCGACCCGTCGCGTGATCGGCTCCGCCCGCCGGACGCTTCCTCTGACATCGCGCGTTCGCTCGCGGTCCCGGCCGGTGGTCCCAGCCCGCACCGGAGAAGACAGCCGTTCCGAAGTCTGGACTGAGACAATTAGCGGCACGTAGCGGTGGCCGACGCTGAACACAATCGGCCACCGCTGATGCCACCGGCGTACGGGCCCGGGTTACGGGAAGTGACTGAACGCCGTTTCTGCGTGCTGTTCTTTGCCCCCCAGGATCGCCGAGTATTCGCCGCTCGCTACATTGAGCCTGCCACCGGTGACGGACGAGCTGTACGCGTTGGCCAAGTTGGCCTCACCGCCAGTTACCGCTGCATCTTCGACCGTCGCTTTGTTGCTGCTGCCACCCGCGACTGACGACGCAAATCCATCGGCTGTATTTCCTTCTCCACCAGACACAGCCGCAAATTCGCCGCGCGCATCATTAAAATGGCCACCACTCACAGAAGCAGCAGCATGGGTCACGGTGTTGGCCTGTCCGCCGGTCACGGCGCCTGCCGCTCCATTGAGCAAGGTCGTGTTTTCTTCGCCGAACACCACGCTATATGGACCGCCGGCCCTATTGCTCCGTCCTCCGACGATGGCCCCATAGCTTGTGAAGGTTTGGCGCTCCGCACCTACCACTACATTGTGCGAGCCTGTTTGTTCGTACGGAAATCCGTGGAGTTCGTCGTACCCCACGATCAGGTTCCCCGCACCATTGATCGTTTCCGATGTGCCCATCCCGTTGACAATCTGTACGTTCACGCCTGAAAACCGGATCGTCGGTTTGCCCCCGACCCCAGTCGCCTGAAACGTGATGTACGGAAGGATCGCGAGGAGCTTTTCCTGTTCGACGGCTTCCTTGGGCAACGAGACCTTTGTGGATTTCGCTTTGCATCCAGTAGCGGTGCTCGATGTGACCGCTTTATTTTCCGCTTCGGGCACGCAGACGTCTATCGGCACAGCCGACGCCAACGCGCTACTCACAACGAACAGCGAAATGCTTGCAGCGCTGAACACCACAAGCGCACGCTTCCAGACGCTACCTCTATACACGAGCTTGAACGTTCTCACCGCGCCTCCAGGGTCTCGGACAAAGTGCATATGTAAGAGCGGCCGTCATTAGCTACTCGAGGGTGTTGATTTGGTCACCCCTCAGCTCAGCACCGTATTTCATGGGGCGGCATCGGGTGTCATCTTTTGGTGACGTCCTGTTTTTTGGAACGACTTCGCCAAGCACCTAGGCAACATGGCGTTGTGGAGCAGCGGCTGCGTGCCGGTCTAAACCACAACGACCGCCGGGCCGCTCGATCCATCGAGCGGCCCGGCGGTACAACTTCTTCCTGCTCGGCTCTTGAGTCAACCACCGAAGCGGCATCCGTAATGAGCCGAAGCGGTCTAGAAGTTGATCTTCGCTACGCCTTCCTGAGCGATTTTCAGGACGTTGGCTTTCGCTTCCGGCGAGGTCGGAAGACCCAGGTAGTCCTTGTTTTCGCCGATCAGTGTCTGACCGCCTCCGGGCCCGGTTCCGAGCACGAAGTTGTAGTAGTCAACCACCGTCCGCACCTCTTTTTCGGTCGGTTCTTCTTTCGAACCTTTGGCGACCGTGAATGCGGAGTACTTCGTCAGGCCCAGGTCGTAGGTGAACCCACAGATCGGGTAGTTTTTCTGGACCTTCGCCGCCGACACTTCGTTCCATGCTTCTTCGGCGAGCGGCGGCGGGAATTTCTTTTTGCCGTTCGTGTAAAGGGTTTCTTCACAGTTCGAGTTGGCAGGCGCTGCTACATCGCCGTCCGTGGACGGGTCCGCGTACGTCGTTGTCGGTTTGCTTGCGTTCTGCACGGGAGCCCAGAACAGAGCCGTCCCGGCACCGCCGCTCGGAGGCGCGAAGCTTTTGTTCGCGCGAGCGTCGGCGAGGTTGATGTAGCCGATCGAGCCTGCGTTTTTGGCTACTTCGGTAGCGACACCGCCGTTGCCTTCGCCTTTGATGATCGGGTCCGCAACTTCGTTTGGCCACGTCGTGTTGTTGGCCGATTCGGCAAGCTGTTTCCACGTCTTGCCCGGTTCGGCTTCTTTCTTGAAGACCACGCCGAGCCACTTCTTGAACAGCGAGGTCGTGCCCGAACCGTCTTTGCGGACGACGCGCGTGATGTGGCTTGTCGCGCTGCACCCGGCACCGACGAGTTTGGCTTTGTTGAGGATCTTTTTCCATTCGACAGTCGCGCCGCGGAAGATCTTCTCGACCGTCGTCCACTTCATCGCGATACGTCCCGGCGTCGGCCCGCCTTCGACCGACGTGCAGTTCGCGGGGAGGTGCACGGACACCGTAACGGCGGCTTGCTCAACCGGAATCGTCAGCACGCTTTTCGCGATGCCGTGCGACTCCATTTCTTCGATCTGTTTCGGGTTGGGCGGCTCGTCCGTGCCGATGTACGCGTTTTTCGGCCCGAAGTTGATTTCGCTCGGTTCTTTCGGTTCCTGACCCCACGCGCGAAGACCCGCGCCGCTGCCGGTCGACGTGTACGTCACCGTGCGCACTTCTTTCGAGCCGTTCGCGCCGTTGCAAGCCAACGGGCTCGGGTTCGCGCCTGCTTTGAACTGCGGCGTCCAGGTTTCAATCTGCGAAAGCTTCTGCAGCGAGGCACCTTTTCCTTCGATGTCGATGCCGGAGCACTGTTCGCCACCGAGCGCGCTCGCGCTCCCCGGGGCCACCAGTGCCGCGACAACGGCAACTGAGAGGACGCACGCCGACGCAAAGCGACGTGTCGAAGATCTACTCATTACCTGACTACCTCCATGGGTTTTGCATATGTCATCGCTGACAGCGAGATCCTCGTCCCGCGAGCGATACCCTCCCATCACGGTGAGAAGCAAGGGTGAAGATCCTGGTTCTTCACATCTTCACCGTTTGTAGACGTTTTCTTCACATACCGTGGCAGACCACGGGTGGATGTCTACCGGTGCCGACGGCAGCCGGCCTGACGGCGCCTGCACCCGCTGTAAGCAGCGACGGGGCAGGCCCCGCGTGCCCGCAGCCCGCCCGTCGTCATCGGTGTCGTCTAGTGCCTCTTCGCAGCGCGCAGCGTGACGGTCGCCTGGCTCGTGTGGCTCGAGCCTGCAGGGTCGTGCGCGACGATCGTCGCGCGTACACGCAGGACGTGCGCTTTGGCAAGCAGCTTCTTGGCCTTCGCCGAGACATGCAGCGTCACGCTCTTGACGCTCCCGCCGGCGACGCTGAACGAGCCTGTCGCGAGCACGAGCACGGCCTTCTTCGCCGCGCGGGCGCCGGCTGCGGCGCTCACCGCGGTGAGCGTGCGCAGCGTCACCGTCCCGGCGCAACTGCTCTCGCCGGCCGGACAGCTGACGCTCAGCGCAACGGCACCGGAGGAGCTGACCGAGGCCGACGCCTTCGCCAGCACCGCGTTGGGCACCGCCGCCGGTGGTTTGGTTTCCGTTTTGCCCTGGACTCCACCGCCGGGCGGTGGCGTCGGCGGAGGCGTCGTGAGAGTTTCGTGTTTTTCTTCGACGGGCGGTTCTGGTTCTTTGGTCGCTTCGGTCACTTTGATTTTCTTGGTCGCCGGGGTGCTTTCGGTGCCCTGGGAGTTGGCCACTTTTAGTTCAACCGTGTATTCCCCAGGCGCTGAATACGCGTGTTTGGCGGACGGCGCTTCGGTTTCAGATTTGGCGCCGTCGCCGAACGACCACTTGTACTTCTTGATCACGCCCGACGGGTTAGGGTCGGTGAAGGTAACCGTCTGGCTCACCAGCGCCGACGAAGGTCCTTCGAGCGCGGCCGGCGGCGGCGGGGCCACTCCGCTCACCTGGACCTTTTCCGCCGCCTGCGCCGTCAGCGTCGGCGTATCGAGGTTGTCTGTTTCGACCGTCTCTTTGACCGTGAACAGGCCTTCGTGTTCGAATTTGTGGTTGACGGTCGGGAATCGGTACTGGTCCGTGTTGGTCGTCTCGGTCTCCGTCACCGTGCCGTTGCTGAATTCCCATTTCACCTTGAGCGCATC
The DNA here is from genome assembly GCA_963716315.1 of uncultured Solirubrobacteraceae bacterium. GTDB lineage: Bacteria > Actinomycetota > Thermoleophilia > Solirubrobacterales > Solirubrobacteraceae > Palsa-744. The sequence goes on along the minus strand of OY970301.1, from coordinate 2,787,804 downwards.
GGCCTGTTCGACCGTCGAGGAGAACGTCACGGCGACGCCCGCTGCCACCGGTTCTTTTTCGGTCAGCGGTTTGGCGTTGACTTCGGCGACGGGCGGCGTCACGCTGCCTTTGGGACACCCCGTGCCGGCTTCGCCGAACTCCACGATCGCCGAGAAATGCGGGAGTTTTGTCTTTTCGCCGCCTTCTGCAGCTCGTTCTTCTTCTTCTTCCAGAGTTGCCGCTTCTTCGCCTTCCCAGCGTTTGAGGAATTCGGGGTTGAGCGCGAATACCTTGCCCGCTGACCCAGCCGCGACGCGCAGCGGGAGTTCGATCAATTCTTCGAGTTCGGGCTGCAGCACGCATTTGCCTTTGGTGCCAGTGACCAGTGGCGTCTGCCCGCCGGTCCACCCGAGCTCGGCCCCGGTGGACCCTTCGAGCTTGAGCACGCCTGGACGGAAATCGACGCCGACGCCCGGTTCTTCGCTGCGCACTTCGCCGCTCGCGTAGAGCTTCCCGTCGTTAGACGCAGACAGCGCCCCGCCGATGCTCGCGCCGCGACTGAAGGACGATCGCGGACCGATCGCCGCACCCGATTCGCCGAGGCGCGAGATGAGCTGATGCGGCGCTTCGGTCGACGCGAAGTTGTAGGGAACTTCGGCGATGCCTTCGTGGTCGACGTCGACGCGCTCGGTCGCACCGGGAACGACGACCGGCGAGTCGGGCGGGTTGCTGACCAAGCCCCCCTTGAGGAAGTTCGTTTTGTCGAGGTACCGCGCCCCGAGCGTCCCCGTCTGCGAGATCCGCTGCAGCGCGTAGTGATCGCTGGCGTTGGCGATCGCATCCGTCGCTTCGCCTTTTTCGTCGATGTGGCCGAGCACGATCACTTCATGGGTGGTCGGGTCGACCGTGATGCCGGTGGGCTGTAGCAGCGCCTGCCCGGCGGTAGCCGACTGCGTGTGGAATTCGGCGGGGCCAACGAGCACGCCCTTGCCCTGTTCGACCGTTTCTTTGGTCCCCGACGCCGGCACGAGTTCGCTCCCGCTCGCTTCAGTGGAGAACGCGTGCAATGTCGACGCAACCAGCAGCCCTTCCGTGCTGAGACTGCCACTGCCTTTGAATTGGTTGTCGACCGCGAGGCCTTTTTCGCGGTCGACGACCGTGAGCAGGTAGACGCGCTTCAGGCTCTGGTCGATCGCCAGGCCCTCGACGCCCTGCGCGAGGAAAAGCCCCGTCCGCGGTTCGGGCGACACCTCATCGAAGGACCCCGAAGCGACAAGCGCGTATTTGCCTTTGCCTTCTTCGGCGAACTTCTGCAGGCGGAAGTGGCGCGTGATCGGCCCGACCCCTTCCATCGTGCAGTTCCCGGTGATTTCGTTGATTTCGCACGCTTTCGTTTCTGGATTGATCACTTCCACTTTTTCCTGCGTGAAGCGCTGCGGTTCGTCGAGCACGTACACGCTGTTGTCCGTCGGGTCGACTCCCAGCAGGCGCGTGCGTTCTTCGTTGAGCTGCCCGGCGCTCGGGCCGGCTTCGCCGAAGCGCTTCAGTTCCCCGTAGGCGGCGTGAGCGGGCGAAACGCCCGTGCTCAGGAAGACGAAAAGCGCGAGCGAGGCGATCGTCGAACCGATCGATGCCTTCGCACGCACGCTCTGGGACTCGGCCATCCGGGACTCCGTTCGCTCGTTCGTTCGGGATTGAACGATTGTCTTGCCGCGCAGCGGCAGGGCCACCGCTCACGGGCACCCCCGCGGAGCATCGCGGGCACGGATCTCGATCGTGTTGCAAATCGGTGAACCGTCGGTGAAAGCGACTCCCTACCACGGCCTCCTGCGCCGTACCGCGCCGATCCGGCGCTGGGCTCGTTGGGCGGAGATCGTGGCCGGCGCGATGCGCACCTCGCGGCGCCCGCGTCGCGGGCGCCTGCGCACGGAAGCACCGGCGAAGGCGGCCAGCACGATCGCGCCGAGCACGTAGACGGGGGTCGGCTCGTGTTCGGAGGGCCTGTAGGCGGCCGCGTTGTTGCCGACCGACTCGGTCGCCTCCTCCTCCTCTTCTTCGCGCTCCGGGGCCTCCACCGGCGAGGTGACCGGCGAGGTTCCGCTGGGCGGCGTCGGTCGCGCCGGCGTCGGCACCGGCGGCGGCACGACCGCGAGCAGGGGCGCGGGCGCGATCGAGGGCAGGAAGAAGGGCGTGACCGCCGCCGCGTGCACGGCGGGGGGCGTGACTGGCAGAGCGGGCGGCGGCGGCACCGGAAGCGGGGCCGGCGACGGTGAGGTGGCGGGCGCCGGCCCCGCGGGCGCCGGCGCGGGCGCGGGCGGCGGCGGCGGGGCGGCCGCCGGCTGCTGGCTCGGCAGTTCTTTCAGCGGCTGCGTGCCGCAGGGGCGTCGCACGCTACCGGCCTGCACGGTCACGGTCAGTGACGACGAGAAGCCGCCGGCGCTGATCGTGACCACCGTCGTCCCTGCGTTATACGCGCAGAACAGGCTCGAGGCGGAGTCGTGAATCGGCTTGTCGTCGGGCCCGAGCAGCACCGCGTGCTGGTCGGGCGAGGCCAGGTTCTGTTGCACGAAGTCGCCGATGTCCGGGCGCGAGGACGTGAACGAGTACTCGGGCAGGATCGCCGTCGCGCACGCGCTGCCGACGCAGTTCGCCGGGATCGGGATGTACGGGCTCGTTTCGCAGTTGAGTTCGGTGCCGATCGCCAGGCAGCCCGCCCGCGGACGGCGCGCCAGGCCGCTGAAGAGCGCCGGGTTGCTGCGGCGCAGCAACACGCCATCCTTCGCTTCGAGCGCGAGTTCGCCGACGTTCGGAATCAGGCGCGCACTCACCACGCCCGAGGAGCTCACTTCGGCCAGCAGGAAGCCGGCATGGCCGGTGAAGCTCTGTTCCTGCGCGGCTCGCGAGTTGGTGTAGCCGAGCGTGCCCGAGCCGAACGCCGGGATCGAGCCCGAGCCCGAGCGCAGCGACTGCACGACATTGCGCTGGTTCGAGTCGAAGAAGTAGGCCGACGCGTGCCTGCTCACGAGGATGCTCACCACAGCAGCTGCAGCACCGTCGCCCGCGGCGACCTCAGCGCTCAGATCGGCGTTGCCGACGACGATCGCGGGGATTTTGAGCGATGCCGCTCCGCTCAGCTCACCGGCGAGCCAATTCCGCTGTTCCACGCCCACGTCGGTGCTGCCGTCGAGCACGATCACGCGCACGGTCGGCCCCGACCCGCTCGAGTCGAACGCGTAGTAGCCCGACGATCCCGAGGCGCAGGACTCGCCCGAGCCTCCCGCGCTGCCCAGCCCCGGGTCCGGCGAGCCGACGCCGAACGGCGCGGGGAAGCCGGCGAACACCTGCTCGTAGAGGCACTCGCCCGAAGTGCCGCCGCGATCGGTCGGCGAGGGCGCGGCGAAGGTCGGGAGCGTTCCTGTTCGCATCAATTCCGCGTAGCGGTCGAGCTCGCTTTCGCGCGGTACGGGCGCCGGGTGAATCCGTCCTTCTCCATTCGTCACCCTTGGACCGGTGTAGATGAACGCACGCACGCCCGCAATCTGACCCGCCTGCGCGAGCGCCGAGGAGAGCCACACGTCGGGGCCGATCCGCGCGTTTGCGCGATCGGCGCATGCGGCCGCGCACTGAGCGCCACCGCCAATCGCAAAGCTCGCAACAGCCGGGTTGACGGGCACGGGCGTCGCGGCGAAGCCGGGCGGCGGGGCGCCGTCCGCCGGGTAGCGTGCGATGTCCGCCGTTTCCAGCAGTTTGAGGGGGTCGATCTGTCCACCCGCGGCCCATCCGCTCCCACCGCCCGGATCGACGAGCACGGCGGACGTGGGGTCTGGCTGGGACGGCCGGTCGTATTTCTTGAATTCGCCCTTCGGCGGGCCGACTTCGTCGCGGTCGTGCTCCTCGTCGTTCCAACCGGCTGGCGTCTGGCGCAGGACGTAACCGCCGGCGGCGGGATAGGCCTTGACGTAGTTGGGCGGGAAGCCGGCCGGGGGGGCGCTTTCGGCGAAGTCGACAGCGGACGTGTTCGGGATCCCGCCCGAGCCGATCACACGCAGCGTGCCTCCTTCGCGGAACAGGCCCAGCGAGCCGGGGCCTTCACCGCCCGGATACGGGGCCGGCGTCGGCTGCCACGGCGCGGACGGGCTGTCGCGCTCGAGCACGACCGGTTCGGCGTCGCGCTGGGCAGACACGGCGGCTCCGCCGTCGGGCAGGCCGGCCACGGCCCAGGGGATCGCACCCGCAAGCGCGGCAGAGGCGTCCTGGTCGACGTGCCAGCCCGAGCCGTCGTTGACGAGCAGGCCGCTCGTGTAGTGGGCCGGTTCCGCTCCGCTCTGCTGGTGGGGCACACGGAACGCGACGATTGCCTGCGAGCCGGCGAAGGCGATCGAGGTGAAGCTCGCTCCGGCGACTTCGCCGGGCAGGGCTTCCTGCGCCCAGCTCTTGCCATAGCGCAGCAGCACGCCCTGCTGGCCTACCGCATACCCTCGGGTGGGATTGCTCGGATCGAAGGCGACGCCGAGCAGCTGGCCGCGGAAGTTGCGCGGGGCCGCCGGGTCCGGTTCCCACAGGTGCGTCTCGCCGCGCCACAGCCACATCTGGGGATCTCCCTGTGCGTCGAGCTGCCCGACGGCATAGGCGCGGGTAGCCGTCGGCCAGGCGATCGAGCGCAGGGGGGTCTTCATCGCGCGCCCGCCGGCGCTGAGCAGGCTTTCCGGCTGCCACCCTTGCCCGGGCGTGTAGCGCGACACCTCCCCCTGTTCGCCGACGGCGAGTGCCTGGCTGGAGAGCGCGCCGACCGCCGCCCCGGGCTGCGGCGCGATCGCGAGCAGCGGATGGCGGAACGGCGTCGGATATGGCGTAAGCTTGTTGGGCGCCGGGTTCTGCGTCAGGTGCACGGGCATCCGTTCGTTGCCGAGCCATCCCTCGCGCGGGCTCGAGAAGGCTGCGCCCCGCGTGCCGCCGACATCGAGGAAGGACTGTTCGTCGGCGCCCAGCGCGAGCACGCGCACGAACGAGCTGCCTTCCAGGCGCAGGCTGACCCCTTCGCCGAGGCCCGTGATCACGCGCTGGCCGAAGCCCGAGGGGTTGCCGGGATCGGCCCAGGCGAAGCTGCGCGAAGGCCCCTGGGGCAGCGAGTCGGGGAGCGTATGTGTGCACGGCGGCGAGCCTTCGGGCGCGTTGCACCAGCTCGCGAGCACGCGCCCGCGATAGCCTTTGCCGCCGGCTTCTTCGCCTTCGGGCTTGAAGTAGATCGTCGCGGGCGTGCTGCCGAGTTCGCCGTCGACCCACACTCCTTCGCTGGTGACCGTGAGGATCTGGGCGCTCGCCGTGGGCGGCGAGCCGACCCCCGCCACGGTGAAGTTCTGCCCTTCGGCGGTCAGGCGGTCACCCGGTTTCGATCCGGCGCCCGGAGCGACCGGCAGCCACGTGGGTGCGCCGCCCGAGTCGAGGTGACGGCGAAACAGCGCGACCCCGCCTGGGTCGCTCTGCTGCGAGAGCTGCGCGAGCAGCCAGGCATTGTCGGGCGAGCTCGCGCCGATCGCGAGCACGCGGAAGTCTTTGTGTTCTTTGCTCGCTTCGGGAACTTCGATCTGCTCGCGCGTCCAGTCTGCTGCCGTCCCAGTGCAGCACGCCGTCCTCTTCGACGCCCGATTCGCCGCCCTTGACCGGCACGACGAGCGCGCCGGCTTTCGAGCCGTCTTCGCCGAGCGCCGCGACGAGCGGCGCTCGCACGGTGCTGAAGAGGCTTTCGCCCGCCTGCAGCAGAGCGCCTTCGCCTTCGCTTGGCACCGGCAGCGTTTCCTGGAAGTCCCCGCCCGGCGCTCGGACCAGCACGACTTTGCGTGCGAGCTGTTCGTTGGGCGTGACCGTCGCGAGCAGCGCACCGACGCCCCCCGGCGTGATCCGCCCCGCAAGCGGCCCACCGGCGGGCTTGAGCACCGTGTCCGGCGCGGGGGGGTTCCCGCTCTGTTCGAGCCACGGGACGCGGGACCAGCCAGCCCCTTCGGCGTAATGGACGAACGCCCACGAGCCCCCGTTGAAGGCGCCCACTTGACCGATGCCCCAGGTCTCGTTCGGCGCCTCCGCCGGCGATGAGCCGAGCATGATCACACCCCGGGCCGGCACCGCATCGTCGGTCTGGGGCGTGACTTCGCCAGCGCCCGTCTGCCCGACCGCGCGCGACGGGCCCGCAGCACCGAACAGCCCGACCGTCCACGACAGCGCGATCGCAGCGGCGACCGTCAGCAACGCAGCGACGAGCAAGGCCGACCGCGGGCGGAGCTGGCGACGAGAGCTATTCGGCCGCGTCAAGGAAGCTGCCCCACCAGCGGTAGCGCGCGCGGAAGCGTGCGGAAGTCGGTGCCGACCGAGTCGACCCCGGCGCCGCGCGTCGAGGTCGTCGGCAGCGGCGCCAGGGCATGGCTCTGCAGATCGAGCTTCGTCGGCCAGCGGCGCGGGTCGAGGCGCACGTCGAGCTTGCGGTTGCCCGACGCGAAGGTCCGCATCGGCGTGTGCGCAACGATCCGGCGCTTACGCTTGGCCAGCAGCCCCACGCGGGCCTTGACCGCGAGGTGGAAGCTCACTCGCAACGTCGTGCCGTGTACGAGCCGCGTGCGGATGTGCGAGAGCAGCGGCACCGTGACCCTCGATTCGGGTTCTGTGGTCGCTTCGACGAGCACTGCCTGCGACGCTTTGAGTTCACCCGGCAAGCCGGAGTCGTCGACCGGCGGCGCATCGGGGACGACCGCCGGAACGCCTTCATCGGGGGGGCGGAAGGTGATCAGGTTGGCGAAGGCCGGATCGCTATCGAGCGGCAGGTGACGTTCGCCTTCGGTCGAGAGGTGGAACAGCCACCCCTGTGCGGTTGCCAGCCAGCAGTCGTTCGGGGCCGGGCAGGTGAGCCTGCTCGCCGGCCCCTTCGGCCCGACGCCCGCGGCGGCTTCCTGGGCCGTCGGCAGCGTTTGGCGTTCGGAGACCGTCTTGTCGCCGGAGAGGCGGGCGACGATCGCCGGCGCCGCCGCGCCGAGCGAGGAGTTGGCCTGCGAGCCGAGCGCGAGCCACGCGCTTTCACCGTCGGGTTCGGCCGCGATCCCGTTGACGAATTCATTCTGCTTCGCCTTTTCTCTTTCTTCCTGCGTCGGTTCGGCCGCAGGGATGAACTTGGTGAAGGGGTTGCCGCCTTCGGGATCGGCGCCCGCGCCGAGCAGCTGGCTCCACAGCCCGCCCTGGTCGCGCACGATCGTGACCTCACCCGCAGCCGAGCCTTTGGGGGGCACGTCGACGGGGTTGGCCGCTCCCCAGAGGGTGCCTTCACCGGCGCTCAGGTGCAGGAAGTCAAGCGCCTCGGGGAACTCGCCCGACGCATATTCGGGCACGCCCGGCGTGAGCGAGAGGAACGGTTCTTCTTCCCCGATCGGCCTGATCAGGTGGAGAACGGACGGCGAGAACACGGATTCTTCGTGCTGCACGAGGTCCCCCGGGGAGAGGCGCACGCTCTCGTACAGGCGTTCGTTGAACAGCCCCATGTCCTCGACCGCGTGACCCTGCGGATTTGGCTCCTCGACCATCGTGCTTCCGTTCCAATGCAGATGAAATGCGCCTACCTGCCCTTCCGGCAGCGGTTCGCCGGCGAACCAGCAGTCCGAGGAGCTCAGGCAGCCGGCGGCGTGCATCGCCTGGTAGGAGTCGCCTTTGAAGGCGAGTGAGGCGTAGGAGGCCACCACCTGCCCGCCCGCGAAGTGACACAGCGTGTTGTCGGCGAGCGGCGGGGCGCCACCCTGTTCGCTGTTGACCTGTCCCGGGCGACCATCGGAGATCGTCCAGAAGTCGTCCGGGCCAGCCCAGGCGATGCGCCCGTCGGTCGCCCCGCAAACGTTCGAGAGCTCGTGCCATCTCTGGCCGTTGTACGCCCACACCCCCGGCGAGACCGTTGGCGGATTACCCGCCGTGATCAGCACGCCGCGATTGGGCGCCCAGAACTCGATGTCGGCGATCTTGCCGAGCCCGATCGGCACCGGAGCTTCATGGCCGTCGGGCAGGGCCGGCGGGGTGACAGGTTCGAGTCGCCATTCAGGCGATTCGGCAGCGGCGCCGCTCGCCAATGCGCCCGCCGCGAGCGCCAGCGCGAGCAGCGTGAGCAGGCCAGTGAGCGAGAGTGCGCGCCTCATCGCTTCGTCCCCCCCGAGCGCGCATGCGCCGTGCCGCTGCGCGCTGCACGCGAGCCGTGCGCCTTGTGCCGCCCGACCTTACGGACGAAGGTCACCGGCAGCTTCGCGTGCAGCGTCTTGTGTCCGGGCGCCGCGAAGGTGACCGTCAGATTCGCCGACAGACCACCACGCCTGGAGGCAAGCCCGAGGTAGCGCGGAGCGGCAGCCAGGCGCAGTGATGTCAGCCCGCTGCCATCGGCCGGCACCGCCTTGGTGGCTGCGGCGACCCGGCGTGTCATCACGGTCGTGCTCACGCGCCGACGCGCGCCCTGCCCGCGGGAGGCTCCACGCGAGCGACCCATGCGAACGCGCACGGCGCTTTCGGCGCCGGCGCGCAGGGAGCCCGCGCCCGGCACGGCAGCTTCGAGCAGCACGCTGCCGTCGGGCCGTGAGCGCGCGCTCACGGAGAGTCGCCAATCGGGCGCGACCGTCGGGTCCGCCGGCGGCGGGGAGACCGACTGCTGGGCGATCGTCGTGGCGAAGCGCTTGCGCCTGACGATGAACGCGTCGCCGGCGCCGTTGCCGTCGCCGTAGACGAGGTTGAAGGCAGTCGAGGAGAACGCGAGCGTGTTGCCGTCGCCGGTGAACGACGGCGAGCCGGTCAAGGCGTTCGCCGGTTCACTCGCGCCGCCTTCATAGCCCTCAGTTACGCGCGTGAGCGTGTCATTGCCGAGGTCGACATCGAACAACTCCTGCGCCACGGCGCCGGCAGCCGGCGCGGTCACGTACGCCGGCGAGCCGAGCGGGAAGGTGGTTCTCAGCGTGGAGAAGGCGACCTCGCTGCCGTCCGCGGAGATGCCGAAGTCGACGATCGGCGCTACCCGAGCGGTGTCGCTGATGTTCGCGCTGGCGAGCTCGGTCAACCGGCGCAATGCCTGCACACGCGACAGGCCGTCGTGCATGTCGACCAGGTAGAGATCGTCGGAGGCTTTCGCCGCCGCCCCGAATTCTTCTCCGCCGGCGATTTCCCTTGCACCCGCGAGGAACGCGAGCATCGAACCGTCATCGCTCAGCTGAGGCACGGAGTCGGCGCCGGGAAGAGTGAAGATCCCGAAAGAGCCACTTTCGTGGACGGGTTCGAACGGCCCTTGGCAAGGATCCGACAGCGATGGTGTCTGCTGCAGTTGTGACTCACCAGGCGGGCAGGCCGGGCTCGCCGGATCCGAGCCGCCCGTTACGCGGCGCGTCATCGCTTGAGGCCCATCGGCGATGCGCCGCCACAGCGGCTCGGTGTAGTTCGGCGCACCGGCCGGGTCGGCGGCAGGCATGACACGCGACTGCTCGGCGATGCTCTGCCCCATCCATGCGACCGTTGAGCCGTCCGCGCTGATCGAAGCGCCGGCGAACGACGGTGACGTGCCCTCGAAGCTGTTCGGGAACGACGGCAGCAGGGCACCCCCCGGATAGACGGCTCCATACGGGGCGCCGAGTTCGTCATTCGTCGGTACCGGGCTCGCCGTCATCGTGCCGGTTGCAGCGTCGTACTCGGCGCTGACCAGTCGCGTGCGTTGGGTGTCCAGGTCACGCACGGCAACCTGCAGCGCCGGGGTATCGGTCATCGCCGGATTCACCAGATTCGAGATCGCCGTCGTGACGAAGGCGACGTGGCGTCCGTCGGCGGTGATCGCTGAGCGGCCGCTCGCCAGCGAGCCGCGCCCGAAGCTTTCTTGACCGCCGAAGTCATAGGCGAGGCCCTGCGAGGACTGATCGGCCGCCGAGACCAAGCTGAAAGCACCCGGCTGCCCCGCTTCGATCGTCATGTCGCGCACGTACACGTCGGGGGCCGTGTTGGGGTCGTTGACCGGGTCGAGCCGAGCGGTCGTCGTGAAGCTGACGTAGCGGCCGTCGGCGCTGATCGACGGCAGCAATGCGTCGGGCGCGCTGATCGCCGGCTGCTGTTCGTCCTCGCTCGCGACCGGCTCGACAGCGCCCGTCAGCAGGTCACGCCGCCATACCCCGGGCACGCCTGCCACCGACCCGTCGAACACGAGGAAGCGGCCGTTGGCGGAGATCGCCGGGTCTTCGGCCGCGTTGACCTGTTCGGTGGGCGTCACCGAGGCAAGCTGGATCGGTTCGAACACATCGGCACCGGCCGGCGCGCCGGCCGCGAGAATCGCCGCCACGATCGAGCACGGCGCCAGCAGTCGAATTGCGCCGTGGACAAGTTCCCTCATGGCACGCTCACCAACCGCCGCACGACCGTCTGGTTGCCCAGTTTGTCGCGCGCGTGGACCACTACCTGGAACACGCCCGCGTGGGCATAGCGATGCTGCAGCCGTGCGCGACCGCCGGACTTTGAGCCGTCGCCGAAGGACACGCTCACCGAACGCTTTGCCACGCCCGAGCCGCCGTCGACGAGCCGCACGCCCACGCCGTGACCGCGGCGCGCGATCTTCACTTCCGGCGGCGTGCCGTCGATCTTCAGCGCCGAGGCGGCGCTGAGCATCGCCTGGCCGTCGATGTCGGTGGCCAGGACCTGAACGCGGTGCTTGCCGGGTCCGAGTCTGCGCGAATCCAAGCGCCGTGTGAACGATCCCGCGGGAGTGGCCAGCGGCCGTCCGTCGAGCACGAGCTGATAGCTCAACGGTCCGTTGGCGCTGAGGGCCGGCTGCCAGGAGATCGTCGCCTGCGCAGGCTTCAGCCAGCCCGAGGGGACCTTCAATACAAGCTGCACCGGTGGCGTCGTCGCCTGCGCCACCGCGATCGCGGCGTTGCCAAACGGACCCTGGCGGAAGCCGACCAGGCCGTCGCCCAGGCCCGAGCGCCCGACGGAGAGTTCACCGATCGGGCCGCCGCTTCCTCCGCGCACGAGCGCCGTCTGCACGGCGCCGCTGGGGAAATCCTCACGCACGGCAACCCCTTCGCCATGCGCGTCTGCGCTCGGCCACGCCGACACGCCTCCCCCGGACGGGTTCATCACGCTCGCGGAGAGCTGTTCGGCGCCTGCAAACGGCGACCCGAGCGAGAGCGCGCCAGCCAGTCCGAGATCGTTGCTGTTGACGACACGCGGCGTTCCGTTGGAGTCGTACAGCAGGCGAACCTCCTGCTTTTCGTCGATGTCGATGCTCGGCGGCCCGACGCTCGCGCCGAGCCCCCCCGATACGGCGCCGTCGGCGATCGCGGCGCCGACGAACTGGGCACCGCTGTCCGATTCCCCGTCGGGCAGCTTGTTGACGAAGATGCGCGGCCCCGGCAGCGGCGAGCCGGGAGAGGCGCTCTGGCGATAGGCCACCTCGGCCTCGCCGAGCTTAGATACGCCGACGCTCGGAGCGTCGGCGTCGTCCCCGATCGGCACGGAGTTGAAGCTCGCCGCGCTGACCGGCAGCACGTAGTCGAGGCTCGAGCCGAACAGGCGCCGCGCCCAGATTCGCGCGACGCCGTCGATGTCGGGCTCCTGCCAGACGACTACTGCGTTGCCGTTCTGGTTGATCGCGATCGCCGGGGCGTTCGTCGGCGTCGGCGGGCGCATCGAGACGCCGGAGTTGCGATTGATCGCCCCCAGCCGCGACCACGTTTCGCCGTTGTAGTGGGCGACGCGCACGTCCTCGATCACGTCGCCCGGTCGCAGCAGCGGGATCCCCGCCTGCTGAGCGCTGAGGTTGCTGAAGACGACGCGGTAGACGACATCGGCCCGGCCTGTAGAGCTCATCGCCAGGTCGGGGCTGAGTCCGGTGGCGTCGCGCACATCGGGGTCGATCAGCATCGCCGGCCCGAACGCGGAGGCTCCCGGGCTCAGAGTGGCGCCCAGCAGCTCGTCCACCGAGCGTTCGTGTTCGGTCGCGAACGGGGTCGCCCACACGACCACCAGCCTGCCCCCTTCCGCTGCGCCGATGCGCGGCGAGCTGGCGGCAAACGGCTCTTCGCCGTCGACGCGGATCGGTGACAGCCAATGCCCTTCGATGAACCGCGCGACGAACACGTGGGCGACGCCGCCCACGCGCTGGAGGTAGACCGCTCCCCCGGTGCCGTCTTCGGCCATCGCCACCCCGCCGAAGCCGACGATGTCCTCGCTCGGCCCAGCGATCGTCGTCGCGGGCAGGATTACCGCACGCGCAATCGTGGCGTCCAGGCAGACGATGAGGAAGGCCAGACTCGCTACCAGCGCCGCTCTTCGCCGGAGAGCTGTCGGCGATCGAGACATCGACTGCACCCCGTCAGGAGCTGCCCTGGTTCAGTGCCCCGGGTGTCTTGTTGAAGGCACAGCGGAAGTTCTCGGGGGTAGTGATCGGCTCGGCGCCGGCGAAGCCGCCTTTCGTGCCGTTGCTGTAGACCGTCACGTACTGAAGCGATTCGGGCAGCGGATTGGCCGGCAGCGGCACCGGGTTCGACTGGCCCTGACGCGGATTGCCGGTCGAGCCTTCGCTCACACCCTCGAACCCCGCCGCGGCCGATCCGGCTTCGGTCGTGATCAGCGTCGAGCTCATCTCGCGCTGGTCTTTGAGGCCGCGGCTCGGGTCAAGCGGGATCGTCGCGGTCAGCTGCGAGTCGTGGATCGTCGACTCGAGCTTGACGCGGTTGGCCGCCCCCAGCAGCTGCGCCGCGGTCGGCAGCCAGCCCCCTTCGGCCACGCATGCTTTGCTCGCGAAGATGTAGTTGTTCTGCCCGGCCTGCGCGTTGGAAACCGGATATGGCGCCGTGTCCAGGCACCAGCTACCGAGATCGACCGTCGCAGGCGGGCACGTTCCGGCGAGCTGGGTCGCCGTCTTGCCGCCCACGCGCGTGGCGTTCTTCACCGTCGGAATCGCCGACGCGGGAAACTTGCGGTTGTTGCCCAGCAGCAGCACGCCGCCCGCATGCGGCTTCGTGCTGACCGGGTGTCCGGCGATCGCGCTGGTGACGGCGCGCCGGGCAGCGTCTGCCAAGCCGGTCGTCGAGAAGACGAGCGCGACGAGCGCGACGACGAGTGCCGGCGACGGGGTCCTGCGGGATCGAGGGGAACGGAACACCGGAGCGCTCCGCTTCACTGGAGATCCTTCGAGTCGCGCGCCGTGAAGCGTGGCGGCGCGGCGCGGCGCACGTTGTGCAGCTCCTCGAGCGTCGTCTCGCGCACGGTCGAGAGCATCGCGTCGAGCGCGACGCCCGACAGCGTCTCCTGCTCCATCAGCGCGGTGGCGGTCTCCTCGACCGTGTTCCAGTTGCGGTCGAGGATCCACGCGGCGCGCGCCTCGGCGTCGCCGACGAGCCGCTCGATCTCGTTGTCGATCAGGTTCAGCGTCTCGGGCCCGACCGAGCCGAGATCCTGCAGCGAGGCGCCGAGGAACACCTCGCCGCTCTTCTCGCCGATCGTGACCAGCCCAAGCGCCTCGGACATGCCGAACGAGGTGACCATGCTGCGGGCCAGCGACGTGGCGGCGTGCAGATCGTCGTTGACGCTCGTCGAGGAGTGCCCGAAGGCGATCCGCTCGCCCGCGAGCCCGGCGGTGATCACGATCAGCTGGCTCTGCAGGTCGGGCTTGCTCATGATCGTCTGGTCGCGGTCGGAGAGCATATGCGCCGCCGTGCCGAGCTGGCGCCCGCGCGCGACGATCGAGAGCTTGCGCGTCGAGCTCGTGTGCCCGAGCGCCTCGGTCACGACCGCGTGCGAGGCCTCGTGGATCGAGATCAGCCAGCGCTCCTCCTCGGTCAGGATGTGCTTTTTGGCGGGTCCCGCGACGACGCGGTCGATCGCCTCCTCGAGCGTGTGCTGGTCGATCTGCGCGTTGCCGTCGCGCACGCTGAGCAGGGCCGCCTCGTTGATCACGTTGGCGAGCTCGGCGCCGCTGAAGCCAGGCGTCTGCTTGGCGACCTCCTCGAGCGAGGCGCCGGGCGCGAGCGGGCGCTTGCCTCCGTGCAGCCGAAGGATTTCCAGGCGCCCATGCACGTCGGGGACGTCGACGACGATCTGCCGGTCGAAGCGCCCGGGGCGCAGCAGCGCCGGGTCGAGGATGTCGGGGCGGTTGGTGGCGCCCATCACGACGAGACCGCCGTCGCCGGCGAACCCGTCCATCTCGACGAGGATCTGGTTGAGCGTCTGCTCGCGCTCGTCGTTGCCCTGCCCGATGCCGGCGCCGCGCTTGCGCCCGGCGGCGTCGAGCTCGTCGATGAAGATGATCGCCGGCGCCGCTTTGCGGGCCTTGCGGAACAGGTCGCGCACGCGCGCCGCGCCGACGCCGACGAGCGACTCGACGAAGTCCGAGCCCGACAGCGAGAAGAACGAGGCGTCGGCTTCGCCGGCGACCGACTTCGCGAGCAGCGTCTTGCCGGTGCCCGGGGGGCCGACGAGCAGGACGCCCTTCGGCGCGGCGGCGCCGACCGCCAGGTACTTGCTCGGGTCGGCCAGATAGTCGCGGATCTCCTTCAGCTCGGCCAGCGCCTCGCCGGCGCCGGCGACGTCGTCGAAGGTGATCGCTTCGGTGCGCCCCTTGCCCTTCTTGCGCCCTTTGCCGGCGAACTCCGAGAACGAAGCAAGACCACCCGCGGCTCCTTCGCCGCCGAGGCGGGTGAACAGCGAGAACAGGCAGACGAGCAGCAGGATCGGGATCAGGAACTGCACGATGATCGCCTTCGTCGGCTTGCCCGACTGCTGGTCGATCGCCACCGTCGCGCCGCTCGCGGCGAGTTCGTTCGCGAGCTGCTCGGTCTGCGCGCCCGAGGACGGGTAGGCCGCCCACAGGTGCTGCGGCGGCCCGATCGGCGTGACGACTTCGCGGGTACCACCGCTCTTGCCACCCTTCGGCTTGGCGACCGTGCTCGTGCCGGTGCTCGTGAGCACGACGCGGCTGTCGTGATCGAGCAGCGTGGCGCTCGCGATTCCCTTCTGCTTGGCCAGTTTCTGCACCGTGCTGAGCGGTACCTGCGTGCCCGAGCTCGCCGGCTTGATCTCGCCGAGCAGCAGTGCGAAGGCGATCGCGAGGCCGATCGAGGCGAGCAGCAGGAAGAGCGAGAGCGGATCGCGCAGGGCAATGCGCCGGGCGGCCTGGGCGAGCTCGGCGATGCGGGCCAACACCGGATTGCGCCGGTGCGCGAGCCCCGAGCGCACGGCCCCCGCGGCAGCGGGCGAGTGGCCGTTCGTGGACGGCTGCAGTGAAGGCCCGGCGGTTCCGTCTGAAGGCGCGGACGGGCCGTCGGGTGCGTGGGCGTCGTGATCGTCTGTCATGTCTGGCAGGCAGTCAGAAAGCAGCCCGACGCGGCCATCCGGGCAAGCGCCTTCGTCGAACTGGGGCCAGCGTCACATGAGCCAAGCGGAAATGCAACGTCTTCACAAAAACGACACAGGAAGGTTCGCCGACAGCCGGCGCGTTTACAAAACTGACACATCAACTTCACGAACGACGTTCACAAAAACGAAACACCGGTCAAACCTGCGCTCGACAGTCTTGCGCCCCGGGAATGGTTCTCGCGCAGCCGCATCGATCACGCGAGCGAGTTGTTTCCGCCACTCAGTCGGGGCCTGCAAGCGACTCGACGACCGAGAGCACCATTCGAACCCGAGACCAAAGGAGTACCTGCCCGTGCGTGCGCACCGCACCCTCATCCTCAGCTTGATCCTCACACTTGTGATGGCGATCCCGGCTACCGCGATCGCCAAGCAGCTGATCATCGGCGGCTCGACCTCCGTGCTTCCGCTGGCTCAGAAACTCGCCAGCGCCTACCACAAGGCCTATCCGAAGCTGCCGACGCCGAAGGTCGGCGGTGGCCAGTCGGACGTCGGCATCAGCGGCGCCGCAGCCGGCCGCTTCGACATCGGCGACTCCTCGCGCAATCCAATCCCCGGCGTCGATCCCAAAGGCCTCGTCTTCACGAAGATCGCCCAGGACGGGATCTGCGTGATCACGAGCCCGCAGAACAAACTCGCCAACCTCTCCCAGCAGACGGTGACCGGCATCTTCACGGGCGCGATCCGTGATTGGAGCCAGGTCCCGGGCGCGCAGGCCTCGGGGCCGATCGACCTGTTCGACCGCGACGGCGCCTCAGGTACGCAGGACGCCTTCCAGCACATCTTCCTCGGCGAAACGCTGAAGATCTCCCCGAGCGCAACGGAAGAGACCTCCAACGGCCTCGAGCAGAACGCCGTGAAGAACGACCCGGGCGGAGCCGGTATCGGCTTCGTCTCCTTCGCCTACACGGCCGGCGTCAACGCGGTCGGCTACCAGGGCGTGCCCTGCACCCTCGCCAACGCCAAGTCGGGCCAGTACGGCGGCGTGCGCAACTTCTGGATGGTGACCAAGGGCGCACCGAAAGGCGAAGCCGCGAAGTTCATCGCCTGGGTGACCAAGGCCGGCAACAAGACGGTCCGCGCGATCGTCAACTCCAGCTGGATCGCGATTCACTAGGTAAGCGATCCGGGCGGCCCGACCACCGTGCGGCACAGCATCGGACACAGAGAAGACCAGCGCGTCGAGCGGATGCTCGGCGCGCTGGCCGTCGGCGTGCTCGTGCTGATCGGGGCGATGATCATCACGGTGTTCATCAAGGCGTGGCCGTCGTTCTCCTACAACGGCTTGCGCTGGTTCGGATCGGGAGGTGACGTCGACACGCAGCTGCGCGCGATGCAGGCGTCGGTCCCGATCCCGGGGCATTCGATTCACTACTTTCGCGCCTGGCCGCTGATCTGGGGCACGCTGATCACGACGCTCGCCGCCGTGGTACTGGCGCTGATCGTCTCGATCTTCGCGGCGGTCTTCCTGACCGAGTTCGCGCCCGCGGTCGTACGACGCACGCTCGATCCGGTGATCAGGCTGCTGGCAGGCGTCCCGTCGGTCGTCTACGGGCTGATCGGGATCCTCGCCCTCGCGCCGTTGATCAACCAGCATCTGATCAGCAACGCCCGCAAGCAGTCGGTCGGATACGTCGTCCAGCTCAACGGCGCCGACCTGACGACGGCGACGATCATCCTCGCCGTGATGATCACGCCGATCATGGTCGCGCTGATCGCCGGCGCCCTCTCGTCCGTGCCGGCGGCGTGGCGCGAGGGATCGGTCGCACTCGGGGTGAACCGCTGGCGCACGATCGTGCGCGTCTCGCTACGAACGGCAAGGCCTGCGATCGTCGCCGCGACCGTGCTCGCGACCGCGCGCGCTCTCGGTGAGGCGATCATGCTCTCGATGGTGGCCGGCGGCCGCGGCTTCCCCGCCAACCCGCTCGACGGGATCACGTTCCTGTTCGAGCCGGTCAAGCCGCTCGCGGCGACGATCGTCAACAATGCCGAGGGGCTGACGATCGCGCCGCTCGCGCAGACGATGTACGCGATCGCGGCGGTGCTGCTCGTCTCCGCAGCGCTGCTCTCCTTTGCCGGCTGGGCCGCCAGGCAGCCGCTGAAGCGCTACGGGATCCGCGCGTGATGGAGACCGCCGGCCTCGCGCCCGCGCCGATCCATCTGGACGTGGTGCGGCCAAAGCGGCAGGGCACCGGCTCGTGGCCGCTGATCGACCGCGTGGGCTACTGGTTGTGCTGGGCCATGGGAGTTGCGCTGTGCCTGATCGTGGCCGGGATCGTGATCTTCATGTTCGTCAAGGGGATCTCCTACCTCAGGCCGGCGCTGTTCCTCGAATCGCCGGCGGCCTCGCTGCAGCAGAGCCAGTCGGGCGGCTTCCTCGACCCGATCGTCGGCACGCTGATAATCACCGCGCTGGGCACGGCGATCGCCGCGCCGATCGGCGTCGCGCTCGCGGCCTGGATATCGGAGTACGCCCGCCCCGCCCCGCTCGCGCGCGCGGTCGAATCGGGCATCGACGTGATCGCGGGCGTCCCGAGCATCGTGCTGGCGATCTTCGGCCTGCTCATCTTCACCCAGAGCTTCCTCGGCTTCCTCTCGCAGCACGCCGCCTCCGGTGCCGTCTACGGGCGGTCGTTCTTCGCGGCGGGGATCGTGATGTCGTTGATCGCGTTGCCGCTGATCGTCGGCTCGACGCGCGAGGCGCTCGCCCAGTTGCCCGACCGCACGCGCGAGGCCTCCTATGCGCTCGGCAAGACGAAGGCGACGACGATCAGGCAGGTGCTGCTGCCCGCGATCCGCACCGATATCGCGAGCGGGATCGTGCTCGGCATGGGCCGCATAATCGGCGACACGGCGATCATCACGATCCTGCTCGGCGCGACGCTCACGACCGAGGGCGTCGGCAGCGTGCCGGTGATCGGGACGCTGCGAGGCACCGGCTCGACGCTGACCAGCTACGTCTACAACAACTCGCCGGCAGGCGAGGGCAACGCTCCGCAGAAGGCTTACGCTGCCGCATTCGTGCTGCTGATGCTCGTGCTCGGCCTGAACGCGCTCGTGACGCGGCTCACGGCCGACCGGCAGCGAAGCCCGCTGAGAATCCTGCTCTCGCAGCTGGGTACATGGGGGCACAGATGGACCCGCTGATGCCGCCCCCGGTGCGCAGGATCGTGGTCGACCGTGAGCCTCGCGTCGTCGCGCCGCAGGCTCGCCTGGACGGCGCCCCGCCGGCGCAAGGCAATGGCGCGCATGCACGCCGGCGGATCGCCGCCTCGCAGCCTACGGTCGTGCGCGAGCGGATGCAGATCGAATCGGTCTGGCTCGCATACGGCGAGAACTGGGTCGTGCGCGACGTGACGCTGCCGGTGCGCCAGGGGGAGGTGCTCGCCCTGATCGGCGCATCCGGCTCGGGCAAGACGACGCTGCTGCGTTCGCTCAACCGCCTCACCGAGGTCACCGAGGGCGCCGCGCGAGCAGGGCGGATCACGCTCGACGGCGAGGAGATCCACGAGCTCGAGGTCAACGACCTGCGACGGCGCGTGTCGATGGTCTTCCAGCAGCCCAACCCCTTCCCGATGAGCATCTATGACAACGTTGCCTACGCCCTGGCCGAGCAGCGACCGCCACGTGGGCGCCGGCGGCGCAGGACGCCCGAGCTCGAGCGAGCCGCCGAGGACGCGCTGCGCCGTGCAGGGCTCTACGACGAGGTGGCCGGAGATCTCGAGCGCTCGGCGCTGCGGCTCTCCGGCGGCCAGCAGCAGCGGCTCTGCATCGCACGGGCGCTCGCCGTCGAGCCTGAGGTCCTGCTGCTCGACGAGCCGTGCTCGGCGCTCGACCCGATCTCGACGGCGACGATCGAGGAGCTGATCGTCGGCCTGCGCGAGAGCGTCGCGATCGTGATCGTCACGCACAACCTTCAGCAGGCCTTCCGCGTGGCCGATCACGTCGCGTTCATGCACCTCGGCGAGCTGATCGAGTACGGGCCGAGCGAGCAGGTCTTCGACCACCCGACCCAGCAGCGCACGCGCGACTACATCAGCGGCGCGTTCGGATGAGCGCCGCGAGCTCGGGGCATTTCGCGCTGTGAGTCGCCGGGGCCTGCTCGCGCTCGCCCTCGGGCTCGGCGCCCTGGCGCTGAGCGGATGCGAGACGACCGCGGAGAAGAGCGCCAAGCTCGAACGTCAGGCAAAGCGCGTAACGCTCCAGCAGGAGAAAGGGCTGACGATCACCAGCGAGAGCACTTCGGTCGAGGTCACCGACGCGACCGTCCTGCACAGCTCCGAACGGGCCGCGGCAGTCGTGTCGCTGAAGAACCGCTCGGCGCACGCGCAGCGCGAAGTGCCGATCGCGATCGCGGTCAAGGACGCTCGTGGCCGAACGCTGTTTCAGAACAACGAACCCGGGCTCGAACGCGCGCTGGTCTCGATCCCTTCGATCCCTGCGCACGAGACGGTCGTGTGGGTCGATGACCAGCTCCCGGCAAGCGGTCAGCCGGCGAGCGTCGGCGCACGCGTCGGCCAGGCTCCCGCGCTCGCCGGACAGTTGCCCAAGCTGACGATCACGGGAGCGAAGCTCAGCGAAGACCCCGCGAGCGGCATGATCGCGGAGGGCACCGTGACGAACCGCTCCAAGGTCGCGCAAAGCGGTCTCGTGCTGTTTGCGGTTGCGCGCCGCGCCGGCAAGGTCGTCGCAGCCGGCAGAGCGGTCGTCCCCGAACTGGCACCCGGCGTCTCCGCCCCGTTCCAGGCCACGCTCGTCGGTGACGCGCACGGGGCGAGCCTGCAGGTCTGGGCGCCGCCCGCAAGCTTCGGATAGGGCTCGCTCAGCGCCGGCGACGGCGCTGCTTGAGCGTGATCCCCTCGAGCACGTGCGCGACGGTCTCGCACGCATCGACGGCCGCCTCGAGCGACTCGAAGATGTCCTTCCAGCGGATCACGACCATCGGGTCGATGCCGCCGGCGAACAGCGAGGCGACACCGTCGCGCTGCAGCCTGTCCCCCTCGTTCTCGAGGCGATGGATCTCGACGAGGTGCGGTCCGAGCTCCGAGCCGTTGCGCAGGCAGCGCAGCGCCTGGGCGATCTGCTCGCCGGCGCCGACGAGCACGTCGGTGAACTCGACGGCCTGCTCCATCGGCGCCTCCACGCCGTAGAGCCCGAGCTGCGCGGCGACGTTCTCGGAGTGATCGACGATGTCGTCGAGCGCCGTCGCCAGCGCGTAGCCGTCGCCGGCGGCGAACGGCGCGCGCACGCGCCCGCCCGCGAGGCGGTGGATGATGTCGTGGGTGATGCGATCGCCTTCCTGCTCGCAGACCTTCAGGTCCTGCGCCAGCGTGGCGTGCTCGGGGTAGTCGACGAGCAGGTCGTGCAGCAGCAGGCCCGAGCGCTGCACGTTGCGCCCGGCCTCCTCGACGAGGGACATCAGGGCTGGGTCGACGCCACGACTGAGCAAGGCCATCGCGCGAGGATATTGAGCCGGGCGCGATCGCGGCGAGCCTTCACGATTTTTTCACCGCCCGATTACGAGTTTGCAACTTGCGCCCGTACACACGCGTGCGAGCCTTGCGAGCGTGGCGAGCCTTCCCGAGGGCGATGACACGTTGTACGCCGGCGAGCTTGAGATCAGGCCCGCCGACGGGCTCGTGCTCGCCAACGGCCGAGTAGTGCGCCTGTCGGTGCGCGAGTTCGAGCTGCTCGTCGCGATGGCGCGCCGGACCGGCGCGATCGCAACCCGAGACGAGCTGTACGCAACGGTCTGGGGCGGCGAGCTGCGTCACGGCGACCGCTCGGTCGACGTGTACGTGAGCAAGCTGCGCGGCAAGCTCGAAGCGGCGATGCCCGACCGCCGCTTCATCCACACCCACCCGGGCTTCGGCTACCGCTTCCAGCCGCAGCCGTCGATGCGCGAGTCCGCCCAGCCGACAATCGTCCATTCGGTCGACTCCCAGGCCGACGGTGAGCCGCTTTCACGAAATGTTCACACGGCGGCAACAAGCGGTTAAGAGACTGCGGGCAGTAGGACGGCGAGGTCTGCTTCGACCTCGCAAGGACAAATACACGTAATCCAGCCAGAGGAGACGTAGTGATCAAGCACAAGATTGGCGCGCTCGCGAGCGTGGCGTTGCTCACGCTCGGACTAGCCGCCTGCGGCAGCAGCTCGAGCTCGTCGAGCAGCTCGTCCAGCTCGAGCACATCGAGCAGTGCCTCCGGGACGATCTCGGGTGCAGGATCGACGTTCGCTGCGCCCGTCTATGAACAGTGGGCCTCGGCGCAGTCCGGCCTGACCGTCAACTACCAGGCCGTCGGCTCCGGCGCGGGAATCACCTCGCTCGAGTCCAAGACCGTCGACTTCGGCGCGAGCGACCCGCCGCTGAAGCCGGAAGACGAAGAAGCGATCGCGAAGAACGGCAGCCCGGCTGTGCAGATCCCGATGTTCCTGGGCGCGATCACGGTCTCCTACAACCTGCCCGGCGTGAAGGCCGGCCTGAAGCTGGACGCCAAGACGATCGCCGACATCTACCTCGGCAAGGTCAAGACCTGGGACGACGCCGAGATCAAGGCGCTCAACCCCGGCGTCTCGCTACCGAGCACCGCGATCACGGTCGTCCACCGCTCGGACTCCTCGGGCACGACGGCCGGCTTCACCGGCTTCCTCGCCGCGGCTGACCCCGAATTCGAAAGCAAGGTCGGCGAAGGCAAGGACGTGCAGTGGCCGACGGGCACGGGGGCCAAGGGCAACGCCGGCGTCGCCGGCGCCGTGCAGCAGACGGCCGGCGCAGTCGGCTACGTCGAGCAGGCCTACGCGCTGCAGCACAAATTCACCTACGCAGCGGTCAAGAACGAGGCCGGCAAGTTCGTCTCGCCGACACTCGAATCGACGACGGCCGCGGCGGAAGGCCTGAAGGTGCCGGCCAACCTCGGCATCAAGATCTCCAAGCCGACCGGCGCGGGCGCCTACCCGATCACCTCGCAGACGTTCATCGTCGTCAACAAGGACCTCTGCAAGGCAGGCATCCCGGGTGGCGAAAGCGCTGCCAAGGGCGTCGTCAAGTTCATCAACTACGGCCTCAACGAAGGGCAGGGCATCCTGTCCGAAGCCGACTACGCGGCCCTGCCGTCGGCGATCCTGGCGAAGTCCAAGGAAGCCGCCAAGGGCCTGCAGTGCAACGGCTCGGCGATCGAAGGCTGAGCAGGACGCAGCGACGGCCTCTGATCGGATAGACAAGGGGCCATGAGCACCGCAGCCATGCCAAGCGGCGACCGCTCGATTCTCGCGCGGTCGCCGCTTGCGCGTCTGCCCGACCGCGTGCTCAAGTACGGGCTGACCGTGCTCGCCGGGCTGATCCTGGCGCTGATCGTCTACTTCTTCGTGCGCCTCGTCGGCGAGTCGAAACCGGCGTTCGCCCACAACGGCGTGCTCGGCTTCACCTTCGACAACGACTGGGACGTCAGCGGCGAAAAGTTCGGCGCGCTGCCGCTCGTGCTCGGCACGCTGATCACCTCCGGCCTGGCGCTCTTGATCGGCGTGCCCGTGGCCGTCGCCACGGCGCTCTACGCCAACGAGCTGTGCCCGCTGCGCCTGCGCGGCGCGCTGACGATCCTCGTCGAGCTGCTCGCCGCCGTGCCGTCGGTCGTGTACGGGCTGTGGGGCATCTTCTTCCTCGCGCCGAAGCTTCAGCCGATCGAGCAATGGTTCACCGACCGGCTCTCGTTCATCCCGTTCATCGGCGGCGGCACGGTGACGATCCCCAACTACTTCGTCGCCGGGCTGATCCTGGCGATCATGATCCTGCCGATCGTGAGCGCGATCAGCCGCGAGGTGATGGCGACCGTGCCGGCCGATCACAAGGAAGCCGCGCTCGGGCTCGGCGCGACGCGCTGGGAGATGATCCGCACGGCGGTGCTGCCGTACTGCCGCTCGGGGATCGTCGGCGGCGCGATGCTCGGCCTCGGCCGCGCGATCGGCGAGACGATCGCCGTGACGATCGTGATCGGCGACGCACCCCAACTCGGCAAACACCTCTTCGGCCAGGGCTACAGCCTGGCGGCGGTGATCGCCAACGAGTTCGGCGAGGCGCAGGGCCTGCACCGCTCGGCGCTGTTCGCTGCCGGGCTCGTGCTGTTCGTGCTGACGCTGCTCGTCAACATCGTCGCCCGCCTGCTCGTCAGCCGCGCGGCGCGCAAAGGCAAGACGTCCTCGCCGACCCAGGGCCTCGCGGCGGGCACGCAGCCGATCGCCGGCGCGGCGGCAGGAGCATGAGCTCCCAGGGCGAGCAGGGTCCCGCCGGCGCGGGCGAGGGCCCCGTGGCGAGGAGCCAGGGCGAGCTGCTCGCGCGCTTCGCGGTCAGCCCGGCGCGGCGACGGCGCGACCGCACGGCGCGCGGCCTGATCACGGCCGGCACGGTGATCGCGCTGATCCCGCTCGTGCTCGTCCTCTACTACCTGCTGAGCAAGGGGCTCGGCTCGTGGAGCTGGAGTTTCTTCAGCACCGACCCGACGGGCAACACGTTCTTCAAAACGTCGAGCATCGGCGGCATCGAGAGCGCGATCCTCGGCACGATCGAGATCGTCGCGCTGGCCTCGGCGATCTCGATCCCGATCGGCATCGGCGTGGCAGTGTGGCTGGTCGAGTACGGGCGCCAGAGCTGGTTCGCGAACCTCGTGCGCTTCTTCGTCGACGTGCTCACGGGCGTGCCGTCGATCGTCTTCGGCCTGTTCATCTACATCGTGCTGATCGTCGGCACCGGCAGCTCCTACGCCGGCTACAAGGGCTCGCTGGCGCTGTCACTGCTGATGCTGCCCGTTGTGATCCGCTCGGCCGAGGTGATCCTGCTGCTGATCCCCGGCGCGCTGCGCGAGTCGGCGCTCGCGCTCGGAGCGCCGCGCTGGAAGGTGATCTTCCGCATCGTGCTGCCGACGGCGCTACCGGGGATGGTCACGGGCGTGCTGCTCGCGATCGCGCGCGCCGCCGGCGAGACGGCGCCGCTGCTGTTCACGGCCGCCGCCACGAACAAGACCAACTTCAACCTCAGCCAGTTCATGAACTCGCTGCCGGTGCAGATCTACAAGGACGTAACCTCGCCGACGACGGCCGTGGTAAACCGCGCGTGGGGCGCCGCGCTGACGCTCGTCGCGATGATCCTGCTACTCAACCTGATCGCCCGCCTCGTCGCACGAAGGAGTCGACTCGCATGAGCACCGACGGCATGCCATCTCAGACAGCTAACGTGCAGGACGCAAACGTGGAGCCCGAGAGCCACACCGAGCGCGAGCGCGAGCGGATCGCCCCCCAGACACCGGAGGAGTCTGTGCAGCCGACGGCTGATCAAGCCACCTTGCAGGCTCCAGCGAAGAAGACGGTCGAGTCCAAGCAGGGCCTCAGCGTCAAGCTCGAGGGCCTGCGTGCCTTCTACGGCGAGGCCGAACAGGTCAAGGGCATCGACCTCGACTTCAACGCCAACGAGGTGACCGCGATCATCGGCCCCTCGGGCTGCGGCAAGTCGACGATGGTGCGCTGCATCAACCGCATGCACGAGGAGATCCCGGGCGCGCACGCCGAGGGGCGCGTGCTGCTCGACGCGATGAACGTGTACGACCCGGCCGTCGACGTGGTCGCCGTGCGGCGCGCGATCGGCATGGTCTTCCAGAAGCCCAACCCGTTCCCGACGATGTCGGTGTTCGACAACGTCGCCGCCGGGCTGCGCCTCAGCGCTGGGCGCGGATCGCACAGCAGGACCGACCTGCGTGCGAAGGTCGAGGCGGCGCTGCGCGGCGCCGGTCTGTGGGACGAGGTGGCCGACCGGCTCGACGAGCCCGGCGCCGGCCTCTCGGGCGGCCAGCAGCAGCGCCTGTGCATCGCCCGCTCGCTGGCGGTCGAACCCGAGGTGATCCTGATGGACGAGCCCTGCTCGGCGCTCGACCCGATCGCGACGCTGAAAATCGAGGAGCTGATCGACGAGCTCAAGCAGCGCGTGACGATCGTGATCGTCACGCACAACATGCAACAGGCGGCGCGCGTGGCCGATCGCACGGCGTTCATGCTCAGCGGCGAGCTCGTCGAGGTCGGCCCGACGCAGCAGATCTTCACCAACCCGAACGACTCCCGCACCGAGGAATATGTCACCGGCAAGTTCGGCTAGCGGCGACGGGCGCTCGCGCGCCGCGACGGAGGCGACCGGCGCGGCTCCGACCAGCCGCGCCTTGGGCGAGGAGGAGGTCAGCGGCCCGGCACAGGGCCGCGCGCACTTCCAGGAGCAGTTGCACGCGCTCGAAACGAACGCGCTCGGCGGCCTCGACCTGATCGTCGAGCAACTCGACCGCGTGCTAGAGGCGCTGCGCCACCAGGACGTCGAGCTGGCGCAGATGGTGATCGCAGACGACGACCGCGTCGACGGCCGCTACCTGGAGGTGCACCAGGGGATCCTCTCGCTGCTGGCGCTGCAGGCCCCGGTGGCAGGCGATCTGCGCCTGGTGGCGGCGCTGCTGCACATGATCAAGCACATCGAGCGCATGGGCGACCAGTGCGTGAACATCGCCAAGCTGATCCCGCTGTCCGGGTACGAGCCGCCGGTGCGCCCGGAGATGCTCGCGACGCTGGCGAAGATGGGCGCGCACGCGCGCTCGGAGGTCGTTCAGTGCAAGGCGGCCTTCGCCGGACGCGACATCGAACTGGCCGAGGACCTCGTGCGCCAGGACCGCGAAATCAATCGCCTCAATCGCGAGATCTTCCGCACGGCGATCGACGTCGGCGACGACCCGGACACGCGCGAGTGGGCGATGCACATGATCCTCGTCGCCCGGGCGCTCGAGCGAATCGGCGACAACGCGGTCGACATCGGCGAGCAGGTCGCGTTCGTCGTAACGGGGCTGTTCCGCGAGTTCTCGGACTCCTCGCACCCGGGCGGGCGCCCCGATTCGGCGCCCGATTCGACGCCGGAAGAGCTCTGAGGTAAGGCGCCAGGGGTCGCGTCGAGGGCCTTGGCGAGCTCTCGGGCGTCGGCACGCTCAGAGCGAGTCGAGCGGCACGCCGACGATCTTCAGCCTGCGCGTGAGGCCGTCGAGCGCAAACGAGCGCAGCTCCTCGGCCGACGCGCCGAGCGCAGATGCATCGGCGCCCGTCGGTGGCGTCAACGACTCGGCGACGGCCGGAAGCAGCTCGCGCAGCGTGGTACGCACGACATCGCCGTGCGTTGCATCGTGTGCGACCGCTTGGCGCAGGAACCACACGCCGTAGCCGATGTGGCGATGCTCGTCCCCGTGGATCTTGCCATAGCCGCTGACGAACCCCGGCAAGAGCCCCTCGCGACGTAGGAAGCGGGTCGCGAACTCGAACGTGGTCAGCCCGAGCGTGCCCTCGAGGATCAGGTGGTAGATCGTGACAAAGGCGACCTTTGCCGCGCCGTCGCGCGGGTTGGCGCGCAGCCGTTCGTGCGCCGCGACGAGCCGCTCGTCGAAGATCGTGCGAAAGGCCGGTGAGATCTGCTCGCGTGCGCGCTCGACGTGCACGGCGATCTCCGCCGGCGTCGAGACGACCTCATCCTGGAAGCGCGCGTAGAACTGCATGTGCCGCGCCTCGTCGACCTGCTGCGTGGCGAGGAACGTCACCTCCTCCTCGCTCGCATCCGCCCCGACGAGCACAGAGAACTTCGTCGTGATCCGCTCCTCGGCGACCATCAGCGAGCCGAGCACGAAGGACACCAACGAGCGGTCCTCCATCGCGGCCCATTGCTCACGGTCGACCGTCAGGTCGATATCCCAGGGACTCCACTGGCTCTCCTCCCAGTGGCGGTAAAGCGTCTGCGGGTCGTGCAGGTGGAGCTGTCGCGGCGGCTCGCTCACGCGGCGGGCCCGGCCGGCTTTCGCGCCCGCACGATCGCCGAGACGGCCTGATCGTGAACCCGGTGCGTCTCGCTGATCTCGATGTCCTCCAGGCCGGCATCGGCGAGCGCTCGACGGAACTCCCCCTCGGTGAGCGCCCCCGCGATGCAGCCCGTGTAGGCCTGCATGTCGGCTCGCGTCGCGTCGTCCATGTGCTCGTCGGCGATCACGTCCGAGACCGCGAAGCGCCCGCCCGGGCGAAGCACACGGGCGACCTCGCGCAGCACCTTGGCCTTGTCGTGAGAGAGGTTGATCACGCAGTTCGAGATGACAACGTCGACGCTGGCGTCGGCCAGCGGAATCTCCTCGATGTAGCCCTTGTGGAACTCGACGTTCTCGACACCCGCCTTGTGCGCGTTCTCGCGCGCGAGCTCGAGCATCTCATCGGTCATGTCGAGCCCGTGCGCCTTGCCGCTCGGCGCGACGCGCTTGGCCGAGAGCAGCACGTCGATGCCACCGCCCGAGCCGAGGTCGAGCACCGTCTCGCCCTCGTGCAGTTCTGCGACCGCAGTCGGGTTGCCGCAGCCCAGCGACGCCAGCCTCGCAGTGTCGGGCAGTTGCTCGCGGTCGCCGAGCTCGTACAGCGCAGCGCCGAACACCTCGCTGCCACCGTCGAACGTCTCCGATGGCGCGCAGCAGCCCGGCCCGGGGTCGGCGCTCCTCACTTGCGTCGCCGCGGCGGCGTAGCGCTCGCGGACTTGCTCGCGGATGTCACTCAGCTCAGCCATGTGGACAGCTCCTCCATCGCTTCGGGGATCACGTAGTAGTAGGCCCACAGGCCCTTGCGCTCGGAATCGACGATGCCCGCGGCGCGCAGCTTCTTCAGGTGATGGGAGAGCGTGGGCTGAGAGATGTCGAACAGCGGCACCAGCTCGCAGACGCAGACCTTGCCCGCGTGCTTGCGCAGCACGTCGACGAGCTGCAGGCGGATCGGGTCGCCGAGCGCCTTCGCGACCTCCGCCATCCGCATTGCGTGATCCGGCTGCACGTCGGGGTAGACGAACGGCTCGCAGCAGACTTCGCCGGCTGCTCTCTTCTGCTTCGGGGCCAACTCCATCTCGGGTCGTCATCTATATATACATATCAATAACAATTGCATTCGTCAATGTAATACGATATTTCAACGTGAGCACCCGCATCGGCATCAACGGCTTCGGACGGATGGGGCGGCTGGCGCTGCGCGCCGCCTGGGGCCAGCCGGAGCTGGAGTTCACGCACGTCAACGAGCGCCACGGCGACGCCGAGACTTCAGCCCACCTGCTGACCTTCGACTCGGTGCACGGGCGCTGGTCGGAGGACGTGCGGGGCGAGGAGTCGGTGCTCCACGTCCGGGGCAGCGCGATCGGCTACAGCCAGGCCGCCGAGCCCGCCGAGGTGCCGTGGGGCGAGCTCGGCGTCGAGGTAGTGCTCGAGTGCTCGGGCAGGTTCCGCACGGCGGAGGCGCTCGAGGCCTACTTCCGCCAAGGCGTGCGCAAGGTGATCGTCGCGGCGCCCGTCAAGGGCGAGGCGTTGAACGTCGTCGTCGGCGTCAACGACCACCTCTACGACCCTGAGCGCCATCGATCTGCTGACGGCCGCGTCCTGCACGACCAACTGCCTTGCGCCGGTGGTCAAGGTGATCCACGAGGGGATCGGCATCGAGCACGGACAGATCACGACGCTGCACGACATGACCAACACACAGACGGTCGTCGACGCGCCGCACAAGGACCTGCGCCGCGCACGCGCCGCAAGCGTCTCGCTGATCCCGACGACGACCGGCTCGGCCACGGCGATCGGGCTGATCTTCCCCGAGCTCGAGGGCAAGCTGAACGGCCTCGCCGTGCGCGTGCCGCTGCTCAACGCCTCGCTGACCGACTGCGTGTTCGAGCTGGCCCGCGAGACGACCGTCGACGAGGTCAACGGCCTGCTAGAAGCGGCCGCCGACGGCCCGCTCGCCGGCATCCTCGGCTACGAGGCGCGCCCGCTGGTATCGGTCGACTTCAAGGACGACCCGCGCTCGGCGATCGTCGACGGGCCTTCGACGATCGTCACCGACGGAACCCAGGTGAAGATCCTCGCCTGGTACGACAACGAGTGGGGCTACGCCAACCGGCTCGTCGAGCTCGCCGAGATCGTCGCGAGAAGCCTGTCCGGCGAGCCCGGCGCAGAGGTCGATGACTAGCGCCCCGACAGCCGCCGGGCGCCGGCCACGCGGCGACCTGCGCAACTACGCGCTCGTCACCGGCGCCTACTGGACCGACACGCTCGTCGACGGCGCGACGCGCACGCTCGTCCTGTTCTACTTCGACCGCCTCGGCTACAGCCCGCTGCAGGTCGCCTCGCTGTTCATCCTGTACGAGGTCGCCGGCATGCTCACGAACCTGTTCGGCGGCTTCCTCGCGGCGCGCTGGGGCTTGAAGGTCACCCTGTTCATGGGCCTCGGCGTGCAGGTCCTGGCGCTGCTGATGCTCGGCCTCGCCCCGGCGTCGCTGCTCGTCGTCCCCTACGTGATGGCCTCGCAGGCGCTCTCGGGCGTCGCCAAGGACCTGACCAAGATGAGCTCCAAGAGCGCGGTCAAGCTGGTCGTCGCCGAGAACGATCAGTCGGCGCTGTATCGCTGGGTCGCGATCCTGACCGGCTCCAAGAACGCGCTGAAGGGCGTCGGCTTCTTCCTCGGTGGCCTGCTGCTGACGCTCACCGGCTTCCGCGCCGCGACGCTGATCATGGCGGGCGCGACGCTGATCGCGCTGGCGCTGAGCACGCGGTTGATGCACGGGCATCTCGGCAACCCCGACAAGGGCGCCAAGTTCCGGCAGATGTTCTCGAACAACCGCGCGATCAACGTGCTCGCCGCGGCACGCATCTTCCTGTTCGCCTCGCGCGACGTGTGGTTCGTGGTCGGGCTTGCCGTTCTTCCTCTACTCCGCACTCGGTTGGTCCTTCTGGCAGGTCGGCACGCTGCTGGCCGTGTGGGTGATCGGCTACGGCGCGGTACAGGCCGCCGCGCCCCGCCTGGTGCGCCGCCGAGCGCAGGGCGCAGGCCGCGAGCCCGACGGGCGCAACGCCACATGGCTCGCGCTGGCGCTCGCGGTGTGGCCGGCGGCGATCGCGGTCGCGCTCTCCGCGCACGTCGACGCGACGGTGGCGATCATCGTCGGGCTCGTCCCCTTCGGCGTCGTCTTCGCACTGAACTCAGCCGTCCACTCCTACCTGATCCTCGCCTACTCCGACAGCGACAGGGTGGCGATGAACGTCGGCTTCTACTACATGGCAAACGCGTTCGGACGCCTGGCGGGAACCGTGCTGTCGGGCGTGATGTACGAACTCGACGGGCTCAGCGCCTGCCTGTGGACGTCGAGTGCGTTCGTGCTGGCCGCCGGCGCGCTTTCGCTGCTGCTGCCGTCCGAAATGACGCCACGCGCTCGCCGGGCGGGGGCGTCTCAGCCTGCTTAGACGCCGGCGACCCTCCCGCAAACAGCGAGGCGCTTGTGAAGATCCTGTGACATTTTTCCCACGAGAGCTACGCGATCGGGACTCTCGCTTACACTTCGCCGCAATGACGGAGAGCATCACCGCCTCAGACGTGGCGGCGCCGTCGGGCCAGGGGGGCGCATCCTCGGCGTTGCGCATCGCCGTCCTCGACCGCGACAGCGGTTTCATCCAGGTGCTCAGCAAGCGTTTGGACCGTCTCGGTTGGGAGCACCGCGTGCTCGCGAGCCCGGTGCCGGCCGACGCCGTCGTCGCGATGCGCCTCAGCGCGCTCGTGGTCGACCTCGCCGTGCTCGGCCCGCAGGCATGGGAGTGGCTCGAGCGGCTGTGCGGCGCGCTGCCGGATCTCGGCATCGTCGTCTGCACGGGACCCTCGACGGTCGCCCAGCGAGTGCGCGGCCTGCGCCTCGGCGCGGACGACTGGATCACCAAGCCGTGCCACCCAGAGGAGGTGATCGCGCGCGTGCAGAGCGTCGTGCGCCGTCGCCGCCGTCCGAGCGGGCGCACCGAGTCAAAGCCGGTGATGGCCGGTGAGGTCGAGATCCGCTCCGACCGCTTCCAGGCGTTCGTCGGCGAGGAGAGCCTCGACCTGACGCGACGCGAGTTCGAGCTGATCGAGCTGCTCGCCGCGGCCGAGGGGCGCGTGCTCGAGCGCGAGGAGATCTACTCCCGGCTGTGGGGCTACACGATGGTACGCGGCGATCGCTCCGTCGACGTGTTCGTGCGAAAGCTGCGCCAGAAGCTCGAGAAGGCCTCGCCGCGGTGGCGCTACATCCACACCCACTTCGGCATCGGCTACCGCTTCGCGGCGGAATCGCTGGACGTCGAGAAGGTCGAGGTCGACGTGCCGGCCTCAGTGCCCGCCGACTGGGACACCGGCGATCAGGGCAAGCTCACGCGGACGCATCAGGACCGCGAGCTCACCTCCGACGCCCTCTAGTCGCACCACCGCGAGCCCCCCCTTCTTCAGGTCCACACGGCCGCCGGTGAGATCCGCGATCGTGCGCGAGAGATCGGGCTCGTGACCGACGACGAGCAGCCGCCCGTCGGCGCCGATCGCCGACAGGGCCTGCAGCGCATCCTCTGCGCCGAAGCCCGAGGCGAGCGGGGCGTGCTCTGAAAGCAGCTCGCGCTGACCCCCGTCCCACGCCTCGGCGGCCAGCTCGGCGGTCTGGCGGGCGCGCATCTTGGGGCTGAACAGGACCGACTCGAACGACGCTTCCAGGCACGCCAGCGCGACCCCCGCGGCCCGTGCCTGCTGCTCGCCTCGCGATGTCAGTCGCCGCGCGGAGTCCGAGCGCGTCCCGTGCGGCTCGGCCTCGGCATGCCGTAGTACCCAAAGCTGACGCGCCATTACTCGCGGCCCACCCTAGCGCCTGCAATCAAGCGGTGGACCAATGTCAAACAAATGTGAACCGGCGCCTGTTGTGAACGGCCGGTCCCATCGGATGGCGGCACCTCTGCGAGGATGTAGCTTGAGATGGACATGGACGACCCTCGCGATCGAAACTCCGGCGAGCGCTCTCCAGCCGTGGTCGATCTGGCCGAGCGCCCCGCGCGCGTGGAGCAGGCGCGCGAGGCGCGCGAGCTCGATGAGCTGGCACCCGGCGTCGAAACCCTCGGATCGCAGAACGGCGAGCCCTCCCCCAAGCTCGAGGACCCGTCGCTGTACATCAACCGTGAGGTCTCGTGGCTGGACTTCAACGACCGCGTGCTGCAGCTGGCCGAGGACGAGCGCACGCCGCTGCTCGAGCGGGTCAAGTTCTGCGCGATCTACACGACGAACCTGGACGAGTTCTACATGGTCCGCGTCGCCGGGTTGCGCGACCAGATCGACGCCGGCGTCGAGAATCCCAGCCAGGACGGGCGCACCCCGTCTGAGACGATCGGGCTGATCCGCGAGCGCGTGCTGGAGCTGGGCCGGCGCCTGACCGACTGCTTCGAAGGCGAGTTGCGCCCGGCGCTCGCAGACAACGACATCCAGCTGGTCGGCGTGCGCGAGCTCGACGAGGATCAGCGCGCCGAGCTGGCGGCGCACTTCCAGAAGAAGATCTTCCCGGCGCTGACGCCGCTGGCGGTGGCGCCGGGGCGCCCGTTTCCCTACATCTCCAACCTCTCGCTGAGCCTGGCCGTGCTCGTGCGCGACCCGCTCACCGACCAGACGGTGTTCGCGCGCGTGAAGGTGCCGACCGAGATCCTGCCGCGCTTCGTCGCGCTCAAGCAGGCCGCCGGCGGCGGGACGCTGCTGGTGGCGCTCGAGGACGTGATCGCCCACCACCTCGACGCGCTGTTCCCGGGGATGGAGATCGCCGACGTCAACGTGTTCCGCGTCACGCGCGACGCCGACCTCGAGGTCTCAGACGATGCCGCCGACCTGCTGCAGGCGGTCGAGGACGAGCTGCGCCGCCGGCGCTTCGGCGAGATCGTGCGCGTCGAGGTGGGCGGTGACTGCTCAGAGCGGCTGCTCGCGGAGCTCTCGGGCCTGTTGGGGGTCGACGACGACGAGGTCTACCCCGTCGATGGGCTGCTCGACATGGGCGCACTGTGGCAGATCGTCAGGCTGCCCGGGCACGCCGAACTGCGCCAGGAGCCGCTCGTCGGGATCACCCACCCGCGCCTGTTGCGCCACGAGGACGAGCGCCCGGACGTGCTCGGCGCGATGCGCGAAGGCGACCTGCTCGTGCACCACCCCTACATCTCCTTCGCCACTTCGGTCGAGCGCTTCGTCGAGCAGGCCGTCGCCGACCCCAACGTGCTCGCGATCAAGCAGACGGTCTACCGCACGAGCGATGACTCGCCGCTGGTACCGGCGCTGATCGACGCGACCGAGCGGGGCAAGCAGGCGGTCGCGCTGGTCGAGCTGAAGGCGCGCTTCGACGAGGGCATGAACATCCACTGGGCGAAGGCGATGGAGGAGGCCGGCGTGCACGTCGTCTACGGCCAGCCCTCGCTGAAGACGCACGCCAAGTGCGTGCTCGTCGTGCGCCGCGAGGGCGACGGCGTGCGCAACTACGTGCACATCGGCACGGGCAACTACCACTCGGCGACGGCGCGGCTGTACACCGACTTCGGCCTGTTCACGACCGACGAGCAGATCGGCGCCGACGTGGCCGACATGTTCAACTACCTCACCGGCTACGGGCGCCCGACGCACTACCGCAAGGTGCTGATGGCGCCCAACCAGCTGCGCGACGGGATCCTCGAGCAGATCGAGCGCACGATCGAGACGCATTCCGCCGGTGCGCCCGCGCGGATCACGATGAAGATGAACTCGCTCGTCGACGGGCGCTGCATCCGCGCGCTGTACCGCGCCTCGCAGGCCGGCGTGCAGGTCGACCTCAACGTGCGCGGCATCTGCTGCCTGCGGCCCGGCGTCCCGGGCGTCTCGGAGAACATCCGCGTCGTCTCGATCGTCGGCCGCCTGCTCGAGCACTCGCGCATCTTCGCCTTCAACCGCGACGGCGAGGACACGATCTACATCGCCTCGGCCGACTTGATGCCGCGCAACCTCGATCACCGCGTCGAGCTGGCCGTGCCGATCGCCTCGCCCGAGCTGCGCTCCGAGCTGCTCGACACGCTGGCCCGCGCTTTCGCCGACAACCAGAACTCGTGGGAGCTCGACGGCGACGGCGAATGGGCAAGGCGCGCGCCGGGACCCGGCGAGCAGCCACACAACATGCAGCTCGAGCTGGCCGAGCTCTACGCGGGGCGCGCGGCGGCGATCTAGGAGCCCGGGTCAGTAACCGTCGTGGCGCCGTCCGGCGTGTTTAATAGTGCTTTGTTAGGTTCGCGGTAGGACTCGCGACTACGGTGCCGAACTTCCACGCGTCTGCTGTTCTCGACGCGAGGAGGGCATCATGGCCGTGATGGCGGTAAGTGCGGATTCTCCGGTGGCAGTGAAGGGACGGCTGGAAGAGTTCGCGGGCGAGGTGCTCGCGGAGGCGATGAACCGGCCGGTGCAGTTGGTCAACGGTTCCTTGTATCTGAGGGGGCTGCTCGAGCAGGGTCCACGCAAGTCGCTTGAGCCGATGGTCGAGCGGCTGGCAGGGGACGCTGATTATCAATCGATGCAGCAGTTTGTGGCCGATAGCCCGTGGGACCCGGCGCTGGTTGTCAGGGCAGTGGCTGAGCGAGTCGCCCCTGAGATCGGTGTCGAGGCGTGGGTGCTGGATGACACCGGGTTTCCCAAGGACGGTAAGGGCTCGCCGGGTGTCAAGCGCCAGTACTCCGGGACGTTGGGGAAGCGGGGCAACTGTCAGATCGGCGTCTCGGTGCACGCTGTCGGCGGGCGCGGCACGGTGCCGCTGGGGTGGGCGCTGTATCTGCCGGAGGAGTGGTGCACTGATGAGCAGCGCCGGCGCAAGGCGAAGATCCCGGATGAGGTCGCCTTCAAGACAAAGCCGGAGCTCGGGGTGCAACTGATCGAGTGCGCCACAGACTGGAACGTCCCGAAGGCTCCGGTGCTCGGCGATCACGCATACGGCGAGAACACCTGGTTGCGTGATTCGCTCGATCGGGTCGAGTGCGAGTACGTGCTGTCGGTCGGCCCGACGACGAAGGTGTTCGAGCAAGGGACCGTGTTCGCCGTGCCGCCCAAGAAACCGGGTGCGACACGCGCGCCTACCCGGCCACGACCGGACCGCAAGCCTCGGCCGATCGGCGAGCTGATCGCCCAGTTGGGAGCGGCCGGCGCGCAGACGGTCACCTTCCGTGACGGCCCCGACGGTGAGCGGGTCACCTCCAGGTTCGTCTTTGCCCGCGTGCACGCCGCACACGGCTGGCGCAATGATTCGAGACGGAGCGGGTGGCGTGAGGGTGCCGAGGTGCCTCCGCGCGAGGAGTGGCTGATCGCTGAGTGGCCACAAGGGCAGGAGCAGCCGAGCGACTACTGGATCTCAAACCTGCCCGCCGACAGCGAGCCCGAGCGGCTCGCGCGGCTGGCACGCATGCGCTGGAAGATGGAGCTCGACTACAAGCAGCTCAAGGGCGAGCTCGGGCTCGATCACTACGAGGGCCGCTCCTGGCTCGGGTGGCACCACCACACCGCGCTCGTGAGCGCCGCCCACGGGTTTCTCACGCTGGAGCGGATCAGCTCTTTTCACCCGCGGCCGGCTTGACGCTCCCGAAGGCCGTGCTGCTGATGCAGCCGATCTTCAAGTGCTGGGCCGGCCGCTGCCAGATCTGCCAGCAACCGATCGACCTCGCCTGCCTACCCCTCCAGCGTGCACGACAAGATGAGTGAACCTAACAAAGCACTATTAAGACGATTCCGTTGTTCTCGACGCGGAGGTTGTCATGTCGATGGTGCAGGAGCGGCTGGTGGAGGTGGAGTCCTCGGCGGTAGCCAAGGAGCGTCGGGCGGCGGGGGAGGAGAAGACATTCCGGTCCTATGACCCTGATCAGGTGTTGTTGATGGCACCGGTCCTGGCGGAGTGGCTGCCGGAGGGTGATCTGGCGCACTTCGTCTCGGATCTGGTGGAGTCAGCACTGGATCTGGGGCCGATCTACGCGGCCTATGAAGAGGAGCGGGGCTATCCGCCGTATGACCCGCGGCTGATGCTCAAGCTGCTGATTTACGGCTACGCCAACGGGGTTGCCTCCTCGCGCAAGCTGGAGGCGGCAAGCTACCGGGACGTGGCGGTGCGGATGCTGTGCGCTGGCCAGCACCCGGACTACCGTTCGATCGCGCGGTTTCGGGCACGTCACCTGGAGGCGCTCTCAGAGCTGTTCGTGCAGGCGCTGCGGTTGTGCAAGCAGGCGCGGCTTATCGCGCTGGGAACGCTCGCTTTGGATGGCACGAAGCTACGCGCGAGCGCTTCTCGGCACAAGGCGATGAGCTATGAGCGGATGCTCAAGAAGGAGACGCAGCTGGAGCGCGAGATCGCGGCGCTGCGCAAGAACGTGGATGCCCTGCTGCGCGATGCCGAGCTGATCGACGCCGAGGAGGACGAGCGCTTCGGGGCAGACCGTCGTGGCGATGAGCTGCCGCAGGAGCTACAGCGTCGCGAGGGGCGCCTGGAGCGCATCCGGGAGGCCAAGGCGGCGCTTGAGGCCGAGGCGCGCGAGGCGGAGACGGCGCGTCGTTCAGAGCTCAAGGAGCAGGGCAAGAAGCCCCGGCGGCCACCGAATGCTCGTGACCCGTTCGCGCCCAAGCCGAAGGCGCAGCGCAACTTCACCGATCCGGAGTCGAAGATCATGAAGACCTCCGACGGATCATTTCACCAGTGCTTCAACGGCCAGGCGATCGTGGACTCCCGTGCGCAGGTGATCGTCGCGGCCGAGCTCTGCGACCAGGCACCCGACGCCGAGCAGCTGGAGCCGGCGCTTGACCAGCTCGCCGATAACCTCGACGCGATCGACGCCGAGCTGCCCGAGGGTGCGGCGTTGACCGCGGACGCTGGCTACTTCTCCCAGGAGAACGTCACGATCACCACCGGGCACAGCCTCGATCCGTTCATCGCGACCGGT
This sequence comes from uncultured Solirubrobacteraceae bacterium, assembly GCA_963716315.1. Classification (GTDB taxonomy): domain Bacteria; phylum Actinomycetota; class Thermoleophilia; order Solirubrobacterales; family Solirubrobacteraceae; genus Palsa-744. Next base: position 2,750,615 of record OY970301.1, on the reverse strand, counting down.
CGCTTCAAGCACTCAGAGCCGCCCGCGCCCGCGCCCAGGGGACCGGTACCAAAGAACGCAACACCCAAGCAGCGGATGGCGCGCAAGCTGAAAACCAAGCAAGGGCACGCCGTTTACGCCCGGCGCAAGGCGATCGTCGAGCCGGTATTCGGACAGATGCAAACCGTCCAAGACGCCCAGCGGCTGCTGCTGCGTGGCAAGCAAGCCGCGCGTGCGCAATGGCGCTTCCACTGCGCCGTCCACAACCTGCTCAAGCTCCACCGCGCCGGCGGACTCGCCCTCATCGGCGCAACCTGAGTGCGAGCAGGAGCCAGCAAGCCCGCGGGACGCCCCCAAAAGACCGGACACCCGAGCATCACCCGGGGACCCACGCGCAGTCCTCATCGCTCCGCGTGCCGGGCCGCCGGTCGACGGCACTACGACGCGTTACTGACCCGTGCTCCTAGCGGGCCGGCGCCTTCAGCTCGCGCACCAGCTCGGCCGGGTCTAGCTCGAGCCCGGCGGCGAGTTTGAGCACGTTGTGCAAGCTCAGGTTGCGCAGGCCGCGCTCGACCTGGCCGACGAACGTCCAGTGTAGGCAGCAGCGATCGGCAAGGCTCTCCTGACTGAGGCCGAGCAGCTCGCGCTGCGCTCGCACGCGCTCGCCGAAGCGGCGGGTCGCGGCCGACCGCGGCTCAGCCATTGCACGGCCGCCGTCGGCGATCTCGACTACGCGGATGATTCGGTCTGATGCTTATGAGTCTACAGAGTTATAAGTAGCATTCGGCTTACCGCGAGAGGGACCTCGCCCGGCGCAGCACCGACCAGCGGAGCAGCGCCACGGCGGCGAGTGGCATCAGCCACCAGGCGGCGAGGTCGGAGGTTGCGATGAGCGCGGTCACGGCGAGTGAGAGGACAACCCCGACCGCCGTCGGCCAATCGTCGCCGACGACGAACTCCAAGGCTCCGCGAAGGAAGGCCAGCGCCACTCAGATCACCCGAGCAGGGACCGCTGCGCTTCGGCGACGCAGCTCGCCGACCAGCGCCAGCGCGCAGGCGCCGATCACGAGTACCAGCGCCGGCAGGGCGGCCTCCCCGCCGGGCCAGCCGGCGCCGGCGCCCTCGGTGCTCCAGAACGTGCCGAAGGACGTGAGCAGGACGCCGACCGTGAACTTCATCGCGTTCTCCGGCACGCGCGCCAGCGGCGCACGTGCAACCACGCCCACGACGATCACGGCGAGAACCGCGGCGAGCGCCGCCAGCGCGGCCAGCCCGACGCGATGCTGGCTGGCACCGAACGTGAGGACGATGAAGATCACCTCGATGCCCTCGAGCAAAACGCCTTTCAGGGCGACGGTGAAGGAGTATCCGTCGAATCCCTCCGCGGGGAGCGAGATCGCTTCGGCCGAGCGCGACTCGCGCGCGAACTCAGCGATCTCGTCGTGGCGCGCCAGCAGACCGGAGGCGCGCAGGATCGCCTTGCGCAGCCACTGCAAGCCGAACAGCAGCAGCAGCGCGCCGACGAGCAGGCGCAACGTCGCGATCGGCACGAGCACGAGCGCCGGCCCGAACCCCACCGTCAGCAGCGCGAGCACCGTCAGGCCCGTGACCGTCCCGAGCAGCGCCGAGGACCAACGCCGGGTCATGCCGACGGCGAGCACGATAGTCAGTGCCTCGACCGCCTCGACCCCCGACGCGAGGAAGACCGACAGGACGAGGCTGAGCTGAGCGCTGCTCATGCCTTGAGTATGCGCGCAATGCCTCGGTATGCGTTGCCCGTTTAGGGCACGCCACCGCGAGCCGTCAAGCTTCGGCACGCCCAACGATCACGCTGCGCGGAGATTCCTAGGGGAGACTGCATCTATATATGGCATCATGTATGGCATGAGACGTACGACAATCTATCTTCCGGATGAGTTGAAGGCGGCGCTAGAGCGGACAGCGTCGGCTGAGGGCCGCAGCGAGGCCGAGGTAGTGCGCTCTGCACTGGCCTCCGCGACCGCCAAACATGCATATCCACCGCCGCGACTGCCGCTATTTAGCAGCGGCGACGAGACCCTCGCCGAGCGGGTCGACGAAGAGCTCGTCCGCGGATTTGGCGAATGATCCTGCTCGACACGAGCGGCCTGCTCGCGGCGCTCGACGTAGACCAGCGCCACCATCGGGACGCTGCCGCGAGCCTCGCCGCAGCGAGCCCGCCGCTGCTGCTCTCGCCGTTTGTGCTTGCCGAGCTGGACTACCTCATCGCCTCGCGCGTAGGAGCTGCCGCACGAGCCAGCCTGCTCGATGAGGTTGAGCGCGGCGCCTACCTACTCGAGCCGATGACGGGGGTCGACGTCGCTGGCGCACACGCAATTATCCGGCGCTACGCCGACCTCCAGATCAGTCTCGCCGACGCCTCCGTTCTGATCCTCGCCGAGCGTCACCGTGTACGCGACGTTCTGACCCTCGACGAGAGGCACTTTCGTGTGCTGGCCCTAGACGAAAAGCCGCTTCGCTTGCTGCCGGCAGATGCCTGACCGCTCGACGCCTGCGCCTGCTGTCCTGACGTCTCGTTACGGCTCCGTCGCGAGCCAGCCGCGTGCACGTGCGGCCTGATATTGCTCTTTGCTGAGCAGCTTGAGGTCTACGAGGGGGATCGCGCTGCTGAACTCGCCCTCCGGGGCGCGTGCTGAGAACGCGGTTCCCCAAACGTAGCCGCCTGCGTACGTCGCCCGGACTCGCTTTAGTTGACCAGCTAGGTAGGAATCGAAGCTCTCACCGAAAGTGTCGCGGTCGTCCTCACTTGCCTCCTCCTCGCTTGCGAGCGCTTCATCGAGCGACAGAAGTTCGTAGAAGATCGGAAACCCGTAGTCATCAGGCGCGGACTCCGATTCGGCGTATTCAGGCACGTAAGAAAGGCCTTGTTGAGACGCGGGCTTTGTCACAAGAGGAGGTCGAAGCCTATACAAGGGCCAAGCAGTGGAAGCGATCGCCGTGGCCGCTGTCCCAACGCCCCGGCTCGACCCTCCTAGTGCTCGCTGATAAGCGTCCCGGCGCCCGACTCAGCGGGCTTCAGCCAGGCCCACACGGCGGAAGCGAGTCAAGCGCGGCACGGAGATCGTCCACCGACTGGAAGTCGAGCCCGAGCAGATGGTCGTGGCGGTGGCGCACGATCCCGTGCTCGTCGATCACGATCACGGCTCGCTTCGTCCCCAGTCGCGACGAGTGGGCGCTGTAGGCCTTGGCGACCTGCTTGTCAACGTCGGCCAGCAACGGCACGTTGAGGTTGTTCTTCGCGATGAACTGCTCGTGCGACGCCAGGTCTTGCGAGGAGATGCCGACGACGGTCGCGTTGAGCGACGCGAAGTCGCCGCCGCGGTCGCGGTAGGAACAGAACTGTTTTGTGCAGACGGGCGTGTTGTCGCCCGGGTAGAACAGCAGCACGACGCGCTCGCCACGGTGCTCGGAGAGGTGGAACGGCCCATCGGTGCCCGGCAGCTCGAAGTCCGGCGCCTGCTCGCCCACCTGCGGGGTCTTTGCCATCTCGCGCCGCTCCCTCGTTCGCTCGACTCGCCTGCCCGCGCAGCATAACGGGCGCCGCCGGCTTGGCGATGCGCTAGAACATCGGCGATGCGGGCCGTTCGCCCACGCCTCGCGCTGGCGCTCACAGCGAGTGTCCTGATCGCCGCCTGCGGCGGCAGCTCGGCAGCCGACAGCTCCACGCCGACGATCGCCGCCGACGCGATCCCGACCGCGACGAAGGCCTCGACGAGCCGCCTGCTCGACTGGCCCGAGTTCGGCCTGGACCCGCAGCGCTCGAACGTCAGCGAAGACACGAGCGGTATCTCCGGGGCACAGCTCTCCCATCTGCGCCGCCGCACCGTCTCGCTGCCGGGGACGGTCGACTCCTCGCCGATCTACCTGCACGCCGTCCAGGTCGCGGGTCACAGCTGCAACGCCGTCGTCGTGACGACGACGTACGGCAAGACGATCGCGCTCGACGCCGACAGCGGTCAGCTGCTGTGGACGTTCACGCCGCCCGGCTACGGCGGCTGGGCGGGCAGCTCGCAGATCACCAACGCGAGCCCGCTCGCCGACCCCGGCCACCAGTACGTGTATGCAGCCTCGCCGAACGGGCTGATCCACAAGCTCTCACTCGCCGACGGCAGCGAGTCGCGCGAGGGCGGCTGGCCGGTCGGCGTGACGCGCGACGCGACGCACGAGAAGCTCGGCGCCGCGATCAACATCGCCGGCCCCGACATCCTCGTCGCCACGGGCGGCTATTTCGGCGACGCGCCGCCCTACCAGGGCCATGTCGTGCTGATCGACCGCACGAGCGGGCGGATCCGCTCGGCCTTCAACACCCTGTGCGCCGATCGCCACCGCCTGATCGTGCCCAACACCTGCTCGGCCAGCGACTCGGCGATCCTCTCGCGCGGCGGCGCGGTTGTCGAGCCGAACGGCACGCGGATCTTGATCGACACCGGCAACGGGCCGTGGGACGGCAGCACCAACTTCGGCGACAGCGTGCTCGAGCTGACGCTTCCCTCGCTCACCCTGCGCCAGTCGTTCACGCCGACCGAACAGGCACGGCTCAACGGAACCGACACCGATCTCGGCTCGAGCGCGCCCGCGCTGCTCGGGCACGGCCGCGTCCTGGTCGCCGGCAAGGACGGCAGCATGCGAGTGCTGCGGCTCGCGCGCCTGAACGGGCGCAAGCGCTCGAGCACCAAGCCGCTCGGCGGCGAAGCGCAGCGCCTGCCACTGCCGGGCGGCGGCGAGCTGTTCACGGCGCCCGCCGTCTGGCGACACGGCGGGCGCACGACCGTGCTCGTCGCCGGCGAACACGCGACCGCCGCCTACGTGCTGCGCCGCGGCAAGCTGTACCGCGCGTGGCTCGCCGACACGCCCGGCACGAGCCCGGTGATGGCCGGCGGCCTGCTGTACGTCTACGAACCCGACGCCGGCGGGATCGTCGTCTACCGCCCCGGCTCGCCCCGCCCCGTCGCGAAGCTGCCCGGCGCTCCCGGGCACTGGAACAGCCCGATCGTCGTCGACGGGCACATCGTCGAGCCCGAGGGCGACGCCAACGACCACGAGCAATCGGGCGCGCTCGAGCTCTTCTCCGCCGGCTAGCTGGCAGGTCGGCTAGGACCTGCGGCGGCGTGCCCTAAGTGCAGTGAGCCACCAGGGCCAGCCCGACCGCTTCTCTGCCTCCAGCTGCGGCGGCGGGCCATCCTTGGCGCAGATGAACGCCAGCCGGCGCTGGTGCAGGTAGTCGCGCATGCCCGAGTAGTCGGTCATGTTCTGCGGCAGCGCCGTGGCCTGGAAGCCGAACTGTGCCGCCAGCTCGCTCAGCGCCAGCCGCGAGGGGATCAGCACTGTCTCGTATTCGACCGCGTTCTCGCGGTTGTACAGCGTGTCGAGCTCGAACACGCTCGTGCGCGAGCGTGAGATTTCGGTGTCGATCACGATCAGCTCGGGGCTCACCGCGGTCATCGCCTCGAACAGCTCGACCGGCTTGGCCACGTGGTCGAGCAGCCCGAGGCAGAGCACGACGTCGAAGCGCTCGTGCAGTGCGTGCGAGAACACGTTGCCCTGCTCGAAGCGATAGCGCGCCGGCTCGATCCGCTTGGCCTCGAACACGAGCTTGGCCTGGTCGATGTGCACCTGCCGCGCATCGACGCCCAGCACGAAGTCGGCGCCCGCCTCCAGCGCCGCGAGCGACCAGAACCCCGCGTTGCAGCCGAGGTCGAGCACGCGACGCCCGCGCAGCGAGCCGCCCGTCGCGCGCAGCAGCGCCTCGAAGAAGTAGCGCCGTCGCTGCTCTTGGCGATTGACCGTCGCGCGGTTGAAGACCGGCGTCGCCACGCCGCCGTCGAGCTCGAAGCGGTAGCTCCAGGCGCCGAACGCCGCGATCCGGCACTCCAGGTCGCCGGCTTGGCTCTCGCGATCGCCGGCCGGGTTCTCGCGATCGCTGGCTTGCTGCTGCTCGGTCACTTCTTGCACGCTAGCCTCAATCGACGATGGAGGAATCGCTCGTAGGCCAGCTGCTGCTCGCCTCGCCCACCCTGCGCGACCCCAACTTCGAGCGCACCGTCGTGCTGATCGGCGTGCACAGCGACGACGGCGCGATGGGCGTCGTGCTCAACCGCCCTTCGGAGGTGACCGTCGGCGAGGCCGCCCCGCAGCTCGTGGAGACCGTCGAGGAGACCGAGCGCGTGTTCGTCGGCGGCCCCGTGCAGCCCGGCTCGATCGTCTTCCTCGCCGAGTTCCTCGACCCCGAGCCCGCCGGCGTGCTCGTGCTCGGGCGGATCGGCTTTCCCGCGCCCGATGCCGAGCTCGACGAGCTCTCCCGGGCGACCGGCCGCGTGCGCGTGTTCGCCGGCTTCGCCGGCTGGGGCGAGGGCCAGCTCGAGGCCGAGATCGCCGACGGCGACTGGATCGCGCAGGCCGCGCTGCCGGAAGACGTCTTCACCGAGCTGCCCGAGCAGTTGTGGAGCAGCGCGCTGACGCGCAAGGGCGGCAGCTACGCATTGATCGCGCGGATGCCGACCGACCCCAGCGTCAACTGAGCGGCGAAGGCCTCCCCGCCGCGTACTAGTCTTTGCGGAGGCTCCCCCCTCCCCCCGCGAGCCTTCCCCCGCAGTCCATCTCAGAGGTACAGGCATGGTCAAGCTCGCCCGCTGGACGACAACTCACCGCAAGTACGTGCTGCTCGGCTGGATCGTCGTGCTGTTCGTCGTCAACGCCCTCGCGCAGTCGGCCGGCACGTCGTACTCGAACAACTTCACGCTGCCCAACTCCGACGCCCAGCGCGCCTCCGACCTGCTGCAGCGCAGCTTCCCCGCGCAGGCCGGCGACCGCGACACGATCGTCTACAAGGTCAGCTCGGGTACGGTCGAGAACCCCGCCGTGCGGGCGCGCATGAGCGCGATGTTCGCGCGCGTGTCGCGCCTTCCACACGTCGCCGGCGTGATCAGCCCATACGGTGGCGCCGCCTCGGGCAAGTCGATCTCCGCCAACGGACAGATCGCCTTCGCCACGGTCGTGTTCAACGAAAAGGCAAACGACCTGCCGAAGGCCGCCGCGCAGCGCGTCGTCGACGTCGCGCGTGCGGCGCAGCGCAACGGCCTGCAGGTCGAGCTCGGCGGGCAGGCGATCGAGGAGACCGAGCAGGCCGGCTTCGGCATCTCCACGGCCGTCGGCCTGCTCGCGGCGATCGTCGTGCTGCTGCTGACGTTCGGCTCGCTGACCGCGATGGGGCTGCCGATCGTGACGGCGCTGTTCGGGCTCGGCACGGGGCTCGGCGCGATCGCGCTGTTCACGCACGTCGTCGACACGGCCGACTTCGCCTCCGAGCTCGCGGCGATGATCGGGCTCGGCGTTGGCATCGACTACGCGCTGTTCATCCTCACGCGCTTCCGCGAGGCCTATGTCACCCCCGGCCCCACGTTCGGCGATGCGCGCGAGTCGGTCGTGCAGGCGATGGACACGGCCGGCCGCGCGATCCTGTTCGCCGGCAGCACCGTCGTGATCGCGCTGCTCGGGATGATGCTGCTCGGCGTCGACTTCCTCTACGGCGTCGCGATCTCGGCGTCGATCGGGGTGCTGCTCGTGATGGCCGCCTCGCTGACGCTGCTGCCGGCGATGCTGACGTTCGCCGGCAAGCGGCTGACCCGGCCGAGCAGGCGCGCGCGGCGGCGCGCGAAGCGCCTCGAGCAGGAACGCGCCGACGGGACGGTGGCCGCGGACCTCCCGGCCACGAGCGTCGTCGGCGGCGGCGGCGCGTGGCTGCGCTGGAGCATGTTCGTCGAGCGCCGTCCGCGGATGATCGCGATCGTCTCGGCGGTCGTGATGCTGGCGATCGCCGCGCCCGCCACGGCGCTGCGGCTCGGCTCGAGCGACGCCTCGAACGATCCCCCCAACCAGACCACGCATCGTGCATACGGTCTGCTCGCCGAGGGCTTCGGCGAAGGTTTCAACGGCCCGCTGCTCGTCGCCGCGAAGGTCCCCGGCGGCCAGGCCTCGGCAAATCGGCTCGCATCCGCGATCGCCACGGCACACGGCGTCGTCGCGGTCGCGCCGCCCAAGCTGAACTCCGCGGGCAACGTCGCAACGATCACGATCTATCCGAAGTCCTCGCCGCAGGCGCTCGCCACAACGCAGCTCGTCGAACGGCTGCGCGACCATGTCGTGCCGCCCGTCGAGCGGGCGACCGGCGCGCGCGTCTACGTCGGCGGCGTCACCGCGGGAGCGGTCGACTTCGCCAACGTGCTCGGTGAAAAGCTGCCGCTGTTCATCGGCGTCGTCGTGCTGCTCTCGGCGCTCTTGCTGCTCGTCGTGTTCCGCTCGCTCGTGATCCCGCTGCAGGCGGCCGTGATGAACCTGCTCAGCATCGGCGCCGCGCTCGGCGTGATCGTCGCGATCTTCCAGTGGGGCTGGCTTGGCAGCCTGTTCGGCCTGCAGGCCGGCCCGATTGAGTCGTTCATCCCGGTGATGCTGTTCGCGATCGTGTTCGGCCTGTCGATGGACTACGAGGTGTTTCTCGTCTCGCGCATCCACGAGCGCTGGGCGCACACGCGCGAAAACTCGCGCGCCGTCGCCGAAGGGCTCGCGCTGACCGGGCGCGTGGTGACCGCCGCCGCGGCGATCATGGTCTGCGTATTCCTCTCGTTCATGCTCGGCGAAGATCGCGTGATCAAGGAGTTCGGCCTCAGCCTGGCGAGCGCCGTGCTGCTCGACGCGCTCGTGATCCGCTGCCTGCTGCTACCCGCCGTGCTGCACCTGATCGGCCGGCGCACGTGGTCGATCCCGGCGTGGCTCGACCGGATCCTGCCGCACCTGAACGTCGAGGGCACCATGCTGCCGGCGCAGGACGCCGCCGAGGCGGGCTCGCCGGCCGGCGCCCCAGGCTTGCGCCGCAGGCCCGAGGTCGCGACAGAAGGAGTCGAGGGCTGAGGCAGCTGCGCCGCGGCGGGCTGCTCGCTTGCCTGGCACTCAGCCTGCCTCGCCCCGCCGGCCGGCGCCACGCCGGGCGGGCCGCCGCCGCGCACGGCGGTGCTCGCGATCGCGCCTGCAGGCGAGCGCGCGCTGGACGGCGCTCCCGGCATGTCGGTTGGAATCCTCTCGGCGATCCAGGGCAGCTACTCCTCGGAGCAGATGCTGCTCGACGTCGGCCAGGGCGCGCGGGTCGCGACCTCGGCCTACGACTCGCCGACGCCGCCCTCGTTCGGCGACTGGCCGGCCGTGCTGGCGCGGGCGAAGGCGGCGCCGCAGACGCTCCAGCCGGGCCTGCTGGCCTCGAGCGTGCCCGGCGGGGCAGGGTATGTCGGCGTCGACGGATTCGGGGGGATCGGCGGGCCCGTGGCGGTCGACGAGCGCGGCCGGATCGGCAAGCTCTCGTTTGGCCCGGCCGCGACGCTGCTCGCGAGGATCGCGGCGATGCGCGCGCACAGGCAGTTCGTCGTCGTCGACCTCCCCGGCGGCGTCGCGGGCAGCTCCGACCTGCACACGCTGGCCGCGACCCGCCCCGCCGGCGAGCTGCTGATCGTGTTGCAGCGCGCAGTCAGCAAGCGCGGGCACGGGCTGCTGTGGGTCGGCGTCGCGGGACTGGCGGGCGGCGGAGGGCGGGAGCTGACCTCGCACACAACCAACCAGCGCGGGCTGGTCTCGGCGATCGACATCGCGCCGACGATCCTCGACCACCTCGGCCTGCGCGTGCCCGACGAGATGCGCGGCGAGCCGATCGAAACCGACGGCAAGCTCGACTCGGCCGGCCTGCGCTCGCTGATGGCGCGCCTGCACGTCGTCGGCGGGCGGCGCCTGAAGGCGCTCGGCGTGCTGCTCTGCGTGTGGGCCGCGCTGCTGCTCGCCGCCGCGCTGCTCGACCGCGTGCGGGGAGCATCGCGCGACGGCGTGGCCCAACCCCGCGACCGACGCAACTGGGTGGCGCGAGCGTGGGCGATGCGCGTCGGCGCACTCGCCGTGCTGTGGGCGCCCGCCGCCGTGCTCATCACCGCCGCGCTCGAACCCGGCGCCGCCGTCGAGTACGCCGCGATCGCGCTGATCTGCCTCGCGCTCGGCGCGCTCTGCGATGCGCTGCTGCCGTGGCCGCGCGCGCCGCTCGCGCCGGCCGTCGTCTCCGTGCTCGCGCTCTCGATCGACGCGCTCGCCGGCACGCAGCTCTTGATGCGCTCCCTGCTCGGGCCCAACCCGATCCTCGGCGCGCGCTTCTACGGCTTCGGCAACGAGCTGAAGTCGGGACTTGCCGTGCTCGTGCTCGCCGCCGTCGCCGCCGCGCTGTACCCAGCCGTGCGCTCGCGCCGCGCCGCGCTCGCGATGGCCGGCGCCGGCATCGCGCTCGCCGCGATCGAGGGCGCCGCGCGGATCGGCGCCGGCGTCGGCGGCGTGATCCTCGTCAGCGCCGGCGCCGCCGTCGCCACGATCGTGCTGCTGCCCGGCAGCTTCTCGCGCCGGCGCGTGCTGCTCGTCGTCTGCGCCCCCCTGCTCGCGCTCGTGCTGCTCGCCGCGATCGACCTGCTCACGGCGCACGGCTCGGGCCACTACACCGGCAGCATCCTGCACGCGCGCTCCGCCGGCGACCTGCGCGACGTGATCGTGCGCCGCTACACCGCCGCCTGGCACGAGCTGCGCAACCACGCGATGCCGTTCGCCACCGCGCTCGCGCTCGCCTGCGCCGTCTCCGGCGTGCGGCTGCGCGAGCGGCTGCTCGCGCCCGTCGGCGGCGATCCCGCCTGGCTGGCCGCGCTCGGCGGCGGCCTGACGGCCGGCGTCGTCGGCACGCTCAGCGAGGACTCCGGGCCCGTGCTGCTCGTCGTCGCCGTGTTCGCGCTCGGCTGCGTCTGCTCCTACCTGTGGGGGCGACCCGTCAGCAGCGCCGCAACGCCATACGTGCCTACCGCCAGCGCGACGATCGCCGTCGACGGCGGCAGCGACGGAATCGCGTAGGCGAGCGCCAGCCCGCCCCACGTGGCCGCCACAGCCAGCAGCCCGGCGAGCGCGACGCCGGCCAGCGGCGCGCGCGCCAGGCGATGCGCCGCCGCCGCAGGCGCCGCCAGCAGGCCGAGCAGCAAGAGCGCCCCGACCGCCTGCGTCGCCTCCGCCGCGACGACGCCGAGCAGCGCCACGAAGGCGATCGCCAGCAGCCGCACCGGCACGCCGCGGGCAGCCGCCACCTCCGGCGCGAGCGAGGCGAACAGCAGCGGGCGCGCGATCGCCGCCGTCGCCAGCACCGCGCCGAGCCCGATCGCCGCCGCCAGCCGCGCTTCGCCCGCGCTCAGGCCGAAGATCGAGCCGAACAGCGTGTGCGCACCGGCGATGCCCGACGCGCCCGCCGCGCTCGTCCCCGCCAGCGCCAGGAAGAACACGCCGAGCCCGAGGATGAACGTGAACGCGATGCCGATCGCCGTGTCCTGCGCCGCATCCGCGCCGCCGGCGCCGCCGCCGTGCGCACCTCCCCCGCGCCCGCCGCCGAGCACGCCGCGTCCGAGCATGCCGATCGCCGCGCCCGCCGCGATCGTCGCCACGAACAAGCCGATCCGCTGGTCGATGCCCGCCGCCGCAGCCGCGAGGGCGCCCGGGAAGGCCACGTGGCTGAGCGCGTCGCCCGCGAACACCTGCCCACGCAGCACGACGAACCAGCCGCTCACGCCGCACGCCAGCGCCACGAACGTGCCCGCCAGCAGCGCGTTGCTCATGAATTCCTGCCCGAGCATCAGGCGATCACGCCGCGTGGCGCATCCGCGGCCAAGGCGCTCGGCGCCGCGCCATCCGCACCCTGCGCGCCGGCGTCCTGCATTCGCGCGCGCACCGAAGCGGTCGCGCGAGCCAGCACGTACACGGCGAAGGCGACCGTCGCCACGAAGAAGCCGGCCGGGTAGATCGAGAAGTAGGCGATCCCCAGGCCGAGCCAGACGACGAGCAGCCCGAGCGCGACCGTCAGCGCCAAGCTCGCCAGCGGCCGCGCCGTCAGCGCCTGCGCGCTCGCTGCCGGGGCGACGAGCAGCGCGAACACGAGCAGCACGCCCGTGACCTGGCTCGTCGCGCCGACCGCCAGGCCGAGCAGCAAGAGGAAGGCCAGCGAAAGCAGCCGCACCGGCACACCGCGCGCCGCCGCCACGCCGGGATCGACCGACGCGAACAACAGCGGGCGCGCCAGCGCCGCCAGTGCCGCCAGTGCGACGAGGGCGACGACGAGCAGCGTCAGCACCTGGCCGTCGCTCACGCCCAACAGGTCGCCGAACAGCAGGCTCTCCAGATCGCCGAGCACGCCGCCGTAGAGGCTGACGAAGAGGAAGCCGAGCGCCAGCGCCAGCGCCTGCACCGCGCCGATCCCCGCCGACTGCTCGCTCCACGAGACCCGCGCCGAGCCCGAGATGCGCGCGATCGCGCCCGCCCCGGCGCCGCAGAAGAGGAAGTAGCCCCACGCGCCCGGCACGCCCGCCAGCGCCGCCGCCGCGGCGCCCGGGAAGGCCATCATCGACAGCGTGTGCCCCGCGAAGGCCTCGCCGCGCAGCACCATCAGCCAGCCGACGACGCCCGCCATCACGGCCACCACGCTGCCCGCCAGCAGCGCGTTGATCATGAAGTGGTATTCGAGCAGCTCGCCGACGTCGTGCGCGACGTTCCACGTCAGCGTCGGGTTGGCCGCGTCAGCCATCGACGCGCACGTGGGCGTGCTCGTGGCGGTCGTGGTGATGGGCCGGCGGCTCCGGCTGCCCGACCACGACGAGCCGCCCGTCGGAGGCGCGCAGTACCTCGACCGGCACCCCGTACAACCGCGTCAGCACCTCCGTCGTGATCACCTCCTGCACGGGCCCCTCGACGGCGTGCCCAGCCGCAAGGTAGACGACGCGATCGAGGTAGGGCAGCAGCGGGTTGACGTCGTGCGCCACGAGCAGCGTCGCCACTTCGGCCGTGCGGCAGACGTCGGCTACGAGCGCCGCAACCGAGGCCTGGTTGGGCAGGTCGAGGCTGTCGAGCGGCTCGTCGAGCAGCAACAGGCGCGGGCGGCGAACGAGCGCCTGGGCGATCAGCAGGCGCTGCTGCTCGCCACCCGATAGCTCGCCGATCGGGCGCTCCGCGTAGTCGCTCGCGCCGACCAGCTCGATCGTCTCGGCCACCCGTGCGCGCGCGGCGTTCCTGCGCGCCAGCGGCCCGCCCCACAGCGGCGGCAGCGGCAGCCCCCAGCGGTCGCCGTCGAGCCCGAGCCGCACCACGTCGACTCCGCGCAGACGCGTGCCTGCCGAGAACGAGCGGCGCTGGGGCAGGTAGCCGATCGCCGCGCCCGCCGCGCCCGGTGGGCCGCCGAGCACCGCGATCCGCCCCTCCGCGACGGGTAGCGCGCCGAGCACGGCCTTCAGCAACGTCGACTTGCCCGAGCCGTTGGCGCCGAGCAACGCGATGAACTCGCCGTCGCGCATCGACATCGACAGCCCGCTCCAGATCGTCCTGCGCCCGATGCGCACTGCCGCGCCGTCGAGCTCGAGGGCGAGGGCTCCACTCATCGCCACGACAATAGCAAGACTGATTCTCGTTATTGATTTCTATTAAAAATAAAGATGACCCCACCTGCGCGCCGCGAATACCGAGGTCTATGCACAAGCTCGAGCTCGACTCCGAGGAGACCGTCTCCCCGACCTACGCCGCGCGCTCGTTCTCGCACGAGATCCCCAAGTACCGCCTGCCCGCGCAGGGCGTGAGCGCCGACGCGGCTTACCAGCTCGTGCACGACGAGCTCAACCTCGACGGCAACCCCGCGCTCAACCTCGCCTCGTTCGTGACCGACTGGATGGAGCCGCAGGCCGACAAGCTCGCCGCCGAGACGCTCGCCAAGAATCTGATCGACGAGGACGAGTACCCGCAGACCGAGGTCATCCACCGCCGCGTCGTCTCGATGATCGGCCGCCTGTTCCACGCCCCCGCCGGCGCGCAGTCGACCGGCACCGCGACGATCGGCTCATCCGAGGCGATCATGCTCGCGATGCTCGCGCACAAGCGCTCCTGGCAGCTGCGGCGCGAAGCCGAAGGCAAGCCCGCCGACCGCCCCAACATGGTGATGGGCGCCGACGTGCACACCTGCTGGGAGAAGTTCACGCGCTACTTCGAGGTCGAGCAGCGCCTCGTGCCGTTGGAGGAGGGCCGCTACACGATCGGCGCCGAGCAGGTGCAGCCGCTGCTCGACGAGCGCACGATCGCCGTCGCCGGCGTGCTCGGCACGACCTTCACCGGCCAGATGGACGACCTCGCCTCGATCGACGAGCTGCTCGGACGCGTCGACTCAGAGCAGGGCTGGCGCATCCCGCTGCACATCGACGCCGCCAGCGGCGGCTTTCTCACGCCCTTCTCCGAGCCCGACCTGGAGTGGGACTTCCGCCTGCCCAGCGTGCGCTCGATCAACGTCTCGAACCACAAGTTCGGGCTCGTCTACCCCGGCATGGGCACCGTCGTCTTCCGCGAAGCCTCCGACCTGCCCGAGGATCTCGTCTTCCATATCAACTACCTCGGCGGCGACATGCCCAACTACTCGCTCAACTTCTCGCGGCCGTCGAACTCGGTGCTGCTGCAGTACTTCGCCTTCCTGCGCCTCGGCCGCGAGGGCTACGAGCAGATCGTCGCGAGCGTGCTCGCCAACGCCGGCGCGCTCGCCGAGCGCCTGAGCGCGATCGACGGGTTGACGTTGTTCAACGACCCCAAGCGCTTCCCGATCGTCGTCGTGCGCGCCGAGGATCCCGAGCGAATCGCCCTGCCTCTGATCTCACAGCTGCTGCGCGAGCGCGGCTGGATCGTTCCCGCCTACACGCTACCGCCCAACGCCGAGCACATCGACGTGCTGCGGATGGTCGTCAAGGAGAACTTCTCACGCGACATGGTCGAGCTGCTCGCCCACGACGTGCACGGCGCGATCCACGTCGCCGAGCATGGTCGCCCGGCCTCCTCGCGCCGGCCGCGACGGCGGCTGCACTGCTGAGGTCGGCAGCTCAGTCTTGACGACGGCGGCGGTTGACCAGCAGCACGGCGCCGGCGAGCAGGATCACGACGATCACGACGCCGCCGGCGATGTAGCGGATTTTGTGTTTCGTCGATTTCGGCTTGGCCTCTTTTTCGGCTTCGCCTTTGGCGAGGATCGTCACCGCCACGCCGTGCGCCCGCAGGCGCGAGACCGTCTGCGGCTCCTGTTTCTTCGGGTAGCTCGCGAGCACGTGCCGCCCGTCGGCGAGCGTCACGCGCATCGTGCGCAGCCGCTTGTTGACCGTCACCGCCTTGACTTCCTTGCCCGCAAGCTGCTTGGCGAAGTCCGCTTCGCTCTCGTGCACGTAGTCGATCGTGCCTTCAGCCGCCGGCGCGACGCCGCCGAGCAGCCCGCAGAGAGCGAGGCTCGAGCACAGCAATACGGCGAGCGCGGCGCGCGTCAGGGCTCTGGTCGGTCCGATCACCGGCGCGTACCCTAATGCTTGAGCGCCGCGCGTGTCGCATCGCGGGTCAGCTTGTTCTCTTTGTGTCAAGCGTGCGCGGGCCGAGGGCGCTACGCCAGGCTCATTTGCGCGCTTGCCTCGCCGTCTTCAGCCGGTCGACCTTCGACAGCACGACCTTGCGCATACGCACCGACGTGCGGCGTCGACCTCGACGGCCTCGTCCTCGCGCACGAACTCGAGCGCCTCGTCGAGCGTCAATTTGCGGTGCGCGTCCAGGCGCACGAGCACGTCCGAGGTCGACGAGCGCATGTTCGTCAGGTGCTTCTCCTTGACCGGGTTGACGTCGAGGTCCTCCGAGCGGGCGTTCTCACCGATGATCATCCCCTCGTACACCTCCTCGCCGGGCCCGACGAACAGCGATGCCGCGCTCCTGCAGCGTGAACAGCGAGAAGGTCACCGTCGCGCCGTTGCGGTCGGCCACGAGCACGCCCGAGTTGCGCGTGAGCAGCTCCCCCGCCCACGGCTCCCAGCGGTCGAACACGTGGTGCATGATCCCCGTGCCGCGCGTCTCCGTGAGGAACTCCGTGCGAAAGCCGATCAGCCCGCGCGCCGGCACGAGGTAGTCCATCCGCACCCAGCCCGTGCCGTGGTTGGTCATGTGCTCCATCCGCCCCTTGCGCGCCGCCAGCAGCTGCGTGACCGTGCCGACGTGCTCCTCGGGCACGTCGACCGAGAGCAGCTCGACCGGCTCGTGGCGCTGGCCGTCGATCTCGCGCTCGACCACGTGCGGCTGGCCGACCGTCAGCTCGAAGCCCTCGCGGCGCATCATCTCCACGAGGATCGCCAGCTGCAGCTCGCCCCGCCCCTGAACCTCGTAGGTGTCCGGGCGCGCCGTCTGCGCGACGCGCAGCGAGACGTTGCCGACGAGCTCCTGCTCCAGGCGCGCCTCGATCTGCCTGGCCGTCAGCTTGTCGCCGTCTTTGCCCGCGAGCGGCGAGGTGTTGACGCCGAGCGTGATCGACATCGCCGGCTCGTCGACGGTGATCACAGGCAGCGGGCGCGGGTCCTCGAGATCGGCCAGCGTCTCGCCGATCGTCACCTCCGCGATCCCGGCCACGGCGATGATCTCCCCCGGCCCCGCCTCCGGCGCATCGACGCGATCGAGCGCGTCGGTCACGTACAGCTCGGCCACCGTCGCTTTGCGGATCGTTCCGTCGGCGCGGCACCAGGCGATCTGCTGGCCCTTGCAGATCGTCCCGTTGCGCACGCGGCAGATCGCCAGGCGCCCGACGTAGGGCGAGGCGTCGAGGTTCGTCACGAGCGCCTGCAGCGGATGCTCCGGCTCATACGTCGGCGCCGGGATGTGCTCGAGCAGCAGGTCCAGCAACGGCGCCAGCGTGTCGCCCTCCAGCGGTTGCCCGGGCTCGTAGGTCAGCGAGGCCACGCCGGCCTTGGCGTTGCAGTAGACGATCGGGAAGTCGATCTGCTGCTCGTCGGCGTCGAGGTCGAGGAACAGCTCATAGACCTCGTCGACGACCTCCGCCACGCGCGCGTCCGGGCGGTCGACCTTGTTGACGACGAGGATCACCGGCAGCTTCGACTCCAGCGCCTTGCGCAGCACGAAGCGCGTCTGCGGCAGCGGCCCCTCGGAGGCGTCGACCAGCAGCAGCACGCCGTCGACCATCGTCAGCCCGCGCTCGACCTCGCCGCCGAAGTCGGCATGCCCGGGCGTGTCGATGATGTTCAGCTTGACGTCGCGGTAGCGCAGCGAGGTGTTCTTGGCGAGGATCGTGATGCCCTTCTCGCGCTCGAGATCCATCGAGTCGAGCACGCGCGTGGCCACGTCCTGGCCGACGCGGAACGCGCCCGACTGCCACAGCATCGCGTCGACCAGCGTCGTCTTGCCGTGGTCGACGTGGGCGACGATCGCCACGTTGCGGATGTCATCTCTGGCTGTAGGCACGGCGCGTAAGGCTAGCGGCGCGCGCGCGCGGCCCTGAGGCCTGTGCGCGCGCCGAAGCGTGCGAGCGCAGCCGGGTAGCGCTCGGCTGCGGCCACCGTCTGCTCCAGGGCGCCCGCAAAGCGGCGGATCTCGTGCTCCTCGACGACCAAGGCCGGCAGCGCCTTGATCGTGTTCATCCGGTGGCCTGCCACCTGGCAGAGGATGCGGTGCTCGTGGAACAGCGGCACCGTGATCAGCTGGCTGAACAGGCCCGCCTGCCGGCGCTCGACCGTTTCCCACAATGCGCGTCCGATGCGCCCCGACGGCGGGCCAAACTCGATCGCCCACATCAAGCCGAGCCCGCGCACGTCGCTGACGACCTCGTAGCGGTCGACGAGCGGGCGCGTCAGCTCGAGCAGCAGCGCCCCGAGGCGCTCGCTGCGCTGCACGAGCTGCTCGTCGTCGAGCACACGCAGCGTCGCCAGCGCCGCCGCCGCCGCGAGGTCGTTGCCGCCGAACGTCGAGCCGTGGCGCACGGCCCGCTCCATCCCGTCGAACACGCTGTCGAAGGCGCGGCGCGAGACGAGCACGGCGCCGATCGGCACGAGCCCGCCCGACAGCGCCTTGGCCAGGCAGACCATGTCCGGCTGAAGGCCCCAGTGCTCGAGCGCCAGAAAGCGCCCCGTGCGCCCGATGCCGGTCTGCACCTCGTCGCACACGAACAGCGTCTCCGCCGCCCGGCACAGCGCCTGCGCGCGCTGCAGGTAGTCGCCCGGCGGCAGGTTGACGCCCTTGCCCTGGATCGGCTCGAGCACCAGCGCCGCCACGTCGCCGCGCGCGAGCTCGCGCTCGAGCGCGTCTGCGTCACCGAACAGGACCGCATCGCACCCCGGCAGCAGCGGCCCGAAACCCTCGCGGAACTCGGCGTTGCCGTTGATCGACAGCGAGCCCAGCGTGAGCCCGTGGAAGGCGTGGTCGGCGTAGAGGATGCGCCGACGCCCGGTTGCCGCGCGGGCGATCTTGATCGCCGCCTCGACGGCCTCGGTGCCCGTGTTCGCCGGCACCATCGCGGCGACGCTGCCCGGAGCACGCGCGAGCAGCTGCTCGGCGAGCACGCCGCTGAGCAGCGTCACGCCGAGCTGGGGCATGTTGGCCGTTCCCGCCGCCATCACCTCTTGCACGGCCGCGATCGCCTCCGGATGGTTGCGGCCGATCGCGAACACGCCGTAGCCGCCGAACAGGTCGAGGTAGCGCTCGCCGTGCTCGTCGATCAGGTGTGCGCCCTCGCCCCCGCGCCAGGACTTGTCGAAGCCGAGCGTGCGCAAGATCCGACCCATCTGCGGGTTCAGGTAGCTGTCGTTGAGCGACATCTCCTCGCCAGCGCGCGACTGCAGCAGCTCGCCGATGCCCGGCGGGGTCGACTTGTACATGGACTAAGCCTACGAGAGCGCCGCCTGCCGCCCCGGACGGGCGCGTCCGGGGCGGCCCATTTTGTCGTCATATTCCGAAAATCGGTTTTTCTGAGGACAAATGTCTTCTATGCAAATTAGTCCTAAAGCCCCACGCGCTCGCGGCCGAAGCGCCAGACATGGCACAGTCCTCATGGCTCTGCCCCACCGAGCTCGACCGCGCGCGAGTCGTCGACGCGAGCGCGCGCGTACGGCGCATCCGCATGATCGGCTCCGGGGCCGTCGGCGCGGCGCTGCTGATCGCCGCGCCATGGGTCGGCTGGTGGCCGCTGCTCCTGTTCGCGCTGTCGCTGCTGAACTTCCTCAACGTCGAGCGCCGGATCGACTCGAGCGCCCACCCCGAGCTGGTAAGCGCCTGGGCGATCGTGATCACGATGCTCTTGATCGGCGCCGGCGTGGTGCTCAGCGGCGGCACCCACAGCCCCGTGCTGCCGTGGATGGCGCTGCCCGTGGCGATGGTCGCCGCCCGCTTTCGCCTACAGGTCGTGCTCGCCGCGCTCGTGCTGACCGTCGCGATCGTGCTGGCGAGCACGCTCGGCGCCCACCCACAGGGGACAATCGACCACCCCGCGCCGCTGATCGCCACGCTCGCGCTGCTCGCCGGCATCGTCTCGATCGTGTGGGCGTTGCAGGCCGCCGAGCTGCACCACCGCGACGAGGCGATCATCGACCCGCTGACGGGGCTGTTCAACCGCAACGCGCTGATCCCCCGCTTCGCCGAGCTGAGCCACCAGGCGCGCATGTCGCGCCAGCCCGTCTGCCTGCTGCTGTGCGACATCGACAACTTCAAGGCCGTCAACGACGAGCACGGGCACGACCGCGGCGACGCCGTGCTGCGCGACATGGCCTATCAGGTGCGCAAGCGCCTGCACTCCTTCGAGCTCGTCTACCGGCTCGGCGGCGAGGAGTTCCTGATCGTGCTCCCCGGCGTCGACAGCGCCGCCGGCTGCGGGGTCGCCGAGCGCCTGCGCGGCGCGCTCGAGCATGGCGAGCCGGCCGGCGTGGCGATCACCGTCTCGATCGGCGTCAGCGCCGCCGGCGGCGAGGAAATGGAGTACGAGGCGCTGTTCAAGGCCGCCGACGACGCGCTCTACGAAGCCAAGCGCGCCGGGCGAAACCGCGTCTTCAGCAGCACCGGGGGCGAGCAGGAGCGGAGCGAGGCACCCGAGGAGCCACCGCCCACCGGCGAGCAGGCCTTCGTCGCGCAGCGGTCCTCCCGCGCGGCCGCATAGCGCGCCAGGGCCGCTTGGCGCGCAGAGCCGCCGCTTGGCGCGCAGAGCCGCCGCTTGGCGCGCAGAGCCGCCGCTTGGCGCGCCGGGCCGCCGCTTGGCGCGCAGGACACAAGATCTTCACTGGTAGTCGCGCAATCGGGGTAAGTGTCGCCCCATGCCCGCGCCGCGCCGACGAGGACCGCTCGATCAGCCGCTGACCCGGCGCGACTTCGTCCGCTACGGCGGGGCGAGCGTGGCCGCGCTCTCGGCCGGCGGCCCGCTGTGGCGCGCGGCCGCCGCGCTTGGCGCGACCGTGCGGGCGCCCGACAGCCTGCCCGACCCCAGGCGCGCGGCAGGCGTGCCGACCGACGCGCTGCCGTTCGACCACGTGGTCGTCGTGAT
Source organism: uncultured Solirubrobacteraceae bacterium (assembly GCA_963716315.1). Taxonomy (GTDB): domain Bacteria; phylum Actinomycetota; class Thermoleophilia; order Solirubrobacterales; family Solirubrobacteraceae; genus Palsa-744. The sequence continues at coordinate 2,730,193 of OY970301.1, read as the reverse complement.
GATGGAGAACCACTCCTTCGACAACCTGCTCGGCGCGCTGCCGATCTCCGGGCAGCCGAAGGCACACGGGCTGCGCTTCGACGCGAGTGGCAACGCGCGCAACCACAACCCCGGGATCGACGGCAAGCTCGTGCGCAGCTTCCCCTTCCCCGACAGATCCCAGGGTCACGGGGTCTCGCAGTCGTGGAACGCCACGCACGCGCAGATCGACGGCGGCAAGATGGACGGCTTCATCCGCTCGGTCGGCTCGACGCAGCCGATGGGCTACTGGACCGAGGACGTGCTGCCGTTCCCCTACTCGCTCGCGCGCGGCTTCACGCTCGCCAACCGCTGGTTCTGCTCGGCGCCGTGCCAGACCTACCCCAACCGCCGCTTCCTGATGGCCGGCACGGCCTACGGCAACATCTCGACCGACAGCGAAAGCCTGAAAGACGCGCCGCCGCCGAACGGCACGATCTTAGACCGCCTGAGCACCTACGGCGTCAGCTGGCGCAACTACTTCACCGACCTGCCGCAGACCGGGATCATCCCCTCGATCATCGAGAAATATCCGGGCAACCTGGCGCCGATCGCCCAGTTCCACCTGGACTGCGCCGCCGGGACGCTACCGTCGGTCAGCTTCGTCGACCCCGAGTTCGGCGTGATCTCCGAAATCGGCGCGCCGCTGAGCAAAGTCCCCGGCCTCGAAGCGCTCGGCGCCAAGCTCGAAACGACTGGCGGCGACGAGGAGGACCCGCAGGACCTCTCCTACGGCGAGTCGTGGGCGTACTCGGTCGTCGACGCCGTGCTCAACTCCGCCGCCTGGCCGCGCACGCTCTTGATCTACACCTACGACGAGCACGGCGGCTACTACGACCACGTCAAGCCGCCCGCCGCGATCGCGCCCGACTCGATCCCGCCGGCGCTCGGCCCCGAAGACGTGCCGGGCGGGTACGACCTCTACGGGCCACGCGTGCCCGCCGTCGTCGCCTCCCCCTATGCCAAGCCGAACGCCGTGACCAACGCCGTGCACGACCACACCTCGGTGCTCGCCACGATCGAGGCCAAGTGGAACCTGCCGGCCATGACCTACCGCGACGCCAACGCGCGCACCGTCGCCGACTTCCTCGACTTGAAGTCGCCGCCCGCGCTGCTCGAACCGCCGGCGATCGCCAAACCGCCCGCCCCGAGCGGATTCGGGAGCTGAGCATGGGCCGGACTGCGATCCTCCGCCGCGGCACGGCCGCGCTCGCGGCGCCGGCGCTCGCCGCGCTCGGGCTCGCGGCGCCGGGGCTCGCCGCCGGGGCCCCTGCGGCCCGGACCCATCCATACAAGCAGCCGCGCGTGCGCCACGTGTGGGTGATCGTGCTCGAGAACCAGAGCTACGCCTCGACGTTCGGCGACCCCACGGCCGACCCGTACCTCGCGCAGACGCTGCCGGGGCAGGGCGCGCTGCTCGAGGACTACTACGCTACGCGACCGGCCACGAGAGCAACGACAACTACCTCTCGCTCGTCTCAGGGCAGCCGCCGAACGCCGAGACCCAGGCCGACTGCCAGATCTTCAGCGACTTCGTCGGCGCGCTCGAACTGCCGGGCGGGATCGAGGCAGGCGAGGGCTGCGTGTCCCCGGCGTCGGTGCAGAACATCGGCACGCAGCTCTCGGCGGCCGGGCGCAAGTGGAAGGCCTACGAGCAGGACATGGGCAACGACCCCTCGCGCGAGAGCGCCGCCTGCGGGCACCCCGCGCTGAACAGCATCGACGAAACGCAGAAAGCAGAGGCCGGCGACGGCTACGCCACGAGGCATGACCCGTTCGTCTACTTCCACTCGGTGATCGACGAACAGAGCTATTGCAACGAACACGTCGTCGCGCTCGGCGCGCCCGACGGCACGATGCCGGCCGGCGCGCTGCGCCACGAGACGGGCCTCGCGAGCGACCTCGGCAAGGTCGCCCACACCCCGCGCTTCTCGTTCATCACGCCGAACCTGTGCGAAGACGGCCACGACTACCCGTGCGTGAACCAGGAAGGCGGCGCCTCGGCGCTCGCCGACATCGACCGCTTCCTCGAAACTTGGGTGCCCAAGATCACCTCCTCGCCGGCCTTCCAGCACGACGGCCTGCTGGAGATCGTCTTCGACGAGTCCGGCCCGCAGTCGGACTCGAGCGCCTGCTGCGAAGAGCAGCCCGGGCCGGGGTCGCCGCTCCCCGGGATCACCGGGCCCGGCGGCGGTCTCGTCGGCGCCGTGCTGCTCTCGCCGTTCATCAAGCCGGGCACCGTCTCGACGACGCCCTACAACCACTACTCCTCGCTGGCCAGCTGGGAGTCGCTGCTCGGGCTGCCGCCGCTGGCCGACGCCGCATCGGCGCCCGGGACGTTCGGCGCCGACGTGTTCACTGCCGCACGCTGAGCGCGGTGCCGGCGCGGGGCGGACGGGTCAAGGCAGGCATTCTGGAATCCGGCGTCTTGCGGGCTCGGATCGAGCGTCGTCGAGGCCGCCCCGGCTGCGGCTTGCGCGCAGCGCGCCCGCGGGGAATCCCGGCAGCTCTGCGCGCGAATACGGATTTTGCGCGGCCGGGCTCGATTTAGCTTCTGAGACGACCCCCGCCACGAACAGCAACCGAGAGGTGCCACTCGCCGGACCAACATACGCGATAGTTCCGATATACAATCGCTCGATCGAGGCCGATCGCAGTCGACCACCATTCGCGGGTTCTTGAGCTCCGAAAGCCAAGGAAATGAAGTGCGAGCACCGGCGCAATCCGCTCCTCAGGTGAAGCCGCCTGGAGCGGCCGAGCTGGTGGCGGCGTTCTCGGGCGCCGACGCCGAGCAGGCGAGCGCGAGCAGGCCGCTCGCGATCGCATGTGAGCTGTGTCGAGCGCACAGGCAGCAGTGGGAGGCCGAGGACGACTCGCGCGCGACGACGGCCGACGGCGCGCTCTTGGCCGAAGTCAAGCGGCGGATCGACCGGATGAACATCACGCGCAGCGGGCTGATCGAGGAGCTCGATACATGGACTTCGCGGCACCTGGAGCAGGTCGACGGCGCTCCGCTGCATACCGAGACGCTCGGATCGGTGATCGACCGGCTGTGCATCGCCTGGGTGCGCGCGCAGAAGCTCAACGGTCGGGGATCGAGTGCGCGCGGCGCCCTTGCCACGCGCCAGCTCCGCGAGCTTGCCTTCGCCTACGACACGCTCGTCGCGGAGCTCATCGCCGGGTGCCGGCGCGTCCCCGATTGGCGACTGCTGAAGTCCTACGGCGGGGCTTGAAGTCAACCAGCGGTCACATCGGCGTCCGCGCCGTGGCCGGGCCACTCTCAGCGACGGCCGCACGCAGATCCTTGAGGAGGTTGGATGAGCTGAGCATGCCGGCCACGAGCGCGCGCTCGGACTCGCCGAGTGTGACGCCCTCCAACGGGCGGGTGCTCCGAGCGCCGCTGCCAATCGCAGTCAGCGCGTTCATCGCCATCGCCGCACGGGGCAGCCCGATCGCATCGAAGTACTCGGCCTCGTCGCGAAAGTCGTAAGCGAGCTCGCTATGTTCGGCGTCCAGCAACTCGGCAAAACGATGCAGCGCGGCGCCTGCGCTCGGGCGCGACTCGCCGATTGCGTCGAGCTCGTCAAGCGCAGCGCGCGCGCAGGTGCGGGCAAGCTCGGGATCGACGCCGAGCGCCGCGCCCCAGCCGGACTCGCGCGTCGCCATGTGACGAGTCAGCAGTCGCACAGCCCGGCGCAGTCGTGCCGGTTCGTGGCCGTCCCAGCGCAGTGCGACAGCGGCCGTGCAGGGGTGCGGATTGCGCCAGCGGAAGGAGCCCATCTGACCACGCCCGAGCGAACGCCAGTTGCGGCGCATCTGATCGTCGGCGCCACGCTCGATCGAGACCGCCGTAACGTCGAGCGCGGCGGCCAGAATGCGCATTCGAGCCGGTCGAGTTGCCAAGCATCCCGCGCACCCGATCGTCCGCGAGCAGAGCAGCAAAGGCGCGGAGTGAAAGCCCGTCGCCGGGATCGATCCCGTTCATCGGCGTGATCACCCGCCGCTCTTGGGCGAAGCACTCCCCGAGGGCAACCATCGCGAGGTGGTTGGCCTGGTCTCCCGGCTTCAGCGGGGCGGCGATGAGAACGCGATGATCGGGCAGCTCGGTGAGCAGGCACTCGAGCAGCCGCTCGCAATCGTCGGCGCTCAGCACGTTCTCGACGGCCTTCGGGCGCTCGGTGGCTCGGGTGTGTGCATTCGACGCGCTCGGGTTGAATACGACGACCGGGCCGGCGAGGGACCCCAGCAGACGGTCGAGCCGGCCGCTTGCGGTAGCAAGCTCGGCGCTCGTCAGCCAGAGCCGGAAGTACTCGCCGTCGGGCAGCGCCGTCTGGCCGTGCCGATGACGGGTGGCGTCGAACAGATTTGGGGCAGGCGTCTGCAACTCGAGCTCGGAATGACCGTGACGCACAACCGCGAGCCCTTCGTTCCATGCATAGATCGCACGCGGGAGACGACCTGCGTATGCGCTTGGCGGGTGCGTCGCGGCGAAGACGACGAGGTCGAAGGGCGCGAGCAGAGCATCATCGAGGCGCTCGGCCGGATAGAGCTCGACGCCCCCCGGGATGTGCTCGAACAGCTCGAGATAAGACGCGTTCGTACACACCGAGCACGCGATGCCTGCCTTGCGTAGCGATGCCAGCCATGACGCGTGGCAGAAGAGCTCGCCCAGGTACCAGCGATCGTGGACGTGGCAGAGCAGCGCCCGTTTGATCCGGCCCGCCTCGAGGTCATCCTGCAGCGGCAGGCTGTGCTGCTTGCTTGGCACCGGAGGACGATACGGTATTGCTGAAAGATATCGCTGACACGATTTTGGGGCGCGACGCTCGAGGGTTCACGTCTCAGCTCTCAAGCAACTCCGAGGCCTCCAGCCACGATGCCTCGAGCTGCTCGCGCTCAGCGACGAGCTGCCCGAGCTGGGCCTGCAGCTCGGCGAGCTTTGCGTGATCGGTGGCGACGGCGGCCATCTGCTCATTCAATGCCGCCTCTCGCTCGACGAGACGCTCGATCGCGCCTTCCATTCGCTTCACCTCGCGTTCGGCGCGCTGGGTCTCCTTGCGCTCGGCGCGTAGCCGGGCCCCGGGCGATTCGCTGTCCCTGCGCGGAGCCGCCGACGTGTACCGGTGCTCGGCGGCGCGCCGCTGCTCGATGTACTGCTCGATCCCTCCCGGAAGGTGGCGGATCCCGCCGTCGGGTGTGAGCGCGTGGACGTTGTCGCAGACGCGCTCGACGAAGTAGCGGTCGTGGCTGACGATCACGAGCGTGCCGGGCCAGCCGTCGAGCAGATCCTCGAGCGCGGTGAGCGTGTCGATGTCGAGGTCGTTGGTCGGCTCGTCGAGCAGCAGCACGTTGGGCTCGCCCATCAGCAGGCGCATCAGCGCGAGGCGCCGGCGCTCGCCGCCGGAGAGGTCGTCGACGAGCGTGCGCGCCTTCTCGCCGCGGAAGCCGAAGCGCTCGCACAGCATCGCCGCTGTGATCTCCTCGCCGCTGCTGAGCGTCGCGTGGCCGCGCACCTCCTCGAGCGATTCGAGCACGCGCAGGTGGCCGGGGATCTCGACGGTGTCCTGTGAAAGGTGTGCGATCCGCACGGTCGCGCCGCGCTCGATCCGGCCGGACGTCGGCTCGAGCTCCCCGGCCAGCAGCCTCACGAGCGAGGTCTTGCCCGATCCGTTGACGCCGACGATCGCGACGCGGTCGCCGGGACCCAGCCGCCACGTCACGTCGTGCAGCACCTGCTTGCTGCCGAGCGTGAGCGACACGTCGACCGCCTCGAGCACCTTGTTGCCGAGGCGCGAGGTTGCGAAGCGCAAGAGCTCGGCGCGATCGCGCGGCTCGGGCTCGTCGGCGATCAGCGCGTTGGCGGCGTCGATGCGGAACTTCGGCTTGCTCGTGCGCGCCGGCGGCCCGCGCCGCAGCCAGGCAAGCTCCTTGCGCAGCAGCTGCCGGCGGCGGCTCGCGCTGGAGGCCTCCTGTCGCTCGCGCTCGGCGCGCGCGAGCACGTATGCGGCGTAGCCGCCTTCGTACTGATGCACCGTTCCGTCGGCGAGCTCCCAGGTGGCGGTGCAGACGGCATCGAGGAACCAGCGGTCGTGCGTGACTACGAGCATCGAGCCGCGGCGGGCGGCGAGGTGACGGGCAAGCCAGTCGACGCCTTCGACGTCGAGGTGGTTGGTCGGCTCGTCCAGCAGCAAGCAGCTCGGGCGGGTCGAGCAGCAGGCGCGCCAGGTCGATCCGCCTGCGCTCGCCGCCTGACAGGCCGGCGATCGGCGAGTCGATCCCGCCGGGGAACAGCCGCAGCTGCACACCGCCGAGCAGCCCGTCGAGCACGCTGCGGAACGCGCTGTCCCCCGCCCACTCGTGATCGGCGCGCTCGCCGACGAGCACCTCGCGGATCGTGCGCGCCTCGTCGAGCTCGTCGCGCTGCCCGAGCAGGGCGACGTCGACGTCGCCGGAGCGGATCAGCGCGCCGGCGTCGGGTGACTCGACTCCGGCGATCAGGCGCAGCAGCGTCGACTTGCCGCCCCCGTTCGGCCCGACGACGCCGATGCGCTCGCCCTCGGACACGCCGAGCGTGATCTCGCGCAGCACGGCGCGGCTGCCGAAGCTCTTGGCGACGGCGTTCAGGTTGACGAGGTTGCGCGGGGTGGCCATGCCGATGCCATCCTGGCGGATCGGTGGGCCGCCGCGGGAACAAGCCCGCGCCTGCGCCGGGCTGACACGGCGCGATTCAAGTTGTCGGTACTTGACCGCCGATCGTGAATCGGCGATGCTCATGCGCGGGGCACACTTCTCGGATCCAGCGTAGGAGGCAGCCGATGGTAGGGAGCGTCTCGCCAACTCCTGATGCCGCGACGACCGAAGGCGGCGGCGCGCGGGAATCGGGGGCTGAGGCATGACCGATCCGATAGTCCTGCACGGACGCATCGTGACGTTCGATCCGGCGCAGCCCGTCGTGGAGCACGGCGCGCTTTACATCGGCGCCGACGAGAAGATCGCGGCCGTGCAGCCGGCGAGCGCGCCTGCACCGGAGGGATTCGCGGGCGCGCGCACGCTCGCCACGGGCGGCGTGATCTACCCCGGCCTGATCGACCTGCACGGGCACATGGTCTACAACGCGCTGTCACTGTGGTCGCCACCCGGGCGCACGGCGCCGTACACCAGCCGCTACCAATGGCCGAGCGACAGAAGCTACGAAGGAATGATCTCCGACCCGGCCAACGCGCTGGGGGCACTCGCGGGCAAGGCGCTGCTCAAGTACGTCGAGGTCAAGGCGGTGATCGGCGGTACGACGGCCGTGCAGGGCTCGGCGAAGATGGCCTATCCGTACGAAGGGTGGCTGGTGCGCAACGTCGAGTACGAGACTTTCAAGACGGGTAAGAAGAGCGTCTACCAGTCGGCTCTGCCTTTGCGAGAAGACGCGGACTACAAGACGGAGGCGAAGCGCATGAAGGCGGGGGCGGCCTTCATCTACCACCTCGCCGAGGGGACAGAAGCGAAACTGGCCGGCGAGTACGACAAGCTGCGCGAGCAGGGCTGCCTGCAGCCGACACTCGGCGCGATCCACTGCACGGCCCTCGAGCTCGCCAACTACGAGCAGTGGTCTGCCGCCGGCGGCTCGGTGATCTGGTCTCCATTCTCGAACCTCTGGCTCTACCGGGCCACGACCCACGTCGATCAGGCCAAGCAGGCGGGGATCCGCGTGTGCCTAGGAGCAGACTGGTCGCCGTCCGGCTCGAAGAACCTGCTCGGCGAGCTGAAGGTCGCGGACATGTGGAACCGCGGGCAGCTCAAAAAGGCGTTCACCGACCAGGAGCTGTGCGAGATGGCGACGTGCAACCCGGCGGACGCGCTCGGCTGGGGCGATCGGCTGGGGCGGCTGAAGCCGGGCCTGCATGGAGACGTGCTGGTGATCGGCGACAAGGGAGGCGATCCGTATCGCAACCTGATCGCGTCGACCGAGCGCGACGTCCTGCTGGTGATGATCAACGGGCAGCCCTTCTACGGGACCAAAGGGCTGATCAGCGCCGCCGGGGCGCAGCACGCCGAGTCGATCAAGGTGGGGGGCCTCGAGCGCTCGATCGTGCTGATCTACCCGGAAGTACGAGACGCGGACATGGGCTGGGCGGAGGTGCTGGCGGACATCGCCAAGGCCAAGCAGGACCCGGTGGCGCGATACCTGGAAATCGAGAAGCTCCACGAAGTTGGCAAGCCACCTCCGTGGCTGATGACGGACAAGCCGTGGGATGACCCATCTCACACCGGGAAAGAGGTGCCGGTGACGGTCGGGATTCCGCCGCTTGACTCGCTCACCCACGACGCCGCGTACTTCCAAGCCGTCAAAGCGAGCCCGCTGCACGGGGGACTGCTCGATCCGATCGCCGACTACTACAAAGGGGGATGAGCATGGCGCACGAGTTCGACACGGGGCCCGTCGGCGAGCCGTTCGCGACGCTGGTGCGCGAATACCCCGGCACGGAGGTCTACCCGGCGGCGTCGTTCCGCGTCGAGTGGGGTCCGCTCTTCCACCGCGGGCGCCTCGACGGGAGCGCGCGGCTGCTCGTGATCGGCCAGGACCCGGCCGCGTCGGAGTCGATCGTGCGAAGGATCCTGGTCGGCGAAGCGGGTCACCGCACGCAGGGGCTGATGGCGAAGCTCGGGATCGACCGCAGCTACGTGCTGGTCAACACGTTCCTGTACTCGGTCTACGGGCAGAAAGGCGGCGAACAGCACGCGGGCGACGAGAAGATCGCCGCCTACCGCAACCGCTGGCTCGACGCGATCTTCGCGTCGAGCTCGATCGAGGCAGTGCTCGCGCTCGGGCACCTGGCGGACAGCGCGTGGCAGACGTGGCGCAAAACGGCGACCGGCAAAGCCCACGCGCCGGCCTATCAGCACGTGACGCACCCAACCCAGCCCGACAGCGCGTCCGGCGGGGACCCGGCCAAGCTCGTGGCTGCGACGCAGGCGATGTTGAGCAACTGGAACGAAGCGCTGCAGCAGCTGCACCCGCTGGCGCACCCCGATCGCCAGGCGCCGCTGGTCCCCTACGGCACGAGCTTCAAGCCGCAGGAGCTGGTCGAGATCCCCGAGCTGGACGTCCCGGCGGGCCTGCCGGAATGGATGCGCTCGCCCGTGGGGTGGGCGACGCGGGCGGGCTCGAGCGCGATCGCCAAGCGGCACAACATCACGATCACGATCCCCGCGCACTGAATCGCTCAAGAGCACGAGCGGACCAAGCGATCGCTTGTCAGCTCACTTGGAAATGTCGTTCTGCTTGACATAGATAGGCAGTTGTGTAAAGTGCGGCAGACGCGACAACGACGCCAGGAGGAAGCAACCTCATGTCAGCGCCTGCATCAGCAACAAGCGAGCCGATCGCGCACCCCGGCGCCGATGCGCCCGGCGCACGGGTCGATCGGCCCGGCGCAGAGGAGGCGGTCTCGTGGCGGGACCCGAAGCGCTATTACTGGCTGCTCGGCCTCGTCGTGCCGACGCTGCCGTTCCTGGCGTGGGGACTCGTGCAGCTGACCGGCCTAGGCGTCTTCTGGTTCTACGGCCCGGTGCTCGTGTTCGGCATCTTCCCGTTGCTCGATCTCGCGGTCGGGCTCGACGCGCGCAACCCGCCGGAGTCGATGATCAAGGCGCTCGAGCAGGACCGCTACTACCGCTGGTGCACGTACGCCTACATCCCGGTCCAGTACGCGGGCTTGATCTTCGCCTGCTGGGAGTGGTCCTACGGCGACCTCTCGGTCGTCGAGTCGATCGGCCTCGCGCTGACGGTGGCGATGGTCTCGGGGATCGCGATCAACACGGCGCACGAGCTCGGACACAAGCGCGCCAGCCTCGAGCGCTGGCTGAGCAAGGTCGCGCTGGCCCAGAGCGGCTACGGGCACTTCTTCATCGAGCACAACCGCGGCCACCACGTGCGCGTGGCGACGCCTGAGGACCCGGCGAGCTCGCGCCTGGGCGAGAGCTTCTACCGCTTCCTGCCGCGCACCGTGCTCGGCAGCCTGCGCTCGGCGTGGGAGCTCGAGCGTGCGCGCCTGACGCGCCTGGAGAGCTCGATGTGGACGCCACGCAACGACATCCTCAGCGCGTGGGCGATGACGGTCGTGCTGTTCGGCGCGCTCGTCGCCGTGTTCGGCCTCGTCGTGCTCCCCTACCTCGTGCTCCAGGCCGTGCTCGGCTTCTCGCTGCTCGAGGTGGTCAACTACCTCGAGCACTACGGGCTCCTGCGCCAGCGCCGCGATGACGGGCGCTACGAACGCACGCGCCCCGAGCACAGCTGGAACTCGAACAACACGGCATCGAACGTGCTGCTCTACCACCTGCAACGCCACTCAGACCACCACGCCAACCCGGTGCGCCGCTACCAGGCGCTGCGCCACGTCGAGGAGGCGCCGCAGCTGCCGACGGGCTACGCCGGGATGATCCTCACGGCCGTGATCCCGCCGCTGTGGCGGCGCGTGATGGACCATCGCGTGCTCGAGCACTACGAAGGCGAACTGGAGCGCGCCAACCTGCACCCGCGGATCAGCAGGCGCGTGCGCCGGCGGCTGGCGAGCGCGGCATGAGCGCCTACCGCTGCACCGGCTGCGGCTACGTCTACGACGAGGACGCCGGGCACCCGCGCGAGGGCTTCCCGCCGGGGACGCCGTGGAGCGAGGTGCCCGACGACTGGGCCTGCCCGGACTGCGGCGTGCGCGAAAAGGTCGACTTCGAGACGGTCGCGGAGCCCGAGCAATGAGCGCGGCAGAGCCTCTCGGGTCCACCGCGCCGCAGGCGCCCGCCGAGCCGCAAGCGCCTTCCGAGCCACAGGTTCCCTACGCGGTGGCGGCGCGCGAGCTGCTGCGCAACAAGCTGCTCGATGGCGCCAACCAGGAGCTCGCCTCGCGCCCGTGGTCGGAGATCACGATGAGCGACATCGCGCGCGCCGCCGGCGTCAGCAGGCAGACGCTCTACAACGAGTTCGGCTCGCGCGCCGAGTTCGCCCAGGAGCTCGTGCTGCGCGAAGCGGGGCGCTTCATCGACGCCGTGCAGAGCGCGATCGCGGCCAACGCCGAGGACCCGCGGCTCGCGCTGCAAGTGACGTTCGAGCTGTTCCTCACGGTGGCCGCCGAGAACCCGCTGGTCAACGCGATCGTCTCCGGCGAGGGCGCCGATGAGCTGATCGCGCTGTTCACGACGCGCGGCGAGACGCTCGTCGAGACGGCCGCCGCGCGGCTGACCGAGGTGCTGCTCGCGAGCTGGCCGGTAGTCGCTCGCGAGGATGCAGAGCTGATCGGCGAATGCCTCGTGCGGCTGGCGATCAGCTATGCGGCGCTGCCGAAAGCGGGGCCGGCTGAGACGGCTGAGGCGATTGCTTCGTTGCTTGGGCCCTATGTACAGAGGCTGGTCGCAGGCGCAGAGACAGCTCAGGGTGTGCCGCGCAGCGTTGCGCCGGCCAGCCGAGTGCCGACGGCGGCTCCGGTCGCGTAGACCGACACGGTCAGCTTCACCCTCGCCCCATGCCGGCCGAGCAGCTTCTTCGCGGCGGGCGTCAACGTGAAGCTCGCGGTAGCTGCAGTCGCCTTGGCGGCCTTGCATTTGAGCGTGAGCGTGCGGGCGGTGAGCGCCAGGCGCTTCTTGCCCGCCTGCACGAGCGCGCCGACGCGCAGCTGCACGGTCGCGGCGGCACTGCACGTCACGGTGTAGAGCTGCCGCTGCGTCCGAGCAAGCGAGGCTCCGCGCTGCTTGGCGACGATCGCGAAGGTGGCCGAAGGGCCGGCGGGGGATGAGATCGAGATGGGCGAGGGCGTCGACGTCTTCGTGCCCGTCTGGCTCGACCCTCCGCCGGAGGAGTCCTGGCTCGAGCCGCCCCCGGAGGGATTGCTTGCCGGCGCGCACGACGAGGCTCCTGCCGGCGCATGCGTCCCGCTCGGGCACGGAGTCGGTTCGCTGGCGCCGCCCGTCGCATAGGTGTCTTCGGGCGTGGTCATGCAGCTCACCGATTCGGTGACGGGGGCGAAGGTGCCGGCCGGGCACGGAGTCGGGTCGGTGGCCCCGATCGCCGGCACGTAGCTGCCGAGTGGTGCGGGCAGACACGATTCGCTGCCGTAGGCGAAGGCGTACTTGCCGGGCACGCACGGGATAGGTTCGATGGCGCCTTCGCCCGAGTACCAGCCCGGCGAGTCGTACTCGCAGAATTCGGCCGAGGGAGAGTTGGCGTGCGCGTCGAACGTCCCCGCCGGGCACGCGGTCGGCATCACGGCGCCTTTGGGCGCGTAGTGGCCTGCGGGCGCAGACGTACACGAGCTACGGCCGATTTCATCGCTGTAGGTCCCCTGTTCGCATTCGAGCTCTTCCTTGGCGCCGGTTCCCGGTACGTAGTGCCCGGGTTCGGCGGGAAGGCATTCGACGAGACCTTCTGCGGGCGCGAAGCGGCCGGTGATGCATTCGTCGGCGACGATCGCGCCTTTGGCTTCGACGAAGTAGCCCTTGGGGGCTTTGGCGCACGGTTCTTCGCCGCTGGCCGAGTAGGTGCCGGGTTCGCACAGCGGGTATGCGACGTTCACGGTGACCGGCACGGCGCTTGCTGCGGGGTTGCCGAGGGCATCCTGATAGGAGATGCTGAGCTGGTAGGAGTCGGCGGGGAGCCGTTCGGTCTGCGCGCTGGCGATGCCGATTCCGGTGCTCGGGTTCGAGGGGATGACTTCGGCGGTGTGCGAGCCGGCGGCTGAGTTGCTCAGCAACAGCGGCTTCGGCCCGGCTTTGCTGCCGAACAGGAGCAGTTTGACCGAGCCCGGCAGCGCCGCTTCGGGGAGTTTATAGGCGACTTTGAACGCTTCGCCGCGGAAGCTCTGCCCGGCGGTCGGTTCGCTCAGCGTGGGCACGCCGGTGACCGTTTTGATCGTGATTTTTTCGGCCGAGGCGCTGGCGAACGGTTCGAGCGCGGCGTTCTGGTAGCTGAATTTGACCGTGTATTCGCCGTCGGGAACCGACGTCGCGCTCGCTTTGGCCACGTTCGCCGTTTCATCTTCGAGTTCGTGGAGGTTGAGGAAGAAGTGGTGCTTGCCGGCGGCAGACGCCGGTGAGGTGAGCGTGACGGTGACCGTGGGGCCGCTGGTGGGGATGAATGCGAGCGTCGCGCCGGCCGCTCCGGCTTCGGGGAGTTGGTATTCGACGCTGAGCGGGGAGTTGTGGGCGCTCGAGGCGGTGGGGGCGATCAGTGTCGGGGCGGCGGTTGCGGCTAGGGCAGGGGATGCGGAGAGCGCTAGGGAGAGTGCTGCGGCGAAAAGGGCCAGGGGGGCGCGGGGCGCTCGGTTGGGGCGCTGCGCTCGTCGGTTCGGAGTGGTGTGCTTGATGCGGGGGCTTCGGCTCATTCAAGAGCTTCTCGGCAGCTCGGGCGGGGAGCTGAAGTGGTGATCGTTGCTCTGTCGCAGGGCTCTACGCCCGACCTCCAGCCATCGTCAATCGGGCCGAAAGACCCCTCTGGCCTGTGTGCTCCCCGTTATTCGGGCTTGCCGCTCGCCGCGCTCGCTACTCGCGGCTCCACCGTCTCAAAGCCACCACCGGGCCGTTCAGCGACAACATTGATTCCGACGCCGGTTACAAAGTCGACCAGATCATCGCTAGGAAGGTGCGGCAGGAGCACCGCGAGGCGCAAGTCATCCCGATCGATGTGGCGCCTGTAGTCGAGCAACTGACCGATCGCGGTTCGTATCGCGGCCCGAGTGGCAGTTCCCTTGGCCTCGTACAGGACGTTCTGCGTCTCGCTGTAGATGTCAGTCAAGAGTGGCCGGAGCTCTCCCGGCGGCCGCAGACGCCAGCGGCTATACGTTTCAGCCGGCCCGGACCACTCTATGTATCGGTCGACTAGTTCGCCCTCCCGCCGGGTGGCTGTTGTTCCCTCCCGCGGAGAAACGGCAAACGATGTCTCGACGTTCTCCTCGACCGGGACAAGCGACGCCGCAGCGTTAGTACCGCTATCGAGAAAGACGCACTGATCGCTCTCGCGGCGTAATACCTCGCCTACCGGGCGAAGGCGGAAGACGAAGACCGTTCTGTCCTCGGCGTTCTCATCGGGTGCGTCCTCATACAAGTATGGCTTTTTCTGGTCGACCTCAAACTCGCCAACGTAGCGCTGCTGACGCTGCCCTGTTCCAGCAACCTGGCCGTCCGCAACGAAGAGCCGCAGCGCTCTTCCTCGCTCTCGGTGCTCCAGAATGGCGCGGTTGCCGTGGCTCATTGGCTGATCGCCTTCCCGCCCCTCTCCCGTGTAAAGGAACAGGCGCCCCTCGTCAGTCCACCCGTCATAGCTGTAGCCGTACGCTTCTCCCCTTGATGGATCGCTATACAGAAAGACGTTGGGAGAGCTGGCCGATGGCTCGATGCCGCCGTACAAGGCACCGCCGAAGCGTGCATTTCTCTCGGAGCGGGTGAGTAGCGCACCGACGGGAAGGTCCCAATCGTCAGGCGATCGGTCGAGCAGGATCCGCTGCGGGTCGTGCTCAGTACGGGCGTTCGGAAGAGTGCGAAGCACGGCGCCGACGAACGCGCTTCGATAGCCGACGGACGGTGGGTCAATTTGCAGCTCACCGGTTGCCTGGATACGGTCGAGTGCGTCCTGCACCCAGGCCACGGGCAACGGCGTGCCCGCCGGCGAGCGGTCCGTCGCCACGACTACGTCTTGATCCCGGAGCTCGAGGATCTCGTTCGGACGGCCCGAGATGGTCCAAAGGGGCTGTCCAATTAGGTCCGCCAGGAGCGCACGTGCGTCCAGCGTCTCCGTTATCCCCGCCACACACATACCCTGCGACAACGGCAAGCGACTGTAAACAGACAAAGGTCTGCGGTCTAAGCTTTGTCAATCGCGACGCCGATGTATTCCGTAGCCGCAATTAGACCTGCCCTTCAGGCTCCATCTGTACTTCTTCGTCTGCCCTGGGAGGAGGCCGTCGTCGTCAGGATCGCTCACTACGATCGGTCGATGGCTACTGATCGACCGATGTCCACCCAGAAGGCCACCACGGTTATTGAGCACGAACTCGAACAGCGAACGTCGGTTGGTGACTCGAGCGCTACGAGATCCGACCCGCGCAGGCGGCGGCGGTGGTTGCGAGACCTTGACTCTCCGTTGGGCAGTGAGCTCGAAGATGCGGGAACGCTGTCCTGCCACGAGCTGGTTGAGCTCGCAGTCCAACCGCTTCGTGAGCGCGGAAGCTCGGCAACTATCGAGGAGTGGTGGGAGTACACGTACCGGCGTGGCTGGATCGAGGAACACGGAGATAATCGTTGCCGTCTCACTGCAACTGGTCTGGCTGGTCTCCACGCCCGGCGCCGAAGCGATGCGGTGATCGATCACGGAGCCCTTGGGCGAGCAATTCTCAAGTGGCTGCTACCAGCAGGCGCCGTGGGTGCTTCGGCGTACGTAGCGGGCCGATACCCGGCCTCCGCTGCAGTGATCGTGATAATCGTTCTCGGCGTAGCCGTGGGCCTGATTCTCGTCGCACCGGTGATGAGGTGGGTCAGTCGAGCGATGGCCCGACAGGAGGCGCGCCGCGCGTGCGACTGGCTTGACGGTCATGCCGTATCGCTTGCCAGAGGTGGCGCCCGTCCGACGTATTCAGTCAAGCGGCTCTACTGCGACGACGATCGGTCTGCGCCCGGGTTCCCTACTGCATAAGCGCCAGGAGCGTCCACGGGCCAGGGCCGACCGGCGCGGGCCCGTTCAAGTCTTTAGGATCGTGCGGTTGATTGCGGTTGCCGTCGCCGTTGGATAACGAAGGAGCGTGTGAATGGCGCGTCGTAGCGTTTGGGTACAGATGCAGCGGGAAGCCGAGCGGCGACGGCGGGAAGCCGAGCGCACAGCCCGCGCTCTCCAACGCGAGCAGGTGAACCGCCAGCGTGAGGCCGCCCGGCAGCAGGCATACGACGAGAAAGAGCAGAAGCGCCTCTATCTTGAGCAGCGAACTAATGAAGCCGAACAGCTCACAGACGACATCGCCGAGTTCGTCAATGAGCTCGACGGCCTGCTGAGCTCGTCCCTAGCCAAGGATGCCGCACTTGCGATCGACGCGCTCAAGGAGAAGCCGGCGGCGATCGAGTTCGAGCCCGGCGAGCTTGCGACACCGATCGAGCCCCCGACACTTCAGCTGCCGCCGCCCCAGTCTGCGTTCGCGAAGCTCCTGCCTGGCGCGAAGGCGCGTCATGCACAAGAAGTCAGCGAGGTAGAAGCGCGCTATAGGGAAGCGCTCGCCGAAGCGGTGCAGACTGAGCGCAATCGGCAGACCGCCTTCGCCACCGCCGAGCGTGAACACGAAGAGGCGGTCCGCACGGAGGCAGGGAGGATCGCCACTCAGAACGAGGAGGTAGAGGCGTTCAATGCACGCTATGGCGAGCGGAATCCGGATGCCGTCGTCACCTACTGCTCGATGGTGCTCGCTGCGAGCCGCTACCCCGAAAAATTCCCGCAGCAGCACAAGGTCGCGTACGTGCCGGAGTCACGCCAGCTGGTAATCGAGATGGATCTGCCGACATACGATGTCGTGCCCGGGGTTTTCGAGTATCGCTACGTGAAAGCCAAAGACGAGACCGTCCCGAAGGCACGCCCCGCGACACAGCGAAAGGTCCTGTACGCAAACGTTGTGTCTCAAGTGACGCTTCGAACCGTGCATGAGATTTTCCAGGCTGACAGACCCGGTCATATCGAGTCGATCGTCTTCAATGGACACGTCGACACGATTGATCCCCGTACCGGTCAACCGACTCATCCGTGCCTCATTACGCTTCGCACAACTCGCGACCTCTTCGACGGTCTCGACCTCGCGCGAGTCGAGCCCGAGGCGTGCCTTCGAGGGCTAAACGCGTCGGTCTCTCGCAATCCCGCGGAGCTCGCCCCGGTCCGACCGGTTCTTGAGTTCAACATGGTTGACCCGCGCTTCGTCGAGGAGACCGACGTCCTTTCCTCAATCGACCAGCGCTCCAACCTGATGGAGCTGACGCCCGGCGAGTTCGAGACCCTGATCACCAATCTGTTCGAGAAGATGGGTCTCGAGACGCGGATGACCCAGGCATCGCGCGATGGTGGAGTCGACTGCGTTGCCTACGATCCCCGCCCGATCTTCGGCGGCAAGGTCGTCATCCAAGCCAAGCGCTACAAGAACACAGTCGGCGTCAGCGCGGTCCGCGACCTGTTCGGCACAATGCAGAACGAGGGTGCCAGCAAGGGCATCCTCGTCACGACCAGCGGGTATGGGAAGGCATCGTTCCAGTTCGCCGAGAACAAGCCGCTTGAGCTGCTCAGCGGGAGCAACCTGCTCTACCTGCTGGAGAAGCACGCAGGAATCTCGGCCAAGATCGAACCACCGGAGGACTGGATTCAACCGGAGGAACAGTCGGCCCGGGAAGCACAGGTGGTGACAGAACCGATCGCCGACTCGCAAACCTCAAAGCCACCTGACGCCGAATCCGCGCCCCCAAGGCAGATCTAGTCGCTGAGCAAGCAAGCCCCAGTCCTCCCCAGCATCCAACAACACTCCTATCGGGGCGCCCGGATTCGAACCGGGGACCTCACCGACCCGAACGGTGCGCGCTACCAGGCTGCGCCACGCCCCGATGTGCCCGCCAGTATTCCATACGGCTACAGATACGGCGTATGCGCGGGCTCCCCAGCCCCGCCATGGCCGTCGCGCACGTCCCGCAGCGAGCACCGCTATCGTCGCCACGTGCCCGCCCCCACCGCCGATATCCTCGCCGAGCTGGACCGCCTGCTCGACCCGGCCCGGTTCGAGGACTACGGCCCCAACGGCCTCCAAGTCCCGGGCGCCCCGCAGGTCGAGACGGTCGCGACCGGCGTCTCGGCCAACCTCGAGCTGTTCGAGCGCGCAGCTGCCGAACAGGCGCAGCTGCTGCTCGTCCACCACGGCCTCTTCTGGGGCACGAGCCCAGGCCCGATCGACGCAGCCCTCAAGCGCCGCCTGAAGATCCTGTTCGACGCCGACATCGGCCTCGCCGCCTACCACCTCCCCCTCGACGCCCACCCCGAGCTCGGCAACAACGCCCTGATCGCCAAAGCCCTCAGCGCCGAGTCGCTCGAACCCTTCGCCCCTTACCGCGGCGAGCCGATCGGCTTCATCGCAACGCTGCCAAGCGGTGACGCCACGGGCGCGGGCGAAACCCCGGCCGACGCACCCGAGGGCATGCCCGCCCAAGACCTCTTCACGCGCGTGCGCGAGCTGACGGCCCGCGACCCGCTGATCTTCGACGCCGGCCCAGCCACGATCCGGCGCCTCGCGATCGTCTCCGGCGGCGGCGCCGACTACCTCGCCGACGCGATCGAGGCCGGCGCCGACGCCCTGCTCACCGGCGAACCCGTCGAGCGGGTCATGTCCGCCGCGCGCGAGGCCGGCGTCCACTTCATCGCCGCCGGCCACTACGCCACCGAGACCTTCGGCGTCAAGGCGCTCGGCGAGCACCTCGCGCAGCGCTTCGGCGTGCGCCACGTCTTCATCGACGTCCCCAATCCAATCTGACGCAGAACCGGCCGGGCGCGCTGTGTCGCCCGCCCGGCGCCAAGTCCGCCCGCCCCAGCGCTCCTTGCCCTCCGCGCCTCGCAAAGTGCGCGAACTCGCTCTAACATGAGCTGGTCGGCCAGCAAGCCGGCGAAACGCTTGATCTGTTCGACAGGAGGAGAGTCCTGATGGAGGCCACCGCGACGGCGTCGACCACTGGGTCGGCAACGGGTTCGCAGACGATTGCCGACCTGATCCCGTGTGCCGCCGCGGCACACGGCGAGAACACGGCGATCCGCTACAAGCGCGACGGCGCCTGGCACGACGTCAGCTACTCGAAGCTCGCCGAGATCGCTCAGGAGATCGGGCTCGGCCTGATCGACCTCGGCCTCGAAGCGGGCGAGCGCATCTGCATCCTCGGCAACACCCGCCCCGAGTGGTCCTACGCCGACATGGCCGCCACCTCGGCCGGCGCCGTCGTCGTGCCGATCTACCAGACCAACTCGCCCGAGGAGTGCCTGTGGGTGATCTCCGACTCCGAGGCCTGCGCGATCGTCTGCGAGGACCAGGAGCAGCTCGAGAAGATCGCCGCCATCCGCGAGCAGGTCCCGAACCTGCGCACGATCATCGTGATCGACCCGCTCGACGAGAGCGCGATCGCCAAGGGCCCGTCCGACGCAGTGCGCGCGCTGAACGCGATCCCACTCGACCAGGTCCGCGAGCGCGGCCGCTCGCGCACCGCCGAGGAGCTCGAAGCGCGTCGCAGCGCCGTGCGCCTGGAGGACCCGTTCACGTTCATCTACACCTCCGGCACGACCGGCCCGCCGAAGGGCTGCGTGCTCACGCACGGCAACTACCGCGCGATCATCGACATGGTCGGCGAGGCCGGCGAGATCCAGGGCGACGAGGTCATCTACCTCTACCTCCCGCTCGCCCACTCCTTCGCGCTGCTTGATCCAGCTCGCCGTGTTCGACCTCGGCGGCACGCTCGCCTACTTCGGCGGCGACACCAAGCAGATCATCCGCGAGCTGCAGGAGGTCAAACCGACCTACCTGCCCTCCGTGCCGCGCGTGTTCGAGAAGATCTACACGCTCGCCCAGGCCGCGATCCAGGCCCAGCCGCCCGAGGAGCAGGAGAAGGCCAAGGCCGCGATCGCGCTCGGCGTGAAGGTGCGCGACATGATCAACCACGGCGAAGACGTGCCCGACGAGCTGCGCAAAGCCGTTCGACGCGGCCGACGAGGAGCTGTTCAAGAACGTCCGCGCCATCTTCGGCGGCAACGTGCGCCACGCCACCAGCGGCGCCGCGCCGATCGCCAAAGAGATCCTCGAATTCTTCTGGGCCTGCGGCGTGCCCGTGCTCGAGGGCTACGGCATGACCGAGACGGCCACCGCCGCGACGACCTCGACCGTCGAGAACCACCGCTTCGGCACCGTCGGGCGCGCGCTGCCCGGCGTCGAGCTGAAGATCGCCGAGGACGGCGAGATCCTCGTCAAAGGGCCGAACATCTTCGACGGCTACCACAACCGCGCCGACGCCAGCTTCGGCGCCGTCGAGAACGGCTGGCTGCACACCGGCGACCTCGGCTCGATCGACGACGACGGCTACCTCTCGATCACCGGCCGCAAGAAGGACATCATCATCACCGCTGGCGGCAAGAACCTCACGCCGGCCAACATCGAGAACGACCTCAAGCAGTGCCGCTGGATCTCCCAGGCCGTGATGCACGGCGACCAGCGCCCCTACCCCGTGGTGCTGATCACGCTCGACGAGGAGGAGATGCCGCAACTCGCCGCCCAGGTCGAGCCGGCCTGCCGACGGATGTCGCGACGGCCGCCGGCGCGGCAGAGGTGCACGAGCTGATCCAGGCCGAGATCGATCGCGCCAACGCCAAATACGCGCAGGTCGAGCAGGTCAAGAAGTTCGCGATCCTCGACCACGACCTCTCGCAGGCGACGGGCGAGCTGACGCCGACGCTGAAGGTCAAGCGCAACGTCGTCAACGAGAAATACGCCGAGCTGTTCGACGCGCTCTACGCGGGCTGACGCCGGTTCCCGGCGCGTCAGCTGCGAACATAGGCATTGATGCGCACCGATCCGACCGACAACGGCGGACTGTTCGTCGGGCGCCGCCCGGGCACGGCGCCGATCCGCTTCCGCGCCCTGCCCGAACGCGGCAGCGACGCGCGCCAGCGCGTCGACGGCTCGCTCGCCGACTCGATGCTCGCCGGGATGATCGTGCTGAGCCTGCTCTGCTGGGGCCCGATCCCGATCGGCTGCCTGTGGGTCGGCTCGCAGATCAACTACCTGACGGGCAGCGTCGGCTTCGGCATCCTCGCCGCCTTCATCGCGCTGTTCGCCTTCCTGTTCGGCGCGCTTTCGCTGCTGCGCCGTCTCGACCACGCCTGGATCCTCGTGCGCCGCGCCGCCGGTCACGACCAGCGCACAGGCGTGCTCGGCCGCGTGTTCGGCACGACCGCCGTGGTCTGCGCCGTGGTCTTCGCCTTCTGGTTCGTCGTCATCCATGGCCCCGGCTCGATGACGACTCGCCTGGCAACGGCAAAGCGCTAGACCGCAGGCCATGGGTCTGCTCGACTACTACAAGCAGTTCGAAGGGATGTCCGAGGAGGAGGTCAACGCGCGGGCTGCGCGAAGAGGCCGAAGAGCGCCGGCGCAAAGCGCTGACGCGCGTCGACACGCTCGACCTCTCGCAGACGACCTGGCCGGATCTGCCGAACCCGCGCATCGTCAACGCGATCACGTTCGTCGCGCGCCGCGGACTGCATCGCTACCCGCACCTGCGCGGCACCGAGCTGCGCGACGAGCTCGCCGCGAGCCTACGGCTCGACGCCGACCGGCTGATCCTCGGCAACGGCGCCGCCGAGCTGCTCAGCTCGGCCACGCGAGCGCTGATCGAACCTGGCCAGCGAGCTGCTCACGCTGTGGCCCTCCTACCCGCTCTACCCGATCATGGCGCGCCGCGCGCACGGGCAGGCCATGCCGGTCACCGGCGGCGTCGACGAGCTGCTGGCCGAGGCCAAGGCCGACCCGAGTACGCGCGTGATCGCACTGGCCAACCCCAACGACCCGACCGGCGAGCTGCTCTCCACGGCCGAGCTGAAGCGTCTGCTGAGCGGGCTGCCCGAGGGCGTCGCCGTGCTGCTCGACGAGTCGCTCGTCGAGTTCGTCGACGCCCAGCCCGTCAGCGACTCGCTGAAGCTGCTCGAGCAGCACCCCAACCTGCTCGTCTTCCGCAGCTTCTCCAAGGCCTGGGGCCTGGCCGGCCTGCGCGTCGGCTACGCCATCGGCGGCCCGCGCTCGCAGGCGCTGCTGTCAGAGCTCGAGCCCGACCTCGGCGTCTCCGAGGTCTCCCAGGCCGGAGCGCTGGAGGCGCTGCGCACTTGCTCGCAGCTGCTCGAGCGTCACGTCGAGACGATCCGCGAGCAGCGCCCCAGGCTGACCGCCGCGCTGCGCGAGCGCGGCTTCGACGTCACCGACAGCCAGGCCAACTTCGTCTGGGCAGCGCACCCCGACGTCAGCGGCGGCGAGCTCGCCGCGCGCCTCGAGCAGGCCGGCATCCTGATCTCCGAAGGCGACGCCCTCGGCGAGCCCCATCACGTGCGCATCGCGATCCGCAACGCCGCCGCCACCGCGCGGCTGCTCTCCGCAATCGAAAAAGCGCTCTAGTCCGGTCGCCCACGAGGGGCGTCTGGCGTCCCGGTGTTCAGCCGGCGGAGCCGGACTGACGCAGCAACGTGCTGGTCGTGCCTTCGAGGATCTTGCGCCATGCGCTGACCTGCTCGGGCTCGGCGTCGAAGTGCTCGACGACGCGGCGCACGCGCTTGCCCGAGATGTCGATCTCGTGATCGTGGGCGATCTTCTCGTAGCGGTCGTATTCGCCGGCGAGGTGCTTCGTCACCGACTCGAAGCCGTGCCTGGCGATCTCCACACGCGAGGTGAAGTTCATCATCGACGTCTGGAACATCAGCTCGTCCGTCGGTTCCGGCTCGATCAGCACGATGTCCACGCCCGGGTAGCGCTTCTCCCAGTTCTTGGCCAGTTCGTGCAGGCGCTGGTGGGCGACGAGCTTGAACGCCTGGTAGCCGATCTGCGGGAAGCCCATGTCCGAGACGCGCCGCGGGCGCGTGCCGCGCAGCGTCCTGACCGTGTCGGCGAAGTCGTTGACGAACGGCACGATCGGGTTGATCACGATCACCAGCTTCGCCCCCGCCTCGACGGCGATGTCGAGGTTGGTCGTCGAGACCATGCCGCCGTCGATCAGCTCGCGCTCGCCGACCTTGACCGGCGCATAGACCATCGGCAGCGCCCCCGAGGCGCGCACGGCGGTCGAGATCGGCACCTCGTCGGTCCCGTCGACGCCGAACACGACGCGCTCGCACGTGTCGAGGTCGGTCGCCGTGAGGTAGAGCTCGCAGGCGAGTTCGCGGAAGTCGTCGCTGCGCCCGGGCTCGCTCAGCACGTCGTGCATGTAGCGCTCGATCCCCTCGCCCGTGTAGGCGCCCGAGGGCAGGCCCTCGGCAAAGCCGAGCAGCACGTCGAGCAGCGAGACCGCGCCGCGCTGTGAGACGACCTGGCGCGCGATGCCGAGCGCGCGCCACGGCAGCAATGCCCCCTTGCGCGCGAACTCGAGCACGTTCGGGCGCAGCAGGTCGCTGAGGTTGACGTCTTTGAACGGCGCCTGGCCCTGTCGCGTGACGACGCGCATCATCTCCTCTGGCGTGACGCCGTTGGCGCACAGCGCCGCGATGAACGCGCCGGCCGAGGTGCCGACGTAGACGTCGAACTGGTTGACGCTCGAGTTGACCGTCAGCAGGTCGAGCGCGCGCAGCGCGCCGATCTCGTACACGCCGCCCGTAAAGCCCCCACCGCCGAGCACGAGCGCCGTCTTGTGCCGGCGCGGGCGGCGCCGGCGGTCGACCGAGGCTCCGCGTCCTACCCCACGCGCAGCCGCGGCCTGCTTCTGCGCCCTACGCTTCTTGGCCGCAACCTTGGCCTCATCCGTCGGTTCCAGCTTGACAACGTTGCCCATCCTTACTCGATTCTAAAGTACACGTGAGCCGGAAGCCCAATATTTCGCTCCATGGGATGCCCAATGAGACAAAGGCCCGGTTTCCGGCCCATTGGCGGGGCCGGCGCGCCGCTCACGCGACGCTTGCGATGACGCGGCGTTCCTTTTTGCTGATCGCCACACTGACGACGCTCGCATTCGCCGGCCTGCAGGCGAGCCGCGCGAGCGCCCAGGGGACGCTCGCCGCCCTGCAGAGCGACCTGGCCCACCAGATGGCGATCTCCGGCTCGCGCTCGAGCGCCTACGTGTTCGACATCACGACCAAGCAGGCGCTCTACTCGGCGCGTCCCACGACGCCGCGCCCGCCGGCATCGGTGGAGAAGCTGTACACCGCGACGGCCGCACTGCAGCGCCTCGGCCCGACGGCGCGCCTGTCGACGACGGTCTTCGGCGCGGGGCAGCTCGGCCCGAACGGCGTCTGGGAAGGCGATCTCTACCTGCGCGGCGGCGGCGACCCGACATTCGGCGACAGCGCCTTCATCCACAGCCACTACTCGGGCCTCGGCGCGAGCGTCTCGACGCTCGTCTCCCAGCTCGTGCACAGCGACGGCATCCGCGCCGTGCGCGGCACGATCTACGGCGACGAGTCCATGTTCGACTCCCAGCGCGGCGAGCCCTCGAGCGGCTACAGGCAGGACCCGTTCCTCGAAGGCACGCTCAGCGGCCTGGCCTTCGACCGCGGCGCGAGCGGCACCGAAAAGGTTCCCCACGCGCCGGCGGCATACGCCGCGCGCAAGCTGTGGGCGGCGCTGAAGAACGCCGGCGTCAGCATCCGTGGCCGCTCCAGCGCGGCCACCACGCCGCCCGGCGCGACGCAGCTCGCGCAGGTCAGCTCGCCGACGGTTGCGCAGCTGCTCGCACTGATGCTGCCGCCGTCTGACAACTTCTTCGCCGAGACGCTCGTCAAGGATCTCGGCGCGGTCGCCGGCGGCGCGGGCACGACGGCAGCCGGCGCCGCCGTCGTCAGCCAGACGATCTCCGAAATGCTCGGCCTGCACCCGCACGTGGCCGACGGCTCCGGCCTGTCCGAATCCGATCGCACGTCGGTCTACGAAATCACCGACCTGCTCGTCGAGCTGCAGCCCACGCCGGTCGGCGCGATCCTGCGCGGCAGCATGGCCGTCGCCGGGCGCAGCGGGACGCTCGAAAAACGCATGCGCCACACCGCCGCCGCGGGACGCTGCCAGGGCAAGACGGGCACGCTCACCGGCTACTCCAACCTCGTCGGCTACTGCCAGGCCGCCAACGGGCACCTGCTCGCCTTCGCCTTCTTCAACGACGGCATCTCGACGACGCTCGCGCACGTGATCCAGGACCACATGACGATCACGCTCGCCGACTACTGATCGAGCAGCTCGCGCAGGCCGGCTTCGTCCAGCACCGGCACCTCCAAGCGCTCGGCCTTCTGAAGCTTCGACCCGGCGCTCTCGCCGGCGACCACGTAGTCGGTCTTCTTCGAGACCGAACCCGTGACGCGCCCGCCGGCGGCCATGATCTGCTCCGTCGCCTGCTCGCGCGACCACTCCGGCAGCGTCCCCGTGAGCACGAGCGTCTTGCCGTTGAGCGGGCCCTCCGACGGCGCCGGGCCGTCCTCGGCGAACTGCAGTCCGATCTCGTGCAGGTCCTCGATCAGCGCGCGCATGCGCTCGTCGGCGAGCTGGGCCGAGATCAGCGCCGCCATCTTCTCCCCCACACCGGGCGTCTGCTCGATCTCCTCGGGCGTTGCCGCGAGCAGCGCCTCGATGCTGC
The DNA here is from genome assembly GCA_963716315.1 of uncultured Solirubrobacteraceae bacterium. Classification (GTDB taxonomy): domain Bacteria; phylum Actinomycetota; class Thermoleophilia; order Solirubrobacterales; family Solirubrobacteraceae; genus Palsa-744. Next base: position 2,704,846 of record OY970301.1, on the reverse strand, counting down.
GGAAACGCTGCGCGAGGTTGCGCCCCGTGACCTCGCCGACCTCCTCGATCCCGAGCGCGAACAAGACACGTGCGAACGGGCGCTCCTTTGAGCGCTCCAGCGCTTTCAGCAGGTTCTGCGCCGAGAGCTCGCCGAAGCCCTCGAGCTCGACGAGCTGCTCCTCGGTCAGGCGGTAGAAGTCGCCCGCCGTGCTCACGAGTCCGCGCTCCTGCAGCATCGCGACCTGCTTTTCACCGAGGCCGTCGATGTCCATCGCGCCGCGCGAGACGAAGTGCTTGAGCAGCTGCCACGCGCGGCCCGGGCAGACAGGGTTGGGGCACTTCGTGAACACCGCCCCCTCCGGCTTGATCGTCGGCGTATCGCAGAACGGGCACTTCGCCGGCGGCTTCGGCCGGCGCGGGCGGCCCTTCTGCTCGACCACGTGCGGCGCCGGCGAGACGACCTGCGGGATCACGTCGCCCGCGCGCAGCACGATCACGTCCTCGCCCGGCCTGATGTCCTTGCGCGCCAGGTCCTCCTCGTTGTGCAGCGTCGCCATGCCGATCCGCACGCCGCCGACCGTCACCGGCGAGAGCACGCCGTAGGGGCGCATGTCGCCGAACTTGCCGACGTTCCACATCACCTTCTGCAGGCGCGTCACGGCCGTCGTCGGCGGGAACTTCCACGCCACCGCCCAGCGCGGGTCGCGCCCGACCGAGCCGAGCCTGTGCTGCAGCGCGAGGTCGTCGACCTTGATCACGACGCCGTCGATCTCGAAGTCGAGCTCGCCGCGGCGCTGCTGCCAGGACAGGCACTGCGCGATCACCTGCTCCTCTGAGTCGAGCACTTTGATGTCCGGGTTGACCGGGAAGTGGTGCTCGCGCAGCCAGTCGAGCGCTTCGGAGTGGACCTCGAAGGACAGGCCGTCGGCGACGCCCACCTGGTAGGCCCAGAACGACAGCGGGCGCTTGGCCGCGTCGGACGGATCGAGCTGGCGGATCGTCCCCGCCGCCGAGTTGCGCGGGTTCATGAACGTCGACTCGCCCGCTTCCGCACGGCGCTCGTTGAGCGCCGTGAAGTCAGCCAGCGCCATGTACACCTCGCCGCGCACCTCCACCAGCGGCGGCGCATTCTCGAGCTTCAGCGGGATCGTCGCGATCGTGCGCAGGTTGTGCGTGACGTCCTCGCCGATCTCGCCGTTGCCGCGCGTCGCCCCGCGCTCGAGCACGCCGTCGCGGTATACGAGGCTCATCGCCAGGCCGTCTATCTTCGGCTCGACCGCATAGGTGAAGCTCGGCTCTGAGATGCCCTCGCGCGCGAGGTGGTTGCGCATCCGCTCGACCCATGCGCGCAGCTCCTCCTCCGAACGCACGTTGCCCAGCGAGAGCATCGGCTCCAGGTGGCGGACCTTCTCCAGGCGGCTGACCGGCTCGCCGCCCACGCGCTGCGTCGGCGAGTCCGGCGTGAGCAGCTCCGGGTGCTCGCGCTCGATCGCGCGCAGCTCGTCGAGCAGCGCGTCGTACTGGTCATCGCCGATCTCCGGGTCGTCGAGGACGTAGTAGCGGCGCGAGTGATATTCGAGCTGCTTGCGCAGCTCCGCCGCGCGCTGCTCGGCGTCGCTCACTGCGCCTCGGGCGCCGGCCGATCCCCGATCGGTGCTGCGAGCAGCTCGTTCAAGTCAAAGCCCCGCAGCGCCTCCAGGCCCGAGCGGTCGGTCAGGTCGAAGTGGATCGGCGTGACCGCAACCTTGCCCGCCGCGACCGCCGCCAAGTCGGTGCCCGGCTCGTCGTGAAAGCCCGGATCCGAGCCGTAGATCCAGTAGCGGCGACGGTGCTCCTCCTCGCGCTCGAGCTTCAGCTCGTCGCGATAGATGCGCTTGCCGAGGCTCGTCACTTCCACGCCGCTCGGCTCGCCCGCCGGCACGTTGACGTTGAGCAGCGTCGTCGCCGGCAGCGGCACGTCCTCGATCCGCGCCACCAGGCGCGCCACGAAGTCCGCCGCCAGCTCGAAGCCGAAGCCGCCGTCGAAGCGGTAGTCGAGCGCCCGTGCTCCCGACTGCTGGGAGACCGCGATCGACGGCAGTCCGAGCACGACGCCCTCGAGCGCCGCCGCCACCGTGCCCGAGTAGGTGATGTCATCGCCCAGGTTCGCGCCGTGGTTGATCCCCGCCACGACCAATTCCGCCTGGAAGTCCTCGACCAGGCCGAGGCTCGCCAGGCGCACGCAGTCGACCGGCGTGCCGTCCGTGGCATAGCCCACCGTGCCGTCCGCGAACGGCGTCTCCTGCACCCACAGCGGCCTGCGCGTCGTGATCGAGCGCGCCATCGCCGAGCGGTTGCCGTCCGGAGCGATCACCGCCAGGTTGACGCCCTCCAGCGCGACCAGCGCGCTGCGCATCACCTGCAGGCCCTCGGCTTCGATCCCGTCGTCGTTTGTCAGCAGCACGTTGAGCATCGCCACCAGCATACGGGCAGCTTCGGCTTCGTCCCGTGAAGATATGCTGCGCGCGTGATCCGACTATCGGAACGCTGCCCGATCGGCCCGATCAAGGGTCTGCTCGTGGTCACTCTGCCGGCGTCCGTGCTGCTTTGCGCACCCGCGAGCATCGCCGCGACGCCGGCCGACACGGCCGCCACGCATGCTTTGCTGCAAGCTCGCTACGAGCTCGACTTGGCTGTCCTCCGCAACACTCCGGCCGCGCACGCGAGCGAGGCACAGCGAGCCGCAAGCATCGGGCGCGAATGCCACGGCGTGCTCGCCGGCGAGCCGAAGGAAGAAGACTTCCTGCCCTCCGAAGGCTCGCTCACGCCCCGCGCGAATGGGGAACGAGAGCGCAGCAGCCGCCAGCAGCAGACGATCAGCGAAGAGCTCGGCATCGTGCTCAGCGCCGCCAGCGCCGCGCCGGACCGCAGCGCGTTCGAAGCCTATGGCGCCGCCACTGCTTCGCTGAGCTGGAGCGACGCGAGGATCGCGCCGCTCGTCCACGCCGAAGCGGCACGGCTAGAGGAACAGGTGAGCGCCCCGCCGTCCGACGTATGCGCCGACATGAAGGCCTGGGCACAGAGCGGCTATCGACAACTGTCCCCCGCGAGCCGCGCACTCAGGGCCATCCAAGCGGCGCGCGACGAACAGCGCGAAGTCGAGGGATCTTCGAGCGCGCTGCTGAAGCAGTCCGAGGGCGCCACCGAGCTGGTGCTCCTGCGCCGCACTGCCGCTGTGCGCAGGAAGCTCACCAGCAAACTCTTTCAGAGGTTCAGCGTCTTTTCGGGCTTGGAGCGCGCGCTCGGAGTGCCCGAGGGACCGTCCGAAGAACACCGGCAGAGGCTGCTGGCTCGCGGGAAGACGCGCTCCGGCGAGACCTTCACCGTACGCCGCGAGAGTCCCGGTGAATCGCTCGACTCTTCCTGCCGTCATCCGGTGTCGGTCGAGATCAGCAAAGTGCAGAGCCAGGAAAACGGCTTGAACCTCATTAGCTCCGATGGGTCGGTCTGCCTCTCCGGCCGTGGCGAGCGACAGCCGGCGAGCGGCTGCAGCGACGGCGAAGTCTCGGTCACAGTCGCCGTACCCGGGAACGTGCGCAGCGTTCGACTGGGACTGAACGACGGCAGCAGCATCAGCTCCAGCGTAGTTCACGTCCCACGCAGGTACGGCGGTCCCGTCGGCGTGTACGTGCAGGCGTTCCGCGCTGAAAGGCACCGGCCCGTGTCGCTCACCGAGTTCGCTCGCCATGGCGAAGTCGTGCGGACAATCCGCCTGAGCATTCCGCCCTGCAAGAGGGAATCGCGCCTCGCCGGACTGACGTTTGTCAACCTCGTCAAAGGCACCGTCCCCGGGGGCCGGTCCTTCACGATTCAAGGCGCGCTCATCGGGCCCGGAAAGCACCGCGACTTGAACGTGACCGCGGAGGTCGGCAGCGAAGGCGGTGGCGACGAAGGCCCGGGCGAAACGACGATCGGCGGCTCGGGCGCCAAGAAGGCCTTCCCCTGGTCGCGCATCAAAGGGTGCCCGCCGAGCCCGTTCGCCCTGCTCTACAGCATTCTCGAACCACCGGGTGACTCGGTGCTCGCGCGCACGCCCGAGGGGCTCGTGCCGCTGACCAAGCTCACGCTCGCGCCCAATCTCGGTGCGGCAGGCCCGCTCGTGTACGGCATTTTCAGCTCGCTCCCCTCCGAACTGATCGTCCGCCGCAGCGACGGCACCACTCTCTACAGCGAAAGCCTCGCCGCGACGGCCGAGGAAGACGCCGAATTCTGCGAAGGCTTCGTCGAACCCTGAGCCGCGTCTTTCAGGCGAGCCGCCGTTTCAGCCGTAGCTCACCGACGCTAGCGCCAGCCCGTGCGCCGGCGCCGTGCGCCCCGCCTCAGCGCGCGGCCTGCCCTCAAGCAGCCCCGCGAAGTGCTCCACGCTCGTGCGCCCCGCCGCCACGTCGAGCATCGTGCCCACGAGCACGCGGTTCATGTGGCGCAGGAACATGTCCGCCTCGATCCAGAACGACAGCAGACCGCCGTCGGCGAGCCATTCGGCGCGCTTGACCTCGCACTGGAACCAGCTGTGCTCCGTCTCGCTCGGCGTGAACGCCGTGAAGTCGTGCCTGCCGAGCACCAGCCGCGCGCACTCGCCGAGCAGGTCGCCGTCGAGCTCGCCCGTGACCCAGAAGGCCGTGTTCCGCGCGAACACGCTGCGCGAGCGGCGTGCGAGCACGCGGTAGCAGTACGTGCGGCTGCGCGCGTCGCGGCGCGCGTCGAAGCCGTCGGGCATCGGCTCCGCCGCGAGCACCGCCAGGTCGTCGTCGAGCAGCCCGTTCAGGCGCAGCGGGTCGATCGCCTCGTGGCGGTAGCTCGCCACCTGCCCCCACGCGTGCACGCCGCGGTCCGTGCGGCCCGCCACCGTCAGCTTGAGCGGCCCGCCGTCGCTCGCCGTGTCGCCGAGCACCGTGCGCAGCGCGCGTTCCAGCTCGCCCTGGATCGTTCGCTCATTCGGCTGCACGCCCCAGCCGGCGAAGTCGGCGCCGTCGTACTCGAGCGTCAGCTTCGTGACCATCGGCGCAGCGGCGGCCGCAGCCGCCGCGTCAGACGAGCTCGATGAAGACCATCTCGGTCGAGTCGCTTTTGCGCGGACCGAGCTTGAGGATGCGCGTGTAGCCGCCCGGGCGCTCCGCGTAGCGCGGCGCCAGGTCCTCGAACAGCTTGTGCACCGCGAACTTGTCCTGCGAGAGCGTCGACAGCGCCTGGCGGCGCGCGTGCAGGTCGCCTCTCTTGGCGAGCGTGATCAGTTTCTCGACGTGAGGCTTGACCGCCTTGGCCTTGGCCTGCGTCGTTTCGATCCGCTCGTGCTCGATGATCTCCTTGCTCAGGTTCATCAGCAGCGCCTTGCGGTGGGCGCTGTCGCGGCTGAGCTGGTGTCTTTTACGCTGGTGTCGCATGAGCGGATCGAAGTGTAGTTCTCTCTAGGCCGCGGAGCGGCCTCTCTTAATCCTGACGGAGGTCCAGGCCCCGCGCGTGGAGCGTCTCGATCACCTCGTCGATCGACTTCTTGCCGAAGTTCGGGATCGCGTTGAGCTCCGCCTCCGACTTCGAGATCAGATCGCCCACCGTCTGGATGCCCGCGCGCTTGAGGCAGTTGTACGAGCGCACGCCCAGCTCGAGCTCCTCGATCAGGATGCTGTACTCCTCGCCCTGCAGCGCCGGCGCCGCGCCGCCGCCGCCGACCGCCAGGCCGTGGCCGTCGAGCTGGCCGCCCGGCGCCGCGCGCAGCTCCTGGATGCGGTCCGCGTCGGTGAAGATCGCCAGCTGGCTGATCAAGAGCTCCGCCGCCTCGCGCAGCGCCGCCTGCGGGTCGATCGAGCCGTCCGTCTCGATGTCCAGCGTGAGCTTGTCGAAGTCCGTCTTCTGACCGACACGCGCCTGCTCGACCGCGTACGCCACGCGGCGCACCGGCGAGAAGATCGAGTCGATCGGGATCACGCCGATCGGCTGGTCAGAGGACTTGTTCTCCTCCGCCGGGCGGTAGCCGCGGCCGCGGCCGATCGTCATGTACAGCTCGAGCTTCGTTTTTTTCTCGAGCGTCGCGATGTGGATATCGGGGTTGAGGATCTCAACGCCCGCCGGCAGGTCGATGTCCTTCGCCGTGATCTCGCCCGGGCCGCTGACGACCAGCGGCGCCTCGACCTCGCTCGCGTCCGAGTGCATGCGGCAGACCACGCCCTTCAGGTTGAGGACGATGTCCGTCACGTCCTCCTTGACGCCGTTGATCGTCGAGAACTCGTGCGCAACGCCCTCGATGCGCACGCTCGTCACTGCAGCGCCCGAGAGAGAGGACAGCAGCACGCGGCGCAGCGAGTTGCCGAACGTGTAGCCGAACCCGCGGTCGAGCGGCTCAATCGTGAACGTACCGCGGTTCTGCTCCACGGACTCGCTTGTGATCCGGGGGATTTGGAAGTCGAGCATCAGGGTCCTAACGTCGTTTTGGTGTCTCACCGGCGTCGATCAGGACGGCCGGCTCGGAGCGCCGCCCGGGATCGAGCGCGCGCTTGGGAAGGTGCTAACTACTTCGAGTACAGCTCGACGATGAGCTGCTCCTGCACCGGCGCGGCTACCTCACGCCGCTCCGGCTTGCGCAGCACCTTGGCCGTGAGCGACTCGTGGTCGGCCTGGAGCCACGCGGGAATCTGTCCGGTGAGCTCGGTTGCGTCTCTGACCACCTGCGTGGCCGGCGTCTCCGCCTTGATGGCGATCACGTCGTTTTCGCGCACCTGGTAGCTCGGGATGTTCACCCGCCGGCCGTTGACCGTCCAGTGGCCATGGCGGATCAGCTGTCGCGCCTGGCGCCGCGATGCGGCAAAGCCGAGGCGTACAAGGACGTTGTCGAGACGGCACTCCAAGAGCGCCAGCAGGTTCTCGCCCGTGATGCCCGGCTGGCGCGAAGCCTTCACGTAGTAGCCCGCGAACTGGCGCTCGAGCACGCCGTAGTAGCGCTTGGCCTTCTGCTTCTCGCGCAGCTGCACGCGGTACTCGCTCTGTTTGAGCCGGCCGCGGCCGTGCTCGCCCGGCGGGTACGCGCGGCGCTCCACGCCGCACTTGTCAGTCAGGCAGCGCTCGCCCTTGAGGAACAGCTTCTGTCCCTCGCGGCGGCACTGCTTGCACTGCGGGCCCGTGTCGCGTGCCATCTAGACGCGCCTGCGCTTTCTCGGGCGGCAACCGTTGTGGGCCTGCGGCGTGACGTCCTTGACGCCCGTCACCTCGAGGCCCGCCGCCTGCAGCGAGCGGATCGCCGTCTCGCGGCCAGAGCCCGGGCCCTTGACGTAGACCTCGACCTTCTGCAGCCCCTGCTCCAGGCCCTTGCGCGCCGCCGCGTCCGCTGTCACCTGCGCCGCGAACGGCGTCGACTTGCGCGAGCCCTTGAAGCCGGCGCCGCCGGCCGACTCCCAGGCGATCACGTTGCCCGAGGTGTCAGTCAGCGAGACGATCGTGTTGTTGAACGAAGTCTTGATGTGCGCCTGGCCGATCGGGATGTTCTTTTTCGGCTTGCGACGGCCGCGGGCGCGTTTCGGAGCAGCAGGCATTTACTTCTTGCCGGCCTTCTTCTTGCCGGCAACCTGCATCCGCTTCGGGCCCTTGCGCGTGCGCGCGTTGGTCTTCGTCTTCTGCCCACGCACCGGCAGGCCGCGCCGGTGGCGCAGGCCGCGGTAGCAGGCGATCTCCTGAAGTCGTTTGATGTCCTGCGAGCGCTCGCGCCGCAGATCGCCCTCGACCGTGAGGTTCTCGTCGATCGCGTCGCGCAGCTTCGCGACCTCGTCCTCGGTCAGGTCGCGGATGTAGGTGTCCGGGCTGACGCCGACCTCGGCGAGGACCTTGTTCGACGTCGCGCGACCGATCCCGTAGATGTAGGTCAGCCCGATCTCCGAGCGCTTGTTCAGGGGCAGGTTCACGCCTGCGATACGAGCCATCGCTTCGTTAGCCCTGCCGCTGCTTGTGGCGCTTGTTCTGGCAGATCACCAACACCACGCCGTTGCGGCGGATGACCTTGCATTTCTCGCACATCGGCTTGACCGACGGTCGTACCTTCATGATCCCTTTCGGACGCTTGTTCCGGCGACCCGGCTCTGGCTGCCGTTGCGGCCGCCGCTACCCGATCGTGGAGATTGCTCACGCGAGAATATACGTCCTCGAGTGAACAGGACCCCGGATGGTAGCAACTTCAGGGGCCGGCGGCCGGCTGCGCTACGGGCGCGCGGCCGGCTCCGGCGCGTGACCGTTGGCGCGTGCCGCCGGAGTCAGATGCCAGGGTGTCAGCACCTTCGGCCCGTCGCCCGTGACCGCCACCGTGAACTCGAAATGAGCCGCCGGCGAGCCGTCCTGAGAGAAGATCGCCCAGCCGTCCCCACCCACGCGCACCGAGGCGCGGCCGGCCGTCATCATCGGCTCGACCGCCAGCACCATGCCCTCCTCCAACAGCGGCCCCTTGCCCGGCTTGCCGTAGTTGGGCACCTGCGGATCCTCGTGCATGTTGCGCCCCACGCCGTGCCCGACCAGCGAGCGCACGACCGACAGGCCGGCGCCCTCGGCGACCCGCTGGATCGCGCTCGACATGTCGCCCATGCGGTTGCCCGGGCGGCACTCGGCCACGCCCGCCAGCAACGAAGCCTTGGTGGCGCTCAGCAGGTTCTGCTCGACCGCGCCGATCTCGCCGACCGGCAGCGTGCGCGCCGCGTCGGCGACCCACCCGTCGAGCGTCACGCCGACGTCGATCGAGATGATGTCGCCGTCCTTCAGGCGGTACGGGCCCGGTATCCCGTGCACGACCATCGCGTTCGGCGAGGCGCAGATCGAGCCTGGGAAGCCGCGGTAGCCCTTGAACGTCGGCACTGCCCCGTGGGAGCGGATGAAGCGCTCGGCGAGCTCGTCGAGCTCCTGCGTGCTCACGCCCGGGGCGACCTTCGACTCGAGCTCTTCGTGCGTGGCAACGAGAATCGCGCCCGCCGCCTGCATCTTCTCGATCTCCTCTGCTGACTTCTTGATGATCACCCGCCGAGCTTAGCTACAGCTTGGTCTCGAGACGCAAGGCGGCGATCGTCGCCCTGATCCGCGCGTGCACCTCGTCCGGGTCGCGCGTGCCGTCGAAGCGGCGCAGGATGCCCGCCTCGTCGTAGTGGTCGATCAGGGGCTCTGTCTGGGAGTGGTAGACCTCCAGGCGCCGGCGGATCGTCTCCTCCTTGTCGTCATCGCGCTGCATCAGCCGCGAGCCGTCCTGGTCGCAGACGCCCTCGTGCTTGGGCGGGTCGAACTCGACGTGGTAGATGTGGCTCGGGTTCTTCACGCACACGCGCCTGCCCGCGAGGCGCCGCACGAGCTCCTCGTCGGGCACCTCGATCAGCAGCGCCGCGCTGAGACGACGCCCGAGGCCATCGAGCGCCTCGGCGAGCGCGTCGGCCTGCTCCGCATTGCGTGGGAAGCCGTCGAGCAGGAAGCCGTTGCCGGCGTCGGGCCCGCGCACGCGCTGTGAGATCATGCCGACGATCACCTCGTCCGGCACGAGCTCGCCGGCATCCATGTAGCGCTTGGCCGCCAAGCCCAGCTCGCTGCCCCCGGCCACCTCCGCGCGCAGCATGTCGCCCGTCGAGACGTGTGGCAGCCCGAAGTCCTCGCGCAGGCGCTCGGCCTGCGTGCCCTTCCCCGCGCCCGGCGGTCCGAGCAGGATCAGGTTCAATTCGGACACGATCGGGGCAGCCTATCTCTTGGGCTGCCCGCCCGGCTACCGCCTGACTACTTGAGGAACCCCTCGTAACTTCGCATCATCAGCTGCGCCTCGAGCTGCTTCATCGTTTCCAGCGCGACGCCGATCACGATCAGGATCGAGGTGCCCCCGAGCGGGATGTTCTGGTGCGTACGCGCGATCAGGATCGTCGGCAGCGCCGCCACCGCGGCAAGGAACAGCGCGCCCGGGAACGTCAGCCGCGCGAGGATGCGGTCGAGGAATTCCGCCGTCGGGCGGCCCGGTCTCACCCCGGGGATGAAGCCGCCGTACTTCTTCAGGTTGTCGGCCTGGTCGACCGGGTTGAACGTGACCGCCGTGTAGAAGTAGGTGAACAGCAGGATGAAGATCGACTCGCCGACGATGTAGTGCCAGCCGTTGGGCGAGAAGAAGTCCGAGATCGACTGCCCCCAGTGCGTTTTCACGAGCTGGCCAATGGTCGGCGGGAAGGCCATGATGCTGGCCGCGAAGATCACCGGGATCACGCCGGCCATGTTCACGCGCAGCGGCAGATAGGTCTGCCCGCCTTCGGTCATGCGCCGCCCGATCACGCGCTTTGCATACTGCACCGGGATGCGGCGCTGGCCTTCCTGCACGAACACGATGCCCGCCACGACCGCGAGCACGAGGAACGGCATCATCACCTTGAAGACCTGGTCCTGTGAGGTCCACCACGTCTGGATGCCGCTCGGCAGGCGCGCCACGATCGAGGCGAAGATCAGCAGCGAGATGCCGTTGCCGATGCCGCGCTGGGTGATCAGCTCGCCGATCCACATCAACAGCACGCAGCCCGTCGTCAGGCAGATCACGATCAGGAAGATGTGCGGCGCGTCGAAGTGCGTGACGACCGATTCGCCCGCTTTGGCCTGCAGCGTGTGGAACAGGAAGACGTAGCCGATCGACTGGGCGAAGGCCAGGCCGACCGTCAGGTAGCGCGTGTACTGCGTGATCCGCGCCTGCCCTACCTCCCCTTCCTTGGAGAGCTTTTCCAGCGACGGCACCGCGACCTGCAGCAGCTGCAGGATGATCGAGGCCGTGATGTAGGGCATGATGCCCAGCGCGAACAGCGCGATGCGTGAGAGACCGCCGCCCGAGAAGAGGTTGAGCAGCCCGAGGATGTTGGAGCCGCCGAACTCCTTCTGGATGTTGTTGACCGCCGTCAGGTTGACGCCCGGCACGGGGATGTGCGAGCCGAAGCGGTAGATCAGCAGCATCGCCGCCGTGAAGGCGATCTTCTTGCGGATGTCCGCGACCTGGAAGGCGTTGAGGATCGTTGAGAGCATGGGCTTCGATCCGCGGCCTAGAGCGGCGCTGCACTCCCTCCCGCGGAGCGGCGGATTCTAGTGGATGCGTGTCGGCGTGCCGGCGGTTGCACTGCCGGCTCGCGCGACTAGAGCTCGACGAGCTTGCACGTGCCGCCGGCCGCCTCGATGCGCTCGCGCGCGCCGGCGCTGAACGCATGCGCGTGCACCGTCAGCGCCTTTGAGATCTCGCCCCTGGCGAGAACCTTGATCGGGACGTCCTTGCGCGTGCCGAGGCCCTTCGCCTTCATCGCCTCGACCGTCACCTCGGCGCCTGCCTCGAAGCGCTCCTGCAGCGCTTCGACGTTGACCGGCTGGGTGTGCGTGCGGAAGGGCTCGAACGGCATCGACTTCTTCATGTGCGGCCCGCGCAGCTTTCGCATGCGCATGTGAATCGGCATCTGGCCGCCCTCGAAGCGCGCGCGGCGCTTGGAGCCCGCACGCGAGCCCGCGCCCTTCTGCCCACGGCCTGAAGTCTTGCCCGTGCCCGAGCCTTCGCCGCGGCCGATCCGCTTGCGCGGGCGGCGGCTGCCCGGAGCCGGCGCCAGGCTGTGCAGCCCGATGCGCTGCGGCTTCTCGCCGTCGGCCGGGCTCACGACTTGCCCTCCTTGACCTCGACCAGGTGGCGCACTGCGTGCAGCATCCCGCGCGCCTGCTCGCAGTCCTTGACCTCGACCGTGTGTCCGATTCGGCGCAGTCCGAGCGAGCGCAGCGTGTCGAGCTGTTTCTTGTTCGCGCCGTTGCGTGAGCGGCGCTGCGTGACGGTCAGCTCGGCCATCAGGAGGAAGCCTCCTCGCCCGAAGCGCTCGCCGCCTCCGTCTGGGCCTCGTCGGTCGCCGCGGCCTGCGCGGTTGCGCCGGCGTCGGCCTCGGCCGTGGCGGCGTCGGCGGGCGTGGCGTCGGCAGGGGCAGCGTCGGCGGGGGCCTCGGCGCTCGCGCCCTCGTCCGTCAGCGTCGCCGTGGCGCCGTTGGCGCTCTGGCCGCTGAGGCCGAGCACCTTGTCGATCGACAGACCGCGCAGCTCGCCGACCTCCTGTGGCGTGCGCAGGCCGCGCAGGCCGGCGACCGTCGCCTTGACGAGGTTGATCGGGTTCTGCGTGCCGAGGCTCTTGGAGAGGATGTCGTGGATGCCGGCGAGCTCGAGCACCGCGCGCACGCCGCCGCCGGCGATCACGCCCGTTCCGGGGGACGCCGGCTTGAGGAACACGCGGCCGGCGCCGAAGACGCCGGTCGTCTGGTGGGTGATCGTGCTGCCGTGCTTGGGCACGCGGAACAGATCCTTCTTCGCGCGCTCGACGCCCTTCTGGATCGCCAGCGGAACCTCGTTGGCCTTGCCGTAGCCGACGCCCACGATTTCGCGCTCGTCGCCGACGACCACGAGCGCCGTGAACGAGAAGCGCCGGCCGCCCTTGACGACCTTGGCGACGCGGTTGATCTCGACGACGCGCTCCTGGAGGTCCAGGCCGGCCGGGCTGACTGATCTGTCTACGGTTATCGACATAAGGGGGAGTGAGAGGGTAGCGGTCGCGCGCTCACCGGACGGCTAGACGGTGATCCCGGCCTCGCGGATTGCCTCGGCGAAAGCGCGCACGTGGCCGTGGTAGCGGTAGCCGCCGCGGTCGAACACCGCTTCGGAGATCCCCGCCGCCTTGGCCCGCTCGGCGAACGTCTCGCCGGCCCGCTTGGTGCGCTCGGGCTTCTTCAGGCCGCGCAGCTCCGGCTCGTACCAGTTGACCGCCGCCAGCGTGCGCCCCGCGACGTCGTCGATCAGCTGCGCCGAGACGCCCTGGTTGGAGCGGAACACCGAGATGCGCGGACGCTCGGCCGTGCCCGAGACCTTCGCGCGCACGCGGCGGCGCCGTTTGAGCCTGCTCTGTGGCTTCGTGATGACGGTCATGCGCGCTTGCCGACCTTCCTTTGCACATACTCGCCCTCGTAGCGAATGCCCTTGCCCTTGTACGGCTCCGGCGGGCGCTGCTTGCGGATGATCGCCGCCGTCTCGCCGACGAGCTGCTTGGAGATGCCCTTGACGACGACGCGCGTCGGCTGCGGCACTTCGAACTCGATCCCGTCCGGCGCCGGGATCGGCACCGGGTGCGAGTAGCCCACGGCGAGCTCGAGGTTCTTGCCCTTCAGCTGCGCGCGGTAGCCGACGCCCTGGATCTCCAGGCGCTTCTCGTAGCCCGCCGTCACGCCCTGGACCATGTTCGCCACGAGCGAGCGCGTGAGGCCGTGCAGCGCGCGGTGTTCGCCGCGGTCGGTCGGACGCGACACGAGCAGCTGCTCGCCGTCCTGCTTGACCTCGATGTCGCGGTGGATGCGCTCTGAGAGTTCGCCTTTGGGCCCGTTGACGCGGACCTCGCCGGGCTCGATCGCGACCGTCACGCCGCTCGGCACCGCGATGGGCTGTCTGCCGATTCGAGACATGCTCAGCTCACCAGACCTGCGCCAGGACCTCGCCGCCGACGCCCTCGGCGCGGGCGTCGTGGCCGGTCATTACGCCGTGCGAGGTCGAGACGATCGAGGTTCCCATGCCGCCGAGCACCTTCGGGATGTGCTTGGCGTCGACGTACGTACGCCGCCCCGGGCGCGAGACGCGACGCAGCCCCGAGATCGCCGAGCGGCGGTCCTCGGTGTACTTCAGGCGGATCTGCAGCAGCTGTCCGGGGCCGCCGTCCGGGGCGGGCACGACCTCGAAGGAGTCGATGTAGCCCTGCTCGGCGAGGATCCGTGCAAGCTCGCTCTTCAGTTTCGACGCCGGGATGTCGACCGTCTCGTGCGCAGCGTGAATCGCGTTGCGCACGCGCGTGAGGAAGTCGGCTATCGGATCGGTCATGGACATGGCTGCTCGTTCAGTGGAAGGTCGAAAGGATTGTCTGCCCCATTACCACGAGGACTTCGTCATCCCCGGGATCTGGCCGTTGTGGGCGAGCTCGCGCAAACAGATGCGACACACGCCGAACTTGCGATAGACCGCACGCGGACGCCCGCAGCGGTTGCAGCGAGTATAGGCACGCGTTTTGAACTTCGGTTTACGCGCCTGCTTGACGCGCTGCGATGTCTTGGCCATCAGTCGCTGCTCTCTTTCTCGTCGCTGGCGTCCGGCTGCTGCTCCTCTGAGTCTGTCGCCTGCTCGGCGCTTGCCTGTGGCTCGCTCGCCTCGGCGGCTGCCTCCGGCTCCTCTGCAGGCGGCTCCTCGCTCGCCGGCTCCGGCTCGGCGGCGGCCGTCTCGGCGCTCGCCTCGGGCTCCTCTGCGGCAGGCTCCTCGGCCGCCTCGGCTTCGGGCTCGGCGGGCTCGGGCTCGGGCTCGGGCTCGGGCACAGTTTTCTTCGCCGCTTTGGCTTTCGGCGCCGGGGCGGCAGCGGCTTCGGCTGCCTTGGCGGCCTCGGACTCGGCGTGCGCCTTGGCCTCTGCCTCGTCTGCGGCCGGGTCGTAGCCCTTGGGGCGGCCCTGCGAGGCGAACGGCATGCCGAACGACTGCAGCAGCGCGAACGCTTCGATGTCGCTGGAGGCGGTCGTCGTGATCGTGATGTCCAGGCCGCGCACCTGGTCGATCGCGTCGTAGTCGATCTCGGGGAAGATGATCTGCTCGCGCACGCCCATCGTGTAGTTGCCGCGCCCGTCGAACGAGCGTGGGTTCAGCCCGCGGAAGTCGCGGATCCGCGGGATCGCGATCGACACGAGCCGGTCGAGGAACTCATAGGCGCGCTCGCCGCGCAGCGTCACGGAGACGCCGACGGGCATGCCCTCGCGAAGTTTGAACGCGGCGATCGACTTGCGCGCGCGGCGCACGCTCGGCTGCTGGCCGGCGATCGTGGCGAGCTGTTCGGTCGCGGCCTTCAGCACTTTGGAGTCCTGCTTGGCCAGGCCGACGCCCATGTTCAGCGTGATCTTCTCCAGTCGCGGCGCCTGCATGTTCGAGGAGAACTCGAAGCGCTCGATCAGCGACGGGCGGATCTCCTCGAAGTAGCGCGCCTTCAGGCGTGCCGGCGGGGCCTCTGTCGTATCCGTCGCAGCCATCAGTCGAGCTCCGCTCCGGTGCTCTTGGCGACGCGCACGCGCGAGCCGCCGTCGCGCTGGATGCGCACGCGCGTCGGGTTGCCCTTGCCGTCGAGCAGCATCACGTTGGAGATGTGGATCGGGCCCTCGCGCTCGATGATCCCGCCAAGCTGTCCCGCCGCGTTGGGCAGCGGCGAGGTGCTCTGGTTCTGCTGCGGGCGCACGGCGCGCTTGACCATGTTCAGGCCCTCGACGTAGAGGCGTTCCTTGGCCGGCTCGACGCGCAGGACCTTGCCGGTCTTGCCGCGGTCCTTGCCCGCCGTGATCTTCACCTGGTCGTTCGAGCGGATCTTCATCGAGCCGCGCTTGCCCGTCTTGCCGGCCATCACAGGACCTCGGGCGCCAGCGAGACGATCTTCATGAAGTTGCGCTCGCGCAGTTCGCGCGCGACCGGGCCGAACACGCGCGTGCCGCGCGGATTGTTCTGGTCGTCGATGATCACCGCTGCGTTCTCGTCGAAGGCGATGTAGGTGCCGTCGTCGCGGCCGATCGGCTTCTTCGTGCGCACGATCACCGCCGTCACGACCTCGCCCTTTTTGACGGCTCCCTGCGGGTTGGCCTGCTTGACGGTCGCCGTGATCACGTCGCCGACGAACGCATAGCGCCGCTGCGAGCCGCCCTTCACGCGGATGCAGAGGATCTCGCGCGCGCCCGTGTTGTCGGCCACGCGAAGCCTTGTCTCGTTCTGGATCATCGGGCCCTCTCAAGCACGTCGACGAGCGCCCAGCGCTTGGTGCGCGACAGCGGGCGGCTCTCGATCACGCGCACCGTGTCGCCCTCGTGCGCGTCGTTGTTCTCGTCGTGCGCGTGCAGCGTGCTCGAGCTGCGCACGATCTTCTCGTAGCGGCGGTGGCGGCGGGCGGTGTCGATGCGCACCGTGATCGTCTTCTCGGCCTTGTCCGAGACGACGATTCCCTGGCGCACCCTGCGCGCGCCCTCGACCGGTGCGTGCACCGGCGCGAGCGGCTCCGCCGCCGGCGCCGCAGCGCGGCGCTCGGCCGCTTTGGCGCGTTCCTGCAGGCGACGCGCGCGACGGCGCACGGCCTTGCGCTTGCGCTCGGCCACGCGCTCGGCCTGGCGCTCCTCCGGCGTGCGCGTCGGGTTCGGCGCGCCCTCGTGCTTGGAGCGCGCGCGACGGCGGCGCTCCTTCGGCGAGAGCACCTCGACCGGCTCGCTCGGCTCGGCCTCGGCGGCCGGCTCAGGCGCGGGCGCCTCGGCCTCGGCCTCGTCGGCCGGAGCCTCCTCGACGGCCTCGGGGGCGTCCTCTTCCGGAGCCTCAGCCGCGGCAGCCTCAGGCGCCTCGGCGGCCTGCGGCGCGTCCTCGGTGGTCTCGGGAGTCTCGTTCTCTTGCTCGTCAGCCATGTCTTCCGTTTCGTCTCAGCAGTTGGGGTGTCAGTTGCTCTCGCCGCGCAGCTCTTGCTCGCGCGCGACCGTCAGGGCCCGGGCGAGGTCGCGCTTGGCGCGCCCCATGCCGGCAGTGTTGTCCAGTTCGCCGGTCGCGTTGGAGAAACGCAGGCCGAACACCTCTTTGCGCAGCACCGCGATCTGCTTGGTCAGCTCACCGGGCTCCATGTCGCGCATCTCCTTGGCCGTCATCGCAGCGTCAGTCCTCACGCAGCACGAACTTGGACTTCACCGGGAGCTTGTGCGCCGCCAGGCGGATCGCGTCGCGCGCGAGCGGCTCGGACACACCGGCCAGCTCGAACATCACGCGGCCCGGCTTGACCACGGCGACCCAGCCTTCGGGCGAGCCCTTGCCCGAGCCCATGCGCGTCTCGGCCGGCTTCTTCGTCACCGGCTTGTCCGGGAACACGTTGATCCACACCTTGCCGCCACGCTTGATCTTGCGCGTCATCGCGACACGTGCGGCCTCGATCTGGCGGTTGGTCAGCCAGCCGCCCTCGAGCGCCTTCAGCCCGTACTCGCCGAACTGCACCTTGACCTGGCCGCGCGACATCCCGGCACGGCGTCCACGGTGCTGCTTGCGGTGCTTGACGCGCTTGGGAGAGAGCATCAGCGCCCACCTCCGCCACCCGGACGCGAGCCACCGCGACCGCCGCCACCGCCGGGGCCGCGTCCACCGCCGCCTCCGCCGCCACGACCGCCGAAGCCGCCACCGCCGGGCCCACGCCCGCCACCGCCGCCGCCGGGACCGCCGGGGCCACGCCCGCGTCCACCGCCGCCGCCCGGCCCGCCGCCGCCGCGACCGCGACCGCGTCCGTCACGACCATCTCGTCCGCCGCGTCCGTCGCGGTCGTTGCTCGACGGCGCTGGCGCCGTGATGTCGGTCAGGTCGGCGCCCGTGTAGCCCTCGGGCATGATCTCGCCCTTGTTGATCCAGCACTTCACACCGATCCGCCCGAACGTCGTGCGCGACTCGTAGAAGCCGTAGTCGATGTCGGCGCGCATCGTGTGCAGCGGCACGCGACCGTCGGAGTAGCTTTCGGTGCGCGCCATCTCTGCGCCGCCGAGGCGCCCGGAGACCTGCACCTTGACGCCCTTCGCGCCCGAGCGCATCGCGCTGGTCAGCGCGCGCTTCATCGCACGGCGGAAGGCGACGCGGTTCTGCAGCTGCTCGGCGATCGACTGCGCCACCAGCGAGGCGTCGAGCTCGGGGCGCTTGATCTCGAGGATGTTCACCTTGATCTGCTTGTTCGTCATCTTGTGCAGGTCACGGCGCAGCGCGTCCACTTCGCTGCCCGACTTGCCGATCACGATGCCCGGGCGCGCCGTGTGGATGTTGACCTCGAGTTCGTTGGAGTCCTTGCGGATCGTGATGCTCGAGAGGCCGGCGTGGGCGAGCTTGTTCGTGATGTGCTCACGGATGCGCACGTCCTCGGCGAGGTACTCGGCGAAGTGCTTTTCGTTGAACCAGTTCGACTTCCAGTCGTGGATGTAACCCACGCGCATGGCCTCTGGATGAACCTTTTGTCCCATTCTTCTTCTCTCTAGCCGTCTCTCTTGGTGGTCCGGGGCGCGGGGTCCGGGGTCAGCGTGATCGTCAAGTGGCTCGTGCGCTTGCGGATCGGCGTGGCGCGTCCCATCGCGCGTGGCCTGAAGCGCTTGATCGTCGGCCCCTCGTCGGCGAACGCCTCACGGACGATCAGGTCGTCCTCGAGCAACTCGTGGTTGCTCTCGGCGTTTGCCACTGCCGACTCGAGCAGCTTGCTCCAGTCGCGCGCCACGTCACGAGGGGTGAAGGCGAGGATAGCGCGTGCCTCCTGCACCGACTTGCCGCGCAGGTGCCCGCAGACCATCCGCGCCTTGCGCGCCGAGGTGCGCACGTAGCGCGCGTGCGCGCGGACGACTTTGCGCCGCGGTTTGGCCGGCGCCGCTTTGCCGCGGCCGGCTTTTTTCGGCTCGCTCGCGACGGGCTCTTTCGCGGCCGGCGCTTTGCTCGCAGCTTTTTTCGCCGCAGGTTTTTTGGCGGCTTTCTTGGCGGCCGGCTTGGTGCCCTCGTCGGCCTTCGCCTCGGCGTCTTTGCCGGGGGCTTTCGCCTCCGCGCCTTTGGCCGCTTTGGCCGGTTTTTTCGCAGCTTTTTTGGCAGCCGGTTTTTTCGCCGCGGGCGTGTCCGGCTCGGTCACGTCGTCCTGCTCCTGCTCGGCGCTCATCTAGCGGACCCTTCCCGAGCCGGCGTGCCCACGGAACACGCGCGTCGGTGCGAACTCGCCGAGCTTGTGCCCGACCATCGACTCGCTGACGAACACCGGGACATGCTTCTTGCCGTCGTGCACGGCGATCGTGTGCCCGACCATCTCCGGGAAGATCGTCGACGCGCGCGACCACGTGCGCAGCATTTTCTTGTTGTTGGCCGCGTTGAGCGCTTCGATGCGGTTCATCAGGCGCTCTTCGACCCACGGGCCCTTCTTGGATGAGCGACTCATCGCTGCTTACCCTTCCCGCGGCGACGGCCGCGCACTATGTACTTGCTCGAGTTCTTGTTCTTTTTGCGCGTGCGGTAGCCGAGCGTCGGCACGCCCCACGGCGTCACCGGGTGCCGGCCGGCCGTCGTCGAGCCCTCGCCGCCGCCGTGCGGGTGGTCGACCGGGTTCATCGCCGTGCCGCGCGTCTGCGGGCGCACGCCCATGTGGCGCTTGCGCCCCGCCTTGCCGATCTTCACGTTCTGATGGTCGGTGTTGCCGAGCGCGCCGACCGTCGCGCGGCACTCCGCGCGGACCATCCGCATCTCGCCCGAGGGCAGGCGCAGCGTCGCCATCTCGCCGTCCTTGGCCATCAGCTGTACGGCGGCGCCCGCCGAGCGCGCCATCTGCCCGCCGCGACCGGGCTGCAGCTCGACGTTGTGGATCACCGTGCCGACCGGCATCCGCGCGAGCTCCATGCAGTTGCCCACCGCGATGTCGGCGCCCTCGCCCGAGGCGACCGTCATGCCGACGGTCAGCCGCTGCGGCGCGAGGATGTAGCGCTTCTCGCCGTCGACGTAGTGCAAGAGCGCGATGTAGGCCGAGCGGTTGGGGTCGTACTCGATCGCCGCCACCTTCGCCTGCACGCCGTCCTTGCGGCGCTTGAAGTCGATCCGGCGGTAGGCGCGCTTGGCGCCGCCACCGCGGTGGCGCGAGGTCTTGCGCCCGTGCGCGTTGCGCCCGCCGCTCTTCTTCAGCCCTTCGACGAGCGTCTTCTCGGGCTTTGACTTCGTGATCTCCGCGAAGTCCGGGTAGGAGACGAAGCGTCGCCCCGGGCTTGTCGGCTTTGGCTTACGAATCGGCATCTCTTATGACCCTTCGACCGCTTGCAGGCCCTGGAACACAGGGATCGATTCGCCGTCGCGCACCTGCACGATCGCCTTCTTCCAGCTGCGCGTGCGCCCGCTGCTCGTGCCGCGGCGCTTGGGCTTGGACTTGACGCTCGAGGTGCGCACCTCGACGACGTGCACGTCGAACAGCGCCTCGATCGCCTGGCGGATCTGCGTCTTGTGCGCGTCGTCGTGGACGCGGAAGGTGTAGCGGTTGGCCGCCGAGAGCACGTAGCTCTTCTCCGAGACGACCGGGCGGATGATCACCTGTGAGTGATCCATCAGGCCGCCTCCTCCTGCTCGGCCGCACCGGCGCGCGGCTTGGCTGCGCGCTCGGTCAGCTCGGCCAGCGCAGCCTCGGAGACGAGCAGCGAGGCGGCGCCGACGACTTCAGTGACGCCGACGTCGGCCGCGCTGAGCACGGCCACGCGCTTGAGGTTGCGAAATGACAGCGCCACGTCTGACTGCTCGGGGCCGAGCACGACGAGCGTCGGTCGAGTCCTGGCCCCAGTCTTCGAGCAGGTCGAGCGCCTGGCGCGTCTTCGGCGCCGTGAACGCGCCCGCGTCGAGGATCGCCAGCGAGCCCCGCTCGGCGTGCAGCGACAGCGCGCTGCGCAGCGCCGCGCGCTGCTCCTTGCGGTTGACCTTGAACGTGTAGGAGCGCGGCTGCGGGCCGAACGTCACGCCACCGCCCGTCCAGATCGGCGAGCGGTTGGAGCCCGCGCGGGCACGGCCCGTGCCCTTCTGGCGCCACGGCTTGGCACCGCCGCCGGAGACCATCGCGCGCGTCTTCGTCGCCGCCGTCCCACGCCGGCGCGCCGCCTGCTCCGCGCGCACGCTCTGGTGCACCAGCGGGCCATGGAATCGTGCGCCGAAGGCGCCATCATCAAGTTTGACTTTCTTTGACTGACCGAGCACCGGGGCGTCAGGCATCGCTGCGCACCTCCACCACGCCGCCGCGCGGGCCCGGCACCGAGCCGCGCACCATCAGCAGGTTCTCCTTGGCGTCGAGGGCGACGATCTCGAGGCCCTTCTGGGTGACGCGCTTGTTGCCCATCTGGCCGGGGCCGCGGATGCCCTTCATCACGCGCGCCGGCCACGCCGAGGCGCCGATCGATCCCGGCGCACGCTTGTTGTGCGAGCCGTGCGACTTCGGGCCTGAGGCGAAGTTGTGGCGCTTGATCGTGCCCTGGAAGCCCTTGCCCTTGGAGGTGCCTGAGATCTTCACGCGCCCGCCGACCTCGAAGGCCTCGACCGTCACGTTCTCGCCGAGCTGCAGCTCGCCCGCCTCGCCTGTGCCCCATTGGGTATCGCGAAACTCGACGACGTGGCGCAGCGGCGGCGCGTCGACCTTCTTCAGGTGGCCGAGCTCGGCTTTCGTCAGGTGCTTCTCCTTGGCCTGCCCGAAGGCCAGCTGGACGGCCTCGTAGCCGTCGCGCTCGGGCGTGCGGATCGCCGTCACCGGACACGGGCCGGCCTGCAGCACGGTTACGCGCGCCACGCTGCCGTCCTCCTGGAACACCTGGGTCATGCCGAGCTTCTTGGCGAGGATCGCGGACATCTCGTGGCTCAGGTCGCGAGGCGGATCTCGATGTCCACGCCCGCCGGCAGGTGGTCGAGGCGCTGCAGCGAGTCGACCGTCTTCGGCGTCGGCTGGTGGATGTCGATCAGGCGCTTGTGCGTGCGGATCTCGAAGTGCTCGCGCGAGTCCTTGTCCTTGAACGGCGAACGGATCACGCAGTAGACGTTCTTCTCCGTCGGCAGCGGCACCGGGCCGGACACGCTCGCGCCGGTACGCGTCGCCGTCTCGACGATCTCCTTCGCCGCCGACTCGATCGCCGAGGTGTCATACGCCTTCAGGCGAATGCGGATCTTGTTTTGCGTGGCCGATGCCATTGGTTCTCTGCGTCTGCTCTCTTGTCTCTGTTTCGGGTTGTCTTGGCGCTCGAGGATCTACCGCGGGCCGGCCTGGGCAGAAAAAGGGCGGACTCCGTGTCGTGGAATCCGCCTCCACCTCTGCCACCGCGCCTTCCGGGGGCCTTCTAGTCGTATCGGACTGCAATATGAGAGCCGCCCCGAACTTCCGGGGCGGCGGGTACTACTCGATGATCTCTGTGACCACGCCAGAGCCGACCGTGCGACCGCCCTCTCGGATGGCGAAACGCAGGCCCTGGTCCATGGCGATCGGCTGGATCAGTTCGATCTCCATCTGGACGTTGTCCCCAGGCATGACCATCTCGACGCCGTCGGGCAGCTTGGCCACGCCGGTGACGTCGGTCGTGCGGAAGTAGAACTGCGGCCGGTAGCCGGTGAAGAACGGGGTGTGACGTCCACCCTCCTCCTTCTTCAGCACGTAGACCTCAGCCTTGTACTTGGTGTGCGGCGTGATCGAGCCCGGCTTGCACAGCACCTGGCCGCGCTCGATCTCCTCGCGCTTGGTACCGCGCAGCAGGCAGCCGACGTTGTCGCCCGCCTGACCCTGGTCGAGGATCTTGCGGAACATCTCAACGCCCGTGACGACAGTCGAGGTCGAGTCGTGGACGCCGACGATTTCGACCGTGTCGCCCGTGTTGACGATGCCCTGCTCGACGCGGCCCGTGGCGACCGTGCCACGACCGGTGATCGAGAAGACGTCCTCGACCGGCATCAGGAACGGCTTGTCGAGCTCGCGCACGGGCTCCGGGATGTAGGTGTCAAGCGCCTCGGCGAGCTCGAGGATCTTGCCCTTGTAGGCCTCGTCGCCTTCGAGCGCCTTCAGCGCCGAGCCGGTGATGAAGGGGATGTCGTCGCCCGGGAAGTCGTATTCGCTGAGCAGCTCGCGGACCTCGACCTCGACCAGTTCCAGGAGCTCGTCGTCGTCGACCATGTCGGCCTTGTTGAGGAACACGACGATGTAGGGGACGCCGACCTGGCGCGCCAGCAGGATGTGCTCGCGCGTCTGCGGCATCGGGCCGTCGGCGGCCGAGACGACGAGGATCGCGCCGTCCATCTGCGCGGCGCCCGTGATCATGTTCTTCACGTAGTCGGCGTGACCGGGGCAGTCGACGTGGGCGTAGTGACGGTTCTCCGTCTGGTACTCGACGTGCGAGGTCGCGATCGTGATCCCGCGTTCCTTCTCCTCGGGAGCGTTGTCGATCTCCGCGAAGGTGCGGGCCTCCGCTCCTCCGTGCTCGGCCAGCACCGTCGTGATGGCAGCGGTCAGCGTCGTCTTGCCGTGGTCGATGTGACCGATGGTGCCGACGTTGACGTGCGGCTTGTCGCGCTCGAACTTCTCCTTCGCCACTTTTGGTTCGCTCCTGTATCGACTTGTATGTTCGCCCTGTGAGGGCGAACCTGAGAAATCTATCTAAATGCGGCCGTCTGTGACTGCCGCCTGCTGCCTAAAGCTCTCTGTCCTGCAATCTCCGAAGCCTCACCCAGGCCGCCTAGGCGGGAACTGGCTCCCCGGTCCGCTGCTCGACGATCTGCTCCGCGATGTTCGGCGGAACCTCCTCGTAGGCGTCGAACTGCATCGTGTAGTTCGCGCGGCCCTGCGTGTTCGAGCGCAGGTCGGTCGCGTAGCCGAACATCTCGCTCAGCGGCACGCGCGCCGTGACGCCAGCGCGTTGCCACGCCGCTCCTGGCCCTCGACGCGGCCACGGCGGCGGGACAGGTCGCCGATCACCTCGCCGAGGAAGTCCTCCGGCGTGACGACCTCGACCGCGAAGATCGGCTCCAGCAGCACCGGCTTGGCGCGCTTGGCGGCCTCCTTGAAGGCGATCGAGCCGGCCACCTTGAAGGCGATCTCCGAGGAGTCGACGTCGTGGTACTTGCCGTCGGTCAGCGTCACGCGCATGTCGACCATCGGGTAGCCCGCCTTGACGCCGTTCTCGAGCGCCTCTTCGACGCCCTGCTTGACGGCGGGGATGTATTCCGAGGGGATGTTCCCGCCCTTGATCTTGTTGACGAACTCAAAGCCCTCGCCCGGCGCCGGCTCGAGGTTGATGTAGACGACGCCGAACTGGCCCGAGCCGCCGGTCTGGCGGACGAACTTGCCTTCGATCTTCTCGACGCTGCCGCGCACGGTCTCGCGGTAGGAGACCTGTGGGCGCCCGACGTTGGCCTCGACGCCGAACTCGCGCTTCATGCGGTCGACGAGCACCTCCAGGTGCAGCTCGCCCATGCCCGAGATCTCGGTCTGGCCGGTCTCTTCGTTGGTGCGCACCTGGAAGGTCGGGTCCTCCTCGGCCAGCCGGCCGAGCGCGATCGACATCTTCTCCTGGTCGGCCTTCGTCTTCGGCTCGACCGCGACCTTGATCACGGGCTCCGGGAAGACGATGTTCTCGAGATGGATCGGGAGCGTCCGGCGCCGCGAGCGTGTCGCCCGTGATCACCTGCTTGATGCCCACCGCCGCGGCGATGTCGCCCGCGTAGACCTCCTCGACCTCCTCGCGGTCGTTGGCGTGCATCATCAGGATGCGCCCGATCCGCTCGGTGCGCCCGCTGCCGACGTTGAGCACGCGCGAGCCCGCCTCGCAGCCTTGCCCGAGTAGACGCGGAAGTAGGTCAGCTTGCCGACGTAGGGGTCGGCCGCGATCTTGAAGGCGAGCGCCGAGAACGGCTCGGAGTCATCGGCCTTGCGCACGACCTCGCGCTCCTCCTCCTCGCCTTTGATCAGTTCGGTGCCGACGACCGGCGGCACGTCGAGCGGCGAGGGCAGGTAGTCGATCACCGCGTCCAGCAGCGGCTGCACGCCCTTGTTCTTGAACGAGGAGCCGCACAGCACCGGCGTCAGCTTGGTCGACAGCGTGGCCTTGCGGATCGCCGCCTTGAGCTTGTCCTCGGGGATCTCGCCTTCCTCGAGGATCAGCTCGAGCAGCACGTCGTCGTAGTGGGAGACCTCCTCGAGCAGGTGTTCGCGCGCTGCCTCGGCCGCTTCGCGCAGGTTCTCGGGGATCTCGTTTTCTTCCTGTTCGGTGCCGAGCTCGTCCTTGTAGACGATCGCCTTCATCTTCACGAGGTCGATCACACCAAGGAAGTCGGCCTCGTTGCCGATCGGTAGCTGGATCGGCACGGGGTGCGCGCCGAGGCGGTCGATCATCGTCTGCACGCCACGGTCGAAGTCCGCGCCGATGCGGTCCATCTTGTTGATGTAGGCGATCCGCGGCACGTGGTACTTGTCGGCCTGGCGCCAGACCGTCTCAGACTGGGGCTCGACGCCGGCGACCGAGTCGAACAGCGCGATCGCGCCGTCGAGCACGCGCAGCGAGCGCTCGACCTCGACCGTGAAGTCGACGTGGCCGGGCGTGTCGATGATGTTGATCCGGTGGCCTTTCCACTCTGCCGTGGTGGCCGCCGAGGTGATCGTGATGCCGCGCTCCTGCTCCTGCTCCATCCAGTCCATCACGGCCGCGCCCTCGTGCACCTCGCCGATCTTGTACGTGCGGCCGGTGTAGTAGAGGATGCGCTCGGTCGTCGTCGTCTTACCGGCGTCGATGTGCGCCATGATCCCGATGTTGCGGGTGTTTTCCAGGGTGTACTTGCGTGGCATCGGTAAGTCGGGGGGTCGGGCGATGGGCTCTTTGGGCGAAAAAAATGGACCCCTCGGGTCCACGCGCGCTACTGGTCTTGTGTGGACCGTCCGCTTCGCTATCTGATCGAGGTCTCCATCTTGAGTTGCGACTCCGTCGAGGGCGCAATCGAACTGCCTGCGCACACGCGCGACGCGAGGCCGACTATAGCAGAGCAATTCCGCTTGGCTACGGGCTATCGCGGCGCCTGCGAGGCGCCTTGCACGCCCCCCTCGGAGGGCTCGCAAGCACCCTCCGCGGGAGCATCTTCGAACATCGCGCCGAGCCTTTGGAGGACCCGCGTGGCCGTCCGCAGATCACGCTCTGAGACCTCGCCCAGCGCCGTCTGCCAGCGGCCCTGCCAGGCGGCTCGCTTGGCCTCGATCTTGCCCCTGCCCTGCGCGGTCAGGCGCGAGACGACCACGCGCCGGTCGGTCTCCGAGCGGACGCGTTCGACGTGCCCGGACTCGGCCAGGTGGTCGAGCATCTGCGTGACCGTCGCCGGCGTCAGCCGCGCCGCCGCCGCCAGCTCGCCGGCCGACAGCTCGCCGCGCTCGTCGAGCTCGATCAACAGCTCGAACTGCGCGTGGCTGAGCTCCGAGCCGACCAAGTGCGTGTCGCGCCCGCGCAGGCGGCTGACCGCGCGGAACACGTGGCGGAAGGCCTGGCCGAGCTCGCTCAGCGCCGGGCTCAGCTCGCTCGTCGCCGTGCCATCCGTCTTGGTTGGCGTCGTGCTCGGGCTCATCGCTAGACCCCGAGCGGCTCGGCGCTCGCCTCGGCGTTGGCCGCCGCCTTGCCCAGGCGCGCGCGCGGGTTCTCGGCGCGCAGCAGCACGACGCACGGGATCAGCGAGAGCACGCAGATCCCGACCGACCACCAGTAGGCGTCCTGGAAGGCGCTCGCCGGCTTCGTCAGGGCGTGCCCGGTCGCCCGCTGCAGCACGACCGCGAGCACGGCCGTGCCGATCGCGCCGCCGATCCGCTGCAGCACGTTCAACTGCGGCGTCGCGTCGGAGAGCTGGTCGGGTCGAAGCGCCGAGAAGGCGGCCGTCATCGCCGGCATGAATGAGAAGCCGATGCCCACGCCGCGCAGCAGCAGCACCGCGGAGATCGTAGGCGATCGACGTGCTCGCGCCCACGAACGCGAGCGGGATCGAGCTGAGCGACAGCAGCAGCACGCCGCCGAGCGCCACGCGCCCGCCGCCGAAGCGCTGCGTCAGGCGGCTGGTGAGCGGCATCACGAGCAGCATCCCCAGCCCCTGCGGACCGACGAGCAGCCCCGTCACGATCACGCTCTCGTGGCGTACTTCCTGGTAGTAGAGCGGCACGAGGATCATCGCGCCGAACAGCGCCGCGCCGAGCCCGAAGGTCGTCAGCGAGGCGGCGCCGAACACACGGTTGGCATAGAGGCGAACGTCGAGCAGCGGACGCTCGACGCGCAGCGCATGCCAGACGAACACGCCCGAGAGCACCAGCGCGATCGCGATCGGCCAGACGACGACCGGCGCCGTCAGGCTGCTGTGCGTGCCGAGCTGGCTGAGGCCGTAGACGAGCGCCGTCGAGGCCGTCGAGAGCAGCGCCAGCCCGAGCACGTCCAGGCGCCCGGCCTCGCCTGAGTCGGTGTGCGGAAGCATCCGCCAGGCCAGCGCGAAGGCGATCGCGCCGATCGGCAGGTTGACGAGGAAGATCCACGACCAGTGCAGGTTCTGCAGGATCGTGCCGCCGACGACCGGCCCGAGAATCGGCGCGAGCATCGCCGGCATCGAGACGATGCCCATCACACGCCCCATCCGCTTCGGCCCGGCGACCTGCGCCATGATCAGCTGCCCGACCGGCATGATCATGCCGCCGCCCGCTCCTTGCAGCACGCGAAAGACGACGAGTGAGGTCGTCGAGGAGGCGACCGCGCAGAGGCCCGAGCCGACCGTGAACAGCACGAGCGAGGTCATGTAGACGCGCTTGGCGCCGTAGCGGCGCGCCGCCCAGCCGGTCACCGGGATGACCGCGGCGAGCGAGAGCAGGTAGCCCGTCACGACCCACTGGATCTGCGAGATCGAGCTGTGCAGGTCGTGGCCGAGCGTGCGCAGCGCGACGTTGACGATCGTCGTGTCGAGGATCGACATGATCATCCCGAGGATCACCACGCCCGAGATCACCCAGACGTGTTTCTCGATGCGATCCGACGCCGCCGGGCCGTGGTCGGCAATAGCGGTCGATGTCTCGTTGGAACTCATTCGGTACCTCAAGTTTAGGTACCGAAGCTTCTTCCTTCAAGGGTCTGGTGCTCGCCGGGTCTGTGAACCCGAGCTCAGCGCACGATCGTGAACGTGAGCGAGCGCGTGGCCGAGCTGCCCGCCACGTTGGCGGCACGTATCAGCACCGTGTAGCGGCCCGGCCGCAGCTTGCGGCTGCGTGACACGCGTCCCTGGAAAGCGAGCTTGTCCGCTCCCGCGTGCGCCGCCACGGACAGCGTCGCGATCGTCACCGTGCGGGTGCAGCGCCTGCGCTTCGCGTTGCGGCGGCTCGGCGCGACGCAGCGACGGCCCTGTCGCCGCCCCGGGACACGCTGCGTGAAGCGCAGCGTGACGGTCGCGCTCTGGTCGAGCGTGAACGAGAAGACCGTCCCGACCGGCGCGCGATGGCGGCGGCTGATCCGCGCCAGCGCGCTGCCCTCGCGCCAGCGCGAGTGTGACTGGCGCACGCCGCCCAGCAGCGGCGCTTTGCGCGAATTCGGGCCTGGGGCGTTCTGCGCTGGACCGCTCCCCGCAGGGCCGCCTGTCGCCAGGCCGCCGCCGTAGACGATGCGGACGCGGTTGTTGCCGGCGTCCGCGAAGAGCACGTCGCCGGCCGCGTCGAAGGCGACGCCGTTCGGTTCGGAGAGCAGCGCCGCGGTGCCGGTGCCGCCATCTCCGCCAAAGCCTGCCGTACCGCTGCCGGCGATCGTGTAGATGTCGCCGGCACGCATCGCCACCCCGAACATCGCCGCTTCGTGCGCGGCCAGCAGGCGCACGCGGTCGTTTTGCTCGTCGCCGATCGCCACGTCCCCGGCGGCGTCGAGCGCGACGCCGAGGGGGTCGACTTCCGCCGCCGTCGCGGGGCCGCCGTCGCCGCTGAATTCGGTCCCGCCGTTGCCGGCGATCGTGTACATGTGCGCGGCGCTCATCGCTTGCCCGTAGAAGCTGCCCGAGCTCGCCGGCACGAAGCGCACGCGCCCGTTGCCGGGGTCGGCGATCACCACGTCGCCCGCCCCGTCGGCGGCCACAGACCATGGGTTCTGCAGTTCCGCGGCGGTCGCGGGGCCGCCGTCGCCGCCGAAACCCGCTTTGCCGCTACCGGCGATCGTGTAGATGTGCGCGGCGCTCATCGCCTGGCCGAAGTAGGTGCCCGAGCTCACCGGCACGAAGCGCACACGGTGGTTTTCCGAGTCCGCGATGAACACGTCGCCGGCGGCGTCGAAGGCGACCCCCGCCGGCTCGTCCAGTTCGGCGGCGGGGCCCGGTCCCCCGTCGCCGCCGAAGCCCGCTTTGCCGCTGCCGGCGATCGTGTAGATGTGCGCGGCGCTCATCGCCTGGCCGAAGTAGGTGCCCGAGCCGGCAGGCATGAAGCGCACGCGGTGGTTGAAGCGGTCGGCTACTACCAGGTCGCCGACCGCGTCGAAGGCGACGCCCTCGGGCTCTGACAGTTCCGCGCTCGTGCCGAGGCCTCCGTCGCCGCCGAACCCGCCCGTCCCGTTGCCGGCGACCGTGTAGATGTCACCCGCGCTCATCGCCTGCCCGAACAGGCCTGCGCCGGCGGAGACGAAGCGAATGCGGTTGTTGAAGAAGTCCGCCACCGCGAAGCCGCCCTGCGGCGCGACCGCGATGCCGAGCGGGGCGCCGAGCTCGCTGGCCGTCGCCGGCCCGCCGTCGCCGGAGAAGCCGGCGCTGCCGTTGCCGGCGACCGTGTAGATGTGGTCTTCTTCGCGGAAGGTCCCGAACAGGGCCCCTGACGTGGACGGCACGAGCCGCAAGCGGTCGTTGCCATTGTCGGCGATCAGCAGGCTCCCGCCCTGGTCGATCGCGACGCTCTCAGTGGTCGAGATCTGCGCGCCGTTGGCGATGCCGCCGTCGCCCGAGAAGCCGAAGCTGCCGTCGCCGGCGATGGTGTAGATGTCGCCGGCGGTTCGCAGGGCGCCGAACAGGTTGCCCGAGACGCGCGGCACCGCGCGTATGCGGGCGCCGTTCGTTTCCGCGAGCAGCAGGTCGCCGAGCGCGTCGAAGGCGACGCCGTCGGGGAACTGCAGCCCGCCGCCCGTCGCGGCGACGCCCTCGCCCGCGTATTCCTGTTTGCCGTTGCCGGCGATCGTGTAGATCGAGCCGAGCGTCATCGACTGACCGAACTGGCTTTTGCTGCTCGCCGAGACGAAGCGAACACGCGCGTTCTGCGTGTCGCCGATCGCGAGGTTGTTGAGCGAGTCGAAGCCGACGCTGAGCGGCTCGTTCAGCTTGGCTTCGCCGGCAGCGCCGCCATCGCCGCCAGATCCCGCTTCGCCATTGCCGGCGAGCGTGTAGATGTCGCCGACGGCCATCGCGCGACCGTAGTAGGTGGCCGATTTGGCGGGCACGAAGCGCACGCGGTTGTCGAAGCTGTCAGCGATCGCGAGGTCGCCCTCCCCGTCGACGGCGATCTGCCCCGGCGGTGCGAAGAACGCGCGGGCGTCGAACTGCGCGCTGGTGGCCGGGCCGCCGTCGCCCGCGAAGCCGGGGACCCCGGTGCCGGCGACCGTGTAGATGTGCCCGGCGCTCATCGCCTGGCCGAAGAGCGTCCCCGTGCTCGCCGGCACGACGCGAACGCGCGCGGCCGCTTCCTCAATGTAGACGTCGCCGGCTTCGTCGACGGCGAGGCCGCACGGTTCGAGCAGCGCGGCTCCCGCCGCGGCGCTGCCGTCGGCGGACGAGCCCCTCGCGCCGTTGCCCGCGAACAGCACCTGCTGCCCGCTGCCCTCGTCGATGCGGTTGACGACGTGGTTGGAGCTGTCGAGCACATAGGCGTAAGGCGTGCCCGCACGGCTCGCCGCCACGACCTGCGGACTCTGGCCGACCGACGTCGCCGCGACAGGCCCCAGCACCGGGCCGCCCGCTACCGTCGCGATCGTGCCCGGCGCCGGCGCCGCAGCCGCTGCAGCCGCCCCCGCGACGAGCCAAGCAAGCGCGATCGCCCCAGCCGCGAGAAGGCGTAGCGCCCGCCCCCGGCCAGTCGATCCAGCGCGATCCGACATGGCCCGCAGACTACCCCCGTCGCGGGGCGCGGTCCATCCCTCTGGACGTACTTCGGTCGGTCCGCTACCAGCGGTAGTGAGCGAACGCCTTGTTCGCTTGGGCCATGCGGTAAATGTCGTCCTTGCGCTTGTACGCGCCACCCTGCTGGGACTGAGCATCCATCAGCTCGTTGGCGAGCCGCTGGGCCATCGTCTTCTCGCGACGCTGGCGGGCGAACTCGACGAGCCAGCGCACGGCGAGCGTGCGGGCGCGGCGTGCGGGCACCTCGACGGGTACCTGGTAGGTGGCGCCGCCGACGCGGCGCGAGCGCACCTCGAGCGATGGGGTGAGCGAGCGGATCGAGGCCTCGAGCGACTCGATCGGGTCTTTGTCCGAGCGCTCGCCGATCAGCGCGAGCGCGTCGTAGACGATCCGCTCGGCCGTGGACTTCTTGCCGTCGAGCATCACCTTGTTGATGACCTGCTGGACGAGCTTCGAGCGGTGTACGGGGTCCGCCTCGACGGGGCGGATCTGGGCGGCTGCGCGGCGGGGCATCTACTTCTTCTTCACGCCGTACTGCGAGCGGCCCTGCTTGCGGTCGCTCACGCCGGCGGCGTCGAGCGTGCCGCGCACGACCTTGTAGCGAACGCCAGGCAGGTCCTTGACGCGGCCGCCGCGAACGAGCACGACGGAGTGCTCCTGCAGGTTGTGGCCCTCGCCGGGGATGTACGCCGTGACCTCGATCGAGCCGGAAATACGCACACGCGCGACCTTGCGCAGCGCGGAGTTAGGCTTCTTCGGGGTCGTCGTGTAGACGCGCGTGCAGACGCCGCGGCGCTGCGGGGCGGCGACCTTCTTCTTGCGCCCGGCGCCCGACTTCAAGCCAGGGGTGGCGAGCTTCTTCTTCGGAGCCACGCGGCCCTTGCGCACGAGCTGAGAGGTGGTCGGCATTCGGCCCGGGATGCTAGCAGCGCTAAGCGCTTACGGCTGCGCCGGCTGCACGCACCGGCGCGGGCATCATCGCGGCGGCGACGATCACGGCCACGAATGCGATCGCCTGCAACGTTAGGCCGAGCGGACTGCCGGCCATCGGATCGCCGAACACGAGGATCCCGCCGGTGATCCCGGCGATGTTGGCGGCCGTGCCGGTGACGGCGATCACGGGGACCGCGTCTCCATCCTGCAGCCCGCGGGCGGAAGCGTAGAAGGCGACGATCGAGGCGAGCACGGCGACGAGCAGCCAGGGGCTGAGCAGCAGGCCGAGGAAGCCGTGCGCTCCGGTGATGCCCGTGAGCGCCTTGATCGCGGTGTCGGAGACGCCGAACAGGATGCCGGCGGCGGCGCCGAGCATGACGCCGTGGTGCTCGACGGGGCCACCCATGCGGGGACCCATGATCAACAGGCCGCCGAGCCCGAACAGGCCGGCCTCGAAGCCGATCATCGCGGCGACGGAGAACTGCGAGTGCGCGCCGTGCATCGCCGGCGCGGTGAGGCCGAGCACGGCCAGGCCGATGGCCATCAGCGAGAGGCCGATCCACTGGCGACGCCCGACCTCGAAGCCGAACAGGCGGTCGGCCATCACGGCGATGAAGACGACGCCGGCGGCGAGCGCCACCTGGATCACGGACATCGGCGCAAGCGCGAGTGCTGCCACGTGAAGGCCCCAGCTGGCGGTGGCCGTGATCATGCCGATCGTGAACCACTTCGAGGAGTAGAGCTGGCGCGCGGAGCGGAAGGGGTGGCGAACGTCGACCTTGGCTACCGAGTTGGCGCCGCGGTGCTTGTAGAAGAAGCCGAGGTTCGCGACGAAGGCGCAGGCAAGCGCTAGGAGGATGCCGAGGTCTAGGGTCATGAGGAAGTTGGGGGATTCAGAAGCTGCGTGAGTGGGGATCGACGGTGGTCGCCGGCTGCTTTACTGCCTGCCCCCAACGTTCGGCGTATCGGCCGTCGCTGAAGAGTACCCCCCGATACCTTCGTGGAAACTAAAGAGCAAGATAAAGAAATCTCAGGGTTCTCAAGCGCCGATTCGCACAAAGACGGAGCCGATCCGGCGCCCCACGGCCCGGAGCCCTGGTCGGCGCAGCGCAAGCCGCTGCTGCTAGTCGACATCGACGGCGTGATCTCGCTGTTCGGCGGCCCGAGCGCCACGTCCGGGGGACCGTTCTCCGGGCGGGCGGGCTCTTTCCATTCGATCGACGGCATGCCGCATTTTCTTTCGGCCACAGCCGCCGCTCACCTGCTCGACCTGCAGCCACATTTCGAGCTCGTCTGGTGCAGCGGCTGGGAGGAGAAGGCCAACGAGCATCTCCCCCACCTACTCGGCCTGCCGCCGTCACTTCCGTTCCTGCGCTTCGAGCGCAGCGTCGGGCGCTCGAACGCGCACTGGAAGCTCGCGGCGATCGACGAGTTCGCCGGCGAACGGGCGCTGGCATGGATCGACGACGCGCTCAATCCGGCCTGCCACGAGTGGGCAGCGGCGCGCTCGGCACCGACGCTGCTCGTGCAGACCGAGCCCGAGCACGGGCTGACGGAGCGCGAGGCGGAGCTGCTCGGGGCCTGGGCACGGGAGCTGCGCGCAGCCGGCTAGCGAGATGGCTTCCGGCTGGCTGGCGCGCTCCCAGCCAGCCGGTATCCCGCCGTACTGCCTACTCCCCGCTCGGCTCCTCCGGCGGGACCTCGAGCTCGGCGAGCTCCTCGACGAAGCCCGGGTCGGTGTCGCCGGCGCCGATCTTCTCGAGCGATGCCAGGTCGGCGTCGAACTCCTGGCCGTAGCCGCCGCCGAAGCCCTCGCCGCCGGACAGGCCGAGCTCGGCCGCGATCTCGTCCTGGTCGAGCAGGCCGACGTCGTCGATCGCGCGTGGCAGCGGTTCGGACGGTT
Source organism: uncultured Solirubrobacteraceae bacterium (assembly GCA_963716315.1). Lineage (GTDB taxonomy): Bacteria > Actinomycetota > Thermoleophilia > Solirubrobacterales > Solirubrobacteraceae > Palsa-744. The sequence continues at coordinate 2,671,345 of OY970301.1, read as the reverse complement.
CGATCTCGATCCGCCGGTAGCGCTTCAGACCCGTAGCCGCCGGGATCAGCTTGCCGATGATCACGTTCTCCTTCAGCCCGTTGAGGCGGTCCGTCTTGCCCTCGAGCGCCGCGTCGGTCAGCACCTTCGTGGTCTCCTGGAAGGAGGCCGCCGAGAGGAACGAGTCCGTGTTCAGCGAGGCCTTGGTGATGCCGAGGATGATGTCCTCGAACTGCGCGGCCTCGCCCTTTTTGTTGACGATCTCGTCGTTGACCTTGGCGAATTCGAAGCGGTCGACGAACTGGCCGGGCAGGTAGTCGGTGTCGCCCTTCTGGTCGACGCGCACCTTCTTCAGCATCTGGCGCACGATCAGCTCGATGTGCTTGTCGTTGATGTCGACGCCCTGGGACTTGTAGACCTCCTGGACCTCCTTGACGAGGTAGACCTCGGTGTCGGTGCGCCCGCGGATCGCCAGCAGCTCGTGCGGGTAGACCGACCCCTCGTTGAGCTGCTTGCCCGCGTCGATCTTCTCGCCCGAGCTGACGAACAGCCGCGTGCGACGCGGGAACGAGTGGCGGTGCTCCTCGCCGGCCTCGTCGGTGATCACGACGCTGAGCGCCTTGTCGGTCTCCTCGATCGAGACGACGCCGTCCTGCTCGGCGATCTTCGCCAGGCCCTTCGGCTTGCGCGCCTCGAACAGCTCGACCACGCGCGGCAGGCCGTGCGTGATGTCCGCGCCGGCGACGCCGCCGGTGTGGAACGTACGCATCGTCAGCTGCGTGCCGGGCTCGCCGATCGACTGGGCCGCGATGATCCCGACGGCGTCGCCGATCTGCGCGAGCGCGCCGGTCGCCATCGCGCGGCCGTAGCAGGCCTGGCACACGCCGCTCGGCGCCTCGCACTTCAGCACCGAGCGCACGGGCACCGTGACCGGGTTGCCCTTCTCGTGGTCGTCGGCGAACGCCGAGACGATGTCCGCGAGCTGCTCGCGGCCGATCTCCGCGCCCTGCTCGGCGAGCATGCGGCTGCGCTTGGTCGTTATGTCCAGCGCTGCGACGCGCCCGACGAGGTCCGTCGTTCGGCTCGCCGCCGTCCTTGAACACGGGCATCTCGATGTAGTCCTCGGTGCCGCAGTCGGCCTCGCGGATGATCACGTCCTGCGCGACGTCGACCAGGCGCCGCGTGAGGTAGCCCGAGTCGGCCGTACGCAGAGCCGTGTCGGCCAGGCCCTTTCGCGCGCCGTGCGTGGAGATGAAGTACTCGAGCACCGACAGGCCCTCCATGAAGTTGGCCTTGATCGGGCGCTCGATGATTTCACCCTTCGGGTTGGCCATCAGGCCACGCATGCCGGCCAGCTGGCGGATCTGCTTGAACGAGCCACGCGCACCCGAGTTGGCCATCATGAAGATCGGGTTGAGCGTCGTCGAGGTTCGCGACCATCGCCTCGGCGACCTCGTCGGTCGCGGCGTTCCACTTCTCGACGACCGCCTCGTGGCGCTCCTCCTGCGTGATCAGGCCCATGTCGTACTGGTCTGAGATCTCGCCGACCTGCGCCTCGTAGCTTGTCGAGGATCTTCTGCTTGCTCGGCGGCACGACCACGTCGTTCTTGGAGATCGTGATCCCGGCCTGCGTGGCGTACTTGAAGCCGAGGTCCTTGAACGCGTCGAGCACGAGCGAGATCGTCGTCGCGCCGTAGGTCTGCACGAGCACGTCGATCAGCCGCGTCGTGTCGCGCTTCTTCATCGACTGGTTGACGAACACGTACTTCGACGCGTCGAACTCGTCGCCCAGCGCCTCGGCCAGCGCCCGCTCGATGCGGTCGTTGTAGATGATCCGCCCGATCGTCGTCAGCACGTGGCCGCCCTCGCGCCCGTAGGGGCGGAACTCGGCGATGTCGTGCAGCTTGACCACCCCGCCCTCGTAGGAGAGCTCGGCCTCCTGCGCGGTGCGGAACACGTGCGGGCGCGGCTCGTAGGTCGCGCGGTCGATCTTCGACAGCTCGTCGGCTTCGGGACCGTAGGTCAGGTAGTAGGCGCCGAGGATCATGTCCTGCGTCGGCGTCGCCAGCGGCGCGCCGTGAGCCGGCGAGAGGATGTTGTTGGAGGAGAGCATCAGGATGCGCGCCTCCGCCTGCGCCTCCGCCGAGAGCGGCAGGTGCACGGCCATCTGGTCGCCGTCGAAGTCGGCGTTGAACGCGTGACAGACGAGCGGGTGGACCTGGATCGCCTTGCCCTCGACGAGCAGCGGCTCGAACGCCTGGATGCCCAGGCGGTGCAGCGTCGGCGCGCGGTTGAGCAGCACCGGGTGCTCGTGGATGACCTCCTCGAGCACGTCCCACACCTCGCCGATCATCGAGTCGACCATCTTCTTGGCCGCCTTGATGTTCTGCGCCGACTTGCGCTCGACCAGGCGGGCCATGATGAACGGCTTGAACAGCTCGAGCGCCATGATCTTCGGCAGCCCGCACTGGTGCAGCTTCAGGTACGGGCCGGCGACGATCACCGAGCGGCCCGAGTAGTCCACGCGCTTGCCGAGCAGGTTCTGGCGGAAGCGCCCCTGCTTGCCCTTGAGCATGTCCGAGAGGCTCTTCAGCGGGCGGTTGCCCGGGCCCGGTGACGGGGCGGCCGCGGCGGCCGTTGTCGAACAGCGCGTCGACGGCCTCCTGCAGCATGCGCTTCTCGTTGTTGACGATGATCTCGGGCGCGCCGAGGTCGAGCAGCCGCTTGAGGCGGTTGTTGCGGTTGATCACGCGGCGGTACAGGTCGTTGAGGTCGGAGGTCGCGAAGCGCCCACCGTCGAGCTGCACCATCGGGCGCAGCTCCGGCGGGATCACCGGCACGGCGTCGAGCACCATCATCTCCGGCTTGTTGCCGGACTGGATGAAGGCCGAGACGACCTTCAGGCGCTTGACCGCACGGGCCTGCTTCTGGCCTTTGCCGGTCTTGACCTGGTCCTCGAGTTCGATCCGTTCGGCCTCGAGGTCGACCTGCTGGAGCAGGTCGCGGACCGCTTCGGCGCCCATGCCGCCGCGGAAGTACTCGCCGAAGCCGTAGGGCGAGCCGAAGCGCTCCTTCAGCTCGCGGAAGGTCGTCTCGTCGTGCTCGATCTGCTTGGGCTCCATCGTCTTGAACAGCTCCCAGACGTTGCGCATGCGCTCGGCGGCGTCCTCGATGTAGGCCTCGGTGTCGGCGATGTCGGCCTCGAAGGCCTTCGTCAGCTCCTTCGTCAGCTTCTCGCGCTCCTCGTCGGAGATCTTCGAGAGGTTGACGTCGAGCGAGTCCGCCCACAGGTGGTCTTCGTCGTTGAAGTGGGTCTGTTTGCCGTTCTGCAGGTACTTCTCGCGGCGCTTGAGCGACTCCTGCAGCTCGAGCACGCGCTCCTCGCGCTCGGCCGTGTAGGCGTCGAGGACCTTGTTGACCTCCTTCTCCGAGGAGTCGACGTCCTTCGTGCGGGCCTCGTCGTCGACCCAGGTGACGATCGACGCGGCGAAGTACAGGACCTTCTCCAGTTCCTTGGGCGCCATGTCGAGCAGGTAGCCGATCCGGCTGGGCACGCCCTTGAAGAACCAGATGTGGCTGACCGGGGCGGCCAGGTCGACGTGGCCCATGCGCTCGCGGCGGACCTTCGAGCGCGTGACCTCGACGCCACAGCGCTCGCAGACGATGCCCTTGTAGCGGACGCGCTTGTACTTGCCGCAGTAGCACTCCCAGTCCTTGGTCGGACCGAAGATGCGCTCGCAGAAGAGCCCGTCCTTCTCGGGCTTCAGCGTGCGGTAGTTGATCGTCTCGGGCTTGATGACCTCGCCGGAGCTCCAGCTGCGGATCTGCTTGGAGGAGGCGAGGCTGATCTCGATGGCGTCGAAGTTGTTGATGTCGATCATGTGGCTCTAGCTTTCGCTCGCGGGTCAATCGGATCTGGTCGGTGCTGCGGTGCTGCTGCGGGGCTGCTGAGAACCGCCTTGCGGGGCCGTGGCCCCGTGCGCCGCGCATCGTGCGCGGCGCCGGCGCCACCGACTACGTCTCTGCCACCTCTGGTGCGTCCTCGCCGAGCTCCTCGAGCGCCTCGAGGTCGAGTGGCGCCTCGGCGCCGTCCACGGCCTCGGGGTCGGAGCCGTTGGAACCGTTGGCCGACGGCTCGGCGTCGGTGGCGTCCTCGCCCTCGACCGCCTCGTCGGCCGCGTCGCCGCTCAGGGCGCGCACGCCCGAGAGGTCGATGCCGAGCTCCTCGGCTGCGCGCAGCAGGTCGTCGTCTTCGTCGCGCATCTCCGCGCGCTGGCCCTCCTCGGAGACGACGTTCACGTCGAGCGCCAGCGACTGCATCTCCTTGAGCAGGACCTTGAACGACTCCGGGATCGATGGCTCGGCGATGTTCTCGCCCTTGACGATCGCCTCGTAGGCCTTCACACGCCCGACCGTGTCGTCGGACTTGATCGTGAGCATCTCCTGCAGCGTGTAGGCGGCGCCGAACGCCTCCAGCGCCCAGACCTCCATCTCGCCGAAGCGCTGGCCGCCGAACTGCGCCTTGCCGCCCAGCGGCTGCTGGGTGACGAGCGAGTACGGGCCCGGTCGAGCGGGCGTGGATCTTGTCGTCGACGAGGTGCAGGAGCTTGAGGATGTACATGTAGCCGACCGTCACCTGCTCCTCGAACGGCTCGCCCGTGCGGCCGTTGAACAGCGTCATCTTGCCCGAGGCCTGCTCGCCGTCGCGGCGCGACTTGTCGACGTCCATGCGGATGCGCCCGGTGTGCGCGTCCTGCCACTTGACCAGCGCCGTGTCGACGTCCGCGACGGTCGCGCCGTCGAACACCGGCGTCGCGACGTAGACCTTGCCGTTGCCGCCGTTCTCGTGCGCTTCCTTGTAGGCCTCGGTGCCGTCGTCGTACCAGCCCTGCGCCGCCGCCCAGCCGAGGTGCGTCTCGAGGATCTGCCCGACGTTCATGCGCGAAGGCACGCCCAGCGGGTTGAGGATCACGTCGACCGGTGTGCCGTCCTCGAGGAACGGCATGTCCTGCTGGTCGACGATCTTCGAGATCACACCCTTGTTGCCGTGACGGCCCGCGAGCTTGTCGCCCTCGGAGATCTTGCGCTTCTTGGCGACGAACACGCGCACGAGGTCGTTGACGCCCGGCGGCAGGTCGTCGCCGGCGTCGCGGCTGAAGGTCTTGACGTCGATCACGACGCCGCCCTCGCCGTGCGGCACCTTCAGCGAGGTGTCGCGCACCTCGCGCGCCTTCTCCTTGAAGATCGCGCGGATCAGCTTCTCCTCGGCCGTCAGCTCGGTCTCGCCCTTCGGCGTGACCTTGCCGACGAGCAGGTCGCCCGAGATCACCTCGGCGCCGACGCGGACGATGCCGCGGTCGTCGAGGTTGCGCAGCGACTCCTCCGAGCGGTTGGGGATGTCGCGCGTGATCTCCTCCTCGCCGAGCTTCGTCGTGCGCGCGTCGATCTCGTACTCCTCGATGTGGATCGAGGTGAGCTCGTCGTCCTGCACGAGGCGCTTGGAGAGGATGATCGCGTCCTCGAAGTTGTAGCCCTCCCAGGACATGAAGGCGACCATCAGGTTCTTGCCGAGCGCCATCTCGCCGCGGTCGGTCGAGGAGCCGTCGGCGAGCACGTCGCCGGCCTTCACCTTCTGGCCGCTGGAGACCCGCGGCTTGTGGTGGATCAGCGTGCCCTGGTTGGAGCGCATGAACTTCTGCAGCTCGTACTCCTCCTTCTCGCCTCCGGTGCCGTGCACGACGATCTGGTCGGCGTCGACGTACTCGACCGTGCCGGCCGTCTTCGACAGCAGCACGTCACCGGTGTCGAGTGCCGCGCGGCGCTCCATGCCGGTGCCGACCAGCGGGGCGTCGGTCTTCAGCAGCGGCACCGCCTGGCGCTGCATGTTCGAGCCCATCAGCGCGCGGTTGGCGTCGTCGTGCTCGAGGAACGGGATCATCGCCGTAGCGACGGACCAGATCTGCTCGGGCGAGACGTCGACCAGGTCGACGTCTTTCGGACCGACCGTAACGTACTGGCCGGCCTGCGTGCGGCAGAGGATCTCCGAGCCCTTCAGCTTGCCCGTCTTGGCGTCGACCGGCGTGTTCGCCTGCGCGATCAGCAGCTCCTCTTCCTGGGTCGCGTCGAGGCGCACGAATCTCCTCGGTGACGATGCCGTCCTTGACCACGCGGTAGGGGGTCGTGACGAAGCCGTACTCGGAGACCTCGGCGAACGAGGAGAGCGAGCCGATCAGGCCGATGTTCGGTCCCTCGGGGGTCTCGATCGGGCACATGCGCCCGTAGTGGGTCGGGTGCACGTCGCGCACCTCGATCGGCGCGCGCTCGCGCGTCAGGCCGCCGGCGCCGAGCGCCGACAGGCGGCGCCGGTGGGTGAGCCCGGCGAGCGAGTTGGTCTGGTCCATGAACTGGACGAGCTGCGAGGAGCCGAAGAACTCCTTCAGCGCGGCCACGACGGGACGGATGTTGATGATCGTCTGCGGCGTGATCGTGTCGGCGTCCTCGGTCGTCAGGCGCTCGCGCACGACGCGCTCCATCCGGTAGAGGCCGATGCGGAAGGCCTCCTGGATCAGCTCGCCGACGGTGCGCAGGCGGCGATTGCCGAAGTGCTCGTACTCGTCGAGGTGCTCGGCGACCGGCTCGCGCGGCATGCTCATCGCCTCGGCCGCGTAGTCCTTGATCTCGACCTCGCCGTCCTCGGGCAGGCCGAGGCGCTTGGGCAGCGAGCACGAGCTCCTTGACGAGCGCGATGATGTCGTCGTGCGTCAGCGTGCGGGTGTCGATGTCGACGTCCAGGCCGAGACGCGAGTTGAGCTTGTAGCGACCGACGCGGGTCAGGTCGTAACGCTTCGGGTCGAAGAACAGCTGGTTGAGCAGCGCCTTGGCGTTGTCGACGCTCGGCGGCTCGCCCGGACGCTGCTTCTTGAACAGCTCGATCAGCGCGCCCTCTTCGGTGCGCGTGACCTCGGTGTCGGCGTCGATCGTGTTGCGGATGTAGAGCGAGTTCTCGAACAGCCGCAGGATCTCCTCATCGGTCGCGTAGCCCATCGCACGCAGCAGGACCGTGACCGGGCAGCTTGCGCTTGCGGTCGATGCGGACGAAGACCTTGCCCTTCTTGTCGATCTCGAGCTCCAGCCAGGAGCCGCGCGCGGGCATCAGGTTGGCGATGAAGACCTGCTTCTCGCGGTCCTTGGGCTCCATCAGGTAGGCGCCCGGCGAGCGCACGAGCTGCGTCACGACGACGCGCTCGGTGCCGTTGATCACGAACGTGCCACGCTCGGTCATCCACGGGAAGTCGCCCATGAAGACGGACTGCTCGCGGATCTCACCCGTCTCACGGTTGATGAAAGCGACCGTGACGGTCAGCGGGCGCGCGTATGTGAGGTCCTTCTCGCGGCACTGCTCGAGCGAGGCGACGGGCTCGTCGAAGACGAACTCGCCGAACTGCACGGCGAGGTTGCCGGTGTAGTCCTCGATCGGCGAGATGTCGTCGATCGTCTCGCGCAGACCGCCCTTCTCGGGGTCTGTCAGCCACGAAAACGAGCGGCGCTGGATGTCGATCAGGTTGGGTACATCAACGGTCTTGTTGAGGCGCGCGAAAGTGCGGCGCGTCCGGAGAGCATCTGCAGCGGCCAAGAAACGACTCCTTCGGAGGGCGAGAAACGGGCAGAGGAGCGCGGCGAAGCGCGACTCGTAAAGATAGCACAGGCCATCGACGCCCTGAAGTGGGCTGCCGACGCTCACGGACCCCGCCCTCGACTTCCGCGTATGTGGCGCGGCGTCGTGCCTCTGGGCGGCTGCGGCTATTGGCCAGCGAGCAGGGACTTTACCGGAAAATCAGCGAATGTGAGCGAAATCTAAAGACGCCCGGCGAAGCCCGCAGCGGCGGCTTTCTAGGAGAGGTCGACCGAGACGCCGCCCCACTCCTCGGGAGCGACGTCGGCGATCGACTGCGTGAACGTCCAGCGATGGCCGGCCAGGTCCTCCACAGTGCACTGCCGCTCGCCGTAGGGGTGGTCGCAAGGCTCGCGCACCACGCGCGCCCCGCAACCGAGCGCCTTGGCATGGCGGGCGTCAACGTCCTCCACGCGCACGAGCACGGAGGAGCAGGCTCCCGGCACGGGTGCGCCCGCGTCAACGTCAGGTGGAGAGTCGCGCACGACCACGGCGCCATCGCCGACATGCAACTGGGCGCGATGATCGCCGGCCTGCCAGCGGACGGAGAACCCGAACGCCCGGCACAGCCACTCGACGGCCCGCTCGACGTCGTCGTAGACGACTTCGGGAATGACCGTGCTGGAGGGAACCGAGCGGTTCGCGAGCACGGACTGGTTCTACACCATCGACCGCCGCCCCAGCCGGCTGATCCCGAACCCCCGCCGAACCGAACCGAGCCCGAGCAGACGAACGGCCCCGCGCTGGACGGGGCCGTCGACGTACTTGCCAAGCGGAGCCGGGCGGCGATGGGCTGCCCGCGAAGCCGCAGCCCATCGACGCTCGGCGCAGCGCCTACTTAAGCTCGACGGAAGCCCCAGCCTCCTCGAGTTCCTGCTTGAGCTTGTCGGCCTCCTCCTTTTCGACGCCCTCCTTGACGGGCTTGGGGGCATCGTCGACGAGCGCCTTGGCCTCTTTCAGGCCGAGCCCTGTAGCGGCGCGCACGACCTTGATCACCTGGATCTTCTTGTCGCCTGCGCCGGCGAGGATCACGTCGACCGTGCCGCCTTCTTCCTCGGCTGCGGCGTCACCGCCGCCACCGCCGCCGCCTGCAGCGGCCACGGGCGCGGCCACGGCTGCGGCCGAAACGCCGAACTCCTCCTCGAGCGCCTTGATCCGCTCGGCGAGCTCGAGCACGGAGATGCCCTTGAGCTCCTCGATCCAATCTTGGGTGCTGGTTGCCATCTTGTTCAGTCCTCCTTGGTGGGATTCGCATCGGCGGGGTCCTGCTCGGCCTGCGCCGATGCGTCCGCCTGGTTTTCGTTCTCTTGCGCCGGCTCACTCGCCGGCTCAGCTTGGTCCTGCGGAGCGTCGGCCGGCGTCTCCGCGGCGGGCTCCTCAGCGGGCGTCTCCTCGGGAGCGGCCTCGACCTCGGTCGCGGCCTCGGCGGCGGGCTCCTCAGCGGCAGGCGCCTCTGCCTCAGCGGCGGGCTCCTCTGCGGGCGCCTCCTCGGCAGCGGGCGCCTCGGCGACGGCGGCGGGCGCGTCGCCGGCGGGGATCTCGCCGGACTCCTTCTTCTGCTGCACCTGGCCGAGCGCGGAGGCGAGGCCGCCGAGCAGCGCGGCGAGGCTGCGCACGACGCCGGTGACGGGCGAGGCGACGACGCCGACGAGCTGGCCGTAGAGCACTTCGCGCGAGGGCAGGCGCGAGAGCGAGCGGAGCTGATCGATGTCGAGCACGGCGCCGTCCATCAGGCCGCCCTTGAACGGGAGCAGCTGGGTGGCTTTGGCGTAGTCGGCGATCGCCTTGGCGGCCATCGCGACGTCGCCGCGCACGAAGGTCAGCGCGGTGGGCCCGGCGAGGTAGTCCTTCAGCGTCTCGGCCCCGGCCTGGTCGGCGGCGCGTTCGGTGAGCGAGTTCTTGACGACCTTGAAGCTGGCGTCGGCTTCGCGCAGCTTGGCGCGCAGCTCGGCGACCTGCGGCACGGTGATGCCGCGGTAGTCGACGGCGAAGATCGCGTGCGACTCGTCGATGTGGGCGGCGATCTCCTCGATCGCCACAGCCTTCTGCTCTCGGTTCATTGGTTTCCGTCGCTCTCGAAGTTTCGGTGTGCCCATGCAGGCAGACGAGAGAGCGCGGACGGGACCGCGGCTGCTGCTCGCTCCAACCTGCCTCGGTCTTCTCCGTCGATCTGCTCGATCGACGGCGCCGAGGGTCTCGGGCGGTGCGTTTTGCTCGGCGGAGTGTAGCCGCTCGCGGCGGGCGCCGCAGGGGCCGCTACGCGGCGGCGGGCTCGCCGGTCAGTTCGCGCGTGCGGCTGGTGTCGACCTTGACGCCGGGGCCCATCGTCGAGGTCATCGTGATCGAGCGCAGGTAGCGGCCTTTGGCGGCGGACGGCTTGGCGCGCACGAGCTCTTCGACGACGGCGGCGTAGTTCTCGAGCAGCTGCTCCTCGCCGAAGCTGGCCTTGCCGATCACGAGGTGCACGATCGCGGTGCGGTCGGTGCGGTACTCGACCTTGCCCGACTTGGACTCCTCGACGGCCTTGGCGACGTCCATCGTGACGGTGCCGACTTTGGGGTTGGGCATCTTGCCGGACGGCCCGAGGATGCGCCCGAGGCGCCCGACGACGGACATCATGTCGGGCGTGGCGATGGCGACGTCGAACTCGTCGAAGCCCTCCTCGATCCGTTTGGCGAGGTCATCGCCGCCGACGACGTCGGCGCCGGCGCCTTCGGCCTCGGCGACCTTGGGGCCCTGGGCGAAGACGGCAACCTTGACGTCCTTGCCGATGCCGTTGGGCAGCGCGATCGTGCCGCGCAGCTGCTCGTCGGCGTGGCGCACGTTCAGCCCAGTGCGCACGTGAATCTCGATCGACTCGTCGAACTTGGCGTTGGCGAGGCTCCGCACGAGCGAGACGGCCTCGGCCGGCTCGTATTCGCGCTCGCGATCGACCTTGCCGAGGTCCTCGGCGTAGCGCTTGCCGTGCGAGCTCATGCGACGTCAACGCCCATCGAGCGCGCGGTCCCGGCGATGATCTTGGCGGCCTGGTCGACGTCGTGCGCGTTGAGGTCGGCGAGCTTCCGCTCGGCGATCTCGCGCAGCTGGGCCTGGGTGATCGTGCCGACCTTGACGCGGTTGGGCTCGCCCGAGCCCTTGTTGATCTTGATCGCCTGGCGGATCAGCACGGCGGCGGGCGGCGTCTTCGTGATGAACGTGAACGAGCGGTCCTCGTAGACGGTGATGACGACGGGGATGACGGTGCCCGTTTCGCTCTGCGTCTGCGCGTTGAAGGCCTTGCAGAACTCCATGATGTTGATCCCGTGCTGGCCCAGCGCAGGGCCGACGGGCGGCGCAGGGCTGGCCTGGCCGGCGTTGGCTTGCAGCTTGATCGTTGTGAGGACCTTCTTTGCCATTGTGTCCCTCTAGAGCTTCTTGACTTGGTCGAACGAGACTTCGACCGGAGTCTCGCGACCGAAGATTGATACCAGCACCTTGAGCTTGGCCGCGTCGTCGTTGATCTCGGAGATCTCGCCGGAGAAGTCGGACAGTGGACCGGAGACGACCTTGACGGACTCGCCGATCGTGAACTGGGCGCGCGTGCGCGTGGCGGTGGCGACCTCCTTGTGCAGCAGCCGGTCGACCTCGACCTGGGTCAGCGGCACAGGCTCCTGCGAGGCGCCGACGAAGCCGGTCACGCCGGGGGTGCCCTTGACGACGCCCCACGAGTCCTCGTTGAGCTCCATGTTGACGAGCACGTAGCCGGGCATGGTGCGCTTCTCGACGGTCACCTTCTGGTTGTCCTTCATCTCGGAGACGGCCTCGGTCGGCACGACGACGTTGCGCACGGCGCGCTGCTGCCCGAGCGAGATGACGCGGTGCTCGAGGTTGTGCTTGACCTTGTTCTCGTGGCCCGAGTAAGTGTTGACGACGTACCAACGAAACATTCAGAAGCTCCTGAGAGGTGTTACGGACTGACGGCGGACGTCAGAGGATGAATTCGACGATTTCTTTGGCGACGTAGTCGGCGAGCCCGAGGTAGGCCCCGGCGACGGCGACGAAGCCGAGCACGACGGCGGTGGCCTGCGTGACCTGACGGCGGTCTGGCCACTGGACGCGCTGGAGCTCTGCCCAGCTGGCGCGAAGGAAGGCGAGGGCGCGGTTGCCACCGCGGATCGGCGCACCGGAGGCCTGCTCGGGCGTGACGCCGCTGCCTGCACCGCCGCCTGGAGCCCGGCGGGCGGTGCTGCCGGCCGGTTCCTGCAGCTCGTCGGCGCCGAGGTCGCCCTCGGAGAGAGCCTCGGCCTCGACTTCGCCCTCGGAGAGGTGCTCGGTGTCGACCTCGCCGTCGGAGGCGACGCTGGCGTCGACGTAGTCACCGGTCGGGGCGTCGGGGTCGACGGGGACGCCGCCTGCCCCGCGCACGAGCGCAGCCTCGAACTCGTCGGCCTCGCCGGAGGCGTGGTCGAGCGCGCCGGGGACCTCCGAGCGAGTGGGCTGTGTAGCCGGCGAATGGCGCGAGCCAGGTGCGCGCCGTTGGCGACGCTGCTTTGCACGTTTGCGGTCACGGGCCACGAGCTGCGCTCCCGCGCTAGCGAGTCTCCCGGTGGCTGGTGTGCTTACGACACCAGCGGCAGTACTTGCGCAGCCCGATGCGATCGGGGTTGTTGCGCTTGCTCTTATTCGTCTGGTAGTTGCGGTGCTTGCACTCCTCGCAAGCGAGGGTGATAGCGATCCGAACGTCTCCGCGGGCCATGTGTAATCCCTGCGTAAAAGGTTTGCATACCGGGCCTGGACGAAGAAAAACCCCGCCCAGACGCGAGGTGGAAGCCAGTTTAGCGCGGTTGGCGGGCCGGCGGGGCGCGCTTGACCCGGGCGCTGCCCGCGTGCCCATGACGGCCCGCGGGCGATGTTTCTCTCGGCTGCCCCGAAACGGCACGGCCGCCCGCTCGGCCGGGGCTACCGACGATTTTTATGAGAGGGAGATGACCGCTACTCGTACAACGTGAGCGTGCCGAGAATGACATAGAGCGCGACGAGCGCCCAGCCCTCGAACTCGGCCGCCTCGCCGTCGCCAGTGATCTGGGCGAGCGCGAGCACGGTCAGCACGAGCGCGCCGATGTAGACCGGCGCGAGCGTGAACGTCAGCGTCGTCGAGAGCGCGAAGGAGATCAGCACGAGCAGCGGGAAGAGGAACGCCGCGATCTGCGCGACCGAGTTTTTGACGACCGAGATGGCCAGGTCGGAGCGCCCCTTCCAGGCGAGCACGATGCCGGCGGCGTTCTCGACGGCGTTGCCGGCGATCGCCACGATCACGAGCCCGGCGAAGGCTTGGGAGATGTGCAGCTGCTCGATCGAAGGCTTCAGCCCGTTGATGAACCAATCGGAGACGAACGCCGAGGCGGCGCCGCCGGCGAGCAGCAGCGAGAGCACGAGCGCGAGCGGCAGCCGCGGCGCGTGCGCTTCGGCCGCCTGCGTGCCCGAGCCCGGGGCGTCGGGCGGCGCGGAGCCGCCGCCGGCCGAGCCCGACTCGCGTGCGGCGCTGCGCTTGGCAACGATGCCGTCGCCGTCCCCCGGCGCGGAGTCGGCGCGCAGGTAGGGAACGACCCACGAGACGTAGACGAGCAGCAGGCAGACGGCGCCGACCATCGAGATCGCCTTGACGTGGTGGCTGGCCGGGTCGTGCGAGCTGAGCGAGAGGCCGAGCAGCACGATGATGAACACGGTCACCTGCAAGAGCGTCGCCGTGTCGCGCGGCAGGCGCTTGGAGAAGTGCATGACCCCGTCGTGCGAGCGGCGCGCGCCGACGACGATCACAAGGCCGAGCACGAGCAGCGCGTTGGCCAGCACCGAGCCGACGATCGCCGTCTGCGCGACGATCAGCTCGCCCTTCTGCAGCGCGAAGATCACGACGAACAGCTCGGGCAGGTTGCCGAGCGTCGACTGCAACAGGCCCGTCACGCCCGCGCCGAAGCGCTCGCCGAGCTGCTCGGTCGCGAACGAGACGATCCACGCAAGCCCCGCCAGCGCGAGCGTCGCCAGCAGGAATGCCAACAGCGGCGCCCAGCCGCCGTAGTCGGCCACGCCCGCCAGGGCCGTCGCCAGCGCGATCGCGAGCAGCGCCAGGCGCTCGAACGGGGTCAGTGCGGACACGACCCGGGCGAGCTTAGCCCTCGCCGCAGACCGCAGCGCGCGCCGCAGGCGCGCCCAGCCCGCGGCCATCTCGCGGCCGCAAGGCCGCCATCGTCGAAATCGGCCGGAGCCGCGCGCTAGGAGCCCGGGTCAGTAACCGGGATGGTGCCGTCCGGCGGGTTTAATAGTGCTTTGTTAGGTTCGCGGTAGGACTCGCGACTACGGTGCCGAACTTCCACGCGTCTGCTGTTCTCGACGCGAGGAGGGCATCATGGCCGTGATGGCGGTAAGTGCGGATTCTCCGGTGGCAGTGAAGGGACGGCTGGAAGAGTTCGCGGGCGAGGTGCTCGCGGAGGCGATGAACCGGCCGGTGCAGTTGGTCAACGGTTCCTTGTATCTGAGGGGGCTGCTCGAGCAGGGTCCACGCAAGTCGCTTGAGCCGATGGTCGAGCGGCTGGCAGGGGACGCTGATTATCAATCGATGCAGCAGTTTGTGGCCGATAGCCCGTGGGACCCGGCGCTGGTTGTCAGGGCAGTGGCTGAGCGAGTCGCCCCTGAGATCGGTGTCGAGGCGTGGGTGCTGGATGACACCGGGTTTCCCAAGGACGGTAAGGGCTCGCCGGGTGTCAAGCGCCAGTACTCCGGGACGTTGGGGAAGCGGGGCAACTGTCAGATCGGCGTCTCGGTGCACGCTGTCGGCGGGCGCGGCACGGTGCCGCTGGGGTGGGCGCTGTATCTGCCGGAGGAGTGGTGCACTGATGAGCAGCGCCGGCGCAAGGCGAAGATCCCGGATGAGGTCGCCTTCAAGACAAAGCCGGAGCTCGGGGTGCAACTGATCGAGTGCGCCACAGACTGGAACGTCCCGAAGGCTCCGGTGCTCGGCGATCACGCATACGGCGAGAACACCTGGTTGCGTGATTCGCTCGATCGGGTCGAGTGCGAGTACGTGCTGTCGGTCGGCCCGACGACGAAGGTGTTCGAGCAAGGGACCGTGTTCGCCGTGCCGCCCAAGAAACCGGGTGCGACACGCGCGCCTACCCGGCCACGACCGGACCGCAAGCCTCGGCCGATCGGCGAGCTGATCGCCCAGTTGGGAGCGGCCGGCGCGCAGACGGTCACCTTCCGTGACGGCCCCGACGGTGAGCGGGTCACCTCCAGGTTCGTCTTTGCCCGCGTGCACGCCGCACACGGCTGGCGCAATGATTCGAGACGGAGCGGGTGGCGTGAGGGTGCCGAGGTGCCTCCGCGCGAGGAGTGGCTGATCGCTGAGTGGCCACAAGGGCAGGAGCAGCCGAGCGACTACTGGATCTCAAACCTGCCCGCCGACAGCGAGCCCGAGCGGCTCGCGCGGCTGGCACGCATGCGCTGGAAGATGGAGCTCGACTACAAGCAGCTCAAGGGCGAGCTCGGGCTCGATCACTACGAGGGCCGCTCCTGGCTCGGGTGGCACCACCACACCGCGCTCGTGAGCGCCGCCCACGGGTTTCTCACGCTGGAGCGGATCAGCTCTTTTCACCCGCGGCCGGCTTGACGCTCCCGAAGGCCGTGCTGCTGATGCAGCCGATCTTCAAGTGCTGGGCCGGCCGCTGCCAGATCTGCCAGCAACCGATCGACCTCGCCTGCCTACCCCTCCAGCGTGCACGACAAGATGAGTGAACCTAACAAAGCACTATTAAGAGGATTTCGTCGTTCACGACGCGGAGGTTTGTCATGTCGGCGGCGGCGGTGCAGGGGCGGCTGGTGGAGGTGCCGGCAGGCGAGGGCTGTGAGCGGGCCGCCCGGGCGCCGGCCGGGGAGCAGAAGACCTTCCGGTCCTATGACCCTGATCAGGTGCTGTTGATGGCGCCGGTGCTCTCTGAGTGGGTGCCGGAGGGCGATCTGGCGCACTTCGTCTCAGATCTGGTGGAGTCGGCGCTGGACCTCTCGCCGATCTATGCGGCCTATGAAGAGGAGCGGGGTTACCCGCCCTATGACCCGCGGTTGATGCTCAAGCTGCTGATTTATGGGTACGCCAACGGGGTTGCTTCCTCGCGCAAGCTGGAGGCGGCGAGCTATCGCGATGTGGCGGTGCGGATGCTGTGCGCGGGCCAGCATCCGGATCACCGTTCGATCGCCCGGTTTCGCAAGCGTCACTTACAGGCGCTCTCGGGGCTGTTCATCCAGGCGCTGCGACTGTGCAAGCAAGCGCGGCTGGTGGGGCTGGGAACGCTGGCGCTGGACGGTACCAAGCTGCGCGCGAACGCTTCGCGCCACAAGGCGATGAGCTATCAGCGGATGGTCCGCAAGGAAGTCCAGCTTGAGGGCGAGATCGCCGCGCTGCGCAAGAACGTCGACGCGCTGCTGGGCGAGGCCGAGCTCACCGACGCCGAGGAGGACGAGCGCTTCGGTCCTGACCATCGCGGCGATGAGTTGCCCGAGGAGCTGCGTCGGCGTGAGCAGCGCCTTGAGGTGATCCGCGAGGCCAAGCAGGCGCTTGAGGCTGAGGCCACCGAGCGCGAGCGCACGCGCCGCGCTGAGATGCAGGCGCAGGGCAAGAAGCCCCGGCGGCCGCCGAACGGGCGCGATCCGTTTGCGCCGAAGCCCAAAGCGCAGCGCAACTTCACCGATCCCGAGTCAAAGATCATGAAGACCTCTGACGGTTCTTTTCACCAGTGCTTCAACGGCCAGGCGGTCGTGGACTCCGAGATGCAGGTGATCCTCGCGGCCGAGCTCTCCGATCAGGCACCCGATGCCGAGCAGCTCGAGCCGGCGCTTGACCAGCTCGCCGATAACCTCGACGCGGTCGGTGCGGAGCCGCCCAAGGATGCGGCGCTGACCGCGGATGCCGGCTACTTCTCCGAGGAGAACGTCACGATCACCGCCGCTCACGGCCTTGATCCGTTCATCGCGACCGGCCGCTTCAAGCGTTCAGAGCCACCCGCGCCCGCGCTACGCGGACCGATCCCGAAGAACGCCACCCCCAAGCAGCGCATGGCACGCAAGCTGAAAACCAAGGACGGGCACGCCGTCTACGCCCGGCGCAAGGCGATCGTCGAGCCAGTGTTCGGCCAGATGCACACCGTCCAGGACGCGCGACGGCTGCTGCTGCGTGGCAAGCACGCCGCCCGCGCTCAATGGCGCTTCCACTGCGCGATCCACAACCTGCTCAAGCTCCACCGCGCCGGCGGACTCGCCCTCATCGAGGCAACCTGAACCCGGAAGGGGCTTGCCAGACCAGCGGAGAGCCCCCAGAGACCCCACAAGAACTCGACCATCACAGCTCTCGCGGAGCGCTCAACCCACCCCTTACGGCCCGACCGGCGCGACGCTGCCCCTCACCACACCCGGGACGGGTTACTGGGACGGGCTCCTAGTGGCTCTCGAGCACGGTGTCGATCAAGCCGTACTCCTTGGCCTGCTCGGCGTTGAAGAAGCGGTCGCGCTCCATGTCGTCGCGCACCTCAGCCGTCGGTTTGCCCGTGGCTTCGGCGTAGATCTCGTCGATCCGCTCGCGTACCTTGAGGATCTCGCGCGCGTGGATCTCGATGTCCGTCGACTGACCCTGGAAGCCGGCCGAGGGCTGGTGGATCAGGATGCGCGAGTTCGGCAGCGACGCGCGCTTGCCCTTCGTGCCGCCTGCCAGCAGCAGCGAGCCCATCGACATCGCCACGCCCACGACCATCGTCGCGATGTCGGGCTTGACGAAGTTCATCGTGTCGTAGATCGCCAAGCCCGAGTAGATGCTGCCGCCGGGCGAGTTGATGTAGATCGAGATGTCCTTCTCCGGGTCCTGGCTCTCCAGGTGCAAGAGCTGCGCCACGACGAGGTTCGCCACCTGGTCGTCGATCGGCGTGCCCAGGAAGATGATCCGCTCGTTGAGCAGGCGCGAGTAGATGTCGAACTCGCGCTCCCCGCGCGCCGTCCGCTCTATAACCATGGGTATCAACGGCATTTCCGACCACCCTAGCGTTCGTAGCGGCCTCGGCCTCCTCATCCCGCTGCTCGCCGCCCTCGTAGTCGCGGCCTGCGCAAGCGCCATGACCAGCCACGCCGGCTGGCCGCCGGACCAGCACCTCGTGATGGACCGCGGCCCCGCCGGGCAGTCGCACACGCTGCGAGGCGTCAACGGCAGGCACAACTACCTGCTCGGCGGCTACGGCGACGACACGATCTACGGCGGCGACTCGGGCGACGTGATCTGGGGCGACTACCACCCTTCCGGCTGGCCCGCTCGCCAGACGGCCGTGATCCATGCCGGCAACGGCAAGAACTACATCTACGCCAACGACACGTACAACTACGTGTGGACCGGCACGAACCCGCTGACCGTCGTGCACGCGCACGAGAACTCCGGCGTGATCCACTGCGAAGACCCGCAGCAGACCGTGTACACGAGCCACCACGCGCTGCCGCACTACAAGCTGCACGGCTGCAGGCACATCAGCTTCTACTCGGTCGGCTACTGAGCGCGCGCTGAGAGGGGGGCGGTTGGGTCTGCCTTTTGCGGACGTTGGTAGCCATTGCATATACGCGGGCTCGGGCGCTTAGATGTTGATCTGACCCATGATCGCCTCCGGGTAGCGCGTGCCGGCGGCCGGCGGCAAGGCTCCGGCGATTTGCTCGGCCTCGGCCTCGCTGAGCACGACATCGGCGGCCGCGAGGTTCTCTTCGAGGTAGCTCACGCGCTTGGTCCCCGGGATCGGGACGACGTGCTCGCCGCGACTCAGCACCCAGGCGAGCGCCAACTGGCCCGGCGTGATCCCCCGCTCGCAGGCCAGCTCGCGCACCGTTGCCGCGAGCTTCAGGTTCTGCTCCAGGTTCTCGCCCGTGAAGCGAGGCCCGTGGCGGCGGAAGTCGCCCTCCTCCAGCTCCTGCTCGGAGGTGAAGCGGCCTGAGAGGAAGCCGCGCCCGAGCGGCGAGTAGGCCACCAGCGCGATGCCGAGCTCGTTCAGCGTCGGCAGGATCTCGGCCTCGACTTCGCGCGTCCACAGCGAGTACTCCGTCTGCACGGCCGCGATCGGATGTACCGCGTGCGCGCGGCGGATCGTCTGCGCACTCGCCTCCGACAGGCCGACGTAGCGGACCTTGCCCGCCCGCACCAGCTCCGCCATCGCCCCGACCGTCTCCTCGATCGGCGTGCCCGGGTCGACCCGGTGCTGGTAGTAGAGGTCGATGCGGTCCGTGCCGAGACGCTTCAGCGAGGCCTCGCACGCGCTGCGCGCGTAGGCCGGGCTGCCGTCGATCACGCGATCGAGCAGGTTGCCCTCTTCGACGAGCTTGATGCCGAACTTGCTCGCCAGGAAGACCTCGTCGCGCTTGCCGGCGATCGCTGAGCCGATCAGTTCCTCGTTCGTGTACGGCCCGTACATGTCCGCGGTGTCGAGAAAGTTGCAGCCGAGCTCGAGCGCCCGTGCGAGCGTCGCTCGCGCCTCGCCCTCGTCGGCGCTGCCGTAGAAGGCCGACATGCCCATGCAGCCGAGGCCGATCTCCGAGACCTCCGGGCCACCGGGGCCGAGGGTGCGGGTCTTCATGCGCGCTCCTTTGCTCGCCTGGATATCGTCCGTTTGGCGTGTTCCCCCTGAACCTACCCAATGTCCTGACGGTGCTCCGAATCATGCTCGTGCCGGTGCTCGTCGTGGCGCTGCTCGGCAACACGCCGGCCGGCGACGTGCTCGCGGCGGTCGTCTTCGCGCTCGCCTCCCTGACCGATTTCGTAGACGGTTATCTAGCCCGCGCGAGAGGCTCGATCACGAACTTCGGCAAGCTGATGGACCCGCTCGCCGACAAGCTCCTGATCGTGGCCGCGCTGATCGCGCTCGTCTCGCTGCAGCGGCTGGCGGCATGGATCGCGATGGTGATCATCACGCGCGAGCTCGCCGTGACCGTATTGCGCATGGGCGCCACCGCCCAGTTCGGCGTCGTCGCCGGCGCGAACATGCTCGGCAAGATCAAGACGTGCCTGCAGATCGCGGCCGTCCTCGCCGTGATCGCCGTGCACGGGAACCCCGTATGGGTGACGGCGCTGCTTTACGTGACCGTCGCCGTGACCGTGCTCTCAGGGCTCGACTACTTCTTCGGCCTGCGCCGGCAGATCGCGCAGGCGCAGGCTCAGTCGCGCACGCGCGCGGCGAGTACGAGCACGTCCAGCACCGAGGGCTGAGTCAGTCCGGCCGGCCGGCGTCGAGCCACTGCTCAAGGCTCGTCTGGCGCAGCGGCAGTTCGCCCGTCTCGATCTCGCTGCGCAGCTCTGCGAGCGTGCCGTGGCGCTCGGCGACGACGTTGTGCTGGTGGATCGTCTCGAGGTTCTCCTGGCGCGCCGAGACGAAGCTGCGGCCGTCGAGCTGCGGCAGCTCGCGAACGACGCCGGCGACCATCTCGCGCACGCAGTCCTCGACGAAGCGCGGGCGTCGGTGCGCCTTTTCGACGACCGCGACCTCGTCGGTGCGCTTCATCAGCTCGTAGATCTCCGAGGACATGCTCGCCTCGGCGATTGCCAGCAGCGTCGAGGCGTCGATCTGCTCGACGCACTCCTCGATGCAGCCGATCTTCAGCGTCGCCAGGCCGCGCTGGTTGTGCGTGGCGACGGGCACGCGATCGAAGATGCGCTCGATCTGCTGCTCGTCGAAGCCGTCTGCGAGTAGCCGCTCGCGCGCGCGGCCGGCGACGAGCTCCTGCGCGCACGGACAGGCCGTCATGCCGGTAGCCGAGACGCCGACCGTGCGGCGCGTACCGTGCTCGTAGGCCACGGCGCGGCCGTGCAGCGTGTAGATCTCCTGCGTCTGGATGCCCGAGACCGGCGCCGGCTTGTGCTCGGGGTAGCGCGCCGCGATCGTCACCTCCGCGCGCTCGGCGCCCTGGCGCGTGCGCACGAGCTCGGCGATCTGCTGCGCCAGCGTCTCGGCGCGAAACGGCGACTCGCTGAGCACGACCTCGCCGATCGTCTCGTTGACGACCTCCTCGAAGCGCGACATGTGCGCGCCCTTCTGCTCGCGGCTGAGATCGACGAAGCACTCCAGCCGCGCGAAGAACAGCTCGTCGCGGATGTGGATGACCTTCTCCACGCCCGTGACGCCGACGCGCGAGAGCCCGACCTGGACACGCGGCGCGCGCGACTGGACGTCCTCGCCGCGGCCATCGAGGGCGGGAGGCGCGGTGCTCGAGCCGATCGCCTGCACGACGGCCAGCGTAGCGCGGCGCGGACCGCAGACGGCCCAGCGACGAGTTGGAGACGTGTCGGAGACAGAGTGCGGACGGCCTCGACGCCGGCCGCCGGCGCGCGGACGAATTGCCGGCGGGTGGTCCTCCGCACGCCGACAATCGCCAAGGGATCGGCCTTCGAGGGAGATGCCGGGCGGACCTTGGCTGAGTCGCTTAGAGGACTCATTCGAGACAGCGGCACGCACCCCCGCTGATTCTGGTATCAATCCGCACTCGGCCAAACGGACGATCAAACGGCGGGAGCCGGTGATCTGGGGGTCCAGGTTGAGGGAGAAGTCAGAGGGTGCAGTGATCGCCACGGACACCGTGGTCGAGATGGAGGAGCTGCAGGGCATTCTCGCGGCCGGTCGTGAGAGGGGACTCGTGACCGCCGCGAGCCTGCGCAGCGCGATCGAGGAAGCCGAGCTCTCGAGCGAGCAGGCACAGGACCTGTTCAGCTACCTCGAGGAGCACGGCATCGAAGTCGTCGAGGCCGAGGAGGCCAACGTCGAGCTGCACGTAGTCGGCCAGGACGCCGACGGCCCGCCTGCCGCTGCCGACGTCGCGCTGCCGGAGTCCGAGGAGCTCGACGAGGAGGAGCGCGAGGACGAGGAAGCCGGCGACGTGCGAGCGCGGTTGCGCGAGCTCAAGCAGGCCGAAGCCGACCTCACCGTAGACCCGAGCCTCGACTCGCTGCGCCTGTACCTGCGCTCGATCGGCCGCGTGCCGCTGCTCACGGCCGCCGAGGAGGTCTCCCTGGCCAAGCGCATCGAGCGCGGCGACATGTCGGCCAAGCAGCACATGGTCGAGGCCAACCTGCGCCTCGTCGTCTCGATCGCCAAGGGCTACGTCGGGCGCGGGCTGACGTTCCTCGATCTGATCCAGGAGGGCTCGCTCGGGCTGATCCGCGCCGTCGAGAAGTTCGACCATCGCCGCGGCTACAAGTTCTCGACGTACGCCACCTGGTGGATCCGCCAAGCCGTCAGCCGCGCGCTCGCCGACAAGGCACGCACGATCCGCATTCCCGTGCACATGGTCGAGCGCCTGAACAAACTGATCAGCGCCGAGCGCATGCTGATCCAGCAGCTCGGGCGCGAACCGACCGCCCAAGAGATCGCCAAGGAGCTCGAGTGCGAGGTGCGCGAGGTGCGCGACGTGCTGCGCCTCGCCCAGCAGCCCGTGTCGCTGGAGAAGCCGATGGGCGAGGAGGACGACTCCGCGCTCGCCGACTTCGTCGAGGACGTCTCCGCCGAGTCGCCCTTCGAGATCGCCTCCGAGGCGCTGCGCCGCGAGAACATCAACCGCGTGCTCGCCTCGCTGCCGCGGCGCGAGCGCGAGGTGCTCGAGTTGCGCTACGGGATCGTCGGCGGTCGCGCCCGCACACTCGAGGAGGTCGGGCGCGCCTTCAACATCACGCGCGAGCGCGTGCGCCAGATCGAGAACCGCACGCTGAAGAAGCTGCAGACGCTGCCCGAAGCGCAGCAGACTGCGCGAGGCTTCGTAGCGCCCTGCGCGCGGGAGCCTCAAACGCTCCCGGCAGCGCGCCCCGGACAACCGAGAGTTGTGTCCCAAGCAAGACGTAGGTTGCGGTCATGGACCGCATCTCGCCACGGCAGCAGGGCGATCTCGGCGAGCTCTCGGCGATGGAGTGGCTCGGCTCCCAGGGCTATGCGGTCTTCTATCCGATCGGGCACAGTCCTGACTGCGATCTGATCGCCGATGACGGATGTGCGCTTCAGCGCGTGCAGGTCAAGACGACGACGCGCTGGTGCAATAGTCGCTGGGAAGTGATGCTCTGCACGCGCGGCGGGAATCAGAGTTGGAATGGACTCGTCAAGCGCTTCAGCTCCTCCCGTTGCGACCGCCTGTTCGTCCTCGTCGCCGACGGGCGCCGGTGGTTCATCCCCGCCGAGGCGGTAGACGGCGGCACGGGCATCCTCCTGGGCGGTCCGAAGTACGCGATGTACGAGGTCGATCCTGGACGCCCGCTGGTCTCCGAGCGGACCTGATCGCTATCCTCGGATCGTTCTAGGCGGGGTACCCGAGCGGTCAAAGGGACCAGACTGTAAATCTGGCGGCTCAGCCTTCGCAGGTTCGAATCCTGCCCCCGCCATCGAACACATGTTCGTATAGACATGCACGGCACGGCCATTCATTACCCCGCGCCGGCCAAGCCCTGCCAGGCGGAGCGAGAGCGTCCGAGCGGGTCCACCAACTTGACGTACATCCGCTCGGCGGCCGGGAAGGATGAGATGCGGACCCATCCGACGATCGCCTCGCTTCCCGCCGGGCCGAGACGCGCCAGCCCGACCGGAGCCCCGGAGAGCGGCAGCGACTGCGGGTCGGGGTAGAGCGCGAGCTCGTCGAGGTCCGCCTCGGCTCGGCCCAGCCGAGTCTCGGTTTGCGTTCCCGGATCCGCTCGAGTGATTTCGACGATCGCGCGCTGCGGTCCGAACGGTGTCCGTGCGACCGGGATCCGGGGCGTGACGATCGCCAGGTGACAACCCGCGAGCTCCTGCCCCGCGAAGCCGAAGAGCCAGGGATTGGGAAGCCTGAAGACGGAGACCGGCGCCGAGGACGGTGAGCGGCCCTCCGCCACGCCGCGTTGATCGTCTCGCTTCGACCAGCTGACCGCGCGATACCAGACAGGCTGCCAGCCGAGGGGAGGCGTCGTGTCGCTCCACTCGACGACGCCGTCGACCGGCGCGACGGTTTCGATCGGCGGCCCCATCACGTCGGGGCTCACGGGCGGGTCGCCGCTGAGCGAGCGATAGATCTCCACGCGCTCGGTCGGCTCCCCCGGGGGGAGCGTCGCGCTCACGTGCACGACGGGAGGCTCCTCGTCGCCGAGCCTTGCGACGAGCGCAGGGGCAGCAAGCACGGGCTGGCGCGGCACGGCCACCGCCAGGAGATCCTCTCCGGAAGACGGCCATCCCGAAAACTGGTTGTTGGCGCCGACCGCGCGCACCGCGAAGAGATGAACGACCGTGCTGCCGCGAGGCAGCGTCACTTCGTGAGAGGTGGCGCCCACGGGCGTCGCGGTGAGCCGCCTGAACGCGGCGCGCGCGCCCCCGACCGCGGAGCGCACCCGGGCCAGTCGCGCGCCGAACGGGCTCGTCCGATCGGGCGCCGTCCCCAGCACGGCCGTCTCGGTAGCTTCGTAGACGACGTAGCCGCGAGCCCCGTGGACCGCGCCCCATCTCAGCGTCGCCCGGCTGACCCCGGTCACATCGGGGAGACTGGCCCATTGCGGCACCTCCAGATCTACCGCGACCGAGGGGCGATCGGGCTCACTGGGATCGACTAGCCTCGTCTTCCTCGGCGAGCTCCAGGGTCCGACCCCCCGTCCGGCCCAAGTCATCTCTGCGACGTGGCTTTGCCCCCGAGCCGACACCGCGAGCACCTGCTCTCCGGATTCGTCGTAGTGGATCTCCGCCAGCAGCACGCGCAGCCGGCAGTAGCGCAAGCCGGGCTCGGTCGACGGCGCGTCCTGCGCTTCGCCCCAACCGTCTCCCGGGATGAGCCCGCGTGTCAGCGGTTCGGCGGTCGCACCCGTGACGGATGGCTGGGGCTGCCCACCGTACTCGAGCCGAACTGCGAAGGCCGAGCTGGACCCGTGCTCGAACACTCCGCTCAGCTCTACGAACTGCGGGCTGCGCGCCGACCAATCCCAGCCGACGTCGATCGCGACGACTTCATCGTCAACCGTGACAGCCCCGATCGACGGCGTCTGCAAGGGCTCGTCGGCATCATCGAAGTCAACGGTCGACCACGCGCTGTACTGGCCGAACAGATCCTGCGCCGCGACCGCGTAGCGGTGCGACGTCCCCCATGGCCACGGCTCACCTTCGGCGCGGCGTTCGAGGTGGTCGACGAAGCGCACCGGACCCGCCTCGCTCGGGTTCGACGCGGCGAAGGGAACCCAGCTTTCGTTGCCCAGCCGCGGCGCGAGCAGCACATTGGCCCGGCCATCGCCGTCGAGACGGGCGATCGCATGGCTGCTCGCGCGCGGCGTCATCGGATCCTGTCCCGTGTAGATCGGATTCGCACCGCGCGTCCAAGAGAGCTCGTTCGAATCCACCGCCACCCCGTCGGTCGCCTGCGGCGGCGTACGTGCGCTCGTCACGACGCTGAGCCCTTCGGGTGCCGGCGGGGGCGGAAGCCAATGCGCCGCGACCACGTCGCACAGCCAGCCCTCGATCGGCTCTTCGCCGACCATGAAGGTGTGCTCGACCGCGACGCGAAAGCGAGTGCTCTCGTCGAGCGCGGTGTCCCAGCCCAGCGCGGTGCCGAACCCGAACGCGAGACTTGCGTACGGGTCGCTGCCCGCGGCGAGGAGCATCAGGCCGAGCGGATGCCACTGGCCCCGGGCGGCGCTCGGGGCCATTTCCGGAGTCGCGGGGTCCACCAGCGTCTGCGGCGTCAGCATGCTCGCGTCGGTGTCTTCGACCACGAACGCCGCATGATCTGCCGGGTCGGCGACCTGTTCGAGCATCGCACGCACTCCCTCGAGAATGCTGCCGCCGGGCAGGCTGCCGACCCAGCGGGTCGCGTCGTCCGGGGCCCAGACCCACGGATTGAGCGTCGCGCCGCCCGGCGACGACACGCTCCGCCATCCCACGCGCGGGGCGCCGTCGATCATCCGGCGCATCGCCGCGTCCACGGGGCGCGTCAGGCCCTTCCCGAGCAGCCCCTGCTTCGCCCCGTCGTAGAGCCCCGTGGGCCATTCGTCGTAGGGCAGCCCCACCACCTCGACGTCTTCCCAGCCGGGGGCGTTCGCGAGCTCCACCGCGCTCACGCCGGGCCCAACGCCCTGGAGCACCGAGACGAGGAAGGGCCGGCGGGGGAGCCCGAGCGATGGGTGGAGCATCCAGCGCAGGGCGACCGGCGCCGGATCGGGCGGCGCGGGCGCGACCCCCGAGCCCATCTCCCACCAGTTGACGCTCAGCGCCGAGGCCTTGAACAGCCGCTGGAGGACCCTGAAGGGCTTCAACTCTGCGACCCCCAACGCTTGTCGGGAACCGTCGGCACGTCACAGAGCGAAGCCTGCTCCGCGGTCGCGCCGTCTTCGAAGATCGGCAACGGGGTCCTGCGCAGCCGCAGGCTCACGAGGGCGGGCTGAGTCGCGAGCGTCGGCGCGAGGATCGCGAGTATCCGCGCTCCATCCAGGGATCGCAGCAGCCGCGAGAACGTGGGGAACGGAGCCGGGCCCGAGACGACGTCGAGCCAAGTGGCCTTGCCCAGCTCATATGCGCCCGTCGCGGGATCGAGCGCCGGTACGTCGGCGGAGCGCCACAGCGACTCGGGACTCTCGACGAACAGCGCGACCGCCGTCGAACCCGCGCCCGGCGCGGGCGGGTCGCTCCAGAGCAGGCTCACCCGCGCATGCGCGGGGCGCGTGAGGTCACCCCACCGCAGCGCTCTCAGGGCGCGCTCGAGCTCGTCGTCCGCAAGCGCGCCGGTCGGATCCGTCGCGACGAGCGTGCCGAGGACCGAGGCATTGACCACTCGCCTGTCCGTCACCGGCGAAGCGGCGATCTCATTCGCGAGGTCGCGCCACGATCCGTAGCGCGAGGTGGAGAAGTGGCGGCGCAGGAGCGGGTCGACCGCAGCCGGGCGGGCGACGTAGGCGCCGTGCTGAGCCTCGAGGTCGAGGATGTACTCGTCGCTCGGCTCGAGCGCGATCGGCAACGTCATGCGGCGGCTCTGAACGGCCACGTTGGTGCTCGAGACGCAGGGCAGATGCGCGTGAGCCAGCGAGGCAAGCGCGCCCGTGAACGGGTCAACGGGATATGCGAGAGGATCGGATGCGGGCGCCGGCGTGTCGACACTGGGCTCTCCCGGGGCGACGGGTGCGCCGGGCGGCGTCGGCGCGGGCAACGCTTCGAGCGCCGGAGGATGCGATCCGGAGGCCGCGCGCGCCACCGCGTAGATCGTCTGGCCGTAGGCGCCGAACAGGCTGCGCACCGCCCCAGTCCCGAAGACGATGCGCAGTGACTCGGAGGCGAACACGTGTTCATCGCCGTCGCCCGGCCAGGTAGCGAGCACCCAGGGCTCCAGAATGCTCAGGCGGCGCGCTGTCGGTCTCGAAGCGGAAGGTCTGCGGCGGGTGATCGGCGGCCGGCTGCAGCTGCGCATGCGCCTCGTCAACTGCGCCGGACGCGGTAGCCGGGGCGACCGTCACGTCGCAGCTCACCGTCACCACGTATCCCGTGCCGGGACGCAGCAAGGCACGCGCGGAAGGATCCTCGCCAAGTGCGCCTTCGACGACTTCGATCTGCTCGCGGCGGCGAGTGCGGTCGAACTCTTCGCGGCGGCGCTCGGCGGCAAGGTCGGACTGGACCGCCGCCAGGCCCCAGTTGTAGCGGTTGGCGGGTCGTGCGTCGTGTTCGAGGCCGATGTCTAGCCTGGTCGGCTCGGGAACCTCGATCTCGACCTGCACCAGGACCGGCTCGTCTCCACCGAGGGGACCGCGGGCGAAGCGCAGGAAGGCTTCGTAAGCGGCCTGGACCGTGGCCTCCCACGGCCCGGAGCGCCAGCGTTCCGGCAAGTCCGCGTAAGCGAGCGGGATCTGTTCGGGCCACGACACCCGCACGGTTTCGTGGGCGCCGCTCCCTCCCCAGGCCCGGATCGCGAGCCCACCATTGAACACCGCCGGGGACGTAGCGATCAGCAGCAGGCTCAGTCGCCGATCGGCATCGATCTCCAGGCGAAGGCAGTCACCGAGGAGGTCGGGATCCTGCGGGACCTGCGCAAAGGCATCCTCGAGTTCCCCGTCGAGCGTCGCAATCGCTCGGATCGGCCGGCCCGTGCGCGGCGCGACGAGCAGAGCGTTCTCATAGACATATGCCGGCATCACGTCGGCGACTCCGTCGAGCGTCGCATTGCCGGTCCTCCATGGCTCGCTGATCTTCAGCCGCGCCTCGGCGGAGCTAGACCGGTGGGCGGCCGGCGGATCGGGCCAGGGCCGACCCTCCAGCGTCCAGCCGGACGTAGATGGTCCGTCGGGCACACGGTCGAACGTGAAGAGAAAGTCGGTGGCGGGCGCGGATTCCGCGCAGACGGTTCCCCACCTGCGCGAGATCCGTTCCTCGAGCGACGCGTTTCGCTGCGCCGCCGTCGGCGTCGGGTCCGGGATCCAGTCCAGCAGCGCGAGCTGGACGCCGTCATCCTCGCTCCCCGGCGACTGCGACCGCTCCCACCACACAGCCGGCGTATCGCCTGCGGTCACTGCCCCACCGGCGTCGGCGGCCGACAGCTCCACCCCCGTCAGGCGGTAGCGATAGAAGCGTTCGCCACGGCGCACCCAGCCGGTGGGGGCGAGCTGGGCGGGGATCCGCCCGCCGAGGAACCTACACGTGTCGGCCACCACCGGGCGCATCTCCATCTGCACGACGGGGATCGCGTCGATCGGCACCACGGGCAACGCGCCCGTCGTCCCGTCGGCGACCGCGTCGCCGAGACTCGCGTCGAGCGGCGCATCGGTCGTCTTGCCGTGCAACGTGGGCCGGGCGCGACTGTGCAGCGACACCCCCGCCACGAGCGACTCGG
This sequence comes from uncultured Solirubrobacteraceae bacterium, assembly GCA_963716315.1. Taxonomy (GTDB): domain Bacteria; phylum Actinomycetota; class Thermoleophilia; order Solirubrobacterales; family Solirubrobacteraceae; genus Palsa-744. Next base: position 2,642,856 of record OY970301.1, on the reverse strand, counting down.
CCCCCGGCAGCTTCGGCTGCGAGCCCAGTTCCAGCGTGACGCAATCGGAGACCTCGAAGAAGAAGAAGTCGACCGAGCCGCAGACCCGCGCCTTGATCCAGTAGTCCTCGAGCGGGACGATCATCACGGTCGCCTCCGCGGAGGCCTCGACGCTCACCACGAACAGATGCAGGGCGCCGCGCAGAGCGAGCTGCCCCACCGTGAAGACGGGCTTGAAGCTCAGCCCCAGCGCCGCAGACGCCGTAACCTCGAGGTAGAGCCCGATCGGCTTCGGCCCCCATGTGATCGAGGCGCTCAGGCCCGCGGCGACCGAGAAGCCCGGCAACGGGTGCGGCGGGAACTCGGGGATGCCGTTGCCGCGGACGAGCAGGTACCCGTCGGCGCGGAATAGCCACAGGACCTTCACGCTCACCGCGGGCCGAGGGGGGATCTCGCCGACGTCGAGGTGCCAGTCCTCGGCATCGTGGAAGTCGAAGAACGCCTCCGCCGGAGCTCGGATTTCGACCAGCGGAGCAAGCGCGTCATAGCTCGCGACGACGCCGATCGTCAGCGAGTCGGAAGACAGCTCGATCACCGCGAGCAGCTCGCCCGTCTTCGTCCCGCGCACCGCGGGCCTTGGCGACAGCAGGCTCGCGTTCATGACGAGCAGCAGACGCGGGCCGGGCAGCTCGAGCAGGAGCATGCCCTTCGCGTTCATCAGCACACCGCCCTCGAGCGTTCCGATCACCGCGCCGACGCCGAACGCCCACGCACCCTCGCGCGCTGCCCAGCCCGTCGGCTTCGTAGCGTCGCCGTCCACGCGGACGAGCCACTCCAGAGCGCTTTCCGAGGGCCGGGTATCGCGCGCAAAGTTCACGCCAAGCAGGCCGAGGAAGCCGTACAGGCCGAGCCCGGAGTTCGCCAGCGGGATCGGGACCGGGAGACCGACGTCGAAGTCGAGCTTGACGCCGACCGCCTCGCCCACATGCTCGACGCTCACGCCGCCCTGCGCCCGGAGCCCGAGCGGCGGGATGATCGCGATGTCCAGGCTCCCCGCAATCCCCGCCGCCCCCAGACTGAAGATAGCCGCCGCCGGAGAGCGCCGCGGGCACGTCGATGTGCGCGCCGAGGGCCGTGAGCGAAGGTGGCCGCGCTTCGTCGAGCGGGATGCGGATCCCTGCCTTGTCCACCGTGACGATCCCGAGGTCCGCCTTGAGGCCGAGGTCGACCTCCAAGATGAGCGGGTTCTCCCGGGCGAGACGCGCGCCTTCCGGCTGGATCACGTCGCCGAGCGGGGCGGGGAGCTCGAGCAGGCCGGGGTCGGCGAGATCGAGTGTGAAGCCCTGCGCCTTGTCGAAGATCGGGCTGAGCTGCGGAGCGTCGCCGTCGCCGCCAAACTCCATCTTCAGCCCGATCGCGCGATGGCGCACCTTCACGGGCCCACGCGTCTGCAGAAGCGGGGTTCCGCCCAGCTCCGCGCTCACTTCGAGCTCAGCCTCGACGTCGAAGAACACGAACGCCTCGGCCAAATCGTCCGCGCCATCGCGAACGACGAGCCGCGCGCCGTACAACGTGACCGCGGCGGTGTGCAGGAAGCCGCTGCTCGCGAGCGCGCCCGCCGCGCCCGCCGCGATCGCGAGATCGACATAGCCGCTGCCGGTCGGCGCTTCGTCCGCCAGGAGCGGCGCGAACACCACGTAGGCGCCGATGAGGTCGCGGACCTCTCCGCCACCCAGGCTCCCCGACGTCTGCCAGAGATACCCTTCTGCGCCCCCCTCTAGCGACAGGGTCGCCTGCCAAGCGCCATCGTCGAGGACGAGGCCGAGGCGATAGCCGAGCTCGCCCGGTGCGCCCTGAGAGCCGGCGCCCCGCCCTACCCGAGCGGCGATCTCCTGCTCGAGCCCGAGCCGCCCGCTCACTTCGAGCAGCGAAACCACCGAGCGAACGAGCGTCAGGCGCGCTTTGACGTCTCGTAGGAAGCGCGGCCGCGACGCGGCGCTTGCGGGGTCGGCCGTCAGCGTGAAGTCGCCGCTCAGGCCGTCGCCCGGCGCAAGGCCGATGCACAGCCCGTTGACGGTCCCGCTCAACGCGAGCGCTCGAATCCCCGGCGGCGAGACATGCAGGTCGAGGGCGGGGACTTCGATCGCGGGGCCGCCCGCGCCCTCCAGCCTAAGGATGCCCTGCTCGAAGACGATGCCGACGACTTCGCCCGGGCCCACGAGCGCCGCTGGGGGATGCATCGTCACCTCGTAGGCATCGCCCGTCGTCGAAGGCGCGAGGCGGATCGTGTCGAGCACGCCCCCGCCGAGCTCGACCACGAGCAGGACCGAGGGCAGCACGAGCTCGACCGGCCCAGGGACTTCGCTCAGCTCGCCGTCGCCGCTCAGCGTCGCGCCGCGCAAGTACGGGACGGGGAGCATGGGCGCGATCAGCGTCAGCTCCACGCGCAGCGTGACGCCCGGGCTCGGCGGCACGATCTCGAAGTGAATCGGCGCCGCGGGCAGGCGAAGCGTGATCAGATCGTTTTCCTGGGCCGAGCGAACCGCAAGCCCTTCGGCTGTGAAGACGAGTGCGAGCGGCGCCGGGTCGGCAGTGCCCGAGAGATCGGGATCGCCGAAAGGCGCCCTTGGCGTCAGGCTGTCGAGCACGCGCCCCGCCTGCGAGTCGCCATCGACCTGCGCCGCGTAGCGGCGCTCGACGATCCCAAGCAGTGTCGCGGGCATCAGAGCACGCGCTTCCCGGACGTGTCGGGTGTCGAGGCGAGGCCGGCTCCGGCGCGCATCCGAAGAGGGAGAACACGCCGCCGCCCGGCCTCAGGCCGATCCCGATCCGGGGTCAACGTGAAGATCGAATCGTCGTCGGTACCGAGACACCTCAAGGTCTATCCCGTCTACGCGATCAGTTCGCTTAACGCGCCGTATTCCGATAGTTTGTCAAACCTTGTCAGGTTCGCTCTACCGACAGCTGTACGCGCAATTCGGCACCCCCCTGACGGGGTCGAGCCTCGTCGCTCTGAGCGAACCGAAACGCGAACAGCTGCTCGTAGAGCGCCTGCTGCCCCAGGCGCTCTCGGCCGAAGTGCTGGAGGCGTGTGAGGCGCTTCCGAACCTCAACGTGGGAATCGTCGGGGCGGGATTCGCCGGACTCACCGCAGCGTGGTACCTGCGGGAGTGCGGGGTCGGCACCGTGGTCGTCTACGAGTCCAGCGACCACGTCGGTGGAAGGGTCCGCACCGATCGGGACTTCATTCCCGGCAAGACGGTCGAGGCGGGAGCCGAGCTCATCGGGGTGAACCATCCGATGTGGTTCGCCCTCGCCGATCAGTTCGGCCTCCAGCTGGTGGAGATCACTCAGTACGACGACCTGGTTACCTCGGGCCTGTGGGTCCGGCTGCGGATCGGTGAACACGACCTGAGCGCGGACGAGGTCGGAAAAGTCTTCGCCGAGCTCGAACCCGTGATCGATGCCATCGGCCAGGACGCCAAAGACATCGATCCCACGACGCCGTGGCTCTCGCCGAACGCCGCCGCCTTCGACGCGATGAGCGTCGGCGACAAGCTTGACGTCCTGCTGCCCGAAACCTCGAGCCTCACGCGCCAGGTGTTCGAGTTCGGTCTCGCGAACGACAACTGCGCTCCCGTCTCGGAGCAGAGCTACCTGGCGCTGCTCGCGCTGGTCAGCGCGGGGCGCGTCCCCTCCGAAGACGAACGGGAGAGCTTGCGCGGATATTGGGAGTACACCGAGACCCATCGCTGCGGAGGAGGCAACGACCAGCTCGCCCATCAGCTCTCGGCTGGTCTCGGCGACCTGCTGTGGCTGAGCACCGGAGTCGTGTCGATCGACGTCCGAGAAAACAGCGTTGGGGTCACCACCGGCGAAGGCGACAGCGTCCACGACTACCTCGTGCTCGCCACGCCGGCCAACGTCTGGCCGACCATCAGCTCCTACCTGCCGTGGGACCCGAGCGAACGAACGATGTCCCATGGCCCGGCCGTCAAGTACCTCAATCGCTTCATGGACCGTTTCTGGGAAAGCTCCGGCCTGGCGCCCAACGCGTTGTGGGATCGACTCGGATCGGTCTGGGAGAGCACTGATGCACAGCCCCTCGAACCCGATTACGGCCTGTCCGTCTACTCGGGAGGCCCCTACGTGCTCTCTGAAAGCGACTACCCCACTCGACTCGGCGAAATCTTCCCCGGCTATGCCCCGACCGCGGCGCAGTTCGTCGACTGGCCGACCGAGCCCGGCATCGAGACCGGATACTCCGTTCCATCTCCCGGGCAAGTCACGACCGTCGGGCAGGCGCTGGCCGAGCCGCACGGCGAACGGCTCTACTTCGCGGGGGAGCAAACGTACGTCCCCTACTTCGGATACATGGAGGGCGCCCTCCAATCCGGGGCGCGAGCCGCGCGGGACATCGTCGGTGCCGTGTGCCCCGACACGACCCGCTGACCTCTCAGAGCCCGCCGAGACCCGATCTGCCGCGGCGCAGATCACCGCCGCGGCAGAGATTGCCGTGAGCCCAAGACTCGGCCGCCGGAGCAGGCCTGGTCCTACCCGCCTCCGACACCCGCTTGGACGTGACGTGCGCCCGCCATTCCTCACGTCCGCGCAGCTAGAAGGTGACGCGGAAGTAGCCGATGATGCGGGTCGCCTTCTCCAGCGGCACCGGCAGGCCGTCGGGGTAGGAGTAGGTGCGCGGGCGCGCGACGACACCGCACACCCTGCGACCTGGTTCGACTTCCCAGCACGGGCTCGCTTCGCTGTATTCGCTCCTACAGGGGTACTTGGCTTCGCACGGCGGCGGATTGGGCACGGCGTAGATCGCGCCGATGTAGCTCCCGCCCCGGCACCACACGTGCTGGCGTGAGCCGGTGCGCGTGAGCACGAGGCTTACCGGGCGCCCGGGGTGCGGGTAGCCGTAGGCAGTCTTCTGCATGTCGCTCGAGACGGCACACGGCGGCGGCGCCTTGCTCGTGTAGCGCTTGTACGGCCTGAGCACGATCACGGCGTAGTAGTAGCCCCCGGCGGGCAGCGGCGTCCGTGGACGGAAGCTGACGCGAACGTTGTCGGTGATGCCCGGCTTCGGCTGCACCTGCACGGCGACTTCGCCCGGTCGGCCGCTTGCCGACGCGGCGAGCGCATCCGTCAGGCCGAACGCCGCGACGAGGAACGCTGCCAGGTAGAGGCTCGATCTCATCCCAGGCGCGACCGTAACCGATCGGTGCGTTGCGTTCCACCGATCGCCATCGGCACGACGCTTCCGCGGCGCCTGGTTAGCGCGAGCGAATCCGGCGCGCGAGCTCCTTCGCGTCGGGTGCACTCACGAGCACGCTCTCGAGCGGTGGGTGGTTGCGCACCGAGAACGACAGCGCCGGCAGACCGCGCTTCAGGATGAACGCGCGATCGAGGCGGATCGTGCGAGCCACGAAGTACACCCCGGGTAGCCTCAGCCCGGCTTTCAACCCGGTGCCCCGCGCCTCGCGCATCGGGCTCTCGACGACGCGCACGTCACCGACGTCAGCCAGCGGCACGTTGACGTCTTTCATCAGCCCCAGGATCTTCTCCCAGCGGGCGAGCCGCACCTCGATCGCGTCTCCTGTCACGCGTACGCGCATGCGTTGAGCCTAGCCCGCCCCGAGCCTGGCCCGCCCCGAAGGGAGAGGTGCCACGATTACGGGTAGCAAGATGAAGGCGGCATCCGACGCGCCGATCCGTGTCGGGTGCCGCGCCCTCTTCGCAGTCGTAAATCATCGAAAAAGGAGCCCAAGATGGAGTCCTCCTCCGAGGTTGCCGCGAGAGTGCTCGTCGTCGCCTACAAGACGGCCGCCACGCAGCCGCTGCTCGACGCCGTGCGCGAGCGGGCGCGGCGCGGCAAGGCGATCTTCACGCTGCTCGTGCCGAACGCCGCGCCGGGGCTGCACAAGGTCGTCGACCCCGAGGATCAGGGTGGCGGCAAGGCCAAAGCAGTGATCGAGCAAGCCGTGCCCGCGCTGAGCGACGCCGCCGGCGGGACTCCCGTCGAGGGCATCGTCGGCTCGAGTGACCCGATCGCGGCGGTCGAAGACGCGATCAACCTGCGCGGCTTCGACGAGGTCATCATCTCGACGCTGCCCTCGAAACTCTCGCACTGGCTGCGGCTCGACCTGCCGAGCAAGATCACGGGGATGGGGCTGCCCGTGACGACCGTCACGCCTCAGGACTAACGAGGCCCAGCGCGGTACAGTCCCCTCTCGCGCCCAGCTAGCTCAGTTGGTAGAGCACTTCCAAGAAGATCTCCGCAGGTATACGTTTTCTGGATGGAGCCGGATACTTCGGTTCGCGAGCGTCGCACAGAGGTGCCGCGGTGTCGATCACCCCTGCGCCAACGCGGTATTACTTGCTAGTCTTACCGTATGCGAGTCACCCAGAAGGGGCAGGTCACGATCCCGCTGCCGGTGAGGCGGGCACTCGGCATCGGCCCGGGCAGCGACGTCGAGTTCGAGCTCGACGAGCACGGCGCACGGCTGCTCGTCGACCATAACCGGGCCGCCGAGGAGATCCGCCGCATGCGTGGCGCCGGCGAGGGCGAGATGAGCACCGAGGAGATCCTCGCCCTGACCCGCCGGTGAGCAACTGAGCTTGGAGACGTTCGTCGACAGCAGCGTCCTGCTCGACCTCTTCACCGAGAACCAACGATGGCTCTCGTGGTCCCAGGAACAGCTCACACAGGCAGCCCAGCGAGGCGCGATCGTGCTCAACGCCATCGTCCTTGCCGAGATCGCGCCCCGTTTCACCCGCATAGAGACACTGCGCTCGGCGCTGCCCTCGATGGCGATCATCGAGGAGATCCCGCCCGCGGCGGCATTCCTTGCAGGCCACGCCCACGCCGACTACCGTCGCGCAGGAGGAACGCGCGAGGCGATCCTCCCGGACTTCCTGATCGGCGCGCACGCCGCTGTGACCAGCCGCCCGCTACTCACACGTGACCCACGCCGTATCGCCACGTACATACCCGGCGCCACGCTCATCGTGCCCTAGCCCGAGCAGCCGCGTGGCGAGCCGTCATGATCTGCTGGATGGCTGGTCATGATGCCGTGCTGTTCGACGTCGACGGTGTTCTCGTCGACTCGCGTGTGCCGTTCGCGCGGAGCGTAAACAGCGCACTTGCCCTGCACGGTCTATCCCCGAGGCCGGAGCGTGATCTCCCCCGGCGTGCTGAGCCGCAGCCCGTCGTAACGGGTCCGCCACGACGCACCTACCTGATCTGTCTGCTCGAGCACGATCGCCTCGATCCCAGCGCCCCGCAGCGTGGCCGCCGCCGCAACCCCGGCGGCGCCCGCGCCGATCATGATCGCCTCCGCCATCAGGCGATCCGTTCCTGTCGGGCTCGGCGCAGCATGCGTCCGATCACGCGGACGCGCCGGCCCCGGAGGTGATGTGTTCGATCACCGCACGGAACTGCTCTGTCGGTGAGAAGTCGACGTACTCAGAGTCCTCGAGCGCCTCCGGGGCGTGGCCGGGGGCCCAGTAGAACGCTTCGCCAGCGGCGAAGTCCTGGTGCCCGTCCAGTGTGTGCATCCGTACGCGGCCCTTGATCATGTACCCCCAATGCGGACACGGGCAGAGATCGTCCGCCAGGCCCTTGGTGGCGGGGCGCAGGTCCGCGCCTGCGGGCAGCCGCACGAACCCGACAGAGAGACCGTCCTCGTCGCGCAAACGGACCTCTACGCCGTTGTCGTCGATGACGACCGGGACGTCCTCACGTGAGATAGATCGCATCTTCTGCCTCCTTTGGATTTGGATTTCACGGCTGGCGAGGAGTTCTCAGGCGACGTCTCTCATGACGGTGGAATGTTCTGGTTCAGGTGGAAGAGGTTGGTCGGGTCGTAGCGGTCCTTCAGCGCGCGAAGCCGGGCGAACTTCTCGGTCCCGTGGGCCGCCTGCACCCGATCCTCGCCCTCGGAGGAGAGGAAGTTGATGTAGGCGCTGCCGGTCAGCGACGGCTCGATCTCGGCATAGAGACGCTGCGCCCAATCGATGTGGGGCTCCAGACCCCCGCCCGGCTCGTGCGTGGTGGCGATCGCGTTGAGCACGAAGGGCGCCTGGCGCTCGCCGTGGGCGGTCTCGTCCTCGCCGACACGGGCGATCGCGCCGCCGAAGTGCTGGATGTGGATCTCCGAGGACGGGGAGGTCGCGCTCTGATGGAAGCGGGCCATCGTCTCGATCGCGTGGTCGTCGAGCTCGCGGAAGTAACCCGCCTTCATGTAGGCCTGGGTGCCCTTCGGCCAGAGCGCGTCGAGCAGGCTCTGCATCTGCACGTAGGGCATCAGGCCGACCAGGTCGGCGACGGGGTCGCCCAGGTCGCGGATCGGCTGCAGCACCTTCATCCCCTCCTCGGGGTCGCCGGAGTAGCAGCCAACCAGGGCGATGAGCTTCTTGCCGTGCCAGTCCTCGGGCAGGAAGGGGGCGGGTGGTGCGGTGATCAGATTGACCAGGGTGCTCAGCTCATCCGGGAGGTCGCGCGCGAAATCGCGGTAGAAGCGCATGACCTCCTCGGCGCGGTCGCCCGGATAGAAGACCGGGCCGGCGGCCACGGTCGGGCCGACCGGGTGCAGGTCGAACTCGAAGGAGGTAACGACGCCGAAGTTGCCGCCTCCGCCGCGCAGGCCCCAGAAGAGGTCGGGGTTCTCCGTCGCGCTCGCGGTCAGGATCTGGCCGTCGGCGGTGACCACCTCGGCCGAACGAAGGTTGTCGCAGGCCAGGCCGTGCTTGCGCATCAGCCAGCCGATCCCGCCGCCCAGCGTGAAGCCGGCGACGCCGGTAGTCGAGATCAGGCCCCCGGTAGTGGCGAGGCCATGCTGCTGAGTGGCGGCGTCGAACTCCCCCCAAGTGAGGCCGCCCTCGGCGGTGGCGGTGCGGCCGCTCACGTCCACCGTGATGCCCTTGATAGGCGAGAGGTCGATGACGATGCCGTCGTCGCAGGTCGAGAAGCCGGGGATGCTATGACTGCCGCCGCGCACGGCGACGTCGAGCCCCTCGCTGCGCGCGAAGCCGATTGCGTGACGCACGTCGGAGGCGTCGGCGCAGCGGGCGATCACCGCCGGGTGGGCGTCATGAGCGCCGTTCCAGATCGAACGAGCCTCGTCGTAGGCGCCGTCGCCGGGCCGGATCAGTTCTCCGTGCAGACCGTCCTCGAACTCCTTCAGCGTTGCCGCTCCAAGCACTCCTTGCATAGCCATGCCGGCCCCCTTCTCAGTTCGATTGCTTGACGTCGCGTTTCGACGACGCTCAGCGAGGCTATGGGCCGTCCCTTAACGACGACTTTGCAGTGTCTTAGGGCTCCCCTGAGTCGGGTTACTCGGCTATCGCGCTCGCCGTCGCGAACCCCGGCGCGCGCTCCAACTCCAGGCAGTAGGCCACCCCCGCGTCGCCGCCCAGCAGCTCGAAATGCCGTCTCGCCCGGTCGAGCCAGTCTGCGAGCCGTGGTCGCCTCCCCTTCCTCGACGCAGACCGCCGCGAGTACCGCCAGCACCCAGCCCTCCTGGGGTGTGGACTCGATCCGCCCGAGCACCGCGGCAGCCGCCTCGAGGTGGGCGCGGGCGCTCACCCGGTCCTCCTCGGCGAGCGCGACGTTGGCCAGGCTCAGCTCGGCGGCGCTGAGCCCGATCATGTCGTCGTTCTCGGCGAACCAGGTGCGGCTCTGGGCGGCCGCGGCCCGCCCCCCCGCCGGGTCTCCCGAAAGGGCAGCGAGCACCGCCAGACAGCCGAGCGTCATGCCCGTGCCGCGCCTGTCCCCGACCTCCTGGCGCAGGGCGAGGCTACGGTCGAGCAGCGCCCGCCCGCGATCGAAGTCCCCGCTCGAGCGCGCCAGGTTGCCGAGCGCGTTGAGCGCCAACGCCTCGCCCTGGACGTCCGCGAGTCGCTGGAAGCGCTCGACGCTCTCCTCGATCAGCTCGCGGGCGCGGGCGAAATCCCCCTCCGCCCGGTCGACCGCGGCCAGGTTGACCAGGATGTGGGCGGCGGCAGCCGCGCCCCCGACCCGGCGCCCAACGATCACGGTTTCCTCCTGCAGGAAGAGCGGGTAGTACGCCTCGGGCTCGACCGAGATCAGCCCGTAGCTGAGGGGCCAGAGCGCCGGGCGCGGGTCGGCGACCAGCTCGCCGGTGCGGCCCAGCGCGAGCTCGAGCTGCTCACGGGCCTGCGGGTACTCGCGACGGAACCAGGCGGCGATGCCACGGGTGTGCGTGGCCCATACAGGCGGGCGCGCAGCGGGAAGATCGTCGACGGCCAGCCCCTCGTGCTCGGCGACGCGCGACTCGACATCCACCCTGGCGCTGACGATCGCGTGGTAGGCCGTCGAGACCTCGACCGCGTCGAGCATCCCGGCAAGGTCGCCGAGCTCGCGGAAGATCGCGACGCTTTCATCGCCGAACTCGCGGAGGCGGCCGTAGACCCCGCGCCGCAGGCCCACGAGGCAGGCGGCGAGCAGGGCGCGGGCGCGATCGGCGGTGCGCTCAGGCGCCGCGGCCAGCGACGCCGCGAGCCAGCGGTATCCCTCGGCGAGGTAGCCCCGCATTAGCCAGAAGCGCCAGAGCGTGGCGACGAGGCGGAGGGCGACCTGGGGATCGTCGGCGAGCGCCGTGGCGAGCGCCGCGCGGAGGTTGTCGCGCTCTAGGTCCAGTCGCCGCAGCCGGTCCTGGGCGGGAAGATCGCCGGCCGGCGTCGGGTCGCTCCCGGCCAGCTCGACGTACCAGTCGCGGTGACGGCGCTCGAAGGCCTCGCGCTCCCCGGCGTCGGCGAGCCGCTCGGCGGCGTACTGCCGGATCGTCTCCAGGAGCCGGTATCGGCGGTCGCCCGGTCCCTCCTCGACGTGAACCAGCGACTTGTCGATCAGGCGGGCGAGCAAGGCGAGGGCCTCGTGGCGCACGAGTGGGTCCTCGGCGCAGACGTCCTCGGCTGCCTCGACGGAGAAGCTCCTGGCGAACACCGAGAGTCGCCGCAGGAGGACCTGCTCGTCGGCCTCGAGCAGGTCGAAGCTCCAGGCAAGAGTCGCCCGCAGCGTCTGCTGCCGGGTCATCGCCGTGCGGTTCCCGGCCGAGAGCAGGTCAAGCGAGCCGTCGAGGCGCTCGACGATCTGGGCGGGCGTGAGGACGCTAACCCGCGCCGCCGCCAGCTCGATCGCCAGCGGCATCCCGTCGAGGCGGTGGCAAAGGGCCGAGATCGCGGCCGCGTTCTCCGTGTCCAACTCGAAGCCGGGCGCCGCGTGGCCGGCACGCACGACAAAGAGCCGCACCGACTCCGCTTCGATCGCCTCACCCGAGGGGGAGGGCTCGGCCAAGCTGGGAAGCGAGAGCGAGGGGACCCGCCAGGTCACCTCGCCAGGGACGCGGAGCGGCTCACGGCTGGTCGCAAGCACGGTGAGGCGAGGGCAGTGTCGGAGCAGCGCTTCGACAAGGTGCGCGACCGGCTCGACCAAGTGCTCGCAGTTGTCGAGCAGGAGGAGCTGCTGGCGCTCGCCGATGTGGCCGGCGAGCGCCACCTCCGGGGCGCGGTCGGAGGCGAGCCGACTGTCCAGCGCCTGGGCGACCGCGGGGCCGATCAGCTCGGGATCGCCGAGGGCGGCCAGCTCGACCGGCCAGACACCGTCGGCGAAATCGCCGCGGTGTTGCCCGGCCAGCTCCAGTGCCAGCCTCGTCTTGCCGCACCCGCCCGCCCCCGTCAGGGTCAGCAGCCGCGAGTTGCGCAGGAGGGTGGCGGCCTCGGCCAGCTCTCGCTCGCGGCCGATGAAGCTGGTCAGCTGTTGGGGAAGCTCCGGGGCGCGTCCGCCACCGGACGGTGCCCCGTCCGGGGTGGGTACGAGATTAGGCTCCTCGTCATGGCTGCGGGTGAGAATCTCGCGGTATAGGCGGCGGGTCTCGTCGTCGGGCTCGTCCTCGAACTCGCGCCGCAGGCCGAGCTTCAGCTGCTGGAACCGGGCCAGCGCCTCCTGCCGTCGTCCGCCATCTACATAGAGGCGCATCAGCGCCCGGTGGGCCGGCTCGTGCAGCGGCTCGTCGACCAGCACCGCCCGCAGGCGGTCGATCGCCGCCGCCGGATCGACCTCCGCCTCGAGCCCGGCCAGCTCGATTCCCAGGGCGAGGCGAAGCTCGTGGACAGCGTCTCGGCGGGTGGCAGTCCACTCCTCGTAGCGGTCCTCGGGCAACAGCTCGCCCTGGTGGGAGTCGAGCGCCGCCCGGTAGACGGACGCATCGCGCCCAGCGCGCGCCCGGGCTCCGGCCTCCTCGAAAGCCTCGACATCGATCCAGACCGGCGCCTCGGAGCAGAGCTCGATCAGGTCGTCGTGCAGCTCGACGCAGGCCGCGCCGTCAAGGCCGATCGAGTCGAGGGCGCGCCGCGCCGCAAAGATCGCTTGGTGCAGGTTGTTACGGGCGGAGGCCTGGTCGCGATCCGGCCAGAGCAGCTCGGCGGCCTCCCCGGCGTGCATCCGCCGTTCGGGCGCGAGCGCGAGCAGCTTGATCAGGGTCTTGGCCTTGCGCAGCCGCCAAGCGTCGTCGGCAATCACCTCACCACCCAGAGCGACCGAGAACGCCCCAAGAAGGCTGATGCTCAACATCTCATCGCCCATCCAAATCCCCTTCTTCCTGGCGCCATCGCATTCTCAAAATACTCTGACCCAGGGAGCAAAGTTCAGCATCCGATTGCTTACCATCGCCGCAATCGTGCGCGGCCTGATCGGGACGGTCTTTCCTGTCGCACGTGCGAAGCGCCCTGCAGATGAGCGTGAGTCGGCAGATCCGCGCAGTTGATAGCCCGGACAGAGCGACAGAGGGCGCAAACATCGGCGAGTTGGGAGCGGTCAGATTGGCCGCTGAGAGCCCGCGAAACGGAAGCCGACGTCGGGATTTGAACCCGAGACCCCCTCCTTACCATGCGGGGCGTCTGAAGGTGCCGAATGTCTAGGCTTAGCGCCATTTTCGGCTCCTTCATTGGAGTTTCGCCGCATCCGCCAAATGGGACAGATGCGGACAAGTCGGGACAAATCATACCCCGCCTCGCTGGTACAGATGCGGTACGGGGAGTGCGGCTCCGCGAGAGAGCCGACGTCGGGATTCGAACCCGAGACCTCATCCTTACCATGGATGCGCTCTACCAGCTGAGCTACGTCGGCATTCGGCTCGGATCGTAGCTCACGAGCCCTCGTTATCGCCAGGTTGCGCGTCGCTGCCAACTCGCTCTCTGTCCGTTGGTGGTGTGATGGTTGACGCCCGCGCATGAGGTGCGCGGGTTGAGCGGTCTAGTGGCCTGGGAGCGCCGAAACACACCCACAGCTCCCCTAAACATATCCCTGAAACGGGGTTAGTAGTATGTTTAGCGGAGTGGGTAGTTTTGACGATCTCTCGCGCCATTTTGGGGCGCTGCCGCCCACGACGGTCGCGGCGCTGACCGCGATAGGGGAAGCGAGAGGCAGGTCAGACCTGTACCGCCAGCAGAACCCGGCGGGGCTGGAGACACTGCGGCAGGTAGCGATGATCCAAAGCGCCGAGGCGTCGAACGCCATCGAGAACATTCGTGCGCCGCGCGAGCGTATCGAAGCGCTCGTCGCCGAGAAGACGACGCCCCAGAACCGCCCAGAGCAGGAGATCGCCGGCTACCGAGACGTGCTCGCGACGATCCACGCCAACGGAGCGGACATCCCATTCCAGCCGCGCTACGTGATGCAGCTCCACGGCGAGATGCACCGCTACGTCGGCACGCGTGACGCCGGGAAATGGAAGACCCTCGATAACACCGTCACGGAAAAACTGCGTGACGGGAGCACGGCGATCAGGTTCAAGCCCGTCGCGGCGATGCTGACCCCGCAGGCGATGGACGATCTACACGACGGCGTCCGCGACGCACTCGCTGAGGGCACGTACTCGCCGCTGCTGATCGCCGCAGCCTACATCCTCGACTTCACGGTCATCCACCCGTTCCGAGACGGCAACGGACGCATGTCGCGGCTCATCACGCTCTGGCTGCTCTACATCGCGGGCCTCGACGTCGGTCGCTACATCAGCCTCGAGAAGCTGACCGAAGAAAGCAAGGAGACCTACTACGAGGCGCTGGCCGCCTCGACCGAGGGCTGGCACTCGGGCACGCACGACCTCGCGCCGTTCACTAGCTACTTCCTCGGCATCCTAATCGCCGCCTACAAGGAGTTCGAGAGCCGAACCGGCGTCCTCACCGGCCGGGGCTCCAAGCGGACGCTGATAACGACGTTCATCGATTCGCTGCTGGTAGACGAGTTCACCGTCGCCGAGGTGCGCCGAGCCGCGCCCGGCGTCAGCCAGAGCTATATCAACAAGCTCCTCGCCGAATTGAAGAAGCAAGGCCGCATCCGGCCGCTCGGCACGGGGCGCAGCGCCCGCTGGCGACGCCTTACCCCCAGCTGAGCACGCCGAGTGTCGGCGATCGACTGGCGATTGTCGCGCACGGCCGTGTCGGCGTCGCAACGCGCACTCTCGAGTGGGACCTCGCGATCGCGGGCAACACCAGGGCCATGCTCGATGCACTCGCGCAGGTCAACCCCATCGCCGGCCGGGCGCTGCGCGAGTCGTGTCCGTGAGCTGAGCGTCGAGGAGCAGGCGCAGCAATCTAAGCAACTTAGCGGACGCGTATCGTGCGGCTAATGACCGATGATCCGCTGCTCGGCTGCCGATTGAAGCTGCAAGGCGCGTGGCGACACCGACAGGCGCTCAGCGAGGAACTCCAAATGTTCTTGGAGCGGGCCGATCCAGAGCCGTCTCCTTTGCATCTCGGGGTGATCGTGGGGGACTTCCTGCACAACCTGCGCTGTGTGCTTGACCATCTCGTCTGGCAGCTCGTGGTGCTGAACGGACAAGAGCCGGGCGACCACAACCAGTTCCCGATCTTCGATACGCCTGGCGCCTACAAGAAGAAAGCCAGCCGCTATCTACGGGGCGTCGCCGCCGATCACAGGGCACTGATTGAGACATTCCAGCCCTACCACCTCGGAGATAAGGCCTCCCACTACCTCGCTGTGCTCCGTGATCTATCCAACATCGACAAGCATCGGTTCGTGCATCCAGCGGTGATCGTCGGCGAGGGCAATGCCCGCGAGGTTCGCTTCACCGAGCTCGAAGTGACAACAAACGCGCTCTTTCGCCTGGAGCACTACATCACCTATTCACTGTTCAAGCGGTTTGAGAGCCTCTTTCCACTGCCAGCCCATGCGGTTGACAACGTCATCACCAACGCCGTACACGACGCCATCGGGGCGCATATGGATCTGTCAGGGCGCAAGCCCGAGGCTGCGCTTGTCGGCGCCATCGCAGACGCGGACTCGCTGCGCGGGCGACGCGCGTCGGTCGCGCGCGAGGTTCGCTTCCAGAAGCTACCCGGCTGGACGCGCCAGCCTGGAGGCGTCGATCTCGCCCTCGACGGAGTGGCTGCTGGTCGGGTGCTCATCGAGATGAAGGTCGACAAGCCCCACGAGGCTCTGTGGGACGCGCTGAAGCTCTGCGACATCCTCAACGCGGAAGATCTCACGACGGCGTACCTCATCTACGCCGGCACCGCGCGCACTTGGCGTGAGGAGGTCGAAGGCGCGGACCTATTCCTAACGGGTGGGATGTGGCGCGCGCTTGACCTGATCGCTCGGTGGCCGCGGGCTTGGGCCAGCCTGCTCGAGGGCGGGAGAGGCATTCGGCCGCGCCGAGGGGTTGGCGCCATCACCATCACCCCCGTTAGCTGGATCGTCATGCATGACGCACCGGGCCATAGCGTGCAGATCGCGCGCGTCGCGCCGGTCGTGGACTCGACGCAGGAGTACGACGACGACGGATGGCCGCTCGGCTTCGCGCCACCTCGTGGCCTGCGTTCTCGCGTGCGAAGCACCCTCGCGCGCCAGCAGACGGGCCGGCGGCTCGCGGCAGCCCAGACAGACCCGTGCCACGGCTACCCCTGGTATCCGCGCTGGACCGAGCACCGACTGGCTGAAGTCGCGCTCGAGATCGGCCATACCGGTGCGTTCGACTGTCTTCGCCAGCGCCTACGCGCCGAGCGTGGGTGGACTGAGAGCGAGTTGCGAGCACGGCTCGACCCGCTACGCAGCCCTTCGCTCTGACGAATCGGTAGCTGAGACACTGCGTCTTGGCGCATCAGGTTCATCGCCCGCCTCCGTAGCAGACTCACGGATTGCGGGATTTCCACACGAGCGCCCCAAATGGCGCCCATGAGGACCAGAAGGGGTCAGCGGTTCGAGTCCGCTGCTGTGCTCTGCGCTCGCTACGCCCGATCGACGAACGTCGGCGGGCCCCAGTCGTGGCTGCGCGCGGCGTGGGTGTCATACCACCCCGGCAGCGGCCGCTCGAACCGGCGCAGCGCCCAGCCGTGCAGCTTGCGCCCACCCCGTGTTCGGCGTAGCCACGATTTGGCGCCGATCATTCGATAGGCGAGGAACACCCGCCGGTACCGGGCGATCGCGGCCGATCGGCTCACCCATGGGGCGACGTCTGATCCGAAAGGCCCGCTCGAGTCCTGCTCGAAGCGGAACGTCAGCGGCGTACCGTCGAGCTTCGTCGTCTCGAGCGTCCGTCCGGGGATGTCGCCCTGCTGCACGACCGCGAAGCGGTCGTATCCGAGTCGTGCCAGCAGCGCGAACTCCTGCTCGATCCTCGACCAGTCGGTCTTGTGCGACTCGATGCTGACCGACTGCGGTCGCTGCTCGAACTCGAGCAGCGCCTGCAGGCAGATCATGTCGGAGCCCTCGATGTCGATCTTCATGAACGACGGCATGCCCGTCTGGCGCAGCATCTCGGCGAAGTGGACGGCCGGCACGTCGACGGCTTCGCTCTCGGCGACCATCAAGTTGCGCGCGACCATCTCATCGCTCGTCGTGCCCCACGTGCTCAGCGGGTGCCTGTAGAAGCGCACGGTCGGCGCGTCGGCGTCGGTCACGGCTCCCTCGACGAGCGTCAGCCGCCCGGCGGCGATCTCCGCGGAGAAGCGCTGCTCGCATGAGCGGACGAGCTCGCCGTTGGCCTCGAAGGCGACGACCCGGTAGCCCTTGGCCAGGTAGAAGGCCGTGTCCTCCCCCTTGTGCGCGCCGACGTCGTAGACGAGGTCCGCGACCAGTCCGACCGGGCTGCTCACCTGGCGTGCCGGCTGATCGAGCTCGACCCCACGCCCACACCTCGTCTCGCTTGGCGCTCCCCCGCGTCCATGTGGCAATCCTACAGCCGCCGGTCAGGCACGCCGCACGCGTCAGACGCGCTCGCGCGCGCGAGCCGCTTGGCCGGCGTACGTGTGAGCACGAATCGCAGCATCCGCTCAGCCTATGCGCAGTGACCGCGATGTGAACGCGCCTTGCCTCGATTGACATGACAAGTTAGGGTCCGCGGAATCGCTCCTTGGGGGGACCACCTGGAGGGTAGCGGCACGTGTGCCAAACATGCACACCACGTACTCGCTGAAGGACGCGACGCAGTAGCGGACGAGAGCAGCACCCATCTCAACGAGTACAAGGGAGAAACGTGAACACAGCAAGGATTCGCTCGCTCATCGCCGCCTGCGCGGTGCTGTGCGGCCTAGCCATACCGGCGACGGCCGGCGCCGCGAGCCTGTACGTCT
Source organism: uncultured Solirubrobacteraceae bacterium (assembly GCA_963716315.1). GTDB lineage: Bacteria > Actinomycetota > Thermoleophilia > Solirubrobacterales > Solirubrobacteraceae > Palsa-744. The sequence goes on along the minus strand of OY970301.1, from coordinate 2,625,264 downwards.
CGAACTCGGCGCCAATCGTGACCGGCGGCAAAAGCTGCACGCAGCCGAACTTCAGCACGATCCAGGGTGCGATCGACGCGCTCAAATCGCTCCCGAGCGGGACGATCAACGTGTGTCCCGACACCTACACGGAACAGCTGACGATCGTCAAACCGCTGAAGCTGATCGTCGCCGGTACAGCCGGTTCGGCCAAGGTCGTGCTGCCGGCCTCGCCGGCCAACTCCAAAACGGCCTGCGACGAAGCGCCGGGCACGGAGAAATTCCAGCCCGATCAGGACGGCATCTCGATCTGCACGCCCGGCACGGTCTCGATCACGGGGCTCACACTCGAAGCCAAGTGGCCGGAAGCCACCTGCAACGACAGCCTCTACGGCATCCTCGTCGCCGGCGGCGCCACGCTGAAGGCGACCAACGTCACGATCGACGGAGCCGGCGCGTTCCCGATCAACGGCTGCCAGGGCGGCGTCGGCATCGAGGTCGGCATGCACTGGACGACACCCGTCGAGGTCGGGCACGCGACGCTCAAAGGCGTCACGGTCGAGAACTACCAGAAGAACGGCATGACGATCGAGGGCAAAGGCTCGACGGCGAACATCTCGACTACGACCGTCACCGGAGCGGGCGCCACGCCGGCAATCGCGCAGAACGGCATCCAGGTGAGCGGCGAAGGCGTCGCGACGATCAAGACCTCGAAAATCTCAGGTAACGAGTGTGACAACGCGGCGTGCGGCCCTGAAGGCTTCTCGCAGGTGCAGTCGACGGGCCTGCTGTTCTACGGTGCCGCGCCTGGATCGGCGGTCACGAGCTCGACGCTCAGCGGCAACGACATCGGCGCCTACTACGCCTCGGAAGCCGCCTCACAGCCGGCCGCACCGGAGCTCGCGCTGAGCAAAGACGTCTTCTCGGGCAACCGCTACGAGGGCGTCGCGCTCGACCAGGGCGACGCGTCGCTGAAGAGCGACACGATCAATGGTCCGGGCGAGGTAGGCATCGAAATCTACCAGTACGAAGGCCAGACGCTGTCCTCTCAGTCGAGCGCCGCGAGCACGAAGATCGAAGGCATGAGCGAGGCGGGCGTCCGCGTAGCGTCGGACAAAGCGGCGGGCGACATTCCGGGCAAGTTCTCGCTCACGAAAAGCACCTTCGTGGGCAACAAAACGGTGTTGAACAACGAAAGCAGCAACTTCGAAGTCGTCTTCTAGCGAGACGGTTTCGAGCGCGGCGGCTCCGCCGCCGGCAAAGCAGCAGGAGGAGGCGCGGCGATGTCCGCGCCTCCTCCCTTTTCGTCGTCTAGTCTCTCCCGCCGTGAGCGACCGGCCCCCGACCAACGAGGCGATCACGCCGGAGCTCAGCACGCAGCTGCTGCCGGGCACGTTCCCGGGCAACCTCGACATCGAACTGACGGAGATCACCGACGAGCACGTGCGCGGGCGGATGCTCGTGGACAAGCGCCACCTGCATCCGATGGGCTACGTCCACGGCGGCGCGTGGGTGGCGTTCGCGGACACGGTCGCGGCGTGGGGCACGATGCGCCACCTGCCGGAGGGGCGCGGCTTCACGACGGTCGAGCTGAAGATCAACGTGCTCGCCTCGGCGCAGGAGGGCGATGAGCTGACGGCGCTGGGCAAGGCGCTGCACGTCGGCTCGCGCACGCACGTCTGGGAGGTTCAGGTGTTCCGCGGAAAGCGGCTGGCCGCGAACTTCCTCTGCACGCAGATCGTGATCTGAGCGCGCGCTCAGGACTCGGGCCCGGCGGTGGCGCCGGCGGGGCGCGCCGCCCCGGCGCCGGAAGCGGCTGCGTCGCGCGCCTTGAAGAACTCGGCGCCCTCGATGCTCACGTGCGGCACGATCCGCTGCAGCCACTTCGGCATCCACCAGTTGAAGCGCCCCATCAGCAGCATCAGCGCGGGCACGAGCAGGCAGCGCACGACGGTCGCGTCGAGCACGACGGCCACGGCCAGGCCGATGCCGAACTGCTTGATCGTGGGGTCTCCGTTGAGCACGAAGCTGCCGAACACGAACACCATGATTGCGGCGGCCGCGGTGATCACGCGCGCGCTCGTGACGAGCCCGCCGACGACCGAGCTGCGGTTGTCCTCGCCGGCGTGCACGTGCTCCTCGATCTGGCTCACGAGGAACACCTCGTAGTCCATCGAGAGGCCGAACAGCACGGCGAACATGAACAGCGGCACGTAGGAGACGATCGGCACGGGACCATTCAGCCCGATCACGTCGGCCAGCCAGCCGTACTGGAAGATCGCGGTGAGCACGCCGTAGGAGGCGCCGATCGAGAGCAGGTTCATCACGGCCGCCTGCGCGGGGATCACGGCGGTGCGGAAGGCGAGGATCAGCAGCACGAAGCTCAGCGCGATCACGACGAGGATCTGCAGCGGCAGCTTTTCGGAGATGCGCGAGGCGAGGTCGATGTAGCCGGCGGTGCTGCCGCCGACGTCGGCCTTCATGTCGGTGCCTTTGTCGGCGCCCGGGATCACGCTCGAGCGCAGCTTTTCGACGAGGTCGGTGGTCGCTTCTTCGGCCGGGCCCTTGGCCGAGATCGCGTTGAAGTAGGCCGTCGTGCCGGCCTGGTCGATCTGCATCGGCGTGACGGCGACGACGCCCGGCGTGGTCGAGACGTCCTTCTGCAGCATCGCCAGGCGCGGATCGCCGGCACGCGGATCGGTGGCGGCAGCGCTCTTGCTCTTGCTCGAGGAGCCCTTGCCGGCGGAGCCGCCGGCGGCAGAGGGCGTCAAAGACGGCGCCTTGGCAGGCGAGCCGAGCGACACGGCGACGAGTAGCGGCCCGTCGATGCCGGGGCCGAAGTTCTTGGCGAGCAGGTCATAGGCTTTGCGCGCGGTCGTCGTGGTGGACAGCGCGGCGGTGTCCTGCTGGCCGAGGTTCAGCGACAGCAGCGGGATCGTCAGCGGGATCAGGATCGCGAGCGCGGCGAGGCCGGCGATCCACGGATAGCGCGCGATCTCGTTGGCCCATTTGGCCCACAGGCCTTTGTGCACCTGCTCCTCGGTCGCAGGGTGGCGCACGCGCAGGGAGTCGATGTGCCGGCCGGAGATGGCGAGCGTCGCGGGCAGCAAGGTCAGCGCGGCGAGCACGGCGACGACGACGGCGATCGCGGCCATGAACCCGAGCGTCGAGATCAGCGGTATGCCGGCGACGGCGAGCGAGACGAGCGCGATCGTGACGGTGCCGCCGGCGAAGAACACGGCACCGCCGGAGGTGGCGGCGGCGCGCGCGATCGACTCGTCGATCGACAAGCCATCTTTCATGCCGCGGAAATGTCGCGTGACGATGAACAGCGCGTAGTCGATGCCGACGCCGAGCCCGATCATCGTGGCGAGCGTGGGCGCGACGGAGGGCACGGTGGCGACGTGGCCGAGCATGCGGATGATCGCGAGCGTCCCGAGCAGGCCGACGATCGCGTTGAGGATCGGCAGCAACATCGAGACGACGGTGCCGAACGTCAGCGTGAGGATCAACATCGCGGCGATGATCCCGATCAGCTCGCTGGACTCGGTGGCGGGCTTGGAGACCTTCTGCCCGAGCTGGCCGCCGGTCTCGACCTCGAGTCCGGCAGCCTTCGCCGGATCGGCGCCGGCGATGATGTCTTCAGCTTCGCTGACGGAGAGTTCGCCGGGGCTCACGCCGAGCGTCACGGAGAAGTAGCCGGTCTGCTCGTCCTTGCTCAGCGCCGCGGCTCCCTGCGGCGAGAGCGGGTTGACGACGGAGGCGACGTTCGGCTCCTTGGCGATCTGCTTGGCGGACCTTTCGACGGCTTCGGCGTTCTTTGCGTCGGTCAGCTTGCCGCTCTTCGCGTGCAGCACGATCGGGCTCGAGCCGTTGGCCTGGTCAGGGAAGGACTTCGCCAGCGCGTCGGTCGCGCGCTGGCTGTCGGTGCCGGGCAGCGAGAGGTTGTCGTTGGTGTTTTCGCCGAGCCGGTGCGAGACGACGACGAGCGCGACGACGGCGAGCAGCCAGACGGCGAGCACGGCGAAGCGGTTCCTGACGCTGAAATGCGCCAGCCGATAGAGAACCCCGGTCATGGACGGTCGCTTCCCCCTTGCGTTGCGATCGCTGCGGGCCCCATCCTTTCTGCGGGCCCGATCGGTGTCAAGTTCGAGTAGGTGGTGCCGAAGTCCTGCCGGCCGCGCGCTTGGCCCGGACGGTCCTGGCCGGCGTCGCCGGGCTCAGATGAGGTTCTCGAACACGGCGGCCATCCCCTGGCCTCCGCCGATGCACATGGTCTCGAGCCCGTAGCGCCCGCCGCGCCTGCGCAGCTCGCGCAGCAACGTCGTCATGATCCGCCCGCCGGTCGCGCCGATCGGGTGCCCGAGCGAGATGCCGGACCCGTGCACGTTGACGCGCTGCAGCCCGTCGGGCAGGTCCCACTCGGCGATCACGGCCAGCGCCTGCGCGGCGAACGCCTCGTTGAGCTCGATCAGGTCCATCTGCTCCAGCGTCAGCCCGGCGCGCTGCAGCGCCTTGCGCGTGGCCGGGACCGGCCCGATCCCCATCGTCTCGGGTGCGACGCCGGCGACGGACCACGAGACGAGGCGGGCGAACGGCGCGAGGCCGAGCTCGGCGGCCTTCTCGGGGTGGGTGACGATGCACACGGCGGCACCGTCGTTCTGACCGCTGGCGTTACCGGCGGTGACGGTCGCGTCGGGATCGCTGCGCCCCATGATCGGCTTCAGCGCGGCGAGCCGCTCGAGCGTGGTGTCGGCGCGCGGGTGCTCGTCGCGCTCGATCAGCAGCTCCTGCTTGCGCGTCTTCACGCTCACGGGCACGATCTCCTCGGCGAAGGTGCCGTCCGCTTGCGCGGCGACGGCGCGCTCGTGCGAGCGCAGCGCGAGCTCGTCCTGATCGGCGCGCGAGATGCCGTAGTCGCGGCGCAGGTTCTCGGCGGTCTCGATCATTCCGCCCTCGACAACGTGGTGCTGCCCGCCGGCGGTCACGCGCGGGCGCGCGAGGCGGTCGGCGAGCTCGACGCTGCCCTTCACACCCCAGCGGATTCCCATGGCGTAGAACTCGGCCTGGCTCATGCTCTCGGCACCGCCGGCGAGCACGAGCTCGGAGGCACCGGTCTGCACCTGCATGCAGCCGAGCATGATCGCCTGCAACCCGGCGCCGCAGCGCCGGTCGATCTGCAGCCCGGGCACGTCGATGCCGAGCCCGGCGTCGAGCGCGGCGACGCGCCCGATCGCGGGAGCCTCCCCGTTGGGATAGCCCTGACCGAGGATCACGTCGTCGATCTCGCTCGCCGGCAGCGAGGTGCGCTGCACGAGCGCTTCGATCACGGTCGCGGCGAGGCGTGTCGGCGGCACGTCCCGGAACACGCCGCCGAAGCCGCCGACGGGCGTTCTCAGCGGCTCGCAGATGACGGCGTCGCGCATGGACCGCGCAGCCTACAAAGCGGCGGGGGTTATGGAGCGACCGGGGGCCGAGACACTAGCCCCACGGTCGCCCTCTACCCGGATGACCTGTGGCCTTCCGCAGCAACTGTCGGCAGCGGCGCTCGCGTGCTTTAGCTACGGCTTGCCGGCGCGCACGAATTTGCGCGTCACGAGCGCGCTCATATGCTCGTGCAGCCGCTGCTCACGGCGCGCGGCGCGGGCGTGCGTCATCTTGCCGCCGGCAAGGCCGCTCGCAAGCCGCTGCTTCCTGGCGGCGACGAGCGCGGCGACGAGACCGGCGCTCGACTTGCCGGGCGTAGCGTCGGCAACCTGCGCAAGCGTCTTGCCGGACTGCAGCTCGCGGCGCAACTGGGCGGCGGTGATGCCGAGGTAGTCGGCCGCGGCGACGCCGAGGCGTCCGGCTGCGGTGAACGGCCCTGGCCCGCCGAGGCCGGCTGAGCCGCGGCCGGACTTCTTGCCGCTACGGGCGCCGGCAGCGAGCAGGCCGGCGGGGCTGTTGACCTCGGCGCCGACGCGAGCGGGCAAGCGGGAGGCGACCTTGGCCAGGCGTGCCCTGCGCGCGGCGACGATCGCGTCGATCAGCCCCTGCGTGGTCTTGCCGGGATGCGCCTGGGCGACCTGCGCAAGCGACTTGGAGGAGTCGAGCTCGCGTTCGAGCTGAACGCTCGAGATCCCGAGATATGTGGCGGCGGCGAGCAGATCGTGGCGATGCAGGCGATGCACGCCGCGCCGGGCATGGACGCGCCGGTGCCCGTTGCCTTGGCCGGTCGCCGAGACGGCGGCGAAGGCTCCGCCGCCGAGCAGCACGGCTACAGCCGATCCGGCGACTACCTTCTGTCTCACGTTGCGTCGCACTCCGGGCAATGCTCTCTCGCTTCCCTAAAGACCCGCTGCGGTCATCTTGAATGGTACGTAAAGCCGGCGGATCGACCTCGAACTGGCTGAGCGGCGTGCTGGTGCCGGCGAACAACCCGGCCGGCGTGGTGTACGGCGTGATCACGGTCGGCGCGCTGATGGCTGCCGAGAGCGGCAGGCACGAGAGCTACGTCGATGCGTTCGCCTCGGCGCTGATCGCGACGTTGCTCTACTGGCTTGCGCACTCGTACTCGGATCTGCTCGGCGACAGGCTGAGGACGGGCGAGCCGTTGACGCTGAGGGCGCTGGGCGGCGCGCTTGGGCGTGACTGGGCGATCGTCCGCGGCGCGGCGATCCCGCTGCTCGCGCTGGTGATCGCGTGGCTCGTCGGGGCCGATCGGGAATCGGGCGTCACGGCGGCGCTGCGCACGGCAGTCGTGACGGTAGTCGTGTTCGAGCTGCTGGCAGGCATCCGCGCGAAATCGACGCCGGGCGAACTGCTGCTGAAGGCGGGCGTGGGCGTGACGATGGGCATCGCGATCCTGGCGGTCAAGGGCATCCTTCGCTGAGCTGCCGCGGCCGCCCCCGGCCGTGACACCCCTTGCCGAGAACCCCTCGCCGAGCAATTCCGACCGCCCCAGGGGGGATGACTAAAAGAGACGATTCGTCCCCATCCGTGGGATACGCTCTGTACGGTTACTTGTAGACAAAGGATCGCTGAAGTGAAACGATCCTGATTGCCGAACTCTATGGCATGATCAGAGACAGCGATCGATTCTGGGGGATCGAATGTCAAGGACGGAGAGTAAGGTGGCGAGCGTCGGCGCAAGCAAGCGCGCGCTGGCCCCGCTGTACGAACGCCTACCGCACGGACCGCATCGCCTTGGCGCTGAGGAGGTAATCCGCAACCAGCGCACGCGCATGCACGGGGCGATGATCGAGGCTGTCGCGGCAAACGGGTACGAGCGCACGAGCGTGAAGCAGGTCGTCAGCCTGGCGGGCGTGTCGCGGCGTTCGTTCTACGAGCAGTTCGCCAACAAGCAGGAGTGTTTTCTGGCGACATATGACGTGATCGCGACACGCGGCGCGGGCCGGGTCAGCGCGGCGTACCGCGCGGCGCGCGGGGGGACGGAGGATCGTCTGCAGGCAGCTTTCGGCGAGCTGGGCGAGGCGATCAGCACGAACTGGAACAGCGCGAGCCTGGTGATCCTGGAGGCGCCGAAGGTGGGCGCACCGGCGCTGCTGCGCCTGCGCCGCGCCTCGCAGACTTTCGAGCAGATGCTCTCGTCGACGTTCGAGCACGGCTCGACGTCGAGCCCGCTGCCGGCTCCGGTGATCCGCGGCATCGCGGGCGGTCTGCATGCGGCGATGTCGAAGTGCCTGCGCGAGGGCTCGGCGGAGAAGGCGCCGCAGCTGGCGGAGGAGATGTTCCACTGGACGCTGCTGTTTCAGACGCCGGCGGCGAAGCAGTTGGCGGAGCGGCTGTCGGAGCGCGCGCGGCTGGCGCTCGTCCAGGGACGCAAGGCACCGAACGGAGCGAGCGCGAACGGCAACGGTCGCGTCGAGTGCGACGATCGCGAGCGACTGCTGGAGCAGGCGCTGCGGCTGGCCGTGCTGGAGGACTACCGGGAGCTGAGCGCACCGCAGATCGCGGACGCGGCGAACGTCCCGATCGACGCCTTCTTCGAGCTGTTCACGGGCAAGGACGAGTGCTTCCTGGCGGCGCTCGACATGCTGGACGAGCAACTGAAGTCGCTGGCCAGCGACCCGGAGTTGCGCGGCTCGGAATGGCCGCAGGCGGTCCGCCGCACGATCCGCGCGCTGATGAGCTACCTGGCGGAGCACCCGATCTACGCGCACACGATCGCGGAAGGCGCGTTTGCGGCGGGCCCGGAAGCGGCGGCGCGCAACCTGCGCTTGGCGTACGGCATCGCGGCGCGCCTGACGGAGGGCGCGCCGGATCAGGCACGCAGCGTGCTCGTCGTGCAGGGCGTTGCGGGAGCGCTGTCGCACACGGTTCGCTGCCAGGTGGCGAGCGGCCAGATCCAGCTGCTGACGGTGCTGTCGGACTACCTCACGTACATCGCGTTGACGCCGTTCATCGGCGCCGAGCAGGCGGCGGCGATGCTCGTCGAAGAAGAGGCCTAGCGTCCCAGCGAGAGGCCTAGCGGCCCTTGCGCTTGCGCGGGATGCGCTCGGCGAAATAGGCGAGCACGATGCCGACGAGCACGGAGATCACGATGACGATGATCAGCGGCGCCTTGCCTGAGCCGAAGACGTAGCTGACTTTGACCTCTTTGAGGTTGAAGACGGCGAACAGCGTGATCAGGATGGCGAGGACGACGAGAGCGCTGGTGCGGGCGAGCTCGCGCCGGCTGCGCTTGTCGAGCTTGCCTGGGCCGGTGTGCCCCTGCGGGGCCTTGGTCTGTGGGCCGGGGCCGGGCGTCTGAGCGGATGCGGACATGCGCTACTGGATGCTATCCCGTAGCGGCGCGGCAGGTGGGCAGGCGCACCGCCCCCGCCACGGGAGCGCTCGCTGTGTCAGCTATCGATTCCTGGAGATTGAGCGCGATGGCATATACGCGGCCGTATATGCCATCGCTACCGAAGTCAGCCAATTCACGACCCCACCCTCCGCCTACGCGGAAGCGCGCAGCTCGGCGGCGATCCAGGCGCAGCCGACTGACAGGTCCTCGACGCCAAGCGCGGCGGCGACGTTGAGCGCCATGCCGTGGCGGAAGAAATCGTCGATCCGTTCGGACTCGGCGCCGGAGAGCTCCTGCGCGAGGTCGACGAGCTCGGCATAGCAGCGGCGCACGCTGGCGCGTACGAGATCGTCGTCGCAGGCGGCGTAGGACTGGTGCTGGAGCATGAGGAAGTCGCGATCGTCGATCAGCATCTCCTTGTAGGCGCGCCCCATCGCATCGAGCGCGTCCTCGCAGTCGGCGGGAGCGCGGCCATCGGCGTACTCGGCGGCAGCTCGACGGAAGGTCTCGGCGACACGATCGAAGCCACGTTCGAGCGCAGCGAGGAACAGGTCGAGCTTGCTGGGGAACAGGCTGAAGACGTACGGCTGGGCGACGCCGACGCGACGTGCGATCCGCTCGACGGGCGTGCCGTGCAGGCCACCATGGGCAAACTCGTGCACGGCTGCCGCGATCAGCTCCTCACGCCGCTCGGCAGCGGGGACGCGCCTGCGGGCGGGCTTGACGGGAGCACTCACGCGTCCCTTCCTACCACGGCGAGCCCCCGCGCGCCAGGGGCGGGAGCCGCAGCGAGCCGCGGAGCGGGGGCCTCGACGGCCTCGGCGGGCTCGGCGGCGTTGGCGAAGGGCAGCAGCAGCACGACGAGGGCGCCTGCGGCGAGCACGGCGACGCCGACCCAGATGGCGGGGATCAGGCCGTCGACGAAGGCCTGCGGCGAGCTGTAGCCGCCGGAGCCGGTGAAGACGGAGGCGAGCACGGCGACGCCGAGCACGCCGCCGACCTCGCGGATGGCGTTGTTGGCGCCGGAGGCCTGGCCGGCCTGGTCGGTGCGCACGGAGGAGAGGATGGCGTTGGCGGATGGCGCGAACACGAGCGCCATGCCGGCGCCGGCCATGACAAAGGGCACGAGCATGCTCGAGTAGGCGAGGTGCGTGGAGGTCATCAGGTTCAGCCAGGCGAGCGCGCCGGCCTGTAGGGAGAGCCCGGCGAACATGAACAACCGGCTGCCGAAGCGCTCGGAGAAGATGCCGGCGAGCGGCGCGACGACCATCGTGCCGCCGGTCCACACGAGCAGCTTCAGCCCGGCCTGGAAGGGCGTGTTGTGAAGCACGTTCTGCATGTACTGGGAGAGGAAGAAGATCGAGCCGAACATGCCGAAGTACATGGTCAGCGAGGCGACGTTGGTGACGGCGAAGGAGCGCTTGGCGAAGAAGGACATGGGCAGCATGGGCTCGGGCGTGCGCAGCTCGACGGCGACGAAGGCGGCGAGCAGCACGGCGCCGGCGAGCAGCGAGACGAGCACGGCGGTGCTGGTCCAGCCGAGCGACTGCGCGCGCACGAGCCCGAAGACGATCCCGAACAGGCCGGTGGAGGCGAGCGCGAGGCCGCGCAGGTCGAGCTTGCCGTAGGGGCCGCGGCTCTCGGCGAGCCAGCGGGCGGCGAGCGGGGCGAGGGCGAGGCCGATGGGCACGTTGATCCAGAAGATCCAGTGCCAGGAGATGCCCTGCACGACGGCGCCGCCGACGAGCGGGCCGAGTGCGACGGCGACGCCGGAGATGCCGGACCAGATGCCGATGGCGATGCCGCGGCGCTCCTTGGGGAAGGCCTCGGCGAGCAGCGTGAGCGTGAGCGGCGTGACGATGGCGGCGCCGGCGCCCTGCACGGCGCGGGCGGCGATCAGCAGGTCGGTGCTGCGCGCGAGCCCGGCGGCGGCGGAGGCGGCGGTGAACACGGCGAGGCCGAGCAGGAACATGCGCTTGCGCCCGAAGCGATCGCCGAGCGCGGCGCCGGTCAGCAGCAGCACGGCGTAGGCGAGCACATAGGCGTTGACGGTCCACTCGAGCGACTGGATCGAGGCGCCGAGCTCGCGGTGGATCGTGGGCAGGGCGACGCTGACGACGAGGTTGTCGAGCACGACCATGAAGAGCGCCACGGAGACGATCCCGAGGGTCCAGCCGCTCCTTGAAGATATTCCGCTCATCGTTGCTCCTTTCGGGGATGCGTCGAGGTCATGGAGCATATATTAGCAGCCACTAATAATTATCCTAATGGCGGCCTTGCGGCCGCGATCTGCGGCGCCGGGCACAACCTGGGCTGGGCTGCCGCTCGCGCGCAGGGCGTGCGGGGCACGGAAGCGAGGAGGGCCGGCGCGGGCGGCGAATAGGATGGCCAGATGCGTCGCATTCGCCGGATCGCCGTCGCGACAGCCATGCTCAGCGCGGCGCTGCTGCTGGCGGCATGCGGCGGCGGCACGAAGACGGTGACGGTGTCGAGCGCGCCATTGACGCCGACGACATCGTCGACGGCGCAGTCGACGAGCACGCAGTCGAGCACGGCGACGACGCCGGCGCAGACGCAGACGGGCTCGACGACGGGCACGACGGGTACGCGCTCGGCGCCGGAGCCGGCGTTCACGCAAGGCGAAACGAAGGCGGAAGGGACGAGCGGCGCGGCGGCGGTGGTGCGCGCGCACGGCTACACGCCGAACGACACGTCGCAGTACCACTCAGACGAGACCCTGCGCGTGCTGGTGGGTACGCGCACGGGATCGGCAGACGGCTACGGCCAGCAGGCGTTCTTCTTCGTCGGCGGGCGCTATCTGGGCACGGACACGAAGCTGCCGAGCGCGACGGTCAAGCTGATCGGCCAGGCGGACACGGAAGTCACGCTGGGCTACCCGCTCTACGGCAAGGACGACGCGCTGGCCAACCCGAGCGGCGAAGCGCGGGTGACGTTCCAGCTGAACAACGGCAAGCTGGTGGCGCTGCAGAAGATCCCGCCGGCAGCGTCGAACACGGGCCTGAGCCGCCAGTAGGCCCGCGGACGCCGTAGTCGCGAAGTGCGGGAAGCGGACCGCGGTCGTCCTATGGTGAGGGGCGAGACAAGCTTCTGCCAAGCGACGAAAGGATCGACGATGAGCGCGACGCTCGAGGGGCCTGCGGAAGAGCTGCTGAAGGGCAAGAACTTCGCCAACGTGGCGACGCTGCGGGGTGACGGTTCGGCGCAGGTCTCGCCGGTGTGGGTCGACGTGCAGGACGGTAAGCCGGTGGTCAACTCGGCGGAGGGACGCGCGTGGCCGCGCAACCTCGAGCGCGACCCGCGCGTGACGCTGGCGGTGCAGAACCTCGAGAACCCGTACGAGTACGTGGAGATCCGCGGGACGGTCGCGGAGCGCACCCACGAGGGCGCGGACGAGCACATCGACGCGCTGGCGAAGAAGTACCTCGGCGTCGACAGCTACCCGGCGCGCCAGCCGGGCGAACAGCGCGTGATCCTCCGCCTCGACCCGGAGCACGTGTACTACCAAGCGCCGCGGTCCTGAACGGGCGCCGCGGTCACCGCGGGCCCTCCACAGGCGGCTTAGGAGCGACGCCCGAGCAGCCGCCGCCACAGCGAAGGCGGGCGCGGCTGGGCGCGCTGCCACTCGTCGCGTAGCGGCAGCTGCCCCCGTTTGCGCGCGGCGAGCACGCAATCGGTGTGCGCGTGGCGGCGGCGGCGGGTGTCGCCTTCGGGCGCGATCAGCATATGCTCGCTGAGCGCGGGCAGATGATGACCACAGAGCGGACAGCGATACGTCGCAGGCTTTCGATTCGCCGCACGGCGTACCGTCCACCATGGCGCGCGTGGAAGGTCGGACATGGCTCCATTGTGGCGCCGCTGGCGGCAACGGTGGCGGCGACGATGGCGCTGGGCGTGGGAGTCGCGCTGGCGCGGGCCGAGCGCGAGCGGCGCGCGCTGCGCAAGCAGCAGCGGCTGCGCCGGCGCTTTGCGCCGCTGGCGGAGGAGGCCCTGGGAAGCGGCCATCGGCGGATGGCGCTCGGACAGCTCGACGTCGCGATCGACGCGCTCGCGGGCGGCAACGGGAAGTCCTCGCCGGAGGAGCGCGTGCACGAGGCGCGCAAGGCACTCAAGCGCCTGCGAGCGCTGCTGCGGCTGCTGCAGGACGAGCTGGGCAAGCAGACGTACGAGCGCGAGAGCGCGCTGCTGCGCGACACTGGACGACAGCTGGCGCGGGCGCGCGACGCCGCGGTGCTGCTGAGCACGCTCGAGGATCTGATCGCCCGCCATCCGGGCAAGCTGGCGGGCCGCCGCGGCGTGCTGCGCCTGCGCGCGCGACTGCAGCGCGAGCGCGACGGAACGGCTGAGCTGGCGCTGGCCGACAGCGCGACGCACGCGGGGGCATTGGCCGAGCTGCGCGCGATGCGTGTACGCGTCGGCGAATGGCAGTTGGCCGAGCCGGGCGGGATCGAAGCGATCGAACCGGCGCTCGAGCGTCTGTACGGGAAGGGTCGCAAGCGCCTGCGCCGCGCGGCGCAGGCCAAGGGCAAGGCGCGGCGCATGCGCACGCTGCACGAATGGCGCAAACGCGTCAAGGACCTGCGCTACGTGGCGGAGATGCTCGGCGCGCGCAAGCTGGCCAAGCGCGCGGACGATCTCGGCGAACTGCTCGGCGAAGAGCACGACCTGGCGGTGCTGGCGGCGAGGGTGCGGCGCGGGGCAAAGGCGGGACGCACCTCGGGCGCGCCGGGCCGGCGTGCGCGCAAGCTGCTGCTGCGGCTGATCGCGAGACGCCGCAAGAAGCTGCGAAAGCGGGCGCTGCGCGAGGGCGAGCGGCTCTACGCTCGCAAGCCGGCGCGCTTCGTGCGGCGCATGCGCCGTGCCACTGCACCGCGCCCCTGACGGTCGAGGGTCGAGCGGATCAAGGACGCAGGGAGCGTGGCGTGCGCGTAGCACGCGAGCGACCGAGGACGCCGAGCCGCGAAGATCCTCGGCCGTCAGTCGACGCTGAGGATGGTCAGCTCGCGCGAGCCTTTGGGCAGCGCGACGGAAGCCTTCTCACCGGCGCTGCGCCCGAGCAGCGCGGCGGCGACGGGCGATTCGGCCGAGAGGCGGCCCTCGGCGGGGCTGGCGTCGTGCGAGCTGACGATCTTCCACGTCTGCTCGACGCCGTTCTGATCGCGCACGTGCACGGAGGAGCCGAAGCTGACGGCTCCACCGGCGCCGGCGGGGGCGGCCTCGACGACGGCGGCGGCGCTGATCCGCTCGCGCAGCCTGGCGATCTTCGTCTCGAGGTGGGCCTGGTCGTTCTTGGCGTCGTGGTACTCGCTGTTCTCCTTCAAATCGCCCCACTCGCGTGCCGTTTTGATGCGCTCGGCGATCTCGCGGCGGCCCTCGCCCTCGAGCGCGGCCAGCTCGGACTTCAGCTCGTCGAGACCCTCGGCGGTGATCATGTTGGTGGCGTCCGGCATCGAAGGGAGCCTAGCGCGTGAGCCCGGCCCCCGGCCGCCGGTGTGCGAGGCGCGCTCGCGCTCGCCGCCGGCGAGGGCTCGCCGCGGCTCAGAAGTAGCTGCTCGGCGCCGAGGAGAGCAGCGCGTAGATCTGCACGATCGCCGCCTGGTAGAGCAGCTGCGCCGAGGCGGGTGAGCCGGCGACGAACAGGTTGTTGCTGAGGCGCAGGTGCTGCCAGGCGTAGTCGACATAGGCCTGCGCGATCTTCGGGCCGGGCGGATCGTGGGTGACGGAGTCCATGTAGAGCAGGTTGCGGAAGTAGACGGAGGGGAAGAACGGGTTCTCTTCGCCGAGCCGCTGGGGCGTGAAGTACGCGCGGGCGGCCTGCGCGGTCTGGCGCGCCTGGTATAGGTAGGCGCCGTTGCCGGTCGCCTGGTAGAGCAAGGTGCCGGCGCCGATCATCACGCCCTGGTTATAGCTCCAGAAAGTGCGATCGATCACGCCGTGCGGGCGGATGTGATCGGCGTACAGGTTGCCCGGCTGCAGCAGGCACGAGCGCACCCAGTTGTAAGCCGTTTCGGCGAACTGCAGGTACTGCACTTCGCCGGTGATTTTGTACAGCTGCACGCCGAGCTCGGCGGCGGGCGCGGTCGTGATCGTGTTGCGGTCGGTGTTTTCGGCGCCGTTGGAGAACGGGATGCCGCCGGGGCAAGCGAGTTCGGGGTCGGTCGAGTAGCCGGTCATCTCGAAGGCCATGATCCCGAGCGCGTAGCCGAGCGCGCCGGCGTTGTGGGTCTTCTCGTAGTGGCGCGCCAGCTCGATGCCGATCCAGTCGTTGTCGTCGTAGTACTTGGCGCCGCCTGGGCCGACGGGCGGGGCGACGGTCCCATCGAAGGCGGCGAGCGCGCTCGTGTACGTCCCCTCGGGAGCGCCCGAGTTGTTCTGATCGAGGTACGTGCGCAGGCCGATCAGCCGAGCATGCACTTCGGGTGAGATCGAAGCGGGCAGCCCGGGTACGAAGGACATGCTGACGGTCGCGGCGAGCGCCTGCGAGAAGGGCCACAGGTAGGAGAACGGTTCGCCGACGTAGAGCCCTGACCCGCGCACGTAGTAGTAGCGCTGCATCGCATCGAACGCGAGCAGCGCGCGCGCCGGGTTGCCGGTCAGCTTGGGCTTGCTCGGCTTCTTCGGCGCCTTCTTGGCGGCAGCGGCGCTGCGCGCACGCGGCGCCGAGCCGCCGCCGTCACGCGGGCGCGAGACACCCGAGGGGTAGAGCGAGGCCGAGCGGCGAAGCGAGGACGCCGCGCGGTGCCGCGCGGTGTGCTTGCCGGCGTGCACAGATGGATGCCCGGCGGCGCGTGCCGCCGGGACGATCGCGCCGAAGGCGAGCGCAGCGACGGCCGGCAACGTCAGGAAGGGAGCGACGAGCCGGCGGCGGATTTGCGCGGTGGGCGTTCTCATGCGGCTAGCAACGACAACAGACGAGCAGCTCATTCGATTTGGTATACGCAGGGCGGGGTGCGCTTCGATTACACGACAGTCGGCCACGTCACGGTGGACGTGATGGCCGACGGGACCCGCCGTCCCGGCGGCAGCGCGTTCTATAGCGCCCTTCAGGCAGCACGCCTGGGCAGACGCGTGCAGATCGTCACGCGTGGCGTCGGCCGCGAGATTGAAGAGCTGCTGGCGCCCTTCGGCGAGGAGCTCGAGCTCGAGCTGCAGGAGGCGCCGTGCACGACGTCGCTGCAGACGAGCGGCATAGGTCGCGAGCGCGCCCAGCGCGTGCTCGCGTGGGGCGGCCCGATCGAGCCCGACATACACGTGGACAGCACGGTGCTGCACCTCGCGCCGGTGGCGCGAGAGACCCCATCGGACTGGCGAGGCAAGGCAGGGCTCGTTGGGCTCACCCCGCAGGGACTCTTGCGCACGTGGTCCTCACCGCGGGATGCGGTCGTGCTGCGCGCGCTCGAGCCCTCACAGCTCCCCGAGCACCTGGACGCTGCCGTGCTGAGCGCAACCGAGCGCCCGTTCTGCACGGCGCTGCTCGACGGCCGCGCGGTGGCCGCGGTGACCAACGAGGCCGAGCCCACGGAGCTGCTCGTGCCGGGTCGCGACCCGCTGATGCTCGAGGTGCCGCCGGTGGAGCAGTTGCGCGACGACATGGGCGCGGGCGATGTGTTCGCGGCGGCCTTCTTCATCGCGCTGGCCGATGGCGAGGACGCGCGCGCCGCGGCAGCCTTCGCCAACGCAGCCGCAGCGGTGCGCCTGTCCGGCTACGGCCCGGATGCGGTCGGCGACCGCGCGGCGATCGAGGCGCGCATGGGCGCGATCGGGTAGCGCCGGCGCTCAGCGCGCGTGCGTGAGGGCGTCGTCAAGCAGCCCGCGCAGCTCCTCGGGACTGAGCGCGTCGCTACAGCCGCAGGCGCGCAGGGCGAGCTGCAGGCTGCCGCCGACGGGCGCCATCTCGACGACCGAGACCTGCGCGCCGGGGGCGGACTCGGACACGGCGGCGGCGAGCGGGTCGGCGAACAGGGCGCTGGCCTTGAAGACGCTGCCGATCAGCCCGAGCGGAAAAGACTCTGTCTGGGCGAGCCCGGTCTCGCGCGCAACCACGACGACCTGCCCGGCGAGCTGCTCGGCGCCTCGTCGATAGAGCTCGCGCGCGACGGCGTCGCCCTGCTCGGCCAGCCTGCACGTTTCGACGGTAAAGGCGGCGATCTCGCTCTTGCCGAGCGGCTTGGAGTAGACGAGCGAGGCGACGGCCTCGACGCTGGGCGCGTCGAAGAACTCGACGACAGCCGCGCTCAGGGCGGTCTGCGGCCCGGAGCCATCGCGGTCGCGCAGAGCGGCGCGAATCGATTCGACGCCAATCCAGTAGCCGCTGCCCTCGTCGCCGAGCAGGTGCCCCCAACCCCCCACGCGCCACGCGCGACCGGCGGGACCGACGCCGAACACGTTCGAGCCGGTTCCCGAGATGGCGCCGATGCCCGGCTCGGCGGCGGTGGCGGCGGCCCATGCGCCGACGACGTCGTTGACGACGATCCAGTCCTCGCCGCGCGCAGCGCGCACCTGGCGAACGATCGCGTCGGTGTCGGTGCCGGCTACGGCGAGCACGCCGGCGCCGAGCTCTGCGTCGGCGATCCCGGCGCGCTCGAGCGCCTGCTCGGCGACCTCGACGAGCGTGGCGACGGCGGCGCGCGAGCCGACGGCGTCCTCGTTGCTCGGACCGCCTTGCGCAAGGTGGATCGCGCGCTGCTCGAGGTCGAGCACGGCGGCGAGCGTCTTCGTCGCACCGCCGTCGATGCCGAGCACGTAACGACCGGGCGGGCGCGTGCCGGGGTGCGCGAGCGCGGGCGGCAGCCGGACGAGGGGATCGCGTTGCATCGCGTGATCCTGCCACGAAATCGCGCGCGGGCTAGGATCGTTGCGCGATGGGCACGAGCGCGAGCACTGCCGCGATGTTCCCCAGAGCCCGCGCGCGGACGGGCATGTACGAGTCGTTCTACCTGCGCGCCGTCTCCCCGCGGGAGCCGGTCGGCGTGTGGATCCGCCACACCGTGAAGAAGCCACCGGGGCGGCGCGCGCACGGCTCGGTCTGGTGCACGATCTTCGACGCGGCCCGCGGCGCCCCGTTCATGCACAAGTTGACGAGCGATCGATTGCTCGTCCCAGCAGGCGGGTGGATCGAAGTCGGCAGCGCAGACGAGCAGGGTGGCGCGATCGGCCCGGACGGAGCGCACGGAGCATGCGGTGAAGCCGACTGGTCGCTTCGCTTCGACGCGCTCGAGCCGGAGCTGCGCCACCTGCCGCGCGAGTGGCTCTACCGGGCGCCGTTTCCGCGCACGAAGCTGACGAGCCCCGCGCCGAGCGCCGAGTTCTCGGGGCGGGTGCGCCTGGCGGAGCGAGCCGACATCGAGCTCGACGGTTGGCGCGGGATGATCGGCCACAACTGGGGCGCCGAGCACGCCGAGCGCTGGATCTGGCTGCACGGCATCGGCTTCGAAGGGGCGCCGGATACGTGGCTGGACGTCGCGCTGGGCCGGATCAAGGTCGCCGGCCGGCTGACGCCGTGGGTGGCCAACGGCGCCCTTTCGATCGACGGGCGCAGGATCGGCCTCGGCGGGCTGGGTGCGCGCGGGCTGCAGGTCCGAGAGGGGACCGGCGGCTGCAAGCTGCGCCTGCCGGGAGAGGGCGGCCTGACGATCAACGTGCGTGCCTCGGTGCCCACGGGGACAGCCGCCGGCTGGCGCTACTGCGACCCCGACGGCGAGACCGGGCACGACGTCGTCAACTGCTCGATCGCCACGCTCGAGCTCGAGCTGGAGGGCGGGCCGGACGGCGCTGCGGGGCGCTCGCTGCGCAGCGCCCACGGCGGCGTCTACGAGTTGGGCATGCGCGAGCGCGACCATGGCGTGCCGATCGCCCCGTTCGGCGACTGATGGCTTCGGCGGCCTACACGAAGGGCCTGCACGATCTCGGCGACGGCCTGTTCGCCTACCTGCAGCCCGACGGCGGCTGGGGCTGGAGCAACGCCGGCCTGGTCGTCGACGGCGAGAGCACGCTGCTGATCGACACGCTGTTCGACCTGCGCCTGACCGAGGAGATGCTGCAGAGCATGCACCGGGCCGTGCCGAGCGCGGCGCGAATCGACACGCTCGTCAACACGCACGCCAACGGCGATCACTGCTACGGCAACCAGCTCGTCGGCGACGCGCTGATCGTGTCGTCCGCTCGCACGGCCGAGGAGATGACCGAGCTGCCCCCGGCGGCGATGGCGGCGCTCGTCCAGCAGGCGCCGCAGATGGGCGTGCTCGGCGAGTTCTTCCTGCGCTGCTTCGGCGCCTTCGAGTTCGACGGCATCGAGCCGGTGCTGCCGAAGCAGACGTTCAGCGGCGAGCTGACGCTGCGCGTGGGCGAGCGCGAGCTGCGGCTGATCGAGGTCGGCCCGGCGCACACGCGCGGCGACACGCTCGTCCACCTGCCCGCCGAGCGCGTGCTGTTCACGGGCGACGTGCTCTTCGCCGGGGCGCACCCGATCGCGTGGGCCGGGCCCGTGTCGAACTGGATCGCCGCCTGCGAGCGGATCATCGCGCTCGACCCGCAGGCGATCGTGCCGGGGCACGGCCCGCTGAGCACGCTCGAGCAGGTGCGCGAGCTGCGGGACTACTTCGAGTACCTCTACGAGCAGGCACGCCTGCGCCACGCCGAGGGCATGACCCCGCTGCAGGCCGCCGAGGCGCTCGCGCCCGACCGCTGGGCGGAGTGGAAAGAGGACGAGCGGCTCGTCGTCAACCTCGCCAACATCTACGCCGAGCTCGACGGCAGCGGCGAGCCGCCGGCTCCGCTCGTCGCCTTCCAGCAGATGGCCGAGCTGGCCGCCTCGCGCTGAGCGCCCCCGGGAACGACGAAGGGCGGGAGGCGAGGCGCTCCTTGCGCCCGCCTCCCGCCCTTGCGGTCTAGCCGATCCGTTGCCGGACTAGCTGAATTCCAGGTTGCCCCCTGAGAGCAGGACCGGGAAGGAGCCGAAGTACGTCCCGGCGCCACCTTCTTCGCCTTCTTCTTTGCCCCATTCTTCGCAGGGTTCGCCTTCAAATACGTATTTGATCCCTTTGAAGGAGTTGGCGATGTTGACCGAATGCTGGAAGCCGTCCGGGAATTTTTTGCTCACCGGCATCGGCGTGGCGACGTTGGAGTACAACGCCGTCGAGTATTCGGCTTCTGGTTTTTTGATCGCTTTCAGCGGAAGCGTCTGTTCGGGCCAGAAGATCGTGCAGCGGGACTGTTCGTGTTCTCCCGGGATCACGCCCGTGTAGACCTTGATTTCGGCTTCGCCGCCGGCGAGCACCGCCGAGCCTTCGAATTCTTCGATTTCAGAACCCGTTTCCACGTAGCCGTTGGCGTGATACGTGACCGCCAGCGGTGTGAGGAAGTGCGTCGGCACGAATGCCGGCTTGGTGCCGAATTTGACTTCGTCCGTGCACTGGTTGAATTTCAGCGCGACGGTCAGCGTCGACGACGAGCCGGCCGCCTGCGCGCCTTTGGCTTTGACTTTTTCGCACGTGATCTTGAACGGACCGAATTTGAATTTCTGTTCGGATTCCGCTTTGCCCGCGGTTTTGCCGGTCTTGCTGGCCGTGAATTCGTGCGCCAGCGCCGGCGTAGCGGCGATCGCGAACGCACACAATGCGCTCGCCACCCCCATAAGCCTGACGTGTCTCATGTCTCCTACGTCTCCCTTCCGCCACATTCGTCTCGTTGAGGGCCGGTTCGACTCAGCCCTGTTCGTCACCCCTCGGGGAGCTGTAAGCCGTCCCCTCCCAGCCGATCCCGGAGTTCGTGACCGCGTAGCCTACCACGATTTTCGGCAACAAAACCCGTATTTCTCTTGGCGCGGATTGGCCATAGAGCCAGCCTCGACCGGAGCGATCCAGGCCAAATCCGGAGCCGGATACGCCGCTACGAGCCTGCGCCCGAGCCCGCTCCGCCGGCCGGCTGCGGCGTCGAGCTGTAGCCGAGCAGCACGAAGCTGCCGAGCGCCGCATCGACGTCTGCTTCGGCCCGCGCGACGCTCTTCTGCGCGGCCACGTACTTGGCGGCGTCGCGTTCGCCGATCGCCGCCGTGAGCGCCACGTAGCCGTCGTGCGCGCGCCTGACAGCGTCGGTCAAGGCTGCATGGGCCGGCTCGGCGGGCAACGGCGGCTGCAGCCGCTGCAGCGTGCCCGCGGCCGCGGCGAACCCTTCGGCCAGCTCCGTCGCGAGCCGCTGCGCGCTCGCCACCGTCACGTTGGGCTGCAGTTCGTGCTTGAGCGACGCGCGCAGCCGGTCCAGCGCGGAGATCGCCGTGCTGATCGCGCTTGCGTAGCGCGGCTCGGGCGTCAGCTGATAGGCCTGCGGCTCCCCGACGGTCGTGACCGTCGCGACGGACTGTTCGCACGCGCGCATCTGCGCCGAGCTGCCGACAGACGCGTAGCAGCCGAACATCATCGGCCGTCTGCCCGGGTTGGGGATCACGAACAGCGTCAGCCGCCTGCCGTAGCCGGGGACGCTCAGCCGCGAGTACCTGTACGCCTGCGTTTCGACGAGGTTGACGATTTCGGGCACCGGCAGTCGCGCGAGCCGGGCGACGAAGCGCGCCGGCAGCGGCGCCAGTTCGCCAGCCGGCAAGCCGCCCAGCATCAGCCCGGCCTTCTCGGCGTTGCCCTTCGGCGCGATCACGATCACGTTGGCAACCGGCAGTTCGGGGATGCCGGGGGCGATCCTGGCCATCCGCCATCCGGCCGGATAGCCGAGCGCCACGTCGGCGCCCCTCTCGGTCTGGCGTTCGGAGGAGCCGCTTTTCCCGGTTGAATGCCCGGCGACGTAGCCGAGGATCGCGACGGCGATCAGCACCGGCACCACCTCCACGGGGAGGACTGGCCGGCGGCGGTGTGCCGCCGGGGCGGAGCGGCGGCGAGGAGGGGTTCCGCGGCGGGCAGGCCGACGAGGGGCCACTGGGCTATTCGGAGCTGTCAAACGAGCCACCACTGCCCGAGGGCGTGCCCCCGGAACCGCCGTGAGCACCCGCCGATCCACCGCCCGCGGAGCTCCCTCCACGCGAGCCCGTGGCGCCGGCTGAAGACGGTGACGGTGACGAGGCCTGCGTCGGCACCGGTTCCTGCGTAGGGAGCCCTGCGGAGCTTGTTTCGGTGCCCGCGGTTGCGCCGGCAAACGATTGGCTCGGCGCGCTCGCGCGAAGCGCTTCCGTGCCCCTCGTCGGGACGGCGCGGCGCTGCGGCGGCGGTTCTGAGATCGCGCTCGGCACCGCTCCGGCGATCGGCGAGCCTCCGCGCAACTCGCCCGGGATCGCGGCACGAGCGACGGGTGCCGCGGAGGAGCTTTCGGCCGGCGAGCCACCGCCGGCGAACAGGCGGCCGATCGCGAAGAAGCAGCCGAAGACGACGAGGATCGCGATGATCAGCACGGGCCACAGGCCGCGCATGCTCGCGCCCGAGCCACCGATACGGACGCCGAGCCAGTCGTAGCGCACGACGTTCAGCGTGTTGCGCACCGTGCTCATTGGCTCGGACAGGCGCTGGGGGCGGCGCTCGACGGACGCAGGCATGCGTCGACGCGCACCGGCAGCTTGTTGCGACGGATCGTGAAGCTCGTGAACTTGCCGATCTCACCGCTCCTGCTGATGCGGATCTGCAACACGGCGCCGGCCTTCAACGTGCGCTGGAAGCGTGGGAAGGCGAGTGTGATCGCGCCCGATTTGCTCTTGCTCTTGCTCGAGGCCGTCGCGACGCGTGTTTCGGCCTTCGTCTTGCAGCCGCGACCCTTGCACGAGACGGCAACCTTCGCCGCCGGTGGCGCCAGCACGGTGAGCAGCTTGATCCTTGCGCCGTTGGAGGTCTCAGCGCCGGCGATCCGCACGATCGGGAAGGGCTGCATCAGCTTCAGCACGGGCGGCGCCACATTGATCGTCTCGGCCACCGTGCTGGAGAGCCCGTTGGCGTCGCTCACCTGCAGTCGCACCGTGTGCGCCCCGGCCGTCGAGAAGCTCGTCGTCGTCAGCGGTCCACCCCCGATGAAGGGGCCGCTGCCGGCGACATCCCAGCCGTAGGACGTGATCGGGGTCGAGCCGTCGGTCGATTTCGAGACGAACGAGACAGTCTGACCGACGGTCGGCGCGGCCGGGACCCACGTGAACGAAGCCACCGGCGGGGTCGGCCCGGCGGGCGGCGGCGGGGTCGGTGGAGCATTGACCGTGAAACTCTGCGGCGCGCTCGAGCCGGTGTTGCCCGCTTCGTCGGACTGCCGCGCGATCACCGTGTACTGCCCGGCGCCCAGACCGGCGAACGTCGCGCTCCACGTGCCGGTGAGCAGGTTGTCGTTGACCGTGATCGTCTCGATCGGGTCCCCTTCGGCGGTGGCGCCGGAGAACAGTTCGGCCGTCACCTGGCGGCGGTCTCCCGCCCCCGTTCCGGCCGACCCGGAGACCGTCTCCAGTCCCGTGCTTTCGCCGGGAGCCGAGAGCGTCGGCTGCGGCGCCTCGGTGTCGACGGTGAACGTCGTCGTTTCGCTCACGCCGGCCGAGTTTTTCGCGAGCGCGGCCGGCTGTTCGGCCTGCGCCGTGTAGGTGCCGTCGGACAGTGCTCCGACCGGCCCCAGCGACCAGGTGCCGCCGACAGCCGCGCCCGAGGCCGACTCGGCCAGGCTGCCCGACGCAGACGTACCCCTCCATACCTTCACCGTCACTTCGGGCTTAGCTTCGGGCGAGACGTCCGCCAAGCCGCTGAAGCTCGGCGTCGCATCGTTGGTGAAGCGCGGCAGTTCGTTCATCGTCAGGCTCGGGGCGGGACTCAAGACTTCGAACGTGACCGCTGCTTTGCTTTCGCCCGTGTTGCCGACCGAGTCGAGCTGTTTGACGCGCACCGTGTAGGTCCCGTTCGATAGCCGCGGCCCGCTGGTGCCGCTGCTCCAGCTCGAGCCGCTGCGCGGCGCCGTGAAGCTCTGTTCGAGATTTCCGACGGCCGTCGATTCGCCTTTGAAGACTTCGACCGTCACTTCCGTGGAGTCACCCGTCGAGCTGCCCGCGCCGCCGTGGAATTCCACCAGCGACGATTTGAGCTTTTCGCCCGCTTTCGGCCCGGTGACGGTCGGCGCGGGCGCGGTCGTGTCGACCCTGAAGGTCGCGGTGCTCGTTTTGCTGACGTTTCCCGCTTCGTCGGATTGTTCGGCGAGCACGGTGTGGGTGCCGTCGCTCAGATGGGCCGAAGCCAGCGTCCAGCTCCCGCCGCTCACCGGAGCTTCGCCGACGAGTTTGCCGTCGACGATCACGCTGACCGCGCCGTCGCCCTGTTCCTGCCCGCCTTCCCCGCCGAACGAGGGGGTCGCGGTGGCGATCACCGAGGGGATCGCGCCTAGTGTCAGCGAGGGCGGCGTCGTATCGATCGTGAAGAAGACTTCGGCGCTTGAGCCGGGTTCGAGCGTAGCCAGTTCGGTCTGGTGGGCGATGACCGAATATGCGCCGTCCGGCAGCGTCACGTGCAGCGTCCAGACGCCGCTCTGGGGCGTCGTCGATTCTTCGCGCACGACCGACCCTTCACGCGATACGACCAGCGTCACCATGTCCGTCGTATCGCTCGTCGCGCCGGAGATCGTCGTCGGGCGTTCGTCGATCAGCGAGCCCGAGGCCGGGGTCGCGATCGTCACCGTCGGTTCGGCGCGGGCGACGGCCGGGGCCAGCGCGAGCGCGACGAGCGCAGCGCTCGCCGCCATGCCGAAACTACCAATCCGCCTCATGCCGCTGCCGACCATCCCACCTTCGATCCGTTTTTGCTGCGTCTCCGTGACGACCGAGCTGTCCATCCGTCGCTACTGCCGCCGCTGCCCATGATATGGCCGTTAGGCCGAAGTTGGCGCCAGCGGAGCGGCGCCCTCGGTCATCGACGCACAAGAGGACGAGCGCTCGCACGGCACCTTGCCGTGACCGGCGAGAGCGAGCGCGCCCGAGAGGATTCGAACCTCTGACCTTCGGTTCCGTAGACCGACGCTCTATCCAGCTGAGCTACGGGCGCAGAAGGGCCAAGTCTAGTCGGCCGCCCGCTACGCGGCTTTTGCGACGGCCTGCTCCTGCTCGGCCTCGCGTTCGCGCATCCCGCGCGCCACGCGACCGCCGAGCGCGCCGAGCAGCATGCCCGCGATCGCGTCGATCACGATCAGAAACGGCGGGAAGCACTGCCTCCGTAACCCTCGCGGCGGCAGTAGCACGCGGCGAGAGCGTGCGATCTAGAGTCCGCGGGATGCTCTACGTCGCCCTCGGCGGGCAGATCGTGCTCGTCGCATGCGCCTTCTGGCGAGAGAGCCGCGCCGCCGCCGGCAGCGCCCACCGGGCCCTGCTGTGGAGCCTCGCGTGGCTCGCGCTCGGGCTGCTGCCCACGCTCTGGTTCGGGCTGTTCGACAGCCCGCACGCCGCCAGCTCCTACGCTGCCGTCTACCTGATCGAGCGCGCGCTCTCGCTCGACAACGTGTTCGTCTTCGCCGTGCTGATCGCCACCTTCGAAGTGCCGCACTCCGATCGCGAGCGGCTCGTCTCCTTCGGCGCGCTCTCCGCCTTCACCCTGCGCGTGCCCGCGATCCTGCTCGGCGTCGCGATCTTCAACGCCTCCCACGTCGTCAGCTACGTGCTCGGCGCGCTGCTGCTCGTGCTCGCCTGGCAGACGGCGCGCCCCAAGCAGCAGGCGCCCGGCCCGAGCCGCCTCGTCCGCTACCTGCAGCGCCGCCTGCCCGTCTCAGAGCACGTGCCGCGGCGCTGGCTCGTCGTGCGCGACGGCCGTCGCGAAGTCACGCCGATGCTGCTCTGCTTGATCGCGATCGTTTTCGCCGACCTAGCGTTCGCCGTCGACTCGATCCCGGCAGCACTCGCCATCAGCAGCGACACCGTGCTGCTGCTGACCGCCAACCTGCTCGCCCTGCTCGGCCTGCGCGCGCTGTTCGAGCTCGTCGCGATCGCGCGCCGGCGCCTGCTCTACATGGATCAGACGATCGCCGTGCTGCTGCTGCTCGTCGGCATCAAGCTGCTCGCTGCCGAGGCCGTCGAGGTCGGCCCGCTGGCCAGCCTCGGCGCCGTGCTGCTCGTGCTGGCCGTCGGCACGGCCGCATCGCTGCGCGCCAGCAGCTCCGCGACCGCCGGACGGCCGTCCGCCTGACGGCGGCGCTAGAGGAGCCCGACCTGACGCAGGATCGAGACCGAGTCCGAGTAGACGTCCTTGCGCTTGACCTTGCC
Organism: uncultured Solirubrobacteraceae bacterium; assembly: GCA_963716315.1. Lineage (GTDB taxonomy): Bacteria > Actinomycetota > Thermoleophilia > Solirubrobacterales > Solirubrobacteraceae > Palsa-744. Next base: position 2,599,282 of record OY970301.1, on the reverse strand, counting down.
TTGCTCGAACGGGATCACGTCCATGCCGGCCCATTCGATCCGCTTGCCCGACGGCTCCGCCACGATCTCACCGCGGCTGAGCTGCTTGACGTGCGTCGCGCTCGCCGTCCACTCCTGAACGACCAAATCCTCGCGCACGTACAGCCTGCGCGTGGAGAACTCGATATCGGGCCACGACGCGAAGATGCCCGCGATGTGGCTGAGCGCCTCGGCGCCCTGCGCGCGCTCCCCCGCCGTGTGGTTCTCGAACACCATGTCCGGCGTGTGCATCGAGCCGATCAGCTCCACGTCGTGGGCGTTCCAGGCGTCGTTGTAGGCGTCGATCGTCTCGCGCAGTTGCTCCATGCCGGGACTCACGCTCACGCTCGCCTCCATCACGCCCACGCCATTGCCTCATAGCCGCTCGTGCGTGGCGCCGAGACGATCATCACGTCCGCCTCGTCCTCGGCGTCGTTTCGCATCGTGCGCTTGTGCTCCGGGTCCAGGCGCGCGAACGTGCCGGCCGGCAGCACGTGGTCCTCGCCGTCGATCACCAGCGTCGGCTCTCCGCTCAGCACGTAGAAGATCTCCTCCTGGTCGCGGGCGAGCTCGTCGTGTTCCGGGATCTGCTCGCCCGGCGGGATCTGCACGATGTTGATCCCGAACGAATCCAGCTCGAGCGTGCGGCGAACGAGCTGCCAGTTGCCCACCGTCTCGCATTCCGCGCGGTGGACCAGCTTGAAGCCCATCGACGACCTCCTCTGTTGACGCTGACGCGATCGCTGCGGCGACCCTATCGCGCATCGGAGGCCACCGTGCAGAGCCGACACACTGCGCCGGTGCATCGCCCGGCGACGGGCCTATCCGCCCACCTTCGCGCGCCGCTTGGGTTTCTCGCCGTTGGCCGCGGCGCGATCGGTCTTCAGCAGCACCATCGGATCGATTTCGATCTTCGCCGCGATGCGTTCGAGGCTTCTCAGCGTGAGGTTGTGCTCGCCCCGCTCGATTCCCCCGAGATACGTCCGATGTACCCCGAGCACGTCCGCAAACGCCTCCTGGCTCAGGCCTCGATCCTGCCGGTACGCCCTGAGACTGAGCCCGACCGCGCGCTGAAGACGACCGTCCACAACGCAAACAGTCTCTGCCTGCTACCTAAAGGTCTACAGAGTCATAAGTAGCGGTTTTTGGACCTGGCCCTCTAGCTTTCGACCGTGACGAGCGTGCCGATCGGCGTATACGGATAGATCTCAGCCGACGCCGCGAGCGGCAGCTCGACGCAGCCGAGGCTCTGCGGCGTGCCGAACGATGCGCGATCGAAGTTGTGCAGCGCGTCGCCGCCGTTGAAGTAGCTGACCCATTTGATGCCTGGGTCTTCGTAGTGCGAGCCGTCCGGGTTGGTGCCGCTCATCGTCGTTTCCGGGAGATGCTCGAACACCGGGAACGTGCCCGCTTCGGTTTCCGCACCGGCGATGCCCGTGTTCGCCGGCGCGTTCAAGACCGTGCGCCCGTCGTGCCAGAGCGTCAGCGTCTGCGGCACCGCGCGGTGCACGTAGACGTAGCTGTAGCCGCTCGTCAGGCGCTTGCCGGCGATCGCGTTCTCGATCAGCTTGTGCCAGACGGCCGCGCCCGGGAGGCCGTCGGCGGTCAGCCCGTTTTCGTCCTCGAACTTCATCAGCGCGCCGCGCGTGATCGTGTTTTCGTGCCCAGCGCTCCACAGCGCCTGTAGCTGATGCGGCGTGTTGCCGTAGCGCCATTTGAAGTCCCCGTCGGGTGCGTCCACAGCCGCCTGCGCCTCCGCGCTCGGCGTGCGCGCGACGTCGCGGCCCGCGGCGTGCCACTTCAGCGGCAGGTAGCCGGCTTGGGCGAGCAACTGCTGCAGGCGCAGCATCGAGCCCGGCGGCACCGTCCATTCGACCTGGCTCGTCGTTCGCAGGCCGCCGCCCGAGGCGCCCGAGCCCAAGCCAGTCGCGCCAGAAGCGCCTGAGCCCGAAGCGGCAGAGGCGCCCGTCGCCGCTGGGCCGCCGCCGGCCGTGACCGAGACCGGGTGCGGGAGCTGCACGCGCAGGTGCGAGCCGAACGCGGCGCCCATCCCCGATGGCACGAACACCAGCGCGTGGCTGTTGGCCGTGTGCCAGTGCCCCGGGGTCGCCGGCGACAGTCGCGGGCGCCTATGGCCGAGCACGCGGTCGACCGGCTTCGAGAACGTCAGATAGAGCTTCGTCGCCGGCCCCACGCTCGAGCCGGACGCCGGCAGCGTGACCATCACCGGCGAGTGCGACGGCGGGAACCAGCTGACCTGCGTCGGAGCGCCGACCGTCTCCCACGGGCGAGGCGCCACCGCGAGCTGCACGGCTCCCGTCGCCGGCTGGCGTCCCAGCGAGATCGTGCTCTGTGCATGCGCCAGCGGATGCGTTCGCGAGAGCACGCTGACGCCCCGCGCGATCGCGCTCACCGGCTGGTCGAAGGCGACCCGCACGTCCGCGCCTGGCCGAACGGTCATCCAGCGCTCCTTCACGTGGGCCACCGGCGCGCGCAGTGTCAGGTGCTCGGTGCGCACGCTTCCCAAGGCCCAGCTCGAGCCATCCCGGACGGCGGACCTGCACCGTCACCGACACCAGCTCGCCCGGCTTCAGCCGCTGCTGCGGGGTCAGCCGTCCGCCTGCGACGGCGATCGGGATGCGCCGGCCGGCCGGGCCGAACGCTTCAACGCGCTCGACGCTGCCGCCGAACGGCTGCACCGATACGTGGGCCAGCGCCGCCGCATCGCTCGTCAGCGACGCACCCGACCAAACGAGCACGACGGCCGCGAACACGACGACCAGCGCGACCACGCCGGCGGCAAGACCGATCAGCAAGCGTTTGCGTCCACGCGGCCGCGCCCCCGGACGTGATTCGACGTGAGCGATGACCGACTCCGTCGCCATGTCAGAAGAATAGGCCCGGGCGCGGGCGTTTCACCTCACTTCGCGCGGATGTTCGAAGTCGTCCGAAGATCCTCTATCCGGCACGGAGGTTCGTCGATCCCGATGATCTCCGGGTCGCCTGTGAGAAGGACGAGGTCGTGGGCCGCCGCGGTCGCGATGGCGAAGCAGTCACCTAGCGCGATCGGCACGCGTGCCTTCAAACGCGCCGCCTCGATCATGCGTGCCGTACCCGGTAGCTCCAGCGAGAGCGCCTCGCGCAGGGCGCTGAGCGTCTCATCTGCCGCCACCCGGCCGTGATCGCGCTCTACGCGGTAATGGACCTCGACGAGATTGACCCAGCACACCAGCGGTCGATTGGCAACGAGTCCCTCGATACGGGAGAGCGCCGGCTCCTCGCCATCCAGCCAGGCGAGGATCGCCCATGAGTCGAGACAGACGCTCACCGCGGCTCGCGCGCTCTGTCCTCGAGCAGGCGCGCTGCCATTCCCGTGCCCTCGAAGCGACCCCCGAGCCGCGCAGGAGTCCGGCGGGCAACCAGCACGATCTCCTCCTTGCGCAGCTCGAAGTCGACCTCATCCCCTGGTTGCAGGCGCATCCGATCGCGCAGCGCCTTCGGGATCACGACCTGTCCCTTTGCGCCTATCCGACCAGTCATACTTGCCGAGTATAACATCCCTGCGGCAAGCCGAGCGCTCGTCTGCCGGCTGGGCATAATGCCGCGCGTGCGGCGAACCGCTCCGGCCATCACCTGCCTCGCCGTACTGCTCGCGGGATGCGGTGTGGGCACGATTAGACCGCACGCGACCGAGCGGACAATCGTCGACTTCGTCTTCAAGCAGACTGGCTTCCGACCAACCGACGTGCGGTGCCCGTCGGGCATCCCGGCAAAGGTCGGCAGCACCTTCGAGTGCCACTTCACAGGCCCAGACGGATCGTACGCAGCGCACGTGCGCATCACCAGCGTTCACGGCCAGCGAGCGATCGACTACATCGTCACGCGCAGGACCGGCACCTGACGACTGCACGGACGCCGTCAGGCAGACGCACGCTCGCGTCCCCGAGGTTCGGAACCTGCGGTGGACGAGCGCTTAGTAGTTGCGGTCCGCCTGTCAGATCGAGCACAAGCGTAGTGCGCTTTGCACTACGCTGCGAGCATGGCATCGGCTCCCCCTCCGCTGTCTCTACGTCTCGGCCGCGATGGAATGAATGCGCTTGATGCGATCGCTCAGAGACGGGGTTTGAGCCGCGCCGAGGCGGCGCGCCAGGCTATCGCCGAGACAGCCGAACGAGAGCGCCGGCGCGGTGGGCTCGCAGCCGAGGCGCGACGCCTGATGCAGGATCACGCCTACGTGAGGGAAGCACGAGAGGTCGCCAACCTGATGCAGACGCTGCGTGGTTCGAGGTGATGTCCACGAGATCAACCTGCCGAATAAGCGCGGGCACGTCCGGAGTGGCCGCCGTTATGCAGTCGTTGTCCAAGCCGATGATCTGCTCGCACTCTCGACCGTGGTGATTTGCCCGACGTCGCGGTCAGCGTTCTCTGCCAGCTTCCACCCCGAGGTCACGATCGGCAACCAGCCGACGCAGGTTCTCTGCGAGATGGTCGGCGCAGTCGATGCGCGAGCGCTCGGCGAACGGGTAGCCCACTTGGCGCACGACGAGCTACGGACGGTCGAAGACGCACTGCTCCTGGTGCTCGACCTGGCCTGACTCGGCGGCGGTCCTGACGGGACGGCTCTCGAAACAGCCCCCGGTTTGGGCGCAGATCAGGGAGCTGCACGCCCAGCGGTTCGGCGAGCGCGCTTAGGGAATCTTCAGTCGCGCAGAACCCGGCTCGACCGACAAGCCATCGCTAGTGCGACGACCCATCCGATGAAGGTCCAGCCGAGGAACAGGTTGATCACAACCACGCTGCCCTGATCCTTGACTTTGCGCACGGCTGCAACGGCGCTCGGCAGACAGTACAGGGCCAGCACAACGAGGAAGGTGGAGGTATGAATCGCCCCACCCATGATCGGGCTACCTGCCATCGGATCCCGATTATAAATGACCAGGCGCGGGCGCACGCTTCTGGCCAGCCGAACAGCCCAGGCATGCGGGACTGACGGGACGACTCTCGAAACAGCTCCCACCTGGGAGCGGATCAGGGCGCTGCACACCCAACGCTTCATGCAGCCTTTGGGTCAGGAGGCGCGGTTACGAGCCGCCGCTGCGACCCACGACCCTCATTTGGCAGCGGGTTGCGAGACGATCTGCCAGCAAGTCGCGACCCGGCTCAATCCCGCCCCGGCTGAGCGGCGTCGAGATCGTCCAAATCGACGAGATCACGTGGACGCCCGGCGACCCTCTTCATCGCGCGAAGGTGCTCAAGCGCGCAGATCGCGATCGTGACGCCGGCCATCTCGACATCGATTGCGCTGGCTCGAAGCTCGGCGTAGGGCATGACGCCGTCGAGACCTTGGACCACATCCAAATCTCCGAGCCGTGTAGCGATCAACGCTCGCTCGCCGCTGTGCAGCAGCGCTGCGATGGAACGCTCGGAGCCGAGCAGGGACTCCCCCATCTGGACGTGACCGCCGAGCTCAACCACGAGCCGGGAGAGGGTCTCGAGGTTCTCTGGCGCCGGGTCGGGCACGATGTCGCAGTCCTTCGTCCCCCGCACAACGCCCCACGATCCGAGCGCCAAGCCACCGATGACAACAAAGCGAACATTCGCCTCAACAAGCCGGGCGAGAAGCTGGTCGAACGACGGGGCGCTCAACGGGCGCGTCGCGCGGAGTCGCGCAGCTCATGCAGCTTGCGCGTGAGCGTGATCGTCTCCTTGAGGTTCACGGCAAGTGGCCGCCGCCCATCCGCACATAGCCGCAGCCGCCGCACGCGCTCCCCCTCCAGGTCATGCGATTGCTGCTTGGACTGCTCGGACATCGCACCCAAACACTACTGAGCCGGCCAGCCCGAAACCAGACACGAGGAGCGGCAGGGCTCGGCACTTGTCAGTCTGTCCATCTGACGAAAACGGAGAGGGAGGGATTCGAACCCTCGAACGAGGTTGACCCCCGTTACGCGATTTCCAGTCGCGCCCGTTCAACCGCTCCGGCACCTCTCCAGCCAGCGGCAGCCAAGAAGGCTACGACACGGGCGCCCAAGCCGCGAGCGACGCGACAAGCCTCCCTTCGGCTACCCCGTGGCGACGCGCGCCGAAGCACGCGCCACCCACCGTTGCTAGGCTCCGCGGCAATGGTTCTAGCCATCAGCAAAGCGCTCAGTATGGACATCGGCCTAGGCGCCACGTTCCTCGGCATCGGCGTGATCGTCAACATCATCGTCGTCTACATCGCCATCCAGATTCGTGGCGAGCGCCAGCAGAACCAGGAATACCGCGAGCGGATGCTCGACTCCTAGCTCGCGAGCGCCGGGACGACGCGCGCCGGCGCACGACCGCGCCTGCGTCAGGCAGAGCTAGATGATGTAGACCGGCGTACCGACCGGCGACTTTTCGTACAGCGCGATCACGTCGGGGATGCGCATGCGCACGCAGCCGTGCGAGGCGTCGTGGCCGATCGAGCCGTACTCGCTCGGGTCGATCCCATGGATGCCGGCGCCGCCTTCGATCGACATGAAGCGCGCCTTCAGCGGGTCGCCTGGGCCGGGCGGGACGACCGTTCCGGCGAGCTTGCCGGCCCACGCTTTGTTGGGCACGTACCAGGGCGGATCGACCTGCTCCCATTCGATGTGGTGCAGGCCGGCCGGCGTTTCCAGGCCTTCCATGCCCACGGCGACTTCATACGTTTTCGCCAGCTTCAGGTGTTCGTAGAAGGTCAGTTTGAACGTGCCGCGGTTGACGACGATGTAGGCCGGATACTTCTCCGCCAGCTGCGCCGTCGTGACGGCCGGCCTGACCGTCCGCGCCGGCACCGAGATCGATCGCGCCGAGCCCGTGGCCGTGAGCGCACGCCCGATGCGGCCGCTGAGCTTTCTGTTCTCGACGGTCAGCCCCACTTTCGATGGCACCTGTTCCAGGCCGCCCGCCCCCGGCGTCACCGTGGCGTCGACCGGTGCGCGGTTCACCGTCGCGCGGATCTGCGCCGTCAGCTTCTGGATCGCGCCGTGCGAGTAGCCGACCACGAGCGGGATGTTGCGGTGCACGCTCCCACCTGTCAGGCCACGCACCGTGCGGGTGAAGATCGAGCCCTGGCGGCTCGCGTCGACCGCCTGGGAGACCATGTTCGCCGCGTCGACCGTCACCCCCGCCCGGCGCGCGCTGAGCGTCCAGCGGTGCGAGCCCGAGCGGATCCGCACGGGCCTGTTCAGCTCCGAGATCAGCTCGCGCTCGACCTTCGCGCGCGCCTCGCTCTCGCTCAGCCCGCCGACCGGCACGCCGGCGATCGTCACGCCCTTGGCGATCTGCTCGCGCCGCGCGTGGTCGTAGATGACCATCGCCGCCGCCAGCAGCACGATCACGCCGACCGCGATCCCGGCCGCGAGCGGCCAGCGGCTGCGCCGCGCGGGCTGCGCGGGGGCCGGCGGAGGTGCGATCGTGGACGTGCTCATTCTGGAAGTGCGGATACGACGATGCAGCAGGCGACGGCGGGGGACCGGCAGACGGGGAGCGACGGATCGGGTCCGAGCGGTCGCGTGCAAGCACCGGCCGGGACCCCGGCTAACGAGTGTACGTTTCGGCGCGAGCGTTGGATCGCCCTGCAAGCGGGCGTTCAGGCCGATGCCGCTTGGCGCCATCCCGTCCGGCGCGGCTTCTCAGCCGCCCTGCTGCGCGGCCTCCGCGTGCGCCTCTTCACGCGCGCGGCGGTACTCATTGACGACGATGTCGGTCAGCTCCTCGACCGAGGTCTCGGCCGTCGGCTTGTCGAGCGCGATCACGCCGTCCTGGATCATGCTCACGCGGTCGCACGCCTGCAGCACGTGGACGTAGTTGTGCAGGATCATGATGATCGAGACTTTCCCTTCCTCCTTCAGGCGCGCGACGAGGTCGAGGATCTGCGCCCCCTCTTTCGCGCCCATCGCCGCGAGCGGCTCGTCGAGCAGGATGATGTCGGCGTCCGAGTTGACCGTGCGCGCCACGGCGATCGCCTGGCGCTGACCGCCTGACAGGCGCGCCACGGCGACGTCGATGCGCGGGATGTTGATGCCGATCTCATCGAGCGCCGTGCGCGCTTCGCGCTTCATCTGGCGATTGGACAGCAGCGGCAGCGGTTTGTGCAGGCGCTCGCGCCGCAGGAACAGGTTGTGGTAGACCGACAGTTCGTCGATCAGCGCGAGATCCTGGTAGACGGTGCCGATTCCCTGTGCGTGCGCGTCGTCGACGCTCTTCGGTTCGTACGGTTTGCCGTGCAGGAACATCTTGCCGCTGTCCTGCTTCTGGAAGCCGCAGATGATCTTGATCAGCGTCGACTTGCCGGCGCCGTTGTCGCCGAGCAGGCCGAGCACCTCGCCCTTTTTCAGGTGCAGGTTGACGTCGCGCAGCGCCGTCACCGGGCCGAAGCGCTTGGCGATGTGTTCGACGCGCAGGACGTCGTCCGGCGCGCTCGACGGCGCGACGACGTCGGGGGCTTCGGCCTGCGGGATCGCGCCGGGTGGCTCGGTCGGGTCAACCACTGCCCGTATGCCCCCTGCGCGCACGGCTCACGTAGACGTTCGCGCTCATCGCCACGATCACGGCGAGGCCGGTGTAGAACAGCAGGTAGTTGGCGTTGACGCCTTGCAGGATCAAGCCATCCTTGAGGATGCCGAGGAACAGCGCACCGATCAGCGCGCCGACGACCGTGCCGGAGCCGCCTGTCAAGAGCGTGCCGCCGATCACGCCGGCCGCCACTGCGAGGAAGAGGATTTCGTTGGCGCCCGCCGGATCGGGCTGGACGGTCGCCGACCGTACAGCCTCGAAGATCCCCACCAGCGCCGCAGTCGTCGCGCAGAGCATGTAGTTGCGGATCATCACCATCTTCACCTTCACGCCCGCCTCGCCCGCGCCGAGCTTGTTCGAGCCGATCGCGACCGTGTACAGGCCCCAGCGGGTGAACGTCAGCACGACCTGCAGGATCGCGATGATCGCCACGGCCCAGATCACCTCCGAGTAGGTGCCGCCGCCGAAGACCTTGCCGAACGTGTCGAGCGGCACCTGCCCGCCCGGCGTCGCCACCGGCGTGCCGTGGGAGATGATCAGGGCGAGCCCCTCGAACGTGAACAGCATCGCGAGCGTCGCCACGAACGAGTTGATCCCCACGACGGCGACGAAGAACCCGTTCAGTGCGCCGACCATCATGCACACGAGCAGCGTCGCGATCACGCCCGGCACGAGTCCCAGCCCGGCCGACGTCGCGAGCTTGTGGAAGAGGATCGGGGCGAACAGGTACATCGCGCCGATCGACAGGTCGATCTCGCCGAGGATCATCACGAACACCTCGCCCGCCGCGAGGATCGCGAACGGGGCGAAGTACGGCAGCAGCGTTTCGAAGTTCCCGGCCGTGAAGAAGCTGCTCGTGTTCGCCGAGAAGTAGATCGCCGTGACGATCGTGACGACGATGATGCTGCCCTCGCGCAGCGAGACGATGCGCTCGAAGATCTGGCTCGCGGCGGGAGCCGTGGGCGGGTGGCCAACGCCTTCCGACGCCTCGTGACCTGTGGTTAGCCTGCGATCCGGAACGATGATGGTGACTATGAGCGCGGTCGCCCAGCTCGTCAGAAGCGCGAGCGCGAAGAATGCCCAAAAGGAATGACCCTTTCTTGCAGCAAACTGCGCAACCAAAAAGCAACCGACCAGCCAGACGACCGCAACAGCGATCCAGAGAATCGTCATCTCAAACGCCCGCCAGCCCCGGCGATCCCGACCGCGTGCCTATCGCCCGCTAGGAGATGACCTTCGCCGCCGTCGAGGTGCCCTCGTAGCGTGACTTGCTGTTGACGTACGGCGTGATGGTTTCTTTGTCGAGGAACTTCAGGCCGGTGTCGGCTTCGTAGATACCCGATAGCGTCCCCGAGACCTTGTACATGAACAGCTGCAGCACCGGCAGGAAGCCCTGCAGGTAGGGCTGCTGGTCGATCGTGAATTCGAGGTCGCCCGCTTTGACCAGGTTCTGCGTCTGTTCGGTCAGGTCGAAGCCACCGGACTTGACCTTGCCGGCGAGGCTGTACTTCTGCATCACTTTGGCGAGGCTTTCCGTCGAGCCTCCGTCGACCGCGTACATGCCCTTCGTGCTCTTGTGCCCGACCCAGTAGGCGTCGATCGTCGAGAGCTCGCCCGGGACGGCGGCGCCGGTGGCGACCGTGTGCAGCGTGATCGGCTTGCCCGACGCCTTCACCGCCTTTTCGGCGCCTTCGATGCGCGGCTGCAGGTTGGCCGAGCCCGGCGTCGCGATGAACAGCGCCACGTCGCCCGAGCCGACGTCTGCGACGATCCTTTCGCCCATCTTTTCGCCGGCCTTTTTCAGGTCCTGGCCGATGTAGGACAGACGCGCGTTGCCGGGGGCGTCGGCGTTGTAGGCGACGACCGGGATGCCCGCCTTGATCGCCGCTTCGACCGGCGCGTTGAACGCGTGCAGGTCGATCAGTGCCACCGCGATCCCGTCCGCTTTGGCCGTGACCGCGCTGTTGACCGCGTTGACCATCTGGTTGACGTTCGAGCTTTCCGAGCCGGTCCACTGGTAGGAGCAGCCGAGCAGCTTCGACGCGTCCGCCGCGCCGTACTGCGTGGGGGTGAAAAAGGGGTTCGTCGTGACGTGGTTGACGAACACGAATTTGTAGCTCGGGTGTGAGCCGAACACGCTGTCCGAGCCGCCGCCGCCACTCGAAGCGCTCGACCCACATGCGGCGAGCAGCGTGCTCACCGAGCCGACGCCGACGCCCGTGATGGCGGTGCGGCGAAGGAACGCGCGTCTGTCGAAGCCCGGCCGGTCGATCACCGGCGCGTCCGTCTCGGCAAGGTGCTCAACAGCTTCTGCAGCCTGATCGGTCTCTGACATTGCACTCTCCTCTGATCGAGGGCTGCGCCTCAGCGGCGCCATGCCCACCGCTTTACTTCCCGCGAATCTACTCCTCAGTCAAGCACTTTGCGTGGACCTTTCCGGGGGCGCGCGAAAAGTCCTCCAAGCACACGCGACGGGGTCACACCGGACGTAGCGCGAGCGCGCGCTATACCCTCGCAAGATGACCTCGGGCTCCGCCGATCAGACCCCGTCCGAGTACGGCCGGCAAGCGCCCGAGCCAACGTCGCGCGAGGACGCGGCGGTGCAGTCGGAGGGCGGCGCGGCACGGCAGGAGCCCGAGCAGCACGAGCACTTCGGGCCACTCGAGCTGCTGCGCACGCGCAAAGCCGACGGGCGCGCGCTGCTGCTGTTCAGTCATCGCCGCGAGCAGGCCGAGCCGTGAGCGGCCGGCGGTGAGCGAGCTGCGCTTCAACGAGCTGCGCGGCGAGCAGGTCGTCTACGCGATCCATCGCCAGGACCGCACCTTCCTGCCCGACCGCGAGCACTGCCCGCTCGACCCGACCGTGCCCGGCGGCCCCGAGACCGAGATCCCCTTCCCCGCCTTCGAGATCGCCGTGTTCGACAACCGCTTCCCCGCGTTCCAGCAGCCGGGGGGCGCGGCCGAGGTCGTCGTCTACACCGACCACCACGACGGGTCCTTCGGCGGCCTGGAGCCGCAGCGCGCCGAGGACCTGATGTGGGTCTGGCGCAACCGCTACGCCGAGCTCGGCGCGCGCGAGGACGTCGACTACGTGATGATCTTCGAGAACCGCGGTGTCGAGGTCGGCGTCACGCTGCACCACCCGCACGGGCAGATCTACGGCTACCCCTTCCTGCCGCCCGTGCCCGGCGCCGAGCGGGCTGCCGACGAGCGCCTCGGCGGCTGCGCGCCGTGCGAGCTGTTGCGCCGCGAGCTGGCCGACGGCGAGCGCGTGCTGCTGGCGAGCGACGACGTCGTCGCCTACGTGCCGCACGCCGCGCGCTGGGCCTACGAAGTCCACGTCGTGGTGCGCGCGCACCGCCCGAGCCTGCTCGAGTGCGAGGCGCACGAGCTACGCGGGCTGGCCGAGACGCTGCAGTCGCTCGCGCGCGGCTACGACGCGCTGTTCGAGTGCCCCTTCCCCTACGTGATGGTCGTGCACCAGGCGCCGACCGCAGGCGATGCCGGAGCAGCACCGCCGGGCACCGGCGAGCGCAGCGGCCACCTGCACGTCGAGTTCTACCCGCCGCTGCGCACGGCCGAGAAGCTCAAGTTCCTGGCCGGCTCCGAGCAGGGCGCCGGCACGTTCATCTCGGACACGCTGCCCGAGGAGACCGCCGTCGAGCTGCGCGACGCGATCGCCCGTGCCCGCTGAGCGCATCCGCGCGTTCGGCCCCGGCCGCGTCAACCTGATCGGCGAGCACACCGACTACAACGGCGGCCTCGCCCTCCCCTTCGCGATCTCGCGCGGGGTCGTCGTCGAGGCCACCGCCGTCGACGACCTGATGATCCGCGCGCATGCGCGCGACCTCGACGAGCAGTTCGCCTTCGCCGTTACCCAGCGCGAGCGCGAGCACGGCTGGCGCGCCTTCGTGATCGGCATGGCCGCCGAGCTCGAGGTGCTCGGCGTCGACGTGGGTGGCGCCACGCTGGAGATCGGCGGCGATCTGCCGCGCGGGGCCGGCCTGTCCTCCTCGGCCGCGCTCGAGGTCGCCCTGTGCCTCGCGCTGCTCGCGCTCGCCGGCATCGACCCCGACGAACCCGGCCGGCTCGAGCTCGCGCGCGTGTGCGCGCGCGTGGAGAACGAGTGGGTCGGCGCGCAGACCGGGCTGCTCGACCAGCTCGCCTCGCTGTTCGGCGAGCCCGACGCGGCGCTGTTGATCGACTTCGCCACGCTCGAGTTCGAGCCCGTGCCGCTGCGCCTCGGCGACTGGCGCCTGGTCGTGCTCGACTCCGGCGAGCGCCACGAGCACGCCGGTGGCGGCTACAACGAGCGCCGCGCCGAGTGCGCGCGCGCCTGCGAGCTGCTCGGCGTGAGCACGCTCAGCGAAGCGAGCGCGAGCGCCGCCGCACAGCTACCCGAGCCGCTGGCGCATCGCGCCCGCCACGTGCTCTCAGAGAACGAGCGCGTGCGCGCCGCCGTCTCGGCGCTGCGCGACGGCGACATGCCCGAGCTCGGCACGCTGCTGAGCGCCTCGCACGCGAGCCTGCGCGACGACTTCGAGATCTCCACGCCCGCCGTCGAGGCGACCGTCGCGCGGCTGCTCGGCGCCGGCGCCGCCGGAGCGCGGATCATGGGCGGCGGCTTCGGCGGCTGTGTGCTCGGCTTGTTCGCGCCCGGCGCCACGCCGCCGGCCGAGGCGCTCGAGGTGCACCCCGGCGCCGGCGCGCACCTGCTGGCCGACTGAGCGAAGCGCCCCGCCGCCCGTTAGGCCAGCCGCGCCGCGACGAGCGCGCAGGCCGTCACGACCACGCCCAGCGAGAGTGCCGCGAGCGCTCCGTCGAGCGGCGCGAGCAGCCGCGCCACCGACAGCTCCTCGCTGCTGCCGTCGGGGAGCGTGCGCACGCCCGTGACCGAGCTCGTGCGCCGGCGCAGCTCGCGCGCCGGCGAGCTCAGGCGGCGCTGGGCGACGCTCAGCGCCGTGCAAGCGAGCGCGATCAGCACGCCCGGGAAGTCGATCTTCAGCGCCTTCACGAAGTAGCCCGTGAACGCCGGGAAGCGCGCCCCAGCCGATCGCGAACCACAGGTCGCTGTGTAAGCGCCCGCCGATCCAGCTCGAGGTTGTACGCCGGCAAGAACAGCCCGCCGAGCACGATCAGCGGCACGAGCAGCGGCGAGACCACGATCGCGCCGGCGACGCCGATCGCGAGCGCGCCGAGCAGGCTCACGACGGCCAGCGCGATCAGCGCGCGATCGCTCAGACCCGTGCGCAGCGGGCGGTCGTTGAGCTCGTCGAGCGCATGCGCCGCCACGCCCACGGCCAGCGCGAACGCGGCCAGCCCCCACAGCAGTCGATTGACGTACATGTGCGGCGCCAGCGCCGCGCCGAGCGCGAAGTAGCTCAGGTGCCAGGCCGTGTAAGGCGGGTGCAGCAGCGTCAGCAGATCGCCCACGCGCCCGCCGCCGAGCGCGTAGAAGGCCGGGCGCTCAGGCGCCGCGCGCATCGCCCGGGCCCGCGGCCTTGACGGCAGACGTCACGATGCCGCCGCCGAGGCTCATCCGCCGCACGCGCACCTCGCTCAGCCCGGCCGCCTGCCAGTAGCCGACGATCCGCTCGACCGGATGGCGCTCGTAGTAGCCGCGGATGCTCGGCCCGAGGAAGCGGCCGACCTCGGCCCACTCGCGCGAGGACAGGCGCCCGAGCACGGGCAGCCCGACGGCCGTGTACAGCCGCCACGCCCAGCGCGCCGGAAGCCACGGCGGCACGCCGAACTCCAGCGAGGCCACGCGCCCGCCCGGCTTGACCACGCGCGCCAGCTCGCGCAGCGTCGCCGCCGGGTCCTCGACGTAGCGCAGCAGGTACGTGAACGTCAGCGCGTCGAAGCTCGCCGTCGGCGAACGGGCAGCTGCTCGGCCTGACCCTCGACCAGCTCGACGCGACCGTCGCCGGCGAAGCGCGCGCGGGCGCCGCGCGAGCATCTCCGCGCTCTGGTCGAGGCCGACGACCGTGCAGTCCGGCAGCGCGCGAGCAGCTCGGCGGCGACCATCCCCGTGCCCGTCGCCACGTCGAGCACGCGCGCGCCCGGTGCCGGCGCGAGCGCTGCGACGAGCGCGCGGCGCCAGCGCGGGTCCTGGCCAGAAGCTGAGCGCCGACGAGAGCAGGTCGTAGCGACGCGGCAGCCCGCGAAACAGCTCCAGCGCCTCACGCTTGTGCGCCGGCAGGACGTCGTGCGCTTCGCTCGGTGGTTGTTCGCTCATGCCATCGCCGATCTGAAAGGCTAACCGTCGGCCGTCGCACACGCCACCGCCCCGCCAACAGCGAAAAGAGCATCCAAATCATCAAAAAATTGAAGACCCAACCAGGCACTGTCGGGATCGCGCTCGTCACCGGAGCCTCCAGCGGGATCGGCGAGGCCACGGCGCGACGTCTCGCGCGCGAGCCCGGCAGCCGGGCTCGTGCTCGTCGGCCGCCGCGAGGAGCGCCTGCAGACTCTCGCCGCCGAGCTCGACTCCGAGCGCGTCTCCTACGTCGCCGTCGACCTCGCTCGACGAGGACGCGCCGCAGCGCATCCGCGAGCACCTGCTCGAGCACCACGGGCGGCTCGACCTGCTCGTCAACAACGCCGGCGCCTCCTGGCGGGCGCGCTTCGGCGACGGCGGCTGGGAGAACGTCAGGCGCACGATGGAGATCAACTTCGACGCGCAGGTGCGGCTGACCGAGGCGCTCCTACCGCTGCTGCGCGAATCGGCGCCGAGCGCGATCGTCAACGTCTCCTCCGTCGCCGGGCGCGTCGCGCGCGCCGGCTCCGGCGCCTACAGCGCCTCCAAGTTCGCGCTCGCCGGCTGGTCCGACGCGCTGGCGCTCGAGGAGCGCGAGCACGGCGTGCACGTCGGCCTCGTGCTGCCCGGCTTCATCTCCACCGAGGGCTTCCCCCAGGCCGAGCTGACCGCCAAACCGACGACCAGCTGGCTCGTCTCGACGCCCGAGCACGGCGCCGAGGCGATCTTCGAGGCCGGCGTCGGGCGTCGGCCCGAACGCTACGTGCCGCGCCCCTACGCGACCGCCGCCGCGCTGCGCGTGCTCGTGCCCGGCCTCGTGCGGCGCGTGCTCGGCGGCAGCGGCGCCGCCGTGATGACGACCACCACCGGGCCCGACCTCGCCGAGCGTCGCAACGGCTCCTCGCCCGAGCACTGAGGCCGTCACGACGCGTGCTCTCGTCACCGGCGCGACGGGCTTCATCGGTGGGCGCCTCGCCGAGTCGCTCGTTCGCTCAGGGGCAACCGTGCGCTGCCTCGTGCGCGACCCCGCCCGTGCCGGCGCGCTGCAGCGGCTCGGTTGCGAGATCCGTGTCGGCGACGTGGTCGACGCCGACAGCCTGCAGGGCGCCGGCGAGGACGTCGACGTCGCCTACTTCCTGATCCACGCGATGGCCGGCGGGTCCGGCTATGAGGAGCGCGAGCGGCGCGGCGCCGTCAACTTCGCGCGGATGGCCAAGCGCGAGGGCGTCGGCCGTGTCGTCTACCTCGGCGGCCTTGGCGACGAGCGCGTCTCCGAGCACCTGCGCAGCCGCCACGAGACCGCCTTGACGCTCGCCCGCGAGGGCCCGCCGCTGACCTACTTCCGCGCTGCCATGGTCGTCGGCTCGCGCAGCGAGTCCTACCGCACGCTGCGCCACCTCGTCAAAAGGCTGCCCGTGATGATCGCTCCTTCGTGGCTGCGCAAGGACACGCAGCCGATCGGCATCGACGACGTCGTCGAGTACCTGCGCCGCGCCCCCGACGTACCCGAGTCCGAGGGCCGCGAGGTGCAGATCGGCGGACCCGACGTGCTCTCTTACGCCGACATGCTCGACCGCATGGCGCTCGCCATGGGCTTGCGCCCGCGGCCGAAGCTGCCCGTCCCGTTCATCACGCCGTGGCTGTCGGCGCTGTGGCTCGGCCTCGTAACGCCCGTCGACACGAACGTCGCGCGGCCGCTCGTCGAGGGCCTCACGACCGACACCGTCATCACCGATCCGAGCGGCGCCGAGCCGTTCGGCATCGTGCCGGCCCCGTTCGACGAGACCCTGGCCCGCGCGCTCGCCGACGACGCCGCCAGCGAGGAGTAGGGTGCGCGCATGATCATCACCACCATGAACGACCTTCCCGGCTACGAGATCGAAGAGGTGCTCGGCGAGGTCTTCGGCCTGACCGTGCGCGCGCGCAACATCGGCGCGCAGTTCGGCGCCTCGCTGAAGTCGCTCGTCGGCGGCGAGCTGAAGGGCATGACCAAGATGCTCGCCGAAGGGCGCATCCACGCGCAGGAACGGCTTGTCGAGGAGGCCACCTCGAAGGGCGCCAACGCCGTCATCGCCTTCCGCTTCGACACCTCCGAGCTCGGCACCACGTGGACCGAGATCTGCGCCTACGGCACGGCCGTGCGCGCAAGCAAGCGCCAGTAGCGCCGGCCCGAGCGGCGCAGCGGCTCTGACACAATCAGCGGGCATGCCGCGGACGCCCCTCCTGCTCCTGCTCGTCCTCGGCAGCATCGCGCTCGCTTCCTGCGGCAAGGGCGGAGCGAGGACCGTGACCGTGCAGGCCTCGGGCACGCAGACCGGTGGCTCGAACGGCTCCGGCGGTGGCTCTGCAGGCGGCTCCGGCGGTGGCTCGAAAGGCAGCCGGCCGACGCCGCCTGCCGGGAAGTCGCCCTCACAGAAACGAGCGCTTGCCTTCGCGCGCGCCGTCAACTTGACGGCCGACGACGTGCCGGGGTTCACGCCGAGCACCAAACACGACACCAGCTCGGCGCGCGAAAAGCACCTCGAACGCGAAATGGCCCACTGCGCCGGGGCAGCCGGTCTCAGCGCAGTGGAAGGCGGCGTTGCCGGCCGGCGCAAGACACTGGCCGAACAGTCGTCCAAGAACTTCGAACTCAAGCACGGGATCATCGACTTCAGCGTGAGCTCGCAGGTGTCCGTGCAGTCGAGTGCGGCCAACGCGCGTGAAGCCTTGCAGGGGATCCGCACCGCGCGCGTGCGCAACTGCTTCTCGCACTACCTGCAGCTGATCTTCGAAGGCGAGCACGTCAAGGGCGCGAAGGCCGGGCCGGTCTCGATCCAGGCCGGCATCCCCCCCGCCCCGGGCACCTCGGGCGGCTTCGGCTGGCGGATCACGGCGAGCTTCGACGTGCACGGCGTGAAGGTCCCGATCTACCTCGACTTCCTCGGCTTCGTCGACGGACCCGCCGAGGTGACGCTGCTCAGCTCCGGGCTGATCCGGCCGTTCCCGGCCGAAGTGCAGCAGCACCTGTTCGCGCTGCTGCTGGCGCGCGCGAAGGGACACGCGCTGTGAGCGCGCTGTGAGGACGCCGGGATGAGCAGCGAGCAGACCTGGACGGCCGTCGACGAGTACATCGCCGAGCAGCTGATCGGCGATGACGATGCGCTCGACGGCGCGCTGGCGGCGAGCGCCGAGGCCGGGCTGCCGGCAATCGCCGTGTCACCGCCCCAGGGCAAGCTGCTGCACCTGCTGGCTCGCTCGATCGGCGCGCGCTCGGTGCTCGAGATCGGCACGCTCGGCGGCTACAGCACGATCTGGCTGGCGCGTGCCGTAGGCAACGACGGTCGCGTCGTCACGCTCGAGGCCGACGCGCGCTACGCCGAGCTGGCCCGCGCCAACATCGCGCGGGCCGGTTTTTCCGACACCGTCGAAGTGCGCGTGGGCCCCGCGCTCGACACGCTGCCGCTGCTCGCCGCCGAAAGCCCCCCGCCGTTCGACCTCGTGTTCATCGACGCCGACAAGGTCAACACGCCCGAGTACTTCGAGCTGGGCGCTCGACTGGACGCGCCCCGGGGGGCTGATCGTCACCGACAACGTGATCCGTGGCGGCGCGATCGCCGATCCGCAGAGCCAGAACCCCGGCGGTCTGGCGGCGCGGCGGCTGCACGAGCTGCTCAGGGACGAGCCACGCGTCAGCGCGACGACGATCCAGACGGTCGGCCTAAAGGGCTACGACGGCTTCACGCTGATGCTCGTCGAGTAATTAGAGCTCGCGCACGAAGCGCTCGCGTTCGGACTGGCATTCGTAGCCGGCGGCCGTCCAGAACTCGTGCGCGCCGGGATCCTCGCCGGCGACGATCGCCGTCAGCCGCTCGGCGCCGTGGGCGGCCAGCCGCCGCTCGCCCTCGCGCACGAGCGCGGTGGCAAGCCCCTCGCGCCGATGCTCGGGGTGCACGGCAAGCCTGTAGAAGCTGCCCCGCCAGCCGTCCCATACGGCGATCAGCGAGCCGACCAAGGCCGCGCCCGGCGCGGACAGCTCGGCGACGAGCAGCGCGTCGGCATCGCTCGCGAGCAGCCGCTCGAGCCCTTTGCGATCGGAGCCAGTCGCGGGGTGCACGTCGGCCACGTGCCACAACGCCAACACGGCGTCGATGTCCTCGGGCGTGGCGGTGCGGATCGTCGAGCCTGGCAAGCCAGGAGGGATAGCACGGCGGGCCGGCGCGACGCGCGCGCTATGCGGCGAGGCGCTCGAGCACCTCGTCGGAGTCGGTGCCGTGCGCGCGCAGGGCGCGCTCGAACACCGGCCCATACACCTGCAGCACGGCGATCAGCACGTCTGTCGTGGCGACGCCGGAGGCGCCGCGCTCGGCGGCGGCGCGAGCTGCGCTCTCGCCGACGAGCGCGATCACGTCGCGACGCTCCCCGTCGACGCCGACACCGGCACCGGCGCCAGAGCCGGCAGCCGCGGCGGCAGCACCGGCTCTCGCGGCCGGATCGCCGTGTCCGTTTGCGGGGTGCAGGTTGATCGGCTCCTCGCTGACGCCAAGCGACTGCAGCACGCCGCCGACCTCGCCGTGCAGGCGCAGCAGGCGCAGCCAGCGCTCGGCCTCGTCTTCGGGCGTACGCGCGAAGGGGATCGCGGTCGCGGCGATGCCAAGCACCATCGCGGCGTCGGGGGCGAGTGTCGGCACGCTGCTCATCGAAGCCTCCCTCTAGGACGCACCTGCCGCCGCGGCGAGCGCGGCGGCGTGGATCACGTTGTCGTCGACTATCGATGCGACCGGCCGGCCGTCGGCGCCGCGCGCGAGCTCGAGCATCGCGCTGTCGGCGCACTGCAGCCGCCGCCGGGCGTCCCGCACGAGCGATTCGGCCTCGCCAAGCTCGACGCCGCAGTCGAGCAGGAAGCGCTCGACGCGCCCGCCGGAGAGGAGCTCGCGGTGGAGCTCGAGCTGCTCGAGCACGATCGCGGGAGTGCCGTGGCCGTCGTGCACACGCAGCAGGCAGGCCGCCATGTCATCCGGTCGCGCGTCGGACTGCTCGGCGACGCGGTCGAGCAGCGCGTCGGCATCGGCGTCGTGCTGCAGGCCGGAGAGTGCGGCGGCGAGCCGCTCGGCGCCGAACAGGTCGCCGCCGATGCGCGCCTCGGTGACGCCGTCGGTGTGGAAGCACAGGCGTGCCGGCCCCGGCACGGAGACGACCGTCTGGCGCGTGCCGGTGCGCATGCCTGCGCCGATCGGCGGCGCCGAGCAGGAGGTCACGGGCGCGAGCACGCGGGCGCGGTTCTTCTCGCCCTCGTGCGGCGCCTCGGCGGCGCCATCGGTCCCGTTGCCGAGCACGACGGGCGGCGGGTGGCCGGCGCTCGCGTAGGTCAGCTTGCGCTCGCGCGGGTTGTAGGTCGCGGCAAGCACGGTCGCGAAGGAGCCGGCGAGCTGGCGATCGAGCACGCCGCCGGCCGTCTGCAGCGCCTTGCGCGGCGACAGCCCGGCCTCGAGATACGCACGCACGGTGAAGCGCAAGAGCGCCGTGTGCGGCAGCGCCTCGCGACCGTGCCCGGAGACGTCGCCGACGATCACAGCGATCTCGCCGTCCTCGAGCGCGAACACGTCGTAGAAGTCACCGCCGGCGCCGGGGCCGTCGGCGGGGCGGTAGGCCACGGAGGTGGCGATCGGCCCGAGTCGAGCGGGCGGCACGGGCAGCAGCGCGGCCTGCAGCAGGCCGACGTCCTCGAGCAGCTGACCGCGCTGGCGCACGAGCCGCCGCGTGCGCACGCCGCTGAGCAGCGAGCGTACACCGAGCATCAGCGCGAGCAGGATTAGCGCTCCGATCAGGATCCGCACCGGCGTGGGCACGACGCCGACGATCTTGGTGAAGGTCTTCACGAGCGCAGGCTGCGTCGAGCCCTGCTTGGAGCTCTTGGCATGCGTGTGCGAGGCACGGCTGGACGGGGCGGCGGCGCTCGTGCTCGTCTGGCTCGCGAGCAGCGGCGATGCGGGCGCCGAGGCGACAGCGGCAGCGGCGCCCGAGGAGGCCTTGCGGGCGCGCCGCACTACGTGACGCCCAGCGTGGTTGGCGGCGAGCCCGCCGGCGAGCCCGGCCTTGGCGGCGGGCAGGGCGGAGCTGACCGACGCCGGACCGGTTCCCGAGGCCGGAGCGACGATCGGCGCGAGTGAAGCGGCGGTCGCGCTCACCTGCGCGGCGGGCGCCGACAGATCGGCCCCCTTGCCCTTTGCGTTGGCGCCGCTCGAGCCTTCCGCGCCGGACCCGGAGCCTTCGCCGTTGGAGCCTTCTTCGGGCGGCTGTTTTTTGCCTTTTTCTTTGTGTTCTTTTTTGCCTTTTCCGCCGCCGCCACCTTTTTTCTGTTTGCGCGCGAAGGCTTCGGCCTGGCCGGCGGACGATTCGTCGCTCGTCACAGCGACGGCCGGGCTCGCACCCGAGCCGGCCGAGCTCGAGGTCGAGTGCCGTCCTTCGCGCCGTCCTTCACGCCGCTGCGCGTGTTCGTCGGCCACGGGGCGGTCGCCTTTGTGCGCGGCTGCGCCGGCGCTCTGCACGAAAGGCGGCGCGGGCGGCGGTGCGGGCTGGCCGCGACGGCCATGCGGCGCAGCGGCGGGCGGCGCGGAGGCTTCGACGGAGGGTGGCGCGACGGCGGGCGGCACGGGCGCGCCTTCGGCCTTGGCGGCCTGACGTTCGGCGCGGCGCGTGGCGGCGGTCGCGCCTTCGCCCGCGCTCGTCGCGGTGGAGCCGGCGCTGCCGCCTTTGGCGGCTGAGGCGGTCGGCAGCGACTGCAGGCCGAACACGATGCAGCCGACGATCGCCACGGCGAGCGCTCGTCGCGCCCGCCTGTTCGCATCGCCGACCATCAGCGACCCACGCCCGCTCACCCGATCCGCATCGTCTGACCGCGCACGTGGCCGAGCGCCTCGTCGAGCGTCGGGAAGATCGCGAAGGCGCCATCCATCCCAGAGAGCTCGAAGATCTTCAGCACGTTGGCGTTGGTGCAGACGACCGCCATGCGCGAGCCTGCGGCGAGGCTGCGGTTGACCCCGACGAGCACACTGAGCGCAGTCGAGTCCATGAACCTGACCTGCGTGAGGTCGACGACGAGCTGCTGCTTGCCGGCGTCGATCGAGTCGACGAGCGCCCACTTCAGCGACGGCGCGCGCTCGAGGTCGAGCTCTCCTTCGAGCGCCACGACGGCGGTGCGCTCGTCGGACTCGCTCTGGATGATGCCGAACGCCCCGGTGAACTGATCGGGACTCTTGGTGTCTGCGCTGCCGAGCATGCGACTCCTCGCGTTGGACGCTTTCGAGACCAGCTTCGACAGGATGCAGGCCGCCCCTTACCCCGATGTGAATGTTCAAACGTCTGTCCAGCTTTCCCCGTCGGAAACACGGATTTTGCGGCCGGCGCGAAATGGAGCGTCAGGAGCGCAGCGAAAGCCCCATCCACACGTGCGGGATGCCGGCCTCCTCGAAGGGCTCTGATTCGACGGCGAAGCCGGCCTGCTCGTAGAGCGCGACGGCGACGATCTGCGCGGCGAGGCGCACCCGGCGAAAGCCCTGCTCGCGAGCGCGGGCGAGTGCGATGGCGAGCATCCGCGAGGCGATCCGGCGCCGGCGCAGCTCGGCGGCGACGGCGACGCGCCCGATCTTGGCTTCCTCGCCGAAGGACAGCAGCCGCAGCGTGCCGATCACGCGCCGCCGGTCGGCGGGATCGAGCGCGACGAGATGCTGGGCGTCGCGGTCGAGCTCGTCGAGCTCCTCCTGCAGCGGCACGTTCTGCTCGCCGTAGAAGACGGCTTCGCGCAGGGCGAAGGCGCCGCTCACGTCCTGCTCGTCACGAGCCCAGCGCATCTCGATCTGCTCGTCGGCCACGCAGGCCAACATAGCCCGCGTGAGCGCGGCGACTCACACGCCGCTCAGATCGAGCGCCCGCGCTTGCGGGCGAAGGGCGACTGCAGGTCGTGCTCGGCGAACGGCCCCTGCGCGGTGCCGTCGGTGGCGTAGCGGTACAGCGCGACGGCGAAGGTCTGGCGCACGACGAGCTGCACGGCGACGACGGCGGCGAGCACGAGCACGCCGAGCACGATCACGGCGTCGCGCACGGCGGGCACGTCGTTGGTGGCGACGGCGGCGACGACGAACAGGACGACGGTGGCGAGCACGGCGATGGCGGTCCAGGCGCCGATGATCAGGCTGCCGCCGATGCCCTCGCCCCAGCGCTTCTTGACGATCTGCGAGGAGCGCTTGAGCGCGTCGGGCGCGGAGCAGTCTTCGAGCGCGATGATGGGGACGGCGAACAGGCTGGCGAGCGCCCAGCCGAGGCCGACGAGGCGCGCGGCGATGCTGCCGCCGAGCGGCAGCCGGCTGGCGGCCTGCTCGAGCAGGAAGCCGACGACGGCGGCGATCAGCGACCACAGGGCGACGGTGGGAAGCTTGCGCATGGGCACGGCGAGCGCTTCACGGACGCTCAGGTGTCGCCCGTCGAGCGCGGCGGCCGCGGCGGCGGCGATGGCGGTGTTGAAGAAGACGGAGATGAACGTCAGCGGGTAGGCGAAGATCAGCGCGAACAGGGCGAGTTCGTCGCCCTGCAGGCGGCCGTTCTGGAAGGAGCCGCCGAGGATGAAGATCAACGCGAGACCGATGCCGCCGGTGATCGCGGAGATGGCGGCGAGCGCGAGCAGCGAGCGATCGCTGCGCACGACGTCCCAGGCAGCGCGCGTGAGGCGCCAGGAGCGGGCGATCCGTCCTTCGCGGGGTGGCTCGACGATGGCGCTCTGCAGCTCAGACATTTTTTTCCTTTTGATGAGCGGACTCCGTCCGCGAATGGTTGGCCGTTTCCCTTTGCGCGGTCCATATCGGACAAAGGCGCGCTGCGCTTGAAGTCGGAGCAATCTCAGCCGACGCCCGGACGAGGCGCGCGGAGGCCATCGAGCAGGCCGCCGAGCGCGAGCGCCCAGCGCCGCTCGACAGAAGCCCGGCTGCGCCCGAGCCTGCGCGCGTTCTCGGCCAGCGCGAGCCCCTGCACGAGCGCGACGAGCACGTGCGCAACGTCTGTCTCGTCGCCGTGCAGCTGCCCGGCGGCGATGGCGCGGCGCACGCGCTCGAGCACGAACAGGCGCACGGAGGCACCGGCGCGGCGCTCGTCCTCACTCGGCTCGAAGTCGCTGAAGGGCCGCGAGAACATCACCTCGGCGAGCACGGGGTTCTGGCGGATGAAGGCGCGGTAGGACTCGGCCATGGCGAGCAGGTCGGCGCGCGGGTCGTCGGTCTCGGCGAGCTCGTCGAGGTGCGCGCGCAGCAGGCGAAAGCCGGCGAAGAAGACCTCGCGCACGAGCCCGGCCTTGTCACCGAACAGCTCGTACACGGCGGGCGTCGAGGTGTCTGCGGCACGCGCGAGCCCGCGCGCGGTGAAACCGCCGACGCCCTCGCGGGCGAGCAGCTCGAGCGCGGCGGCGAGCACGTGGTCGCGCAGCTCGGGGGTGCGTTGCTTGGGCCGCGGCACGCGACCTCCTAGTCCAGTTTCAGGACGCTGTTACGAAACACTGTTACATTTTATGATGAAACCCGGACACGACAGATGGAGGCGCAGATGACCGAGCACTCTCAAAGCACGGCGACGATCGCAGACCGGGCGGCGACGCCGGTCACGTACGAGCTGGACGACGGCATCGCGACGATCTCGCTCGACGACGGCAAGGTCAACGCGCTGTCGATCGAGACGCTAAGCGCGCTGCACGGCGCGCTCGACCAGGCGGAGCAGGATGAGGCGGTGACGATCGTGCGCGGGCGCCCGGGCTACCTCTCGGCGGGCTTCGACTTGAAGGTTTTCGGCGAGGGCGTCGTCGAGCGAGTGCTCGAGATGCTGACGCTCGGCGCGACGCTCACAGAGCGGCTGCTGTCGTTCCCGACGCCGGTCGTGCTCGCGTGCAGCGGGCACGCGGTCGCGGCGGGCTCGTTCGTAGCGCTGTCGGCAGACGCGCGAATCGGCGCGGACGGCCCATTCCAGATCGGCCTGAACGAGGTGAAGATCGGCTTGACTGTGCCGTGGTTCGCGATCGAGCTGGCACGCCACCGCCTGATGCCGGCCCATTTCGACTCGGCGGTGGTGTGCGCGCGCATGTACGGCCCGCAGGAGGCAGTCACCGCGGGCTTCCTCGATCGAGCGGTGGCGGCCGAGCAGCTCGACGACGCCGCGCTGGACACGGCGCGCACGCTGTCGCAACTCGACATGCGCGCGCATGCGGCGAGCAAGCTGCGTGCCCGCGAGGAGGTGCTGCGGCGACTCCGTGCGGCGATCGAGACGGAGCTGACGCCGGAGGGCCTCGGTGTAGCGCAGACCGACGGCTGAGCGGCGTTTCTTGGCTAGCCGTGCGCGAGGGCGAACGCGGAGATCAGCGCGGCAATGCGCTCGGGCTCCTGCGCCATGAAGGCGTGCCCGCCGCGGGCGATCCGCTCGACCTGTGTCTCGGGCCACAGCGCGGCGAGCGCGTCGGCGTTGCCGGGCGGGGCGATCACATCGAGCTCGCCGCTGATGACGAGCGCGGGCGGCGCATCCTCGCCGGGCGCGGGCTGCGACTCGGTCAGCCAGGCGGCGAGCACGCGCTCCTGCGCGGCGAGCGTCTGCGGGGAGAGCGAGGCGCGGGCGTCGGCGACGATCTCGCCGAACTGCGCGTCGATCTCGGCGGCCACGTCGGGTGGGAACAGCAGCGAGATCAGCCGCGTGGCCTGCTCGCGCGGCGTGCCGGAGTGGTCGGTCAGCGCGCCCCACACGTGCGGCTCGGCGGGCACGCCGGTGCCGCCGCCGGGGCCGGTGGCAAGCAGTGCGATCGAGCTGGCGCGGGCGGGCGAGCGCAGCGCGAGCCGCTGCACGACGTAGCCGCCCATCGACCAGCCGGCGAGCGCGGGCTGCTCGAGCAGTAGCTCGTCGAGCAGCGCCTCCAGGTCGTCGGTCATCGCATCGACGCTCAACGCGGCGGGGTCGCCGAGCTCTGAGTCGCCGATGCCGCGGTTGTCGGGGCAGATCAGCGTGAACGAGCGCGCGAGCGCGCCGGTGAACGTCGGGTCCCAGTCGGCCGAGCCGGCGGCGTAGCCGTTGACGAGCACGAGCGGCGGGCCCTCGCCGAGCGTGCGCCAGGCAAAGCGCCGGCCGTCGAGCTCGATCGCGTCGTGGCGCTCGCCGCTGCTCACGCCCGCAGCATCTCAGACCGCTCGAGCAGAGACGAGCTCGAGCAGCTTCTTCACGGTCGTCCAGTTGCGCGCGGTGGCGAGCACGCCGAGATCCTGCCTGCTGAGCTGGGCGGCGAGCTTGGAGCGCCCGACGCCGTGGGGGAACCAGGCGTAGATCTCGCGTCCGTGCGCGATTAGCTGCTCGCCGTCGACGGCGCGCTCTGCGACCTTGGCGAGCGCGTCCTTGGCGGGCTTCTGCGCGCAGAACGTGACTTGATAGAGCTTGTCCTGCTCGGCGACATCGCCGAGCGGGTCGCGCGCGATGATCTTGGCGAGCTCCGCGCGCGTGCGCACGACGACGCCGACCTGCAGACCGAAGGCATCGGCGATCACGCCCTCGCACGCGCGCGCGAGCGCGTCTGGCTTGGCGGTGCTGTCGAGCACGACGTTGCCGCTCTGCACGTAGGTGACGACGTCGTCCATCCCGGCCGCCTGAAGCGCGTCGCGCAGCGCGGGCATGGCAAGCTTGTTGCGCCCGCCGACGTTGACGCCGCGCAGGAGGACGATCTGCCTCACGCGGGTCAGGCTAGAGCGTGAACGCGATCGGCGGGCCAAGGAACGCCGGCCGTGCGTGCCGGCGGCGCCGGCTCCCTGCGGCGCCGCCGGCACGAGCAGCAGCGACCCCTCCTGCTTCCCCATGCCCGGTCAGACGACCCGCAGCATCTGCTTGCCCGTCGTCGCGCTCAGCAATACCCGGCGTGCAGAGAATCCAAACGCCGATCGAATCGGAGCGCAGATCAGAGCAGCACTTTGAGCCCGGCCACGGCGAGCAGCAGGGCAAAGGCGAAGCACAGGCCGGCGCCGATCCCCTTGCGGTGGGTAGTGAAGAAGCCGTTGAGCCGTTGCAGCAGCGGATCGGCGCGCGGGCCGAGCATGACGATCAGCAGCGGCGGCCCGTAGGCGGGCGCGAGCGTGATCGCATACAGCAGGACGAAGGCGACGATCTGCGCGCCGAGACCGGCGTCGGAGATGCCGATCTCGTGCATCGCCGGGAAGAACAGGACGATGCTCGAGAAGTTGGTCAGCATCAGGCCGATGCCGAGCAGCAACGCCCCGCGCAGCGGATGGGCGCCGACGCGTTCGGGCTTGGGCGCTCGCGGCGGCGCCCGCAGCGCGCGCACGCCGAGCGCGAGCAACAGCGCGGCGGCGACGAGCTTGACGATGGCGCCGGCTTCGGAGGGGCTGTGCGAGCCGCCGGTGCTCTTGGCGAGGATCAGCGCGAGCACGGCGAAGCCGGCGAGCACAAGCGCGGAGCCGGCGGCGACGGCCCAGGCTCGTCTGATCGCTTCGCTCTTGCGCGAGAGCGTGACGAGCTCGACGGCAAGCGTGGTCGGCGAGATGGCGGCGGCGAGCGCCAGCGGCAAGACGATCCCCAAGAGGCCCGCCATCGCTGCAAGTTACAGCGAGCCCCGCGGGAATCGGGCGGGCGCGGACGAACGAGCGATGAGTTTCGAGCGACTGCCTCGTCCAAGCAGTACAAACCAACGACGCCGTGCGCCACGCAAGGCGCGCACGGCGAAACCCCGGAGCAGAACGGAGGCTCGGAATGAGCGACACGCAGACCCAGACAAACCTGACGCAGGTCGGCACGTGCATGATCCCGGTCAAGGACCAGGACGAGGCGATCGCCTTCTACACGGAGAAGCTCGGCATGGAGCTGCGCGCTGACATCCCCTTCGCCGGCACCGAGCGCTGGGTCGAAGTGGCGCCGGCCGGCGCATCGACGACGCTGGCGCTCGTCTCGCCGCGCCCGGGCGAAGCGACGGGGATCGAGACGCGCATCGCGCTCTCGACAAGCGACATCGACGCCGACCACGCCGACTTGAAAGCGCGTGGCGTCGACGTCGACGAGGAGGTCGCGCGGATGGGCGACCCGGTGCCGCCGATGTTCTGGTTCAACGACCCCGAGGGCAACCGCCTGCTGATCGTCCAGACGAGCTGAGAGGTCCGGGGCAGCCGGTCAGTCGATCGTCATCAAATCAATTAATAAATAGAGATCCGACCACACGGGACGGGAGCGCACAGCCATGCTCAAGTTCAACATCGCGATGTCGCTCGACGGCTTCGTCGCCGGGCCGAACCCGAGCGAGCAGGACCCGCTCGGCGAAGGCGGGATGCAGCTGCACGAGTGGGCCTTCGAGCTGGCCGCGTGGCGCGCGCCGCACGGGCGCGAGGGCGGTGTCGTCAACGAGAGCACGCCGGTCGTCGAAGGCTCACAGGCGAACGTCGGCGCAGTCGTGATGGGGCGCAGCATGTTCGGCGGCGGCCCCGGCCCGTGGGGCGCGGATCCATGGCAGGGCTGGTGGGGCGAGGAACCGCCCTTTCACACCTCCGTGTTCGTGCTCACCCACCACGCGCGCGAGCCGCTGCAGTTGCAGGGCGGCACGACGTTCCACTTCGTCACCGACGGGATCGAGTCGGCGCTGACGCAGGCTGAGCAGGCGGCCGGCGGCAAGGACGTCGCGCTGGCCGGCGGTGCCGACGTCGCCCGGCAGTACCTCTCGGCGGGACTGATCGACGAGCTGCGCCTCAGCGTCGTGCCGGTGCTGCTCGGCTCGGGCACACGCCTGTTCGACGACGGCGCCGGGGCGGGCATCGCGCTGGAGCAGGTGCAGGCGGTGCAGGCGCCGGGGGTGACGCACCTGATCTACCGCGCCGTGCGCTGACGCTCAGGCCTCGGCGGCGATGCGCGCGGACTCGACGATCACTTCCTGCAGCCTGCGCACGGCATCGAGATGATCGCCGGTCCAGACCATCCGCACGGCGGTGGCGGTCGCCTTTCCATCGGCCGCGCGCAGGTCGTTGGCGACGGCGTCGACGAGGCGGCCGTCGGCGACTTCGTCGTGCGCGAGCGGCGGGTTCGGTGGCCGCCCGTCGGCGAGCCGCGCGGCGAGGTTGTCATACCAGCCCTCGACGAGCGCGCTCGATTTGAGCAGCTCCTCGCGCGCGGCGGCGCGGTCGCCGGGAACGGTGCCGTCCTCGCGCTCCCACAGGTCGAGCACGGCGTCGGCGGCGAGGCGCAGCCCGCCGACGCCGGTGACGAGGCCGCTGATCTCAGCGAGCGGCGCGTGCTTTGAGCCGCGCTCGGCGAGGTAGCTGCGGAAGGTGTCATCGAGGCGGCGGGCGGAGGCAGCGGCGCGGGCGGCGTCTTCCTCGGGCTCTACGACGGCCGCGGCAGCGTCGGCGTCGCAGCGGCGCATGCCGAAGTCGACGGCGCTCGAGAGGTAGCGGGCGCTGTCGGTGTAGGCCTGCGCGAGCGCCCGGCGCAGCTCGGCGGCGGCGCCGCGGGGCCAGAACAGCAGCCCGACGAGCAGGCTGACGGAGCAGCCGATGGCGATGTCCTCGACGCGCAGCAGGCCGACCTTCCAGCCGGCCGGCTGGATGATGTTGTAGAGGAACACGAGCGTCAGCGTGAAGGCGGCCTGGCCGGCGGCGAAGCCGATCACCGCCGGGGCGACGCCGGCGAGCAAGATCGCGATCGGCAGCAGGAACCAGAGCAGCGTCGTGTCCTCGCCGATCAGCGCGAGCAGGAGGCCGGCGACGACGAAGCCGACGGTCGTGCCGAGCAGGCCGCGTAGGATGTTCTGCCCGGTGCTGAGCGCGTTGGAGCGGAGCACGGAGAGCGTGCCGAGCACGACCCAGAAGGAGTGCTGCACGCCGGTCTCGTTGGCGACGAGCACGGCGATGCCGAGCGCGACGGCGCCGCGCACGCTGTTGTGCAGCCAGACAGAGCCGAGGTCGATGTGCGCGGCGGCGCGCTGCTGCGCGGCGGAAGCGGGGCCGGCCAGTCCTTTCGGCTGACGGCCGAGCACACGATCGATCCAGCCGCGCCGCTCGGCGGCGGCGGTCAGATCGATGTTCTCGGCGATGATCGAGACGGCGTAGCCGAGCTCCTGCGCGCGAAAGGCCGGGTCGAGCGCGGTGATCAGCTCGCCGGCGCCTGTCGCGTCGTCGCGGATCGGCTCGCGCCGCACGAGCAACTCGCCGGTGGCGCCCGTCTCGACCTTCGCCATCGCCGCCTTTAGCCGATCGATCGCCTCGTGCAGCTCCTCGCGCTCGCCGCCGATCACGCCGAGCAGTTCGGCGCCGCGCTCGAGCACGTCGGCGGCGGCCAGCTTGACGGTGCACGCCGGGTGGTCGACGGCGATCCCCTCGGCGGGGCCCACGGAATGGATCACGATCGCGTCCAGCCAGTTGATCTCGTCGACGAGACGAACGACGGTGCGCGCGGCGGTGCTCAGACCGGTGGGCCGGAAGGGCGTGGCGAGGAACACGCGGCGCATCGCGACGACGGCCTGCTTGGCCTCGGCGACGGCACGCTCGTGCTCAGCCGCGGCGGCCGCCTGCTCGCCGCCGCCGGCCCCGTAGGCGACAGCGGCGCGCAGCCGCACGGCGAGCGCCCTGCAGGCGGCTGCCGCGGCGCCGCGCAGCGCGCTCCGGGTGGGCGTCGGCCAGAGCAAGACGATCGCGAGCATCGCGGCGCCCGAGGCCATGCCCCAGCCGGCCACCCGATCGGGGATCGAGGAGGCGGGCCCGGAGAGCGTGACGGGCAGGATGAAGGCGAGCAGCAGCGATGTCGATGCGCCTGCCAGGACGGAGCTGACGACGCCGGAGAAGATCACGGCGAAGCCAATCAGCACCATCGCGACGGCCGAGATCCAGACGCTGCGCGAGGCGAGCGTGCCGAGGCAGACGAAGGCGCAGCCGGTCACGGCCAGCGCCAGCTGTGCCTGCAGGCGGGCGCGCATCGGCCCACCGAAGTCGACGAGCAGCAGCATCGCGAACGAGCCGAACGCGGCGAACGTGGCGACGGCGGCGTTTTCGATCACCTGCTCGCCGAGCGCGAACATCGCGGGCATCACGATCGCGGCACGCCCCGCCCGGCGCAGCGCGGCGAGATCGCGGTCGCGTCGGGCCAGCCACTGGAGCGGGTGCTGCACGATCCCTCCGCCGGTCGTCGGGTAGTGCGCTGCAGGCCCGATGCTAGCCGGGCGGAGGGGCGCCCGGCCGGCGTCGACCCCGAGCGCGCGTGGATGCCGGGCGGCGCCGGGTCAGGTGGCGATCAGCCCGGGCACCCGTCGCGCGACGAGGCGCAGGGTGAACAGGGTGAGGATCGGGTAGCTGGCGTCGGCGAGCGACCATCCGCCGATGTATGCGCCGTTCCCGTGCAGCCAGCTGAAGAAGAAGTGATCCATGTCCCAGGTGCCAAACAGGCGCTGCTCGGCGTACTTGACGATCAGGCTGAAGAAGCCGAACATCGCGCACTGCGCCCAGATCGGCTCGGTCTCGCGAACGCCGAGGTAGAACCACGTCAGGCAGAAGCCGATCCAGATGAACGTGTGCATGAAGTTGTTGACCCACGGCAGGAAGCTCATCACGCCGGCCAGGTAGAGCAGGTAGTTGGCGACGAACACCGATATCGCCCAGACAGCGCCGACCCACAGGAAGGTCTGCTTCTCGATCGGGTCCACGCGCTTCTTGGTCAGCCGCATGACGATGAAGATCAGCGCATAGAAGCCAAGCACGCCGAGCACGCGGAGCGGCGTTATGTGGTGCATCAGATCTGCCCGCCGGCGTAGTGCGCGAGCGACATGACCGTGAGCTGCGGGTTGACGGTGAGGCTGCTCGGGAACACGCTCGCGTCGCATACGTACAGGTTGCGATAGCCGTGCACTCGGAAATCTGGGCCGATGACCCCGCGAGCCGGGTCTTCGCTGATCGCGTTCCCGCCTTGGGGATGGCCGGTGCCGAGCGACATCCAAGCCGGCCTCATCACGACCTCGTCGAGGCGCACGAGCTGAGAGCGATCAGTGAACTGCGCGCCGGGGATGTCCCAGGTGTTGAGCATCACGCGCTTGGCGCCCGCCTCGAACAGGATCTCCCCGAGCAGCTTCAGCCCTTCGGAGAGCTTGGCGAGATCGCGCTGTTCGGGCACGTAGCGCACGCCGGGCCCGCCGATCGGCGATTTGTAGATCGAGGCGTTGCCGGCCGTGCCGACGATCACGCCGACCGCCATCAGCTTTCTGTAGCTCAACATGTTCTGGAAGTGGTCGCTGAACCAGCCGGGCATGTTCTCGGCCTGGGAGACCGGCGGGTTCCACCATGTCTCGAAGGCAAAGCCGTCGAGCACCTGCGGCAGGCCGAAATGAGAGATCTGCAGCCCGGCGTAGGCGTCCATGTCGTCCGCGAATTCGGCAGTCATCGGCGCGCCCATGTTGAAGCAGACGTGCTCGCCGACCGGCAGACCGCGACCGACGCCGCTGCGCATCAGCAGGTAGCTCGACGCGACGGTGCCCGCGGAGAGGATGAACTTCTCGGCCTTGACCGTGATGCGGCGGCCGTCGGACAGGCGAGCGCGCACGTCGGTCGCGCAAGCCGGCGAGCCAGACTCGGCGCGGATCCGTTCGACTTCGCACTCGGCGACGATTCGCACCTTGCCCGGGTGGGTGCGCTGCGCCCATGGCAAGGCCGTCTGCAGCATCGAGAGTTTGGCGCCGTAGGCGCAGCCGATGTTGCAGTAGCCGCAGCCGAGGCAGTCCTTGATGTTCGCGTCGACCGCCGCGACCTGCAGCACCCCGGGGGACAGCCCCAGCTTGTTCACGCCGTCGAGGTACTTGACGCCCGAGGGATTGAGGTGGGCCGGGCCCTGCTGAGCGACCGAGAGGAACCGGCGGACCTCGCTCACGCTGCCGCCGAGCTGCGCCAGGTTCAGACCGGCGTCGTGCAATCTCGAGTCGTTCCACCGCGCGAGAACCTCCGCCGGCGGGTCGAAGCAGACCGAGTTGTTGACGGTCGTCGAGCCGCCCACGCAGCTTCCCTGCAGGATCGTGAAGCGAAAGTCCTCGGTCTGCTGCATCACGCCGTCGGCGTAGAGTTCGGAGACCATCTGGATCTCGTCCTCGCTGAAGTGACGCGGTTCGACATAGCGCCCGCGCTCGAGCAGCAGCACGTCGTGCCCTTTCTCGGCGAGCCGGCAGGCGAGGATCGAGCCGCCGGCGCCGGTACCGACGATGCAGATCTCCGTTTCGAGCGTGTCGCCCTGCACTTCGGCCGGAAGCTCGACCTTCAAATCGTGCTCGGCAGTGGCCCTCCGCGCCGCGTGTTCGTTGCCTGGCCGTTCGGAGTAGGGCACGTAGCCGATCGCCCGCCATGTGGCTTTGTCGTTGTAGTAGGCGGCGAAGCACAGCTGCTGGGCCATGCGGATCGCCACCTGGGGCAGGTTGAAGATCCAGTTGTGCGTGGGGGCGACTTTCTCGAAGTGCGTGCGCACATGTTCGTAGCGCAGGCGTGGCGAGAGCTCGGAGAAGGGCGGCTTCAGGAACAGCAGCGGGTGAGCCTGCACACCGAGCATCGCCACGCGGTACAGCCATGTGCGACGCGCGGTCATCAGCGCGACGCGCTCGTCGACGGTTTGCGCGATCTGCTCGGGCGGGAGCACGGCGGGCCCGTCGATCACGACGCCTGCCGCAGCCAGCAGCGCCCTGTATTGCACCGGCGCGAAATACCTCAGCTCGTAGCGCTTCTTCCAGGTCGCGTTGTAGAGCACGAGGAAGATCGCGGCGAGCAGCAGGCGGGCCCCGACGAGCCCCCAGAGGATGTTGGTCATGCTCAGCCGATGGCCGGCGAACGGCCGCGTGTAGCCGGTGTGCAGGAACGTGAGATACGCCAGGCCGACGACTCCCGAGAGAACGAGACCCAGGGCGATGACGCCCCACAGCGAGAGGTTGGCCCGAACATCCCGCGCCACGTAGAAGCACAGCATTCCGAGCGTCACCGACATGACGACCGAGTTGGTCACGAACGGCCACTGCAGGAACAGGCCGCGGGTCGAGTCGAGCAGGCCGCCGAGCTCATAACCGACGCCGGAGAGCACGAACAGGACCCCGACGATCACGGCGAACGTGCGCATCGACCGCTCGATTGCCTTCAGCTCTGGCTGAGCTTCGTCGGTGGCGCTCGCGACCGTCGGCTGGGAGCGACGCGCGAGCACGTAGAACACGATCACCACGAGCGTGATCACGCCGTCAAGGCCGATTGCTCCCCACAGCACGTTGCCGACCGACGTGCTGCCGAGCGAGCCGAACGACATCGCCGCGCCGGTGTGGCCGAAGGCGAGCGCCACGAGCATGGCCGCGACGGAGACGAAGTGGGCGATGATCACGATCGCGGCCAGGCCCATGCGCCGGCGCACGTCGCCGGACACGTACAGGCAGCAGATCCCGAGCACGGTCACCTTCGGTACCGAGTTCAAGACGAACGGCGGTTCGCGGTAGAGATCGCGGAATGGACCGAGGAGCGGCCCGGCGAAGTAAGCCAAGCCGGCGAGCACGAGAATCGCCGCAAGCGCACGCAGCAGCACCCGGAAACGGCGCTCCGCACCCGTCAGCACGGCGTCGCTCAAGACGCCGGGTGCGCCGGCAGCATCAGCGCCCTGCTCAACGGCCATCGAGCACTTCCCCCTGTTCGTAGTCATGCCGCGCAGACGGCTCGACCGGCAGCCACCATCACTCGTCGTTCACACGACGGCCAACCGTAGGCCAACCGAAGGCCAACATAACCGGACCACCGCAGCAGGTCAAGCCCACATAGTGGAATTAGTGCGGTTAGTTTGTCGGTGACACGGCACGCGGAACGGAAGCCTCACACGAGCAGGCGAGCGGGCGTCAGGACCCGGAGCGCACGACGGCGCCAACCGGCAGGGATCTGAGGATCCGTTGCTCGACGGGGCCGCGGCCGTCGGCCAGCACGCTTGGCCCATCTGACCCTTCGGCAACCGTCACCTGCAACTTCTGCCCCGATGCCGTGGCGATCCCGGCGAATCGATCCTCGACGACGACGTTCCCCTGCCGGGCGCGGATGAGGACCTGGGTATTCGGCCCGTCGGCCGTCACGCTGACGCTTTCGCCCGGCTTCAACGGGCTCCCGAGCGCCTGCACGACCCCGGGCGTAGTTGCCCGCGAGATCGGTTCTCCGTTTACGGCGAGCGCCAACCGGCCGGGCGCAATCGCATCGGTGGCGCGCAAGCCCCGTTCGAGCACGGTCGGATCGCAGGCGACGGCGACCACCAGCGGGCCGAGCCAGTCGCTGCAGTGAAGCGCGCGCCCATCGCAGGTGAACGCGCCGTTCTGCGTCGAGCACCAGGGCGTCTGATAGCGAGCCTGCAAGCCGGGCGAGCGCGGCGAGTTGACGCCGGCGGCGTTGCCGCACACAGAGGCACAACCGGCGCCCCATTCGCCGGGCCACGTGTTCCAGGGCTGCAGGGTGAGCGATTGCAAGCAGCTGCCAGGCGCGTTGGCGGGGCAGGTTTCATAGTTACGAGCCCACTGTCCCTTGCCGTTGAAGCGCCCCTCGGGTAGGTCGACGAGCCCGTTGACAGCCAGACCACTCGGCTGCGAGCAGCTGCTGGAGCAGGGTTTTGGATAGGAGGCGTGACTGCCCTGGGCGGAGTAGACATATGGCCGGCTGGTGCCCGGCGCGAATTGCAGCTGCGAGGCCGAGTAGCGGAACGTGCCTTTGTGCGCCGCGTAGACGACGTAGTCGATGTGGTCTTCGTCGTTGGGCGGCGTGACGACGGTCACGCCCTCCCAGTCGCCCTCGTGCTCGTCGCAGATGCTCGATTCGCGTGCCTGCTGGAGCCGGCATGTGACGCCTGGCTTGGAGGTCGCGAAATGGTTGAAGCGCAGGAACCACCAGTAGTCGACGTAGAAGCGGCCGTTGGATTCGGTGACGTGGTAGTACATCGCCGAACGTGGCCCGGTGCCGCAGTCGAGTAGTGGCGCGCTGCAACGTTCGGGCCCGTGGTAATCCGAGAGCTTCCCGCCGGCAAGGTCGACATACGTAGATGGCCCGAGCGCCGACGTACTCCCGACCATCGCGTCGAACGCATTTGCGCTTTGAATCACCGCGCAGCCCTTGCCCTGAAGCTGACGGGTGCAGAACTCGTGGTGGCCTTCGTCGAACAGATAGCTGATGCTGAGCGGCCGCCACGGCTCGGCGCTGTCGAATAGGAGCACGGGCCGAAACCGTTCCGCCAGCGTGCCGGCTTGCTGTTGGGGCACCTCTGAGAAAGCCTCGACCTGACGCGTACCGCCATCGCCGAGCCAGTGATTGTCGTGGAGCACGAACACGACCGCCGCGCCGGCCAGAAACCCGATCAGCACGAGCGCCAACCCAGCTCCGCCGAGCTCGACGATTTTCGTCCAAGTGCGTTCGAGGCGTTCGCTCATCTATGGGGGCCGACCTACATGCGGGACAAGGTCCGCATAGCCGAATGGCTGCGGGCCGCAGCCTACAGGAGCTACACGCACTCCTCCGTGGCGACGCTGACTTGCCGGCGGTTGCCAGGCGCTGGCGGTTGCCGAGCGGCTTAGGGCTACGCGCGAGGCTGCTGCGGGCGGGGCGCCTCGTCTGGCCAGTAGCCGTACTTGTCGAAGTACACGCGCGCGGCCTCCTCGCGGTCGCGCTCGCGATCGCCCTCGACGCCGGCGCGGTAGAGCCAGTTGACGGCGTAGATCGCCAGCGATGCACCGACGATCCCGGCGCCGCCCTCGAGCTCGGATTCGCTGCCGAGCGCCATCACGATCAGGCCGGCGATCACGCCGGCCGCGGGGAGCACGTAACGCAGGGCGAACATCATGCATCCAACATAGCGAGGCCCAGGCTGTTGGCGCCGGGTGTGGGCGCAGGCGCGGGACGACGGCCGCGAGTATGCCTGGGTCGGGGGGCCGGCTCAGCGCGCGGCCGTGCTCAGCGCGAGCGCCGGCCCAGCAGACACGTTCAGCTCGACGGCGACCGACGCCGCGTCCGGGACCGAGCGCCCGGCGCACACTACGGCCGTCGGCTCGCCCGAGCGAGGGCGCTCGATGCGCAGCAGCGCCGTACCATCGCGGCCGGCGATCTGGCGCGCCTGCCCGAGCAGCGACGCGGCCCGCGTGGGACCGATGCGGCAGGCGTCGAGGAAGCGCCGGACGCGCGCTTCGCCGAGTGTCTCGGCGTCGACTTCGAGTTCCTCGATCTGACCGTCGACGGCCGGGCTTGCGGCCGGCCGGTCGGCCGCGGCCTGCACGCCGACGGCGGGTGAGACGATGCAGGCAACCATGTCGTCGGGCGTCGCCGACGCCTCGCTGCGAATCCGCTCGAGCAGCGCAGCAGCGCTCGCCGAGGGGCCGAGCTCGTCGGCGATCTCGACCAGGCGCTCACGGCCGAGCAGGTCATCGCCGGTGCGCGCCTCGGGCAGGCCGTCGCTGAAGAAGCACACCCGGCCCCCCTCGGGAAGCGAGACGATCGTCTGCCTGCGACCGGTCGGCAGATCGCAGCAGATCGGCGCCGAGCAGCAGACGGTCAGCGGCTCGGGCGCGTCGAAGCCGATCGAGATAGGCGGCGGATGACCGGCGCACGCATACGTCAAGCGGCCGCTGGCGCTGTCGTGGATCGCGACGACGACCGTCGCGAAGCGCTTCTCGCCGGGTGTCGCGAGCACGGAACCGGCAAGCGCGAGCGCAGCGCGCGGCTCGAGGCCTGCCTGCAGATAGGCACGCAGCGTGTAGCGAGTGAGCGCGGCCTGGGTCAGCGCAGGGCGACCATGGCCGACGACGTCGCCGACGACGATCGCGACCTTGCCCGCGTCGAGCTCGAACAGGTCATAGAAGTCCCCGCCGGCGGCCGGCCCATCGGCGGGCCGGTAGGCGACGGATACAGACAGGCCCCCGAGCCGCTCGGGAATCGCAGGGACGAGCGCGGCCTGCATGTCGCCGAGATCGCTCAGCATCGTCTCGCGCTGGCCCTCCAGCCGCCGAGCCCGCAGCGTGGCGAGGCGCGAGCGGACGGCGAACAGGATCGCGAGCAGGAGCAGCACGAGGATGATCGGCTTGCTCCAGTCGGGCACGGGGACGGGGAACGGGATCTGGCGACCGATCGTTTCGAGCGGGTTGCTGGAGGAGGCCTTGTGCCGAGTCCCGTTTGCGCCAGAAGATCGGACGAGCGCTGCAGACGAGGATGCCGCGGGCGCACCGACCGTCGTGGCGGTCGTCGACGTGGCGCCGGCAATGGGGCGTGTACCGGGCCCGTGCGACTTGGCAGCGCCTGCACCCCGGCGGCCGTTCGCGCCGGATCGAGCCGATCGCCCGCCCGACGACGTCGTAGTCGACGCGGGGCTGCTGCTGCTCGCACCTGCCTGCGTCGAGCCGGCGCTCGTGCTCGAGGCGCTCGTGCTGGCCGCGTGCGCACCGCTCCCGGACGAGCTCGGAGTCGTCTGGCCGGGCGAGCCCGATGAGCCGGTCGGCGTCGGCACGGGCGTGCTCGTGGTGGGAAGCGTCGGAACTTCGACTGGAGCCGGGGATTCGGCGGGCGGCGTCGAAGGGGCTTCCACGCGCGGCAGTGACGGCGTTTCGATCGGCGGCAGGCCGGCCACTTCGACTTTGGCAGGCAGCGGGGCGGCTTCGACGTTGAGCACTTCGCCGACCTGCACGTGGAGCGTGGGCAGGGCTTCTAGCGACAGTACGGATGAGGAAGAGGCCGTACGCGTGCCGAGCAATGACGAAGTGGCACTGGCTGGGACGTCGAGGCCGGCGGCTGCGGACGTGCCGCCGGCAGTGCCCAGGGCGAGCACGAGCGAGACCGCGATCGCGATACCAGTCAACCCGCGTTGTCGATACGGACGCGTCCTCATTCCTTGGGACCCCCACTGAGGCATGGAAGCGTGAGCTCATGATTCCACAGCCGGCGAGCGAGGTGGCCGTGCGCTGGACGAATGCAAGCGGGGGACCCGGGCGCTCGCCGACCCGGGGAGAAGACCGTCATGTCTTTATCTGCCAGGCGGGGGTGCCTTCGCGCCTTCGCCTGGCTCGCGCCTACCAGCCCGATCTGACCAGCCTACGCGGCGGGCGGCTGGTCGATGCGCACGAGGTTGCCGGACGGGTCACGCACGGCGCAGTCCCGCGTGCCCCACGGCTGGTCTGTCGGCTCCTGCACGATCTCGGCGCCAGAGGCGCGCAGCTTCTCGAAGGTCGCGTCGAGGTCATCGGTGTGGAAGTGGACGCCGTTGAGGGCGCCCTTGGCGAGCAGCGCGGCGAGCGCGTCGGCGTCGGCAGGGCTGCCGTTCAGGTAGTTCGTGAGGACGATCGCAACATCGGGCTGAGAGGCGGCGCCGACGGTGATCCAGCGGAACTCTCCGCGGGCGACGTCGTTGCGCAGTTCGAGGCCGAGCTCGTCGCGGTAGAAGGCAAGCGCGAGGTCGGGGGCATGGATCAGGACGAAGCATTGGGAGAGAGTGAGGTTCATGCCGCCAACACTAGGGAGCCGCCGCCGCGCCGGTTTCTCCGATCCTGCTCGGCTTGCGGCTCGGGCGGGTGAGGTCCCTGGCGATGCAGCCCGGCACGCTCGCCAGCGCGCCGTGGTCACGAGCCCGGTAGGCCGTCGGCGTCTCGCCGACCAGTTCGGTGAAGCGGGCACTGAACGAGCCGAGCGACGAGCACCCGACCGCCATGCAGACCTCTGTGACCGAGAGGTCACCGCGGCGCAGCAGCGCCTTCGCCCGCTCGATTCGCCGCGTCATCAGGTAGGCGTAGGGCGTCTCCCCGTAGGTCGCGCGGAACTGCCGCGAGAAGTGCGCCGTCGACATCAGCGCAGCGCGGGCGAGCGCGGCGACCTCGAGCGGGCGCGCGTACTCGCGGTCAATCAGGTCGCGGGCGCGGCGCAGGTGCGCCAGGTTGGCGAGCTCCTCGGGCGTCACGACGCGAGCGTAGCGGCGTGCCGGCACCTACAGAGCCCTCACCGTTCCAGATCGCGTCGCTTCATCGCAGGCGACCATCTGACGTCGTCGGCGCCGAGACAGCTCACGCCGCGATCGTCAGCTCCAGCGGGTCGCTGTCGGAAGCGGGCTCGGAGAGAGCGTGCTCGCCAAAGCGCAACTGCAGGATGCCGCGCAGCGCATCGATGACGTTCTCGCGCGCCTCGTGTCGCGTGTGACCCTGGCTGAGCGCACCCGGGACCTCGGGGATAGATGCGACGATCCAGCCATCCCCGCCGTCCTCGTAGACGATTGTCAGATGCAGCGTCTCGGTCATGCTCTGACACGGTAGCTTGTCGCTTGCCGCCTCGGACATCGGCCATGACAGAACGTGCCAAAGGATCCTTCCTCCCGCAAAGTCAGCAGCGCCAAGAGAAAGCCTGAAGCCAAGTAGTTGATGGCTGCCGTCATCTCCTCGTCGACGTTCTGCGCGAGCACCATGGCCACGACTAGATCGAGCGTCTCCTCGTCCACGCCAAGGGCTCGCAGAAGCATCAGGTTCGCCACGAGCGCTTGCCGGCTGGATCGCCCGGCATTGGCCTTGGCTATGTCCCGTAGCTGCGTGATCGCGGCCTTCAACGAAGCCGCACGCACCACCGGCTCTGGGCTGGCCGGCACCTGCCCGTCACGCTCGTCGCCGACCCAGGCGCCGATGCACCTCGGGAACGGCGTGCTCTCGACATCTGTCTGGGCGTCGCCATACATGAGATCCACAAGCTACGGCCGGCTTGGGATGCTTCGGCAGCGATGAGCGTCCGGGTCAGTTGATCTTGCTGCCAGCGCTCAAGGTGCTCGCTATCTCGCTGAACTGATCGAGTGCCGCCTGCAGGTCCTCGACGATCTCCGCAGCGATCACCTCGGGGGCGGGCAGGTTGTCGGTGTCCTCCAGCGACTCGTCGCGCAGCCAGAAGATGTCCAGCGACGCCTTGTCCCTGGCCATCAGCTCGTCGTAGGTGAACGGCCTGAACCGCTCCGTCTCGGCGCGCTCGTGGCGGTCGCTCGGGCTTGTAGCAGGCGACGAAGTCATCGAGATCGGCGCGCACGAGCTGGCGCGTCTTCAGTGTGAAGTTCTGGTTCGTGCGGAAGTCATAGATCCACAGCTTCTTCGTCCACGGCTTCTCCGACGGTGGCTTGCGGTCGAAGAACAGCACGTTGGCCTTCACGCCGCCGGCGTAGAAGATGCCCGGTCGGCAGCCGCAGCAGCGTGTGCACGTCGCACTGCTCCAGCAGCTCGCCTGCCGCACCGTCTCGCCCGCGCCGCCCTCGAACAGAACGTTGTCGGGCACCACGATCGCCGCGCGCCCGTTGATGCGTCAAGCAGCGACCGGACGTGCTGCAGGAAGTTGAGCTGCTTGTTCGAGGTCGTCGCCCAGAAGTCCTCGCGCAGGTAGCTCATGCTCCTCCCGTCTCGGTCTCGCCCTCGGCGTTGATGACCTTGTAGGAGGACTTCTTCCCGAACGGCGGATTCGTCAGCACCATGTCGAAGTGCTCCGACGGCGTGGACCGAAGCGAGTCGTCGACGGTGACCAGGCTCTCGCTCTTCGGCGTGCCGATCCCGTGCAGCAGCAGGTTCATGGCGCAGAGCCGCGCCGTCGCATCCACGATCTCCCAGCCCCGGAGCGCCTCGTCGCGCAGGAACTTCTTCTCGTCGGGGTCGAGGCTGGCTGACTTCATCTGCTCATA
The DNA here is from genome assembly GCA_963716315.1 of uncultured Solirubrobacteraceae bacterium. GTDB lineage: Bacteria > Actinomycetota > Thermoleophilia > Solirubrobacterales > Solirubrobacteraceae > Palsa-744. The sequence continues at coordinate 2,557,810 of OY970301.1, read as the reverse complement.
GGCGGCCAGCAGGAACCCTCCGGTACCGGCCGCCGGGTCGCATACCCGCATCGATGGCCGTGGGTCGCATGACCTCGACGATCGCCTGGATCAGCGCGCGCGGCGTGAAGTACTGGCCCGCGCCCGACTTCACGTCCTCGGCGTTCTTGGCGAGCAGGCCCTCGTAGGCGTCGCCCTTGACGTCCGCGTCGAGCGTCATCCACTGCTCGTGGTCGATCAGGTCCGAGACGAGCCGCTTCAGCTTCGCCGGGTCCTGGATCTTGTTCTGTGCCTTGCGGAAGATGACGCCGAGCGTGCCGGGCTGCTTCCCGAGTTCGGCCAGGATGTGCCGGTACTGGACCTCCAGAGCATCACCATCGAGGCGGTACCAGCGACTGCCCAGTCCAACCCTCAGGGAACGATCGCGGGTCGGCTGAACGGAGGCTTGCGTCTGCTCGTCGGCCATCTTCAGGAACAGCAGGAAGGTCAGCTGCTCGATGTAGTCCTGATATGACAGGCCATCGTCCCGAAGGACGTTGCAGTAGTTCCAGAGCTTCTGGACGATGGTGGCGGTGTCGCTCATGCGGTGGCCTTCCTGCGACGCTCACGCGGAGCCTCGGCTGGCATGTGGCCATTCGACGATGCGCATTCGGCAGTCATACGCTCGAGCAGCACGGACGCAGGCTCGTCTCTTGAGTCTTGCGGGACAAGCCGGCCAGAGAACGCTCGCTCGAGAATCGACGCGCGAAGGACCGTGTTTCGCGGCCGCACATCGTCAACATCAGCCGTTAGTCGGTCGATCAGCGACAGTTGCCGCTCCAGATCGCGGACTAGCTGATATTGCTCGTCGAGCGATGGCAATGGAACAGCAAGCGCACGAACTCGCGTGCCATTTAGTGCTAGCTGATTGCCGCCAGAGCTGACCTGTCGAGTCTCCTCATAGCGGGCCATCAAGACGTAAAACAGCCACTCTGGAAGACAGCGATTCTTATCGAGTCTAATCGCAGCTGAGTTCTGATTATGCGCTGCTGGAACATCTAGGATGGCGGCCTGTCCCCGAGTTTTTCCCTCGCCAATCATCGCGAGTAGAACAGTACCGGCAGGATGCAGTCGGGTCGAGTTCCCTAGCCCCTTCTCCGTGATCTTCTCACGTGTCTGCCGAATTCGACAGAACGCCACCTCGCCGCTAGATACCCAAGGAATTGAACCTCCCCAGAACTCTAGCTTCGATCGGCTAGGTGTTGCTCCGACGAACACTTGAGCAATGTCCCCCAGCGGGATTTCAGACCATCCCTGTATGGCTCTCATTAGCACAGAGGACCGCATCCGGTCTAGGTTCCCTCGGGTTCGCTCCAGTGCCACAACCCCTACATCGAGCCAGGAAAACTGTTCCTCAATTGTGACAACGATCCGCTCTTGCTCTGCGGGTGGCGCAAGTGGGATCGGCCAGGCCTTGAGCACCGTCTGGCTTATGTTCCGTTGCGCTGCGCCCTTGCCCGCAGTCATTAGCGCACCTCGCGCGTGCATTAGGTAGTAGAAGAGGTAGAGGCGATTCACCACGCCACACCTGGGCCTAGCGAACGCGATCGCTTGATTGGTAGCCATCGGGATGGTCGGTAGACCGAGCTTGCCGATCGAGCCGTACATGGCGACCAGAACCGTGTGATCGTCCACCATCTTTGCGCTGCTGTTCGACAGCCCTGCGTCAGTGATCGCACGAGCGGTTGCGCCAACAGACCCGTCGTTCAGATCACCAATAACGGCCCACGGAATGCTGCCACCGTAATAGTCCGCCACGTCGGCCTTTGGCGTACCTCCACTACCCCAGTCGGCGACTTCACCAAGCCGTGTCTTTATCCAGCCTGCGGGCCACCCGGTCATGCCGCGAGGGCCTCGGTGAGTTCGTCAGTAAGCGACGTCAATCGGTCTCCGAAGACCTGCGCAGCCTTACCGATCCCACCGTGCTCAGCGAATGGCGTGTACTCGAAGGACTCGGACGTGATCCCGAGTCTCCGCAGCGATGTTCTCCTTCATCCAGGTCAGCCACTGCAGCTGCTCCACGGTGAAGCTGACCCCCTTCTGCTCCTGGGTCAGCGCAGCCACGCCGCGAACCGTTCGCTCGACCTGGTCGCGGAACGGGACGAGTTCGTCGTCCTGGTGCAGGGTGTACCGCACCAGCGACACGATGTCGGTCAGCATCCTGCCGCCTGAGCCGCGAACCTTCGACTCGATCCAGCATCTCGTAGGCGTGCCAGAGCTTCTCCGGTGTCCACTGGCGCGGCGGGCGCTCGATCGCCGTGGCCAGTTCCTTGATCTCCGCGAACGTCAGCCGCTCCTTGTACGGGCGGCTGTAGAGCACCTGCAGCGCGCGGATGTCGTCCTTGTGCTCCTCGATGTACTCCCTGAACGAGCGAGACCATCGCGGCTGCCTTCTCGCGGGCCTCCGCGGAGTGCCCGGCGAACGAGCACCTCGTCCTTGGACACCTCGTCGATCGTCTGCTCGTAGGACTTGCGGACGTCGAGGATCGCGTTGCGCAGATCCGGGTTCGGCGGCCAGCGGTTCCAGCGCCTCGGTGAGCATGGCCGCCGCAGTCTGCGGCGACGGCCGCCTCGTCGTGCTCAGGACCCGCCTGCAGCCTTCGGCCGCGGCGATCTGCTGGTCGGGGTCGAGCGCCGTCGACGATGCCGTGGGCGATCGTCCCCAGGTCGGTGCCGCCGGCTAGGCCGGCGAGCATCTCCCGGTCATCCTTGGTCAGGTGCTTGTCCAGGCGGGCAAGACGCCCGGCGATCGACGACGCGACCTGCGGGTCGCTTGTTGCCGAAGGCGACCATGCTTGAACAGGTCCTTCAGGCTCTGCGCTCGGCTTGCGTTCCAGCGGGCTGCACGGTCTCGACGAGGGGGTGTCCATGACGCCGACCGCGTCGACCACGATGAACCGGTCCTTGTGCTTCGGCGTCGTCGGTGACCGACTGGAACTCGGTGTCGTCGATGACCCGCACGCCGCGGCCGATCATCTGCTCGAAGTAGGTCCGGCTCTTCACGCTGCGCATGAACAGCAGGCACTCCAGCGGCTTGACGTCGGTGCCGGTCGCGATCATGTCGACCGTCACCACGATCCGCGGGTACATCGAGTTGCGGAACGCCTGCAGCAGGTCCTCGGGCTTGCCGTCGCGAGTCCGGTAGGTGATCTTGGTGGCGAACTGGTTGCCCTTGCCGAAGACCTCGCGGACGATCTGCACGATGTCGTCGGCGTGCGAGTCGTCCTTGGCGAAGATCAGCGTCTTGGGGACAGTCGTGCGGCCAGGGAACAGCTCGGTGAACAGCTTGTCCTTGAACGTCTGGATGCACCGTGCGGATCTGATCCTCGGCGACGACCGCGCGGTCGAGCTGCGTGGCGGTGTACTCGACCGGCTCGTCGACCGCGTCCCAGCGGACCTTTCGTGTCTGCCGGTCGCGGTAGCCCGGCGAACTCGCCGGTCTCGATCGTGGATCCGCCCTTGGTGATCGCGGTCTCGATCTTGTAGACGGTGAAGTCGACGTTGACGCCATCGGCGACCGCCATGCTCGTGGGAGTACTCCATCACCAGGTTCTGGCGGAAGAACCCGAAGGTCTGCTTGGTCGGCGTCGCCGTCAGGCCGATCAGGTGGGCGTCGAAGTACTCCAGCGACCTGCCGCCACAGCGCCGTAGATGGAGCGGTGGCACTCGTCGATGATGATCACGTCGAACGTGTCGGGCGGCAGCGCCGGGTTGTAGCTGACCTCGACCGGCTCCGGCGACCGGCAGCTCGTAGACCGAGTGCTCGTCGATCTCCTCGTCCAGCTCCGCCTCGCCCTTGAGGATGGAGAAGATCCGCTGGACGTGGAGATGCAGACCCGCGAGGTCGTGTCGATCGTGTTCGAGCGTCAGGTGCTGGACGTTGTACTCGGCGGGGAACTTGCGCTGTGTCTCCTGGATCGTGAACTTGTCGAACTCGAGCTTGGTCTGCTTGCCCAGGTTCGACCGGTCGACCAGGAACAGAATCCGCTTGGCGTCCGCGTGCTTGATCAGCCGGTAGCAGGCGTTCGCGGCGGTGAACGTCTTCCCGGAGCCGGTCGCCATCTGGATCAGCGACCGCGGGCGATCCTCGGCCAGGGACTCCTCCAGGTTGCGGATCGCCTCGGCCTGCTTGCCCCACAGCCCGCGCTCGATCCAGCGGCGGCATGCGCCTTCAGCCGGGCGCGGAAGGTCGGCAGGTCCGGGTTCTCGGCGATCTGCCGGCACCACTCGGCCAGCGTCTCGGGCCGGTGGAAGGTGAACACGCGGCGGCTGCGGGCCTCCGGGTCATAGCCGTTGGTGAACCGGGTCTCGGCTCCCGTGGACTCGTAGATGAACGGCAGCGGATAGACCGGTGGCTTCATCCAGTCAGGTAGCCCTTCGACGTACTTGCCGGACTGGTGCTCCACCTCGACGAGCGTCGTCCCCTCCGGCTTGGCCTCGATCACCCCGGCGGGCTGGCCGTTGAGGAAAAGCAGGTAGTCCACCCGGCCGTGCGGCTTCTCCAGGGTGAACTCGCGGACCGCCACGCCAGGACCTGCGTTGACGTCGATCGCGTCCTTGCCCTGGACGATCCAGCCTGCCGCAGCCAGCTGTGCGTCGATCTTCTTGCGCGCCCTTGCCTCGCGGGCTAGATAAGCGTCGTCCGAGCCCGCCATTGGCGCACGATTCTACTTGCCGGGATCAGGCGAGCGCAGCGATGCCGACAGCGATCCCACAAGCGGATGGTCAATACCATGGACCTGTGAGCGGCCTGCGAGTGCCCGGTGGGGTGGTACACGAGCTGCCCGCGGACCTGCGCAAGGCGCTGATCGCCGACGCCACGGCACTCGATGCCTGGAAGGACATCACGCCCTTGGCCCGCAACGAGTTCATCTGCTGGGTCGAGGATGCCAAGCGGGAGGCCACCCGTGAGCGCCGCATTCGGCGTACGCGGGAGGAGCTGGAGGAAGGCCAGCGCCGGCCCTGCTGCTGGCCGGGCTGCAAGCACCGCGAAAGCACCGACAGGTAGCGAGCGCTCAGCCGATCCGCTCCGCAAGCTCGACGATGATGCCCTCCGGTCCGCGGACGTAGCAGAGCCGATAGCTGTCCTCGTAGCGCTCCACCTCGCCGACGAGCTCCGCGCCGCGGGCCCGCAAGCCGGCGACGACGGCGTCGATGTCCACGACTGCGAATGCGAGATGGCGGATGCCGTGGGCGTTCGCCGGCGCGGGCCCGTCGCCGCGCTGGGCCGATGGCGAGTGAAACTTCGCGAGCTCGAGCCGCCCGTTGCCATCGGGGGTCTCCAGCATCGCGATCTCCACCCGGACGCCCTGTAGCCCCACCACGCGGTCCACCCAACCGCCCTCGACCGGCCCGCCGCCTTGCAACTCGAGTCCGAGCTCGACGAAGAACGCCGTCGCGGCAGCGAGGTCGTCGACCACGATGCCCACGTGCTCCATGCGTTGGATCGTCATGCGATGTTCGCTCCCTCGTGCGCAGTCGAACGTCCCGCAGTTGTGGTCTGTGTAGGGACGACCTCGTCGTCGGTCGACGCTGGCTCGTCGAAGAGCTTGAGGTAGGGCTCGTAGCGAAAGAGTCTCGAGCGACGTTGCCCGGTGACCTCGCGCAGAAGCCCGAGCTCCTCGAAGCGAGCCACGAGTCGATTCGCGGTCGGGAACGAGACCTCCAAGTCTCGGCCAACGACGTTGACGTTGACGAGCGGACGCTGAAACAACAGCGAAAGAAGCCTCAGGCCATTTGCGCCTGCGCCCTCGAGGACGACCGCACGATGCGCCTCGCGCAGCTCAAAGATACGCTCTGCGGTGTCGGTGGCCTGTTGCGCGGTCTCGGCCACACCTCGAAGGAAGAATCGGAGCCAACCCTCCCAGTCTCCCCGCAGTCGTACCGCCATCAGCCGGTCGTAGTACTCAGCGCGATGAAGCTTGAAGTAGTAGCTGAGATAGAGCAGCGGCTGCCGCAAGGCTCCGCCATGAACGAGGAGGAACGTGATGAGCAGCCGCCCGACGCGCCCATTGCCGTCGAGGAACGGATGGATTGTCTCGAATTGTGCGTGCGCCAAACCAGCTCTGATCAGCAACGCGTTGTCCTGTTCCGCCCGCAGGAACCTCTCGAAATCAGAAAGGGCCTGCTTCATCTCGGCGACCGGAGGCGGGACGAAGGTGGCCTGCCTCAGCGAGGCCCCGGCAGGGCCTATCCAGTTCTGGCTGGTGCGGAACTCGCCCGGCGTTGCGTGAGCGCCGCGCCCATCTCGTAGGAGCTCGCTGTGGATCTCCCGAATCAGCCGAAGTGATAGCGGCAGCTCATTGATACGCACCAAGCCATGGTTCATCGCAGCGATGTAGTTGACGATGTCGCCCACATCGGCGTGTCGGTCCTGGGCCGTTGGCTCCAGTTCGACTTCGAGGAGGTCCTCCAGGGTGCTTTGCGTGCCCTCGATCTGAGAGCTGAGAACCGCCTCACGCCTGACGTACATCGTTACGAAGAAGTCCGGGTCGGGGATGACCTTGACGATCCCGTCGAGCCGCCCCAACGAGATGTCGGCCTCCGAAAGAAGGGCCAGGAGCTCGCCATCCATCTCCACTGGCGGCTCAGGCGGCAGGGATGCCGGTATGAACGCGCGGTAGCCCGACGACTGCGAGACGAGACGCCCCGCCCGGTGGTCATTCGGCGGCAAAGGTGCTCCTCGCTACCATCGTCCGCTGGATGTCTTATTTACGAAATGCATCGTATCGTTAAATAGTATTGGAGTTTCCAGCGGTCGCTTTCAGCAACGTTATTAGCGCAAGCAGCACAGCAGAGTATTTACGCCATCTATAAGCCTCTTGAATAACGCCGATTCATAAGGGCATTACGGAAAGCGATTTGAATGGCCCGGAATCTGTACGGCCACGGGGATCTAAATGCCGTTGCTAAACCAATCGCTGGCTTACGCAGCCGCTTGGGCTCCTCAGGAAACCTAAGCGGATCGTGCTGGTCCGAGCAAGTCAAGACATCCGCGCCCACAAAATCCCGCCTTTGCAGGGCTTTCTCGCATAGCGGGGGCGGGTTCTGTATGCATGTCCCCGACCATCCGAGCGGACGTGTGCATCGGAATCACTGAACTGCGCAACCTGCCGTGAGGGCCACCGTACACGCACACGAAGCAGCGAATATGTATCGTAGATTGCTGCGTAACTGCTCTATAATATGCCGCGAAGTTGTATAGTAAGCTCGTGATCAGGGCCGAGAAGCCGGAATGAGCGAGGCAGCCAATGCGCATTACAGGCCGCGCATCGTCGATGACGAACTCGACGAGCTGTTTGCCGGCCTACCCGCGATAGCGCTCGAGGGCCCAAAGGCCGTCGGCAAGACGGCGACAGCACTTCGACGCGCGGCAACCGTCTACCGCCTCGACGACGAGGCGGAACGCTCCATCGCGCAGGCCGACCCGTCGCGCCTTCTCGAGGGTGAGCACCCGGTCCTGATCGATGAGTGGCAGCGCTACCCCGAGGCCTTCGACCGTGTACGCCGCGCGGTCGATGACGGCGCCGGCGCCGGGAGCTTCCTCCTCACCGGCTCGGCATCCCCGACGGACCCGCCAACGCATTCGGGAGCCGGCAGGATCGTGCGGGTGCGCTTGCGGCCGATGACACTCGCCGAGCGCGACGTGGGCTCCCCAACGGTGAGTCTCAAACAGCTTCTGCAGGGAGACCGAGGCCCGATCACCGGGCGCACAGAGGTCAACCTGGCGCGTTATGTGACGGAGATCCTTGCATCCGGATTTCCAGGACTCCGCGGCCTTCCCGACCGCGTATCGCGCGCACAGCTCGACGGCTACCTAGATCGCATCGTAGACCGCGACTTCGAGGATCTCGGCCGCCAGGTGCGACGGCCGGGGACACTGCGGAGGTGGATGCAGGCGTATGCAGCGGCAACTGCCACAACGGCCTCCTACGAGAAGATCCGAGACGCCGCAACAAGCGACAGCGGCGAGAAGCCGGCCAGAGCGACGACGCAGCCCTACCGAGACACGCTCGAGCGACTCTGGATCCTCGACCCCGTTCCCGCATGGCTGCCAACCCGCAACCGGCTCGCACGTCTCTCCTCACCATCCAAGCACCACCTCGCTGATCCGGCACTCGCAGCCCGCCTACTTGGCGTCGACGCAGCCATGCTGCTGCACGCGCAGCCAGCCGGCCCTCCGATGACTCGCGAGGGAACGCTACTTGGAGCGCTCTTTGAGTCGCTGGTCACACTCAACGTCCGTGTCTACGCACAGGCTGCCGAGGCTCGGACCGCCCACCTACGCACCTGGAGCGGCGATCGCGAGATCGACCTCATTGTCGAGCGCGGACGAAAGATCCTCGCAATCGAGGTGAAGCTCGGGCAGGCACCCGACGAGCGCGACGTACGCCACCTCCTCTGGCTCCGTCGCGAGCTCGGTGATGACCTAGCAGACGCGATCGTCGTGACGACCGGACAGGCGGCCTACCGACGGCCGGACGGGATCGCGGTCATACCTGCGGCACTGCTCGGACCATAAGAAGCTGCGATCCGAGTCGGGCACACGCGTCCGACGCAGGTCCTACGGTTGCATCATGTCGGCAGCGATCACCGACAATGAACTCGGCGCGATTCGCGCGTCAACGCGAGCGCATCTCGATGAGCTGCTCGAAGAGCCGGAGATTGCCAGTGATGTCGTTGGGCTAGAGCGGGTCGGGGTTGCGCTGCTTGCCGCGTTCGACGCCCCGCAGGCACCTCCGGAGCTGGGGAAGGTGCTCGTCGACGCACTCGCAGATCGCGGTTGTGAGGCGTCCGCCGGCGTGCTGGCTGTGCTCGCTGCGTTCGGCCGCGAGACCGTCGCCCACGATGCGTTGAAGGCGGCGCGTGTGCTCCCCGGTCGCGACGGAGGAGCCGTTGGCGATGTCGGGGCGCTCAAGGTGAGAGAGGTGTGGCACAGTGCGATTCCGTCGGGTGAGACGTGGGTCGCCATCCTGGACCGTCCGGGACGCGAAGAGCCGCAGGCAGCGTGCTTGACGCTCGAGACCGGCGGCGAGGGACCGATCGCGGTCGACGCGCTGTTGACCGGCGCAGCGCCGGCGAGCGAGCTTGACACGGCGCTCGCCCTACTCGCGGAAGGGGCAGAGCGATCGACCGAGCAGGCGCTGGCCGATCGTCTACGCACGACGATCGAGAATATGAACGAGGCGCAGCTCGCGGCACCGTTGGAGGTGGGCGTGTGCGTGCCTATCCTCGCTCGCGCGATCAGCGGCGAAGCCGCGGCATTGGGCCGCGTGACGACGTACCCCGAGATGGAGGATGAAGAACTTGATGATGAGCCTTTCCCCGAGGAAGACGCCGTAGAGGAGGCCCTGCTCGATGAGCTGGTGCGCGACTACGGGCGCTACGTGTGCGACGAGCACGGCCCCAACAGCGCGATGTGGCGCCACGGAGAGTTCGTCTCCTGTGCGCTGCTCGACTGGAAGCGCGACTATCACGACGGGCACCCGACCCGCTGGACCGTGGCCCACGTCGAAGAGTTCATGCTCGACTTCGCGCCACGCAAGATGACGATGGACAACGAGGCGATCCAGACCGTGGCCGACTGCCTCGCGGCATTCATGGGCTTCCTCGATCGAGCAGGCAAGCTCGAAGGCGACGGCGTGGACGCGCTGATGGAAGCCTGTGAGCGCGTTCGCCGCAAGAGCGTCGCCGCGTGCCGGGACCCCTCGCGCTGGGGCATGAGCAAGTCGATCGCCATGCAGATGATCGCCGACGGCGTGGACCCCACCGATCCGATGGCCAGCGAAGCGTGGATCGCGGCGTACAACATGAGACTCGCTGCCGCTCGCAACGACCCCCCTCAACACACTGAACCCTCCAGCCGACGTGCGACGAACGCCGGCCGCAGCAAGCGCACCGCGGCAAAGCAGGCTCGTCGCCGTAACCGGCGCTGACGCCTCGGCTCAAGTCGAGAGGTCGCCGATCAGCTCGTCGAGCACCTGCTCCTCCTCGATGCGCCGGCCGGCATCGCTCATGAGGCTCGCAAGGCGCGGGTCCCAGCACGCCTCGACCCGGTGGCCGCCCAGTGCCGGACCGTATCCCAGCCGCGCGGCGGAGGCGAAGCTGTCGGCGCCGAACCGCCACGGCTCGATCTCCAGTCGTGTGTGCAGGAGGTTGCCGATGCGCAGACCGCCCCAGTCGAAGTCCCCATGGTGGCGCAGCCGCGCGCCGCTGGCACAAAGCGCGCGTAGGAGCACCATCACCGCCGCTCCCGGCTGACCGCCGGTGCACACCAGCGGCGCGCACGCCGAGCCGAGCTGGTCGGCAGCCACGGCGACGACCGACGGGCCCTCGCACACGTGCACGACGACCGACAGACGGTCCCAGCGGGGCGCGTCGCGGACGAGCTGTCGCAGTGTCAGCCAGACCGGCTGACCGCTCTCGCCGGCGGCTTGCAGCATCTGGCCGGTGCCGCTCGCCGGCTCGCCGGGAAGACCGAGCGTGAGCACCGTGCTCGACAGCTCGTCGCGCAGCAGCCCGACCGCCGCCCAGACCTCGCGACGCCACTCGGTCTCCGATTCGAGGTCCCCGCACGCCGCCAGCCCGCCGAGTGTGCGTGCTGCACCGAGGGCCAGCGTCGCCAGCGGCCTGCCGTCGTCGAGCTCGTGAGCCCCTCCGGCGCGACGCGACGCGAAGCGCGCAACCGGCTCGCCGCCGCCAGGCAGCCCGGCAATCACCGCTGCCAGGCGCTCGAGCAGCTCGCTCGCTTCCACCGGCTGCGGCGCCATGCGCTTGACCACGCCCGAGGCCCACAGCTGCTCGAGCCAGCCTGCAAGCTCCGGGCGCTGTGCGACGATGCCGGCCAGCGGCCTGAACGCCTCTGTCCAGGCGCGCTCGCGGGCCGCTGCGATCTCGGCGCGTGCGGTGACTTCGCCGGTCAGCGCGACGACCGCCGCGGCGAGGCCGTCCCGGCAGGCACCCGAGCGGCGCAGGACCGCATCGAGCGCCGGCAGTGAGACGGTGAGAGTCTCGCCGGGCCGCGCCGGACGGCCCAGTAGACGGCGGACGGCCTGGCGCTGCGACGGCGAGGCGTGTCGCAGGACCACCGTTCCGCCCAGGTCGCGACCGAGCTCTAGACGGCGGCGGACCCGCTCCAGCAGCCACGCGAGCTCGGGGTCGCCGAGCAGCCGCCTCAGACGTCCGACGTCGGCGACGGCCATAGGAGGTCCTGTCCGGGCGCTAGCAAGTCAGAGCTCGGCGCGGGCGTGGCGGGAGCGGCAGTAGACGGACGCTCGACCTGGATGCGCGTCACGCCGTCCCACTCCCAAGCTGTGACCAGCACGGCCGCGATGTCGTCGACGCGGGTGAGGTGGGCGATGGCGAGCCCAGGCACCTCGGGGTAGCACCCCCACTCGCGCTCGCTGGTCATGACCACGTCGAGGTCGAATGCCGTTAGCAGGCCGAGACACTTCGCGCGCGCGTCGTCGTCTACTCCGGCGAACGCCTCGTCGAGCATCACCAGTCGCGGGGCATGGAGGTTGGCCGCTGAGGCGTAGTACGAGGAGGCGGCCGCGAACAGCGGCACGCTCGCCGCCAGGACCCGCTCGCCGCCTGACGCCGGCCCGCTCGCGGAGCGCCACTGACCGCCCTGGTGGCGCTGGATGACGAAGCGGTGCCAGCGGCGGTAATCGAGCGCCTCGGTGAGGTGCTCGACCCACGGGCCCGCTTCGTCGCGCGCGCGGACCTCGCGGATCTGCTGCTGCAGGAACGCGCCGACGGCCGCCCGATCGTCCTGCGACCAAGCGTCGGCGGCTTGACGCAGCAGGCGCTCACGCGCGACAGTCAGCCCGGGCGGCCCATCCTCGACCACCCGCCACTGCAGGCGCAGACGCATACCAGTGCTCGTAGGCCGCTGCGCGAGCTCGGCGTTCATCGCCAGCACCTGCTCCTCGGCGGCGGCGATCAGCTCCTGCAGCGTGCTGGCGACCTCGTTGACCAGGTGGTTCTCGAGGATCTCGCGCTCGCGCTCGTCGAGCAGACGTTCGCGCTGCGCCACCTCCTCGGCGAGCGCCTCGGCGAGCGCGGGCACGCTGGTGGTGTGTCCGCGGAAGACGACGTCCACGACGATGCCGTCCTCGAGCATCCGCGCGGAGGCGTTGTTGCCGTGGCGGCGCAATGCGTCGGCGAGCGTCGCCAGTTCGTCGGTCACACGACGCTGGGAGCGTTCCCACGCGGTGTCATCGGCGCTGACTTCCGCGAGCTCCTGCTCGAGCTCGCGTGCGAGCCGCAATGCGGCTGTAACGCTCCACTCCTCCTCAACCGGGGGCACCTCCAGCTCCGTCAGCGCAACCGAGACGAGCCCGGTCGTCGCGAAGCGGCGGAGCGCCTCCACATCCTCGCGCCGCCGCTCGAGTGCCTGCTCACGCGCTGCGGCGAGCTGCTCGCGGCGCTCTCCTTCGCGCCCGGAGGCGACGAGCGCCGCTTCGTGGCGCTGCTCGACGAGGCTGCGCTCGTCCGCAGTGGCACGCAGCTCGGCGGCCGCCTCGGAGAGCCGCCGCTGCAGCTCCGCCACGGCGGCACCCACGGTCTGGCGTAGCGTCTGGTGGCGCTCCTCGCGCTCGCCCGCCTCCGCGGCGGCGACCGAGAGCTGTCGCGCGCGCTCCTCGCGCTCGCGCTCGGCCTCCTCATGCTCGGCTGTCATTCGCACGCGCTCGGCCTCTGCGCGCAGGCTCTCGCGCAGGGCGGGCCACAGTCCGGAGAGCGCAACGCGCAATGCGGTGAGGCCCGCGACGGTCGCGTCGAGCTCGGCGTCGGTGGCGGGTAGAGCGAGATCCTCGGCTCCCTCGCGGACCGCGCGCTCGGCGGCCTCGCGCGCGGCCGTCGCCCTCTCGCAGAGCCCGGCGGCCTCGGCGATACGTTGGGCAAGGCGTCCGCGCTCGGCCTGGAGCGCTGCGGCTGCGCCGTGCGCGTCGCGCAGAACGCCGTCGCCCGGCATCCTCGCAAGCTCCTTCTCCAGGCTGGCGCCGGCCGCCGCCAGCTCGCGCTCGGCGGCGGCGAGCGCCGCCAGCTGCTCTCGCAGCTGTGCCTGGCGTGTGCGTAGCTCCGCAAGGCGCTGACGGCGTGCGCCCTCGCGGGCGCCGCGCCCGATGAACGCCGCCCGCGGCTTGCGCCACGCGCCACGCAGGAGTCCATTGCGAAAGTCGCCATCAGGGCTCACCCATACGGGACCGTGACCCTCGTCCAGGCCAACGGCTGCGAGCAGGCGCGCGACGACCGCCTCAGACACGGCGCGTGCCCGGCCGTCCTCGGGGTCGATCGCCGGGCACAACACCGCGTCCAGGCGCGGGCCCGCCCCGGAGGGCAGCGATTCTCTTGCCGCTCCCGCGGGCGGGTGAGCTTCCTGTTCGGCGGGCGCCAGCACGATGTCGTGTGTGCCGGCCTCCAGCAGCGATCCGTCGGGGGTAACCCAGGCGTCGAGCAGCCCCGCTGCCTCGAGCGCCGACTCGATCCCGGCGCGCCGCTCCTCCTCGACGTGCTCGCGGAAGTCCACGAGCCGGAACAGCGGCGCTCCGAGGCGGCGCTCGCGCACGCCCTCCGCGCGCGTATGCGGGGGCGGCGGCACGTCGTGCTCGCCCGCCTCCAGTCCCGCAATCGAGCTCTGCAGCAGGTCGAGCTCGGTCTCAACCTCGCCGCGCTGCGCCGCGAGCCGCGCCTCCCGGCGGGCCAGCTCCGCGGCGGCGGCGCGACCCGCGACCTGGACCGCCTCGGCGAGCGGGTTCGGACCGTCTAGCGTCTCAATCCACAGCTCGAGCGCAGCCAGCACCGCCGCGGAGTCCGCCACCGTGAAGGCGGTGACGCCGTCGAGGTGCTCGCGCCCAGCCGCCAGCAGCTCGCGCCCAGCCTGGGCGATCCGCGCGGCGGCGGCCTGAAGGCGCTCGGCCAGCCCGTCGGCCTCGGCGGCCAACTGCTCCACGCGCTGGCGCGCCTGGGCGAGCGTCTGGGCGCATCGCGCGGCGTCGGCGAGCAGCCCCCGGATGTGCGCGATCGAGCGCTCCTGCGCCACAGCCAGCTCCTCGGCTGCCGGACGCAGGCGCAGCTCGAGCGTCTCGCGGCCGCGATCATCCTCTGCGGGAGCTCCCGCGTCTGCGTCCCCGTGAACCATGCCGACAACCTGCTCGCCGGCGGTGCTCACAGCGTCGATCGGAGAGTCAACGTGCAGAACGTAAGAGTCGGCGACACCAGCGGCGCGCGCAGCAGAGAGACCGCCGGCGCGCGCCTCAAGCAGCGCATCGCAGGCGCTCACGCTGAGCTCCTCGGCGGCGGCGAGTCGGGATTGAAGATCCTCCACTCGCCGTCCCGCGCGCTCGTGCTCAGCGCGAGCGCGCGCGGACTGCTCGGCGGTGCGACGGGCGTCCTCGGCAGCGCGTGCGAGCTCGCGTCCGCTGCGCGCCTCGGGGCTCTCCTTGAGCGCCTGCTCGCGCGCCCGTTGACGGGCGTCCTGCTCGCGCAGAGCAGCGAGACGACCGACAGCGTTCTGGAGGTCAGCCTGCGCACTCGCGTGGGCCTGCTCGGCCTCCGCCAGCTCGCGGCTGACGCGGTCGAAGTGCGACTGCGCCCGGCGGGGATGCTCGGCCCGCCGGCGACAGGCGATCCGCGCGTAGTGGCGGTAGATATCGACGTATGTCTCGGCCGCGTCTCGGGCGTCGGTCACGGCCGTCAGCTCAGCGCGGTCGTCCTCAAGGCTGCGAAACGCCTGAGCGACGTCGGCGATCAGCGCCTGGTCGAGCGGAGGGAGCGCCTCGGTCAGCGCGTCGGAGAGAGCGCGCTCGTTGGGTCGCTTGGAGAGCTGCGGCGCCCGAATCCTGATCAGCAGGTCGATCAGCGCGGAGTAGCGAGCGCTGCCCAGTCCGAACAGCGCCTCGTCGACGGCGCGTCGGTAGTCACGTGAGGTGCGGAACACCGTTCCGTGCGCGCCCAGCGCCTGCTCCAACCGCTCGCGGGTCAATGCGATCTCGGCGGCGTCGACGAGCCTCAGATCCTCGCCGACGCGCTGGCCGGTGAGAAAGAACCAGTGGCCTGCGATGCCGCGGCCGGCGACCGCCTTCAGGCCGCAGCCGAGCGTGCAGAAAACCGTGCTGCCGTCCTCATGCACGCGCCCCAGCTCGAGCCACGTGTAACCGAGCCGCTCCGGGTTGGGATGCTGGCCGCCGAGCAGCAGGTTCCACTCCATGCGCTTCTTCTGATCGGCGTCGGGCTCGACACGGTGCGGCGCGAGCTCGCCATCGAGTAGGAACGGCAGCGTCAGTGCGAGCACCTTGGACTTGCCCGTTCCATTGTTGCCACGCAGCAGCAGGCGGCCATCGCGGAACCAGAACTCCTCCTGGTCGTAGTAGAAGACGTCGACAAGCCCGGCCCGCAATGGCTGCCAGCGTCGGCGGGTGGGTTGGGGCAGCGGGCGCGTCACTACCGGGTTAGGCCGAGACTCCCAGGAGCGTAGGCGCGGCGAGCGCGTAGCGCGCAAGCGCCGGGAGCGGGCGCACCATGCCATGCGGCTCACGCCGAAGGAGATGAAGCGCCTGCAGGCGTTCGAGCGCAGTCGTGGTCAACGCGACCTCGGCCCCCGGCTCGCAAGCGGCACGGCGCCAGTAAGAGCGGTGCTCGCCGGCGAGGCGCTGCACGAGACGGTGCAGCTCCTGCTCGCCCACCGCAGGCGCAGACCCTCCATCGACGAGCTGCTGTGCGAGGTGCTCGGCGACCAGTAGCGCAACGTGCCCGTCGGTGCCCTGCTCGGGCATGCGCACGTCGGTGAGCTCGTCGTCGGGGTCCACCATCGCGATGCCCTCGGCGCGAATCTCGGCGACGAGACCCGTGAACTCGGTGATCCGCCGCACGAGCGCGGCGCGCTGAGAGGTCAGGTAGGCGGCCTGAAGTTCGTCGAGCTCGTCGTAGTAGACAACCGGCTCGTCCAGCAGACGGCGTGTGAGGTGGTGGCGGATGGCGCGGTTGCGCAGCTCGTCAGTCTCGGCGATCGGCTCCTCGGCGAGCTTGCACAAGCGTTCCTCGAATCGCTCGCCGTGCACCGTTGATGGACCACGCGGCGCGGCGAGCAGACCGGCGAGCGAGCGCCGTTCTACGTCATAGAGGGCGTCGCCGGCGTTGCGTACGAACGCCTCCTCGTCTCCGGCCACGCGTACAAGCACCCCGAGCGAGAGCAGCAGGCGCACGACCGCGACCAGGTCGCCGCGCTCCTCGCGACCCTCCAGCCGGAAGACGACGCCGGCGCGCACGAGCTCCTCGTCGGCCGCCGCCAGGATCACCTGCTCGGCGAGACGCCCGAGCGTGATCTGGGGATCGGAGCGCTCGAGCACCGACAGCGCGAGGCAGCTCAGCACGTACCGGCGCCGGGTGAAAGGCTGGCCCGAGCGGGGTTCGCGCGCCGGATGGCTGTCCTCGGCGGTGTTGGGCGCCAGCTTGACGAGCCTCGCAACCTCGGCGTCAAGGACGAGCCGCCAGCCTGTGTTGGCGTCAAACCAGGAGCGCAGCTCCTCGGCATGGCGACGGACGAGCCGGAAGTGCTCGCCATCGGACCCGCCGGCGTGCAGCAGCGGCTGGCGCAGCAGAGCGCGCGCTGCGCGGCGCAACTCGGCGGCGTGCGTGCTCTCGAGTGCTCCCGACAGCGAGGTGCTCACGCTGCGATCTCCCCTGCTCCCATCTCAACCTCGTCCTGCTCTTCGGCTATGGCAGGAGCGGGTGCAAGGTCGAGGATCTCGACGATGTGGTCGGGACCGCTGAGCACGCCGGCGGCTGTGCGAATCGTGGCGCGCGTCCCATCCTCCAGCGCTGTCAGGCGGACTCGTATCGTTCCATCGGCGGTTGTGGTGTCGACCTGACGCTCGTCAGGAGCGCGCGCACCCAGAGCGTCCCCAAGCAGCGTCAGGAACAGGCCGAATGCCGTCGGGTCGAGCTCGCCGAGCTCGCCGAGGCGCACGGGCTGCGTCGTGGCCAGGCGTGCTCGCGCGGCGGCGATTTGGGCGGTCTGCCGCGCGGCGAGATCTGCCAGCAAGCGCTGCTGCTCGCGACGAGGCACAACGCGGTTAGGGCGCCCGCGGCGCTCGTAGCTGCCCGTCCGGCGCAGCTGTGGGCTGATGTGCAGCGGCGGGGCTTGCGACCATGACGTCCCGGCTGGAACCGGGTCCTCGGCGCGCGCGGCGAGGGTGTCGCCGTCGATCATCAGGTGGCGGGAGCTCGAGAGGCCGAAGGCGACGCGCCACAGCCGGTGCATGGCTGCATCGTCCGGTGCCTGCGCGAACCAGCGTGCCAGCGCGCGCAGGTCGGCTGAGCGGTCAGAGCGGCCGGTGCGGCGCTCGTTGATGCTCGAGACGACCGCCAGCAGCTGGGGGATCGCGGAGCGCGCACGAGCGCGCAGCAGCTTGGCCTGACTCGGATGCCCGGGCTCACTGAGGAACCACCGCCGGAGTCCCTGCCAGCGCTCGCGCCAGGCGGCGAGCTCGACCAGATACGCCGCGGCGCCCGCGTCCTGCTCACCAGCACCGCCGAGGCCAACGGCGGGATCGGCGCCGGGAACGGCGTCCTGGGCGTCACGGCGAGCGGCCGCGGCGAGCAGGCGCGAGACGTCAACGTCGGGGAGCTCGTCGAGCAGCGCGGCGATCTCGCCGCCGATCGTGACGAGGTCGCGGATGAAGCGCTCGAGGTAGTCGACGAGACGATCCTTATACGCGAGAAAAGCGTCGACGTCGGCATCGTAGAGGTCTATCGTCCGCTGCAGAGAGCCCATGAACGCCTGCGCGTTGCTTGCAAGTTCGGCCAGGCGCCCGACCAGGTCGCGCAGCAGAAGGCCGGCGCGCGCGGGATCCGGATCGGGATCGCCCTCGCGAGCGAGCTCGCGCAGGGCGCGCAGCGAGGCGGCTATGTCCGCGAGCGCCACCGACTGCAGCGCGCCGGGCCGTCCGAGCTGATCCTCATAGAGCGCCAGCGCCCGCTCGGCGGCCTCGCCACGGTGAGTGATCTGGTAAAGAAACCGCGCGCGATGGAAGTCCTCTACCGTGGTCACCCGGCTGGTGTCGGGGTCGGCGCGTAGGTTGCCCCACTTCACGAGACGGTCGAGCGTCTCGACGACCGCAGCGAGGTCGGCGATGGCCTCCCCGTCGCTATCGCTGCCCTCTGGTCCGCGATCGTCTGCGCCCTGTGGCTCGGCGCGAGCGAGGCTGCTCTGCACGTCGCCGGACGAGACAAGGGCCTCCTGGACATCCTCAGGCCGAAGATGCACCGTGAACCGCCGCTTCTCGGTGACGAACACCGCCATCACCCGCCTGTACAGATCGGCGTTTGGCGTTCCGAGATGTGCGAATGGCCTGAACTCCGAAGATTCCACGCAAGGCACGTTAGCCGCCGAAGAGGACCTGTGAAGCGCAGGTCGGACAGGCGGCTGACGTCACGGCAGTGTTTCTTGACGGCGTCAGCCAGGGCGGGGTGCCGTCGGTAGATGGCGCAGAGCGCAAACCGCTCTGCTACTGGCAGAGTGACAAGCCCATCGGCAGGTGCCGTTCAGATGGCCTGATCAACGAGCTTCTCGGAACTCTGCGCCTGGCAGACCGACTGCCGCAGCGTCTCGTCCACACTCTCGAGCTTTCGGCAACGTCATACGCCCGTCAGGGAGCGGCCCCTAACAAACCGACCTCCACACCAACGGTCGGGGTATTCCGTACATAGCGGGGGCCTGCGTCGCACGGCCGCGCTACCTGACGCACGAGTTCTCGCTCGCGGCCTGACGGCGGCTGGCGCTCCCGGCGATCTGCACGGCCGGGAGCGCCCGCCTCCAGTTACTGGCCGGTCTGCTTGACCATCTCCTTCAGGATCTGGCTCACGATCGACTGCGGCACGTTCGACCGCAGGCGCATTTCTGGCTCGCCACCGTCCTTGGGGATCACCTGAGCGAACGACAGGATCACGCCGAGTTCGCCGTCGCGGTCGGAGTAGTCCTTTTCGATCTCGGTCATTTGCTCGGCAGCAGCTTCGCCGAGCGGCGTTGCGTTGATCACTTCAAACTCCTGTTCTCTTGTGGTGTGGACTTAGCGATGTGCTCAGGAGGCGTACTGACGCGAGCTTCCAACCCGCCGCCTATCTGTACGGGCCAGACGGAAAGATGCGCGTCAGAGAGCACTGCCGTGGCCGGGGGGCAGGTGGAAAGGCTGCCCCCCGTGCTCACGGGCTTCAGTTCGCTAGTCGAAGGAACACCACACAGAACAGCCGAACTACGGAGGTAGTTGTATACAACAGTTTGGACGACTGGCATCTGACTGCCAGAATGCCCTGCAAAACCGCCGATCTAGCCGTGCTTCTGCGCCGGGAGGTCCACGACGCGGTTGACGGCCGTCTTGGTGTTCCAGTCGTCGCCGGGGTAGATCTCCGCCCACTCTTTGCCCAGGCTCGTCTCAGGTCGATCCCGTTGGTCGCTCAGGGTCTCGCGCACTCCGCCCCTCACTACGCGGTAGCTCGTCTCGTCCATGCCGCGAAAGAGCAGCATCACCTTGGTGTCCCCCGACTGTGGCAGTTCGCAGTGGACGAAGATGCGTTCGCCCGGTGCGATGAAGCCGTTCCCGAGATAGCTGCTCGCTCGTTGGTCGTCCACGCTCATCGCGAATAGCGCCGCCCGCGCCCAGGCGCCGACGTTGACCAGCGCCAGGTCGCTCGTCCCGCTGTTCTGGCTAAGTAGCACTTGAAGATGGAGGTCCGGCTCGGTCGCGGTGGCCCATTGCTTCTCGCCCAGCCGCAGCGCTTTCAGCGCGGCCCGAGCCGTGACCAGCGTGAGCGCAGCGGCGACTGCTTGGAGTACGACGGCTACTTCCGACGAGGACACGCGATCCAACGTACCGCCCATTGCGGCCGGAAATGCCGGAGTCTGCAGCGATGGGCGATGCGGGTCAGAGCTTGGCGCGCTCGAACAGATCGCTCGTCGTCATGTCGAGCCCAGCGGCGATCTTCGAGATCGTGTCCACCGTCAGGTTGAACTCGCCCCGCTCGATTGCGCCGTAGTAGGACCGGTCAACGTCGGCGTGCGCGGCAAACGATTCCTGCGTGTACCCACGCTCCTTGCGCGCAGAGCGCATCGCTTCGCCGAGGGCGCGATTAGCGGCTGACTTCTTGACGGGCATGGTGTCGAGGATGTTCCATTGACGCTAAAGATTCCACGGGATATGATTTCACCGGATATGTCCAGCTTATGAGAGGTCAGCCGGTGGAGACCGCAGAGTACCTAGTGGTGGTCGAACTGCTCGGCCGTGGGCCGCGCGGCCGTCGCCGCGACGCGCTGTATCGCGCGCTCAAACACCGCGACCGCACCGAGATCGACGCGGCGCTCACGAGCCTGGAGAGGGTACAGCGAGCCGTAATCGAGAGCTTCGAGTTGAGGATCAGCTACGACCGGGCCGGTGGCTCGATTCGCGTGTCCGCGACGGTCACGGAGGCGGTAGCCGAAGCGCTGGGTACTGCCGAGCTTCCATCTGCGCCAGTAGCGCAATCGTTCATAGCGGGGGCGGGATTGATACCCAATCCTGCGACCGTAGACGGGCCGAGAACAAGAGCGATCGTCCATAGAATCGAGGAGTCCTGCCGGCTTGGAGAGCCGGCCGGTGTGCCTCTCTAGAAAAACGCCCTAACCGGGGCTACGGGCTCATGACCCTCGTGCGGCATGCCGGGCACTTTTGCAGCCAGCGCAAGCGGCTCTTGTGGAGCGTTGTGTGCGGTGTGCGGATGTGCGACTTCCTTGTCGAGTTGCGACGCGAGCGCGAGGAACGCCGCAACGAGCGTTGGATCGAAGTGCGTCCCGCTGCCTTGCTGGATCTCGGCGAGCGCCTGCTCGGTGGTCCATGCCTCCTTGTAGGAGCGCTTGGCAAGCAACGCATCGTAGACGTCAACAACTGCACAGATGCGCGCCGCGATCGGGATCTCCTCCCCCTTCAAGCCGGCGGGGTAGCCGCTCCCGTCCCAGTGCTCGTGGTGGGACATCGCGATATCGCGCGCCATCTGGACAAGCGGGTTAGACGAGTCGGCGAGAATCTGCGCGCCGGCTGTGGTGTGCGCCTTGATGACCTCCCACTCCTCCGGGTCGAGCTTTCCCGGCTTGAGCAGGATGTGATCGGGAATGCCGATCTTGCCGATGTCGTGCATCGCGCTTGCGTGGCGGAGCACCTCGGACTCCTCCTCGCTCCAGCCGATCTGCAGGGCCAGCTGCTGGGAAAGCCGGCCGATGCGCTGGATGTGCTCTCCTGTCTCGGTGTCGCGCGTGTCGACTGCTTGGGCGAGGCGCTGGATGAGCTCGAGCTGGCTTTCGCGCAACTGCCGAGCGAAGGCGTTTCGTTCGATGAAGGCTCCGAGGTAGTTCGCCGCGATGGTGCCGATAGCCGCCAACCCCCATGCCGCCAACGGATAGGTGAGCACGAGCACGGTGCCGGCGTCGAATGCAGCCTGGGCTATGAGCACATAGCCTGCCGCAACGACAGCGGCCAGCAACAGTGAGGCGAAGACCCGGAACCTCAGTGAAGCCAGTGGCGCGATCCCGGCGCCCAGGAGGATCGCGATCAGCGCAAGCCATCCGGGAGCCGGCTGGAGCGGATCGTCGTGCAGCGCCGTCCATATCGCGTTCGCCTGGATCTCCGGTCCCGCCATCGGGCTGGCCGATGTGGTGGAGGTCTGATGGACGTCCTGCAAGGTGGCGGATGTCGCGCCGACGACGACGATCTTTCCTCGGAAGACTTGGGGCTTAATGCGCCCTTCCAGCACGTCGGCGTAGGAGACCATCCGGATCGTTCCCGGCGGGCCGCGAAAGTCGATCAGCGCGCGGTCGTCGGAGAAGCGCGAGCGCGCGATTGCGGCTCCGGCGGACTCGCTCGTGGCGACGGCAAAGCCCTTCAGGCCGAGCAGCGAGAAGGGATACCGACGGATCACTCCGCTGGATTCAGCAGGCAGATTGGCTGCGGCCGCAACCGCGTGCGCATGTTTGAGCGCTTCTTCTCCGCCGAGCACATTGGTCTGCCCGGAAGCGTTGACTTCCGTCGTCGCGAGCACGACCGGCGTCTTGGACTGCGCGATCGATTCGTAGAGCGCCAGGTCATCGCGCTTGTCGGTCGGCTCGGTGAACTGCACGTCATAGGCGATCGCGCGTGCGCCATCACTAGCTAGGCGATCGATCACGGCGGCGTGCAGCCTGCGCGGGAACGGCCATTGTCGGCGTAGCTCGGAGAACGTCTTGTCATCGATCGCCACGACGACCACACCCGGCGCCTTTGACGCGCCGCGCGCGCTGAAGCGCATGTCGATCGTGTCGTTCTCCAGGCGCGGCCATGCGTCCGCGAGGTAAGCGGTGAGGCCACCGGTCATCGCAACGACGGCCGCTATGGCGACTGCCAGTGTCTTCGGGGTCAGGCTCAGACGCCTCACGCGCGTCAGCGCTCGCCTTGCTAGCGCTTTGCCAGGTAGCTGTGACCCGCTCGCACGAGGACCGAGCGGTGGCGATGCAGATCACGGACGCTGACGAGACCTTGCTTGACCGCCGTGAGCGTTCCGTCGCAGCGGTTGGTCGTCTCCCAGTAGGTGCCACGCACGGTCGCGACGCTGTTCTGACCGCGCGTGCTGTACTGGCCGTGGTTGTCCTTGGCCCAAAGGGTCGGCGGCGCCTTGGCTCGGGCCGCGCTCGCCACGGAGGTGCGAGCGTGCCGGGCGACGGCGCCACAGCCCGACGGACGCGGAAGCGTGAACGTCGTCATGCCGGCTCCGGGACGCTGCCCGACCACGAAAGACCCGTGCCACAGCGTCGCGCTCTGAAGCTTGCCCGCCGCATTGACTGCGGTCGTCAGGCGGACGACACCGTGCTGCGCGTCGATTACCGACCCGATCGGGATGTTCTGCGAGGGCCCGAGCGGCACGAGCCCGGTGCCGCCCGGCACGCGGACGAGCACGACACCCGAGATCGCGCCCGCGACCGCAGTCTTTCCGATCTCCGGTGGTGCGGTTGTCGGCGGACGCGATGTGCTCAGGCTCGGCGAGCTCGTCACAGTCGGCACAGAGACAGTTAGGGAATCGGGAAGGGCCAGGGTGGTGAACGTCTCGTCACTGCCGTAAGTCGTGCCCGAGGCGCAGCCTTCGCAGTCGCTGGCGACGATGCGGTAGTGGTAGGTCGCGCCCGGCGTCAACCCGGTTAGCGCCTGAGCGAGTGAGTGCTCAGCGCTATCGGAGCCGACGGCGCCGTCGATCATGGGCGCTTGGTTGCCGTACGCGGTGCTCGTGCCCCAATCGAAGTGGTAGGTCGTCGCAGCGCCTTGGGGGTTGACCAGGCCCGGGAGCGTCGCGATGCTCTGCCCCACGGCCTGCGCCGATTCGGTCAGCGCAAGCGGCGCCGGGGCGGTCGTGAACGTCTCATCCGGCCCGTAGGTCGTCCCTTCCGCGCAGCCGCCGCAGTTGCTCGCGACGACGCGAAAGTGGTAGCCGGTGTCCGGCGTGAGTTCGCCGAGGGTCTGTTCGACGGCGTGTTCGCTGCTGTCTGAGCCGACGCTCACGTCGGCGAGCGGCGCCTGGCTTCCATAGGCGGTGGTGGTGCCCCAGTCGAAGTGATAGGTCGTCGCCTGCCCCTGCGGATCGATCGATCCGTGCAAGGTTCCCCCGGTGAGCGTCGCACCGGTGGCCGGCAGCGTGTCGGCCGAGGGTGGCAAGACCGTCGTGAAGGTCTGGTCCGGGCCGTAGGTCGTGCCGCTGGCGTTCGTCGCCACCGCGCGGAAGTGATAGCTCGTGCTCGGCGAGAGCCCAACGGCATTCGCGGACACGACGGCGGGCGTGGCGCCGCTGCCGGCCGACGCCGTCGAGGTCTGTGCGCCGTATTCGCTGGTCGGCCCGTACTGGAAGAAGTATTCGGTCGCTTGCGAGTTGGCTCCCACGGGAGCCGCGAGCGTTGCGGTCTGCTCGGCGACGTTGGAGGAGGTGGCTGCTCCTACGCTCGGCGCAACGGTCAGCGTGCCGATCTTGCCGCCGTTGGCGACCTCCGTGAACCAGACGTTGCCGTTGGGGCCCGTCGTGATCCCCAGCGGCTGGCTGTTGTTCGTTGGCGTCGCCGTCTGCGTGATTACTCCAGCAGTCGTGATTTTGCCGATCTCGCCGGGGTTGTTGAACTCCGTGAAGTAGAGGTTGCCGTCGTTGGCGGCCGTGATCCCTTCGGGCCTGATGTTTGTCGGCAGGCCGGTTTCGTACTGAGTGATCGCCCCGGAGGTGGTGATTCGCCCGATCCGTCCGGGGTTAGCTTCCTCGGTGAACCAGAGGTTGCCGTTCGGCCCCGCGGTGATGCTCTGCGGTTTGCTGTTGGCGGTCAGTCCGGCCGAGAACTCAGTGATCGTCCCCGTCGTGGTGATCCGTCCGATACGGGCGGGGCTTGCCGTCTCGGTGAACCACAGGTTGCCGTCGGGACCCGCGGCGATTCCCTGCGGTTTGCTGCCCGACGTCAGGCCGCTCGTGAACTCGGTGATCGTTCCCGTGGGCGTGATTCGCCCGATGCCGCCTTGGCTCGAAGAGATCGCGAACCATAGGTTCCCATCGCTACCCGCCGCGATTCCGGCGGGCTTTGCCGAGCTGAGCAGGCCGCTTGGAACCGTGAACTCCGTGACCGTTCCGGAGGGGGTGATCCGGCCGATCTTTTCCTGCGATGGCTCGGTGAACCACAGGTTTCCATCCGAACCCAGCGCGATCCCTTCCGCCGGCCCGCTGACCCCCGAGGTGAATTCGGTGATCGTTGCTGCGGGCGTGATCCGGCCGATGCCACCCGAGCCGGCGCTCTCGGCGAACCAGACGTTGCCATCGGGCCCCGCAGTGATCCCGGCCGGACTGCGGCCGCCGGTGAGCAAGGGGAACTCGGTCATGGTCGGCGCGGCCACTGCCGGGGCCACGTCACACAGCAAGGTGATTGCTAGCAGCGCTGGAACGAGCGCAAGCCGCCGGGAAAGCCTCATAACGAACCGATCGGCCGTCTCCCGCTAAGGCTTTAGTTTCCGCATTAGCGTCGGCACGTCGCAGGTGCATCTACCGGGCGGGACTGAAGCACAAACCCGCGACCACCGATCGCCCGGAAATACGGGGCTTCGCCCACCGAATCGAGGAGTCGTTGTTGCTGGCGTAGGTGCGCCGAAAGTAGCGCATTTGCGGCGCCAGAGTGTCAGCCTCGCCGCAAAGGAATCGTCGTCAGGCGCTCGTCGTCCTCCCAGCCAACCCCACCGGAGCCATCGCGTCGCGGCCATATTTGCGGGCCGTGCGCGCATATGGCCGAGCCAGGGGTTGTGCCCGCAGATGACCTCTCCCTCCCACGGTTGGCTGGGTACGGGTGGAAGCCGCCGTGTTGCTGCGCAGCCGCAAGCATCTCGTCCGTTCTCGCTGCCAGCCAGCATGTGGAGACCGGGAGCCTGCTCGGGACCCGGGAGCTGGTTTTCGGTGTCAGAGCACAACAGCCGCGACAACTGCGCGATTGATATGGCATAGACTCGGTTGTGATGTGTGCAGGATGCGCGATGGCGGCAATGGCAGGCGCCTCTGGCGTCCGTTCCTGGCTTCAAGCGCATCACCTGACCTGGCTCACTCCCCGCCGAATGCGGGCAACGACGATCGCTCTGTTCGCCGTTGCCACCCTCGTTGCATCGGTCGGGCTGAGCGGCTCCGCCACACCGCCAGCCAAGTCCGCGGTTCACCAGCACCGGTAGCACTCAGGCGGCCGGCACCGCCGCAAAAGCGATGACCTAGCAACGTCGCGTGATTTGTGCGCTACCTGCTCAGCAGTGGCGTGACGTCGTGAATCAACTCGCCGGGCGTGAAGTTGGCTGGGTAGATCGTGTAGATCCGCCCGTTCGCACCGATCCCGTAGATCAGCGCCGAGTGGTTCACGAGGTCTGGCCTTGAGGTGTCTTTTTCAGAGCCGACGTTCCACTGCTTCCAGACGGGCACGAGCTGTCCGGCGGAGCCGATCAGGTACTTCGCCTCGCCGCCGAGCTGATGCTGGTTGACGAAGGCGGCGACGGTTGACTCGCTGTCGCCGTGCGGGTCGACCGAGACGGCGACGATCGCCACACGACTACGCATCGCGGGGGTCATCTTCGCGTACGCGTTGTGCAGGTTCGAGGCGATCAGCGGGCACACGTCGGGGCAGTGCGCATAGAGGAACGTCACGAACACCGCCTTGCCGCGTTGGGCGGCGAGGTTGAAGCTCGTCCCGTCGTAGTTGCGCAGCGTGTCGATCGCGGGAGCCAGCTCAGGCGGCGACAGGGCCTGGCCGCTGAAGCTCGCGGCCTTGGCGAGCGCGGCGTTGCCCGGGAGTGCCGGCTTGCTCGATCCGCCGAGGAGCAGCGCGGTCGCTCCCCCGAGGATCACCAGAATCACGAGCGTCGGCAGCACGAGCCGCATGAGCGTCCCGTGGGCGGACGCTTGCGCCTCGGGCATCGAATCCGGCGCGCTCATCGGGCTCGATTATCCCATCGACGTGACGCCCGCGCGGCAGATGCGGCGGTATGGTGGCTCGCTCGATGGGGCAGTTGCTGCCAACGCTCGCGTACCTGATCCCGGCACTGGCTCTGTTTGCGGTGCTGGCGCTGCGGCGCTATCCCGGTGAGCGGGCGCTGCTCGCCGTGATCGAGAAGCGGCGTGGCCGTCGCATCCGCGCGCGGATGCGCTCGGCCGGCTCGGTTTCCACGCGCCCGCGCGCCCTGGTTCCTCGCGGAGGTCGTCTACTCGCCTGTTCGCTCGCGGTACGGCCGCCCCCTGTGCCCCGCCCGGCTCCGAACTAGTCGGCGGGTGGCCCAACCGGTCGCGCGCCGGTTCACGCCATCTCACCCAGGAGGAACCAATGCCTTGCGATCCAACCTCGCGCCCGCGTGGGCGAGTACGTCTCAGGAGCGCGCGCCGGGCAGCGCAGCTCACGGCTGTGCTGCTCGCCTCATCCGCCGTCTGGCCCCTGGCCGCCGACGCACACGGCATTTCCGGTCGCGCGAGCCTGCCCGTGCCTGCCTGGCTGTTCGCCTGGGCAGCCGCGATCGTGCTCGTCGTCTCCTTCGTTCTGCTGTCGACGATGTGGTCGCGTCCACGCCTACAGGAGGTGCATGAGCGCCGGCTTTGCGGCTGGCCGCCACTGCTCGGCCCGGCTGCCGGGCTGGTCGGCCTCGCGCTGTTCGTGCTCGTTATCTATGCCGGCTACGAGGGCGTCGCCGCGTACACCGCGAACTTCGACCCGACGTTCATCTTCGTGATCTTCTGGGTCGGCGTTCCGCTTTCCTGCGCCCTCTTCGGCGACTGGTTCAGCGCGGTCAGCCCGTGGCGCGCGTTCGCGCGGGCTGTGCGCTGGAGCGGCGCCAGGATCGGGCTGCGCTGGCGTGCGCCGCTGGCCTACCCGGCCTGGCTCGGACGCTGGCCGGTCGTCGCCGGATTGGTCGGCTTCGCCTGGCTCGAGCTGATCTACCACGACCACGACAACCCATCGCTGCTCGCGTCGCTGTCGCTCGCCTACTTCGCGCTGATGCTCCTCGGCATGGGCCTGTTCGGGATCGAGCAGTGGAGCGAGCACGGCGACGCCTTCGGCGGCTACTTCGGGCTGTTCGGGCGGCTCGCGTCCGTGGGCGAGCATGACCGTGCACTGTGGCTGCGCCGGCCGCTGTCCGCGCTGAGCTCGTTCGGAGGCGAGTCTGGCGCCGTAGCACTGGTTCTCGTGATCATCGGCATCACGACGTTCGATGGGGCCTCCAATGGGGTGGTCTGGAACACGCTTCAACCGCACGTGCAGAGCTTCTTCTCGGGTCTGGGCCTGGGCGATACGCCGTCTGACGAGATCGCCGACACGCTGGGCCTGCTGCTGGCGATCGCCGTTGTCGTGTCCTTCTACTGGATCGGCGTGCTGGGAATGCGCTCCGTGTCGCCCCGCTTCGATGCTCGCTGGCTCGCGCGGGCCTTCTCACACACTCTCGTGCCAATCGCCTTCGCCTACGTCCTCGCCCACTACTTCTCGCTGCTCGTCTGGCAGGGCCAGGCGATCGGCTACCTGGCCTCGAATCCGCTCGGGCACGGCAGCGACTACTTCGGCACCGCGCACTGGCACGTCAACTACAACTTCATTGGCTCGACGGGGATCTGGTACGTGCAGGTCGTGGCGCTCGTGGCGGGGCACGTGTCCGGGCTCGCGCTCGCCCACGATCGTGCCCTGGCGACGTATCGCTCGACTCAAGAGGCCGTGCGCTCGCAGTACTGGATGCTCGTGGTGATGGTCGGCTTTACGAGCCTCGGCCTCTGGCTGCTCTCGGCGGTGAATACTTGAGGGCAATGCCAACGCTCGTGGTCGCACACATCGGCAAGATCCCCGTCGAGGAGTACGCCGGATTCGTCGTTCCCGTGATCGTGCTCTACGCCTACGGGCG
This sequence comes from uncultured Solirubrobacteraceae bacterium, assembly GCA_963716315.1. Classification (GTDB taxonomy): domain Bacteria; phylum Actinomycetota; class Thermoleophilia; order Solirubrobacterales; family Solirubrobacteraceae; genus Palsa-744. The sequence goes on along the minus strand of OY970301.1, from coordinate 2,529,368 downwards.
GGCGTGGAGCCGTCGGCACCGCAAGAAGGTGGCGCGTCTGCCTGATCCGACCGAGCCGCTGAAAGAGGAGACCGTCGAGTTGGTCGTCTCGCGCTGGGCGGCGGCCAAGCACGGCGAGGTCGCCCGGGAGCAGCTGCCGCTCATGTACCCGCCAGGGCCGGATGGGATCACCGCCGCCGAGCTGGCAGAGCGGATTGGCGCCGACCTACCGAGCGTGACACGACGGCTCGAGGATCTCGCGGATCTCGGCTATGTCGAATACGACTCCGAGGACAGCGAGCAACGCCTCTGGCTCACGGTCGAAGGCATCGATCTCCTGAACATCACTGAGGAGACGCTGCTCGGTGCGCTGGAGGATGTCGGCGCCCCCGCGGAGGAGCCCGCAAGCACCGGATAGAACCCTGCGGGTCAGGAGTGCGGCGGTGCTGCCGGCAGCGTCTCCGACCGAGCGCCCGTGGCCGCTTCGTGCGGGCCGGGCTCGACCCGCAGGAAGCGCCAGATCGCCAGGCACATGAGGATCGTCACGATCACAGCGCTCGACACGCACCACTCGCAGATGTGGTGGATCGAGAAGAGCTCGCGGTAGGTCAGATACGCGCTGAAGCCGAAGCCGACGACCGTGAAGGCGACCGTCGCGAAGCGCGTCGTCTCGTTCTCCGGAGCCAGCAGAGAGCCGAGGATCGCGACGTAGCCGAGCAGCCCGATCAGCGCCACCGGCACGCCCGCCAGTTTCGAGTATTCGGAGGTCTGCACGATCTCGCAGCCGCCGCCGTTGCGTCCGCACAGCGGCTTGATGCCCGCGTAGTGGATGTAGGTGAGGTAGGTCGCTACGCCCAGCCCGATCGTCGTCAACACGATCATCGTGAACCTCAGGCCCCGGGCGCTCATCGGCTTGGCTTCGGGTCCGTTGAGCTTCGGTAAGGCTGCTTTCCCGGGCGGCTGCTCACAGGCAACTTGTACCGCCTTGCGAGGGACGATGCCGCGGTAGCGGCGCGCACGACGAGCGCATCGATGCGCCGGCCGTCGGGGCGCGAGCGCCGCACGTGTGGTCGGTCAAGATGCAGCTTGATGTTCGGCCCGGATCAGAAGATCGCGGCCCTCGCATCGGTAGGCCGTCGCGCTGCTGCTCGGCCTGCGCCACCCGCTTGACACCGATCACCTCGCAGCGGTCAGGACGATCGCACGGAGTCTCACCGGCTTCCCCTAAAATAATTGGCGAAGAAATCGCGCCAACCTGTCCCGTAACCCCCTCCAAATGACCTTTCTAGAGGGGAAACCCTAAGCCGGCATAGCGGGGGCGGGATTCGAACCCGCGACCTTCGGGTTATGAGATTGATATGGAGGGTGTCGATGGGTGCCGATTTGGCTTACTAGAGCCAATCCCGTGCGTCTCGATACCTTCCAGTTTCGCTCAAATTGCACCCCGATTTGCACCCTGCCTCCAACCCGATCTGCAGCCCACTTGATGAGACGGAGGTACCCCGGAGACCGCCCGCAATCCGGGGCGTCAAGGGGGCCGGCGCGAGTACCGAGGTCGCGCTCGTGCTGGCGGTGCTGTCGGCGCGTAGCGCTACATGGCGAGTCGCGCTGTCGCGAAAAGCGCGCCGGCCACAAGGAGCGCGAACATGGCGAGTTGAAGGCGGGCGTGCTTGCGCCAGGCGATCGCTGACGTAGCCCTCAGCTGCCGAGCAAGTTGCGCTAGCGCCTCGTCATGGTCCAATGCGCGCAGTTGGTGCTCGATGTCTGCCGCGCTGCGGTGGCGCAGGTGACCGAAGTAGACGAGCCCGGCAGGCGCGTAGCGTCGGGCCGCGCGACGACGCAGGCGTGGCAGAACGACCGAGACCGCGAGCAGCGCAGACGCGCCGAATGCGACACCCATCGTGCGCACGAGCCAAAGTCGCAGCCCTGACGCGTCATGCAGCCCGCCCGTCTTGTTGAACACCTCGTGGCTGGCGAGTGTTGCCAGCGCAACCGAAAAGACGAGGACGATCGAGGCCTTCTGGTCGACCGACTTCGTCCACTCCTGGATGGCCAGGTGGACGCGCCAGCCGAAGTCGACTCCTGGGGGCGGCCCGGCAGATGCCGGCGGCCTACTACGCCGCAACACCGGCGTACCTTCTGAGGCCGTCGTAGTCGAAGCTCACCAGGTCGTAGCGTGTCGCGACTCGCGCCAGCTCGGTCGCGAGCGTGAGATGGCACTTCTTGTACTTCACGCCGCAGCCGCAAGGGCATGGGGCGTTGCGCGACTGCTGCGCACCGCGCACAACCTCCCACAGCCGCCCAGCGACCCCCGCTGGCTGATCGTCGAGCCGCTCGACGATGTAGAGCGCGTACGCATCGCGCTTGTGCGGCCACTGCGGCCCCGGGAACCGACCGATGCGCTCGTAGATCAGCTGCTGCTCGAGGAAGCACACGACATCGAGCATGAACACGTGCAACGCGTGGCGACTGGCGAGGTCAGGCTCGTCGACCTCCCGCAGGTACAGGCAGAAGTTGGCGTCCCCGACGATGTGCCGGTCGTCGTCGGGCGTGAACCGGCCTCCAGTCTCGCGGACAAGCGGGGGCCGAGTCGGGTAGCGCCGGTGGAACTCGACTTCGATCTCGATCGGGTCTACCTGACCGTCTGGCAATAGCATCGGAACCGCCCCGCGCGCGACCGCGAGCGCTTCGGCTTCGTCGAGGTGGTAATCGAGGTACGGATGCTCTCGCGCGAGCAGCTCACGGTCGGCGCGAAGCCGCGCGAGCCGGCCCCCGCGATCAACCCGCCCAGCGGCGTCGCGGGACGACATCGCCACCGTGTCCTCCCCGCTGACCGCCTTCACGACGACCGGCCTCGCCGCCGTCCTGATCCCCTGCATAGCCTCCTCCGTTTTGCTCGCCGTCGGTGTCGAGCATGCGATCTGGGCGCGCGGCGGCTTTGGCGGCCGCGCCAATCAACGCAGCAGCAGCCACGCCGACTGCGACCTTTGTCGCTGTCGTCGTCACGCTCTGCGTCTCGCCCCCGTCGTACGTCGCGGCTCGCAGCGCGAGCTCGACGTCGTTGAGGTCGCAGCCCGAGCAGACATGCGCCTGGGCGCCAGGCCGCCACTCGAACAAGCTCTGCACATCCTCCGGCAAGAGGTCGAGCGTCGTCCCATCGAGCCCGATCTCGCCGCCGTCAAGATTGCGCTGTATGCGCTCGGCGCGACGAACGCCATGGCCGACGGTCACGACATCGCGATTGCCGCGAGTGCCGAGCTTTGAGATCAGCGTCGGCCCGTCGGCGATGCCTGTCGCAAGACCGAGGCCCTCGAGATCGAGGACTTCGGGAAGCGTCTGCGTTAGCGATGAGTTCCAGGCAGCGGCGATTCTCAGAGCCTGCAAGGCGCGCTTGTCGGCATCGTCGTACGGCAAATGCCGCATCAGCTGAATGCGGTCACCCTGGTACTGGACACGGAGCGTCGGGCTGTAATCGGCGACGGCAACGTGTCGCAGCTCCGCGCGGACGATGTGGAAGGCGCGCACGAGCTCCGCAAGCCGGTCGTCGTCACCCATCGCGTCGGCGACGATCGCTGTGAAGCCATCGAGGTCGCCGAAAACGGTGAGCGCCTGGTTCAGCTTGCAAGCCGACAGCGAGAGGCGCTCCTTGTCGATCTCCGCGATCGCCTTGCCGATACCGACCGAATCGAGGCTGATCGTCTCGACGTCGTGGTCGACCTTCCTCGTCGCTGCGGCGAGCGTCCAGTCGATCTTGAAGCGCTCGGCGAGATCCTCGATCGCCTGCTGGTCCATCCTCAGCGAGTGGAGGCCGTCAGACTGCTCGGTGGCCTCGATCCCGAGCGCGTCGCAGTCAAGAAGCTCCAAGAGCCCGCCGGTGACACGCAGACGACAGCCAACGTCGATCGCCTTGGCGCCTTCGTTCGCGGGATCGCCGATGAACAGCAACTCGGAGTCGCCACGGGATCCACTCATGGTCGCCAGCGACTCGCCGTAGGCAGCGCCAGCGGCGACCTTGAGGTCGGGGTCGTCCTTGAGCGCCGGGTTCAGCGCCTTGCGAACCACGAGGTCGGCGGCGAGTGCCATCGCCACAGCTCGTGCGGCGATCTGCGCATGATCTGAGCAAGGCCGGTAGGTCAGCGAATGCAGTCGCGAGCCCTGAAAGTGGACCCGAGCGGCACCGAACGCGTCGGCGGTGCGGCCAACGGCGCGTTGATAGAGGTGCAGGCGGCGCGCCGCGCGTTTCGCAGCCGCGTGATCGTCTACGTCAAGTAGGTCATCGACGATGCGCTGCTCGTTTGCAAGCGCGACGTAGCTGTGGACGCCCGTGATCCTCTTGGGCTTGGCGAGCTTGACATTGCTGAGCGTCATTTCGCGGGTCAAGTCGCTTATCTGAATCTCGGGGATCGCCGCCGCGATGCGAACGATCCGTTCCCGGGAGTTCTCGATGGTCCAAGGCATGTCGTCGGTCTCCTATCAGTAGGAGCCGAGCGACCATCGCCCGACTCCGACGAGACAATGACGATGCCGTCGGACGCTCTGAATGCATATGCATTCAGACGCTGGAATCGAGCCTGTTGCTCAGCCCTTTCGAGGCATGCTCGAGGTCGTACACGAGCGTCGGACTCATACGACCGATGGCCTCGGCCAGACCGTGCCTACTCGATAGCGCGACCCGACCATTGATCAAGAGGACGTCGTCTCGCTCCGGACGCTCGGTGCGCGATCGCCGTAGCTCAGCCGCGACATCCTCAAGCCTCGCGAGCTCGACGCCGGCGCGGCGCAGGTCCGCGAGGACATAGGCCTCCAGGGCATCGCTGCAGTCGAACAGATTACGAGTACCTGACCCCTGAGCCTCCTGGCACGAAGCAGCAAGCAGACCCCGGCCTACCCACGTGTGCAGCGTGCGGTACTCGACATCGACCAGCTCCGCCAACTCGGGCAGGGTGAACGTGCGATCGGTCATCGGGGCTCCTCAGGTTGCAACGTGGATTGCAGGAACACTTAAGCACGCGAGCCCGACGTCACGCATCGCAAGAACGCGCTCGTTACGGGGAACACAACCAACTGACGACTGCAACTTGGAAGCGGTCAGACGCCAGCCGGGGCGCGCACGCCCGCGAGCCAGCCACCCTCTTCGAGCCGCTGCCACGCGACCGTCCACGTGCTCCTCAGCCTGCTCGTGAACCGCTACCCAGTGTGTGGTGGCGAGCAACTCAAGGCCGTACGGCGTCTCGAATCCCTCGATCAGTTGCGCGACGCGTTCGTAGCGTCCAACGTCTCGGGATGATCGCTGAGGAACGCCTGTGCCTCGAGGCTCGCGTCGGGCAGCCACCAGGATGCCCCCAAGATTGTCGAGGTCTGTGAAGTGGTAGATCGCAGGCAAAGCAAGGTCAGAGGTCGAACGGCCACCGCGAACGCTCCGTACGTACTCGTGACCGCGAGCTCACTTACGCTAACCAGAGTTTGGATCACTGGGCATACGCGGCTTCGCCGCATCGCTCGCTTGGGTCTCCGTACGCTCCTTCGCCGTGAAGGCGCGTTCGGCGAAGGCTGCGCCATAGGCCGGGTCTGGCGCGTAATCGGCGTAGATTTCCGTCGTCGCCAGGTTGCGGTGGCCCATCCACTCCTGCAGCGTGCGCATCGGCACGCCCGCAGCCGCCATCCGCGTACCGAAGGTGTGGCGCAGCGAGTGGAAAGTGATGCCGCCGTCACGTCCGCAACGGTGCTCCATCCCCGCCGCCTTCATCGCCGCGTAGAAGCGCTTGCGCAGCTGCGAGGCGTCATACGGCTCGCCCGTATGCGGGTGGCCGAACACGAGATGATCGTCGTCTTGGTAGGCAGAGCGCTTGAAGTGACGGTCGAGCTCGCCCGCCAAACGGTCGGCCATCGGCACCGCCCGCGAGGAGCGCTTGGACTTCGGCGTGCCCCAGTTCCTACGCGTGTAGTTGCGCCGTACGCGGATCAGCGAAGCCGACCAATCGACATCGCGCCAGCGCAGCGCGACCAGCTCGCCCTCGCGGATGCCCGTCATCGCCGCCGTCAGATACAGCGCATGGTCGGTGGGCGCACGCGCGTCGGGCTGTTCCTGGTCCTCAGCGGGCGCCGAGGCTCGCGCCTCCGCAGCGCGCAACAGCGAGTCGAGCTCGCTCAAGCCGAGGAAGCGGATGTCGGGGTCGGTCTGCTCGGTCTCCGGGCGATCGGTCGCCGCGACCGGATTCGACGTGCACCACTCCTGCTTGAGCGCGAACGCGAAGACGCCGTGCGCGAAGTTGAGGTGGTTGACGATCGTCTTGCGGCTCAAGCCTCCCTCGCCGGCGCTCTTCGCCGGGATGTAAGCGGCGACGTCGCGTGCGGCGATGCGGTCGACGGGCTTGGAACCGAAGTGCGGCACGAGGTGCTTGTTGAGGATGATGCGGTAGTCCTGGATCGTCGACGGCTTGCGCCGCTTGACGTGCTCCAGGTGGTGCAGATAGCGGTCGCCCGCCTCCTGGTAGGTCATCCGTTCCTCGGGCACGACGATGCGCACCTCGGTCATCAGGCGCCGCAGCGCCATCTCGGCCTGCTTGCGCGTCAGCCCCTCGCGCGTCCCGGGCGTGCGGATCTCGCCGAGCTTGCGCTTGACGTAGCGGTTCCCGATCCACCAGCGCCCATACCACGCGCCGCGATGGACGATCACTGAGCCTGAACCGTATGTGCGCTTCTGCCTGTCGCTCATCGTGTCTACTTCCTCAGCTCGCTTGATTAGCGACCGGCGCCGGCCGGGCCTCGCTCGAGCGCGGCGATCCACTGCAACACCGCCGAGCGCCGATAGCGCACGTAGCGCCCGAGCGGCACATGCGGAATCCGCTTGGCCCGCGTCTCGGCATACACCCAAGCCTTCGTCACCTGCAGCAGCGCCGCGACCTCGTCGGCCGTCAGCAGCGGATCGGTGGCAATCCGCGGAGCACCCGCTCCAGGCTGCACGGCGACGCCAAGCCCGCGTCGAAGCCCAGCACGACGAGACCGCAAAGCGGGCAGCGAACGAGCGCGCCCTCCGTGGCGTGAGGGGATCATCACAAGAGAACTCACAAATCCTCCGATCATCAGTGGTTTGTCGAAAAGGTCGGCAGGGCCATCCCTGCCGACCTGAATGCTCCATAGCTCCGGGGTCGGGTTCTGTCAAGGCCGGGCCGACAGGCCCCGCCGCAGGCGGTCCCGCAGGGACGGCCTTGACGGGTTCCGATCACGGAGCTACCTGTCTGTCGCACGCGACTCGGGTCACTCCTCGGCCTCCAGCTGGGCGAGCCGATCGATCCGGTGCTCGGTCGAGGGATGGGAGTGCTCGGTCAGCCAGCGGAAGGGCACCGGCAGGTCGTGCTCGAGCGCGTGCTGATCGAGGAAGCGCATCAGCGCCTCGCCCTGCCCGAGATTGGCGGCATAGCGGTCGGCCTCGAACTCGCGCTCTCGCCAGTAGGCGCTCAAGGGCAGGCGCATCACCCAGACACCAAGCGCACCGCTGACGAGGAACCCGAGCGTCCGCAGCGGAAAGCGAAGGCGCCGACGCGGCGGCGTGGTCAGACGGTGAAGCGCCGCGGCGAGTCTCGCGTCTGAGCTGTTCAGGTGTCCGAGCTCGTGGGCGAGCACCGCCTCCAAGAGGCCGCTCTCGATCAGGCCTCGCGTGAGCATCAGCGTGTCGGCGTAGGCAGCCGCGTTGACGGTCGGCTCGTCGAGCACGAACCAGCGCCGGGGCGGTCGAGGCCTTGGATCGGCCTGGGAGAGGACCGCCAGCGCGTCCTCGTAGATCAAGCGCTCTCGTTCTGACGGTGTCCGTCCGCCGCTCTGCTGCTGCCACAGCCAGCCGCCGAGCGGGAGCAGCAGCGTCGCCACCGAGAGGATCAGCGGGCCGTAGCCGATCATCCATGCGATTAGGTGCAGAGACGCCGTGGACTTGCCGAGCACCGTCAGGATCAGCCACAGAAGGCCGTAGGAGACCGCCGCGCGCAGCGGCGCGCAGAAGGCCTGGAGAAGCAAGCTCACGGAGTAGAGCAAGAGCCACACCGGCGCGAGCTCCCGCACACGGATCAAGTAGGCGCTGAATGAAGGCTTTGCGTGCATCCATAGGTATGTCGCGCCTAAGACGCATCTGACCCCCCCTGCAAACGTAGGCGCCAGCCCTGCTCGCCCCGCTCAAAGCGCGTGCGCTTGCCGCGGTAGAGATGAGCCGAGACGTTGGTCACCGGCACGCCCAGCGCAGCGGCGATGTCAGCCGGCCAGGAGTCCGGGCGTTCGGCTAGGAACTCCGCGACGTCATCCTGGGAGGTCCGCGCCTTGCCAGATCCGGGAGGCTCCTCCCCGGTCAGCGCCGCACGCGCCGCTAACAGGCGCTCGCGCTCGCGCAGCAGCGGCTCGTAGCCAGAAAGGCCCCTTTCGATGCGCTCCAGCTCCTGATCGATCTCGCGCACGACCGCGCGGGCTCCCCTACCGACGCCGCTCCCGGACTCAGGCATGCTCCCCCACCTTTCTCTGCGCCACTCTTGCAATCACAAGCCCATCATATATGATGTCAGTCTGATGTCAAGCACACGATTGCGTCAGTGGGGACCGTCCCACCAGTACCGCCCACCCCCGCGCAGCAACCGCTGGAAGTGGAAACTTGGCGCGATAGCGCTCGTGGTGATCGCCTTTGAGCTATTCACCCATCGTGTGCTCGCGCAGGGCGCAGCGGGCGCGGCGAGATCAACGCTCGCCACGCTCGGCCGTGACGCACTGATCCTCGCCGCGCTCTGGCTGCTCTACCGCGCCGTGATCGGCGGACGCGTGAGGCTCCCCCTGCCGCGCAGACCATCGCCGGCGCAGCGACTCGCCGATCGCCTAGCGAGCACCGACCATCCAGCCAAGGTCGCCCGCGAGCACGTCGCGAAGCGAGGGGGCGGAGCCTTTCTCGGCCTGGCCCCGGGCGGCGGCTTCATCACGGCCGACCCCGAGCACGCGGTGATGGTCCTAGGGCCGCCGCGCTCGGGCAAGACCAGCTCGGTTGTGATCCCGGCGATGCTCTCGGCGCCGGGGGCCGCCGTGTCGACGGCGACCAAGCGCGACGTGCTGGAGGCGACCTGGCGATCGCGCTCAGAGATCGGGCAGGTGTGGCTGTTCGATCCGACCGGCGAGCAGGATGAGCTGCCGCGCGAGATCAGGCGCCTTTCGTGGTCGCCGGTCAGCGCCGCCTCAAACTGGGACGGAGCGCTCTTGATGGCGCGAGCGATGGCGGCGTGCACCTCGCCCGGCGCAGGAACCACGAACGAACAGCACTGGCGCGAGCGATCGACCGCGCTGCTCGCGCCGCTGCTTCACGCCGCGAACCTCGCCGAGCTGCCGATCTCAGGGGTGCTGCGCTGGGTGCTCCGCCAGGATCTCGAGCCGGCAGGATTGACGCTCGAGGACCACGAGGCCACTGTTGCAAGCGACGTGCTCGTCGGGATCGCGAAGACCGACGGGCGGGAGCGCTCCTCGATCTTCTCTGCGACGGCCGGTGTGCTCGCCGCCTACAACGCCGACGCGACGCGCCGCTCGGCGGCACGACCGAACTTCGATCCTGAGCGCTTTGTCGACTCGCGCGACACGATCTACGTCACTGCGCCGTCGCACAAGCAGGCGCTGAGCGCTCCGCTCGTCGTGGGGCTGCTCGAACAGATCCGGCACGCGACCTATGCGCGGGCGAGCATCGCAAGCCTGCCGATGCCCGTGTTCCTCTGCCTCGATGAGGTCGCGAACATCGCGCCGATCCACGACCTGCCGGCGCTTGTCTCAGAAGCGGGCGGGCAAGGGCTGCACGTGATGGCCTGCCTGCAGGATCTGAGTCAGGCGCGCCAGCGCTGGGGCGATGCCGCTGGGGATGGGTTCCTCTCACTGTTCCAGACGAAGCTGATCCTCAGTGGGATCGCGGACAGCCGGACGCTCGAGGCAATCTCGCTGGCGCTGGGGGAATACGACCGGCGGCTCGTGTCGTACACGGTGGGGCGGGGTCAATCTGAGAAGCTCCTGCCGCCGCCTGGCACCAGTTCGGAGAGCGTCGCGTATCACACGCAGCGCCAGCGGACCCTGCCGTGCGGGGAGATTGCGCAACTGCCGAGGGGACACGGTCTGCTGCTGCGTGGCGTCCGGTGGGGCCTGCTGCGGCTCGTGCCCCTGGCATCGGACTGATCGCCGGGTCTAGGTGCGGAAACGAGCCGGCCGTCCCCTCCTTCCTATTCCTGACTCGGCGAAGAACCCACCACACTCAGTGCACGCTAGACACACCTAGACTGGGAGACGGAGCTGACGGACAAAATCGCGTCATAAGGGCCGATTAACGAGTCACGCGATCGACAGACAGACGCTCGTCGCGACCAGCGCGTCGCCCTGCAACTACGAGCGGGGGTGGAGTTGCTTGTAACGATCCTCAGCTGGACCCGATAGAGCTACAGATTGGGCATCTTCGCGAACCACGAAATCAAACCGCTTTGGTCCCGTCTTTAGATAGTGCCATTCTGGCGACAACCCACTAACGGTGAGTACGCACAGCTCACGTCCTTCCACAGTCTCTCGGGAATACCGAACGAGGTCCATCGGCGAGGGCTCGATCGCCTCCGCTAGCTTTTGCTGAAGCCGGTGCCGGTATTCATCGAACTCCTTCCGCTTCCAGGACTCCCAGTCAAACGCAATCCCTAGAAGCATAAGACCATCCGTCGTGGGGAGATCCGCCAGCTGGTTCCGATAGTCTCGGATCCCTTGCTCAACGACGCCGAGTACGATCACGCCGCCGCCTTCCGCGTTCAGCAGGGCAACTACCGCATGGGCGAGGGACTCGAACGCGTTCTCCTCCACTCGTTCGCCGGTCGCTAGCCATCGGTTCAAATCCACGAAGCCGGACGCCTTATACTCAACGCGCGCGTTCTCGCCGCCCGAGAGAATCTCAGTGATCTCGTAATCATCGTCCTCGTCAGCCATCACGGCCGGTAGCGACAGTGATTCGCCGAACGTCATAAGCGTCGCGCTGTTCCCTACATAGGTGATACTGCGGGTGCGGTAGACCCCGGCCAAATATGCCTCGTCGACGATCGGACCAATTAGAGCGTTGTTGATACTAAAGAAGTCGTTTGGCTCGACCTTCCCGAGAATCAAGAACTTCCCAAAGCCGGTGCCGCTATACAGCGAGCGCTCGCGGATCAGGTCAGCGCCAGTCATTATTCGCCGCAGCTGGTTCCCTAGAGCTTCCATCATCGTGAAACGCGTGCTCAGCTCTGTAGATGTTGAGACGATTATCGCGAACTTGATTCCGTCGGTGGTCTCTCGGATGCCAATGACACCTTTGTTAAGAAAATCGGTCGCGTGTGCATTTTGACGAAACGTATCCTCAGAGAGTCTCCCGCTGTTCAACTCGGCTGCGAGCGCGTCGACCTCGTGCAATGTTGCGGCGGAGGGAGGACTTGCGAGCACCGACTCAGAGGGAGGGCTTGCCGGGGTGGGCTCTTCGTCCCAGAACCAGTGCATCCCGATGCTGTCTACCTCAAACATGTCGCAGTACTCAAGATGGAAAGCGTTCAATGTTCTCTTGATGTCGCGGTCGACATCAGCGGCTGCTACTGAACGAAGAATCCAGAAACGAGCGATCAGGTCGTGTTGACCGAAGACCTCGTAGACGACTCGCCCTTTAATGGCGTGTCGACGGCACACCACGTCGAGAGCTTGGTGCACCTCGTCTCGTCGATATGTCGGATAAAACCCCATGCGCCAGAACACGAGACGCTCCTGCGCCCAGCGTTCATGGACAAGCGGGTGCCACTGAAGTTGCGTACTCATTTAGATGCGATGTAAGTAATGGGCGATCTGTGAGGTGAACTCAGCCGGATCCTGGAAGAAAGAGCGCCCGTGTCGATGGATCGCGGCCCGACACCGAGCTCAGCATGGATTGGTGGCGTGTGATCGACGAAATTACCACCGCCACAGGTCCCGCAGTCGCATCACAGAGCGAATCGAGCAGGGGGTGTGTGACTTGCACCGAGAAGCCCAGACATACCCAGTACCGTGCGTCGCCCGGATTGACGCTGGTGACGTAGAGAGATCGCACGCCTGAATACTCGGCGACTCCAGCGGGGATGCCGTCCTTGACCGGTATACGAGTCGCTACAGGTAGCGTGCAGAGTGGCGCTCCCCCCTGGAACACGACCTCACAGTATGGGGCTAGATCGTCGTCCTCAAATGTGTAGGTCTCGCGAACAACCATCGCGCCGCAGGAGTGGCGGACTGCTGCGCCAAGCCGGGCAGCGAGCACATCGAGCCATCCGTCGAGAACGGCCGGATTGGCGTCGGCATTGGCCGCTCGCACTAGGGTCGGCGTGCTGATCCCTATGAATCCGATCAGCTCCGTCAGACGCTCAGCCAAGGCGTTGTCACGGTACGTGAGCTCTGGACTCTTGGAGTCAGATCGTTGCTCGGACGACGCCGCCGCTCCGTCGATGTTGCGTGCCGAGAGTATTGACTCCATCACGATCACCGCGAGATACACGAGTGCAGCGCTGTTTAGGAGGCTCGCCCAGCCGTGATCGGACACGACCTGTGCGGCAGTAACCAGCACGACCGCTGGGAGAATCGCGAGGAAGACCCGTTTCATCGCTCAACACCAGTGGCACCGATAACGACGAAGAGGAGACCGAACAGGGTTCCCATCGCGACGCCACGGAACGACTCGCGTGTCGGAAACTGTTGAGTCTGCCTTGTGAGGGTGCCCCAAAAGGCACCTGATACGCCACCGACAAATCCGCAGAAGGGGACAAAGTCGAGAGCATTAACTTCGCCGGGTAGGAAACGGATCGTCGAGGCCATGATAAGTGCCGAGAGCCACGTCGTGATCGAGGGAGCCGACGCCGCCAGCAGGCTGATCGGCTTGAAGGTCTTCCCGCTGGCGTCGTACCGGGCGCGGGATTCCATTTATCGGACCCTAACATAAACTGCGGCGAACTAGTAGCTGTCGAGCGACGTGTCGAATCCGTGACGATCCCGATCAGCGACGGTCTCGGCCGTCAGCTCATGGGGATGCTCCCGCTCAAGAGCAGCCAAGCTCGCCTCCTGCGCGCGACTCTCAGCCATGGCTTCGCCAAGTCGCTCGATCGCGCCGCCGTCCATCCCCTGCTCGCCGAGATCCTCGCGCGAGACGTAGACGTCGGTGCGCTCCTGCGCGCGCGTCAGCGCGACGTAAGCGTGCTCGCGATCGGTTTGCCAGCCTCCGGTGAGCACGAATGAGCGATCGACCGTGCGGCCCTGGGCCTTGTAGAGATGCTGTGCGTAGGCAAGGCGCAGCCCGGCGAGCTCCTCCGCGCCGAGCTGTACCTCGCGCTCCTGCGCGCCCTTGGTCTGGATCGAAACGCGGTCATCGCCTGAGACCTCGACCACGCTCCCGAGCGTCCCGTTCTCGATGCGCTGCTGTCCCGGCTGATAGAGCGCGGCCGTGAAGATAACCTCATCGCCTGCCCCAAGCCCATACGGACGTTCGGGAAGCTCGACCGAACGCGCGCCCAGCTCACCCGCCTGCGCTAGACACTCCTGCGCGAGCGCATTGATCCGATCGAGCTCGGCGTTCGACGCGTCGGTGAGCATCACGAGGCGCTCGTCCGGGCGCTCCTGGCGAACACGATCCCACGCCGCCACCATCCGCTCGGCCGCGTGCTCGCGCGTGTCTGAGATGTGCAGCCGTCCATGGGCCTGGTAGCCCGCCAGAGCGCCGTGCGCCTCCCCCGCCCTGACCTGCTGCCAGACCTCGCGCTCCCAGGCATGGCGTGCGCGGTGGACCTCGCTGACCTCGGCCGTCGGCACCTTGCCCTGCAGCTCGGCGAACATGCCACCGGCGCCGATCGCCGAAAGCTGGGCGTGATCGCCGACCAGCACGAGCTTGCTCTCCGCTCGGGCCGTGACCTCCGCCAGTGCGGCGAGGCGCTTGGTGTCGGCCACCCCGGCCTCGTCCATCACGACGACCGTCTTTGCGTCAAGGCGCACGCTGCCCAACTGAACGCGCGCGAGCAGCGCGTCGGTCGTGATCGAGCGCTCGAGGCTCGCGTCGGCCCCGAGGCGCTCGGCGGTGGCACCCGCCACCGCGGTGCCGATCACCTGATAGCCCTCGCGCTGCCAGGCACCACCGGCGGCGGCGATGACGACGCCCTTGCCGGTGCCGGCCCGGCCAACGAGCACGCTGACGCCGCCCGGGCCGGTGATCGTCTTGACCGCCTCGCGCTGCTCGGCGCTCAGCTGACCGCGGATCTCACACTGGACGTCAAGGCGCGCCAGGCGGAGCGAGGACTCGCTCACCGGTGCCGCAGCCTCGGTCGAGCGTGAGACGGCGAGCTTCGCGGTCCGAAGCTCGAGCTCGCGCAGCTCGCGCGTGGTCCAATGATCGCCCTGCAGGGCGATCAGCTCGCCCGAGCGCGTCAGCTCCTCGATCGTCGCGTCGGCCTCACGTGGATGCGCCTGTCCCGCGACGAGCTCATACGCTCGCGCGCGCATCTCGCGCTCACTGAGCGTCGCTCTACTCTTCGTCAGCTCGCCGACCAGCGCTTGGCCGAAGCGCTCGCGTGAGAACGGCTCGCGCTCGCGGTTTGCGTAGAGACGCTGCGCTCGCTCGCGCGAGAGACCGTGCTCCTCGCCGACGGCCTTCCACGCGCGGTCTACCTCGCCCGCCTTCAGCCTGCGCCTTCGTGCCGCGCGTGGCCACCGTCAGCGAGCCGAGCTCGCCGGCGCGCGGGTCGCGCCCGTAGCGGGTGCGAAAGGCGCGCGCGGCGCGCTCGATCTCAACGCCGCGCATCGACCAGCGCTCGCTGAGCTTCTCCGGCACGCCGGCGATCTCGAAATAGCGGCCGTCCCTGCCCGTGGCGGTCTCGATCTGAAGGCCGAGCTCGCCAAGGCCATCGGCCAGCTCTGCGCGATACCACGCGCCGTTGGCGCGCGCCGCGCGGAACAGCTCGCGGGAGTCGACCGCAGCGAAGCGACCGTCCTCGCGCTCGGCACCAAGCACCACGACGTGGGAGTGAAGCTGCGGGTCGGGCACGCCGCCTGACTCCTGATCTCGCGTGAGCCTGCTGGAGGTGTGTACGAACTCCGCGGCGAGCAGGCTGCTCGCCTTCTCCCAGCGCAGCTTGCCTTCTGAGCGCGTGCGCACGAGCGCGACCTCGCGCTCGGTGCGCGCGATCGCTCCCGAGACCGCCTTCGAGTGCGCCGCCTCGATCCGGGCCCTCTCGTAGGGCGAGGAGACCGCCCACAGCGCCGAGACCGACTTCGGCGCGCTGAAGGTCATGTCGATTCCAGCAACGCGACTGCCGTCGCCGCCCGCGCGGCGCAGCTCGTGGCCGTCGCGCGGAGAGACGCCGTGCATCAGCGTGGAGAGCTCCTCGCGCGTCACCCCGCGCTCGCGGGACAGGCCGAGTTGGGCGAGCAAGTCCGGCGAGCCGTGCCAGCGGCTCGGTGCGAGCAGCGCGGGCTCGCCCTCGGCGCTTGCGGTGTAGTAGTCGCCGCGGTCGGAGGGCGAGGTCACATACGCGGCATAGCCCGCTGCCGAGCTGCCGCTGACCTTGTGCGTTGTCTGCATCTCGGCGAACGTACGGCGCTCGCCGGGGAAGCTCAAGGGCGCGGAAACTCAGGTGATCTGAACGACTCGCAGCCCGCTTCAGCGGACGAACAATTTAGGTAAAGAGATGGGATAGGCACCCTGGGTGCGTATAGTCTGCTCGCCTTCCAGCGAGGTTCGGAGCTTCGCTCGCGACAGGAGTCCCGCGGTAGTGACATCGAGGGCAGCGGCGACCCTGACGATCGTGTCGAGCCAGACCCTGAACTTGCCGCGCTCGATCGCTCTGAGTACCTGCAGGCGAGGCCGGAGCGAGCGGCAAAGGTTTCCTGGGCATATCCAGCCACTAGCTTTGTGGTGGGGGTCTGTCTTACAAAAGGTCTCGGGAGGGGTCAGGAAATTGCAGGAGTCTGGCGCCATTGGGCTGGGCCTGCGGCTGCAGCGCTGTGAGCTAGGGGCACGCGGGCTCGTTCTCAACTTCTGCGGCGGCGCCATGCACCGATCGAAGAGTCGGGGCTGCGTACAAGCTCAACTGCCGCCGGGGCGATACCGTAGCTGGCATGAGCGAATGGGTTGAACTTGCCCAGGCTTTGGCGTGGCCGGTGGTCGTCCTCATAGCCTTGGGGATCCTGTGCCTTCCTGGGCCGAGAGGAATGCTAAAAGGAGTCTTGGACCGAGTGACCAGGTTCAAAGGCGGCGGATTCGAAGTGGACCTCACCGCGAAGGAGTCCAGTCAGGTCAAGGAGAATCTCGCCGAGTCGATCCGAGCGTTCCGCAAGCCGGTCAAGCAGGAATTTGACCGGCAAGCGAAGGTCGAGCGGATCAAAAAAGCCGTTCAGAGGATCCACCAGGAGGTGCTCAGAGACGCACTCACGTCTCAAGCTCATGATTGTCAGGCGACTGTGTATGTGGCCGACGTCGTCTTTCAGGGCCTCCTCTATCGGCTGCTCGACTACTACCCGCGCGGGGGAGGGAGCGGAAAGGTCTATTCGATTCGGTTCGGGATCATTGGAAAGGCCTGGAGACTCGAGGAGTCTCTCCAGGCGACCGTGCCGGCCGACACGAGGGTACTCATCGAAGAATGGGGCATGACGATCGCCGAGACGGCAACGGTCGGGGGTAGCGCGAAGACTTTTGTGTGCGTCGTGTTGAAGGATGCACAGGGGCGCCGCATAGGCTTGCTCTTCGTCCAGTCGACAGCTGAAGACGCATTCGTGGAGGACGTAGTCGCGCGCCTAGAGCAGTCACCGGCCGTCGCCGCGCTTTCCGCAGCCGTAGATCGTGTCGTGCGAAAGCTCGATGAAGCCGCTCAGCCACCGATCCCGATTTTCGACGACTGATCGGGGCTATGGGGCAGACACAAGCGCCCAGCAAACCTCCGGGGCGGACCAAAGCTCCGTTGAGCGCTCGGTACCTACTGCGGTCACGACAAAGCCGGCAGTCCCAGCCAGGTGACGCATGTCGCGCTCGTCGTACGTCAGCGATTTCGCGAAGACGACCGAGCCGTCGCGCAATCGAAAACGAGTGCTTCCGAGCGGAATACCTAGACGCTCAATACGCTCTCGTCGCGCCCAGGTGCGAGACGGGACCGTGAACAACAACCGCGACCCACGTCGCATGCCCGCCCTGACCTCGCGGAGGCTGGCTGGGTCGAGAAACGGATCGGCCAGTCCGGCCGCGACCAAATCAGGAGGCGCGTCACTGGCCGCGAAAGCGGACGAGACGTCAGCGAGCGCGGTCGCCAAGCGGCCATCGCCGCTCCCATGCTTTTGCTCCAAAACGGCCAGCATCTCCTGCGAGGGATCTGTCGCGATTACCTGGGCTTCCGGCCACGCCCCAAGTAGCGCGCCGGTCAGCGCGCCGGTCCCGGCTCCGATCTCCAGTATCGTGCGTACTGGCCAGCTGTGGCCCTGCTGCTGCGCACGCTGCGTGGCACGGCGACTAAGGTTCTCCAGGATCCGGGTGGTGCGGTGCTCGGCATCGTCATACTCGCCCGCGACACGCTCATACGCGTCGACTGCGAGCGCCGGGTGAGCCAACAATGCTGCGTTGGTAGCTTGCATGCGTCCAAGCTAGCGTGTCGGCCCGCAGTCTACTTGCCTCTCTATCATCACCGCGTGTCGGCTAGCCCTGTGTTGATCGGTGTCTCTGGGCAAATTGCCGCGGGCAAGTCGACCCTCGTGGAGAACCTCGCGCCGTTACTCGGAGCTAGAGGGCTCCCTGAGCCAGACGCTGCCAATCCGTATCTGGAGCGCTTTTACAGGGACCCAGAACGGTGGGCGCTGCAGAACCTCCTGTTCTTCTTCGAGCGCAGCGTGCATGAACAGGTGGAAGCATTGGAAGGGCAACTGGGCGTGTTGCAGGAGCGCCTCCCTCAAGAGCATTTCGATGTCTTTGGCCGGGAGTTCCACGCTCAAGGATTCCTGGCCGACGATGACATAGCAGTGGCCGACCGCTTGGCGACGCTGGTGGCCGACACACTTCTCCCGCCGGATCTAGTGCTCTACCTGGACATAGATCCGCAGGAGGCATTTTCGAGGATCAAGACGCGTGGTCACGTGGGAGATGACAGCATCACGTTGGAGTACCTGCGCGGCCTTGCGAGACGCTATGAGGCCTTCATCGATTCCTGGCACCGCTGTCCCGTGATACGCCTGAACTCGACGGACTTCGACGTGCGCGCGGCCGAGGACGTGCGGGCAATCGCGGACAGCGTGTTAACGCAGCTTCCCGCTGAGAGGTCGGCGCTCCTTGGACGATCAGCTACGTCTAGGCCTTGATCGGGTTCTACTGCTCGGCAGGCAAGGTGCGGGCAAGAGTCTCGTGGGAAGGTTGCTGGCGCGCCGCCTCGCCGCAGACTTCTTCAGTATGGGCGAGCTGCTCCGCGCTGTGGCGGGCAGCAATGCAGAGTTGGCTGACACAATCGGCCTCCTAATCGACGCCGGGGCCGGCGTCCCCCCTGAACTGAGCTATCGGCTCCTGGGCGAGCGCTTGGCAGACCGCGAGCACGACCGGGGTCTGATCCTGGATGGCGTGCCGCGCATGGCTAACGAGCTGAGCCGGGTGCGCAAGCTGCTTTCGGGCGAACCGACTGCTGTCGTCGTACTTGAGGTCCCAACGCCGATGGCAGTCGACCGGCTCTTGACACGATCAGTCTGCGAAGGATGCGGTTGGCCCCACGGTCCCGGCTGGCCTCCGAGAGGCTCTAAGTGCTCGCAATGTGGTGCTCCGGTCAGCGCTCGCGCTGACGACACGGTTGAGGGAATCGAGTTGCGCCACGAGGTGTGGGGTCGAGAGGCGAGAGACATCGTCCGCCACTACGACGATCTGGGGCTGGTGCATCCGATTCGAGCTGATGGCCCGCCACGGGATGTCGTGCAGGCCGTGTTCGACGCGCTCACTGAAGGAGCGCGATGAATCCAAGGATTTTTTCGGTCGTTGCTGGCATAGCCCCTCGGGCGTCCGTCCCGGACGCTACCTTCAAGCCATGGCAAGCCGCAATACAAGCATCCTGGAGAGTGGCGCGTCGGCCCCGCCCGCTCCCCCTTCGGCGGCAGTGTCTCTGGACGAGATCGCGCTCCGGCTGCGCAGCTTTCGAGAGGCCAGAGAGTGGGAGCGGTTCCATACGCCACGGAACCTAGCTATGTCGATCGTTGTGGAGTGTGGCGAGCTGCTTGAGCATTTCCAGTGGCGCGACGATGACGAGCTCGGGGCTCATCTGGCTGAGCATGAGGGCGACGTGGCCGAAGAGCTTGCGGACGTGGCAATTTACCTCGTGCAACTGGCGGATACGATCGGGGTATCGCTATCGGCGGCTATCGCCAGCAAGATCGACCGCAACGATGAACGGTACCCAGTCGAGCAGGCACGAGGGAAGGCCAGGAAGCCCGCAGACGGTGCAATGCGCAACGGCAAGCAACACGCCTAGCCCCGAGCCAGGCTCGGCCCGCCGGATCGCCGTCGCCAGCCGTAGATGACCCCGGTGCCGACGGGACTAAACCGTCGCGACTGTAGTGTTGCCGAGCAAATTGTTCCCAACTGTTCCTCAGCGACCTGCTCGGCCTGAATGAGTCCGGGGGAAAGACGGATTTCCCGGCCCTTCGCAAGCGTGAGCGGGGAACTCGAGTTCCCGACCGACCGCCCAGACCACAAACCTGGTGCCGTAGGCGCAACGGTCGGGCTTCGCTTGGCAGGCGTAATCGGCGCGTGCCCTCCGTCGGGGCTCGATCAGCATCAATGAGCGGATGCAGAGAGGCCCGGTGCTCTGGCACCGTTCAGCCGCCCTCCAGCTCCTCGAACGCGTCGTCCGGGACTTCGATCGACACCTCATAGCCGAGCCCGGTGAGCTCCTCGAGGAGGACCGCGACGTGCTCGTAGGCGCAGTCTCGCGGTCCGTACACCGGGTCGACGTGCGCGTTCTCGTACTCGCGCACGGAGATCCGCGAATCGTGCCCTGGCGGACCCAACACGAGGTGCGTCGCGTGGGTCGCGACATCCTCATCCCCGACGAAGCTCGAGGTCAGCTCAATCGCGAGGCCTCGGTCGGGCAGTGCCGTGACGATCGTCAGCGCGTGCGCTCCCGCCGAGACGCAGACCGTCTCGCTGGCGATCTGCTCGCCGTCCAGCTTGACTGCGAGTGGGATGGTGCGCCAGGCGCTCACCGGCCCGTACGGTAGCGAGCCGGTGAGATCCTCCTGGTGCGGTCGCCTACTAGTCGCGTACCTCCGGCGTGAACGCCGCGAGGTACTCGTACTCGCCGTTGATCTGCGGCACCTGCTCGGGATAGCGCGCCGCCCACGCCGCGCACTGCTCGAGGGAGAGCTTGCCGCGACGCATTTCGACAACGCGCTGGGCCGGAGTCATTCGCCATAGCGCCTCCAGGCGTGCGCGGCGGGCCTCGAGGCTCTTCAAGGTCTGGTCGGTAAGGCGTGTCTGACGCATCGTCGCGTCCTTTCGCTTCGTAATTGATTGGTTGGTGGTGCTCGTTGCGCCGCCCCCCCGCCGCCGACCGACGCGCTGGACCGAACCACGCCTGGAACGAGCTGCTCGCTGTCGGTAGAGCCCACGCGCGGTCGAACGTCGGCGGCGAAAATGGGCAAGTAACGAGCACCACCAACCCCGCTGGGAGGTGGTGGAAGTCGCATGTCGGAGCCAGGGCAGCGCGTCGCGGTCGGTCGACGAGCGATCAGACGCCGATCAGCGCCAGTTCCTGCAACCGCCAGGCCGCAGGCGAGGCTGACAGGGCGTCGCCCTCGAGTTCGACGACTCCCGCCTCTTGCAAGCTTTCCAGGGAGCAGGCGATCGCCTGCTCCTCGATGTCGCCAAGCTCGGCGTCCAGCTCGCTGCGCGCCCACGACTCGTCGTGGTCGTCGCGTAGGAGTTGCAGGACAAGCGCGCGCTGTGTGCGGCGGTCCGCTTCGCAGCGGAGCTTGTTACGTTGAGGTCGCATGGGAAGGTGTACGTCCTTTCCGTGTCAGGCGCCGGGCGGTTCCAGCCGCGCCGGCGCCACTTTTTGATGGGTCAGATCACCGTATTGAGCGGGCGGCGCGAGTCAAGGTTTCGAGGCGAAGTTGGCGCGAAAACGCTCATGGGTTTGGGCCGCGACGACCGGCGAGAAGCCCACGTTTTTTCTGACAATTGCACCCCGTTTGCACCCCGCTAGCCATCGACACGGGGTCCGCCTTAACGAGAAAACCCTCCATTTGGAGGGCTTTCCTGCATAGCGGGGGCGGGATTCGAACCCGCGACCTTCGGGTTATGAGCCCGACGAGCTACCAGACTGCTCCACCCCGCGTCGCTCCTTACGTTGTAGCAAAGATGACGTGGCCAGCGAAGCCGTGCAAGGCTCAGCCGCGCGCCTATCCCTAGGATCGACCCATGCGCGTCGCCGTCGTCGACATCGGCACCAACTCGACGCGACTGCTGATCGCCGACGTCGACGCCGAGACTGGCGCGCTGTCGAGGAGCTCGTCGCGCGACTCGCAGGTGACGCGGCTCGGCGACGGGCGTCGACGCCGACGGTTCGCTGTCGGCCGAGGCGATCGCGCGCGTACTCGAACGTGCTCGCCGACTACCGCGCAGCGATCGACGAGCACGAGCTGCGAGGCCAACCTCGCGGTGCTCACCTCGGCCGTGCGCGACGCCGCCAACGGCGCCGACTTCGCCGCGCGCGTGCGCGAGGAGTATCGGCCTCGACGCGCGCGTGCTGAGCGGCGACGAAGAGGCGCAGCTGACGTTCCTCGGCGCGATGTCCGGCCGGCCGCGCGCCGCAGCGAGCCGACCGTCGTGATCGACATCGGCGGCGGCTCGACCGAGTTCGTCGTCGGCGCCGGGCGCACGGCCGGCTTCCACGTCTCGCTGCACGCCGGCGTCGTGCGCATGAGCGAGCGCCACATCCACACCGACCCGCCCGACGCCGCACGAGCTGCAGGCGCTCGCCGCCGATGCGCGCGCAGACGTTCGACGCGAGGCCTCCCCGCAGCAGGAGCGCGAGCGGGTCGAGCGCGGCGATCGCCGTCGCCGGCACCGCCACCTCGGCGGCCTCGATCGACCAGGAGCTCGACCCCTACGACCCCGAGCGCGTCCACGGCTACACGCTGCTGCTCGGCACCGTCGAACTGCTGCTCGCCCGGCTCGCCGACATGAACGAAGCCAGGCGCCGCGAGGTCGTCGGCCTGCACCCCGACCGCGCGCCGACGATCGTCGCCGGCATGATCCTGCTCGAGCGAGGCGATGCGCGCCTTCGATCTCGAGGAGGTCGAGGTCTCAGAGCACGACATCCTCTACGGCGGCGCCCTGCGCCTCGCCGGGGTCGGCTGAAAGCCGGCACCCCGTCCGCGCGTCCCGAGCCTGTCGCGAACCCGTCTCAGACGGCCCGTCTCAGGGCCGTCCTATCTCAAACAGTCCGCTCAGGCGAGGTTCGACTTGCGCGGGTAGACGACCGTCGGGTCGGTCAGCACGTTGACCAGCGCCGGCTTGCCCGGACGCGAACGCGCGCTCGAGCGCCGGCGTCACGTCCTCGCGGGCGCTCGACCAGCTCGCCGTGGCCGCCGAGCGCCTCGACGACCTGGTCGTAGCGCGTCTCCGGGCCGCAGCTCGGCGGCCACCGAGTAGCCGTAGAGGAACTCCATCGGGTGCTTCTCCAGCGCCCAGATGCCGTTGTTGCCCATCACGCCGACCACGTTCACGCCGTGGCGCGCCAGCGTGTCGAACTCCATCCCCGAGAAGCCGAACGCGCCGTCGCCGAGCAGCAGCACGACCTGGCGGTCCGGGTGCGCGAGCTTGGCCGCCAGCGCATAGCCCGGGCCCGGTGCCGAGGCAGCCGAACGGCCCCGGGTCGAGCCAGCAGCCCGGCTGGTAGCTGTCGATCACGCGGCCCGCGTAGGAGACGAAGTCGCCGCCGTCGCCGATCACGATCGCGTCGCGGTCGAGCACCTCGCCGAGCTCGGCGTACAGCCGCATCGGGTGCAGCGGCGCGCGGTCGTCCTCGAGCTCGGCCCGCTCGCCCTCGCGGCGCTCGGTCTCGGCCGCGCGCAGCTCGCCGACCCAGGCCTCGCGTCGCCAGCGCCTTGCCGCCGGCCGCCGCGCGCAGGTCCTCGAGCGTCGTGCCGCAGCGAGCCGTAGCACTCCGCGGCGACCGCGCGCGGGTGGCGCGCGCTCGGGCTCGGCCGCGTCGATCACCACGATCTCCGTGTCCTCGCCGAACGCCGCGCCGAACGCCAGGCGGAAGTCCATCGGCACGCCGATCACGAGCGCCACGTCGGCGCCCTTCAGCGCCTGCGAGCGCGCGCGTGAGAAGAACAGCTCGTGGTCGGCCGGCACGCAGCCGCGCGCCAGGCCGTTGAGGAACACCGGGATGCGCAGCGTCTCGGCAAGCTCGCAGCAGAGCCTGCTCGCCGTGCCCCCAGTACAGGTCCGTGCCGGCCATGATCACCGGGCGCTCGGCGCCGCGCAGCAGCTCGGCCGCCCGCTCGATCGCGTCGCCGCCGCGCCGCCTGCGCGCGGGTCGGGAGCCGTCGCGGTCGGCCGCTCGGGCTCGGGCGCCTCCATGAACACGTAGTCGAGCGGGAAGTCGACGAACGTCGGGCCGCCGTGCGGGCGCGAGCGCCGCCGCGAAGGCGTCGTCGACCAGCCCCGGGATCTCCTCCGTGCTCGCCCGCGCGTCGCCGCCAGCTTCGTCAGCGGCCGCACGAACGGGACGTGGTCGATCTCCTGCAGCGAGCCCTGCCCCCAGCGCAGCGCCGGCGCGCGCCCGCCGAGCACGACCATCGGCGAGTGGTTGGCCTGCGCCGAGGCCATCGCGCTCATCCCGTTGGTCACGCCCGGGCCGGCCGTCAGCGCGCACACGCCGGGCTCGCGCGTGACCTTCGCCCAGCCCTCGGCCGCGAACGCGGCCGTCGACTCGTGGCGCACGTCGACGATCTCGATGCCCTCCTCGCGGCAGCCGTCGTAGATCGAGAAGAGATGACCGCCGGAGAGCGTGAACAGCTTGCTGACGCCGTGCGCCTTCAGCCGCCGCGCGATCAGCCGTCCGCCGTGGAAGCGTCTCGCCCTGCGCCGTCTCCTCCCCCTGCGCGCTCTCGCTCGCCATGCGTGCGCGACTCTACCGCGAGGGCTGCCGCAAATGCCCGGGGTGGGAGTCGAACCCACAATGCCCGTCTCAGGCCATCGATTTTAAGTCGATTGCGTATACCGTTCCGCCACCCGGGCCAGCCGTCCATGCTGCAGCCTTCCAGGCCAGTTTATGGGAGCCTGCAATCCGCCCCACAAGGCCGCAACTCGGGCCTTGTTACCGTGTATTTAGGGTACTGGATGAGGCAATGGATGCACCGTATGGAGGTCTCCGCACTCTCACATTCCAGCGTCGCATCCCGGGCCTGCGCGGCCCGTCGCCCCTGCTGCGCCTGCAGTCCGACGAGCGCCTGATCGCGCTCACCCGCCGCGGCCAGCACGCCGCCTTCGAGGCGCTCTGCTCGCGCTACCAGTCGCGCCTGCTGTCGTTCTGCCGGCACATGCTCGGCTCGCGCGAGGACGCCGAGGACGTGCTGCAGGAGGTCTTCGCCGCCGCCTTCAACGCGGTGCTCGCCGACGAGCGCGAGATCAACGTGCGTCCCTGGCTCTACCGCATCGCGCGCAACCGCTCGCTCAACCACCTGCGCCGCGCCTCGGCCGATCGGCGTCGACTCGATGGACATCCACTTCGCCGAGCACGGCATCTCGACCGGCGACGGGTGATCCGCCGCGAGAGCTTCCGCGAGCTGCTCGCCGACGTCCACGAGCTGCCCGAGACGCAGCGCACCGCGCTGCTGCTGCGCGAGATCGACGCGCTCTCCTACGAGCAGATCGCGCACGCGATGGAGACGACCGTGCCCTCGGTCAAGTCGCTGCTCGTGCGCGCCCGCATCTCGCTCGCCGAGGCCGCCGAGGCGCGCAAGCTGAGCTGCGAGGAGGTCCGCCTCGAGCTCGGCGAGGTCGCCGAGGGCCTGGCCAAGCTGAGCGCGCCCGCCCGCCGTCACGTGCGCGGCTGCGAGCGCTGCGCGCTCCTTCAAGAAGCAGCTCAAGGAGAACAACCACGCGCTCGCCGCGATCCTGCCCGTCGGCCCGCTGCTGATGTTCAAGAAGGTCCTGCTCGCGAAGCTCGGCTCGACCGCCTCGGCGCCGGCGGCGCGCACGTCGCCGGCGGAGCGGGCGCCACGGTCGGCGCCGGCGCCGCCGGCGCGGAGCGGCCGGCGGCGCGAGCGTCGCGGCGGCATCTTCACCGCCGGCGCCGGCGCGCTCGCGACCAAGGCCGTCGCCGGGCTCGCCGCCGCCGCGATCGTCGGCGCCGGCGTCGCCGCCGACCAGTCCGCCCACCACCGTCATCACGCCGCCCGCACGGCCTCGGCGTCGGCAGCGATCGCCCGCCCCGTCGCCGAACCGAGCGTCGCGCAGGAACGCGCCCAGCCGATCAGCGTCGTGCACCACCACCGCTCGGCGGCGGCCAGTGCCGCGCGCGCGCACCGCCTCGCGCTCGCCAAGGGCACGCTGCCGGCGAAGACAAGCGCTCCCGACAAGGCACCGGTCGCGGCAGCCGCCAAGCCGGCGCCCCCGGCGGGACCGCCGATCACGCAGGTCACGACCGAGTCGACGCAGCTGCCCAGCGCAGCTACCGCCGACCCCCAGCCGAGCGCGCCCCCGGTGACGACGACCCCGGCCGAGCCCCCGACGCCCACGAGCACGACCCCGACTTCCGAAACGCCGGCACCCGTCGCGACGGTTACGACCGAAGCGACCCCGCCGCCCGCGCCGAGCACCGAAGGCGCCCCCGCAACGACTCCCACCCCGACCACGCCGGCCGGCGAAGCGCCGACCGTGCCTGTCCCGCCGCCGGCCGAGGCGCCGATCGCGCAGGAGTCGAGCGTGGCAGGCGGCACGCCGCCTCGCCGTCTCGGCACTCCGGCCCATCGCTGGGGCCTGCGCACACGCCTGCGCTGAAGCCCGCTCGGCCCGCTAGCCGAAGCTGAACGTCTTCAGCGGGCGCAGCAGCACGCCCGCCGAGGCGACTTCCAGCGGCGAGGTCACCTGCGCGTTGGCCGTCGGCGAGGTCAGCATCACGATGTTCACGCCGCGGCGCGCGCCCGGGCGTTCGGCGCAGCAAGAGCACGTTGCGCCCGTACATCTCCCGACCGTCGAGCACCGTCGTGTAGACGACCTGGTAGGCCGCGACGGTGTTGACCCGCGTCTTGCCCTCGCCGCGCAGCACGAAGTCGCGATGCGCTCGCGCGCAGCCGGTCGATGTAGCCGGCGGCGTACAGCGGCAGCTCGCCCGACTGCCCTCCCGCGTAGCGCGGCAGCTTCAGCGGCTCGACCGCGAACGAGTCCTTCAGCCGCCCGTCGGAGCCGTGGCGCTCGAGCTTCACGTAGCCGCCGGGGTCGGGTGCGGCGCGGTACAGGCCGCGGTAGCTGAAGCTGAAGGGCACGCTGCCGCCCGTGGGAGTAGTGGGCGTTCTCGAGCGTCAGCACGACGCCGATCAGCGAGCGCGATCAGGCCGACGATGCCCGCCGCGATCACGACGGCCGCGCGCAAGCGGCGAGGCGGCGCGCCAGCGCGGCGACGAGCAGCCGTCCGAGCGTCGGCCCGTACTCGGGCTTGATCGGCACGGCGACCATCGCTCGAGCCGTCACTCCCCGAGCGAGAACAGCGATTCGAGATCGTGGCGCGAGAAGGCGGCGAAGGCGACCATCGTCTGCGTGCGCGTGACGCCCGACAGCCCGCCGATCTCAACGGTCACGACGTCGGCCAGCTGCTCGTGGTCGGGGACGCGCACGATCGCCACGAAGTCCCACTCGCCGGTCACCGAGTAGGCCTCGGCGACGCCCTCGATGTCGGCCAGTTCGCCGCCGAGGCGTCGACAGCGCGTCGCGCTCGGCCTCGATCAGACAACGGCATTGGTCATCGCCACCGCCCCATCATAGGACCCCAACCGTGCGCCACAGCCGGCCGCCAGCGCCCACCGGCATCACATCCGCGCGTGCTCGGCGCGCGGCAGCCCGAGCCCGACGAGCAGGCCGATCGCAGCGCCGACCACGCCCGCCAGCCAGCTCGCCTCCGGGCGCGCGAACGGGATCGCCAGCAGCAGCGCCGCGAGAGCACCGGCGCCGAGCAGGTCGCCCTCGTAGTAGTCGCCGCTGCGCGCGTCGCGCAGGTCGGGGGCGGCCCAGGCGGCGATCAGCGCGAGCGCCCCGGCGTTGCCGCCGACGATGACCGGCAGCGGGTAGACGGCGACGCGCGACGAGCGCTCCCGCCACGCCGGCGCCGAGGAACAGCGCGAGCACGACGGCCGGGCCGTGGCGCGCTCCAGCAGCCAGCCGAAGATCGCGATCACGAGCAGCGTGACGAACGCGTACCAACCGTTGAGGTAGGAGAACTGCGTGCTGAGGAGCTTCCACCAGTCGCCGTGCAGGGCTCCGAAGATGATCGGGCGGTCGAAGCGGATGTAGTCGGCGCGCAACAGCACCCATGCGACGCAGCTGACCGCGACCAGCGCGATCGTCACATACGGGCGCGTTCCCACGGCGCCCGTCAACGGCAGCGACGGGCGTCGCCGCCGACGCGCGCGCTCGGGCGCCGGCGCCCGGCTCTCGCCGTCCGCCCCGGATCTCGAGCCGAGACGGCCGAGCACGCCGCGCCGCGGGCGGCTGGACTCGCCCTCGCGCGGCAGCTTGGGCGCGCGCCGGCGCAGCCGGTGCCCGCAGTAGGGGCACTCGGTGATGTAAGGGCTCACCTCGGATCCGCACTGCTTGCAGACGACGAACAGATCCGCGCCCGGTGACATCCCGGATCATTCTAAGTGGCTCTCGACTGCGGCCGACGCGCCTTTGCGATACTCAGGGCATGACTCTCGGATACGACCAGAAGCTCTACATCCTCGCCTTCGACCACCGCGGCTCCTTCCAGAAGAAGTTCTTCGGCATCGAGGGCGAGCCCGACGCCGAGCAGACGGCGATCATCGCCGACGCCAAGCACCTGATCTTCGAGGGCATGCTCCAGGCCGTCGCCGCGGGCGCAGACCCCTCCGTGACGGGCGTGCTCGTCGACGAGCAGTTCGGCTCGACCGTGCCGCGGGAGGCGCGCGAGAACGGCCTGAAGCTCGCGATGCCCGCCGAGCGCTCGGGGCAGAACATGTTCGACTTCCAGTACGGCGACGACTTCGGCGAGCACATCCTCGCGTTCGACCCTGACTTCACGAAGGTGCTCGTGCGCTACAACCCCGAGGGCGACGCCGGCGAAAACGCGGTGCAGCTGGAGCAAGCTCAAGCGCCTCAGCGACTGGCTCAAGCAGCGCGACCGCAAGTTCCTCTTCGAGCTGCTCGTGCCCGCCGAGGACGCCCAGCTCGCAGTCGGTCGGCGGCGACACCGACCGCTACGACGCCGAGCTGCGTCCGCGAGCTGATGCGCCGCGCGATCGCCGAAATCCAGGACGCCGGCATCGAGGTCGACATCTGGAAGATCGAGGGCGTCGACGAGCGCTCCGACTGCGAGATGCTCGCCGAGCAGGCCCGCTCCGGCGGCCGCGACGGCGTCGTCTGCGTCGTGCTCGGCCGTGGCGCCGACGACGACAAGGTCGACGAGTGGCTGCAGGCGGCCGCCCCCGTCGACGGCTTCGTCGGCTTCGCCATCGGCCGCTCGATCTGGTGGGACCCGCTCAAGGCCTACGTCGACGGCAAGATCGAGCGCTCAGCCGGCGCCGCGCAAGATCGCCGAGAACTACCTGCGCTTCGTCAAGGTCTACGAGCGCGCCGAGGGCAAGACGCCCGTAGCGTCCTAGCTCACGTGAGCACCGCTGCAGGCGGGAGTAGATCGAGATGAAAATGAGACAGAGCCTCGCCGAGCTCGAGCGGCGTTCGCTCGCGAGATCTCGCTCGACCGACACCGGCGCGACTCGCTGCGCCGCACGGCCGAGCAGCGCACGCGCAAACGCGAGGTCGAGCGGCGTCACAAGCGCGGGTCGGTGCGCTTCGTGCTGCTCGTGCTGACGCTGATCCTGACCGCCGCGATCGTCACCGTCGTGATGTTCCGCACGCTGTACCTGCTGCTGGGTTAGCGCCCTTTGAGCAGCCGGCTGGGCGGGCTTTCAGAGGCAGCCTACAGACGGCCGCTGACCAAGCCTCGCCAGGACGCAGGGAGCGTGGTGTGCGACAGCACACGAGCGACCGAGGACGCCGCGAGACGCAGCGTCAGCGGTCGTCTGCGCCGAGGTCGCCGATCGCGTCGTTGACCTCGGCACGCGCGGCCTCATCGGTCACGGCGTCGTCGGAAGAAGCGTCCTCGCGATGAATCTCCAGGTAGATCTCCTTGCGGAACACAGGGATCTCCTGTGGCGCCTGGATGCCGATCCGCACCTTTTCGCCCATGACCGAGAGCACTGAGATCTCGATGTCATCGCCGATCATGATGCTCTGGTTGGACTTGCGCGTCAGAACCAGCATTCAGTGCACCTTCCTGTTGGCCGCTCACGCCGGCGCGACCCCCGACCGCCGGTGCGCCAAGCATAGTCTGAGCACCGGGGGAAAGCGAGTGCTGATCCCGCGCTTCACCCCGATGGCGTCGCTCCACTCCGAGCCCTCGGCGGGCGTTCGCCTCATGCGACTCGTCCCGCGCGCCATGCGCTAGTCTCCCGGGCCGTCGATGCCTCGCAAATCGCTACGCCCCCACCTCAACCAGATCCGCGCCTGGGTGCGCCAGGGTCGGACCGACGCCTGGGTGGCCCACCAGCTCGAGGTGAGCGTGCGCGACATCGAACAGTTCAAGCGCCAGAACGAACTGGTCGAGGAGGACGCCACGGAGGCCACGACGACATCGGACTATCCGGAGGAGATCGATCTGCGTGCAGAGGACGACGCGCTGATCGCAGCCGAGCTCGAGGCCGCCGAAGTCGAGGCCGAGCGGGCCAAGGCCGAAGCCGCGGAGAAGGCCGAGCAGGAGGCGGATTCCGACTCCGACGAGGACGAGGACGCGCCGCGGACGCGCACGCGCCGCCGGCGCGGCGGGCGCGGACGCAGGGTGCTCGGATCGCGTTCAGGCACGGGCAACTCAGGCCCGCTCGAGGGGACCTTCGATCACGGCGAGGAGGGCTACGGGCTGTGGCTCGACCCCGCGATCCAGGACAACCCGATCTACGCCGAGCACTGGGCCGGGCACCGTCCCGTCGAGGTCGCCGTCGAGGAGGACTGCATCGTCATTCGCCGCACCGGCGACGACGACTAGCATCGCCCCCAGCTGGGCCCGGCCGCCGCGGCTAGGCTCTGATCTCCCTACGCCCGCCGGCATAGTCGGCCGCCTCGCGCAGGTATCGCGCAAACGCCGCGTCCACGACGACGCCGGCCTCCCAGGCTCAAGGATCGTCCGGCGCGACCTTCATCGCGACCGGCAGGCACCACGCCGTGCCGGCTTCGTACAGCGCCACCAGCTCCGCCGAGGAGAAGCGCCCGCCGAGCCTGCGCCGCAGCTCGGCGACCAGCGCATCGGTCACGCGCTCCAGGCGGGCGGCGCCGCTCTGCGGGCGCGGCCCGCAGCCGCCGCTCGCCCTGCTGCCACTGGTAGTTGGCGTTCTCGAACGACACGCGCCGAGGCTAGCAGCGGCACCGACGCCGCGGACATCGCCTCAGCGGCGCGGCAGCTGCCCGTGAGAGCCTGCGCGCGGGCTCAGTTGGACGGCAGGCCCGAGATCACGTACTGGCGCTCGTTGGACTTCTTCATGTTCAGTACCCGCGCCTGCGTTTCGGTTGTGCCCTGCCTGCCAAGCGATTCGCGCTGGCGCACGAGCGCCGTGTGTTCCCGTTCCATCGTGACGACCGTCGCGCGGTCGTGGCGCGACTGCTGCCAGCTCGAGAGCATGCGGATGCCGGCGCTCAGGTACAGGTACAGGAGCGCGGCGAGCACGAACAGCATCGCCAGTCGCCCGAGCCGGTCCCAGCGCACGCGTGGGAGCGTGCTCGGCGCGCTCGCGCGTGCCGATCGCTTGCCGGCCCTGCGCGCTCGCGGCGGTGCAGCGGCGCCCGCGCGGGCGGATGGTGCGAAGGCTCCAGGCATCACCAACCGCATTCGCGGCCAGGGCGCCGGCTCCTCCCCGGGCTAGCCGAATACCGAGCGGCCGGGGAACTCGGCGTCGGCGCCCGAGCTGCTCCTCGATCCGCAGCAGCTGGTTGTACTTGGCCACGCGATCCGAACGCGACGGCGCGCCGGTCTTGATCTGCCCGCAGCCCGTCGCCACCGCCAGATCGGCGATCGTCACGTCCTCGGTCTCGCCCGAGCGGTGGCTCATCACCGCCGTGTAGCCGGCCTCGCGCGCCATCGCGATCGCCTGCAGTGTCTCCGTGAGCGTGCCGATCTGGTTGACCTTGATCAGGATCGAGTTGGCCACGCCCGTCTCGATGCCCCGGCGCAGCCGCTCGCGTGTTGGTCACGAACAGATCGTCGCCGACGAGCTGCACGCCTGCGCCAACGCGGTCGGTGAGCGTCTTCCAGCCGTCCCAGTCCTCCTCGTCCATGCCGTCCTCGATCGAGACGATCGGGTAGCGCGTCGACGAGGTCGGCCCAGTAGTCGGCCATCTCGTCCGCGCTCAGCGTGCGCCCCTCGTGCTCGAGCACGTACGCGCCGTCGCGATAGAGCTCGCTCGCGGCCGGGTCGAGCGCGATCGCCACATCCTCGCCCGGCGTGTAGCCCGGCCGCCTCGATGCCCGCCACGAGCATCTTCAGCGCCTCCTCGTTGGAGGCCAGGTCGGGAGCGAAGCCGCCCTCGTCGCCGACGGCCGTGCTCAGGCCGCGCTCGTGCAGCGTCGCCTTCAGCGCGTGGAACACCTCCGCGCCCAGGCGCAGGCACTCCGAGAAGCTCGGCGCGCCGCACGGCACGATCATGAACTCCTGGAAGTCGACTTTGTTGTCGGCGTGCGCGCCGCCGTTGAGCACGTTCATCATCGGCACCGGCAGCACGTGCGCCGCCTCGCCGCCGAGGTAGCGCCACAGCGCCAGGCCCTCCTCGGCCGCCTGCGCGTGCGCTGCCGCCAGCGAGACGCCGAGGATCGCGTTGGCGCCCAGGCGCGACTTGTTGGGCGTGCCGTCGAGCGCGATCAGCGCCTCGTCGAGGCCCTGCTGGTCGGCCGCGTCGCGGCCTGACACCGCAGCGGCGATCTCGCCGTTGACGTTGGCAACGGCGCGCGTTACACCCTTGCCGCCCCACGCCGGACCACCGTCGCGCAGCTCGGTGGCCTCGAACTCGCCTGTCGAGGCGCCGGAGGGCACAGCGGCGTGGCCGTGGGCGCCGGAGCGCAGGCCGATCTCGACCTCGACCGTCGGGTTGCCGCGGCTGTCGAGGATCTGGCGGGCGTGTACGCGCTCGATCTCGCTCATGCCACTCGCCCCTTCCCTGCGCGGAGCGCCACTCCGGTCCGCCTCGACGGCACTGCTCGGGCCGCGCCTATTTGGTCTTGGTGGACGTCGTGGCCGGCGTCGAGGTGCTCGCCGGCGGGGCCGTCGCCGCGCCCGGCGAAGCCGTGGAGGTCGTCTTCGGCGCTTTGTAGCCCTTGCAGTCGGCGACCATGTAGCCCGCGCGGCAGTCCGTTTTCGCCTGCCACTTCTTTTTGAATTCTTTTACGAACTTGCTCAGCGCCGACTGCTGCTGCGTCGCGGTGAGCTGCGATTTGATCGACGATTCAGCCTGCGTGAGCGTCTGCTGACTGCCCGGCGTGATCGTCTGCACCTCGAAGATGTAGTAGCCGAACGGCGTCTTCACCGGTCCCGTCAGCACGCCCTTCTTGGCCGAGAAGACGGCCGCGTCGAGCGACTTCTCCTCCTGGCCCTTGACGACGCCCGGCAGCTTGCCGCCGTTGGCCTTGCTCGTCGGGTCGATCGAGACGCGCTTGGCGACGCTTGCGAAGCTCTTGCCCGATTCGATTTCCTGCTTGGCCTTCTTGGCCTGCGCTTCGGTCTTCGTGAGGATGATCAGCAGGTTGCGTTTTTCGGCGACGCCGAACCGTTTGGGGTTGTTCGTTGTAGTACTTTTCGATCTGCGCGTGGGTGACTTTCGACTTCTCTTTGACGATCTTCTGCTGGATTTTCGACGAGAGCAGGTTGAGCTTCACGCGCAGCAGCAGATCGGACACCGTCTGGCCCGACGTTTGTCAGGAATTTTTCGAATTCCGCGGCCTTCGGGAACTGCTGGCTCTTGATTTTTTCGAACTGCTTCTTGACTTCCTTGTCGGTGACCTTCACGCCGAGCGAGCTCGCTTCGCCGAGCACCCATGTGGAGGAGATCAGGAAGCCGAGCACCTCCTGCTGCAACGATTTGTACTGCTGTTCGCACTGAGTCTTCAGCGCGGCTTCGGTCGGCGGCGTCTGACCCTTGGCCGGTTTCGTCTGGTCGCTTTCAGTGCGGGCGATGCAGGCGGTGTACTTCGGCGGATCGGGGATCACCGGCTTGGCGCCGGGAGCGGTCGCGCTCGAGGCCGCCGCCACGCTCATCCAGTGGTTGAACGTCGTTCTTCGTGATCGAGTTGTCCCGTCGACCGAGACGACTGCGTCGCCGGGAATGCCGCCGCACGCGGCCAGGCCGACGAGGGCAAACAAAACGGCGCCAAGCGCCGCGATGACTCGGAATGCTCTGGGCACGACGCGGGCACTCTAGCGGAAACGTACAAAGGCGTGCTTAACGAAGGGGTAAACGACTTAAGCCGCGGACCGAGCCGCCGACGCGAGCCCGCAGGCGCTCTCAAGCAGCCTCACGCATCACCGCGAGCAGCACGTCGGCCGCGCGCACGACCGTCGGAAAGCGCTCGCTCGCATCCTTTGGCCACGCGCATCGACACCTGCGAGCGCCCCGACTCGTACAGCGCTTCGGGCAGCTCCTCGCGCAGGCGCTTGGCACGGCGCGAGTCGAGCTCGATCGGCACGACCGCCAGGCGATCGCCGCGGAAGCTCACCGTGCGCGCGCCGGCCTGGCCGAACTTGATCCGCGCGCGCTGCAGCGCGAGCAGGTTCTCCAGCGGCTCGGGCACCGGGCCGAAGCGGTCCTCGAGCTCCTCGCGCAGCTGTTCCACGTCGGCCACCTCGAGCGCGCCCGCGACGCGCCGGTGGACGTCGATCTTGGCCTGCTCGTAGGGGACGTAGTCGGCCGGGACGTAGGCGTCGACGTTGACGTCCAGGCGTACCGGCTCGGGCAGTTCGGCTCGCTCCTCGCCGTCCTGGCCCGCGCCCGCCTCGGCCGGCGTCGCACGGCTTCGTCGAGCATCTGCATGTACAGCTCGAAGCCGAGCGCCGCCACGTGCCCGGACTGCTCGTCGCCGAGCAGGTTGCCCGCGCCGCGGATCTCCAGGTCGCGCATCGCGATCTTGAAGCCCGCGCCGAGCTCGGTGTAGTCCGACAGCGCCGACAGCCGCTGCGCCGCCTCCGCGGTCAGCGCCGCCGCCGAGTCGTAGAGCAGGTAGGCGTAGGCGCGCTCGCGGCTGCGCCCGACGCGACCGCGTATCTGGTAGAGCTGGGCCAGCCCGAACGTGTCGGCGTGCTCGACGATCAGCGTGTTGGCCTGCGGGATGTCGATGCCCGACTCGATGATCGAGGTGCACACGAGCACGTCCGCGCCGCCGCGCAGGTAGTCCATCATCACGGTCTCCAGCTCGCCCTCGCCCATCTGCCCGTGGGCGACCGCGAAGCGCACGCCCGGGCACAGCGCGCGCAGGCGCTCGGCCGTCTCCTCGATCGACTCGACGCGGTTGTGCAGGAAGAAGGCCTGCCCGCCGCGCTCGTGCTCGCGCACGATCGCGCGCTTGACGAGCTCCTCCTCGTACTCGCCGACGTAGGTCTTCACCGGCCGCCGGCCCTCCGGCGGCGTCTCGATCACCGAGATGTCGCGCAGCCCGGCGAGCGACATCTGCAGCGTGCGCGGGATCGGCGTGGCCGACATCGAGATCACGTCCACCTGCAGCTTCAGCTGGCGCAGGAGCTCCTTCTGCTTGACGCCGAAGCGCTGCTCCTCGTCGACGATCAAGCAGGCCGAGGTCCTTCGCGCGCACGTCGCGCGAGAGCACGCGGTGCGTGCCGATCAGGATGTCCACGCGCCCCTCGGCGAAGCCCTTGATCGCCTCTTTCTGCTCGGCCGCCGTGCGAAAGCGCGAGACGTGCTCGATCGTGAACGGGTAGTCCGCCAGGCGCTCGGAGAACGTGCCGTAGTGCTGCTGCGCGAGGATCGTCGTCGGCACGAGCATCAGCACCTGCTTGCCGTCGCTGGCCGCCTTGAACGCCGCGCGCAGCGCGACCTCGGTCTTGCCGTAGCCGACGTCGCCGCAGATCAGCCGGTCCATCGGCCGCGGCGCTTCCATGTCAGCCTTGACCAGCTCGATCGCATCGCGCTGGTCGGGCGTCTCGGTGAAGGGGAACGCGCTCCTCGAACTCGCGCTGCCAGTCGGAGTCGGCTCGCGAACGCGTGACCCGTGCGCCGGCGGCGCTCCGCGTAGAGGCTGAGCAGCTCGCCCGACGAGCTCCTGCGCCGCTCGCCGTGCGCGCGCCTTCATCGTCTCCCAGCGCGTGCCGCCGAGTTTGCGACAGCGGCGGGCTGCTCGCCGCCGGCGCCGACGTAGCGCGAGATCTTCGCGAGCTGGTCGGTGGGCACGAACACGCGGTCGTCGCCCTGGTATTCGAGGTACAGGTAGTCGCGCGTCACGTCCGCCACCGTGCGCGTCTCAAAGCCCGCGAAGCGCGCCACGCCGTGGTCCTCGTGCACGACGATGTCGCCCGCGCGCAGCTCCGTGAACGAGCGCAGCGCGCCGCGGCGCGCGGCCGCCGCGCCGCCGTGCCCGCGCGTCGGCGCCGCCGCGCTCGGCGCGACGGCGGCGCAGCAGCCGGTGCTCGGGGAACACCGCCAGCTTCAGCGACGGCGCGACGAAGCCCTCGCGCAGCGAAGCCGCCGCGAAGCGCAGCGAGGGCTCGATGCGGCTGTGCGGCCCGCGTCGACGCCCTCCCCCAGCCAGCTCGCTTTCACGCGGCCGAGGTTGTAGGCCGCGCGCTCGCCCTCGCCACGGCGCGGGAAGGTGACGACCGTGCGGTAGCCCGAGCGCACGAGCTTCTCGAGCTCCGGCTCGGCCTCGGCCAGCGAGCGCGCCGCCGTGTCGGCCGCCTGCGCGCGCAGCTCGATCGGCTGATCGGCGGAGAGCGCCGACAGCCAGATCTGCGTCGCGCTCGGCCAGCGCCGATTGCGACGCTCTCGGGGCTCACGTAGAGGTGGTGCGCGTCCTCGTCGCCGAACGCCGCGCAGACGTCGCTCCAGTGGTCGGCGAGCGCCGGCGCGAGCTCCTCCTCGGCCGCCACGAGCAGCTCGCGTGTCGTCGCCGATCAGGTCGAGCAGCGCGCCGAAGCGCTCGACGGGCAGCAGCTCGGCGATGTCGGGGCGCTCGCCCGTCCTCGCCGTCGCGCGCGCGAAGGCGCCGGTCGGCGGCGGCGATCTCGGCCAGCTCGCGGTGCTCGGCGGCCAGCTCGGCCGCCGGCGCGATCTCGACCTCCTCGTACCTCGCCGAGCGAGCGCTGCGTGAACGTCGAGAACCAGCGCAGCGACTCGATCTCGACGTCGAACATGTCGACGCGCACGGCGCGCTCCTCGGTCGCCGGGAACACGTCGAGCAGGCCGCCGCGCATCGCGAACTGCCCGCGCTCCTCGACCTGGTCGACGCGCTCGTAGCCCGCTGCGACGAGCTCGCGCCGCGCACTCGTCGAGGTCGAGCAGCTCGCCTACGCGCAGCGTGAACGAGTGCGGGCGCAGCGCCGGGTCGGGCACCTTCTCCGACAGCGCCACCGCGCTGACGACGACGACCGGCCGCCCCTCCTCCTCAGCGGTGGCATCCGCGGGCCCGCCGTCGCCGAGCAGCGAGTCGAGCGCCGCCACGCGCAGCCCGACGAGGTGCGGCGGCGGAGCGAGATGGGACTCGTAGGCGACCCCGCGCGACGGGTAGTAGCGCACGCGGCGCGGCGCCAGCCATGCGCGCAGATCCGCCGCCAGGTCGCGTGCCGCGCGGTCGTCGCCGACGACGATCAGCGTGGCCGCGCCCGCGCGCGGCCTCGATCGGCGTCGGTCAGCGCCGCGATCAGCGTACGGGCGCAGCGAAGAGGAGACGAACGCGCGACCGCCCTCGCGGGCGAGCGCCTGCGCGGCGGGGTCTTCTTCTAGATGGGCGAGGAGCGGTCGGAGCGGCATCTGCGTGGCGCTCACACAATAGAGCCGCGCCGCCGGCGCTCAGTCAGGCTCGTCCTCGCCGAGCACGAGTTGCTCGACCTCC
Source organism: uncultured Solirubrobacteraceae bacterium (assembly GCA_963716315.1). Taxonomy (GTDB): domain Bacteria; phylum Actinomycetota; class Thermoleophilia; order Solirubrobacterales; family Solirubrobacteraceae; genus Palsa-744. The sequence continues at coordinate 2,492,028 of OY970301.1, read as the reverse complement.
TCGGCAGCGCGCTCGACGAGCTCGCCGACGGCCTGCTCGCCCTCGCGGAAGCGACCGAGCACCTAGGCGGAGACGATCTCGGGGTCGGTGCGGTCGGGACGCCCGACGCCGACGCGCACGCGCGTGAAGTCAGCGCTGCCGAGCTCGCGCTTGAGCGACTTCAGGCCGTTGTGCCCGGCCAGCCCGCCGCCCGTGCGCGCCCGCACCTCGCCGAAGGGCAGGTCGATCTCGTCGTGCACGACCAGCACGCGCTCGCAGCGGCAGCTTGTAGGAGCCGCGCGCCGGGCCGACCGAGCGCCCGGCGTCGTTCATGTACGTCTGCGGGCAGAGCACGGCGACGCGCGGGCGCGCCCCCGGGGATTGGCCGACGGCGCTCGGTACGCCCACGCGACCCTCCGCGATGCGCCCGCGGAAGCGATCCTTGCCGCGCCCCAGGTCCCAGCGCGCGCACGAGCTCCTCGGCGACCATGAAGCCGACGTTGTGGCGCGTGCTCTGCGTGCTCCGGCCCGGGGTTGCCGAGCCCGACGATCAGCCAGTCGATCGACCCGCCGTCCGCGCCGCCAGACCGCCGCGACCAAGCGGCGTCGCAGGGGCAGCTACTCCTCGCCGCCGCGGAGTCCTCGCCGCCGGAGCCCTCGCCCTCGGCGGCCGCCTCGGCGCCCTCCTCACCCTCGCCGACCAGCTCGGTCTCGGCCTCGATCTCCTCCGCCTCGGCCTGCAGTTTCGGCGGCGAGAGCGTTGCGACGATCGTCTCCTCGACGTCGTCGAGCAGCGTCACGCCCTCGGGCATGACGATCGCATCGAGCCCGATCGTGTCGCCGATCTGCATCTCGCCGACCTCGTGCACGATCGACTCGGGGATCGCCGTCGGCAGCGCCTCGACGTTCAGCTCGCGGATGATCTGCTCGAGCACGCCGCCTTCCTTGACGCCCGGGGCGTCGTCGACGCCGGTCAGTTCGAGCGGCACGACGGCGTGGATCGCCTGGTCCAGGCGCACGCGCAGCAGGTCGACGTGCACCGTCTCTCCGCGGACCGGGTCGCGCTGGGCTTCCTTCAGCACCACCGGGGTGGCTTTGGCGCCGTCGACGCTCAGGTCGAGCACGGCGCCCGAGCCGGCGAGCGCCAGGCGCAGCTCGCGTGCATCGACGTCGAAGCCGACGGAGTCACCGCCGCCGCCGTAGAGCACGCCGGGAACACGCCCGGTGCGGCGCAGGCGCCGTGCCGCGCGCGAGCCCTCCGCGTCGCGGCTGCGTGACCTCGAGCTTTGTGGTGTCGTTGGCCATCGGAAGCCTGAGGACTCTAGCAATCCGCCGGCAATCGATCAGCTAGCAATCGGCTTCGTTGTCGATCGGCTTGCTCAACGCGAGCAGCGTCACGTGGACGCCGCTCAGTGCATTGCCCGTGCGTCGCACGTCGATGCACTGGACGACGGGCAGCTTGCCGAGCACCGTCCACGCGACCCGCGTCCTGCCGGTCGCGCCGGCCGGCGAGTTGGCCGTGGCCGAGTTGAGCGAGAGGATCTTCACCTCGCCGGCACGGCGCAGGCGCGGGTTCGCCGCGTTTTCGCGTTGCGTCGCCACGCACGCCGGATTGGCGGCGCAGCCGTGCAGCTGGCGGAGCATGCTCGCCGCATCGCCGCGCGCCTCGGCTTTGATCAGCGCTACGTCCTTTTCGCGTTCGAGGTTCTCGGTCGTCAGGAAGCGCGCGAGTCCGGCGCTGATCGCGAGGAACAGCAGCACGCCGACGGCGATCAGGACAGCTCGTTTCACCGGGCGAGGCGTCTCAGAACAGCTGGTTCTCGCCGCCGAACACTTCGCTGACGGAGTCGTCGACGAAGATGCGGCGGATCGAGTCGGTGAGCAGCTCGGCGCACGGCAGCACGCGGATGTTCTCGGGATGGCCGGGGGCGATCGGGATCGTGTCGGTGACGACGATCTCCTCGAAGCTCGAGGCGGCGAGGTTCTCGAACGCGTCGCCGGAGAAGATCGCGTGCGTGGCGGCGGCGTACACGCGCGTGGCGCCCTCTTCGAGCACGGTCTTGGCGGCGGCGCACAGCGTGCCGGCGGTGTCGATCATGTCGTCGACGATCACCGCCGTCTTGCCTTTGACGTCGCCGATCACGTAGCCGATCTCGGCGACCTGCTGCGCCGGGCGCTCCTTGTCGAGGATCGCCAGCTCAGCGCCGATCTTCGAGGCGAACTTCTTGTTCAGCTTGACGCGGCCGGCGTCGGGTGCGACGACGACGAGGTCCGACAGCCCGAGGTCGGCGAAGTACTGCGTGAGCATGAACAGCGCCGTCATGTGATCCACGGGCTTCTGGAAGAAACCCTGGATCTGGCCGGCGTGCAGGTCCATCGTCAGCACGCGGTCGGCGCCGGCGGCCTCGAGCATGCGCGCGACCAGGCGCGCCGAGATCGGCTCGCGCGGCGAGGACTTCTTGTCCTGGCGGGAGTAGCCGAACCACGGCGTAACCGCGATCACGCGGTGCGCGGAGGCGCCGACGGCGGCGTCGATCATCAACAGCAGCTCCATCAGCGCGTCGTTGGCCGTGACCTCGGTGTACGGGTTGCCGCACGTGGACTGCACGATGAACACGTCGGCGCCGCGGATCGACTCCTCGTAGCGGCAGTAGACCTCGCCGTTGGAGAACGTCTTCAACGTGACCGGGCCGAGATCGACGCCGAGCTTGTCGGCGATGTCGATCGCCAGCTGCGGGTTGGCCCGCCCGCTGAACAGCATCAGCCGCTTGTTGTAATCGATCGGCAGGCTCGCCCGGCGAGGCTGCGCTGGCGTGTCGATCGCGCTGCTCATGTCTCCTCGGAGTGTAAACGGCGGCTCGCCCGTCGCTCAGCGTAGCCCTCGATGTTGCTCTGCTTGGCGCGCGCGACGGCCAGCGCGCCGTCGGGCACGTCCTCGGTGACGACCGAGCCGGCCGCCGTGTACGCGTCGTCGCCGACCGTCACCGGGGCGACGAACGTGGTGTCGACGCCGCCCTGCACACGCTTGCCGATCTTCGTGCGGTGCTTCTCGCGTCCGTCGTAGTTGGCTGTGATCGTGGCCGCGCCCAGGTTCGTGCGCTCGCCGACGTCGGCATCGCCGATGTAGGAGAGGTGCGGGCACTTTCGCCTCCGCACCGATGTCGGAGTTCTTGACCTCGACGAAGGTGCCCACCTTGGCGCCCGCTCGCAGCACCGTGCCGGGGCGCAGGTAGCCGAACGGGCCGACGCTCGCGCCGTCCTCGAGCACGCAGTCGATCAGGTAGGAGTGCCTGACCGTGCAGCCCTCGCCGATCCGCGTGCTGCCGCGGATCGTCGTGAACGGCTCGATCGTGGTGTCGCGCCCGATCTGCACGTCGACGTCGATCACCGTCGCCGCGGGGTCGACGATGCCGACGCCGGCGAGCATGTGGCGGTGGTTGATCGCGTACTGCGCGAGCCTCCGTGCGCGCGCGAGCGCGACGCGATCGTTGACGCCGAGCATCAGCGTCGGCTCGTCGAGCTGATGGGCCGCGACGCTGCCACCGTCGGCACGGAGCAGGTCGAGCACCTGCGGCAGGTAGAGCTCACCCTGGGCGTTCTCGGCGCTCAGGCGCGGCAGCGCCTCGCGCAGCGGGCCCGGCGTCGAAGACGTAGATGCCGGTGTTTACCTCCTGGATCTCGAGCTCCTCGGCGCTGGCGTCGCCGTCCTTCTTGGTCTCGACCACGCGCTGCACGGCGCCAGCGGAGTCGCGCACGACACGGCCGTAGCCGCGCGGGTCCGCGAGCACGCGTCGTCGACCATCGTCGCCGGCGCCTCGCTGCGGGCGTGCGACTCGGCCAGCTCGCGCACGGCCGCAGCGTCGATCAGCGGGACGTCGCCGCTGAGCACGATCACCGTGCCCTGCACCGGTGCGCCCGATGAGTCGAGGTGAGCCATCGCGGCCGCCACGGCCCCGCCGGTCCCGTTCGGCTCGGGCTGCACCGCCAGTTCGACACCCTCCGGCAGCACCGGCTCGATCGCGCGGGCTGGAGAGTCGACGACGACGCACGCGCGCGGCGCCGGCCGCGAGCGCGGCGCGTACCGGCCACAGCACCATCGGCAGCCCGCAGAGGTCGTGGAGCACCTTGGGCGTCGCCGAGCGCATGCGCGTGCCCTGACCCGCGGCGAGGATCAGGACCGTCGGCGCGGTGGTCACGCTGCGGATGCTAGCTCCATCAAAGCTGGGGGGCAGGGATTCGAACCCCGATTCTCAGGACCAAAACCTGATGTCCTGCCATTGGACGACCCCCCAATGACTCGCTGAAGGATAGATGCCGGCGAGACGTTTGCGGGAGCGCAAAGTCCGTGAATAGAGTGGCCAGAACGGGTTAGTAACACGCTGATCTGGTCCGTCTGCAACGATTCTTGCACTTGCTGAGGGGAGCCCGCACAGCACGGAGGCGTCCCGGCGTACCCCTCGTGGTTGCGTTGCTGCTCGTGCTGGGCGCGCTCGCGCTGCCCGCCGGGAACACCGCCGAAAGCGCTGCGAGCGGCCTGCGCGCAAGCAGCTCGGCGCTGGCGTGCGCCGGCGAAGACTCCTCGCCCAACGGGCGCAATGCGGCACTGATCGATGCGGCCACGCTGTGCCTGATGAACGAGATCCGCGTAGCCAACCACCTCGTCCCGCTGCGCTTCAACGCCTCGCTCGGGCGGATCGCCTCAGGCCAGGCAGGCGACATGGTGCGCGGCCACTACTTCGGCGACCAGAGCGCCTCCGGGCAGTCGCCACTCGCGCGGATCATGGCCTCGAGCTACGTCGCGCACCAGGCGAGGCTGCGCCTGCACGCGGCACAGAACATCGGCTGGGGCACCGGCCACACGGCGACGCCGGCCGGCATCGTCAGCGCTTGGATGGAATCGCCGCCACACCGCGCGATCATCCTCACCGGCGCCTACCGCGACGCGGGCGTCGGCGTCTCCCCCTCGGTGCCCTCGGGCTTCAGCGGCCAGTGGCACGGCGGCACCTACGCCGCCGAGTTCGGCACGCGCTCGGGCTAGCGCTGGCGCTCAGCTCGCCGAGCAAGCGGACTAGAGGCCGTGCCGCTTGGGGATTGGTAGCGATCGTATATACGGCGGCGTATATGCCATTGCTACCAAAGCGTCGAAAAGGCATGCCCACATACACCGGCGGTCCGGCGCAGGTCTATGACCCCCGGCCCGAGCGCCGCGGCACGCGCCCGCCTTCGGCGCCCGCCTCGGAGGCTGGCCCGCCGGCGGAGGAGATGCCGAGCACGCGCATCGCCTTCAGCCCGAGGCTGAGCTTCTCGCGCCCGTCGCTGGAGCTGACATCGTGCCCGGAGAGCTCGCGCACGCGCTCCAGGCGGTAGTAGATCGTGTGGCGGTGCGTGAACAGGCGCTGGGCCGTGCCCGCGACGTTGCCGTCGGCCTCGAGGAACGTCTCGAGCGTGCGCACGAGGTCGGTCTCGTACTGCTCGTCGTAGGCGACCAGCGGCTCGACGGTCTCCGCGTAGAAGCGCTGCAGCTCGGCCGGGTTCTCGCTCATCGCCGACTGAGCAGCAGCGGTAGGCGCCGGTCTGCTCGAACGCCAGCGCCGCCCCGTCGGAGGAGCCCTGCGCGACGTTGGCCGCCAGCAGCGCCTCGCTGGCCGCGCGCGGCAGGTCGGCCGGGTCCTCGGCGATGCGGCTGCGACCGAGCGCGAAGGTGTACCCGGAGAGGCCGGCCTCCATCTCGCGCAGGATGCCCTCGGCGGCGCGCGCCGCCGTCGCCTCCTCGCCGCCCGGCACGAGCAGTAGCACCTCGGCGCCGGCGACCCCCTCGCGCTCGGACAGCGCCGCGATCGAGCGGCTTGCCACGGCGCGCGCGCCGCGCTCGGCGACGGCGCGCACGCGCCCGCGCCAGCCCTCGTCGGTCGGCGCCTGCGGGTGGGCGCGTGCGACGATCATGCTCGCCCCCTCGCTCGACGTCGAGTGAGAGCTCCTTGGCGCGCGCCAGCAGCTCGTCGCGATCGGTCAGCTCGCGCGCCAGCACGGCGCGCAGGAAGTCGGCGGCGGCGGTTTCCGAGACGCGCTCGGGCGCGCGCACGCGCTCGACCTCGGAGGCGATCATCGTCACCAGCAGGCGTCGCATCGACGCGCTCGGCTCCGTCTTGGCGCGCATGTGCAGCGCGCCGACGACCGTGTCGGCGACGCGCAGCGGGATGCTCGTGACGCCCTCGCCCTGGGAGAGCAGCGCGCGCTCCTCGGCCGGCGAGCGCGCTGCGACGGCGAGCGTGGCGCCCCACGCGTCGCTCACGGCGAGGCTCGCCTCCAGCGCCCGCGCCGCGGCGCGCACGACCTCGGGCAGCCCCGCGCCGGACTCGACCGCCTCGGTGATCGCGTCGAGCGCCGCGTAGATCGGACACGCTAGACCCAGAAGTAGATGACGGCGAGCGGCCGCGCCCACGCCGATGCCGACGAACACGGCGAGCACGTACAGCGAGAGGAACGTCGCCGCCACCCGCTCCCACAGGCGCGTGTAGGCGGTCCACGCGGGCACGAGGATCAGACCGACGTACAGCGCCAGGGCGAACGTGCCGGCGCAGATCGCGACCAGCTCGTTGATCGTCGAGCGGCTCAAGGGATGCTCAAGTCGTTGCGTGCCAAGCCGTGATTGTGACGCATGGACGGGCCGTTACAGCTCTACGACGGCGCCGAACGCCGCGCCGACCGAGCTGGCGGCGAGCGGCATGGGATCGCGATCGGACAGTTCGAGCAACGCCCGTTGCACGCGCCCGGCGGCGTTGGCGTGGCCAAACAGGCCGAGCACGGTCGGCCCGGAGCCGCTGAGCAGCGCCAGCTCGGCGCCGGCGTCGTCGATTGCGGCGAGCGCCTCGCCGAGCTGCGGCAGCAGCGAGAGCGCCGCCGGCTGCAGGTCGTTGTGCAGCAGCTCGCGCGCCGACGGCAGCGGCGCGCCGAGCTCGAGCGCCCGCGCCATCTGGTTGCGCGCGTGCGCGAGTTCGTCGTCCTCGCGCGCGAGCCCGAGCTGATCGACGGCGGCGTACACCGCGGCTGTCGAGAGCTGCGCCGCGGAGGGCAGCACGAGCAGCTCGAGCGACGGCAGCGGGTCGGGCAGCGCCTGCAGGCGCTCGCCGGCGCCGGTGGCCAGCCAGCGCCCGGGCGAGACCTGCGCGGGAACGTCGGCGCCGAGCGAGGCGGCCAGCTCGCGCAGCAGCCGCTCGTCGCCGAGCCCAGAGGCGTGGCGCGCCAGCCGCAGCGCGGCTGCCGCGTCGGCCGAGCCGCCGCCGAGCCCGGCCGCGACGGGGATCCGCTTGCTCACGCTCAGGCGCAGCGGCGGCGCCTCCCAGCCGGTGGCCGCGCGAAACGCGGCGAGCGCGCGCGCGGCGAGGTTCTCCTCCGGGGCGCCCGGCAAGCCGGGGCAGAGGAGCTCGTCGGCGGAGGCGCCCGGCGGCGCCGGCTCGAGCGTCAGCTCGTCGGCGAGTGAGATCGACTGCATCACGCTGACCAGCTCGTGGCGCCCGTCGAGCGCACGCGGCGGGCCGACGAACAGGCCGAGGTTGACCTTGGCCGGCGCGAGCGCGCGGTAGGTGCCCGGGGCGCTCACAGCCCGAGCGCCGCCGCCAGCGCACGGAAGTCCTCGGGCGAGAGTCGCTCGGCGCGCGCGTCGGCCGGCTGGCCGAGCCCCAGCAGCGCCTCGCGCACGTGCTCGCGCGAGAGCCCGGCGCCGAGGCGCCCCGAGAGGCGAGCGACCCGGCGAGCGTCTTGCGCCGATGCGCGAAGGACCCGGCGACGAGCGCGCGCAACGCCGGCGAGGCGCGCCGGCGAGCGCCGGCGCAGGCCGACGAGCACCGAGTCGACGTTGGGCACGGGGTGGAACACGCTGCGCGGGATGGCCCGCAACGACATGCACCTCGCAGGCGAGCTGGGCGATCACCGACGGCACCCCGTAAGCGCCGCCGCCGGGCGCCGCGGCGAGGCGCTCGCCGACCTCGCGCTGCACCATCGCCACCCACAGCGCCACGCCGGGCAGCTCCTCGATCGTGCGCAGGATCGCGCCGGCGGCGATGCCGTAGGGCAGGTTGGCGACGACCTTGTTCGGCGCGCGGCTGCAGCGACGCCAGGTCGATCGTCATCGCATCGCCCCAGTGCACGCTGACGTTGGCGTGCGCAGCGGTCGCGTCGAGCAGCGCCTCGCGCAGACGCTCGTCGAGCTCGACGACGTGCACGTGCGCGAGCGCGCTCGGCGAGGTACTCCGAGAGCACACCGAGCCCGCCGCCGATCTCGAGCACGACGTCCTCGCTGTCCAGCTCGGCGGCGCGCTCGATCACGCCGAGGATGTTCGAGTCGATCAGGAAGTTCTGGCCGAGCTCGCGGTCGGGGCGCACGCCGAAGTCGCGCATCCGCCGCAGGCTCGGCTGCACGGGTGCGTCGGCCACGACGCCACTCACCAGCCGAACACGCGCGCCGCGTTGCGCTCGACGGTGGCGTCGAGCTCGTCCACCCCGACGCCGCGCAGCTCGGCGATGAAGGCGAGCGTGTGCGCGACGAACGCCGGCTGGTTGCGCTCCTTGCGCACCGGCTGAGGGGTCAGATACGGAGCGTCGGTCTCGACCAGCAGGCGCTCCTCGGGCACGAGCCGCGCGGCCTCGGCGAGCTCGGCGGCGCTCTTGTACGTGACGTTGCCGGCGAACGAGATCGCGTAGCCGCGCTCCAGGCACTCCTGCAGACGCTCGGGCATCGAGAAGCAGTGCATCACGATGCTCACGCCGTCGGCTTCGCCGGCGAGCTGGTCGAGCGTCGTGCTGCTCGGCGGCGCGGGTGTGGATCACGAGCGGCTTGCCGGTCTCGCGCGCGAGCGCGATCTGCGCGGCGAACGCGCGCTCCTGGTCCGCGCGTGGCGGCGCGCTGTCGCGATAGAAGTCGAGGCCGGTCTCGCCGATCGCCAGGCAGCGCTCGTGCGCGGCGAGCGCGCGCAGCTCGGCCAGATCGGCGTCGTCGAAGCCCTGCGCCGCGTTCGGGTGGCGCCCGATCGCGGCATACACCTGGGGGAAGTCCTCGGCAGCGGCGAGCGCCGCGCGGCACGAGGCGCCGTCGATGCCGACCGTGAGGATGCGCGTGACGCCGGCCGCCGTCGGCGGCCGCGACGAGCTCGGCGTCGGGCGGCTCGCACAGGTCGAGGTGCGTGTGCGAGTCGATCACGCCGGCCGGCGCTCCGGCGGCGTCCTTCGGGAACAGCGACTCGAGCGGCTCGACCTGCTCGATCCCGCCCGTGCCGAGCGCCGCGCCGGCGAGCGACAGGCCGGGAGCGCCGAGCGCCGCGAGCAGCCGCTCGGCGCTCGTCGGCAGGTAGGGCCACAGCAGCACGGTCACGCACGCGCAGGCCCTCGGCGAGGGTACGCAGCACGACGATCGAGATCGGCCGCCGCGGCCGGCTCCTTGGCGAGCTGCCACGGCGCCTGCTCCTCGACGTAGCGGTTCAGCCGCCGCACGCGCTGCCAGATCTCGTCGAGCGCGAGCGTCAGCTCGGCGCGGTCGAGGCAGCTCCGAGACGCGCTCGGACAGGCCGGGAAGTCCTCGCGCAGCGCCGCATCGACCGCGCCCGGCGCGAGCGCTCCGTCGCGGTAGCGCTCGATCATCGCGATCGTGCGGCTCGCGAGGTTGCCGAGCTCGTTGGCGAGCTCGCTCTCGTAGCGCTGCTCGAAGGAGGCCGTCGAGACCGAGCCGTCCTGGCCGAACGGCACGTCGCGCAGCAGGTAGAAGCGCAGCGCGTCGGCGCCGAAGCGCTCGATCACCGCGAACGGGTCGAGCACGTTGCCGAGCGACTTGCTCATCTTCTCGCCGTCCATCAGCAGGAAGCCGTGGACGAAGCACGTGCTCGGGCAGCTCGAGCTCGGCCGCCATCAGCAGCGCCGGCCAGTAGACGGCGTGGAAGCGCAGGATGTCCTTGCGCGATCAGGTGGTAGCTCGCCGGCCAGAAGCGCTGCGTCAGGTCGCACCTCGCCCGGTCGCCGCGCCGGCCGGCGCGGGCGCGTAGGAGAGCGCGCTGTAGTAGTTGAGCAGCGCGTCGAACCAGACGTAGAAGACGTGCTCGGGGTCCCACGGCACGGGCACGCCCCAGGTCAGCTTGTGGCGCGTGAGCGGCACGTCGCGCAGGCCGGAGCGGATGAACGAGAGCGCCTCGTTGTAGCGCGTGCGCGGTAGCGACGAAGTCCGTGCGCTCGGCATAAAGCGCCTCGAGGCGCTCCTGGAAGGCGGAGAGCTTGAAGAAGTAGTTGTCCTCCTGCTCGCGCGTGAGCTCGATGTGGTGGATCGGGCAGCGGTTGCCCTCGTCGATCTCGTTCTCCGCCTTGAAGTCGGCGCAGCGCGGGCAGTACCAGCCCTCGTAGGTGCCCTCGTAGACGTAGCCGTTCTCGCGCACGCGCGTCAGCACCTCCTGCACCTTGACCATGTGCTGGGGGTCGGTCGTGCGGATGAAGAAGTCGTTGCTCGCCTCGAGCTGCGGCGCGAGCGCCTTGAAGCGCTCGGCGTTCGGTCGGCGAGCTCCTGCGGCTGCGATGCCGAGCGCGTGAGCCGCGTCGGCGACCGGCTCGCCGTGCTCGTCGGTGCCGGTGAGGAAGAACACCGGCTCGCCGCGCTGGCGGTGGTGGCGAGCCATCACGTCGGCGGCGATCGTCGTGTAGGCGTGGCCCAGATGGGGCGCCGCGTTGACGTAGTAGATCGGCGTGGTGACGTAGAAGGACATGCCGCGCTCAGGCTACTGTCCAGCGCCGCTTCGCTCCTGCGGCGGATCGCGCGTGAGCGCACGGTAGAGCTCGTTGGCGCCGACGCCGGTCAGCCCGGCGACGCACGCCGGCGGCGGAACGCGGCCGTGCGCCGGCGGCGACCAGCTCGCGCAGTGCCTGCAGCGCGTCCTCGCGCGAGGACGCGCCGGCCTCGGCGCCACCGATCACGAGCACGATCTCGCCGCGCGCGGCCTCGGCCCCGTAGTGCACCGCGAGCTCGGCGGCGCTGCCGCGGCGCACTTCCTCGTGCAGCTTGGTCAGCTCGCGGCAGACGGCCGCGGGGCGCTCGGCGTCGAGCGTCGCGAGCGTCGCGAGCGTGGCGGCGAGCCGGCGCGGGGACTCGAACGCGACGAGCGTCTCGCCGGCATCGCGCAGCAGCGCGCTGCAGCTCGGCGCGCTTGCGCGGCAGGAAGCCGACGAAGCGCCAGCGCTCGCACGGCAGCCCGGAGGCGACGAGCGCGGTCGTCACCGCGCTCGGACCCGGCAGCACCTCGACGGGCAGCACCCGCGGCCAGGCACTCGCGCACGAGCGCGAAGCCGGGATCGGACACGAGCGGCGTGCCGGCATCGGAGACGAGCGCGACGAGCTGCCCCCGCGCATGCGCGCGACGAGCTCGCCGGCGCGCGCGCCGTTCGTTGTGCTCGTGCAGGCTGACAAGCGGTGTCGAGATGCCGTGGCGCTGCAGCAGCACGTGTGTGTGGCGCGTGTCCTCGCACGCGATCGCGTCGGCGCCGCGCAGCGCGTCGAGCACGCGCAGCGTCACGTCCTGCAGGTTGCCGATCGGCGTCGGGCAGACGAGCAGCCGGCCGCCGGCGCCTCCGCGGGGGTCATCCCGCAAATATAGGGTCCACCGATGCCGTCCGAGCAAGACCCGGGCGCGGCGAGCCCGGCCCAGGTACACGCGCTACCGCGCGCGGCGCCGGCTGTTCGGCGAGCGCGAGGAGCGACAGCCCCCGTCGCCGCGCTACGGCGCTGGCGACGAGCGCGCCGGGCGAGGGGCACGCGGCGGCCTGCGCGCGCGACGAGCGGGCGGCGGCAGGCGTGGGCGCGGCGGCACGGGGCCCCTGGCCAGATCGTCGGCCCCGGCCGCGGCCGGGCGCAGCGCTTCGCGGACTGGTGGCGCAGGCTCACGCCGAAACGAGCCGTGCTCGTGCTGATCGGGCTGATCTTCGCCTGGCTGGCGCTCTCGCTCGTGCTGTTCCTGATCAGCTCGCACTTCGAGCGCACGGCGCCGCCGAAGCGACGTGGCCGGCGTGCTCGACCCGGCGGGCTACCCGCTGACCTCGGCCAACAACATCCTCGTGCTCGGCTCCGACCGCCGCCAGAAGAACAGCAAGGAACCGGGCGCCGAAACGCCTCGGGCCCGAGCCGCTCGGACACGATCATGCTGATCCGCACCGGCGGCGGCCACGACGCGCGCCTGTCGATCCCGCGCGACACGGTCGTCGAAATCCCGGGCCACGGGCTGCAGAAGATCAACGCCGCGCACGCCTTCGGCGGCCCGGCGCTGTCGATCTCGGTGATCAAGCGCTGGCTCGACATCCCGATCAACCACGTCGTCGAAGTCAACTTCGAAAACTTCCCGCAGCTGATCGACGCGATGGGCGGCGTCGACTACACGGGCGGCTGCGTCGATCTCGCGGATCGACGGCGGCTTTCGCAACGGCGGCTACACGCTGCGCCTGCCCGCGGGCACCCACCACCTCGACGGCAAGCAGGCGCTGGCGCTGGCCCGCACGCGCGAGAACCTGTGTGCGCCGAACGCAGACCGACCTGCAGCGCGAGGAACACCAGCAGGCGCTGTTCAACGCGATGAAGAACCGGCTGCTATCGCCGTCGAGCTTCTTCCGCCTGCCGTGGATCGCGTGGAATGCGCCGCCGGCGATCATCTCCGACATGAGCGGCCCGACGCTGCTCGGGCTGTTCGGCGCGATGGCCGTCTCCGGCACGCCGCCCACGCGCGTGCTCAAGCCGGACGGGCGCGGAGACGCTGCCCGACGGCGAGGTCGGTCTGACGCGTCTCCGAAGCCGAGCGCCGCGCGGCCGTGGCGCGGTTCATGGCGGGCTGAGGCGCAGCCCTTCTTGCTCGCCGCGGGCTTGGCGTCCTTCGACTTGCCGGAGTCCTTGGCGCTCGAGCCCTTCTCGCCCTTGGCGCCGTCGCCGGATGAAGAAGATGAGCTCGAGCTGTCGCTCGAGGACGACGAACCCTCTTTCGAGGAGGAGTCCTTCGAGGATGATGAGTCCTTGCCCGAGGAGCCCTCTGCCGCGGCGGCCGTCTCGCGCTGGCGCTTGCGCGTGCCGTAGTCGGTGTTGTAGAAGCCTTTGCCCTTGAAGTGCACGGCGGGCGCGTGCAGCACGCGCTCGACCGGCACGCCGGTGTCGGGGTCGACCGTCAGCGCGTCTTCGCTGAAGGACTGCTGCAGCTCGAACGTCGTCCCGTCGGGGCGCCTGTACTCGTAGATGGGCATACCTTGAAGCTAGTAGGTCGGCGGGCGCGGGTCGGTCGCTAGTCGGTCAGCAGAGCGCGCACGGCGACGATCCCGGCTTGGATCGGTCGCCGTGAAATCGCGGTCGGGCTCGGCTGAGCATGCGCAGCGCGAACCCGTCGCCGAGCGAGAAGAGGATCTCGGCGACGGCCTCGGGCTCGGCGTGCAGGTCGCAGGATGCCCTCGCCCTGCGCGAGCGCGAGCATCGCGGCGACCTGCTCGCGCGTGCGCCGCATCAGCCCGCGCGTACTCGGCGGCGATGTCCTCGTTGCGGCGCGAGAGCGTGAACAGCTCGAAGACGAGCGTGACGAAGTCGGGGTCCTCGCGCACGGTCTCCTGCAGGTTCTGCGCCATCAGGTCGATGAAGTCGTCGGCCGTCTGCGCCCCGGCGAGCTGCTGCTCGAGCAGCTCCATACGCAGCTCGCAGTCGCGCCGGACGGCCTCGACGAGCAGCTGCTCCTTGGTGCCGAAGTAGTAGTGCAACAGGCCCCGCGAGACGCCGGCCTCGCGCGAGACGTGGTCGAAGGTCGAGCCGGCAGTGCCGCGCGCGCGCGACGCTGCGGCGCATCGCCTCGACGATGCGCTGGGCCTTCTCACCGGAGAGCGAGCGCCCGCCGGCCCCGGGGGCGCCCACCTCGCCGGAGGAGCCGCCCGCCGCGGAGCCCCGCTCCGCGGCGTCGGTCTCCAGGGTCACTGCGTCCGCTGCGCTCATCCTTGCGGGCGGATCGGGCTAGGCGGCCGGCGCGCTCGCAGGCGCGGGCTCGGCCGGAGTCGTGGTCGAGCTGTAGTCGAACTCCTCCTCGGCCCCGAACAGCAGGTCGAGCACCTTCGAGCGCAGGCCCTCGCTGAGCGCGATCGCCAGTACGCCGGCGACGGCGAGCAGCAGCAGCGAGCGCCCGATGCCGCCCTTGCGCTGACGCTTGGGCGGCTCGCGCAGCGAGCTCGAGGCGTTGCGCAATGCGTCCGCCGCCTCCCTCAGCTCACGCTGGAGCTTCGTGTCCTCGAACAGCGCCTGCGTGGCGGGCTTGCCGTTGGTCATGCGCCCGTATGCGCTGCGCGCGGCGCCGTACGCGGTGAGCAGGGTGCGCACGCAGCTCCTCGTCCTCGAGCAGACGCTGCAGGTACCGGTTGCGCTGCGCCGCTCGCGCGGCTTCGCCGGCCTTGTTGATCCTGTCCTTCGCTGCCATCACCGAACCTCGTCTCTGCCGAAGCTTTGCTGGGTCTGTTGCCAAATATACCCCGATGGCGGCACCCGATAGCAACCGATCGGCGGTGAACGGCAACTCATGGGGCGGACATGCGAGGCTTGCGGTCGATGCCCACGTTCGAGGCGACAGTCACGGTTCTGGGCCTGCTGCTGATGCTCGGGGCGCTCGCGTCCGGGCTGGCGCGCCGCTCGATGCTGTCGCTGGCGGCACTGTTCGTGCTCGCCGGCTTCCTGCTGGGCAACGGCGGCCTGGACTGGATCGACTTCCGCGCGCGCTCGGGCTTCGTCGAGGATCTGGCGTTCGCGGCGCTGATCGTGATCCTGTTCCGCGACGGCCTCGAGGTCGAGGGCGAGATGCTGCAGCGCGCATGGCACCTGCCGCTGCGCAAGCTCGTGCTGGCAATGCCGCTGACGACAGTGATCGTGGCGGCGGCAGCGCGCCTGTTGATCGGCCTCTCCTGGACGGAGTCCTTCCTGCTCGGCGCGCTGCTCGCGCCGACGGACCCGGTGCTGACGTCGAGCATCGTCACCAACCCACGCGTGCCGCGCCTGGTGCGCCACTCGCTGAACCTCGAGTCGGGCCTCAACGACGGCCTTGCGCTGCCGGCCGTGCTCGCCTTCCTGGCGGCGCTGAGCATCGACTCGGGTCACTTCGTGTGGTGGCGCTTCGTGTTGCAGGACGTCGGCCTCGGCCTGCTCTATGGCCTGGCCTGCGGCTGGATCGCCTCGCTCTTGATGCCGCGCGAGACGGGGATGCCGCCGTCGCTGTCGATCCCGTCCCACCAGAAGTCGCTGTTCGCGCTGGGCACGGCCTTCGCCACCTACGGCGTGACGGTGATCTCACCGAAAGGCAATGGCTTCATCGCGGTCTTCGTGGCGGCGATGGTGCTCGGCGTCCGCCGGCCGGACGCGCGCGTGCACTTCGAGCGCAACGCCGAAGAGATCGTCGAAATCGTCAAGCTCGGGATCTTCTTCGTGTTTGGCTCGCTGCTCACGGTGCACGCCTTCACGCGCGAGGGCTGGGCGGCGCTCGCGCTCGTCGCCGTCGTCTTCCTGATCGCCCGCCCGCTGGCCGTGTGGCTGTCGCTCGCCGGGACTGCCACCGACGCGGCCACGCGACTGTTCATGGGCTGGTTCGGACCCAAGGGCGTTGCCTCGATGACCTTTGCGCTGATCGTGCTCGACAGGAACATCGCCGGCGGCGTGCGCATCTTCGACCTCACCGCGCTGGTCGTGTTCTGCTCGATCTTCCTGCACGGCATCTCCGACACGCCGGGGGCCAACTGGATCGCCCGGCACAGCGAACGCCGCGTGGCCGAGCGTCCGGACTAGTGCCCTGAGTCGCTCAGGACGTTAGGCGTGCAGCGCGGCCTGCTCCTGCGCCGAGGGAAACGACCATGCGGCGCGCGAGCGACGCTCCTGGCGAAAGACGAAGCGCAGCTGCTGCGGTGGGCGCAGCTGCGCCTCGTTGGGACGGAACGTGGCGCAAGGCTCGGGCAGATCGAGGGCACAGAGCAGATTGCAGCGAAAGAAGCATTCGTCGCAGCTGACCTTTCGCGGCGCTCGCTTGCTCTGCGTTCTCGTTGCCACCCACTACCTCCCAGCCGGCTGATTGAACGGACGGCTGGCATCAAAGCATTACGAGCGAGCGGCAACACGCGGCCACTCCGCAAATCGCAGACAAAACAAATTGCTAGCCGGAAAGAGCCGGAAACGAGTCACTTGGATGTGACAATCCAGCCAATCGCCCCGCACTTTGCGGACGATCGCAGGGCGATCGTTCCAGTGGCTGGGCGAGCATGGCCTTTGAGGCGCGGCCACGGCGCCGCGTCGGCCGCCCGCGAGGCCGCCCGTCATCATGTGCAGGGATGCGCGTTCTCCTCACCGGCGCCAGCGGCTTCATCGGCGCGCTGCTCGTCCCGCGCCTGCAGTCTCGCGGATACGAAGTACGTGCGCTGGCGCGCGAGCCCTCGCGCGTGCAGGCCGAGGTGCCGGTCGTGCGCGGCGACGCGATCACCGGCGCGGGCCTGCTCGAGGCGCTCGACGGAGTGCAAGTCGCCTACTACCTGATCCACTCGATGGAGCGGGCAGGCACCGGGCAGGGACCGTTTCAGGAGCGCGAGCGGCTGGCGGCCGAGAACTTCGCGGCGGCGGCGGCCGATCGCGGCGTGCAGCGAATCGTCTACCTCGGCGGCCTGCTCGGCGACTCGCGCGAGCGGACGCGCTCGCGTCACCTGGCCAGCCGCAAGGAGGTCGAGTATGTGCTGCTGGCGGCCGTCCCCGACTCGGTCGCGCTGCGCGCTTCGATCGTGATCGGCGCGCGCTCGCGCTCGTTTCGCCTGCTCGTGCACCTCGTCGAGCGGATGCCGCGTGCTCGCCCTGCCCGCGTGGCGGCGCTACCGCACGCAGCCGATCGACGAGCGTGACATCGCCGAGATGCTCGTCTCGGCGGCGAGCGCCGACGTCGGCGGTCGCTCGCTCGACGTCGGCGGTCCCGACGTGCTGTCCTACGGCGAGATGATCGAGCGGATCGCTGAGCTGATGCTGGTCTACCGCCCGGCCCTCGGAATCGGCGTCAGCGCGACCGCCTTCACGGCGCGCGTGGCTGCGGCAATCGCGAGCGAGGATCCGGAGCTCGTCGTGCCGCTGATGGAGGGCCTGCAAGGCGACCTGCTGCCGGCCGACGACCACGCCGACGAGCTCCTGGGCGTGTCCTTGCACAGCTTCGACGCCGCCGTCGAACACGCGCTCGGCGAGTGGGAAGCGACAGAGCGCCTGGCTGCGCGCTGATGCGCTCGCATCGATGAGCGTCGTCACCGTCTCCACGCAGATCGCCGCGCCGCGCGAGCGCGTGTGGCAGGTCGTGATGGACCCCAATCGGCTGGCCGATTGGGTGACGATTCACCGCAAGCTCGTGCACGCCGACGGTGGCCCCCCGCGCGTCGGTTACGAGATGGAGCAGCAGATACACCTGCGCGGCGTCAGCCTCGATGTGCACTGGCGTCTGGTCGAGTGCGAGCCCGCCGCGCAAGGCCGTCTGGGAGGGCCGCGGACCGGCGCGCTCGCGTGCCCGTACCGAATATGTGCTGAGTGGCGAGGATGGGAAAACGCGTTTTGACTACCGCAACGAGTTCCGCCCGCCGCTCGGCCCGATCGGCGCGCTGGTCAGCCGTGCGCTCGTCGGAGGCATGCCCGAGCGAGAGGCCAAGCGCACGCTCGCGCGCCTGCGTTCATATGTGGAGGATTAGCCATAGGACCAGCTCACCTGTATAGAACCGGTAAGGTGAGTTCGTACCAATGGTGCCCTGAGGTGGATCGGCAAGATGCTTTAGGGCGTTTTTACCTAGTGAAGAGGACTAACTGTGACCGACTTCCTTGATGAGAAGCGCAAAGAGATCGCTGACCGGCTGAAGGAGCTCAAGCCGCTCGTCGACGAGTACAACCGCCTCGAGGCAGCGGCCTCGGCGCTGGAGGGTGTCGGTGGCACGGCTGCGACCGCAACCGCTAGCGCTCCCCGCCGTCGCGGACCGGGACGCCCGCGTGGCTCGGTGAGCCGTAAACGCGCCGCCGTCGCGAGCGCGCCGGCAAAAGCAACGCGCAAAAAGCGGCAGGCCGGCAGGCCGTCGTGCGGGACGCCGCAAAGGCAGCGGCACGCGCGCAGCCGAGGCGCTGTCGCTTCGTGCAGGGCCAGCCGGGCATCACGATCCCCGAGCTCGCCGCCAAGATGGGCATCAAGCAGAACTACCTCTACCGCGTGCTGCCCGGGCTCGAGCAGGAAAACAAGGTCAGCAAGCAGGGGAGCGGCTGGTACCCGAAGGGCTAGTCTCGGGCAATTCCGTTCCCGAGGCAGAGCGGATTTGCACTTGACATAAGCCTCGTCCCGCGTTGGCGGGCGTTGGGCTTATCGAAAAGGATTTCGGTTAACGGAATAGCAAAGGGCGCGGTCTCAAGACCGCGCCCTTTTTGTTTCTCAATAACCTTGCAGCCGCAACGACTTGCCTGTTGCGGCCGTTCTCCGGCGATCTAGATCAGGCCCTGCTCGTTGACCGTGTCGCGCTCGTCGCTGAGCTCGACCACCGACGCGTCGATCTTGCTCGCGTGAGAAGTCGTCGAGCTCGAGGCCCTCGACGATCTTGTACTCGCCGCCGTCGCACGTGCACGGGAAGCCGCTGATCAGACCCTCCGGGATGTCGTAGGAGCCGTCCGAGGCGATCCCCATCGAGACCCAGCCGCCGTCGTGCCTTTGACCCAGTCGCTGACGTGGTCGATCGCGGCGCTCGCCGCCGAGGCTGCCGAGCGAGGCGCCGCGCGCCTCGATGATCGCCGCCCCGCGTTTGCCGACGTTCGGCAGGAAGTCGTTCTCGATCCATTCCTGGTCGTCGACGACGCCGGCCGCCAGCTGACCGCGCACCTCGGCGTGGAACAGGTCCGGGTACATCGTCGGCGAGTGGTTGCCCCACACGCCCATCTTGCGTGACGTCGGTCGACCGGGGCACTCGAGCTTGTTGGCCAGCTGCGCGATCGCGCGGTTGTGGTCGAGGCGCATCATCGAGGTGAAGCGCTCGCGCGGGATGTCCGGCGCGTTGTTCATCGCGATCAGGCAGTTCGTGTTGGCCGGGTTGCCGACCACGAGCACCTTCACGTCGGCGGCAGCGACCGCGTTCAGCGCCTTGCCCTGGACGGTGAAGATCTCGCCGTTGGCGCTCAGCAGCTCGGCGCGCTCCATGCCCTTGGTGCGCGGGCGCGAGCCGACCAGCAGCGCCACGTTCGTGCCGTCGAAGGCGTCGGCGGGGCGATCGTGGAGGTCGAGCCCGGCGAGCAGCGGGAAGGCGCAGTCGACGAGCTCCATCGCGACGCCCTCGAGCGCGCCCATCGCCTGCGGGATCTCCAGCAGGCGCAGGTCGACCGGCTGATCCGGGCCGAGCAGCTGGCCGCTGGCGATGCGGAAGACGATGCTGTAGCCGATCTGGCCGGCTGCGCCGGTGACGGTGACGCGTACGGGGTTGCTCACAGGTTCATCTCCTGGGGGTGTGGCGGGTTTGCGGTTTCGCGCTCAGGCTCAGGACGGCCGCTGCGCAGGTTCTCGTCGATCGACGCGAGGAACTCCTCGGTCGTCTGCCACGGCTGGTCGGGGCCGATCAGCAGCGCGAGGTCCTTGGTCATCTTCCCGCTTCGACCGTCTCGACGCAGACGCGCTCGAGCGTCTGCGCGAACTCGCTGACCTCGGGCGTGTCGTCCATCCGCCCGCGCGCCGCCAGGCCCCGCGTCCACGCGAAGATCGAGGCGATCGGGTTCGTCGACGTCGGCTTGCCCTGCTGGTGCATGGCGGTAGTGGCGCGTGACCGTGCCGTGCGCCGCCTCGGCCTCGACCGTCTTGCCGTCGGCCGTCATCAGCACGCTCGTCATCAGCCCGAGCGAGCCGAAGCCCTGCGCGACGGTGTCCGACTGCACGTCGCCGTCGTAGTTCTTGCACGCCCACACATAGCCGCCCTCCCACTTCAGCGCCGCCGCGACCATGTCGTCGATCAGGCGGTGTTCGTAGGTGATGCCGGCGGCCTCGAAGTCGCTCTTGAACTCGGCCTCGTAGACCTCTGCGAAGATGTCCTTGAAGCGGCCGTCGTAGCGCTTGAGGATCGTGTTCTTGGTCGACAGGTAGACCGGGTAGCCGCGGTCCAGCCCGTAGCGCAGCGAGGCGCGCGCGAAGTCGCGGATCGAGTCGTCGAGGTTGTACATCGCCATCGCGACGCCGGCCGCCCGGGAAGTCGTACACGTCGAGCTCGATCGGCTCGCCGCCGTCCTTCGGCGTGAACGTCATCGTCAGCGTGCCCTCGCCCGGGACCACGAGATCGGTCGCGCGGTACTGGTCGCCGAACGCGTGACGGCCGATCACGATCGGCTTCGTCCAGCCCGGCACCAGGCGCGGCACGTTGGAGATCACGATCGGCTCGCGGAAGATCACGCCGCCGAGGATGTTGCGGATCGTCCCGTTCGGCGAGCGGTACATCTCCTTCAGGCCGAACTCCTCGCACGCGCGCCTCGTCCGGCGTGATCGTCGCGCACTTCACGCCCGACGCCGTACTGCTTGATCGCCTCCGCCGCTTCGACCGTGATCTGGTCGTCGGTCGCGTCGCGGCTCTCGATGCCGAGGTCGTAGTACTTCAGCTCGACGTCGAGGTAGGGGAGGATCAGCTGCTCCTTGATGAACGACCAGATGATCCGCGTCATCTCGTCGCCGTCGAGCTCGACGACTGGGTTCTTCACCTTGATCTTGGCCATGTCTCGTCCTCGGGCGTTTGCGGGTGGGGCCGCCGATGCTATCTAGCGACGGCGAGACGACTCTGCGCTGCGACCAGCCGCGGCTGCGGGACTCTCAACGGCAGGAGTGCCGACCGCCCCGGCGCCCGCCAAGCGGGCTGCGCCAGTCAGCCGTTCCAGCTGGCCTGCGCAGCCGTGCGCGACCAGCACGGTCGAGCGACCGCCGCCGAACGGCAGCGTCGCGACACGCGCCTTCGGAAGCCGGGCCGTCGAGTCCGCCTTCGTCGACGAGCACCGTGCCGCCGTCCGTCGAGAGGCCCGCCGCCTGCAACGGCAGGCGGGCGCCCTTCGCGGTCAAGCGGTGGGCGCGGCCCGAAGCCACGAGCACCGTCCACGCTTCGCTCGTGTCCTGCCCCACGAACTGCGCCAGCAGCTTGCTCGCCGTCGGCCGAGAAGGCCAGCGGGATCAGCCCCGAGACCAGCGAGCGCACGCGGACGTTCGTCAGGCGACGCGTCTTGCCCTTCGACGAGCGCAGCCAGATCTGGTAGACCGGCGCGTCCTTGCGGCGCAGGCGCTCGCGGTCGTATGCGATCGCACCCGGGCCCCACAGCGGGGACAGGCTGCGCCCGTCGCGGGTCAGCGCCACCGTGCCCGAGCCGTCCGGTTTGGCGCGATAGATGTTCACGCGCGCCGTCAGCGACTGCGAGCGCGCGAGGCCGTAGACGATTTCATCGCTGCCGTTCGGCGCGAAGCTCGCGCCGTAGAGCTGTCCGTGGGCGATCGTGCTCAGCTTCGCCGATTGCGTGTCGAGAATGCCGAGGCCCGACAGCTGGGCTCCGCGCTTCAGCGCCGTCGATTGCACGTCGACCGCGAGATAGCGCCCGTCCGGCGACCAGCTCAGCGGCTGGGCCGTTTCGCCCTTCAGGCTCAGGTAGGTCTGCAGCGGCGCGCCCGCCGTCGAGTAGACCCCCAGCGCGGGGCCCGTTTCGCTGGAGCCCGCGCCGAACAGCGAGACCGCCACCTGTTGGCCGTTGGGCGAGATCTGTGGCGAGAAGCCTTCGCCGAGGCTCGTCTTCTGCGAGCCGTCGCTGTGCATCGTCCAAACCAGCGCGGGCGAGGTCCCCGACTGGGTCACATAGGCGATCGTCGGCTGTTGCGGCGGCGAGGGGGCGAGCGAGGGCGCCGCGAGGGCGCCGATTGCGAGTGAGAGCGCGATCGCGAGGGCCAGCACGGGCACGAGCGCCAAGCGCCGGCGAGCACCTCGCGCGACGATCGATTTGCCTACCCCCGTAAACATGCGCGCAGGCTAACCGCGGAGCAGGACGGCTCCGTCCATCGTGGCGTGAGCAGTCGTCGCAAACGCCACGAGCGAGGCGATCTCTGCGAGACTGTCCGCATGGCCAGCACGATGCCGCGAGCCGCTCAAAACGACGCACCGTGGAAGACGCACACGGTGTTCAACCAGGTGCCGCCGCTCGAGGGCGTCGACGTGTTCGCGAGCAACCTCCCGCTCGTCGAGGCGACCGAGCGCGAGGGGGCCGGCTGGGTGCGCGAGCGCGCCTCCGCGCTCGGCCGCCTCGTCGGCGGTGAGCCGCAGCAGGAGTGGGGCCGCCTGGCGAACGAGAACAAGCCCGTCCTGCACACGTTCGACCGCTACGGCAACCGCATCGACGAGGTCGAGTTCCACCCTGCCTGGCACCAGCTGATGCAGATGGGCGTCGAGCAACGAGCTGCACTCGCTGCCCTGGACGAGCACCGAGGCCTCGCCGCACACCGCGCGCGCCGCCCTCTACATGACCGCGATGCAGGCCGAGGCCGGCTTCTGCTGCCCGATCACGATGACCTTCGCCGTCGATCCCGCGCTGCGCGCCCAGCCCGAGCTGGCCGCCGAGTGGGAGCCGCTGCTGATGTCCACGAGCTACGACCCGCGCCTCGTGCCTGCCGCCGAGAAGGGCAGCGCGATCTCGGGGATGGCGATGACCGAGAAGCAGGGCGGCTCGGACGTGCGCGCCAACACGACCGTCGCGCGTGCGCTGAACGGCGGCGGCGGCGGCGCCGAGTACGAGATCGTCGGGCACAAGTGGTTCTGCTCGGCGCCGATGTCCGACATGTTCCTCGTGCTCGCGCAGACCGACGAGGGCCTCTCGTGCTTCTTGATGCCGCGCATCCTGCCCGACGGCAGCCGCAACGCGTTTCACATCCAGCGCCTGAAGGACAAGCTCGGCAACCACTCCAACGCCTCCTCGCGAGGTCGAGTTCCACGGCGCCTGGGCGCGGATGGTCGGCGAGCCCGGCCGCGGCGTGCCGACGATCATCGAGATGGTCGGCCACACGCGCCTGGACTGCGTGATCGGCGCCGCCGCCGGCATGCGCAGCGGCGTCGCCTCGGCGCACCCACCACGCCGCGCACCGCAGCGCGTTCGGCAAGACGCTGATCGACCAGCCGCTGATGCGCAACGTGCTCGCCGACCTGTGCGTCGAGTCCGAGGCGACGACCGCGCTCGCGATGCGCCTCGCGCGCGCCTACGACGAAGCCCAGCGAAGACGCCGACGCCGGCGAGAACGAGACCGACGCCCAGCTGTTCAAGCGCCTGGCCACGGCCGTCGGCAAGTACTGGACCTGCAAGCGCGCGCCCAACCACGCCTTCGAGTCGCTCGAGTGCCTCGGCGGCGCCGGCTACGTCGAGGAGTCGGGCATGCCGCGGCTGTACCGCGAGGCGCCGCTGGCCTCGATCTGGGAGGGCTCGGGCAACGTGATGAGCCTCGACGTGCTGCGCGCGCTGACGCGCTCGCCGCGCTCGCTCGAGGTGTTCCTCGACGAGGTGCGAGCAGGCCAGCGGCGCCGACGCCCGCCTGGACGCGCGCGTGGACGGCCTCAAGCAGCAGTTCAGCCGACCCGGCCACGCTCGAGAGCCGCGCCCGCCGCGTCGTCGAAGAGATGGCCCTGTGCCTGCAGGGCTCGCTGCTCGTGCGCCACGCCCCGGCGGCCGTCGCCGACGCCTTCTGCGCCTCGCGCCTGGCCGGCGACGGCGGCCTCGAGTACGGCACGCTGCCCGCCGGCAGCGACTTCGAGGCGATCATCGAGCGCGCTCTGCCCGACGTCGATCGCTGAGCGCTACTCCTTCGACTTCCTGTCGAGCTTTGGAGCGATGCGTATCCGCAGCATTGGATGTGCCGCAGCCCGCGGCACATCGCCACGCACGGTGCGTGACGCCGGCAAGCCGCAACCGTGCCGCGGCCTACCATTGACCGTGTGCGACCGCGCACGAACTTCCAGCTCGCCCGCATCTTCGGCATCCGCGTCGGTGTCAGCGTCAGCTGGTTCGTCGTTCTGTTCGTCCTCATCTATCATCGTCACGCCGATACTTCCACAGCCGATGCTCGGCGGCTCGCGCACGACCGCCTATCTCGTGGCCGTCGCCGCGGTGCTGTCGGTTCTTCGCCTCGCTGATCCTGCACGAGCTCGGCCACGCGCTCGCCGCGCGGCGCAGCGGCCTGCAGGTCGCCGGCATCGACCTGTGGGTCCTCGGCGGGATCACGCGCACCGAGGAGTCCAAAGACCCCGGCGACGAGTTCCGCGTGGCCGTGGCCGGCCCGCTCGTCACGCTCGGCGTGATCGCGGCGTGCGTGCTCGCCGGCGTGCTGATCACCGGCTCGAAGACGTTCTTCGAACTGGCCGTCGGCGAAGAAGGCCTACACGCGACGCCTGCGCTCGTGTGGCTGACGTGGCTGGCGACGATCAACGTGCTCGTGCTCCTGTTCAACCTCGTGCCGGCCTTCCCGCTCGACGGCGGGCGCATCGCGCACGCCGCGATCTGGTGGCGTACCGGCGATCGCAACCGCGCCACGCGCGCGACCGGCCGGGCCGGGCAGGGCTTCGCCCTCGTGCTCGGCGCGCTCGGTCTGTGGTGGCTGGCCACAGGCGCCGTCACGGCCGGCTTCTGGTGCATCCTGCTCGCCTTCTTCCTCTACCAGGCCGCCGGCGCGGCGGTCGTGCAGGGCGTGCTCGGCACGCGTATCCAGAGCATCACCGTCGCCGACATCATGGATCGCGAGCCGGTGACGATCCCTGCCGAGCGCGACGCTGCTCGACGCGCACGAGCAGTTCTTCCTGCGCTACCGCTGGCCGTGGTTCGCCGTGGTCGACCCCGCTCGCCACTTCCTCGGCGTCGTGGCGGCCGCGCGGGTCGACGCCGAGATCGCCGCCGGGCGCCCGGCGCTGCCGGTCGTCGACGTGCTCGAGAGGACATGCCGGTGCGGATCGACGAGAGGCGCCGCTCGAATCGCTGCTCGGCTCGGAGGGCCTCGGACGCCTCGGCGCGATGGTGGCGGTCGACGCGACGGCGTGCTGCAGGGCGTCGTCACGCTGGCCGAGGTGCGCAGAGCGCTCCAAGTCGCGACCTGAGCGTGAGAGCGCCCCTGAGACGGTCCGAGCGCCCGAGCGTTATAGAGTCCTGCCCGCAGCGACCCCCTTTCCCCACGTAAGTCGACCTCAGAGAGCCCATGCCAGCACACGACGTCTTGATCATCGGGGCCGGCCTCGCCGGCCAGCGCGCCGCGCTCGCCGCCGCTCAGAAGGGCGCGAGCGTGGCGATCATGAGCAAGGTCCACCCCGTTCGCTCGCACTCGGTCGCCGCCGCCGGCGGGATCAACGCGGCGATCAGCGTCGACGACGACTGGCACTCGCACGCCTACGACACGGTCAAGGGCTCGGACTTCCTCGGCGACCAGGACGCGATCGAAGTGATGTGCTCGGAGGCGCCCGGCGAGGTGATGCACCTCGAGCACATCGGCGTCACCTTCCACCGCAACGAGAAGGGCGAGATGGACCTGCGCGCGTTCGGCGGCGCCTCGATGAAGCGCACCGCCTACGTCGCCGACATCACCGGCCAGGCGCTCCTGCACGTGCTCTACGAGCAGCTGATGAAGCACCACGAGACGGTCGAGCGCTACGAGGAGTGGTTCACGACCTCGCTCCTGCGGGACGAGCAGGGACGCTGCTGCGGCGTGATCGCGCGCGACGTGCGCAGCGGGCGCATGGAGGCCTTCACGGCGAAGAACGTGATCCTCGCCTGCGGCGGCGCCGGCCAGGCCTACAAGCCGACGACCAACGGGCTGATCGTGACCGGCGACGGCATCGCGCATGGCCTACCGCGCGGGCGCGCCGCTGATGGACATGGAGATGGTCCAGTACCACCCCACGTGCCTCGTCGAGACCGGCATCCTGATCACCGAGGGCGCGCGCGGCGAGGGCGCCCACCTGCTGAACGCCAACGGCGAACGCTTCATGGAGAAAGCGGCGCCCAACAAGATGGAGCTGGCCTCGCGCGACGTCGTCTCGCGCGCCGAGCAGACCGAGATCAACGAGGGCCGCGGCGTCGGGCCCGACGGGCGCGGCATCTACCTCGACGTGACCGTCGTGCCGCGCAAGCGCACGCTCGAGGCGCTGCGCGAGATCGTCAACCTCGGCAAGGACTTCGCCGGCGTCGACATCACGCGCGAACCGATCATGATCCGCCCCGGCCAGCACTACATCATGGGCGGCGTCAAGACCGACATCGACGGGCGCACGCCGATCGAGGGCCTCTACGCGGCCGGCGAGGTCGCCTGCGTGTCGGTCCACGGCGGCAACCGCCTCGGCGCCAACTCGCTGCTCGACACGCTGATCTTCGGCCGCCGCTCGGGCGAGCACGCCGCGGCGCGCGCCGCGAGCGATGGCGATGCCCGAGGTCGACACGCGCGCGCAGCTGCGCCGCGACGCGGACGCGATCGACGCGATCATCGCCCGCCCGCGCGACGGCCGGCGCGTGTCGGAGATCAAGAACGAGCTCGGCGAGACTGATGAACAAGCTACGCCGCCGTGTTCCGCGACGAGGCAGGGCCTGCAGACGGCGCTGCGAGACGATCGCGCGCCTGAAGGAGGAGGCCGGCAAGCGCCTGGATCGACGACCGCGGCACGGTCTTCAACCAGGACGTGCTCGGCGCGATCGAGCTCGGCTACATGATCGACTGCGCCGAGACGACCGTCGTCGGCGCGATCGAGCGCAAGGAGTCGCGCGGTGCGCAGTTCCGCACCGACTACCCCGAGCGCAACGACGAGGAGTGGCTGAAGCACATCGACATCACGCTCGAGGGCGACGGACCGCAGGTCAGCTACTCGCCGGTGACGATCACCCAGTGGCAGCCCGAGGAGAGGAAGTACTGATGGCTGATATGCAAACCGCGACGGCCGCGCCGCACACGGGGGCGCCGGAGCAGTTCACGCTGCGCCTGCGCCGCTACGACCCGGAGTCGGGCGAGGCGCCCTACTGGGACGAGCACACGATCGAGCTCGAGCCGCACCGCTCGGTGCTCGAGGCGATCCTGCAGGCGCACGACCGCTTCGACGGCTCGATCGGCATCCGCTGCTCCTGCCGCCAGGCGATCTGCGGCTCCTGCGGCGTGCGCGTCAACGGCGAACCGGCGCTGGCCTGCCACACCCACCTCGACGCCGCGCTCGGCGGCGCGCGCGACGGCGTGATCGAGATCGAGCCGATGGGCAACATGCCCGTGCTCAAGGACCTGATCGTCGACATGGACGCCGTGCACTGGAAGAAGATCCAGCGCGTCACGCCGTGGCTGATCGCCAAGCAGCCGGTGCCCGAGCGCGAGTACATCGTGCCGCGCGAGTCGATGATCGACGTGACGCAGACGATGGCCTGCATCCAGTGCGGCGCGTGCGTGTCGGACTGCCTGGCGATGGAGGTCGACCCCGGCTTCATCGGCCCGGCGGCGCTCGCCAAGGCCTACCGCTTCGTCGGCGACCCGCGCGACGACCAGCAGTTCGAGCGGCTCAACGACCTCGCCCAGGACCCGCAGGGCATCTTCGACTGCACGCACTGCTTCAAGTGCGTCGAGGCATGCCCGAAGGACGTCAACCCGATGGGCCAGATCATGCGCCTGCGGCGGATCGCCGACGAACGACCATCACATCGTCGACCAGAACAACGGCGAGCGCCACGAGGCGGCGTTCACGACGCTGATCAAGGACAACGGCCTGCTGTGGGAGGCCGAGCTGCTGCCCCGCTCCTACGGCGGCAACTCGTGGTTCGGCAAATTCCACCCGGCCGCCGGCAAAGAGCTGCTCAGCTCGCTGCCGTCGATCCTCAAGGCGCTGCTGCGCGGCAAGGTCACGCCGATGGGCGCGCTGAAACCGCACAAGATCCCCAAGCAGGACCTGAAGAGCGTGCAGGCGATCTTCGACAAGGTCGAGAGCCGCCGAGCAGCGCTACGAGCTGAACCTGTACATCGTCGGCGAGGACGAGGACGAGCGCACAGCCGTGGCCGTCGGCGACGGAAGCCGAAGGGGGCGAGAGCTGATGAAGGTCGCCTACTGGCCCGGCTGCGTCAGCCGCGGCTTCACACCCGAGCTGCACGGCTCGATGGCGAAGGTCGCGCCGCTGCTGGACATCGAGCTGGTCGAGCTCGACCGCGCCTGCTGCACGGGCGCCGGCGTGATCGCCGAGCACAACCAGGAGCTCGCCGACACGCTCAACGCGCGCACGTTCGCGCTCGCCCAGCAGGTGCCGGGCGCCGAGCTGATGATGAACATCTGCTCGACCTGCCAGGGCGCGCAGAGCGAGTGCCAGGAGCGCCTCGACGCCAACGCCGAGTACCGCGCGCACGTCAACGAGACGCTCGCCGGCGAGGGCCTGTCCTACGAGCAGGGGCTGACGAACAAGAACTTCCTCTGGCTGCTGGTCGAGGAGATCGGCCTCGGAGCGCGCTCAGCGCGCGCGTCAAGCGCCCGCTGACGAACCTCAAGGTCGGCCCCTTCTACGGCTGCTACATCGTGCGCCCGCGCGACCGCCTCGGGATCGACGCAGAGCACCCGCGCGACCACTACCTGCACCAGGTGATCGAGGCGCTCGGCGGCACCGTGATCGACTACGCCGGCATGCGCAAGTGCTGCGGCTTCCCGATCATCACGATGAACAAGGAGGCCTCGCTCAAGCAGGCCGGGCGCCACCTCGGCGACGCCGTCGACGCCGACGCCGACTGCCTCGTGACGCCGTGCCCGCTGTGCCACCTGAACCTCGACCTGCAGCAGCCGCTGGCCGAGAAGACGGTCGGCCGCGAGCTCGACATGCCGGTGCTGCACCTGCCCCAGCTCGTCGGCCTGGCGCTCGGCCTGGAGCCGAAGGAGCTCGGCATGAGCCGCCACGTCGTGCGCCCGACCTCGGTGATCGACTGGTCGAGCTCGGTCGTCGGCGCCGCGGCCGGCGCTTCGTCGGGCTGGTAGCGCGGCGTAGAGCGCGCCGCCAGAGCAGCTGCCTACTCCAGCGCCGCCGACAGCCTCTGCCGGAATGCCTTGGGGTCGATCGCGGGATAGCGATACAGCTCGGGCTCGATGTCCTCGTAGAGATCCCGCAGATGTCCCGGCTCGACCAGGTCGCGGTCGATCATCGTTCGTACATCGCGGAGGTCTTGCTCGAAGCCGCGCTCGATCTTGGCAAGCGCCTGCGAATAGAGATCGGAGCTCGGGCTACGCGCCCCAGCTCTCGGGCAAGCTCGCGGATGCTCGACTCGTTAACCGGCGGGCGCATGCTCGGCAGCTCGAACGAAGCTGACGACTCGTCGGGTCAGCGCGTTGTAGCTGCTGTATGCGCCAGGCGCGCTGCTTGCCAGCAGAGCGTAGAGACGATGCGAGGGATCGCTTCCGCCGCCGGGCGGGACGTCGAAGCCCAATGCTTCGAGCCGCGGCCTCGCCATCGCGATGAGCAGCGACGCCTCGCTCTCGCGACCTGCGGCGAGATCGGACAATCCAGCGCGTACCAGCTCGTGGCCGGGGAGGTTGTTGGCGACGTCCCTCATAGTGCAATAGTAGATCCGTCTCGCCTCCACCCTGTGACTCGCCCAATCACGAAGGCAGAGGGGCATCGGGGGAGCTGCGCTGACTCAGCACAACATAGGCTCTCTCGATGCGAATCCTGACTGTCGTCGGCAACCGTCCGCAGTTCATCAAGGCGGCCGCCGTCTCAGGGCCGCTGCGCGAACGCCACGAGGAGATCCTCGTGCACACCGGCCAGCACCACGACGACACGCTCTCGCGTGTCTTCTTCGCCGAGCTGGGGCTGCCGCGGCCGGAGCGCGAGCTCGGCATCGGCGGCGGCTCGAACACCTCGCAGACGGCGCGCATGCTGGCCGCGCTCGAGCCGCTGCTCGGAGAGCTCGCGCCCGACGCGGCGCTCGTCTACGGCGACACCAACTCGACGCTCGCCGGCGCGCTCGCGGCGGCGCAGGCCGGCGTCCCGGTCGTGCACGTCGAGGCCGGGATGCGCTCGTTCGACCGCGCGATGCCCGAGGAGCGCAACCGCGTGCTCAGCGACCACCTCTCAGAGCTCTTGCTGTGCTCGTCTGAGACGGCCGTCGAGAACCTTCGCGCCGAGTCCGTCGCCGGGCGCATCAAGCTCGTCGGCGACGTGATGGTCGACGTCGCGCTGCGCCGCCAGCCCGTCCGCGCGCAGCGACAGCGAGACGCTCGCTCGCAACGGCGTGCAGAGCGGTGAGTACCTGCTGCTAACGGCGCACCGCGCGGGCAACGTCGACGATCCCCAGCGCCTGCGCGCGCTGCTCGAGCTGATCGAGGCGCTCCCGCCGCCCGTCGTCTTCCCCTTGCACCCGCGCACGGCCGCGCGGCTGGCGGAGTTCGGCCTGCGTGAGCGGCTCGCCGCGATCGACGGCCTGCGCGTGAGCGAGCCGCTCGGCTACGTCGAGTTCAGCGCGCTGCTGTGTCAGGCGCGGGGCGTGTTGACCGACTCGGGCGGCGTCCAGAAGGAGGCGTACCTTGCCGGGGTGCCCTGCATCACCTTGCGCGCCAACACCGAGTGGGTCGAGACGGTGCAGGCCGGCTGGAACACGCTCGTCGACCTCGACGCCGACGCGGCGCTTGCCGCGCTGGCAGCCGAGCCGCCCGCCGAGCGGCCCGAGCTGTACGGCGACGGGCACGCGGCCGAGCGCTGCGTAGAGGCGATCGGGACGCTGTGAGCGAGCCCGCGATCGAGCCCGTCGGCAACCGCCCGGTGCGCGTCGGCGTCGTCGGCCTCGGCTACTGGGGGCCCAACCTCGCGCGCAACCTGGGCGCGATCGAGGGCTGCGAGCTGCGCTGGCTGTGCGACGCCGACGAGGCCGCGCGCGCGCGGCTGGCGACGCTCGTTCCCGGCGGCCCGCGCGACCGGCGAGCTGAGCGACCTGCTCGAGGACGACGAGCTCGACGCGGTCGTGCTGGCGACGCCCGTGCCGACGCACGCCGAGCTCGCGATCGCCGTCGCGCGGGCCGGCAAGCACTGCTTCGTGGAGAAGCCGCTGGCGACGAACGCGGCCGACGCCGAAGCCGCCGTGCAGGCCGCCGCGCAGGCCGGGCGGGTGCTGATGGTGGGGCACCTGCTCGAGTACCACCCCGCCGTGGCGCGCCTGAAGGAGCTGATCGACGGCCGACGAGCTGGGGCCGCTGTACTACCTGTACGGCAACCGCCTGAACCTCGGCGTGCTGCGCGCGGACGAGAACGCGCTGTGGAGCCTCGGCGCGCACGACGTCTCGGTCGCGCTGCACCTGATCGGCGAGGAGCCGGCCGAGTGCACCGCGCAGGGCGCCAGCTACGTGCGCAACGGCGTCGCAGGACGTCGTCTTCTGCTTCCTGCGCTTCCCCTCGGGGATCGTCGCCCACCTGCACCTGTCGTGGCTCGACCCGCACAAGGAGCGCCGTCTGACCGTCGTCGGCGAGCGCAAGATGGCGACGTTCGACGACATGCTCGATCGAGGGCAAGCTGTCGGTCTACGACAAGGGCTTTGACGAGGACACGCGCTCGTGGGGCGAGTACATCACCCGCTCGGGCGACGTCTTCTCGCCGCGCATCGCCAACTGCCGAGCCGCTGCGCCTGGAGTGCGAGCACTTCGTCGAGTGCGTGCGCAGCGGGGCCCGAGCCGCGCTCGGACGGGGAGAGCGGGCTGCGGGTGGTGCGGGTGTTGGAGCGGTTGCAGGAGTCGCTGGACGGCGGCTGAGCAGCTTCGTCCGGCCGACGAAAAGTTCAGCTCCTTGAACGAACTTCGCCGGCACGAAAGCGAGGGCAGCTTCGCGTGTTACTCGCGTGGACGCAAGTCGCCCGCGCCGCGCCGCGTTGCTCATGCAGACCGAAGTGATCCAGCCGATCTTCATTTTCTCCATCTCACGCAGCGGCTCAACGCTCGTGCAGCGCGTGCTCGCCGCGCATGACGGTGTGGCGACCGTATCGGAGCCATGGTTGCTGCTTCCCTATATCTACGCGCTGCGTCCCGGCGGGGTGCGCGCCGAGTACCAGCACGACTCAATGGTCATGGCGCTTGAGGACTTCTGCCAGGAGCTGCCGGAGAAGGACGAGGACTACTGCGCGGCGTTGCGCGAATTTGTACTCGGCCTATATGAGAAGGCGGCTCCGGAGGGTTCGCGCTGCTTCATCGACAAGTCCCCGCCCTACTGCCTGATCGCCGAGGAGATTATGCGGCTGTTCCCGACCGGGAAGTTTGTGTTCCTGTGGCGCAGTCCACTGAGCATCGTCGCCTCGATCATCGAGACGTGGGAGCAATGGCATCCGACTATGTTTCGTAGCGATCTGTTCATCGGCTTGCCGAGGCTCATCGCCGCGAGACGTGCTCACCTGACGACAACTCATGCCGTGTGCTTTGAGGATCTGCTCAAAGGAGAGCAACACCATTGGCGCAGGCTCACCGACTACCTAGAGATCCCGTTCGAGCCGGACGCCCTCGACCGCTTCGCCGAGGTGGAGTTGAACGGACGTATGGGCGACCCGACCGGAGTGAAGCGCTACCCGGCGCTCAGCTCCGAGCCGAGTCAGAAGTGGAGGGAGACGCTGGCCAACCCGCTCCGACGGGAGTGGGGCCGGCGATATTTGCGCTTTCTCGGCGAGCAGCGCCTCGCGGTAATGGGCTACGGGCTCGACGAGCTGATCTCAGAGCTCGACTCCCAGCCGTGCAGCACGAGTTGCCTGCTGCCCGACCTCGGCAGGCTCGTGGGCGACATCGCGAAGGAGCCAGTTCGCGCGCAGTTGCGTCGGCGAGGTATAGGGGGCCCCAATGTGCTGCGCGAGCTGCTTCGCGCGTAGCCCCGTGAAAGAAGCCCAGCCTGCCCAGAGTTGATCCGTCGGTATGAGGACTCGCTACGTGGCATTCGGCCTGGATCTGTGCTCTGCTTTTCGGATCGCCGGGATGAACCCTCGGCGTTCGCCAGGACTGCCGATGCTCGTGCTTGACGCAGTGCCGCCCAGCGAGCTCGAAGCCACATGGGTTTGCAGTAGTGCGGTCGAACTGTGGCGCGGAAGGCTCGGTGACGGGCGCAGGCTGGTGATCGAGCAGGGTGAGAGCGGCGATCATCTGTTCAGTTACGGCGAGCATGCGCGCTTCCATCTTGACCCGAGCGGAGCGCGACTTGCGTGTGTGTGCCTACGCGAGGGTCTGGACTGGCAGCGGGCGCTGATTGGCAAGGTCGTGCCAAGCATCGCCGTGATGAGCGGATACGAGGCGCTGCACGCAGCCGCGGTCCAGTCGCCGGACGGTAAGGTCGTCGCGATCGTCGGACCGAGCGGCTCGGGCAAGTCAACGCTGACCGTCGAGCTCTTGCGCCGTGGCTGGCTGCTGCTGACTGACGACGAGCTGACGCTGTCGAGAGACAACAGCGCGGTGTGGGCCCATCCAGGCAGTACCCACATGAACGTCGCGCTCGATTCGCCGACCGCGATCGACCCGGCGGAGCTTGGCACACCGCTCGGACTGTTTGCGGGCGAGCGCTGGATCGCGGCAACCAGGGTCGCCCAAGAGCCGCGGCCGGTGAGCATGGTCTGCCTGTTCGAACGCGGCGAGGGCTTGAGCCCGGGCGCGGAAACTCTGACTGCCAACCCGCTGACGCTCGCCCCTTATATGCTTGGCCTTGCGACCGACCCGGCCCGCCAGCGAGCGCGCTTCGCGCTGTATGCGGATCTCACCGAGCAGGCGACCCTCGTGCGCTTGACGGGAGCCAGCGCGACCACGCCGGCGGAGCTGATCGAGCATCTGCAGGACGCGCTCGTGACCGAGCCGGCCTTGGTCTCTCGGGGCGCGACGTGAGCTCACAGACGACGGTCGCAGGTGACGCCGCCGACGGCCTTACGCCGTCATCTCCATGTACGGACGCACGCGCGGCTACCCGCTGTGATCGCGGTGAGCCAATCGCGCCGCTGGTCTTGCGCGGACTGAGCAAGCGTTGGAACAAGAGCCTTCCGCCCGTGCTCGACGACGTCAGCCTGATCCTCGAACCGGCGAGCGTCACGTGGGTCGGCGGGCGCAACGGCGCGGGTAAGACGACGATGCTGCGAATCGCCGCTGGACTGATCGACGCCGACCAGGGCAGCGCCGAGGTGTGGGGCCTGTCGGTGCGCGGGCATCGGGCACGCTACCAGCGGCTCGTCTCGTTTCTCCCGGCGGGCGACCGCGGGCTGTATGCGCGCCTGACGGTGAGGCGACAGCTTGCGTTCTGGGCGCGTATCTCGATGGTGCCAAGCGATCGCGCCCTTCACTACGTGGAGCAGGTACTCGATACGTTCGCGCTCCAGGCGTTGGCCGATCGCCGCGTCGACCGCATGTCGATGGGCCAGCGGCAGCGTCTGCGGATTGCCATGACCTTCCTGGCAAAACCGGAGATAGTGCTGCTCGACGAGCCCCTGACGAGCCTCGACGAGGAGGGCAGCGCGATGCTCGAGGGCGCGATTGCCGAGGTGCTAGAACGCGATGGCGCCGTTCTATGGTGCTCGCCGAGCGGTGAACAACTCGCGGTCGAGTTCGACGCACGCTTCATGATCGAGCGCGGAAGGCTGCACGCCATATGAGCGACCTGACCACGGCGGCGCACGCCTTCCTCGCGGTCGTGCGTCGCGACTACTACATTTTCGTGTCCTACCGGACGCGGTTCCTCACGCAGATCGCGAGCGCGCTGTTCAGCCTCACGCTCTTCTACTACGTCTCGCGACTCGTCCACATCGAGGGCTTTGGCACCCCCGACACCTACTACGCATACGTCGTCGTCGGGCTCTCGCTGCTGAGCCTGATCTACTCATGCTTCATGACGCCCGGGCTGGTGCGTCAGGAGCTCGTCGCGGGCACGCTCGACCGGCTCATCCTCTCGCCATTTGGCGTCGTGCGCAGCATCGTCGCGGCGATGCTCTTTCCGCTGCTGTACTCGTTTGTGCTGGCTGCGAGTAGCCTCGCGCTCGCGTGCCTCGTCTTCGGCCTACGACTGCACTGGTCGACCGTGCCGTTCAGCGTGCCCGTGATCGCGCTCGCGCTGTTGGCATTTATGCCGTTTGGCTTTCTCTTCGCCGCGCTGACAATCATCGTCAAGCAGGACAGCGTCGGGACAAGTTGGGTGATCGCAATCCTCTCACTGATCGGTGGCCTTTACTTCCCGGTCTCGCTACTGCCCCGCTGGGCACAAGTGGCGGGTGACCTGCAGCCGTTCACGCCGGCTACGAGCGTCTTGCGCCATTTCCTCGTCGGCAGTCCGCTCGCTGATCCGCTCGGCCTCTCGCTCTTGAAGCTCGCCGCATTCGCCATCGTGCTACTGCCCACGTCCATCTTCGCGCTCTCCGTAGCCGTCCGCCTCGGGCAGAGACGCGGAACGATCATCGAGTATTGACCCGCTACTCACCGGAGACAAAAATGACTGCTGAGACCGCCCCGGACACTGCCCTGCTGCCGACTGCCAAGGCGAGTGTGCCGCAGTTCGTGGTCTATCGCAGCTTTCCCTCTGAGACGGTCGTGCTCAACCTCGAGACGGGCCAGTACCATGGGCTCAACGCGACCGCCGGGCGAATGCTCGAGGCGCTCGTCAACGCAGCGTCTGTGGGGGAGGCTGTCGAGGCGCTGGCCGTAGCCTTCGAGCAGCCGCGAACGACGGTCGAGACCGATTTGGGCAAGCTGTGCAGCGCGTTGCTCGCGCGAGGCCTAATCGAAGTCGACGAGCCCTCGGCGCTCTGAGCACCGGCTCCATGGCCACGCCCACGCCATCGTCACCGGCTGCGATCAGGCGCGGGTGGGAGAGGCGCTTGCGACTCGGAGTCGAGATCGTACTTGCTTACGTGCAGGCACGAAGTGCGTTGCGCCGTCGTCCGATCGCAGACGTCCTCGCGGGCCTACGCAAGCGCGCGAGCGGTGCCGAGACGCCACGAGACGCCGAGCAGGCACGGCACGAAGCTCGCGCGCTGGCCAGTGCCGTGACCCGGGCGCTCACCGTTTTGCCCGGTGATACGCGCTGCTTGACGCAGTCGCTCGTGCTCGTACGGCTGCTCGCCAGCAGAGGCATCCCAGTCAAGCTGGTGATCGGCTCGCGTGTCACGCCGAGCTTCGTCGCGCACGCGTGGGTCGAGTACGAAAATCGGCCTGTGCTGTATGCCGGCGATGGCCTTTTTGACCGACTTGTCGAGCTCTAGCGCGATCGACGGTGTCGGTCTTGACGCGCGCTGCGCCGCATCCATCGAAGCCGGGCACGCGTGCAACGGCGTTCGGCTTGGACATCGCCGCAGACCGGCGAATCGAGTTCCTCGAGCGCGTCGATACGGTGCCGGTCGGGCGACCCCTGCGGCTGGGCGTGCTCGAGAGCGCGAATGCAGATCTCGACTGGCCTGCCTCGGCGGACGTCATCTGCACGCGGCGAGGTGCCGACGGCGCCGAGACATTTCGGATCGAGGTGGACGAGCGCGGGCGCCACCTCATCTGGGGGAGCGATCGCGGGCATTACGTACTCTCGCCCGACGCGAGGCGTTTGCAGTGCGCGCCCGGAGCGTGCCCTGCGGCGGTCTGGCAGCGTTTCGTTGTCGGGCAGGTGCTGCCGTTCGCGGCGCTCGTCTCGGGCTTGGAGATCTTTCATGCGAGCGGCGTAGTCCTGCACGGAAGCGCGATTGCGTTCACGGGCCCCTCGGGCGCAGGCAAGACATCGGTCGCGTTGTCGATGTGCGCAGCCGGCGCGTGCTTCCTCGCTGATGACGTGCTCGCGCTTGAGGCGCGCCAAGACGGCGTCGTCGCGCACCCTGGCACGCCGCTGGCAGGTATCGACAGCAGCCAACGAGGATTGGTGCACGACACTCGGAGCTTGCCGGGCGGCGAGGTGTTGCTCGGCAATCGCCGGGAAACGGTAGTACGAGTCGAGGCGAGCCGCGAGTGCGCATCGTTGCACACGTTGTTGTTTCTCGATCGCCGCTTCGACGGTCCAGCAGTGCCCCGCTTTGAGCCGGTTACCGACCCACAGGTGCTGCTTGCGGCCACCTTCAACTTCGTGCTGGCGACGCCTGAGCGGCTGTCACGTCTGCTCGACATCTGCGCTCGCATCGCCCGCGGCCGTGTTGAGCGCGTAGTCGTCGACCGCTCGCTTGACGCTCCAGCGCTGGCGCGGGCGATCGCGCGACGACTGAGCGAGCCGCGATGAATCGCCGCCTCGCCGGCACCTTCGACCCAGCTGGGCGCCGTGATCCTCCGCGCCTGCGGGCGGTGCTGAGCGACACGCTCGCTACGACCGTCGAGCGCCCCCCGCTTAGCGTTACCTTCAGCGGCGGGCCCATCCCGCGGAGCGAACCGTTGTGCCTGCTCGACGGTTGGATCGACAACGCGGCCGAGCTGAGCGAGGCGCTGGGCATGACGACTGGCTCGGACGGCTCGTCGCCGGAGGTGTTGCTCGCCAAGGGTTGGCGACGCTGGCGTCACGAGCTGCTGTCGCGTTTGCGCGGCGACTTTGCGCTGCTCATCTGGGACCAGCAGCGCGGCGAGGGCATGCTCGCACGCGATCGAGCTGGGGGTGCGTTCGCTGTTTCTCTGCGAGTCGGGCGAACGGCTGTGTTTCGCCGGTGAGCTGCGCGACCTGCTAACCCTGCTGCCGCAGCGGCCGCTGCCGGACATGGCGGGCCTCGCCCACTGGGTTGCCGGCGTCGGCCGTCCAGGCGCCGAGACACTCTATGCCGGCGTGCGCCGACTCGAACCGGGCAGCTTCCTGTGGCTGCGGGCGGGCACGAAATACGAGCAGCGCTATTGGCATTTGCGCTTTCGCGAGCCCGCAGCACGGTCTGCAGAAGATGCCCACGAGCATGTGCGCGGTGCGATCGACCTAGCCGTGCTTCGCAGGTTGGACATGCACGGCACGACCGGCGTGCTGATGAGCGGCGGTCTGGACTCCTCGGCGATTGCAGCCGTGGCTGCCGCGCGTGCGCCGGGACGCGTCACCGCCTACAGCGGTGTGTTCCCCGATCATCCCGCCGTCGACGAGTCGAAGCTGATTGAGGAGTTGCGCAGCCGGCTGCATCTCCCCGGTGTGACTGCGGAGGTGCACGCGGGCGGCCTGCTTGGGAGCGCGCTGGAGTCGCAGGCGGTATGGCAAGCTCCGCTAGTCGACTGGGGAGAGTTCTGGACGCTACCGCTGCTCCGCCAAGCGACGGCGGACGGGGTCGAGCTTGTGCTCGACGGCGACGGCGGCGACGAGTTGTTCGCCGTTCGTCGTTACCTGCTCGCCGACTGCATCAGGCGAGGGCGCCCGGATCGGGCACTCCAGCTGCTGAGACGTCTTCCCGGAGCGGGGGATCGGCCGCCGCTTGGCACGATGCTGGGGGTTGCCGGCAAGCTCGCGCTAGTCGGAGCATTGCCGATCCGCTTGCATCGACTGCTCTCCCGACAGAGCCCGACGAGCGAGCTTCCGCGGTGGCTGGCCCCACGCGCGGCTGGCTACGTGCGGGACGCGGCCGACCCGCTCGCCTGGAAGCGGCTCGATGGGCCGCGCTGGTGGGCAAATGCGGCGTACGTGCTCACACGCGGCGTAGAGGAGTTGGGCGTGTTCGAGAGTCTTCGACGAACGGCTGAGCTCGCAGGACTGCAGGCCCGCCACCCGCTGTTCGACCTGGATCTGATCGAACTCGTGCTCGGGCAGTCGCCATTGCTCAGCTTCGACGCCCATGTCGATCGACCGGTCCTGCGTGCGAGCATGGTCGGACTGCTGCCAGACTCTGTGCGGATGCGTAGGCGCAAGGCGATGTTCGACTCGCTGATCGGGGACTCGCTGCTTGGCTCGGATGGTTCGGCCGTGCGCGCGCTGTTGAGCAACCCTAAGGCCGAGCTGGCCGCGGTCGTCGATCTTCCGGCCGCGCGGAACGCGCTGCTCGAACGCAGTCACGAGCACCCGTTCGTAGCCACACAATACATCTGGCGCTTGGTCACAGCCGAGTGCTGGCTGTGCGCGCAGGCGGAGCCGGACGCTGGCGCCCACTCCTTGGCAGTCGCCGCGAGCAAGGCGCGTGTGACGTTGCGAGCGGCAACGAGCGCACCGGACGCGGCACCCGTGCCACGATGAGCGGATGTCGATGGCTTGTTGATGGCGCGAGTCGGGCGTCAGTGATACAGCACAGGCGTCAGTGGCCAAGACTCCTCGGTGACATAGGACAGACGCCGGGTAGTACGTCTTTGCCACCTGTACGTTTTTCGTCCTCAACTGGGAGGGCGTTTGAATTACGATGCTTGCGCTG
Organism: uncultured Solirubrobacteraceae bacterium; assembly: GCA_963716315.1. GTDB lineage: Bacteria > Actinomycetota > Thermoleophilia > Solirubrobacterales > Solirubrobacteraceae > Palsa-744. Next base: position 2,452,758 of record OY970301.1, on the reverse strand, counting down.
GTCGTCCACCGATTGCGGTGGCGGCATCCCAACGGATAAGGACGCTCCATGGATAAAGCACACATGACCTACGAGGCGCCGCGCGTAGTGGACTACGGCCGTCTGCAAGAGTTGACAGCGTCCTGTGCCTTTGGCACGGGCGGCGACAAGTCATTTCCCAGCGGCACTGACCCGGGAGGCACTCCCTTCGGAAAAACGTTCGAAAACTCAGAAATTCAGTGCACCTCTAAATAGCAGTAGCGCCTGCCCGGAGACCACCTACGCAGGCGTCTAGAGTAGTCGAGGGAACGGTGCAGCAGGCGCTGTCGATCTAGTAGCGGCTCGCGCAACACCAGTCGGCGCATGCGTGCGGCGATCTCCAAGCGCGACCCTCTGACGGTAGCGACTTTCTGACCGGGCCGGTCCCTCTCAAGGCGTAAGGTACGCCAATTCCTGCGGGCCCAGCACCGAGCCTAGCGAGATAACACAGCCGGATCTCGGGTCGAGATCCGGCTGTGAGCGTTCGAAGTATTAGCAGGTGCTAACCAACACGGCTATCCGGACACAAGGTGCTATCGGGAGTGCTCCGCGGTGGTTCGCACACAGTTCGATCCAGCATTCGTCTCTCGAGGTGAAAGCACGAACGGTGAGCGTGCGTTGTTCTCGCATGGCGACCGCAAGAAGGCTCGAGCGAAGGAAAGACCAAGGCGTCTCAAGCGAGTCGCCGCGAGAGCGGATCGTGATGCTGCTCGAGAACTTTACCTACCCACAGGACACGCGTGTTCGCAACGAGGCAGAGTCGCTTGTCGCGGCCGGCCATGAGGTCACCGTGCTCGCCCCCCGCGGGCCAGGACAGCGCGCGCAGGAGCGCGTGCGCGGTGTGTTCGTGCGTCGCTATCGCACTGTCTGGGCAGGTCATTCACGCTGGTCCTACGCGCTCGAGTATGGGATCGCCCACACGCAGCTGCTCGCGCGTTCGCTGCGGGCGCTCGCGGGCGGCAGCACGACGGTTCACTTTCACGGCCCGCCGGACACACTCGCGGTCGCCGGAATCGTTGCCCGGCTGACTCGCCGCAAGGTTGTCTACGACATGCACGACTCTGGCCCCGAGCTGTTCGAGGCTAAGTTCGGCCGCTCATCTGCGCAGCGGGTGCTGCGCCTGGCACAGCGGATGGCCACACGTTGTGCCGATCATGTGATCGTCACCAATCAGACGCAGCACGAGCTTGCCACAGCCCATAGAGGACGATCGGACCGCCGGGTGACGATCGTGCGCAACGGCCCACGCATCGCCGAGTTCCCGCCGCCCTCGCCCGGGCGTCCGGGTGCGCTGGGCGCCCCACGACTGATTTATGTAGGAACGTTGGATGTGCAGGATGGAGTGCTTGAGTTGCCGAGCCTCCTAAGCGAGCCGGGGCTTGCGCGAGCGCATCTGACGGTCGTCGGCGATGGCGGCGCTCGGGAAGAGATCGCGCTGCGCTGCCGCCAGGCGGGTGTCACCGAGCGCGTCACGTTCACCGGGCGGATCGCTCACGAGCGCGTCTCGGCAGCGATCGCTGCATCTGACATCGGCATCGATCCAGCGCCCGACACAAAGCTCAACCACGGCTCCACGATGATAAAGGTCGCTGAGTACATGGCGGCGGGGAGGCCAACCGTGGCGTATGACCTGCGAGAGACCCGGCGCACAGGTGGCGAGGCGATTGTGTACGCGCCGTGCGGCAATGCCCAGGCATTCGCCGAGTCGATTGCGGTGCTCGCCGGCGACGGAGAGCGTCGCCTGCGACTTGGCAAGCTCGCCCGCGAGCGCGCGTTGCAGGCTGACGTGGGACCACTCCGAGCGGGCGCTGCTTGATGTCTACGCGAGCCTCGCGGCATGAGCCCCTCGCAGGTCGACCAGATCGAGGTGCGTTAGTGGCCGTGTCTGCGGCAAAGGTGCGGCGCGACAGGCCGGCGATGCCGGGCGAGCTGGCGCTAGTCACGCCGGCGGAGTGGGGCGCGGCGATCGCACCCGTTGCCGCGGACCTTGGCCTCGACTTGAGCTCCTTCGAGAGCGTTCAAGCGCTGCTCGATGGCGCAGAGACCGCGCCAACTGCATTGGTCGTAATCTGCGTGCATGGCCCGGATGAATCGCTACCGAGCCTGATCGAGTCGCTTACGCGGCGGTTTCCGCAGGCGCCGGTCGTGGTGGTGTGCGCGAGCATTACGAACCGCGCGGCCCGCGCCCTGCTCGCAGCGGGTGTTGCCGGTGTGGTGCTGCACGAGGAGATTGGTCGTGCACTCAGACCCTGCCTCCGGGCCGCCCAGGCCGGGCAGGTTTGCCTGCCGCGGCGCTACTGGCGCCAGATCGAGCCGCCGATCCTCTCTGTGCGCGAAAAGCAGGTGCTCGGGCTGGTGGTGATGGGCTTCACCAACGGTCAGATCGCTGAGAAGTTGTTCCTCGCAGAGAGCACCGTCAAGAGCCACCTGTCCTCGGCCTTCGTGAAGCTCGGAGTCGGTTCGCGCCATGAGGCGGTCGCCCGTATCCTCGACCCGCAGACCGGGCTCGGCATCGGCATCCTGACGCTGGCGGAGCGGCCGCTCGAGGTAATCGGCGAGGCCAAGTGATGAGCGGGCGCGAGGACATTCCGCTGTGCCTGATGGATCACAGCGATCCAGAACTGCTGGAGGAACTGTTGGCGGTCGTTCGCCGCGTTGCGCGCAGCGGCGCGTTTACCGGCGGTCGAGCGGTCGAGGAGTTCGAGTACGACTTCGCAGCGTGGTGTGAGGCTCCGTACGCCGTCGGGGTGTCCTCCGGCACTGCAGCACTGGTACTGGTTCTTCGCGCACTTGGGATCGGCCCGGGGGACGAGGTCGTGGTTCCCGCTAACTCCTTCATTGCTACCGCGGAGGCGGTCAGCCTGGTCGGCGCTCTTCCTCGCTTCGCCGACGTCGACCGGCGCACGCAACTGATCACAGCCGAGACGCTCGAGCGGGCGCTCACGCCGCGCGTGCGTTGCGTGATCCCGGTACATCTTTATGGGCGAACTGTGGAGCTGTCACCGATCATGACGCTCGCAGGCGAACGTGGGCTGACCGTTATCGAGGACGCCGCGCAGGCACATGGGGCTCGCTACCGCGGCAGGCGCGTGGGCACTATCGGAGATGCCGGGACATTCTCCTTCTATCCGGCCAAGAATCTCGGGGCGTGGGGAGACGCCGGTGCCGTCGTCACTTCGCGCGAGCAGCTGGCCGAGCGTGTACGACTGCTGCGGTCGCATGGGGAGAGCCCGCGCTACTGTCATCGCCTGATCGGTACGACCGCGAGGCTAGACGCCATCCAGGCTGCCATATTGGGCGTGAAGCTACGCAGTCTGGAGCAGTGGAACGGCTCGCGGCGGCGGGCGGCACGGTGGCTCACAAACGCGATCGCCAACGCCAAGCTAATCGTTCCCCCGGCGCCGCTCATGTCAGGCGAGGATCACGTCTACCACCAGTTTGTGGTATGCACGCCGCAACGCGACAGGATGCGCGGATTGCTGGCCGAGCGCGGCGTAGCCTCGGCGATCCACTATCCGCTACCGATCCATCGCTCAGAGGCATACGCACCGTTGGGCGAGGGCGTCGACGTAGCACCCCATGCCACCGCGCTCGCAGGGGAAGTCCTTTCGCTGCCGATCTTCCCAGCGATGACGCGAGCACAGGCCGAGCGCGTAGGCAGTGTTCTCTGCGAGTGCGCCGCGCGGATTCGCGACCCGCTTCCGGCGGGCGCCGACTGATCGCGGTTACACATGTCAGCACTGGCTTTCAAGGAAGAAAGGAGCGAACTTCGGGGAAACGCGCTCGCGCGGGGCGTCTATCGATCTCTGGATGTCCTCATCGCCACACTTGGCCTGCTGGTCAGCACACCGCTGCTGCTCGCCATCTGCGTGCTGATTCGCTTGGACAGCAGGGGCCCGGCGATCTTTCGCCAGCGTCGACTAGGGCGCGAAAAGCGGCCGTTCACCGTGCATAAGTTCAGAACCATGCAGCTCGAGGCTGACCCCCGCGTTCATCGTGAGTACGTCGAGCAACTGATCGTGAGGACGGAGACGACGCACGCAGACGACGGCGGGCGAAACCTGTACAAGCTCGCTGCCGACGACCGGGTTACGCGAATCGGTCGCATGCTGCGCAAGACAAGCCTCGACGAGCTACCCCAGCTGTTCGATGTTCTGTGCGGACGGATGTCGCTGGTCGGTCCGCGGCCGGTGATCCCGTACGAGGCGGAGCTTTATCCACAGGGATACGATCGTCGCTTCGCGGTCAAGCCGGGGCTGACCGGGCTATGGCAGGTGAGCGGGCGCAACGAGCGCACCTATCACGAGATGGTCGAGCTGGACACCATCTGGGTCGAGCGCCGCTCGATCAGGCTCTATCTGTCGATCCTTGCGCGCACGCCCTGGGTGCTGATCAGCCGCAGGGGTGTTGCCTGACCGTGGCGCCATGGTCTCGGCGGTGGCAATGGATTTCTTACCGCGCGCCACAAGTCGTGAGCCGATCGTAACGTTGGTGAGACGAGCGCGCCGATCCCAACACGGAAGCGAATGAGAATGATCACAAGACCTACTGGAATCGCGGTCGTCGGCTATGGCTACTGGGGTCCAAACGTGGTTCGCAACATCGTCGAGCAGCCGGACTTGCGTCTGGTCGGGCTATGCGAGCGCGACCCCGACCGCGCAGCGGAGTTCTCGCGTCGTTATCCCGGCCGACCGGTTGAGCCGGACATGGACATGCTGCTGCTTGACCCGCGCGTGCAGGCTGTCGCGATCGCGACGCCTCCGCGCACGCACTACGAGCTGGCACGTCGAGCGCTGCAAGCGGGCAAGCACGTACTCGTCGAGAAGCCGCTCGCGACCAGTGTTGTGCAGGCAGAGGAGCTGATCGAGCTCGCTGGGCAGGTCGAACGAGTGCTGATGCCCGGCCACACGTTCGTGTACAGCCCTCCCGTCAATAAGGTACGCGACCTGATCCGCTCGGGTGAGCTTGGGGACGTCTACTTCGTCACCTCCTCGCGAATGAATCTCGGCCTGTACCAGTCCGACGGCGTGATCAGCGATCTTGCGCCGCACGATCTGTCGATCCTGCTGTACTGGCTTGATCGACCGGTTACGCATGTGGCGGCAGCCGGTCAGAGTGTGTTTCAGGAGGGCGTGCTCGAGACGGCGTTCCTCACGGTCACGTTCCGTGGCGGCGCAACGGCCAACGTGCAAATCTCGTGGCTCGCGCCCCGCAAGATGCGTCAGATGGTCGTCGTCGGCTCCAAGCGCATGGTGCAGTACGAGGACACTTCCTCCGATGAGTCCGTGCGCATCTACGACCGCGGGCTCGACGTATCGATGGTCGAGGCGCCCGCGACGTTCGGCGAGTACCAGTTGACCTATCGCAGCGGCGATATCGTCACCCCGCGGATCGAACCAGCCGAGCCGCTAGGCCTCGAGTTGGCCGATTTCGCCCACGCTATCCGTACTGGTGCGGAGCCACGCTCCAACAGCGCGCTTGGCCTAGAAATCGTGCGAGCACTCGAGGCCGCTCACCTCTCAGTGGAGCGCGCGGGCGATCCAATCGAGCTGGTCGCCGGCGACGCGTCCCGATATGAGGATGCACCGCTCGTCGCCATGTCCGCGCCCGTCGCCGCTTGTGACCCGACACCCGTGGCGGGCGGATTGGTGGCTCCGCTCGAGTCATGAACACGAACGGCGGACGCGCCGACGCCGACGGCACCGGCGCGAACCCCAACGGCGATGGCGGCGTCGCCTATATAACCACGCGGTTTCCCTCGATCTCGCACACCTTCATCCTGCACGAGGTCGACGCGCTGCGCGATCGTGGCGTCGATGTGCACACGGTCTCGATCCGCGAGGCGCACGGCGAGCACCTACTGTCAGCTGGGAATCGAAAAGCGGCGCGAGCAACGTACACGATAAGGCCCCCGCGCTGGCGTGAGGTGCTCGGCGCGCATGCTCGCGCTGCCGCCTGTCACCCCCGCGCCTACCTCGCCACACTCGCGAGTGCGTTGAAGATGTCCAGGCCAGGAGCGAAGGGCGCCCTCTGGCAGCTCTTCTACTTCGCCGAGGCAATCGTCCTGTGGCGTCATTGCACGAAGGTAGACGCACGACACGTGCACGCTCATCACGCATCGCCGCCCGCCGACGTGGCTGCCCTAGCGGCGTCCTTCGGCAAGCACGCGGAGGTTGGCCCATCGACCTGGAGCATGACAATGCACGGCCCGACCGAGTTCTGGAACACGCGCTGGTATCGCCTGCCGGAGAAGATCAGGCGCGCCGACGGAATCATCTGTATCAGCGATTTCGCACGCAGTCAGGTGATGGCGCTCGTCGAGGAGGAGCATTGGGCGAAGCTGCGCGTCGTGCACTGCGGCCTAGTTTGTGAACGCTACGCCGACGTTGTCGCCGATGCTCCCGCTCGGAGGCAGATCCTTTCGGTTGGCAGGCTCGTGCCGGACAAGGGACAAGCGGTGCTTGTGCACGCGCTCGCCTCGCTGCAGGAGCGCGGGCACGACCTCGAGCTACTCCTCATCGGGAGCGGCCCAGGCGAGGCGTCGTTGAGGAAGCTTGCGCACGCGCTGGGTGTGGCCGACCGCGTGACCCTCACCGGAGCCGTTGGTCAAGACGAGATCATGCAGCACTACGCGGCCGCGACGGTGTTTTGCTCATCCAGTTTCAGCGAGGGCGTGCCGGTTGTGCTGATGGAGGCGATGGCCTGCGGCTGTCCGGTGGTTGCCACGGCGGTCGCCGGGGTGCGCGAGCTCGTGCGCCATGGCGAGACCGGGATGGTCGTCTCGCCGGGCCGCGTCGACGAGCTCGCCGAGGCAATTGCCATCCTCGTACAGGATGCTGGGCTACGCCGGCGCCTGGCTGACGGCGGACGCAGACTTGTGGCGCGCGAGTTTGACGTCCGTAAGTCGGCCGTCGAGCTCGAGTGCTTCTTCCAACAGATGCTTGGCACAGCTCCGATGAACGCCGAGCCCTCGAGCCTGCGCCCGCCGCACGGCCAGGCGGTCGCGTTGGTTGGCCAATGACGCACGCGCAGAACGCGGCGCAGGACCGACACGCTAGCGAGCCGCCGAAGCTGAGGATCGTATGCATCGTTCCGTTTCTCAACGAGGCGGAGCATTCTGCCGATATTTCTCGACTCGCTCGCGGGACAGCGACGCCCACCCGACCGGCTGGTGCTCGTCGACGACGGCTCGAGCGATGGCTCGCCACAGCTGGCTGAGCGGTTCGCGGTGGGCAGCTCGCGCGTGATGTTTTTTTGTCGCCCCCGCCAGCGAGTCGCCCACGATCGGCTTGCGGAGGCCGCCGAGTTGCGTGCTTTTGCGTGGGCGCTTGCGAGGATGGGCGAACCGTGGGACGTGGTCGGCAAGCTCGACGCTGACCTGTGTCTCAGTCGCGACCTGCTCAGCACGATCGAGCAGGCGTTCCTGCAGACACCCGACCTCGGCATCACCGGCGCGTATCTGAGCACGATCGACCCGGCGACGGGAGAGGCCAAGCGCGAACCTTGCGATCCCCAGCATGTGCGCGGCGCGACGAAGTTCTACCGGCGTGCCTGTTATGAGCAGATTGCACCGATCGAGTCGTTCCTCGGTTGGGACACGATCGACGAGGTCACGGCACGTGCGTGCGGCTGGCGTACGCTCAGCCTGAGCTGTCCGGAGGGCGATCCGATCCACCTGCGGCCGACAGGTAGCGTAAACGGGCTGGTGCGCGCGCAGTACCGCTGGGGCATGTGCGCCTATGGCATCGGGCAGCACCCGCTTTGGGTGCTGTTGAGCGCTGCGCGTCGCCTGGGCGCGCGCCCGCGCCCCTTCGGTTCGTCCGCGTTCTTGGCGGGCTGGGCGACGGCCGCGCTGCGCCGGCGCCGGCGCGCTGCGCCAGCAGTGCGGGCACATGTGCGCCACGAGCAACTGACAACGCTGCGGCACAAAGCACAGGCGGCACTTCGCGGTTGAGTGGGCATAGGCGAGGAAGGTTTGGGCAGATCCGGCTGACGCCCGCCATCCGTGCCGTTCTGGCCTGACGCCGCGCCCGTAAGTTCTGCGCGCTGTGGGACGTTTCTGAGTATGGCCATCTTCAATCGGGGAGCAGATCCTGCGCGGGCGGCCCATCGCGAGTCGCCGATGCCCGTATCCGAGGACTATCCACGCTTTGAGTCGCCGAGCTTCGTTGAGCCGCCGCTCACAGACGTCTCGCTCATGTCGAGTGCAGCACCCGGTTCGGCGATGGCATCCATCACCCGGCACAAGCTGCTGGTCGTGTCGGCGGGCCTCATCCTCGCCGCGGCAGGGGCCGCGATTGGGATCGTGCGCAAACCGACCTACACGTCCTCCACGACAGTCCAGGTCGGCACGGTCAATCTAAACTCGCCGGGCTTTTATGGCTTCGTCCAGTCTGCGAGCGCGCTTGCCACCGTGTTCAGTCGCAGCATCATGGCTGAACCGGTGCTCACGGAGATCAGAGCCAAGCTAGGAGTCTCCCCGACCGAAGCGACGCGACGCCTGTCTGCCGAGCCGCTTCCCATCAGCCCGAGCTTTCGCGTGATTGCCACCGGCCCAACGGCCGCTGCGGCCGTGAACCTCGCGAACACTGCGAGTGCTGCCGTTATCTCTTACAACGCCCACTCCTCCGGCACATCCAGTCCACCGGCGACGCCGCTTCTCCTCAATTACGATCGTGCCGCTCGTTCGATGCAATACGCGGCGGCGAAGGTCGCTCGCCTGGAGCACTCGCGCAAGCCCGAGTCAGGCGAAGACACCGCGCTGCTCCTTGCACGTAGCGAGGAGGATTCCGCGCGGGTTCACGCGCAGGCACTTAGCGCGGCGTATCGGAGCGCACTGATCAACGCCGAAGCCAATCCTCCAACTGGCTTGCTCTCGCTAGTCGCCGGCGCAGTGACTGCGAGCAGCGACCGCACCTCGGGAATCGAGCTGTTCGCGTTTACCGGTCTGCTTGCCGGTCTGGTGTTGGGCGCGGTGCTGGCGGCTCTGTATGAGCATCGACGCTCGCTCCGTCCTCGCTCCGGCTAGATCTCGAGGCCGAGGGCACGTGAGCGAAGGCGTCGTCTGGAACCCACGCTGGTACGTCTGGCTCGGGCTTGGCTGTGGCGCTCTAGCCTTGATTCACGCCCGCATGGGCTGGCTGCTGAGCGGGCACTGGCTGGTGCTCACGCTGTGCCTGCTGGTTGTGTTGCTCTACGCGCTCGCTCAGTCTGTGGCGACTGCCGCCAGCAGTTACCACGTGCGTGGCGATCGTACTGACGATCTTCTCCGGTAACTGGGACAGCCTGGGTTTTCCCGGATTCCCCTTCGTGCCCGACCGGCTACTGATCCTCGGGGTGGCGGTGATGCTGTTGTTGCGGGCTCCAGGGACTCGTGGCCGCCCTGCAATCGAGCTCAGGCCGGTGCACCTGCTGTTGTTGCTCGTAGTCTTCTATGCACTGGTCTCGGCTGCAGCGGCCGGAACGATCGGCGAGCAGAGCGGCGCCTTCGCGCTGCTCGACCGGTTGGGCATCGTGCCATTCGCAATGTTGCTGCTCGCGCCAGTGATCTTCAGCGGCGAGCGCGAGCGTCAGATGCTGCTCGCCACGTTGGTTGGGCTGGGTGGATACCTCAGCTTGACCGCCATCTTCGAGTCGCTCGGTCCGCATGCCCTGGTCTTCCCGCACTATGTCGTCACCGCCGATGCGACGCTGCCAGGGGAAAGGGCCGGCGGCCCATTCCAGAGCTCTGTCACGGAGGGCTTCGCCACGTTTGCCTGCGGTGTAGCGGCTGTGATCGCGTTCGCCCAGTGGCAGGAGCGCTGGAAGCGATACCTCGCCGGAGCCGTTGTGCTCAGTTCGGCGCTTGCCTGTTTCGTCACGCTCGAGCGCGGGGTCTGGATTGCCGTCGCGGCCGGCGCAGTGGCAGCCGTGATCGCCACGGGTAAAGCGCGACGTTGGCTGTTGCCCGGAGCACTGGCCACTACGATGCTAATCGGTGGTGCGCTGCTGCTCTCGCCAGGACTTGCGAGTAAGGCTGCTACTCGCGTCCAGAGCAACCGCAGCGTGTGGGACAGGCAGAATCAAACCGCTGCCGCACTGCGCATGATCGAGGCCAGACCCCTGTTCGGCTTCGGCTGGGATCGCTACATTTCAAGCAGCCCTCAGTACTTCCGCCAGTCGCCAGACTACCCAATGTCCGGCTTCTCGACCGACGAAATCCAGCTTCCGCTGCACGACAGCTTCCTCTCATACGCCGTCGAGCTCGGTCTCGTCGGGGCGGTTCTCTGGCTCCTCGCCATGCTTTGGGGGCTCGGGGGAGCGATCTTCGCGGCCGGACCGCCTGCGTTGCATCCGTGGAAGATCGGGCTGCTCGCTATCGCTACTTGCTTTCTCGTGCTCTCCTTTTTCGATCCGCTGCAGCAGAACTTCACGGAGCTGCTGTTGTGGATCTGGGCGGGGGTCGCGCTCGGCGTGCGACGAAGCAAGCGCACCACCTGCGCAGCAGCTCCGCGTCGCCGAGCCGAGCTCCCTCTCCGAGCCGAGCTCCCTCTAGTGGGTCTCCCGTAAACGTTTGACCGGAAACTCGCCTCCGCTGGCGAACCAGGACGCATGTCCCCGATGTTGGAGGTGGTGATGCGTCCCCCGGATGTGTTCGTGCGCGAGCTCTCGCCTGAGGAGGGCCTGCGGTTGCGCGATATCTCGCGCAAGGCGAAGTACCAAGCCAAGCGCCAGCGGGCGATGATCTTGCTGGCGTCGGCGACTGGGATGTCGGCGCCGCAGATCGCTGATCTGGTGCGTAGTGAGCAGTCGCACGTGCGCAAGGTGATTCACGCGTTCAACGAGGAGGGGTTCGGTTCGCTTGACCCTGACTACCGGGGCGGGCGCCCAAGGAAGACGACGCCCGAGCAGCGCGAGCGCATCGTCGCGCTCGCGCGCACCCGCCCCGACCACCAGGGCGTTCCGTTGACGCGCTGGTCGCTGCCGAAGCTGGCCGCGCACCTGGCCGACATGGGCGTCGAGCTCTCCGAGGAGGCGCTGCGCCAGACGCTGATCGGCGCTGGGCTCTCCCACCAACGCACGCGCTCGTGGAAGTGGAGCCCGGACCCGGACTTCCAATCGAAGGCCGAGCGCGTCCTTTCTCTCTACAGAGCCAAACCCGAGGACGGTGTGATCGTCTGCTTCGACGAGATGGGCCCGATCGGGCTGATCCCTCACCAAGGCTCGGGCTGGGCGCCAGCGAAGCGGCCCGAGCGGCTGCGCGCGACCTACAACAAGAACAACGGGGTGCGCTACCTGTTCGGCTCCTACGACGTGCACACCGATCGCTTCCACGGACGACTGCGGACACACAAGAACGCCGAGGAGGTGCTTGGCTTCTACCGGCAGATCCGGATGCGCTATGACCCGCGCCTGCGGATCTACCTCGTCGCAGACAACCTCTCCACCCACAAGACGCTGGCGATCCGCGAGTGGGCTCTGAAGAGCAACGTCGAGCTCGTGTTCACGCCCACCTACGCCAGCTTCCTGAACCGCTTCGAGTGCCACTTCTGGGCGATCGGCGAGTTCGTCGTCAAGAACGCCGACTACCCCGACTGGGACACCCTCGCCCGGGCGATGGCCGCGCACATCACCTACCGCAACGGACCCCACCGCGACCAGCGCCTGATCAAAGCCGAGCGCCGGCTGCTCATCGCCGCCTGAACAATGGGAGTTTCGGGTGCAACATTCCTGGGAGACCCACTAGCCACGCCAACAGGACACGGACAGGCCAGATCGACGGGGGAGTAAGTCATTTGCGCCCGCGCCTCTGCGGCCTACCAGGCGAGCAAGCGCGAACGGATAGCGACCGAGCACGCGCGCCGCGTAGCCCCACGCCGACGCGGCTCGCGGTGCACCAGCGCAGCGGGCGCGCTCTAGTCGGACCCCGCGCGGAATCATCACCTGGCGACGGAAGACTGCGCGCAAGCCACCCGGTGGCGCCAGCAGCCAGTCGACGAAGCCAATCTCCGCATATAGCTGGGGGCGGCTGGACCGCGGTAGCGGGTTGGCCATTCTGGCGGCTAGTCGCTCCCGCACACGTCGAGCCGGCGTCGCGCCGAGAAGCTGCGTTGTCGGGAGTCCGACCACCCGCCCGGCGGCATAGGTTGCGGCGAGCAGGGGACGCCGCAGCGCCGGATAGGTATCGCAGATTTCGCCCAGCTTGCCGGGGGGGAGCTGCCCGCCGACCGCGTCCCACCAAGCGCCGATGTCGGCTGCCAGGCGCAGGCCAACGAAGCCGTCTCGGGCGTAGAACAGCAGCAGCGCCGCGAGCTCGTCGGCCGGTGCTGGGCGCCAGGTGGCGTCGTCTGCCCCGTTCGCACCCAGGGGCGCGAGCAGCCGCTGCTGCGCAAACATCCGCTCATACCAATGGATCCGCCAGTGGAGCTCGATCGGTGGTAGCCCGGCTTGCTCATGCAGCAGCCTGAAGTGCAGCGACGGCAGTCCATCTTCGACGTGGTCGCGCGGCGAGACATAGCCCATTGATCGCACAAGCTCTGCCGCAGCGGCGAGTTGCTCTGGTGCGACAAGCAGATCGATATCGCGCGATTCGCGTCTGCCCGGTTCGCCATAGACGGCCTCGCCCAGCAGCGGTCCCTTCAACGCGCTGGCACGAATACCGGCTTCGGCGAGCGCCTTGACGACTCGCGCGCCGATGAGCTGCAACAGCGCATCCTGCCGGCATACGCTGGAGATCGACTCGCCAACTGTCGATTCGAAGCTCGGCGAGGCGCGCTCGCCAGCGAGTTCCAGGATGCGCGGGCCGAGCGTGGGCAGCAAACGCTGGACGTGCAACCGCTCCGTCAGCCCTGACCAATCGAGTGCCAGGGAAAGTCGGCGTGCGCGCTCCTGCTCGGCCGCGCGACGGTTGGCCGTGGCCGCGGCGAGTAGCAAGATCTCCTCCTCTGACCGCAAACCGCGCATGCTCGCTAGGGCACCTTGTGCAGTTCCATCTTCAGAAGCTGGAGCTGACTCCAGGGAAAAGACGTGAGCAGTTCGTTGGGGTATTTTGCTTCGAAATAGCCTGTCGGACCGGCGTAGGGATTGCTGCCAGTCGGGGTGGGGTCCTGGGCGTAGAAGGTGACGTTCGCCGCCCTGTCGGTGATGATGATCCCGTAGCGCTGAGCCGCATGAGCAAGCATCGACGTTAGTTTGGGCAGATGCAATGCCGCCACGTTGAGCTGGGGGTTCAGGCGCAGATGCGCACCCTCCGGAAGCGACAACGGGTCGCTTGACTTTCCGTCGGTCCTCCGCGCCGGCGAGACGTAAACGCCTGCCCGAACGTTAGGGACGGCCATTGAGAGGGCGTGGCCGATCTCGCCGCTTTTCAGATCCGCAAACGTAATCAGGCCGCCGAGCAGCGACAGCGACGAGGCGGCGACGCCCCAGTATGTCTTCGCGCCAGGCCAGGACTCCGGCCCGTATACACCAGATGAAGATGAGACGTTGCGCATGGCGCCTCCCCATCTCGCCTGCCAACCATGCGCTTCGTGGGCGAGCTTCCAGAATTCCCAAAGTCGATCGGTGCTCGGCTGCCAGACTGCGAGGACGCTGTCGGTTCCGGCCGAGGGGTGCGCGCCCGCGGGTAGCGGGGCGGCGCTCCACGCCGCCGAGAGGGCAGCATCGGGCGCGTGGCGCGCGAGGCTCACGGCCACGGTCGGCTGGTTGGCGGGCACTGTGTACAGCGGAACGCTGTAGGAGCGCGTATTGATCCAAGGACCGCTATGCGCTTGGCGCTCATGAGCGACGACGCGATTCAGCGAGTTCACGATAGCGGCCGAATACGGATCCAGCGTCGCAGTCGTCGTCGGCGCCGCGTTCCAGGGACTCGTGGGCGAGAAGAAGCCAACTGAACCCGCGACCTCCGGAGATGGACTCGCGGAGGTGGATGAGCCCTTCACTCCGATCCGCGGCTGTACTGGGTGTGCCGAAGCGCCTGCCGTCGCTTCGCCCGCGCGGTCGGCACCACACCCGGCGAGCAGACCGATCATGCAGATCAGCACGGCCGTGGGCGCAAGGTCGTGGACTCTGCTCATCGCCAGCGCTTGACGGTTTGCTTGGCTCGTCGTGCGATCGCTATTCGCGGCGAGCTGCGTACGAGCTCAGCGACCGGAGGCTGGCCGAGGCGTGAGATGGTGGTTCGCGGTCGCAGCCACGCGTGTGGGTCGGCTGGACCCCCATCGCTCGTAAAGACCCGCTTGTATCCGAGCTTTCGGGCTCGTCGCAGTACGTGACGATCGTAGGATCCGAACGGGCACGCGAGGTCGATGACCGGCTGCCCGACGATCGCCTCGAGCATTTCCCTGGCCGTCGTTAGCTCGTCCTCAAGCTCGTCGCGATCGAGCTTGCGCCACGCGCGGTGTGTCAGCCCATGCGAGCCAAGCGAATGCCCGGCGTCAACGATCGCTCGCACATCCTCGGCGGCGAGGAAGTCGCGCTTGTCGATACGGCCGGCGACGACGAAGAAGCTTGCGAACAGCTCACGTCGGGCTAGCTCGTCCAGCAGGATCTGCGTATCCGAGCGATTGCCGTCATCGACGGTGATGTGCAAGTCGGATCGGCCACGCGCTTCGTCGAGGACGCGCTTGAGTACTGAACTTGAGAGCCACACCGCTTGCTCGCCGGGCTCGAGCGCTCGTGGCGCCTCGCCGACTCCGTGCAGGGTCAGATAGAAGACACGCCGCCCTCGTTGCACATCGTCTGTCGAGCGGCTCAGCCGACCCACCGTCGCGCGACTCCGTGAGACCTGCTCGGACTCGGTCTGAGGCGGCCGATCGCCTGACGTGTAACTCGGGCGGCCGCTCGCCTGATCGCACGCCTGCTGCGCAATCCCTCATAGGCAAGATTCAGCGCGCGCGCGCGACTGCGGTTGACGAGGTCTGCGGCACGCTCAGCCGTGGGTGAGCGGGGACGGAGCAAGAAGCCCTGCTCGTCGAATTCTGCGTGGTAGTGGAGAAGCACCGGGTTCAGCTCGCGCACCGTGGGCTCATGCAGCTTGACGTGGGTGGCGAAGTTGAGCTCACGACTAACGGCCCGATGCGGCAGTCCGCGCGCCAGCGCGACCGCCAATGCAAGCTGCTCGGTGTAGAAGCGCGCCTTTCGCGAGTTCAATCGTGGCCGGAGACGCCACAGCTGCGCGACGTCGTTCAGCGCACGTGTCCACTCGCTCAACAGCTCGTCGCAAAGTGGGCGTGGGACGCCGAGAACGCCGCTGTTGAAGTACGGGTACATCGGCTTGCCGCTGGTGGTCGCGGTCAGCGAACGGTCCGGCCGGTCGAGTGCGAGGCCAGCGAAGATCGCCCGCCACTCGCTCTCGCTGAACGCATCGACATCCGCTGGCACGACGCTGATCGCGTCTGCCACGAGGTGCCGCGCGGGATCCTCGGCCGCGGCGATGTCGCAGTCAACGGCAAGCAACACGTCGAAGTCGTCGCGCTCGCCGATTTCGAGCATGCGCAACTTGTTGGCGTGCGCGACGCCGCCACGGTTGAAGCGGGCGACGATCTGAACCTCTGCATCGAGCGCGGACATTCGCCGAACGAAGCCGTGATCCGCGCTTTCGACCATCTTGACGACGATCGGGCTGCGCGCGAGCGATCCTCCGCGGTCGCGCGCCGTGATGACCAGGTTTTCGACGCGCGCATGGAAGCTCGCGCAGTCCTCGGCAACGCATGAGAGTAGTAGTCGCGGAGCGCTCATAGCGACCAGCTCGGGAACGGCTCGCCAGTCAGCTCACGCAAGCGATCGACCTCTGGTTGCAGCAGCGCCGAGAGCTTCTCCCGCAACACGTCATCGATTACGGGTTGCTCGGCGATCTCCCGCGAGAGAACTCGACGCGCGGTCGGCCGCAAGCGGGGCCATCTGCGCGGTGCCAGGCGTCGGCCGACCGGGTCGAGCAGCCCATGGAAGAGGCGCCTACCGACGGGCGTCAATGCCTGCTTCTCCGCACGCGTGTTGCGCTCGTGCTCGAAGTCCGGACTCCAGTAGTCGCGATCCACCGCGAGGAACTCGAAGATCACGCGGAGCGTTGCCCGCCGCTCATGCTTGAGCCTGTGCTGGTCGACGACAAGCAGCTGGGATGGCTGGAAGAACTCCAGGTATCGCTCTACCTGCGTCGCGTATCGGCTGGGGCAGACGATCGAGTTATCGGGGCGATCATATTCTCGCATGCGCCGCTCGAACGAGCGTCGGTCGCCGTCGACCCACGCTTGTATGTAGTGAGAGGCGATGCGGTCGATCGGATCGCGCACGATGTAGATCAGTTGAACGTTTGGAAGCACCGCATGGATGCGCTCGGGGACCGACGGATGCCGCGGGTGGGCGCTGTAGCCGGGCGTGGCCTCGCCGCGGACGGGCGTCGTCATCTCGGCGAAATGCGAGCAGTACCACGGCATCAGCCGCTGCCAATCATCACGCCAGAAGAAACGCATCTCCTTGCTATCCACGTCGTTGTCTCGCACCCGCCCACCGTCGCTTGGCGAGGCCATTGAGACTTCTGGGTGGCAATTCAAGTAGTGGTGCAGGCTCGTCGTGCCGCTCTTGGCCGAGCCGATGATCACAAGGTTGGGCAGCGACTTGCCAGACCAGCGAGTGCGTGGCATGCCGATCTAACGCCTTGAGGGCGCGTGAACTTGTGCCACCTGTGCCGATGCCTCGCAAGTGCGAGACGATCTGTTCGTTTATCTGATGCAGATGTCCGAGCCTGTCGAGCATGCCGAGCAGACGCCTGCGCAGAGCGGGTCGATATACAACGGGACCACCGAGAGCGGAACCAGCGCCGGCCAGCGGCGTCCGCCTGGACATGGCAGCTTCCGCTCAGGGTTCGCGTTCGGCACGCTCAGCTTCCTGTCGGTGGCAGCATTCAGCCTAGTCTCGACGATCGTCACCTCCCGGCTCTACGGGGTGCGACTCATTGGGGAGTTTGCGCTCGTCTCCGCACCCGTTGCCGCCATGTGGGTTCTCTCGACGGCGAAGGAGCAGGCCGCTCTGATTAAGGAGATCACGCGGCTGTCTCCGCGCCATCCCCGCGTCACGCAGCTTTTCGCGGCCGTGTTTACGTTCTCGTCAGGCCTTACCGTCGTGATCTGCGCGCTCGCCGCGCTCGTCTCGTGGTTTGTCTTTCGCGGGCCATTGCACCAACGAGCGCTCGTAGCGCCGACGTTCGCCAGCCTCGCCGGATTTGCCCTTGTCACCAACACCGGATGGAATATCGATTCGGTCCTGTCCGCCTTCGTCGCCGCCCGGCGGCTGTTCTGGGTGCGACTGCACGAAGTCGTGAGCTTCATCGCAATCGCGTTTGCCGTCGGGCTTGCATGGCACTCGGTCTGGGGGCTGGTGATCGCAACGATCGGCTCGTCGCTGACCGCCCTGGCGCATCGCCTCATCGCTGTTCGGCCATTCATCTCGGCGCGCCTCAGACTGGGCGGAATATCGCCTGGGACTGAGCTCGCTTCCCGATCTGCTGCGCTTCGGTCTGAAGATCACGCCGGGCTCGATTGCACAGGGCGTGAGCCCACAGGCCGGCATTTGGGCAGTTGGCCTGACCGCGTCCGTCGCAGCAGTCGGCGCCTACGGTCGAGCTCTGACAATCCCGCAGCGCCTACAGCAGGCGAACTCACGAATTGTGGAAGTCCTCTACCCGACGCTCGTCGGCAGGCGTGCGCGCGGCGACCATGAGGGCTTCGATCGGGCGCTGATCGACTCGATCCGCTACGCGCTGATGGGGTTGCTCTTGATCGCAGCCGTGTGCGGAGGGGCAGCGCACTCGATTCTCGAGGTATTCGGACCGGGCTTCAGCCGCGCGTCAGCGGCGCTCGCACTGCTCGTCCTGTATCCGGCGCTCGCCTCCATCGTCGCGACACAAACGCAGGCGCTCTACGTGATCGACCGACCGGGGCTGACGAGTACGGTCGGCATCGCGCGTTTGCTCGTGACGATCGCTTTGACCGTTCTGCTTGTGCCAAGCATGGGCATTGCCGGTCCGGCGATAGCCCTGCTCGCGGGCTTTGTGCTGGATGTGCTCTGGAAGGCCGCGGCGTTGATGCCGGTGCTGTCGCGCCCGCTGCGCGTGACGTGGCCTCTACGCGAGCGGCTCGGGTTGCTGGGGGCGTATGTAGCTGGATTTCTCGCAGCTAATGCAGTCGAGCACTTGGCCGCTTCGGCCACCCTCCCACCGCGGCTCGCGCTCAGTCTTCTTACCGGCGCTGTCGCGTATTGGGTGGTTCTGCTCATGACCGCAACCAACGGACGGGATCAAGATCGGCTGCTCGAGGCGATCAAGGCCCGACACTCCTGGGGCAAACGGCGAAGAGAATGGCGTCGGCGAGTCCAGGAGAGCGCGCAGTCAAGTAGTTGATCGCACGAAGCTCAGCGCCGTACCTCGGTCGCACCTAGACTTGCCGGCTTCCCGAATGCAGCGGGGCGCATGCCGACGGTCTCCGCTGGCAGCGCCTCGCAAGTAGGCGACGGGGCAATGGCACACCGGGCTATACTGAGTGGTTTTCCAGTGACAGCGTGCACCTGTGGCGATCGCTTGGCTTCGTACTGGATCGGTCTTTTTCCGTACTTAGCGCGAAGTCTTCTGCGCGAGCAATCTATATTGGGCTACGTTGGACAAATGCGGCAATGCGAATCTACGGCTAGGATCAGCAATCCGAAATCGAGCGCTGTGAGCAACGGACAATCTGACAGCCAGAAGGACGTAGCAGCGCGCAGCTTGATGCTCGATCTGGATGCCTTCGCCTGGGAGGCACTCAAAGAAGAGGCAAGCCGGATGGCTGTCACGATGGAGGAGCTTGCGAGATTCGCAGTGCTCTACTACCTGGCCGATCAGGACAGCGGGCGCACTGCTCGGCGGATCCCCTCGCGGGCCGCGGGGGACAGCGCGCGCACGCTCTCTGAGCTGCGCGTCCGTTGAGGCCGCCGACTTTGCTCGACACGGGCCGGCAAAGCCATGCCGGTCCACCAGACGTGGACGGAGGCAGCGCCTACGCGTCTAGGGAACGAGGGCTGATCGATGTTGATGGGGCCATGCCGCGGCTACGTAGCTCGGCTGCCACAGCCCGTCGTCCGCGGTGATGCAGTCCGTGAATGGAGCCCTCGCTCTTGCCAGTCATGCTGGCAATCTCCGACGGCGAGAGCCCGATGAGATGGCGTAGCAGCACCACCTCGCGCTGAGCTTGAGGCAGCCCGGCGAGCGCGTCGTGTAGGTCCCCCATGCGCACGACCGCGCCCGGGTCGTCTTGGGCTCGCGTTCCGACCTCCCGCACCTCCTCGACTGGAACGAGCCTCCTGTTACGCATGTGGTCTACTGCCGCGTTTCGCGCCACACGCAGGATCCAGGCAAAGAACGGTACGTCTTGTTCCTCATATTTGCCGATCACCTTGATCAGCTTCGCAAAGACGTGCTGGGTTATGTCTTCCGCTTCGTGATGGTCACGGACGATGCTGCGAATGTAGCCATGAACGTTGTCGGCATAACAGGCGTATAGAAAGCCAAGCGCGTCACGGTCCCCTTGCTGTGCGCGCCGAATGGCGCTCGACACGAGCCGCGAGTTTCGTGCTCCCGGCTCGTCCATCCATGGACTGCGTCTCGCGTCCTGCGCAAGGCGATTCATGCTGAGGCGCTTCGCGCAGAAGACAGAGATGTCGGCCTCGCCGTCCTGTTCATTCTTCGACCCTCCATGGTTCGGGAAGCTATTCACTTCTGGCTAGAACGCGTGGGCAGATTGTCGAAAGTTCACAGCCGCAACCGCAACGACTGTCCAAATCATTCCCCTATATAGATCCATCTTTGGATGGATCAGAAGTCTCCCCCGAGATCGCATCTTCGCTGCTGTCCCCTACCTCTCCCCTGTCGACTGCCTTGTCGACGTTTGCGCAAGAAAGTCTCAACTTGCGGGCAAACAGTACGAAAAAAGATGGACCGCGCGAAGGGTTTGTTTCTGACTTTCTACAGGCTCCAACAAACAAAGCGGGTCGTAACTTGCCCATACTGCAGTGCTAGGCGTTATCAGCTAATAATGCCCGTAAATCTCCACTTGGCAAGGCGCGCTCCGCCGAAGACCCGATCAGTTCGTGTATGTGCTGCGCCCGCGACGCAACTGCGGTCGTCTCCAGGTACGGCGCCCCCGCACTATCCAGGGACGATGTGACAGAAGAACACCGCTGTCGGTTGTTGAGTCGTCGCCTCGCCGACAGTCGTAGCTGGACTGTGCCCGGTACCAGTGCATGCCCGAGCACCTACGAACCGACTCTCGACTAACAGGGCTGTGCCCGGAGACCCCGGGAGCCGGCTCGGGCTGGGCTGCGCTTAAGCCCTGGCCCAGCGTCGATCGACGCCTTCGCCGGACTCGCGGCCTTCTGCCAGGCGCGCCGGCCGGTCCGCCCAGGGACGGCGGTTGCGCTGGCTGTGCGTACGCCGCTCTTCGCGCAACACGGGGCCAAAGTGCAGCCCAACGCCGCGCATCACGTAGGCGTCGCGCGTGAAGTTGTAGCCGAACAGCGGGCGCAGCAGGATCAGCCAATGCTTGGCCACATATCGGCGGGGTCGTCTAACAGCGCGCAAGCTCGTCATCCCTGACTCGGAGGCTACGCAGTCTTGCATATCTCTTGGCGCTATTGCGCAAATAGCGCGTACTTTCCACAAGTCGCGAGAGCTATGAGCAGCTCTGCGCAGGTTTGCGCGCTTTCGCCCCCGTGCTAAAGCGCTTGGCGCGCCTTGAACGGCTCCTCCTCGCCGAGCGTGCCCGGCCCGGAGAGCTCGAAGGCGCTGTGCAGCGCCTGCACCGCCTGCGGCACACGCTCGCGATCGATCACGCAGGAGATCTTGATCGGCGAGGTCGAGATCATCTCGATGTTGACCTGCTCGCGGGCGAGCACGTTGAAGACCTTCGCGGCGACGCCCGGGTGCGAGCGCATACCGGCGCCGATGATCGAGACCTTGCCCATCTCCTCGTGCGCGATCAGCTCGAGGAAGGACTCGCCGGTCAGCGGCTCGAGCGCCGCCCGTGAGCTGCGCAGGTCCTCGCGCGGGACCGTAAAGGAGATCTCGGCCCGCCCGCCCGCCGAGGCCGGCTCGTTCTGCACGATCATGTCGACGTTGACGTTGACCGCGGCCAGCGCGTCGAAGATGCGCGCCGCCGCGCCCAGCTCGTCGGGTACGCCGACCAGCGTCACCCGCGCCTCGGAGGTGGAATGCGTGACGGCTGTGATCAGTGGATGCTCCATCGTTTCTCCCTCTGCGACGACAACGGTACCGGGCGCCTCCTCGAAGGAGGAGCGGCAGTGGATGCGCACGCCGTGGGTGCGCGCGTACTCGACCGAGCGCAGCTGCAGCACGCCGGCGCCCGAGGCGGCCATCTCGAGCATCTCCTCAAAGGAGATCGTCGGCAGCTTGCGCGCGTCGGGCACGATCCGCGGGTCGGCCGTGTACACGCCCGAGACGTCGGTGTAGATCTCGCAGACCTCGGCATTGAGCGCCGCCGCGACGGCGACCGCAGTCGTGTCCGAGCCGCCGCGGCCGAGCGTCGTGACGTTGCGCGCCGTTCCCGAGACGCCCTGGAAGCCGGCGACGAGCACGACGTTGTTGTCCTCGAGCGCCGCCTTGATCCGGTCGGCACGCACGTCGATGATGCGGGCCTTCGTGTGCGACTCGTCGGTCACGATCCCCGCCTGCGAGCCGGTCAGCGAGATCGCGCGGTGGCCGAGATCGTTGATCGCCATCGCGCACAGCGCGCACGAGATGCGCTCTCCGGTCGAGAGCAGCATGTCCATCTCGCGCGGGTCCGGCGCGTCGGAGACCTCCTCGGCCATCGCGATCAGCTCGTCTGTCGTCTTGCCGCGCGCCGAGAGCACGGCGACGACGCGATGGCCGAGCTCGCGCTTCTCGACGATCCGCTTGGCGGCGCGCTTGATCCGCTCCGCGTCGGCGACCGACGTGCCACCGAACTTCATCACGATCACGCTGGACATCTCCTGCAGGATATTGGCGATCAGAGGGCTCGGCGACCGGCGAACGCCTTGCCCAGCGTGACCTCGTCGGCGTACTCGAGATCCGAGCCGACCGGCAGGCCGCTCGCCAGGCGCGTGACGGTGAGCTGGGGCGCGCGCGTGCGCAGCTCCTCGGCGATGTGCAGCGCCGTCGCCTCGCCCGTCGTCGTCGGGTTGGTCGCGAGCACGACCTCGCGCACATCCGGTGTGTCTCCGTTTACCCCCTGCACGCGGGCGAACAGCTCGGCGATCTTCAGGTCCTCCGGGTCGATCCCTTCGATCGGCGAGAGCGCGCCGCCGAGCACGTGGTAGACGCCCTGGTACTCGTGCGTACGCTCCATCGGGATCACGTCGCTCGGCTCCTCGACCACGCAGATCACGGCGTGATCGCGCCGCGGGTCCTGGCAGATCCGGCAGCGCGGCTCGTCGGTCAGGTTGAAGCACACCTCGCACAGCCCGATCTTCTCCTTCACCTCGCGAATCGCGTCGGCCAGCGCGAAGGCGTCCTCGCCGGACGCGCGCAAGATGTGGAAGGCCAAGCGCTGCGCCGTGCGGTTGCCGATGCCCGGCAGCTTCGAGAGCTCGCTGACAAGCCGCTGCACGGGCGGGGCGTAGGAGGTGCTCACCGAAGGATCCTCAGACCGATCTGCTCGCCGCCGCTCACAGGCCGGGGAGGCCGAGCCCGCCGAGGTTGCCCAGGTCGAGCCCGCCCGAGGCTCCGCCGAGCTTCTTCGCGGCGAGGTCCTGGGCCATGCGCAGCCCCTCGTTGACGGCCGCCAGCACCATGTCGGAGAGGATCTCAAGGTCCTCCGGGTCGACCGCCTGAGGGTCGATCTCGATCGACTTGACCTCGAGGTCGCCGGAGACTTTCACCGTGACCATGCCGCCCCCCGCCGAGGCCTCAACGAGCTCGTTCTTCAGTTGCTCCTGGGCGACCTCCATGTCCTGCTGCATCTTCTGCACCTGCTGAAGCATCTGCTGCATGTTCGGCATGCGCGGCTGCTTGGGCATCTCAGGCCCCTTCCTGGTCGTTGGTCGCGGCCTCGCCGCCCGGCCCGGCGGCCGAGCCCGCAGTGGCCGAGGACGCGCCGTTCTCGCCGCTTTCGCCGTTCTCGCGCGTCTCGCGCTCGACGGGGGCGCCGGCGTCGGTCGGCAGCTCCTCGGCGTCGAACTCGTCGATGAAGCGCTTCAGCCACTCCTCCTCGCTCTGGGCTGCCGGCACGTGGCCATCAAGCGCCACGAGTCCGTCCTGCAGCTCATAAGAGATGCGCCAACGCTGCCCCGTCACGTCCCGCAAGGCTGCCGTGACGGCCGCGCGGTTGTCAGGACTCTCGGCCTTCTTCTTGTGAAAAGGCGTCGTGGCCGAGAACGCCACCGTGAGATCCTCGCCGGTGACCTCCACCGGTCGTGCCTCCTCGATGCAAGCGCCGAGCATCGCGTTCTCCTTGCGCACAAGCTCGACCACCGCGGGCCACCACGAGAGCAGCGGCGCGAGGTCCTCGACGATCGCCTGCGCAGCCGCTGAAGACGGCTCGCGCGATGGCGAGGGCGCCGCCGGCCGCGTCTCGCCTCGCTCTGGAACGGTGGCGATCGACGCAACCGTGACCTCGACGGCCGCCTCGGGCTGCGGTGCTGTCGCCGGCTCGGCTCGCTCGGCGCTCGGGGGGTCGGCCTGACTCGGCTCGCCGGCGAGCGGTGCGCTCGGCCCGCGGGCAGGCTCGCGCGCCGGCGTCGGCAGCTCGCGCTCTGCTACGACGGCGTCGACGGCTACGCCGCTGGCCTCGAGCCGCTCGATCCGCGCGAGCAGCGCGCGCATTGAGGCGTCGACCGCGGGCTTGGCCGCCTTGACGAGCGCGAGCTCCAGGCGCGTACGGGCATCGGCGCCGGCGCGAACGGCCTCCATCGCCCCGCCGACCGCTTCGAGCAGTGAGACGACCACGGCGGCCGGCACACGCTCGGCCTGCGCGAGCAGCGCGGCGTCGGCCTCGGGCGTGAGCGACAGCTCGGCGGGGACCTCGCCGAGCGTCTGCACGACGAGCAGCTCGCGCGCGTGCACCTCGAGATCGCCGGCGAACGAGGCCGCGTCGCGGCCCTGCTCGGCGCACTCGGCGAGCACGGTCAGCGCGCGCCGCGCGTCTCCCTCGGCGACGGCGTCGACGGTCGCTTCGAGCAGCCGCGCGTCGGCGACGCCGAGCACGGCGAGCACGTCCTCGAGCACGATCTCACTGCCGCTGTAGGTGACGAGCTGCTCGAGCGTGCCGAGCGCGTCGCGGAAGCTGCCCGTCGCCGAGCGGGCCAGCGCCGAGACGGCCTCGGGCGGGATCTCGATCTGCTCGGCCTGCGCGGCGCGGCGCACGACGCTCGCGATCTGCTCGACCGTCGGGCGGTGGAAGTCGAAGCGGTGGCAGCGGTCGACGACGGTCGCCGGGACCTTCTGCGCCTCGGTCGTAGCGAGCACGAAGACCGTGTTCGGCGGCGGCTCCTCGAGCGTCTTCAAAAACGCGTTCCAGGCGGCCGTCGAGAGCATGTGCGCCTCGTCGAGGATGTAGACCTTGCGCTTGCCACTGACCGGCGCGTAGGCGACGCTGTCGCGCAGCTCGCGGATGTCGTCGACGGAGTTGTTCGAGGCCGCGTCCATCTCGATCACGTCGAGCGAGGAGGCGCGCGCGATCGACAGACACGACTCGCATTCGCCGCACGGCTCGACGGTCGGGCCGCGCTCGCAGTTCAGGCAGGCGGCGAGGATCTTTGCCATCGAGGTCTTGCCCGTCCCGCGCGAGCCGACGAACAGGTAGGCGTGGTGGACCTTGTCGCGTTCCACGGCGTGGCGCAGCGTGCGCACGACCGGCTCCTGACCGACCACGTCGGCGAACGTTCGCGGCCGGTGCCTGCGGTACAGCGAGGGCTGCTGCGGTTGTGACTGCTCCTGAGCGGACACCTGGGCTGAGTCTACCCACGGCCGCGAGCGCCGCAGGACCCGGCCGTGGCGGCGCGCGAGCGCAGGCGGCGGCGCCACAGGACCCCGACGGGGCGCCCGCGCCAGCGGATAGCGTGCGCGCTCGTGAGAGCCCGGATCGAGCGCCGCGCAAGCAGTCTCGGCGCCCTCGCGTCGGTCGCCGTGGGAGGCGCCCTGCTGTGGCTGATCTGCGGTGTCGGCTTCGCCAACTACGACACGCTCTACGCCCTGGCCTGGGGCGGGCAGCTCGCGCGCGGTGAAACGCCGGCCTACGAAGTCGCGATCGCCCCCACCCCGCACCCGCTAGTCGAGGCGCTTGGCGTCGTGCTCTCGCCGTTCTCGCCGCGCGCGATCGAGGACGTCACGGTCGCGCTCGGCTTCCTCGCGCTCGCCGGCTGCGCATGGGTGCTCTACAAGCTCGCCGCGCTGTGGTTCGGCCGCGCTGCGGGGGTCGTCGCGGCGCTGATCCTGCTCACGCGCGTGCCCGTCCTCTCCTACGGCGTGCGCGCGTACGTCGACATCCCCTACCTGCTGTTCGTGCTCGCCGCCGTGCTCGTCGAGGCACGCCGGCGGGCGCGTGACGAGCGCCCGGCGGGCGCGCCGGTGCTCGCGCTGCTCGCGCTCGCCGGCCTGCTGCGCCCGGAGGCGTGGGCCTTCTCGGGGCTCTACTGGCTCTATCTGGTGCTCGACACGCGCCGCGCGCGCGGCTCGCTCGACGAACCGCGCTCGAGCAGCGCGCTCGCCGGCCTGACGCTGCTGGCGGCGTCGGCGCCGCTGGTGTGGATCCTCAGCGACCTTGCGATCACGGGCGATGCGCTGTGGTCGCTGAGCAACACCCGCCACACAGCGCACACGCTCGACCGCGTGACGGGCGTCGCCAACGTGCCCGAGTACGTGCCACGGCGGATCGGTGAGATCCTGCGCCTGCCGGTGCTCGCCGGGGCGGCACTCGGCGGCGTGCTCTCGCTCTGCTGGCTGCGCCGCCGCGCGCTGACGGCGGCTGGCGTGGGCGTGCTCGCGGTGCTCGTGTTTGTCGCCGTCGCTGCCGCCGGCCTGCCGATCAACACGCGCTACGCCTTCCTCTCGGCGGCCGTGCTGTGCGCGTTCTGCGGCGCCGGCGCATTCGGCTGGACGCGCCTGGAGACGACCGACCCGCGCCGGCGCTGGTGGATGGCCGGCGGCGCGCTCGTGCTCGTTGCGCTGCTCGCCTTCACGCCGGCGCAGGTCAAAAGCGCCCACCGCGAAATGGACAAACTGGCGCGCCAGCAGAGCATCCAGGACGACCTCGTGGCACTCGTTCAAGACGGCTCGATCAACCTGCGCTGCGGACCTGTCGGCGTGCCCAACCACGCGCCCGTGCCGCTGCTTGCGCTGTATCTGCAAACGAGCCCGGCCAACGTCGTCAGCGCCCAGGTCGGCGCGATCTCCTCGGGCCAGTACGTCGACCCGGCGAGCAAAGAGGTCGAAGACGACTACGTGCTCGACCCGCACGACCCGCACCGGCCGGTCAACGTGCCGCCGGGATTCCTCGCTGCGCACGCCAACCGCACGTGGCTGATCTTCCAGCGCTGCCCGTAGTGCCTTCCGGGGGGGACTCGCCTCCCGCGGCCGGCGCATGAAATCGACGCATCGGTAGCAATGGCATACACGGCGGCGTATATGCAATGGCTACCAGTGCATCGGATTCGCAAGCACATCCTCGCCCAGGCATGCAATGGGCACGAAGCGGACCGTGCACCCCTCGTCGAGACACCGCCTGCCGATCGCCTGTCGTCGCCCGCGGCTCCGGTCCGGGAACGCCCGCTGCGCCTGCCGGGGATCGCTTAAGGCTGCTTCCTTCCGGACCTGACCTGGTTCACAAGCCGACACCGCGCGGGACCCGAACCATCGACGCCCCGAACGGCGGAGCGACCGGAGCGGAACCCCTCGGAAGGGAGTTCAGCCCCGCTAGAGCGGATTGCGGATACAGGGCACCGCTATCTCCCCGCCTAGCACGGTCCGCCGCCGATCCTAGCGCCGCGCGGCGAAAACACCTTGCACGCGCGAGCGGCAACTCCGTTAGGCTGCGCGACCGTGAACTACTTCAATGCTCTTCATCCACGACTCACGCGCGCACGCTCGCGCGCAATCCCCGTCCTGGCTGCGCTCGTCGCGACCGGCCTGATCGCCGGCTGCGGCGGCAGCAGCTCGAGCAGCTCGATCGGCGTCGGCACCGAGAACAAGTCCGACGAAGCGCTCGCCAAAGCAGGCGAAGTGAAGGTCGCCACGACCCCGACGAGCGGCCCGCTGGCAACCGAACCGAAGGTCACGCCCCCCACCGGCACGGCGCCGACGAAGCTCGAAAAGAAAGACCTCGTCGTCGGCACCGGCAAGGAAGCCAAAGCGGGCGAAACGGTGACGGTCAACTACGTAGGCGTCCTCTACAAGGGCGGCAAGGAGTTCGACGCGTCGTGGAAACGCAAAGAACCGTTCCAGTTCAAGCTCGGGCAGGGACAGGTCATCAAGGGCTGGGACCAGGGCGTCCCGGGGATGAAGGTCGGCGGGCGCCGCGAGCTGGTGATCCCGGCGGAACTGGCCTACGGCAAGACCGGCTCGCCGCCGACGATCCCGCCGAACGCGCCGCTCGTGTTCGTGGTCGACCTGCTCGGCACCGGCTCCTAGGTCACGCGCTGGCCACCGAGGCGCTCGCGCTGGAGCTCTGGCCAGCGCCTCGGGGTCGCCGGCAGGATCGATGCGCGCGTTGAGGGTGGCTGCGGTAGGTTCGCTCGCTTGCCTCTGCGCGGCGGCCGTGGCCGGGTGCGGCGGCTCGAGCAAGGCCACAACGCCGGCCGCGCTGAAGCTGCAGCGCGAAGACCTCGTCGCGACCAGCCGCGCGCTGAAGCGCGTGCAGGTGCCGATCGCGCGCGAGGTGGCGGCGACCAAAGCGGCGTGGCCGCTGATCGCGAACGGGCTGCCGGGCGAGATCACGAGCCTCTCGCGCTCGGCGCCGGCGCGAGCGGCTGCACGGAGCGCCGCGGCGCTGCGCCTGCCGGCGCTGTTCAGCGAAGAGCAAGCACGAACGTTGACGGGACCCTCCTCGCAGATCTCGGGGCTGATGCGCAGCTACGCGCTGCTCAGCGCGCGCGGCTGGAAGCTGCTCGACGCAGCCTTCGGGCAGATCGAGTCGGCGCCGCCGGCCAACGCCCACTTCGCCCGCGAGAACGCACCGCTGTACATCGAGAGCATCTACGACGCCCACTTCACGCTCGCCCAGATCGGCAAGAAGCTGCTCGCCGGCTACGAAAAGCTCGGTGGTGCTGGCGCCTTCGGCACGCAGCTCACGCAAGCCGAAGTTAACGCGCTCGCCCAGGCCTACTCCGAAGCCGGCGACCGGCTGCACCCGCATGTCGGCGTGCGGCTCGGCTCCTAGCCGGGGGCTGCATAAGATGAGCGGCGCGGCGCCGTCCGACGCCGCACAGCGAGCTCAAACGAGGGGGAGCAAGATGGCCGATCGAAACCGCCGCATGGTTCTGGCAGAGCGTCCGACGGGGATGGTCGACGCGAGCACCGTCCGCCTCGAGGAGACCGACCTGCCGGAGCCGGGCGAGGGCGAGGCGCTGGCGCGCGTTCGCTACATCTCGATCGATCCGACGATCCGCACGTGGATGAACGACGCCCCGGGCTACCTGCCGCCGATCGCGATCGACGAAGTCGTGCGCAGCGGCGGTATCGCCGAGATCGTGCAGAGCAACTCCGAGGACTACGAGCCGGGCGAGCTCGTGTTCGGCTTCACCGGCTGGCAGGACTACGTGATCGCCAGCCAGGCGACCGGCTACCAGGCGCTGCCCGAGGGCGTGCCGCCGACGCTCGCGCTGAGCCTATTCGGGATCACCGGCATGACGGCCTACTTCGGGCTGCTCGACGTCGGTCGCGTGCAGGAGGGCGACGTGGTCGTCGTCAGCGGCGCCGCCGGCGCGACCGGCTCGACGGTCGGGCAGATCGCCAAGATCAAGAACGCCGGCAAGGTGATCGGCATCGCCGGCGGCCCGGAGAAGTGCAAGCACCTGGTCGAGGACCTCGGCTTCGACGAGGCGATCGACTACAAGAACGAGAGCGTCTCGGCGCGCCTGCGCGAGGCCGCTCCCGAGGGAATCGACCTGTACTTCGACAACGTCGGCGGCGAGATCCTCGACGCCTGCCTCGCGCAGTTGGCACTGCGCGGTCGGATCGTGCTGTGCGGCGCGATCGCGAGCTACAACGAGTCGGGCACCGGCAAGGGCATCGCCAACACGTCGAACCTGATCGTCAAGCGCGGGCGCATGGAGGGCTTCCTGATCCTCGACTACTTCGACCGGCTGCCGGCCGCGCGCGAAGAGATGGCGCAGTGGCTCGGCGAAGGAAAGATCCAGTCCTCCGAGCACGTCGTCGAGGGGCTCGAGCACGCGCCCGACGCGCTCAACCTGCTGTTCACCGGCGGCAACACCGGCAAGGTCATCGTGCAGGTCAGCCTGAGCCGAGGCCTCGCGCTCAGACGGCGCGAACGTCACCGGGCATCTCGGGCGCGTCCTCCTCGCCGGCCGACGCCTCGCGGATCAGCCACTCGGCGACGGTGCTGACGACGAGGCCCTCGCCGGCGCCGGGTAGCTTGGCGAGCGTCTCGCCGAGCTCGCTCGAGACGAACGTGACGTCGCCCGGGCCGAGCAGCTCGGCCCAGTCGGCGTGATCCTCCTCCAGGCGCTGCGCCGCTCCGCTGGAGACGCGCCGCGCCATCTCAGCGGCCAACGAGTCGGGCGCGAGCTCCTCGTCGTCGAGGCGCATGCGCACTGCGCCGAGCCGTGTGGCGTTGCCGCGCACGAGCGCCACCGGCGGCGCCGGAGCCTGCTCGTGCTCGGTGCTCGCGCCGGGGGCAACGGGCCGCGGCGCGCGACCGCTGCGCTGACCCTGCCCGGACTCCCCTCCGACGCCGTCTTCGGGCGCGGCGCCCTCGCCTGCCGGTTCGGGCCCAGGCTCGGCGACGAGCACGAGTGTCGCTTCCTGCGCGCGCCCGACGCGCAGCGCGCCGTGCAGCACGGAGCGATCGACGATCGTCATCACCTGCCCGTCGACGTCGGCTGCGGCGACGACCTCGCTCAGCCGCGCGAGCGCGGGCTTGGGCGCGAACGGCGCCGATTCGGGCACGACGAGCAGCGGGTGCACGACGCCGCCGTCGGCGCGCGCGATGCGCCTGGCGATCGTCAGCGCGCCGAGCGCGTGCTCGGGGTCGAGCACGCCGACGACGACGCGCTTGCCGAGCGGGCGTGGTCCGTCGGGCCGCGCCGCGCGCCCGGCGGCGCGCGTGCCGGCGAGCGTCGAGGCGAGCACGCTGACGAGGATCAGCACGAGCACGGCGTTGACGACGGCGCTGCTGAACAGGCCGAGCTGGAAGCCGATCACGGTGGCGGCGAGCGTCGCGGCGGCCTGCGCCGCGCTGAGCGAGAACAGCAGTCCCGATTGGGCGCGGCTAAAGCGGAACAGACGCGCCGAGATCAGCGCGGCGAGCTGCTTGCCGCCGAGGCAGGCGAGGATGAACAGCCCGGCGAGCCCGAGCGTTTCGCCTTTGACCATCACCGACGGGTTGAGGATCAGCCCGACCGACACGAGGAACACGGGGATGAAGACGGCGCCACCGAAGAACTCGATGCGGTCCATCAGCTGGCCCTCGTTGGGCACGAGCCGGTTCAGACCGAGGCCGGCGAAGAAGGCACCGACGATCCCCTCGATGCCGAACAGCTCGGCCACGGTGGCGGCCGAGAGGAAGGCTGTGATGGCGACGACGTAGCGCACCGAGCGCTCGGTGCCGAGCCAGCGAAAGGCCCAGCCGGCGAGCTTCGGCAGCGCGTACAGGCTGTAGACGGTGAGCACGCCCATGCCGACGACGATCTGCACGGCCACGTCGGCGCTCGACTTGTGCCCGCCGACTGAGCCGGCCACGACGGCGAGCACGACCAGCGCGAGCGTGTCGGTCAGCACGGTCGATCCGACGGCCGTGGCGACGGCCGGGTCGGCGGCGAGTCCGGCGTCTTTGATCGCGGGGTAGGTGATCAGTGTGTGCGAGGCCAGCAGCGAGCCGAGCAGCAGCGCGGCGGGCACCTCCCAGCCCAGCGCGAAGCCGACGAGCGTGCCGAGCGCAAACGGCAGGATGAACGTGAGCAGGCCGAACGTGATCGCCGAGCGGCGGTACTTCAGCAGCAGGTTCAGGTCGATCTCGACGCCGGCGGCGAACATCAGGTAGAGCAGGCCGAGCTGGCCGAGGTCGGGCAGCGTGTTGTTGCCGGCGCCGATCAGCGAGAGGCCGTGCGAGCCGATCGCGTAACCACCGACTAGCAGCCCGATGATCCCGGGGACGCCGGCGCGACGGAACAGCACGGGACCGAGCAGGAGCACGGCGAAGACGACGAGGAACTCGTACGGCGCGCCTTTGGGCGCCGAGATTTCGATCAGAGCGGGGGTCATTCCTCGGTCCTCAGCACGGGGATGTCTTCGGCCGAGCCTTCTTCGATGTTCGCGTGCAGCCAGCGGTGGCCGAGGCGGTCGATCTCGCCTTCGGACTGCAACGTGCGGATCGCGGAGTCGACGGCTTCGACGTTGTCGGAGCCAGAAGGCAGCGCGACGCCGAGCTCAGCTTCGCTCGGCAGTTGCGCTGCTACGGCGAACTTGCTCGGCGATTCGCGCGCGTAGGCGAGCGCGATCGGCAGGTCCAGCAGCATCGCGTCGGCGCGCCCGTCTTCGAATGCCGCCAGCTTTTCGCCCTGCCGCTCGAACACTAGCGGCCTCGTCGTCGGTTCGATCTGGCTTTCCAGCGCTTCTTTCAGGGTCGTGTCGTGCTGCACCGCCCAGTGCAGGCCCCGCGCGGCCTTGACGTCGGCGACCTGGGTTCCCGGGTGCACGACGATCGCCGGCGGCGCCTCCAGGTAGGACGTGGAGAAGTCGAGGTGCTCGGCCCGTTCGTCGGTGATCGTGATGTCCGACAGCGCCAGGTCGGCGCCCCCGAGTTGCCCGCGCACGAGCTCGTGGAAGGGCACCTCGACGACCTTGATCCGCTTCAGCTCGAAGCGTTCGGCGAGCGCTTGAGCGAGGCCGTACTCGAAGCCACCCGTCGGATGCGCGAACGTGCCGTACCAGAAGCCCGGGTCGGGGATCTGGGCGGTCGCGACCGTGAGCGTGTTCTTGACGCGCGGGGTGAAGGTGCCTGCTGCGCCGCTGCCGGCGTTGGCGCAGGACGAGAGGGCGATGGCGGCCGCGAGCAGAAACGCCGCGAACGGCGCGAGGGCGAGCAGGCGCCGGCGCGAGCGTACGTCGGTCGCGACGGGCTCGAGCTCGGCGGGCATGCGGGCACTCTAGGTATCGGAGGCGGAGCGAGGGTTGCTGGCACGTGCGCAGCGCCCACGCCAAACTGAGCGGGTCTGGCCCAACCTTCCATGCCGGTACCCTTGGCGAAGGGATGCGAGCTGCGATCACAGCAGTTCGCATTGGCTACGAGGAGATGATCGACGCATGGCGAGCAACGTAAACCCCGCCGAGTCGCCAACGGCCAAGGCGATGGACCGCGCGATCGACCTGGCGATCGAGGGCGACTCGCCATACCCCGAGAACGCCGCATTTGTGAATGCCGACTCGCCGCAGGCTGGGAACGAGATGGCGCGCGCGCTAGACGAGGGCTACGCCGTAGTGCTCGTCTCCAGCGACGGGCGCGAGCGGATCATCACCGCCAAGACACTCGCCGCATAGCTGGTCGCCTTCACAGCGGCGCTGGAGCGCCTTTGAGACTCCCGGGCCTTCGCTCGAGCTGGGAGTGCGTCGCCTACGCGCACCAGATGGACCGTCGCAGCGGCGAGCCCGAGCTGCTCAAGGCGCTCGTAAGGCCGGTGGATGGGGCAGCAATGGGCAGCAGCAGCGCCGACGGCCTCCTGGTCGAGGCCGTCAACGGCCTGCGAAGCCCAATAGACTCGGGACCTCAGGGCGCGTAGCTCAGTGGGAGAGCGCTCGCTTCACACGCGAGAGGTCGCAGGTTCGAAACCCGCCGCGCCCATACCTAGCCTGGCCTGCTGTAGAGCCAGATTCGGCCGTTAGGCGACGTGACGCTCCACTCTCCGTGGAGGGCGTCTCGGGGGCTCGTCTGCCAATAACTGCCAATTGGACGGTCACCACAGGACAGGTTGGACTTCCCCACGGTTCTCAAACCGCTCGTGAGCGTCCGATATCGGGGGGCGACCACTGCTTCCTCCCAGGCCCCTCACCGTGGACGAAGCCCACTCTGTGTATCTCGTTGGGCGGACTCCAAAGCCCGGTGACGAGCAGGGTGCTACGGAGACCTGAAGGTCCAGAACTAACGAGGACTAACAAAACTAACGAGAACTAAAACGACACGGCGATGCGACCCGGGGACCAACAAAAGCTCACCACCTGCCGATGAGGTGATTAGGATTTGTCGCATGCCGCGTTCTGAGATGAGGATCATCAAGCAGCACTTCGGCAACCGGCCGTTCCGCGTCCGCGAGGCCGTCGACGCCGGGATCCCGCGGCACCAGATCTATCGGCTGCGTGACAAGGGCGATCTGGTCGTGCTCTCCCGCGGCGTGATGCAGTCAGTTGACAGCGACCCGGCCATGAACACCGAGTTCGCGGCGCTCGCCGCGCGGGTACCGGACGGGACGATCTGTCTGAGCTCGGGCCTGTCGTACTGGGATCTGTCCGACGAGCTGCCGGCAAGAATCGACCTCGCCGTTCCGCGCGGCGCCCACTGGCCGAAGATCGACATGCCGGCAACCCGGCTGCATAGGTTCGCCGCCGAGACGTTCGGACTAGACCGGCTTGCTCAGCACACCGACGCCGGCGAGCCGTTCTGGATCTATTCGGCGCCGCGGTGCATCGTCGACGCGATGCGCGTGCCCCACGTCGTTGGGCGCGACGTGGCGCTCACGGCGCTGTCGCGCTACACGCGGCAAGCCGGGGCGAACCCACTGCGACTGACCGCGCTCGCGCGGCAGCTCGGCGGGCAACGTCGGATCCGGGAGGCGCTCGAGGTGATCCTCGCGTGAGCGACGACACCGTCGAACGCGCACAGAGCGCCACGCGAATCTTCCGCCAGATCCAGGCACTCGCCCGCTCAGACTATGGCGGCAACACCAACGCCCTGCTCGTCGTTTACGCCGTCGAGGGGTTCCTGCGGCGTCTGGCGACATCGCAATACGCCGACAAGATGACCCTGAAGGGCGGGATGCTGATGGCCGCGATGGCGGCTCGCCGGATAACCAAGGACGCCGATCTCTCCACGGTGGGCGTCGGCAACGACGAGGCCGTCGTCGCGGCCGCCGTCGCCGAGATCCTCGCCACCAAGCTCGATGTTGACGACGGGCTCGCGTTCGATGCCGACAGCATCCGAACGGAGATCATGCGCGAAGACGCCGAATATCACGGGGTGCGGGTGAAGTTGATCGCGCATCTGGTGACGGCAAGGATCACGACGACGCTCGACTTCTCGTTCGGCGACCCACACCGGTCGACGGTCATCGAGCTGCCCGAGCTGTTGGGCACCGGCACGATCCGGCTGGCGTCCTACCCGCCGGAGATGAGTCTGGCCGAGAAGGTCGCGACGATGATGAGCCGCCGCGAGCTGAACACGCGCGACCGCGACTTCGCCGACACGTGGGTCCTCAGCCGCGTTCACAGCTTCAGGGCGAGCGATCTGCACTCGGCGATCGTCGATGTCGCCGCCCACCGCAACCACGAGGTGGTGACCCTCGCAGCCGCGCTCGCCGACATGCCGGACCGCCAGCAAACGTACACGGCGATGCTTGAACGGATGGCCTACCAGCGGATGCCGCCGGCGTCATGGCACGTGCTGCTTGATGAGATCCGCGCGTTTATCGACCCGCTGATTGAGGATGCCACCCGCCAACTGAGCAAGTGGGATCCTGCAACGCAGACCTGGACGCGCGCGGACAGCTGAGCCGCGGGCCTGCATCGCCACACGACCGGCCCTGGACCTGCCTGGGGCTGACGTGGGCCGGCACGCGCACCGGCCCTCTCCGGAGCACGGTGTAGACCGTCGGCACTACATTGGCCTGTAGATCGGCGGCGCGACGACGCCTCGTTTCGTCCACCGTGGACGAAACCCGCCCTATGAATCCGTACTTTTCCGGGTATATTCGGCTACGGGCTCGGAGCAAATAGCTCGCTCTACGCCCGGAAAATCCCTGCAAACTGGCTGGTTTCGGACCTGTAGCTCAGTCGAGCGACTCCCGCTTCACACGCGAGAGGTCGCAGGTTCGAAACCCGCCGCGCCCATTAAAGGTCCTGCAAAGCGGCGGCTTTGGCGAGCGCGGTGCTATCCTTACTATTATCGATTAGTAAGGAGCGGCATGGACTCGAGCGCGAAGATCAGCTCCAAGGGGCAAGTCACGATCCCGAAGGACGTACGCGATGCACTGGAGCTGAGTGAAGGAGACGAGCTGCACTTCCGAGTCGAGCGATCGCGAGCGGTGATCGCCAAGACCCCCGACTTCCTTGAGCTCGCCGGCAGCATTCCGGTCCCAGCTGCAAAGCGTGGCACGCCGTGGGATGAGGTGCTGCGCGCCAATCGGGGGCACCGTGCTGGACGGCGGTCCTGAGCGCGTTCCTGGACAGCAATGTTGTGATTCGGCACCTGACCGGCGACTCGCCGGAGATGGCCGCTCGGGCGACCGCCGCTCTAGCCGCGGCAGAGGAGCTGATGCTCGCCGATGTCGTCTTCGCGGAGTGCGTGTATGTGCTTGAGTCGTTCTACGAGGTGGAGCGCCAGCGCGTTGCTGAGCTGATGCGCGCAGCACTTGCATTTCCGGCGATCAAGACCGTCGACCCCGCTTCGTTGCTACGCGCACTCGAGGTCTACGAGGTGGATCGCCTGGACTTCGCCGAGGCTTATTTGGTCGCGCAGGCCGAAGGCACGGGCGTGGGCACGATCCTGACATTCGACCGCTCCGTTGATCGGGTAGGCAGCGTCACACGCCAAGAGCCCTGACGAGCATCGCTACGCGACGAGCCGCAGGTCACGTGGCGACCGGTGACGTCGTAGACGATGAGCCGTCGAGGAGATCTGCGGCGGGTCGCCGGTGAGAAAGGTTCGAGGCGAGTGCGGAGTGCGCTCGCTGTCGCGCCGGTTCATTAGCTGTCGCTCGCCGGCAGGTATCGCTGCGCCACGCCCCAACTGAAGGGAGAGGACGAGATCCCAGATCCCAAGGAGAAGCAGCTGATGAGCGCAGCCAAGGAGAGCCGCAAACACGACATCAGACGCACGAGCGGGGCACTCGACCCGTGCGTTGACTTCGAGCGCTACCGCGCTGCGGCCTGCAGACGGTTCATTGCGACAGCGTCAAGCACCGGCTTCCAGCTCCACTTCGACCTGGACGAGCTCGCGCAGGACCTCTACGAGGATTTCTGGCTCGGGCAGATCGAGCGTCCCCGGCGCGAGCCACTAGAGCTGGCGACCCCATACATCGTCGCGTCGATGATGAACAAACTGCGGTCCTTGAGTAGCCGTGGGCGAAGCGTCCGCGCCGCCCAAATCGCGTGGTCGGACAGCGACCTGCTGCTCGCGAGGATCGGCACAGAGGACCTCGGGCCAGCCGAGCAGATGATCGAGAACGAAGAAACCTGGCGGGCCCTCGAGGTCGTGCGCGAGCTGCCAGAGCGCCAGCAGGTGGCATGGATCGCGGTCTGGGGCCGCCACTCCAAGAAGAAAGGCTCGCCGCCCGCCGGCTATCGGCTCGCGGCCGCAAAGCTCGAGGTTCGTCCGGTTCGCGCGAAGAAGCTAGCGCTCGACGCAAACCGTCGGATTCGCGCAGCCGCCGAACAGGTCGAGTCTGGCGACTGGTGCATGCGGTGGGAACAGGCGATCGAGCTCGCGGCCGCCGGTCGCGACCCTGGCGCGGAGTTTCGCCGCCATGCCAAACACTGCGTGAGCTGCCAGCTGGCTGTCGTGGAGCTCCGCCGCGAGCGAGATTCAGGAATCCGGTAGTAGCCGTCGCGGCTTCGTGGAAGCTCCCCTGTGAAATGCTCACACCACCGGCGAAGCTATTGCTCAACGAAAGGAGCGCTGCATGCACGCCCGAGTAGCAACCTTCGAAGGCGGAGACCCCGCCAAAGTCCGCGAGACGATCGCCCAGATTGACCAGCAGTCGGCTGCGGGCCCGCCGGAGGGCGTCCCGGCGACAGGCCTGATGATCCTCAACAAACCAGACGACGGCAAGGTCATCGCGATCGGCCTGTTCGCAACGGAGGAGGATCTGCGCAAGGGCCACGAGACGCTCAGCGCGATGGACCCGCCGGTGGCGGGCGGCATGGGCAACCGCGTCTCGGTCGAGATGTTCGAGGTGCCGATCAAGTTCGACGTCGCCTGAGCAGCATCGGCGGTGTGCCCGGCCGGGCCTCGACCAGCCGGCGCCCGCCTCAGCCCGATGCGGGCGCGGCGGCGGGCGTAGTGCTGATCAGCACGGCACTGCCGGCGGCCAGCTTCACGGCGATCACGCCGCCGGCAGCAGTCGCCCGCCCGTAGCGGCGCGGCGCCCAGCTCCCATCGGCGGCGACTTCGCTTTCGCCGAGTTCGACCCCGGAGAGCGCATGCAACGACTGCCCGGTCAGCGCGAGCGTGCTGGCGACGGCGAAGGCGGTGCCGACCCTCAGTCGCACGACGAGACCAGGCCCCCCAGGGGGATCGTCATCGACGGCAAGGACACGCAAGCTCCCGTCGGGCGCGGCGAAGCCGACGACATGCACTTCTGCGCCGGTTCCCCGCTCCTTGCTGGCGGTCGGCAGCGGTCTCGTCCCGAGCAGCTGGCGCGCCATCAGCAGCGAGTACCACTCGGGCTGCGCCTGCAGTTCTCCGCTGGAGAGCTCCTGCGGCCCGGGCGCGCAGACGGGGGAGTAGCCCTTGCAGTTGGCGGCGTTGCCGTGCATGTTCACGCCGACCGAGCCGGAGGCCATCAGCTTGGGTAGGTAACCGGCGGCCCAAAGGGCTGAGGCGAACGAGTTGCTGATCCCGGCGACGCCGCCACAGGAGACGGAGTTGGTCTCATCCATCCGGAACGGCAGCCCGGCGCCCTGCGAGAGCGCCACGTAGCGGCGCACGGAGCCGACCTCGCGGCGCCAGATCGGCGAGCTCAGGAGGCTCGTGACGGACGGCACGGGTTTCTTCTGTTCGCAGCCGAGCGGGTAGTGGTGCCCGGTCAGCGTGGTCGGGCGCTGGTCGACGACCTCGCCGGGCCCCCACGTTTCGAAGGCGCTGGACCCGGAGACGTCGGGACCCCACAGCGAGACGCCGGGCGCAGCGGCTTCGATGCCGGCTCGGTATTCGGCGACCTGCGTGTTGTACTGGTCGAGTCCCCACGGTTCTTCGCGCATCCCGTGCAGCGCGTAGGAGTTGGGCTCGTTGCCGAACTCGAAGGCCTCGAGCCAGGGCCCGAGCGCGGCCTTGGCGGCGGCGGCCTCGCGCGCGGCGGCCTGCGGGTCGAAGTGCACGATGCCAAGCGTCAAGACGACATGCCAGCCGCTCTGCGCGGCGAGGGCGCCGAGCTGGTGGAAGTCGTCGGCGTCGACGACGCCCGAGGCCCAGGCGGGGCGAGGAGTGCGCGCGTCGGTCCAGGCGATGCGCGTGTCGGCGGATACGCCGCCGAAGCGCAGCACGCCGGTGCCGAGCGAGCGCAGCATGGCGGCGAAGTCGCCGCGACTGCCGTACCTGGCGATCTGCGGCAGGCTGGACATCTCGAAGGAGAGCCCGAGGAAGTCCTGCGGCACGAGCGGGCCGGGGTGCGCGGTGTCGACGGAGACGGTGACGGTAGGCGCCGGCGGCTTGGGCTTCGGCTTGACGGCCCTGTGCGTCGCGCGGTGACGAGCGCCGGTGGCGGCGATCGCGTCGGTGGGGGCGTACGTCGCGGCGACCGCGCAGAGCGCGGCGAGCAGCAGCGCAAGCGCCGTGCCGCTCAGCAGGGTGGCACCGGCGCTCGCCGGCACCATGGCTGAACGGCAAGCTCTCATCGACTGGCCCCTCAGTTAACCGATGTGCGCAGCGACGCGCGCCGGGCAGGCCCATCCGCTGCCGGGCCGACAACGCCGGTGCCGGCGCCGCAGCGGGCGCGCCGGCACCCGCTCCGCATCGAGCCGCCGCCGCGCGAGCTCAGGCGACGACGGCCGGCGGCTGGGCGGCCTGCAGCTCGTGAGCGACGTGCTCGGACCAGCGCGCGATTTCCTGCCAATCGCGGAAGTCGCCCTCCATCCCGCGCATCACGAGCAGCGCGGCGCGCTGGCGACGATTCAGCCGCCGGCGCTCGAGCGTGCCTGCGAACAGCTTGTGCTCGCGCGCGCCGGTCGCCTCGATCAGCTTGGCGAGCTCGGTTCGATCGACGCCCATCTGCTGGACGAGCTTACGCGACGGATCGCCGACTGGGCCGCTCGAGAACAGCCACACCGGTCGCGAGCCGCGCTCGTTGTGCACGCGCTGCACGAGCGCCTTGGCATCGTCGAGCCAACGTCCCATGTACACGGCGCTGCCGAGCACGAAGGCGTCGTAGCCGTCGAGCGACGAGACGTGCACAGGCGACTCGACGGTCACGTCGAGCATGTGAGCGCTCAACCCGCGGCCGATCGCCTCGCCTATCTCGGCGGTCGCCCCGTACCTGCTGGCGGTGCTGAGCAGGACTCTCACGGTCGCACCCAACAGCGCATCGGCGTTTAGCTCCCGACGGCGCCGCGTCCGAGCGGGCGCCCGCCGTCGCCTCCGCCGCGCGCCCGATCCATCTCCCGCCGGATGTCGGCCTCGGTGATCGGCCTGCGCCGGTACACGTCCCACGCATTCATCAGCAGGCTCATGCCCCCAGTGAACCTCGACCGCGTCGCAGCGGCATCGGGGATAAGCCGGGCAAGGCGCGCGTACTTTTCCACAGCGAGCGCACGCGAGGGGCTAACGTGAGGCGATGCCTGCAAGGCTTGCGCTGATCGAGTTCCCGGCCGACGACGCCGAGCGCGCGCGCAGCTTCTGGAGCGGCCTGCTCGAGATCGCGCTCGAGCCGCGCACGGCGACCGAGGGCGAGGGCTGGCAGAGCAGCGACGCGGCGGACCAACCAGCCGGAGCGGCGACCCCGACGGTCGGGGTCCATGAGCGCGGCCGCGGCCCGGGCGACTCGTTTTCGCTGCCGTACTTCGAGGTCCAAGACATGGATGGCACGCTGGCGCAGGTGCCGGCACTTGGCGGCAGCGTCGTACACCGGGGCGAGCGCTGGTCGATCTGCAAGGACTCGGAGGGCAACCCGTTCGGATTGGAGCTGCGACGCGGTACGTGAACCTCGGCGCACCCGGGGGCTGTACATACGATTGCTATCGCAAGCGCGAAAGCAAGTCGCGCCGCCCCTACCCGTTGAGCCGCACAGGCAGCGTCTTGAGCTGGTTGAGGAACAGCGATTCGACGTGGGTGGGCGA
Organism: uncultured Solirubrobacteraceae bacterium; assembly: GCA_963716315.1. Lineage (GTDB taxonomy): Bacteria > Actinomycetota > Thermoleophilia > Solirubrobacterales > Solirubrobacteraceae > Palsa-744. The sequence continues at coordinate 2,412,311 of OY970301.1, read as the reverse complement.
CTCGGCGATGGCGATGTGGGGGTAGCGCTTGAAGGTCTCCTCGATCAGGATGCGCAGCTCGAGGCGGGCAAGCGCGGTGCCGAGGCAGAAGTGACGCCCGCCGGCGCCGAAGGCCTGATGCTCCTCTTTGCGTCGCAGGTCGAAGCGTTCGGAGTCCTCGAAGCGCGTCTCGTCGCGGTTGGAGGAGGCGTACCACATGACGACCTTGTCGCCGGCGTGGATCTTCTGCCCGTGCAGCTCGGCGTCGCGCGTGGCGGTGCGGCGGAAGTGGGCAAAGGCGGGGAACATGCGCAGCGACTCCTCGACGGCGGCGGGGATCAGCGAGGGATCGTCGAGCACGAGTTGGCGCTGCTCGGGGTCTTCCATCAGTGCGCGCATGCCGCTGCAGTAGGTCGCCTTGGTGCTGTCGTTGCCGGCGGCCATCAGCAGGAAGAAGCCCATCACGATCTCGTGTTCCTCGAGCTTCTGCCCATCGACTTCGGCGTGCACGAGCACGCTCGTCAGGTCGTCGGTCGGGTGATCCTGGCGCTCGGCGATCAGCTTGCGGCAGAGCTCGAAGATCTCGGGGATGTCCTTGTTGACGGCGCCTTCGAAGCCGTCTGGGTTGAGGTCGGGGTCGCCGGCGCCGAGCGTCGAGTTCATCAGCCGCGCCCAGATCAGGTCTTCCTCCTCGGAGATGCCCATGAAGCTGCCGATCACGCGCGAGACGACGGGCTGGGCGACGTCTGCGACTAGGTCGCACTCCTGACGGCCGTCGAGCCGGTCGAGCACGCGCACGGTGATTGCGCGGATGGCGTCCTCGTGGTCGGCGATCCGCTTGGGCGTGAAGCCGCGCTGGAAGAGCGCCTTCAGGCGATCGTGCTTGGGCGGGTCCATGCCGATGAACATGGCGCGGGCGAGCTCGATCGGAAAGCCGGCGGCGGCAGCGACGACGCCGCCGAGTTCGGAGGAGTAGGTCTCCCAGTCGCGGCTGACCGTGTGGACGTCCTCAGCGGTCGTGATCGACCAGAAACCGGCCTCGTCGGGCAGTTCTTCGAAGCTCTCGGTCCAGTGCACGGGGCACTTGCCGCGCATCTCCTTGAAGGCCTCCTGCGGCGGACCGTCGTGCCACAGCTCGCGCTGGGTCAGTTCCAAGCTCGCAATGTCCTGCCCGACCGTTGCCATGGGATCCCCTTAGCTCGCCAATCCTGAATGCTCGCGAAGCATACTGGCTGCGCAGCCAGTCTTGTATTGGATGATGATCCCAAAGATGACACCCGGAGGTCTGTGCGCGTGGACACACGCCGTGCCCAGCCGCCGCGGGACGGCCTAGAACCGCTCGAGCACGCGCCCGATGGCGCGCGTGCCGAACTCGACGGCGTCGGCCGGCAGCCGCTCGTCGGGCGCGTGGATCAGCTGCATGAAGGGCAGCTCGGGCGGCAGCTGCATCGGCAGGAAGCCGTAGGTCTGGATGCCGAGACGCGAGAAGAAGCGCCCGTCGGTGATGCCGGGGAGCAGCATCGGGATCGCTTTGGCGTCGGGATCGAGCTCGCGCAGCGTGGCGGCGAGCGTGTCGAACATCGCCATGTCGGGCTCGCCGGAGGCGGGGTCGTGGCGCACGAGCTCGAACTCGAGCTCGAGCTCGACGCCGGACAGCGCGCGCAGCTCGGCGAAGATCTGCTCGGGGACGAAGCCGGGCAGCAGCCGGCAGTCGAGCTCGAGTGAGACGAGGTCGGGGATCACGTTGATCTTCTCGCCGCCCTGCACGATCGTGGCGCTGGCCGTGTTGTGCAGCAGCGGGTCGAAGATGCGCCCGCGCTCGCCGAACAGCTCGAGCAGGCGGTCGGTCAGCGTCGGCACGAGCAGGCCGCGCAGCGGCAGCGCCAGCGTGGCGGGCACGTCGGCGGCGATCGCCTCGATCATCGAGCGCGTGACGGGCGTCACGTGCACGGGCAGACGGCGGCGGTCGAGCGCGTGCAGCAGTTTGCCGAGCCCGCCCATGGCGCCGCCGCGCACGGGCATCGAGCCGTGGCCGGCGGGGCCGCGCAGGTGCGCGCGCGTCCAGCAGACCTGCTTCTCGGCGACCATGATCGGGTAGAAGCGCCGCCCGGCGACGTCCATCGTGAAGCCGCCGAACTCGCCGATCGAGTAGCGCACGCCGTCGAACAGCTCGGGGTGCTCGCGCACGAGGAACTCGGCGCCGAGCGGGCTGCCTGCCTCCTCGTCGGCGAGCAGGCAGAGGATCACGTCGCCGGGCGGCTGCGCGCCGCTCGCCTTGGCGCGCATGAAGGCGGCGAGCAGCATCGCCACGCCGCCCTTCATGTCGAGCGCGCCGCGCCCCCACACGTAGCCGTCGGCGAGGTCGCCGTCGAACGGGCCGTGCTGCCACTCCCCGCGCGCGGCGACGACGTCGACGTGCCCCTGCAAGAGCAGCGGCGGGCTCTCGCCGCGCCCGACGATGCGCGCGATCAAGCTCGGGCGCTCGGGCTCTTGCGCGATCAGCCGCACCTCGCAGCCGAGCCCCTCGAGCAGGCCCTTGATCCACTCGATGCACGCCCGCTCGTTGCCCGGCGGGTTGCTCGTGTCGAAGCGCAGCAGGCGCTGCAGCAGCTCGACGGGGCGATCTTGCAGCGCGTCCTCGGGCACGAGCAAGAGTGTCGCCGATTCCGTTCACGGCCGCCCGAATTCGCCTACCATGAACGCCATGGAGCAGGTCATCACCGCCAACGACGAGGCGATCGAGGCGTGGGACGGGCCGCTTTATGACCGCTTCGTGCAGTTTCGCCACCTGCTGGCGGGCGGACTCGGCGTGCATGGCGACGAAGGCCTGCGCGTCGTCGCACCGGCGCCGGGCGAGCGGGCGCTGGACATCGGCTGCGGCTTCGGCGACACCACGCAGCAGCTCGCCGAGCTCATCGGCGCCGACGGCGGCGTGCTCGGCGTCGATGCGGCTCCGCGCTTCATCGAGACGGCGCGCGCGGAGGCGGCAGAGGCCGGTGTCGGCAACGCCCGCTTCGAGGTCGTCGACGTCGAGACGCACACGTTCGAGGAGCAGTTCGACATCGCCTTCTCGCGCATGGGGACGATGTTCTTCGCCAATCCCGTCGCGGCGCTGCGCAACGTGCGCAAAGCGCTCGTGCCGGGCGGGCGGCTGGCGATGGTCGTGTGGCGCTCGAAGGTCGAGAACGAGGGCTTCTACCGCGGTCAGGTGATCACCGAGAAATTCGTCACCAAGCCGGAGCAGTACGACGAGCCGACGTGCGGCCCGGGTCCGTTCTCGATGGGCAACGCCGACACGACGAGCGGCATCCTCGTGAGCGCGGGGTTCGAGAACATCTCGCTGCTGCGCTGCGACAAGCCGATCCTGATCGGGGTCGATCTCGACGAGGCGGTGGAGTTCGTGATGAGCATCGGACCTGCCGGTGAGATCCTGCGGCTGGCGGGCGAGCGGGCTGCGCACCTGCACGAGCCGGTCGCGGCGGCGCTGCGCGAGGACATGGCCGCGTGGGTCACTGCCGACGGCACGGTGCTGGGGCCGGCATCGACCTGGATCGTCACCGCGCAGGCGCCCGCAGCGCCATAGCCACGCCGAGGCGAGTCCCGCTCGGGCCGCTCGCAGCCGGAACCGGGTCCCTCGCCCGCTCCTCGCAGCCCGCCGAAAAGAGACGACATCCCCCGTCTATACGATGCCGCGCATGCGACGGGGGCGCAGCTCGATCGGCGGCACGCTGCTTGCGGCGGCGGTGACCGTCCTGGCACTGCTCGCGGCCGGCGGCTCGCTGGCGACAGGCTCGACCTCGGGCGCAGGCAAGGGCGGCGCGGGCAAGTCCGACTGCCACAAGAACGCCCCTCCGATCCCGCACGACGGCTTCCCCGAGCCGCCGGCGCGCTACAGCCGCGGCGGCCGGCTCGACGTGCCGCTGACGGCCTCGCTCGGCAAGGTACTGATCGACGGCAAGCGTGTCGAGACGCTCAACTACGACGGCACCTTCCCGGGCCCGACGATGGTGATCTGCGCGGGCGACCACCTGACGGTTCACTTCAAGAACGACCTGACCGAACCGACGAACCTGCACACGCACGGCTTCCACGTATCGCCTGAAGCCAACCACGACAACGTCTTCCTGAAAATCGACCCGGGCCAGGCGTTCACCTACGAATACGACATCCCGCAGGACCAGCCGGCCGGCACCTACTGGTACCACCCGCACCTGCACACGTTCGTCGAGCCGCAGCTGTTCGCGGGGCTGGCCGGCGCGATCGTGCAGGAGGGCGGGCTCGACACGCTGCCCTCGCTGCGCCACGTGCCGCAACGCTGGATCGTGATCCAGAACACGGAGATCAAGGGCGGCAAGGTCGTGCCGGTCGGCGAATCGAGTGAAACGAAGGCCAGGCTGTACGTCAACGGCGTCAAAGACCCGACGGCCAAGATCCGTCCGGGCGAACTGCAGCGCTGGCGGATCTTCAACGCGAACGCCGACCGCTACTTGGTGCTGCGCCTGGCCCACGGGCAGCGCTTTCAGCTGCTCGCCGAGGACGGGCACACGCTCGCCAAGCCGCTAAGCGTGAGCACGCTGCAGATCGCACCGGGGTCGCGCCGCGAGGTGCTCGTGCGCGGTGGCAAGCCCGGCTCCTACGCGCTGCAGGCGATCCCGTTCTCGCAGTTCCCGGGCGGTGAGGAGGCAGCGAACGGCGGCCCGGAACCGAACGAAAAGCTCTTGACGCTGCGCTCGGCGGGCACACCGAAGCGCACCCCGTTCCCGGCGCATGCGACGCTCGCCCGCCCGACCGACCTGCGCGGCAAGCCGATCGACCGCAAGCGCACGATCGTGTTCAACGAAATGACCGAACCGTCGGGCGCGGCGGCGTTCACGCTCAACGGGATGAAGTTCGACCCTGAACGGATCGACGCGACGATCAAGCTCGGCTCGATCGAGCAGTGGACGCTGGTCAACGAAACGACCGAATGGCACACGTTCCACATCCACATCAACGACTTCCAGGTCGTCAGCGTCGCCGGCAAGCCGGTCCCGTACGTGCTCGAACAGGACAACGTCGCGCTGGCGCCCAAGTCGAAGACGGTCGTGCTGATGCACCCGATCGACTTCACGGGCAAGTTCGTCTTCCACTGCCACGTGACCTTCCACGAGGACCACGGCATGATGGCGGCGGTGCAGGTCGTGCGCGAACCGACGGCCGCCCAGATGCGGCGCTCGGTCGTCTATGACGGCGGCTTCGCGATCAGCTCAGGCGCATACGGCTCGCACGCCGCGCCGCCGTCGGTGCGGGCGCTGCTGTTCTTCTGCCGCGGGCTCGGCATCTCGCTGCCGCACCTCGGCGCAGGCCGCACAGCCCGCACCACCCGTAACGCCTGAGCCTGCACACCACGGCTCACGCCGGACCGGCCAGGCCGGACGCCCCAGCGCCGCTCAGCGCTTGGGCGTGAGCGTCTTGCTGAGCGGCGGCGCCCCGCCGCTGCCCGGCACGAGCACCCGCAACTTGCCGTGGGCGCGCGCCGGGAATCTCAGCGTGGCCGTCCCCTGAGCGCTCAGGTGTGCGCGGCGCAGGGTGCTCCACTTGCCGCCGGCACGCAGCTGCAGCAGTACGGTCGCGCCCGGACGCGGTGCCTGCACGCGTAGGAGCGTCGGCTGCCCGTGCGCCGTGTGCGCCTTGGCGAGCGTCAGCTTCAGCGAGCCCGGGAGCGAGCCGGGCGCGAGCACGGTCACCTCGCCGTGCATACTCGGGTGGATCGTGCACGCGTACGGGAACGAGCCGGGCGTGGTGAACGTGACTTTGAAGCTTTCGCCCGGGGTGATGTGACCGGAGTCGAATTCGCCGCCAGGCGCCGTGACCGTGTGCGGCGTGAGCGCATGGTTCGTCCACGTGACCGTCTGCCCCGCTTCGAGCGTCAGTTCGGCCGGCTGGTAGGCGCGCCCGACGATCGACGCGGGCACTTCCGTCGACGCCGTGCTCGCCGTCGCTGCCGCCGAGGCAAGCAGGAGCGCTGACGCGAGCACGAGCGTCGTCGCGCTCGACTTGTCCGCGCGAGTCGGCCTGCCCGCGCGAGCCGGCGCGCTCGAGGCCGGCGTTCCACCCCTCGGTGCTGTTCGCATCTCCCCCACGGCGCCGACCCTACAGCAGCGGGCGCAGCGCGAGACCGCCGCGCTACCCGAAGCGCTCGAACAGCTCGGGCAGCAGCGTCGCCATGTTCGCGTACTCCTCGGCGCAATGGGTCGCGAGCGCCCGCGGCAGCGCCGCCGGCAGCGTCGCGCGGCGCGTTAGGCGGTTGTTCAGCACGCGCTCGCCGGCCGACCCGAGCGGTCCGTACGGTCGCACAGCCGCGCCGAGCCAGAAGGCGCTGCGCAGCACGACGCCGTCGCCTTCGCGCAGGAACACGTGGAACATCGGCGTGTGCTGCACGTGTCGGCGGTCGTCGCCGACGAGGCCGCAGACGATGCTCGCCACGTCTGGGTTCTCGAGCTGATCGCCCGGCAGGTCCATCTCGCTCGGCCGGTGAAAGGCGATGCGCGCGTGCACGACGCCGAGGCCGACGTCCTCGACCGGATGGTGCACGGCGCCCCAGTGGGCCGTCGCCCCCGGCGTTCGTCTCCCGCCGTCCGGCGGCGGCTCGAGCGAGTTGGAGCGATGCGCAGCCGGGTGCCACACGCGATAGCGCAGCGGATCGCGCGGGTGCCAGTCAAACCACCAGTCGACCATCTCGCCGCTGACGAGCGGCATCGCCGTACGCACGGCGACGAAGCCGACGCCGTCGTGCAGCGTGCACCAACCGGTCTCGACGGCCAGCGGCCGCGGGTCGAGCAGCCGCGCCACGTCGCTCAGCGCCAGCGCCTGGCGCGGCTCGATCGGCCCGCGCGCGATCGCCTCTAGTACGGCCGGCTCGGGCGGCGTCATCGGCCGGCTCAGGTAGCCGGTCAGCTCACGCTGCTCGACCAAGTCGCGCTCGTCCGTCACGCCGCGCTCGTCGGCCGGCCCGCGCCCCTCGGCCCCGCCACGCTCGTCCCCGCCCGTCCCGCTCACGGACCCTCCTCCGCCGGCCTGCCCATCCACGGGTGGAAGCGCCCGTCGGGATCGTGGATCGCGCGCAGGTCGTCGAGACGGCTCATGTGCGCCTCGCTGAGGAAACGCGCAGGGCGGTTGCCGAGGTTCTCGTCGGCCAGCTGGATGCCCGAGGCGAGGTGCTCCATCTCGCGCATCCGCTCGGTCGCCCACACGACGTTGGCCTCGTCGCTCGCCGCGTCCTGCCACACGCCGTACAGCGCGATGTAGGTGTCGTCCTCGACGCTGTAGGCCATGTCCGGCCGCGGCGGCGGCGGCTCGCTGCCCGGGCCCCAGTTCATCCACAGCATGTGCGACGGCGCTTCGGGCATCGTTTCGGCGATCCGCCGCAGCCCGGGCAGCAAGCGCTCGACGGGCGCGTGCGTCCACATGTTGTCGGCCGAGTAGCGGTGCTCGTCGGGGTAGGCCGCGTGCACGCCCGCATAGAGGTCCTCGAGCGCCACCGGGATGTAGGGCTCACGTAGCTTCGCGCGCTCGACCGCCGGGCAGCTCGAAAGCAGCGACAGCGCCGCGCGCGCCTGCTCCTCGGAGTCCGCCAGCACGGGACCCGTGACAGCGATCTCGAGCTCACCCTGCTCGTCGCGGTGCACGATCAGCATCAGCTCCATGTTGCGCGGCACGCGCGGCCCGAGCTCCTGCGCCCAGCGAAAGACCTGCTCGAGCTCGTCGATGCCGTAGAGCACGAGGCCGTTGGCGACGACCTTCGGCCGCGGCTGCAGGCGCACGTGAAAGCGCGTGACGACGCCGAAGAAGCCGGGGCCCGAACCGCGTGCCGCCCACAGCAGGTCGGCGTTCTCCCGTTCGGAGGCCTGCACGAGCCGCCCGTCGGCCGTGACGAGGTCGATCGCCTCGACGCTCATGCATGCCGGCCCGTGCACGCGCCCGTTCCAGCCATAGCCACCCTGCAGCAGATAGCCGCCGACGGCGACGCCGACGCAGTGCCCCGCCGGGAAGAACAGATCGTGCTCGGCGAGCGATTTGTCAAGCTCGTTGCCCGGGCAGCCGGGCTGCACGGTCGCCGTCAACGCCGCCGCGTCCACCTCCACCTCGCGCAGGCGCGAGAGGTCGAGCAGCAAGCCGCCGTCGCGCACGTGGTTGCCCGCCCAGCTGTGCCCGCCCGAGCGCACACCGATCTTCATCTCGTGCTCCGCCGCCCAGCGCACGGCGCGCACGGCGTCCTGCTCGCTGCGAGCGATCGCGATCGCCTCGGGGAAGCGCTCGGGCGTGCGCGCGTTCCACACCGCCGCGCAACGCGCGCGCTCATAACCGTCCTCGCCCCGCCTGAAGATCTCGCCGTCGAACTCTGTCTCGCTCACGATTCCCCCCCGTTTCGATCGCTGCACGATACGCCGTGGCGCGCGCGGCTTGCGAGTCCTCGCACACTCGCCGCCGCCGCCCAAAGCGCGGGAGGCGCCCCGGCGCTCGTCCGCAGCGCGAGGCGTTCAGCCGCGCGTCAGCTCGGCGAAGCGCGCGAGGATCGCGTCGTTGTCCTCGTACTCATAGACATCCACGCTCGTCGCGCGCCCGTCTTCGACGACCGTCACGAACCCGGCTTCGAACGCGAAGCGCCCGCGGCCGCCGATCCCGCTGCCGTGGTAGGAGGCGCGCATCGCCACGACACGCTCGTCGCACGCGAGCACCTCGTCGACCGAGAAGCGCACATCCGGCGAGACGGCGAACACCGACGCCGTCAGCACGCGGCAGGCCTCGCGGCCGATCCCCGACTCCCAGCCACCCGGCCGGTGGTCGACCAGCTTCCAGCGCTCGTCGAACATATCGATGAAGGCGTCGAGGTCGCGCGAGGCGTAGCGACGGCCGTACTCGGCGTAGTGGCGCAGCGGCGGCAGCTCCGCCAGCTCGGGCGGCACGCCGACCGACCCTGCGACGCGCTCGAGCGATCGCTCAGGTGCGTCCCGTTTGCTGGAACGGCTCGAAGTGATAGCAGCACCCCCGATGGCGTTGTCCTGCCCGCCAAGCGTACTCCTCGGCGCCGTTTTTGACCTTCCGCTCGACATTCCGACCAGTCCGATGCTGCGGATCAGTCGATTTCATGCGAGGGGCTCATGCGGGTGGCCATCCCCCGCCGGCTGCGGGGAAGCCGGCGGGGGAGGGGTCAGAGCGCACGCGGGAGGGAGCGCGCGCCTGGGCGTGCCCCGTACACGCTCAGCGTGGTCGCGCGATACCCGCGCCCGCCGGCTCCCAAGCAGGCATCGAACAGACGTCCACCGCGCAACTAGCATCCCCGCCGTGCGCACGATGCTCGCCACGGCCGCGCTGCTCGGCGCGCTCGGCATGCTCTGCCTGCTCGTGGCGCCCGTGCCGCGCGCCGGCGTCGGCGCCGCGAGCGCCGCGGCCCCGATCGCGCCCCCGCCGATCCACCAGTGGCCGATCCCCTACGGCGCGGCGCGCAAGCGCGAGATGGCCGCCTACTCGCTGCGCCACTACGGCGAAGACAGCTACACGCTGAGCAACCCCAAAGTGATCGTCGAGCACTACACCGAGACGGCGACCGCGCTCCAGGCCTACAACACGTTCGCGCCCGACCTGCCCGACAGCGAGTTCCACGAGCTGCCCAACACGTGCGCGCACTTCCTCGTCGAGCGCAGCGGCAGGATCGATGAGCTCGTGCCGCTGGCGCTGCGCTGCCGGCACACCGTCGGCCTCAACTGGACCGCCATCGGGATCGAGAACATCGGGTTCTCCGATCTTGAAATCATTAAAAATCGAAAACAGTTCGATGCCTCGCTGCAATTGACTCGCTGGCTGCGCTGCTTCTACGGCATCGCCTTGCAGAACGTGATCGGCCACAACGAGAGCCTCTCCTCGCCCTACCACCGCGAGCGCGTGCCGGCCTTCGCGCACCAGACCCATTCGGACTGGAACAGCGCCGACATGCGCCTCTATCGGAGACGCCTGTTGCAGCTACCGTGCGCCTGAGATCTTGCAGTGGGGGGTCGAATTTCCCGTACGTGGTACTAAATAGCCATGCCACGCTCGATCTGGACGGGCGCGATCAGCTTCGGCCTGGTGACAGTGCCGGTCAAGCTGTACAGTGCCGTCAACCGCAAGACGGTGCGCTTCCACCAGCTCTCCGGCAAGACCGGCGTGCGGATCGCGCAGAAGCGCGTCGACCCGCAGAGCGGCGAGGAGGTCCCCTACGAGGACATCGTCAAGGGCTATGAGCTCTCGCCCGACCGCTACGTCGTGATCGAGCCGGCCGAGCTCGACACGCTGCAGCCGAAGAAGACCAAGACGATCGAGATCGAGGACTTCGTCGAGCTGGAGCAGATCGACCCGATCTTCTACGACCACCCCTACTACCTCGCGCCCGGCCCCGGCGGCGCCAAGCCCTACCGCCTGCTGCTCGAGGCGATGGCCGAGACCGAGAAGGTCGCGATCGCGCGCGTCGTGATCCGCTCCAAGGAGCAGCTCGTCGCGATCCGCGCGATGGGCGACGTGCTCGAGATGGCCACCATGCTGTTCGCCGACGAAGTCGCCGACCCCGAGCGCCTCGACGAGCTGCCAGACCCCAAGGAGGTCAAGACGACCAAGCGCGAGGTCGACGTCGCCAAGCAGCTGATCGGCTCGCTCGCCGGCGACTTCGAGCCCGACAAGTACCGCGACACCTACCGCGAGGACGTGCTCGCGCTGATCGAGCGCAAGGCCGAGGGCAAGCAGATCGCCGTGCAGCCCGAAGCCGAGGAGGAGCAGGCCCCGGCGCCCGACCTGATGAGCGCGCTGAAGGCGAGCCTCGCCGCCGTGCGCGAGCACGGCGAGCGCGAAAGCGACGGCGCCGGCAAACCGCGCAGGGCCGCGAAGAAGGCGCCCGCGAAGAAGGCCGCCGCCAAAGCGTCCGCCGCCAAAGCGTCCGCCAAGAAACCGCCTGCCAAAAAAGCGGCCGCCAAGAAAGCGGCCGGCAAACGCGCCACCGCCAAGCGGTAGGTGTCACCCCGCCGCGCGAGCAAGTCCGGCGGTGACGGCGAGAAGCCCGCGCGCGACGGCGCCAGCCTGAAGGAGTACCGCGCCAAACGCGACTTCGACGCGACCGCCGAGCCGAGCGGCGGCGTCGGCAAGGGGAGCAAGGCGAAGAAGCAGCCCCGCTTCGTCGTGCACGAGCACTCTGCGACGCGCCTGCACTGGGACCTGCGCCTGGAGCGCGACGGCGTGCTCGCCTCGTGGGCCGTGCCCAAGGGGCTGCCGCAGGCGCCCAAGGAAAACCACCTCGCCGTGTGGACCGAGGACCACCCGCTCGAGTACGTCGACTTCCATGGCGAGATCCCCAAGGGGCAGTACGGCGCCGGCACGATGAAGATCTGGGACCACGGCACCTACGACGTGCTCAAGTGGGAGCCGCGCAAGATCGAGGTCGCGCTGCACGGCGAGCGCGTCGATGCCCGCTACGCGCTGTTCCCGATTTCCTCCGCGCCCGCCGAGGGCGAGCGCCCGAAGGAGTGGATGATCCACCGCATGGACCCGCCGGCCGACGTGGCGCGCGAGCCGATGCCCGAGCACGTCAAGCCGATGCTCGCGCGTCCCGGCTCACTGCCGCGCAGCGACGACGGCTGGACGTATGAGATCAAGTGGGACGGGGTGCGCGCGATCGCCTACTCGACTCCTGGCGAACTGCGGCTGGAGAGCCGCAACCTGAAAGAGGTCACCGGCTCCTATCCCGAGCTCGCACGGCTCAACCGCGCGCTGAGCTCGCACGCGGCGATCCTCGATGGCGAGATCGTCGCCTTCGACGAGCACGGCCGCCCGAGCTTCGCGGCGCTGCAGCGGCGCATGCACGTCGGCTCGCCGACACAGGCCAAACGGCTGGCGAAGGCGGCGCCGGTCACGTACATGATCTTCGACCTACTGTGGCTCGACGGCCACTCGCTGATGGGGCTGCGCTACGAGCAGCGGCGCGAGCTGCTTGAGGCACTCGCGCTGAGCGGCGAGGCGTGGCAGACGCCCGAGCACCTGAGCGGGCGCGGGCGCGACGTGCTGAAGGCGAGCGCCGAGCAGCAGCTCGAGGGGATCGTCGCCAAGCGCCTCGACTCGCCGTACGAACCCGGCGCGCGCGGCTCGGCCTGGATCAAGATCAAGAACGTCGGCCGCCAGGAGCTCGTGATCGGCGGCTGGCTGCCCGGCGAGGGGCGGCGCGAGCAGCGCATCGGCGCGCTGCTCGTCGGCGTGTACGACCCCGACGGCTCCTTCCGTTACGCCGGGCGCGTCGGCACCGGCTTCACCGACTCAGAGCTCGACCGCCTCGGCAAGCTGCTCGCTCCCCTGCGCCGTGGGGACTCTCCCTTCACCGTGGGCGAGCCTCCCCCGCGCGAGGCGATCTACGTCCAGCCGCGGCTCGTAGCCGAGATCGAGTTCGCCGAATGGACCTCCGCCGGCGTCCTGCGGGCGCCTTCCTACAAGGGCCTGCGCGAGGACAAGGACGCGCGCGAAGTCGTGCGCGAGGACTTGCCGCGGCCTGCCGCCGGCGACGCGCTGGACCCGCCGCTCGTGCTGCACGAGCAGGGCACGAAGGCGACGACGACGGTCGAAGGCCGCGAGCTGAAGCTGTCGAACCTCGACAAGCCGCTCTATCCGCAGGCCGGCTTCGTCAAGCGCGATGTGATCGATTTTTATTCCGCTGTCGCGACGACGATCGTCGCGCACCTGCAGGGCCGGGCGCTGACGGTCAAGCGGTGGCCGGATGGCGTCGACGGCAAGGCGTTCTTCCAAAAGCAGGCGCCCGCGCATCGTCCCGAGTGGGTGCAGACGGTGACGCTGGCAAGCGAGAAGAAGCCGATCGACTACCTGCTCGCCGAGGACCGCGCGACGGTCGTCTGGCTGGCCAACCTCGCCGCGCTCGAACTGCACGTGCCGCTCGCCCGCGCCGAGGCGCCCGAGCGCCCGACGGCGCTCGTGTTCGACCTCGACCCGGGCGCGCCGGCGACGGCGGTCGAGTGCTGCCGCGTCGCGCTCACGCTGCAGGGGATGTTCGAGAACCTGGGCCTCGAGAGCTTCGTCAAGACATCCGGCAAAAAGGGCCTGCAGCTGTATGTGCCGCTGAACGACCCCGAGATCACGTTCGCGCAGACCAAGCCGTTCGCGAAAACGGTCGCAGAGCTGCTCGAGGAGGCCGAGCCCGAGCTGATCGTCTCGCGCATGACCAAGACCGCGCGGCCAGGCAAGGTGCTGATCGACTGGAGCCAGAACGATCGCAACAAGACGACCGTGTGCGTCTACTCGCTGCGCGCCACCGAGCGCCCGACCGTCTCGACGCCGCTGGAATGGGATGAGGTGCGCGCGGCACTCGACCGTGGCGATCCAGACTCGCTGCGCTTCGAGGCCGGCCAGGTGCTCGAGCGGATCGCCGAGCGCGGCGACCTGTTCGCGCCCGTGCTCTCGCTCGCGCAGAAGCTGCCGTCGGTCTAGATCCCGCCGAGCGGGACGTCGACGAGCTGGGTCTTGTCCAGCTGGCGCTCGTATGGCCCGCGCCCGGTCAGGCAGTATGCGCCACAGCGAGCGGCAAGCGCGAGCGCGTCGTCGAGGCCCATGCCTGCACCGAGGCCGTAGGCGAAGCCGGCGGCGAACGAGTCGCCGCAGCCGTAGGAGTCGACCGGCTCACCGGGCGGCTCGGCCGCACTCCAGCTTCCGCCGTGACCGTCGCGCGTGCGGTAGGTGCCGCCGCGCGCGCCGTCGGTCAGCACGACCAGGTCGGCCTCGCCTTCGGCGCGCTCCGCCGCCTCGCGCTCGATCGCGTCCTCGGCGCTCAGCACGAGCGCGTCGAGTCGTACTCCGTGCCCGAGCGCGTGCCGTGCGCGCGGACTTGCCACGAGCACTCGCGCGGCACGGGCGGCGCGCAGCGCGGCGAGATCCCCCGCCGGGAAGTACACGGCGTCCATCCGCGCCAGCTCGTCCCAGGGCAGCGCATCGTCGCCCACCGGCTCCAAGCGCTCGCCGAACGTCGTGATCGTGCGCTCGCGCTCGTCGTCGACGAGCGTCACCGCGCGCCGCGTCGGGTCTGCGCGCTTGGCCGACTCGACGCGCACGCCGAGCTGCGTCAGGCGCGCGAGCGAGCGCCGCCCGGCTTCGTCCTCGCCGAGCGCCGTCAGCAGCAGCGCATCCCCCGCAAGGCGCGCGAGCTGCACCGCGGCGACCGCGCCGCCGCCGGCCGGCTCCTCGAACGGGTCTTTGGCGTGCGCCACCTCGCCGGCTCGCGGGACGTGCTCGACACGCGCGAACTGCACCCACTCGACGTGTCCGACGGAGGCGACGCGCGGCCGTCCGGCGAGCCCTCCCACGTGCGCTTTCCCCTGCACGCGCGCCAGTCTCACACACTCGTATGATCGCCCGATGACGGACGCGAGGAGTACGCGATGCAGGCTGAAGGTGGTCGGAGCGGGGCTGGGACGCACGGGCACGGCGTCGCTGAAGAACGCGCTCGAGCAGTTGACGGGCGGAGCTTGCTACCACATGGCCGAGGTGCAGCCGGAGAGCGTCCCGCTCTGGCACGCTGCGACGCGCGGCGAGCCGGTCGACTGGGAGGCCTTGACGAGCGACTACAGCGCCACTGTCGACTGGCCCGCGGCGGCGTTCTGGCCCGAGCTAGCCGCCGCCAATCCCGAGGCGATCGTGCTGCTCTCAACGCGCGCCACGCCCGAGCAGTGGTGGGCGAGCATGGAGCGAACGATCATCCCCGTCCTCAGCGCCGAGGTCCCGCCCGAGAATCAGACCCGCGCCGCGCACCGCGCGATGGTGAGGGAGTTGCTCGCCCGGCGCTTCACGCCCGACTGGCGCGAGCCCGAAGCGGCAATGGCGGCCTACACGCGCCACAACGAGCGCGTTCGCAGCGAGGTGCCCGCAGAGCGGCTGGTCGAGTGGCAGCCGGGCGACGGCTGGGAGCCGCTCTGCGCGGCGCTGCGCGTCGCCGTGCCCTCCGATCCATTCCCGCACGAGAACACCACCGCCGAGTTCCGATCGCGCATGGCCGACAGCCTCGGCGAAGAGTCCCCCGGAACATAGACGCCGTGCGATGATCCACGCGATGGGACCCGCGAACGTCTTCGACGTCGAGCTCGAGCTCGACGAGAACGACCCGGCTGGCTTTCGCGCCGGGATGGCGCGGGTCGGCAAGACGGCGGGCGGCAAAGAACTGGCGGTCAAGGCATTCGTGCTGCCGCCGGGCGAGAGCGTCTGCCCGTACCACTACGAGTACATCGAGGAGTGGCTGCTCGTGCTCGACGGCGAGGTCGTGCTGCGCACTCCCGAGGGCGAGCAGCAGCTCGTTCGCGGCGATCTCGTCTGCTTCGCGCCGGGTCCGGCCGGCGCGCACAAGGTGAGCAACGGCAGCGAGCAGAGCGCGCGCGTGCTGATGTTCTCGAGCGCGGCCGAGCCGGCCGTGGCCGTCTATCCCGACAGCGACAAGATCGGCGTCTGGCCGGGCAACGACGAGGACCGGGTGATGCTGCGCCGCAGCGACGGGCACGTCGACTACTACGACGGCGAGGGCTAGACGGTTAGTCGGTGGGGTTGACCGGCGTAGGGCACGGGCGTCCTCAGCGGCACGCGCCCCGACGACGCCGTCCTCGAGCAGGAAGTCTGGACGGTCAGCAGGCTAGAATAGGTCGTATGGAACGCAGCGGCAGCATGCGAACAGGCTTGTTTAGCTGGAGGCCTCGTCGCATACGACCAGACGGCCGGACAGAGGAAGTCGAGCCGGATGCCTCGGTTTCTGCAGGACGTCCGCTGGACCTGGGTGTTGTGGAGGGCAAGTTCCTCGTTTCGATGCCTTCCAATATCCACATCGCAGATGATGTCCCGCTCGTAGGAGGTCTGAGGCCAGTGCGCAGCGAGGAAATTCCTGATGCCTCTGTCGGGGAGACCGCGCAACTCGGTCATGAGCGTCGGTACAGGTATTACACCCGGCCGCCCGGCCCAGCCTCCGACGAGGGGTTCATAGTACTTAAGCCGATAGAGGTCATAGACTGGACGAGATCCGAGCGTCCGGAGAATGTTTGGGAGAGTCGCCCCTCGGAGGCGAAGCCAAGTAGTTCGGAGTCAGCCGAGCAGTGATCTCCGACACGCTGTTCGGCCTTGTGGTATTTGCCGCAGCGGCCGGGCCGGGATATCTATACGTCCGGCTTGCTGAGCAGCGAGAGCCTAGGCGGGACCGGAGTCAGCTCCAGGAGGCGGCCGAGCTCGTCTTGGTTGGTGTCATCGCAACTCTTATCGGGTTGCTCTCGTCGTTGGCACTGTGGGAGACAGCCGGACTCATCAGTGGTAATTCCTTGACAGGCAATTTGGGGCGCTACATGTTGGCGCATCCGATGCGTAGCTTCGTGGTCCTAGCCACGGCACTAATAGTCAGCTATGCGAGCGTATGGGTGATCGTGCGCTCGCTATTCGGCCCGACCCAAGATATTCACCCCGAAGACTCCGCTTGGTACTCCGCATTTCGTAGGCATGCTCCAGAAGATGGAGCGGGAGTACTCGTTACGCTGAGCCTAGTTGACGGGCGGGCCATCACGGGTGCGCTTACTACATTCACTGTCTCGCCGGATAGGGAGCGCGAGATATTCCTCAGCGCGCCGGGAAATCGGCCTATATATCTTCAAGACGGCTCTGGAATTCCGCAGGCGCTATCGGACACATTTATCGTTGTCCAAGGGAAAGAGATTCAGTACCTCTCGGGCAGATACGATATTGGCTGAGTGTGGAAGGTCATCATGCAGCCGAACCTGTTGAGCGAGAAGGCGCAACGGCGAGCGCAACTCCCCGCTTCCCGCCC
Organism: uncultured Solirubrobacteraceae bacterium; assembly: GCA_963716315.1. GTDB lineage: Bacteria > Actinomycetota > Thermoleophilia > Solirubrobacterales > Solirubrobacteraceae > Palsa-744. The sequence continues at coordinate 2,395,486 of OY970301.1, read as the reverse complement.
TCCAGCAGGCGTCGCCCGGCGATGGCACTCGGCTCGCCCTCGTCCGACGGGTCCACCACCCCGAGGCGGACCGTGGCTCGCAGCTCGCGCGTGTCCACCTCACGCTCGCAGTGCGGGCAGCGCACCTCGATGCTGACGTCGTGGCCGCACTCGGCGTGCTGCACGCGCACGGGCCCGCGCGCACCCGTCCACGCCCAGCGATCGCCCCACTGCATCAGCGCGAGCAGCGCCGGGATCAGGTCGGCGCCCTTCTCGGTCAGCCCGTACTCGTAGCGCTCGGGGCGCTGCCGGTAGAGGCTGCGCTGCAGGATGCCCTCGGCGACGAGCGTCTCGAGCCGGTCGGAGAGGACGTTGGCCGAGATCCCGAGGTCCTCCTGGATCGCGCCGAAGCGCCTCACGCCGTAGGCGACGTCGCGCAGGATCAACGGCGTCCACCACTCCCCGGCGACGTCTAGCGTGCGCGCGATCGAGCATGGGTGATGGCCGAGTTCGGAGCGCTTCACGTTCGCCGCAGTGTATCGCTTGCATAAGAAGAGTTACTAGGGTAGGGTCGCTCCTGTAACAGGAGTAACCCACGGATCGCCAGCCATCGATAGCCCGGCCGCCGGCCGGGAGGAGGTCACGACCATGCCGATGCTCGACGCCTACATCCCCACCGGAGCGCTGCCTGCCGCCGCCGAGGAGCGGCTGCTGGCCAAGCTGACCGACCTGCTGATCGTCAACGAGGGCGCCGACCCGACGAACCCGCAGGTCCGCTCGATCGCGTGGCTGTTCGTGCACAGGCCCGCCGAGGTGTACGTGGCGGGCTCGCGCGCCGAGCTCCCGCGCTACCGCTTCGTGGCGTCCGTCCCCGAGGGCCAGTACGACGCCGAGCGCCGCCAGGCGATGGTCGCCGAGATCACGGCGGCCGTGCTCGACGCGGAGGACGGCGCCTACGACCGCGATCCGGCGCGCGTGTGGGTGTTCACGCCGGAGATCCCCGACGGCACGTGGGGCGCGCTCGGCGGGATCGTCACCTTGGCCGACATCGCCACGTTCGCCACGGGCGATGCCGAGCACGGGCGCCGCTACGCGCAAGAGCGGCTCGCGGCACGTCGCGGCGCCCCGGTCGCGGCCTGATCGGCGCCCCGGGTCGGGGCATGCAGTCGCCTGCGTCAAGCTTGGCGGATGAGCAATCTCGTCCGCCAGCTTCGCGTGCTGCGCCATCGCGACTTCCGCTACCTCTGGCTGGCGCAGTCGGCGAGCGTGATCGGCGACTGCATCGTGATCGTCGCGCTCGCGCTGTTCGTGATCGAACTGACGGGCAGCGCGACCGATCTCGGCTTCGTGCTGGGCGCGGCGAGCCTGCCGCTGGTCGCCTTCCTGCTGCTCGGCGGCGTGTGGGCGGACCGCCTGCCGCGCCACCGCGTGATGGTCGTCACCGATCTCGTGCGCTTCGCGCTGCACGCGCTGCTGGCGACGCTGATCTTCACCCACAGCGTCGCGATCTGGCAGCTGATCGTGATCGAGGCGCTGTTCGGCAGCGCCGAGGCGTTCTTCCGCCCGGCCGCCAACGGGCTACTGCCGCAGACGGTGCCCGAGCAGGAGATCCAGCAGGCGCAAGGCCTGAGCGCGCTGTCGAACAACATCGGCGAGTTCGCCGGTCCGGCGCTGGCGACGGCGCTCGTGCTCGGCCTCGGCGCGGGTTGGGCATTCGCGCTCGATGCCGCGACCTTCCTGTTCAGCGCGGCGTTGCTCTCGCGCGTGCGCCCGCGCCGGCGCGAGGCGGCGGAGCTGGCGGGCGCAGTCGCCATCGGCGTGTGGCGCGAGATCCGCGACGGCTACCGCGAGGTGCGCTCGCGCAGCTGGGTGTGGGCGACGCTCGCGGCCTTCTGCGCGGCGCTGTTCACGGGCCTGGCGCCGTGGTTCGTGCTCGGGCCCGTCGTGGCGCGCGAGCAGTACGGCGAGATCGGCGTCTACGGCCTCGTCTCGGCGGTGCTCGGCGTCGGCACGATCGTCGGCTCGCTGCTCGGCATCGGCTGGCGGCCGCGCTTCCCGATGCGCGCGGCGATGCTCGCGATCCTGCTGTGGCCGGCGGCCGCGGTGCTGTACGCGGCCGGCGTCACGCTGTTCATCGTCACGCCGGCGATGCTGCTCGGCGGGGCGGGCATCGCGCTGTTCGACGTCTGGTGGACGACGGCGCTCGCCGAGCGCATCCCGCCGGAGAAGCTCTCGCGCGTGAGCTCCTATGACTGGATGGTCTCGCTCGCGTTGCTGCCGCTCGGCTACGTGCTGGCCGGGCCGCTCGCGGGCGCGCTGGGCGCCGTCGAGGTGCTGCTCGGCGGCTCGGTGCTCGCGGTGCTCGCGCTCGCGCTCGGCCTGCTGCCACGCCAGACGCGCATGCTGCGGCGCTTCGCAGCGTAGGCTTGTGCCCCGTGGACTTCCTGATCGCCAAGGACGACCTGCACCGCTGTCGCTTCGCCGACGCTCCGCCTGCCGAGCTCGAGCCGGGGCAGGCGCGCCTGCGCGTCGAGCGCTTCGGGCTCAGCGCCAACAACATCACCTACGCGATGTTCGGCGAGGCGATGAGCTACTGGAAGTTCTTTCCGGCCGAGGACGGGTGGGGGCGCATGCCGGTGTGGGGGTTCGCCGAAGTCGCCGAGAGCGAGGCTGAGCAGCTCGAGTCGGGCACGCGTGTATACGGCTACCTGCCGCCGTCGAGCGAGCTCGTCATCAGGCCGGCGCCGATCGACGCCCGCGGCTTCGTCGACGCCTCGCCGCATCGCGCGAGCCTGCCCGCCGCATACAACGGCTACGCCAAGGTCGACGCCGACCCGATCTACGAGGCCGACACCGAGGAGCTGCAGATGCTGCTGCGGCCGCTGTTCTTCACCTCGTTCTTGATCGATGACTTCCTCGACGACGCTGCGCTCTTCGGCGCGGGCACAGTTGTGCTGTCGAGCGCCTCGAGCAAGACCGCGAGCGGACTCGCCTTCCTGCTCTCGCGCCGCGACGGCGTCGAGGTCGTCGGCCTGACCTCGCCACGCAGCAAGGACTTCACCGACTCGCTCGGCGTGTACGACCGCGTCGTCACCTACGGGGAGATCGAATCGCTCGCTGATACTCCTGCGGTGTACGTAGACATGGCGGGCGATGCGCAGGTGCGCGGCGACGTGCACACGCACTTCGGCGATGCGCTGATGCACTCGGCGGTCGTCGGCGCGACGCATCACGACCGCATGGGCGCCGTGCCCGACTCACTGCCGGGCCCGCCGCCGACGTTCTTCTTCGCGCCCGACCGCGTGGCCAAGCGCAGCACCGAGTGGGGCAGAGACGGCTTCGAAGCGCGCATCGCCGAGGCCTGGCGCCCCTACGTGAAGTGGTGCGAAGGCTGGCTCGAAGTCGTTCGCGGCGACGGTCCCGAGCCGCTCGAGCGGGCCTACCTCGACCTGCTCGACGGGAACATCGACCCGGCCAAGGCGCACGTGCTCTCGCTGCCGCGCTGATATGTCGCTGCGTTTGTCAAGTCGACAGCCGTAGTCGCGTCCGTCGAACGGGCGTCTGAGAGTGGTCGGGAGAGCGGGGCGCCGGGCTCGGTGTCGGCGTTGCCAGTCTGATGATGCGGGGGTTGGGTACCCCAGGGCCCGGTTTCGTGCTGCCGGCTTGCGCTCTCTAGGAACGGGCGTGGCACTCGTGTGAGGAGTGCTGCCCATAGCGCAATCGCGCGTGCCGGCCGCTGATGGCCCGACGCCCCGCTCTCCCGGCCGGTAGGACTGTCAGCCGGGTCAGTCGGCGCTCGCTGCCGCCCACAGGAAGCACGCCAGCTCGCGTGCGCAGGCGACGACGGTCACGTTGTGCGCCTTGCCACGGGCGCGCATGCGGTGATAGACCCGGTGCAGCCGCTGCTGCGCGCGGTTGGCGATCTGCAGGACATGCTCGGGCTGGCCCTGCTGGCGGTTGCGGAGGCTCACCCCGATCCGCGGGGGGCGCCCGTAGTGCCAGGCGGACTCGACGAGCAGCCGGCGAGCGAAGCCCGATCCCGTCTTCGTGATCGACCCCTGCTGCGATGACTCGCCGGACTGGTGAAGGGATGGGATCAGCCCGAGCCATGCGCTCAGCGCGTTCGCTCGCTCAAAGCGCTGCCAGTCCCCGCCGAGCTCGAGGTGAAGCGCAAACGCGCTCAGCGTGTCAACGCCCCGGAAGCAGCGGAGCCTTGCGACGGTCGGCCACCACTGCTCGTCTTGGGCCAGGCGCGAGAGCCGCTCTGCGATCGCTGCCTTGCGCGCGCTCAGTCCGTCGACGGAGGCAATCAGATCGGCGAACACCAGCTCTGATGCAGCCTCATCGAACTGCTGAACCGATAGCCACCGGCGGTGGCGCGTGGTCCAGGTCGAAGGCTCGGGATAGACCCGACCATGACGCAACAGCATCTTTGAGACCCGGTGACGAGCGGTCATCAGATCACGCCGGCACGCATCGTGTGAACGCATCAGCTCGCGGGCGGCCTCGACCTCGATGGGCGGGACCACAACGCTCGTCAAGGACCCGGCGAGCAGCAACCGCGCGAGCAGCTCGGCGTCCTTGCGATCGGTCTTCAGCCGATCTGAAGGCCCCCTTGGTGTCTTGCCCGGCGCGATCACCTCGACGGCCACCCCAGCCGCGCTCGCGGCGCGATAGAGCCCGAACCCAGTCGGCCCCGCCTCATAGCAAGCACGCACTGGACCCGGCAAACCCTGAAGCCACGCGAGCGGCTCCTCGATGCCCGGCCCGAACCTCGCACGCACCAGCTCGCCGCTCGCAGGATTGATCGCCGCAGCATGCGTCGAGCGGGCATGGACATCGAGCCCTGCCCACGTCACAATTCCGGTCATGGCCGGACCTCCTCACTCTTTGGGGTCAGCCGGAGCCGTTCTCCGGCCAGACAAGCCCCCGCGAGGAGTGTCCGGCCTACCTCCGACGGTCAACCCGACGGGCGACCTGCGGCATAGGGTCTAGGCGGAGGAATTGCCGTGCCGCGCCGGGTCGCGTGCGGCGATTCGTATTCGTTTTTCTGAGTGCGGGCACCGTCCGGCTCGGTGCTGTCCTCCGCATTAGCTTCGCTGTTCTAAGTCCCCGATTCCTATTTCGCAGAAGCGGGCGATCTGGATCACCGGAGTTGTCTGCTGGATCACCGAATTAACCCAATAGCAGGAATTTCTCCGCTGCAATCGAAGCGATGATCCGTGGAACCACCCCACGCGTACAGTGAAGAAATGCCGCGCTTGAGACGCCCCAGCACCGACTCCAGGGAAAAGCTCAGGACGCTCGCGGACGAGGAGCTGATGGGACTGGTTGCACGCAACGACGCCGAAGCGTTCGAGGTGATCCTCGAGCGTCACGCAAACGCCGCCTTCTCGCTCGCATACCGGATCTGCGGCACGCGCTCCGCGGCGGAGGACGTCGCCCAGGAGGCCTTCCTCGCACTGTGGCGCAGCGGCACGCGCTATGACCGCACGCGCGGCAGCGTACGCACGTGGGCACTCGGCATCGTGCACAACCGCGCCGTCGACTCGTTGCGGCGCAGCGGCGCACACGACCGTAGGCGCGCCAGCGACGAGGGAATCGAGGAAACGCTGGAGGCGCCCGAGCGCACCGAGACGCAGGCGATCGAGTCGGCGACCTCACACGAAATCCGTGGAGCCCTGGCAGAACTGCCCGACGAGCAGCGTCGCGTGATCGAGCTGGCCTACTTCGGCGGCTTCACGCACATGGAGATCGCCTCGATGCTCGGTGCCCCGGTGGGGACGGTCAAGGGACGGATGCGCCTGGGGCTGCAAAAGCTGCGCTCGCAGATGCACGGAACGGAGGCGCTCGGCGCATGAGCATGCACGAGCAACAGCCACAGTGCCCACGTCAGATCGACGTCGCCCCGTACGTGCTCGGTGCGCTCGAGCAGGAGGAGCTCGAGAGCTTCCGCGAGCACCTCGACAGCTGCGCGCATTGCCGTGTGGAAGTCGGCGAACTGCAGTCGGTGGTCGACGAGCTGGCGGCGAGCGCTCCAGCCGTGGCCGCACCGTCCGAGCTGTCCGATCGTGTGCTGGAGACCGTGCGCTCTTCGGCCGACGTGCTCAACGCAGCGGGGCACGAAGCCGACCGCCCGTCGCGCTTTGCGCGCCGTCGGCAAATGCCGCGCTTTGCCTTCGCCGGTGCCGCGGCAGCGCTGGGCGCAGCCGTCGCGGTCGTGCTCGCGATCGTGCTGAGCGGCGGCTCGTCCTCGACCAAGGAACGCGTGATCCTCGGCCAGGCAAGTGGCGCCGCCCACGGCGCGCAGGTCTCGTTGCACAAGCGTGGTGCGCGCGCCGAGCTGCTGCTCGCACACATGCCCCAACCGGGAGCGGGCCGGATCTACGAGGTCTGGCTCGTGCGCGGCAAGGCGCCCAGTCCGACCGACGCGCTGTTCGGGATCAGCTCGAGCGGCGGCAGCGCGGTCGATATCCCGGGCGATCTGAAGGGCGTCAAACAGGTCCTGGTCACGAGCGAGCCGCTCGGCGGCAGCCCGGCGCCGACGCGCGAACCGGTGATCAGCGTCGCGCTCAACACCTAGCAGCGCGAGCGCGTCTACTCGGCGGCCGCGCGCGCGTTGCGCACGAGCTTGCGCATGCCGGCGATCCAGCGCGGCGGATCGCTGCCCTTGAGCGCCATGAAGCGCGCGACCTCCTCGTGCGGCAGGATCAGCAGCCGCTCCTCGGCGATCCCGGCGACGACTGCGTCGGCGACCTCCTCGGGCTCGATCACGCCGCCGGCCTTCAGCGCCGCCGCGCCGGCCGGCTCGTCCATCGCCATTTCGAGCATCGGCGTGCGCACGCCCTGCGGGCAGATGCACGAGATGCGGATGCCGGCGTCGCCGTACTCGATCGCCATCCACTCGGCGAGCGCCACGGCGGCGTGCTTGGTCACGCTGTAGCCGACCGAGGAGACCTGCGTCAAGAGGCCGGCGGCCGATGCGGTGTTGATCAGGTAGCCCTCGCCGCGCTCGAGCATCCCCGGAAGCAGCGCGCGCGAGGCCCACACGTGCGCCATCACGTTCACGCGCCAGGCTTCGTCGAACTCCTCGTCGGAGGTCTCGACCGGCCCCCCGCCCCCGCCGGGCACGCCGGCGTTGGAGATGAAGACGTCGATCTGCCCGTTGGCCGCGACGGCCTGCCCGATCAGCGACTGCACGCCGCTCTCGCGGCCGGCGTCGAACTCGACGGCCAAGCCGCCGATCTCATCGGCCACCGCGCTTGCTTTGCCGAGGTCGCGGTCGGCGACGACGACGGCCCGCGTGCCCTCCTCGGCGATGCGTCGCGCGAGCGCGCTGCCGATCCCCCCGCCGCCGCCCGTCACGACCACGTGCCTTCCGGAAAGCTCCATCGGGGCGTACTCTATGTACTCATGGGGGATCAGGCGGGTGTGATCGGGCTGGGACGCCCGGCCGAGCAGGTTTCGGTCGCGCCGCTGCTCGGAGAGCTGCGCTACGGGCGCGAGCTAGCCCGGCTGCTCGCCAGCCGCCTGTTCCGCTCGGTGGAGCGGCGAGCGGATGCGCCGCCCGTGCTGCTCGTGCCCGGCTTCATGGCGGGCGACGCCTCGCTGACGGTGCTGCGCCAGTGGCTCTCGCGCCGCGGCCACCGCGTGCACATGAGCGGCATCCGCGCGAACGTCGACTGCGCCGAGGAGCTCGTGGGGCGACTGCGCGAGCAGCTGCACGCGCTCGCCTCGGAGACCGAGGAGCGCGTCTTCTTGATCGGCCAGAGCCGCGGCGGCGTGCTCGCGCGCTCGCTGGCCGTGCGCCAGCCGGACGCAGTCGCCGGCCTGGCGATGCTCGGCTCGCCGGTCAACGACGGACTGGCCGTCTCCTCACACGTGCTGCGCGCCGCGCGCGTGGTCGCCACGCTCGGCGACCTCGGCGTACCTGGGATGCTCTCGCGCAGCTGCAAGGACGGCGACTGCTGCGAGGAGTTCCGCGCCGAGCTCGCCGCGCCCCTGCCGGGGCACGTGCATGCGACAGCCGTCTACTCCTACACCGACGGGATCGTCGACTGGCAGGCGTGCGTCGACCCCCACGCCCAGCCGGTCGCCGTGGCCTCGAGCCACTGCGGCATGTCGGTCAACGTGGACGTCTACAGGGTGCTCGACAAAGCGCTCGACGCCGCGGGGTAGCGATGCGCTCGGAAGCAGAGGGGTAGCAGCCCGCATGGAATGGATGAGCCCGATGGACTCGTCGTTCCTGCACATCGAGAACGACACGACCCCGATGCACATCGGCGGCGTGAGCATCTTCGAAGGACCGCCGCCGCCGTTCGATGATCTGCGCGCGATGGTCGCCGGCAAGCTCGGGCTCGTGCCACGCTACCGCCAGAAGGTCCGCATGGTGCCGCTCGCCGCGGGCCCGCCGATCTGGGTCGAGGACCCGCACTTCAGCATCGACTACCACCTGCGCCGCACCGCGATCCCGGCCCCCGGCGAGGACGCGCAGCTGCGCCAGATGGCCGCGCGCGTGTTCTCCCAGCACCTCGATCGCAACAAGCCGCTGTGGGAGCTGTGGATGGTCGAGGGGATGACCGGCGGGCGCTGGGCGCTGCTCTCGAAGGTGCACCACTGCATGGTCGACGGCGTCGCCGCGACCGACCTGATGTCGGTGATGTTCTCCGACGAGACGCTCGTCGCCGGCACCGAGCGCGTCGATTCCAACGGGCGCTGGTCGGCGCCGCCGGAACCGTCGGCGATCGACGTGCTCAGGCGCACGCTCATGCGGCGCGCGAGCCCGGCCGGTCAGCTCGAAACGTTCAAGCAGGCGCTGCGCGCGCCGCGCGAAACGGTGCGCACCGTCACCGAGGTGGCGCGCGGGGCGCTCGCCGCCGGGCCCAGCCTGCGCCCGGTCGGCGCCTCCTCGCTGACCGGGCCGATCGGGCCGCACCGGCGCTGGAGCTGGGCGACGATCCGGCTCGCCGACGTCAAGACCGTGCGCACGGCGCTCGGCGGCACGGTCAACGACGTCGTGCTGACCGTGATCACGGGCGGCTTTCGCGCGCTGCTCGAGCAGCGCGGCGAGGAGATCGCCCGCGAGCGCAGCGTGCGCACGATGGTGCCCGTGTCCGTCCGCCGCCGCGGCGAGCGCGGCGTCTACAACAACCGCGTCTCGGCCGTGTTCGTCGGGCTGCCCGTCGGGCTCGCCGGTCCGGCGCAGCAGCTCGAGCGGATCCGCGCCGAGATGGACGGCGTCAAGCAGTCCAAGCAGGCCGTCGCCGGCGACGTGCTCGCCTCCCTGTCGGGCTTCGCGCCGCCGCTGCTGCTCGCGCTCGGAAGCCGCCTCGTGACGATCTCACCGCGGCTGAACATGCACACGGCGACGACCAACGTGCCCGGGCCGCAGCAGCCCGTGCAGACGCTCGGGCGCAAGATGCTCGAGTCGTTCCCGTTCGTGCCCGTCGTCGGCTCGATCCGCATCGTCGTGGCGATCTTCTCCTACGACGGCGGGCTGTACTTCGGCGTCACCGGCGACTACGACGGCGCGCCCGACATCGACGTGCTCACGAGCGGGCATCGAAGGCGCGATGGACGATCTGCTCGCGCTGGCCGAGCCGCCGAAGGGCGCGCGGCGCAAGCCCGCCGGCAAGCGCGCCGCGGCCGGCCAGTAGCAGTCCAGCCCGGCGAGTGAGTGTGAGTCGCCGGGCGGCCGCCGGCGTGAGAGGATGCCGCCACACGACCACTTCCAAGGAGCACACATGCCCGACATCGAGTTCCCCGCCGGCGCCGGCACGGCCTCCGGCTACCTCGCGACACCCGCCGGGGGCAGCGGCCCGGCGACGATCGTCCTGCAGGAGTGGTGGGGCGTCGAAGAGCACATCCGCTCCGTCTGCGACCGCCTCGCGGCGGAGGGCTTCTTCGCGCTCGCGCCCGACCTCTACGGGGGCGAGACGACGACGCAGCCGGACGAGGCCCAGCAGAAGATGATGGCGCTGTCGATGGAGCAGGTCGAGCCGCAGATGTGCGGCGCCGCCGACTTCCTCAGTTCGCAGGAGGGCTTCGAGGGCTCGGGCGTCGGCTCGCTCGGCTTCTGCCTCGGCGGCGGCCTGTCGGTGTGGGCGGCGGCGACGTGCCCGAAGGTCACGGCGACGGTCTCCTACTACTACGTGATGCCGCACGGCAAGCCGGACTTCGGCGACGTCAAAGGACCCGTGCTCGGGCACTTCGGCACGGCCGACGAATTCATTCCCACCGACACGGCGAAAGCGCTCGAGCAGGAGATGAGCGACGCGGGCATCGAGGTCACCTTCCACTACTACGACGATGCCGGTCACGCGTTCTTCAACGAGCTCGACCGCCTCGGCACCTACAACGCGGAGCTGGCACAGCTCTCGTGGGAGCGCACGGTCAGCTTCCTGCGCGAGGCGCTGGCCTAGTCGATCGCGGCCACCGGTTGCAGGCACAACACCCCGTCGCGGGCGCGGCGCTCGTGCGCGGCTCGGTCGTGCTCGCGTGCTGCTCCGCCGCGCTCGCGTGCTGCTCGCCCGCGCCCACAGCCGCCGCGCCGGCCTCGTGGTCGCCCCCGGCGCCGCTGAGCCCATGCGCAGCGCTCGGCGCGGCGCACGCGGCATTCCCGCGCGATCGGCCGACGCACGGCACGGGCCGCGGCGCGGTCGTGTGGAGCGCGGCGCCGAGCTGCCCGCAGGGCGCCGGCACGATGATCGCCCAGATCGGCCGCGGCGACGTGCCGGGCAGGCCGGCATACACGCTCGCGCGCGGCGGCAGGCTCGCGCTGCGTCCCCCGCTGGCGCTCGCCCCGGCGCCGCACGGGCAGCTCGCGATCGCCGGCTCGGGCGGCGCGCGCGGCGGCGGCGCGCTCGTCCAGGGCCCCGCCGCCGGGCCGTTCTCGCCGCTCGGCGTGCTCGCCGGCACGGTCAGCCAGAACGCGCTGTTCACGGCCTATCTCGGCGACGTGGCGCTCGCCTCGCCGATCGCCGGCGGCCTCGATAGCGACGGCCTGGAGCTGCGCATCGAGCGCTACTTCGCGCACTCGCTCTCCCCCACGATCACCGTCGCCGGGCAGGGCGGCGAGATCGAATCGCCGACGGTCAGCCTCGACTTCCGCACCGATGCGATCCTCGTGTGGCGCCAGGCCGGAGCGCTGTGGGCGCGCGATCTGCCGGCCTCGGGACGCTCCCAGCCGACGCAACGGCTCGCCGCCACTGCTCGCGCGCCGCGGGTGAGCGCGCTGATCAGCGATGACAATCGCGCGATCGTCGCGTGGGCGGACGAACAGGCCGGCCATACGTCGATCTATATGGATTACTCCGGGAGCGGGGTGCGCTTCGGAAAGCCAAAGCTGCTCGAGCGCTTCGCCAACCCCGCCGGCACCCCTTACCCGGCGACGTCGCCGCGACTGACGCGCCTCAGCTCGGAGAGCGTGATGCTCGCGTGGACGGGGGCAGAGCAGGGGCGCTGGGTCGTGCGCACGGCCGCGGTCGACCTGCACGGGCTGCGCAGGACGAGCACGATCTCAGACCCGGCGACGGACGCACTACTGGGCGACCTGCAGCCCGGTCCCGACGGCGAGGCGATCGCGCTGTGGGGCGAACCGCAGCGCGCCGCCGACGGCTCGCTCGACTTCGGCACGCAGGCGCTGGTGGCCGCGCGCGGGATCGACGCCAGCCCGGGGATCACGATCTTCGGCGGTCCCGAGCAGGTGGCGCCGCCTGGGCCGACCGGCGTGCCGACGTTCGCGGCCGAACACAAGAGCGACGCGACGCTGGCGTTCGATCCGAGCAGCGATCGGGCGCTCGCGCTGTGGCGCGGCACCGGCGAGCGGATCTACTACTCGATTCGCACGCCCGCCTTGCGCTGACTAGAGGATCTGCTTGTAGATCAGGAACAGGTTGAGCGCCGTGATCAGCGTGGCCAGCGCTATGCCGACGACCGTCGTGAGGCGCTTGTTGACGTGCTCGCCCATCACGTCGCGGCGCATGGTCAGCATCACGAGCGGGATCAGCGCGAGCGGGATGCCGAAGGACAGCACGACCTGGCTGAGGATCAGCGCGTCGGTCGGGTTGACGCCGACGGCGAGCACGACGAGCGCGGGGACCATCGTCACGAGCCGGCGCAGCAGCACCGAGATGCGGACGTTGATGAAGCCGCTCATCACGACCTGCCCGGCGTAGGTGCCGACGCTCGAGGACGACGCGCCGGAGGCAAACAGCGCGACGGCGAAGGCGAGCGCCGCGAGGCCGCCGACCTGGTTGCCGAAGCCGTGGTAGGCGGCCTGGATCGAGTCGACGCCGGTGTGCCCGGTCGAGTGGAACAGCTTCGCCGCGACCGCGAGCATGGCCATGTTGACGAGCCCGGCGCAGGCGAGCGCGATCACGATGTCGAGGCGCTCGAAGCGCAGCACGCGCCGCCGCTCTGAGGCATCGCGCATCGGCATGCGGTTCTTGGTCAGCGCCGAGTGCAGGTAGATGGCGTGCGGCATCACGGTGGCACCGATGATGCCGACGGCGACGTACAGCGACTCGGTTCCGCCGAGGTGCGGCACGAGCCCGGAGAGCGAGCCGTGCACGGAGGGGCCGATCTTCAGCGTCTCGTAGAGGAAGCCGAGGAAGATGATCCCGAGCAGCGCGGTGATGGCGAGCTCGAAGCGGCGCACGCCGTGTGTCTGCAGCTCGAGGATGCCGAAGGCGATGAAGCCGGTCATCACGCCGGCCCACAAGAGCGGCACGCCGAACAGCAGGTTGAGGCCGAGCGCGGCGCCGACGAACTCGGCGACGTCGGTCGACATCGCCATGATCTCGGCCTGCAGCCACATCACCCTGCTGGCGGTGCGCGGGTAGTTCTCGCGAAACAGCTCGGGGAAGGTGCGGTCGGTGGCGATGCCGACCTTCGCCGACAGATACTGGATCAGCATCGCCATCAGGTTGGCCGCCAGCACGACCCACAGCAGCAGGTAGCCGAACTTGGCGCCGCCGGAGATGTTGGTCGCGAAGTTGCCGGGGTCGACGTAGGCGATCGCCGCGACGAACGCCGGCCCGAGCATCGTCAGCGTGGCGCGCAGGCGGCCCTTGGCGAGCAGCCGTTCGAGCTGGCTGGAGGTCCGTACGACGCCGGTCCCGGCGACGGGAACCGCGGCACCCGTGGCGCCGGCCCCCTCGAGCACCGGGTCGGGGCGCACGGGCGTCAAGCGGAGGCCTCCATGCCCGGCGGGCGCTGCTCGCCCGAGCCGCGGTCGAGCTGCACCCGCATGGCCCCGGCCAGGCGGCCGCCGATAGCGTGCTCGCGCATGCCTTCGCCCTCGCCGAAGGCGACGAGCAGCGGACCGCCGAAGGGCTGGCGTTCGCGCACGTAGAGGCGGTCGCCGGGGGCGATGCCGTGCGTCGAGAGGTAGCGCAGCATCTCGGGGTCGGCGTCGGACACGCGCACGAACACGCCGCCGTCGCCCTCCTGCAAACGCTCGAGCGGGAACGTCTCGAGCTCTTGCAGCTCGAGCTCGGCGCTCGGGATCGGGTCGCCGTGCGGGTCGATCGTGGGGTGGCCGAGCGCCTCGGCGATCAGCTGCTCGAGCTCCTCGGAGATCACGTGCTCGAGCACCTCGGCCTCGGCGTGCACGCGATCCCAGGGCATCTCGAGCGTCTCGGCGAGGAACAGCTCGAGCAGGCGGTGGTGGCGGATCACCTCGAGCGCGACCTTGCGCCCCTCGTCGGTCAGGCGCACGCCGCGGTAGGGGTGGTGCTCGATCAGGCCGAGCTCGCCAAGCCGCTTGAGCATCGCCGAGACGGAGCCCGGCGTGAGGCCGAGCCGCTCGGCGAGCGCGTTCGTCGCGACCGGCTCCTCGCTGCGCGATTCGAGCGTGAAGATGGCCTTGCAGTAGTCCTCGACGGCGGCCGAATGCGCGATCTCTCTTGTAGCCATGAACAAATATTATGGCACGCCAAGATTTTTGTCAAGGCCCTGCTGGACCTCCATCCAACCGGGCTTTAGGACAGGATGCAGCCCCGATGGACCGCGATTACGAGCTGCAGACGCATCAGGCCGAGGACCGCCACTGGTGGTACCGCGGGCGGCGCAAAGTGCTGGAGCGCGTGATCGACGACCTGCGACTGCCGGCGCGCGCGCGGATCCTCGACGCGGGCTGCGGCAGCGGGCGCAACATGGTCGAGCTCGCCCGCCACGGCACGGTCACGGGCATCGAGCTGTCCGACACGAGCGTCGCGTTGGCGCGCGAGCGCGGGATGGGTGAGGTGATCGCGGGCTCGGTGCTGGAGATGCCGTTCGAGGCCGACAGCTTCGACCTGGCGGCGTCGCTCGACGTGATCGAGCACCTCGAGGACGATCCGACGGCGCTGCGCGAGCTGCGCCGCGTCGTGGCGCCGGGCGGCGCGCTGCTCGTCACGGTGCCCGCTTACCAGTGGCTGTGGAGCGGCCACGACGAGATCAACCACCATTTCCGCCGCTACACGCGCCGCTCGCTGCAGCGCGCCGGCGAGGAGGCGGGCTGGCAGCAGATGCGCACGACCTACTTCAACTCGCTGCTGTTGCCGGCGGCGATCCTGCTGCGCGTGCTCGACCGCTTCAGCCGCAAGACGACCGAGTCGAGCCTCGACTTGTGGGTGCCCCCGGAGCCGCTGAACTGGCTGCTCGAGCGCCCGCTGCAGCTCGAGGCGGCGCTGATCGGGCGCGGCGGGCGGATCCCTGCAGGCCTCTCGCTGCTCGCCGTCTTTCGCTAGACGTCGGCGTCGATTTCGATGGGGCCCCTCGCGGGGCCGATATGGCCGCGGGCGGCCAGTGCGCGGCGGGTCGGCTCAACCCTCGGCGTCGGCGGCGGCGACGGGCGGCGGGTGGTGATGCATACGGAACGTCCAGGCGCGGTTGACGAGGAAGGTGATGACGGTGACGATCGCCGTGGCGAAGGCCTGTCCGAGCAGCTTCTCGACGCCGGCGTCGTCGACGAACAGATAGAGCAGCCCCAGGTTCAGCGCGAGGCCGCAACCCTGCACGACGCCCCAGCGCACGGGCGTGAGCGCGTCGCCGACGTGGCCGGCGAAGGTCCAGCGACGGTTGAGCAAGAAGCCGTTGACGGCGCCGAGCACGAAGCCGATCGCGGAGGCGGCGATGTACCAGACGCCGAACACCTTCAGCAGCACGGTGTAGATGGCGAAGGCGAGCAGCGTGTTCGAGACGCCGACGATGCCGAACTTGACGAACTGCACCACGACGGGCGCGCTGAGGTGCCGAGCGGGTCCGGGAAGCGCTCCCGGTACTCTGGAGGGCGTCCTCTGTCGTGCGGGGCCGTCGGAGGGCATTGTTAGACAGGATGAACGATAGATTCATCGTGGGCTTAGGCGGCTGTCTGAAGATGAACAGCACGTGGGCTCCCCGCTCGAGAACATTCCGGTGAACCGGCAGATGCCCGACACAGCACTCCGCACCCCCAAGCTGCTCAGCATCGTCGCGCCGGTGTACGACGAGCAGGAGCTGATCGAGAAGTTCGTGCAGCGCGCGTGCGCGGCGGCGGCGGACTACGAGTTCGAGTTGGTGCTGGTGAACGACGGCTCGAGCGACTCGACGCCGGAGCTGCTCGACCGCATCGCCGCCGAGGATCGCCGCGTGCGAGTCATTCATCTATCGCGCAACTTCGGCCACCAGGCGGCGCTGACGGCGGGCCTCGAGCACGCGACGGGCGACGTGGTGGCGATGATCGACGCCGACCTGCAGGACCCCCCGGAGCTGATCCCGGACATGATCGCCCAGTGGAGCCAGGGCGCGGACGTCGTCTACGCGGTGCGCAAGCAGCGCGAAGGCGAGACGGCGTTCAAGCTGGCGACGGCGTCGTGGTTCTACAAGCTGTTCGACAAGCTCGCACAGGTCGACCTCGAGCCAAACTCGGGCGACTTCCGCCTGCTCGACCGCCGCGCGCTGGACGCGCTGCTAGCGATGACCGAGCGCTCGCGCTTCCTGCGCGGGATGACGGTGTGGGTCGGCTTCAACCAGACGGCGGTCTCCTACGAGCGCGACGCGCGCCACGCCGGCGAGACGAAGTACACGCTGCGCAAGATGCTGCGCTTCTCGCTCGACGCGATCACGTCGTTCTCGCACCTGCCGCTGCAGCTGGCCACGTACATCGGCATCTTCTCGGCGGGCCTCGCGTTCGTGGCGATCCCCGTGGTGATCGCGCTGCGGGCGTTCGACTCCTACCTGCCGGGCTTCGGCTCGATCACGATCGCGATCCTGCTGCTCGGCGGCATCCAGCTGATCGCGATCGGCGTGATCGGCGAGTACGTAGGGCGCATCTACGACGAGGTCAAGCACCGCCCGCTGTACATCGTGCGCGAGGAGCGCAACCGGCCGCTACCGCAGGGCAGCGGCCCCCCGGCCGGCCCGGTTGCCCGCGCAGGGCTCGCAGCGCGCACGACGCAGCGCGTGGGCTAACCGGCCGGCTGGGCCCGGCGGCGCCGGTCGCGCGCGACGCGCCCGGGCAACCAGTACGCCGATAGCGCGACACCGGGCGGCGAGACGTGTTGTGATCCGGCAATGGCCCTTCTAGATCGCGCCTGGCCCCTGCCGGCCCCGCTCGCCTGCGCGCGCCGCGCGGTCCTGCTCGCCACGCTGGCCCTCTGCGCGGTCGCCGCGATCTGCGCGGGCCGCGCCCAGGCCGAAGCCTGCGCGGGCGTCGGCGCGGCACCGTGCCCGTATGCCTCGGCCTCGATCGTCGGCCAGCGCGCGGAGGGGGTGCTGCGCTTCCCGGAGGCCGTCGCGGTCGACACGTTCGGCAACGTGTACGTGGCCGACCAGCTGAGCTACGTCGTGCAGAAGTTCTCGGCGGCGGGCGCGTTCGAGACCGAGTGGGGCTCCTACGGCGGCGGCCACGGTCAGTTCGGCCCGATCGGCGGCCTGGCGACGGACGCGGCCGGCAACGTCTACGTCGTCGACTCGAGCCACAACCGGATCGAGAAGTTCAACTCCGAAGGCGCGTTCATCATGCAGTGGGGGCACAAGGGCTCGGAACCGGGCCAGTTCAGCTTCGGCTCCTCGCAGGACTACACCAAGCCCCCGGGCGGCGGGATCGCGGTGACGGGCAACTACGTGTACGTCGCCGACTCGGGCAACAACCGCATCCAGCGCTTCAACCTGGAAGGCGGCGAAGGGATGGAATGGGGCACGAAGGGCTCGGGCCCGGGGCAGTTCACCTATCCGCGCGGCGTCGCGGCGAACGCGAGCGAGGTGCTGGTCGCCGACGACGACAACCACCGGATCGAGAAATTCGACCCGGGCGGCGCCTATCAGAGCTCGGCGGGCTCGGAGGGGACGGGGCCGGGCCAGTTCGCCTTTCCCTACGGCGTTGCACTCGACGCAGCGGGCAACGCGTACGTCGCCGACGACCTCGGCCACCGCGTGGTCAAGCTCAGCCCCGAACTGGCCTTCCTCGGCGCGTGGGGCGGCTTCGGCACGAAACCGGGCCAGCTGGCGTTCCCGCGCGCGGTCGCAAGCGATCCGGCGGGCGACAACTACGTGGCCAACACGGCCAACGATCGCGTCGAGGTCTACGACCCCGAAGGACGCTTCCTGCGCACGATCGGCTATTCGGCCCGCGGGCTCGGCCAGCTGACGGCGCCGCGCGGCCTCGCGCTCGACCCGAGCGGCGGACTGCTCATCTCGGACACGGTCGGCAATCGCGTGGAGCTGTTCGCGCCGCTGACCGACGCGTTCGCGGGACAGTGGACGGTCACGGGCGGGCGCCGACCGGGCTTGTTCAAGCCGACGGGCATCGGCATCGACCCGCGCGGCTCTGTCTACGTGGCCGACCAGGGCAACGAACGGATCGTGCGCATGTGGGGCGACGGCACGTTCCTCTCGGAAATGGGCGGGCCGAGCGGAATCGGCGGCGCGCAGCTCAACGGCGTGGCGGCGATCGCGGTGGCACCCGGGTCGGGACGCTCCTACGTCGCCGACGCCGGCCACAACCGCGTGCTCGTGTATGGCCCGGAAGGCACGGTGCTGGCGCGTTGGGGCGCCGGCGGCGGCAACGGCACTGCGGGCAGCGCCGCAGGCTCCTTCAACCACCCTGCAGGCGTCGCCGTCAGCAGCGTCGCGGCGGGCGAAGAAGTGCTCTACGTGGCGGACACCGGCAACGACCGGATCGTCAAGCTCGACGCGAACGGCAACGTGCTGCGCGAGTGGGGCTCGCGCGGGGGCGGCGACGGGCACTTCCACGCGCCGGCCGGCGTGGCGGTCGACGGAGCCGGCAACGCGTACGTGCTGGACGGCGAAAACAACCGCGTGCAGGAGTTCGACGCGGGCGGGCGCTTCCTCGCCAAGTGGGGCTTTCGCGGCACCGGCCTCGGCGACTTCTCCCAGCCTGCGGCGATCGCGATCGACTGCGCCGGCAGCGTGTACGTGGCGGACACGAACAACAACCGGATCGAGCGCTTCAACCCGGTGAGCCCGGCCGCGAGCGGCTGCCTGGCGGCGGGCAGCTGGCCGCCGCCGCTCGACGTGGCGCCGGTGCTGCGCATCAGCTTGCCGCGCTCCAGCGGCGTGCTCGCGCGCCATGCACTCGCGCTGAGCGTGAGCTGCCAGCGCGGCTGCAAGGTGCTCGTCAGCGGCACGCTCGCGGCGTCGGCGCGGCGCGCCAAGCGGGTCGTCCCACTGGTGGCCGTGGCCCGCTCGCTGCCGCGCTCGACGGCCGGCCACGTGCGGCTGCGTCTCGGCCCGCAGGCACTGCGCGCCCTGCAGCGCGCGCTCGGCCGGCGCCGGAGTATGACGGCGCGCGTGCGGATCGTCGCGGCCGGCCCCACGGGGCGCAGGACGACGGCGACGCGCACATACCTCGTGACGCGATAATGCGCGAATGCCAAAAGAGGAGATCTGGAAGGACGAGCAGCCGAGCATCGACCACCGCCGCGAGCGGATCAGGGTCGAGACCGAGCGCCAGCGGATCGAGGGCTACCTGACGCTCGCGCGCGACGGCTACCGCAGCCGCGTCTCGGACGTGCTGAACGCGTCAGAGCGCGAGTTCATCACGCTGACCGAAGCGACGGTCGAGCCGCTCGAGGGCGGCGCGCGCGAGCTTCACCCGTTCCTCACGGTCGCCCGCCGCCACATCGTCTTCGTCGTGGCAGCGTCGGAGACGCCCGAGGAATAGCCGGGCACGGCCGCGCCCGCGAGCGCGGGCGCCCGGGGAGCGGGGCTCCCGAGGCTACGGTCCTCGGAGGCTGCGGCCCTCCGAGGCTGCCCCCCCGAGGTCCGCGCCCGTTCAGGGAACCTGGAAGCTCGTGGCGGCGACGACGGTGCCGCTCGGCGCGGTGGCGTTCGTCACGGCGATCGTGCCGCTGCCGGCGCCGGCGGGGACGACCGCTTCCAGGAGCGTCGGCGAGACATAGGTCACTTCGCCGGCGCCGACGCCGGCGAAGGTCACACTCGAGCTCGGCGTGAAGCCGACGCCCTTGAGCTTGACCGTCTTGCCGGGCGCCCCATGTTTGGGCGCGAAGGACACGACCGAGAAGGTCGGGGTGAACTTGGCCTTGGTCTTGGCGCTGCCGCCGGGCGCGACGATCGAGACCTTGCCGGGCTTCGCGCCGTTCGGCACGATCGCTTCGATCAGCGTCGGCGAGAGCACGGTGAAGGCGGCGGCGAGCTTGCCGAGCTTCACGGCGCTGACGCCGGTGAGCGCGCTGCCTTCGATCGTGAAGACCGAGCCTGTGATGCCGCTGCTCGGGCTGAAGCCGGCGATCGCGGGCACGCCGGAGACGGCGCTCGCGCTCTGCGCCGATGCGGCTGGCGCGCCGGCGCCGCTGCCGTTGACGGCGATCTCCTGCACGCGGATAGTCGAGGAGACGTCGGCAGCCGTGAGCACGTAGCTGGAGCCCGTGGCGCCGGCGATCGGCGCGCAGCCGTAGCCGGCCGGGTTGCAGCGCGCCCACTGATCGCTCAGCGAAGTGGGGCCGTTGTTCCACGCGCCGTGGCTCGCGGTCAGCGTCTGGCCCTGTTCGGCGAAGCCCGAGATCGTCGGCGGCGCGTTGCTCACCGGCGTGCCGGCGATCGAGAAGGCCGCCGTGCCGAGCGGGCTGCCGACGCCGGTCGGGCCGTCATAGCCGGCGACGGCCTGACACTCGCTCGTGCCGCCGCAGCTGCCGTTGCTGCCGGACAGCACGTCGTAGAGCGAGTTGCCCTCGCCGAGGTGTGGATACAACGTAGCCGAGGGGTAGGCGACGCCGCGGGCGCCGCCGGTGAGTGCGAACTCGGCGGCGACGATCGGCGCGGCGACCGACGTGCCGCCCCACACGCCCCAGCCGGTCGGGGTGCCGCCGCCTTCGGGCGTGCTGTCGTAAACATCGACACCCGTGTTCGGATCGCCGATCGCGGCGACGTCGGCGACCGAGCGCCCGCTGCCGCAGCCGGTGGCGGAGAAGCCGGCGACTTCGCCCTGCCAGGAGGGTGCGCTGAAGACGCTGCTGCAGCCGCTGCCGCCTTCGTTCCAGACGGTGGCGCTCCATGCTTCTTTGTGTTCGCTCAGCGAGGTCCCGCCGACCGAGACGACCTGCGCCGCGGCGGCGGGAAACTCGGCGGCGGCCGGTTCACCGGTGCAGGCTTTGTTCAGGTAGCCGCAGTCGCCGGAGCTCGCGACGACGACCGTGCCCGGGTGGTCGTAGTAGCTGGAGGCGAGCGTCGCGTAGGAGTGCTGCTCGGCGCCGCCGTAGGAGTTGGAGACCTCGTCGGCGCCGGCGGCCACAGCGGTGTTCACGGCCGTGCCGAGATCGCCGAATTCTTCGCTTGACGCCTCGACGAGCAAGATCCGGCAGCTCTGGCAGATGGCGCGGACCATCTGCACGTCGATCGATATCTCGGCCGCCCATTCGCCCTGCTTTTTCGGCAGCGGGCCGGGTTTGCCGGACTGGTTGACCTTGCGGAAGCAGCGGTTGGCGCTCGTGCACGCGGGCAGGCCGAACTGTTTGTCGTACACGTCGAGGTCGGCTTCGGCGGTCGGGTCGTCGTAGGCGTCGACGACCGCGACGGTCTGCACGTGCGAGGCGCTCGTTTCGGTCGGCAGCGAGTAGGCGTCGTGCAGGCGCAGCGGCGTGAGATAGCCGGGGTACGGTTCGGTGACGGTGACCGCCGGGCGAGCGCCGGCGGCGGCTTCGCGCGACTGCCTGAGCGCGTTGGCGTGCAGCTGGGCGGCGCCGAGCGAGCTGGGCACGAGCTTCATCCCCAGGCAGGCGGCACGGCCGGGGCGGGCGACGTGACACACGCGGTGCACGCGGAAGCCGCTGGCGCTTGCCCGAGCGGCGATGGCCTGGGCGGCGGCGGGCCCGCCGAGCGAGCAGAGCAGTGTGCAGACGAGCAGTATGCAGACGAACAGCGCGCAGGCGAGCGGCCCGGAGCCACCGGCCGACCGGCGACGCGGCCGCGCGGCGCCCCGATCGAGCAGCGCTCGACGCCTCACCGACCCCTCCCCTTGATCGTCGGTTGCATGACTGTCTCGATCGTACATGCCAAAACTCTCCACTCGTGCCGGACCTCACCGGCCCGACGGGCGACCGAGTATCGACCGGGCGCAGAGCCCCGCCGTTAAGATCGCGCAATCGTGCGAGCACTCGCGACGATCGTCAGGCTTGCGGCGGTGCTGTTGACGGCGCTGGCGCTGGCCCCGGCGAGCAGCGCCTCGGCGGCGGCCGCCGGCCAGCTCTACGGCTTCGGCGAAAACGCGGCCGGGCAGCTCGCGAGCACGCTGAGCAACGGCAGCGAAGCAGCCAACCCCACGCCGGCCCTGTTGAGCCTGCCGGCAACGACGGGGCCGGTGGTCGAGGCGGCGGCGGGCGGCCAGTTCGCGCTGGCCTTGACCTCGACCGATCAGCTCTACTCGTTCGGCAGCAACCGCTACGGGCAGCTCGGCGTGGCTGCCGGCAGCGGCGCCCCGGGGGCCAACCCGACGCCCCGGCTCGTCGACCTGCCGGGCGCGGGCGGGCGCATCGCACAGGTCGCGGCCGGCTTCTCGCACAGCCTCGCGCTGACCTCGACGGGCGAGCTGTACACGTTCGGCGAGAACCAGTTCGGACAGCTCGGCCGCGCGGCGGAAAGCGGCACGGAAAACGCCAATCGGGTGCCCGAACGGATCAGCCTGCCGGGCGCGAGCGGCCAGGTGGTGCAGATCGCGGCGGGCTACGAACAGAGCCTCGCGCTGACCTCGACGGGGCAGCTCTACACGTTCGGCGGCAACCGCTTCGGCCAGCTCGGGAGGGCGGCGAACGCGGGTACGGGAACGCCCAATCCGACCCCGGTGCCGGTCGCGCTGCCGGGCGCGAGCGGCCAGGTGGTGCAGATCGCGGCGGGCTACGAACAGAGCCTCGCGCTGACCTCGACGGGGCAGCTCTACACGTTCGGCGGCAACCGCTTCGGCCAGCTCGGGAGGGCGGCGAACAGCGAAACGACGACGCCGAACCCGACGCCCACGCCGGTCGGCCTGCCGAACGCTGCCGGCCCGGTGACGGCCGTCGCGGCGGGCGGCTTTCACACGCTCGCGCTCACCTCGAGCGGGCTGATCTACGCATTCGGGCGCAACAGCGGCGGCGAGCTCGGCAACGCGGCGAACAACGGCAGCGAAAAAGCCAACGCGACGCCGGCGCCGGTGGCGCTGCCGGGCGGGAGCGCCCCGGCGATCGCGGTGGCGGCCGGCAGCCTTCACAGCCTGGCGATCACGGCGGGCGGCGAGCTCTATGCGTTCGGCTCGAACCTCGAGGGACAGCTCGGGAGCGCGACGAACAGCGGTGCGACGACGGCGAACCCGACGCCGGCGCCGGTGGCGCTGCCGCCGGGCACGACGATCGACACGGTCGCGCGCGGGTCGACGGCGGCATTCACGATCGCGCAGGTAGCGGACCTCGCGGTGCTCACGAGCTCAATGCCGTTCGGGCAGGTCGGCGTGCCCTACGCGACGAGCGCCGTCGCCGCGGGCGGAGTGGGCGGCGACAGGTGGAGCGCGAGCGGCCTGCCGCCGGGCCTCTCGATCGACCCGCTGAGCGGGCAGATCGGGGGCACGCCGTCGGCGACGGGCACGAGCGCGGTCGTGCTGCACGTCGTCGATGCGTTCGGCGTGCGCGCGACGAGCGCGACGATCCTGCTGACGATCACCCCGGCGACGCCGACGCGCGCGTTCCTCTCGACGACGCTGACCGAAGCGCAGATCCGCCAGAGCCTGCGCCAGCAACTGGGGATGAAAGGGAGGGCGGCACGGATCGCGAGCCTGCGCAAGCGCAGGCATTACGCCTACGCGTTCACTGCGCTCACGCCGGGAACGCTCGCGATCGGCTGGTACTACGTGCCGCGTGGCGCTCACCTCGCGCGCGCCGCGCCGGTGCTGTTCGCTGCGGGCCACACGACGTTCGCCACGGCCGGGACGAAGACGATCCAGCTCACGCTGACGGGCGTCGGGCGCAAGCTGCTGCGCCGCCGCAAACGGATCGCGCTGATCGCGAAGGGCAGCTTCACGCCGAGCGGACGGCGCACGATCACGGCGACGAAGGGCTTCAACGTCGCGCGCTGAACTTGCGGGCGCACGAGCTGCGCGCAAGGGCGCGCTGGCGCGCTAGAACTCGCCGACGAAGCTGATCTCGGGCTCGAGCGTCTGTCCGGTGTGGGCGAGCACCTCGGCCTGCACGTGCGAGATCAGGCTGCGCACGTCGGCGGCGGTGGCGCCGCCGACGTTGAGGATGTAGTTGGCGTGGCGATGCGACACTTCGGCGCCGCCGACGCGCGCCCCCTTCAGGCCGCTCTCATCGATCAGCCGCCCGGCGCCGACGTCGGCGATCTTGCGGAAGATGCTGCCGGCGCTCATCCGCACAGCTTCGGGCGGATGCTTTTCGTGGCGCCACGCCGCGTTCGCCTCGATCGTGCGGCGCAGCTCGTGCGGGTCGGCGGGGGTGAGTGCGAGCGTCACGTCGAGCACGACGTCGCGGCGGGTGTGCAGCACGCTGAAGTCGTAGCCGAACTCGAAGTAGCCCCGCTCGACGCTGCGCACCTCGGAGTCGCTGAGCACAGTCGCGGCCTCGACGATCTCCTCGATGAACACGGTCCGCGTGCGATCGGGCGCGAGGAAGTGGAGGTTCTGCCACATGGCGCCGCCGATCGTCGACGGAATCTCGATGTAGTGCTCGAGCCCGGAGAGGCCTCGCTCGACGGATGCGCGCAGCGCGTCGGCGACGGTCGCGCCGCTCTCGACGTGCATCAGGCCGTCGGCGATCGTCATCCGATCGGCCTCGTTCTTGATCACGAGCCCGCGAAAGCCGCGATCGCCGACGAGGATGTTGGCGCCGCAGCCGAGCACGAACCAGTCGACGCCCGCTTGCTGCGCCCAGCGCACGGCGTCGGCCAGCTCGGCGGCGCTGCGCGGCACCGCGAACAGGTCGGCCGGGCCGCCGATGCCGAAGGTCGTGTACGGGGCGAGCTCGACGTCGCGGCGGGGGTTGCGGAGTCCGCTGAGATCGAGGTCTGGGGCTATGGCATTGGGACGGTGCATCGCGGAGATCCGTATAGCTTCGCGGGAACGCTCAACCGACCTGTGCGGCCAATTCGAGTCCGACCTTCGGCAGCGCCCGGCGGACCCGGCGATCGAACGTGGCGACGGTGGCGTGCCGCGCCTGCGCCGTGGCCAGCGCAAATCCATCGGCGAGGCTGATGTTGAGGCCGCGGTGCCGGGCGGCGTCGCGGGCGATCGCGGGCGTCGGCGAGATCAGCTCGATCCCGAGCGCGCCCACAGCGTCGACGGCGGCCCGCAGCGAGCGCTCGTCCTCGGCCGGCCGGACTAGCGTCTCGGCATAGTTGATCAGCGAAAGCAACAGCGCTGTCCCATCCTCGAGCATCTCGCTGACCGCTTTGGCCGCTTCTTCGTGATGGGCATCTCGGCGATCCAACGCGGCGATCACGACGTCGGTATCGAGCACGCAGCCGCTCAAGCTCGCTCCCCCGAGCGCAACCGCTCGAGATAGTCCGGCTCGTACAGGCCGTCGAACACGCCCAGAGCGGATTTGACGTCCCGCTCGGAGCGGCGAACGACGATTCGATCGTCCCCCTCGGCTTCGATCGCGACCTCGTCGCCCTCCTTGAGCCCGGCGCGCTGCAGCGCTGCGACGGGCAGGGTGACCTGGTGCTTGCTGGAGATCTTGGGCATACCTTTACTTTATCGTAAAGGAGGAGAGGTATCAGCCAGAAGCCTTCCCCGGAGACTTCGATGAGGAGTTGCAGGAGATCGACGCCCTCTCAGACGCGCGCGCCGTGAACCTGAGGCCGCTGTCAGCCAGTCGCCTCAAAGAGCTCCCACTCGCCGGGGATGCCCTTCAGGT
The DNA here is from genome assembly GCA_963716315.1 of uncultured Solirubrobacteraceae bacterium. Taxonomy (GTDB): domain Bacteria; phylum Actinomycetota; class Thermoleophilia; order Solirubrobacterales; family Solirubrobacteraceae; genus Palsa-744. The sequence goes on along the minus strand of OY970301.1, from coordinate 2,370,170 downwards.
GCTGCGCTCCCCGCGACTCGAACGCGATGCCCGAGCCCGCGACGAGGTCAGTCACCGTCCGTGAGACGAGCACCTCCGACGGTCTAGCCAGCGCGGCGACGCGCGCGGCTATGTGTACGCCCAGGCCACCGATGTCCTCGCCCATCAGCTCGCACTCGCCGGTGTGAAGCCCAGAGCGCACGTCGAGTCCGAGTTCGCGCGCGTCGTCGCGAATCGCGCGGGCGCAGCGAATGCCACGCGCGGGGCCGTCAAAGGTCGCAAGAAAGCCATCACCGAGGGTCTTAACCTCGTGGCCGCGATGACGCGTCAGCGCATCGCGCACCAGCACATCATGTCGTTGCAGCAGGTCGCGCCACCGCTTGTCGCCGAGCTGCGCCGCGTGCTCGGTCGACCCGACGATGTCGGTGAACAGTACGGTCGTCAACACCCGCTTTGGCTGAGGCCCGCGGCGCGTGCCAGTGAGGAATTCCTCGATCTCTTCGACGATCGGTGGCATGTCGCCAGACCACGGCCAGTGATCCTCACCATCGAACTCGACCAGACGAGCGCCAGGGATGTGCTGCGCGAGGTAGCGCGCGTGCTCCACCTCAATGAGCACGTCCCCGCGCCTGTGGAGGATCAACGTCGGCGCACTGATCGAGCCGATCACGCCGCGAACGTCGATCTCCGCGTTCATTCGCAGCAGCGCCACCGCAGCCCCGGGACTCGCCGCCAGTCGCTGATAGCGTGCCCACCACCGTCGCGTTGCCGCGTCGCCGCTCCGGTTGGGGAGGAAGACGCCCAGGCCTACCCCGGTGCCCCAACGTTCGCCGTACGCCCGCGCAGCCCCTTCGACCTGCACCGGCGTGAGTCCCCACGGGTAGCCCGGCCGGCGCACCATGCTCGCATAGGAGCCCCAAATCACGAGGTTCGCGGTGCGCTGCGGGTAAGTGGCGGCAAACAGCATCGCGAGCGGGCCCCCCTCCGAGAAACCGAGGAGCGAGGCACGCTCGAGACCGGCCGCGTCCATCACGGCGCGGATGTCGTCCATGCGCTCCTCCATTGTCGGCATCTGCGCGTCGGGCACGCGATCTGACAGCCCGACCCCCCGCTTGTCGAAGTTAACGACGCGCGCGAACCTGCCCAAGGCTTCGCCGAAACTGGCCATCAGCGGGTCCTCGTTCGCAGCCTCGATGTGCGTCACCCAACCCCCGACGTACACCAAATCCACAGGCCCCGCGCCGGTGATCTGGTAGGCGATGTTCACGCCGCCACTCTTCGCGTAGCGAATCTCGCCCGACTCGTGGTCGATGCCCAACGCCATGCGCTTGCCGAGAACTCTAATCCAACCCTGATCCGGCAGTGACAGTCTGCTCGGCGAGGCCCAGCCACCTCGTCCGCTACCGCTTCGCACCCGCGAGCGGGCGTCTTCGGCGGAGCGCGCCACACGCCTGCTTGGGACGACGAGCAGAAGAGTTCCACGAGGCACGAGGGCCGTCGCTTCGTGTGCAGAGCTGCGCCCCGTTCTCGGCCCCCGAGGTTCGAACTTCGCTCAAACACCTCCGGCGGCACCATCGAGCTTTTGGCTCTGTGATGCCACGAAGGGCTCAGATTTGAGCGAAACGGGGATGGCGGGAAAGTCCTCGAAGTCTCCGTGGCCCTTGATTCGGCAGCTCCACGAGGACCGATTCGGGTCGGGCGACCGGTAGGGTCGGCGGGAGGCGCCCACGCCGCACGGCGTAGCCGACTGGCGCTGGTTTCCTCCCGCCGCCACCTCGCACCGTGCGTGAGGTTTTCCCTCACACGGCGCACCGACACCCTTCACCTGGCGGCGTGCGCGACGCCGTGATGGACACGTCCGACGAGCGGTCGCAGGCCGAAGAAACGCTCTTAGCGCAAGCGCCAGTAGCCATAGGCGAGTGGATGGCGCGACTTATGGCGCTTCCCGATCCAGCGTGCCAGCCGCTCGGCCGTATACAGGTCGAGCTTGTGGAACGTGGCCGTGGAGTTGCCCCGGCGAAAGTAGCCGGCCCAGCCGGCCAAGAACCGGCTGAGGTTCGCCACGACGTCCTTCACCGGCAGCCGCAACAGGCGGCGGTCGGTCAACTCGCGAATCCTCTGCCTCGCCGCTTTCGTGGCGGCCGCCGACGGCCAGCGTGCCAGGAAATGCCACCCCGGCTTGCTGAAGCTCTCCACCATCTGGTGATGGAAGCCCAGGAAGTCGAAGCTGCCCTCGCCATCGTTATCCAGGCACACGAGGCGCGTCTTGGCGTCGGCCAGCTCCAGCCGGAGCTCTGCGAGCAATGCCCGCAGCTCTCGGAGAGCTGCCTCGGCCTGCGCTTTGGTCCTGCACAAGATCACGAGGTCATCGCAGTACCTGACAAGCACACCGAGGCCGCCATGCCGATCCTCCCACGCCCTATCGAGCGCGTTCAGATAGACGTTGGCGAGCAACGGTGAGATCGGCGAGCCTTGCGGCGAGCCGACCTCGGGGCGCAACAGGGTCTCCCCTTCGAGCACCCCGGCCCTCAACCAGCTTCCCAGCAACTTCAGCACTCCTCGATCGGAGATCCGCTCGCAGAGCAACTGCTCAAGGATCTTCGGGTCGAGCGCGTCGAAGAAGCCGCGAATGTCGGCGTCGATCACCCACCGCCGTCCCCGCATCACCTCACGCTTGATCTCATCAAGCGCCTGGTGGGCTGAGCGCTTCGGGCGAAACCCGAACGAGCAGCCACGGAAATCAGCCTCGAAGATCGGCTCCAAGATGAGCTTGGCCGCCGTCTGGCACACCCTGTCCTTGACGGCCGGGATGCCCAGCGGCCTCTGCTCGGAGCGACCGGGCTTGGGGATGAACACCCTGCGCGCCGGCTGGGGGCGATAGCGCTGCTCGCGCAGCTCCTGTTGGAGCCCGTCGAGGAACGCCTGCACCCCTTCCCCTTCGATCTGGGCGATCGTGATGCGGTCAACCCCGGCAGAGCCACGGTTCTCGCGCACCTGCTGCCACGCCCGCTGCAGCACATCCCCGCGAAGGATGCGATCCCACAGCGCGTGAAAGCGTCGATCAGGCGACCGCTTGGCCGCCAGGTACAGCTTGACTTGGAGCTCTCGGACTTTGTCCTTCCTGGTGTTGTTGGACCTCTCGGTCATGCACCGGTCCTTCCGTCGCCGTCAAACACGGATGAAGCAGGGCCCCTTCCCTCGCCCGAGGTTGTGTTGTCCACCGGGCTGCAAGCGGTACTACGGACCCCCCGCCACCCTGCCGGCCGGACGCGACTTCACCCGAAGGCTTATACGCGCCCGTCGCTTCCCGAGCGAGCAACCGCAGACCCGGGGCCGGCGAGGGCTTCCCCACTTCCCGCACCGACCTTTCCGACCATGCCGATCCCTCTACCCCGGGGGGTTCCTGGCCGCTGCACTTCCAGGATCTACGCGGCGTCCGTGGCCTTCGCCCTGAATCCCCGGGCTCGGCTCCCCCTTGTCCCTGACGGGCTAGCGTCACGAGGCGGCAGGATTCACTTGATGTTACGGCCTGGCCGGTCGCTTCCCCCAACGGGGCTTTCGACACTGGGCTCCGACGCCGGGCGTTTCCCCCCGACACCGCCAGCCTGCTACCCGGCGCCCTGGCGCCTACCGGGACCGGACTTCCACCGGCACGGCCGATGCGAGCTTATGTTCAGATCAGATCACTCGATGCATCACCTCCGAACTGTGGGCACACGGATGGAACACTAGTTCGATTCCCCGCGAAGCCGAGTCAGAACGGGCAGCCAGGTAGAAGCGGCAGGCCCGGAATGCAAGGCAAGCCACCGCCACCTTCAACTCGAAGTCTTGGTTCGTAGAGGAGCGCTGTGGTCGTCGTCCACGTCTTGCCGTCGTTTGTGAGGACCCTGAATGTCGCCCGATCCTGCGGGCGACTGGGATCGATCTTGCGATCTTCCGCCGAGGTCAGTCTCGCTACAGCGAGCCGGCATGAAGCGCCCCTGAACTTCTTATCGAGGTTTTGCCCTCCTTTGAACCGCGTGCCCTGGCCGGGCTGAATGGGTTGGAACACGTTCGCTGAGCGGCCTGGCTCAACGACGGGATACAACACCTGAGTCGCGTCGCCGCGCTTATCACACTTGTCGCCGTAGCTCGTCTTTCCGAAGACCGCCACGACTCGTTCCACCTGGATGCGATGGTTAGTTCCATTGACGACCCGCACTTCGGCTTCCCATTCAAGCGGAGCGTAGGCAACCGCACGGGGTTCGGTCAGCTTCACCACTTGTGGTGGTGATTTTGGCTTTGGTTTGGCCCCCTCGAACCAGTCCCATGGCTTGATCTGGTTGACCCAACGGCCGCAGACACGATCAAAGCCAGCCAGACAGGCTCGCGCCACCACGTGCGTCTCATGGCGGCGAGGATAACCCTGGCTCCGGTGGGGAGCTACGCGATCTTCAATCGCGCCCGCTCAGCATTCCTACCGTGGTAGGATCAAGCCATGGCAAGCCAGAAGCGATCGATCTCCTTTGAGGAATCGGTGCTTGACGAGGCCGAGCAGCGCCTGGCTCGCTCAGGAGGAAGCCTGTCGGCATTTGTGAACGCTGCGGTCCATCACGAGTTGCAGATCAGTCGCGGACGCGAGCTACTGGCTGAAGACGAGGTCGAGCTTGGAACGATCCCAGAGAAGGTCAAGACTCAGATCGCCGCCGAGTGGCCGGTCTGACCCTCGACGCGGGCGCGCTGATTGCCTACGAGCGCGGTGACGCGCGCGTCCGCGAGATCCTCACGATTGCATACGCGCGCGGTGTCGTGCCAACGATCCCAGCAATCGCACTTGCCGAGGTGTGGCGCGGCGACCCAAGGGATGCCCGCGTAGCCCGTCTGCTCAAGGCATGCTCGATCGAGTCCGTCAATGAGCAGCTCGCCCGTGCGGCCGGCGAATTGCGTCGAACCACGCCGGGGAGCGGCACGGTCGATGCGTGCATCGCCGTCGGCGTTCTTAGTCGCCGCGACGCGATTGCGACCTCGGATGTCGGTGACATGAGGTCGCTTCTAGGTCCAGGCTTCACGATCCTCGCCGTGTGAAGGACAAGATCCGTGTCCGCCGCGCTGAGCTACACAGCACTGGCGCAGGGCGATGAGGTTCGACCAACGACCACACGCCCCGCGAAAAAACGGAGGGGGAGGGATTCGAACCCCCGAGACGGGGGTTGCCCGTCTAACGGTTTTCAAGACCGTCGCATTCAACCAGCTCTGCCACCCCTCCGGGCGACGTCGTCGAAGGCTAGTTGATCGAGGATGGGCCGCCGGGCCTGCTAGCCGGGGCCTGCGAGCTCGTCGAGAACCGCCTGCGTCTCGCTGAGGCTGGAGGTGAGGATCTGCCTCGACACTTCGAGCAGCTGGAAGATGCGCGGGTCGCGAACCGCGTAGTAGACGCTCGTGCCCTCGCGGCGGCTGTCGAGGATGCCGTGCTTGCGCAGCACGCCGAGATGCTGAGAGGTTCCGCTCGAGTCCATCTGCAGCTCGGCTTGCAGGTCGCCGACGGTCCGCTCGCCGTCTTTGAGCAGCTCGAGGATGCGAACCCGTACCGGGTGCCCGAGGATGCGGAAGAACTCGGCCTTGATCTGGTAGACAGCGCGGCGCTGCGCCGCGTCGGGAGCCGTGTTCTGGTCTGAGCGCGAGGGCATCTTAGACTTTATAAGTTTATCAGACTGTCAGATAGTCGGGGCGCCCGCATCGGCGCGCGTGCGCATGAAGGCGAGCAGCGCCTCGGCGATCTGCTGTGGGTTGGGCGGGCATCCGGGGATGCGCAGGTCGACCGGCAGGATCTCCTCCAGCGGCCCTGCGTGCTGCGCCGGATCTCCAAGCAGGTTGCACCCGAGCGCGCAGTCGCCCAGCGCGGCGACGAGGCGCGGCTCGGGCATCGCCTGATATGCGCGGCGCAGCGGCTCGGCCATGCGCGTCGTGATCTGTCCGGTCACCAGCAGCACGTCGGCATGGCGCGGGGACGCGACGATGTTCAGCCCGTGGCGCTGAAGGTCGTAGTAGGGGTTGGCGCTCGCCGCGAGCTCGTGCTCGCAGCCGTTGCACGAGCCGGCGTCGACGTGACGCAGCGCCAGCGAGCCACCGCGGGCGGAGACCGGCAGCGCGATTTCGCGGCGCACCTGCTGCAGGCGTTTGAGCAGCACGAACATCGGCGTCAGCGATCCGCGCAGGCGTAGCAGAGCTCGAAGCTCTTGTTGATCAAAGGGAAGTCGGGCAGCAGGTTCGCACGAGCGGCCTGCGCCAGCGCCGGCCAGTTCGCATATGAGCCGGTGCGCAGGTGAAAGCGCCTGATCGTGCTCTCGCCGTGTCGCACGATGCACAGCGTCTCGCCGCGCGGGCTCTCCACGCGCGAGACGCCGACCTCGCCGGCCGAGACGTCGAGACTCTTGACGCTCCCCGGCGAGAGGTTGTCGGTCAGCAGATCGTCGAGCATCGCGAAGGTCTGCTCGAGCTCCGCCTGGCGGGCATCGAGCCGCGCCGCAACGTCGCCGTGCGCGTTCATCGGCATCGCCGGCGAGAAGTCGCGGTACCACAGCCGCGGGCTTTCACTGCGCGTGTCCTGGCGCACACCACACGCGCGCGCCGAGGGGCCGACCGCGCCAAGGGCCAACGCCTCCTCGCGGGTCAGCCGCCCCACATCGCCCAGCCGCTCCTGCAGCGATCCGGCGAAGCGCAGCTCGCGCCAGAGCGCCCGCTCCTCTTCGCCGAGCGCTCGCAACTCTTCACGCGCCGGACGCGCAGCGGCAAGGCCGATGCGCAGCGCGCTCGCGCCGAGCGCGACGGTGCCGAACAGGAAGCGATGCCCCGCCAGACGCTGGTTGAGTCGCTGCGCGCGCTCCTTCAGCGCGGCGAACGCCATCGTCCCGGGCGCGAAACCGACGCCGGCGCAGATCGCCGAGACGTCGTTGAGGTGGTTGTAGAGCCGCTCGAGCTCCAGCAGCAACGTGCGCGCGCGGCGCAGATGGGTGTCCGGCGCGAGCCCGAGCGCGGACTCGCACGCCTGCGCGTAGGCGACCGTGTTCGTCACCGCACACGCTCCACACGCGCGCCCGGCGTAGGCGAGCCCCTCTGCGAGCGGGCGGCCCTCGGCGGCGAGCTGCAGCCCGCGCTGCTTGTAGAACAGGCGCAGGTCGAGGTTGAGGATGCGCTCGCCGACGACCGTGAAGCGGAAGTGCCCGGACTCGATCACGCCCGCGTGGATCGGGCCGACCGCGACCCCGTAGGCGTCGTGACCTTCGACCGGCACCGTCCACGCGTCCAGCTCCGGCGGATGCTCCAGCAGCGGTCGCAGCGGCTCGTGCCCGTCGAAGCGCAGGCCGTAGGCGTCGTGCGCCTCACGCTCGTCCTGACCGGCCGCGGCGAACAGGTCGACGAGCGTGTCGATTCGCCCCGACGGCGCGGACGCGCTGAGCAGCACGTCCTGGCCGCCGTGAGCGAGCACGCAGTTCACGCGAAGACCTCGCGGACCTCGCTCGGCGAACAAACCGCAGAAGCGCCAACCGGCCTGCACGCGGCGCTCGCACGCGGCGCGCCATTGCCGTGTCTCGACCTCCTCCACACGCGGCGGAGCGAGCGCAGCGGCGATCGGCTGCACGCCGACGCTCATCCGATCCCGCCCATCAACGTCGCGCCGGCGTGCGAGTCGGCGAGTAGGTACGCGCCCGCCGACAGCGCCAGCAGGCCCAGTGCTACCCCGGCGGTGAGCCGGCCCGTGAGGCGCACGGTGCGCCCGGCCCGCCAGCGGCGCCCACGGCCCTTGCCGGCGAGGGCCTCGATCAGGGCGTGCGCGAGGCCGAGGAAGCCAAGCGCCATCAGCATCGCGGCGACCGCGACGATCGCGAGCTGATGCGCCGCCAGCCCACCGGCGAGGATCAGCAGCTCGCTGAGGAACAGTGGCGACGGCGGCAGCCCGCTGAGCGTGCCGAGGCTGACCCCGACGCCGGCCGCGACCGGCCCGCTCAGATGTGCCAGCCCGCGCGGCGGCCCCTCCGCCGTCTCGGGCTCGTGGCGCAGCAGCGGGATCGCCGCGTAGAAGCCGAGCGACTTCGCCAGCGCGTGCCCCGCGAGGTGGACGAGCACGCCGACGGTCGCCAGCGGCGAATGGAAGCCGATCCCGAGCGCGAGGATGCCCATGTGCTCGAGGCTCGAGTACGCGAGCAGGCGCTTCCACGGCATCGGGCGCCAGAGGAAGGGGATCGCGAACGCGAGCGAGGCGAGGCCGAACGCGAGCATCAGGTCGTAGCCGAGCCGACCCGTTGCCGCGCCGCCGAGCGACAACACGACGCGCCACGCGACCAGCATCACCGTCGGCAGCAGCGCGGCGGAGAGCAGTGCACTGACGGGCGGCGGCGCCTCGCTGTGCGCGTCCGGCAGCCAGTTGTGAACCGGCGCCCAGCCGATCTTCGCGGCGAGCCCGACGAGGATCAGGACGAGCGCGAACAGCGCCGTTCGGTGGGAGAGGCCGTGCGCGTGGGCGGCGATGCTCTGCCAGTCGAGCGTCGCCAGGCCACCGCCGTGCGGTGCCAGGCCGGCGAACAGGATCAGGATGCCGAGCAGCGCGACGGCGAGGCCGAAGGTCGTCAGCACGAGGTACTTCCAGCCGGCCTCCAGCGCATTCCTGCTCCCGCTGTAGGCGACGAGCAGCGCTGAGGTCCCTGTCGTCGCCTCGATCAGCAGCCACGCCACGCCGAGGTTCTTGACCAGCGCGAGCGCCAGCAGCGCGGCCCAGAACAGGTGGAACGCCGTGTAGTACCAGGCGCGCGCACGGCGAGCCGTGAACAAGCTCTTTCCTTGGCCGGCGAGGTAGGTCGGCGAGACGAGCGCGCTGCACCAGCCGACGACGGCGATCACCGCGAGGAAGCCAGCGCCGGCGTGGTCGAGCAGGAACCACGAGCCGTGCAGGCCCTCCGAGCCGTGAGCTGCGCCGAGTCCGCTCGCGACGAGCGCGAGGACGAGCGCGACGCTCGCGCTGAGCACGTTCACGCGATTGGCACCGCGCGGCGTGCGGGGCAGGCGCACGAGCAGCGCCCCGAGCAGCGGCACGCCGACGACGGCGATCAGCAGGGCGTCAGTCACGGAGGACCTCCAGCAGCGAGCTGTCGCCGCTGCCGTGCTGCTCGTGGATCTTGGCGGTGAACGCTGCGGCGACGGCGATCACGACGAGCAGGTCGAAGACGAGCCCGAGCTCGATCACGGCGGGCAGGCCGCCCGCCAGCGACAGGCCGGCGAGGTAGATGCCGTTCTCCGCGATGAGGAAGCCGAGTGCCTGGAACAGCACCGCGCGGCGCACGAGGGCGGTGACGATGCCGAGCGCGAGCGTCGCCACGGCCGCGTGTTCCACCCCGGCGCCCGCCAGGCCAAGGCGCGGGATCAACTGCTCGAGCGCAAGCGCGATCGCGACCGCGAGCGTGAACCGCGCGAGCGCGGGGAGCTCGGTTGTCAGCGGACGCTCCTTGCGGGCGCGCCGGACCGTGTAGAGCAGCAGCGCCGGCAGCAGCAGCGCCTTGACGATCAGGATCGCCCCCGCGACAGCCAGCTCCGTCGAGGTGTGCGGCTGGTGGGTGAGCGCGTATACGCCGAGCCCGAGCGACTGGGCCGCCACGAGCGCGATCGCCACCGAGCGCCGGCGCACGACGATCACCGCCAGCGAGCTGATCACCAGGCCCCACGCGACAGCGCCGCTCATGTGCCTCCCCCGACGAACCAGCTCGCCAGCCCCAGCAGCGACAGCACCGCGCCGAAGCCCAGCAGCAGCGGCACGCGCAGCATGCGCATCTTCGCCTGCGCCGTCTCGCACACTGCCAGCGCGACGCTGAGCGTCAGTACGCCGCCCCCGAGCACCGCGAGCTGCGCCGCGAACGGCCCCGGGTGCGGGATCACGAGCTCGCACGCGAGCACGAGCACGATCCAGTGACGTGCCGCCGCGGCCCACTGCAGGTACGCCAGATCGCGCCCGGCGTACTCCAGCAGCGGTCCCTCGTGGACCATCGTCAGCTCCAGATGCGTGTCCGGGTTGTCGATCGGCTGGCGACCGGTCTCGGCGAGGATCACGAGGCAGAACGCGAGCGCTGCGACCCAGTGCGCGGGACGCGACCACACCCACGACATGCCCGCGGCGTGGCTCATCGACAGCAGATCGGTGCTGTGCGACGGCAGCGCGAGCAGCACGAGCACGAGCAGCAAGAGGCCCTCGACGAACACCGAGAACATCAGATCGCGCGCGGCGCCCATCAGGCTGAAAGCACCCGCCGTGTCCCACGCCGCCAGCGTCACCGCGAAGCGCGCGAGCGCCAGCAGCCCGACGAGCACGAGCGCATCGTGGCCCAACCCCCATTCCGGCGCGTGCCCGCCGATCGGGATCAGCGTGAGCGCGAGCAGCGTGCCTGCGACGACGAGTGCCGGCGCCAGCGCGTAGAGAAACGTGTGTGGCTCCGGCGCGACACCGCTCTTGCCCCACAGCCGGCGAAGCTCGCGGTATGGCTGCCAGACGGAGGGCCCGCGCCGGCCCTGCAGGCGCCCCTTCAGGTGCTGGATCAGGCCGATGATCGCCGGAGCGGCGAGCACGCCGCCCACCAACTGCACGACGCCCGCGATCAGGCTCTGCGAGCTCATCCGAGCAGCCCCAGCCGCGCCAGCGCTAGCACTAGCCCGAGCAGCGCGAGCAGATAGACCAGATACGCGCGCAGGCTGCCCGACTGCACGCGCCGCGCCACGCCCGCCGCGCGCAGCGCCCCCCGTGACACCGGCCCGTACAGCAGCGTGTCGAACAGGTGCGGCACCTCGGCTCGGTACACGACCGCCTGCGCGACGTTTGTGGCCGTGACCACGCGCGCCTCGCGCCGCGGACGCAGCAGCGCCTCCAGCACCAGGCGCAGCGGCTTGGTGAACCCGGCCGAGCTCCAGGCCAGCCCGGTGGGCTTCGGCTGGCCGCAGATCCACGTCGGGGAAGGCGCCGCCCGGCGGGCACCGGCGAGCCGCACGAGCACGGCGACGAGCGCCACAAGCGCAACCGCCAGCGCGAGCGTCGGCAGCGAGCCCGTGCCCGGAATGTCCAGCCCCGGCCCTTCGTGCAATGTGGCCCGCGCGGGGCCGAGCGCGGCGAGCGTCGGCACGAGCAGCCCGGGCAGCGCGCCGAGCGCTACGCAAGCGCTCGCGAGGAACACCATGCCGGCGCGCATCCCGATCGGCGCCTCACCTGCCTGCGCGCACTCCTCGCGGCGCGGGAGGCCGAGCAGCACCAGGCCGATCACCTTCACGAAGCAGTACACGGCCAGCGCTGCTGTCGCGGCCAGCGCGGCTGTCGCGAGCGCGCCGGCGAGCGCCACCCCGAGGTGGCTCGCCACGCCGAGATGCAGGAGCGACTGGAGCGTCAGCCACTCCGAGGCGAAGCCGTTCAACGGCGGCAGCCCGGCGATCGCCATCGCGCCGAGCGCGAACGTCGCACCGGCCCACGGCATCCGCCGCAAGAGGCCACCCAGGCGGTCGAGCTCGAGGCTCCCGACGGCTCTCGCGAATGCGCCGGCGCCGAGGAACAAGAGGCCCTTGAACAGCGCGTGGTTGAGTGCGTGAAGCAGCGCGGCGGCGAACGCGATCGCACTCCACGTCGGCTCGCCGACGTCGCGGAACACGAGTGACGCTCCGAGTCCGAGCGCGACGATGCCGACGTTCTCGATCGAGTGAAACGCGAGCAGCCGCTTCAGCTCGTGCTGCATCAACGCGTACAGCACGCCGCCCACGCACGAGAGGACGCCGAGCGCGAGCAGCGCGCTCCCGACCCACAGCCCCGGCGGAGCAAGCCATTCGAAGAGGACGCGGACGAGCCCGTAGAGTGCGAGCTTGATCATCACCCCCGACATCAGCGCCGAGATGTGCGCCGGCGCGAGCGGATGCGCGCGGGGGAGCCACGAATGGAACGGCATCAGCCCGGCCTTCGTCGAGAAGCCAACCAGCGATGCGCACGCGACGAGCGCAGCCACGCCGCCGCCCAGCGGAGCTCCGCCCAAGGCGCCGTGCTGCGCCAGCACGAGGATCGAGACCCACACGCCGGCGCCGCCGATGTGCGTGATCGCGAGGTACACGAACACGCCGTGGCGAGCTTCCCGGTCCTGGCGCGCCAGCAGAATCGCCCCCGCCGGCACCAGCGTCATCAGCTCCCAGAAGCCGAGGAACGTGCTCGGGTCGCGAGCGCACACGAACCCGACGAGCACGAGCAGGAAGACGCCGGTGGCGACCGCCAGCGAACGCCCGGACAGGTCCGGCTCCAGCGCGTCGCGGGCGAACACCGCCGCCGGCGCCCCGACTGCGGCGATCAGCAACAGGAAGAAGCCGCTGAGGCCGTCTATTCCGAACGCGGGGCGCACCTCGCTGTGAAACGCGGCGCCGACGACGTGCCCGGAGAACAGCGCCAAGCCCCCGGCGACGCCGAGCAGGGCGATCCCGACCGACTGTGCCATCAGACCGACGCGCGGGGCTCGACCGGCTGCTGTGTGCAGAGTGCCGGCGAGGACCGCCACGAGACCGGCGGCAACGAGCGCCTCTATCGCCCTCACCAACCGTTCGACCCGCGCGCGAGCGACTCCAAACCAGCACTCCGTCGAACGCTCATCGGAGCAGATCGGTCAGTCGCCGCCGGAGCTCCTGCAAACGCTGCTCGGCGACCGGTGCCGGCGCGTTGTCGTAGAGCACGGCCAACGGCGTGTCGCCGCCTGCCCCGACGACCGCCTGCGCGACGAGCCCGACATGACCTTCCGGCACGGCTTCCACGTCGCGCCGCACCGCGCGCGGCAGGCGCATTCGCATCTCGTTGAAGTCGCGGCGATGAAGCACATAGCTGCGCAAGTGCCATTGCTGCTCGCCTGACGACGGGTCGCTCCGGGAGGGCGGGACCATCGCTAGTCCCAGCTGAGGTGCTTGAAGTGACGGTAGGTCTCCCACGCGTCGGCCAGGCAGTCGAAGGCGTCAGCGGTGATCGCGCCAAACGGCACCACCAGGCCAACGGCGGCGTCGAGCGTCGCGGGGTCGCTGTGCTCCAGCAGCGCCCTCGCCGACGCTTCAGCGCTCGAGTCACCGCCGAGAACGCTACGAGCCAGCCGGGCCTCGTAGGTCTCCAAGCCGCCAACGCTCGTGCCCGAAGCCCTCAGCGGCACGGCTGACCCGCTTCCTCCGTCGACGAGCACACGCTCCGCTCGTCGACCGACCTCGACGCGGACAACTTCGCTTCCAAACCAGACATCCTTATTTATCAACCATCTTCTAAGATTACGATACAACACGAATCGCGGCTGCCCAAGGAGGGCCACGTTGTGGAATCTCTGCGCTGTGCCCAATGCGGTAAAGAGGTCGGCGTCTATGAGCCGATCCGAGTCCTCTTGCCGGATGGGACTGCGCGCGCAGGCTCGCGGCTGATGCTTCACGACGAGCTGGCGGCTGGGCATCGCGTCGTTCACGAGGGGTGCTATCTGCCGGCCGAGCGCGCTGGCTCCTGACCTCAGGCGAGCGTTCAGGCGCGCTGATACAGCGCCGCGATGCGATCGGCAGCCTCTAAACTCTGCCGTTCCCAACGGGAGAGGTGGCCGAGAGGCTGAAGGCACTCGCCTGCTAAGCGAGTATGGGGGTCAAACTCCATCGCGGGTTCGAATCCCGCCCTCTCCGTCTCGCTCGTTTTGGCTTTGCAAAGCCTAGACGAGGCAGTCAACAGGCGGCATAAGAAGCGCAGCGAACCCGGCGTGACGCCGGTCAGGGCAGCGCGGGAGGCTTCCACGGGGGCTCGTGGTGGTATGTCGCACCCTCCGTCTCGTGCGTGACTCCGAGGTCCAGCGTGGCTTGGCCGAGCTTGCGGTCGCGGGCTTCTTGGCGCATCTCGGGGATCTGGCGCGCTGTCTTGGCATAGATGTCGGCCATGATCTTGTCCCCTGCATCGTTGTCGGTGGCGAAAACCATGTGATAGATGGTCCCGCCGCCGGTATTCATCAACTCCAGTGCGTGGGTTCGCCGATAGCCGAGATCCTCGGTCAGTCGCCAACGCATCAGGTTGACGTATTCATCCCTGGCGTCCTGCGGGTTGAGCTTGCCTTCGGTTCGCCGGTCATAGATCCAGCGCCAAGCGTTGGTGCCGAAGAGCGCTGTGGCGCGCGCCTCGTCCTCGGGACGCAACTTCGCTGCGTCGAGGGCGAGCGTCCTGACGAGGCCCTGCGTCGGGAACAGAAGCCATAGCTCCACCTTGTACTCAGGCTTCGAGCTGGACATCGCGCGATAGCCGCGCTTGTGATCGGCGAGTGCTTCGAGTGTGCGCCACTCGAACTCCATGCCGTCGGGGTCGATGAAGGCGAACGTCGGAGCCCATCGCAGCCCACGGAGGTCGTGCAGCGCTTTGGGAATCTCGACGTTGCAGTCGCCGCCGTAAACCTTGATGTCGCGGTCTGGGTACTCGCTTTGAAACCGAGTCTGAAGTTCGCGTGCCTTGTTCTCCTGCTCGAAGTAGCGCAGCCGGGTAAAGCGAGTGTCGGCACGCGAGGCGCTGGCTGCGAGAGCAATACGCGCTGAGCCCTGGAACTCCTCACCCGTCAGACGATCGACGCCCTTACCTTGTCCAGCGAAGGCGTCGAGGTAGACGTACTCATCGCTCTTGCCGCTCGCTGCTTGCAGGAAGGCTGGCAGGTATTCGTCGAGTATGGCGAGCTTCGCGCGGGTCCAATAGCCCCACGACCGCCCCGCGCGTTGGTTCATGCCAGCTCAAGCGCTCGCGACTTGGGCAACTCGTCCCATGTCCTCCCATCCAGCAGCCGCCCTCCGCTCTTGGCGCGATGGCCGCCCCACTGCTTGAAGAAGTAGGCCACGCCTTCGTCAGCGCAGTTGTCGCGAAGTTCCCGCAACCACTCGACCTTCACGGGTCGGTGTCGATGTCCTGACTCACCGCCTGCGATGAGCCAGTGGATTCCAGAGAGGTCCAGCCCTTCGAGCGGACCCAGCAGCGGCTCGGCTGAAATGAAGCGGATGACTGCCGGCACTTCGCGCAGGTGATCGGCGCGATGAACGAACCGCCGGTTCTCGATCGTCACGCCCATCCATACGTTCGGATGCCATGGGAGATCAGAGGCCAGTTGGGCGAGCCGCTCATGGCGCTTGGTCAGGATCTGGAAAGTGTGCTGACTCGCGGCCCCCATGATCTCGAAGACCTGGGCGATGTAGTCGTCGGGGATGCGCTCGTGGAACAGGTCGCTCATCGAGTTGACGAAGATCATCCGTGGCCGCTTCCAACGCAAGGGATGCTCAAGCCGCTCCGGCCAGAGCTTGAGCGCGAAGCCCTGCTCATAAGGATGTCCAGGCACCCCGTGAAAGCGCTCGGCGAACGTCTCCGCGTAGCAATGCGCGCATCCGGGCGACACCTTGTCGCAGCCGGTGACGGGGTTCCATGTAGCCTCGGTCCACTCGATCGCGCTCTTGCCTGACATCAGTGCTGTCTTTCTCGCGCCGGGCGCGGAAACCTTCTGGGACACGAACATATGTTCGTCTACGCATCGGACGACACCAGACTGTCTTGGTCAATCTACTCTGCGGATCGCCTCTGCTGCTCGCCGCGGCGCTTCCCGCCCGACCGGCTCCATTAGCGCCTCAACCAGCCAATCCAGGGCCACACAGGGGTTCGCAAACTGTCCCGATCTCCCCGCCTTGTACCCACCCCGGCCCGGCAGAAGACGTGCGCCGGGCCGGGTCGTGGGGAGGCTGGCCTGAGCCTCGAAGTACGCGAGGAACGCGGGCTTTGGCTGGACGGCGACGACGCGGCGCGCGTCAAGCCAAACGCCGCGAGAATGAGGCTGAGGATCATTCCTCACACCACCAACCGCCACATCGCGGACCGCCTCCTACGCCACGCCACAGTCCTCCAGATCGACGGCGAGAACTACCGCGTGCGCGGCCACCGCGCCAGCATCAGCCAGCTACGGGCGGGGCTGAACCAGTGAGGCCGCTACGCTTGGAGCGTGAGCAGGACCGACGCAGTCAACGAGTGGGATCTGGTCGTGCCAGGCGATGACGCTGAGTTGGTGGCCGAGTTTCGCCGCCACGGCGTGAAGGCTGGCCAGCGAGTCCACGTCGCCGTCGTGGATCGCAATGGATCGGATATCGCCGGCGAGGAGCTGCCGTCGTTCTTTGCGAGCTTCGACGGAGCTGCCGATCTGGCCGAGCGCTCCGGCGAGATCCTGCGCTCGGGGTTTCCCGACGCCTGATGATCCTGGTTGACACCGGCCCGCTGGTCGCCGCCGCCAACCGCAACGACACGCATCACCGCGCATCGACGGAGGCACTCGCGGCGGCCCGGCCGCTTCGACTGGTGCCGGGCATGGTGATCGCGGAGGTTGGCTACCTGCTGGCGCGCGACGCCGGCTCCTCGGTCGAGGCCGCGTTCCTGCGATCGTTCAAGGCTGGGTTCCTCGCCACCGTGAGTCCCACCGCTGACGATCTCTCCCGTGCTGCCGAGTTGGTCGAGCACTACGCGGACTTGCCGCTCGGAACGACCGACGCTTGCATCGTCGCTCTGGCGGAGCGGCTCAACATCACCGAGTTGGTGACGCTGGACCGACGCCACTTCAACGTCGTAAGGCCACGCCACGTCCGGGCGCTGACGCTCGCCCCCTGACCAGCGGCGCTGCCGAGCGCGCCTACAGCCGGATCTCGACGGAGGCGACAAACGCGCATTCGAGTCCCGTCGCTTCCGTACTTCTCACCCCACCGTTTGCACGGTCTCAGCGTCCGTACGGCGCTCGAAGAGGCAGGATGGGGGGCGATCGGGCGAAACCCGGATTGGGCGCGGCTACATCTCGCCCCTTCCCCCGATCGTTTCCGCCGCGCGCCGCCGAACGTCCCGGCCAACGGGCTCCATCAATGCTCCAACCAGCCATTCCAAGGTGGCGTGCGGGTTCGCACGTCGTCCCGTCCCTCCCGCTTTTGGCACCCCGCCCCTTCCGCGCCCAGTGCGGCAGCGGCTGGCGGCTTGGAAGTACGGCAGGAAGCGTGGAAATTCGACGAGCAGCGCGTCGTGTCAATTCGTAGATCGGCCGGCGCGCGGGTTCGAGGAAGCAGGCGGGTTCCAAGTCCTGGACCGACGCGATAGTTTTCGGTTATGGCGGCGCTAGCGAGTGGCGGGGACGCTCCGGTTGATAGCAAGGCTGATTGGCCTCACGCGCGCCTGATCCCGACCTATGGCATTCGAAGTCAGGAGGAGCAGGAGAAGCGAGCGACCGCTTGCTTGCTCGCCGTGATGCATGGCGTGCCGGAGTTCGGCCACGCGCTTCTTGGGGAGCTGGGCGCTCCCCGATCCCCGAACCTCGAGACCTTTGCCGAGGTTCGCTTCAAGAACGCCGAGGGTAAGACGGACATTCCTGATGGCGCGATCGTCTGCGAGCGAGGCCCTAAGCGTTGGACATGTCTAGTCGAGGTCAAGACTGGATCTGCCGCACTGAAGGACGATCAGGTTGGGCGGTATCTGGATATCGCGCGCGACCAAGGCTTTGACGGAGTTCTGACGATCTCCAACCAGATCACCCACGGGGCATCCGAGTCTCCAGTATGTGTCGACGGTCGCAAGCTCCGCAAAGCAAAGCTCTGGCACCTGTCTTGGTGGCGAGTCTTGACCGAGGCCGTCGTGCAGAGTCGGCATCGGGGGATCTCAGACCCCGACCAGGCGTGGGTGCTTCGAGAGCTGATTCACTATCTGAGCAGTGAAGCATCCGGGGTGTCGGGCTTCGAAGATATGGGCCAGCATTGGGTAACAGTACGCAGTGCTGCCCGCGACGGCACGCTCCGCCAAGGCGACCAAACGACACGTCACGTCGCTGAACGTTGGGAGCAGTTCGCCGAGTACCTCTGCTTGAGCTTCTCACAGGAACTCGGCCGAAATGTCGCGACCGCTCGCCCTCGAAAGCAAACCACGACAGGACGCGTGGAAGCCGCAGACAAGGCACTAGCGACTCGTGGCGTCCTCCAGACGACGGTTCGTGTTCCTGACGCGATCGGCGACTTGCACATCCTTGCGGACCTCAAGGCCCGTCAGACCTCAGTCAGTGTCAGCCTCACCGCGCCCACCGAAGGGCGCCCGAAATCGCGAATCAACTGGCTGCTACGGCAGCTGCAGGATGCGTGGCCAGACCTTCGGATCGAGGTCTGGTATCCCCACGCTCGCGAGAGTGTTGCCGCTACGCTTGATCAGGTCCGTGGCGAGCCGGACCAGATGCTCTTTGCCGCAGATCGCAAGCGCGAGCCACGGTCCTTTACGTTGACGCTCAGCCGGCCGATGGGGCAGAAGCGGGGTCGTGCTGAGGGTTCGTTCGTGCGCGAGACACGCGCCCAGGCCGTCACGTTCTATCGAGACTTGGTCCAGAACCTCAAGGCATGGCAAGTCCGACCTCCACAGATTCCTTCCAAGCCGGATCCGCCCGCGCGTCCGCCTGCTTCGCCGCCCGACATTCTCCCGTTGCAGCCCAAAGATGTCGTGCCGCCGGGCACCAGCAACGAGGACATGTCCGACTTCAAGGCTCCGGCTCCACCGGTCTACGGAGAGACCACCACCGTCGCGGTGGAGCCTTCAAATGGCGCCCCGACGGACAGCACCGCTTACGAACCCACCGAGAGGAGCGCGGAGTGAAATTCGAGGTCTATCCCGACAGCAGCGACAAGTACCGTTGGCGCCTGTGGTCGGGCAGTAACAAGGTTGCTGCGTCCGGCGAGTCGTTTGCGAGCAAGTACAACGCCGAGCGGGCTGCAGAGGGCTTCAAGAGCAGCGCCAAGACCGATGATTACGAGGCGTTCGGAAGTGGCACCGCCTGGTACTGGCACGTGACGGCTCCGTCGAATGGGAAGACGGTCGCCACGGGCGGCGAGTCGTTTGTCTCAAAGGCCAACGCAGAGCGTGCGGCCGAGAACGTGCGCGACAACGCGGGAGGCGCGACGGGGCCTTAGCGCACCGCCCAAAGACATTCAATCGCAGCCCCGGTAGCTCGCCAGCCGGGCGCGACGATCAGCGTGCCCCATCGCTGGCAGTAAACCCCCGTCATTACTCCTGATTTCGATGGGGTGCCAAACGAGGCCTTGACCCCGCAAGGGACCGCAATCTATTGTCTGCGGTAATTTCGGGCGCCGCCAGTGGACCCCGCGATGTTGCTCTTCGCACATTGCGCGAGCGAGCCGAGCCCGTGCGCAGGCACGTGGATCGGGTTATCCTCGCGCCGTACACCGACATTGAGACTGCACGGCTTCTCGCCGTGGGAAAGACGAGGCACGATGGCCACCTTGCTTGCGTTCCATGAGGTAGACGATGTCGACCACTGGCTCAGTTCACCGAAGCGACAGGAAGTCTTTGGGCCTCTGGGAATCACGGTGCGCACCTTCCGAGACCCGGAGGGTTCCAATCGGGTCGGGCTGATCGCCGATGTGCCCGACATGGCGGCCTTCGAGGGGTTGATGCAGTCCGAGGCCGGAGCCGATGCGATGAAGTTCGACGGGGTTCGCCCCGAGACGATGCTGATACTCACCGAGGGGTAGCCCTGGCTCGTCGGTCGAGGTCAACTTAGCCTGGATCCACCGGTGTTGTCCGGTGGTGAGCAAAGAATGACCTCCTGAATCGGGCTTGGTAGCGACAGATTGCGGCTGTCGCGGCCCGGGGTCAGGAGGTCACTCGTATGGTGCAGGATGACGAGCGGGTCGGACTGGACGGGGTGCGTGTCGTCTTTGACGATGATCGCGTGGTTTCGGACGCGGGGATCGCGTTGGTCGCGACGCTCGCGGGGCGGCTCGGGATCGAGGCTCTCGTGGGCCGGTTCGTGGCACTTCGTCGTGACCGGCCGGGCGCAGCGAACGCGGGCAGGAAGGTGATGGCGCTCGTGTTCGCGATGCTGCTTGGCGCGGATTCGATCGATGATTGTGATGTGCTGCGGGCTGGGCGTACGCGTCGTCTCTTGGGTGGCTGGCTGCCGGCGCCCTCGACACTCGGAACGTTTCTTCGGGCTTTCACCTTCGGGCATGTGCGCCAGCTCGACCGGGTCCTCGCAGAGTCGTTGACACGCGCGTGGCGGGCGGGCGCCGGCCCGGGTGATGAGCGGCTGATCGTTGACGTGGACAGCTTCATCGGCCAGACCTACGGCTACCACAAGGAGGGTGTCGGTTTCGGATACACCAAACAGCGCGGGTATCACCCGCTGCTCGCGAGTCGCGCGGGCAGCGGCGAGGTTCTGCACGTTCGCCTGCGCAAGGGACAGGCGAACACCCAGCGCGGTGTCGTGCGTTTCGCCGAGGAGCTGATCGCTCGCGTCAAACGAGCAGGCGCGAGGAGCGAGAAGCTTTTCAGGGCCGACTCGGGGTTCTGGAACCGAAAGCTGATCGCGAGGCTCGAGAGCGCCGGCTGGCTCTACTCGATCAGTGTCCGCCTGCAGTTCTGGAGGTTGTCCGGATCGTCGTGGAACTTCGGCGGCGATCTTCACGGGTTGATGTTCACACGGTAACCGGCTCGGCGACCTCGACGCGTTCGGGGTTCGGTTGGGCGGCGAGGGTGCTGTGACGCTCGATCGCGATCACGAGCTTGGCGAGGTCGCGGTAGCCGATGATCCTGCGGAACTGCTGCTCGGCGACGAGCATCCCGGCGGCGGTCCAGCGGCGGCGCATGTCCCCGTCGCGCCAGCGCTTGACGTTGCGTTGGGTGTAGCGCACGATCTCGATCATCGACTCGCACGGGTTCGTCGAGGTAAGCGTTTTCGCGAGTTGGCCGGTGATCTTCAGGCGCATCAATGTCAGCGTCTCGGCCATCCCCTCGCGCAGCGAGGCCGCGGCGTCTGGCCAGCTGCGATCGAGCTCTGAGGCGAGTAGCTGCAGGCGCTGCTCGGCAAGCTCGGCGTTCTCGAGCGCCCACGCCGCGCGCATTCGAGCGCGCACTTGGTCGCGGTCGCGTTCCGGGAGCAGGTCGCACACGTTGCGCTCCTTGTGACGGTGACAGCGATGCACGAGCGCGTGCTCACCAAAGACGTCCTTGATCGCGCGCCGCAGCGCCTTCGAGCCGTCGATCACGAACAGGATCGCCTGCTCTGGATCGAGGCCCCGGTCGACGAGGTCGGCCAGCAGCGTGCGCGCAAGCGTCGCGTTCTCGGTCGATCCCTCCCACAACCCGAGCGGGATCTTCACGCCCTCGGTGCTGATCCCGAGCGCGACGACGTGCGTGCGCTCGGCGATCTCCAGGCCGTCGAGCATCATCACCGCCAGGCGCACGTCCTCCAACCGGCGGCTCATCAGCTCTGAGAGCGCGGTGCGGGTGCGCTCGATGAAGATCTCCGAGACCGAGGACTTGCTCGTCGCCGTCGAGGATTGCTCGACCTCCTGGCCGACGGGCTCGCCGACGCCGGCGAACTTCCTGCTCGAGACGCCGGCGAGCATCCGGTCCATCA
Organism: uncultured Solirubrobacteraceae bacterium; assembly: GCA_963716315.1. Lineage (GTDB taxonomy): Bacteria > Actinomycetota > Thermoleophilia > Solirubrobacterales > Solirubrobacteraceae > Palsa-744. The sequence continues at coordinate 2,348,745 of OY970301.1, read as the reverse complement.
CTGCACGTGTGAGCGGGTCGCGGTCGGCGAAGTACTCATAGGTCGCGAGCGGCTGCTCGTGCTCGTCATCGACGCTGCGCATCCGCGGGCGAGAGACCTTCACGCGCCGGCCGCCAAGCGTCATCGAGCCGTCCTCATGGCCGTGGCGCACCGCGGTCCGGTCGGGGTCGTGCTTGCCCTTCGGTCCCACGACCTCGGAGACCTCGAGCTCCATCAGCTCGTGCACGACGCCCAGCCCGACGCCGACGCTCAAGGCAAGCAAACCCTCCCTCGCCGCCCCGACGAGCTCGCCGAGCGCCTCTTGGATCTGCGGTGGGAGCGGGCTCTCATACGCCTGCGTCGTCGTGGCGACCTTCGGCGCGGATACCTTCTTCATGGCGGTTCCTCCTGTCCTCGCGGACTTGGTTGGCGCCTGTCACGCTCGCAACGCGAGCGGACGAGGCGGGAGGACCGCCGCTTGAAGTTCTACGGGGAGTCGGGCAACCTCCAGTTCTGGGTTCCCGCCGCGATCAAACAGATCCCCGAGTCGGCGTGGCGGCCCTTGAAGGACTACTCCCAAGACGGGGAGGCGCAGATCGCCGAGACGACCGCCGGCGGACGACGGCTGATCGTGCGTCGCACCCGACTGATCGGCCCGCAAGCAAAGCTGTGGCCGGACTGGCGGTATTTCCCGTTCATCACCAACCGCACCGACCCTCTGGAGGTCGTCGAGGCAGAGCACCGCCAGCACGCCGTCGTGGAGCTCACGATCCGCGACCTCAAAGACCAGGCGCTCGCGCACTTTCCCTCTGGCCAGTTCAACGCGAACAGCGCCTGGACAGTGATCGCCTGCATCGCGCACAACCTGCTGCGCTGGACCAGCGCGATCGGGCTCTCCGGCGAGACCGTGCGCGTCGCGCGCACCATGCGCCGCCGACTGCTCCAGATCCCCGGCCGGCTGACCCGCACCGGCCGGCAGTGGACGCTTCACCTTCCCGCTCGCTGGCCATGGCAACACGACTTCACCAGCGCGCTCGCCCGCATCCGCGGACTCCCAGAACTCGCCTGAACGCAAACCGCCGCGAGCAGAGGACCAGCCGAGCCACCCGTCAACACCGACAGCTCAGCGCTGCCCGAAAACACGTCGCCAAGAGCCTCCGAAAGAACGCCACCGCTCCCACACGCCGACCAACACCAGCAACGCGCCCGAGAAACACGCCAACAACATCAATCACCCCCGACCAGGCCATCATGCGGTGGATCCAGGCTTAGTAGCCCTCTCTTGCCCAGATCTTGATGGGGTGCCAAACGAGGCCTCGACGCCCGTCGCTCCCGTAGAGGTCCCTGCAGAACGATCTTCCGAGGCCCGGGGTCAGCGACTAACGATCGTGAAGCTCAACGTCTTGCTCGACGAGGCGCCAGCGCTGTCGGCGGCGGTGAACGTGGCCTGATAACGGCCCGGCGCAAGCGCCTTGCCGCCGATGCGACCACTGAATGGCACCTTGTTGAGCCCCGCGTGCGCCGAGCGGACGAGTGTCGCGACCGTCATGGTCCGGGCGCAGCGGGGCTTGTGACGCAGCCTTCGGCTGTTGGCACGACAGCGCCGAAACCGATCCCGCCGCTCGAAACTTCCAAAAGCGGTGGCACGAGCATCACGGCGGCGCAGATCGCGGCGCTGCTCGCCCGAGGCCTCGTGCCCTCGGGGAAGGCGTCGAAGATCGCGGCGCTGCTGAAGCGTGGCGGGCTTGCGTTCAAGCTCTCCGCGCTCGAGGCCGGCTCGGCCACGATCGACTGGTACCAGCTGCCGCCCGGCGCGAAGCTCGCCAGCCGCGCGAAGCCGAAGCCGGTGCTCGTGGCGGCCGGTCGTCTCGGCTTCGCGGCCGCCGGAACCGGGACGCTCAAACTCAAGCTGACGCCCGCGGGGAAGAAGCTCCTGAAGCGCGCCAGGCGGCTGAAGCTGACGGCGCGCGGCACCTTCACACCGACCGGAGGGACGGCCGTGAAGGCCACTCGCGGGTTCCTGTTGAAGCGGTGAGCCGAGCGTGGCTGGCAGGGAATGCCTGTGCGGCAAGCGAGTACACAATACGGTACACTTTGCTGGTGGCGAAGACGGTCCCAGTTCGTGAGTTCCGGACCAACCTCAGCGCCCTGCTGAGCGACGTTGCCGATCGTCGCGATCACGTATTGGTGACCCGCAACGGAAAGCCGGCCGCCGCGCTCGTTCCAATCGACGAGTACGACGCCCTCGAGGAGACGGCGGAAATCCTGTCCGACTCCGAGACCCTCGCCGCGATCGAGGCCGGTCTTGCCGAGTTCTCGCGCGGCGAGACGGTCACGCTCGCGGACCTTCGCGCCGAGCTCGACGTCCGTCGCTCAACGCGCTGAGCGGTGGCGCGCGTCGTCCTCGCGCGGCACGCCCGAGCTGAACTACTCGAGCTCAACTGGCCCCTCATCGACGCCATACAGGACGCGCTCGGGCTGCTCGAACGCGATCCGTTGGTCGGCCACGCGCTCCGCGGGCGGCTGGGGGGGCTTCGCTCGATGCGCGTCGGCGCTTTTCGCATCATCTATCAGCTCGCCGAGAATGAGAGAACAGTTCGTGTCGTGGCGATTCGACATCGCTCCGTTGCGTATGGCCGCGATCCCCGATAAGGCCGGGTGGAAGACGGATCTCAATGGGGCCGGCGCCTGTTGAGCTACGACCGCCGGCTCTCGCAGCTGGCAGCGAAATTGGCGTAGCTCCAATGGCAGGCCGGGTAGCGTGAGGGTGTGAGCTACTTCGAGCGACCCGTCGGCTCGCGGTTGGTGGCCTGCACGTGGGAGCAGGCCACGGCGACCGCGCATCAGCAGCGGGTCGTGCCGGATGCATGCGTGGACTTGATCTGGGCCGGCGAGCGGCTGAGCATCGCCGGGCCTGACACCCGGCCGCGCATCGTGGCGCTCCCCCCGGGCTCGCGCGTGGTCGGCGTGCGGCTGCGGCCGGCCACGGCCGGCGCGGTTCTCGGCCTGCCGGCGTCGGAGCTCTGCGACAACTCCCCGGACGCTGTCGACGTTCTCGGACGGGACGTGGCCTCGGCATTGCTCGAGGCGCTGGCGGCGGGTCAGGACCCGCACGCACTGCTTTTGCGCGCGGTCGAGCTGCGCGGCGTGCACGAGCCGGACCCGCTCATGTCCGCTGCCGTGCCGGCGCTTTCGCGCCCGCGCGCCCGCGTGGGCCCGGTCGCCGCTGAGCTTGGTGTGAGCGCGCGCCAGCTGCAGCGCCGCGTCAGCGATGCGGTCGGGTACGGGCCGAAGATGCTTCAGCGCGTGTTGCGCTTTCGGCGGCTGCAGGCGCTCGCGCCGGCGCCGCTGGTCGAGCTGGCGCTCGATGCGGGCTATGCCGACCAGGCGCACATGACGGCCGAGGTCACACGACTGGCCGGCCTCCCGCCTGTCCGATTTCTCAAAGACCGCACGCCCACCGCCGCGTAGCGTGTGGGCATGCCAATCGATCACCCCGCAGCCGAGAAGTTCATCTGGTCAGCCGCCCGCCTGCTCGATCGCCACCGCTACACGTTGCTCTTCGCCGGCGGGCCCGCTCAGCCGGTGATCGATGTGCTTCGTGGCTACCGCAACGACGACGGCGGCTTCGGTCACGCGCTGGAGCCCGACCTGCGCGGCCCGGCCAGCCAGCCGGCGGCGACGCTCTACGCGCTCGAGGCGCTCAACGAGGCGGGCGCGGCAGACGGCGAGCTGGCTCGCGGCGCGCGCGCCTTCATCGCGTCGATCGCCGCCCGAGACGGCGGCATCCCGTCGGTGCTGCCCGGCTTCGAGCTGTACCCGCGCGCGCCCTGGTTCCAGCCCGAGCCCGGGTCCGTTCTGACTCTCGCGCTCGCCGCGGCCGTCCACGCCGGCGGCGTGACGGACGATGAGTGGCTCGACCGCGCCGACGACTGGTGCTGGCGGTCGATCGAGACGGCCGACGAGCCGCGCGGGTACTGGCTGAAGTTCGCCTGCGCATTCCTCGATGTCGTTCCCGACGAGCAGCGCGCCGGTGCGGCGATCGCGTCGCTCGCCGCGCGCGTAGACACCTCGGCAGTCGCGCCCATCGGCGGCGCCGAGGGCGAGGCGCTGCGCCCGCTCGACCTCTCACCGCGACCGGGCAGCCGGTCGCGTGGCCTGGTCAGCGAGGAGCAGATCGAGGCTCACCTCGACATCGTCGAATCCGAACAGCAGGAGGACGGCGGCTGGATGTTCGACTGGTTGGCCTGGTCGCCGGCGCAGACGACCGACTGGCGCGGCAACGTGACGATCCGTGCGCTCACCTGGCTGCGCGACAACGGACGTCTCTAGCCGCGCCGATCCGGCCACGCTCCGCTCGTCCGTCGATTGTGCGTCGGCCCGATGCGCTCGCGCCTCACCAGGCGCGAGCGGCCGCCTCAGCGGCGGCCGGGGCTTACTAGGCCGCGCTCGACGAGGCTCTGTGCCGTGTCGGCGATCGCATCCTCGATCGGCCGCGGCTCCCAGCCGAGCGTCGTCTTGGCCTTCTCGGCCGTGTACGTGGCCGACACTCCGAGGTCGCTCACGATCGTGCGGACGCTCGGGTCGAACAGCCCCATGGCGCGGATCAGCAAGTCGGGCGCGACGCGGGTCGGGACCTTGGCGGCGGCCTGGCCGAGGCGCTCGCGCAGGATCCGGGCGACGTCCTTCATCCAGAGGAAGCGGTCGACGGCCAGGAATCGCTCGCCGCCGGCCGACGGGGCGGTCATCGCGCGGATGTGAAGGTCGGCGACGTCGCGAACGTCGACGAGCGCGAAGCCGAGCCGGGGCACCGCCGGCATGCCCTTGAGCAGCCGCTCGATCACCTGCAACGAGAACGAGCGATCGTCGCTCAGCACCGGACCGATGATCGCGCCCGGGTTCACGATCGCCAGCTTGCTCTCCGCGCCGTGCGCCCGGATGTAGTCCCAAGCTGCGCGCTCGGCGATCGTCTTCGAGCGAACGTACGGCGTGCGCCGCAGGTCGTCCGGGTCCGTCCAGTCGGCCTCGTTGTACGGCCTATCCGCGGACGGCGGCCGCCCGTGACGAACCGCGGCGACGGACGAGGTCATCACCACGCGCCGCACGCCAGCGTCGAGGCTCGCGCCGATCACGCGCAGCGCTCCATCCCGGGCCGGAGCGATGAGCTCGTCCGGGTCCTTCGGCTGCGCCGGCGGAAAAGGCGAGGCGATGTGGAGCACGTAGTCACACCCCGCCACCGCCTCCGGCCAGCCGTCGTCAGCCTTGAGGTCGGCCGCCACGACGGACAGGCGCTCGCCGGCATCGACGCCGGCTGCCGCCAATGCGGCGCGGACGTCGTCGGTCCGTCGCAGGTCACGCACGGTCGTCCGCACGGTGTACCCGCGACGCAGCAGCTCGGCGCCGCACCATCCGCCGAGGAACCCCGTCCCCCCGGTGACCAGCACGGTCCCGCTTGGCTCAGCCATGCGCGGAGTCTATTCCCGCGGCGCGGCGCCGTGAGCGACTACGAGGCCCTGGTTAGCGAGGGGCTGTGCAGCACGCCGGCATGGGCCGCGCCGAGCGACCCCGACGATGTGTGCACGGCGACATCGCAACCCCATTCGAACGCGGCCACGCTCGCGAGGTGGACGCGTCCTTCGGCTTCTTCGATCTGTGCCTGCGCTTCGGCCTGCGTCATTTCGGGGTGAACTTTGTCGGCCTGTTCTTTCTTGTTCTGGATCGCGTCGAGCAGCGCTTCATATGCCTTGTTGTAATTGGCGTTGGCCCCCACGCACGGGCTCACGCCGCCGTTCGTGAAGTTTTTGTGTGTCGTGCAATGCCCGGCCACGCAGTATGTGTGCCACTGGGCCTGCGAGACGGCGGGGATCACCGCGGCCACTGCAAAGGCGGCCGATGCGACGAGGGTGACGATCGTGATGCGGGTCTTGCTGAGCATTTCGTTTGCCTCCTTAGGGCGGGTTCGGTATGCCCAGCCATCATCAGCTCCGAACGAGCCGCTGGATAGTCACCCTAGGGGTGGAGTCGCCCACCCCCGCTCAGGCTTGCTCCTCGTCGGCTTTGGCCTCGGCGATCGCCCGCACGAGCGCGGCGCGCCCGTCGTGCAGAACGGGCTCGCCGTGCGAGACAAGCACGCGCTCGATCGGCAGATCGACGAGCGGACGCAATAGCTCGACGAGGCCCGGACGGTTGACGTGAACCTGTCCGAGCCAGCTCTGTGGGCACACCCGAAGGCCGCCGTCGGGGGAGCCAAGCAGGCGGTCGCCGGGGACGAGCGTCGCGACGTCGGGCAGCCAGAACATCGTCTCGCCCGCTCCTCGCAGCGGCTGCGGCTGCACCCCGTGCGGGACGGCGTTCCACGCCCGGGGCATCGTGTTCGACTGATAGCGCTCGGCGAGCTCGTCGCGGTCGCGCCGGTGCCAGCGGATCGTCGTGAGGATGCTCACCGGACGGGCCCCGATCCGCTCGTCGAGCCAGCGCAGGAATCCCTCGCGATCGGCCGCCGGCAGCAGCGGATCGATCAGCACGACCGTGTCGGGCAGCTCGTAGAGCACCGAGCCGACGTGCTCGTCCCAGTCATTCGCGCTCCCAGGCTTGGCCCGTGGATTCCAGTCCGGGTGCGGCGCCGTCCAGCGAAGCAGGCCGGGCACGATCTCAACAGGCGGCACAGGCCGATCGTAGCCAGGCCCCCGGTAACGTTGCCCGACATGTCCGCGCTTGGCACAACCCCTGTCAAGGGCTCGACGCACGGCGGGTCAGGTGCCGGCAGGCCAGGTTCCGGCGCAAGCGGGCGGGTTGCGGTCGTGTTCGAGCGCAGCAGCGCGGGCACTGCGGCGCTGCGCGAGGCCGCCGAACTGGCCAACGCCGGGCGCGAGCTGTCGGTCGTGACGCTCGCCCCGCAGGCGCGGCCGGCGAGATGGGGTCGCGCCGGTGGCGAGGGGCCGTACAACGTCGCCGTCAGGGAGGAAGCGCAGCTGGACCTGCGCGAGGCGCGCGAGATCCTCGGCTCCACCGCCCCACGCGCCACGTTCGACGTGCTCGCCGGGTGCCCGCAGCCGGCGCTTGCATCGTGGGTCGCCCGGCATGGCTTCGGCGTCGTCCTGCTCCCCCATCACCGGCTGACCCCGGGCGGCCATCTCTTCGCCAAGAGCCTGCGCAAGGAGACCTCGGCCGAAGTGCGGCTGATCAGGTAGCGCCCGGCCGGCTCAGCGCTTGCGGCCGGTCTTCTTCGGCGGGGCGCTTGTGACCGTCGCGGCATCGATCCGCCGCTCGAGCGCCTGGCGCGCGCGGGTCATCGGCGCCGCCTCCCCGCTGATCACGAACATCGCGTTGGCCATCAGCAGGTAGGCGTCGAGCTCGAACGCCAGCTGCTCGGCGTCCTCGCCCGGATCGATCTCGCCTTCGGCCTGCGCGTCGGCGATCGCAGTCTCCAGCCGCCCGAGCCATTCGCCGACGACTTCGACGGCGAAATCGCGCACCGGTCCCGGATGCGTGTCCATCTCAGAGGCCACCGACGCGAAGAAGCAGCCGCCCGGGAAGACGCCGTTCTCGACGTGCTGCAGGAAGCCCTCCGCGAGCATGCGCAACCGCTCGAGACCCGTCGTGGCGACAGCGGCGGGCTCGATCACGTGCTCGCCGAACAGCTCGCTCGCCGTCTCGATCGTCGCCAGCTGCAGCTCCTGCTTGGAGCCGAAGTGGGCGAACAGCCCGCTCTTGCTCATGCCGACCGCCTCGGCCAGGCGCCCGATCGACAGCCCGCCGATGCCCTCGACCGTGGCCAGCTGCGCCGCCTCGCGCAGGATCGCGTTGCGGCTGCACTCTCCGTCGCTGCGTCGCCGGCGCGCCGTCCCGTCCTCGGGCTTCCGTCGAGCAGTCGTCGGTGGCATCACTTGACAAGTTAGCACGAACGGTCGTATAGTCCTCGAGCTACTACGCACGACCGTTCGTCCTATTTATTATTTTAAATATTTATTGGAGATGATGCGCCTATCGTCGCTCCCCCACCCGACAACCATCAGACAAATGCGGCAGAGCCCCTGCCGATCATCTTCATCGTCTCCACGGAGGCGTCCGTGCGCGAGGCGCTCGAGACAGACCTCGCCCGGCGCTTCGGCAACGACACGCGAATCCTCGCTGCCGACGGCCCTGCCGCAGGACTGGCGCAGCTCGAGTGCCTCGCCGGCGGCGCCGAGCCCGTCGCCCTGCTGATCGCCGACCATCGCATGGCGCAGATGACCGGCGTCGAGTTCCTCGTCGAGGCTCACGCGCTACATCCGATGGCCAAGCGCATCCTGCTCGTCGAGCGCGACTACACGACGGCCAACCCGATCGTGCCGGCGATGACGCTCGGGCAGATCGATTACCACCTCGTCAAGCCGTGGTTCCCCGAGCGCGGGCTGTACCCGGCCGTCAGCGAGTTCCTCGCGAGCTGGGCCGACTCCGGCGTCGACGACTTCACGCTGTTTCGCATCGTCGCCGGCGAGAACAGCGCGCGGGCGTATGAGATCCGCGACCTCTTGACGCGCTTCAACATGCCACTGACATTCCACGCCACCGACTCCGCTGAGGGCGCCGCGCTGCTGCGCGAGGTCGGGCAGGCCGGCTCGCGGCTGCCGGTCGTCGTGCGCCACGACGGCCACGTGCTCGTCGACCCGAGCGACGGCGAGATGATCGAGGCGCTCGGCGGCGGCACGCGCATCGGCGAGGACGTCTACGACGTGGCGATCGTCGGCGCCGGGCCGGCCGGGCTCTCGGCGGCCGTGTACGCCGCCTCCGAAGGCCTCTCCACGGTCGTGCTCGAGTGCAAGATCTCAGGCGGCCAGGCCGGCTCGAGCTCGCGCATCCGCAACGTCCCCGGCTTCACCTGGGGGATCGGCGGCCACGACCTCACGCGCCGCGCCTGCGAGCAGGCGTGGCTGTTCGGCGCCAACATGGTCTTCGCGCAGCGCGCGAGCGGGCTGCGCCTCGGCGACTCCCAGCACGTCGTCGAGGTCGGCGACGGGCGCGAGATCGCAGCGCGCGCCGTCGTGCTCGCCGTCGGCGTGTCGTGGCGGCTGCTCGGCATCGACAAGCTCGAAGCGCTGATCGGCGCCGGCGTCTTCTACGGGGCCGCCGCCAGCGAGGCGCGCGCGATGGCCGGCAGGCACGTGTGCGTCGTCGGCGCCGGCAACTCCGCCGGGCAGGCCGCCGCGCACCTGGCCAAGCACGCAGAGCACGTGACCATGCTCGTGCGCGGCCCCGCGCTCGAGCTGAGCATGTCCGAGTACCTGATCACCGAGCTCGAGGCCACCGCCAACGTCTCCGTGCTCCTCGGCGTGGAGATCGTCGACGGCGAGGGCGACGAGCACCTCGAGGCCGTGCTCGTGCGCGACCGCGCCGGCGGCTCGATCGAGCGGATCGCGACGACAGGGCTGTTCGTGATGATCGGCGCCGAGCCGCACACCGAGTGGCTCGAGCCGACGATCGCGCTCGACGAGCGCGGCTACGTGCTGACCGGTGGCGACCTCGACATCGACAGCGACGACGCTGGTCATGGTGGCGGCGAGGTCTGGCCGCTGGAGCGCGCGCCGGCGCTGTTCGAGACGAGCGCCCCCGGCGTGTTCGCCGCCGGCGACGTGCGGCACGGGTCGGTCAAGCGCGTGACGACCGCCATGGGCGAGGGCGCCACCGTGATCCAGCTCGTCAACCACGATCTCGCCGAGCGCGAGCAGACGGCCGAGGCTCGCGCGCTCGTCGGCGCCTCGTAGCGAGGCGGGCGTGCGACTCAGGGCAGGCGCACGTCGGGGACCGGCTGGCCCCGGCGCGCCGCCTCGCCCTTCAGGCGCGGGGTCAGCAGCCGGCCCTTGCGCATGAAGCCGATCGCGATCTGCGCGCGGTTGCCCGTCAGGCTCCAGTCGGCCAGCGCGCGCTCGACGCGCAGGCGCGGTCCACCCTCCCCGGCCGGCTCCAGCGAGCCGATCAACGTGTGATTCTCCTGCGTCGTGAAGCGCTCGTCGTGACCGTGCACCGTCAGGCACGCCGGCCCTGCGCGCAGCTCGGGCGCGCCAGCGCCGATCCTCAGCGGCACGTCCTCGCCGGCCAGCTCACCGGCCCTCACCGGCACGCACACCGGGTAGCCCTCGCCATCGACGAACGTGAGATCGGCGAACGGAAGCTCGCGCAAGGCGCGCGCCGCGATGCCGCGCCAGTCGCTCGGAGGGCTGAGCCAAGCCGCCGGCTGGCGCCCGCTCGGGGCTGGGTCTGAAGCCGGCAATGCGCGATTCGGGGCGGCCTGCCACGTCCGCGGCGCGCTCGCCAGCTCGCGACCGTCCCACCACGAGATCCGCTGCGGCACGATCTCGATCCAGATCCGCGCGTAGTAGAAGCGCATGCGCTTGAGCAGGAACTTCGGCTGGCCTTTGGTCGCCCCCGGCAGCTTGGCCATCGCCACGCGCGCGTAGCGGTCGGTGTTGGCCTGCAGATCGGCGTCGCGCACGGCGGCGTGGCCCTGCACGAGCACGACAGGCAGATCGCCCGAGCCGGTGCCGATCGCGTCGGCGAACAGCAGCGCCACCCTCGGGTTGCGCCGAGCGCGTTCCGCCTTGGCCGGGTAGGACAGGCCGGTCGACACGTCGAGCGTGCCGGCGCCGACGTACGGCGTGCTCGGCACCGTCACCGGCGCTCCCGCCCGAGTCAGGCTCGCGTACTCGCACGTGAGCGCGCGCTCGAACACCTCGCCGAGCTCGGCCGGCCAGCTGGCCGCGGTGTTGGTGCTGTCGATCGCCGTCATCCGCACATCATCGCCGATTGGTCCCTCGGGCAGCGACTCGATGACTCCGGCCGAAATACGCACGATTGCGTATTGTCTTGGCGGCTTGGCCGCCTTAGTTTATGCAGCTGCCAAGCGGGGGTGCTGGGCAAGCGGGGGCGCTGGGCTTTCCGCGCGACGGATAACGGCTAACTACACGGAGGGCAGACAAGATGTCGGGGCTGACCGGTCGCGCGTGCGCGGCACGCAATACACGCCTGCTTGGTCTGGCGATGGCGATGATCGTCGGGCTGATCGTGCTCGCGCCGTCCTCCGCACACGCCAGTGGGTGCACGGACTCCTGGACGAACAACAAAGGCGGGAGCTGGTTTACGCCCGGCAACTGGAGCAAAGGCGTGCCGACGTCTGCCGACGAAGCGTGCATCAGCGAAAACGGCACGTACACGGTCGAAATGACCCAGACGAACACCACCGGAACAGTCAGCCTGAAATCGCTGACGATCGGCGGGACGTCGGGAACACAGACGCTGATCGTGGGCAGCAGCAGCACGCTGAATGCGATCCTGACCACGACGGCAGGAGTCGCCAACGGGGCGCAGGGCGCGCTCACGCTGACCAACGGCGACAGCTCTGCCAACAGCGTGACGCTGATCGGCCCGGTCACCAGCAGCGGCACGCTCACCGTCGAACAGGCCCACGGCGGCAACCGCACGCTGCAGGGCAACCTCACGAACACGGGGACGGTCGCGATCAATGCGAACACCGCCTACAACAGCGCGGGCACGCTATTGAGCAACCAGGGCGCCCTCAACGTCGCCGAAGGCAAGCAGCTGACGGCCTCGGCGGGCGCCTCGATCACCAACGCCACCGGGGGCAAAATCCTCACGGCAACGAGCGCGGATGTGCTGCAGTCGGGCGGCACGTTCACCGAGGGCGCCGGCACGACGAGCGGCACAAAGCCGGTGGTTGTCGACGACGGGGCACTCGTCTACGCGGGCTCTGGCGAAAGCTCGATCGCGCTGCACGGAAAAAGCTCGCTGAGCGGGGCCTCCTCCGCGGGTCAGTCGCTGTCGATCGAGAGCACGAGCACGGAGCACGCCGAAGCGACCTCCGCGACGAGCTTCTCAAACGCCGGCTCGATCACGCTGACCAACGGCGATGGCTCGGCCAATAACGCCACGCTCGTCATCTCCAGCGGCTCGCTGAGCAACAGCGGCACGCTCACGAGCCAGCCGGCCAACGGCGGAGCGCGAACGATCCAGGGCAGCATCGCAAACACGGGCACGCTGGCGATCAACGCCAATACGAGCTACAACGGCAAAGGCGCCTCGTTGATCAACGAAGGCGCTCTGAACATCGCCGAAGGCAAGACGCTGACCGTCTCAAACGAAGGCTCGTTGACCAACGGCAGCGGCGGCAAAATCGTCGCCGCCGGCAGCGGTGTCGCGCAACTGGAACCAGGCACCTCCTTCACCGAGGGCGCCGGCACGACGAGCGGCACAAAGCCGGTGATCGTCCGCGATGGGGCGCTCAGCTACACGGGCGCTGGCGCCAGCGCGATCGCCTTGCACGGCGAATCGAACACGCTCAGCGGCAACCTGTCTTCGGGTCAGGCCCTCTCGATCGAGAGCACCAGCGCAGAGCACGCCAAGGCGGCGGTGGGCGCGAGCTTCTCAAACGCCGGCTCGATCACGTTGACCAACGGCGATGGCTCGGCCAACAACGCCACGCTCGTGATCGCGAGCGGCTCGCTGAGCAACAGCGGCACGCTCACGAGCCAGCAGGCCAACGGCGGAGCGCGAACGATCCAGGGCAACCTCACGAACACGGGCACGCTGGCGATCAACGCCAACACGAGCTACAACGGCAAAGGCGCCTCGCTGATCAACGAAGGCGCGCTGAACATCGCCGAAGGCAAAGCACTGACGGCCTCAAACGAAGGCTCGCTGACGAATGGCAGCGGCGGCAAAATCGTCGCCGCCGGCAGCGGTGTCGTGCAGATGGAACCAGGCACGTCTTTCACCGAGGGCGCAGGTACGACGAGCGGCACAAAGCCTGTGATCGTGCGTGACGCGGCGCTCAGCTACACGGGCGCCGGCGCGAGCGCGATCGCCTTGCACGGCGAATCGAACACGCTGAGCGGCAATCCGGTCGCCGGCCAGTCGCTGTCGATCGAGAGCACGAGCGGCGAGCACGCCAGGTTGACCGTCGCGGGCGGCTTCACCAACGCCGGCTCGATTACGCTGACCAACGGCGACTCGGCGGCGAACAACGCGAGCCTGGTCGTCTCATCGGGCACGCTTCTCAACAGCGGCACGATCACCACGCAACCGGCCAACGGCGGCGTGCGCACGATCCAGGGCAGCATCACAAACACCGGCACCTTGGCGCTCAACGCCACGACGATCGACCCGGCCGCCAGTCCCACGCTGATGAACAAAGGCGCGATCGACCTCGCCGCCGGCGTGTCGTTCTCACTTCAGAGCAAACCGGCGATCGCAAACGAAAGCGGCGGCGCGATCACGGCGACCGGCACCGGTGTGCTCAGCCAGATCGGCGGGACGTTCACCCAGGGGCTTGGCAAATCGACGGGCGCCATGCCGGTGGTCGTCGACGATGGCGCCGTCGTCTACAGCGACAAAGGCGCGAGCACGGTCGCCCTGCGTGGGTCGAGCACATTGAGCGGAGCGATCAGCAAGGGCCAGACGCTGGCAATCCAGAGCACCTGCTCCGAGCACGCGGTCGTCACGGGCGCGAGCTTCACCAACAGCGGCACGCTCGAGCTGACCAATGGCGACGGCTGTGGCAACAACGCCACGCTCAACCTCGGCGGCGGCACGCTCGAAAACAAGGGAGCGGTCAACAGCGAAGTCCCACACGGCGGCACGCGCACGATCGAAGGCACGCTGAAGAACGAAAAGACGCTGTCGCTCGACGCCGGTGCGACGCTGAAAGTCACCGCGAGCTACACGCAGGGGCACAAGGGAACGCTGAAGAGCGCGGTCGCGAGCGCGACCAGCTTCGGGGCACTGGCCGTTGGCGGCTCGGCGACGCTCGACGGGTCGCTTGCGCTCGCCCAGAGCAAAACGTTCTTCGCCAAAGCCGGCAACTCGTTCGCGATCCTCAGCAGTTCCGCGCGAACCGGCACGTTCGTCAAAGCCAAGAGCCTCGCGGTCAAGAAAGCGCCGGGCCTCTATTACAAGCCGACATACTCGGCGACCGGCGTGACGCTGCTCGTGACACAGGCGACGCTGATCGCATCGCCGAGCGAAGCGCTGCCTGGCTCGACGGTCACCTTCAGCGGCACGGGCTACGTTCCGGGGGACACGCTCAAACTGTCCTTCACCGACCACAAAGGCGCAAAAACCGTGCTGCCCGTCGTGACGGTCAACGGCACTGGCGAATTCTCGACTGAATTCACGATCCCGGCGGGCGCCGCCGTGGGCGCGGCGAAGCTCAACGCGAAGAGCACCGAGACCGCCGTCAGCGTCAACGGGACGTTCAACGTGACTTGAGCCACGGCGCTGAGCCGCGCACGCATCCGTCGTAGGTATCGCCGGTAGACTCGCCGTCACCGATGCGCATTCACGCGATCTCCACAGGGTCCGTGCGCGTCAAGCGCTCGTTCCTGTTCCCGAGTCCCGGCGTGCGCCGCCAGCTCGATCTGTTCCTCCCCGGTCCCTGGTTTGATCCGCTTCCGATCCTCTGCTGGGCGGTCGAGCACGAGGATCGGCTGCTGCTGATCGACACCGGCGAGACGGCGACGGCGCGGAACATCCCGTTCGCCCACTTCGAAGTGACGCGCGAGCAGGAGCTGCCTGGCGCGATGGCCGCCACCGGCCTCTCGCTTGACGACGTCTCGGAGGTCGTGCTCACGCACCATCACGGCGATCACGTCGACGGACTGGTCCACGTGAACGCCCCGACGTCGATCGGCGAGGCCGAGCTCGAGTTCCTCGGCACCCCGTTCCCGCGCGTCATGCGCCGCATCCTGCGCCAGCCGCTGCCGCAGGGGTTCGATCCAAAGCCGTTTGCGTGCGACGGGCCACCGTTCGGTGCCTTCCCGCGCAGTCGCGCGCTCAGCGACGACGGGCGGATCGTCGCCGTGCCGACGCCCGGGCACACCCCCGGGCACGTTTCCGTGATCTGCGTCGACGATGCCGGCCGGCACGTGATGCTCGCCGGCGATGCGACCGACACGCTCGAGCAACTGCATGCGCGTCGCGCCGATGCCGTTGGGCCCGATCCCAAGGTCCACGTCGCGACGCTCGAGACGATCCTCGCGCACTGCGCGCAGCAGCCGACCGTGTACCTGCCTTCGCACGACCCCGAGTCGCCGGCGCGGCTGGCCGGCGGGGTGACCGTCAGCTGAGTCGTCGCGGCCGGGCACCTTTCGCCCGGCGCGAGCAAGTCACTGCACGCTCGGGCGATGCTCGCGCCGGTTCACTTCGGCGGCGCTCACGAGCGAGCGCATCAGGGCTGCCGCGTCCCGATCGCTGAGCCCCTGCTCGCGCACGAGCGACTTCCACGTCGTGAACGCGACGGCGTGCCCCAGGGCAGCCTGCGCACGGCGCTTGGCGGCCCCCCGCAGCCCGCGCCCGTTGACCAGCGTTTCCCGCGCGGCGTCGAAGTAGAGGTGGAACGCGGCGAAGCGCTCGGCGACGATCGGAACGGTCGCCTCGTCGCGCGTCAAGTTCTCGAGCATTTGCTCGGTGCGGCCGAAGTACGCATACAGCTCGGCGAGCGCGACCGACAGACGCTCGTCGGCGTCGGCGATCCTCGCCCACGCTTCGAGATCGGGTGGCTGGTTGTCGATCGCCCAGTGCGCCGTGCAGGCGTCGAACAGCGCCGACTCGTCGGGGAAGTGGCGATAGAGCGTCGAGCGACGAACGCCGGCATGCGCGGCGACGGCGCTCATCGTCGTTCGCGCCGGGCCGATCGTCCCGTGTAGGGCGACGGCGCTCTCGGTGATGCGCCGGCGGGTCTCCTGCTGGGACTTCGCGCGGCGCTTCATGCGGTAGGGACGAGGTTGATCGGTCATCGATGTCCGATCAAGTTTGCCACGGATCGCGGCGGACGTGTATGGTTGGCGCGACACTACTGTTCAACGAAATGAGGAGCAATGCGCGGCACAGCGACCAGGGTCGTCGGACCGGCTGACGGCAAGGCAGGCTTTCTCGGCAGCATCGGTGTGCGCTTCATGCTCGACGGCGAGACGAGCGATGGCGGTTTCTCGCTCGTCGAACACCCGATGTCGGCGCGCGCGCTCGCCGCACCGCTGCACAGACACACGCGCGAGGACGAGTACAGCTACGTGCTGGAGGGTCGGATGGGGGCGCTGCTCGGGGACGACGTGCTCGAGGCGGGCCCCGGCGAGCTCGTGCTCAAGCCGCGCGGCGAGTGGCACACGTTCTGGAACGCCGGCGACGATCCGTGCCGGATCCTCGAGATCATCGCCCCTGCGGGCTTCGAGCGATTCTTCGCCGAGCTGGTCGAGCTTGGCGGCGCGGCGCAGGCCGACCCGGCGACGCTGGGCGAGTTGTGCGAGCGCTACTCGCTGGAGATGGACCCGTCCAGCGTCCCAGGCCTGATCGAGCGCTTCGGCGTGATCTTTCCCGCCGAGCCACTGGAGCTGTGAGACGAGCGGCTTGTGTTGGTTGCTGCTACCGTTGACGGCTCAAGTTGGGCATTCGCCCAATACAGCAGTGCCAGCGCTCGTAGCCTTTGCTCAGCAATCTCCGCGTTCGCAGCACTATGACGCCGGAGGAAACAATGGCTACAGGAACAGTTAAGTGGTTCAGCGACGACAAGGGCTTCGGGTTCATCACACCCGACGACCAGTCGAAGGACCTGTTCGCGCATCACTCGGCAATCATCGGCGAGGGCTATCGCTCGCTCGCTGAGGGTGCCAAGGTCTCTTACGAGGCCGAGGCCGGGGACAAGGGTCCCAAGGCCGTAAACATCCAGCCGATCTAGTAGTTCGACACACGCCCGCGCCGCTATCAGCGATCCGCGGGCGTGAGCCGGATCTGAATCGCCGTCGGTCGGGCGTCAGCTCGACCGACGCAGCACTCGCGTTTTCGCGATCACCCTTCGGTCCACGAGAGGACGGACAGACATGGCCTCAAGCGGCAAGAAGAAGACCACGATGGCGAAGCTCATGCGTGAAAGCAAGTTGCGCGAGAAACGCCTCGACAAGCAGGCGCGGAAGGATGCGCGCAAGCTCGCCGCGGCCAACGGCACATCGGACTGGCTCGCCGACGCGCCGAACCCGATGGGCGACGACGTGGCCCAGCCGGACGCTGCTCAGCCCGATCTCGAAGCCGTTGCGCAAGCGCAGCCTGAGGCCTGACCGCCCGCCCGCGCTCGCAGGTTGCACCGCGCGACGCGCCCGGGCCAGTGCGAGATCGACCCACGTGCCGGTTAGGGTGCTCCTGACGGGGCAGGTCTGTCCTGTCGCTAGGACCGCTCTGTGGCCGACCGCGAGGACATAGATTTCACCTACTCGCTGACCGACCGCGTCTTTCGCCTGAGCATGGGCGAGCTGGCCGACTTCAGCGGCGCCAAGTACGACGGCGACTTCTCGCTGACGCTCGAGCAGGCCCAGCGGCGCAAGCACGAGTACGTCGCCGAGCAGGTCGGGATCGAGCCGGGCCGCCGGGTGCTCGATGTCGGCTGCGGGTGGGGCGCGCTGCTCGACTTCATCCGTCGGCGCGGCGGCGTCGGGGTCGGCGTGACCCTCTCCTCGGCGCAACTCGCCGCATGCCTGCGGCACGGCCTCGATGTGCACCTGCTCGACGGCCGCCGACTCGAGCGCGATCGCCTCGGCGGCTTCGACGCCATCGCGAGCCTGGGCGCCTTCGAGCACTTCTGCTCGCCTGAGGATTACCGCGCCGGCCGGCAAGACGCCGTATATCAATCGTTCTTCGAGCGGATCGCAAGCCTGCTTCCAGACGGCGGGCGCATGTACCTGCAGACGATGGTCTATGGGCGCAACATGATCGGAGCGGCTGAGGCCGTCGCGGCGCTCGACGCGCTGCCGCCGGCGCACACCGACGCCTGGTACCTGGCGCTGCTCTCGCGCCAGTTCCCCGGCTCGTGGCTGCCGTTCGGGCAGGAGCAGGTGATCCGCTGCGCCGAGCCGCGCTTTCAGCTCGTCTCGAGCGAGAGCGGACGTGTGGACTACATCGAGACGATCACGCAGTGGAACGCGCGCATCGGCAAGCGCAGCCTGCGTAAGTCACTGCTCAAGGCGCAGCTCGTGCCACGCTGGCTGACGAGCCCCGACTTCCGCCTCGCCTTCGCCTCGGGCGTCAGTGCCAACAAGGTCTGCTTCGAACGCGAGCTGCTCGACCACTACCGGCTGACCTTCGAGAAGCGCGCCGCGTGATCGAGCCACGCGGCGCCTCTGCGAGGTCTTAGACGCGCGCCGGGCGGCCCTTGCGGGGCCTGCCCGAGTCACGCCGGCGGCTGTTGCGGCTCGCGCCGTTGCCGCCGGCACCGTTGCGGCTCGCACCGTTGCGCGGGACGCCTCCGCCGAGCCCGTGCTCGATCCGTAGGCGGTCGGCCATCTGGCGAGCTTCGTTTCGGTCCTGCGCCGATACCAGCGTGATGCCCACGCCGCGGCGTCCGGCGCGTCCGGTGCGCCCGATGCGGTGCACGTAGACGTCGTGGTCGCCGGGCAGGTCGAAGTTGATCACGTGCGAGATGTCCTGCACGTCGATGCCGCGAGCCGCGACGTCAGTCGCGACCAGCGTGTCGACGCGGCCCGAGCGGAACTGCGAGAGCGCCTGCTCGCGCTGTTTCTGCGAGCGGTTGCCGTGGACGGCGGCGGCCTTCACGCCACTTCCGGCGAGACGCTTGACGAGGCGGTCGGCGCCGCGCTTGGTGCGCACGAACACGAGCGCGAGGTCGCGCTCCTTGGAGAGCTCGTTGACCAGCGCCCCGACGCGGTCATCGCCGCCGATCGCGACGAACCGGTGCTCGACGTCCGCCGTGGCGCGCGAGCCCGATGGCCCGTGCTCGTGTGAGATCGCCTCGTGCGTGTACTGCGCGGCGATGCGTCCCACGGCGCCTTCGAGCGTCGCCGAGAAGAACAGGGTCTGGCGCTCGCGCGGGCAAGCCGCGACGATCCGGTCGACGGCCGGGCGAAAGCCCATGTCGAGCATCCGGTCGGCCTCGTCGAGCACGAGCACGCGGATCGCGTCCAACTTGAACGCGCCGCGCTCGAGCAGATCCTCGAGCCGGCCCGGCGTCGCCACGACGATGTGAGACTTCGCGGCGGCGGCTGCCTGCTTGGTGAGCCCGACGCCGCCGTACACGGCAGTGACGCGCAAAGCCCGAGCGTGGGCGATGTCGCGGATCTCCTCGACGATCTGGCTTGCGAGCTCACGCGTCGGCGCGAGCACGAGCGCGGCCGGGCGGGGTCCGTCGGCGCTCAGGCGCTCGACGATCGGGATTCCGAACGCGAGCGTCTTGCCCGATCCGGTGGGCGACTTGACGAGCACGTCGCGGCCCTCGAGCACGTCGCTTACGACGAGGCTCTGAACCGGGAACGGCGCGGTCACGCCACGGCGGGCGAGCACGTCGACGACCGCGCGAGATACGCCGAGATCGGCGAAAGACTTCATAGACAATTTGACTCCTTTGAGCGGCTGCTAGAACCGCGTCGGTTCGGGAGGCTGATGCTGACCCGAACCGCCACAAGCGGTACTCAAGCGAGCTGCCTCGCGGCTGACAGTTGTCGACCGCTGCCAGCAACGTAGCAGAGCTGCTGGCACGAGCCGTGAGGTGAGTGGCCCCATTGCAGTCCCAGGCACGCCGTTCGATCGGCTGCTGCAGACGCGCTAGGGTGCTGCAAGCGCCGTCGTTCGTACCGGTCTGCCGACTCTTCCTACGCACGACGCCTGCGTCTTTTCAGAGCGGCAGAGAGGGCTGGCTGTGTCCGGCACCACCCACGAGGACTCGCCGCGCGATCGTGTCACGGCGAAGATCTCGGACGAGATCGTCAGATTGCTCGCGGCCGAGACGGGCCATGGCGCGACGCGCGCGTGGACGACGCTCGGAGAGGACCTGATCGTCTGCGTCCTGCACGGCGTGCTGAGCAAGGGCGAGCAGAACCTCGTCCGCAACGGCTCGCGCGAGGTCGTGTTGAGGACGCGCAGGGCCTACCAGGAAATGATGGAGCGCGATGCCGTGCGAGCTGTCGAGCAGCTCAGCGGCCGGACAGTCAGGGCGTTCACGAGCGCCAACCATCTCGACGAGGACCTCGCGATCGAGATCTTCGTGCTCGAGTCGCTTCCCGACGGGTCGCCCGAGCCCGCTCGCCAGCGCAAGCGGGTCGCGCGGCCCTCACGCCAGTCGCCGCGGCGCCGCGGCGACTGACCGAGCCTCAGCCGGCTTGAGCCCTGCGCGCCTGCGCGAAGGAGACGAGTCGCTTCTGCTCCTCGTCCCACAGCTTCAGCCGCACCGCACGCATGCCGTCCCACAGCGTCAGCGTCGGCACCGTGTGGAACATCGGGTTCTCCTCGTGCGCGCGCTGCAGGTTGTAGTTGGGGATTCGCGCGCTGAGGTGGTGGACGTGGTGGAAGCCGATGTTGCCGCTGGCGAACTGCAGCACCCGCGGGAGCTTCAGGTAGGAGCTTCCCCGCAGCGCGGCCTCGTCATAGCTCCAGTTCTCACCGCTCTCCCAGTAGGCGTCCTCGAACTGGTGCTGGACGTAGAACAGCCAGATACCGGCCGAGCCGGCGAGCAGCGCGGGCAGTCCGACGACGAGCAGGTAGTCGCGCCAGCCGATCAGCCAGCAGAGGCCGCCGATCAGCACGGCGAGCGCCACGTTGGTCACGATCACGCTGTTGCGCATGCGCGGGCGCGCGCCGCGGGCGACGATCCGCGGCCCGATCACCATCGCTACGATCGGCCCGATGCCGAACATCACGAGCGGGTTGCGCAGCAGGCGGTAGGCCAAACGGCCGCGCGGTGAGAGCGCGAGGTATTCGCTCGTCGTGAGCGTGCGCACATCGCCGACGCCGCGACGCTCGAGGTCGCCGGAGGTAGCGTGATGGACCGCGTGGTCGTGCTTCCAGCGCACGAACGGCATGAACAGCAGCACACCTGTGAACATCCCAAGCCACGCGTTGGCGCGCCTGGACGTGAGAAACGAGCCGTGCGAGCAGTCGTGGAAGACGATGAACGTGCGCACGAGGAACGCCGCCGTCGGCACGGCGAGCGCGAGCGTGATCAGGACAGACACGCTCAGCGCGAGGTACATCGCGACGGACAGGGCGATGTAGGGAGCGACCGAGGTCATTACGCCGAGCGTCGCGCGACCGTCGTGGGCTTTTGCGTAGCGCGCCAGGATCTCCCGCGTGTGGCTGCTCGGCCGATCCCGGGGGGCGTCCTGGTCCCGGGCGCCGTCCTGCATCGAGTTGGTTGGAAGCTCCGGCATGCCGAGGCCAGCGGACTCCGCGGCCGGGAGTCCTGGGCTGGCGATGGGGATCATCGGATCCCCCTTTCTTGGAGACGCGAGCAGCCGGTCCGACCGCTGCACCCCCATACGGGTGGCGTCGAGCATACCGTGCGCGCTCCCGGCAGGCCTAACCTCTTGGACTCATATCGCGCTACCCTGGTTATGTGCCAACACAGGCAGACCGCGCCGCGGAGCGCCGCCGCGCGAAGCTGGAGGAAATCCAGCGGCAGGTAAAGGACGGCTCGCTCAAGATCCGGAAGATGACGCCGGAAGAGCGCAAGCGCTATCCGACGCAACCTGCCAAGCAGCGTCGTCGATGACCGCCTTCTTCGTCGGCGGCCTCAAGCGCGGAGAACCTCTGGCCGAGGAGGCCTACGACGATCTGCGCGAGCTCTCCACGGATCTGGCGGGTTGCCCGGCGCGCCTGCGTCGCATCCACAAGCTCCGCTGCCGCCTCGACGGCTCTGACCAGGAGATCGAGGTGGGCAAGCCTGAGCCTCGCGGCGAGGGCGTCGTGGCCGCGATCATCGACCACGGGCGCCACGAGGCGTTCATCGTGCACACGACCCCAGCTGCCGGTGGCATCGGGACACCGCTGCGCGTGAGCAATCCCGTGTACGGCGTGACCGAGTTCTCCTCGGCCGACTGACTGCGCCCGCCACGCGTCGAGCTCGCGCCGGTTCGCCGGGCGCCCCCGCTCACTCCGAAGACAGCGGCTCAAGCGCCAGCCGGGATCGTCGCCATGGATCGGTTGGCCGGCGGGGTCGTGGGTCCGCGTCAACGTAACAGCGGCGGCCGCCATCCGTCGAGCTCGCCACCGCTGCGCCGAACCGACGCGTAGGATGCTGCGATGCGCACACGGCCATGTGGGGGGCTGGCCCTCTTCGCTCGCGCCACCGCGCTTGCGGCTCTTTTGTCGTGCGTGGCGAGCGTCAGCGCCGAGGCGGCCTTTGCCCCGGTCGACCCGGAGCAGCTCGCGAGCGCCCCGCGGATCGACGAGGCGCGGCCGTGGGTCTCGCCGCTCGGCGAACAGCTCGTCTTCTACCGGGAAATCGAACCGCAGCAGGTGCTGGGTCTGCGCGTCCGCCAAAGCGGAGGCGAGTTCGGCCTGAAGCAGTCGCTCACGGGCGAAAGCAACTTCGAAATGCCGGGCGACGTCTCGTTCGACTCCGCGGGCAACGCCCTGGCGACGTGGGGGGTCGCGACGCGGGGGGCCCATGCGCAGTTCGCGCGCAGCGCGCCGGGCGCGCTGTTCGGGGCGACGCAGGAAAGCCCGTGCTACCGCTTCACCAGCTCGAGCGTGGGGCCGCACGACGAACTCGCGGTTGTTTGCGACGTCGAAGAAGCAGTCAACAAATACCGCCTCGAGTTCACCGAAGGCTCCTCGCTCAGCGCTTTTCCGGGGGCGCAGGCGCCGCTGGGCCCCTCGATCGAAAGCGAATTCCTCCAACCCAGGGTGCGCTACGGTGCCGACGGGACGCTCGCGGTCGCGTGGAACTACGAAGCGGGCGGCAAACGCGTCGCCGATGTCGCGGTTCGCCCACCCGGCTCGAAAGCGGCGCTTACCCCGCAGACGCTCGTCGAAGCGCCCACGCCCGGCGCAGGCGCCTTCGTCGAGGACGTCGCGGTCACCGCGGACGGGACGACGATCGTGCTCGTCGATGCCGCTGCCGAAGGCCTCAAGGCGTTCGTGCGGCCCAGCGGTGGTGCGTTCACTCCCGTGAAAATCGCCCCGGCCGGGACGGAAGGCCAGCTCGGCGTCGACGCCGCCGGGAACGCGATCGTCGTGCTGGACAGCTTCAGCGTCTCCGGGTCGACGATCCAGTACGCGGTCCGCCCACCCGGCGGAAGCTTCGGCGCGGCGCAGGACATCGTGCCGGTGGGGTCGTACCTGGGCGCCGCCATCTCGGTGGCCTCGGATGGCACCGCGTTCGCCGAGCTGTTCAAGCCGGCACTCGGGGGGATCGACGTCGCGGTTCGTCCACCAGGCGGCAGCTTCGGCGCGCCGCTACCCGTCGCGGGCGCGGGCGAGCGCGCGGCCGGCTTCGCGGTCACGCCGGGGGACGACCTGCTCGCGTCCTGGACGGTCGACAGTGACAAAAACGGCGCCGGCGACGAGGTCTTCGTGGGTGGCCTCGACAGCGGTGCGCCACCGGCGCTCACTGACGTGAGCGTTCCCACGGCGGGGGTGCTCGGGGTTGCGAGCGCCTTCTCCGCGCACGCGAGCGACACGATGGGCATGCGCGGAGTGCACTGGAGCTTCGGCGACGGGGGGAGTGCCGACGGCGAGAGCGCGAGCCACGCCTACGCCGCCGGGGGCACGTTCACGGTCACGGTGATCGCCACCGACCGCGCGGGCAACACGAGCACGGCGACGCGCGCGATCTCGGTGATCGACCCGAACGCGAAACAGTCGCCGGCCGCCACGGCCGCTGCAGGCGGACCGGCGATCACGCTGAAGCTCCCCCGTAGCGTTCGCTTCAAGTCGCTGCTCAAGCACGGCGTCACGGTCGAGGTCGCCACGAGCGAACCCGCGACCGTGCTCGGCAACCTGCTCGGCCGCGCCCGCGGCGGGCACATCGCGAGCGTTGGCGATCTGATCGTCGCGAGCAAGACGCTGAAGAACGTGAAGGCCAAGCGCAAGCTCGTGCTGCGCCCCGCGGCCTCGCGCCTGGGCAAGCGCCGCTCCCTGAGCCTCACGGTGCAGGTCGTCGCGACCGACGCGCACGACCTGCAGCGCACGGTGACGCGCAAGCTCAAGGTCAAGCGCTAGCCGGCCTTCCTGGCGCTCACGAAAGCGCCGGCCCCGCAGCTCGCTCTGAGCCACGGGGCCGGGTAGGACCTCCCTCGCGCGCCGCTCCCTGGCGCGCCGCCTTACTTCTGCTTCTGCCCGGTCGTCGGGTTGAGGAACAGCTTCCCGTCTTTCTTGCCGGCGAATTCGAACATCCCGGCGAGGTCGAACGGGATCGACTCGCTCGCGTCCTTGCCGGCCAGCGCCTGGTCGAACGAGCCGGGGATCCCGGGTACGCCCCAGTTGTACTCGACGAAGTTGATCATCGAGGACTGGTCGGAGACGTTGTGGTCGACTGCGTTCTGCTTCGCGTACGGCGAGATCAGCAGCATCGGCAGGCGCCCGCCGAAGCCGCAGCGACCCTGCTCGCCCGCGAGCGGCGTCGGCGTTTCGGCGGTGCCCTGCGGGCTGCCGCCGCACTGACCCGAGGTGCCTTCGCTCGCGACGTTCAGGTGCGTGTTCGTGAGGTTGTCCGCGACCGACAGCGACGGGTTCATGACGCCGCTGTAGACGTGGTCATACCAACCGTCGGAGTCGTCGTAGTTGACGATCACGGCCGTGTTCTTCCAGTCGGGCGAGCGCTCCAGGGTGTTGATCTCGTTCGTGATGAACGCCTGCTCGTCGGCCGGCTCGGAGTACGCGGCGTGGCCGTCCTCGTAGCCAGGCGCCTTGAGGAAGCTGACCGCCGGAAGCGCGCTCGCCGGCAGTTCGTGCCGGTTGATCGCTTCGACGAGCTGGCTGAAGTCGCTCGTGTCGTAGTTGTGGTTGGGCGTGTTGAACTGCGGCACGCCGCCGACGTAGGACTGCGTGTCCTTGCCGATCGACTGCAGGCCCGCGAGCGTGTCCTGACCGCCGGCACTCGGGATCGTCAGGTGGTGCGGGTTGGCGGTCGAGGCGTAGTACTGGAACGGCTCGTGGTGGGGGATGTAGTCGTCCTTGTAGCCCCACTGGCCGGTGCCGCCGAGCGCGACGCCGATCGGGTGCACGGCCGAGCAGAGGTTCTGGTTGCTCGAGTGTGCCGGACGGTGTTCGGCGTTCGCGAAGTACGAGGAGAACTCGTCCGGTTCGAACGTGTGCGTCGGCTGGCCCGTTTTGCCGGTCGCGGCGAGCGCTTCCTGGTAGGTAGCGCTCGGACGCAAGCCGCCCTCGAACCAGCCCCACGAGAGGCCGGCTGCGTTCAGCTCGTCGCCGATGTTCGCGCCTTTCAGCGCGACCGCGTCGCGTGTCGAGCAGTCGTCCCAGTAGGGCTGCGCGTCGCTCGTCAGCGAGTAGCCGCCTTTGCCGTCGGCCGTCAGGTCGGCGTTCGGCGAGGTCGACGTGGCGGTCGACGGTTTGTTGGCGAGGTGTTCGGTGTCGACTTCGCCGGTGTCGCCGGCGACGAGGTTGATCGCGCCCGGAGCCGAAGGCCCGAACGTCGTGCCGTAGGAGTTGTCGCTCATCGAGTAGTGCTGCGCGTAGTTCCACAGCGCCGTGACGGCATTGCCGTCGTAGTAGTCCATCACCGTGTTCGCGTTGCACGGCGTGCCGAACGGCGTGTTGCCGCCGCCCGTGCCGACGCTCTGCACGAAGCGGTCCATCGCGCCGCCGTCGAAGGACTGCTGCTCGTCTGAGTAGTTGTGGTCCTGGTCGCAGGTCAGCTGGCCGCCGGCGTTGCCCGGGAGCCCTGTCGGGCTGCTGTCCAGGCGCAGCGGCTGTGAGGCGTTCGGGTTGCTGAACAGCAGGTTCGTGCTGTGCTGCAGGCTCGGCGGCAGCGACGGGTCGGTTGCCGGCGGTAGCCCGTCGACCGCCGGCGTGCCCTTGGCCGCCTTGAACGGCTGGCCGTCGCCGTTGGGCGCGTGGGGGTAGGTGCCGAAGTAGTGATCGAAGGAGACGTTCTCCTGGAAGATCACCACGACGTGCTTGATCGGCGTGGTCGTCGCCGGTTCGCTGCTCTTGGCGTGAGCCCGAGCAGAGGCCGGGTGCGCCGGTGCGCCTGCCGCGGACTGCGCGGTGAGCACACCTCCTGCTGAGATCGCCAGGGCTGCCAACAGCGCCGGCAGAGCGCGCTTGTGTCGCATGCGTCTCTCCTTGAGAGTGGGTTGGTTTCAACGATCCGACGCTCGATCCCGCCGGTCGCCGAAGCCTTCCCAGGTCTCCGTGCGCGCTGGTTGTCGCGGTGTGACCCTCCTGTTGCGAGTTGGTGACGCAGCTGTTGCGGGGTTGTGACCCGCGGGAATGAATCCGCTTCGCCGGGGTAGTCGGCACCCGGTCGCGGCCGCTCCTCGCTGCCGGCCGCTCGGCCTACGGGTACAGCTGCTCGCCGGTCTGCTCGTCGATCACGCTGATCGCGCTGGCCGGGCACGCTTCGGCGATCGAGACGAGCTGCTCCAGCGGAGCAGTGCCGATCACCGTCGCGACATCCTCGATGCGGAACACATCCGGCGCCAGCGCCTCGCAGTCTCCGTGCGCGAGGCACGATGCCTCGTCGATTACCGGTATGCAGGCCATGGGGCACCTCGCTTCGGGTCGTGGTCGTGGTCGTGAGAGTCCTGTTCGCCGGAGCCGGCAGGGGCGTCTTCGCCGCCGGCGATTCGCGCGCGCGCTTCGGGAAGCGACTGCGGGCGGTCCACCAGCAGCGCGCCCAGCGGCCGGCCGGCTCGCGCGATCCACGCCGCGAACGATCCGCCCGCCACCGGGTCGCCGTCGAACTCGATCTCGCAGTCCGGCGCGGCGTGCCCGACGAACTGGATGCGGTGGCCGTGCTGGTCACTCCAGAACATCGACGGTGCCGGCGGTGCCGGTGCGAGCCCGACGATCGAGCGGGCGACGGCCACTCCCTGACGGACGGCTGACTCCCAGTGCTGGCTGGGCACGGGCCGGTCCAGGTAGGGGTCCGGGAAGCAGGCCGCGTCGCCGGCGGCATAGACACCCGGCAGTGCGGTGCGACCGCCTGCGTCGGTGTTGATCGCTCCCGGGCCGATGCCCGCGCTTGCGAGCCACTCGGTCGCCGGTGAGGTGCCGATCGCGACGAGCACGTTCGCCGCGTCGAGCACGCTCGCGTCGCTCAACTCCAGCCGCGCCGCGCCTTCTTGCAGCGAGACGCGCTCGACGGCGGTCGCCAGGCGGACGTCCACGCCGTGCAGGCGGTGCAGGTAGGCGATCCAGATACCGAGCGCCGGCGGCAGGACTCGCGCCAGCGGTGTGTCGGCGGCCTCGATCAGCGTGACATCGCGCCCGAGCGCACTGGCCGCGGCGGCGACCTCCATGCCGATCAGCCCGGCGCCGAGGATCGCCAGGCGCCCGTCGCTCTCGCGCAGCGCGGCACGCAGCGCGAGCGCGTCCTCGTGGGTGCGCAGCTCGTGCACGGTGCCTCCCGCGGGGACGCCCGGCAGCCGGCGCGGGCGGCTGCCCGTGGCGACCAGCAGCTCCTTGAAGCGCAATCGGCCGCCGTCGCTGAGCACGATCGCTCTGCCTGCGAGCTCGAGCTCCTGCGCGGCCACGCCGAGCAGCAGCTCGACGTCGTGCTCCTCGTACCACGCCGCCGGCCTGAAGGAGAGCCCCTCCGGCTCGCGCTCGTCGATCAGCACGGACTTCGACAGCGGCGGGCGGTCATACGGCGCGCTCGGCTCCTCGCAGAGCACGACGATGCGCCCGTCGAAGCCGAGCCGCCGCAGCGTCTCGCAGCAGCGCTGCGCCGCCAGGCCGCCGCCGGCGATCAGCAGGTCCGCATCGACCCGGCTCATGACGTCGCCTCCTCGGCGAGCGCGGGACGGTGCGTGGCGATCACGGGAGCGCCGCCGCGCCGCGGCTGGCGGGCGCCGGCGCTCCGGCGCCCCGTCGCCGCCGACGCAGCTCCCGGCGTTGCATCGGGCGAGGATGCCGGCGCGGGCACGCGCCGTGCGCTCGGCCGTGACCCCGGCAGCATGCGCCGCGCCAGCAGGTAGACGATCGGCACGGCCGGCAGCAGCGTGAAGGCCCGCAGCCACTGGGTGGCGGCGTCGCTGCCCGCGCCCAGCGTGTGCACGACGCCGAGCACCCACACGAGCACGGTCGCGCGGTGCAGCTTGCGCCACAGCTTCACGCCGATCCGCCGGCGGGCGTAGAAGCTCAGGCCGAGCAGCGCCGCGAGGTAGCCGGCGATGATGCCGAGGCCGGTGAACGCCGGCTTGTAGGACATCGTGAAGGGGATCGTCACGCCGCCTATGCCCGGGCGCAGCCAGGGATCGGCGACCAGCGCGAGACCGTGCACGACTATCGCCCCGAGGCCGACGAGCGCGATGTGCTCGTGCAGGCGCATCAGCGTGCGGCCGATGCCGGGCTTGCGCAGCAGCTTCGTCGACATCGTCAGGCCGAGCAGCACGGCAACCGTGACGAGGCCGAGCGCGACGATGCCCGAGGCTCGGCCGACGAGCCACGGCAGGTAGGGAGTGGGGTCCTTGACGGCCATCACGCTGCCCTCTCGCCGATCGTGAGCGCTCCGCGCCTTCCGTCGAGCGAGCCGATCTGCTCGACATCGCCGTCGTCGTTGACGACCAGGCCACCGTGCTCGGCGAGCACGCGCCTGG
Source organism: uncultured Solirubrobacteraceae bacterium (assembly GCA_963716315.1). Classification (GTDB taxonomy): domain Bacteria; phylum Actinomycetota; class Thermoleophilia; order Solirubrobacterales; family Solirubrobacteraceae; genus Palsa-744. The sequence continues at coordinate 2,320,219 of OY970301.1, read as the reverse complement.
CGCCCAGCGGCCCGAGCAGCAGTGCCATCTTCGAAAGCGTCTCGGCCTCCAGCGCGGTGGGCGCGAGCGCCGTGACGCCGACCAGGCCGGTCCATGCCGGCAGGCCCGTGGCGGGGTCGAGCAGGTGGTGCGCGAAGCGCCCCTGCTCGTCCTGCCAGACGCGTACGTTCAGTCCCGACGTGGCCACGCCGCCACGGGACACCCGCACGCTGCGAATCGTCTCGCCCGTGAGCGGGTGCTCGACCTCGACGGCGTATGGCTCGAGCTGCGCGCCGACGCCGCCGATCGTGAGGTCGCCGCCGCAGTCGACGGCGAAGCGCGAGTAGCCGCGCAGGCGGTGCGCGATCGCGTCGGCGCACAGGCCCTTGCCGGTGCCGCCCGTGTCGAGCTCGACACCCGCCGGGCGCCGCACCGTGCCGGCGCGATCGTCGACGGCGACGTGACGCCAGAGCTGCTGCGGATTCGGGCGTGCCGGCTGCCGCACCGGGGCGGCCGAGAGCGCCTGTGCGAGCGAGGCCGGCTCGCGCCCGTCGAGCGAGCTCGCGTAGCCGGCGCGAGCGAGCGCGCCCGCGAGGGTCGGGTCGACCAGCCCACCGCTGCGCTGCGCTGCCCACAGTCCGGCGGTAACGGCTGCGCGCAACAGCGCCGATGCAGGCACCTCGACGCGAGGATCGCTATTCAGCGCGCTGAGCTCGCTGTCGGGGCGAAAGCGCGAGAGCCGCGCCGCGAAGTCCTCGACGTAGGCGCGCTGACTACGGCATGCCGCTTCCGGCGACTCGGCGCTGCGAAGCAAGGGCGCGCCGATCAACAGCCGTACGTCGCTGCCCATCGAGTGGAATGTGATCTCGTGTTCGTTCATGACGTTCGTGTGACCGGCGTTGCCAGGGGTTCGCCCGAGCCCGAGACGGACTGCGTCACCGAGCTGGCGCTCCGCGCGGCGCTCGAGGCCGGCACGCGTTCGACCACGGTCGTCTCGTAGACGCGGCGGACCAACACCGCACGCGCAGTGGGGTGGGTGCTGCCGGCGTGCCCCAACTGCGTCGCCAAGAGCGCGAGCACGATCAGGAATGCGGCGAGTGAGACCATCGCGATCGTCAGGCGGTCAGTCATCCTGACCGCCCCCGCCCACCGCACCGCTCGTGTGCGTCACGAGCGCAGCCGGCTGTGCGCCTGCCTGTACGTTGCCCGGCTGGGCGCCGGCGACGCTGCTCGCCGGTTCGAGGACGCGCCCGCTCGCAGTCGTGCGCAGGACCTTGTGTCCGTTCTTCACGACGAGCGCCGAGCCGGCGCCGCCGGCCGGTTGAGCCTGTTCGTGCCCGCTCGTCACCTTCGCCGTCAACAGCGCGAGCACGACGAGGAACGAGGCAAGCGTCGCGCCGACCACCGTGAGCGGGCTGCGGAGCATCCTGTGAGCGGCGCCGGTTTGAGTGGCGCCGGTGCGGGCGGCGCCCGCTCGCTTGGTGGCCAGCTCAGTCATCGCGCTTTCCCTCGTGCTCGCCGCCGCCGCTCGTCCGGGTGCGCACGGCGCCCTGAGTAGAGCCGCCCGTTGCGCCGCCGCCGGCCGAGCCGCTGGTGCGCGTGCGCACCGTGCCCGAGCCGCCCGAGGAGGAAGGTGCTTTGGCTTTTGCGCCGCTCGTGTGCGTGCGCACCGGGGCGGCTGCGACGCGGTTCGAGCGCGTCGAGCCCGACGTGCCGCCGCCACCGCTCGTGCGAGTGCGTGGTGCGGAGGCGCCGCTGAGCGTGCCACTCGATGCCACCGAGCTGCCGGAGCTGTGCGAGCCGCTGGCAGCCGTGCGCGGAGCGCCGGCGCCGACCGTGCGCAGGCCCGTGCCCGTGCCCGCCGCCCGTGCGGCGCCGCCGGAGGAGCGGTGCGCGTGGGCCCGCTCGTGGCGGACGACGTGAACCGTGCGCCGGATGACCTGCGTGCGTACCTCGACGGCCGGTTGCGAGACCCGCGCGACGCGCGTGTCGCTGGGGCCGGAGCGGAGCGTGTAGGCCGCGAGCGCTCCGGCCGTCAATGCGGCGGCGAGGGAGGCGATACGGGTGGTTGCGATGCGGCGCATAGGGGGTCTCCTGGGGACGGTTGCGCGTTCACTGTTGCGCGCACCCGTCAAGCGCCTGCCCAGGCCAAGGTAAAGCTTTGGCAAGGTCGCCGGCCCCGTTTCTGGGCCGGCGAGCGCCCTGCTCGGGGCTCAGTCGTCGCGACTGCGCGAGGGGCTCTGCCGGCCGGCTTGCGTGCCAGCTTCGCCGCCGCCCCCACCACCGTCGCCGCTGTCATCGCGCGCGGAGCCGGTACGGGTCGCAGGGCTCCTCCGTTTGGAAGTCGCAGAGCCGCTCGTGCTGGGAGAGCTCGATCCGCCGCCGGTCGAGCTCGGCGCCGTCGTCTGAGCAGGCGCAGGCGCGACCTGTGAGACGGCCGGTTCACTCGGCGTCGTCGCGGTCGAGCGAGTCGTCGTCGCGGTCGCACGGCTTGGGGTCGGTCGCTTGCGCGTGGTGGTGGTGCGACGCGGCGAGGTCGGTTCGGTCACCGCCGGAGCGAGACGGCGCCCAGCCGAGATCGGCTCCGAGGAGAGCCCGATGTGCTGGCTCGTGAGCTGGCTGGTGGCCCACGTGATGCCCGCCGTTAGCACGATCCCGAGCAGCGCCCCGAGCGCCCACAGAACGGTCTGCCGGCTCATGCGCTCACCGTAGCCTGCGCAGGGTTAGCGCTTGGCAAAGCGCCCCCCGTATGCGAGCGCCGCCGGCGATGCGCAGACCGCCTCATCGCTCGTGCACCGGGAGCTTCAGCGTCGCCAGCGCCCCGCCGCCCTCGGCGTTGGCGAGCGTCACCTCGCCGCCCCACTCTCGTGCGAGCTCGCGCGCGATCGCCAGCCCGAGCCCGCTCCCCGGCGGCCCGGCGATCCCGGCGCTTCCCCGGTGGAAGCGCTCGAAGATCGCCTGCTGCTCGTCCGGCGCGAGGCCGGGACCACGGTCGCGCACGGCGATTCGCCCGGGCGCGCTCGTGAGCGTGATGCGCGATCCGCGCGGGGAGTAGTGCACCGCGTTCTCGAACAGCACGTCGAGCGCCCGTTCGACGTCGGCTGGAGCGCACCATGCCTTGTCGCCGGCTCCGCTGCGTAGCTCGAGCTCGATCTCGCGAGCCGCGGCGGCTGCGCGCCAGCGCTCGGCGGCCCGCTGCACGGTCGCACCGAGGTCGACCGCTTCGCCAGGCTGCTCACGCTCGCCGGCTCGGCTCAGCACGAGCAGCTCCTCGAGGATCTGCGCCAGCCGGTCGAGCTCGGCGGCGCCGGCGTCGAGCTCGCGGGCGGCGGTGGGATTGATGCCCGCCGCGCGAGCCTCCTCGAGGCGCAGGCGCAGACCGGTCAGCGGCGTGCGCAGTTGGTGCGAGGCGTCGGCGACGAACGCGCGCTGAGAGGCAAGCAGGCGCTCGACGCGGTCGGCCATCTCGTTGAAGCTCGCGCCCAGCGAGCGTTGCTCGCGGCTGCCCTCGATCGCGGCGCGCGCGCGGAGGTCTCCAGCGGCGAGCCGCGTGGCGACCTGCTCGAGGTGCGCCAGCGGCCGTGCGATCTGCCGCGCGAGCACCGCCCCGACGGCGAGCCCGAGCGCGAGCACGATCGCGCCGACGAGCGCGAGACCGAGCTCGACGCGCCCGACCGCGGAGTGCACGGAGGCGACGCTCTGCGTCACGCGCACGGCCCCGACGGTCGTTCCGTTGCGGATGATCGGCACCGCGGTCGCGAGGATCTGCTCGCCGAGCGTGCGGCTGGAGCGCTGCGTCTGCACCTGGTGCCCGCGCAGGGCGCTCGCGATCTCCGGCCGCGCGGCGTAGTTGGCGCCGAGCTCCGCGGGCACGGCGCTGTCGGCGAGCACGATGCCGGTGCGGTCGACGACGAGCACGCGCCCGCGCACGGCGGTGGCCGAGGTACCGGCGAGCACCGCGAGCTCGTTGCGTCGCGCCGTCGTCAGCAGGTCCGCCGCGGTGGCCGCGACCAGGTCGGCCTGGCCCTGCGCCTGCGAGCGCACCTCGTCGTTGACGCGTGCGCTGAGGCTCGAGGCGAGCGGAACGCCGAGCGCGACGATCGCCAGCAGCAAGACGTAGGCGAGCGCAGCCAGCAGGCCGGTCCTCAGTCGCACGGCAGCCCTAGGACGCCGGCTTCCCGTCCGCGCCGCAGCGGAAGCCGACTCCCCGCACCGTTTCGATGTAGCGCGGATCGCTCGGCTCCTCGCCGAGCTTGCGCCGCAGTCCGGCGATGTGCACGTCGAGCGTCTTGGTCGAGCCGAACCAGTTCTCGTCCCACACATCCGACATCAGCGTCTCGCGCGAGACCACCTTGCCCGCGTCGCGCGCCAGCCGCGCGAGCAAGTCGAACTCCTTGCGCGTGAGCGCCAGCTCCTCGCCGGCGCGCCATACGCGCCGCGAGCCAGGATCGAGGCGCAGGTCGCCGACTTCCAGGACGGCGTCGGCGACCGCTGCACGCCCGGAACCTTCAACGACGCGCGCTCGCCGCAGCACCGCGCGGATGCGCGAGATCACCTCGCCGACGGCGAAGGGCTTGACGACGTAGTCATCGGCTCCCATCTCCAGCCCGACGACGCGATCGGTGACGGTGCCGCGCGCCGTCAGCATGATGATCGGCACGTCCGAGCTCTTGCGCAGCTCGCGGCACACGTCGCGCCCATCGCCGTCGGGCAGCGTCAGGTCGAGCAGCACGACATCCGGCTCGATCTCCTCGGCCAGGCGCAACGCGTCGCTCGCCGTGCCGGCGATCGTCGGGGAGAAGCCGTTGCGCTCGAGCGCCTGGGCGAACGGCTCGGCGATCGACTGCTCGTCCTCGACGAGCAGCACCTTTCCGGCGGGACCCGAGCTCACCGACATCGGCTCACCGTATCCGTACTCGTCGGGTCAACGCGGACTCAGGCGGCGTGAGGAGCGGCGTCCGGCTCGCGCCGGTCGCCGCCGCCGGCGACCACGTGCTCGTCGAAGGCGAAGCCGCCTTCGAGCGCGCGGCGCACCGGACAGGTCCGTCCGACGCGTTCGAGCCGCTGCTGCTGTTCGGCCGTCAGGCCGTCGGGAAGCCGTATCTCGATCGTGAACAGCCGCGGCACGCGCTCGGGGTCGTAGTCGACGTCGACGACCGTCTCGCCGAGCTCCCACCCGCGGTTGCGCGCGTACATCGCGACCATCGTCGCCACGCACGACGCGAGCGTCGCCGCCAGCAGCTCGTGCGGCGCCGGTCCTCGATCCGTCCCGCCGAGGCGCTCGGGCTCGTCCGTGACGATCGTGTGCCGGCCGTTGACGTCGATCTCGTGCTCGAAGCCGGTGCCCGTCGGGCGTGCTGTCGCGGTCATGCTCATCGTCGGTCGTCTTTCGTCATCTTCAAATCGATGTCGGGTGATCGGTAGCTCGATCGTGCCCACCCGAGCCGTCGCGCCCATCCGCCGCGACTACTGCGTCCGGTCCGTAGCAACTGCCTATACAACGACAGTAGCAAACAACTATGCAGTTGTGCTATCGTCAAGAGCATGAACGACGCACCGATTCCGCATCCACTCCCGGCGCAACTCGCCGAGGCGATCGCCGAGCGCTTTCGCATCCTCGGCGAGCCGATGCGCATCCGCCTGCTCGACGCATTGCGCGAAGGCCCGGCTACCGTGCAGGAGCTGCAGCAGGCGATCGACGCCTCGCAGCAGAACGTCTCCAAGCACCTCGGCGTGCTGCTGCGCAGCGGCATGGTCAGCCGCCGCAAGGAGGGCAACTTCTCGCGCTACGCGATTGCCGACGAGGGCGTGTTCGATCTTTGCGAGCAGGTCTGCGGCGGCATGCGCCGCCGAGCTGGACGAGCTCGACGCACTACTACAAGGAGGACACAGCCGATGAGCGCCACCGCATGCTCCCGCCCCGCGCAAGAGGGCGCCGATCGATCCTCGCGCTGGCCGCTCGAGCGCGTGCTGTTCGCGCTCGCCGGCAGCGTCACGCTGCTGTCGGTCGCGCTCGTCGCGCTCGTCTCGCCGTGGTTCCTGTTCTTGACCGCCTTCGTCGGCGTCAACCAGTGGCTGTACGTGCTGTTCGGCGCCTGCCCGGCCTCGCTGATCCTCAGCCGGCTGTTCGCGCTGCGCTCCGTCATCTATCCGCGCGCGGAGACGGAGGCCAACTGATGAGCGCCACCGCCACGCCGCCCGCCGCGCCCGCCCTCGAGCCGCCCGTCGCGCGACCCCCGGGTGCCCGGATCGGGCCGATCGGCCGCCTCGGCAGCTACACGGCCACGCACCTGCGCACGGTGCTGATCGGCTGGCTGCTCGTCGCCCTCGTGCTCGGCTTCTTCGCGCCCAAAGTCGAGAAGGCGCTGTCGGGCGCCGGCTGGGAAGCGAGCGGCTCGCAGTCGACGCAGGCCCGCAAGCTGATCCAGCGCGACTTCGCCGGCCTCGGCAGCTACGGCCTGATGACCGTGCTCTACTCGCCCACGCAGACCGCCGGCAGTCCCGAATTCTCCTCGGCGATCGCGCGCGTCGAGCGAACGCTGCGCGCGAACGGCGCCGTGCGCACCGTCGTCGCACCGGCACCCGGCTTGTCGATCTCGCCCGACGGGCACACCGCGATCGTGCAGGCCGGCGCCGCGCGCGACCCCAACCGGATGGTCGCCGCCGCCGACAGCCTCAAGGGCCCGCTGCACAAGCTCTCCACGAGCGCCGTGCGCGTGAACCTCTCAGGCGCCGCCGGCATGTGGTCGGACTTCAACGCCGCCAACCGCTCGGCGATGCTCAAGTCCGAGGTCATCTCCTGGCCGGTGACGCTCGGCATCATGCTGCTCGCCTTCGGCTCGCTCGTCGCCGCCGGGCTGCCGCTGATGCTGACGATGCTCGGCCTGCTCGCCGCCGCCGGCTCGCTCTACCTCGGCACGCTGATCATGCCGATCTCGATCTGGGCGATGAACTTCGCCTTGATGTTCGCGCTCGCGCTGGGGATCGACTACGCGCTGTTCATCGTGATGCGCTTCCGCGGCGCCTTCTTCGGCGAGAAGCTCAGTCCGGTGCAGGCCGCCGCCGTGACGATGGACACCGCAGGCAAGGCCGTGCTGTTCAGCGGCCTGACCGTGCTGATCTCGCTGACCGCCGTGATGCTCGTGCCGAGCCCCGCCTTCCGCAGCATGAGCCTCGGCATCATGCTCGCCGTGATCTTCGTGCTCGCCGCGACGCTCACGCTGCTGCCCGCCGTACTCGCCAAGCTCGGGCCGAAGGTCGACAGGCTGGCGCTGCCGTGGGCGCACTCCGGCGAGCATCGCTCGGCGCGCTTCGCCGCGTGGGGCGAGCGGCTGTGGCGGCGTCCCTTCGGCTACGGCCTGCTCGCGCTCGTGCTGCTCGTCGGCCTGGCGCTGCCCGTGCTGTCGCTGAAGACCTCGATGCCGTCGATCAAGGTCGTCCCGCCCGGAGACTCCTCGCGCGTCGGCTACGAACAGGTCAAGGCCGCGATCGGTCCAGGCGCGACCGGGCCGCTGCAGCTCGTGACCGCCAGCGGCCAGGCCGCGAGCGTCGCGCAGATCGCCAGGCGCGATCCGGGCATAGCCCAGGTGCTGCCCATCCAGCCGGGCGGCGGCGGGCGCTCGCTCGTCACGGCGATCCCCCGCCAGGACCCCTCCAACCCGGCCGTCGGCGCGACGATCGAGCGGCTGCGCGCGCAGGTCCCGAGCGGGACCGTGCTCGGCGGCGCCGTCGCCGAAAACCACGACCTGCAGCACGTGCTCTCGGCCAAGACGCCGCTCGTGATCGGCGTCGTGCTCGGGCTCGGCTTCCTGCTGCTGCTGTTCGCGCTGCAGGCGCCGCTGCTCGCCGCCGCCGGCGTGCTCACCAACCTGCTCGCCACCGGCGCCGCGTTCGGCGTGGCCAAGTGGATCTTCCAGGACGGCGCGCTGCACTCGCTGCTCGGCTTCCAGTCCCAGGGCTTCCTCGATGCGTGGGGGCCCGTGTTCTTCTTCGCCATGATCTTCGCGATCTCGATGGACTACACGATGTTCCTGCTGTCCTCCGCAAAGGAGCACTGGGACCGCACGGGCGATGCCAAGGACGCGATGGTCGGCGCGGTCGCGCACTCCGGGCGCGTGATCTTCGCGGCCGGCGCTGTGATGGTCGCCGTGTTCTTCACCTTCGCGCTGTCCGGCCCGCTGCCGCCGAAGGAGATGGGGATCATCCTCGGCGTCGCCGTGCTGCTCGACGCCGCGCTGATCCGCCTGCTGCTGCTGCCCGTGCTGCTGCGCCTGATGGGCAGGCGCGCGTGGTATCTGCCGCGCTGGGCGCGTCGGGTGCTGCCCGACGTCCGCTTCGGCCACGGCTGATCGCCGCGGGACCCGCTCAAACGTGCTTCCGCTCGCGCCGTAGCCCGCAGCGGCGGGCATCTTCCGCCCGTCGCTCATCTTCGGCGCGGACCGTGCCGATAGGGCGACATGTCATCGGTCTCGGGGGTCCGGCGCGCGGGGGCGCGCGGAGCAGTCGTGCTGGTCGTGCTCGCAGCCGCGCTCGCGCTCGGCGCAATGCCGGCGTCGGCGGTCAACGTAGAAGTGCTCAACAGCTCGGGCCGCCCGTCGTCGAGCATCTACCTGATGCTGCAGGGCGGAGGCAGCAGCGACGGCCAGCTCCCGAGCGAAACGCCGGAGCCGCTCAGCCAGATCAAAGACCAGACCTTCTCGCTCGGCTCGATCACGGGCGGCCGTATGTACGTCTCCTACGGCGCGCCCGTGAAAACGAACGAACCGCCGGCGGCGCCGACCCGCTACGACAAGATCGAGCTGACCAACCCCGGCGTGGCCGACGTCACGGCCGTGGACTTCTTCGGCATCCCGTTCGACCTGCAGTCGCTCGACGCTTCCGGCGCGACCGTCGGCGACGCGCTCGGCTACCGCTGCTTCACCTCGACGATCGTGCCGCGGCTGCGCGCGATCGGCCCGGGCGCCGAAGTCAGCGAAGGCGGGCAGTTCGTGCGCTTCCTCTCGCCGCAGCTGGCTGCCGAAGGCACCTACCCCTCGCTCGCTCCCTACATCGAATCGATGGTCGGCAAGACGGTCGAAGTCAACGACGTCTTCGGCCACGAACACGAACCGGCCAAATCGATCGTCTACAAAGGGACCTTCGAAGCGGGCGGCTCGATCACGCTCACCGGCACGATCACCTCGCCGCACGCACCGCTCAGCTCGGGCCTGCCGGTTCGCATCGAAGGCGCGACGCTGCCGTCGGCCGTCTACACCGGCAACGGCGCGTTCACGGTCGGCGGCGAAGCGGCCGACGTCTCGCAGAACAACGAATACTCGGTGATCTACCGCGACCTCGTCGCCGGCTTCGGCCTTGGTTACTGGGGCGGGCGCTACGGCAACAACAGCGCCGCCTGGATGCACCAGCCGAACTTCGCTGCGGCGTGGCCGGCCGCTCCGGCGTTCACCGCCTGGAGCCTGTACGCCTCGACGATCGCCGAATACGCGCCTGTCTACGGCTACGCCTTCAGCGAACTCGGGCCCGCCGAAATCACGGCTCCGCTGGAAGGCTCGGTCGCGACGCTGCGCGTGACGATCGACCCCGACCAGGGGCCGAGCACGCCCGGCTGCGACGGCGAATCGACGCCGGTGAACCACGCCGGGCCGGGCTCCGGTCCCGCGCCCGGCCCTCACGGAGGCGGAGCGCCCGGAAGCACGCTCGGCGCTGGCCTCGGTCAGGTGAAGGTCACGATCGACTCGAGCGCGGCGATGCTCGAAAAGCGCGGTCGCGCGCTGTTGCAACTGAGCTGCAGCGGCGACCCCTGCAAGGGCGAGCTGACGCTCGAGCGCGCCGTCCAGGCCGCAGCCAAGCGCACGCGGCGCGGCGGCGCTCGCCACTCGGCGCGAGCAAGCAAGGCAAAGCGCCACGGACGCTCCAAGGCGCCACGCGTCGCAGTGCTCGGCCAAGTGGCGTTCTCGATCGAGGAGGGCAAGAGCCAGCGCATCTGGGTGACGATCGGCAAGGCCGGACGCAGCGCGATCGCAGCGGCCAAGGGACACAAGCTGACCGTGCTTGCCGAGGCCGCCGTCGGGCCGACGGCCAAAGCGACGATCGCCGGGCGGCGCACGGTCGTGCTCGAGGGCTACCGCCCGAAGGCGCGCAAGCGCCGCTGACGCCTCAGCCCATGATGTAGACGAGCGAGACCTGCGCGGTCAGCTTGCAGCCGGGCGCGGTCGCCTTCTTCGCGACGGGGCGCTTGCGCTTCTTCTTGCGTTTCGCCGAGGTGCGCTTCACGGCGCCGCTCGAGGGCGAGGCCGCTGCGTTCGGTGTCGCCGTCGAGGAGGAGGTCAGCACCTGACCGGCGCTGCGCGCGCTGCCGAAGTCGGGCTGTTCGCCCTGGTAGGGCTCCCATCCTTCTTCACCGCCGGAGCTGCATTCGATGCTGCCGCCGTCCTCGGTGACGGTCTGCGGCGCGCCGAGCGTGGTGCCGACCTTGCCGGTGAGGAATTCGGCCTTTGCCTGGCCGTCGCTGACGGCGGCTGCCATCGCCTGGCGGTAGACGCCGGTGGCGGTCGCGGCGTCGGCGTTCTGCGCGATCGGCGCGGAGCCGACTCCCTCGACGCTGACCGTGCGCAGCGTCGTCGTCGTGGGCGCTTCGGCGACAGCGACGCCGATCATGTTGGCGATCACGAGTGCCGCCGCCGCGGAGAGCACGGCTGTGAGCGCGAGCTTCACCCGATCTCCAACGCCCGAGCGGCGAGCAGGAACATGTCCCGAGTCTACCCCCGGCCCTGGCTTGCGTAACGTATTCGCCGTGAGCGACCCGTTTTCGCTGAGCCGCTTCGAGGCAGCCCAGGCCGACGCGGGCACGTACGCGCGAGCCGTCCTCGAGCTGCGCGCCGGCCGCAAGCGAAGCCACTGGATGTGGTTCGTGTTCCCGCAGCTTCACGGGCTCGGCCAGAGCCCGATGTCGCAGACGTACGCGATCTCCTCGCTGGCGGAGGCGCGGGCCTACCTCGAGCACCCGGTGCTCGGCACGCGGCTGATCGAGTGCACGCGGATCGTCGCCGAGCTGCGCGGTCCCAGCGCGCAAGACGTGTTCGGCGTGACCGACGCGACGAAGCTGCGCTCGTCGATGACGCTGTTCGCCCGCGTCTGCCCGGAGGACTCGGTCTTTCACGTCGTGCTCGCGCGTTACTTCGACGGGCAGGTCGACGTCGTCACCGAAGCCCGGCTCGAGTCCACCGAGGGGTAGCGGGGTAGCGGCGTGGCGTCCCCTGCCGGCCGAGCGGTCCTGCGCGACGCGACCCCAGCTGACGCCGCCGCCTGCGCGGCGATCTACGCCCCTTACGTGACCGACACGGCGATCACGTTCGAGACCGAGCCGCCGACGGTCGAGCAGATGGCGGCGCGCATCGAGACGGCGTCGAAGACCTACGCCTGGCTCGTGCTCGAAGACGGGGGCCGCGTCGTCGGCTACGCCTACGGGGGCCGCTTCCACGCGCGCCCGGCGTATCGCTGGGCGGCCGAAGTGAGCGTCTACCTCCAGACCGGCAGGCGTCGCACGGGCGGCGGCAGGGCGCTGTACGCGGCGCTGCTCGCGCGCCTGCGCGAGCGCGGCTTTCGCATCGCGATCGCGGGGATGACGCTGCCGAACGAGGCCAGCGTCGGACTGCACGAGGCGCTCGGCTTCGAGCAGGTCGGCACGTACCGGCGGATCGGCTACAAGCTCGGCCGCTGGCACGACGTCGCGTGGATGCAGTGCGAGCTCGCCGACGCCGCCGACGAGCCGCGGGAGCCGCACTAGCAGCGATCTTCGCGCGTCTGGCAATTGTCATCTCGACGGCTCGTCGTGGCCGAGGTAGGCTGCCTGGAAATTCCAATAAGTCGACAGTTAGGGGAAAGACTATGGCTGGCGATGCGTTGTTTCTCGGCTGGGGCCCTGTCGTCCGCGGCCGCGAACTGAAGGCGTTTGAGGTTTTCGAGCAGTCGATCACCTATTACACCGGGCTGCAGGAGTCGGGTCGGATCGACAGCTTCGAGCCGGTACTGCTGGCTGCGCACGGAGGCGGGCTCACGGGGTTCATCCTGATCCGCGGCAGTCGCGCTTCACTCGATGAGATTCGCGAGAGCGACGAGTTCCGCCTGCTGACTGCGCGCGCGGGGGCGATCGTCGACGAGATCGGCGTGATCGACGCCTATGCGAGTGAAGCGCTGGGGCAGCAGATGGCCACGTTCCGCGCCGTCGCCGAAGAGATGGAGGGCTGACGGGACGAGTGCGCTGACTCTGCTTGGAGGAGCTCGGCCAGATGCTGATGGGTCTGCGCCCGGCTCACCCGCAATTCGATGGGCTCGCTTGGCAGGACTCGGTGCGCGAGAGCGGTGCCTGGTCGCAGCCGCGCGAGATCCGCGTCACGACGAGCCGGCCAACGAATGCCGAGCGTCTGCGCGACCATATCGAGTCGTTCAGCTGGATTGCGGCGATGCCGCCCGCCGAGCGCGCGGAGCTGCTGGAGCGGGTCGAGGCGACCGTGCGCGCCGGCGAGACGCCGAGCGAGCTGCCGTTTCACGTCGCGATCGGCCTGACCTCGCCGCTTTGATTCTCATCATTTAATAAATAGAGAGAAAACCCGATGCACTTCTCTCGCGCCTCGGCCGGTGCCCAGCCGGGGCCGCAGTTCACCAGCTGGCAACGACTCGTTAACAGCTAGGACACGCGCGCAGCTCCGGCGCGACTTAGCTTTGCCCGAACTGCAGCCAGGTTCGGGGGCCGCGGACATTTCAACTTCTACGGAGGGATGGTTGCCGTGCCGAGGACGCTCGCTGGTCGCAGGTATCGAGGTTGGCTTCGCTCTGTGCTGTTCGCGCTCGCGGCCTGCGTCGCGGCGCTCGCGTTCGTCGCGGAGTCGCAGGCGAGTGCCGCACTGACGCCGGGCGACGTCGTCGTCTATCGGGTTGGCAACGGCGGCAGCCTTGGAGGTTCGGCTGTGCCGGTCTTCTTCGATGAGTACGACGCCAGCGGGAAACTGATCGAATCGGTCGCGCTGCCGACTGCCGCGAGCGGCTCCAACCACCGTCTCACGGCGAGCGGATCGGCTACCTCGGAGGGCCTGCTGACGCTGTCCTCGAACGGCGAATACCTGCTGGCGACGGGCTACGACGCCGCGGTGGGGACGGCCAAAATCGGGGAAACCCTCTCGGCGAGCACGCCGCGGACCGTCGCCCGCGTGAGCGCCGGCGGCGCGGTCAACACGAGCACCGCCCTGACCGACTTCGGCAACGGCAACAACCCGCGTGGCGCCACGAGCAGCGACGGCGTCAACATCTGGGTCGGTGGCGCCGGCAAAAGCACGACAGGCGGCGTCCACTACACGACGCTCGGCTCGTCGACCTCGACGCTGATGAGCACGACCGACACCAACGCGCGCGCCGTGGCGATCGCGAACGGTCAGCTGTACACCTCCGCCGACCCGACCAAGGAAAGCAACAGCATCTCCACCGTCGGCAGCGGGCTGCCCACGAGCGGCGGGCAGAGCACCACGAACCTACCCTTCGCCACCGCGCCCACGCAGCCGTACGCGTTCAGCTTCGTCACGCTCGGTCTCGGCTCGGCGCCCGACACGATGTACGTCGCCGACAACAGCGCAGGCGCCGTTGTCAAGTACGGCCTCGTCGGCGGCAAATGGACCAAACAGGGCTCAGTCGCCGTGAGCACCGTGACCGGCGTGACGGCCGACGACACAAGCGGGACCGTGACGATCTACGCCACCTCGAGCGGCTCCTCCGGCGAAGGCGGCGTGCTCTACAAGATCACCGACTCCAGCGGCGTCGGCGGGACCCTGTCGGGCGCCGCCACGCAGATCGCCACGGCGCCCTCGGGCGAGGCCTTCCGCGGGGTCGCCTTCACGCCGGGCACGACCTTCGGCTCGGGCGGCACGCCGCCTCCGCCGGCGCCCACGATCACGCCCGAGCAGACGGCTCTGCCGGCGGCGATCGGCGACCCGACGAACGCGACCCTCCCGGTCAAAGTCTCAGAGGAAGGCGTCGAACCGAGCGAACTGACCGTCACGGCCAGCTCCTCGAACACGAGCGTCGCTCCGAGCGCCGAAGTCAGCGGCAGCGGCGCGACGCGCACGCTGACGGTCACACCCGGTGGCACGGTCGGTCACTCGACGATCAAACTGACCGTCAAAGCGCCGGGCGGCGGCGAAGCCTCGACGACCGTGGACTACGGCCTCTCGGCCAACCAGGGCGACGAAAGCGACCGCTACTACGCGGGCGCCGGCAATGGCTCCACCGCGATCGACGTCGGCGGCGGCTACATGATCGTCGGCGACGACGAGGGCAACGTGCTGCGCCTCTACCACGAGCGCAGCTCGGGCGAGCCGACCAAGACGTTCGACTTCACCAAAGTGCTGCCGGTCGGCACGAGCGAAGCCGACATCGAGGCCTCCGCCCGCGTCGGCAACACGCTCTACTGGATCGGCTCGCTGTCGAACAAGAAGAGCGGCAAAGCCGCGCCCGAACACGACATTGTGTTCGCCGCCACGCTGAGCGGGTCCGGTGCGTCCACCGAACTGACCTACCTCGGCAGCTACACGCACCTGCGCGAGGACATGGTCGCCTGGGACGAAGCCAACGGCGACCCGCTCGGGCTGGCCGCCTCGACCGCGAGCGGCCTGCCCTCGAACGAGGCCGACGGCTTCAACGCCGAGGGCCTGGAATTCGCGGCGGGCTCCAGCGAAGAAGCCTACGTCGCGTTCCGCGCTCCGCTGCAGCCGCCGAACGACCGCAAAGACGCGCTGCTGATCCCGGTGACGAACTTTGCCTCGCTCGTCACGCACGGCAACCCCGGTAGCTCCGCTGCGACGTTCGGCGCGCCGCTGGAGTGGAACCTCGAAGGCCGCGGCCTTCGCGAGATCCGCCGCAACGCTGCGGGGCAGTTCCTCGCGATCGCCGGCACCTCCGACGACTCCAACTCGACGTTCGGGTTGTACTCGTGGGACGGCAACCCGGGCGATCAGCCGGTGCTGACGAACACCCCGCTCTCCTCGGTTGCCGACGGCGCTTGGGAGGACATCGTCTCCGTGCCCGAACCGCTCGTCGACGGCAGCACGGTCGAACTGCTCGAGGACAACGGCGAATCGGTCTGGTATGCCGACGGCCTGACCTCGAAGACCGGCATGCCGATGGGCCTGCAGAAGGACCTCGGGCGCGTCTTCACGATCGCGCTGCCCGTGCCGCCGCCGCCCGCTGCGCCGGGCACGCCGCGCCTGTCCAGCGGCACTAGCCCCAATGACAACGGCCTCTTCACGCTCAGCTGGGAAGCGTCGGCCACGGCCGGCGTGACATACACGCTCCAGCACGAGAACGCCGAAGGCGGCTGGAGCGACGTCGCCGGCGGGCTGAGCAGCCCCGAATACACGTTCGCCGGGGGGAGCTCCGAGGCTGAAGGCACGTGGGCCTACCGCGCGATCGCAGTCGGTGGCAGCGGCGAAAGCGAACCGTCCAGCGCATCCCCGCCGGTCAAGGTCGACGAGACCGCGCCGCCGGCGCCGTCGCTCAGCGCCGACCGCGCGCCCGACTTCGCGGGTGGCGGCGGTTGGTATGAGGACACGGTCACCGTCTCCTTCGCCGCCAACGGCGACCCGCTGCTGGCAGACGGCAGCGAAGGCAGCGGTGTCGACCCGGCGACGATCCCCGCACCGGCCGTGTTCAGCACGTCCGGCTCGCACACGGCGAGCAGCTCGGTTGCCGACTTCGCAGGCAACGTCTCCGGCACTGCGAGCCTGACCGTGCAGGTCGACGCCGACGCGCCGGCGCTCGAAGTCTCCTGCCCGGCCACGGCCGAGCTCGGACAGAGCGGCGTATCGGCGACGATCGCGGCCTCCGACGGCCAGTCCGGCCTGGCGTCCGACCCGAGCGGCACGGTCGCGATCGACACATCCAACGCGGGCCCGGTGACGATCGAACGGACGGCCACCGACAACGTCGGGCACTCCACGACGGCCTCCTGCACCACGCAGGTCGTGCACAGCAAGGTGATCACGGGCCCGGTCAAGGGCAAGCTCGTCGTCAAATCGGGCGAAGCCGTCGAACTGGCCCCGACGGCGGTCACGCGGAACGTCGAAGTCCAGCCCGGCGGAGCGCTCGAGGTCAACGGCGCCAAGACGGCCGCGATCAAGTCGAGCGGCGCCACCGTGATCCGCATCTGCGGCGCAACCGTCGGCGGCACGGTGAAGATCGCCGGCTCGAGCGGCCAGACGGTCCTCGGCGACGAAGTAGGCTGTGCGCCGAGCAAACTGACGCGCGGTGCGGTCCTCTCCGGCGACAGCGGCGGTCAGACGGTGATCGGCAACACGATCGGCGCCCGGCTGTCGGTCACCGGCGGCGCCGGCGGTACGACGGTCACGCACAACACGATCGCCAAAGCGCTCGTCGTCACGGGCAACACGGGTGAAGTGATCGACACGCCCAACACCGTCGGCGGGCACGTGAAGATCCAGAGCCGCAGGCTGCGCTAGGGGCAGAGCCGGCAGGGTGCCCCCTGGGGGCGCTGGACGGAGGCGGGCAGACCGAGGCCCGCCTCCGTCTCGCGCTGGATAGCTTGCGTGTGATGGAGCGGGCACAGCGACACGCGGGCGGGCACTCCGAGCAGCGCCGCGGGCAGGCCTACGCGCTGGCCGCGGCGCTCGCCTGGTCGACCGGCGGCATCCTCCAGCGCCAGGTCGCCGCCGGCGCGGCCGACCAGATCGTCGGCCGCGCGATCTTCGCCTTCCTCGCCGTGCTCATGTTCGTCCGCTTCGGCGAAGGGACAGGGCTGCGGGAGGCGGCTCGCTCGGTGGCGAACGTCGCCGGGCTGCTCGTCGCGGCCGGCATCGCGGCGGCCTCGGCGACGTTCATCGTCGCGCTCAACCACACGAGCGTCGCCCACGTGCTCGTGATCCAGGCGATCACGCCGATCCTCGCCGGCCTGTTCGCGTTCTGGACGCTGCGCGAGCCGCTGTCGGCGCGCACGTGGGGGGCGATGGTGCTCGCCACAGTCGGCATCGCCGTGATGGTCGGCGTGCCGAAGGGCGGCAACGCGCTGGGCGAGCTGATGGCGCTGCTCTCGCCGCTCAGCTTCGCCGTCGTGATCGTCGTCGCGCGCCGCCACCGGCACGTGTCGATGACGCCCGCCACGGCGCTCGCGCAGCTGATGCTGATCGTGTTCGGCCTGCCCTTCGTGCACGCCGGCCAGCTGCACGGCTCGGACGTCGGCTGGCTCGCGCTGCTCGGCCTCGGCCAGCAGGGCTTCGGCCTCGTCTTCTTCACGATGGGCGCGCGGCTGATCCCGGCCGCCGCGATGGGCTTGATCCTGCTGTTCGAGTCCGTGCTCGGCGTCGTCTGGGGCTGGCTCGGCACCTCGGAGCGGCCGAACGTCTCGACCGTGCTCGGCGGCCTGATCGTGCTCGGCGCCGTTGCCTTCAAGCTGCGCGAGGACAACGCGCGCGCCTCGCGCGAGCAGGCCGCCGTGGCTACAGTCCCGTGAGATGAACCGGCGGGCGCTCAGATGAACCGGGTTCACGGCGTGATCTGCTCGTCGCGATGGTGGGGGCGCACCGTCGAGCGCGAGCTGCTGCCATGGGGGCTGTCGAAGCTCGAGCTCGGCGACGACGTGCTCGAGATCGGCCCCGGCTACGGCGCGACGACGAGGGTGCTCGCCGAGCGCCCCGGCGCGTTGACCGTGCTCGAGCTCGACCCCGGCTACTGCGAGCGCCTGCGCCGCGAGCTGCCCGAGCGGGTGACGGTCGTGCAGGGCGACGCGACCGCGATGCCCTTCGAGGACGGGCGCTTCTCGGCGGTCGTCTGCTTCACGATGCTGCACCATCTGCCGTCGGCCGCCGCGCAGGACCGCCTGCTCGCCGAGGCGGCGCGGGTGCTGCGCCCTGGCGGCGTGTTTGCCGGCACCGACAGCATCGGCACGAGCCTGTTCTTCCGCCTGCTGCACGTCGGCGACACGCTCGTGCCGATCGCGCCCGACGGGCTGCCCCCGCGACTGCAGGCGGCGGGGCTCGTCGAGCAGGAGATTCGCAGCAGCGAGCGCTCGTTCCGCTTTCGCGCGCGCAAGCCGCTCGCGCCCGAGGCCGCCTGAGCAGCCCGTGAGCGAGCTCCAGTTCCTCGGCGCGCTCGAGCTCGAGCTGCTGCGCCACCGCGAGCTGCACGCCGAGCACCCGGCGCACGAGCTGTTTCAGACTTCGACGGTGCAGGCGCTACTCGCCGGCGGCTACGACGGCGACGTGACGCTCGGCGAGATCCTCGAGCACGGCGACCTCGGCCTCGGCACGCTCGACGGGCTCGACGGCGAGCTGATCGTGCTCGACGGGCAGGCCTGGAAGGCGCGGGTCGACGGCACGCTCGAGCGCCCGGAGCTCTCGACGAAGTCGCCATATGCCGTCGTCGTGCCGTTCACCGCCGGAGAGCCGATCGCGCTGCGCGGGCCGTTCGGCGAGTCACAGCTCGAAGCGCGCCTCGGCGAGCGCGTGACGGGTGCCACGCGCCCGACGGCGATCCGCATCGACGGGCGCTTCGCCGAGCTGCACGTGCGCTCGGTCCCGCGCCAGCGCCCGCCCTACCGGCCGCTCGCCGAGGCGATCGAGCAGCAGCAGGTCAGCGTGCTCGGGGAGTGCTCGGGCACGATGATGGGCTTCTGCTTCCCCGACGCGCTCGACGGCATCGAGATGGTCGGCGCCCACCTGCACTTCATCGACGACGCGCGCGAGCGCGGGGGCCACGTGCTCAGCTACACGCTGCTGCAGGCGACGGCCTGGCTCGACGGCGCGACGGCGCTGCACGTCGAGCTGCCCGGCGCCGTCGCCGCCCCGGATCACGGCGCGAGCATCGATCAGGCCGCGCTGCACCGGCTCGAGAGCGATCGCTGAGCGCTCCGCGCGATCGTGTTTCCGCGCGCAAGCCCGGTGGAATACTCAAAGACGTGCCCTACAACGCCGAGCTCGGCCCGACCCGCTACCTCGCCGCCGGGGATCGCTACGAGTCGATGTCCTACCGGCGCAGCGGGCGCAGCGGCCTGCAGCTGCCGGCGATCTCGCTCGGGCTGTGGCAGAACTTCGGCGACGACCGCCCGCTGCGCGACAGCCGCGCGATCCTCAGGCGCGCGTTCGACCTCGGCATCACGCACTTCGACCTGGCCAACAACTACGGCCCTCCCTACGGCAGCGCCGAGCTGAACTTCGGCCGCGTCTTCGCCGAGGACCTGCGCCCCCACCGCGACGAGCTCGTGATCTCGACGAAGGCCGGCTACGACATGTGGCCCGGCCCCTACGGCGAGTGGGGCTCGCGCAAGTACCTGCTCGGCAGCCTCGAGCAGAGCCTCACGCGCATGGGGCTGGAGTACGTCGACATCTTCTACTCGCACCGCTTCGACCCGCAGATGCCACTTCAGGAGACGATGGGGGCGCTCGACGCCGCCGTGCGCGCCGGCAAGGCGCGCTACGTCGGCATCTCCTCCTACGGCCCCGAGCGGACCGAAGAGGCCGCGCGGATCCTGCGCGAGCTGGGCACGCCGCTGTTGATCCACCAGCCCTCCTACTCGATGCTCAACCGCTGGATCGAGCGCGGGCTGCTCGACGTGCTCGAGCGCGAGGGCGTCGGCGCGATTGTCTTCTCGCCGCTCGCGCAGGGCCTCTTGACCGACAAGTACCTGGATGGAGTTCAGGACGACTCGCGCGTTCGGCGAGGCAACTACTTCTCAGCCGAGATGATCACCGACAAGAGCCTTCAGCATGTCCGTGCGCTCAACGAGATCGCCAAGCGTCGCGGCCAGACGCTGGCGCAGATGGCGATCGCCTGGGCGCTGCGCGACGCTCGCGTCAGCTCGGCGCTGCTCGGCGCCAGCAGCGTCGCGCAGCTCGAGCAGAACGTGGCGGCGCTGCAGCGTCTGGACTTCGACGCGGACGAGCTCGCCGAGATCGACCGCTACGCCCTCGACGCCGACATCAACCTGTGGGCTGCGTCGAGCGACGCCTGAGCCGCGCTACGCTGCGCGCGTGAACAGCTCCGCCTCGCTCGCCCCCCGTCTCGTGCCGACGGCCCCGGTCGCCGCCGGCTCGCTGATCGCGGGCTACGCCGTCGCCGCCGGCAGCGGCTCGCGCCCGCTCGGCGGCGTCGTGCTGCTCGCCGGCGGGCTGTGGTGCGTGCGCGCGTGGACGCGCCGCAACGGCTCGCGCACGGCGTTCGCGCTCGCCTGCGTCGGGCTCGCCGCGTTCGTCCTCTCGCATGTGCTGGCACGTGCGATCGGCGCGTGGCCCGCGGTGCTGCTCGTGGCCGCTGCGACGGGCGCCGCCGCGTGGGTGTACGCCGACGCGCGCCTCGGCTGAGCGCTCGGCTGCCGGGCCGCGGGCGTAGCCAAGAAAGCAGCTTGCGCGCACCGCCGGCGCACGCGCGAGCGCTTGATCGCGCCATAATGCTCGCCGCATGCGCGCGATCCAGATCGTCGAGGAAACGGGACCGGACACGGCGCTGCGCCTGGTCGAGCTCGACGAGCCGGAGCCCTCGCACATGCTGACCCCCGGCGCGGGCGTCGTCGTCGAGGTGCACGCGGCCGGCGTCTCGTTCCCCGAGGTGCTGCAAACGCGGGGTATGTACCAGGTCAAGCCGCCGCTTCCGTTCGTGCCGGGCAGCGAGGTCGCCGGCATCGTGCGCAGCGCGCCCGACGGCGCGCAGGTCAAGGCCGGCGATCGCGTCGCCGCGTTCTGCGCGCTCGGCGGCTTCGCCGAGACGGCCGTGGCGCCCGAGTACTTCGCCTTCCCACTGCCCGACGCGCTCGACTTCGCCCAAGGCGCGAGCCTGATCCTCAATTACCACACGGCCTACTTCTGTCTCGTCACGCGCGGCCGGCTGAAAGCGGGCGAGAGCGTGCTCGTGCACGGCGCCGCCGGCGGCGTCGGCACCGCCGTGCTGCAAGTCGCCAAGGCGCTCGGCGCGAGCACGATCGCGCTTGTCTCGACCGACGAGAAGGCGGAAGTCGCCAAGGACGCGGGCGCCGACCAGGTTGTGCTGCTGCACGAAGGCTGGAAGGACGAGGTCAAGCAGCTCTCCGGCGGCGGCGTCGACATGGTGCTCGACCCGGTCGGCGGCGATCGCTTCACCGACAGCCTGCGCTCGCTGCGCGAGACGGGCCGGCTCGTCGTCGTCGGCTTCACCGGCGGCTCGATTCCCGAGGTCAAAGTCAACCGGCTGCTGCTGAACAACACCGAGGTGATCGGCGCCGGCTGGGGCGCCTACGTGATGGCCAAGCCCGAGATCAACCGCGAGATCGGCGCGGCGATCGAGCAGATGATCGACGACGGCTTCGTGCGCCCGATCGTCGGCGCGCGCTTCCCGCTGGAGCGGGCCGCCGAGGCGCTGCACGCGATCGACGAGCGTCGCGCCACGGGCAAGGTCGTGCTCGACGTGCGCCCCGACTGACCGGCGGTAGTCGCCGCGTCCTCGGTGGGTCGGCCTAGTGCGGGTCGAGCAGCTCGCGCCAGCTTTCGGCGTCGAGCTTCGCCGGCTCGGTCGACTCGACGAAGTCGATCAGCACGTCGATCAGCCGGTGCGGCTCGTCGAGTTGGGGAAAGTGCCCCGATTCGCCGAACAGCTCCAGCCGGCTTCCGGGGAGCTGCGCGTGCGTGGCCGCGCCGTGGGCGGCCGGGATGATCGAGTCGTGCTCGCCCCACACGAGCAGGAACGGGATGTGCGCCGAGAGGTACAGCCGATTGGAGGCATCGACGCGCTGGCCGCCCGGCTCGACCACGGCGCGCAGCGTGTGCACGAAGGCCGCGCGCGCCGCCGCGTCCGACAGCGTCGCGTGCCCGCGCGCCATCTCCTCGACGTCCGTGTGCGCGCGCAGCCCGAGACGAGCGAGCACGCCACCGACCAGACGACCGGCATCGAGCAGGCGGGTCGCCGCGAGCAGCGGCAGCACGAACTCGGCGCCCGGCAGCGTGGCGGCGCGCAGCAGCACGTTCACCTCACGGCCGAGGCCACCCGAGTCGATCAGCGCCAGCCGTTCGCAGCGCTCCGGGAACTGGTAGGCGAACTGCATCGCGATGCCCCCGCCGAGCGAGTGCCCGACGACGCTCGCGCGCTCGTGGCCGAGCACGAGCAGCAGGTCGCGGATGTTGCTCGCGTGCGCGCCCAGCGAGTAGTCGCCGCGCGGCGCCTCCGAGGAGCCGTGGCCGACGAGGTCGGGCGCGATCACGGTGTAGTGCCGCGCCAGGTAGGGCATAACCCGCTCCCACGTCGCCGAGCTCGACGTGATCCCGTGGATCAGCACGAGCACCGGGCCGCTGCCCGCCTGGCGGTAGGCGATGCGGTGGCCGTGCAGCGTCAGCTTGCGCAGCCGCAGCTCGTCGGGCGCCGGGAGCGCACTCGCGTCCAGAGCGGGCTTTCGCTGGGCTTCTGCTGTTGCTGCTGTGCTCATCGTCGCCTCCTACAGTGGCCGGAGCATCGGACGGCGGATTATCCGCTTCTGTCCGTAAGAGGATCGTAGGAGACTCACGCGCTCGTGCCGGGGCGTGCTGACGGTGCGCAACAATCGAGAGATGAGGATTCTCGTGGTCGACGACGATCGCGCCGTGCGCGACGCGCTGCGACGAGTGCTCACGCTCGCCGGCTACGACGTCGAGACCGCCGAGGGCGGCGCCGAGGCGATCGAGGCCGTCGTGCGGTCGGTGCCCGACGCCGTCGTGCTCGACGTCGGCATGCCCGGGATCGACGGCCTCGAAGTCTGCGAGCGGCTGCGCCGGCTCGGCAATCGCGTGCCGATCCTGATGCTCACCGCGCGGGTCGAGGTCTCAGACCGCATCGCCGGGCTCGACGCCGGCGCCGACGACTACCTCGTCAAGCCCTTCGACAACGACGAGCTGAAGGCGCGCCTGCGCGCGCTGCTGCGCCGCGGCAGCCCCGACGGCGATCCCGACGAGCTCTCCTTCGCCGAGGTCAAGCTCGACCGCTCCCGTCACGGCGCCGCCGTCGACGGCCAGGTCGCCGAGCTCACGCGCACCGAGTACCAGCTGCTCGAGCTGTTCCTGCGCAACCCGCGGCAGGTGCTGCCGCACAGCGTCATCTACGACCGCGTCTGGGGCTATGACTTCGGCGCCGCCTCCAACGCGCTGCGCGTCTACATCGGCTACCTGCGGCGCAAGCTGCAGGACATCGGCGCGCGCGAGCTGATCCACACCGTGCGCGGAGTCGGCTACGTGATGCGCGAGCCGTAGGCCTGCGCGGACGCCGGGAGTGGCGCGCTGAGCTCGTCCTCGAGTCGCGCGCCGGTCCCGGTGCACCGGCCGCGAGTGCTACCCAGCGGAGCCTTCGCCGGCGGGCGGGGGGCCTTCGCCGATCGGCGGTGCGCCGCTCGGCGCACCAGAGGGCGGCGTGCCGCCGGCGCCCCCGCCCGGGAAGGCGCCTTTGAGGTCGCTCTGACACTTGCTTTGAGCGGCCTTGAACTTGCTGCTGGACGTGTCGATTCCTTTGGTGCTGAACACCGGGCCTTTGCCCGTGGTGTTGGGCGCCGGCACGTTGATGCCGTTCTGGCGAAGGCAGGCTGCGTATTTGACAAGGGCGGCCCGCGCTGAGGCGCTGTTGATGCCGCCGGCTCTGCCCTGCGGGAAGTTGCCCGCACCACACTTCTTCAACGCGGCCTGAAGCTGGGCTTGAGTGACGCCTTTGGGCAGCTGGAAGCCGCCGGCGCCACCACCTGGCGCTCCAGCGCCCGGTCCGCCGGGTGGACGGGTCGCGCCCGACGGCGCCGAGGGCAGCGTGATTCCCTGTTTCTTCAAGCACGAGCTGAGCGCCGTGAACCGGCTCGAATTCGGCCCACCCGCTTTGTCGGCAGACGTGCTGGAGCTCTTGCCGGCGGAGCTTGAGCCGCTGCCCGAGCTTCCACACGCCGCCAGCGCCCCGCAGGCGCCGAGAATGCACAGCGCGAGAAGCGGCCGGATGCGCTTGCGCCTGGTTGGTTGAGGGACGGGATGTGGCTTGGTGGGCATTTATGGCTTCCTTGTTCGTTGGGTTGTCTGCTGCTAGCCGGGGCCGAACAGCGTGGGTGTGCCGGCACTGCTTGCGCCGGCGCTGGAAGAGCTCGGGCTCGCGGATGAAGCGCTGCCCGAGGCGGCGGAGCTGACGCTGATCGAACTTGCGCTGATGCTGCCGTTCTCGGCTTTGCTGCCCAGCACGACGACGGTCGCCCCGGGGTGGATGCGGTTTGCCTTCGTGCTGACGGTCTTCGTCACTTTCGATCCTGCGGCGGCGGTGACCTTGACCGTGTTGCCTTGGCTGTCGGTCACGTACAGCGTGTTGCCGCGCACGTAGGCGACTTCGCCGGTGGTGACGCCGCCGCCAGAGGCTCCGCCGATGCCGGGGAAGGCGCTCGCGCCGCCTTTCGCTCCCGAGCCGCCGGCTGAGCTCGTTCCCCCGCCGGCGCCGGCGCCGGGGACGGCGCCTTTCAAGGCGGCGAGCCCCGCGGGAAAGCCGCTTGCGCCACCGCTTGGCGAAGCCGTGCCGCCTTGCCCCTTCTGCACGAGCACGCCGCCGATGAAGCCGCACGCGATCAGCAGCACGGCGATCAGCGCGAGAGGGATCGGCGTCAGCAGGCGCCGACGTGGACGGCGCGGGAGCTCGGACTCGTCATCCAGCCACTCGTCCTCCTGCTCGGCGGGCTCGTAGTCGAGCTCGGTCGTCTCGTGCGCGGTGGGCTCGTGGCTTGACATCGTCGACTCCTTGTTGGGGGGAGGTGGCTCACTCAAAGCGCAGCGCTTCGATCGGTCTGAGAGAGGCGGCGCGCGCCGCGGGATAGGTGCCGAAGAACAGCCCCGAAAGGGCCGCCGCGCCGAACGCCAGGAAGATCGAGTAGTTGGCGATCTGCGGTTGCACGCCGGCGATCTTGAACTGGCTGCCGATCACCCCGACGAGCACGCCCGTGAGGCCGCCGATCAGGGAAACGAGCACGGCCTCGGTGAGGAACTGCGTGAGGATGTCCGAGCGCCGAGCCCCGATCGCCTTGCGGATGCCGATCTCGCGCGTTCGCTCGGTGACGCTCACGAGCATGATGTTCATCACGCCGATCCCGCCGACGAGCAGCGAGATCGCCGCGACCTCGCCGAGCAGCGTGGTGAAGACGCTGCTGCTGGAGCTCGAAGTCGACAGCAGCGAGCCCTGGTTGAGCACTTGAAAGCCCGGTTCTTCGGTGTTCTTGATCTTGTGGCGTTCCTCGAGGATCTGCTTGACCTCTCCTTCGGCGGCGTTCAGCGCCGATTCGGACTTCGCCTCGACGGTGATCGAGGAGATCGCGCCGTAGCCGCTGAGCGAGTCCTGCACGGTGGAGATCGGCGCCATCACCACATCGTCCTGGTTGCTCGCGCCGTTTGAGCCCTTCGAGGCCAGCACGCCGATCACTTCGAAGTTCGATCCGTTGGCCTTCATGTTCTGCCCGACCGCGCTCTGACCGGCGAACAGTTCTTCGGCGACCGTCTGGCCGATCACCGCGACGCGTCTGTGCTTGCTGACGTCGGCGCTCGTGAATGACTTGCCTTCTGCGAGCTTGTAGCTGTGCGCCGTCAGGTAGGAGGGCGTCGTGCCGGTGAAAGTCGAGGGTTCGTAGCTCGTGCTGGCAAAGACCAGTTTCACGCTCGTGGCGCTGACGACCGGCGAGGCGCTCTTGATGTCAGGGGCCTTGCCGGGATCCTCCAGCGCTTCAGCGTCCTTCTTGGTCAGCGAGACGGTGGACGATCCGCTTGAGCGCGCCCCACCCAGGCCGCGGCCGCTCATCACCAGCAGCACGTTCGTGCCGAGGCTCTGGATCTGCGACTTGATCGCCTGGGAGGAGCCGTTGCCGACGGCGATCAGCACGATCACCGAGGCCACGCCGATCGTCATGCCGAGGATCGTCAGGCCAGAGCGCAGCTTGTTGGCGGCGATCCCGCCCCAGGCGATCCGCAATGTCTCGACGCCGATCATGACTGCAGCTCCGTGACGCCGGCATCCGCGTGGTGGGCCGACTTCTGGCGATGTAGCACCGGCGGCGCCTCGTGCACGCCGGTAACGCGGCGATCCTCGACGACCTTGCCGTCGCTCAGGCTGATGACCCGCTTGGCCTGCTCGGCGACGTCCGGCTCGTGTGTGATCAGCACGACGGTCCGGCCTTCGCCGTTCAGGCGCGCGAAGATCGCCAGCACGTCCTCGGTCGAGTGCGAGTCGAGGTTTCCAGTCGGCTCGTCGGCGAGGATCAGCGTGGGGTTGGTGACGATCGCGCGGGCAACCGCGACGCGTTGCTGCTGGCCGCCGGAGAGCTCGGAGGACTGGTGGTGCATGCGGTTGCCCATGCCGACCGCGCCGAGCGCCTCCTGTGCACGCTGGCGGCGCGCCCGGCGGTCCACTCCGGCGTAGGCGAGCGGCAGTTCGACGTTGGCGAGCGCGCTCGTGCGCGCCACGAGGTTGAAGCTCTGAAAGACGAAGCCGATCTTGCGGCTGCGCAGGTCTGCGAGGTCGTCCTCGTCGAGGCTGCGCACGTCCACCCCGTCGATCCGGTAGCTCCCGCCGGTAGGCACGTCCAGGCAGCCGAGGATGTTCATCAGCGTGCTCTTGCCGCTGCCCGAGCTGCCCATGATCGCAACGAAGTCGCCGCGGTCGATACGCAGCGAGACCTTGCGCAGTGCGCGCACCTTGATCTGCCCGAGCTGATAGGTCTTGACGACGTCGCGTACGAGGATCGCGGGCGGCCGCGGGCGTGCGGAACGGCCCGGCGGCGCGGAGCGGCGGCCACGGCGCGCGACGAGCGGTCGCTCGCGCGCAAGCCGTGTCGACGACCGGCGACGCGCGTCGGATTGCCACGGAGCTCTCATCCGGGCGGGCCTCCGCCGGGGAATGCGCCGCCACCGGACAGGCCACCACCACCAAGGCTGCCGCCACGCAGGGCGCCTCCTGCTCCGCCGAGCCGGGAGCCGGTTGGCGAGCTGGACGAGCCCGTCGTGCTGGCTGTGGGGAGGACGATCTCTTCCTCGGCCTTCAGGCCGCTGAGGACGATCGTCGAGCTGTCGCCGGCGAGCCCCGTCGTGACCTCCTGAGTGACGTGCTTGCCCGAGCGCACGACGGTGACAGTTCCGCCGGAGATGGCGGTCGTCGGGACGTTGACGCCTTCGGCCTGCTTGACGACGACTTCGGCAGATGCGCTCATGCCGGCTTTCAAGCCAGGTTCCATCTGGTCGAGCTGGAATGTGACGTCGTAGCTGACGACACCGCTGTTGCTCGTGGACAGCTGGTCGACGCTGAGCAGGTGGGCGGCGACTTTGCGGCTGCTGAGCGCTTCGATCGTCACC
Organism: uncultured Solirubrobacteraceae bacterium; assembly: GCA_963716315.1. Classification (GTDB taxonomy): domain Bacteria; phylum Actinomycetota; class Thermoleophilia; order Solirubrobacterales; family Solirubrobacteraceae; genus Palsa-744. The sequence goes on along the minus strand of OY970301.1, from coordinate 2,292,908 downwards.
GTGGCGGTCTGCCCGACCTTCACGTTGCCGATTTCCGACTCGCTCAGCGGCACGACGAGCTGCATCGAGTTGAGGTTGCTGATCACCGCGAAGGACGAGCTCGAGGAGCTGCTGGACGATTCCGCCGAGCTGCTCGGCGAGGAACCGCCGCCGGTGGGGGCTGCCGAGGAGCTGCTGCTCGAGGAGCTGCTCGTGCTGGAAGCCTTGGTCGTGCCCGTTGCGGAGACGGTTTCGCCGACTTCGCCGGACAGTGTGACGATCGTGCCGTCCTCCGGCGCATAGAGCTTGGTGTTCTCGACGGCCTGTTCGTCGCTTTTCACCGTCAGCTTGTCGCTCTTGACCGCCGCTTTCGCCGATGCCAGGTTCGCTTCGCGCGTGGCTGAACTGATCGTTGAGCCCGACGAGGGCGAGCTGGAGCCTTCGCTCGAGCCGCCGGAGGATGATTTGCTCGGTTTCGGCGCCGTGTTTTCGCTCTTCTGCGTCGTCGTCGTGGTCGGGGGCTTGGTGGTGGTGGTGGTGGTGGTCGTTGGTGCGGTCGTCGTGCTCGGCGTCGTGGTTGTCGGGGTGGTGGTCGCGCTCGGCGTTGTGACCGGAGTGCTCGTCGTGGGCGACCGTGTGGCCGCGGCGTATGCGATGTTCGACGCGGTGGAGGCGGTGCCGGCTGGAGTCCCCGTGCTCGTGCCCGTGGAGCCCTGTCCCGAGGAGGTTTCTCCTTCGTTTTCTTCCTCTGAGGCGAGGTTGGCTTCAGCGGATTGCAGGTTGGCCTTGGCCTGTTCGAGCGTCACTTCGGCGCTCTGGGGGTCGAGCGTCGCCAGCAGCTTGCCCTGGGTGACGTGCTCACCTTGGGTCACGTAGATGTGGGTGACGGTTCCGCTCGTCTTGAAGCCGAGGTTGAGCTGGCTGGCGGCCTGGATGTTGCCGCTGCCCGAGACGGTCGACTGAACGACCCCCCTCTGCACGGTGGCGGTTCTGGTGCTCTGTGTCGAGGACTGCGAGGCCTGGCCTACGGTCGTGTAGGCGACGACGATCGCGGCGATGCAGAGCACACCGAGCGCGATGTTGAGCAGCGGTCGTCGATCGGTGGTGCCGTTGGCCACGAGGCGAGGATCGAGCCGGCGAACAAGAACTGCCTAAGGCGCCCGTAGGAACAACGTAAGGAGTCCCGCTGGCCGCTCGCCCGGTGAGGCACAATCAGGCGATGAGGAGTCTCGTCGGTCTCAACCCTGGCCTGCGCGGAGCGCTGAGCCGTGTGGTTGACGGAGGCCGGCACGGGCGGAGCGCCGACGGAATCGACCACGTCCTGCCCGAGCCGTGAGCCTGCGCCTGCGCATCGCCGCCGTCGGCGGCGTCGCCGTGGCGCTCGCCGTGCTTGTGGCCGCCGTCGCGATCTACCTCGCCGTGCGCTCGGACCTGCGCAGCCAGATCGACCAATCGCTGACCCAGCGCGCGCAGGAGCTCGTCAGCCTGCCGCTGCTGCGCGGCCGCTCCGATGACGGCCCTCCGGCCGCTGCCGGCGCCGGCGCGAACGGGGGCGCCACGTCGAAAGCGCCCCAAGCCGGTCAGGGCACCGGCACCGGCCAGGCCGCCACGACCGGTGCTCCACCCGACGTCCGCGCGCGCCTGGGCCGCGGGCCGCTGCCTTCGTTCGTGCAGCCCGGGCGCTTCGGTGGCGCCACCGGCTACGTGCAGTTCGTCACGGCCAAGGGTGTCGTCGACGTGCCCGGCGGACAGGGCACGACGCCTGAGATACCGCCCGATGCGCGCGACAAGCAGATCGCCGCCTCAGGGCACGGCAGCGCGCTCAGCGATCGCACGGTCAAGGGCACGCACCTGCGCGTGCTGACGCTCGGCACGCCCGGAGCGCCGGGCGGCGTGAGCGGGGGCGCGGGCAGCCCGGCGACGGGCACGGTCGCCGGCGCCGTGATGATCGCCCGGCCGCTCGGCGAGGTCGACCACGAGCTGCACCGGATCCTCTTGATCCTGCTGATCGTCGGCATCGCCGGGATCGCGCTGGCGGCCGTGCTCGGCGCGCTCGTCGCACGCACGGCGCTGGCGCCGATCGCGCGCTTCACGCGCCGCACGGAGTCGCTGGCCGGCAAGCTCGACCTGTCCGAGCGCCTGCAGGTGAGCGGCGGCGAGGAGCTCGAGCGGCTGGCGATGAGCTTCAACACGACGCTTGACGCGCTCGAGCGCTCGCTTGCGGCCCAGCGCCAGCTGGTCGCCGATGCCAGCCACGAGCTGCGCACGCCGATCGCCTCGCTGCGCGCCAACATCCAGACGCTCGAGCAGGCCCACCGCCTGCCCCCGGCGGAGCAGCAGCGGCTGCGTGCGGACATCGTCGACGAGCTCGACGAGCTGACGACGCTCGTGGGCGACGTGGTCGAGCTCGCGCGCGGCTCGCGCGCGCCGTCGGAGCGTGAGGACGTGCGCCTCGACGAGCTCGTCGCGCAGGCCGTCGAGCGCAGCCGCCGCCGCGGCGATTTGCGCTTCGAGCTCGAGCTGGCGCCGACCGTCGTGCGCGGCGAAGCCGACCGCATCAATCGCGCCGTCTCGAACCTGCTCGACAATGCGCGCAAGTGGAGTCCGCCGGGCGGCGTCGTCGAGGTCTCGCTTCGCGACGGCGTGCTCGGCGTGCGCGACCACGGGCCCGGCTTCACCGAGGACGACTTGAAACACATGTTCGAGCGCTTCTACCGCTCTGAGAGCGCGCGCAAGCTGCCGGGCTCGGGGCTCGGCCTGGCGATCGTGCGCCAGGCGGCCGATGCGCACCAGGGCTATGCGCTGGCCGCCAACGCTCCGGGCGGCGGCGCGCGCCTGGAGGTGAGCTTCGGCCCCGCACTACGGCCCGCGCAAGATGCCGGACCGCTGGCGGCACCGTTGCGGTAATGTCGGCGACGTGAAGAAGGACAACGCAGTCGGCCTGCTGGCCGGCCTGAGATTGGTCGTCGGGGTCGCCTCCTGGACCACCCCACGACTCGCCGGCCGGCTGTTCGGGCTGGACGCGGAGTCCAATCCGCAGTCGCCATACCTGGCCCGTCTGTTCGGCGCGCGCGACGTCGCGCTCGCCTGGGGCGCGCTCGGCAGCGAGGGCGACGCGCGCAAGCAGTGGCTGATCGCTGGGCTCGCGTGTGACGCGGCAGACGTGCTGGCGGGGATCGCCGGTGGACGTCGTGGATACCTGCCGAAGCTGACGAGCGCGCTCGTCAGCGGCACCGCGATATCCGCCGTGGCGCTCGGCGTTGCCGCGCTGAGCGACGAGTGAACTCGCCGACTACTCTCGCCGACCGACTACTCTCGCCGAGTAACCGATAGCCATGGCATACACGCTGTGTATATGCCATTGCTATCGCAACGCAGAATCGGGAACCCGCGCTCCGCGGGGCTCGCGCCGCCGGGCGTTCAGGAGATCGACGCGGCCGGCCGCCGCGCCGTCTCGGCCGCCAGCTCCGGCCCGACGAACGGGTTGAGCGTGAGGTAGACGAGCTGCGGCGAGGCGTCGCACAGTTCGTGCAGGCGCTTGTGCTCGATGTAGTGGTGCAGCACCTGCCAGATGCCGCCCGCCACGGCCTCGGCCGCGATCTCGGGCACCTCGGCGTCGTTCTCAGCGTGATCGAAGCCCGGGCGCAGGTAGGCCGTGAACGACTCCAGCGCGCTCTGGCGGATCTCGATCGCCTGCGGGCTCGCGCCGAACGTGTCGACCAGCGTCAGGTGCGCGTGCGAGGGCTCCGAGCAGACGAAGTCCATCAGCGCGTTGAGCCCCGCCGCGACGCCGTCGGGCCAGGTGGCGACCTGCGTGTCGTAGGCCTCGACCGTCGTGCGCAGCGCCTGGTGCAGGCCGACCTTCTGCGCGCCCAAGAAGGCGTCGTGCTTGGTCGGGTACATCTCGTAGAAGGTCTCGTGGGAGACGTTCGCGCGCGAGGCGATCTCCGGGATCGTCAGCCCCGCGAAGCCCTTCTCGGCGACGATCTCGGCCGTCGCGTCGACGATCCGTTCGCGCTGGCTTTTGACGACCTCCTCACGCGCGAGGTCATGGCGGCCGCTCGGCAGGCGGCGCTCCGAGGAGGAGCGCTCGCCGCGCAGCGGCGACGGTGCCGGCTCGTCGGCTGCGCGCCTGCGCACGCGGCGCGGCCCGTCGAGCCCCAGCGGCAGCTCTGGCGGATATGTCAGCGCCCAGGAGCCCAGTTCGTCGGCCAACTCGGGCAGCTCGTGTGCGCGCCCGTGGCGCAGGCGCGTCGCCGAGACCTCGCGGATGCCGCCGATCAGGAACTTCGCCGTCAGGTCGCGCGGCTGCTCGCTCCACGCGTGCACGCGCCCCGCGCTGACCATCCGCTCGAGCGCCGTCGTCGTGCGGTTGCGCCGCTGCAGCGCGCGTGACCCCGCGCCGAAGGTGCCGAGCAGCGCGAGCGTCATCGCCTCCGGCTCGCGCGCGGCCAGCTCGGCGAACGCGCGCAGCGCCAGCAGCAGGCTCTGCTCCGGCGTGTCGCCGCCGTCGTAGGCATCGGCCACGTGCGCCGTCGTGCGCCCGGCGATGTCCTCGTAGGCGCTCAGCAGCAGCTCTTCCTTGTCGGCGTAGAGGTTGTAGAACGTCGGTCGCGAGACGTGTGCGAGCTGCGTCAGGTCGAGAATCCGCACCGCGGGGTAGCCGCGCTGTGCGATCAACTCGATCATCGCCGAGCGCAGCCGCTCACGCTGGTCGCGCTCGACCTCCTCGCGCGTCAGCCCGTGCGCACCTGTCGGCAGGCGCCGGTAGCGCGCCGCGCTCGGCCCCGCGGCGTCGGCAGCTCCGGCGGCGTCGGCGGCGGCGCCCTGCGCTGTGCCCGCTGCCGCTTGGGCTTGCGCCCCGTCCTCGGCGGCGCCAGGCGAATCCTTCGACTTGCCGGATTTGGCAGCACGGGGTTTGGTGTTGGCCTTGCGCGCCGTCATCTCCGCATCCCCGCCGGTTGAAAACCCCTCTTTGACGCCAAACGAGGCAAGCCTACCAGCCTCGCTCGGGAGCGGTCCGCGAGGCTGTGGCGGGCCCGCTCAATCGCGAATCGCGTGCGAGGTGCCGAGCACGGTCCCGGAGGCGTCGAGCGCCTGCACGGCGACGTACGGCGCCGTACGCGGCGTGACGATCGCCGTCTCGAAGCCGCTGCGCGGCGCGCTCGCGACCGGCGCGAGCGCGCCGGTCGAGCTGCCGGCGAGCACGCGCCAGCTGGCGGTGCGGGTGTCGCCGTTCCAGCTCGCGTACACGGACACACGCCCGCCCGAGGCCTTCGCTGCCGCGATCGCCGGCAAGCTCGCCGGCGCGCCGGTCCAGGCGAAGCGGTATCCGCGGTAGGACTCGTATGAGCCGTGCATGTGCGCGTCGAACAGGAGCTGGCCGCCCGCGCTGTACTCCGAGAAATATGGCCGCGGTCCCCATCCGATGAACATGTCCTGGTTGGCCAGCTGCTGAATGTTGCCCTGGCTGTCGGACGTCAGCGCGGGGCTGTGCTCGTACTGAGCCACGACGCTCGCCGTGTCGCTCTGCGGGTTGAGCGCGAGCACGAGTCCGCGCGACTGCGGGTGGACCTTCGGCACCGAGCCGTTGTCGAACACGCTGATCGTGCCGTCGGGCAGCGTATTGGCGTCGTGCTGGTAGGCCGTGCGCGTGCCCGGCCCGAGCTTGACGCCCGAGTGCCGGCCGCCGATCGTGTTCTGCAGGGCCCCGCTGGTCGTGCCCAGCACGTACATCGCCCACGTGTTGCGGGCCGAGATCAGCGTCGTGCCATCCGCGCGCTGGTCGATCGAGTTGATGTGGAAGTAGTCGTAGGGCCATTCTTTGCTGGCGTGCGTGGCGAGGCTGTAGGAGTCGCCCATCGGCACGTGGTCGAGGCTGTGCCACTCGCGCCGCACGAGGCCCGTGCGCAGGTCGATTTCCTGAAAGACGCTGTCGGTCACGGCGCCCCCGCTCGGGCCGCCGACGACGGAGAGGTTGCAGTCGATCGTGTTGAACACCGTCAGCAGCGCTGTGCCCTGCGCCATCAGGTCGAAGTCGTGCAGGTCGGCGGAGTAGCCGTTGCCAGCGCGCACGTGCCCGATCTGCTGGTAGGAGGAGTTGGCGATGATCTCTTCGCCCTGGCCGAAGCCCTGCGGCGGGATGTAGCCCTGCCACCAGCTCAGCACCGGCTGACCGCCGAGCTGTTGCACCTGCAGGTTGGTCGCGGCGGAGGCGTTCTGCGGCAGCGGGTGGAACCACACGAGGTTGCCGGCGTCGTCGAAGATCATCGTCCCCGGGGGGCCCGGGCCGGAGTAAGGGGCGGCGAAGATGTCGCCCGGTTCGCTCTGCGGCGAGCGCGTCGTCACGACGACGCCAGGCGGTTCGAGCGTTGGCTCGGAGTGGAAGTGCTGCTTCTCGTTGTAGTCCTTGCCCGACGGCTGCGAGGGCTTGGCGTAGGGCAGCACGTCCTGTGTGGCAACCGTGAAGTGGAAGGAGAAGGCGTGGCTGCCGGCGCCGCTGCGCAGCCTCCCGCGCACGGTCACGGTCTCGCCCTGGGTGAGCGGCTTCTCCAGCACGAAGCTGGCGCCGTCGCCCTGGGAGTAGGAGCGCAGGCGCCCATCGTGCTTGCCGCTGCTCGAGCCCTTCACGCTGATGTTCGAGAGCGACGCGGCGGGGACGCCGGTGAGGCTGATCTGCGTGCGGTAGGAGGCGTCGTAGGAGTCCGGCAGCGGCGAGACGCTGAGCGTCGTGCCGGGCAGCGTGGCCGACACGTTGAACGTGCTCGGCTGACAGCGCGCCGCGGCGGGCGCGCGGAAGGCCGCCTCCTCGGCTTTGATCCGGTGCGCCGCCAGCGCGATCGTCGCGGCGCAGCCGAGCACGACGACGAGCCCGCCGAGCACGAGTCCCTTGCGCAGCCTGCTGTGCCTCACGAAGCTTCGAACACGCTCAGAACACCGGCGTCTCGGTGTAGTCGCCGAACACCTGCTGCAAGGACTCGATGATCTCACCCTCGGAGGCGTGTGCCCGAGCGCATGCGAGCAGCGGCTCCATCAGGTTGCGCTCGGGGTGCGCGGCGTCCTCGCGCAGCGCCGCGAGCGTCGCCTCGACGGCGGCGCCGTCACGTCCGGCGCGGGCGCTCTGCAGGCGGTCGAGTTGCTTGCGCTCGAGCGCGGGGTCGATCCGCAGCGTCGGGATCGGCTGTTCGTCCTCGGCGAGGAAGCGGTTGACGCCGACGACGACGCGCTCGCCGGCGTCGATCTCCTGCTGCAGCGTGAACGAGGCGTCGGCGATCTCGCGCTGGGGGTAGTTGCGCTTGACCGACTCGACCATCCCGCCGAGCTCGTCGATCTTGGCGAAGTACTCATAGCTTCGCTGCTCCATCTCGTCGGTCAGCGCCTCGACGAAGTAGGAGCCGCCGAGTGGGTCGGCCGTGTTGGCGACGCCGGTCTCGTGCGCGATCACCTGCTGCGTGCGCAGCGCGATCGTGACGGCCTCCTCGGTCGGCAGCGCGAGCGCCTCGTCGTAGGAGTTGGTGTGCAGTGATTGCGTGCCGCCGAGCACGCCGGCGAGCGCCTCGATCGCGGTGCGCACGATGTTGTTGAGCGGCTGCTGCGCGGTCAGCGAGACGCCGGCGGTCTGCGTGTGGAAGCGCATCTGCCACGACTTGGGGTTCTTCGCGCCGAAGGTCTCTTTCAGCTCGCGCGCCCAGATGCGCCGCGCGGCGCGGTACTTGGCGATCTCCTCGAAGAAGTCGATCTGCGCGTTGAAGAAGAACGACAGGCGCGGCGCGAACTCGTCGACGTCGAGGCCCCGCTGTACGGCCTGCTCGACGTAGGTGAGGCCGTCCTTCAGCGTGAAGGCGAGCTCCTGCTGCGCGGTCGCCCCGGCCTCGCGGATGTGGTAGCCGGAGATCGAGATCGGGTGCCAGCGCGGCATCCGCCGCGTGCACCACTCGATCATGTCGCCGCACAGGCGCATTGCGGGATCGATCGGGAAGCACCACTCCTTCTGCGCGATGTACTCCTTCAGGATGTCGGCCTGGATCGTGCCCGACAGGCGCTCGGCGGACACGAGGCCGGCGGCGCTCGTGCCGGCCTCGGCGGCGGCGACGTAGAAGGCGAGCATGATCGCGGCGGGCGCGTTGATCGTCATCGACACGGACACCTCGCCGAGGTCGATGCCGCCGAACAGCGTCTGCATGTCGTCGAGCGTGTCGACGGCGACGCCCTCGCGCCCGACCTCGCCGAGCGAGCGCTCATGGTCGGAGTCGTGGCCCATCAGCGAGGGCATGTCGAAGGCCGTCGAGAGCCCGGTCTGGCCGTGGGAGAGCAGGTAGAGGAAGCGCTCGTTGGTCTCCTCGCTCGTGCCGAAGCCGGCGAACTGGCGCATCGTCCACAGCCGCCCGCGGTACATCGACTCGTAGATCCCACGCGTGAACGGGTAGGCGCCGGGGCGCCCGAGCGGGTCGTGCTCGGAGCCAATCCCGGGCGGCAGGTCCTCGTGCGTGTAGAGCTCGCGCACGGGCTCGCCGGAGAGCGTCTTGAAGCTCTCGGTGGGCGGCAAGTCGGCCCCGGCGTTCGGTACTGCTTGGGTGGCGTCCACGTGGGTAGTCATTTCTCGCTCATTGATAGCCATGGCATATACACGGCGTACATACCATTGCTACCGCTCCCGGGAATTCGCAATGCATCCAGCCCGCTCGAGCTTCGAACGGGCGACTGGGGAGCCCAATGCTACCGGGAGCCCATGCAGGGCCGGCGCAGCTCAGCCGGCCAGCGAGACGACGCCGGCGGCGCTGAGCTTCATCGTCCAGCTGTGCTGCGCGACGATCGCGCCGTCGGCGAGCACGACGACGCCGACGCGCACCTGCATGCGCCCTCGCCGCCTCGACTGCGCCCGCGCGTGCCGTGTGAGCGGGATGCGCACGTGGATGCCCTGGCCGCTGCGCAGCCGGGCGGTTGCGGAGCCGAGCACGGCGGGCGACTGGCCGAAGCCGCTGATCGAGCCGCGCGCCGCGCCGGCGGGCACGACGAAGCCCAGCGTTTCGCAGTCGTGCGCGGCGGCGGGGCACTGCACGTCGGCGCCGGGGTCGAGCGTGGCATGTCCGAGCAGGCTGTAGAGGCGCGGCGGGCGCACGGCCGAAAGCGTCGGCGGAAGGGTCGGCGCTGGGCTGGCGGCGGGCGCGGGTGCCGGCACAGGAACGGGCGGCGGAGAGGGCGCAGTCGGGGTCGGCGTGCTCAGCAGCGGCGCGGTGAGCGCGGGATCGACTTCGCTTGCGTTGGGCACGCCGACGCCGTCGATCCCGGCGACGTCGATCGCGGGGGTGTTGGTGATGAACAGCAGCGACGCGCCCTTCTCGCCGAGCGTCGTCGGCTCGAAGCCGACGGTCACGGAGCAGGCTTCTGAGGGAGCGAGGATCTGCCCGCTGCAGGAGTCGGCACGCACGGGGAACATCACGGGCGTGCCGGAGACGAGGAAGGAGCGCTGGATGTAGAGCAGGTAGTCGCCGGTGTTGGTCACGGTGAAGCTGTGCTGGGCGGAGGCTCCGAGCTTGACGTTGCCGAGCAGCGCCTGGGTCGTGTCGAGCGTCATCTGCGGCCCGTGCAGGCCAACGCCGGAGAGCGGGACGACGATCGGCCCGGCGGCGGAGTCGTCGTGCACGACGAGCGAGGCGGTGCGCAGGCCGGTCGCGCTCGGGCGGAAGCGGATGCCCATGCCGCAGCTGTTGCTCGGCCACATCTCATCGTTTTCGCAGTTGCCCCATTCGACGGCGAAGTCGCCGGCGTCGGGGCCGACGATCGAGACCGATTCGAGCTGCGTGCCGAAGTCGGAGCTGTTCTGCACGCCCAGCGATTCGGTCTCGCGGTTTTCGCCTTCGAAGGACCCGGGCGGGTTGTAGGGGATCGGCGCGAACGTCAGCTGGCTCGGGCTCGGCGATGGGCTGCCGGTGGCGGCGCTGGCCGAGATCGGTACGCCGAGGGGCGATTCGCCGAGGACTTCGCCGAGCGCGTGGAGCACGAGCGTCGCCGCGTAGTCGCCGCGCGCCCCGGGCTTGAAGACGACTTCGAGCGAGCAATTTTCACCGGCGCCGACGAGGTTGGACGAGCAGTCTGTCGTTGACGATCTGAAAGCTCGACGCGTCGGTGCCGGAGAGTTCGACGCCCGTCACGAGCAGCGGTTCGACGGTGTTGTCGGTGAACTTGACGTTCTGCTGCGGGTTGCCGCCGAAGTGCAGGTCGACGGCGCCGAATTCGACTTGGGCGGGGAAGGCTTCGAGCGGCGGCTGCGCCCACGCCGGTCCGGCGCCGAGCAGCGTGGCGACGAGCACTACGACGGACACGAGCAAGACGGGCCGAACGCTTCGCTTGAACATCGACTACCCCCGGTTTGATTGGCCGGATCGGGCCCGGCCGGACAGTGCTGCCTCGGCGCGTGCGCAGCTTTGTTGAGCGCTGCATGGGAATTGGCAGCGTGAGGCTGAGGCCGAGTCCAGGACCACAGACGATGTAATACAGCGACTACAATGTAGTCATGAGCAGGAAGTCACCGCCGTTCAGCCTGCGGCTCTCCGAGCAGACCGACCGTCTCGTGACAGCGGAGGCGAAGCGCACGAAGCGCAGCAAGGGCAGCGTGGTCGAGACGTTGGCCGAGGAGGCGTTGAAGGCGAGGCTGGTGCCCGGCGTTGCGTTTCGCGGTGATGACTACGACCGGCGCGCCTGGCTGATCGGCACGAGCATGGACGTGTGGCAGGTGGTGGAGGCGTACAAGGACTTCGACGAGGACCTCGAGCGGACGGTCGCGGAGACGGACCTGACCGCGCGCGAGCTGCGGACGGCGGTCAGCTACTACGAGCGCTTCCCACAGGAGATCGACGACTTCATCGCGCTGAATCGGCGACCGCTGGCAGAGCTGCGTGCGGAGTACCCCCACGCCGACGTGATCGCGGTCGAGCTCGACTGACTCGTGCGGGTGCTGCTCGACGCGCACGTATCGGGTCGCAGGATCGGTGCGGCGCTGCGCGAGCGTGAGCATGACGTGCTCGCAGTCGACGAGCAGCGCGAGCTGGACGGCGCGTCTGACGACGAGCTGATGGAGCTCGCCAGCGCCGAGCGACGCATCCTCGTCACGTTCGACGTCGCGGACTTCCCGCGGATCTGTCGTGAATGGCTCGAGATGGGCAGGTCGCACCACGGCGGCGCCGTCGTGGTGGGCATCCGCCACGGCGAGTTCGGAGCGATCGTGCGCGCGCTGGAGAGCACGTTCGAGCAGCGGCCGAATCCGCGCGACTGGCGCGATTACCAAGCTTTCGTCTGCCGGCTGCGGTGATCGAGATGCGGCGTACGGCGATGATCGCCGAGCTCAACGGCCTGATCGGCGCGGAGCACGTGCTGGGTGCGCCGGCAGGGGACTCGCCGTACAACAGCGACATGGCGCGGCGGCGCGGCCTGCACGGGCGTGCCGATGCGGTGGCGCTGCCGGGCAATGCCCAAGAGGCGGCCGAGGTCGTGGCGTGGTGCTACGCGCACGACGTGCCGATCGTGCCACGCGGCGGAGGCACGGGCCTGCTGGGCGGGGCGGTGCCGAGCGCGGGTGGCGTGGTGCTCTCGCTGGAGCGCCTGCGGGCGGTGCGCGAGCTGGAGCCGGCGCTGTGGCGGATGCTGCCGGAGGCGGGCGTGCGCACGCGCGAGGTGCAGCGCGTGGCGCGCGAGAACGGCCTGTTCTTCGCGCCGGACCCGGGCGCGGCAGAGCAATCGCAGATCGGCGGCAACGTGGCAACGAACGCGGGCGGCCCGCATGCGCTGAAGTACGGCGTGACGGGCTCGTGGGTGGCGGGCGTGGAGGCGGTGCTGGCGCCGGGCGAGCTGGTGCAACTGGGTGGCTGGGCGCGCAAGGACGTGGCGGGCTATGACCTGAAGGACCTGCTGATCGGCTCGGAGGGAACGCTGGGGGTGATCACTGCGGTGCGCCTGCGGTTGCTGCCGGCACGCGAGGCGAGGATCGCGCTGGTGATCTTCACGCGCGATCGCGCGACGGGCTGCGCGGCGATGCTGGATGTCTTGGCGGCGGGCGTGGAGCCGGCGGCGCTGGACTTCGCGGACGGGGAGACGCTGGCGCTCGTCGGGGGCGGCTATCCGGGCGAGTTGCCGCAGGGCGCGGGCTTCGCGCTGCTGGTCGAGCTGGACGGCAGCGCGGAGGAGGCAGAGCGTGCGCTGGTGGCGACAGTCGAGGCCGTGGGCGAGCGCGCGCTGGCGGTGCGGCGCCCGGACGACGAGGCGGCGCTATGGCGCTGGCGCGAGGGCTTCAACGGGGTGGTGACGGCGGCGCGGGGGGCGAAGGTCAGCGAGGACGTGTCGTTCCCGCTGGAGCGGTTGCAGGAGGGCCTCGAGCGCTTCGAGGAGATCGCGGCGACGCATGGCCTGCGTTCGTGCGCTTGGGGTCATGGCGGCGACGGCAACGTGCACGCGACGGTGCTTGTGGATCCAGCAAACGACGCGGAGCTCGATGCGGCGGAGCGCGTGGAAGCGGAGCTGTTCGCGCTCGTGGGTGGGCTGGGCGGCTCGATCGCGGCGGAGCATGGGACGGGGCTGTTGAAGGCGGGCCTGCTCGATGGGCAGTGGGACGCCCGGGCGGTTGAGCTGCACGAAGCGATCAAGCGGGCGTTCGACCCGAAGGGGCTCTTGAACCCGGGCAAGAAGCTGGGGCGGCCAACTGAGAGGATGGCGGGGCGATGACGCTTGTGAGCGAGCTGCAACTGCCGAGTTTCGACCACACGGACCGGGAGATGCGCGGGCAGCGCTTCCACGAGGCGATGGCGGCGGTGCGCGACCCGGCAGGCGCGGACGAGCGCGTGGTGGCGGAGGGTGGCGTGTGGCTGGCTCAGGGGCCGTTCGGCTACATGACGCTGGACAGGGAGTCGGGGGAGTTCTTCCTGCGCACGCGCAAGGCGATCTTCCCGGGGATGAAGATCGCGGAGATCTTCGGCGTCAGCGAGGGGGCGCTGTATGAGCAGATGCGGCGCAACATCCTGCACGTCAACGGGGCGGACCACACGCGTCTGCGCAGCCTGGTCAACCCGGCGCTGTCGCCGCGGGCGGTGGAGCGCTACAGGCCGGTGATGCGCGAGTTCCTCGACGAGCTGCTGGCGCAGGCGACGTCAGGCGCGGGCGAGGGCGAGGAGGTGCGCTGCGACTTCGTGGAGGCGTTCGCGAAGCCGTACCCGTCGCTGGCGATCGCGACGGTGATGGGGGCGCCGCTGGAGGATGCGCCGCGCCTGCACCACTGGTCGAACGTGATCCAGCGCCAGTTCGACGCGGTCAGCATGGCGAGCGAGGTCGAGGTGATCGAGCAGGCGGTGCAGGAGTTCTACGAGTACGCGCAGGCGCTGGTGAAGGCGCGCAGGGAGGACCCGAGCGACGATTTGATCTCGAAGCTGATCGCGGCGACGGCGCCGAGCGAGGACGGCAAGCAGCTGGAGCGGCTGTCGGACGTGGAGTGCATCAACCTGGTGTTCAACGTGCTGGTGGGCGGGGTGGACACGAGCCAGAGCCAGCTGGCGCATGCGATCCGCCTGCTGGCGCAGCACCCGGAGCAGCTGGCGCTCCTGGCAGAGCAGCCGGAGCTGGCGGACGCGGCGGTGGAGGAGGCGCTGCGCTACGAGCCGATCACGCCGTTCACGGCGCGCATCGTGGTCGAGGACGTGGAGTACGGCGGCGTGGAGTTTCCGGAGGGCACGGTGGTGATGGTGTGCGCGTTCACGGGCAACCGCGACCTCGAGCCGCAGGCGGCGGGCGAGCGGGGGGCGGCGGCGTTCGACATCACGGCTGACCGCGGTCGGGCGCGCCCGCTGACGTTCGGCGCGGGCGTGCACTACTGCCTCGGCGCGAACCTGGCGCGCGTGGAGCTGCAGGAGGGGCTGGCGTTCCTCTCGCAGCGCCTGCAGGGGCTGCGGCTGGACGGCGAGCCGGTGTTCGAGGGCGTCTCAGGGATCTACGGCCTGGCAGAGCTCCCGATCGCGTTCACGGCCTGAGCGTCGTCTTTCTCTTAATTATTTGGAGACACGTCCGTGCGGTTGGCCCCCGGAGTGGTGGGCGTCGGTCACGAAGGCTGCGCGCGTGGCCGGCATGGTGAGAGATTGGGGGAGGGGTCACGAGGGCCCTGGCACCGACATACGGGTGAGATGCAAATACGGACATTCATGGGGGTGGTGGCGGCGAGCTTCGCGGTTGCGTTGCCCGCCGCTGCCGCTCGCGCGGGGGAGTTCCACGTGTACTCGTGCCGGATGCCGGATGGGGAGGCGGCCCCGGTGGATGGGTGGAGCGGGTCGGTCGGCGCCGGTGGGGCTTGGGATGACTATGCGCTGAATACGTGCGGTGAAGGTGGGGCGTTGGTGGCGGCGCTGGGGGATGCGACAGTGCACGCCACGAACGTTGATCTCTCTACCTGGCAGTTTTCGGCACCAGCTGGCTCGCGCATTGCCGGGGCCGCCCTATCGCGGGCGGGTGATCTGCAAGGCGGTCAGGTCACGAATGCGACGTACCAGTTCTGGCTTGCCGGCCCGGAACGCAGCGGCGTGTTCGATGAATGCATCTTCACCCAAGGCTGCGCCGCGCAGGGGGATCTTGCCGATGTGGCGTCGCTGGCAAACCGCGTGATAGTTCCGTCGGCCAACCTCGGCTCCGCCATCTATGTGAATGCGTCATGCAGCGGAGGGCCTGAACGAGTGTGTCCATCCGGCACCGGCGATGCCAACGGCTACGCAGCGGCCCTCTACGTCTACGCAGCCGACATCACGCTCGAACAAACGGAAGGCCCGCACGCGAGCGGGGTGGGCGGCGAACTGACGAGCGCGGCGACGCTGCGCGGGGCGAGCGACGTGTCGTTCGACGCGACGGACCCGGGCGCGGGCGTGTGGCAGGCGGTCTTCAGCGTCGACGGCCGGGCGGTGCAGCGCACGGCGATGAACGACAACGGAGGACGCTGCCGCGACGTGGGTCAGACGACGGACGGCCTGCCGGCGTTCCTCTACGTGCAGCCGTGTGCGCAGTCGGTCAGCGCGGACGTGCCGTTCGACTCGACGAAGGCGAGCAACGGCGCGCATCGACTGACGGTGAGCGTGATCGATGCGGCGGGCAACGCGGCGCCCGTGCTGGACAGGGCTGTGACGATCGACAACCCGCCGCCGCCGGGCGCGCCGAACGGGACGAACGCGTCGGTCCAGGCAAAGCTCGCGGTTCGCTGGATGGGGACCGCGAAGACGAGCATGCGCGGCGGGTTCGCCCGTGCGCGCAGGCTGTCGGGTCGCCTGACGACGGTCGGCGGTGCGCCGATCTCGGACGCCTCGATCGATGTGCGCGCGACGCCGTCGTATGCGGGAGCGAGGCCGATGACGATGGCGAGTCCGCGCACGGATGGGCAGGGGGACTTCAGCGTGAGCGTGCCGGCGGGAACGTCGTCGCGCACGCTGCGCTTCGCCTACCGCGCTCACCTCGACGACACGCAGCCGGCGGCAACGAGCGCGCTGCGATTGGTCACGCGCGCGGGGATCGCGCTGCGCGTCTCGCCGCACACCGCGAGCGCCGGGAGCAGCATCTTCTTCGGCGGCCGATTGCGCGGCGGCCTGATCCCGCGCGGCGGCAAGCAGCTCGTGCTCGAGGCGCGCTCACCGGGCAGCGCCTGGATCGAGTTCAAGGTGATCCGCACGGATGCGCGCGGGCGCTACCGCGCGACCTACCGCTTCAAGTTCGCCGGGCCGGCCGACTACAGCTTCCGCGTGCGCTCGGAAGCGGAGTCCGATTACCCGTTCGCCGCGGGCTCGTCGAATGTCGTCGGCGTGCACGAGCGATGAGCTCTGCGAAACATCTCGGCACTATGATGCTATGATGCGAATGTGTCAAAGGTCCGTACGACGCTCACGGTGGACGAGGAAGTGATGCGGGCGGTGAAGATTGCTGCGGCTCGTACGGGTAAGGGCGACAGTCAAGTGATCGAGGAGGCGCTGCGCCGTGATCTCGGACTCGATCTGCTGAATCGGCTGTGGGCCCGCAACCAGAATGTCCGAAGAGGACGCGATCGCGCTTGCCGTGGAGGCTCAGCACGCGACCAGACGCGACCGGCCCTGACGCTTGCGAGTAGTCCTCGACGCAAACGTGATCATCTCGGGAGTGCTCGCTCCCAAGGGTGCTCCGGCACGTGTGCTGGCTGCCTGGCGGGAAGGCACGTTCGAGCTGATCGTCTCCCCGGCTCTAATCGCCGAGCTGAGGCGAGCTTTCTCATATCCCAAGCTCCGCAAGCACGTCGATCCGCAGGACGCCGCGGCGTTGCTCGACTGGCTGACTCGCTTCGCCACACTCGCTGAGGACACAGCCCGCGCACCGGCCCACTCGGCGGATGCTGCTGATGACTACCTGATCGCGCTGGCGGCGGATAACGACGCGCTGCTCGTCTCAGGCGACAGGCACCTCCTGGATCTAGCCCAGGAGCTCCCGATACTGCCGCCGGCCCGGTTCTTGGAGCTCGTCGAGTCGACCTAGAGGCCGCCGTCCCGAGCGTGGCCGTATGCGCCGGCGGCGCTACCCGACGCTCCGTCTAGGGTTATCGCCTTCGTGAGGGTGAGAGGTGCAGAGGGAGGCAGACGCTTGCGCGACACACGCGCGCTTGCGCTGATGCTCGCCCTGGGGCTTTCGACGATGATGCTGGCGGCCACGGCATCGGCCGCCTCAGCGGTGACGATCTCACCGCTGAACGGCACGCCCGATGCCTCGCCGGGCACGCAGGTCAGCTTCCTCGGGGCGCCGGCGAACGAGATCTCGCATGTCTCGGTCGTGGGCTCGCGCAGCGGCAGCCACAGCGGCGCGCTGCGCTCGTACGGGAGCGCCCCCGGCGCGAGCTTCGTCCTGGCGCGCGGCTTCGTGGAAGGGGAGCGCGTGACGGCGACGGCGCTCGTCGGCCGTCGTGGTCACGAAGCTCGCGTGGACACGACGTTCTACATCGCGCGACTCGTCAGCTATCCGCTGCCGGCGGGACGCACGCCGCCGCCGGCCAAGGCCGGAGCCAACCAGGCCTTCGTCACGCAGCCGAAGCTGCAGCCGCCGACGGTGCGCATCACGGCGAGCTCGCCGGCGACCGCTCCCGGCGACATCTTCCTCACGACCAACTCGGGGCGCGGTCAGAACGGCGCGCTGATCATCAACGGCGCCGGCCAGCTCGTCTGGTTCAAGCCGGCGGCCACGGGCAACGCGGTCACCGACCTGCAGGTGACGAGCTACGAAGGCAAGCCCGTGCTGGCCTACTGGGAAGGTCACATCGACCTCGGCGTCGGCTTCGGCAGCGACACGCTGCTCGGCTCCGACTACAAGCCGGTGGCGAGCATCCATGCGGGCAACGGCTACTACGCCGACCTGCACGAGCTGCAGCTGACGCCGCAGGGCTCGGCGTACCTGTCGGCCTACACGCTCGTGCGCGCCGATCTGCGCTCGGTTGGCGGCTCCAAGGACGGCGCGCTGCAGGACCCGGTCGTGCAGATCGTCGACGTCAAGACGGGCCTCGTGATGTTCGAGTGGCACACCTACGGCCACGTGGCGCTCGAAGACTCCTACGCCAACCCGCCGACCGATCCGAACCGCCCGTGGGACTTCTTCCACCTCAACTCGATCGACCCCGACCCGTGGGGCGACGGCAACTTCCTGATCTCCTCGCGCAACACGTGGGCCGTGTACGAGGTCAACCGCCAGAGCGGCGCCGTGGAGTGGCGCCTCGGCGGCAAGAAGCCGAGCTTCCGCATGGGCTCGGGGACGGGCACGGCCTACCAGCACGACGCGCGCTGGCAGCCGGACCACACGCTCACGATCTTCGACAACGGCGCCGTGCCGAAAGCGCATTCCTACTCGCGCGCGATCCACGAGCAGATCGACTTCAAGCACCGCACGGTCAACCTGATTAGCCGCGCCGTGCGCGCGCCGCCGGTCCTCTCGGGCAGCCAGGGCAACGACCAGGTGCTGGCCAACGGCGACTCGTTCGTCGGCTGGGGCGAATCGCCGTACTTCACGGAGTTCAACGCGGCCGGGCAGATCGTGTTCGACGCGCACCTGCCGGCGCCGGCGCAGGTGTACCGCTCCTACCGCTTCGAATGGAACGCCGTGCCGGCGGCGGTGCCGTCGATCGCGCTGAAGGCGGCGGGCGCGGCGACGACGGTGTATGCGAGCTGGAACGGCGCGACCGGCGTGCGCAGCCTGGCGCGTATTGGCGGGCGCCTCGCCGGCCGCGCTCGCGACGGTCGCCGAAGTGCCTTCGAGCGGGTTCGAGACGGCGGTTACCGTGCCGAGTGCCGCGCCCGTCTTCGCCGTGCAGGCGCTTGGCGCCGCAGGCGAAGTGCTCGGCGGCTCGCACGCCGTCTCACGCTGAGCGCCGGCATGTCGAGCACCGCGCCGGCCGATCGGCGTTCAATAGGCTGCGCGCCGTGAAGGCCGTGATCCTGGCGGGTGGCTTCGGCTCGCGACTGAGTGAGGAGACGGCCGTGCGCCCGAAGCCGATGGTCGAGATCGGCGGCAAGCCGATGCTGTGGCACGTGATGAAGATCTACGCCGCACACGGCATCGAGGACTTCGTGATCTGCCTCGGCTACAAGGGTTATCTGATCAAGGAGTACTTCGCCAACTACCACCTGCACACGGGCGATGTCTCCTTCGATCTCGCCACGGGCGCGATGGAGATGCACCGCTCGGCGGCCGAGCCGTGGCGCGTGACGCTGATCGACACCGGCGAGCAGACGATGACCGGCGGGCGCCTGCGGCGGGTGCTCCCCTACGTCGGCGAGGAGGACTTCTGCTTCACCTACGGCGACGGCGTCTCGGACATCGACGTCGGCGCGCTGATCGCCTTCCACCGCGAGCAGGGCAGGCGTGCGACGGTGACGGCCGTGCAGGCCCCGGGCCGCTTCGGTGCGCTCGAGCTCGACGGCGAGCGCGTGCGCGACTTCGAGGAGAAGCCGCACGGCGAAGGCGGCTGGATGAACGGCGGCTTCTTCGTGCTCTCGCCCGAGGTGGCCGGCTACCTCGACGGCGATGAGACCATCTGGGAGCAGGAGCCGATGAGCGCGCTGGCGCGCGAGGGCGAGCTCGCCTGCTATCGCCACGAGGGGTTCTGGCAGACGATGAACACGCTGAGCGAGCGCCACCGGCTGGAGGAGCTGTGGCAGGCCGGCGCGCCGTGGAAGACGTGGGCGTAGTCGACCCCGGCTTCTGGCGCGACCGCCGCGTGCTCGTGACAGGCCACTCGGGCTTCAAGGGCGTCTGGCTGACGCTCTGGCTGCAGCAGCTCGGCGCGCACGTGAGCGGACTTTCGGGCGCCCCCCCGAGCGCTCCGTCGCTCTATCAGCTCGCTCGTGTCGAGCGGGAGGTTGAAGGATTTGATGGAGATATACGAGATGCCGGCGTCGTTGCGAGCGCCGTGGCCGCGAGCCGCCCGGAAGTCGTGCTGCACATGGCCGCGCAGGCGCTCGTGCGCCGCTCCTTCGAGGACCCGCGCGAGACGTATGAGATCAACACGATGGGCACCGTCAACCTGCTCGATGCCGTCCGTCGCGTCGGCGAGCAGGTCCGCGCGGTCGTCGTCGTCACCTCGGACAAGTGCTACAAGAATCGCGAGTGGGAGTGGGGCTACCGCGAGGACGAGCCGATGGGCGGCCACGACCCGTACTCGAGCTCCAAGGGCTGCGCGGAGCTCGTCACGAGCGCCTTTCGCAGCTCCTTCTTCTCCGATCCCGACGGGCCGCGCGTGGCCTCGGCGCGCGCCGGCAACGTGATCGGCGGCGGCGACTGGGGCGTGGATCGACTCGTGCCCGACGTGATGCGCGCGGCGCTGGCCGGCGAGGACGTGCGCCTGCGCAACCCTCATTCGATACGCCCGTGGCAGCACGTGCTGAATCCGCTGAGCGGCTACCTGCTGCTCGCCCAAGCGCTGTGCGGGGACGCCGAGTGCGCGACTGCCTGGAACTTCGGCCCGGCCGAGCAGGACGCGCGCCCTGTCGGCTGGGTGGTGCAGCGGCTCGCCGAGCAGTGGCCGGGACAGCTTCGCGCAAGCGTCGACGAGGGCCCGCATCCGCACGAGGCGCGCTACCTCAAGCTCGACTCCTCGCGCGCAAGGTCGCGACTGGGTTGGCGCCCACCTGTTGCGCTGGAGGACGCGCTCGCGAGCATCGTCGAGTGGTACGCGTCGCTGCGTGGCGGGGCGGACATGCGCGAGGTGACGATCGGGCAGATCACGAGCTTGCAGGCGGCATGAGCGCCGAGCAGCAGAGCCACGCCGAGCCGCAGAGACACGCCGAGCACAGCGGCGCTCAGCCGCAGGCCCGGACGGGCCCGTCGCCGGGTCCGTCCGCCGCGCTGCCGCGCCGGATCGGGATCAACGCGATGTTCCTCGAGCCGCGCATGGGCGGCCTCGACACCTACGTGCGTGCGCTCGTGCCCGAGCTTTGCCGGCTGGCGCCCGAGGTGAGCTTCATCGTCTACTGCAGCCCGAGCGGGCGGGAGCATCTACGCCAGGAGCCGAGCTTCGAGTCGGTCGAGCTCGTCGTGCCGCCGCTGATCGGGCGCCGTGGCCTGAAGGCGCTCGGCGAGCTGACGTTGCTCGGCGCGATCGCCGGACGCCAGGTCGATCTGCTGCACAGCGTCGCCTTGACCGCGCCGCTGCGTACGCGCGCGGTCAACGTGGTGACGCTCGCCGACGTGACCTGGATCGTCGCCCCAGACTCCGACGAGGCCGCGACGATGCGGCTCTGGCGCGCAGTCGTGCCGCCAGTGGCGCGGCGCGCCGATCGCGTGATCGTGCTCGCGCAGGCCGGTGCGCGCGATGTGGTCGAGTATCTCGGCGTGCGTGCAGAGGACATCGACGTGATCCCGCTCGCCGCGCGCAGCGATGAGCTGCACGAGCCGACGCCGCCAGCCGAGTTGCGCGAGCGCCTTGGTTTGAGCGAAGGCCCGCTGATCCTGACGGTCGCCGCGAAGAAGCTGCACAAGAACCTCGAGCGCCTCGTGCGCGCGATGGCGCTCGTCGCCGAGCGCTGGCCGCAGGCGATGCTCGTACTGCCTGGCAATCCGACCGCCCACGAGCAGGAGCTGCGCGAGCTCGCCGGCGAGCTGGGCATCGCGCGCAACGTGGCCTTCCCCGCGTACGTCGACGCGGCCGACTTGGAGGGGCTCTACGCATTGGCGAGCTGCTTCGTGTTCGCCTCGATCAACGAGGGCTTCGGCATCCCCGTGCTCGAGGCGATGCAGCGCGGCGTGCCCGTCGCCTGCTCGAACGCCTCGGCGCTGCCCGAGGTGGCCGGCGACGCGGCGCTGTATTTCGACCCCTACAGCGTGCGCGGGATCGCCGATGCGCTCGGCGAGCTCGTTGGCGATCGCGTCGTCGCCGAGCGTCTGGCCGCCGCCGGGCGCGAGCGCGAGCGCGCCTTCACGTGGGAGCAGACCGCGCGCCAGACGCTCGAGAGCTATGCGCGGGCATGGCAGCGGCGATGAGCTCGCCCGAGCAGCCCGCCCACGCCATCGACCCCGCCGAGGCTGCATTCGACGAGCCCTCCGACGTGCTCGACAGCACGGCCGCCGGCGGGCGCATCGTCCGCGGCAGCGTGCTGCGCTTCGGCTCCTATGTGCTGACCGTCGCGCTGTCGATCCTCTCCGCCGCGCTGCTCACGCGCCACCTCGGCGTTGCGCGCTTCGGCGCCTACACGACCGTGCTGTCGCTCGTGGGCGTCCTCTCGGCGGTGACCGACGCCGGCATGTCGACCGTCGGTCAACGCGAGTTCGCCGTGCGCGAGGGCGCCGAGCGCGACGAGCTGATGCGCGACCTGCTCGGCCTGCGCATCGTGTTGACGGCGATCGGCGTGCTCCTCGTGGCGGTCTTCGCGCTCGCCGCCGGATACGACACGGCGCTGTTCGCCGGGGCGGTGCTGGCGGGATTGGGCACGATCGCGCTGGTCGTGCAGCACACGCACACGATCCCGCTCGCCGCCGCGCTTCGCCTGGGTACGCTCTCCGGCCTCGATCTCGCCCGGCAGGCGCTGAGCGTGGCGGCGATCGTCGCGCTCGTGCTGGCCGGCGCCGGCGTGCTGCCGCTGCTGGCCGTCGCGCTCGCCGTCAACCTCGCGCTGATCCCGCCGACGGCGGCGCTCGCGCGGCATCAGATCTCGCTGCGCTTCGCGCTGCGCCCGCGCCGCTGGGCGACGCTGCTGCGCTTGACCGTGTCCTTCTCGCTGGCGGCGGCGGTCGGCACGATCTACGTGTTCACCGCCCAGATCTTCACGAGCCTCGTCTCCAACGCCCACCAGAGCGGGCTGTTCGCCGCGTCGTTTCGCGTGTTCATCGTCGTCGCCGGAGTTCCGGGCCTGCTCGTCAGCGGCGCGCTGCCGCTGCTGGCCCGCGCCGCGCGCGACGACCGCGAGCGCCTGTCCTATTCGCTCGAGCGGATCTTCGAGGTGTCGTTGATCCTCGGCGTCGCCGCCGCGCTCGGCGCGCTGGGCGGCGCGCACTTCATCATCGAAGTCATCGCCGGCGCCAAATTCGACGGTGCCGCCGAAGTGCTGCAGCTACAGGGCATCGCCCTGATCGCATCGTTCATCGTCGCCGGCTGGAGCTTCGCGCTGGTCTCGCTGAAGCACTACAAAGGCGTGCTGCTGGCCAATCTCATCGCCTTTCTCGTCAGCTGCGCGCTGACGATCGTGCTGGCGAGCAGCGACGGCGCCCGCGGGGCGGCGATCGCGACGATCTGCGGCGAGGGCGTGCTCGCGCTGTGCTCGCTGCTGGCGCTCGTGCACGGTCGCCCCGAGCTGCGCCCGAAGCTCGGCATCGTGCTGAAGGTGGCATTCGCCGCTGCCCCGGCGGTGGCGCTCGCGCTGCTGCCCGATCTGCCCTCGCTCGTGCGCGCGTTGCTCGCGCTGTTCGTCTACGGCGTCCTGATCGTGCTCACGCGCGCCGTTCCGCGCGAGCTCGTCGAGCTGTTGCCGCTGCGCCTGCGCCGGGCGTCCTGAGCCGTTTGCTCGGATAGCCTGCGCCGGTGCCCGCCGCGCCCGAGATCGCCCTGATGGTGCTCAACTGGAACGGCGCCGATCTGCTGCGCCGCCACCTGCCCGCGGTCGTCGCGGCGGCCGACGCCGCGAGCGTCGACGCGCGCGTCTACGTGATCGACAACGCCAGCGAGGACGACTCGCGCGAGGTGATCGCCGGCTTCCCCGGCGTCGAGCTGATCGCGTTCGCCGACAACCGCCGCCTGCACGCCTACAACGAGGCCGTGCGGATCGTCGACTGCACGGCCTTCATGATGCTCAACAACGACGTCAGCCCCGAGCGTGGGGTGATCGACCCGATGTGGGCCACGCTGCGCGCCGACGAGAGCATCTTCGCCGTCGGCGGCGAGGTGATCGACACCGCCTCCGGCGAGATCGACTCGGGCCCGACCTCGGCGCGCTGGGAGCGGCAGTGGGTGCTCGAGCCGACCGCGCTCGCCGGCGCCGTCGAGCCGATCGACGTGGCCTACGTCTCGGGCGGTGCCGGTCTCTACAGGCGGGAGATGTTCCTCGAGCTGGGCGGCTTCTGGGATCTGCTGCCCGGGCTCTACTGGGAGGACGTCGAGCTCGGCCTGCGCGCATGGCTGCACGGCTGGCGCTCGGTCTTCCATCCGGCCGTGCGCTTCGATCACGCAAGCGGCTCGACGGTGCGCCGTTCGCTGAACCCCCGCGTGCGCGAGTTCCGCACCTACCAGAACGTGCGCTTGACTCACTGGAGCCTCTTGCTCGACGGCGCCGATCTGCGCGACTACCTGCGCGGCGAGCTGCGGCGCAGCCTGCGCAAGCCCTACTACTACGTGACCGTGCTGACGCTTGCCGGCCGTCTGCCTCGGGCGATCCGCCGCCGCCGCGCGCTGCGTCGCCGCTGCGGGGCGGTGAGCGTGGCCGAGCTGCAGGCGCGGTGGCGCTGATCGCTCAGCGGGTCACGTGTGCGCCCAGTCCTTCGGCCACTCCGTGCCGCGCCGGCGCGCCTCGAACGTCGTCGGGCTCGCTGTCGTCTTCTCGATGACCGTCAGCAGCGGATAGCGATGCACCGACTCGACCTGGCGCTGTAGCGGGCTCGCGGGGTAGGACTCGCCCGCAAAGCCGATCTCGCTGAGCGGCCGGGTCAAACCGTCGACGTAGGCGTGAAATGGCTGAAACGGGCCGTGGATGTCCTCGCAGATGAAGACGCCGCCTGGGGCGATCCGCGGCAGCAGGGACTCGAGCGTCACCACCTGCTGCTCCGGCAGGTGCCCGCCGTCGTCGATCACGATGTCGATCCGCTCGTGGGTGCCGAGGAACGAATCCCAGAATCTCGCGGAGCCCTGATCGCCGATCGCGACCTCGACTCCCGTCTGCTCGAATCGTTTGCACGCCGGGTCGATGTCGATGCCGACGATCTGTGCTTGCGCGCCGAGATACTCGCGCCACATGCCGAGGCTCCCGCCACCGGCGACGCCGATCTCCACGAGCGTGACCGGTGCGCCGCGAAAGCACGCGAGGTGTCGGTCGTAGATATCGAAGTAGTGCTCCCACTTGAAGATCCCCGGGCCTTCGGTGTGCGACGCGGCGTACTGCTCGAGGTCGCTCATCGTTCTCTCCGCTGCCGCCGGAGCCGCCGCCGGGGGAAAGCGCTGTCCGAAGCGGTAGCCCCGCGCGAAGTAGCGCTGGAATGCGACCGCCCGGTAGGCCCGTTGCGCGATCGAGAGCTGATCGATGCCGAGGCGGGTCGCGATATCTCTGGGAGAGGGCGTCATGCGGCCGTCGAGTTTAGCCTGGGCCGTAGCCTGCGCGGCCGTGCCTCCTTCCCGATCGCCCGCGGCCATCACGACCGCTTGCCGGGCGACTGAAGCAGCTCGAGCGTCTGCGCCGCGAAGCGCTCCCACGAGAACTCGGCCGCGCGGCGCGGGCCCAGCTCGCGTAGCCGGCGACGCAGGGCCTCGTCGCGGAGCACGCGCTCGATCCCGGCCGCGATGCTCGCCGTGTCGCGGGGGTCGACGTACACGGCCGCGTCGCCACCGACCTCCGGCAGCGAGGATAGATTCGATGTGACCGTCGGCGCCCCCGCGCTCATCGCCTCGAGCACCGGCAGGCCGAAGCCCTCGCCGAGCGACGGGTAGCAGAAGACCGCGCAGCGGCGGTAGAGCTCGGCCAGCGCCGCGTCCGAGACGAAGCCCAGCGTGTGCGCGCGCGTGCCCAGCGAGCGCAGCGCCGCCAGCGTCTCGCCCGTCTGCCAGCCGAGCGCGCCGACGACGACGAGCGGGTGCGCTGCCTGCAGCTCCTGCGGCAGCGAGGCAAAAGCCTGCACCAGGCGCGGCAGGTTCTTGCGCGGCTCGAGCGTGCCCACCGCCAGCACGAACCCGGGCCCCGGCAGCTCGGCCGCCTGCTCGGCATCCAGCTCGCCCACGGCCACGGGCGCCGCGCCGAGATGGACGACGACTGTGCGTTCGCGCGCCGCCGGGAAGCGCTCGCACAGGGCATCGGCCGTCGCCTGCGAGATCGCCAGCAGCGCCGCCGAGCGGCGCACCGCGTGGCCGAGCGTCAGGCGCTCGATCACCGCCGAGCGCCTGTTCGGGCGCATCGATGGCTCGAACGTCGCCAGGTCGTAGACGATCGACACCGCCGGGATCCGCAGGAACCAGGGCGTCAGGTAGGAGTTCGTCGAGAGGAACACCTCGCACTCGCGGTTGGCGCGGCGCGCCGCCTGCAGGTGCCACCAGGGGTCGCGCGCGGCGATCGTGCGCCACTGAAAGCGCTCGTCGAGCTGCGCCCCCGTCCACCGCTCGCGTGCGTAGAGCAGGTAGCGATGAGCATCGTCGCGCGCCGACAGCGCAAGCAGCAGCTCTCGCACCGTGCGGCCACGGCCCGCCGGGACCTCGGCCGCCGCGCGGGCATCGATCCCGATCCTCATGGTCGTCTCTCGATCATCATCAATATGGACTCCGCAGCGGGCGGCTGCCTGGAACTCCACTACCGAACGGGCCGCTACTGTACGGCTCGTGCCAGGTCCGCGAGGTCTGCTCGGCCGACTGGTCGATCCTCATCAGTACGACCTCCTGCCGACCGCTCCCGGGGCGATCCTCGACATCGGCTGCGGCGCCGTCAAGGTCCCCGGCTCGATCGGCCTCGACATCTCCTCCGACACGGCCGCCGACATCGTGCACGACCTCGACTCCTTTCCCTACCCGATCGAGGACGCGAGCTTCGACCAGATCCTGCTGCAGGACGTGGTCGAGCACGTGCGCGAGCCGATCAGGCTGTTCGAGGAACTGCATCGCATCGCCCGCCCGGGGGCGCGCATCCAGCTGCGCACGCCGCACTTCTCCTCCGTGCTCGCCTACGGCGACCCGACGCATCGCCACTACTTCTCCGCGCTCGGCGTGCGCACGCTGGCCGAGCCGCGCTTCTCCCACTACACCGACGTGCGCTTTCGCGTCGTCCACGTGACGCTCGACTTGTGGCTGGCCTGCCGCCTGCTCGGCGTCGGGCTGCTCGCGCGCCGCTTCCCCGACACGTATGAGAAGTACCTCGCCTTCCGCTTCCCCACGATGAACATCCGCGCGGAGTTCGAGGTGCTCAAGTAGCCCGTGCACGTGGGGCTCAACCTGCTCTTCCTCGTCCCTGGTGAGACGGGCGGCATGGAGGTCGCCGCGCGCGAGCTGATCCCCGCGCTGCTCGCCGAGGCGCCGCCTGGAACGCGCTTCACGGCGTTCGTCAACCGCGAGGCCGCGGCCGACAACGATGGGCCGTGGAACGAGCTGCTTCCCGCCGTGACCGTGCCCGTGTCCTCGCGCAGTCGCGTGCAGTGGGTGCTCGGCGAGCAGCTGCTGCTGCCGCGTCTCGGCGCGCGCGCCGGCGTCGACTTGATGCACAGCCTCGGCAGCACCGCGCCGATGCGTGGTCGCTTCGCGCGGATCGTGACCGTTCACGACCTGATCTACGCGCGCTTTCCCGATGCGCACGCCGGCATCCGCGATCGTGGCATGCGCGTGCTCGTCCCCGGCGGGGCGCGGCGTGCCGACCGCGTGATCGCCGACTCGCAGAGCACCCGCGCCGATCTGATCGAGCTCGTCGGCCTGCCCGGCGAGAAGATCGACGTCGTCCCACTCGGCCTCGGCGCCGTGCGCCGGGCGCAGCCCGCGCCCGAGCACGAGCTGCGCGAGCGCTTCGCGCTCGGCCACCGCGACGTCGTGCTGAGCCTGTCGGCCAAGCGCCCACACAAGAACCTGCGCGCGCTGCTCGATGCGCTGGCCGAGATCGACGCCGGCAAGCGGCCCGTGCTCGTGCTGCCCGGCTACCCGACCGCGCACGAGGCCGAGCTGCGCGAGCACGCGCGCGCTCTTTGCCTCGAGCACGACGTGCGCTTTCCCGCCTGGGTCTCCGCGCAGGAGCTCGAGGGCCTGTGGGCGCTGGCGCGCGCCTTCGTCTACCCGTCCCTGTACGAGGGCTTCGGCCTGCCCGTGCTCGAGGCGATGGCCCGCGGCGTGCCCGTGGCCTGCTCCGATGCGTCGTCGTTGCCCGAGGTCGCCGGCGAGGCCGCGCTGCTGTTCGATCCGCACAGGCCCGCGCAGATCGCTGCCGCGCTGCAGCGGTTGCTCACCGATGCGAGCCTGCGCGAGCGCCTCGGCGAGCTCGGCCGCGACCGTGCGCGGCAGTTCACCTGGGAGCGCTCGGCGCGGCTGACGCTCGACAGCTACGCGCGCGCGCTCGGCCGCTCGTAGCCGGCCAGCACCGTTCGCAGCGAGGACTCGACCGACAGGCGCTCGGCGTTCTCCGCATACCACCGCGCCGTGCGCTCGCGCATCGCCCCGCCCGCCTCGTGCACGCGCACGATCGCCTCGGCGATCGCCTGCGGCTCCGAGCACGGCGCGATCGTGCCGTTGACGCCCTCCTCGATCAGCTCCGTCGCCGCGTTGTCCTCGCCGGCGACGACCACCGACGGCGTGCCGCGCGCGGCCGCCTCCACGACGACCAGCCCATATCCCTCGCGACGCGAGGGCAGCAGTACGCACATCGCGCGGCGCATCTCGCCGTCGACCGTCGTCGCGTCGGCGAAGCCCGGGGCCGAGACGCTGCGCTCCAATCCATGATCGACGATCGCCTGCGCCAGCGCCGCGCGCTCGGGGCCGTCGCCGAGGAACTCGCCGCGCAGCGACTCGATGTGTGCCGCGGCCAGCGCAATCGCCGAGACGCCGAGCGTCGCCTGCTTCTCCGCGATCAGGCGGCCAACGAACAGCACGAGCGGGTCGTTCGGGGACGCCGATCCGGGTGGCGACGTCGGCTCGGGCGCCGGCCCCGGCGGCGACTCGGCGTACAGCCCGCGCAGGACGGTCACCGAGCCGCGCAGCCCCTCCTCGCGCAGCCGCTCGGCGTGCAGCTCGGAGAAGCAGAAGGCGCGCTGGGGCACGCGTGCGCACAGGCGCTGGACGAGCCCGCCGATGCGACCGCCGAGCCCGCCGAGGTAGTCGCGCCAGTAGCGCCCGCTCCACACCTCGAACCAGTCGACCTCGAGCGCGTAGCCTCGCAGCGGCCGCACCAGCGCGGCGCTGAGCAGTGAGAAGTAGGGGAAGGCGCAAGCGTGCACGACCTCGTAGCGGCGCCCGTGGCGCAGCAGGTGCCAGAGCACGCCGAGACCGAACACGAGCGGTGGCAGGATGCGCCGCCTGCCGCCCTCTGTATAGAGCGCCATCCGCGGGCCTGCCGTGACCACCCGCACGCGCTCGTCGAGGTCGAGCCGCTCGCGCCGCGGCCATTGGCGCAGCGTCACGTACGTGACCTCGTGGCCGGCCTCGGCGAGATGCTCGGCCAGGTTGCGATACCAGCGCTCGCCGCCGCCGATCGTGTACGGGTAGAGGCAGTCGTAGACGATGCAGATCCGCATAGCGGGTAGCATCATCCGGGAATCCGCCACTTTCCGCCCGCCCAGGCGTTATAACCGCGTGACCGTTAGGCGCCCATCGAAGGGCACGGCGTCGAGCGACCGCTCATGAGCACAGCCGTCCAGACAACACCGCCGGCCGGGACCGACGCCGAGCAGCAGCCGACTCCGCTCGTGTCGGTCGTGATCCCGTGCCTGAACGAGGCCGAGAACATCGAGGAGTGCGTCACGGCCGCGCGCGAGGCGCTGCACCGGATGGATGTCGAAGGCGAGGTTGTGGTCGCCGACAACGACTCCGAGGACGACTCGGCGCAGATCGCCGAACGTGCCGGAGCCCGCGTGGTCGTCGAACGGCGTCGCGGCTACGGGAGCGCTTACCTGGCCGGCTTCGCAGCGGCGCGTGGGCGCTACATCGTGATGGCCGATGCCGACCTGACATATGACTTCAACGAGATCCCGCGCTTCGTCGACGAGCTCGAAAAAGGCGCCGAGATGGTGATCGGCGATCGCATGGACAACATCCAGCCCGGCGCGATGCCGTGGCTTCACCAGTACATCGGCAACCCGATTCTGACGGGCCTGCTCAACCTGTTCTTCCGCACCGGCATCAGCGATGCCCACTGCGGAATGCGCGCGCTGCGGCGTGAAGTGCTGCCGCGCCTGGACCTGCGCACGACCGGCATGGAGTTCGCCTCCGAGATGGTCATCCGGGCCTCGAAGGAGAACCTGCGGATCGCCGAGTTCCCGATCGAATACCACCCGCGCGGCGGCGAGAGCAAGCTGTCGAGCTTCCGCGACGGTTGGCGTCATCTGCGCTTCCTGCTCGTGCACAGCCCCAACCATCTGTTCATCGTGCCCGGGGCGGTGCTCGCCGGACTTGGCACGCTGATCATCCTGATCGTCGAGACCAGCGTGGACCTGTTCGGCCGTCAGTGGGGCGTCCACGCGATCATCGGCGGTGCGCTGCTGATGATCGTCGGCACGCAGGTTCTCGCGCTCGGGCTGTGCGCGCATGCATACGGCACCTACTTCATGAACGAGCGGGATCCGTGGTTCGATCGAATGCGCGCTCGCTTCCGGCTCGAGCACGGGCTGCTGCTGGGTGGCCTATTCATGCTGGTCGGCGTCGGCTTGGGGGCCGTGATCCTGGTGAGCTGGATAGCGCACGGATTCGGCTCGCTCGCATACGAACGGCTCGCTGTCGTGGCCGCGTCGGTCTTGATCGTCGGCATCCAGATCTTTTTCTCCTCCTTCCTCCTGTCGATCCTCGGTCTGCGCCGCCGTTAGGCCGAGTGAGGACGCGACTCGTGATGGCGGTCGGCCTGGTGGCCATCGCCGTGATCCTGGTCGTGGTGCTCTCACAGAAGGCCCAGCGGCGTTCGGGGACTGACCTCACGCCAAGCGACACGATCGCAGCGACCGTGCTGGGGGGTCGTCAGGCCTGCCAGGACGAAGAGCTGCTTCCCGCCGACACCGCGGCCGTGCAAGCGACGATCACCGCCTTCGGGCAGCCGTTGCCGGCGCTTCAGATCGTGTTCACGGCAGGCCCCGGAGGCCGCGTGGTCAGCAGCGGACGGCTGCCGGCCGGGCGCCGTGCCGGCCTGGTGCGGATCCCGATCGGATACGTCGCGCACGCGTCGCAGCGCGTGAGAGCGTGCCTGCGCAACCTCGGCCCGGCGTCGATCGGGATCTCCGGCGCCTATCCCGACCCGCCCTACCACATGCTCGTCGGCGGCTCGGTCGCCGCAGGCCGGCTGCGCTACGACTACTACCGTCGCGGTCGCGAGTCGTGGATGCAGCTGCTGGGAACGATCGTCCACCGCTGGACGCTCGCGAAGGCCGGCATCGTGCGCCATTGGGCGTGGGTCGCGATCCCCCTCTTGATGCTCTTCGCGATCGGGCTCGCGGCTGTGACGCTGATCCGCGAGGAACCCTCGTGAACGCCGCGGTCGGCTCGGGCGCGCTCGCAGCGCCTCGCGCCGGGCAGCGCCTGCGCGATTTGGCTGCGCACCTGCGCAGCTGGCCGGCGCGGGTCCCGCGGGCCGCGTGGGCCTGTGCCCTGGTGATGCTCGCCAACGGCCTCGCCTGGTCGCTGATCACGCCGCCGTTCGAGGTTCCCGACGAGAACGCGCACTATGCGTACGTCGCGCAGATCGCCGAACGGGGAACGGTGCCGCGAATCGTGCAGCCGCAGGCCCTGCTCTCGCCGCTCGAGGACTACACGCTCGGGTCCTTGCTGTTCTTCCAGATCGTCGGCCAGCGCGCCAATCCGGCGCCGATGTCGCAGCTGCAACAGCGCACGGTCGAAGAATTCGAACACTCGCATCTCAGTCGCGTCGGCAGCGGCGACGCCCTGTCGGCGACGAACAACCCGCCGCTGTACTACGCGCTCGAGGCGATCCCCTACAAGCTGGGATCGAGCGGAAGCGTGCTCGATCGCCTGGCCCTGATGCGCGTGCTCTCGGCCTTGATGGGGGCCGTGACGGTGCTGCTCGTCTACCTCTTCCTCTCCGAGCTCCTGCCTGGCCGACGCTGGGCCTGGAGCGCCGGCGCACTCGTCGTCGCGTTCCAGCCGCTGTTCGGCTTCATCTCAGGCGGCGTCAACAACGACAATCTCCTCTACCTCACGGCCACCGGCGTCCTGTGGGGGCTGGCCAGGTCGTTCCGACGCGGGCTGACGCCCGCGAACGGAGCGCTGATCGGCGGCTTCCTCGGGGCCGGGATCGTCACGAAGCTGACGATGCTCGGCTTCGTGCCGGCCGTGGCGCTCGGCGTCCTGCTCGGGCTGCGGCGCTCGTGGTCGGCGGCGCGAGCGCCGGCCGTGCGCGGCGCGTGCTGGGCGTTCGCGCTCGGGGCGGCGCCGTTCGCACTCGACGTGCTGCTCAACTACCTCGTCTGGAATCGAGGCGCGATTCCCGGCGGCATCGGCAGCGTCAGCACGGCCCCCGGCGCGCAGGCTCTCGCGTTCAGCTTCCGTGATGAGCTGGCGCACATCTGGCAGCTGTTCCTGCCCTCGATCGGCATGCGCGACCAGTTCACCTACGTGCCGCTGTGGAAAACCTGGTTCAAGGGGTTCATCGGCAGGTTCGGCTGGCTGGACTACAAATTCAGCTACCACTTCTACCTCGAGGCGCTCGCCGTCTCGCTTGGGGTGATCGCGCTGGCGCTCGCCGAGATCGTGCGCAAGCGCAGCGCATTCGCTCGCCGGATCGGCGAGCTCTCGGTCTACCTCCTGGCCGTGATCGGCCTGTTCGTGGAGATCGGCGTCCAGTCCTACCGCCTGATGATCCAGAGCGGAGGCTCGGCGCAGTTCGAGCAGGCGCGCTACCTGCTGCCACTGCTCGGCCTGTACGGCGCGATCGCCGCGCTGGCGGTGCGCTTCGGCGGTCGACGCTGGGGACCGCTGATCGGCGCTGGGCTCGTGCTGCTTGCGATCGGCCACGACGTCGCCGCCCAGGTGATCACGATCGCGCGCTACTACTCGTGAGCATGGTCACGGTCGCGATCCCGGTGCGCGACGGCGGCAAGCTGCTGGCCGGGACGCTGCGCGCGCTCGCCCGCCAGACCGTCGCGCACGAGCTGCTCGTGTGCGACTCCGGCTCGCGCGACGAGTCGGTCGCCGTCGCGCGGGCGCACGGCGCGCGCGTGATCGAGATCGCGCCGCACGAGTTCGCTCACGGCAGCACGCGGAACCTGCTGATGCGCGAAGCCGCCGGCGAGCACGTCGCGCTGCTCACGCAGGATGCCGAGCCGGCCGACGAGCGCTGGCTCGAGCGGCTGCTCGAGGGCTTCTCGCTGGCCGACGACGTCGCGATCGCATACGGCCCGTATCGCCCGCGCGAAGACGCCTCGCTGGCCGTGCGCATCGAGCTCGAGCGCTGGTTCCAGTCGCTCTCGCCCGACGGGACGATGCTGCTCGAGCGCCTCGACGCGGACGAGCGGCGCTCGCCGCCCGTCGCCGAGCTGATCGGCCGGCGCGGGTTCTTCACCGATGCCAACGCATGCGTCGCGCGCGCCGCCTGGGAGCGGGTGCCCTTCCGCGACGTGTCCTACGCCGAGGACAGGGTGCTCGCGATCGACATGCTGCGTGCCGGCTACGCCAAGGCGTTCGTGCCGCAGGCGGCCGTGCTGCACTCGCACCGCTACACGAGCGTCCAGCAGATGCGCCGCAGCTTCGACGAGTGGCGCGGTCTGCTGGAGGTCTACGGCTGGCGCGAGCCGGCCTCCCCGCGGCACCTGCTCAGCCGGATGCGCGGCGCCCTGGGGCAGGCCGACGCGGCGCTCGCCGCAGAGCAGGTCCCGCGGCTCGCGCGCCTTGCGGCGCTCGCCGGCGTCGCGGCGCACCAGCTCGCGAGCCTCTGCGGCGCGCTGCTCGGCTCACGCGCCGACCGGCTTCCGTGGCGCGCCCGCCGCGGGCTGTCGCTCGAGCGGCGCGCCGACTTCGCGCCGCTGCGCATCGACGCGTCCGCCGTCGACTCTGACCCTGCGGACGCCGCACCTGAGCGGGAGCGCCGGCGATGAGTGAGCCGAACCCGCTCGAGGGGCGCCCGCAGGGACCCTTCTCGAACCTGCGCCGGCGGATCTACCTGACCTACACCCACTTCGGCCTGCGCACGATCCTGTTCCGGCTGCTCACGTTCCCGCTGCGCTTCACGCCGCTGCAGAAGCGCATGCGCCTGCGCACGCACGCCCGCGACCAGGAGGTGCGTCGCGCCAAGAGCTGGTACGAGCAGCACGGCCGTGCCGTCGATGTGGTGATCCCGAGCTATCGCGACGCCGAGCACGTGCGCACGCTCGTGCGCAGCATCGAGAAGACGGTGCGCAAGGGGATGGCTCGCGTGATCGTCGCCGACGATTGCAGCGGCGAGCAGCACCTCGCTGCGCTGCGGGCGATCGACGGGATCGACGTGCTGGTCGAATCCGAGCGCAACAGCGGTTTCGCCGCGAACGCGAACCGCGGCATCGCCGCGAGCGACCCCGAGCGCGACGTGGTCGTGCTGAACTCCGACATCGAGGCGAGGCCGGCCTGGCTCGAATGCCTGCAGTACGGCGCCTACGGCCACGAGGGCGGGGCCGGCATCGTCGGCGGCCAGCTGCAGTATCCCGACGGGCGGATCCAGTTCGGCGGGACCGTGCGCAATCGCGACCAGCCCCAGTGGTTCGATCATCGCTACCGCTTCAAGCCATCCGGCTGGGGGCCGGCCGACGCGCCGAGCGTGGCGCTCGCGGTGACGGGCGCATGCATGTACGTCCGGCGCGAGGCGATCGAGCGAATCGGCGTCTTCGACGAGCGCTACGCGATGGCCTACGAGGACGTCGACTGGTGCCTGCGCGCGTGGCAGGCCGGCTTGCGCGTCCTGTACTTCCCGAGCGCGCAGCTCGTCCACCACGAGTCGGTCACGCGCGGGGCCGAGCTCGGCGAGCGCGAGCGCGACTCCCAGCGGCTGTTCTGGGAGCGCTGGTCGAGCTTCTTCGACGCGCGTGACACATCGCTCGTGCAGGCGCCTGGTGGGAGCGAGCAGCCCGAGCTCGCGCCGGGGCCGGCGGACGGGGCGCAGCCGACTTCCGGCGCGGCGCGTGCGCGCAAGCCGCTGCAGATCGTCTACGTGACCGAGGACACCGGCGTCGGCGGCGGGCACCGCGACATCTTCGAGCACCTCGATCGGCTCGCCGCGCGCGGCCACGACGTCGCGCTCTACACGCTCGGCTCGGCGCCCGAGTGGTTCGAGCTCCGCGCACCAGTCCACAGCTTCGAGGACTATTCGGCGCTCGGTGAGGCGCTCGCCGAGCTCGACGCGATCAAGGTCGCGACCTGGTGGATGACGGCGGCGCCGGTGTGGCGCGCGAGCATCCCGCGCGGGCTGCCGGTCTACTTCGTCCAGGACATCGAGACCTCCTACTACCCCGACCACGAGCGCGCGCGTCACGCAGTGCTCGACTCCTATCGTCCCGAGTTCCGCTACATGACGATCTCCTCGTGGAACCGCGAGCGGCTGCGCGAGCTCGACCTCGACGCCGAGTTGATCCCCCCCGGGATCGACCTCGAGAACTTCCGCCCGCGCCCTGAGATCGCGCGCCGCGATGACATGGTGCTCGCGCTCGGGCGTACCAACCCGCTGAAGAACCTGCCGCTGACGCTCGCAGGCTGGCGCGCGCTGTCGCAGCCGCGCCCGGAGCTGTGCCTGTTCGGGATCGAGCCCGAGCTCGCCCGCGACGGCGTGCGCTACGTCGACTCGCCGAGCGACGAGCGCGTCAACGAGCTGTTCTGCGAAGCGACCGTGTTCATCCAGACCTCGCTGCACGAGGGCTTCGCGCTGCCCCCGCTCGAGGCGATGGCGACGGGCGCGGCGGTCGTGTGCACCGACGCGCACGGCAACCGCGACTTCTGCGTCGACGGCGTCAACTGCTTGATGCCCGAGCCGACGCCGGCGGCGGTGGCCGGCGCGCTGCAGCGGCTGCTGTCCGATCCCGAGCTGCGCGCGCAGCTGGGGCGTGCGGGCATGCAGACGGCGCAGGAGTACGCATGGGAGCGGCGGATCGATGCGCTCGAGAGCTTCTTCGAGCGGGTCGCCGCGTCGCGGCGGATGGCGCTCGGGGGCGAGGTCGCGCCCGGCGAGGCGCCCGTCACGGAAGTCTGACGCGAGGGCGGGCCGCGCTGGGAGGCTCTATAGGTCCTCGGCGATGT
This sequence comes from uncultured Solirubrobacteraceae bacterium, assembly GCA_963716315.1. Lineage (GTDB taxonomy): Bacteria > Actinomycetota > Thermoleophilia > Solirubrobacterales > Solirubrobacteraceae > Palsa-744. Next base: position 2,257,345 of record OY970301.1, on the reverse strand, counting down.
TGGGTGCCTCGCGGTTGAACACCCAGAAACCGATTGCGAAGATCGCACAGACGAGCGCGACCGGCTCGAGTAGGGCAAGCCAGCTCCCCATCACCTGTCCGGCGCTGAAGGTGCCGCTGTTGATCATCGCGTGCCGGAACTGCTGGAAGATTGTCACGAGCGGGTTGAGCGTGTAGATGTGGTACAGGAAATGGTCAAAGCTGCCGTGCGAGAGTTCCCTGCGAACGGCTTCCGCCGGAAGGATCACAGGGGCTGAGTAGAACAGGATCTGGCTCAGCACTTCCCAGATCGGCGAGATATCGCGAAAACGCACGAACAGCGCCGAGAGCAGCATCGCGATGCCAGACGAGAGCAGCGCGAGCATGCCAAGGATCAGCGGCAGCTCCAGCCAGCTGACCATCGGACGGACGCCTTCGATCGCGGCGAACACGAGCACGACGACGAGATTGAGGATCAGGTTGAAGGCGGCGAGAGTCACCACGGATGCTGGGATCGCCAAGCGTGGAAACTGGATCTTGCGCACGAGACTCTCGCGGTCGACGACGCTGCGCACGGACCCGCCCGTCGCTTCGGAGAAGAACGTGAAAAGGACGATCGAGCCGAGCAGCTGGGCGCCGTAGAAGCGCCCGGCCGCCCCCGTCGCCTTGTCGACGTGGAAGACTTCGACGAAGAACACGTACAGCACGCCGAACAGCAGCAGCGGGCGCATCACCTGCCACAGGTAGCCGAGCGCCGAGCCGAAGAACTTCAGCTTGAATTCGCTGCGCGCGATGTTGTAGGTGAGCTGCCAGAAGCGACGCCAGCTCTCATCGAGCGCCCGCGGGCCGCGAATCGGCTGGCCCAGCGGCTGGTCGAGCACGATGGGGTCGAGCTTGGGCTCGGAGACCGGAGTAGCGCTCACGTGACCTTTCGTGCCGGCTGGACGAAGTCATCCGGCAGGACTCCCCAGCGGTTTACCTCGGTCTGCACCGGGATCTCGACCATTCCCCCGCTTGCCGCTAGGCCGGTCACAACGAAGGACATCTCGCGCGTGAATCGGTCGATCACGTCCAGCCCCTCGCCGCGGTGCGTGATCGTCACGATCGGGTGATAACGGCCGGGAGCGAGCATGTTGTGCATCGAGAAGCTGAACACGGCAAGCTCGCCGGGCTGGAAGCCGCCGGACTCGTCGTGATCGTTGGTGGTCGTCGCAACGACTACCGGCTGGCGGTGATCGTTCAGCAGCGTGACGCTGACCGCTGGATTGAGAATCGCCTCGTTGAACTTGACGAGCACGTTCAACGTCAGTGGCTCGGATTGGGGCGCGATCGTGCGTTTTTCGGCGCGGTCGTCGCCGATCCAGACCTCACTGACCCGCGCCGATCCATCGCCCATCCGCGGTGTTGCGACCTCGTACTCCTCGTAGCCGACGTCGCGTCCAAAGGCGAGCTCGAGATAGCGGTCGGCAACGTCGTCGGGATCGCCGATCGTGACCATCTCGCCGCGCTCGATCAACATTGCGCGGTGGCAGAAGCGAGTGACCGCGCCCATGTCGTGAGTGACGAACACGATCGTGCGTCCTTCGTCACGCATTCGGTTGAACACGTCGAAGCACTTCTGCTGAAACGACGCGTCGCCTACGGCCAGCACCTCGTCGATCACGAGGATGTCGGCGTCGACCTGGATCGCGACGGAAAAGGCCAGCCGGACGTGCATCCCGGACGAGTAGTTCTTCAGCTTCAGCTCCTGAAACTCCTCGAGTTCGGCGAACTCGATCACGCGCTCGTAGCGTGCCTTCGCCTCACGCGAAGAGAGCCCGAGCATGACGCCGTTCAGCGCGACGTTGTCGTAGGCGGCGAGGTCGGGATTGAAGCCGACGCCGAGCTCGATGAACGTCGACATGCGGCCGTTCGACCAGATGTTCCCAGAGTCCGTTCGGTAGATACCGGCGAGGCACTTCAGCAGCGTGCTCTTGCCGCTGCCATTTCGCCCTACGATCCCGAAGAATTCCCCGGGGGCCACCGAGAAGGTGATGTCCTTCAGCGCATGCAGCTCTTCGTGGCGCGCACGTCGCAGCGGGTGCAGCGCTCGCTCCTTGAGCGTGTGGCTGCGCTCCTCGGGGATCTTGAAGCGCTTGTTGACACCGCGCGCGGCGAGCGCGGGGCGTCCCGGCGCGACTGTTTGCTCGCTGGGCACGGTCAACCAGGGTATAGCCGGCGGATGATCGTCCCAGCCCAGGCGGCTCTCAACGGGGGCGACGCCGGAGCCACTTAGTCGGTTGTCGAAGAGCTCGCACGAGTACGAAAACACCGGACACAGTCGCAAAGAGCGGACGTCTCAGTGCCGGACGCGCGGTCAGTGCCAATAGCGCGCGCTGGACGCTCTCGGGCAGCGCGCCGCGCGGGCCGATCAGGCTCAGCCCGAAGCCGACCTCGGCGTTGAGCGCGTCGTACATCCGCTGCGCGTGTTCGCGCTCGGCCGTCAGCTGGGCCACTTCCTCTTCGTGCTGCACGCTCAGGCGAGCTTCGCGCTTGACGAGATCCCTGCTCAGCGTCGCCGAGTCGCGTACCGGGGCGGCTGCGGCCTCGCGATAGACCTCGACCATCGCGCGCGCCGCGGCGTCCCAGGTGAACGCGCGCGCGCGATCGGCCAGCGCGCGAACGTGGTCGTCGCGAAGCTGGGCGTTGCTCAGCAGCGCATGCGTGTTGGCGGCGCTTGCGACGGGGTCCCACGGGACGATCGTCGCCGTGCCCGCCGGCGCCTCCGCGGTGAGTGAGGACTGCGGGGCGAAGATGCACGGGACGCCGATCAGCGCCGACTCGAACGGGACCAGCCCAAAGCCCTCGTAGACCGATGGGTAGACGATCGCGCTTGCGTTGCGAATCAGCCACGTCTTCTCCTGCTCGCTGACGGGCCCAAGCGAGACGACGGCGTCGAGGAGGTCGGGATGGGCCTCGAGGAAGGCGCGCTCGAGCTCAGCCGATGACCCTTGGGGGATGTGCGTGCCGGCGAGCACGAGTCCCCCGCGCCACCCATGGCGTGCCCGCAGCTCGCCGAGCAGGCGCAGCGCGAACAGCCTGTTCTTGTGGCGGAAGTCGGTCCCGAGGCAGAGCAGGAAGCCTGCCTCGAGGACATCGTCGGGAAGCGCCGCCGGCCGCGTTGGCTCGCCGGCTGCGCGGTGATCGAGACCCGGCGGCACGACGGCGAGCCGTGCCTGCTCGACCAGCGCGTCGGCCAGCAGCTCCTCGCGCGTGTGCTCGGAGAAGACGACGACGCGCTCGGCCGCGGACAGGCCGTGGCGGCTCGCCGCCCGATAGTCCTCCCACGTCGCCGCGTCGCGGAAGTAGCCAGGATTGCGGTAGGCGATCAGGTCGAGCTGGCTGAGCACGAAGCGCTCTCCGAGCGCGAGCGCGAGCGCGACGTCGCTCGGCGAGAACGTCTGCTGCGGGCGGTGAAATACCGTGCTTCGCCGCGTCTCAGGATCGAGCCCCTCCGCGGCGAGCAACTCGGTATGCGGAAGCGCGGCGAGCAGATCTCTCGTCTCGCGGTCGATTCGCTCGGCGCGGATCAGCAGCCGCAGCTCCAGCGCGTCGGTGCGCGCGAGCGCGAGGATCAGCTCGAGGATGTGCACATGCGTGCCCGTGATCGCGCCGTCCAGTGCGCGCGCGTCGAGCGTCACGGCGAGGCGCGATCGAGGCTCACGCGCGTTCTGCAGCGCATGGGCGAGCACGCCGGAGTCGGCGAGCGGCGTCTCGGCGAGGTATGGATAGCGCTCGAGCACCGCCGGCGCGGGCTCGTGCTCGGCGTCGAGTTCGTCGCTCGCCAAACGCTCGACGACGACGTCGTCGGCGGCCACGTGTGTCAGGCCGGAAAGCACGCAGCGCTGGGCGAAGTCGCTCTCGACTGCCGACTGCAGGTCGAGTTGCTCGTCGAGCTGACCGACTAGCTCGAGCGCGTCGCGTCGGATATACACGCACGGGCCGACCGCGCGGCTCAGGCGGGGGCGCAGCGCGCGAGAGCGCTCGGCGACTGATGATGCGACCGCGGCGAATTCGCGCTCGTCTGGGGACTCTCGGTCATTGCGGGCGGATCCGCGATCCTCGAGCGACAGCGGCGTCCCGGCCACGGCGAGCGCGCTCGCCGTGGCGATGTTCGTATCGCTGTCGGCGGCGCGGCGCAGCCGCTCGATCCAACCGGGTGCGACGCGGCACGGCTCGCAGAGCAACACGACGTCGGCCGGCGCGAGCCGCTCGATCGCGAGGCTGACCGAGCTCGTATCGGGTGCTGCTTCGGCCACCGTCAGGTCCGCGCCGCCGTGGGCACGCACGGCCGCCAGGCACTCGCGCACAGCCTCCGGTTCGCCGCTCGCGACGACGAGGACGGATGGGTGGCGGGTCCGACCCACTCGAAGCGTATTGGGCAGCTCGTTCAAGGTCATCGCTCTCCGCCGGAGGATCAGCCAGCCTAGGGGAGTCTCGCGGATGCGCGGGACATTGGGCGATAATCGAGCCGCGTCGATGAGAGCTTCCGACCCGATGACAGCGAGAACCAGTGCCGCCGGGCCGCTCACGGGGCGGCGGCGAGCCCGTGAGCTGGCCCGTCGCGCGCTGTGGCGTGTCGCTCCGACTTACGCCATCCGCCGTTCCCGCCGAATCGCCACGGCGTCAGCGGTCGAGCGGCTCGAAGCCGAATTCGAGCAGCTACGCAAGCGCCACACCGAGCAGATCGAGCGGCTCGAGGACCTCGTCCGTGAGCTGGTCCTGACGGCGGAGACTCTGCGGCGAGACGTCGCCCGTGGCGAACGGCGCGACGAGGCTTGATGCAGGTAGTCACGGTCGCGACGATGAGGACGCTCGCGCGCACCCGCGCGCTGGTCGCCTCGCTTCGTCGCAATCAGCCGGACTGGCCGGTCAGCGTCCTGCTGATCGGCGGCGAGGCGGCGGTCGCCGCTGCCGCCCGGGCGGAGCAGTCGATCGCGATCGGTTCGGTCTCGAAGCTGCTCGACGTCGACGTCGAGACGCTGCTCGCTCGCCACGACGAGGAAGATCTCACGGTCCTGCTGCTGCCGCACGTGCTCCTGCGTCTGCTCGAGCAGGGCTCCGAGCCGGTCGTTCACCTTCCCGGCACGGCGTGGCTGCTCGGCGACCTGCAGCCGTTCGCGGCGGAGCTCGAGATCCACGATGTGGTGCTCGTTCCGCGCACCTCGCTCGAGGTCCCCGACGACGGCCTGGAACCATCGCGCAAGCAGCTCGAGTGCGCCGGGCGCATCGATCCGACCGTGATGGCGGTCGACGGGGGCGCCGCCGCGCGCGAGTTCCTGACCTGGTGGAGCGCTCACGTCGAACAGGCGCTCGGCTCGCTCGATGCGCTGAGCGTCGGAGACCGCCCGGAGGACCGGCCGTGGCTGAGTCGCTTCCTCGAGCTCGCGCCGGCGCGCTTCTCGACAGGCGTGCTCGACGACCCGGGCTGCAACCTGAGCCTGTGGAATCTCGACCGCCACTCACTCGAAGAGGGATCGAGCGGCGTCGTGGTCGATCGGCGCGCGCCGCTGCGGTTCCTCAACCTGCCCGGCTTCGACCCCGACCGTCCATACCGGCTCGCGGCGAACGCCAGCCGCGCGCGGGTAAGTCGCTCGCCCGTCCTGCGCGGGCTCTGCGAGCGCTACGCGCAGGAGCTTCGCGAGCAGGGCTGGAACGACGCCGAGCACCGCCACGAGGTGGGACGGCGCCTATTCGGCGGACTCGTCTATGACGACGCGTTGCGAGCGATCTACGGGCGGGCGCTCGCACTCGGCGAGGACTTCGGCGATCTGTTCGGCGAGGCCGGGAGCGAGGCGTTCCTCGCGTGGCTCGAGCAGCCGGCGCCGCGCGGCGCGGCGCACGGGATCAATCGATACGTCTTCTACCGCGTCTCGCGAGAGCGCGCGGACGTCCTGCGCGCATACCCGGATCTCGACGACCCCGACGACGCCGCGGGATTCGTCGCCTGGTGCTGGGCCTTCGGCCAGGCCGAGCTTGCCATCCCCGAGCGCTTCATGCCACCGCCGATCCGCAGGCGGCCGACCCCACCGCCGCCGGCGAGCTCCCCGCCACGCGCGCTGCCGGCTCAGCCCGAGCCGCCCGCGCCCGAGGAGCAAGCCGACGGCCCGGATCCGGCGAGCGTGACGGTCGCCGAGCGCCGGCCGGAGTCGGCGGACACGCCCCCGGCCGACGGCCTGGCGGTTCGTCTGACCGGCTACATGGGCCACACGCTCGGCCTCGGCGCTGCCGCGCGCGGCTATGTCGAGGGGCTCACGGCCGCCGGCGTGCCGGTGAGCACCGTCAGCGTCCCCCTGCACCACCTCGAGCTGCCGGTCGCGCTCGAGGAGGCCTACGGGGAGCACGGCTTCGAGGACCTCGCCCACGGCGCGCGTCATGGCTTTGAGATCGTCGCGGTCAACGCCGACGAGCTCCCCGACTTCGTCGAGCGGCTGGGCGAGGACTACTTCGAGGGTCCGCGCATCGGCATCTGGGGCTGGGAGACGAACAGCATCCCGGTGCGCTGGCGGCGCGCGTTCGACCTGGTCGAGGAGATATGGGTCTACTCGCGCTTCATGGCCGAGAACATCGGTGCGCAGGCACCGGTGCCCGTGATCGCGCTGCCGCCGCCCGTGCAGCGACCGCCGGAGCCCAGTCAACCGCTGCGCCTCGGCGTGCCCGACGGCTTCCTCTTCCTGTTCGTGTTCGACTACCTGAGCACGGTCCAGCGCAAGAACCCGGTCGGCCTGATCGAGGCCTTCAAGCAGGCCTTCGCGCCGGGCGAGGGGCCGCAGCTGCTGATCAAGACGATCAACGCGCCGCTTCGACCGCTCTCGGAGGAGGAGCTGCTGTGGGCCGCGCACGGTCGTGAGGACATCCACGTGCTGGACCGCTCGCTGAGCACGGACGAGCTGAACGGCCTGATGGCGGGTTGTGACTGCTACGTATCGCTGCATCGCGCCGAGGGCTTCGGCTTGACGCTCGCCGAGGCGATGGCGATCGGCAAGCCGGCGATCGCGACGGGCTATTCGGGGAACGTCGACTTCATGAACGATGCCAACAGCTACCTCGTCGACTACGAGATCGGCCGCGTCGGACCCGAATGCGAGATCTATCCGCCGGAGGGCGAATGGGCCGAGCCGAGCGTCGAGCACGCCGCCCGGCTGATGCGCCACGTCTACGGCGAGCCCGAGGAGGCGACGCGCAAGGGCGCCCAGGCGAGCGATGACGTCGCCCGCCTGCTCTCGCCCGAGGCCACCGGCAGGCGCATGCGCGAGCGCCTGGAGGAGCTCGCCGGCAGCTCCCGCACCGGTATCGGCCTCGCCGGCGCGACGCGATGATCGGGATCTACCTGACGGCGTGGGTCGTCTTCCCGGCCCTGATGCTCGTGCTCTGCGGAGGCGCCGGGCTGCTCGTGCGACGCATCACCGGGCCGGGCTCGATCCCCCCTGTGCTGATCCTTCCGGTCGGCCTCGCGGTGCTGGTCGTCGTCGGCGGCATCTTCTGCTACGCCGCGCCGCTTGCGCCGCTGGCTGCGCCGGCGTTCATCGTCGTCGGCGTCGCCGGGCTCGTGCTCGGACGAAGCTCGCTGGCGCGCGTAATTCGCCGGCGCCGGCGCGGGATCGACGCTTGGCCGATCGCCGCGGGCCTAGGTGCCTGGGCACTCGTGGCGGCGCCGATCGTGCTCTCGGGCAAGCCCGGCTTCACCGGCTACGCACACATCGTCGACATCTCATACGAGCTCGACCTTGCCGTGCACTTCGCCCACAGCGGACGCCACATCCCGGCGGAAGGCACCTCGGCCTACCAGGTCGTGATGAAAAAGTACCTCGGCGCCGGCTACCCCGGTGGCGGCCCGTGGACGCTGGGGGCGCTCTCCAACCTGACGCCGGTCGACCTCTCGTGGCTCTACCAGCCGTTCCTCGCGTTCGTCTCGGCGATGAGCGCGCTGTCGATCTACTCGCTGCTCGGCCGGCTCGTGCAGAACCGGGCGCTGCGGACGCTCGGTGCGATCGTCTCGGCCCTGCCGAACGTGCTCTACGCGTATGTACTGACGGGCGGCATCAAGGAGCTCTCGACGAGCTGCTTCCTGCTGCTCGTCGCGGCGCTGTTCGTCCCGGTGATGACGCGGTTGAGGCCGGGCCGGGCGATCCTCGCGCTCCCGGTTGCAATCGCCGCGACGGTCGCGTCGTTCTCGCTGACGACGCTGCCCTGGGTCGGCGTGCTCTGCGTCGGGACAGGCGCGACCGTGTTGGTCCTTTGCAGAGATCGAGCGGCGACGTTGTGGGCGAGCGCGCAAATCGCAGTGGTCGCCTTCATCTTGTCGTTCCCGACGCTCGCCGCGGCGCTCAAGCTGCTGCCGGTCGTCAACGGCGCGGGCCCCGTCGATCTGGGGAACCTCCAGCAGCCGGTGCCAGGGATCTCGGCCGCCGGCGTGTGGATCACCGGCGACGTGCGCTTCCCGCAGTACGCGCACCGTGGCCCGAGCGAAGCGCTTGCGATCCTCGTACTCGTGCTCGCGGCCTTGGGGCTGCTGTTCGCGGTGCGACGGCGCGCGTGGAGCCTTGCCTGGCTCGGGGTGGCCGGCGGCATCGCGCTGTTCTACGTCGCTCGTCGCTACGGGCCGTGGATCCAGTTCAAGGCCGACTGCATCACCTCGCCGATCGCCGTGACGATGGCGTTCGCGGGAGCGGGCGGGCTGCTGCAGGTGCTCGCGCGTCGCCGCTCGGCGGCGGGGACCCAGGAAGCGAGACGGATGCTGCTCCTGCGAGTGAGCCCGCTCGGACGGCTTCTCGCGCTGCTCGCCATCCTCGCGGTTGCCGGTGGCGTGCTTGCGGGCAACGCGCTGCTTTACCACGACACCTCGCTTGCGCCCTACGCGCGCCTGCACGACCTGCAGCGAATCGGCGAACGCTTCGCCGGACAGGGTCCGACGATAACGCCGGACTTCGACGAGTACGCCGAGTACTACCTGCGCGACGACGACCAGGACAGCGTCGTCAACGGCCCGGCGCTTGCTTTGCGCGCGGGCGTCAACCGCGAAGCCGAACCGGGCGGCATCTTCCACTACGACCTCGACGAGTTCCCACTCTCCTTCGTCGAGGGGTTCCGCACGATCGTGATGCGGCGCAACCCCCTTGCGAGCCGTCCGCCGAGCAACTACAAGCTCGTCTACGTCTCGCCGTACTACGAAGTGTGGCAGCGCTCCGAGCCGCCGCGGACCGTCGTCGCGCATGTGCATTTCTCCGAAAAGCCAGTCGATCGTCAGCCGCAGGCGTGCGCGGAGGTGAAAGCGGCGGCGCGCAAGGCCGGTCCCGGCGCGCAGCTTGCGTACACGCTGCCACCGAGCGGCTACGTGCAGGTCGACGGCAGCAACATGACCGTCAGCAGGTACTTCCTCGCCAACGGCGGCACGATCATCACGAACGGGCCCGGTCGCGCCGTGCGCGAGCAGCCGATACCGGCGTCGACGAGGTACGAGTTCTTCATCAGCGGCTCCTTCGGGCGGCCGATCGACCTCTATGTCGACGGCCGTCACGTCGGCACGGCCGCTTACCAGGTGAGCTACCCCGACCAGTGGGTGCTGGTCGCCACCAAGCACCTGTCGAAGGGCGTGCATCGGATCGAACTGCGCCGCGGCGGCGTCAGCCTGCACCCCGGCAACGGCAACGGCGTCGACGCCCTCAACCGTACGCTTGGCCCGCTCGTGATCATCCCGGCCCAGGCCGCGACGCCGGCTGTTCACTACGCACACCTCGACGCGCTGCCGCGCCTGTGCCGATCAACGCAACGCCTGCGCTGGCTGGAGGTCGTCCGCCGTGCGTAGCGAGTTGTGGAGAGACGAGCAGCGGCGGATGCGCGCGGCGCTGCGCGAACGCCGGGAAGGCGGGGAATCCGCTCGCGCCCCGGAGTCCGCCCCCCTGGCGTCGGTGATCGTCGTCTGCTTGAACGCGGAGAAGACGCTGGGCCGCTGTCTTGCGCACCTGTTCGAGCAGGACCATCCGAACTACGAGGTGATCGTCGTCGATGACGGCTCGACCGATGGCACGGCGCCCGTCGCCGAAGCGGCGTCGTCGGGGGGATCGTTGAAGCTTCTGCGGGGCAAGCGCAATCGCGGTTGCCCCGCCGCGCGCAATCTCGGGCTGCGCGAAGCGCGCGGGGAGATCGTCGCCTTCATCGACGCCGACGGCTTCGCGGCGAGCGACTGGCTGAGCCGACTGACTGCGTGCTTCGCGACAGACCCGGGCATCGGCGCAGTCGCCTCGACGGTCTTCTTCGACGAGAACCCGCTCGTCCTGAACGGCGCCGGCGGGACCGTCAATCGACAAGGTTGGGCTGCCGACCTCTCGATGAACGAGCCCTTCGAGGGCGCCCAGCTCGCCGACGAGGCGCTTTACGCGATGGGCTGCGGCATGGCCTTTCGTCGTGACTCGCTCGCGCGAGTAGGCCCGTTCGACGACCGCATGCTGAATTACTACGACGACGTCGACTACGGCGTTCGGTTGTGGCGCGCCGGCTACCGCTTGGTCGTCGCGGGCGATGCCTGGGTCGATCACGCGGCTGCGATCGGCGACTCGGCGAGTAAGCGCCTGCTCTGTGAGCGCCACAGGATGCGCGTCGTACTCAAGAACGCGAGCGCTCGCCTGCTCCGCGAGTGGGTTGAGAATGAGCGGCGGGCCTGGTGGGACGCCTCGCTGGAAGCCCGCCTGCGCAAGCTCCGGGCGCTTGGCTGGAACCTCCGCCACCTGCGCAGTGCGCTCGCCTTCCGCCGCCGCCATTCCGGTGACGCCGCTCCTCCTGGGCAACTGACCGATCCCTCGTGGGGCGATGGCTTTCCGGCGGGGATACCGCCGCGCGTCCATCCGCGTCCGGAATTGGCTCGTGCGACGGTCGACATGGCCGACACGAGATCTGAGGCGTCGCTTCTCTACGGATGGTTCCCCCCCGAGCGCGTCGAGGGCCGTAGCTATCGTTGGGCCGCAACTCGATCCGCGGTGCTGGTGAGTCTCGATCGCCCAGTGAGCCGGATGCGAATCGACTTCTCGCACGTCCCCGTCGATCTCGGCGGCGTGGACGTGGTGCTGCGGCGCACAGGATCGTCCGACCCGACGGAGATCGTGTGGCGGACGCGCCTGCTTTGGCAGTACATCGCGCGGTCGGTGGAGAACCATCCGCTGCGCCTCTCCCCGGGCGACTACGAAGTGATCTTTTGCGCGCGGCGCGGCTGGTCGAGTCCGCCTGCCGAGACGCGCTCGCTCGCGCTCGCGCTCGCGAGCGTCTCGTTCTCCGAGGCACCTGAGTTGCCGGCAGGCGGCCTCGACATGGCATCGCCGGCAGTCGAGGAGCAGCTCGTGAGCGGCTGGTTCGAACCGGAGCTGAGCGATGGGCGCAGCTACCGTTGGGCAGGCTGTGAGGGACGAGCGCTGGTGCGTGCTCACGAGCTCGTTCGGCGCTCCCGCATCGTCTACCGGATGCCGCCGGACGTCGCGGGCGCCTTGACCGTGACGATCCGCCCTCGCGACGGGCGGGATGCCATTTGGAGCACCAGCCTGCCGCGTGTCAAAGGCGACGGCTGGCACGAGGCGGTCCTCCAGTCGCAGCTTCCACCGGGTGATTACCTGCTCTCGCTGGAGGTCGAGCGCACTTGGTCCAACCGTGAAGCTGCGGACCCCTCGCTCTGGCCCGAGAATCGCACGCTGGGCTTCGCGCTGTCCGCGTTCGTCCTCTTGGGCAGCGCTGAGCCGGACCGCCCCGACCCCCGATGAGCGCTCGCTCAGCTCGATCGATCTCGTCGGCGGGCGACTCCGCTAGGTTGCCCTGAACATGCAGCCGACCGTCTGCTTCGTTTCGGCGAGTTCTCAAAACGTCTTCTTCGGCGAGCTGCTCGACGCCCTCGCGGATGCTCTCGGCGAGCACGACATCGCCGTCGAGCGGGCGGTCGACTACTTCCCGGAGCTGCGCGATGGTTTGGCGTACGCGTTTGTGCCGCACGAGCTGATCCCGCTGCTGATGCCCGATGCGCATCCGAGCGACCGACAGCTTCGGCGAAGCGTCGCGATCTGCACCGAGCAGCCAGGCACGCCCTGGTTCGACCACACCGTGCAGATCGCACGGCGCGCGGGCTCGAGCGTCGACATCAATCGTCTCGGCGTCGCTGAGCAGCGCAAGCTCGGCATCGATGCGACGTTCCTGCAGCTCGGCTACACGCCGCTGTGGGACTGCTGGCATGGGGAGCGCGAGCCCGCCCGGCCGGTCGACTTGGCGCTGCTCGCCGGTTCGACCCCGCGCCGGCTTGCGGCGGTTGCGGCATCGGCGGGACATCTGGCCAGTCGCCGTACCGAGCTGCACATGCCCGAGGCGTTCGTCCCGCACCTGGCTGAGTCAAGGCACTTCCTTGCAGGAGAGCGAAAGTGGGAGCTGCTCGCTCGCACGAAGGTTCTGATGAACATCCACCGCAGCGAGCTCGGCTATTTCGAGTGGCACCGGGCGATCGAGACGCTCGCCAACGGCTGCGTGCTGCTGAGTGAGCACTCGCTCGGGTTTGCCCCGCTCGTGCCGGGAGAGCATTTCGTGAGCGTCTCCTACGACAGTCTCGACGTTGCGCTCGGCGCGCTGCTCGCCGACGAGGAGTCGCTCGAGCGCATGCGCGAGTCGGCGTACGACTTCGTCCGCAGCGAGCTCCCACTCGCACGTTCAGTCGAGGTGCTTGCGGAAGCTCTGACGGACGTGCTGCGCGCACCCACCGGGCCGGCCCGTGCTGACGGGCGCGTGCCATCGCCGCGGCCGAAACGGCCGCCGATGCCGCCGCCGGAGTTCGAGCGAGTAGCGAGCCAGCGAAGCGAGCTTGACGTTCTGCGGATGGCGACGAAGCAACTGCTGTTGGATCAGCGTGAGATGCGCAAGACACTGCACAACATCGAGGTCGCCGTCGAAGGCGGTAGTCGCGAGGACGTCGTAGAGTCATTCGGCCCCGCTCGCGCTGCGCCGCGCGTGTCGGTCGTGGTCACCGTCTACAACTATGCGGCGCTCGTGACGAAAGCGATTGAAAGCGTCGCGGCAAGCGAGTTCACAGACTACGAGCTGGTGATCGTCGACGACGCTTCGAGCGACGACTCGGGGGAGCGCATTCGCGAGGCACTGCTGTGGGCTCCTTGGGTGACGGCCAAGCTCATCACGCGCGGCCGCAACGAGGGCTTGGCGCAGGCACGCAACCTGGGTAGCGAACTCGCCGCAGGCGAGTTCGTCTTTATCCTCGACGCCGACAACATGATCTATCCGCACGCGCTAGGGCGCCTCGTCCGCGCGCTCGATGAAGATCCGACCGCGTCGTTTGCGTATGGGATCATCGAGCAGTTCGGAATCGGAGGCTCGACCGGCCTGTTGAGCTACCTCGAGTGGGACCCGCAGCGTCTGCGCTACGGGAACTTCGTCGACGCAATGGCGATGATGCGCCGACAAGCGCTGCTCGAGGCCCGTGGCTATGTCACCGATCCGCGCCTGCACGGTTGGGAGGACTTCGCGCTCTGGTGTGCCTTTGCCTCGCGCGGCTTGCACGGCGTGCGTGTTCCCGAGATCGTCGCGCGCTATCGCGCGGCCGCACACTCGATGATCTCGATCACGAACATCGACACGAGCGTCGCTTGGACGCTGTTGCTCGACCGCTTCGAGTTCCTAGCGGCCTAGCGGCGCCGCTTGAGCGCGCGCAATGGAGCGGTCACGCGCCAGCTCAACGAGGTCTTCATCGCTATGTGCACGCGGTTCGCGCGCTCGATCCGCTCTTGCAACTGCGCGAGCTGGCGCTCGTGTGCGTCGTAAGCCTCAGTGAGCGCGGCGACACGCGCGCCGGAGTCGGCGAGCAGGGCCTCAACCTCGAGCAGCCGTCGGGCGCTCTTGAGCTCGTTCTCGCGTGCGGTGGCCGTCGTCTGGCGCAACGTCGCAGCTTCGCGAGCGGCGCTGTGAAGCTCCTCAGTTACGCTCGAGATCTCCTCGCGCAGATGCTCTTCGTTCTCCCTTGCTCCCGTGAGTTGCTCCTGCCACCAGCGAAGCTCGAACGGCTTTCCCATCAGCGCGACCGCATGCGCTTCGGGCAACTCGGCGTTGGACGCGAGCGCGACGGTATACATCTCCTCGCCGGGCGAAATCGATGCGACCTTCATGACCCTGGTCCTCAGCTCTTGCTCGACGCCAGTGCTCATCGACTGCTCGTCGTCGAAGATTGCCGCCGTCAGCCAAGGCGACTGGCGATACAGGCGCACCTTGGTGAACTGCTCGGCGAGCGCCAGCTCGAGCTCCTCCGGTATGAACTCATGTACGTGGTGTGGGTTCCCCGGCGGATACACGTCGCGATTTGGGGAGGAGATCGCGAGCACACCGCTCGGCTTCAGCACACGTCGCAGCTCGGCGATCGCGCGCGGCTGCTCCTCGACGTGCTCGATCACCTCGAAGCACACGGCCAGGTCGAAGCTGGCGTCGTCGAACGGCAACTCGTGCAGAGCACCGACGTGGAACTCGCTGGCGGCGTGCGAGGAGGACGAGCGCGCGTAGTCGATCGCCTCCTGCGAAATGTCCACGCCAACCACCCTTCGCGCTCCTGCCGCTGCGATGATCTCGCTTCCGTATCCGGTCCCACAGCCAGCGTCGATCACCTCGAGCCCGCCCGCCAGATCGGCCGCCCACAGGTAGCGTCCGCGGTGCTCGGACTCCATCAGGTGCTCGGACATCTGATCCGGCGCGGCGCGCTCGGGAACGTCGCTCGCCTCGCGCTCGGTTCCTGCTTGGCGGCTAGCCTCGCGCTCATCGACTGGCACGCGAGCAGTCTAGCCGTCGCTTAGGATCATCGCCGCGGGCGCGACGCCGCTCTCGTACACGATCCGTAACGCAATGAGGAGGGATATGGCACTCAACCCGACCGACCCGATCGTCCGCTTCAAGCTGGACATGTTGGACGCGGCGATGCCAGCCGAGACGGCGGTCGTGTTCGGCGATATGTACATCGTCGAAGGCGGCTATACGCAGAAGTGCATCGAGCTCGGCTGCGAGAGGGTGGTGCTCGTCGACTCGCTCGAGACGCCGGGGTGGCTTCAGACGCGGCTGGCCGAGCCGCGGATCGACTTCTACAAGGGCGACTTCTCCGACCCGCTTTTCATGAAGAGCATCCGCGAGCGGTTCTCGATCAGCGTCGCGTTCGACATCCTGCTGCACCAGCCGCCGCTGCTGGCGACCATCCATCTGATCCTCGAGAAGACGCTCGACGCGATCGTGATCGTCCAGCCGGTGCTGAAGGAGCGGCCGCTCGCGAACTCGCTCGTCTATCTGCCCGGGCAGCCCGACGACGATCTCTATCCGCTCGCGCAGCGCTCCGATGAGTTCCGTGCATTCGATGTGACGCAGGTCAACCAGTCACACTGGATCTGGGGGATGACGCCGTCGCTGATCAGGTCGGTGCTGGCCGGCGAGGGGTTCGATGTCGTCCAAGAGGCCGACGGAGAGGACCTGGAGAACGCGCAGTGGATGTGGTGGGGCTGCGTAGCTCGCCGCAAGCGGCCGGCCACGGGTCACTGGAGCGAGACGCTACCGACGTCCGGGCTGTTCAGCCCGACTTGGTGAGGCGCCCACGACCGCAGACGGCTTGCGCAGTACGGCTTCGGGCTCGGGATATTGCGAGGTGGTTCACACGACCGCCTCGAAAAGGCTCGGCGAGCGAGACAGGATGTCGTTCACGGCGTCGGTGACGCGCGCGATCATCACGTCGGTCATGCCACCCCAGAGTGGCAGTCGTACGAGCCTGCCACTCATCTCATCGGTGACGCTCAAGCTTCCATGCGCGCGTCCGTAGCGGCGACCGGCGGGCGAGGAGTGAAGTGGGACATAGTGAAACACTGCGTTGATCTGCCGCTCGGCGAGCTGCTCGATCAGGTGATCGCGAGCCCGCCTGCTGCGTAGCAGCAGGTAGTACATGTGTGCGTTGTGCTCGACGTCGTCGGGAACTATTGGGCGACGAAGCAGCCCCTCGTCTTCCGCGCTTGAGAACGCGTCGTGGTAGCTGTCCCACAGTGTGCGCCGCACGCGCGTGATCGACTCACAGTCCTGCAGCTGTGGCAGCAGGAACGCGGCCGCGAGGTCGCTGAGCGCGTAGGAGGAGCCAATATCGAGCCATGTGTACTTGTCGACATCGCCGCGGATGAAGCTGCTGCGATTGGTTCCCTTGTCGCGGAGCACCTCGGCTCGCTCGAGGTAGCGCTCGTCGTTGACGACGAGCACGCCGCCGCTGCCACATGTCACATTCTTCGTCTCGTGGAAGCTGATCGCTCCGAGGCTCCCGATCGTCCCCAGCGGGCGTCCTCTGTAAGAGGCGCAGATCCCCTGCGCAGCATCCTCGACGAGCGGCAGCGAGTAGGCGGCTCCGAGCTCCCCCAGCGCCTGCATGTCACACGCGACCCCGGCGTAGTGCACGGGCACGATCGCGCGCGTACGCTCGGTTATCGCGGCCTCGACGAGCGTCTCGTCGAGGTTCATCGTGTCGGGCCGGATGTCGACGAACACAGGAGTTGCACCGCGCAGCGCAAACGCCGTGGCTGTCGTGACGAACGTGTACGACGGCATGATCACCTCGTCGCCCGGGCCGAGGTCAAGCAGCAGCGCGCTGAGCTCGAGCGCGGCGGTGCACGAGTGCACCACGAGCGCCTGCTGGGCCCCAAGCATCTCCTGCATGCGCAGGCGGCAGAGATGGCTGTACTCGCCGTCGGCCGAGATGTGCCCGTGCGAGATCGCATCGGAGATCGCCGTTAGCTCCCTGCCCGTTGTGTACGGGTGGTTGAACGGGATGTGCTCGATGTCGTCGGAGACTTCGCTCATCGCCGGGCCGCGATCAATAGTAGGGAGCCCCCAGCGGGAAAGTTGACCCCGCGTTTCAGCGCCTGCAGCTCGGCGTTCGCGATCCACTCGAGTGGTGCGTCGGCGCGGCTTGCGGCCTGATGCTCTCGGCCAGGGTCGTAGGGCCGCGAGCTCCGCCGCTCGGCGATTCTGCTCGCGGCCATGATCGGGAGCAGCAGCGAGACGAACGAGGTGACCCGACGGGTGATGAAGCCGGCGCGGGCGACCTTGCTCATCAGCTCCGCGCGTGAGTAGCGGCGCTTGTGCTCGGCGTAGTCGTCGCCTGCGCTCCACAGCCAGCGGTGCTGGGGCACGGTCACGACTATGCCGCCACCGGGTGCGACGGCTGTGTGCATCCCCGCGAGGACGTCCTCGTCACGATCGATGTGCTCGAGCACGTCGAATGCGCCGAGCACATCGAACTCGGCATCGAACGGGATGTTGCGCGCGTCGAACTGGAAGAAGTCCGCGCTGGGCGCACGCTCAGCGGCGTGGCGAAGTCCGCCGGCATGCAGCTCGGCACCGGCCAGACGAAGCGTAGGCTGGGCCCGTTCGAGCCCGGCGAGCACGAAGCCCGTACCGCAGCCGATCTCGAGCAGGCTGTGCGCGTCCGGGAAGTACTCCCTCACGGCCCACGCGATCAGGCGGTTGCGAGAGCGAAACCAGAACGAAGCGTGCTCGAGCGCGGCGAGCCGGTCGAAGGCGTCAGGGTCGAAGCCGTCGATCCCCTCGGGCTCGTGGAAGCTCAGCAGCCGGCGCCGCCGCTCCGGCCGAAAGCCACAGCTCGGACAGCGCCAATCCTCGCCGGCGAAGCTCGCCGCGCACGCGACACAGCGCTTCATCCGGGCCCTGTCGCCTGCTCTGCGGCGATCGCGTAGCCGATCCCGGTACGGCCGTAGTCGTTGCCGTTATAAAGCAGGTAGCGAAGCCCGGCGTGATCGAGCACCGCCGGATACTCGACCATCTCTGCGTCCCAGCCGGTGGCCGAAGACTCAAGCCCCGCCTCGGCATCGGCGCGGCGCCAGGTGATCCCGTCGTCGGACTCCGCGTAGGCAAGCCGGTAGCGTTCGCCCCTCGCCGAAAACCACATGCGATAGAGGTCGCCGTCGCGCACGACACATGGCCGCGCCAGGGCGTACTCCTCGTCGCTTGCGAAGTCGATGCTGACGCGGCCATCCCGTCGCCACTCGACCCCGTCGTCGCTCTCGGCGTAACGAATGTGGTAGCGGTGCTGCGGCAGCCCGCCACGCAGTCGCCAGCCGCAACAGGAGACGTACCACATCCGCCAAAGGCCGTCATCCTCGCGAAGCACCCATGGAGATGCGGTCAGATAGGGGTCGACTGCATTGCGCTCGAGCAGCGGTGCCTCCGAGCGACGCTTGAACCCGTCCTCGCCCTCGGCGCGTATCGCGAGGCCCGCATAGAAGTAGAACGGCACGGTCACGCCGAGCGTCCAGCCGGTGTAGTAGAGGAACGTGTCGCTGCCGCGGCTTACGACGCATGAGATCGTCGTCCCGCTCTCGTCGAACGTGCCGGAGCGACCCGGGCTCAGTACGGGCTCGGTGCGATGCTCTACGACAGTCAGATCCCCGCTTGGGCTGTCGGCCGTGATTCGCGCGCGCGCGACGTGGGCGCGGCCCTCTTCGTCACGCGGTGAGTAGTAGAGGTTGATATCGCCGTCCGCGCGCTTCTCGGTGCACGGCAGCGCCGCATGCGAACGGGCCCAGGGAAGTGGCGGCGGCGCGGCAATCAGCAGGCCGCGCTTCTGCCACTCGCACGACACCTCAGTGCTCCGCCGAGCCGATGCCCACCCGATCGTCGACTCGCGGACTCTGCGCGGGCATCTCGTGCTCGGCGACCGTATCGATGACGAAGATGGGGCGCCCGCGCGCCTGCTCGAACACCTTGCCGATGTACAGGCCGGTGATGCCCGTGCTGAGGATGATGAAGCCGGAGAGCACGAGCGTGACGACGACGATGCTCGTCCAGCCTGGGTATGCCTGCCCGACGACCCGCGCGATCAGGAAGTAGGTGGCGAGCAGCCCGCCGAGCGATGCGAGGAAGAAGCCCAGGTAGACGATCCAGCGAAGCAGCACGGTGGTTTGGAAGAACACGCCATCGAGAGCGTGCTCGATCAGCCGAGGCAGGCTGTAGGAGCTGCGTCCGCGGTAGCGTGTGGCCGGTTCGTAATCGACGGCTGCCGTGTCGAAACCCAGCCAAGCAAGCATCATCAAGTAGTGGCGGTCTTGGTCTTTGAGCTCCAGCAGGGCGTCGACGACCTTCCGCGAGATCACGCTGAACGTCCCGTACTGGCCCTCGACATGAGCGCCGGTGAAGATGCTGAGGCTGCGGAAGTAGAGCGATGCAAGCGCTCGTCTGACGACGCCGGTGGGCTTGTGAGTGCGACGACCGAATACCACGTCGTGTCCCTCCAGCGCCTTTGCGTACAGGCGAGGAATGTCCTCGGGTGGATCCTGTAGGTCGCAGTCCATGACCGCGACCCGATCGCCGCGCGCATGGCTCAATCCGGCGGTGATCGCTGCATGCTGGCCGAAGTTGCGGCTGAGTCGCAAACCGTGCACGTGGGCGTCCCCGTCGACCAGTCGCTCGATGGTGGACCACGACCCATCTTCGGCCCGGTCGTCAACAAAGATGAGCTCGTATGAGATGCCGAGACCGTAGAGAGTCGCCGTCACGCGCTCGTGCAGATGCTCGAGGCACGGCTCGCAGCCATAGACGGGAACGACCACGCTGAGCATCGGGCGCGCGGTCACCGGTTCCTCCTCCAGTGGTGGGCGCACGCGGAGATCCTATCGAGACGCCGAGCGGCCGCTTCAGCCCTGCCCGGCGCGATACAGGCGCTTCTCGGTGGGCTGGTAGTACTCGTCGCTGTTCGTGACGACACGGCTGTACCAGCCGAGCAGCTGTTGGGTGCGCGGGGGGAGGCCGAGTACGAACTCATCGCCGAGGGCGCGCACATAGTCGATCTGCTGCTTGAAGAACGAGCGCGTGAACATGTGGTTGATCGCAAGCCGATCTCGGTCGGTCGTGTTGCGTCCGGCCGCGTGCCACAGGGTCGAATCGAACACGAACATCGACCCCGCCGGACATTCGACAGATACGGCTGCCGACTCCAGAAACCCCTGCCCGGGGCGACCCGGGCGTTGATGGGTGCCGGGTACCACCAGGGTGCCGCCGTTCTCGGCGGTGAACTCGTCGATCGCCAGCATCGTGTTCACCGACGCGACATAGCCGTCCATGTAGCGCGGAAAATCCATGTGGAACGTGTATTGGAGGATGTCGCTTACGGACCCGTCGTAGGGTGGCAGGATCAGGCCGTTCTGCAGGTGCATGATCGAGGTATCAGAGACGGTGTTCTCCACCACGGCCAAGAGCTCGGGAAGCGCTAGGAGCTCGGCGAAGACCGGGTCGTAGCTGAGCATCACGCGCATGACGCCCACCTCGCGGGCGCGATCGAGCCGCTCTTGACCCACCTCTTCGAGGGTGCGAGCCTGCGCGCCGTACATAGCCGCGCGCACACGGTCGAGCAACGTGCTGTCGAGTACGTCGGTGACGATCGCGGCACCGGCGTACTTCAAGCCCTCCAGGGCATTCTCGAGCCAATCGGCTTCGGTCTTGGCGCTGACGACGAGCATCGAAGGGCGATGCTAGCAACGGGGTCGGCGATCGATCCCCATCCCGCTCGGGGGCTACCATGGCGTGGCAGATGCCCAAGACGGTCGCGATCGTGCAGTCGAATTACGTTCCGTGGAAGGGCTACTTCGACCTCATGGCGTCGGTGGATGAATTCATTCTGTACGACGACATGCAGTACACGCGGCGCGATTGGCGCAATCGCAACCGCTTCAAGTCGCCGGCTGGCGTGCGCTGGCTCACGATCCCGGTCCAGGTGAAGGGACGGTACCTTCAGCGGATCGACGAGACGCGGGTCAGCGACTCGGACTGGGCTGCCAAGCACTGGTCGACGCTAGGCGCCTGGTATCGCCAAGCGCCGTTCTTCGAGCGCTACAGGCCTGTGCTGGAAGAGGTCTATCTAGGAATGACGGATGATCGCCTGTCGCTGATCAACCGCCGCCTGATCGAGACGCTGGCCGAGCTGTTGGGAGTCCGCACACCGATCAGGTGGTCAACCGAATACGCTGCGAGCGGGAGCAAGACGCAGCGACTCCTGTCGCTGTGCCGGGCGGCCGGTGCGACGTGCTATCTCTCTGGGCCGGCAGCGAGAGACTACCTGGACGAAGCGTCCTTTCGGCGCCATGGAGTGGAGGTGAAGTGGATGAGCTATGAGGGATATCCACCGTATGAGCAGCCGCACCCTCCCTTCGAGCATCACGTCAGCGCGCTGGATCTTCTCTTCAGCGTGGGTGACGAGGCGCCGCGCTATCTACTGAACGCCACATGAGCGAGAAGCCGGTGGTCATATTCGGCGTCGGCTCGTTCGCACAGGTCGCCGCGGTGTACCTCGAACGTGACAGCCCGCGCGAAGTCGTCGCCTATACGGTCGATCGCGAGTACGTCGACACGGACACGTTTGCTGGGCGCCCGGTCATAGCCTTCGAGGACATGGCTACGGAGTTCCCGCCCGAACGGGCGGATCTGCTGATCGCGACGGGCTTTCGTCGAGTGAACGAGGTCAGGAGGGAGATCTACGAGCGCTGCAAGGCACTTGGCTATTCCTTCGTCTCCTATGTCAGCTCGGCTGCGATGGTAATGAGCGAGCACCCGATCGGAGAGAACACGTTCATCTTCGAGGCGAATGTGATCCAGCCGTTCGTCGAGATCGGTAACAACGTCGTGCTTTGGAGCGGCAATCACATCGGTCATCACAGCCGGATCGCGAGCCACTGCTTCATCGCGTCGCATGCGGTCATCTCGGGGCACGTGACGGTTGGAGAGAACTGCTTTATCGGGGTCAACGCGACGCTACGGGACGGGATCGAGATCGCGCCTCGTTGTGTGATCGGCGCAGGCGCGCTTGTACTCGCCGATCAGGAGGAGGGCACAGTTCTCGCCGGCGCCGCCACGCCGGCTCATCATCGCAAGAGCTGGGAGCTGCGAAATTTCTGATCGTCAGCCAAGCGGTTCGGCGCGCAGTCCAATGCCCGAGATCCTCAGCTCTGTATCGAACTACTACGCGGCGCGGCTCGAGGAGCACGGCGCCACCCCTGCAGGGGTGGATTGGAGTTCGAAGGAGTCACAGCGGTTGCGATTCGCCGAGCTCCTGAAGCTGATCGACTGGGGTGGAGCACCGTCGGTGGTCGACTATGGCTGCGGCTATGGCGCACTGGCCCAACAGCTCATTCGAGACGCGTCGAGCTTCGTCTACACCGGGTTCGACCTCGCCGAGCCGATGATCGAGGCCGCACGCTCGCTGGTCCATGACCCACGTTGTCGTTTCACCGCCGATCAGCGCGAGTTGCCGCAGGTCGACTACGCCCTGGCAAGCGGGATCTTCAACGTCAGGCTCGAGACCGATGAGACGCGCTGGCACGACTACGTCATCGAGGTACTCGATGCGCTCGCCTCGCTCAGCGAACGCGGATTCGCCTTCAACATGCTGACGCGGTACGCCGATCGGCCGCTGATGCGCGGAGATCTGTACTACGCCGACCCCGGTCGCTATTTCAAGCTCTGCAAGGAGCGCTACTCGCGCCACGTCAGCCTGCTGCACGACTACGAGCTCTACGAGTTCACGATCCACGTCCGCAGCGGCTCCGAGCCGAAGCCGCTCGTCGACTGATCGATCGCGGCGGGCGGAGCGTCAGTAGGACCAGGTGAGCGGTGGTTCGACGCTGTAGGGACCCGGATGGAAGCTCGCCAGAGCAGCGCGACACGCGCTCGCGCTCTTGACCAGTTCGTGGCGCTGCGTCGGAATGTCGAGGAAGTACGATCGCCCGTAGGGGCTCGGCGCGTTCAGCGGAGTCGCGCCGACGCTCACGACCACTCCCGTAGGAGCGCAGCCGACGGTGTCGTCGCCGGTCACGACGGGGTAGGCGGAGACGTCACCGCGCCCGTAGGCGATCTTGACCGCGTTGCGCAACTCGAACTCCGAGAAGAACACCGGCATCCCGGGCGCGACCGTTCCGGCTTCGCCGAAGGTGAACACGGTGGAGCTCGGCAGCGGGTCGGGAATCGTCGAGGTGATCACGTGCAACTCGTGGTAGTCGTGCGAGGCGGCGACTCCCCAGATGTGTGCGTCGCCGCGTACGTCCCTCGCCCCGTCGAAGGCGATCACGAGAAACCAGCCCAGCGGTAGCAGGAGCGCGAGGCTCGCGAGCCACGGCGGGGAGCCGCGCAGCGCTCGCGCGAGAACTGCTCGTGCGATCATCAGCACGGCAAAGATGCCCGCCGCGAGGGCGCCGACGATCGGGATGTTGATGTGGTTGGCCGTGCCCGGACCGAGCGGCTCGTAGTAGAGCATCGCGGGCACGAACGTCGCATAGACCCCGACGATCGCGGCCAGGCAGACGAAGAGCACGTAGTACCAGCGCCTCAGTTCGCGACGAATCTCGTCCCCGGTTGGCGTCAGCCGCCACGCGAGCACGCTGGCGACGGCGAGTGCGGCGAGGCCGATCAGGACGGCGCCGCGGTCGCGAGAGAAGGGGACGAGCATCATCGTGAAGATGCTCAGCGCCTGGTCGGCGAGGTAGTGCGCGTGTTCGCCCCACATCGACGACGGCAGTCGTTCGAACGCCTTGTGTTCGCTGACGAAGGCGTTGGTCGCCAGATACCCGACGATCACGATCGGGACGTCGAAGGCCCAGCGGCGCAGACTCGCCCGGATCGGCGCGGCCGTGACGTAGACGAGGATCGCCGCTACGAGGAGTGGCAGCGCGACTTCGGCATACAGCGCGCTGCCCGCGTACAGCAGCCATGAGAACACGTGCAGCCTGAGTCGCGAATCGCTCGGGGCTTCGAAGGCGCGCAGCGCGACGGTGAGCCCGAGGAAGAACAGCGTCAGGCTGATTTGAGAGCCGGAGGGCGTGAACCAGAAGCGCACCGTCTCGAGGCTCGGAGCGACTAGCGTCAGGACCATGATTGCCATCGACTGCCAGACCGGGACCCGCAGTTGGCGAAGCAGCAGGTAGATCGAGAACGCCAGCACCACCGCCAGAGCGCCGGCGAGGAGCAGGTAGAGCTTCGTGTGGTCCGCGAAGATCCCGAAGCTCGCCCACCAGTACGGAATCGCCCCTACTCGCGAACCGGCGGTGTCTGCAAGTGCCGACAAGGCGGAGCCGAATCCGTTCGCGTGCGGGTAGTGGACCGCCGCGTTGAGCGCCCAATCATCGACCAGCAGGCCGCCGGCTTTGATTCGAGGAGCGAAAACGATCGCGCCAGTCACGGCGGCCAGCAGCAGTGCGGCCAACCGCTCGTGGGCGACGAGAGCACGCGAGAGCGCCGATCGCGAAGCGGTCAGCCGTCCAGCGCCGGCAACTGTCAATCGTGCGGTTGTCATCGCGCGCAAAGACTAGGGCGCAGCAGAAATATGTAGGAGAAACCGGTTCGGACAGGGTCACGACGTGCGACGCGCGGCTGCCTCTGTGTTTGGCACATAGGTCCCGCTCAGCGCGGTGATGGATGCTCGCCGGCAGCGACGCGCGCTGGTTCGACCAAGGCAGGCGGGTCGACTGGAGGTGACTCGATCGTGGCCAGATCGGCCGGGCGGAATGTCCAGCGACGCTGGACGAAGTAGCTCACCGGCGCGCCGACCAGGATGATCAACGCCTGCGCCGGTACGCGCGGCAAATGCGCGACGTTTACGAGTAGCGCGAGCGTTGGCAGCGCGACGGCGACGAACGCCAGCCAGACAACGGCAAAGCGTACGGCGCGACCGCTCGTTCGATCGCCGGTGCCCGGGAACGTCCAGCGGCGATTCAGCAGAAAGCTAAGCGCGAGAGCCACTACCGCGGCGATAGCGGCGGCAAGCACGAACGGCACGCCGAGCGCGACCGCAAGGGCGAACACCGCCAGGTTCGTACCGTTCTGCACGATGCCGACGATCGCGAAGCGGACGAACTGGCGCACGTTTGGATCCCGCCAGAGCGACACTGACTGAAGCATGCCAGAGCCGACGTTCTCGTCCGCATGTTCTTCGGCGCCATGCGACGACGGCTCATACGTCTGTCCTGAGCGCGCTTGCTGAAGAGCGACGAGGGGCATGCCGATAAAAGCCGTGATGAAAACCGTTGTTCCCACACTGGCTCTGGCCAAGCTTCGCGTGCTGCTACTCGCCCTGACCGCACTGCTCGTGCTCCTCGTCCCTGCGACCGCCAGCGCCAAGCTCACGACCTTCGGCAGCCCCCTGACGGTGCCCGCGACGCTCGATACTGCCTACGACCTCAGTTATGCAGGTACCAACACGGATGTTCCGCCCTCGCCTGAAGCCCCGAACGGCGTCGTCCACACCTACCACTTCGGCGCCGACGGCGTGCTTTGGAACCTCGACGAGGCCAACGGGGCGCCGCGCGCCCCGGCGACGGGCCAGGCCGTGAAGGTCGGTCTCGAGGGCTGCGCCGTGCCGGCGGCCGACGGCACACCGCCGCTGACGCAGATCCACTTCCAGGTTCTCACGCCGCAGCCAGGAGGCGGCGCGAAGATCGACCTCAGCTCGCAGGCGTTCGAGATCCCCGTATGCGGAGTCGGCGGCGCGAGCGGATCGACGGTCTCGAGCTACGAACCGATCAACCTGTGCGTAAGTGCCGGCGACTTCGTCGGCCTCAACGAGGAGGGTGGCTTCGTCGGGCACTCCTACCAGAGCGGCGTGCCCTACCGCGTGCTCGCTCGCGTCCCTGGCTCGAACACGGCGTCGTTCATCCGCGGCGGGGGAACGAACAACGGAACGCAGATCTCGCCTGCGGAAACCTCGACGATGGACGGCTTCGCGCAGAACTCAGGCGAGGAACTGATGCTGCGCGTGACGCTCGGCACGGGCTCCGACGCCACGCACATCTGTCCCGGCGGGAAGGCCGGCCTGCCCCCGGCGCTCGCGCCGATCAGGGTCAGCCCGCAGACCGACGGCGTCAATCACAGCCGGATCGTCGCCGTCGCGATGTTCTGCCGGGTCAGTCCGTGCAACGGCGTCGCCACGCTGACCGTGCCCGGCGAGAGCACCTACGCCGGCGTAGCCACGTACGGCCGCGTCGGATTCAGCCTACGGCCGAACAAGACCGTCCACGTGCCGATCCGTGTCACGAATGCCATGGTGAGGAAAATCCGCGCCAAACACGGTGTCTCCGCCGTGCTCGCGGCGGTCGTCAACGGCAAGACGATCACTCAGCGGATCACGCTGAAGATCTTCTAGCGCTCGGGGCTGAGCTCCCCGTTCGTAGAGCTCTTGGCTCGCAAAGCCCTGCGCGGCTGCTCGCCCGGCGAGCGCGCCCCCCCACCGGCTGGACCTCTCGCGGTCGTACGCACGTCCAGCTGTGCGAATCCTCGCGAGGCTAGACTCCGCGACCTTGCCGACGTCTCCAAAAGCACTGCATGCGCTTGGCCGGAGAGGCGCGGCGCTGCTCGCCGCGTGCGGCGGATTCCTGATCTTCGAGGCGATCCTCTCCCATGTGCGGCGGGTCGCGTGGTCGGGCGACTACGGCTGGCAGCGAGTCGCGGCGATCGCGGTGGGCGCGGGCGCGATCGCCGTCGGTGGCCTGCGCATATGGCAGAACCGCAGCAGCTGGCTTTCGCAGCAGGAGCTGATGGGGCTCACGCGCCGCTGGACGCCGTTCCTGATCGCCGCGGCCGTGTACTTCGGCGCGTTCGTGATCATGTCGCCTGTTCCCGAGGGCGATCAGCCGCACTACGAGCTCGAGTCGGTCGGGCTCGCCTACGAACAGACCCGCGACATGACCGAGAACTACCGGGTGCCCGACCGTTTCCGGCTGATGTTTCCGCTTGGGCTCCCTGATGTGCACGCTCTCCGCTACACGCCCGGTGGCGAGCTGGTTCAGGTCCACAACGTCGGCTTGCCGCTGCTGCTCACGCCGGCGGTGCCGCTGGTCAGGGAGGCCGCGGTCCTGAGCCCGAAGACGCAACAGTGGCCGTGGAACATCGAGATCATCTTGATGGCCGCACTTGCGGCGCAGATCCTCTATCGGATGCTCCGCCGGCTGCGCCCGCAGGACCCATTCGTTGTGAGAGGCGTATGGGCGAGTGTCGTCTTCAGCGCGCCGTTGGTGGTCTATGCGAGCCAGATCTATCCCGAGATGCCAGCGGCACTGCTGGCGCTGATCGCCGCCGACGCCCTGCTGAAGCCCCCAAGCCGAACGACGATCCTGACCGGGGCAACTGCTGCCGCGCTGATGCCCTGGCTGCACGTGCGCTTCCTGCCGACCGCCGCGCTCCTAGTCGTAGGACTCGCGGTCCGCGCGGCCGGCCGGCTGCCGAGCTCGCAGCGTCGCGGTGTCGTTGCCGTGCGAACGGCGGCGTGGGCGATCGTCCCGCTGCTGCTGAGCGTGGTCGTGATGGGGCTCGCCTTCGAGCACTGGTACGGGTCGTTCTTGCCGAGCGCCCCCTACGCGCCGGCACAGACCAGTCAGCCCCAGACGCTGTCGACGTCATGGGCCACGCTTACGGGGGCGTTCTGGAGCTCGGGCCGTGGTTGGCTGCCGTACGCGCCGATCGGCATCCTCGCTTTGGCCAGCGTCGGCTACGCGATTCGCCGCTACCGCGCTTGGGGATTCTTCGCGCTGGCGGTCGCCGTCGTCTACCTGCTGACGATCACCGTCGAGGGATCGGAACCCGGCTTCGCCTTCGCCGGGCGCTACGAGGTGATCCTGATGCCGTTCGCCGCCTTGCCGCTGCTGATCGCCGCCGTCGACCTCCGCGGCGTGCGCTGGCTGCTGTGGCCGCTGGCTGCGCTGACGCTCTACCTCACGCTGGCCGTGGTCTTCGAGCCGCCGCCGACGGTCGCAGGGGTTCCCGGGGTGACCGGCCCTGGATATCCGCAGCTCCTGTGGCCCTGGTTCGTGAAGATCTGGCCCGCGATCGTTCCCACTCGCGCGCACTTCTACCCGGATGCGAGCGCCGTGGTCGCGTGGAGCCTGCCACTGCTGGCCGTCTCAGTCGGCGGCTACCTGCTCGCCGGACGCCGCTCGCTCAGCTCGGGGGTACGTTCGCAACGAGGTGCGGCATTGGGGACGTAGCCGGCGCTCGGTCGCAGGTCGAGACCCGAGGCGTTCGCCTCTAGCCCAGGCTCCATGTCTGCAGCGCGCTCGCCGGCCGCTCGCCGGCGAGCGCCGCCGCGCCGTCCGCGCCGAGGTCGAGCTCGACGATCCAGGCCGGCTCGTCGAGGCTCCTCGCGCCAGCGCCGATGCCCCGGCCGACGCGCTTCAGCGCGGCCTCGTGGCGCGTCCACAGGCGCAAGAACTCGCGCTCGCGCGCGCCAGGCGCGAGCGTTCGGAGGCGCGTCGCCTCGTCCTCGCCGAAGGCACGCCGCGCCAGCGCGACGTGATCGCGTTGCCTGCCCTGCTCCGCGCCACGCGCCAGCTCCACGTCGATGCCGACCGGCCAGGAGCTCGAGAACGCGTACAGCGCCAGCTCGCCGGAGTGCGACAGGTTGAAGTGCAGCGACTCCGCTCCCTCGACCCCCTGCTGATCTTCGTTTGGCCGCCGAAGGCACGGCTTTCCGTTCGTGCCGACCGCGAGGGCCACCTCCTCCGGGGCGGCATCGAGGTATCGCGCGAGCAACACGCGCAGCACGCTGCGCGATCGCGCCCAGAGCAGTCGATCGCGCTCGCCGACGATCTTGCGCTCGCGCTCGCGCTCCGCCTCGCTCAACAGCCCCCGCCGATCGCCGAGGCGCCCGAGCTGAGCGCGCCAGACGTGGACTTCGCCGGGCGAGAGCAGCGGCCGCAGCGGCCCGCCCTTCCACGCGACCGCCTCGTCGTGTGGCCTCTGCTCGGGCGGGGGGGCGCTTGCGCTCATCGCCCGCCGAATATAGGCGCATAGCCCGAGGCGGATACGCTCTTGCGCCAATGCAAGTCGTTTCGACACAGCTCCCCGGCCTCGTTGCGATCGAGCCGGTGGCGCACGGCGACGAGCGCGGCTTCTTCTGCGAGACCTACCGTGGCGAGTGGAACGCCGAGCTGGGCATCGCCGACGACGTTCGCTTCGTGCAGGACAACCACTCGCGCTCGACCCGGGGCGTGCTGCGCGGCATGCACTTCCAAGTGGGTGACGGCCTGGCGAAGCTCGTGCGCTGCGCGCGCGGGCGGATCCTCGACGTCGCCGTCGACCTGCGTCGCGGCTCGCCGACCTACGGGCGCTCGGCCTGCGTCGAGCTCGACGACGAGAGCATGCGCGAGCTGTTCGTGCCGGTCGGCTTCGCGCACGGGTTCTGCGTGCTCAGCGACATTGCCGACGTGATCTACAAGCAGACTGCCTACTACGACCCGGAGCTCGAGCGCGGGATCGCTTGGGACGATCCAGACGTCGCGATCGAGTGGCCGCTGCCGAGGGGCGAGCTGAGCATCTCAGAGCGCGACGCTGCCGCGCCGCCGCTGCGCGAGCTGGCGGACGAGCTTCCGTTCGAGTTCGACGGCTGAGGGCGAGCTTTGCGAGGCTGGGTGGCGCGATGCCGACGGCGATAGTCACGGGCTCGGGCGGGCTGATCGGCTCGGAGTCGGTCGCGCGCTTCGCCGAGCTCGGATTCGACGTGATCGGCCTCGAGAACGACATGCGCGCGAGCTTCTTCGGCGCAGAGGCGTCGACGGCGCACATGACCGAGGCGCTGCTCGCGCGTTTCCCCGACGCCTTCCGCTCGCTCGCGATCGACATCCGCGACCGTGACGCCGTCGAGCGCCTGTTCGCCGAGCACTCGGCTCGGATCGAGCTCGTGATCCACACTGCCGCGCAGCCCTCGCACGACTGGGCAGCCTCCGATCCGCACACCGACTTCGAGGTCAATGCGCTCGGCACGCTGAACCTGCTGGAGGCCACGCGCCGACACGCCGAAGGCGCGACGTTCGTTCACTGCTCGACGAACAAGGTCTACGGCGACCTGCCAAACGCGCTGCCGCTCGTCGAGCTGGAGCAGCGCTTGGAGCTGCCCGAGGGTCACGTCTACTTCCAGGGCATCGACACGTCGATGTCGATCGACAGGAGCACGCACTCGCTGTTCGGCGTCTCCAAGGCCGCCGCGGACCTGCTCGTGCAGGAGTACGGGCGCTACTTCGGCCTCGCCACGGTCTGCTTTCGTGGCGGCTGCCTCACCGGCCCCAATCACGCCGGCACGCAGCTGCACGGCTTCCTCTCCTATCTGATGCGCGCGACCGTCACCGGCGAGCCGTACACCGTGTTCGGCTACGGCGGCAAGCAGGTGCGCGACAACATCCACTCTGCCGACCTCGTCGCGGCCTTCGCCGCGTTCCATCGCGCGCCGCGCGCCGGCGGCGCCGTCTACAACGTCGGCGGCGGTCGCTTCAGCAACTGCTCGATGCTCGAGGCCATCGAGCTGTGTGAGCGCGTCTCTGGTTGCAAGCTGGACTGGACTATCAGCGAGCAGAATCGCATCGGCGATCATCGCTGGTGGATCAGCGACGTGCGGCCGTTTGCCGAGGATTTTCCCGACTGGGCGCTCACCCACAGCCTCGAGGACATCGTCCGCGAGCTACACGACCAAAACGCCGAGCGCTGGCTGGCCGCAGGCTGACGGTGCCCGGCTGTGCCAGGGGTGGCGGGCTGCGAGGAGTTGCTCAGTCGAGCAAAGCTTTGATCGCACTCGCTTGAGCGGAGCGGGGGCTCACGTCCAGTCGCCCAGGACGACCTTGTCGCGGTCCAGCTCGGCGATGAAGAAGGATCTGATCTCACGACGTTGCGCCAGCCAGTCCGGGGTGTGAACGTGAACGGAGAACGACCAAGTCAGAGCCTCGACGTCGAGCTCGCGGGCGGCGTCGTCGAGCATTCGGCGTACGCGCATCCGGCCGTCCCAGGAGGCGTCATCGACGAGCACGAGCACGTCCACGTCGGACTCCGGTGATCGCGGCTCGCCACGTGCGCGCGAGCCAAACAGCCAGACGGCGTGCAGTTCGCCGTTCAGCCGCAGACGCAGCTCCTGGACGAATCGCTCGATCAGCGCCTGCTCATCGGTCGCGAGCGATGTTTGGGCGAGGGTTTCCATTCGTCCAATCTAAGTGCTGTCAGCGCTCCGATCAACCCGCCGTAAGGCGACGTGTGGCGATCGGGCGCCGAGAAGCTGTGTGCACTGCCGCAGCGCGTCTCCTGCCATCCTAAGGCCGATGCGTACCCGCCTCGAGCGCCTGCGCGCCCGCACCAACGGCTACACGGTCACGCCGCGCCAGTACCTCTACGTCGCCTACGCCGCGCTCGTCGCGCTGACCTTGATCGTGCTCAGCGGCGCCGCCGTGCGCTTGACCGGCTCCGGCCTCGGCTGCCCCGACTGGCCGCGCTGCTACGGCCATGCCTACCCGCCGCTGAACACGCACGCCGTGATCGAGTTCTCCAACCGCCTGATCACGGTGCCCGTCTCGATCGCCGCCGGCGCGGCGTGGCTGCTCGCGCTGCGCCGCCGCCCCTACCGGCGCGACCTGATGTGGCTCGGCGCGTTGCTGCCGCTCGGCGTGGTCGGCCAGGCCGTGCTCGGTGGCTTCACCGTGCGTGGCGCGCTCGACTACGGCTGGGTGATGGGCCACTTCGCGCTGTCCATGCTGATCCTGCTCGCCGCCGCCGTGCTCGCCTGGCGCGCGGGGCACGAATCAGCGCTGCTCGAAATCGAGGCTGACGAGGTGCGCGGGCAGCGCGTGCCGGCCGGGGCAAGCGAAGCAGCGCCTGCGAACGGCTCGCTCGCCTCGGCCAACGGCGCGAGCGCCAACGGTCCCTCCGCCAATGGCGCCGCAGCGCAGACCGGCGCCGGCGCGATCGCAGCTGAGCCCGAGCCCGGTCAGGACCGCTCGCTGATCCTCTGGCTCAGGGGCCTCGTGGCGCTCGGCGCGGTGACGATCTTCGCCGGCACCGCGGCCACCGCCGCCGGGCCGCACGCGGGCGGCTCGCCGGGGCAGCGGATCAATCGCCTGAACTTCGACGGCCACGGCACGATGGACTTCGTGATCCACCGCCACGGCGAGATCGCGCTGCTGTTCGGCCTCGTCTCGCTGCTCGTGTGGTGGCTCGCGCGGCGCCGGCACGCACGCCCGCCTGTGCAGCGCACGCTGACCGTGCTCTGCGTGCTGCTCGCCCTGCAGGGCGTCGTGGGCCTCGATCAGTACAAGACGCACCTGCCCACGCAGCTCGTTTGGGTGCACGTCGGCCTGGCCTGCGGCGCCTGGCTGGCCGCCATCTGGGCCGCACTTGCGGCCGGTGCGCTGGCGCCTCGGCGCAGCGCGATCGCCCCCGAGCGGCCGGCGAGCGTGCCGATCGCCGCTCCTCGGCCGGTCAAGTTCCCCGGAAATTAGGGCCTCCAATGGGCCGATGTCCCGTGTTTATTGGTTTCGTCGTCCTCCCAAGCGGTTAGCCTGCTCGCAGTAACGACACCCATGAAGGGAGTGGTATGACCAAGAACGAGCTGGCCGAGCAGGTCGCCAGTCGAAACGGACTGGCAGCCAGTCAGGCCCGACAGGTGGTGGAGAGCGTCATCGACGTCGTCTCCGACGAGCTTGCCGCTGGGGGTGAGGTCGCTCTTGCCGGCTTTGGCAAGTTCAGCGTCAGCCACCGCGCCGCGCGTCAAGGACGCAACCCGTCGACCGGCGAGACGATCAACATCGCGGCGAGCAAGGCTGCGAAGTTCTCGGCCGCGAGCGCGCTGAAGAAGCGCCTCAACGGCTGATCGCCCTCCTTGCGCGATCCCCAGAGGTCACCGGGCCCTATGCGGACCGGCGACCTCTGGGTGCCGCAGGCGGCGCGCCCAGCGGACGCTCGCGCGCCTAGCGGACGCTCGCGCGGGGTCTTAGGCTCGCGCGCGGACGGCCTTCGACAGCGGCTTGCGATAGGCCGCACTGAGCGGGAAACTCTTCTCGCCCGCTAACCCGGCGTTTAGGCCGGCGCGGGAGGCTGTGCGTATCAGCTTCCCTCTACACCCGGGCGGTGTCGCATGAGACAGGCAGATCGAAGGCGTAAGGCTCCTACCGCACGCTACGACTCGCTGCAGAGCTTCTACACGGCCGATCAGCGCCGCGTGCATTCGCGTGAGTGCGACGTCGGCCTGTGGTGGCGCGAGTCGGCCGACGGCCCGCTGCACCGCGCCGCCTGGGTACGCGACACCGGCGAGCTCTACCTCGTTCGGCTGGGACCGCCCGAGCAGGGTGGCGGCCGCGTCGAGGTGCTCGCGACGATCCTCGAGCACGAGCAGCTCGAGCAGGCGCTTGCCGGATGGCGCAAGCGCTGCGGCGAGCCACAGTCGCTGGCCTGGCTGCGCGAGCGCGCGAGAGGCCTGGGCGGCAGGGTTCGCGCCAAGCGGGCAGAGGTGGCCGCGGCCGCGGCCGGGGCGGGCGCCGTGCTGGCCGCCGGTCTGTCGATGGCCGTCGAGCTCGCCTAAACGCTAGCTACGGCGTCCGGCGTGGCGCTCGAGGCCGTCCTGCGGGATCGGCTCCCACGGGGCGGCCGAGGCGACGAAAGCGCGAAAGCTCGGCCGGATTCCGGGGTCGTCGTCGAGCGTTCCAAGGCGCACGGCGACCTGCTCGTCTGACAGCGGGTCGCCGCTGAACAGGGCAGAGCCGCAGCGCGAGCAGAACTGCTTCGGCCGCCCACCGGGGGGTGTGAAGGCGACGAGCTCGGCCTCGCCCTGCAGCAGCTCGAAGCCGTGCTGGGGCACGCGGCCGTTGGCCGAGGAGCCGGTGCCCGTGCGGCGCTGGCAGTGGGTGCAGTGGCAGTAGCCCGCCGAGAGCAGCGGCGCGGTCAGCTCGAAGCGCACCGCCCCGCACAGGCAGCCTCCCTGTAGCGGCGAGTCTGGGGAGGGTGGCTGGGCGTCGGACATCGACCTGATCCTAGGCCGCCGGGCGCCCGCTCGCGGCCGCCGAGGAGCCGAGGCGATCCCGGTCCCCGCCCGCTTGCGAATCCGGTAGAGCCCCCGGCGCCTGCTCCAAGCCGAGTGCCTGCGCGACCGAATCGTGGCCGAGGCTGTCGGCCTGCATGCTTGCCTCGGCGAGCTGAGTGCCTGCGAAATAGGGCACTGCGATCACGAACATGCCGGCCGCCGCGGCCGAGGCGACGCCGATCGGCGAGTCCTCGAGCGCGACCGCGTCGGCTGGGCCGACGCCCAGCAGCCGGCAGGCCTCGAGGTAGATGTCGGGTGCCGGCTTGGGGCGATCGATGTCGTTGGCCGAGACGACGGCCGCGAACGGGCCGTCCGGGAACAGGCCGGCGCTGCTCAGCGTGCGCTCGACGAACCCGCGCTCGGAGTTCGAGGCGACAGCCAGCGGCACGCCCGTTGCGCTCAGCCGCTCGAGCAGCCGCTGCGCTCCCGGGCGCGGTGCCACGCCGGCGAGCGCCTCCTCCATCACCAGCGCCAGCAGCTCGTCCATTAGCGCCTCGCCCTCGTCCGGGCGCTCGAGCATCGCTTCGAGCTTGCTCGCCGCCATCGTGCGCGACGAGCCGATCAGCGTTCGCTTGTGCTCGGTCGTGAACACGCGCCCGAGCGCCGCGAACAGCTTCCGCTCGGCCCGCGTCCAGGCCTCCTCGGTGTCGAGCAGCAGCCCGTCGTTGTCGAACACCACTGCTGCGGGAGGGGCCTTCGGGCAGGAGACCATCGCGCCACACGATAGGGGGAGCCCGCCAGAGGTCTCAGGGCTTTCCCAGCACTCTCGCAGTGGTGCGAGAACTTTTGCCGAGGCGCGTGAGCTTTGTGCATCGCCCCGTGTCTAAAGGGCATCCACAAACCAACCGACCGCCGATTTCGGTCGAAGGAGGCTCGACAGATGAGACGGATGATCATTACCGCGGTGGCGGCCGTGTCGCTTGCTGCGCCGAGCGCCGCCCTCGCCCACAACGGCGCGCGCCATCACCATCACCGCGGCCACCATCACGCCCACGTGCTGGCATTCCACGCGCAGGCGCCCGCAAGCTCGACGACCAGCGGCACGACCGCGCCGAGCTCAGCGCCGACGTCGGCCGACAGCGCCGGCACGATCGCTTCGTTCACGAATGGCGTGCTGACGATCACGCTCAACGACGGCTCCACGGTCAGCGGCAAAGTCACCGAACGGACCGAGATCGAGTGCCCCGCGCCGACCCCCGCGGCGCCGACGCCGGGCTCGACGAGCTTCGGTGAGCGCGAACACGGCGATGACGGCCA
The DNA here is from genome assembly GCA_963716315.1 of uncultured Solirubrobacteraceae bacterium. Taxonomy (GTDB): domain Bacteria; phylum Actinomycetota; class Thermoleophilia; order Solirubrobacterales; family Solirubrobacteraceae; genus Palsa-744. The sequence goes on along the minus strand of OY970301.1, from coordinate 2,222,218 downwards.
CTTCGACAACAGCAACGACGACTCGAACTCGGGCGCCGACGGCGAAGGCCGCGGCGGCTGCCCCGGTCACGAAGGGGATGGCGAAGGAAACGAACACTGCACGAGCGCAGCGCTCGTGCCGGGAGCAAGCGTCAAGGAGGCCTTCCTCAGCGTCGGCAACGAAGGCTCCACCTGGGTGAAGGTCGAGCTATAGACAGCACCGAGATCGAAAAGCTCGATCGCGCAGAGGGGCGGCTCGGCAGAGCCGCCCCTTTCGCCGTGTTACGAGCCACTGGATCGTTCGTCCAGCGCCGGCACATGAGATTCGCCCAGCGGGGTAAGAATCGATCGATTCCGGCGTCTGTACGGACGAGGAGGGATGCGAGTCCAACGATGAGCCCGAGAATCTCGATCCGCCTGCTGGCAGCCCAATCGGACCAGCGCCTGGTCGCGCTCGCCCGCGAGGGCCACGAGCGCGCCTTCGAGGCGCTCGTGCATCGCTACAGGCGCCCGTTGCTGCGCTATGCACGTCGCATGCGCCTCTCCGAGGCGCGCGCCGAGGACGTTCTGCAGCAGGCGTTCATGCAGTCGTGGATCGCGCTCTCGGGCGGAGCCACCGTGCAGGACGTGCGCAGCTGGCTCTACCGGATCGTGCACAACGTCGCCGTCAACGCCATGCGCGGTCCCGCCGAGGCGCACGGCGAGCTTACGCAGGCCGTGCAGGACCGCGCCGGGCTCGCCGGCGTGTCGAACCTCGAGCGCACGATCGCGATGCGCGATGCGCTCAGCGACGTGGCCGCGCTCCCGCGCCTGCAGCGCCAGGCGATCTTCCTCACCGCCGTGGACGGCCAGAGCCACGAGCAGGTGGCTGGCACGCTCGGCATCACGCCGGGGGCGCTGCGCGGACTGCTCTACCGGGCCAGGAGCACCTTGCGCAGCGCCGCCGCTGCGCTGACTCCTCCGCCGCTGCTCGCCTGGGCATCGGCCGGCGCGGGGTCGAGCGGCCCGAGCGCCGAACGACTCGCCGAGCTCGCCGGCGGCGGTGGCGCAGCCGGGATGGCCGGACTCTTCCTGAAAGGCGCCGTCGTCGCCGTCACGGCCGGGGCCGTCGCCACCGGCGCGAGCGTGTTGAGCGCGCACCATCACACCGCCGCTCCTCACGCAGCCCATAGGCACGTCGCGCACGCCGCGAGCGTCGGGTCGGCCGGCCCGCTCGCGCTCGCTCCGGGCTCGCAGATCGGATTCTCGGCTGGGAGCGCCGGTGCCCACGAACACGCCTTCCCGCGCGGGCACGCGGGCACGCAGGCACATCGCGGCGAGCACGGGCGCCTTGGATCCTCGCGCGAGGCGCACCGGCATGGGACGGGCTCGGGCGACCGTCGCGGCGGCGAACAGGCGCTCGGTGGCGGGCATGACGTGCTCGGGTTCGGCGGCGGCGGCGGCCGCCTCTCGTCGGGATCGGCAGGGCGAGACGGCTCGGCCTCGGGCGACGCCCGCGCAGGCCGTGGCTCAAGCGAAGGCGACGCGCGCCACGGCGGCGGGCAGGACTCGGGCTCTGGCTCCGGCATGGATGGCTCGAGTCGGGACGGCTCGGGTCACGACGGCTCGAGCCGGCGCGGCGCGGACACCTCTGGCGCCTCGACTGGCGAATCGGGCAGCTCGTTCCCTGACTCCTCGGGCTCGGCCGCGACGGGCCAGCCGAGCGGAGTACAGCAGTCGTCCACTGCCGGCGCAGTCGCTGAAGAAGCCGCTACTTCGGGCGACGTTCAGAGCGGCACGAGCGGCGACGGCTAACGCCGCCGGGCGGAAGGATCGGCGAGCAGCCGCTCGAACAGCGCGAGGTACTCCAGCAAATGCTCGGGGCCGAGAAACTGCTCGCGTGCGCGACGGTGCGCCTCGGCGCCGATGCGGGCGGCACCCTGCGCGCCGTCGAGCAGCGCTGAGACGGCGCCGCCGAATGCCGGCAGGTCGTGTGGCTGGCCGATCAGCAGACCGCTGACCCCGTGGACGATCTGATCCTGGATGCCGCCCACGCCGCTGGCTACGATCGGCCGCGACTTCCACATCGCCTCGGCCACGGTCAGCCCGAAGCCCTCGGCGATGCTCTTCTGGCAGACAACAGACGCGTGCCGCTGCAGCGCGTTGACGATCACGGCGTTTTCGTCGGGGTCGTCCATCGGGATGCACGCGAGGTGCACGCGCGAGCGAGCGGACGCGTCCAGTTGCGACCACGCGTGCTCGACCTCGGCGAGCACTTGCGGGCCCTCGGGGTCGTCGGCGACCCCGTCGCTCGCCGGCCCGGCCAGGACGAGGTGCGCGCGGGAGTCCGCGGGGAGGTGGCGGGCGAAGCCCTCGAGCACGCCGAGCGGATCCTTCAGGCGATCCCAGCGCGAGACCTGCAGTACGAGCGGCGTCTCCGGCCGCAGGCGAGACTCCTCGATCAATGCGACCTGGCGCTCGATGCGCCCCGGCCGCCCGTTGGCCCGGATGAAGCTGGCCGGTCCCTGTCCAGCGCCTTCGAGGACCCCGGCGGCGGCGAGGATCGCACGCACGGCATCCCCATCGAGATCATGGTTCTTGACCGAGAAGACGTCGATCGATGGGTGGATGAAGGCGAGTCGCTCCGGCTGCAGCCCGCCCCAGGCATAGCCGGGGCGCGAGAATATGCAGACGTCGGCCGCTTGCGTGTAGGGAAGCAGGAAGCGCCACGCCTCGAGCGCGAGCTCGCTCGGACCGTCGTAGCCGACGTGTGAGCGCCACGCGATTCGCGCGCCGCTCTCGCGTAGCAGTGGGATCAGGCCGGCCGTCTGCGGATCGTGCAGGATCACCAGGTCGTCCGCGCCCACGAGCTCGAGCAACGAGCTCGCGCAGCGGCGGAGCGGCGCCTCGTAGCTCGCGCGCTCGCTCTTCCCGAGCGGGCCTCCGTCGCCGGTGCTTCCGTGCAGCCGGTTGTGCAGGCGCTTGGTCACCTCGAAGAAGCCGGGATCGCCGCCGATCGTGATCCACCTGGCGTCGACGCCGGCACCGCGCGCGTAGCCGAGCAGCGAGCGCAGCATCTCCGCGACGCCGCCCCCGGCTGCGGTCGAGTTGACGTTCCAAACGGTCCGGCCGGCGAGCATCGGCCCGGCTCGCTCGATCCCCTCGCGGAGCGCCCGCCACTGCGCCGGCGCGAGCACCTCGCTGAAGCGCTCGAGCGAGAGGGTGTCGAGCGGGACATGACCCAGCGTCGTGCTCGTGCCGGACTCCCCGTTCATCGTCGCCTACCTCACCTCACGCGTTGGTCGCTTGCTCCGCTGCATGCGATTGTGCGTCAACCTACGTCTTCTGCGGCGGACCCACATCCGCGAAACGTACGCAGTCAGGGTGCAGAGAACCGCTGCATCCGTCTCGGCCGTGTCGCTCTCTGCGTCATCGACCTGCGGTCCTTCACGGTCGCCGTCGAGCAATAGGCACGGATACCCGGGGCAGGCGCCGGACGTAGCCTCTGAACATGGCCGACGTCCTCTTCAGCGACTCCTCTGACCCGCCGACCGGGAGCCGTGAGTCGGGGGTCGGGCTCACCGAGTCGGCGCCTCTTTTCACGGATGTGCTGTGCGCCGTCGATGGGTCGCCGGGTGGCTTCTCGGCCGTCGAGCAGGCGGCACGACTCACCGGTCCCGGCGGGCACATCACGCTGCTTGCCGTGACCTCGTTCAGGTCGGCCGGGGCGTCCCGCTCACCGGCGATCGGACCGTTGCGCGCGAAGGAGATCCTCGACCAGGCGCAGCGGATCGCCGCGGATGCGTCCGTGCGCACGACCGTCGCCGTCGACCCGGCAGCCCCGCCCGCCGAGGTGATCCTCGAATGGGCGGCCGAGCACGACCTACTCGCGATGGGCGCGCCGAGCACCCCATGGCCCGCCGGGATGTTCGGGGGAGGGCCGACCGCGAGCGCTGTCGGCACGCTGTCCACCCCGCTGCTCGCCGCGCGCCCGCTGTCGAGCCCCGAGAGCGCCGACACGTGGGGCGAGGGGCCGATCCTCGTCGCAAGCGACGGGCTCGACGGCTCGGACAGACTCGTCGAACTGGCGGCTCGGCTCGGCCGGGCCCAGGACGCCGACGTGCATCTGCTGCACGCCACCGCTCACGGCTCGCGCCGGCGCAGCGACCGGATCGCCGAGCAGGGCCGGGCGCTCGAGCGCACACTCGGAGCTTCGAGCAGCGTGAGGATCGAGTCCGGCAGCGCGCGAGTCGCGATTGCCGAGGCCGCTCGTGACGTGAGCGCCCATTTGATCGTGATGAGCAGCCGCCGGCTCCACGGCCCGCGCGCGATCGGCAGCGTCAGCCGGCGCATAGTGCACAGGGCGGATTCCTCGGTCCTGCTCGTCCCGCCCGATCATCTTGACTCCTAGCGTCTCCGCCGAGGCGCCCGGCGACGCGGATATGCCGGCAGCGCACGAGCATGACCGGCACCGGCACCGGCTTCGCGCTCGGCCCTAGCGATCTCGCCCGCTGGCGACCACGCCGACCAGGGACGCCCGCGCCCGTCCGCCCACCGCAGCAGACTGTCGCCCTGTGAACAGCTCCAGCCAGAAGGGCGAGGGCGGTCTCTACCTGGCTGGCACGGGCTCGTTCGCGGTCGAGGTCGCAGGCTGGGCGAGGGATGCCGGGTTGGAACTCGCCGGGCTGGTCGAGTTGCTCGATGCGCGGCGGGTCGCGACGACCGTTCACGGATACGCGGTGCTCGCGCCTGAGCATACGCCGCCGGGCGCGGCCGTGGCGATCGCGGCGGGTGGCGATCGCGGCGCCCACTGGGCAGTGCTCGCCGAACATGGATGGCGGGCGACGACGATCGTGCACCCGGCGGCGACGGTCGCCTCCTCGGCCAGCATCGGCGGTGGGACGATCGTTGGTCCAGGCGCCATCGTCGGCGCGGAGACCGAGGTCGCGGAGCACGTGCTGCTCTCGCGCGGCGTGCTTGTCGGCCACCACACACAAATCGGCCCGTTCGTCTCGCTGCTACCGGGCGCCAATGTCGCCAGCCACGTGCAACTGGGCACCGGCACGACCGTCGGGATGGGCGGCATCGTCGTCGATCACACGAGCATCGGCGCCGGCGCCACGGTGGCGGCCGGCGCTGTCGTGCTGCGCCCGGTCGATAGCGGCGTGCGCGTTCAGGGCGTGCCCGCGCGAGCGTACGAGCCGTGATCCGCAGGGCACTCGCAAGGGCGCTCGACTGGCGCTTTCGGGCGGTCCTCGGGCGCGTCGACGCACTTGGCGAGCGCCTGGAGGAGCTGGAGCGCTCGCTCGACACGCGCATCCAGCCGATGCTGCGAGCAATCCTCGACGAGGAGTCCGAGAACCGGCGCAGGCTGTACGCGCTTCGCGCAGACGCCTCCTACGAGACAGCCTTCCTCGACCCCGATCCGCTCGTCTCGATCACGGTGGCCACATGGCAGCGCACCGAGCTGCTCGTGCGACGCGCGCTGCCGTCGCTGCTCGCGCAGACCCACGAGAACCTCGAGGTGATCGTCGTCGGCGACGCCGTTGGAGCGGACGTCGGCGAGGCGGTCGCGGGGCTCGGCGACCCGCGCGTGGGCTATGCGAACCTGACCCAGCGGATCACGGTGCATCCCGACTCCGAGCGCCACTGGCTGGTCGGGAGCACGATGGCTCGCAACGAGGCGACGCGGCGGGCGTCCGGGCGCTGGCTGCTGCACTTCGACGAGGACGACCATCTGCGTCCCGAGGCGATCGCGTCGCTGCTGGCGCTCGCGCGCGAGCAGCGTACCGAGGTCGCATACGGTGGCTTTGACACCCATCGCCCCGACGGGGGCGTCACCCGAGCGCTCGAGTTCCCGCCGCGCCCGACGCAGTTCGCCTTTCAGGGCGCCCTCCTCCACGCCGGGTTGCGTTTCTTCGAGCGCGAGCTCGTCGCCAGTGCGCTCGAGCTTCCCGGTGACATCTACCTGCTCGAGCGCATGTTGCGCTCCGGCGTGCGCTTCGCGATGCTCGAGCGGGTCGTGTGGGACTACTATCCGACGCGCACCTGGGACAGGTCGCGCTCGAGCTGATCGACCACGATCTCGCAGGTCTCTCGCACGATCTCCGCGGTCACCTCGGTGTGCAGCGGCAACGCGAGCAGGCCCGCATCCAGCCGGTCGGTCACGGGCATCGGCGCGCTGGGAATCTCCGCCAAGCGCTCCATTTGGTGCAGGGCGGGGAAGTAGGGACGCGACTCGATGCCCTCGGCCGCGAGCGCTCCGCGCACGCGATCGCGTGCGCTGCCGAGCTCGACGACGAAGTACGTCGGCGTCTCACGCGATCCGCTGGGGATTCGCTGCAGAGCGAGATCGGCGCGGCCTGACAGGTGGCGGCGATAGTCCTGCACGAGACCCGCGCGGTGCGCGACCAGCTCCTCGATCTTGCCCAATGAGATCACGCCCAGCGCCGCATGCAGCTCCGACAGCTTCGCGTTGAGGCCTCGCCCGACGCTGGCACCGTCGCGATCGATGCCCGATCTGCGCAGCAGCTCGAGCCGACGGGCAACCGGCGGGCTGTTCGCGACCACGATGGCGCCCTCGGCGGAGGTCGCGAGCTTGGTGGCGCTAAAGCTGATCGCGCTGCCGTCACCGTAGTCGGTGACGTGACGCTCGCCGATCCACGTCGCGACGGCCTGCGCGGCATCGAGCACGAGCCTGCACTTGTGCTCACGCGCCACGCGCTCGAGGCCGCCGACGTCGCAGGCCACGCCGAACATGTGCGTCGCGAGGATCAGCGCGACGCCGTCGAGCTGATCCTCCAACTGTTCGGCGTGCAGGCACCAGTCGTGCGGATCGACGTCCACCAACCGCGGTCGCAGCCCGTTCCACTGCACCGCATGCAGCAGCGAGGGATAGCTGAACGAGGGCAGCACGGCATGCGCACCGCGCGGCAGCTCGAGCGACGCGATCAGCAGGGTGAGCGCCACGTCGCAGTTGCTCGCCGCCAGCACGACACCGCCGGCTTCGCTGTAGCGCGCGAAGGCCTGCTCGAACGCACGCGCCTGCGGGCCGTCGTTGGACAGCATCGCGCTGTCCCATACGCTCTGCAGCCGCGCCACGTACTGCGGGAGCGGTGGAAGCGACGGGCGCGCAACGCGCACCCTCCACTCGCCCCCGCCCGCGGCGACGCCGACTATCGTGTCAGCCGCAGCCGGTGTTGTTGCCGCACGAGGAGCACGTGTAGCAGCTGCCCGTCCGCTGCATCATCCCTCCGCACTGGCTGCAAGCCGGCCCCAGGTCGAGCCCCTGCAGCCGCGCCGGGACGACCGGTGGCGTGTCGGTGAAGGAAGCCGCCGGCGCACTCGAGCCGCCGTTGCCGGCGCTCGCCTGCGGCGTGCCGTCCTCGGGGGTGGCGCTCGGCCCGGCCGTGTCAGAGGAGCTGACCGACTGCGCCGCCTCCTGCGCGGCCGCTTTCGCGCGGACCGCCGGCGTGAGGATGCCGAGCTCCTCCTGCGCGTCTGCGTCGAGGAAGCGCGAGGCCAGCCAGCGCATGATGTAGTCCGGCATCGACTTCGCGAACGGGATCTCCGGGTTCTGCGTGATCCCCTCCGGCTCGAAGCGCATGTAGCTGAACTTCTGCACGAGCGTTTCGAGCGGCACGCCGTACTGCAGCGCGATCGAGATCGCCGTCGCGAACGAGTTCATCATCCCGCGCAGCGTCGAGCCCTCCTTGCCGATGTCCGTGAGGAAGATCTCGCCGACCGTGCCGTCCTCGTACATGCCCGCCGTGATGTAGCCCTCGTGTCCGGCGATCGAGAACTTGTGCGTGATCGACTGGCGCTCGCGCGGCATTCGCCGGCGCTGCGGGCCGACCTCGGCGAGTGCCTTCGTGACCGCCTCATCCACGATCGCGTCGACGTCGGCCGGTGCCTCGACGCCCTTCTGCGCGTCCGTGCGCAGCGCCTGTGCCGTCTTCGAGCCGTCGCGGTAGATCGCCAGCGCCTTGACGCCCAAGTGCCACGCCTGCGTGTAGGCGTCGGCGATGTCCTCGACCGTCGCCTCCTGGGGCAGGTTGACCGTCTTCGAGATCGCGCCCGAGATGAACGGCTGCACTGCGCCCATCATCTTGATGTGGCCCATGTGCGAGATCGCGCGCTCGCCGACGGCGACGTCGAACACAGGAAAATGTTCCTCCGCCAGGCCCGGCGCGCCGACGATCGTGCCGTGCTCGGCCAGGTGCGCCTCGATCTGCTCGACCTGGGTCTCTGAGTAGCCGAGCGTCTGCAGCGCCAGCGGCACCGTGCGGTTGACGATCGTCATCTGCCCGCCGCCGACCAGCTCCTTGAACTTGACCAGCGAGAAGTCGGGCTCGACGCCGGTCGTGTCGCAGTCCATCAGGAAGGAGATCGTGCCGGTCGGGGCGAGCACGGTCGCCTGCGCGTTGCGGTAGCCGTGGCGCTCGCCCAGCTCGACCGCCTCCTCCCACGAGCGGCGCGCCGCCGCGAGTAGCTCGCCGTCGGCGCTGTCGTGCTCGGGGATCACGTAGGAGGCGTCGCGGTGCATGCGCATCACGTTGTTGTGCGCCTCGCGGTTCTCCGCGTAGCGGTCGTAGGGGCCGAGCGCCGCGGCGACCTCGGCCGAGCGGCGGTAGGCGCGGCCCGTCATCAGCGCCGTGATCGCCGCCGCCGTCTCGCGCCCGGAGTCCGAGTCGTAGGGCATGCCGTTGCTCATCAGGTACGCGCCGAGGTTGGCGTAGCCGAGGCCGAGCTGGCGGAAGGCGCGCGCGTTGGCGCCGATCTCCTCCGTCGGGTAGCTCGATGGCCCGACGATGATCTCCTGCGCCAGCAGCACGACGTCGACCGCGTGCTCGAAGGACTCGACGTCGAACGTGCCGTCGGCGCGGCGGAACTTCATCAGGTTCAGCGATGCCAGGTTGCAGGCCGAGTCGTCCACGTGCATGTACTCGGAGCAGTTCGCTACGACGACGCCGTCCACGATGTAGGAGTGGTGCAGCGGCTCGGTGAGGTTGTAGACGCTCTCTTGGCCGTCGTCCTCACGAGCGACCATTGTGGTGCCGGCCTTCGTGCGGTAGAGCGTACGTTCGTCGATCAAGCTCTCAACTGCCGCCTGCTTGCGCGGGACCGAGAAGCCGATCTCGTCGGCGAAGCGGGCCAAGTCGGTACCTGTGATGCGCAGATCGAAGCCCTCGCGGGAAGCGTACTCGACGGTTGTTCCGTCCTTCCGCGTGTAGGAGAAGCGCGATGTTGCGGCATCGGTGATCCGGTAGATGCGTCCTCGGATCCCCCAGGTCGAGAGCAGGCGCTGTACGTCCTTGAGCAGCGCACCGCTGCGGCTCCCGAGCCCAACATAGCGATTGGCCTTCCCGCCGGCCTCTACGCGCGAGACACATCCATCGGCTCCGAACAGTCCCCGTAGGAACGCGGCCTGCACCTCCGTCGGGGCCGTGAATATCGCTTCCGGGACACGCTTGTCATGCGCGCGTGCGGATGTCACTCCGAGCCCCCGAAACAGCTCACGCACGGCCTCGCTGCCTGCCCTGAGCTGGACGGTGCCGTTGTCCATCTCTTGCCGTGAGATACCACCGATCAACTCCCGCAGCAGCCCCTCGTGCGCGTCTGCCAGACCGTCCTCGAGGTCGTCTCCGCCGTAGACCCAACCGGTCTGTGCGTCGGTCAGCCAGCCATCGCCGACCAAGTGACCCGTAAGCTCTCCAAGCCCCTCGCTCCAGCGATCGGGCGGCTCGCGGTAGGTGGCCGATCCGCCACGGACGACCGACTTGGCCGGTGCCTGGACCTTCACGGGCAGCGCCCAGATCGCGTGCTCCGCGGGAGTCTGGCTGTCATTCAGGAGGATCCGGTCCTTGTCGGTGAGGTCCTCAGCCGGCACGTAGCCCCGATTCAAAGTCCAGATTCGGTGATTTGGGGTGCAGCGGAGCTCGCCGCCGTTGGCGAAGCGCAAGCGCACGATCGGCTTGACGCCGTTGCGCATGAAGGCGACCGGGCGAGTCGCGGCGACTCCATCACCGGGTCGATCGGCGGTCGCCCGATGCGTGTACACGCGGAACTCCTCACCGGCCTCCCCCCGCGCGACCAACTCATCGATCTTCAGCAGGCCGAGCGTCGTGTGGACGCGTGCGTCTGCCGGAAAGCACGGGTTCGACGCGTTGATGCGGCCCGAGTTGGGGCTCGTGTGCCAGCGGTTGATCGTCGTGTCGTACTGCACGCCCGGGTCCGCGCAGCGGTAGGCCGCCTCGGCGATCTCGCGCATCAGCTCACGCGCGCTGACCGGCTCGCCGACGGGCTCGCCGGTCGAGCGGGCGATCAGGTTCCACTCGCCGTCATCCTCGACGGCCTGCATGAACTCGTCGGTCACGCGCACCGAGTTGTTCGCGTTCTGGTACTGGATCGAGAAGAAGCCGTCGCCGTCGATCGACATGTCGAAGCCGGCGTCGCGCAGCGCCGCGGCCTTGTCCTCCTCCTTGGCCTTGCACCAGATGAACTCGCGGATGTCGGGGTGGTCGACGTCGAGCACGACCATCTTCGCCGCGCGGCGCGTCTTGCCGCCGGACTTGATCGTGCCCGCCCACGAGTCGGCGCCGCGCATGAACGAGACCGGCCCCGAGGCCGTGCCGCCCTTCGCCAGCGGCTCCATCGAGCCGCGGATTTTCGACAGGTTGATACCCGAGCCCGAGCCGCCGCGGAAGATGTTCCCCTCCTTCGTGTTCCAGCCGAGGATCGACTCCATCGTGTCCTCGACGGAGAGGATGAAGCAGTTGTGAACCGCGACATTGTTGGAGAGATACTCGCCCGACTCTGTCTGGATGTCGTAGACCTCCATCATGCCGAGGTCGTCGATCGCAACGATCTCCTCTTCACGGAGGTCAGGGCAGCGCTTGGGGTTACGTAGCTCCAGCGACTCGAGGAGCTTGTCAGACTTCTCGTGTCCGATGAAGCCAACCAGCTCGGCGAAACGCGCTCGCTCGGAGCCGATCGAGATCGCAAGCTCGTGCATGTCGTGCCGGTTGCTGCGCTTCTCAGCCTTTCGGGTCCGCCTCGAGTAGATGCCCAGTACGCCGAGCAGTAGCTGCACATCCTCCGTCCAGCGCTCGCCAATGACGGCGAATCCAACGCGGGCGTTCTCGTAATCGTCATCCCGGCGAACGGACACATAGCCGTCGGCTTGGAAGAGACTGCGCAGGTACGCCACGATCTCGTCATGCGTGGCGGTGAAAAGTCGGTGTGGAGCCCGCATCTCGGTGCCCCGCGCCAGGAGGTCCCAGCGCTCCACGAACTCACGAATCACCTCGCCATAAAGGCGGATGCGACGGACGCGGACGTGCTGAGTGTCCGCGTCGCGAACCTTGCGGTGAGCCTCGGGGAAGACGGTGTCTAGATTCCGCGTGACCCAGTCGAACTCGTCGTCGTTAGCTACTTGAAACTCGATCGTCAGCGAGCGATTCGTACCCTCGTACTGACCGACGAAGCCGTCGGCCTGCAGCCATCCGGCCAGCGCCGCTTCGGCAACCTCGACACGATCGAGCTCCGTAAGCTCCTCGAGCGGTGAGGCGTCGCCGGCGACGCCGACTGCCACGCGGATTGGATCCGCCACCTTGGCGCGGTGGGGATGCAGATGCATCCGCATTCCAGGCCTGAGCTCGTCCATCCGTAGCCAGGCGGGCGCCGTGCGACGCTCGCGGACCGCCTTGACGACGTGGTCAGGAGTTGCTTCCACGAAGCTTCCGTTGCGTAGCCGGGCACGAAGTACGCGCTTGCGGCCGTTCGCCTTCGTCGCGAGGATCCGGGTCGTCCCGTTCGCGTCGTAGACCTCGTGACCAACGTCATCCGCCGCGACCAGCTCACCGATCGGAACCATGCCCTGCGGGGTGGAGACGAGGGCGTGATAGGGCTGGCAGGCTGAGCACTGCGGGCGCTCCTCGAAGCCGACGTTGAACCAGACCGGCGAGTTGAATGCCGCCATCTGGTGCAGCAGGATGTGCGTCAGCTCGTGCTCGAAGGCCTCGGCGTCCTCGCTGCAGGCGAAGTAGCCGCGCTCGGCGCCCCAGCCCGTGATCGTGCCGGCGACGCGACCGATCATCTGCTTGACCGAGTGCTCGCGCGCCGGGCTGCCGATCTGCCCGCGGAAGTACTTCTGGCTGACGATGTTGGTCGCGTTCTGCGACCAGCTCTTGGGGAACTCGACGTGGGTCTGCTCGAAGGCGACGCGGTCGCCGTGGCCGATGCGCGCGTCGCGCCGCTCCCACTCCACGGCATCGAACGGATGCGTCCCGGGGGTGGTGAAGAAGCGCTTTATCTCAAGCGCGCCGCCGGGCGCTGTCGCGTGCGAGATGGTGGAGTGCGGAGCTTCGTTCATCGGACCTTCCTCCTCTGCTGCGCCGACGGTGCGGGCGGCCATTCGAGCTGTTGATCGGGGGTCAAGCATCGTGGCGCTTGGAGCGGACGGAAAAGGTCGCCACGCGTAGCTCGAAATGTCGGCGAAGAGATACCTCCATTTTACTACTCCTGGGGCCTGCACCGAACCCTCTGCGAGCTGAGAATCGCCCGTAAATCGGGGCTTTTCAGCGGCTGCGAGCGGCCGGGTGGATTGCACCGGCGCGGAGCCGGCGCCCGGCGCGAGCGAGGCAGCGGGCCGCGCCCGCGGCGCCCGCGCGCCAAAGCGGCTCTTTGCGTGAGTTTCACGCTCCGAGGCACGTGCAGATCCCGCACGATGCGGCAGCAAGATCCCGAAACGCGCTCCGCGCAATGACCCCAAAACGCGCTCCGCGGAGTGACTCGTGCCCGCACTGTGGTTCGAAGCTGACATGTCGGGTAATATGCAGTTTCTAGGTACGTCGTCCCTCGCCGCGGGGCGGTGGGCGTAGAGACCAGGAGGGGCGGGCTGGTGGAGACTGATCGGCGGATCCGAGCCGTGTCGCGCGTGCTTCCACGTGTGCCGCAGCGCTTCGTCTCTGACGAGCGGCTGGTCGCGCTGATGCGTCGCGGCGACCGCGGCGCCTTCGAATCGCTGTACGACCGGCACGTCGCCGAACTGCTCTCGTTCTGCTTCTTCATGCTTGCCTCGCGCGAGGATGCCGAGGACGCGGTCCAGTCGACGTTCGCCTCGGCCTATCGCGCGCTGCTGCGCGACGAGCGCAGCGTCGACGTACGCCCGTGGCTGTTCGCGATCGCCCGCAATGCGTGCATCGGCATCCTGCGCAAGCGCCGGCCCCAGGCGCTCGAGCACGTCGCGCCGCCGGTCGGCGAGGACATGCTCGCCAAGGTCGTGCGCCGCGAGAGCGTGCGCCAGCTGCTGAGCGGCATGCTCGAGCTCCCGGAGCGCCATCGCTCGGCGCTGATCCTGGCCGAGCTGCACGGTCAGAGCCAGAGCGAGATCGGCCGCTTGCTCGGCGTCTCGCCGAGCACCGTGAAGTCATACATCTTCCAGGCGCGGTCGACGCTCATCTCCGAGCGGGTGGCGCGCGAGACCGACTGCCGCGAGATCCGCGAGGAGCTCGCCGGCGCGCGCGGCGCCGCTCTGCTGCGGGGCCGGCTGCGCCGCCATCTGCGCGCGTGTGCCGGCTGCCGCGAGTACGCGCATCGCGTCTCGCGCCGGCGCAGCGAGCTCGGCGCGCTACTGCCGTTGCTGCCGTCGCTCGCGCTCAAGCGGCGCGTGCTCGACGCGACCGCCCGCCACGCCGGTGGCGCCGGTGCGTGTGCCGGCGGTGCTGGTGCTGGAGCTGGAGCAGGAGCCGGAGTCTCGCTGAGCGGGGCGATCGAGCTCGGCGGCACCGGCGCCAAGACGCTGCTGGCGAAGGTCCTGATCGCGGCCACCGGGCTGGGCGCCGGGGCGAGCGCGGGCACGCTCGTGCTCGGGGTCGCCTCCTCGCAGCCCGTCGCGCCCAAGCTCCGCCGCGCCCTGGCGAGCGCCTCCGTGCCGGGGCAGGCAGCGCGTGCCAACGGGAGCGGTGCCTGCGTCACCCTCATCCCGGGGGCGGGGCTCGGCGTCGGCACGCCTGGCGTCGGTCCCGAAGCACGCGGGCAGAAGCCCTCCGGCTCGGGTCAGGCGCATGCTCAGCAGGCCGGGCACGGCCGGGCCGCCGCGGCCGGCACCGGAGCCGGCGCTGGAAGCGCTGCCGGCGGCAACGGCAACCGAAACGCCCACGGCGCGAAGGCCAACGGCGGGTCGGCAGAACACGGCAACAGCGCCGCTGCGTACGCCGGCGCCAAAGGCAAGTCGGCCAAACACGGGCACTCGGGCGAGCACGGCAACTCCGCGAGCCACGGCAACTCGGGTAGCGGCGGCAAGTCGCAGGATCGCGGCAACGCGGCGAGCAAGGGCGGCAACGGCAACGGCAGGGCCGCCAGGCACACGAACTCCGCCGCCAGCCCGGGCGCCGCGACGCACGGCACCGCGGCTGGGCACGGGTCTGGCGCACGACTGGCCGGCGAAGTCGGAGCCGCTGCTCCTGTGGGGCAGGGCAGCTCATCGCCGGGCGGGTCCGCGGTACAGGGCAGGGGCAACGCACAGCCGCCCGGCCGGCCACCGGCGGTCGAAGAACGGCCGAACGTGCCGCCGGGCGAAGCGAAGCCCTCGCCGGGTGGCTCCGGCGAACACGGCGCGCCCGGCCCGAGCGGCCACGAACCGCCCGGTCGCGGCGCGTCGAAGGGTTGACGGCGCCGACCGGCAAACGCTGACGGCGCAGGTCGAGCCGTCCGCCCGAGCCCGACGGTCCGCCCGGCCGAGCGTTTGCAGCGGCAGGCGCTTTCCAACCTTCGCGACGGCGTCGCGTTAATACGATCGCCAGCTTTCAGAGGGCTGAATTCGGAAAAACGACTTAGGAGGGAACCATGCGCAGCTTTGGATTGAAGCTCGCCTTGTTGGGCGTTTCGGCGATGGCAGTCGCCGGCTTCGCCGCGACATCGGCGAGCGCAGTCGAAGAAACGGGCGCCACGTGCGCCACGAGCAGCGCCGTGGCGACGCTGTCGCCGGGAGTCGAAGAAGCGACGGGGAAGGTGCAGAACATCACGATCAAGGGCACGGCCGGCGAATGCACCGGCAGCGCCGGCACGTCGACCAAGTACGTCGTGCATGTCCAAACCGCGGCGCCCGTCACATGCGCCACGCTGAGCGGCGAAGGCATCCTCGCCGAAGGCAGCGGCGTGTTCAAGTGGGGCCACGGTCACGGCAACTCCGAGGGGCCGTTCACGCTGAGCGGCACGCCGTCGAGCCTGAGCCTCAGCGGCAAATTCGAAAAAGGCCCGTATGAAGGCCTGACGGCTTCGGACACGTTCGTCGGCACGCCTGTGTTCAAGGGCAAAGGCGAAACGTGCACAAAGAAGAACAAGCTGAAGAAGATCGAACTTGCGGGGACGCCGTTGGCGATCTCGTAAGCCCCCCGACTCTCCGGAGGCTCCCATCCACCCACTGTGTGGAGCCTCCGGGGGGTTACTATTTTCGGGGCCCGACGGAACTTGTCTGCCTTCGAGTACGTCCTCCTCGCGTGGGGCTCGGCCAATGCGCTCGTGCTGCTCGTCGTGAGCCTGCTGAGCAGCCGCCGGCTGAAACGGCGCGGCCAGCGCCGGCGCTGAAGGAGCGGCTCGATACGGGGCAGATCGGGGGCGTCCGCAGACCGCCCGGGCGACTATCGGTGGGAGTCGCCCGCGGCGGTCAGCGCCCCCGCTGCGGTTAGCGCCTCGGCGGCGGTCAGCGACCCGCGGCGCTCAGCGCCCGAGCCGCGCCCAGTCGGCGAATTCCGACCACGTCGCCGACGCGCGGAAGCCGGCCTCGGCCATCGAGTGGCGCAGCGACAGCAGCCAGTGCGGCTCGAACGCGCGGCGCCTGGCGAGCGCCCAGGCGATGCACGCCAGCACGAGCAGCGCGCCCAGCACGATGATCGCGATCGCGGCGCTCGACAGGCCGCCGCCGTTGCCCTTCGTCGCCTTGGCCGCCCCAGCCGGCTGCTGCGCCGGCGGCGTCGTCGCGGGTGCCGTGCTCTGCGGCGTGGTCGTCGCCGGCGTGCCGGTCGCCGGTGAGCTCGCTGTCCCCGGCGTCGTTGTCGCGCCAGGTGTCGCAGCGCCGGGCGTCGTCGTCGCGCCGGGTGTCGTGGCTACGCCGGGCGTCGTGGCGGCGCCGGGGGGCACGTAGGTCGTCGTCGGCGGCGTCGTGGCCGTGGGCGGCGTCGTGCTCGTCGCCGGGGCGCTCGCGCCGCCGGTGGCCGCCGCGGCGTCGGCGACCGCATACCCGCCGACGGCGGCGAGGACTGCCATGAGAACGAGCACGCGCATGGCGGCCAATGCTAACCGCGCCGGGCGAGCCTGGAGGCGGGCAAGCCGCTAATCGCCGACGTCGGCCGGCAAGGGCGCAAGCAGGTCGCCGAGCGCGGCGAGCGCGTCGGCGAGCACGGTGGCCGGCGTGAAGCTCGCGTCGAGCACGCGGATGCGCTCTGGCTCGGCCGCCGCCAGCTTGTCGTAGGCGGCGGCGACGTGAGCGAAGAACTCCTCGTCCTCGCGCTCGAGGCGGTCGGGCAGCTCGCCGCGCCCGGCCTGGCGCGCGCGCCCGGCGGCGGGGGCGATGCGCAGCAGCAGCGTGCGGTCGGGGACGAGCTCGCCGGTGGCGAAGGCGTTGATGAGGCGCACGTGCTCGACGCCGAGGCCGCGCGCTGCGCCCTGATAGGCGAGCGAGGAGTCGACGTAGCGGTCGAGCAGCACGAGCGCGCCGTCGGCCAGCAGCGGCTGCACGCGCTCCTCCACGAGCTGCGCGCGGGCCGCCGCGTAGAGCAGCGCCTCGGCGCGCGGCGAGACGGCGAGCGCGGGGTCCTTGACGAGCGCGCGGATGCGCTCGGACAGCTCGACGCCGCCGGGCTCGCGCAGCAGCTCGACGCGATGCCCGGAGGCCGTCAGCGACTCGAGCAGGGCGCGCGCGAGCGTCGACTTGCCGGCGCCGTCGAGGCCCTCGATCGTGATCAGCCGCCCGCGCGCCACGCGGGGGACGGTAACGCGCGTCTACGATGGTCGCCGTGCAGGCCGCGCAGCTACCGGGGATCGACGCGCACCCGCACGCGCTCGCCGTGCTCGGCCCGGCGCTCGAAGGGCGGACGAGGGCGTCGCACGCCTATCTCTTCCACGGCCCCTCGGGCACGGGCAAGCGCACGATCGCGCGCGCATTCGCGGCGGCGCTGCTGGCCGACGAGACGCACGACGCGCAGAGCGTGCAGGAGCGGATCGCGCGCGACTCCCACCCCGACCTGACCTGGGTGCGCCCGTCGGGCGCGGCCGAGATGCTGGTGTCGGACATCGAGGAGCCGGTCGTCGCGGCGGCGACGCGCACGCCGTTTGAGTCGGCCCGGCGCGTGTTCGTGATCGAGGGCGTCGAGACGATGAACGACCAGGCGGCCAACAGGATGCTGAAGACGCTCGAGGAACCGGCCGAGTTCGTCCACCTGCTGCTGCTGACCGACCGCCGCGAGGACGTGCTGGCGACGATCGCCTCGCGCTGCCAGCCGGTGCGCTTCGACCCGCTGCCGCCCGAGCGGATCGCGCAGGGCATCGCCGCCGAGCCCGAGCAGGCGCAGGCGTGCGCGCGCCTGGCGCTCGGCGACGCGCGCCTGGCTGAGCGCCTGGCGAGCGGCCCCGGCGCGGCGCTGCGCGCGAGCGCCGAGGGCTTCGCGCGCGCCGTGCTCGCCGGCCGCAGCGGCGAGCGGCCGTGGATGGCGATGCTCGAGGCGGCCAAGGCCGCAGGCGCCCAGGCGGGCGAGGCCGCCGACGGGCGACTGGCCGACGAGCTCGAGTTGCTCCCCAAGAAGGAGAGGAAAAAATACGAGCGCGAAGCGGGCGAGGCGCGCAGGCGCGGCGAGCGGCGCGCGCGCACGCAGGCGCTCGACCTGACGCTGCGCCTGGCCGAGCTGTGGCTGCGCGACGTGCTGTGCATATGCGAGGGAGCGCCAGAGCTGACCTACGCCGTCGACCGCCGTGCCGAGCTGGAGGAGGATGCGAACGAGCGCGCCGCCGGTCCGCTGCGCGAGGCGATCGAGCTCGTGCAGGACACGCGCCTGCGCCTGCAGCTGAACGTCTCCGAGGAGCTCGCGCTCGAGGCGCTCGCCTTCCGCCTGGAGGCGTTGCTCGCGCTGCCCGCGGCCGTCTGAGCTGAGCGCGCCGGGACGCCGTCACGCGACGGGTCGTCTCTTTCTATTTATTAAGAGAGGAGAACGCCGGGTCAGTCGGCGATCGGCCCGAGGTTGGGCTCGAGGTCATAGGTGTCGAACGCCATGAACTGCGAGAACAGGCGGTTGTCGGGGCCGTGGTAGTCGGCCGAGCCCGTGCTCAGCAGGCCGTCCGCTTCGCAGCGCGCCGCCAGCAGGCGCGTCTGGCGCTCGTCGTGGGTGATGTAGAAGGCCTCCACGCCGTCGATCCCGAGCGCGCGGAAGCGCTCGATGCTCGAGAGCACTTCCGCGTCCGCCTCGATGTCCCAGAACGGGTGCGCCCAGATCGCCACGCCGCCGGCGTCGTGGATCGCCTCGATCGCCTCAGCGACAGTCGGCGTCTCGCGCAGGCGGAAGGCCGGCTTGCCCTCGATCAGGTAGCCGCGGATCAGCGAGCCGACGTCGTCGATTTCCTCGTCCTGCAGACGCCGCGCGTTGGCCGGCGCGCCCAGCACGGCCGCCGCCAGGTGCGGGCGGCCGATCGGTTTGCCTTCGGCGATGCGCTGCTCGAGCTCCGCTTCGTCGAGCTCGAAGCCGACGTCGCGCAGCGCGTCGCGCATGCGCAGCGTGCGCTGCTCGCGGTCCGCCAGGAAGTCCACCAGGCGCTCGGTCATCGGCGGGCCCGTGTGGTCGATCTTGTAGCCGAGGATGTGCAGTTCGCGCGGTACCGGCGAGTCCGCGTCGACCGCCGAGATCTCGACCGCCGGGACGACGCGCACGCCGTAGCGCTCGCCCGCCTCGATCGCCTCGGCCACGCCGCTGATCGTGTCGTGGTCCGACAGCGCCAGCAGCTCCACGCCCGCCTCCGAGGCGAGCTTGACGACCTCCGCCGCCGGCAGTGCGCCGTCGGAGTGGGTCGAGTGCGACTGCAGGTCGAAGCGGGGCGGCACGGCCCGGGAGCCTATGCCATCGCCTCAGGAACTGGCCGGGCGGTGCTTCACCGGCCGGCGCACGATCGGCGCGTCGCCCGGCAGCTCCTCCGGGATCGCCAGCAGGCGGCAGACGCGCAGTTCGATCGTGTCGCGCAGGCGGCGCACGGCCGTGTGGTAGCGGTGGGCCTTCTCCACGAGTGCCTGGTCGGCGCTGCCGAGCGCGTCCAGCTCGACGCGGGCCGACTCCGTCTCACGCGCACGCGAGCACGCCTCGATCCACATCACCTCGAGGTACGCCAGCGCCGTGCCCAGCTGCTGGTCGGAGATCGAGTCGCGGCGCTCGACCTCGCGCAGCACCGGCGCCAGCTCGTTGCTCAGCCAGCGCGACTCGGCGTGGGCGCGCAGCAGCAGGCACACATCCGACGTTCGCGACTCTCTGGGATTGCGGGGACTGTTGGGATCGGGGGCCATTGCGGTGTCCTTGCCGGCGTCGCCGCTGCGCGATCGCCGGCCGGCCTGTAGGGGGCTGCTTTGGCCTTCGGCGCACCCTGCGGGCTGCTTTAGAAGATCGCCCCGCGCTCCACGCTTTTTGCGGGAATTCCCGGTTGGCGGCGTCTGCGGCGCCGGCTGCGTACGGTGGCCTCAAGGCCGAGGGCGCTTTCGGCCGATGATGAACTCGGTCGGCGATTTACGAGAGGAGGGAAGGAAGGTGCAGAGATGCACGTAGTCGGAGATGTCACGACGCGGACCGCCGGACAGCACGCGCGGGCGGCCGTCGCGCGCCTGCGCCTGCGCGCGCTCGTCACGCTCGGCGTGCTCGCCGTGGCGACGGCCGCGCTTGGGCGCACCTTCGGCCTGCACGACCTGCGCTTCCTGTTCGCCGAGCTCGCCCTGCTCGCGAGCATGTTCGCGATCTCGCGCTACGTGCTGCCGCTCGTCGACCGCCGCGACCGCGGCGCCAGCGCCGAGGAGCACGTCGGCAGCCTGCTCCAAGCGCTCGACGCCGGCGAATGGCGCGTGATCCACGACGCCAGCTTCGGACACGGAAACGTCGACCACATCCTGATCGGGCCCGCCGGGGCGTTCACCGTCGAGACCAAGAGCCACCCCGGGCCGGTCCGCGTGGCGCGCGTGCACGGGTCGACGATCCGCCAGGCCCAGGCGCAGCGCAAGGCGATCGAAGGCATCATCGGCGTGAAGGTCGAACCGCTGCTCGTGTACAGCCGCGCCTGGGTCGACCGGCCACTGGCGCGGCGCAAGGGCGTTCGCGTGCTGCCCGCGCGGATGCTGATCGGGCACCTGCGCAGGGGCGCCAAGACGCTCTCGCACAGCGACGTCGAGGCGGCTCGCCGGCGTCTGGAGACGGCGCTGCTCGAGCAGGCGCGCAGCGAGCGTCTCGCGCGCCCGCGGCGGATCTTGCCGCGCTGAGGTAGGCCGTTCCGCCTGCTGGACTCGCGCGCGGTAGCGTGTGCCGATGGCCGCCACCGCGATTGCGCCGAGCACGACCCCCCGTGTGGCCGCGACCGAGCTGCCGCCAGGCCCGCGCGCGCCGGCCTTCCTGCAGACGCTCGCGTGGTCGCTGGCGCCGACGTGGGTGATGGACCGCTGCGCGCGACGGATCGGCGATGCGTTCACGCTGACGTTCTCGCCGAGCGGCATGAAACTGGTGCTGATCAGCGACCCGCAGGACGTCAAGACGCTGTTCACCGCGCCGCCCGAGCTGGCGCCCTCGGCGACCGGCAACTCGCCGATTCGCCCCGTGATGGGCGAGCGCTCGGTGCTCGTGCTGACCGGCGCCGAGCACATGCGCCAGCGCAAGCTGCTGCTGCCGCCATTCCACGGCGAGCGGATGCGCGAGTACGAGCAGACGATCGTCGACGCCACGCGCGCCGACATGGCGAGCTGGCCGCGCGGCAAGCCGATGCATCTGCAGGAGCGCACGCGGGCGATCACGCTCGAGGTGATCCTGCGCGCCGTGTTTGGCGTCGAAGCCGAGCGGATGGACTCGATGCGCGACGCAATCGCCGGGCTGCTCGCGCCGATGAACTCGCTACGGATCGTCTGGCTCGCCTTGCGCCGCATGAGCCTCGAGCGCCCGACCGGCGCGATCGGCCGCGCGCTCGACAGGCTCGATGAGACGATCTACGCCGAGCTCGCCCGCCGGCGCGTGCAGCAGGACCTCGGCGAGCGCACCGACATCCTCTCGCTGCTGCTGCAGGCGCGCGACGAGGACGGTCAGCCGATGACCGACGACGAGCTGCGCGACGAGCTCGTCACGCTGCTGCTCGCCGGGCACGAGACGACCGCCACGTCCGTCGCCTGGGCGATCGAGCGGCTCGTGCGCCATCCGCAGAAGCTCGCGCGGCTTGTCGCCGAGATCGACGCCGGCCCCGACGGCGGCGAGCGCTACGCGATGGCCGTCGTCAACGAGACACTGCGCGTGCGCCCCGTCGTGCCGATCGTCGGGCGCATCCTCAGCGAGGACTTCGAGCTGGGTGGGCGGCTGCTGCCCGCCGGCACGCGCGTGATGCCGTCGATCTACCTGACCAACCGCAACCCGCGCGTGTACGACGCTCCCGCCGAGTTCCGCCCCGAGCGCTTCCTCGACGACACGCCCGATACGTTCGCCTGGATCCCCTTCGGCGGCGGCATCCGCCGCTGCATCGGCGCCTCCTTCGCCCAGCTCGAGATGAAGTTGATGCTGCGCACGATGCTCGGCGAGCTGCAGCCGAGCTTGCCCGCCGTGCGGCTGCCTCTGCGCCGGCCGGCTCGCGGTCGTGCGGCCGCTGACGGCGCAGCCCCACGCGGCGAGCTGATCAGGCGCCGCGCCATCACGCTCGTGCCCGGGCGTGGCGCGCGCGTGGTCTGGCGCGAGCGTTAGTGGGCCGACGCCGAGCCGGGCGCCGGGGTTGCCGCTGCGGTTGCAGTCGTGCTTGCGTGGCAGCCGAAGCTCGTCGTAACGTCTGAAGGATGGACGTGACCGGGAGCACTTCTGAGGAGTTTGGTAGCGATGGTATGTACACCGAGCGCCCGGGCGTGACGCCCGAGCAGCTTCTCGCGCGCTTCGGCCTCGACGAGTTCCGGCCCGGGCAGCGCGAGGCCGTGCAGGCCGCGCTCGAGGGGCGCGACAGCCTCGTCGTGATGCCGACGGGCGGCGGAAAGTCGCTCTGCTATCAGCTGCCGGCGCTCGCCGGCGGCGGCCTCGTCGTCGTCGTCAGCCCGCTGATCGCGTTGATGGCCGACCAGTGGCGGCGGCTGCAGCAGGCGGGCGTGAGCGCGACGATGCTCGCGTCGGGCATGGAGGAGGGCCACAACGCGCAGGCGCTGCGCGAGATCGAGTCGGGCGAGACCAAGCTCGTGCTGGCCGCGCCCGAGCGCTTCGCCTCGGTCGCCTTCCGCTCCGCGCTCGCGCGGCGCGAGGTCTCGCTGTTCGTCGTCGACGAGGCCCATTGCGTGGCCGAGTGGGGGCACGACTTCCGCCCGGACTACCTGCGCCTGCACGACGCGATCGCCTCGCTGCGCAGCAGCCACGCCGGCGCGAGCCGCCCGCCTGTGATGGCCGCGACGGCGACGGCGACGCCGCGCGTGGCCGAGGAGATCGCGGCGCGATTGGAACTGCGCGAGCCGGTCTCGATCCGCTCCGGGTTCGATCGCCCCAACGTGACGTTCGACGTCGTCAGCGTCGAGGGCAAGGGCGCCGTGGCGCGCAAGTGGGCGGCGCTGCTGCACGTGCTCGGCGAGTCGGCCGCGCGCCCGGCGATCGTCTACTGCGGCACGCGCAAGGACACCGACGCCGTGGCCGCACGCCTGGCAGGCGAGGGCATGGCGGCCGTCGCCTACCACGCCGGCATGAGCCCCGACGATCGCCGGGAGAGCCAGCAGGCGTTCATGGACGGGCGCGCTGAGGTCGTCGTGGCGACGAACGCGTTCGGCATGGGCGTCGACAAGGCCGACGTGCGCACGGTCGCGCACTGGGCGCTGCCGACGAGCCTCGAGGCCTACTACCAGGAGGCCGGCCGCGGCGGGCGCGACGGTGAGCCGGCGCGGGCACTCTTGCTCGGCGCGCGGATGGACCTCGGTCGGCTGATCCGCTTCATCAAAGAACGCGAGACGAGCGTGCAGGACGTCAAGGGCTACGTGGCGCGCCTGCGCCGCGGCGCCGAGGCGGGAGCGGACGGCGAGGTCGCGACGGTCGGCCACGGCGAGCTCGGCGAGCGCGACCGGGTGCTTTTGTCGATCGCCGAGCGGGCGGGCGCGGTCGAGCTCGAGCCGGCGGGCGCCGACGGGCTCTACGTGCACCTGACCGGGCGCGGCAGCCCGCGTCGCGCGCAAGCCGCGATCCAGGCGGCGCGCAACCGCGGCTGGGAGTCCTACCGCTCGATCGAGCGCTACATGACGAGCGGCGAGACGTGCCGGCGCCGGCAGATCCTCGACCACTTCGGTGACGATGAGCCGACGCGCCCGACCGGGCGCTGCTGCGACGTGTGCGAGCCCGACGAGGCGCTCGTGCGCGCGGTTACCGCGCCGGTCGCGGCGAGCCGGGGCGGACGCTCCGGCGGGGCGGGCCGGACGGGAGCGCGGAGGGGCGGCGCGGCCCACGACGAGCGCGACGATCTGCCGCCGGTCGACGAGCAGCGCTTCGAGCGCCTGCGCGCGTGGCGCTACGAGCGCGCCGAAGGCAAGCCGGCGTACACGGTCGCAGCGAACGCCGTGCTCGAGGACGTGCTGCGCGCGACGCCGAGCAGCGTCGAGGCGCTGCTTGAGATCCGCGGCATCGGCCCGGCGTTCTGCGAGAAGCACGGCGAGTCGCTGCTGGCCGAGCTGGCGGCGATCGAGGCGAGCGAGAACGGCGACGTCAAGACCTACGCCGCGTAGTCGCTTTCGCGGCGCGCGCGGCCGGCCGACGATAGGCCATGTGGCGCCGCATGAACTCGTCGAAGCGAGGAACCGTGAAGTCGATGTGCCCGTAGTCCTCGGTTGCGTATACGAGCCCGCGATCGAGGAGCTTCTGCCGGATCGTCGAGAGCCCGGTGGTGGTAGACCCCATCGCCTTCGCAACCGATCCGACCTTGTACGGCCCGCTTCCAAGCTCCGCCATCGCACGCAGGTAGCGGCGCTCCTTTTGGGTCGCACGCTGAATGCGCACCTCGTAGATGCCGCGATCGAGCGCCTCCTCGGCACGAGGTTTCGCGAGCTCTACGTCCTCGGGAGTTATCGGGGAGGACTGCGCGAGATTCCAGATGTGCTTTCCGTACTCCTGGATGTAGAACGGATAGCCCCGCGTCAGCTCCAGAGTCAACTGGATGGCGGGCTCTTCGTAGGTCGCGCCCTCTCGTTCGGCCGGGACGATAAGAGCTGCGCGGGCGTCCGCTGCCGGCAGTGCGCCGATGCGGGGAAAGCGGAACAGCCGCTCGGCATAGGAGCGTGCCTCTCCAGCGAGTCCCGGAATGTGCGGCAGCCCGGCGGCGGCGACCGTCAGGGGAAGCCGCTTCTGCATGGCCCGGTGCAGCGCGCTGATCAGCGCTCGAAACTCGGCCTCGCGCGCGAACTGGATCTCGTCGAGGAAGAAGGCTATCCCCACGTCCTTGTCGCGCGCCGCTGCTCCGAGCTGGAGGAAGAGTTCGACGAAATCCTCGGTCAGGCGACGCTCCTGGAGCGCCTTCGGGTCGATCGAGAGCTCGAAGCCGTTCGGGTCGGTCAGCTTGAAGACGCTCAGCGCCGACAGCCCGATGCGTACCCCCTCGGCGACCTTCTTGCTGAGCTTCAGATCCCGCAGCATGCGCTCGACGTCTTTACCGAGCAGCTCCGGCAGGCTGCTCTCCGGCGTCAGCTCGTGAAAGGCGCTGAGGTATCCGGCCTCCTCCGAGTAGTCCTCGAACGCGTTCAGGAGCACGGTCTTGCCCACGCCGCGAAGGCCAGTGACGATCTGGCTCTGCTCGGGCCGCCCGTCACGCAGGCGAGACAGAAGGATCCTGAAGTTCTGGATCTCCTCGGCCCGGCCCGCTAGCTCGTTTGGTCGGGTGCCCGCGCCAGGCGTGTAGGGGTTCTTGATCGGGTCCATGAGGCGTTTATCCCATGTTATAGCGACTTATCCATAGACTCTGGATAACTAGGGATAAGTTAGGATAAGCCAGTGATGCGACTGGCGCTTCGTAGTTTCAGCCGCCCGCCACAGCGCCCAGCGAGGCCGCGGCGCCGCTAGCATCTGGGGCCGCGCCGACGTAGCTCAGCTGGTAGAGCACTTCACTCGTAAAGTGCGCTTTCAGGGGGCGCTCCCTAGTTAGGTAGAGCGCCAAAACTGCCTCCTGAGCAGGTGATTTCTATGATTCGACCGCCGGACAAACGCGGCCAACTACGGGCAACAAGGATAGCAATTTGCAGCACCGTAGCTGCAAAAACCAGCCTCAGCCCCTCGGGTCTCAGGCCACCTCCGGGGTGGCGTTTCCACGATTTCGGGCGTTCTTATCGTCCGGTTCGATTCTGGCTCAGTGGCCTAGAACGGGGCAACCAAGCCATTGCCACCAGAGGCGTATCTCCGTGGGTTGAACCCGTGGACGCGGTCGCCGCAGACTAACTGCTAGCGGCGCCCCTCCCGCGAACCTCTCGGTGCGGCGATTTTCGCCGGATCGCCTTTGCGGTCTCGAGGGTGACAAAGGGCACCACGGCAAGCCCGACTGTGATCGCCAGCTCCGTGGGGTCGAGCGAGATGGTGCCAAATGGGGTGTTCAGTGCCGCGACGTAAACCGTCGTGACGAGCAACACAACTGAAGCGATCACGCCGCCGGCGAGGTGCCAGTTGGCCGGCAGGCGCCACGCTGAGACGCCGACCGACCGGCATGAAAAGACGAGGGCCAGCTCGGATAGTGCGATCGTGGCGTAGGCCATCGTCTGCGCTGTGGCCGGATCGATCGCTCGGCCGATCAGGTAGGCGGTGAGCCCAGCGAGACCGACCAGCAGGCTGATTCCGCCCAGGGCAGCGGCAAGCGGTCGGGGCATCAGAGCGGCTTGCGGCCGCGGGCCGAGCGACATCGTCTCTGCGGAGGCTGGGTCGCGAGACAGCGCGATTGCGGGCAAGCCGTCGGTGAGGATGTTGACCGTAAGGACTTGGACGACGGTCATCGGCGCGCCAACGCCAGCCAGGATCGCGATCGCGAACAGCACTACCTCGCCGAGGTTCGCTGACAGGAGGAAGGCGACGACCTTGCGGATGTTGTCGGCGATCCGCCGTCCCTCGCTGATCGCGGCGACGATCGTCGCGAAGTTGTCGTCGGTCAGAACGATTGCGGAAGCCTCGCGAGCCGCCTCCGTGCCGGAGCGTCCCATAGCGATTCCTACGTCCGCTTGGCGAAGGGCCGGTGCGTCGTTGACGCCGTCGCCGGTCACGGCGACGATCTCGCCGCTGCGCTGGAGTTGCTCGACGAGACGGAGCTTGTCTTCGGGGGTCACTCGGGCGAACACCGCTTGCGGCGGAAGTCCTAGGGCCCGCCCGATCGCGCTTGCTGTTCGGGGATGGTCTCCGGTCAGGATTCGGACGGTCACGCCTGCCGCCTGCGCCTCACTCACCGCTGTCGGGGCTGCCGGGCGTAGCGGATCGTGCAAGGCCACGAGGCCGAGGGGGCGCAGGTTCTGCTCGATGTCCTCGCCGAACCCCTGGTAGTCCGGGACGGTCCGGTCACATATCACGAGCACGCGCAAGCCCTCGTCCGCCCATTCGTGTGCCTGGTGCTCAAGCCGCTGGCGCTCGACGGGATTGATGGTGGCGCGTTCGAGCAAGGTCTCCGGCGCTCCCTTGCTGAAGGCCCGCAGGACACCCTCCGCCTCGGCATAGACGATCGTCATCCGCTTGCGTGTCGCGTCGAACGGCATCTCGCGCACCTGCTTGCGCTCGGCCAGTAGATCCTCGCGCGACAGGCCGCGGTCGAGGGCCGCGAGCAGCAGTGCGCCCTCGATCGGGTCGCCGGCGAAGTGGGTTGCCCCAACGCTTGAGCTGAGCAGTTCGGGGCTAGACGCGAGCACGGCGCCGCCCAACAGCGTGAGCTCGTCGACGCCTTCGGCGGCGTGCATCCCCTTCAGTCGAAGCTGGTTCTCAGTGAGTGTTCCGGTCTTGTCCGCGCAGATCGTCGTGGCCTGGCCGATCGTCTCGATCGCAGACAAGCGGCGGACAATCGCTCCCCGTGCAGCCATCGCCCTGGCTCCGAGCGCCAGCGCCACGGTCACCGTCGCCGCGAGCCCCTCTGGAATGGCAGCGACGGCGACCGCGACGCCGATCAGGAACGAATGGTGGAGTGAGGAGCCTTGCAGGACCGATCCTGCCGTCAACGCGACTGTCAGGACGATGCCGGCCCCGACCATTGTTCGGGAAAGGCCGCCGAGGCGGCGTTGAAGCGGCGTCGTCGGTGGCTCGGCCCGCTCGGCGAGTAGCGCGATCCGCCCCACCTCGGTCGCATCCCCTGTTGCTGTGACCACCGCGCGGCCGCGGCCGCGCGTAATGGACGTCGCGGCGTACACCATCGAGCTGCGATCGCCCAGCGCAGCTGCCACCGGTGCCTTTACGACCGCCTTCTCGACGGGCACCGACTCCCCGGTGAGTGCCGACTCGTCGGTCGCCAGGCTCGCCGATGCAGTGATCCGACCATCGGCTGTGATCCGTCCGCCTTCGCGCAACACGAGAACGTCGCCCGTCACGACCTCCTCGGCCGGAACCCGGATCTCGACGCCTTCGCGGACGACATCCGCCGGTTGGGTGAACATCGCGCGCAACGCTCCCATCGCTCGCTCGGCGGCGGCCTCCTGGCCGAAACCGAGGGCAGCATTCAGGATGACGATCGCGCCTATCACGGCAGCCTCCAGCCCGTCGCCGATCGCTGCCGACAGGATCGCCGCTGCGACCAGGAGGGTCACGAGCGGGTCGACAAATTGCCGGGCGAGCAAGGCCGCGTACCGCGGTCCCGACCGGCCGCTTCTGCGGTTCGGGCCGTGAAGGTGGAGCCTCCGCTCCGCCTCGACGGTGGTCAGCCCGCGCGTCGGGTCGGAGCCGAGTGCCGAGACGACCTCATCGGGCGAAGTGGCGTGAAGGGGTTCGCGTGTCTCGATTGCCGGCCGGATCGTACCGCTCGCACTGCGGGGCACGTCATTGAACTGGTGCACGAATAGCCGATAGATGGGGCAGCACCAGCGGAGCCGCGAGCATGTAGCCGAGCGCCTTGCAACGTGGTCGGCGGCTCACCCCTTCTGAGGGCGTCATGAGCCACGGACGCTCAGGCCCCTTCCAACTGCGCACATCGCGTCGCTTTCGCTATCACCTCAAAGCGAGCGCGTCGGCCCATGGGTCCGAGAGTGTCGAGTTGGACGAGCCGCGGGTCTCGGCGATGCTGGACGCGTTGCTGTGTCGACAGGGCGAAGGGGGAGCCCAGGTGGGCTCCCCCTTACGCTGACTGGTTTTCAGAACTGTAGACCGGCGCTGGCGGGCATCATCGGCGCTCGCCGTGAGTTCACGGCGGCGATGATCTCCTCTGTGTCGATCCCCTGTAGGTAGATGGACGTCGTCCCGAGGTTGACGTGCCCGAGCTGGCGCTGGATGATGTTCAGCGGCACTCCTTCGCGCGCGAGCTCGACCGCGTGCGGCATGGCGTAGCTGGTGCGGCGCGAACCGGCGCCGGACCCCGGCCTGAGCAGCGAGGCGACGAAGCTCGCTCCGCACCGCGGCACTCGACCACGGCCTGCCGCGCGTCGGCCCGTCGATCACGCAAAACATCGGCCCGACCGGCAGTGCGACGCGCGCCGTGAGCCAGGGCCGAAGCTGCTCCCAGCCCCAGACATCCATCCCGATCTCGCGGCGACGCCCGCCCTTGCCATTGCGCACAAGCAAAGAGCCGCGTTGTGGGTCAAGGTCGCGTTCGCTGAGGCTGAGCGCCTCCTGGATGCGTAGCCCGCCGCGCCAGAGCACGACTATCAGCGCACGCAGGCGAGCGCCGTGGCGGTCGGTGCCGGCCTCGCGCATCACGGCGATGATCTCCTGCACCGTGGGCGGGTCGGCAGGGTAGCGCAGCCCCTTGTTGCCCGGCGGCCGTCCAGCGTGGAAGCCGGGCAGGGTCGCTGGCGAGCGACGCCGTCCAGCGGAATCGAGCACAGTGGAAACGGTCATGGGATCCTCCTCGGGGATCGAAACAGCGAACAGTTCTTGCTGCTCTACCAGCCCATCGGGGACTCCCAATACGCGTCTGCCGATCGGTTCATGTCGTGTTCTGGCGCTACTCTTGAAGTCGTGAGGCATTCTGTTTTGAGCACCACCCCAACGGCTGAGAAGCCCGCGCTGAGCGACGAGGAGCGCGCCGAGCGGCGGCAGCGGCTCGCCGAGCGCGTGTTTAGCCCAGGCGGGCTTGATCGGGATACGCTTGAGCACATCGAGCAGCTGACGGACAACGAGTCCTAGCGACCTGCGGTGGATGCCGTCCAGCTGCTGGAAGGCCATGCGCCGTTCATCGCCGACACATCGGCATGGTGGCGGTTCTCCTCCCTCCCCGCTGTGCTTGCCGGGCTCGTCAAGCAAGCGATGGGCGATGACCGGCTGTGGATTACGCCGATCGTGCGGATGGAGATCCTCTACTCCACTCGCAGCACCTCCGAGTACGCCGCAGTCGAGACAGAGCTCGACGGGTTCCGAATCCTGCGCAACGATCGAGCCGTCGCTGACGCGGCGATGAGCGCGGTCGGTGAGCTGGCCGAGCGCAGTGACGGGTACCACCGCGTGCCGCTGACCGACGCGCTGATCGCCGCAGCCGCCGCCGAGCACGGCGGCATCGCGCTGCTTCACCGCGACACCCACTTCGACAAGCTCGCCGAAGTCCTCACATTCGAGAACTTCGAGCTTCCAGGGTCCTGAGCCATCAGGCATAACACTGACGCCGCCAGCCTTCTACGAGACGCCTCTCGTCCGCAGCGACAGCACTGAGCCAAGCTCGACGCCCGCTCGCTTGCCGTCCGAAAGCAGCCGGTCGGGATACTCGCCGCGGTCCCGGGGAGTTTCCGAACCTGACCAGTGGAGCGCGGTCGGTCGCGGGAACCCGGTTGGTCTGGCGCAACGTGATCAGTGCCTCGCGGGAAGCACGATCGAAGCAGATTGTTCGGGGCCGTCGCTCAGGACCACGTTTAGCGTCACCCGTCGCGTAGAGTGACAAGCGTGTGAACTCCCGGGACGATGAGTCCCGTGGGATTTGCGGCCGAGTGCCACATCAAAATGAAGACCAGCGTTACGATCGCAACCACCGACGCGACCACGGTTGCGATCGTCGCGACGCGAATCCACCAGCTCACTGAGGCCGGCGCCGGTTGTGGTGGTGGTGTCGCTGGGTAGTAGTGGTAGTGATGGTCGAACATCGGTCTTCTCAGTGGCTATTGCGACCCGGCTTGGAGATTCTGTAGGGCCGGCCCCTGAACCGTAGGGGGATTCGTGCAGGCGACCGCCTTTGCGTGTTTGGAGGCCAGTAGTGGCTGTCGATTTGGTAGTGGTCAAACATGGTGTAAAGGACTATCTTCTACAAGTTACTTTGCGGTGTGCCACGCTTTCATGGGTGGGCTCCCCAATAAGTTAGGTCCTCGCGAAGCCTGTACCGGGAAGAAATGACGATCAGCTATTAGAGACGCCAATGTGTGGCTCTATGTGGCGACGAGCGAGAACGGGAGCGCAGGCCGCCCTCAATGAACGGCCGTCGCGTTCTATGTGGCGCAGCTCGTGAGGACGAACTCTCTTCAGGCGCGCGGCCGGTTGCGCTCGGCGGTGCGGCCCCACGCGTGACCAGCAAATCAAAGGAGAAGCACATGTCGGACGATTCGACGCTTGAACGGCTGTTCGAGATGGGCGAATCGCTTTGCGCCAGGCGAACGGCAGTGCTCTCCATCGCCGCACCACAGACTCGATCGTCGTCCAGAGCGCTAGCGTTACACCAGGTCCTGTTGATCGTCGTGCTCGTGATCCTGTTCACCAGAGGCGGGTTCGGCTATCGCCGAGGGGGGCGCTTGTAGGTTCTGGTATCGGAGACCTCGACGTATGTCAAGGGAGTACGCAGGCGCATCGCGAATTGATGGGGATCAAGCACCCGGCCGACGGGCGATAGCTTCACAGACGTCCGGCGCGCCCGCGACGATTGACCGGTGCCGCTTCGAGTGCTGGGGTCCGCTGGCCGCGAGTTTCGTGACGTTCTTCGCGCGGCGACGCCCACGCATCGTCGGCTGCGCGACCACCTTGTGACGATCGTCGTGGCGACTGTCGGTATTGACCTGTTCTGCGCGATCATGGCGTTCCTGCTCGAGCGCCACTCCCAGCAGACCGAGATCAAGACGTTCGGCAGCGCCGTGTTCTGGACGACGACTCAGCTGCTTACCGTCTCCTCGCAGATCAAGAATCCGATCTCGGCCGGCGGACGGATCCTAGATGTCTTCATGGAGATCTGGGCGATCACGGTAGTCGCCGCGCTGGCTGGCGCGTTCGGCAGCTTCCTTCAAAAGCGCGGCCAAGAGATCGACGCCAAGCACTGACGGGCGACGATCGGCCGATCACGCCGGGCAGCCCCCGGCGTGATCCTCGCGTGTACGCCGGGCATGACCAGCCGCTCGGGGGTGCAAGTCCCCTGTGGAGGTTGATGGCACCAACCACAAGTCAAAGGCAACTGCGTCGCCGTGAGGCGGGGTGGGAAGGAAGCCGGAGGCGAAATCGCGACCCGAGGGACACGAACCGCATCAGAGGCGGGGCGGCCCGGGCGAGCCGGCACGATACGGCGAAGCCCGATGCCATCAAGGGGCCGTTACGTAAATGCGGCGGGTGCGCGAGGAAGGTGGCTGGCCTTATCCCGGGAGATCTCCATGGGTGTCGCGGGATGCCTGACCGGCGCTTGGGCGCTGATCGTCGGGTGGCAGGCGACGGTGGCGGCCGGGAGGTCGCCGCTCGCCGTGGAGAAGTCAGCAGAGGTCGTAGTACCGGCGGGACCGATGATCGCCGGGAAGGACCGAACGCGAAGCCGAGCGCCAGGACGTTCGTGCTCGTGGCCGTTGCGTTGAGCGCAGCCAACCCCTCCGGGGGCCTGGTCGGAAAGGTCAGAGGGTGAAGCCCGAAGACCCTCCTCCAGAGCAGAGCATCGGCCCGGCGCCGCACGACACCGCCGCTCACCCCGCCTCGGCGAAGCTGTGGGAGCAGGTCTTCTCCCGCGAGAACCTCGCCGAGGCGCTCAGACGCGTCGAGCAGAACGCCGGTGCCCCAGGCATCGACGGGATGAGCGCCAAGGAACTGCGGCCGTGGTTGAAAGACCACTGGCCGCAGGTCCGCTGCCAGCTTGGCGCGGGCACCTACCGCCCGCAGCCAGTCAGGAGGGTGATGATTGGAAAGCCCTCCGGCGGGAGGCGTGCTCTGGGGGTGCCGACGGTGTTGGATCGACTGATCCAGCAGGCCGTGCTACAGGTGCTCACGCCTGTCTTTGACCCGCATTTCCATCCCCACAGCTTCGGGTTTCGCCCGGGGCGCTCAGCGCATGAAGCGGTGCAGCGGGCACGCCAGTCCATCGCCGATGGTGCGGTGTGGTGCGTTGACTTGGACCTCGATTCGTTCTTCGATCGAGTCTCCCACGACGCGCTGATGGCAAGGGTCGCAAGACGGGTCCATGACAAACAGGTGCTCAAGCTGATCCGGGCATACCTGCAAGCGGGCGTCATGGATGGCGGTGTGAGGCAGCCCAGCGAGGAAGGGACTCCGCAGGGGTCCCCGCTCTCGCCGCTGCTCTCAAACGTCATGCTCGATGACCTCGACTGGCAGCTCGATCAGCGCGGGAATCGCTTCGTGCGCTATGCCGATGACGTGATGGTCTACGTCGAGAGCAAGCGTGCGGGGCAACGTGTCATGCAGAGCACCACCAGGTTCATCGAGCAGCGCCTGAAGCTGCGCGTGAACGCCGAGAAGTCGGCGACCGCCCCGGCCGGCACGCGGGCCTTTCTGGGGTTCGTGTTCTATCGCCGGGACGGGAAGGTGAGGATCGGCGTGGACCGCAAGGCCCCGAAACGGGCCAAGCAGCGTCTACGCCAGCTCACCGCGCGCACTTGGGGCGTCTCGATGGAGCGGCGTATCCACGCGATCAACCGGTTCACGGTCGGATGGACGGCCTACTACCGGTTGGCCGAAGGGGAGCGCCCGTTCTCCGACCTGGATGAATGGCTCAGACGCAGGCTCCGGCAGGTCCGTTGGAAGGAGTGGAAGCGCTACCGCACGCGGCGGCGCAACCTGCGGGCGCTGGGAATGCCCGAGCGAGCGGCCCGTGAGTGGGCCGCTTCGCAGAAGGGTCCCTGGCGCATCGCAGGCTCCTACGTCCTCTCCCGCGCCCTGCCCAACGCCTACTGGGTCGAGCACGGCCTCCGCGGATTCACCGATCCATACCTCCGTTTCCGGGAGTGCTGAGCGAACCGCCGGATGCGGACCCGCATGTCCGGTGGTGTGGGAGGCGCCGGGGTGAGCCCGGCGCCTACCCGATTCTCGGTTTACAGGCGGGCGACGTCATGGCCTGCTGATGCGCGTGATCGCGGCGAACCGGCTCAACGTACAACGCACTCGTCCTCTGCCCGCTCCCGTTGCTTCTCACGGGTTTCCCGGGCTTCTTCTTCAGTAGCGGCTACGGATGACCGTGCCGCGATTCTGGCGTAGGTTCATCGATATGGACCTGATCGTCATGTTGCTCGTCATTCTCATCGTCTTGGCATTGGTGGGAAGCCTCGCCGTGAGTCCGCTGCTGTGGGTGCTCGTCATCATTCTCGTGGTCTTCGCGGTTGGAGGTCGAGGCCGCTACTACGGACGGCGAGGGTGATGGTTCGCTCTGGAGCGATCGTGGATCGCCGCGATGCGTTGACGATCTACACCTCTGGCTCGGGTCATCGTCGCTTGGGCGACGCGTCTCGGCCACAACCCAGTACACCCTAGGAGGCCCACAATGGGCGAGAAGACCGACAAGATCAGCGGCCGCGCAAAGCAGGCCGTCGGCGCCGTGACCGGCGACGAGGAAACCAAGCGTGAGGGAGAGCGCCAAGAGGACAAGGACAAGGGCAAGCTCAAGGGCAAGCTCGACTCAGTCGTGGAGAAAGCGGAGCACGCGCTCGAAGACGTAAAGCACAAGGTCGATCGGCGCTGAACGACCGTGCGCGCTCGCGGAGATGACGCTGCCCGCGGCGGACCCAGAGAAGTCGAGGAAGAGCCGGAGGCTAGAAAGGGTTACCGATGGCTAGCGCCGGCACACTGATCCGCCCAGCCGCTGATGAGATAACCGAGAGGTTTGATGCTGTGGGTTGCCTTGATTACCGCTACCGCCACCAGGACGGGGACGTGGAGTCGGGCCGCTGCATCCAGGTGCAGGGTGCTGAGGAGACACTGCTGATTCCTCTCGGTATGGAGGTGATGCACATCGGCCGTGGTCTCTCAGCCGATCTACATCTCGACGATAATTCCGTATCGCGACGCCACTCCATCCTGATTTCGCGGCCATCGGGCGCACAGATCCTCGACGACCGCAGCTTCAACGGCACCTTCGTCAACGGGCGCCCCGTCGAGCAGGCCGACCTTCAGAGCGGCGATGTGATCGTGCTCGGCCGAGTCCAGCTCGAGGTACCTCGAGCTGTAACTACGAGGCTTTCCTCGCATTGCAGCTCGTCGATTTGACGCATCCTGGACTTCCCCCGCTTCAGACGACACCCAAGAAGATCTCGCCTCAAAGGCCGGCATCACGGTCGCGGCACTCTCACGCATCGAACGCTGTCAAGCAAACCCCCGCTGGACGACCGTCAGACGCATCACCAGCGCCCTGGGGATCAGCCTCGCAGAACTCGCCTTGGAGATCGAAGATGCTGCTGTGTAGAGAACGCACCCATCGACGATCGCTCGGACTCAGGTCTCGCCCAGCGTGGCCCAACCCCTCACGTCAACGCGGCGAGCGCGCCAAGCAGTGCGCTCGCCGCCCCGCGTCCAGATCGCCCCGAGCCACGAGACGCACAGCTAAGCGCTCGCGCTCGGTGTGATGAGCGGAGATGAGTCAAGCGACGAGCGTGGCTTTCGGGGTTCGTCCAGAGCGGGCGTCTGGGCCGTAAGCGGCTCCACCAGGTCACCCGCCAAGGCCGCAGCACACGAGACGAACTGAACCGCCTCATCTTCGGAGGCCGTTTAGACACGACAGGTGTAGCGACGTCAGCCGAGGCCGCCACACGCAGACCTCAAGAAGTCCGAGCTGCTCCTGCGCGGACCCAAGCGGAGAGCTAAGCGGCTCGCTCCCCCGGAACAGGGCCGCCGAGACCGTGAGCGTCGGAGGGCCGCTCCGGTACGATGCGAGGACATGCCGACGTAGCTCAGATGGCCAGAGCACTCGCTTCGTAAGCGAGGGGTCCGGGGTTCGACTCCCCGCGTCGGCTTGGTCAAAGGTCCTTCGGGGCGAGCTCGAAGAAGGCCAGCAAGATCGTGCCGCTCCGCAAGGGCCGCGGACCTGGCTGGCTGGCGGTTGACTGAGAGCCAAGCCGCTCAGGTGCAACCCGCTCCTTCTCGCATAAATGTGCGACTGAAGACGATATAGAGCAGATTCTTCACGCTCGGCTGCGCACAGACGCTGCCGATCTCGCGTCGCTTGCGAGAGGCGACAGCTCTCTCCGAGCTTTGAGCCATGCGACGAGTCCGCGCCGATGGTGTCGAGGTTGATGTGCCTCGCCGGCGGGTGAGGTTGGCTCGTGGGAGTCAAGCTCCGCGTGTGCGGCGCGTGCGGCACGCCACTCGACGTCGGCGGGTCGTGGTCCGTGTCGCCGGAGGTCTTCGATGGCGTATGCGTAGTGGTCGTTGAGCATCCTTGGGCTCGTGCCGCACTCGCTGGCGACGGTCTGGGGATCCTCGGCCCGTAGGCGCAGCGAGATTCCCCCGCGACGCAGCGCGTATGGGGTGGCGCCGAGGATCGGGAACAGCTCGGGTCGCTGTGCGGCCTTCTCGACGGCGGGCGTGAAGAAGCGTGCGCCCCATGAGTGTGCTTGGCCTTCGCTTACGTGGCACGCTCCGGTTTGCGAGTCGCGGATGCCGTGTCGTGCGCCCGCGAGGTCTCCGGGGAGGATGAAGTCGACGTCGCGGGCTGGATGTCCCGCGTGTCTCAGTGCGGCTCGCCACTTGCCTAGATCCTCCTGCAGGAGGCTTGGCATGACGGTGCGTCGCTTGGTGCTGTGCTCCGTCTTGCCCCACTCCTCGAGCTGCCCGCTGGAGAGCACCTCCATCACCCACGCGAACTCGCCCGCCAGCGACGCCCAGCGTAGGCCCCAGACCTCCTGGTTGCGTGCGCACAGCCCGTAGAGCAGGCTCACGACGATGGCGTCTCGCTGTGCGAGGAGCTCGCCGCGTCCTTTGACCCTCAGCAGCATCTGGGCGCGGATTGCCTCCACGGCTTGCGGTGAGAGCGCCCAGCTGGCGACTCCCAGCCCGCTGGGGCGCCTGACGGGGGTGTAGCCCGTGCCACCGTGGCGCATCGATCGCCGTCGTTTCACACGCGACTCGTTGGCGAGGCCGCATCCGTTGGTCTGTACCTCCGGCACCATCTCTGACGTGGCGGCCCAACTCAGCGCCGCCGAGAGCACGGCCCACGCCTTATCTCGGGCCGGCTGGGGCACGCCGGCTTTCATCATGCCTTCGCGCCACGCTCTCGGCGCCTGCGGCTCGTTGAAGCGGACCGCAGGCACGGATGCGACCGCGACCGCGTAGCCGGGCGCGCGACGGGTGCCGCCCTGAGGGCGGCGGCCGGACTTGCCGAGTAGATGACGGCCGATCAGCGACTCGTAGCGGCGGTAGGTCGAGGGCGCGAGGCCGCCCTCATTACGAGGATGGGCGTTCTCAGCGAGATACAGCTCGAGCACCGCGGCGAGCGTGCGCTCCTCCGCCGCGTTGGCGTCCTTCGCGTTGAGGTCCAACAGAAACCGGCGCAGGGTGTCCCGTCCCCGCCGCTCGGCCGTGATGTAGTCGTTCATCCAGGCGCGGGCGTGATGCGCCGTCGGGAAGGATCGGCTGCGCTCGGTTTTGTCGTGGTCGTAAAAGCCGACGGCGTAGGAGCGCCGTCCACTCTTGGCGAGATACGGCCACGCCGACTTCTTGCGCCACGGCCTAGCCATCTGCCACCCCAGACGGATGCAGGCCGCTACGCGTGTTGACTGCGCACATGGGTCTGATCTCGACGGCTGCTCAGATCAGCCGCTCCGTAGCCCCCCGATCAAAGCTGTGGATTTCTGCGGTACCAGTGCGGTGATGGGCATCGACAGTAGGTGCCGGCAAGATATAAAAGCTCTGATTTGCAGGGAAAAGACCCCCTGGGAGCAGCACTCTCGTAATGAAGGGGTCCGGGGTTCGAGTCCCCGCGTCGGCTTGGCCCAGGGTTGTCAGGCGGCGTCTTGCTCGCTGCCATCACGTGCCCAGAACCTCCCGCTCAGTCAGAACGAATAGAGATGGTCGTCGTCCCAATCGAATGCTGCTCGTGCGCGCCGTGAAGGTCGGCCAAGGTCTGGTCGCCGCGTTTCCTGCGTACCCCCTTCCAGCCGTCCAGTTGCGCGCTGAACACGTACACCTGCTTGGCCATCACGCTCCTCTCGATCACGGTACTCTGACGCTACGCGGCTCACATGACGGAAGCGTCGTCGGCAGCGAGGCGCTGAGTGCAAGAGATCCCGAGCAGGAGTACGAGCGAGACGATGACGGTCGGCGACCGGCGCGACACCAAGGCCGCGCGCCGGGCTGCCCGAGGACTCGTCGGGGACTACCACGAGGCCAAGCTGGCAGAGCTGGTCGAGCACCTCCGCGACGCGCTCGCGCGCTACGACGCCGGCGAGCTAGACGCCTTCGAACTCGACGACATCGTCCACCACTACAAGCGCGCTGCGCGGGAGCTATGGAAGTTCTGCGCTGGTACTGGCTCGGACGTGCTCTTTGCGGCACGCACGCTGGCGTACTGGGAGGCTGAGGAAGAACTGCCCGACTGGTGGCGGGCGGGAGCGCCGAGAAGCCGACGCTAAACGCATATCAGCGGCGCGTGACTCTGGAAAGAGAGTGCGTCTCGAGCGCCAGCGGCCAGGGTAAGTGTTCGGTGCAATTGTCTTGGCGACACCCGCACACTTTCCACAAGTGTTCGGTACAATTGAAACATGCCTGAGCCGCACAACATATCGCAGGCCGGCCGCGGTCGACCAGCACGAGCTGCGGTCTACGAGCGCCTTCGCGTCCAGATCGGCGAGCTGCGCGATCGCTTGGGCGGCCTGCCGTCACCAGTCGAAGCCGACGGCATATGGCGCGGGATATGGCTCGAGGAGGCACACCACTCGACCGCGATCGAGGGCAATACGCTCGTGCTCAAGCAGGTCGAGCACCTGCTGGACGAGGGCCGTGCAGTCGGCAATAAGGAGCTGCGCGAGTACATGGAGGTGCGCGGGTACGCTGATGCTGCCAATTGGGTCTATGGCCAGGCGGTCGACCCCGGCGCATGGTCGACCGGCAAACTGCTCTCGCTGACCGAGCTTCGGCACGTCCATCGTCTCGCGCTGGCGCCGGTGTGGGGCGTCGCACCTCATCCCAACGCCACCGACGCCGAGCGCCCCGGTTCCTTTCGTGAGCACGACATCCAGCCGTTTCCAAGCGGCATGCAGCCGCCGCCCTGGCCCGAGGTGCCGGCGATGGTGGCCGACTGGCTCTCGACGGCACAGAAGCTGGGCGACAAGAGTTCAGGCGCCGAGCCCGAGGCGCTCGCGAGACTGCACTCGAGCTTTGAGCAGATCCACCCGTTTTTGGACGGCAACGGTCGCACGGGACGCCTCATCCTCAACTTGCTGCTGGTCCGCCTCGGCTATCCCCCGGCGATCATCTACAAGGGCGACCGCTCGCGCTACCTCGCTGCGCTTCGACGCGCGGATCAGGGTGACCATGGCCCGCTCGCCGAGCTTCTCGCCCGCGCAATCCTCGACAACCTGCACAAGTTCGTCGTCCCAGCCGTTGCCGGGCCATTGCGCTTGGTGCCGCTACCGGCTCTTGCCTCCAAGCAGATCTCTGCCAACGCGCTTCGTGTAGCGGCCACGCGGGGGCGGCTTCAGGCTTCCAAGGCCGCAGATGGCACGTGGCGCAGTACGCGCGCCTGGGTCGACGAATACCTGGCCGGCCGCTACGAGCGTGAGCAACGAGCGTCAAGAGGCAGTTAAGGCACGCTCCTCGGCAATCGACGCGACGCGATCAGAGCACTTCGCACGCGATCGTCGCTAGCGTCAAAGCTTGCGGTACGGCTGCTGGTACGGCTTGCGGGACTTGCGCCCCAACCTGCACGGCGTCTGGTCTCACGGCGCCTGGGACCTACCCTCGTAATGAAGGGGTCCGGGGTTCGAGTCCCCGCGTCGGCTTGGTGAAACCGGCTTTAGGTCTGCCCGGCGGCGGGGTCGACAGGGGAAGCTCGGCGGCGCGACTCAATCGTGGCGTAGCCGAGCGCCATGTTGGCCGAATACGATCACCGCCGTGCTCAGGGGGATCGCAACGCTTGCCGCGCTCTCGCTCATGCTCAACGCCTGCGGCGGGTCCAGCTCGGAAGCCGAGCTCGCTCGCTCAGTGGTGCAGCGCTACCGTGCCGCGCTCGCGGCCCGCGACGGCTCGGAGATGTGCTCGCTGCTGAGCAGGGAGGCGAAGCGCGAGATTGCCACGCTGACAGCGGCCGTCACTGCTGCGCCGAATGGAAAGAAGGGCCAGGGATGCGCCGCATTCGGCAACCTTCTGCGCGCAGTCGCCCACGGCTCCAGCTATTTCTCGCGCATCAAGGATGCGAAGATCGGTACGCCGAAGGTGGCCGGGAGAACGGCGACCGTGCTCGTGCGAGAACCGGGCGAGACGCCACGGCGACTCACGCTCACCAAGACGCCGCCGGGCTGGAAGATAACCCTCCCGCCACCCTCGACCAGCTCAACGTTCGACCTGCGGGGCGAAACCGCGATCGTCGTCCAGCCCCCGCCCACCGTCGCCCACGGCGACGGGCAAACGCTCTCTCAGTTCTACCTCGGACGCTCCGTAGCCGCGCAGTCGGGCTGTCTCGCCTGCCATCGGATCGGCGAAATGGGCAACGCAGGGCCGGGGCCCGACCTGACGCAAGTCGGCTCCAGACTCCCTTCGCGTGGCATCGAACGCTCCATCACCAACCCGACGGCGCCGATGCCGTCCTTCCGAAACCTGCCCAAGGCGAAGCTGAAGGCACTCGTCACGTTCCTGTCACTGCTGAGGGAATAGCGGGCCGCACGTTCGCGATGGCGAGGAACGGCTACCGCGGCGTCGCCAACGTCAGCGCGCGTCGCGAGTTCTTCGTCTTCCCGCTCGCCATACGCGATCCGAGCGTCAGGCGCACGCGAGCGCGCCTGTGCGCGTGCAAATACCTGAGTGATCGCCGCGGCAGGTAGATCGTGAGGTCGCGCGGCCGGTCTGATAGCTGGACGTAGCTGCGACGGCCGAGCAGCGACGGCGCGCCCTTGCGCGCCCCGCTCAGCGAAAGCGTGGCGACGCCGCGGCATGTCCGGCGCGCGCTCGCCCGGCAGCGAGTGTGCACGACGACGCCGTCGCCGACCAGGCGCAGCGCTCTGCCCGGCGCGCGCGCCAGCGTCAGCAGCCCGCCGCCGGGCCTCGCCGAGGTAAGCAGTGACAGCGACTGCGCACTCGGCACTTCGTTGAAGACTTCAGAGCCGATCGTCCCCGCGAGCGGATCGGCGGCGTTGCCGGTGTGGGGGAGCCCGAAGATGTTCTGCAGCGTGCGCAACACGCTGTAGTGGTTGTAGGGCGCCGTCGAGACCGTCCCCGGCTTGATGAACGGCGAGAGCATCAATGCCCCAGAGTCGCCGCCTCCGGGCTGCCACGAGAGCGCTTCGCCCGGGTGTTCGAACAGCAGCCTCAGCGCGCCGAAGATGTTTTCGGCCGTGTCGGGACCGCCGAGCAGCAGGCGGTTCGTGCCGGGGGTGACGTTGATCGTCGCGATGCCGGGGATCCGCACCTGGCCGGCGACGCCCGCTTCGCCGGTCGCGCCGGGCTCGTTCGGCTCGTTGCAGCACGCGCGGTTGTCGACGTACGGGCTGCTGTTGTAGAAGTTCGCCTCGTCCCACGTGATCACGATCAGGCCGTTTTCCTTGTAGGCCGGCGAAGCCGTGATCTTGGGGATCAGCATGTTCAGGAAGGCCGAGGTCTGCGCGTCGCAGTACTCCGAAGCTGGCTGTTCGCCGTGGCAGATTTCGGCGCCTTCGAAGAACTTTTCGTTGGCCCGATTGGCGTAGAAGTTCGGGCAGTAGTCGTGGCCCTGGTCGCACAGGTTCGGGCCGATCCAGCTGAGGTTGGGCGTCGTCGCCACGCTCCACAGGTCTTTGACGAGCGGTTCGAACGTGTTGCGGTTGAGTGGCACGTCGGCGGCTGCGCAGCTCGCCGGTGTGTCGATCCAGTTGGCGAAGTACATAAACGGGTTGCCGCCGGTCTCATAGCCCGGCTGGCCGCCGGCGTCGCCTTCGTCATAGCCGCCGAGCGGCACGTGCTGGCACGGCCGTGACATGTCCTCCTGGTAGGCCTTCACGCTGAGCGCCGGCGTTGCTTCGCGCATCTGCGTGCCGATATCGGGGACGTTCTTCGGGTAGACGCAACCCTGTCCGATCGCCACGCCGTCTTCGGTCGTGCCGGTCTGCGCGAACGGCGTGTAGTAGAGGCAATCGAGCAGGCTGCCGGTGCAGAACGTCACGCCGAGCTTCGGAAAGCCCGTCTTCGGGCACGCGCTCGGGCTGAAGAAGCCGAAGCTCGGCGGCTGGCCGCTGACCCACGCCGTGTAGTTGGAGTCGCTCGGGTGCGCGATGCCGTAGTAATCGTCCAGACGCGCACCGAGCGACGGGAGCGTCTTCGCCAGGTAGGTCATCGATTCGGGCGAGCCCGCGCGCGGCTGGAATCCCTGCGCAGGCGGCCCGAAGTTCTCCGCCCAGCTGTGGTTCTCGAGCATGATCAGCCACACGTGGCCGACCGGCGGCGCGCCCCCCGCGGGAGCGCTGAGCGGCACGGAGGCGGCGTTGGAGGTCGGCGAGCTGAGTAGCGCGAGCAGAACCAGCGTCGCCACTGCGACGCCGAGCACCACCGCACGCCACCCCCGGCCCCTGGGTGCAAGGGACGTTGACACTGAGCGCGAGTCTACAACGAGGGTCCGATCGTCGAGGCTCGTCGCGGTGGCCCCAGTTGTTTCCAAATAGTTGACTTTCGTCCATCTCCCGTTACGGTCGCGTCAGTTGGGGAAGCCCGCTCGTCGCGTGGGCTGTTCCTTGACGCCCGCGTTTGTGACGCAACAAGTCCTCAGCGACAGGAGGTGTCAAACCGTGATGTTCCAACGCCCATCCAATCGACTCCGAATCGGCCGCACGATCTCGTGCGCCGGCGCCGCGCTCGCGGCGATGCTCGTGCTGTTCGCGCTGCCCGCCCTCTCACAAGCCGCCACTCCGTATGTCTCACTCGGCGACTCCTATGTCTCCGGCCCGGCGATCCTGCCGCCAGCGCTCGGCGCTCCGCTCGACTGCCTGCAGTCTGCGCGCAACTACCCACACCTGACCGCGACTGCGCTCGGGTTGGCGCTTCACGACGTCAGCTGCAGCGGCGCCGCGACCAGTGACTTCACGACCGCTCAGTACGCCGATCAGCCGCCGCAGTTCAACGCGCTGAGCGCGTCGACCGGTGTCGCCACGGTCGGCATCGGCGGCAACGACAACAACCTGTTCGTAGGCACGCTGGCGACGTGCGGGGCCGAGGACCTGATCTTCCCGTTCGGCACGCCGTGCAAAGCGACGTTCGGCAACAAACTGGCCGAAGAGATCGCCGCCGACGGCCCGGTGGTCGGCGCGGCGCTGCATCAGGTCCACGTGCTCTCGCCGTCGGCGAAGGTGCTCGTCGTCGGCTACCCCGACATCCTGCCGCAGTCGGGCAACTGCTGGCCGACCGTGCCGCTGACGACAGGCGACACGGCGTACCTCAACGGCGTCGAGAAGGAACTCAACACGATGCTCGCCAACGAGGCTGCGGCGAACGGCGCCGTCTTCGTCGACACGTACACGCCCGGCATCGGCCACGACGCGTGCAAGTCGATCAGCACGCGCTGGGTCGAACCGGTGCTGCCCGAATCCGACGCCTTCTCGGTGCACCCCAACGAACGCGGGATGGCGGCCGAGGCGGGTCTGCTCGAGAGCGCGATGAAAGCCGACGGGGTCTCGTGACCTAGCGGACCGTCGGTGGCGCAGAGAGGCGAGAGGCCGCGCCCCAGATCGCCCGGGGGCGCGGCCCTGCGCTGCGCATGCACCAACCGGACAGCGCTCGAGGAGCTGCCGGTCGCGGTGCAGCGCATGCACCAGCAGGGCAGCGGTCCGCTGGGCCTGCTCTCTTGTGTTCTGTAGCTGAAGGAGCTGAGTCTCAGGGCATAGCTGCTACGCTGCGTAGCAGGTGTGAAAAGCCAGACGATCCCGCAAAGAGAGCTCCGCAACAACGTCGCCGAAGTGCTGCGGCGTGCGGAGGCCGGCACCGAGTTCACGATCACTGTGCGTGGGCGCCCGGTGGCGAGGCTGGGCCCCGCCGATCGCCCGGACGAGCGCCGCTTGGATGTCGATCGCGACACGTTTCAGGCGATCCTCGTCACGACGCCTGTAGACGACGGCTTCGGCGCTGATATTGCGGCTGCACGCGCCGAGGAGGAGCCGGCTGGCGATCCATGGGATCGCGCTTGAGCGGTGCGTTGCTGGATACCTCGGTCGTGATCGGTGACGTCGAGGCGCTGCAGGTCGAGTTGCCGGCAATGATGGCCATCTCGGTCATCACGATCGGGGAGCTGCGCGCAGGCGTGCGGCTCGCCGGTGATCCGACTACGCGTGCCGCACGCCAAACACGCCTGAACGCCGTGCGCGCCGCGTTCGAGCCGATCCCCGTCGACGAAGCAGTGGCCGAGCACTACGGCGAGATCCTTGCTATTGCTCGCTCTGCTGGGCGCGCCACCAGTGCGACCGATTTGCTGATCATCGCGACGGCAGCCGCGACCGGTCGCGCGTTGCGCACGCTCGACAAGCGACAGGCTGCGCTCGCCGACCTTGCAGGCGTGCCGCTTCAGGCGGGCGTATGACTCCCGTCAGCCGCGGCCAGCAGGTACGCACCGCGATGCCTGGCAAGGAGATCGCCGACATTGCACCCACCGGGGCCACGGGCGTGGATGACCGGGTGCGCCAGCTCGTCATCGAAGGACGTGTAGCGCCTGCGTCGCTCGCGCGGCCAAAGCGTGCACCGCGCTTGGTAAAGCCATCTCGTAGCGCGTCATCGCTCGTCCTGTCCGAGCGGAACAACCCTGA
This sequence comes from uncultured Solirubrobacteraceae bacterium, assembly GCA_963716315.1. Taxonomy (GTDB): domain Bacteria; phylum Actinomycetota; class Thermoleophilia; order Solirubrobacterales; family Solirubrobacteraceae; genus Palsa-744. The sequence continues at coordinate 2,177,805 of OY970301.1, read as the reverse complement.
ACCTCGGCGAGCCGCGGAGTCCCGCAGCTCACCTAAGCCCTGAACGCAGCGAGGCCGCACCCCCGGTCCGGGTGCGGCCTCGGCGCGCGACGAGATCCTCCGCTCGGAGGGGAATTTCGTCCCCCGTCCTGCCTAGGGCAATCCGTCGGGCGACCTAGACGGGTCCGCCGCCTTCTTTTTCTTTTTCGCGTTCTTCTTTGTTTTTGATTTTTTCTTCTTCGTGCAGTTTTTTGTTAGCCGCTTTTTCTTCTTCCTGCTGTTTTTTCTTTTCGGCTTTTTCTTTTTCCTTGACTTCTGTTTCTTCGGCCTTTTCGATGCGCGCTTCGTTCTGTTCCTTCGTGCGTTCGATCCGTTCCTTGCCGTGTTCGCGCACTAGTTCGTTGGCTTCAGCGGCGTGTTCGCGCGCTCTTTCGGTGCGTTCCTTGTTCTTTTCGCGCGCTTCTTCGAGCTTTTCCTTGTTGATCGCTTCGATCGCTTCAGCTTCGGCTTCGCTGCCTTCGGCGAGCCGTTCTTCGTTTTCTTCTTTGGTGCGTTCGATCCGTTCCTTGTTGTGTTCGCGCACCACTTCCGCCGCTTCGCGGTTCTTTTCGTGAACCGCTTCCGCGTGTTCCTTGTTCTTTTCGCGCGCTTCTTCGAGCTTTTCCTTGTTGAGTTCTTCGGCTTCTGCCACGCGCGGGCCCACGGTCTTGGCCTGCGCTGACACCGTCGCCGCGTTGAACGCGAACGCAGCGACGAGCACGAGCAACAGGTTCCTCATGCGGGTCATTCGATCAATCCTTTCTCTGCCGTCTGGCTGCCGTCCCGGCGGCCCGTCCGTCCTCTCCGCCCCGACCATCCCCGTCTGCCCACCGCGTGCAAGCCGAGCTGGCCTGCCGCCATACGCCGCCCTTCTCGAAAGCGTTTGACGCAACGCGAGAACGCGCGTGTTTCTACCACACCAGCCCTGCGAAGTCCATCGGCTGGCGACGGCTCAGAGCAGGTAGCAAAGCTCGCGTGCGCGGGCCGTCAGCTGATCGCGGAAGTTGGGGTGCGCGATCGCGATCAGCCGTCGGCGGAGTACCGCTTGGCCCAGGCTCGCGGCTGCTGTAGCCTCTCTCGCCGTCGCACGCGGTCGGCCTGACCGCTCGGCGAACAGGGACGGCAAGACGGAGATGGAGCAGTCAGATAGACAGGGCGCAGGGCCGACGCGAGGTGGAGCCCCGCTGCCCGTCCGCGTGCTCGTGCTCGTGAGCACGTGCTTGGCGCTCGTCGCCTGCCTGATGGCAACGACGGCCGCTGCCCGTGCCGCTGACACCGCGAAGTGGCGCACACGCCACGCTCATCGCACATCGCCGCTCGCGGGAGGGGCGCTGTGGAGCTTTGGTGCGGGCGGCGCGCTCTCGGTGCGCGCCGGCGCGGTGGGCAGCAGCGCTCTTGCGGGGCCCGCTCCCGCCGCCGCAGCTCCTGCCGCGCGCGCCGCGCCGGCGTTCGGCGCGACCGGCACGTCGACGATCTCAGGAACGGTCGTGGCGGCAGAAGGCAAAGCGCCGATCGCGGGGATCGAAGCGTGCGCCTACGCGACGAGCGCCGAAGTATTCGCCGTGGCATGCGCCATCACCGACGCAAACGGCAAATACGAAGCCTCGGGGCTCCCGGGCGGCCAGTACGACGTCGAATTCTTCGCGCCCGAAGCATCGGGGCTGAACTACCTCACGCAGTTCTACAACGGCAAGGCCAGCGAAGCGGAAGCCGAAGCGGTGACCGTCGCCGAAGGCGCCGTCGCGTCCGGCGTCGACGCCAGCCTGCTGCCCGGCGCTGAGATATCCGGGCTCCTCATCGACGGTGAAGCCAAACCGGTGGCGGCGATGCAGGTCTGCGCGCTGGCGCCCGCCGGGTTCCGGGAACGCTGTGCCCTGAGCAATTCGGCGGGCGAATACACACTCGCGGCGCTGGCGAGCGGCGAATACAAGATCGAATTCGCCGTTCCGTTCGGCAGCGAACTCAACTACGCCACGCAGTTCTACAACGGAGTCTCAGCCCGCTCGCTCGCGACCGCCGTGGCGACGACGGCGGGTGCCCCAGCCACCTCGGGTATCGACGCGACGCTGCAGACGGGTGGGATGATCAGCGGCACGGTGACCTCGGCCGCCACGAAAGCCGCGCTCGCGGGCGTGCTCGTTTGCGCTGAAGACGCTCCCAGTGGAGTCGGGCGCTGCGCCACGACCGGCGCGAGCGGTGCGTACACGGTCGCCGGGCTCCCGACAGGCAGCTACGACGTCGAATTCATCCCCCTCTTCGAAGCGGGCGGCTACGCGCCCCAGTTCTACAAGGAAGCGGCAACGCCGGCCGCAGCCGAACCGGTAGTGGTCACGGCGGGCTCGACCACGCCCGATATCGACGCCGCCCTGCTTAGCGTACCCGTGCCGATCACCAAACCCACGATCCTCGGCAGCGCCGTCGAAGGGCAGACGCTCGCCCTCACGCAAGGCTCGTGGACGAACGCGCCGACGAGCGTGACCGACGAATGGGGTCGCTGCAACAGCACCGGCGTGATCGAAAGCTGCCACACGATCGCGGTGACGCCGACCTACACGCTGACCGCGGCCGATGTCGGCAGCACGATCAGGATCAGGGAGAAAGCGTCCAACGCAGCCGGAGGCGGGACGCCGTCGTTCTCGCGCCCCACGGCGGTCGTCGTCGCCTCTGCCCAAGCTGGCGGCCTCCCCGCCGCGGGCGCACCCCCGGCCCCGCTCGGTCTCGGCTCGGGCGTGCTCTCCTCGACGGCGCGCGTGGCGACGACCGCGCAGCTGAAGGCGCTGCTCGCGAGCCTGCTCGCGCCGCGCGGCAAGGGCGCCAAGATCGGCGCGCTGCTCAAGCATCGCGGCTACGCCGTGTCGTTCGCCTCGTTGATCGCCGGCAGGCTGTCGATCTCCTGGTATCTCGTGCCGAAGGGCGCGCACGTGGCGGGCGCCAAGCCGCTGCTCGTCGCAGTCGGCAAGCTCAGCACGCCGGCGAGCGGCCCGAGCAAGCTGACGATCAAGCTGACCGCCGGGGGCCGCGGCCTGCTCGCGCGCGGCAAGCAAGTGAAGCTGACCGCCAAGGGCGTGCTCGCCGCAAGCGGGCGCCCGTCGCTGACCGCCACGCGCTCGTTCACGCTGAAGCGCTGAGCGGCGAGCTCAAGCCGGCGCGATCGGCTGGCGAATGATCGTCTTCAGCTTCTCCGGCGCGCAGCGCCGCGGGTCGCTCATGTAGATCTCGTGATGCTTGCCGCGCCGCTCATAGCCCTGCTCGGCGATGAAGGCGTGCAGCCGCTCGATCGTCGGGCCCTCGGTGGAGTACGGGCCGACGTACATCACCTGAGCCGACGGACCCTCGCTGAAGCGCTCGAAGCGCACGCCGCCGATCGCCGCCAGCTCGGGCTTCTTCGCCGCTGCCGTGTCGCGCGCCTGCTCGAAGACCTCGCTGTCGACGGGCTCGGGCTGCATGATCATCGCCGTCCAATCCCACTCGGACTTCTTCGCGGTGCTGAAGCTCGCCATGTCGTCCGTCCACCACAACCCCTCGAGCGGCATCACGCCGAAGTCGATCCCCTGCGGGCCCCGCTTGACGGCGAACTTGGCCGTGTAGGCGATCGAGTAGAGCGCTTCGATCGCCTCGCGGTACTCGGCTGAGGTGTTCGGATCGCCGTGACCGTCGATCATCAGGAACGCGAGCTCCGGCACGTCGACGATCGCCGGCTCGCGCGCGGCCCGATACAGCTCGCTCAGCTCGCGCTTGTAGTCGATCTTCGTCATCTCGGGCATCTCGGACCTCCGCGCCGGTTGTGGTTGGGGCAATCCTCGCGGCCGCGCCGCACGGCGGCATCGGTGGTGCACCCGCGGGGTGCCGCGGCAAACCACGCGTTTGTGGGCGCGTGCCTGCATGCCCGCACGATCCGGCCCTGACCGTATGGTGCGCGGATGACTCACACGAGGCTCTACCGCGGCGGCAAGCTCGAGCTCGAGGACTTCCCCGTGAAGGACATCTCCGAGTACGTCGCGGAGCCCGACGCGTGCGTGTGGCTGGACTACTGTGAGCCCACGCGGGCCGACCTCCAGACGATCAGCGAAGAGCTCAAGCTACACCCGCTCGCCGTCGAGGACGCGGTCAACGAGCATCAGCGCCCGAAGCTCGACCGCTACGACACGCATCTGTTCATCAGCGCCTATGCGCTGCGGCTGGACGTAGCTTCGGGCCAGCTGCAGACGAGCGAGATGAGCGTGTTCGTCACCGCCAAAGCGCTCGTCACGGTACGCAAGGACGAGGGCGTCGACATCAAGGGGGTGCTCGCGCGCTGGGACGAGTCCAAGGACCTCGCCGGACACGGTGTGTCGTTCCTGCTGTGGGGCCTGCTCGACGACATCGTCGACGGCCACTTCGAAGCCGTGCAGTCGCTCGACACAGAGATCGAGTCGCTCGAGGACCTGCTGTTCGACGATCACCCGCAGGAAAGGGAGGTGCAGCGGCGCTCGTTCGAGCTGCGCAAGAGCCTCGTGCTGCTGCGCCGGCTGGTCGTGCCGATGCGCGAGGTCGTCAACTCGCTGATGCGCCGCGACCTGGGAGTGGTCGATCAGGGGATGGGCCCCTACTACCAGGACGTCTACGACCACGTGATGCGCGCGACCGACTGGACCGAGTCGCTGCGCGACCTCGTGACGACGATCCTCGAGACGAACATCGCGATCCAGGGCAACCGCATGAACCTGGCGATGAAGAAGGTCACGAGCTGGGCGGCGATCATCGCCGTGCCGACGGCGATCACGGGCTTCTACGGCCAGAACGTCCCCTACCCGGGCTTCGCCGCGCACTGGGGCTTCTGGTTCTCCTCGGCGCTGATCGTCGTGATCTCGCTCGGCCTGTACTGGTCGTTCCGCCGTCGCGACTGGCTGTAGGCCGTGCGCTCTCTGCGGCACAGTTCCCCGCGCCGGGCGCTTCAGGTGCGATCATGGCTCCTGGTGCAACGCCCGTGACCAATCCGAGGATGCCCGGTGTCTGACCGCAGCGGCCGCGAGCTGCTCGAGGAGTGGCGCGGCGTGATGGAGTCGGTCGTCTCCTCGGCCGCCTCCGCGGCCGGACGTCCCGAGCTCCCGCGCGAGCTGCTGGGGGCGATGCAAAGTCAGAATGGCGCTGATGCAGCGGGTGGTCGACCGTGAGCGCCTGCTCGGCAGCGAGCTCGCCGCTCGCATCCTTGCCCCCGTCGATGCCGTCTTCGATCTGCTCGAGCAGAGCGGCGCGACGCTGCGCAGGGAGGCCGAAGCGCTGGAGTCCGCCGGCCGGGCGCTGCAGGACGCGGCTGGGCTGATGAAGCGCCAGGCCGAGCTGTTCGAGCAGACGATCGGCGTGCTGCGCGAACCGGCCGAGCTGGCAAAGGCCGCCGCCGGCCTCGATCGGCGCTCGAGTCCGAGCGGCGCCGCCAAACGTCCCGGCAGCGCGGCCAAACGTCCGACCGGCGCGGCCAAACGTGCCGGCAGCGCGGCCAAACGGTCGAGCGCGGCGACGAAGAGACAGAGCGGCGGGGCGAAATCTCGCAGCACAACGGCCAGGCGCCAGCCGCGCGACGCCAAGCGATAACGCTAGCCCGCCGGCTTCAGCCGTCCGAGCGCGGCCAGCTCCTGTTCTGTGCGGCGCATGATCAGCTGCGGGTCGGCGACGAGGCCGGCGTCGACGAGCAAGCCGATCGTCACCTCGTCGCGGTAGCTGAAGATGCTCACGCTCATGCCGACGCTGCCCGACGTGGGCGCCCACACGAGCACGGCGCGCACGGGGGTGCCGGCCAGGTAGACGACCTCGCGCGGGCCGGGCACGTTGGTCATCACGGCGCTCGCCTTGGCGCTGAAGATGTCGACGATGCGCCGCTCCAAGAGCGGCGGGGTGAGCCCGACGCCCTCGAGGATCGCGTAGGAGATCGGGCCCTCGGGCGAGTGCTTGATCGCATCCATCCGCCGCTTGAGCTCGTGCAGCCGGTCGCGCCGTCCGGCGACGTCGACGGGCAGCGTGAGGAACACGAGCCCGAACTGATTGCCGAGCTCCCGCGGGATCGGCTGATCGAGCGCGCGCAGGTTGTAGGGCACGAGCGTCCTGATCGCGGCCGGCTGCTCGCCGCTTTCGCTCAGGTGGCGGCGCAGGGCGCCGGTGACCGACGCGAGCAGCACGTCGTTCACGGTCGCGCCCTGGGCGTGCGCGATCGCCTTCACGCGCGCGAGCTCGAGCTGCTCGGTCCATGCCACCCGCTTGGTCACGCCCAGCTGACCGCTCAGCGCGGTGTCGGCGTCGGCCGGGCTGAGCAGGAGCTTCGCGAGCGCGCGCGCATCGGAGGCGGCGCGGTCGATCAGCTCGCGTGCGTGGCCCGGGCGCGAGATCAGCTCGATGCCCTCACGCCCGACGGCCGAGCCCGCGCCTCGCGCCGTCGCGATCGTCGAGCTTGCGAGCGACGCCACGCCGGCAACGGGTGCGCCGATCGCGCCGACCGTGCGGGCGATCGCCCCGCGGGAGTCGTCTCGCGCCGGGCGCGGATCGGCTTGCTCGGCCGGTAGGAAGCCATCCTCGGCCGGGGCGGCGTCGGTCAGCGAGAGCATCACGCGCGCGAGCGCGATGCCGTCGGCGATGCAGTGGTGCATGCGCAGGAGCAGGGCGCAGCCGCCCTCGGGACGGTCGAGCAGGTGGGCCTCCCACAGCGGCTTTGACCGGTCCAGCGGCCTGACGATCAGCTCGCCGACGAGTTTTCGCAGCATCGTCTCGTCGCCGGGCCGCGGCAGGGCGAGGTGATAGAAGTGGTGCTCGAGGTCGAAGTTGGGGTCCTCCTCGAAGGAAGGCCCGAGCAGCGGCAGGCGGCGCTCGACGACGCGTTCGTGAAAGCGCGGGTAGCGCTCCACCAGGCGCCGGCGCAGCACCTCGCGCAAGCGCTCCTCGTCCAGGCGCGCGTCGAACAGCATCACGGCGTTGATCACCATCAGGTTGGTCGGCCGGTCCATGTGCAGCCAGGCCGTGTCGGCGCTGGAGAGAGGGTGGGCTTGGGCCGGCGCTGCCATCAGCCTGGCTGCCCCTCGCCGTCGGCGTCGTACAGCCCGGCGAACAGGTCGGCGTAGCGCTCGTAGACGAGCGCGCGCTTGACCTTCAGCGTCGGCGTCAGCTCGCCCGCGGCCTGCGTCAGCTCGTGGTCGAGGATCTCGAAGCGCTTGATTTGCTCGATCCGCGCAAAGCGCGCGTTGGCGGCGTCGATGTCGGCCTGCAGCACCTCGCGCACGCGCTCGTCGCGCGCCATCGCCGGCAGATCCGCCTCGATGCCGAGCTGCTCGGCCAGCTTCGGCGCCTCGTCTGCCTCGAGCGTCACGAGGCACACGAGATAGGGCCGGCGATCGCCGTACACGACGGCCTCGGCGATCCAGCGCGTCTCGCGCAGCGCGTTCTCGATGTTCGACGGCGCCACGTTCTTGCCGCTGGAGGTGATGATCAGGTCCTTCTTGCGGCCGGTGACGGTCAGGTAGCCGTCGCTGGAGAGCTCGCCGAGATCGCCGCTGTACAGCCAGCCGTCGATCAGCGTCGCGCGCGTGGCGGCCGCGTCGTTGTGATAGCCGGCGAACACGTGCGGGCCGCGCATCAGGATCTCGCCGTCGGCGGTCAAGCTCACCTCGCTGCCCGGCAGCGCCTTGCCGACGGTGCCGAAGCGCGGGGCGTGCAGCGGGTTCAGCGTGGCCGTGGCGCAGCTCTCGGTCATGCCGTAGCCCTCGAGCACGGTCACACCGCAGGCGTCGAAGAACTCGAGCAGCTCGTGGTCGATCGGCGCCGCGCCGACCAGCGCCATCTGCAGGCGCTCGCCGAACAGCGCGCGCACCTTGGTGAGCGCCAAGCGCTCAGCCAGGCGCAAACGCGCTCGCGACAGGTGCCCGGCCGGCTTGCCGGCGCGCTCGGCCTGGCGCGCCCGGCGGCCGACCTCGAGCGCCCATGCGAAGACGACGCGCGCGAACGGGCCGCCGCTCGCGACGGCGCTGACCACGCCGGTGTGCAGCTTCTCGTAGATGCGCGGCACCGCGACGAAGTGCGTCGGCGCGGCGGCCGTCACCTCCTCGAGGATCAGCTTCGGGTCGCCCGACCAGTAGGCCAGCGTGCCGCCGACGTCGAGCACGACGATCTGCGCGACGCGCGCGAGCACGTGCGCGAGCGGCAGGAACATGTAGATCACCGGCTGCACGTCGTCCAGTTCGAGCTGGCCGCGGTACATCGCCGTCGCCGTAAGCAGGCTCGCGTGCGTCAGCATGCAGCCCTTCGGTGGGCCGGTGGTGCCCGAGGTGTAGACGAGCGTGGCGATGTCCTCGGGCGAGACCGCCCGCACACGCTCCTCGACCGCTTGCGGCGCGACCTGCTCGGCGAGCCGCCTCAGCGACTCGATCGGGTTGGCCCCGGCGGCGTGGCCGTCGAGCACGATCACGTGCTCGAGCTTCGGCAGCTCCGCCTCGATCGCGACGATCTTCGCCACCTGCTCGGCGTCCTCGCAGAACACGAGCCGCGCCTGCGAGTCGGCCAGCACGTGCCGGCACTCCTCGGGCGAGTTGGTGTGGTAGATCGGCGCGACGATTGCCCCGGCGCATTGTGCGCCGAGCTCGCACAGCGTCCACTCGGCCCTCGTCGAGCAGAGGATCGAGACGACGTCCCCGCGCTCGATCCCCAGCGCGATCAGCGCCTGTGCCAGCTCGCGGCTGCGCTCGCCGAGCTCGGCGTAGGTGATCGTCCGCTCGCCCTCGTCGCTCGGATAGCGCAGCGCCACGTCCTCGCCGCGCTCCTGCGCGGAGAGCACCATGCGCCCGAGCGTGGTGGCGCCGGTGATGCGCTCGGCCACCGGGCGCACCGGTGCCCTTCCGGGCACCGGTGCACGACGACGATCCAGGCGCCCCCGGCGATCTTGGCTGTCGGCTACTTGCTGCATTTCGAGGAGCTCGACAGCTGCTTGGCAGCGCCGGTGTAGTAGACGAAGCTCGAGCCGACCGTGAACTTGCCGCCTTTGCACTTGCCGGCGGTGACGAACGCGCTCTTGCCGTTGCCGAGCTTGTTGACGCTCAGTTCGAGCGCGGTGATCACGATCGTCAGCGGGCCTTCCTGCAGCAGCGGCACGCCGACGGTCACCTTGTTGGCGGCGACCTTCCCGTGCAGCACGAGCACCGACCCGGCTGGGCCCTTCGGCGTGAGCAGGAAGATCAGGTCGCTCTTGCTCGCGTAGGCGACGGCGTTCTCCGGCAGCGCCGGGAACACGGGCGCGCCATTCGCTTCCGCGCTGCCGCTGCCGATTTTGCTCTTGGCGGGGCAGGCGGTCCCCTTGGTGCCCTTGATTTCGACGTCCGTGGCGGTGCACGGCTTGATCGCTTTGCTCTTGAAGTTGAACTTCGTCGCGACCGGGAAGGTGATCGTGAGCGTCTTCAGCGCCTGCGGCTTGCCGCCCGGTTCGCCCGGGTCGGCCGACTTCAGCGCGGCCTTGAAGCCCGTCGAGGCGCCGGCCTTGCTCGCCGTCAGGACGATGTTCGAGGTCTGCGTGAACTGGCTGCTCGCCAGCGCCACCCCGGTCGTCGCGAGCAGCAGCACGGCGACGGCGGTGAGCGGTCCTGCGATCTGAAGCCTTCTCATCTGAATCTCCTCCTAGTGAGTGGGACGTGAGCGAGGGCTGTGCCCTCTCCGTGGGAAATGTGGGTGATGCGGTTTGTGCTGCGACCTCGGCGACCTCGGCGCGCGGCCTTCGCCGGTCGCCGTCGGCCACCAGCTCCAGCGGCCGAGCAGCTTGACCGCGGACGGCAGCAGCACCGGCCGCACGATGAAGACGTCGATCGCCAGTGCGACCGCCAAGCCGACGCCGAGCTCGCGCACGGTCAGCAGGTCGGTCGTGGCGAACGGGATCAGCGCGGCGATCATCAACAGGCCGGAGCCCGTGCTTGCGGCCGCGGTGCGGCGCAGGGCGAGGTCGAGCGCGTCGTCGACGGTCTTGCCGGCGAGGAGCTCCTCGCGCGTGCGCTGCAGCAGGAGCACGAGGTAGATCAGCGAGACGCCGAAGACGATCGTGAAGATGCCGACGATCGACATCGGGTCGATGTAGCCGGGACCGCCGAGCGGTGGGTTCGAGCCGCCGAACAGCAGGCTCAGCGCGCCGAAGGCGGCGGCGGCCGTCAGCAGGTTGAAGGCGACGGCGACGATCGGCAGCAGCACGGCGCGCAGCGCGAGGCCGAGGGCGGCGGCGATCGCGAGCGCGAGCGCGGCGATCACCCAGGGCAGCCGCGCGTTGGTGGCGCTGGTGAAGTCGGCGAGGTTGCCCGCCGGGCCGCCGACGGCGACGGCGAGGTGGTTGCGCGCGGCAAAGCGCTCGGCGGTGCGCCTCAGCCGATCGCCCAGCGCGGTCGTCTTGGCGGCGCTCGAGCGGTAGCGCGAGATGACGACGATCTGACCGGCGCTGCCGCCGCGGGCGACGTTGACGGTGAAGCCGGCGGCGTTGCTCGACGCCGGCTGCGCGCCGGCCACGGCGGCGAGCAGGAAGTAGCCCGAGTTGAACAGCCCCGGCGACTGCGCGTGCAGTTCTTCGAGGTCCTTGGGCGAGGGCAGGCTGGCCGCTGAACTTGGACACGCTGGCCTGCATCACGCCGAGCCCGTTGACGAGCTGGCCGGTCGGCGAGACGCCCCCGGCGAGCCCGCTTTCGAGCTGGCCGGTGCCGCTCGTCAGCTGGCCGAGCCCGGCTTCCAGCGCGCCGGCGCCGTCGCGCAGCTTGGTCAGGCCGCCGGTCAGCTGCCCGCCGCCGCCCGACAGCTTGGCGACGCCGCCGGCCAGCTGCGCGTTGCCCCGCTGCAGCTTCAACAGGCCGGCCTGCAGTTCGCCGGCGCCGCTGTGCAGCCGGCCGAGCGCGCTCGCGAGGAATGCGTTCTGGGTGGCCACGGTCGCGGCGATCGCGGCGGCTTCCTTGGCGGCGGGCGCGGTGGAGCTGAGCGAGCCGGATACGCCGCCGACTGCTTCGCCGGCGCGCGTCAGCGCGGCGAGCGCTTCGGCGTAACGGGGGTCTTCCTTGCCGCTGGTCATGCCGTGCAGCGCGGAGAGCGCGCCGGCGACATCGCCGGAGGCGCTCTGTGACTGGCCCTGCAGGCTTGCGATCGAGCTGCTCGTGCTCGCCGCAAGCGCTTCCAGAATGCTTCATCGTCGGCAAGCCCGCGGACACCGGGACGTTGACCGAGCCGAGTCCGTTGGTGATGTCGACCGAGCCGGCCAGCGCCTGGCTGGCTCCGCTCTTCAGCGCCTTTGCTCCGGCGAGCGCCTGCTCTAGACCACCGGACAGCTTTGCCGAGCCGGCCTGCGCCGAGGACAGCCCGGCGTGCAGCTGCGCCGAGCCGGCCTGCGCGGCGCTCGAGCCGCTGTGCAGCTGGCTCGCGCCGGTGCTCGCCGAGCGAAGCCCGTTCTGCAGCTGCTGCGCGCCGCTGCCGGCCTGCCCGAGGCCGTTGGCGAGGCGCTGCAGGTCGTGCTTGCCGCCCTTCAGCAGCTTGCCCGATTCGTCGAGCGACTTCGGCAGCTTGCCGAGCGCCTTGGTCTGACCGCTCAGCGCACCGGGGCCCGCGACGGAGGCGACGGCCGGGTCACGCGCGATCTGCGCCTGCAGCGCGTCGAGCTTGGCGAGCGTGTCGGCCGTCGTGATCGGCCCGCGCGGATTGACGACGATCATGTCGTAGGGCGTCGGCCACCCCGGCCCCATCGTGCGAGCGACCGTTTCGAAGGACTGCCGCGCCTCGTTGCCGGGTGGCAGCTGGCTGACATCGGGCGGGCCGGTCTGCAGCGAGAAGATCGGCACGGCGAGCGCGACGAGCACGGCGGTGGCGAGCGCGCCGGCGAGCACTGCGCGCCTGCGCACCCACGCGCCGGCGCCGACGAGCCGGTCCCAGTCGCGGGTCAGGCCGCGCGGGGCGATCCAGCCGATCGCGATGCTGCGGCCGCACAGCACGAGCGCCGCGGGCATCACGACGACGGCGGCGCCGACGGCCAGCGCGCTGCACAGCAGCACGCCGATCCCGAGCGAGGTGAGGATCTTGGTCGGTGCGATCGCGGTCGCGAGCAGCAGCGCGAGGATCAGGCCGCTGCCGGCGAGCAGCACGGCGCGCCCGGTGCCGGCGACGGCCTCGCTCGCGAGGCGCGCGCTGGTCTCGGCGGAGTTGCTCGCGCGCTCACCCTGGGCCGCTGCGGCGTCGGCGTCGCGCTCGGCCTGGTGGAAGCGGTCGAGGATCAAGAGCGCGTAGCCGACGCTCAGCGCCAAGCCCGTCATCGAGGCCAGTGCGACGGCGATCGGGTCGATTTCGATCACGCGACCGAGCAGCGCCATCAAGCCGAAGGCCGAGAGCACGACGCCGGCGCCGGTCAGCGTGACGGCGGCGGCCGCCAGCGGCGCGCGCAGGCCGACGAGCAGCAGCACGAAGAGGATGCCGAGCGCGATCAGCTCGGAGCGGCGCGTGCTCGAGAGCGCTTCGTCCTTCAAGGCCCTGTCGATCGATGGTTGGCCGGTGACGCTCGCGTGCACGGGCGCGGCGACGTCTCGTGCGACGAGCGCTTCGATCTGCGGCTGGTCGTGCGCGACGACGGTCTTTTCGGGACGATCGACCGAGACGACGATCATGCCGGCGTTGGCGCTCGGGCGCAGGCCGTGCGAGGCGATCCCGGCGTCCCATGCGCTGAGCGCACGCGTGTGCGGGCGCTTGACGAGGTCGCGCACCAGGCGCGGCCCCTGGCGGTCGAGCGCGGCGCGCGGCCCGCGCAGCAGGATCGGCACCAACTGGGTCGAGCCGAACTGGGCGTTGGCGAGCGTCTGCGCGCGTGAGCTCTCGGTGCCGGGCACGACGACGATGCTCGGCGACAGCGAGTGCGACACGCCGAGGCCGATGGCGCCGAGCACGATCGCCACGAGCATCGCTCCGACGAGCGTGAGCGCGGGCTTGCGAATCGAGAGGGCGGCTAGACGAAGCACATGGTTGACCGTAAGCGCGCACGGCGTTCAACTCATCGGTACGGACCGCGCGCGTCGATCAGTAGTTTTGCGCCGCCGTGGCGCGTAGCCGGCCTGCCGTGGAGCGCAGCGGGGTCTAGCCGCGCGGACCGTCCTCGGCGAGTCGCTTGAGCTCGCCGGGACGCCCGTTGACGAAGATCGCCCGCGTGGCGGCCTCGACGGGCCCTTTGATCAGCATGCCGAGCAGGCGGCCGGGGTCGGCGTCGAGGTTGTACGTCGCGCGCGTGCGGCCGTCGCCGAGGTCCTCGAGCTCCCACGAGCCCTCGACGGACTTCATCTCTCCGTGCTCCTGGGTCCAGGACAGGCGCGTCGGTCCGTCGTAGCGGAAGCGCACGCGCGCCTTGATCCGCCGGACCTTGATGTCGTTCTCGGTTTCGACGAGCACTGGACGTCCGGCGTCGTCGTGCTCGAGCGCGGTCATCGCGTCGAGGCCGCCCTGCCAGTCGGGCGCCGAGAGCACGTCCTCGACGATCGCCCAGACGTCCTGCAAAGGCGCGTCGATCTCGCTGCTGGCGCTGCCGCCCAGATTTCCCATCGCGATCCTCTCGGCCGGGGAACGCTCGATGCTAGCGCGACGCTTGCGGCATCGGCGAGAATGTCGGAGTGAGCGATGCCCCGATCCCGCTCGGCCCGGAGGACCGCGCGATCCTCGCGCTCGAGTGCCGCACGATCGCGGGGCACACGTGCAAGATCGTGCGCTTGGCCCCGACCGCGCACGGCGGACCGGTGCTCGAGCAGCTGCGCGAGCGGATCGCCGAGCGCATCGCCCTGGCGCCGGCGCTCACCCGCAGGCTGGGCGGCAGCGCGCACGAGCCGGCATGGGTCTCAGACGACGATTTCAATTTGAACGAGCACGTCGTGGCTGCTCCGGTCGAGCGGGCTGTCTCGCGGCCCGAGCTGGCGGCGCTGGTCGCGCGGCTTTTCGAGCAGCGCCTGGACCGCTCGCGCCCGCTCTGGCGGATCGACGTGGCGCCGCTGCACGACGGCGGCACGGCGCTGATCTGGCGGATCCATCACGCGCTGGCCGACGGCACGGCGTCGGTTCGCCTGGCTCGCGCGCTGCTGTGGGACGACAGCCCGGAGGCGGCGATGAGCACGGCGCAGGCGCACGCCGCGCACGCGGCGGACGAGGCGCGCCGCCGCGCGCACCTGGCGGGCTTCCTGCATCGCGAGTACGCGCGCGGCGAGTGCCGCTCGCCGTTCGACGGCACGATCGGCACGCGCCGCGAGGTCGCCTTCGCCGTCGTGCCGCTGGCCGCACTGCACGAGGCGGCGAAGACGCTCGACGGGGCGACGGTCAACGACGCCGTGCTGACGATCGTTGCCGGCGCGGTCGGGCGCTGGGTCAGGTTGCGCCACGGCGATCTCGGGACGATCCGCGTGCAGGTGCCGGTGAGCCTGCATCACGAGGGCGACGAGCTAGCCAACCACGACTCGTTCTTCTCGGTCGGCCTACCGCTGAACGAGCCGGACGCGGTCGCGCGGCTGCGCGCGACCCACGCGGCGACGAGCGAGCGCAAGCTCGATCACGATGCCCAGTACCGCGAGCACCTGCTGCACGAGCTCTCGGGCGTGCCGCCGCTGGAGCATCTGCTGACGCGGATCGAGCGCAACCCGCGCCGCTTCGCGCTCAGCGTCTCCAACGTGCCCGGCCCGCGCGATCCGGTCAGCGTGCTCGAGGCGCCGGTCGCGCACCTGCACTCGATCGCCGAGATCGGCGAACGCCACGCACTGCGCGTCTCGGCGACGTCGCTCGCCGGCCTGTTGTGCATCGGCCTGTGCGCCGACCCCGACCTGGTCGACGAGCTGCACCTGATGGCCGAAGGGATCGAGGCCGAGGCACAGGAGCTGCTCGACGCGGCGGGCGTCGTCGCGTAGCGCTCAGGAGCCGCAGGCGCCGGCGTCGGATCCGCGGGTCGCCGCCAGACGGCGACCGCGGCTCAGGTAATGGCAGGAGATCGCCGATTGGGGGTGAAAGTGCCCGGTGAGCCTGGGCTGAAAGCGAGAGGAGCGCCGAAACGTGGATAGGCAGAAACTCGTCCTCGCCGCGATGATCTTCGCGGTCGCGATGCTGTTCATCGACCAGACGATCGTCGCGCTGGCCGTGCCGAACCTGCAGCACGACCTGCACCTCTCCTCGACGGGCTCGCAGTGGATCATCAATGCCTACCTGCTCGCGCTCTCGGCGCTGTTCGCGCTGGGCGGCAAGGTCGCCGACGTGTTCGGCCCGCGCCGGATGGTGCTGGTCGGCGTGATCGCCTTCGCGATCTGCTCGGCGCTGTGCGGCGCCACGCCGACGGGTTCGATCGGCGAGACGTGGATGATCGTGTTCCGCGCGCTGCAGGGAGCGGCCGCGGCCGTGCTGTTCCCGGCTGCGCTGGCGATCGTCGTCTCGAGCTACAAGGTCACCGAACGCGGCAAGGCGCTGGCGATCTTCTTCTCTGTCACGGGTGCGCTGACAGCGGTCGGCCCGATCGCGGGCGGCTACCTGACGGAGTGGACGTGGCGGGCGATCTTCTGGGTCAACGTGCCGGTGGCGATCATCGCGGTCGTGCTCACGCTGATCTCGAAACCGACGGAGGAGCGCAACCCGGCGCGGATCGACATGCGCGGCGCGGTGCTCGTCTCGGCCGGCATGGGCCTTGCGGTGCTCGGCCTGCAGCAGGCGGGCGTGTGGGGCTGGGGCAGTGTCGCGACGTGGCTGTGCCTGATCGCCGGCCTCGCGCTGCTGGTGGCCTTCGTGCGCTTCGAGCTGCGCGCCGAGGAGCCGCTCGTGCCGCTGCGCCTGTTCGCCGACCGCGGCTTCCTCGTCGACAACGTCGTGCTGTTCCTGCTCTCGATCTGCTTCGTGCCGCTGTTCTTCTTCGCCAGCCTGTACGCGCAGATCGCGCTCGGCGAAAGCGCCTCGAACGCGGGGCTCGTGCTGCTCGTGTTCTTCGGCGGCTTCTCGATCGCGGCCCAGCGCGGCGGGCGCATCCTGGACAGCCAGGGGGCGCGCCCGTCGGTCGTGCCGGGCTGCGCGATCGCCGCGGTCGGCTTCTGGCTGTGGGGCGAAAGCCTCGACGACCTGTCGTTCAGCTCGCAGTGGTACTACCTGGCGATCGCCGGCGCCGGGGTCGGCCTCGTGCTGGGCCCGGTCAGCACCGACGCGCTCAACCGCGCGGCGCGCGCCACCTACGGTGCGGTCACGGGCGTCACGCAGACCGTGCGCAACTTCGGCGGCAGCCTCGGCTTGGCCGTGCTCGGCTCGCTGCTGATCACCGAGAACGTCTCGCGCGTCGAGCGCACGCTGGGCAAGGTCGGCGTGCCCAAGGGACGGGCCGACAGCGTGGCCCACGCGATCTCCGGTGCCGCGAGCGGCACGAGCTCGGGCGCCGGCTCGGGACGCGCCTCGCACGCCGTGACGCATCAGATCCAGCTCGACTTCGCACACTCGACGCAGACCGTGATCTACGGCATGGCGGGCGCGATGGCGCTCGCCTTCATCGTCGCCGTGCGCGCGATGCCCGGCGGCAAGGCCGAGCAGCCGGTGCTCGCGAGCGGCGAGGAGCCCGCGTCGGCGCCCGCCGCGTCCGCGTCCGAGCCCGCGCAGGCAAGCAGCGCGGGCTGAGGCGCCGTCGCCCGGGCAGCTCTCGCCGGCCACGCCAGCTTCAGCCGTTAGAGCAACTCGAGATCCCCGCGCGAGAGCGCCCACGAGTCGGGGATGCGTGGATCGGGCGCGAGATCGCGCCTGAGCACGAGCGCCATCAGCGTCTCGCGCGTGCGGTAGCCGACCAGGGCGCGCGAAGCGGCGCTGCGTCGTGAGGGGAAGTTGCAGAGGATGAAGTCCGCGCGCGCTGCCCCGGCGACGTGTCGCAGCAGGCGCCGCTCGACGCGCGCGTCGCGTCGCGTGAGCAGCAGCTCGCAGACATCGGCGACGGCGAAGGGGCCGTGGCGGCGACGGCGGAATATCGCGAGCCCCTCCTCGCCGGGCGCGTCGAGCCCAACCGCGCGGTAGCTCACCGAGCGCCCGTAGCGCCAGCGCAGGTAGTCGTCGTGCTTGAGCGTTCCGAGTCGCCCGGCGTGCTGCTCGGCGCGCGCCGGCAGCCGCGCGAGCAGCGCCCGGTCCTGCAGCACCTGCGCCGCCGTGAGTTCGCTGGGCGCCGGCCCGGGAGCATCTGATCGCACGCCCAGCGCACGCGCTGGCAGGCTCCTGAGCAGTCCCGCGCAGGGACGCAGGAACGAGCGCAATCCGTGCACCTCGGGGCGCCCCAGGCGCCTGCCACCGGCGGCGCTCGCGGTGTTTGGATTGCCCCATACGAACTCGACCTCGCGCGGGAAGGTCGTGGCCGAGCGCAGCGCCAGCGAGATGCCCTGTCGGCGGTGGCGCGGGTCGATCGCGAGGTCGACGGCCCGCATCGTTGCGATCGTGCGCCCGTCGGCGCTGAGCAGCCAGGGCATGTACGCATAGAAGCCAGCGATCGCGCCGCGCAGCTCGACGACGACCATCAGCGAGCGCCCGAACGGGCTTTCGAGGTGCTTCCAGCGGAAGAACTCCGACGGCGTTCCGTCCGCCCCTCGCGGTGGCCAGCCGCCGAACGCGACGTTCAGCAGCTCGAGTACGGCCGGCTCGTCGCCGGGCTCGAAGCGGCGGATCGCAAGCGGCTCGCCGCCTGCACTTGCAGCTCGCGCGATCAACGCTCGCCACGGCCCGCGCCGACGTACATGACCGTCGGGTGGGTGCGGTCTTTCGTGCTCGAACTCATCCGGGACGCCGCCGCGCGGCCCTCGGCGGCGTCCTGCCGCCGTTCGCCCGCCGCGTGCCCTCACACTAGCGAGCAGGTCTCGTCACGCCCGACGGCCGTCCCGGGCTCAGGCGGGCGCGGCCGTCCGGGGGCCGGGCGGCCCGCGCGAGGCTCAGGCGGGTGCGACTGTGACGGCGTGGTTGGAGCGGATCAGCCCGTCCGGGTCCCAGCGGTGCTTGACCTCGCCGAGGCGCTCGCAGACGGCCGCCGGCAGGATCGAGTCCACGCCGCATTCGCGCTCGGCGAAGTTGAAATAGCCGCCATCGGCCGACCACGGCGCCATCACGTCGGTCAGGTGGTCGAGATGGCCGTCGATCGCCCGGCCTAGCTCGGGGGTCATCGGCATCCCGATACCGAACATCAGGTAGTCCGCGTCGAGCTTGGCGAGCGCGCCGGCGTCGTCACCGGCGCGTCCGAGCGCGCCGCCGATGTGGCGCAGCTCGGCCAGCAGTAGCGGCGAGCCCGCGTCGGCGCCGGCGGCGCCGACGAACGCGTCGATCGCCTCGTCGGGCAGCTCTCTGATCAAGGCGTGATGACCGAGGCCCGGCACAGGCTGCTCGGGGTCCATGTGGATTTTCGAGAGCGCCTCGGCCGGGATTTGGCCGAACGTGTCCATGATCGGCTCGCCGATCTCGCGTAGCGGCGCCAGCAGCTTTTCCCCGTCGGGCTGGCTTCCGATGTAGGCCGCGTCGATCGTGATCAGCGGGCGGTCGCGCAGCGGCTCGGGCACGTCGGGCAGCGGCGGCGGGCGCAGGAAGCGGACGATCGAGGTGACCTCGTCGGGCACCGTCTCGGTCCAGTCCCGGTAGGCGCGGATCGCGCCGACACCCAGCTCGGCGGGCAGGATCATGATCCCCGCATAGAGCTCTGCGATCGGCAGCAGCGCGACGTGCAGCGCCGTGACGACGGCATAGCAGCCGCCGCCTCCGCGCATCGCCCAGAACAGATCGGCGTCGTGCTCTGCGTCCACGCGGCGGATCTCGCCGCCGGCCGTGACCAGCTCGATCGCCTGCACGCGGTTGCAGGCGAAGCCGTAGCGGCGCCCGAGCCAGCTCAGGCCGCCGCCGAGCGTGTAGCCGACGACGCCGACGTCCGGCGCCGAGCCGGGCAGTGAGCAGAGGCCCTCGGCCTGCGCCGCCGCGCCGAGCTCCATCGCCAGCACCCCTGCCTCGATGCGCGCCGTCTGCGCCTCGCCGTCGACCTCGACCCCGCGCATCCGCTCGGTCTTGACGAGCAGCGTGCCCTCGAGCGACCCGAGCGCGACGGCTCCGTGACCGGTGCCCTGCGCGGCGATCTTCAGATCGTGCGCGGCCGCGAAGCGCACCGTGGCGGCGACGTCTTCGGCGCTCTCGACCAGCGCGACCGCCTCCGGCTGCTGGTCTGCCGCGAGGTTCCAGGACAGGCGCGCCGCGTCCCAGCCGGCGTCGCCGGGACGCACCACGGAACCGGAGATCGAAAGCTCCCCCAAGCTCATGGCGGGCACTTTAGGGAAATCGGCCGGATCCTGCAGCGGCCCACCCAGGGCCCCTGCTGTTGTCGGGTGTCCATTTCCGTGCGCCCCGTTCGTCGTAGGTACGACACTGTCCGAAACCCCCACAGGAGGAACCGATGACCTATCTGCTGCAGATCTACTCCTCGACCCCGATGTCCGAGTACGAGGCGCTCTCCGAGGAGGAGAAAAGCGCGCTCACGGCCGAGTACATGAAGATCGCCCAGGCGCCCGGGATGCTCGGCGGCCACCAGCTGCAGGGCCCGGAGACGGCGACGACCGTGCGCGTGCAGGACGGGCAGACGCTGACGACAGACGGCCCCTTCGCCGAGACCAAGGAGGCGATCGGCGGCTACTACCTGTACGAGGCCGACGACCTCGACGCCGCGATCGAGCTGGCCGCGCGCATCCCGGCCGCGCGGATGGGCGGCGCGATCGAGGTTCGCCCGGTCGTGGAGCGCTGACCATTCGCGGCCGGCCAAGCCCGCTCGCGCCGGGCGGCGGCTTCGAGCTCCTGTTCCGCGAGGAGTGGGGCCGCGTGCTGGCGACCCTGATCGGCTTCCTCGGCGACTTCGACCTCGCCGAGGAAGCCGCCCAGGAGGCCTTCGCCGTCGCCGCCGAGCGCTGGCCGCGCGAAGGCCTGCCCGCCAACCCGGGCGCGTGGCTGACGACGACGGCGCGCAACCGCGCGATCGACCGCATCCGCCGAGAGCGCACGCTCGCGGCGAAGACGCGAATGCTCGACGTGCCCGAGACGACGGAGGACGTGATGCAGGAGAGCGATCAAGGCGTGTTCGCCGACGAGCGGCTGGAGCTGCTGTTCACGTGCTGTCACCCGGCGCTCGCGACCGACGCGCAGGTGGCGCTGACGCTGCGCACGCTCGGCGGCCTGCGCACGGAGGAGATCGCGCGCGCCTTCCTCGTGCCCGAGGCGACGCTCGCCAAGCGGCTCGTGCGCGCCAAGCACAAGATCAGGGCGGCCGGCATCCCCTTCCGCGTGCCGCCCGACCATCTGCTGCCGGACCGGCTCGTCGCCGTGCTCGCCGTCGTCTACCTGATCTTCAACGAGGGCTATGGCGGGCGCGGCGAGCTCGCCGGCGAGGCGATCCGCCTGGGGCGGGCGCTCGTCGAACTGATGCCCGACGAAGCCGAGGTGCACGCGCTGCTCGCGTTGATGCTGCTGCACGACGCGCGGCGCGAGGCGCGCTTCGCCGACGGCTTGCTCGTGCTGCTCGCCGAGCAGGATCGCGGGCTGTGGGATCGCGAGCAGATCGCGCAGGGGCGCGTCGCGCTCGCGCGGGCGCTCGCGCTCGGCGGCGTTGGCGGAGGGCCCTACGCGCTGCAGGCGCAGATCGCGGCGCTGCACACCGAGGAGCCTCGCGACTGGGCGCAGATCGCGGCGCTGTACGGCCGGCTCGCCGTGCTGACCGGCTCGCCCGTGATCGAGCTGAACAGGGCCGTCGCGCTGGCCGAGGCCGGCGACCCCGCCGCGGCGCTTGCGCTCGTCGAAGGGCTCGAGCTCGACGGCTACCACTACCTGCACGCCACCCGCGCCGAGCTGCTGCGCCGGCTCGGGCGCGATGAGGACGCACGCGCCGCCTACGGGCGAGCGCTCGAGCTCGTGCACGCCGAGTCCGAGCGCAGCTTCCTCGCGCGCAAGCTCGCCGAGCTCGACGCGCCGTCGAGCTGAGCGCCCGGCGCGCGACTAACCTCGCCCCATGCGCACGGGCGAGCTCGGCTTCTGGTGGCGCTCGCTCGGCGGGCAGCCCGACGGGCGCGAGCCGCTGCCCGGCCCGCTCGAGGCCGACGTGGCGATCGTCGGCGCCGGCTACACGGGCCTGTGGACGGCCTATTACCTCAAGCGCGCGCAGCCGTCGCTGCGCGTCGTCGTGCTCGAGGCCGAGCGCGCCGGCTACGGCGCCTCGGGGCGCAACGGCGGCTGGGCGACAGGCTTCTTCTCCGGGCCGCCGCGCGCCTACGAGCGCGAGGGCGCGCAGCAGCGCGAGGGCGGGGACGGCGGCGACGGCGCGTGGGCCGGGTACGCGGCGCTGCAGCGTGAGATGTTCGACACGGTCGATGAGATCGCCCGCGTGCTGGCGCATGAGCGGATCGACGCCGACTTCGTCAAGGGCGGGCACCTGACGGTCGCACTCGACGCGGCACAGGGACAGCGCCTGCGCGCCCACGTGCGCGAGCTGCGCGCGCTCGGCCTGGGCGAGGACGACGTCTGCGAGCTGGGCGGCGAGGAGCTCCGCCGGCGCGTGCGCGTGGCCGGTGCGCACTCGGCGACGTTCTCGCCGCACGCCGCGCGGCTGCACCCGGCGAAGCTCGTCGCCGGGCTCGCATCGGCCGTAGAGCGCCTCGGCGTGACGATCTACGAGCAGACGCCCGTGCGAGAGATCGTCCCCGGCGAAGCGCGCAGCGCGCGTGGCAACGTGCGCGCGCGCTGGGTCGTCCGCGCGACCGAGGGCTACACGGCCTCGCTGCGCTCTCAGCGCCGCGCGCTCGTGCCGATCAACAGCTCGATGATCGTCACCGAGCCGCTCGGCGCCGAGCTATGGCAGCAGATCGGCTGGGGCGGGGAGGAGGTGCTCGACGACAACGCCCACGTGTTCGCCTACCTGCAGCGCACCGCCGACGGGCGGATCGCGATCGGCGGCCGCGGCGTGCCCTACCGCTTTGGCTCGTGCACGGGCGGCGAGGGCGCCACGGCGCGCGCCACGGTCGCGCAGCTGCGCGCCGGGCTCGACGCGATGTTCCCAGCGGCCGCCGGCGCCGAGCTCGACCATGCATGGTCGGGCGTGCTCGGCGTCGCGCGCGACTGGTGCGTGACCGTCGACGCCGACCGCGCCGCGGGGCTGGCGTGGGCCGGCGGCTATGTCGGTGAGGGCGTCGCGGCGTCGAACCTCGCCGCGCGCACGCTGCGCGATCTGCTGCTCGGCGAGAGCACCGCGCTGACGCGGCTGCCGTGGGTCGGTCGGCGCGCGCGCCGCTGGGAGCCCGAGCCGTTTCGCTGGGCGGGCATTCGCGGCGTCTACTCGCTGTACCGGAGGGCCGACGCGATCGAGCGCCGCAACGGCCGCCCTTCGGCGCTCGCGCGGCTCGTCGACGGCGTCTCGGGCAGGAGCTGACGCGACTCGGGCGGGCTCAGGCCGGCGTCGAGTCGAGCAGCGCCCGCGCGACGCGCTCGGGCGCTTCGAGCTGCGGCCAGTGGGCGACGTTGTCGAGCGCGAGCAGCGGCGCACCGGGCAGCCGCTGCGCGATCCGCTCGGCCATGTGCGCTCCGGAGACCGGGTCGAGCATGCCCCAGACGAAGCTCAGCGGCACGTCGGTCTGCTCGAGCGCCGAGACCCACCGCTGTTCGTGGCGTTCGCGGTCGGTGATGTAGCGGATCAGCAGGTGCCCGATGCGCTGGCCGTCGTCGCGGTGCATCGCACGCCACATCTCGGCGCTGTCGGGGCCGGCGTCATAGTGCTCGGCGAACGTCGGCGCCATGCCCGCCACGAACAGCTCCTCGTTCATCAGCTCGCCGATCCGTGGGCCGTGCTCCGGGTGCAGCAGCGCGTCCTGCGTCGGCTGGCGGCGGTGGACTTCGGGGTAGAGCCCGCCGTTGAGCAGATGGACGGCGCGCAGCTGCACGGCGAGGCGGCCTTCGGCGCGGCGCGCGAGCAGCTCCTGCGCGACCGAGACGGCGTAGTCGTGCGCGACGAGGATCGTCTCGACGATCCCTTCGCGTGCCCACAGCGCCTGCACGAGGTCGGCCTGCTCGTGCAGCGAGTACTCGTGCTGCGGCGGCTTGGCCGAGGCGCCGAAGCCGAGGAAGTCGGGCATCGAGAGCGCGTGACTTGCGGCGAGCGCCGGCGCGACCTTGGCCCAGTCGTGGCAGGAGCTGGGGAAGCCGTGCAGCAGCGTCATGCTCGGTCCCTCGCCAAGGCGGCGCACGAAGATCTCGCGCTCGGCGCCGCCCAGCTCGAGCGTCACGCGCTCGCCGGCGGACCACCACGACTCGATGCCGGCGCCGCCGGGCGTGACCTCCTCGGCGTCGTTCATCGCGCGGCGCGCTGCTTGCGCCGCTTGGCCATCGCCTCGCGCACGGAGGCCGTCACGGCGGCGCCGGCGACTTCGATCGGCTCGGTGCTGCGCAGCGCGCGGGCCAGCACGAAGGCGCCCTCGAGCGTTGCGATCAGCTCGAAGGCGAGCGCGCGCGAGCGCTTGCGCGGCAGGCCGCATTCGCGCAGGCGCTCGGCGGCGCCGTCGAGCCAGCCGTTGAACACGTCGGCGCACGCCTGGCGCATCGGCTCGCTCGTGCTCGAGACCTCGAGCGCGACCGTCGCGATCGGGCAGGCGTCGGCGTAGCCCGATTCGCGCACCCCCACGGCGGCGGCGGCGAAGAAGTTGCGCGTCGCCGCCACCGGGTCGCCGCCGGGCTCGTAGAAGGCGTCGATCAACTGCCCGTAGATGGCTCCCGAGGAGCGAATCACCTCCTCGCCGAGCTGCTCCTTGCCGCCCGGGAAGAAGTGGTAGAGCGAGCCGAACGGCGCGCTCGCCTCGGCGACGATCTGCTTGACGCCGGTGCCGGCGAAGCCTTGGCGGCGGAACAGCTCGGCGCTGCGCTGAACGATCCGCTCCCTCGTCTCCACTGCCATGCGGGCAATGATACGGTACGTGCACTAGAGCGATCTATCTATTTTTAACTTAATAAATAGAAAAAAGGAGTCGGCGCAGATGCCCGAGATCGAGCTGACGGCGGGGACGATCGAATACGACGACACCGGTGGCGACGGTCCGGTCCTGGTGCTGCTGGGCGGTGGCCTGATGGACGCGCGCGTCTGGGACCCCCTCGTCGATGACCTGCGCGCCGACCATCGCTGCATCGTTCCGACGCTCCCGCTCGGTGCGCACCGCAAACCGATGCGCCGCGACGCCGACCTCTCGCTGCACGGCTTCGGTGCGATCGTCGGCGAGCTGCTCGCGCGGCTCGACCTGCGCGACGCGACGCTCGTGCAGAACGACCACGCGGCGGGACTCGTGCTCGCCGGGGAGAACCCCGAGCGTGTCGCGCGGCTCGTGATCTCCCCGTGCGAGGCGTTCGAGAACTACCCCCCGGGCCTGGCCGGCCAGAACCTGAGGCTGCTGGCGAGCATCCCCGGCGGCTTGCTGCTCGCGGCGCAGGTTCTGCGAGTGCGCGCGCTGCGGCGCCTGCCAATCACGTTCGGCTGGATGTCCAAGCGCCCGCTCCCGAACGAGCTGTTCGACCGCTGGTTGCAGCCGCTTCGAACCCAGCGCGGCGTGCGCCGCGATCTGAGCCGCTACGCATCCGGCGCGCGGCGCCGGCAGATGGTCGAGGTGTGCGAGCGGCTGCGCTCGTTCGACCGGCCCACGCTGGTGGTGTGGACGCCGGAGGACAAAGTCGCCCGCCCCGAGCACGGGCGCCGCTTCGCCGAGCTCTTGCCCGACGCGCGCCTCGTTGAGATCGCAGACAGCTACACCTTGATCATGCGCGATCAGCCGCAGGCCTTCGCGCGCGCGATCCGCGAGTTCGTGCGCGAGCCGCACGGCGCCGCGTCCGCAGCGTAGGAGGGGCACGCCCTTTTGCGGGCATTGGTAGCGATTGCATATACGGCGTGGCGGCTCGCCGTGCGAGGATGGGGCGATGGCGATTCGCCTGCTGATCACGTGGTTCTCAAATTGCCTGGCGCTGCTCGTCGCGGCGGCCGTGATCCCGGCGATCGGCTACAGCGAAGACTTCGGCACGCTGCTGCTCGCCGGCGCGATCCTCGGCGTCGTCAACTTCATCGTGCGGCCGTGGATCATCCTCTTCACGCTGCCCGCCGTGATCCTCTCGTTCGGGCTCGCGCTGCTCGCGATCAACGCGCTGATGCTGTGGCTGACGAGCAAGATCGTCGACGGCTTCACCGTCGGCGGCTTCTGGTCGACCGTCGGTGGCGCGCTGATCGTGTGGGTCGTCAACGCCACGCTCAAGCGCCTTCAGCGCCGACCGCAGAGGGAGGAGGCGGCGGCCGGGTGGGAACGGTGGTGAGCGTCTCGTGCCGCTGCTGCTCGTCAAGCTGACGCTCGCGCCAGCGCTCGTCGTCGGCTCATCGCTCGCCGGTCGCCGCTGGGGCCACGAGGTCTCCGGCCTGCTCGTCGCGCTGCCGCTCGTGGCCGGCCCGATCCTGCTGATCACCGAGCTCGAGCACGGCAGGCACTTCGCCGCCGACGCCGCCGCGGCGTCGCTGCTCGGGCTGGTCGCGCTCGCCTGCTTCGTCGTCGTCTTCGCGCAGGTCGCACGCCGCGCCGGCTGGCTCGGAGCAGTGCTCGCCGGGTGGGTCGCCTTCCTCGCCGTCGCGCTCGCCTTCGGCCAGGCCTCGATCCCGGCAGGGTTCGGCTTCGCCCTCGCGCTGCTCGCCTTCGCGCTGGCGCCGCGGCTGCTGCCGGCCGATCCGCACGAGCAGGACATGCCGCTCGCCGGGCTGCCCGCCTGGGATCTGCCGGCGCGCGCGATCGCGACGGCGCTGCTCGTGCTCGGCCTGACCGGCGCCGCCGCCGGCCTCGGGCCGACGATGACCGGCACGCTGACGCCGTTTCCGGTCTCCAACACCGTGCTCGCCGCATTCGTGCTCGTGCTCGAGGGCCCCGTGCAGCTCGACGACTTCTTCCGCGGCTTCCTGCGCGGCGCCTACGGCTTCGCCACGTTCTGCTTCCTCGTCGCCGTGCTCGCGATCCCGCTCGGCGCGGCCGCCGCGTTCTCGCTGGCGCTGTGCGGCGCGCTGCTCGTGCAGGGGATCGCCCGCGCGCTCGCTCCCGCGCGCGAGGGCGATGAGGGCGTTCCGGCACAGCAGCCGCGCGTCGCCGAGACGGTCGATGCGCCGGCTACTGGTTCAGCCCGAGCGAATCGATGATTTCGCCGAACGTTTCCACTTCGAACGCTTCGACTTCGGCGATCGCTTCTTCATAGCGGCGCGCTTGCTGCACGAGCGCCTTCTGCGACGACGGCACGTAGCGCGCGAGCTGGCTCGGCATGAAGCCGACGCCGACGTAGTTTTCGTAGAACGTCTTGCGGAAGTGGATCGTGCTCGCCGGCAGCGCCGTGTAGCCACTCGCCTTCCACGCGCTCAAGTCGCCGCACACGTCGGGCAGTGGCGTGCGCACCTCGGCGAGCCCCTTGCGCGCGTATGCGTGCACCGCGCGCGTCAGCGCCGCGTTGCTCCAGCTCAGCTTCGAGACGGTGCGCGCGAACTTCGTTGCCGCCGCCAAGCCCGGCTCGTAGCCGGTGATCGTCATCGCGCCGATCACCTCCCATGTGAGCTTTTCGGAGTCTTCGTTCTGCGGCGAGCCGGCGACGATCTGCCCGCATTGGCTGCGCAGGCGCCCGCGCAGCGCCGCGATCTTCGCCCGCGCGGTCGGCGAGAGCCGGTGCCCTGCGAGCACGAGCGCGTAGTTGGCGCGCACGTACGCTTCCGTGCTCGCCACGTCGGAGGCGCCGAGCGCGGGGGAGGGCAGCAGCATCGCCGAGCACGACACGAGCGCGGCGAGCGTCGCCGACAGCGTTGGCGCAACCCCTCTCATCACCGCTGAGCCTACTCGTCTGCCG
The DNA here is from genome assembly GCA_963716315.1 of uncultured Solirubrobacteraceae bacterium. Classification (GTDB taxonomy): domain Bacteria; phylum Actinomycetota; class Thermoleophilia; order Solirubrobacterales; family Solirubrobacteraceae; genus Palsa-744. The sequence continues at coordinate 2,150,913 of OY970301.1, read as the reverse complement.
GACGATTTGAGCCGTTTCGGGCCTCGCTCAGAGGCTCGACGGCGCCAGCAGGTCGAGCGTTTTGAAGCAACTCTTACATTCGCCATCGCTGGATGTGGCACCCTTCCGGCCTCGACACCGGCGGCCGAGGGGGCGGGCCGGGCCGGTGGTCGTGCACTCGCACATGCGCCGCAACGTACTCATCATCCTGGGCGCCGCCGCGCTCGTGTGGGGCGTGCTCGCGCTCGCGCTCGATTCGCCGAGCTTGAAGCTCGGCTCGTCCGGTTCGAGCTCGCGCCGCGTAACCGCGCCGGCGTGCCTGCCGGCCACGCTGGCGCACACGGCCACGCTCGCGGGCACCGGCGTCGACGTCTCACCGGCGCCCGAAACGGGCACCGCCAACCCGCACGCGCAGATCAGCTTCCTCGGCGCGCCGGCCGGCGAGATCCATGTGCTGTCCGTCGTCGGCGAGCACAGCGGCAGCCACGCCGGGCGCCTGCGCGGCTACTCCCAGGGCGATGGCGCCAGCTTCCAGCCGAGCGCGCCGTTCGCGGCCGGCGAGCGCGTCACCGTGCGTGCTGCGATCGGCACGGTCGCGGGCAAGCCCGTCTCCTTCCGCTTCCGCGTCGACACGCCGTACTCGACGGCCAACACGACCGACTTCGCCAACCTCCCCGCCGCGCCGGCCGACTATCAGAGCTTCTACACGCTGCCCGACACGCATCCTCCGGTGATGACCGTGACCACGCCCGACCGCGACCCCGCCGCCGGCGACGTGTTCACGACCAACGGCCCCGGCCCCGGCCAGTACGGGCCGTTGATCTACACGCCGCAGGGACGGCTCGTCTGGTTTCAGCAGCTGCCCGAAGGCGAAGCCGCCGAGGACCTGTCCGTGCAGGAATACGAAGGCCGGCGCGTGCTCACGTGGTGGCGCGGGCATGTGCTCTCGCTCGGCTTCGGCCAAGGCGAAGACGTCGTGATGAGCTCTCGCTATGAGACCGTCGCGAGGATCACCGGGGGCAACGGGCTGAAGGCCGACCTGCACGAGCTGCAGCTCGCTCCCCACGAGACGGCCTACATCACCGCCTACAACCCGATCCGCTGCGACCTCAGCTCCGTGCAGGGCTCGCGCGACGGCGCGATCGTCGACACGGCGATCCAGCAGATCGACGTGCGCACGGGCCTCGTGCGCTGGGAATGGCACAGCCTCGATCACATCGGGGCGTCCGAGTCAGAAGTCGAAGCGCCGAGCGGGACCGCGCCGTGGGATTACTTCCACCTCAACTCGATCGATCGCGAGCCGAGCGGCGACCTGCTGATCTCGGCGCGCAGCACGTGGGCCGGCTACCTGCTGCAGGGCGGCAGCGGCAAGGTGCTGTGGCGCCTCGGCGGCAACAAGAGCTCGTTCAAGATGGGTCCCGGGACGAAGATGGCCTGGCAGCACGACGGCCGCGTACTCGCCGACGGCGAGCTCACGTTCTTCGACGACGGCTCGAACCCGCCGATCCACAGCCAGTCGCGCGGCCTGCGGATCGAGCTCGACTCAAAGACGCACGAAGCACGACTGCTGAAGGCCTATGTTCATGCCGACCCGCCGCTGCTCGCTGCCAGCCAGGGCAACATGCAGACGCTTGCGAACGGCAATGCCCTCGTCGGCTACGGCGGTGTCGCCGCGATCAGCGAGTACGCCCCCGACGGCTCGCTCGTGTTCGACGCGCACCAGCCGTTCGACATGTCCTTCTACCGGGCCTTCCGCTTCCCCTGGAGCGCTGTTCCAAGCGACCCGCCGACCGTGCTCGCCAGCTTCAACGACACCGAAGAAGAGACGATCGTGCATGCGAGCTGGAACGGCGCCACCGGCGTGTCTTCGTGGCGCGTGCTCGCCGGCGAGGCGCCCGGGTCGCTCGAGCAGCGTGCGCAGATCCCGCTCAGCGGCTTCGAGAGCTCGACGACGCTGCCCAACAAGTACGCCTACGTCGCCGTGCAGGCGCTCGACGCGAGCGGCCATCTTCTCGGCACGTCCAAGACGAGCCCCGTGATCGGCTACTACACCTCGCTGCGGGCCCGGAAGTCGCGATGAACGGGTCGTTCGCCTGGCGGGCGGACCGGCGCCTCAGTAAGCCGGTTTCGACTTGTGCTTCTTCGTCGTCGTCGTGCTCGTCGGCGTCTTTGAGCTCGTCGGCGTCGAGCTCGTCGAGGACGAGGATGACGAGCTGCTCGAGCCGCACCCCGCCACCGCGATCGTGCTCGCCAGCACGGTCAGGGCCGTTACGATGGCGGTCAGTGGCGTTCTTCTCATGGGGCGGGCTCCAATCGTCGCTCGTGGGCTCGGCGGCTCACCCTACCAAGCGCCTGCGACGCAAATCGCCGGTGACGCGGCGCCGGTTGCAACGCAGCAAGGACGGCTCGAAGCGGGGTAGCAGCGCGTGAGCGTCGAGACGACTGCCGGTCCGCTGATCCCGAACACGGCCTCCTCGGCCGAGGGCAGGCGCGGCTCGGGCTTGGCGTGGCTGCTGGCCGTGTGCTGCGTGGCGCAGTTCATGGTGATCCTCGACCTGAGCATCGTCAACGTCGCGCTGCCCTCGATCCAGTCGAGCCTCGAATTCTCCTCGCCAGAACTGCAGTGGGTCGTCGACGCGTACGCGATCACGTTCGCCGGCTTCTTGATGCTCGGCGGCCGCGCAGCCGACCACTACGGGCAGCGCCGTACGTTCGTGATCGCGCTCGTGCTGTTCGCCGTCACCTCGCTGATCGGCGGCGCCGCGCCGAGTCAGGGCTGGCTGATCGGTGGGCGCGCCGTCCAGGGCATCGCCGGCGCGCTGATGGCGGCCTGCTCGCTGGCGATCATCACGGCGTCGTTCCCGCCCGGGCCGAAGCTGCACCGGGCGATCGGCATCTGGGCGATGATGAACGGGCTCGGCGGCGCCTGCGGCGTGCTGTTCGGCGGGATCATTGTCGAAGCGCTGAGCTGGCGCTGGGTGCTCTTGATCAACCCGCCGATCGCGCTCGGTGTGGCGATCGTCGCCTGGGCGGTCGTCAGCGAGCGCGTGCGCAATCGCGAGCTGACGTTCGACCTGGCCGGTGCGCTGACGCTGACGATCGGCCAGATCATCCTCGTCTACGGCGTCGTCGAAGCCGGTCTGAAGGGCTGGAGCACGTTCGACGCACTCGGCCCGATCATCCTCGGCATCGCGCTGCTCGGCGTGTTCGGCCTGATCGAGGCGCGCTTCGCCGCGAACCCGCTGATCCCGTTCAAGGCGCTGACGAAGACGTTGCAGGCCGCGAACAACATCGTGCTGCTGTTCAGCGCGGCGCTGTTCCCGATGTGGGTGCTGAGCTCGCTCTACCTGCAGCAGGTGCTCGGGCTCTCGCCGCTGCACACCGGGCTGATCTTCCTGCCGATGACGCTTGTGCTGATGCTCGTCGCCCAGCGCGCCGGCAAACTCGTGAACCTGTTCGGCGTGCGCCCGGTGCTCGGCGCCGGGCTTGTGATGCTGACCGCCGGCCTCGTGCTGCTCAGCTTCATCGGCTCCAGCGGCAGCGGCATCGTCTACATCATGGTCCCCGGCCTGCTCGTGGCGGCCGGGATCGCGATGTCGATCGTGCCCTCGACGATCGCCGCGACGACCGGTGCGAAGGAGGGCCAGGCCGGGCTCGCCTCTGGGCTCGTCAACACCTCGCGCCAGGTCGGCGGCGGCCTCGGCCTGGCGGTGCTGATCACGCTGGCCACGCAGCACACGACGCACCAGATCGGGACCGGCGAGCAGGTGCCGGCGGCGCTGACGCAGGGCTTTGCGCTGGCCTACAGGATCGGCGCCGGCTGCGCCGGCGCGGCGGCGCTGTTGACGTTCTTCTCGCTGCCGGCGCCGGACGCGGCACTCGCCAGGCATGTGCGCCGATTCGCGCTCGGCATCGGCTTGGTACTCGCCGTGTTCGTCGGCCTGACCGTTGCATTTGCCGGCAACAAAGCGCCGCCGGTCGGCCAGTACACGACCCACGGCGCCTACAGCTACGTCACGGCGCCGACGCTGCACCCGCCCGAAATCCGCATCGAGAAGGACGCGCCGAGCGCGCAGCTCGCGCCCGGCTACATCTTCACGGCGAACTTCCTCGACCTGAACGAACCGCCGATCGTCGGCCAGAGCGGGCCGCTGATCCTTGACCGCCACCTGCAGCCGGTGTGGTTCCAGCCGGTGCCCGAAAAGGTCGTCGCCGCCAACCTCAGCCTGCAGAGCTACCACGGCAAGCCGGCGCTCGCGTGGTGGCAGGGCAAGGTGACCAACACCGGCGCGACCGAAAGCGGCGAATACGTCGTCGTCGACCAGCACTACCGGCCGCTCGCGAGGCTGAAAGCAAAGGACGGCTGGGTGCTGACGTTGCACGAGATCGTGATCGACGGCGAGCACGCGTGGGTGACCGCGAACAAGAACGTGCCGCGCGACCTCTCGCAGTACGGCGGCGCCTACAACGGCGCGCTGATCGACTCGGCCGTGCAGGAGTACGACCTGAAGAGCGGCAAGCTCGAGCGCAACTGGGACGCGCTCCAGCACATCCCGCTGAGCCAGTCACAGGCCTCGCTGCCGACCAACGGCTTCCCCTGGGACGCCTACCACGTCAACTCGATCCAGCTCACCGGCGGCGGCAGGTTCCTCGTCTCGATGCGCGACACGTTCGCCGCCTACCTCGTCGACATCGCAAGCGGCCGGATCCAGTGGACGCTCGGCGGCAGGGACTCGAGCTTCAAGTTCGGACCGGGCGCCGCCTTCGAATGGCAGCACGACGTGGTGCTGCAGCCCGGCTCGAAGGTCAGCGTGTTCGACGACCACTGCTGCCGGCTGACCGGTGGCGGCACCTCCGTCGACCCGACCGGGCCCTCGCGCGGGCTCGTGCTCTCGCTCGATCAGCAGACGCGCAAGGCCTCGCTCGTCGCGCAGTACGGCGAGCGCGGCGGCTTTCGCTCCGAATACATGGGCGACACGCAGCCGCTGCCGAACGGCGACGTGTTCGTCGGCTGGGGCTCGGAACCGTACTTCTCCGAGTACGACAAATCCGGCAAGCTGCTGTTCGAAGGCGAGCTTCCCGGACCCAACGTCAGCTACCGCGCGACGCTCGAGCAGTGGGTCGGGGAGCCGCTGACGCCGCCCGCCGGCGCGGCGCGCCAGGCCGACGGCAAGACCTTCGTCTACGCGAGCTGGAATGGCGCCACGCGTCTGGCCTCCTGGCGGGTGCTCGCCGGTTCGGGCGCCGGCGCGCTGAAGGCCGTGGCCACGCGCGCCAAGGAGGGCTTCGAGACCGCGATCGAAGTGCCGCAGAGCTACCGCAGCTTCAAGCTGCAAGCGCTCGACGCCAAGGGCCGCACGATCGGCAGCTCGCAGCCGTTCGCGCTCGGCTCCTAGGCCTCGTTCGCAGCTCGCGCCGTGCTCTGCGCAACCGGCATCGGGTCGCTTGCACGCCCGCTAGGATCACGGCGATGCCGAGCCCGCGAAGCTTGCTCAACCACGCCTCCGGGCGGGCATAGCGTGCGCGCGCTGCGCTCGGCCGGGCTCGCGCTCGGCGCGCTCTCGATCGTCGTCGGCCTCGGCGCCTGCGGCGGCACGACGCCAGCCACGTCGGCGACGCTGAGCGCGTCGGTCAGGGCTGCGGCCACCGGCTCGGTCGCCGTCTCGCCGCAGCCCGGCACGCCCGACGCCTCGGCCGCGACGCAGATCAGCTTCCTCGGCGGCGCCGGCACGAAGGTCTCCAGCGTGCACGTGTCGGGCTCGCAGAGCGGCGCGCACTCGGGCGTGCTGCGCGCGTACTCGACGGGCACCGGTGAAAGCTTCCTGCCGAGCCACCCGTTCCGCGCCGGCGAGAAGGTGAGCGTGCACGCGACGGTCAACGGCGCGGCTGTCTCGACGAGCTTCACGATCGCCCATCAGGCGCCTGTCAGCCAGAAGCAGTTCCCGCTCAACCCGGGCGACGCCAAGGCGGTCCAGCACTACAGCTCGGCTCCGTCGCTGACGCCTTCGACGGTGAAGATCACGACCGCGGCCAAGCCGGGTGCCGCCCCAGGCGATCTGTTCCTCGCGCCCTACCAGGGCAAGGGCACACCGGGGCCGATGATCGCCGAACAGGACGGCAGCCTCGTGTGGTTCAAACCGCTCCCCGCGGGCGACACCGCGACGAACCTGCAGGTCCAGCAATACCAGGGCAAGCCGGTGCTGACGTGGTGGCAGGGGCGCGTGCTCGAGGTCGGCTTCGGCCAGGGGGCGATCGAGGTCTACAACACTGCCTACCAGCACGTCGCCACGATCAGGGCCGGCAACGGCTATCACGCCGATCTGCACGAGATCCATCTGACGCCGGAAGGCACGGCGTGGAACGACCAGTTCGACCCGATCAAGATGAACCTGTCGAGCGTGCACGGCAGATCCGACGGCGTGCTGACCGACTCGATCGTCCAGCAGATCGACATCAAGACGGGCCTGGTCATGTGGGAGTGGCACGCGCTCGGCCACATACCGCTGTCGGAATCGAACAACCCGGCGCCCAAATACAGCTACCCGTGGGACTACGTGCACATCAACTCGATCTCGCCGGGACCGAACGGCGACGTGCTGCTCTCGATGCGCAACACGTGGGCGCTGTATGACGTCGACATCGCAAGCGGGCAGATCCGCTGGCGCCTCGGCGGCTCGCACTCGAGCTTCAAGCTCGGCGCGGGCACGCGCGAGTACTGGCAGCACGACGCCGAGTGGCAGCCGGGCGGGCTGATCTCGGTGTTCGACAACGGCTCGACGCCGCCGAAGGAGAAGCAGTCGCGTGGCATCTTGCTGAAGCCCGACACGGCGAGCCACACGGTTTCGTTGGTGAAGGCCTTCACCAACCCCTCGCGCACGCTGCTTGCGGCGAGCCAGGGCAACACGCTGAGCCTGCCCGGCGGCGACTGGCTGATGGGCTACGGCGGGCTGCCCAACTTCACCGAGTACGACTCGGCCGGGCACGTGCTGCTCGACGGCACGCTCGGCAAGAACGTGCAGGACTTCCGCACCTACCTGGCGCCGTGGAGCGCGACGGCGCCGGGCCGCCCGGCACTGTCGGCGAAGCTCGCCGGCGGCGCGGCCACGGTTGCGGCGAGCTGGAACGGCGCGACGAACGTGGCCTCCTGGCGCGTGCTCGCGGGCGCTTCCTCGGGCTCGCTCGCGCCGGTTGCGACCGGCGCCCGGGCGGGCTTCGAGACGACGCTGAAGGCGAGCTCGGCCGGCCCGTACTTCGCCGTGCAGGCGCTCGACGGCTCGGGCAACGTGCTCGGCACGTCGGCCACGGTCAAGGCTTGAGCGCCCGGCGCGTCTCGCCACGCGCGGTGCTCGCCGGCCTCGCGCTGCTGTTGCTGCTCGGCGCATTGATCGCGCTGCTGGCCGCGCGCTCGGGCCGCGCCGGCGCCGATGCGAGCGCCTCGGCGAGCGCGTTCAAGGAACCGACCGTGTCGCCGAGCTGCGTGCCGCCGCGCCTGAACGTCTCGGCGGCGCTGGCCGGCGGTGGCGTGACCGTCTCGCCCGCGCCCGACTCGCGCGACGCGTCGGTCTCGACGCAGATCAGCATGCTCGGCCCGCCCGCCGCCCAGCTCTCGCGCGTGAGCGCCGTCGGATCGCAGAGCGGCGCGCACGGCGGACGGCTGCTCGCCTACCGATCGAAGATCGGCCAGCAGGGCAACGGCGCGAGCTTCGTGCCGAGCAAGCCGTTCACCCAGGGCGAGCGCGTCAGCGTGCACGCCCGGCTGCGCGAGGGCACGCGCGAGGTCCCCTTCGCGTGGAGCTTCACGGCGGCCGTGCAGGACCACGGCGGCCACGCCGGCGGCAGCCCGCGCCCGGCGCCGCAGAAGGCCGTCTACCAGAGCTTCCGCTCGCGCCCCGACCTGCAGCCGCCGACGGTGAGCGTCACCGCGCACGCGCCTGGCGCGACGCCCGGTGACATCTTCATCGCCCCTTACTCCGGGCCCGGCCAGTACGGGCCGATGATCCTCGGCGAAGACGGTGCCGTCGTGTGGTTCAAGCCGCTCTCGCCGACGGGCACGCGCGCGGCCGACTTCCGCGTGCAGTCCTACGAGGGCAAGCCCGTGCTCACGTGGTGGCAGGACCCGCTGATCTCCGGCGGCTCGAGCAAGGCCGGCGAGGTGATCCTCGACAGCTCCTACCGCCAGATCGCAGTCGTGCGTGCAGGCAACGGCTTTCAGCCGGACCTGCACGAATTCCAGATCACGCCGCAGGGCACCGGCCTGATCACGATCTACGACGGGATCGACTGCGACCTCTCGTCCGTCGGTGGCCCCCGCGACGCCGCCGTCGCGGACACGCTGATGCAGCAGATCGACCTGAAGACGGGGCTCGTGATGTACGAGTGGCACAGCCTCGACCACGTGCCGCTCGGCGACTCCTACGCCTCGGCGCGGCACGCGAGCCGCACGACGCCGTTCGACTACTTCCACATCAACTCGATCGACGTGCAACCGGCGGGCGACCTGCTGATCGACGCGCGCAACACGTGGGCCGCCTACGACATCGACGCGCGCAGCGGGCAGGTGCGCTGGCGGCTCGGCGGCAAGCGCTCGAGCTTCGCGCTCGGGGCGGGGGTGCGCCCGGCGTGGCAGCACGACGCGCGCCGCCAGGGCGACGGCACGATCACGTTCTTCGACAACGGCGCCACGCCGGCCGTGCACCCGCAATCGCGCGCGATCGACGTGCGCGTGGACGCGTCGGCGAAGGCGGCCACGCTCGTGCGCGAAGCGGTCCACCCGGGCAAGCCGCTCGTGGCGGGCAGCCAGGGCAACGTGCAGGCGCTGCCCGGCGGCGACTGGATGGTCGGCTGGGGCGAGGTGCCGTATCTGAGCGAATTCAGCTCGACGGGTGCGCTGCTGTTCGACGCGCACCTGCCCTCGACGTATGAGTCCTACCGCGCCTATCGCCTGGCGTGGAGCGGGCAGCCGGCCCACTCGCCGGCGCTCGCCGTCGTGCGCTCCGGTGGCGGGGCGCAGGGCGGCGCTCCGAAGGGCGCGACGGTCTACGCGAGCTGGAACGGCGCCACGCAGCTAGCCTCCTGGCGCGTGCTCGCCGGGCCCTCGCCGTCGAGTCTCGCGCCGGTGGCGAGCGCCGCGAGGGCCGGCTTCGAGACGGCCGTCGGCGTGCCGAAGCTGGCGGCCGGCGCCTACGTGGCCGTGCAGGCGCTCGACGCCTCCGGCGCCGTCATCGGCGCTTCGCGCGCGAAGCGCGCTTGACGCCGCGAAAGCGCGTTTCGCCGGTCGCCGCGCCCGGTTCCTGCAGACCTTCGAAGGGTTTTTCGGCGCGTCGTTCGCGCACGGCGGCGGCGTTGGCGGCGGCCGTCTTGGCGACGAGGAAGTAGTCGCTGAAGCCACGCGCGTGCGCCCCGTTCAGGCGCCCCGGCAGCGGGCGGCGCAGCTCCTTTTCGAGCGCCTCTTCGAAGGTCTTGCCGAGCGCCGGTTGCAGTGCGCTGTGCCCGGCGCCGTTGTGCAGCTCCAGGCGCCCGTCGCCCGTCGAGTAGTCATACAGCTCGTCTTCCTGGCCCTCGGGGATCAGTTCGATCCCGTCGGCCTGCCAGTCCGAGTAGGTCGCGTACTTGGCGTCCGGCGTGCGCACGGCGATCACGTGGCGCGGCGCGTTGGCCGCGTAGGGTTCGATCGCGTACTCGGTCACCGTCTCGTCGGTGGCGTGCACGACGAAGGGGCGTCCTGGTGCGGCCGGGTCGGCCAGCATCGCCGCGAGGTCGGCGCGTTCGGCGAGGTGCTCGTAGTGCGGTTCGCCGCGCCAGTCGTTCGAGCCGGTGGCGATCGTCAGCAGCAGCGGGGCGATGTCGACGCTCGAGCTGAGCTGCGTGCGCGGTGTTTCGCTCGCCTGCGTCAGCTCGCCGCGATAGTCCTTGACGAAAAGTGGCACGTGGATCGCCTCCTCGTAGGCGCCGGCGCCCTTGCCGCGCAGCCCGTGCGAGCCGCCGTACTCGCCGTGGTCTGAGGTGAACACGACGACCGTGTTGGCGGCCACCTCGGGGTGGCTCTCGAGCGTGTCGAGCACGCGGCCGATCTGGCGGTCGACCTCGCGCTGCAGCTTGGCGTAGAGGTTGAGGAACTCGCTCCACAGCGCGATCACTTCGGGGCCTTCGAACGGCACCGGCCCGAACGACGTCGCCGCCGTTTCCTGCAGCGAGCGCTGCAGCAGCGGCTTGTTGCGCTCGACGAGCAGCTCGGGCGTCTCGAAGTTCGCCGGCAGCCCTTCGGTCACGCGCTGCGCGCTCGCCTCGGACGCGACGCGGTCGCTCCACACGTACCACCAGGCGATGTCGTGCGGGTTGACGAACGACACGGTCGTGCACCACGGCTCGGCGCGGCGCTCGTGCTTGAACCACTTGGCGAACTGCCCGGCGATGTGGCCGTCCAGGTGCAAGCCCTGGCCGGGGGCGCCGTTGGGCGAGGGGAACGTGCCGCCGGCGAAGCCGTAGCGCGCGAGCGCCCGCTCGCCGCGCGCGCGACCCCACTGACCGTCGTGGTGGGTGAGGTGCCACTTGCCGTACCAGCGCGTCTGATAGCCATGCTCGCGCAGCATCGTGCCCCATGTGGGAAAGCCAGGGTCGAGCGTGCTGCCGCCGGTGATCATGCAGCCCGTCTGGTGCGTGTAGAGGCCGGTCAGCAGCGTCGAGCGCGCCGGCGTGCAGTCGTTGGAGGCCGTGTAGTGGCCCGAGAACGAGACGGCCCCCTGGCGCAGGCGGCGCATGTTGGGCGGCAGCGCCGTGCCGTCGGCCATCGGCGAGAACCACGCCGGATAGCGCAGCTGGTCGACGAGGATCACGAGGATGTTCGGCTGGGCAGGGGTCGGCGGTGGCGCTACGCTCGCAGCCGCCGAGCGCGCCACGTGCGGGCCCGAGTCTTCGCTGGCGTCCGCCAGCCGGTCGATGCCGAGCCCGCCGGCCGCGATCAGCCCGCCGGCGGCGAGGCTGCCCTTGACGAACGTGCGGCGATCGATCCGCCTGCCCTGCGACTGGCCTGCGCTCGCCGGCTGCTGGTTCGGGTCGTCGTCGGTGCTCATGCGATCTGATCGTAGGGCTGGGGGCGGCGCTTGCAACTGCCTTGGCACGATCCGCCGGGCGCTGCTCGATACGGCGTGACGGCTCGCGCCGCGGGGTGGTCTCGGTGCCTGCGCCGATTGAACAGCCCGTCGATAAAGATCGGCTCAGTGGGAGCCGGGCCGCCGACACATGCCGCGATAAAGCGGCGGGGCCTCCGGGGGGATCCCGGCAGTACAGTTTGCTCCACGATGGCGATGTTCATGGACCGCCACGACCTTCCCGATGCGACTGCGGCCGATCTCGCCGCTGCTCACATGCGCGATCTGGAGGTGCAGGACCAATTTGGGGTGCGCTTCGTCACGTACTGGTTCGAAGAGGGGGCCGGCAGCGGCTTTTGCCTGGTCGAGGGACCCGATGCGGAGTCCGTCGAAGCGGCCCACCGTGCGGCTCACGGCTTGCTCCCTTCGCAGGTGATCGAGGTCGATCAAGCCGGCGTGCGCGGCTTCTTCGGCCGGCTGAACACGCACCCTCCTGGCGAGCCGTACGTGGAAAGCGCGTTTCGCGCGATCCTCTTTACCGATATAGCCGAGTCCACGCGCCTGACTCAAGAGCTGGGGGACCGTGGGGTGATGCGAGTGCTCCGCGAACACGATTCGATCGTGCGCGGCGCCCTGGCTCAGTTTGGCGGCAACGAGGTCAAGCACACGGGCGACGGGATCATGGCTGCGTTTGTCTCCGCCTACCAGGCACTCGGCGCTGCAATGCAGGTTCAGCGTGACCTGCACGAGCGCGATGGCGTCGAGCAGCATGCGCTGCATGTGCGCATCGGCGTGGCGGCAGGGGAACCGGTGACCGAGCAAGACGATCTCTTCGGCGCCGCGGTGCAGCAAGCAGCGCGGCTCTGCGCCTGTGCTCAGCCGGGCTGCATCGTCGTGTCGTCGGGCGTGCACGATCTGTGCCGTGGCACGGGCATCCGCTTCTCGGACGGCGGTCCGATCGCCGTCAAGGGCTTTGACGAGCCGATCGGGCACTACGAGGTTCATTGGCGCGAGTGACGCCGATCGCGCTCAGCCCGGTTCGGGCGACCCGACAGGCCCAGCAGGTCAGAACGTCGGCAGGCCAGCCAGGACCGCCCAAAAAAGGCCAGGAGGAGCCCCCAAGACGAAGCCGACCCCGATTTTCGGGGCCGGGGTTCGTACATCGTGCAAATGGCGGGAGCGACGGGACTCGAACCCGCGACCTCTGCCGTGACAGGGCAGCGCTCTAACCAACTGAGCTACGCCCCCGCGAAGGGACACGCAGCACCATCGGCACCGCGCACCACACCAGTATGCCAAGCCTGCGCCGATACCGAGGACCGACCGCAGACAGCGCCCGGGCCGCCCGCCGTCCAGCCGAAACTGGCCACCCAGCCAGTGGCTTCTGTAGGCTTCGCGCATGGCGCTCGTCGGCCCGCCCCCGATGCTCGAACAGCAACCCGTTCACGGTGATGCTCGAAGACCTCCGCGAGCGAGCGCTCGGCCGCGTCCCCTTCCCGCCGGGCGAGACGAGCTTCTCGCTCGGCGCGCACACGCCGCTTCGCCGACGAACCGCTCGAGATGCTGCTCGAGTACTACGAGCGCTACGGACCCGTGTTCACGCTGCGGCTGCTCCACTGCGAACGTCGTGTTCATGCTCGGCCCGGAGGCCAACCACTACATCCTCGTCTCGCACGCCTCCAACTTCACCTGGCGCGACGGCCACTTCCGCGACCTGATCGGACTGATGGGCGACGGCCTGCTTGACGATCGACGGCGACTTCCACCGCCGCTCGCGCTGATCATGCTGCCGGCCTTCCACCGCGACCACATCGCCGCCTCGCGTCGAGGCGATCGTCGAGGAGACCGAACGGGCGCTCGAGACGATCGAGCCGGGCACGCAGATCGACCTGTACGCGTGGACGCGACGGCTGGCCATGCGCGTGGCCATGCGCGCGCTGTTCGGCGTCGACCCCGACGGCGAGGCGCGCCCGCGCGATCGACGCGGCCGGCCTGTTCGAGGAGGCGCTCGCCTTCTACTCCTCCGACTACCTGCTGCGCGTGTTTCGCAGCCGCCGCTCGCCGTGGGGGCGGATGCAGCAGGCCGCGCGCGAGCTCGACACGCTGATCTACGCCGAGATCGCCGAGCGCCGCGCCAGCGGCCGCGCGCGGCGAGGACATCCTCAGCCTGCTGCTCGACGCCTCACGACGAGGACGGCAACCAGCTCAGCGACGCTGCAGATCCGCGACGAGGTGATGACGCTGCTGTTCGCCGGGCACGACACGACGACCTCGACCGTCTCGTTCATGTTCTACGAGCTCGCCCGCCACCCGCACATCGCCGAGCGGCTGCTCGCCGAGCAGGACGCGCTGCTCGACGCGACGGCACGCGCGCCGAGCGCCGCGCAGCTCACCTCGGGCGAGCTGACCGAGCTCGAGATGGTGCTCGACGAGACGCTGCGCAAGTACCCGCCGGCCTGGGTCGGCCCGCGCCGCGCCGTCGAGTCGTTCGAGTTCGACGGCCACACGATCCCGGCGCGCGCGTTCGTCAACTACTCCTCGTGGGCCAGCCACCACCTGCCCGACGTGTTCGACCGACCCGAGGAGTTCCGCCCCGAGCGCTTCACGCCGGAGGCCAGGGCGGCGCTGCCCAAGGGCGCCTACGTTCCGTTCGGCGGCGGCTCGCGCACGTGCATCGGCATGCGCTTCGGCCAGCTCGAGGTGCGCACGATCGCCACGCTGCTGCTCTCGCGCTTCACGCTTCTCGCTGCCCGACGACTTCGAGCTGAAGATCCGCCAGATGCCGACGATCAGCCCCGAAGGACGGCCTGCCGATGCGCGTCCACGCGCGTGCGAGCACCTCGGCCACAGCCGAGCCTGCTGCCGCCTGAGCGTTGCGCGGCCGGTCCCGCCAGCAGCCCGACAACTGCCTCGGCCGAGCCTGCCGCTCAGCGCAGGCTCGCGGCGATGCCGAGGTAGTAGCCGGCCTGGTTGCGCTCCGCCGCCACGCCTTCGATCCGCACGCGCGGGTCGGAGAACAGCGTGAGACGCAGCGCTTGGAAGAGCAGCCCGCGCGGGTGCACAACGAGCTTGCCTTCGCTCGCTTCGGCGACGGCGTTGACAGACGCCCCAACGCCGAACAGCCCGCCGGTGGCGCGCACTTCGACCTTGCCGCCGCCGCTGCCGAGCAGTTCCACACCAAAGCCCGGCGGCAGCGCGTCCTTGACGTCGGCGTTGCTCGCATAGCCGTGCGCGCTCAGCGCGCTTGCCGCGCTTGCGCAGTGCAACCTCGACGAGCCGCAGCGGTCCCTCGCGCGCTTCTTCGACCGTCAGATCGAGCCTGTCGACGCCGCGCGCTTCGTCGAGCAGCTTCGCGGTCTGCGCCGGGCTCAGCGCGCAGCCGCGATGCCCGCACCTCGACCGAGTCGGCGTCCCCCCACAGCAGCTCCATCGCCGGCCACGCGCTGACGTGCACGCTGTCGACCTTGCCGTAGCGGCCGACCCGCGAGGAGATCCGGCTCGCGGCGATGCCGCGGCAGGAACAGCTGCGCGAGGCACCAGCAGCAGGAGCCAGCGCCTCCCGCGAGCGAACAGGCGCGAGCGCGATCGCGCTCCACCGCCGCTGCCGCGCCGCATCGCCGCACAGCTCGCGCAGCGGCCGGGCGGCGCGCGGCCAGGCGCGCGACCGCGGGTTCCCGCTAGCCTTGAGTTCCCCGACCGGGGCGCGTAGCTCAGTTGGCTAGAGCACCTCGCTTACACCGAGGGGGTCGCCCGTTCGAGTCGGGCCGCGCCCATCCCCGTGACATCAGTGACAGACGCAGATTCTCAAGCCGCCAACGCCGACGCCAGGCCGATCACGCATCGCCGTGATCGGCTCGGGCCCGGCCGGCTTCTACGCGGCCGGGCACCTGCTGAAGGACGCCGAGGCGGGCATCGAGGTCGACATGATCGAGCGCCTGCCGACGCCGTGGGGCCTCGTGCGCTCGGGCGTCGCGCCGGACCATCCGAAGATCAAGTCGGTCACGCGCGTGTATGAGAAGACGGCCGCGCATCCGCGCTTTCGCTACTTCGGCAACGTCACGTTCGGCGAGCACGTCTCGCGCGAGGACCTGCTGCGAGCACTACCACGCGATCGTCTACGCGACCGGCTCGCCCGTCGGACCGCCCGCTCGGCATCCCCGGCGAAGAGCTGCCCGGCTCGCACGCGGCGACCGAGTTCGTCGGCTGGTACAACGGCCACCCCGACCACACCGACCTCGAGGTCGACCTCGCTCTCGGCCGAGCGCGCCGTCGTCATCGGCAACGGCAACGTCGCGATCGACGTCGCGCGCATGCTCGTGCTGACGCCCGAGGAGCTGGCGCCGACCGACACCGCCGACCACGCGCTCGAGGTGCTCGCGCGCAGCGCGCGTCCAGGAGGTCGTCGTCCTCGGCCGCCGCGGGCCGGCGCAGGCGGCCTTCACGAACCCCGAGCTGCTCGAGCTCGGCGAGCTGGCCGACGCCGACGTGATCGTCGACGCCGGAGGAGCTCGAGCGCGCGCTGGCCGTGCACGACGAGGCCGCCGAGCAGGACGTCACCGCGCGGCGCAACGTCGAGATCCTGCGCGAGTACGCCGAGCGCGACGCCGACGCCGGGCACGCAAGCGGATCGTGCTGCGCTTCCTGCTCTCGCCGGTCGAGCTGCTCGCCGACGAGCACGGGCGCGCTCGGCGCCGTCGAGCTCGTGCGCAACGAGCTCGTCGCCGACGACGAGCGGCGCGCTGCGAGCGCAGCGCGACCGGCGAGCGCGAGACGATCGCCGGCCGGGCTCGTGTTCCGCGCGATCGGCTACCGCGGCATCCCGCTGCCCGGGCGTGCCGTTCGACGAGCGCCGCGGCGTGATCCCGAACGAGGGCGGGCGCGTCGTGCGACGCCGACAACGGCGAGCCGCCGCCGGGCGAGTACGTCGTCGGCTGGATCAAGCGCGGCCCCTCCGGCGTGATCGGCACGAACAAGAAGGACGCGCAGGAGACGGTCGACGCGATGCTCGCCGACCTCGGCCCGCGCGCGGCGACGGCGAGCCGCGCGACGGCGCGCAGTCCGCGCCGAGCCCGAGCCCCGACGCCGAGGCGCTCGAGCCGCTGCTGCGCGAGCGCCAGCCCGACCTCGTCACCTACGAGGGCTGGGAGGCGATCGACCGCCACGAGCGCGCGCTCGGCGAGCCGGCGGGGCGCCCGCGCGTGAAGCTCACGCGGATCGAGGAGATGCTGCGCGTGGCCGCCGCCGAAGAGCCCTAGAGACGCGAGTGGTCGCGAAACGCTCGGGTAGGAAGCACGTCGATGGTCGGCGTGGCCCGGCGACGACGGCGCAGCCGCGTGACCGCGCCCCATCCCTTCCCGAGAGGGACGGGAATCTGCCAGACTGTCGCGCCGCTGGGCCCCGTTAGCTCATCTGGTAGAGCGCCGGACTTTTAATCCGGTGGGGCGGGTTCGAGTCCCGCACGGGGCATTTTCGGGGAGCGTTCCAGCCTTCGCAGGCGGTGTGTCAGGTACGTCCCAATGTACGAACCGCTCTTGAGCTGCCTCGTCTACAGCCGTCCGTATCGTGGCGAACTGTGCAGAGCCACGAGCAACGAGCCGTAGACCCTCATGGTCGAAAGGTCGTATTCGATGCCGGCTCGCACCTGCACCTCGCCAGTGGCCGGCGAGGCTGGCTGCTCGACCACATACACGGGATCCTCGCGACAATCGAACGACCCGACCACCCATGAAGACGACCCGCGACCGGGCCGGGAGCGCTTCTACCGCCAGAACGCGCTCAATCCCGGGCGCTGGCTGAGGGTTGTCGTAGACTTCAACGACGAGCCTGGCTGGGTCGTGACGGTCCTCATCCAGGACGACGACCCTCGCTAAGACACGGCATGAGCGTCACGATCGCAGGCACCACCTTTGAGCATCACCACTACGACGAGCGTGGCGATGTCCTGTATCTCAGCGTGGCGCAACACGAGGAGCAGCCTGCGCGTGCCCTATCCACGCCGGAGGGCCACAACGTCGAATACGGCACGAGTGGGCGCATTGTCGGCATGACCCTCACCAACGTTCGCTGGCTGCTGGATCGTGACGGACAGCTGACCATCACGCTGCCAACCGGCCACGCCAGCCCTGACGACCTCGAACACGCACTCAAGCCGGCCGCTTAATCGACTGATCGCCGCGTAGCGTCGAGAGCTCTCCGGCGTCGGGGTCACGAGGACTCCGATCCAGGCGCGTGGTCCAGACCGGACATAGCATCCCGAGCATCGATGGCGAGCCTTTCGAGCCATCGGCCCCATCAGGTGCTCCAGGAGCGAAGCCAAGTTCGGTTTTTGTTCGCCCCGCTGCATTTCCGGGGATGCTGCGCGTCTTGTTCGAACCCACGACTCGGTCGCGGGTCGATCAGGCTGCGACCTCGACTTGCGGCGGAGGAGGTATCCGCAGGAACTCTGCAGGCAGTTGTCGGCTCGCCTGCCAGAACTCCAGACCAACGACCTCTCCCGTCGCCGGATCGAGTTCCCGCACGCCCGAATCCGACTCCTCGCCCACGGCCGTGCTCGGGTCATAGCCCTCAAAGCGGACCCACGCGACGTCCGCGTCAGCGTCGTAGTGGCCTTCGATACGCATGGCCACAGGCTAGCGCCGGCGTGTCGTCAGCGCTCTGGCATCGGCATTGATGCGCTATGATGATGCGGATGCCTCGCACCACTGTTGACATCGATCAGCATGCATTCGATGCTGCGCAAAGCGAGCTTGGTACGGAAGGCCTGAGCGCGACGGTGAACGCTGCTCTACGGGAGGTTGCCAGGCGGCGTGTGCTTGCTAGCTTCGACGTCACCCGCGACGTCGACGGCACGCCAGCCGAGGTTGAGGCCAATCGACGGGAGACGAACGCTGAGCCCTGAGAGCAAGGTCGAGCCTCCGTCGCTCGACCGGCCTGCGTTGCTGGATACCGGAGCGTGGACGTGGGCGCGAGACCGTCGATTCCCTCATCTCGCATCCTGGTTCAACGACCAGGTGGCGGCAGGCCGCGTGCTTGTATGCGATCTCGTGATCCTCGAGCTCGTCCGACTGACGCCCAATGATGCCCGTGCTCGAGAAGTGGCAGCTCGACTCGACGCGTTCGGGTCGGTACCGATGCCTGCCGCACTGTGGAGCCGTGCGCGCCAGCTGCAGGCGTCCCTCGCGGCCAGCGGAGATCATCGTCGTGTGCCTCCCGTGGACCTACTGATCGGTGGAGCGGCAGAGGCTGCGGGCGTGCCGCTGATCCACTACGACCGAGACTACGAGCGCATCGCTGGCGTGAGCCGGCTTGAGCACCATTGGATGGTGCCCGATGGGACGCTTGCCTGAGCGCGCCTTCCTGCATCGTTCGTCCAGTTGGAACGCCGTTGTCCCAAGGCGGGTTTAGGGTCTGAAGGAACCCGCGAGCGTCGCGCGCCCGCGGGGCCACACCTACATGCGCGCCTCCCCCTCCGGCCTTGCGGGCTCTGTGCGCGCCGCCCAGGTCACCTCGCTCAGCCAGCAGGGCAGTCAGCATTTACACGCGCATGGCCGCGCCAGCGTTGACGCCGGCAGCATTGAACGAAAGGGACGCCAAATGGCTCCATCTGAGGATCACGACGAGATTCGCAAGGACGACGATGATGAGACAGGCGGCATCACGCGCGGCGAGCTGCTGAAGGCCGCAGCGGTGGCAGCGCCGGGGTTGCTGCTGAGCGGACCGGTGGCCGCCGCCGGAGCGGCGACGAGGGCCCACCCACGCCCCCGTCCTCCGTCCGCTGCCGGCGGGATCGCGGGCATGAACGTGCTCGTCTTCCTGACCGATCAGCAGCGCGCCGTGCAGCACTTCCCACGGGGCTGGACCGAGCGCAACATGCCCGGCCTGACGCGCCTGCAGAAGCACGGCATGGTGTTCGACAACGCCTTCACGAACGCGTGCATGTGCTCACCGGCGCGCTCGACGCTGATGTCGGGCTACTTCCCGGCGCAGCACGGCGTGAAGTACACGCTGGAGACGGACATGCCCTCGTCGGAATACCCCCAGGTCGAGCTGGCGACGAGCTTCAAGAACCCGGCGACGGTCGCGCTCGCGGCCGGCTACACGCCGGTCTACAAGGGGAAGTTCCACTGCACGAAGCCGGCCAACGACTCGACATGGGTCCCCTCGGACGTCAACCAATATGGCTTCACCCGCTGGGACCCGCCGGACGCGGGCGCCAACCAGAGCGTCCCGGAGGAGGGCGGCGGCGAATACGACAATGACGGGCGCTTCATGAACTCGCAGGGCACGCCCGAAGCGGGCACCGAGGGCGCCGTCCAGTACCTGAGCACGACGGCCGCGCAGAGCCAGCCGTTCTTCATGGTCGTCTCGCTGGTCAACCCGCACGACGTGCTGTTCTACCCGAAGAGCTACGTCAGCGGCGGCTATGACGAACACGTGGCTGCAAGGCGAGATCGAGCCGCCGGCGACGGCCAACGAGGACCTCTCGACGCAAGCCGACCGTGCAGGCGCAGTTCCTGCGGCTGTTCAACGCCTCGGGGCCGATCCCTACGCCGAAGATGAAGCGCAACTACCTGAACTTCTACGGCAACCTGATGAAGGCCTCAGACGCCTACCTGGTGAAGATCCTCGACACGCTGCAGGCCAAGGGCCTGCTCGAGAACACGCTCGTGATCGCGACGGCCGACCACGGCGAGATGGGCACCGCGCACGGCGGGCTGCGCCAGAAGAACTTCAACTTCTACGAGGAGTCGACGCGCGTGCCGCTGGTCTACTCCAGCCCGCGCCTGTTCAAGCGGCCCGAGAGGAACCACGCGCTCGTCTCGCACGTCGACTTCCTGCCGACGCTCGCGAGCCTGATCGGCGCACCGGCCGGCGCTCGCGCCTCCTGGGAGGGCGTCGACTACTCAGACCAGATCCTCAGCCGCTCGCCCAAGCCGGCGCAGGACTACACGGTCTTCACCTACGACGACTTTCAGTCGGGACAAGCACGCGGCCCTTATCCGCAGGCGCCGAATCACATCGTCAGCATCCGCGAGCACCGCTACAAGCTCGCCCGTTACTACGACGCCGAAGGCAAAGTGCCGGACCAGTGGGAGATGTACGACCTGAAGACGGACCCGCTCGAGCGCGTGAACCTCGCCTATCGGCAGCACAAACGGACGTCCGAGCAGCAGCGTCAGTCAGAAGGCTACGGGCGAAGCTCGCTCACGTGGAGCGGACGCGCCTGCAGCCGTTGAGCTGAGCGACGTCGTCGTGTGTGCGTCGATGCTTCGCGCCGAGGGTATAGCGTTGAATAGTGGACAACGACGGGGGTAGGGCGGCACTCGGATACACGTCGCTCGAGGAGATGCTCTCGGAGCTGCTCGAGCGGATCCGCACGGGCCTGGGAGCCGACACGGCGGCCGTGCTGCTGCTCGACGAGGAGCGCAAGGTGCTCGTGGCACGGGCCGCGCGAGGCCTGGAGGAGGAGATGCGCCAGGGCGTGCAGGTGCCGCTCGCGCACGGCTTCGCCGGGCGCGTGGCGGAGCAGGCGCGCCCGGTCGTGATCGCGGACCTGAGCGACACGGAGGTCATCAACCCGATCCTGCTCCAGCGCGGCATCCGCTCGCTGCTCGGCGTGCCGGTGCAAGTCGAAGGGCGCGTGATCGGCGTGATGCACGTGGGCACGCTGCAGCGGCGCGAGTTCAGCGCCGAGGACATCGACGTGCTGCAGCTCGCGGCCGACCGCGCGGCGCTTGCGATCGACACGGCGCAGCTCGCCGAGCAGCGCGCGGTCACGGAGATCATGCAGCGCACGCTGCTGCCGGACGCGCTGCCGGACGTGCCGGGGATGCGCTTCAGCGCCAAGTACCTGCCGGCCGGCTCGGGCGTGAAGATCGGCGGCGATTGGTATGACGTGCTCGAGCTCGCCAGCGGCCGGCTCGCGTTCGTGATCGGCGACGTCGTCGGGCGTGGCGTGCTCGCGGCTTCGGTGATGGCAGAGATACGCACCGCGCTGCGCGCCTACCTGAGCGAGGGCCACGCGCCGGCCCAGGCGATGTCGCTGCTCAACGACCTGCTCGTCTCGATGGGGCGCAACCGCAGCGCGACGGCGACGCTCTTCGAGCTCGACCTCGAACGCGGCGAGCTCGAGGCGGTCAGCGCCGGACACCCCCCGGCCCTGCTGGTGACGCCGGACGGCGATGCCGGCTTCCTCGAACAGCTCCAGGGCCTGCCGCTCGGCATCGGCATGGGCCAGGAGTACATCCCGCAGCTCTACTCGTTCCCGGTCGGCAGCGCGCTGTTGCTCTACACGGACGGCCTGATCGAGCGGCGCGGCGAGTCGATCGAGGAGGGGCTCGGGCGGCTGCTCGCCGCGGCAGAACGCCCGGAGTCGGCCGCGGACGCCTCGCTCGCCGACCGCGTCTACCACGGCCTGCTCGACGAGACTCCGCTGCAGGACGACGTCGCGCTGCTGGCAATCGAGTCGCTGCCGCTCGATCGCACGATGCAGCTGACGCTCGAGGCGCACCCGAACGTGCTCGCCGGCCTGCGTCGCACGATCGGCCGCTGGCTGGCCAGTCATGGCGTCGAAGAGGAAGACCTGTTCGGCGTCACGCTGGCCGCGTCGGAGGCGGCGGGCAATGCGATCGAGCACGCCTACGGCGCGCAGGAGGCGACATTCAGCGTGACCTGCGAACGCGACGAGGCTGCCGTGCGCATGATCGTCCGCGACGAAGGCAGCTGGCGCGAGACGCGTCCCTACGGTCGCGGTCGCGGGCTCGAGATCATGCGCACGCTCGTCGACTCGGCTGAGATCGAGCGCGGCGCGCACGGCACGACGGTCACGCTGAGCAAGCGCCTGCCGGAGTCCACGAGATGATGCGGCTCGACGTCGAACGCATCGACGGCGTGCCGGTCGCGCGACCGAGCGAAGACATCGATGCGGCCAACGCGCGCCTGCTGCGCGACGAGCTGGCAGGCTGCCTGGAGGGCGCGGACAGGCTCGTGCTCGACCTCGGCAAGACCCGCTACGTGGACAGCGCGGGCATCGACATGCTGCTGCGCCTGAACGAGCTGCTGCGCCAGCGACGCACGGCGCTGCTGCTCGTGATCCCGCAGAGCTCGCAGCTCACGCGGCTGATGCAGATCGTGGCGCTGCCCAGCGTGATGGCGATCCACGAGACCGTCGGCGAGGCGCTCGGCGCGGTCACACCGCAGAGCGGCGCGTGAGCGCCGCGCCGCACACGCCAAGACCGAGAAGGGAACCTCGCCGAACGACGCTGACCTGTACGCAGCTCGCACGATGTGGTGAATAGGTTGGAGTAGGAAGCCGAATCCCGATAAAGCGTAAGGTACTGATCAATGGCACAACCCTGGGGGTAGGCTCGCGCGTATGACAGCCACAAGAGCGTCTGCGGGCGCAGATGCGGAAGATGCCCTGTCGAAGGTTCCACCGCTCACGCGGGATGAGGTTCTAGAACTCGGCGAGTCGCATTTGGCTGAGTTGGCCGGCAGGCAGCGGACCGCAGCGGGCGCCCATGTAACGCGTATGCCGCGTCTTCGCCGGCAGGGCAGGCGCGCGTGGTTCTGGGCGGTGTGCGTTCGCGAAGCGATCGCCCGTCCCTGGCGATACGCCTGGAACCCGCGGCGCCCGCTCGGGCGCTGGCTGGCCCATCTGCGCCTGACCAGGCCTTTGGAGACACTCAACGGCTGGAAGGGGCTGCTCCTGCTCTTCGCGCTGGCGATGGGATTCATGACCTTCTGGCCTTTCCGCAACCCTCCGCTCGACACGCGTTGGCTCTGGAGCGCAAAGTCCGATCCGTGGTGGCAGACGCGTGCGGGGGCCGCCGTGACCGGAACGCTCTTTACCGGTGCAGTCGTCGGCCTGCTCGCGTCGCTGTGGAACGATGTGTTCCGCTGTCCGTGGCTCGGCTTTCGCATCCGCCGACGGATCTGGAGGAAGCCCGGCAGCGTCTTGCACCCGCACTACGGAGAGCGCCGCATAAAGCTCGTGCCCGTGCAAGATCCGCTCGAGTTCGTCCCTCGCGTCGATCTGTTCGACGAAGTCCTGGACGGCGTGCTCGCGCGCGATCGCAAGGCCGTGCAGATCGTCGTCGGCGAGCCCGGGTCAGGAAAGACGACGGCGCTGATCGGGCTCGCGGCAGTGCTTGCACGCATCGGCGTGCTCCCCATCCTGCTGCCGCTGCGCGCTAAGCAGGACGTGGAAGATCTCGTCAAGCTCGCGCGGGAGCAGTTCAGAGAGCAGATCGAGCCGTTCGTGCGCTCGGACAGCGAGGGTGAGCTGCTCTGGCGCTGGCTGTCCCGGCGCGGGCGGGTGGCGATCCTCGTCGACGACCTGGATCAGATCGGACCGGATGGCGAGCGCGGCTACATGATGCGCAGGACGCTGGAAGAAACGGCAACGCGCGAACTGCCGGTCGTCGTGACGGCGCGTCCTGCCGGGGTGCCGGCGGGCATCGCGGCATCCTCGATTGAGCTGGGCCGGCTCAAGGACGCGACGGCGGTCGACTGCGTGGAAAAGGGCGCTCGCGCCGATCCCGCCTTCAGCTCAGCCGTCGGCATCTCGCGAAGACGACTCGAAGACTGGATCAGCGAAGGGGCTCTGGCGGACGTGCCGTTCTACCTCGAGCTGCTCGCGCATCTCGTCGCCGGCGGCAGGTGTCCTACGCTCCCGGCCCCGGATCCGCATGCGATCGACGGGGAGCACGGAGGTCGGTACCGGCGCACCCCAGACGGCGGCTACAGGTGGAACCAGTCTGTGGGCACGCTTCCTCTTGCTGGAGCGCTTCTACGAAGAGGCGTCCGCCGGCCGCGTGCGGCGCTGGCTGGGCATCGAGGCGGGAGAGGCGCGTAGCAGCCTACTCGCCCTCGAGGGCGCGGCGCTCGGAACCCTCGCCGCAGCCGGTATCAGTGCCCGCTCCGTGCTCGAGCCCCATGGCGAGGCCCAAGCCGAGCTCGAACCCAGTGGCGAGAGCCAAATCGAGCTCGGCCGCGAAGTCTGCCTTCGCGAGCGCGTGGACGAGTTCATTGGCACCAACGATCGCGAGCCGCAGGAGAGCAAAGCCGAGCGCGCGGCCTGCGATCGGCGATCGACTCAGGCAGGCAGCCGTCCAAGCATCTCGATGGAGACGAGCCGTCGTCCACGCGTCTCCGCACACGAGGTGGTGGACACGGGCGAACGGCTGCGCATTCTCGACTGCGACCCGAAAGGGGAGCTGCAGTTCCGCCATCGGATCATGCAGGCGTACCTCGCGAGTTGCCGCTTGGCCGTGATCGAGCACGGTCGCATCGAGCGCGTGCGCACGCAGCCCGGCGCGCCGCCGCCGGCAGAGCATCAGCGCGACTGGCTCGGGGACCTGCTCGACGCAAGCCATCCCGAAAAGCTCACGGCCCACATGGTGCTCACGTTCGCCGCGCTCGGCGCGCAGGTCGAGTGCGAAGCGGCGCGGCGGGAGTCGAGCGCGCTCGACGGAGCAAGGAGCGAGCAGCGCGAGCAGGACGCTCTCGACTGGCAGCAGGTCGCGAAAGAGATCGTGAGAAGGCTCGTGGAGCATGCGCGCCGGAGCCTGCGCCTCGACGAGAGCACGGCGGGCCCGCGGCCGGTGTCGCGGCCGGTGTCGTATCCACGCTGTGAGCAGGGCGGAGAGTCCGAGCTCTCGTGGGCGATCGATCCCACGCGCGCGCCCAACCCCGAGAATCGCGCCGATCCGGACGATGCGCTGCTGAAGCTGACGACGGCCGCCGAAATTGCGTGCGCAATCGACTGCCGCGAGGAGGATCGCGCGTGCATCGTCGAGCTGGTTCGCGAGGCGCACTTCGCGACTCGCTGGACGAAGATCGAGACGATCAAGGCGATCGCGCAACTGCGCACGCGGGAGAGCTGGGAGTGCGTGTGGGAGTTCGCCCGCGACCAGGACTACCTCGTGCGCCAGGAGGCGAGCGCCGCGCTCGGGGAGAACGCGTTCGACGCCTACAAAAAACTCGCCCCCGACATCGCAGAGACGATCGTCTGCGCGAGCGCGCGAAGCGCGCTCGGTCTGCCTCTGGCGCGCTCCGAATGCCGCGCGCAGCAACACGGATGCGATGGTGCGCCCACGCCGGCCACGGCGCCATCCGACGCGCAGGAGGACGACTACGCCGTAGGTTGCTGGAGCGAGGACCAAGTGCTGAAGCTGAAGGCGCTCGCGTGGGTCCTTCCGGCGATTGTCAGCGGCCTGCGGGAGGACCCGGCGACGCACGCGCTCGAGGGCTGGCGCGGGCGTGACGGCGCCGCAAGCCTCGAGGGCGAGCGCCCGAGCCGCAGCCTCAGGCTCCGCCGCGGACGGGCGGAGCAGGACTACGCGCACTTTCCCGAGTTCGTGCGCAGCGCGAACGCGGCGCTCGAGCAGCTCGTGGCACTCGGCTTCCAGGGCGGTCAGTACGCACTCGAGGCCGCGCTCGCCCTGGGGTTCAAGGGTGATGCGATGCGCCACGCGCACGGCCGTAGGAGCCCGGCCGAGCAGCGCGCGCGCGCCGGGCCCGAAGCTATCGTCGGCCCGTCGACGACGGCCGGTCCGGGCTGGGTCGCAAACAACCGCCGGCTCGTCTTGGAGGTCTGCCTCGAGCGCGGCGAATCGTGGTACGCACGCCTGCTGCTCTACCAGGCGCTCGCGCTGTACACGGTCGCCGGAGCCGGACACGAGGAGGCACTCGACGCCTTCGCTCGGTTCGTACATCGCGGCAGCGAGCGCCATCCGTTCACGCAGCGCGGGGCGCGGCTCGCGCGAGCCGCGGCGCGCCGTGCGCGGCTCGGTACCGACAGCTGGCACGCCTTCGTCTGGGACGACGAGGGAGCCACGGCCGGCCGCGAGCAGCCGCTGCTCAACCGCCCGACGGCACAGCTTGCGGCCGACCTGACCGTGCTGCTCGACCTCAAGGAGGGTAGCCCCGACGATCGTCGCGACCTGTTCGGCGGCATGCACCAGCTTCCGCACTGCCTGAGCGCGAGCCGCGACCGCGCGGAGATACTTGGCAAGGGCTGCCCGGACAGACTGCGGCTGGGGCTTCTGCCCCTACAAGCAACCGCCTCCGGACGAGCCGAACGCACACCGCGGAGTCACACGCGCGTTCTGTCGCCAGCAGCAGCGCTACGCGCGCCACCACCGCCCGCCTTGGCAGCGCCGCATCTACAGGCGCCGTCTGCGCACCTTCTGGGAGGAGATGGAGCGGCGGGCGAGGACGTAGGCGACCCGCAGGTCAGCTCGCCGCCGGCGCTCAGGAGCGGTGCGAGGCTCCAGGCGCAAGCGTGAAGGCGCCGCTGCCGAAGTCCTGATTGCAGACCATCGTGCGCTTGGTGTCGCGGCAGGAGAGGCTTTCGGGGAAGACGAGCTGCTGGTTCAGCGGCAGCGTCTTGCCCGGCCGCGACAGCGTCAGCGAGATGGCTTTGGCTTTGCCGTTCGGCCCGAGGCGATAGGCGCGTCGGTTCGCGAGCATCACGCAGGCGACGTTGTTCGGTTTGGGCGTCCACAGGCAGCGGATGTTGCCGCTGGGCGTGGAGAAGCGACAGGGGACCTTGGCGCTGTTCGGCCCGCTGCAGATCGCGCCGCTCGCGGCGGCATCAACGTCGGCGGCAGCGGCGGCGGGTGGCGAAGGGAGCAGCAGCGCGACCGCGGCGAGGCCACAGAGAAGCGCGGCGGCGAGGGGGCTGGCGAGCGTTTCGAGGTGTTTGCCGAATGCGCGCAAGGCGATCCTCCTGTCAGAAGCTCTGACGGAACGCAGTCCGTCGCGGGCGAGGGGCTAGCTGCGAGCGTAGCCGCTGCCCCGGCGGTCATGCGTCGCTCCGGGCGGAGCGCGCTCGCCGTCGGGCGGTAGTCTGCACGCGTGCCCGGGGTTCCTTATGACGTCAACGGCCGCACGGTGTTCATCACGGGCGCGGCGCGCGGGATCGGCAAGGCGACGGCCGAGCGGCTGCACGCGAAGGGCGCGAACGTGGCGCTGGTCGGCCTGGAGCCGGAACGCCTGGAGCAGAACGCGGCGCAGCTGGGCGAGCGCGCGATCGCGATCGAGGCGGATGTGACGGACCTCGGCGCGCTGGAGCGCGCGGTCGAGGGTACGGTGGCGCACTTCGGCGGCATCGACGTGGCGATCGCCAACGCGGGCATCGCCTTCACGGGCCCACTGATGGCGGCGCCGGTCGAGCGGGTCGAGCGCACGCTCGAGGTCAACCTGCTCGGCGTCTGGCGGACGGACCGGGCGGTGATCGAGGAGCTGACGAAGCGCGGCGGCTACCTGCTGAACATCTCCTCGCTGACGGCGATCCTGCGCCCGCCGATGATCGCGGCGTACGCGACGGCGAAGGCGGGCGTGGAGGCGCTGTCGGATGCGTTGCGCGTGGAGAGCGCGCCGAGCGGCGTGGCCGTGGGCTGCGCGTACTTCGGCTTCCTCGACACGGACCTCGTCAAAGCGGCCTACGCGGAGCCATCGGCCGAAGCGATGACGGGTCGCACGCCGGGCTTCATCCGCAACCCGGCGCCGCTGTCGAAGGCGATCGACGCGATCGAGCGCGGCGTCGAAAGGCGATCGGCGCGTGTATGGGCGCCGCGCTGGCTGGGGCCGATGCTCGTCGCGCGCGGCCTGTTGCAACCGCTGATCGAACGTAGCGGCCGCGCCCAGGAAGCGGAGCTGGCCGAGGCGATGCGGATCGCAGCCGACTCGGACGAGGCGGCGGGGCAGGATCCGCTGCTGGGCGTCGCCGGCAAGGCGCTCGACCGGTAGCCCGGCCGAGCGTCCGCCGACTGGCAGATCCTCTAGCCCTCGGAATCGGGCTCGCCGTCGGCGAGGATCCGGTAGAGGTCGCGCCGCGCAGTGCTCAGCACCTCGCGCGCCTGAGCTAGCTGGGCCGGACCGCCGCTGTGCATGACCTGCCCGAAGGCGATGGCGAGCTCGCGCATCAGCCTGCCGAGCTGGTGGGCCTCGTCTGAGACGTCGCCGCTCATCTGCTCCCACGGCGCGGGCTTGTCGCTGCCACGCTCCTGCACATAGGTCTGCCCGGCGTCGGTCAGGGCGAACAGCTTGCGCCCGTCGCTCTCGTGCGAGCGGATCAGGCCCTCGTCCTCGAGCTGCTGCAGCGCCGGGTAGACCGAGCCGGGGCTCGGGCGCCAGACGCCGTCGGAGCGCTGCTCGACCTCCTGCATGATCTGATAGCCGTTGCGCGGCTCCTCGGCGAGCAGCAGTAGCGCGGCCGTGCGGATGTCGCCGCGGCGCGCCTTGCGCCCGCGTCCACGACCGCCGCCTGGGCCGCCGAAACCACCGAAGCCGCCGAAACCGCCCTCGGGACCGCCCGGGCCGAAGCCCCTGCGATGACGCCCGCGTCCCGGTCCATGCCGTCCGCGCTGGCTCATCGCCACGCGCAACATCCCGATGTCGCGGTATCCACCGCCGTGCCCGGCGTGCCCGTATGGCTCCTCGCCGGCTGTATGAGTTGAATCGCTACACATATTGTCTTCCTATCGTGAGATATCAAAGTACGCTCACGATATATCGTTATATACATTTAATCAAGACCCCCAAGAGCATCGGGTCGAGACGTGGCCTTGTTCAGCGCCCGCCTGCCACGGCGGTCGCGCCGAAGGCGCCGGCACGGCCTACGGAGAACGAGCACGCGAGCAACGCCGCGGCGGCGGGAGGCTCAGGCGGGACGGCCGGCGGCGGAGCTCAGTGGCGGAAGTGGCGAACGCCGGTGGCGACCATCGCGATGCCCGCCGCGTTCGCAGCCGCGATCACGTCGTCGTCGCGCACCGACCCGCCTGGCTGGATGATCGCGCTGACGCCCGCCTCGACCGCCAGCTGCGGGCCGTCGGCGAACGGGAAGAACGCGTCGGAGGCGAGCGCCGAGCCGGACAGTAGCTCGGGCTGGAAGCCCTGCGCCTTCTCGACGGCGATGCGCACGGCGTCGACCCTGCTCATCTGCCCCGCGCCGATGCCGATCGTCGCGCTCGTCTGCGCGGCGTCGGCGCCCTTGGCCCCGTCGCCCTCGCTCGCCGCGATCACGATCGCGTTGGAGCGCACGTGACGGCAGACCTTCCAAGCGAACAGCATCGCCTGCCACTCGCGCTCGCTCGGCTGTCGCTTGCTCAGCACGCGCATCTGCTCGCGCGTCTCGGAGACAACGTCGCGCGTCTGCACGAGCTGGCCGCCGATCACCGGCTTGCCTTCGACCTCGCGCAAGGGGTCCGGCCAATGCGCGAGCTCGAGCAGCCGCACGTTCTTCTTCTCGCTCAGCAGCTCGAGCGCGTCCTCGTCGAAGCCGGGTGCGAGCAGCACCTCGATGAACTGCTTCGACAGCTGCTCGGCGCAGGCCCGGTCGATCCGCCGGTTGAGCGCGATCACGCCGCCGTAGGCGCTCTGCGGGTCGCACGCGAAAGCGCGTTCGTAGGCGAGCTGCGCGTCCGCGGCGACCGCGCAGCCGCACGGGTTGTTGTGCTTGACGATCGCGCACGACGGTCCGTCGAGGTCCTCGACCAGCTCGCGCGCCGAGCTGAGGTCGAGCAGGTTGTTGAACGACAGCTCCTTGCCGTGCAGCTGGCGCACGCCGTCGAGCAGGTGCGTCGGCGCGCCAACGCGCGCGTAGAAGGCGGCGGCCTGGTGCGGGTTCTCGCCGTAGCGCAGGTCCGAGACCTTCTCGTAGGCGTCGTTCCACGTCGGCGGGAAGCCCTCGTAGGTGCGGCTCGCGAACCACGAGGCGATCGCCGCGTCGTAGCGCGCCGTGCAGGCGAACGCCTTCGCCGTCAGACACCGGCGCGTGTCGAGCGCGAGGCGCCCGTCGGACTCGCGCAGCTCCGCGAGCACGCCCTCGTAGTCGGCCGGGTCGACGACGACCGCCGCGAACGCGCCGTTCTTCGCCGTCGCGCGGATCATCGTGGGGCCGCCGATGTCGATGTTCTCGACGATCTCGGCGTCGCTCGCGTCGCCGCGCGCGACGGTCTGCTCGAACGGGTACAGGTTCACGCAGACGAGGTCGACCTGCTCGATCTCGTGTTCCGCCGCCGCGGCCAGGTGGCCCTCGTTGTCGCGCAGCGCGAGCAGGCCCGCGTAGAGGCGCGGGTGCAGCGTCTTCAGGCGGCCGTCCATCATCTCCGGGAAGCCCGTGAAGTCCTCGATCTCGCGCGCCTGGATGCCGGCGCCGGCGAGCTCACGCGCGGTCCCGCCGGTCGAGACGATCTCGACGCCGAGCTCCTCCAGGCCGCGTGCGAAGTCGACGATGCCGGCCTTGTCCGAGACCGACAGCAGCGCGCGGCGGACGCGCACCTCGCCCGGTGCGGCGCGCTCGATTCCCGTCTCGCGACCCGTGATCGATTGGCGTGCTGAGGCCATCTTCAGAGCCTATCCCTCGCTTGGGTCGTTCGCCGGCGACGCGGCCTGCGCCCTCAGCGGCCGCCGCGGATCGGCCGGGTCGATCGCGAGCTCCCCGCGCGCGAACAGGCGCACGGCCTCGGGCAGCAGCGCGTGCTCGAGCGGGCGCAGCGCCTCCAGCACCTGCTCCTCGCTACGCACGCCCGGCAGCTCGACGGCTCGCTGCAGGATCACCGGCCCCGTGTCGACGCCCTCGTCGACGAAGTGCACGGTCACGCCGAACACCTGCACGCCGTAGGAGAGCGCCTGGCCGATCGCATTCAGGCCGGGGAAGGCCGGCAGCAGCGACGGGTGCACGTTGATCACGGCGCCCGGGAAGCGGCGCAGGAAGGGCGCGCCGAGCAACTCCATGTAGCCGGCCAGCACGATCAGGCGGGCGCCGCGCTCAGTCAGCCAGTCGGCCAGCGCCGCATCGCGCGCCGCGCGGTCGGGGTAGTCGGCGCGCGCGAACACGGCGCTCGGCACGCCGCGTTGCTCGGCGCGCTGCAGCGCCTTCGCGCCGGCGACGCTCGAGGCCACCGCGACGACCTGCGCCTCGTGCCCGTGCACCGTGTCGAGCAGCGCCTGCAGGTTCGTGCCCGTGCCCGACACGAGCACTGCGATCGGTAGCGGCTCGGGCACGCGCCGCACGATATCTGCGGCCGCCCCCGACCAGCCCAGCCCGCGTCGTCGATTCTGACTACTCGAACACTGTGATCAACCTCACGTATATCCCCTCATGCCAGGTAAACCCACTGATACGGTAGCCGCCCATGGCAAGGCGCACGTCCCTCCCAGCAGCTACAAGGACTCCTCGAACAGGCCCAGAAGATCGGCCCACGGCAAGGTGTCCCCGGTTTCGCCCAAGCGACTAAAGGAAATCCTCAAAGAGGCTGAGCAGTTTGCGAAGCTCGGCGTTGATGTCGCGAAACACCCCAAGCGGAAGGCGGCGCTTGCCGATAGCTACGTCAACGGGGAGATTTGCCTCCACGCCCACCTTTGGGTTGCGCCCCCATGTGGAGAGGCGGAACCGTGCAAGCTTTGTGTCCGCTTTCAGTCGGTCTCCAGCCTTGAAAAGCGGTTCCCACTCAACGACGGTACCCTTCCGAGGACGGATGCCGAGGTCCCGAAGGTTTCGGGGGTCGGCCATCATCGTCCGGGCGACGTGGAGAGCGTGGTGTCGGTCTTCGATTGCCATCTCGTCCAGGACGGTAAGGACATACGGCGGGCGCTTCCGTCGTTTATATGGCTGCAAACGCTCGATGACTGCCACGGCATCGGGGTTGACACCGACGAGCCGCCCGTTGCAGTGCGTTCGGATGAAGGAGTCCCTGTGAAACCTCTCGCGCTTGATGCGGGGGATCGGCTTATCGAGCAGCGGGAAACCGTGGGCTTCTCCCGGCGTTTGCTTGTTCGCCTTGACAAGCGCCCACACGAGATGCTCCAAGACCGACCGACCGTGGTAGAGGCTCTCTCCGACGGGGATCGCGAACCGGGCTGGAAGTGGCTCCACTTTGCGGATGTAGCTGGTGTGCCATCCGCTATGGAAGTCGAGTTCCGTGCCGATCAGTATCGGGTTCGCTTTTCCCCAGCGATCAAGCTGGCGGTGAAGGGCATTCACACGAGCATCCGCCCTATCGAGCTTGAGCCGCATCAAGGCAAGAGGATCGTCGCTCACAGGGCCGCTACTCTCGTTGGCAATGGCTGACGAAGCAAAGTCGAAGCCTACTCAGCAGACGAGGCCCAAGAAGGGCAAGCCGATCGAGATCCCGGTCCCCAAGGTGAGCACAGTGCGAGCCGCTATCCGCAAGCTCGCGAAGCCTACGGAATCCCGTCCCAAAGGCGCGCAGCGGAGACCTTGAAGGCTTCCGCCAGCGTGACGACGGTTGCAAAGCGTGGGGCTCGTGCTCCACGCTCCATCTTGGAAATCGCCGTGTAGTGCAGGCCCGAGTAGCGCGACAGATCCTCTTGCGACCATTCGCGCTCTGCGCGCAGCGCCTTCATGTTGGCGGCGAAGCGCTGTAGGGCGGCATCCACGGCTTCCCAGCTTCGACTTCCCCACTTAGAAAGCCAAGAGACATAGCGTCAAGTTCTGCTGTAGTGTCTCGTCTCGTTATGCGCTACATCGCGGCGATCACAGCGGCCATAGCTCTCGCCCTGCCTGCAAGTTCCCAGGCGGCAGGGGCGACGGTATACGGGGCGACGCGTGCGGTGATCCACGCCGTCGGCGAAGAACGAGGCAGCGTCTACTACAACGGCGTCCCTAACGTTCAATGCCGCCGAACGCTGCCTGCGCACTTCAGTTGCAGCTTCTTCAACTACACTCGCGCGCTCGGAGGCCGCGTGAACGTGGTTTACACGCACCGGCACTACTACGTGGGCGAACCGCGCTACAACGCTCCGCGCGAATACGGGCCTGTGGCGAGAACCTGCGAATTTGAAGCGGGCGGTTGCTACTACTGAGCGCGCCGTCGTGGATGCAAGGATTGGTCCATGGCAACCCGAGTCGCGTGGCCCTCCGACCTACCGGACTGGATGAGGCAGTATGAGGGCCGTGAGGAGGATCTACTCGTCCGGTTGCGCTTCCTTCGTTCCCTCGGGGTCGAGGCGTTCGAGTTCCCGCGCGAGAAGCTGGAGGCCTTTCAGCAGGCCCGTACAGGCACCGTCGAGGTAGGACAGCCTCTCTTCGATCGTTAGCGGCCCGCTGACCTCTTCGTTTATCAGGGCGATGCCTGCGTCGCTAGCCATCACATTGCCTTCATAGAGCTTTGTGACGCGCTTCTCCAGTGGTCCCTTGTCCATCAGACCGAGGCGGCGCGAGCGATCAGCAGCCGGAACATAGGCTCGCGCGAGTGCCGGTGGTTGTAGCGCCAGGTGAACTCGTTGAGGTAGCCCTGTAGCCAGCGGTGGGAGACCTTCTTGTAGTTGCCCCGGATGCCCGTCTTGAGGTTGCCGAAGAAGCCCTCCACCGTGTTCGTGTGCGTGTCGCCCATGACGTAGTAGCCGGCGGAGTGGTTGATCCGACTATGGTCGAGGAAATGGCGCTCCAGGCCGTTGTAGGCACCCCACTCGTCGGTGATGACGATCGACTCGGGCTCGACCCACTCGATCACCTGGCGCTTGAGCTGCGGCCCGCGACGCGACGGCAGCACCGTCGCCTTGATCCGCCCGCCGCGTTCGACCGCAGCGAAGACCGTTGCTCTACTACGTTCGCGCAGCCTCGCAGCGTCTTTGCGCCTGTCGGGGCCGAGCGCGATCTGCCTTGAGACGCCCTGCGGTTTGCGTGGCTTGCCATCCACGGATGCCTCATCGACCTCTACGTCGCCTGAGAGCTGTCCCGTGTCGTCGGCCATGAGGTTGTTGCGGATCAGGTTGAACATCCGCCACGCGGTCTTGTACGTCACGCCAAGCTCGCGCTCTAGCTGCTTGGCCGAGACTCCGCAGCGAGTGCTCGCCATGATGTAGATCGCGTAGAACCAGAGCTGTAGCGAGGTCGAGGACTTGTGGAAGATCGTCCCGGCCAGCGGGTAGAGCGCCGCTCCGCAGGAGTCGCAGGAGTAGGCAGGGCGCGACTGGATGCGGTGAAAGCGCCGCTTGCGCTCGCACTTCGGGCAGTCCGCCGTGTAGCCATCGGGCGCATAGCGTTCGCGCCAGAGGATGTCCAGGCAGGACGCATCATCGGGGCATTCGCGCATGAACTCCATGAGCGAGAAGGTCGAGGAGGAGGCTGTGCCGCGTGTGGGGTTGTTCCGATCCGCCATGCGGGGATCGTATCAGACTACCTGGCGTCAGGGGATATACGTGATCAACCTCACAGAGAACCCCGAGGCAGGGCCATTGAATGGCTGGAGAGGCCGGAGAGCGGTGCAAGCCCGCGAATGAACAAGGACCCTCCAATGCTCACAGCCATCCTCATCACCCTGATCGTCGTCGCCGCGCTTGGCTATGCCCTGCACGCGGGGAGCGACGAGAGCGCAATCGTGCGCCGCCCGTACAACAACCGCTACAACGACGCCGCAGGCGCGCGCGAGGACCACTTCGGCTAGCAGCCAGCCGCCGCGACGAGGCTCTCAGGCCTTGACCAGCGGGAGGATCTGGTCGTCCTCCAGTGAGTACTTGCCGGCCGCGCCTTCGCTGCCCGACAGCGGGTACTCGCCGCTGAAGCACGCGTCGCAGTGTGTCGCGCGCTCGCCGCGCACCGCCTCGTAGACACCCTGCAGCGAGAGGTAGTGCAGCGAGTCGCAGCCGAGCTCCGCCGCGACCTCCTCCGTGCTGCGCCCGTGCGCGATCATCTCCTCGCGCGTGGACATGTCGATGCCGTAGTGGCACGGGTGCTTGATCGGCGGCGCCGAGATGCGCATGTGCACCTCCGCCGCCCCCGCGTCCTTCAGCATCTGCACGATCTGGCGGGTCGTGTTGCCGCGCACGATCGAGTCGTCGACGACGATCAGGCGCTTGCCCGCGATCACCTCCGGCAGCGGGTTGAACTTCAACCGCAAGCCGTGCTTGCGCAGCTCCTGGCCAGGCTGGATGAACGTGCGCGCGACGTAGCGGTTCTTGACGAAGCCGTCGTCCTGCGGCAGGCCCGCCGCCCGCGCGAGGCCGCGCGCCGCGGGGTTGCCCGAGTCGGGCACCGCGATCACGAGGTCCGCCTCGACCGGCGCCTCCTTCCACAGGATCTCGCCCATGCGCCCGCGCGCGACCTGCAGCACCTGGTCGCTCATGCGCGAGTCCGGGCGCGCGAAGTAGATGTACTCGAACACGCAGAACGCGCGCCTGCCACCCGGCGCGACCATGCGGCTCTGCAGACCGTCCTCGCCCAGCGTGACCATCTCGCCCGGCTGCACGTCGCGCAGCAGCTTGGCGCCGATGATGTCGAACGCGCACGACTCGCTCGCCACGCAGTAGCGCGGCTCGCCGTCGGACTCGGCCGTGCCGTCGTCCGGCAGCGCGCCGATCGACAGCGGGCGCAGCCCGTGCGGGTCGCGGAACGCCACGACCCGATCCTTCGTCATCACGACCGTCGAGAAGGCGCCCTGCAGGCGCGGCATAATCTCCGCGATCGCGTCCTCCACGCACTCGGCCGGGTGCGTCGCGATCAGCGCCGCGATGATCTCCGAGTCCGACGTCGAGCTGAACGTGACGCCCGCCTCGAGCAGCTCGTTGTGCAGTTGCACCGCGTTGATCAGGTTGCCGTTGTGCGCCAGCGCCAGCTCGCGGCGCGAGCCGTTGGTGCCCTCCGAGCGCTGCACCGGCTGCGAGTTCTCCCACGCGTTCGAGCCCGTCGTCGAGTAGCGCACGTGCCCGATCGCCAGCTCGCCAGCGAGCGTGCGCAGGTCGTTCTCGCTGAACACCTGGTTGACGAGCCCCAGCTCGCGGCGCGTGATGATGTGCCCGTCGCGGTCGGCCGCCGCGATGCCCGCCGACTCCTGGCCACGGTGCTGCAGGGCGTACAGAGCGAAGTACGACAGACGCGACACCTCGTGACCGGGCGCGTACAAGCCGAACACTCCGCACTCATCGCGCGGTCCCTCACGCATCACGAGCACACGCTAGCAGGGGGTTGCGGCCAGGAATTCCGGGGCTCTGGAGGAGAGGCGGTCGGTGCGGAAATTCGGCGAGCGATAGCAATGGTATGTACAGGCTGTGCACAAACGACCCGGTTCGAGCCGATCGCGCGCGTCGCGTATATGCCATGGCTATCAATGTCTTCGTTTTAGGAGAACAACTCCGCGAGCCGGCCGTGCGCGCAGTCGAGCTGAGCGAGGTCGACCGCGATCTCGGCCGATCCGTCGGACGCCGCGATCGCGAGCTTCAACGAGTCGCCGCCGACCGTTCCCAGCCTGCGTAGCCGGACGCGCTCGCTCAACCTCTCCAGCTCCGCCGCGGCCCCGCTGACGATGAAGCCGCCGGGGGCCTCGCCGAACAGCGTTGTCTCCGCGCTCGCCTCAGCCGCCTGAAGCGTGACCTCCGCGCCAAGCCTGCCGGCAAGGCAGCACTCGGCCAGCGCCACCGCCAGCCCGCCCTCGGCGATGTCGTGCGCGCTCGACAGCAACCCCGCGCGCACCGCCTCGCGCACGGCCGACTGCGCCGCGCGCACCGCCTCGAGGTCGAACTCGGGCAGCCCGTCCGGCAGCGCCTCGCCGCGCAGCTTGGCCAGCTCGCTCGCCGCCAGCGACGGCGCGAACGGCCCGACCAGCGCGATCTCCTCGCCCGCCCGCGCGAAGCCCAGGCGCCCCGCGCGTCGCGCGTCCGGCAGCACGCCGACCATGCCGATCACCGGCGTCGGGTAGATCGGCCCTGTCGCGCCCTCGTTGTAGAGCGAGACGTTGCCGCCCACGATCGGGGCCTGCAGCGCCCGGCATGCCTCGCCGAGCCCGCGCACCGACTTCCGTCAGCTGCCAGGCGATGTGCGGCTTCTCCGGGTTGCCGAAGTTGAGGTTGTTCGTCGTGCCCAGCGGCTCGCGCGCCGACGCATGCGAGGTTCGACGCGCACTCGAGCACGCTCTCGATCGTGCCGCGGTAGGGGTCGGCCGCGACGCGCCGGCCGTTGCAGTCGATGCTGACCGCCAGCGCGCGGCGTGCCTCGCCGTCCTCGCCCTGGCCGTTGCCGTCGCCCTCGCTGGGCAGCGCCAGCACCGCCGCGTCTGCCTGCTCCGGGCGGCGCACCGTGCGCGACTGCACGATCGCGTCGTACTGCTCGAACAGCGGCCGGCGCGAGGCGATGTTGGGCGAGCCGAGCAGCGTCAGCAGGATCTGCTCCGGCGTGGCGCCGGCCGCGAGCGCCGCCGACGGCTGCGGCGGCGGGTAGATCGGCTGCGCCGGCTTCTGCGGCTGCAGGTCATACAGCGGGCAGTCGTCGACCAGCGCGCGCACCGGCATGTCGCCGAGCAGCTCGCCGCTCGCCGTGATGCGCATCGCGCTGAGTGTCGGTGACCGTGCCGATCGCCGCGCCGCTCGACCTCCCACTTCTCGCACAGCGCCAGCACCGCCTCGACGCTTGCCCGGCTCGACCACGCACAGCATCCGCTCCTGGGACTCGCGAGACCATCACCTCGAACGGCTCCATGTCGGCCTCGCGCAGCGGCACGCGCGTCGACGTCGATGTCGATCCCGACCTCGCCCTTCGAGGCCATCTCCGCCGCCGAGCGACGTCAGCCCCGCCGCGCCGAGGTCCTGCAGGGAGACGAGCAGCCCGCGCTCGAGCAGCTCGAGCGAGCACTCCAGCAGCTTCTTCTCCTCGAACGGGTCGCCGACCTGCACCGTCGGGCGCTTGGCCATCCCCGCCCGCGCCCGTGTCCGCCTCGGCCAGCTCGGCCGAGGCCAGCACCGACGCGCCGCCGATCCCGTCGCGCCCGGTCGAGGCGCCGAACAGCACGAGCACGTTGCCCGTGCCCGCCGCCGCGCTGCGCACCAGCGCCTCGCGCTGCGCCAGCCCCAGCGCCATCGCGTTGACCAGGCAGTTGTGCTCGTACGGCCCCTCGAAGTACACCTCGCCGCCGACCGTCGGCACGCCGATCGAGTTGCCGTAGTGGCCGATCCCCGAGACCGCGCCGTCGAGCAGGTAGCGCGTGCGCGTCGCCCCCGGCCCTTCGACCTCGCCGAAGCGCAGCGAGTCGAGCACCGCGATCGGCCGCGCGCCGATCGCGAAGATGTCGCGCAGGATCCCGCCGACGCCGGTCGCCGCGCCCTGGAACGGCTCGACCGCGCTCGGGTGGTTGTGCGACTCGACCTTGAACGCGCACGCCAGGCCGCCGCCCACGTCGACCGCGCCCGCGTTCTCGCCCGGGCCCATCACGACGTGCCGGGCCCTCCGTCGGCAGCGTGCGCAGCAGCTTCTTCGAGTGCTTGTAGGCGCAGTGCTCGCTCCACAGCAGCGAGTACATCGCCAGCTCCACCTGGTTCGGCGGCCCGCCCTGCTTCTCGCAGACCAGCTCGTACTCCGCTCGCGTCAGACCGAGCGCGAGCGCGTCGTCGACGGTTGGCAGCGCGGCCACCAGCCATGCACGCCTTCGATCGTCGTCTGCATCGACTCGAAGATCTTCAGCCCGTCGTCTGAGCCGCCGATCAGCTCGATCGACCGCGTGCTCGGGGTGGGGCATCAGGCCGAACACGTTGCCCGCCTCGTTGCACACGCCCGCGATGTCGTGTAGCGAGCCGTTGAAGTTCTCGCCCGGCGCGTAGCGCAGCACGATCTGGCCCGACTCGTCCATCGCCGCCAGCGTCCGCTCGTCCGCGTAGTAGCGCCCCCACGAGTGCTTCGCCGGGATGCTCAGCTTCTCGCCCAGCGCGCACGCGCCGCGTGAACGTGCCGCCGCTGCTGAGCACCTCCAGCTCGACCTGGCGGAAGGTGAAGCGCAGGTTCTTGTTCGGCAGCAGCGCGCCCGGCAGCAGGTGCGCCTCGCACAGGACCTGGAAGCCGTTGCAGATGCCGAGCACCAGGCCGCCTTCGCGCGCGAACTCGATCACCGACTCCATCGCCGGCGAGAAGCGCGCGATCGCCCCGGCGCGCAGGTAGTCGCCGTAGGAGAAGCCGCCCGGGACGACGATCGCGTCCGCCCCCTTCAGGTCGCGCTCGCCGTGCCAGATCAGCTCCGCCTCGCCCACGCGCCGTGCAGCCTCCAGCGCGTCGACCTCGTCGCAGGAGCCGGGGAACTGCAGGACGCCGAACTTCACAGTGCGTCAGGCGCCGCCGTCGAGCAGCTGCACCTCGTAGTCCTCGACCAGCGGGTTCGCCAGCAGCTTCTCGCACATCGGCTCGAGCTGCGCCTCATCCTCGACGTCGAGCTCGACCAGCCGCCCGACGTGGACGTTCGCGACGCCCGCGAAGCCGAGCGCCGGCAGCGCGCGCTCGACCGCCACGCCCTGCGGATCGAGGATGCCCTGCCTTCGGGCGGATCAGCACGCGGGCCCTCACGCCGCCGCCGGTGCGCGCCGAGCCACGCCTGAAACGGCTCGCCCGTGATCCGCTCGTACGCCTCGACGTAGCGCGCGCGTGTGCCCGCGACCACGTCGTCCGGGATCGCCGGCGCCGGCGGCTGCTTGTCCCAGCCGCTGCTCGCCGCCCAGTCGCGCACGTACTGCTTGTCGAAGCTCGGCTGGCCGCGGCCGACCTCGATAGCCGTCCGCCGGCCAGTAGCGCGAGGAGTCCGGCGTCAGCACCTCGTCGCCGAGCGACCAGCTCGCCGTCCTCGTCCAGGCCGAACTCGAACTTCGTGTCGGCCAGGATCACGCCGTGCTCACGGGCGTGCTCGGCCGCGAACGAGTACAGCGTCGATCGAGACGTCGCGCACCTGCTCCATCAGCGCGATGTCGCCCACCAGTTCCGCCGCCCGCTCGAAGTCGATCGCCTCGTCGTGGCCCTCCTCCGCCTTCGTGCTCGGCGTGAAGATCGGCTCGGGCAGCTGCTCGGACTCCTGCAGCCCGCGCGGCAGCGCGATGCCCGAGACCGAGCCCGTCGCCTGGTAGTCCTTCCAGCCCGAGCCCGTGATGTAGCCGCGCACGACGCACTCCACCGGCAGCATCTGCAAGCGCCGCACGACCAGTGCACGCCCGCGCGCCTCCTCCGGCACGCCCTCGGTCGCCGAGATCATGTGGTTCGGCGACGATCTGCTCGGTCTTCTCGAACCAGAACACCGACAGGCCCGTGAGCACCTTGCCCTTGTCCGGGATCGGCGTCGGGTGGACCGCGTCGTACGTCGAGATGCGGTCGCTCGCGACCATCAGCAGCGGCGCTGGCTTGAGCTCTGTGGCGCCCGCCAGGTCGTACATCTCGCGGACCTTCCCGCTGGCGATTAGGGGCAGGTCGGCGAGCGTCGTCGTCACTTGTGGCGATGCTACCAGCGGCCGCGGCCTAGTCGATCGAGTCGATTCGTGCCAGCGCGCCGTCGAGGCGCCCGACGATCTCCTCCGCGTAGCGCACGTAGTGGGCGTAGTCGAAGATCGCGTCGAGGTCGAGCCCGAGCGGTCGCACGCGCTTGTCCGCGGCCAGCAGCTCGCGCAGCGGGATGCCCTGTCCCACGCGCGCTGGGCCAGCTCCTGCACGATCCGGTAGGCATCGTCGCGCGACATCCCCGTGCCGACGAGCGCGAGCAGCACGCGCTGGGAGAACAGCGCGCCGTGCGTCAGCTCGAGGTTCTCGCGCATCCGCTCCGCGTCGACCGTCATCCCCTCGACCAGCGCGATCGTGCGGTGCTGGAGGTAGTCGAGCAGGATCGTCGAGTCCGGCAGGATCACGCGCTCGACCGAGGAGTGCGAGATGTCGCGCTCGTGCCACAGCGCCACGTCCTCGAGCGCCGCCTGCGCGTTGCCGCGCAGCACGCGTGCGAGGCCCGAGATCTGCTCGGCCTTGATCGGGTTGCGCTTGTGCGGCATCGCCGAGGAGCCCTTCTGGCCCGGCGCGGAACGGCTCCTGCACCTCGCGCACCTCCGTGCGCTGCAGGTGGCGGATCTCCGTCGCGAAGCGCTCCAGCCCGGCGCCGGCCAGCGCGATCGCCGCGAGCAGCTCGGCGTGGCGGTCGCGCGGCGACGACCTGCGTCGAGACGTCCTCGCGCTGCAGGCCCAGGCGCGCGAGCACGCGCATCTCGAAGTCCGGGCTCGTCGCCGCGTACGTGCCGACCGCGCCCGAGACCGCGCCGACCGCGACCTGCTCGAACGCGCGCTGCAGGCGCAGCGCGTTGCGGTGGGCCTCGAACGCGAAGCCCGCGAGCTTGACGCCGAACGTCGTCGGCTCGGCGTGCACGCCGTGCGTGCGCCCGACGCACAGCGTCTGCACGTGCTCGCGTGCGCGCGCCGTGCAGCGCCGCCACGAGCCCGTATGCGCCCGGCGACGATCACCTCGCCGGCCGCGCGCAGCTGCAGCGCGAGCGCCGTGTCGAGCACGTCCGAGGAGGTCAGCCCGTAGTGGATCCACCGCCCCGCCTCGCCCGCCGAGGCGCCGAGCACGTCGACGAAGGCGGCCACGTCGTGATCGGTGACCCGCTCGCGCTCGTCTACGTCGGCGACCGTGAAGCGCGCCGTGCGGATCGCCTCGAGCTCGCTCGCCGTCGGCCCCTCGCCCTCGCCGAGCAGCTCGCGCGAGCTCCTCGCACGCGGCCACCTCGACCCGCTGCCAGCTCTCCATGCGCGCCTCGTCGGTCCACAGCGCGGCCGAGCTCCGGGCGGGTGTAGCGGGCGATCACCGAGCGGGTTCCGCGCCCCGCGTCATGCCCCGAGGATCTGCGCCGCGAGCACGGCCGCGTTGCGCGCGTTGTCCAGGCCGACGCATGCGACCGGCACGCCCGGCGGCATCTGCACGATCGAGAGGATCGCGTCGAGGCCGCCCGCCGCCGTCAGCCGCCCCGACAGCGGCACGCCGATCACCGGCAGGTCGGTGTGGGCCGCGACCGCCCCGGGCAGCGCCGCCGAGATGCCCGCGCCCGCGATGATCACGCGCAGCCCGCGCATGTGCGCGTTCTTCGCGTAGTCCGCCACGACGTCCGGTTCGCGGTGCGCCGACATCACCCGGATCTCGTGCAGGATGCCGCGCTCTTCGAGCTCCTTGCGCCGCCTTCTCCATCGCCTCCATGTCGCTCTTCGAGCCCATCACGATGCCGACGCGCGGCGCGTCGACGTCGATGTCGTCGAGCTGGGCCTGCACTTCGGCCTCCTGCATCGGCTCGGGCACCAGCGAGAGGCCGGGGGAGCCCGACTCGCCCTCGGCGTGGCCCTGCTCGGCTGGGTCCAGCTGCTCGCGATCGCTCATCTGAGCCGCAGCATACGCCGAGCTACGGGTGTTTTACGCCCCGGAGCCCGCGATCGCAGCTCACAGCGAGTTGATGAACTCCTCGATCGGGATCGCCGCGAGCGTCTCGTAGCGCCCCGTGCCGCGCGAGCCGAGCTCGAGCGAGACGCGCGCCATCGTCGCCTCGTCGGGCGCCTCGACGACCGAGATGAAGTCGACGTGGCCGAGCGTCGCCCACTGCGCCTTGACCGTCGCGCCGAGCTGCTCGACCTCCTTGTTGACCTCGTGAATGCGCTCGCGGGTTGTTCTTGACCGTCTGCACGCCCTCGGGGGTCAGGGTCGAGAGCATGATGTAGGTGGGCATGGCGGCTCCTCCGTCGGGTTGTCGATGACGCGTGCGACGCGCTCAGAGTCCGTTGTACCGGATGAACGGGGCGCCTGTCGATCCTGGCTGCAACACCGGCGATCCGCAGACTCTTCCTCAACGACCGGCGCCCGCCGAGGCGGGCGCCGGAGTGTCAGGGGAGTTGGCCCGGGACTACAGCGGGATGGTGAGCGCTGTTCCCCGGATCGTGCATCCGGCCGGGTTCGCCCCCGTCCTGAGGAACGCATCCCAAAGCACGACGCTCGTCGACGTCATGATCGACCCGTTGACATGTGCGATGTTGGCAAGCGGTTCTTTGGTGTTCGAGCTCAATTTGATGATCTGAGTAAACGAACTGGTGAGCGTGGCTTCCCTCACCGGTTCCTGGGCGACTTCCGGGCTTTTGCCCGAGCTATCGC
This sequence comes from uncultured Solirubrobacteraceae bacterium, assembly GCA_963716315.1. Taxonomy (GTDB): domain Bacteria; phylum Actinomycetota; class Thermoleophilia; order Solirubrobacterales; family Solirubrobacteraceae; genus Palsa-744. The sequence continues at coordinate 2,107,970 of OY970301.1, read as the reverse complement.
TGACGGCCATCCCGGTCTGTGCGAAGCCGGCGCTCGTCGCCGCTTCGATGAAGCTGAAGTTGCCGATGAAGTTGAAGCAGACCAGCTGCGCAGAGACACCGCCGAGGTTGAACAGCGGTGCGGATGGCGGTGATTCAAACGCCGCCGCAAGCGTCGCGCTGAACGTCACTGCTTTCTGCGGCTGACCGGCGGCACCGTTGGTTCCGTTGGTTCCGTTGGTTCCGTTTTTGCCGGGGGTACCTTCTTTGCCGGCAGCGCCATTGATGCCGTTCACCCCGTTTTTGCCCGCCGCTCCCTTGGAGTTCCAGGAAAGCAGCGTTTCGCCCTTCTTGCACTTGGGCTTTTTCGAGAAGACCCGCGCTGCCCCGGTCTTCTTCACACAGGCGAACAGCGTCGAAGCCTGAGCCTGCGGCGCCGCGGCGAGCACAGCGGTCATCAGCGCTGCGCAGGCGGCCAGCGCGACGAGCATGCGCCGATTGCGTGCAATTGACATAGATCGATCCTCCGGTGTCTGTTTGTTTGGCGGCAACTGCCGCGGGCACTTCGTCGGAGCGCTGTTTCCCGTGAGCGGTGCCGAACGCTTGACCCCGGCTCCCCGACGATCGGATCCTCGCACCGTCGGCGGACATGCGCCGCGTCGATCGGCGCTAGCCGGTCGTCCCGCCCAGCGACTGCACCTGGATCGCGGCGATCCGCGCGAAGGAGACCGTGATCCCACTCGTCCCGAAGTCGTTGCATTCGAGCGTGATGCTCGAGCTGAGCGGGCTGACGACGATGCCGAGCAGCGACACGCTCCCGTACCCGCCTTTGGCTTCGATTTCCGTGGCCGCCTCATCGCCGACGACGTAGCAGTGAACGGTTACGCCTTCGGTCAAGTTCGTGTCGTTGAGCAGCGCCTTGGCCGTGACGACATAGCTGCCGGGCGGAACGCTCGACAGCGTCGCGACGGCGTGCCTCGTGAGCGGCAGTTCGAACGGGCTGTCGCTGAAGGCGACCAGGCCGGCGCTGACCCCGTCTTTGCCGCCGGCGCCTTCTTTGCCGTTCGTGCCATCTTTGCCGTTGGCGCCGTTTTTCCCGTTGGCGCCGTTTTTGCCTTTGGCTCCGTTCGTGCCGGGAACGCCCTGCGTGTTCCAGGCGATCTTCCGCTCGCCTCTACGGCAGCTCGTGCGGGCGTTGACGAAGCGGGCGGCGCCGGTCTTTTTCTTGACGCATGCGTACAGCGTCGCGGCGCCGGCCTGCGCGGGCACGGCGAGTACGGCTATCGCCAGCGCGGCGGCGGCGGCGAGTGCGAACGTTGTTCGTCGGCTTGCTCTACTGCACATCGTTTCGCTCCTTCGTTCGTTGGGCTTGAACGCTAGACCCCGCCGACCCGCACGGCCACGAGCGACCGGTCAGCCGGCCGCGAGCGGGTTCTCCCAGCGCACACCCGGAAAGCGCGCGAAGTCGCGATCGGCGCTGCACACGATGAGGCCGTGCTCGATCGCGAGCGCGGCGAGGTGGGCGTCGTTGACGAGATCGACACGAGACTCGCCGACGAGCAAAGCGCTCATCACGTTCTCGTGACGGTCGGTCGGGAGCGGCACCCAGACGTTGGGCCGCGAGAGCCACTGCCGTACCCGGGACCACGTCTGCTCGAGCGGAACTGGGCGACGAGTGATGCGCGGGTTGCCCAGCAGGCGTACGAAGGCCAGCAGCGTCGGCCACGGGAGTCCGACCCTTGCCGGCGCGTTGATCGTGTCCTCGAACCACGAGCGAGCCTCGGGATGGTGCGGCGAGTCGGCGTCGTTGGCGTAGACGAGCAGATTCGCGTCGAGCAGGATCACCTGTACCAGGGGCCCTCTGCCGCTTCGAGCGCTGCGCTCACGTCGGTGATGTCGATCAGCAGTCCGCCCGTCTCGAACGGCTCGACGCGAAACCGGGGCGCCCGCGCCGGCTGCTCCCCCCCTTCAACCCGCGCCAACCCCGCCCGCAGCAGGTCGTTGACCTCCTGCTTGAGCGTGTGGTCATGCTCACGGCGGCGGCGTTCGATCGCGGCAGCGACGTCGTCATCCAGTGTGAGTGTGGTGCGCATACATCAAAGCATAACCAATCTGATGTCCTGATGTTTATCCCGCCCTACCCTGAGCCGACGGCAGACCTCGCTACGCGGCGCCGACCGGCTCGCCGCGCGAAGCGCCCTCCAGCACCAGCTCCCCCTCGCGCGCGTCGACGATCACCTCGTCCCCTTCGCGCAGCTTCCCTTCGAGCAGCGCGAGCGCGAGCCGATCGGTCAGCTGCTTCTGGATCACGCGCCGCAGCGGTCGGGCGCCGTAGGTCGGGTCATAGCCCATGTTGCCGAGCAGCTGCTCGCGCGTCGTCGGTGAGCGTCACGTGCACGCCGCGCTCGGCGACGCGCGCGACGCACGAGGTCGACCTGCAGCTCGACGATCTCGGAGATCTGCTCGCGCGTGAGCGCCTTGAAGCGCACGATGTCGTCGAGCCGGTTGATGAACTCGGGCTTGAAGTGCTCGAGCAGTGCGCTGCGCAGCCTCGCGCGTCGGAGAGCCCCTCGGGCGACGGGGATGTTCGAGGTCATGATCAGCACGGTGTTCTTGAAGTCGACGGTGCGCCCCTGGCCGTCGGTCAGGCGCCCGTCGTCCATCACCTGCAGCAGCGTGTTGAACACGTCGGCGTGGGCCTTCTCGATCTCGTCGAGCAGCACGACCGAGTAGGGGCGGCGGCGCACGGCCTCGGTCAGCTGGCCGCCCTCTTCGTAGCCGACGTAGCCGGGCGGCGCGCCGACGAGCCGCGAGACGGAGTGTTTCTCCATGTACTCGGACATGTCGATGCGGATCATCGCCTCCTGGGAGTCGAACATGAACTCGGCGAGCGCACGCGCGAGCTCGGTCTTGCCGACGCCGGTGGGGCCGAGGAACAGGAACGAGCCGATCGGGCGATCGGGGTCCTGCAGCCCGGCGCGCGAGCGGCGCAGCGCGGTGGCGACGGCCTCGATCGCCTCGTCCTGGCCGACGACGCGCTCGTGCAGGCGCTCCTCCATGTGGACGAGCTTCTCCGTTTCGCCCTCGAGCAGGCGGCTGACGGGGATGCCGGTCCAGCGCGCGACGACCTCGGCGATGTCGTCGGCGTCGACCTCCTCCTTGAGGAACTGCGGCGCCGCGCCGCCGCGCCGTCGCGCGCTCGCGCTCGCTCGATTCGTACTCGGCGAGCTGGCGTTCGAGCTCGGGGATCTCGCCGTAGCGCAGCTCGGCGGCGCGCTGCAGGTCGGCTTCGCGCTCGGCGCGCTCGCATCTCGATGCGCGCCTGCTCGAGCTGCTCCTTGAGTCGCCGAGATGCCGTGCGATCGCGTCCTTCTCGCTCTGCCACTGCGCCTTCATCTCCGTCGAGCGCTCGCTTGCAGCTCGGCGAGCTCGGCTCGATCGCCTCGCGCCGCTCCTTGGAGGCGTCGTCGTTCTCCTTGCGCAGCGACGTCGAGCTCGATCTCGCAGCTGCATCACGCGCCGGTCGACCTCGTCGATCTCGGTCGGCACGGAGTCGATCTCGATGCGGATCTTCGAGGCGGCCTCGTCGATCAGGTCGATCGCCTTGTCGGGCAGGAAGCGGTCGGCGATGTAGCGGTCCGAGAGCGTCGCGGCGGCGATCAGCGCGCTGTCCTGGATGCGCACGCCGTGGTGCACCTCGTAGCGCTCCTTGAGGCCGCGCAGGATCGCGATCGTGTCCTCGCACGGCGGCTCGCCGACCATGACCGGCTGGAAGCGGCGCTCGAGCGCGGCGTCCTTCTCGATGTACTTGCGGTACTCGTCGAGCGTGGTCGCGCCGACGGCGCGCAGTTCGCCGCGCGCGAGCATCGGCTTGAGCAGGTTGGCGGCGTCGACGGAGCCCTGGGCGGCGCCGGCGCCGACGATCGTGTGCAGCTCGTCGAGGAACAGGATGATCGTGCCCTGCGGCCTCGGAGACCTCCTTCAGCACGCCCTTGAGCCGTTCCTCGAACTCGCCGCGGTAGGCGGCGCCGGCGATCAGCGCGCCCATGTCGAGTGCGATCACGCGGCGGTCGCGCAGCGACTCGGGCACGTCCCTGGAGACGATCCGCTGGGCGAGGCCCTCGACGATCGCGGTCTTGCCGACGCCGGGCTCGCCGATCAGCACGGGGTTGTTCTTGGTGCGCCGCGAGAGCACCTGGATCACGCGACGGATCTCCTCGTCGCGCCCGATCACCGGGTCGAGCTTGCCCTCCTCGGCGATCTCGGTCAGGTCGCGCCCGAAGCGCTCGAGCGGGCTCTGCTCCTCCTCGGGGGCCTGCGCGGCGGGGTTAGCTGGGTTGGCTGCCATCGGGCCTCCTCTCGGCGGGACTGGCCGGCGAAGCGGGGCGATCGCCGGTGCGCGGGAACGGCGAGCGGGCGTCGGCGGCGCGCACGATCTGCCCGCCGCGGTAGGGGACGAGCTCGGCGCGGAAGGAGCGACGCACCTGCTCGAGCTCTTCGGCGAGCGCACCTGCGGCGTGCAGCGCCTGCGACCTCGAGCTCGTCGATGCGCGCGTGCATCTCGTCGATCTGCTCCTCCAGCGTCGAGCACCCGCTCGACGCCAGCGAGGTTGAGGCCGAGCTCGGCGGTCATCTCCTGGATGCGGCGCAGCCGCTCGACGTCCTCCTGCGAGTACAGGCGCGTGCCCTTGGGCGAGCGCTTGGGCTCGATCAGGCCGCGCGCCTCGTACATGCGCAGCGTCTGCGGGTGCATGCTCGGCGAGCTCGGCGGCGACGGAGATCATGAACACGCCGCGGTCGGTCTCGACCGCGACGCGCGTGACCTGCGGCGCCGCGGCGCCGCGCCGGCCGGGCGTGGGCGCTGCGTCCGACGCGCCATCGCCCTCCCTCGCTCGCTCGGCGTCGTTCGCCGCGCCGGCCGGCGCCGGCGCCGGGGAGGCCCGGCGCCGTCGGCGAACAGCCCGGCGCGCGGGTCGCCGTTGATGGCCTTCGACAGGGCGTCGACGGCGTCCTGCTGCTCCTCGCTCGAGTCCTCGGGCACGTCGATCACGAAGCGGTAGTGGATGTCGCCTTTGGCGGGCGGCGAGCCGCTGTTCAGCTTCGGCGGACCCTCGCCGCGCAGGCGCTGCACGGTCCCGTGCGTGGTGCCGGGCTTGACGCGCAGCGTCTTGGTGCCGTCGAGCGTCGGCACCTTGACCTCGGCGCCGCGCGAGCGCCTCGGGGATCGTCAGCGGAACCTCGACCTCGAAGTTCTCGCCCTTGCGCTTGAACACGGGCGAGGGCGAGACGTGGGTGATCAGGTACAGGTCGCCGGGCGGCCCGCCGCGACGGCCGGCCTCGCCCTTGCCGGCGAGGCGGATGCGGCTGCCGTCGCGCACGCCGGCGGGGATGTTCACGCGCAGGCGCTTGACGGTGCGCACGGCGCCGGAGCCGTGGCAGGTCGGGCAGGGGTCCTCGATGATCGTGCCGGAGCCGCCGCAGCGCGAGCATGGCTGGGAGATCGAGAACATCCCCTGGCCCTGGGTCTCGATGCCGCGGCCCTCGCAGCGCGGGCAGACGCGTGGGCGTCGTGCCGGGCTTGGCGCCGGTGCCGTGGCAGGTGTCGCAGGTGGCCTGCATCGGCACCTGCAGCGGCACCTGCGCGCCGCGCGACGGCCTGGTCGAAGGAGATCGAGACCTGCGCCTCGAGGTCGGCGCCGCGTTCGGGCGCGCGCGCTGACGGCCTGCGCGACCACGCGCGCCGCCGCCCCGCCGGCGCCGCCGAACAGGTTGGAGAGGATGTCGCCCATCGAGGAGGCGTCGAAGTCGAAGTTGCCGAAGCCGCCGAAGCCGCCGCCGGGCCCGGCGCCGGTCGCGAACGGGCCGGACCCGGTGTCGTACTGCTTGCGCTTCTCGGGATCGCCGAGCACGTCGTGGGCCTGGGAGATCTCCTTGAAGCGCGCCTCGGCGTCCTTGTCGTCGGGGTTGCGTGTCGGGGTGGTACTTGCGCGCGAGCTTGCGGTAGGCCTTCTTGATCTCGTCGGGCGTCGCCTTCTTGTCGACCCCGAGCGTCTTGTAGTAGTCGGGACGAGTCGCCATCTATGTCGCTCCCCTATGCGGCCACGACCACGCGCGCAGGGCGGATGACGCTCTCGCCGAGCCGGTAGCCGGGCTGGTAGACCTCGACGACCGTGCCGCTCTGCGCGCCGCCCTCGGCCGGCTGCGGCACGGTCGCCATCGCCTCGTGCAGCGACGGGTCGAAGGTCTCGCCGACCGGGCGAGAAGGACTCGACGCCGACGCGTGCGAGCGCGGCGGCAAGCTCGGAGCGCACGAGACGCACGCCCTCGAGCAGCGGGTCGTCGTTCTCTGCGGCGTCGAGCGCACGGTCGAGGTTGTCGAGCGCGGGCAGGAGCTCCTTGGCGAGCTTGGCCACGCCGCGCTCCTGCGCGAGCGCGGACTCGCGCGCGACGCGCTTGCGGTAGTTCTCGAAGTCGGCCTGCGTGCGCTGCGCGAGCGCGAGGTACTCGTCGCGCTTGGCGGCGAGCTTGCCGAGCTCGTCGAGATCGACCTCGACCTGCAGCTCGGCAGCGGCCTCGGCGTTGCCGTCTGCGGGCGCAGCGGCACCGGGCGCCTGCGCCCGCTCGCCGGCGGCGTCCGTCGCGGCACGGCCGGCCGCGGAGGACTGCTCCTCCTCCGCGGCGGCGGCCTTCCCGTTGACGGGGATCGTGTGCTTGGACTCGGACATGACGCCCTACGCCTTGGGCTCGTCGACGACCTCGGCGTCGACGACGTCCTCGTCGTCGGCGGAGGAGCCGTCGCCGCTGGGCGCGGCGCCGTTGCCGTCGGCGGCAGCCTGCTCCTGGGCGCGCTGGTACATGGCCTCGGAGATCGCGTGGAATGCCGTCTGCAGCGCCTCTGTCTTGGCGTTGATCGCGGCGGGGTCGTCGGCCTCGAGCGACGTCGCGGACCTCCTTGATGGCGTCCTCGATCCGCTGCTTGGAGTCGGCGTCGACCTGGTCGCCCAGCTCGCCGAGCTGGCGCTCGGCCTGGTAGGCGGCGTTCTCGCCGTTGTTGCGCGCCTCGGCGAGCTCGCGCGCACGGCGGTCCTCCTCGGCGTGGGACTCGGCGTCGGAGACCATGTTCTTGATCTCCTCGTCGGAGAGCCCGGAGCCGGCCTTGATCTCGATCTTCTGCTCCTTGCCGGTGCCGAGATCCTTGGCGGACACGTTGAGGATGCCGTTGGCGTCGATGTCGAAGGCGACCTCGATCTGCGGGATGCCGCGCGGCGCCGGCGGGATGCCGGTCAGCTGGAACTTGCCGAGCGACTTGTTGTACTGCGCCATCTCGCGCTCGCCCTGCAGCACGTGGATCTCGACCGAGGGCTGGTTGTCCTCGGCCGTCGAGAAGACCTCGCCCTTGCGCGTCGGGATCGTCGTGTTGCGCTCGATCAGCTTGGTCATCACGCCGCCCTTGGTCTCGATGCCGAGCGTCAGCGGGGTGACGTCGAGCAGCAGCACGTCCTTGACGTCGCCGGCGAGCACGCCGGCCTGGATGGCTGCGCCGACGGCGACGACCTCGTCGGGGTTGACGCCGCGGTGGGGCTCCTTGCCGGTCAGCTCCTTGACCTTCTCCTGCACGGCGGGCATGCGCGTCATGCCGCCGACGAGCACGACGTGCTCGATCTCCTTGACGCCCTTGTCTTTGGCGTCGTCGATCGCCTGGCGCACGGGTGCGACGACGCGGTCGAGCAGGGCGGAGGTGAGCTCGGCGAGCTTGGCGCGCGTGAGGCGCGTGTCGAGGTGCTTGGGCCCGGAGGCGTCGGCGGTGATGAACGGCAGGTTGATCTGCGTCTCCTGCGTGGTGGAGAGCTCGATCTTGGCCTTCTCGGCTGCCTCGTAGAGACGCTGCAGCGCCATCGGGTCGGCGCTCAGGTCGATGCCCTGGGACTTCTTGAACTCGGACACGAGCCAGTCGACGATCGCCTTGTCGAAGTTGTCGCCGCCGAGGTGGTTGTCGCCGGCGGTGGACTTGACCTCGAACACGCCGTCGCCGATCTCGAGCACGGACACGTCGAAGGTGCCGCCGCCGAGGTCGAAGACGAGGATCGTCTGGTCGGACTCCTTGTCGAGCCCGTATGCGAGCGAGGCGGCGGTGGGCTCGTTGATGATGCGCTTGACGTCGAGGCCGGCGATCTTGCCGGCGTCCTTGGTCGCCTGGCGCTGGTCGTCGTTGAAGTACGCCGGGACGGTGATCACGGCGGAGTCGACGGCCTCGCCGAGATAGGCTTCGGCGTCGGTCTTCAGCTTCTGCAGGATCATCGCGGAGATCTCGGGCGGCGAGAACTGCTCGCCGTTGGCTTCGACGCGAGCGTCGCCGTTGGGGCCGGAGACGACCTTGTAGGGGACGATCGACTCCTCCTCCTTGACCTCGGCCTCCTTGCGGCCCATGAAGCGCTTGATCGAGAAGATCGTGTTCTGCGGGTTGGTGACGGCCTGGCGCTTGGCGACCGTGCCGACGAGGCGCTCGCCGGAACTCGTGAAGGCGACGACCGAGGGGGTCGTGCGACCGCCCTCGGAGTTCTCGATCACGGTGGGCTCGCCGCCCTCGAGCACGGCCATGCACGAGTTGGTCGTGCCGAGGTCGATACCTATGGTCTTGGCCATGTGGGAATGCTCCTTCGAGTGTGCGGTATAAATCTGAGTCGTATTGTGACAGATTTTTTGAGAGGAATCAACCCAACAATCGCCCGCGCCGGCATCGTCTTCGGGCGCCACTTGGAGCCCCGGCGGGCGTCCGGGACACGAGAAATACGGGCGGATTACTGGTGACAGGCGCCCGCCTGAGCGCTACCGTGCATACGTGGACTCGGTGACCGCACGCGCGGCCTCGCTGGCACCATCGCTGCCGATCAAGCCGCGCCTGCGGGGCGTGTTCCACCAGTACGCGTTCTTCGTCTCGCTGGCGTGCGGCGTGGGGCTGATCCTGGGCGCCTCGGACGGCCGCGCGCGGCTGGCGGCGATCGTGTACGCATTCGCCGTCTCGGCGCTGCTGGGCACGAGCGCGCTGTATCACCGCGTCACTTGGCGGCCGAAGGCGCGGCGCTGGATGCGCCGCCTGGACCACTCGATGATCTTCGTGCTGATCGCGGGCACGTACACGCCGGTGGCGCTGCTCGCGCTGAAGGGCTCGCTGGCGAGCACGATCCTGATCGTGCTGTGGATCGGCGCTCTGGGCGGCGTGATCTTCAAGCTCGCGTGGATCGACGCGCCGAAGTGGCTGTTCGCGGTCGTCTACGTACTGCTCGGGCTGGTCACGGCAGCCGTCTTCGGCGAGCTGCCGGCGGCGATCGGCTGGCTCGGCGCGATCGGCATCGCGCTCGGCGGCCTCTTGTACGTGACGGGAGCGGTGATCTACGCGAGCGAGAAGCCGAACCCATGGCCGAAGGTGTTCGGCTACCACGAGGTGTTCCACACGCTCGTGCTCGCGGCGGCGGGGCTGCACTACGCGGTGATCGCGTTCGCGGTGCTGCCGCACGGCTGAGCAAGCGCTCTGGCGAGCAGCCCGCTCTGGTGAGCGGCCTGTACTCAGCCGGCCTTCGTGAGTGAGACCCGCAGAGCGAGCTCGACCCTGTCGGAGATCCCGGCCTCGAGCAGCTGCGCCGATTCGATGCCGAAGTCGCTGCGGCGTAGCGCGCCTTCGAGCTCGAGCTCGATCCGCTCGGCTGCGACGGCGGTGCGCCGGGCGCGCAGCTCGATCCCGCGCGTGGTACCCCTGATCGTCAGATCGCCGGCGATCAGCAGCGTCTCATCGTCGAGCGTCTTGATGCTCGACGAGGCGAATGCGATCTCGGGACTGTTGGCGGTGTCGAAGAAATCGGGCCCGCGCAGACGCTCGTCGCGGATGGCGTCGCTCGTGTCGATCGTCGCTGCCTGTACCGCCCCGTAGGCGCGTGCACGACCGTCGCGAGCGACGGCGAGCGTGCCCTCGAAGACCGTGAACCGCCCCCGGACCGGCATCACCATCAGGTGGCGGAGCTTGAAAGCGACCGACGAGTGGAGCGGATCGACCGTCCACGTGCTGGCGGGGACGACGGGGGTGGCATCGATGATCTGCATTTGCCTTCGGTCTCCTTCAGTTGACGGTGACTGGACCCACAGTGCCTTCCGTCCCCCGCCCTGCATGCTGCCCGAGCGGGGAGCGAGTCCATCGGTGGTAGCCCACAGGAGTGACTCGGGGATAACCCGCGAGGACGGACGACGGGCGCGCTACCTGAACAGATCGCGGCTCGGGCACATCCGCGCCAGCGCGCAGTCCTCGCATTCGGGCGAGCGCGCGTGGCAGGTGCGCCGCCCGTGGCGCAGCAGGTTGACGTGCAGCTCGAGCTCCTGCCCGGGCGGCGTAAGCGCGAGCATCTCGGTCGTGCATGCGCTCGAAGGGGGCGCCGTCCTGCAGCAGGTGCAGGCGCGCGCCGACGCGCGAGACGTGCGTGTCGACGGGCACGTCGCGCAGGCCGTAGGCGAACAGCAGCACGCAGGCGGCGGTCTTGCGCCCAACCCCGGGCAGCGCAACGAGATAATCGCGCGCCTCTCCTAGCGGCACACGCGGCAGCCAGTCGAGCGAGAGCTCGTGCGCGGGGTCTCGCGGGTTCTCTGAGATCGCGCGAAGGATCGCCTGGATGCGCACGGACTTGACCTTGGAGATGCCGCCGGGGCGGATCGCCTCCTCGACCTCGGCGACGGGCGCGTCGCGCACGGCCTGCCACGAGGGGAAGCGCGTGCGCAGGCGCAGGAAGGCGACGTCGCGGTTGCGATCGTTGGTCGACTGGGAGAGGACTGTCAGCACGAGCTCGGCGATCGGGTGCCCGTGGGGGGGCATCAGCGGGATGCCGTAGAGGGCGCGCAGGCGGTCGCGCACGCGCAGCACCCGCGTGCGTGCAGGCGGCTTCCACGCACGGGCCGCGCGCTTGCGCTTGGCGAGGGCGGAGCGGGATACCGTGGGGGACACGCGCCCACGGTATCCGCCGCACGCGCCCGCGTATATCCTCGCGCGGTGCCCGAGGTGAGCGATCACAACGGCGAGCTCGATACCCCGTCCGGGGCACAGGGGGGCTTGCCTGTGTTCTGGCGCAGCGCCGGGCCGGAACGCAGCGCCAACGGCGCCTCGGCCGCCGCGGCACACGAGCGGGATGCGGAGGCGGCGGTTCCGCTGTACGTGCACGGGGTGCCGGACAGCTCAGATGAGTGGCTTGACTTCCTCGCGCGCAGCGGCGGCCTCGCGCCGGACCTGCCGGGCTTCGGACGCTCGGGCAAGCCGGGGTCGCTGAGCTTCACGATCGAGGAGTACGCAGACTTCCTCGAGTCGTTTCTCGAGCTGGTCGGGGTCGAGCGCGTGCAGCTGGTCGTGCACGACTGGGGGGCGGTCGGCCTGGCCTTCGCCCAGCGCCACCCGGAGCGGATCGAGCGGCTGGTGGTGATCAATGCGGTGCCGTTCCTGCCGGGCTACCGCTGGCATCGCACGGCGCGCATCTGGCGCACTCCGGTGCTGGGAGAGCTGTCGATGGGCAGCACCAACCGGCGCGTGCTGCGCCTGCTCTCGCGCGAGTCGAATGCGACTCCTGGACCGATGCCGGAGAGCTGGCTGGACAGCGTGCTGGCGCACTTCGACCAGGGAACGCAGCGCGCGATTCTCAGGCTCTATCGCAGCTCGCCGCCGGAGCGCCTGGCGGCAGCGGGTGAGCATCTCGGCGAGCTCGGCGTCCCGTCGCTGGTCGTGTGGGGAATGCGCGACCCGTACATCCCGGCGCGCTTCGGCAAGGCCTATGCGGACGTGCTCGGCGCGGAGCTGCTCGAGCTCCCGGATGCGGGCCACTGGGCGTGGCTCGACCGCCCGGACGTGGTCGACCGCGTGGTCGAGTTCCTCGGCGCAGCGCCGGGGTGAGCCCGGTGGCGCCGCCGTCGGTCGCGCAGGCGAGCGCAGCGCCGGCGACGGCGGAGGCGCGCACCCAGCGGCCGGCCTGGCGGCGCTGGGCGGCGCCGGCGGCAACGTCCCCGGCATGGCTGCTGACGGCGGCGCTGGCGCTGCTGTATCTGCTGGTGGGGCCCGCGAGCAGCGACCTGGCGGCGGCGGGCTACCGCAGCGACCTGTTCTCACGCGTCGGCTTCACGCTGTGGGACAACGGCTGGTACGGCGGCCATCACCTGCTCGCCTACTCGCTGCTAGCGCCGCCGCTCGGCGCGCTGCTCGGGCCGCAGTTGCTCGGCGCGCTGGCGATGACGCTGGCGACGGGCCTGTTCGCGGTGCTCGTGCGCGGGGGCTTCACGCCGCGCGCGGAGCGCGTGGCGGCGCTGTGGTTCGCCTTCGGCGCGGGGGTCGAGCTGTTCACGAACCGGATCCCGTTCGAGCTGGGGGTGATGGTCGGGATCGCCGCGCTCGTAGCGGCGCGCGCGGCGCGCACCCCGGCACGGCGGCGACGGCGGCGCGTGGCGCTCGCGGGCCTCGCGCTGGCGCTGGCGCTGCTGTGCCCGCTGGCGAGCCCGGTGGCGGGCGCGTTCCTCGCGCTGGCGGCGCTGGCATGGGCGCTCGGCGGGCGGCTCGGGCAGAAGCGCTTCGTCGATGAGCACGACCCGCCGCCGGGCAACCGCACTCGGGGCCTGCGCCGAGCACTGCTACCGGCGGCGCTGCTGTGCGCGGCGCTCGTGCCGATCGCGCTGCTGGCGATCGCCTTCCCGGAAGGCGGCTCGGAGCCGTTCGTCGCGTCGGCCTTCTACCCGGCGCTGGCGGCGACGCTGGCGCTTGCGCTGGCGATCCCGCGACGGCGGCGGGCACTGCGGGCGGGCGTGCTGCTCTATGCGCTGGCACTCACAGCGTGCTACGCGGTGCCGACGCCGGTGGGCGGCAACATCGACCGGCTCGGTGCGCTGCTGGCCGGCCCGCTGCTGGCGTGCGCGTTGATCTCCCAGCCGCCGGGCACGTACGTCGAGCGCAGGCACCGGACGGCGGGCTGGCGCTCGTGGCTCCCACGCGGCTGGCGCGCCCCGGTGCTGCTCGCGCTGGCGCCGCTGCTGCTGTACTGGCAGCTGCGGGCGCCGATCGCGGACTACGCCTCGAGCGTCTCGGAACCGGCGACATCGGCGTCCTACTATGCGCCGCTGCTGGCTGAGCTGAAGCGCCTCGGGCTCGGCTATGGAGCGCGCCCGACGCGCGTGGAGGTGCCACCGACGCGCGAGCACGGCGAGGCGCGCTGGGTCGCGGCGCGGCTGCCGCTGGCGCGCGGCTGGGAGCGCCAGCTCGACATCCACTACGACGGGCTCTTCTACGACAGCGCAGGCCTCAGCGAAGAAAGCGCGGACGCGCTGGGCTCTGCGCGCTACCGCGCGTGGCTGTCGCGCAACGCGGTCTCCTACGTGGCGCTCCCGGACGCGCCGCTCGACTACTCGGCGACGGACGAGGCGCACGTGCTGCGTGCCGGGCAGAGCTACCTGCGCGAGGTGTGGCGCGCGCGGCACTGGCGTCTGTTCGCGGTGCTCTCGCCGACGCCGCTGGCGCAGCCGCCGAGCACGCTGCAGCGGCTCGGCACGGACTTCTTCGCGCTGCGCGCGCCGCGCGCGGGGACGTTCGAGGTGCGCGTGCGCTTCACCCCTTACTGGCAGTTGGTGGCCGGGCGCGGCTGCGTGCAGCGCGGCCCGGAAGGTTGGACGCAGGTGCGCGCGCGGGCGCCGGGCGCGCTGCGCGTGGGCATCGAGTTCTCGCTCACGCGCGTGTTCGATCGCGGCCCGCGCTGTCGCTGAGGCGCACGTGGGAGCGCCGAATATGCCTGGCGCGCCCTCGCGCGTCGGCGACGCCCGCCACCGCTCGGGCCCTTCACGGGTTCAGGCGGCGATTGCCTCTGCCACGAGCAACCCGCTGGCGGGATGCACATCAAGACCTCGGGCACGAAGCTCCGCACCGATCTCGGCAATATCCAGATCCGAGGCATCCCAGTGATGGCGTAGGAAGCTGCGGACAACCTGAAGGTATACATGGGTAGGGGTTGACGCTTCAGCTTCCAGCGCCTCACTGACTGCAGTTTGTGTCGCGTCGGAGGGAGCGTGCTCTAGTTCGACCGACTCCCCGGCACGCGCCTTGCGCATCGAGAGCACCAAGTCCGCCGTAACGACATTCTCGAATCCCGAGGCCAATCCCTTGACTGAGCGCTGGCCCTTGTCGAGGACGCTAATCCGATCTGGGTCGAGAACAAAGCCCGAGTTTATAATCGCGCGCTGTACCAGGGCCCAAAGTGCGCCGCTTGTGTTCGAGAAGTTGAGCGACACCCACCCCTCCGGCCTGAGCACCCGGTGCGCCTCTTGAAGAGCTTCCGTCAGGAGCCGCTCATACCGACCGGCATCGCGGCGACCAAGCGTGCGCCCACGATCAACTACCGCCTCGTCGGACGGGTCCGTAACGCTTCCGAGCCAGGCCTCTTGGAAGAGATTCATATCGCTGTAGAAGATGTTGCTGCCGAAGGGGGGGTCCGTGAAGATGTAGTCCACGCTGCCGTCGGCTAGGTTGAGCCGAGCGGCGGATCCCACTCGATACCGGGAGCCCAAAGCCCCGTCCAATCGACGCCGGTGCCTCTCTGCGCGGATCTCATCGTCGGAGCGTGATACCGCCCTGACCTTGCGTGCGAACAAGTCGAGCACGTTCCACTCATAGAACACCGCGGCTATGTAGTAGTTGGCGTTGCTCGCATTGAGGGGTCGCTGCCGTGACCACTGGTAGCGCTTCGAAGCCCGTGGGAGAATCGCCGTGAACGCGAACATCAACTTGTTGCGGACTCGAGCGTCCCGCTCGCGCTGGATGGCGTCGCGCAATGCGGTAAGCATCGCGAGGTTGCGGTTGGAGAAGAAGTCCGCCGTAGAGCTCAGGCCATGCTTGCCGAGGGCCGACGCTTGGTACATTTGAAGCTCGGGATCTATAGTGATCGAGGGCGGGACCACCTCTAGAGGATCTGCTGCCCCAACCGGATCAGTCGGCGGCTGATCCATCAGGGTTGGCGTACAGACGCACGCCACCGTGTCGAGCACCGCGGTCTCGCCTCGTCGCTTTGCTTTACGGGTCTCAAAGGGTGACATGCAGGCGGGGCACACCATCGATTTCTTTCGCCAGCCCGATGCCTCCAGCGCCGCGTAGAAGTTCACAGGAGCGCGGCAGGACTGGCACTCATAGACGATGGTCCAGACGCGACGGGAGAGCATGGCGACGGCCGCGCAGCGCGCACAACGATGCTCATATGCGCCGGGGAACCGCTCGCGGGCGCAGGCTTCGGCGCGGCTAGCAGCCGTATGAAGCAACGAAGAGTCGACGAGATTCAGATATCCGGAACCGATATGGACGCCGAGCACTGAGATGTCGCTCATCTCAGAACGGCGGCCTGTCATCGCCGCCGCGACCCCGGTCATTCCGGACCCCGCGAAAGGGTCGACCACCAGGTCGCCAGGGTCCGTGAAGGCCTCGATAAACGGCACAATCGCAGTCACCGGCACCTTCGTCAGGTAACCATGTGCGTTGTATATCGGGTCAGAACGCTTGACCGCGATTAATTCAGGGATCGACCGGGGATAGTGGGGCATAGCTCGGTGTTAGGTCCGCCCATTCGGCTGCGGATGTACGAGCGTACCGATGCCCTGAGACGCTCCGCGATAGCCCGGATGCGACCGCAAGGCAGGAAGCAGGACGGGTCATCGCGAACCGAACTGCGATGCAGATCGACTTTTCGAAGGCCGAGCGTCGCGAAGCGTTGACACGGGCCGCCGCCCTCATTACAAGCGCGTACGAAATCCTTGCTAGGGAGGTCGGAGCGCCAAACCCAAGCGACAATGCCTTCCTCAGGGAGGCGATGGTCTGCGCCGAGGCCGGAATCGTCTGGCAGAGCGATCGAGGCGGGATAGACGCCATCGACCCGCGCACCTCCGACGAGGTCGAGATCAAGAGCACCAAGCTCGTCGAGGGAAGCTCGATTCAGTTCCCGACCAGTCGAGGCATATCGCCGACCGTGATAGCCCGCTTCCGGAACTCGGGGTACTGGTTGTTTGGAGTGTTCGACAACTTCTCGAATCTCGCGATCGTCTACCGCGTCGAGGGTCGCAACATGGCCCCGAAAATCGACATTCTTGAGCGGAAGATGCTGGGACGAAGGGCGGCAGGCGAGCCGTTGGAGAACAACCCGAAAACGACCCTCGATTCGATCCGGCCCGTAGCTTCGGTTGTGTTCCAGAGCCCGGACTTCGAAGAGTTCGAGCTTGCGCCTGGGCGCTGGCGCATTCGCCGAAAGCGACGCTCATGGTCGCAGCGACAGGGCGCTCCTTGATCTCAGGACCCAAGGCGCATGTTGTGGACAATGCTTGGCCCGCCCGCTCGCGGGTCGCGCCGCGGGAGTCTCCGTAGCGGCGTGCTTGGTTTCTCGGTGAGTCGTCGCCGCTAGCCGTCGTCTAGGCTTCACACCGATGGTCGCTCGCGCCCGCCTGCTGCAGGCGCGCGTCCTGCCCCAAGGCTGGCTCGATGCGCTCCGGCAGATCTCGCTCTTCGCCGCCGCGTACGTCGCCTACCGGCTCGTGCGTGGCTTGGTCGAGGGCGACGCCAACGCGGCCTTCGCGCACGCGCGCGACCTGATCTCGATCGAGAGCAAGCTGCACGTGTTCGTGGAGCCGTCGATCCAGGCGTGGGCATCGGGCAGCCACGTGGTGATGGTCTGCGCGAGCTGGCTCTACGTCAACGCGCAGACGTCGGTCACGCTGAGCGCGCTGCTGTTCCTCTACCTGCGCCACAACAAGTCGTTCTACTTCGTGCGCAACATGTTCATGATCGCGATGGCGATCGCGCTGGTCGGCTACGTCGTGTTCCCGACGGCGCCGCCGCGCTTCATGCCGGAGTGGGGCTTCATCGACAGCGTCTCGGACATCACGGGCGTGAAGGTCTCGCACACGAGCGCGACGGCGACGGCGCTGTTCAACCCGTACGCGGCGGTGCCGTCGATGCACGTGGCCTTCGCGCTGATGATCGGCTGGCCGCTGTCGCGCCTGTGCAGGCGCAGGGTCGTACGGGCACTGTGGCTGCTCTACCCGTTCCTGATGACGTTCGTGATCGTCGTCACGGCCAACCACTTCATCGTCGACGCACTGCTCGGAGCGCTGACGGCGGGGGCGTCGGCATACGGCGCGCGCTGGCTGGCTCGCGCGCGCCCGGGCGTGTGGCGCTTCTCGGCTGTCTCCTCGCCGCAGGTGCGAGCGAGCGGCTGAGCCGAACGGGCACACGACTGCAGATGGCCCCGAGACAGCACAGCTCGCCCCGGCGCGCGCGGTACCGCGCCGGGCGCAAGCCACGCAGCGCCCGCGCGCCGATCGGCGCGGGCGAACGGCGTGAGCTGGTGCGCAACCGGCTGATCGAGTCGCGCCTGACGCCGAATGCGATCTCGCTGACGGGGCTCGTGCTCAACCTGGTGGCGGCGGTGCTCGTGTGGGAAAGGCTGTTCTTCCTCGGCGGCGTGGCGTTCGTGGTCGGCTCGATCATGGACACACTCGACGGCCGCTACTCGCGGATGTCGGGCAAGGGCACGCCGTTCGGCGCGTTCCTGGACTCGACGCTCGACCGCATCGAGGAGGGGATCGTGCTGACGTCGGTCGCGGGCTACTTCGCGCTGACGGGCAAACAGGTCGCCGCGGCGGCGGTCGTGGCCGCGGTGCTGGCGTCGCTGATGGTCAGCTACACACGCGCGCGCGCCGAGGCGCTGGGGGTGGAGTGCAAGGTCGGCATCGCGACGCGGCCGGTGCGCGTGGTGATCCTCTCGATCGGGCTGATCTTCGCGCGCGGCGCGTCGCTGGGCGACTTCGAGTTGCTGGAGCCGGCGGTCTACGTGCTGGCGGCGCTCAGCCTGGTGACGGTGGGGCAGCGCATCTGGCACGTGCGCCGCGAGCTGCTCGCGACGGCGTGAAGCACGGCTTGCGTGTGACCTAGCGCGGCAGGCGGGGTAGTCTCCG
Organism: uncultured Solirubrobacteraceae bacterium; assembly: GCA_963716315.1. Lineage (GTDB taxonomy): Bacteria > Actinomycetota > Thermoleophilia > Solirubrobacterales > Solirubrobacteraceae > Palsa-744. Next base: position 2,090,001 of record OY970301.1, on the reverse strand, counting down.
CAAAGCTCAAAAGCTCCCAGAACCGCGCCTCGGCCCCCAGCGCCGAGCCCTCACAAAGGAACCCCTCTCGTGATCAAGCAGTCCAACGGGCGCGCCTCAAGCAACGGCGCAGCCTCCCGCATCGGCGCAGCGAGCAACGGCGCCGCGCGCTACCAATCTGAGAAGGTCCGCGTCGCGATCGTCGGCGTCGGCAACTGCGCGTCGGCATTCGTGCAGGGCGTGCAGTACTATCGCGACGCCGATCCGAACCAGCGCGTCCCGGGCCTGATGCACGTCGACCTCGGCGGCTACCACGTGCGCGACATCGAGTTCACGGCGGCCTTCGACATCGACTCGAAGAAGGTCGGCAAGGACCTCGGCGAAGCGATCTGGGCGGGCCAGAACAACACGATCAAGTTCGCCAAGGTGCCGAAGAAGCTCGGCGTCCCGGTGTACCGCGGGATGACCCACGACGGACTCGGCAAATACCTCAAAGAGAAGATCGTCAAGGCGCCGGGCGAGACGGCGGACATCGTGCAGATCCTCAAGGACACGCACACGGACGTGGTCGTCTCCTACCTGCCGGTTGGCTCGGAGCAGGCGACGAAGTGGTACGTCGAGCAGGTGCTCGAGGCGGGCTGCGGCTTCGTCAACTGCATCCCGGTGTTCATCGCCCGCGAGAACTACTGGGACAAGCGCTTCGAGGCGGCCAAGCTGCCGATCGTGGGCGACGACATCAAGTCGCAGGTGGGCGCGACGATCGTGCACCGCACGCTGGCACGCCTGTTCGCCGACCGCGGCGTGGAGATCGAGCGCACGTCGCAGCTGAACGTTGGCGGCAACATGGACTTCTACAACATGCTCGAGCGCGAGCGCCTGGAGTCGAAGAAGATCTCAAAGACGAACGCTGTCACGTCGATCATGGACCACGAGCTGCCGGCGAGCGACATCCACGTCGGCCCGTCGGACTATGTGCCGTGGCTGACCGACCGCAAGTGGGCACACATCCGCGTCGAGGGCCAGGCCTTCGGCGACGTGCCGCTGAACCTGGAGCTGAAGCTCGAGGTGTGGGACTCGCCGAACTCGGCGGGCATCGTGATCGACGCGGTGCGCTGCTGCAAGCTGGCGCTCAACCACGGCGTCGGCGGCCAGCTGGACGGCCCGTCGTCGTACCTGATGAAGTCGCCGCACAACCAGCGCCCGGACGACCAGGCGCGGGCGGACACGGAGAAGTTCATCGCCAAGTACGCGGGCCGCCCGCAGGCGACGGGCGGGCGCCCGCCGCGCAAGACGAAAGTACCGTCGAAAGCAAAGGCGTCGGCGAAAGCGAAGGCCAAAGCGCGCGCATGAGCGCCGAGCCGATGACCGAGCGCTTCTCCGTCGCCCACGTCACTCCGTATCCGTGGGAGGCGCAGGAGAACGAGGTCAACGGACACGTGCGCGAGGTGTGCGCGACGCTGGCGCGCCGCGGGCACCGGGTGCTGGTGCTGGCTCCGTCGCACTCGCAGGAGCGGGTGCGCGAGTCGCGCAAGGCGATCCGCGCGGCGCGCGGTGACCTGACGCAGTTGATGGCGAGCACACCGCCCGGCGAGCCGCGCGTGATCGCGGTCGGCGAGGTGCTCGACGTGACGGGCGGCGCGCGCCGCCGTCCGTCGGCGCTGTCGATCGACGTGGCGCGCACGATCGAGGAACTGCTGGGCACGGTGGAGCTCGACTTCGTGCACGTGCACGAGCCGTTCGCGCCGAGCACGTCGAACGCGGCACTGCGCCACTCGCGCGCGCTCAACGTGGGCTCGTTTCACTCCTCGACGGAACGCCTGCTCTCGACACTGTTGGCGCGCCGCTTCGTGGAGAGCTTCTACGGCCGCTTGGACGCGCGCACGGCGAGCCTGGCGGAGACGGCGCAGCTGATGGACAAGCACTTCCCGGCCGACTACGGGCTCGTGCCGGACGACGACGGCGCGGCGGGACAGTACGAGCGGATCTACGAGCGCCTGGCCGCGCGCCGGCACTCGCGCGAGGGCGATCCAGAGATCGCGGCGAGGCTCGCGGAGCGGCCGCTGATCGACGTGGACCTGCACATGCACACCGACCACTCCCACGACTGCGCGACGCCGGTCGAGGTGCTGCTGGCGACGGCGCGCGCGCAGGGGCTAGGCGCGATCGCGGTGACCGACCACAACGAGATCTCGGGGGCGCTGGAGGCGCGGCGCCAGGCCGAGGAGGCCGGCGGGATCAAGGTGATCGTCGGTGAGGAGGTCAAGACGGCGGGGCAGGGCGAGGTGATCGGCCTGTTCATCGAGGAGAAGATCCCGCGTGGGCTGACGCTGAAGGAGACCGTCGCCGAGATCAAGCGCCAGGGGGGCGTGGTCTACGTGCCGCACCCGTTCGACCGCATGCACTCGGTGCCGGACTACGAGCACCTCCTGACGATCCTCGAGGACGTGGACGCGATCGAGGTGTTCAACCCGCGCGTGGCGATCGGGGCGTTCAACGACGAGGCGGTGCGCTTCGCGGCCAAGTACCGGCTGCCGGCGGGCGCGGGCTCGGACTCGCACGTGGCGCAGGGTCTCGGCTCGGCGCGCATCCGCATGCACGACTTCGACGGGCCGCAGGAGTTCGTGCAGTCGCTGCGCGAAGCGGAGATCGTGATGGGTCGCTCCTCGCTGCTCTACGTGCAGGCGCTGAAGTTCTTGCAGACGCGCGCGACGCCGCCTGCGGCCCAGCGCGCGAGCCGTGCGCGCCGCGTGCGCCGCGTCCGCCGCGCGGCTCGCGGGCACGGCAGGGACTAGCCGGCGGCCCCCTGCCGGGGGCCGCAAGATGAGCTGACGAGCGGCCGCGAGCGGGCTACGCTGGCGCAAGTACTGATGCACGCTCAAGGACAACCATCGGCGAGGTCAAATCCCTCGGAGTCGATGCCCGTGACCGATGATGAGATCCGTGAGAAGTACCTCGAGCGCGCGATCCGTGAGCTGAACACGCTCACGCGCGAGCTGCAGTCGTGCCCGCACTGCCCGCGCGGCAACCTGATGCCGGTGCTCGGCTCGGGCCACCCGCAGGCGGACATCATGCTGCTCAAGCACGCGCCGCTGCCGTCGGAGATCGAGGAGGGCGTAGCCTTCTACGGCCGCGCCGGCGGCGCGCTGATGAAGTCGCTCAAGCGCCTGCAGATCGATCCGCTGGCGGTATACGGCACGCTCTGCGTGAAGTGCCCGCTGAGCGATTCCTCGCTGGCCGACCCGGCTTGCATGGCTCGCGTCGTCGCGGAGCTGGCGATCGTGCAGCCGAAGATCGTCGTCGTGATGGGCCCGGAGGCGCTGGCGGCGCTGAACGAGATGGAGATCCCGCTGGCGCACCCGCTGGAGGAGCGCCTCGGCGAGATCCAGCAGCTGACGCCGACGATCGACGCGCTGTGCGTGCCGAACATCGACGACTCGCTCGACGAGACCGATGCCAAGCGGGACTTCTGGGACTCGTTTCGCAAGCTCGGCGAGTGGTACGCGGCGCTGCCGCCGTATTGACCTGTACCGCCTCGCCGGTACAAAAATGGACCGTAAGCCGGTACAGCCTGCTCCGATCAGACAATCTTGGTGACGCCGGTGCTGATTTGGTAGACGGCAGAGACGACCTTCAACGTGCCGGCGGCGATGGCGGCAGGGATGATGGGCCCGCTGTGCGACACGATCGCGGCCTGGCGGCGGGCGTTGGCGACGATCGAGTGGTCGAGCGTGCGGGCGGCGGGAGGGAGGCCCTGCACGGCGGGCACGACGGCGTCGACGACGGCGCCGATCGAGCCGTACTTGGAGGCGGGGAAGCTCTTGCGTCGTTCGGCGACCTCGATGGCGGACTTGACGGCGCCGCAGTCGCTGTGGCCGAGCACCATGATCACGTGCACGCCGAGCACGGCGACGCTGTACTCGAGGCTGCCGAGCGAGCCGGTGTCGACGCTGTTGCCGGCGACGTGCGCGGCGAACAGGTTGCCGCGTTCGACGTCGAACACGAGCGGCGGCGAGACGCGCGAGTCGGCGCAGGCGAGGATCGCTGCGAACGGCTGCTGTTCGACGGCGCGGCGTTCGCCGACGGGTGAGTAGTCGCGGCGCTGCCAGCGCCCGCGCCTGTAGCGCCTGTTGCCGTCGACGAGCGCCTTCAGCGCGGCGTCGGGCGTGGACGGGCGGGCATAGGCGGCGCGCGCGTCGACGGCGTCGAGCAGCTCGCTGCCGAGCAGGGCACCGCCGGCGGCGGCGCCTGCGCGGCCGAGGAACGTGCGGCGCGAAAGCGAGCGACTTTCGTGTTCTGACATTCAGCCTCCGATCGTGACGACGACCTTGCCGAGCTTGCCGCCGGCGGCGAAGCGCTCATATGCGGCGGCTGCATCCTCCAGCGGGAAGGTCTCGGCGACGGGCACCTTCAGCGCGCCGGACTGAAACAGCGGCAGCACCTCGTGCTCGACGAGCCTGGCGACCTGCGCTTTCTGCTCGAGCGGACGGGCGCGCAGCGTGGAGCCGTGGATGCGCGCGCGCTTGCCCATCAGCGCGAGCAGGTTGACCTCGGCCTTGGCGCCGGCGGAGACGCCGATCACGGCGATCCGCCCGCCGGTGGCGAGCGCGTTCATGTTCTCGGGCATGTTGGGCGCGCCGACGAGCTCGAGGATCACGTCGAACGGCCCATGCTCGGCAAACCCGTCGGGAGCGATCACCTCGGCGCCGAGCTCGGCGACCTGCGCGCGCAGCTGCTCGTTGCGCACGGTGGCGATGACGCTCGCACCTGCGGCTCGCGCCAGCTGGATGGCAGCAGTGCCGACGCCGCCGGCGCCGCCGTGCACGAGCAGGCGCTCGCCGGGGCGCAGCTCGCCCTGCGTGAAGACGGCATCGTGGGCGGTGGCGAAGACCTCGGGCAGGCCTCCGGCGGAGGCCCAGTCGAGCCCGTCGGGCACGGGCATGGCCGCGCGCTCGTGCACGGTGCACAGCTCGGCCTGCGCGCCGCCGCCGACGATCGCCATCACGCGGTCGCCGACGACGAAACGTTCGGCGCCTGGCCCGAGCGCGGCAACCTCGCCGGCCAGCTCCATCCCGGGGATGTCCTGCGGCGAGCCGGGCGGCGCCGGGTAGAGCCCGCGCCGCTGCATCATGTCGGCGCCGTTCAGCCCTGCGGCGCGCACGCGCACGAGCACCTCTTCGGACCCCGGCTCGGGGTCGGGGTGCTGCTCGATCACGATCTCCTTGTCCCTGATCGTCGCGGCGCGCATCGGCGGAAGCCTACCCCGCACCGAGCGGGACGGTCAGCTGCGTTCCAACAAGGCCACGCACTCGATGTGATGCGTCTGCGGAAACATGTCGACGGGCGCGACCTTGCGCAGCGTCCACCCGGCCTCGACGAGTTCGGCGGCGTTGGGGGCGAGCGTGGTGGGGTTGCAGGAGACGTAGACGATCCGCTTGGGCGAGGCGTCGATGATGCGGTGCACGACTTTCTTCGAGAGCCCGGCGCGGGGAGGGTCGACGACGAGCACGTCGGGGCGCCCGGCGCGCTGCAGCAGCTCGGGCAGCGCGAGGCGCACGTCGCCGGCGAAGAAGTTGGCCTTGGTGACCCCGTTGGCGCGGGCGCCGGCGATGGCGTCGGCGACGGCCTCCTCGATCAACTCGATGCCCCACAGCTCGCCTGCGCGCGGGGCGAGCGTGAGCGCGATCGAGCCGATCCCGCTGTAGAGGTCGTACACGCGCTCCCAGCCCTCGAGCGCGGCGAACTCGACGACGAGCCGATACAGCCGCTCGGCCATCTCGGTGTTGGTCTGGAAGAAGGCCTCGGCGGAGATCTGCAGGTCGAGCTCGCCGAGGCGCTCGGGCAGCTTGGCCTCGCCCCAGACGAGCTCGGTCTCGCCGCCTGCCGTCGTCTCGGCGAGACTGCCGGAGCGCGACCAGAGCACGCCGCAGAGGCTGTCGCCGAGCCCGACGCTGAGCGCGGCGGCGAGCGAGCCGGCCTCGAGCTCGCCTTCGCTGGTCACGACGCGCACCTGCAGCCGGCCGCTGTGGCGGCCTTCGCGCACGACGAGGTTTCGCAGTCGGGCACGACCGTCGGCGGCCGGTCCGATGCGCTCCTCGCGGCGGTGCCCGCCACGGCGCCCGGCGGGCCCGGCGCCGGAGCGCCGGCCGCGATCCCACGCGCTGAGCCCCTCGGCGCGGCACCAATCGAGCGCGAGCTTGCGCGCGAGGTTGCCGCGCTCGGAGGCGAGCATGCAGTCGTCCATGGCAAGCACCCTGTTGGCGCCGGCGGGCGCATGGAAGCCGCACACGAGCTCATCGCCGGGGGAGCCGTCCTCGGGCGAGCCTTCGCCGAAGGAGTACTCGAGCTTGTTGCGGTAGCGCCACTGTTCGACAGCCGGGACGATGTCGTGCAGCTCGAAGCCTTCGAGTCGCCCGATCCGCGTCAGCGCCTCGCCGACCTGCTCGTGCTTGATCTGCAGCTGGCGCTCGTAGGGGAGCACTTGCCAGGGGACGCCGGGATGGTCGGCCACGGGCGGGATCCGCTCAGGGCTCGGCTCGATCACCTCGAGCGTGCGCGCGTGCGCGTAGCTGCGCTTGCGCTTGTGGACGACGGCGCGCACGCGATCGCCGGGAACGGCGTCTGCGACGAACACGACGTAGCCGCCGTCGCCAATCCGCGCGATGCCCTCACCGCCGAAGGCGAGCGACTCGATCGTCAGCTCGAGCTCGTCTCCCCGCTGTGGACGCACGAAGTCCTCGGCGGGGTTCTCATTTTTATTAATTGATTGAGAGAGATCGGGCAGAGCGCTCATGGCGTCGCACCGATCAGCAGCTCTAGCAGCGCCTTCTGCGCGTGACGGCGGTTCTCGGCCTGGTCCCAGATGCGCTGCCGCGCGCCGTAGAGGACGTCGGCGGTGATCTCCTCGCCGGCGTGCGCCGGGAGGTCGTGCAGCGCGAAGGCGCCGGGCGCGGCAGCATCGAGCAGCGCGTCGTCGACGCGGTAGCCGGCGAGCGCCTGGCGGCGATGCTCGGCGGTCTGCTCGTCGCCCATGCTGACCCACACGTCGGTGTAGACGGCGCAGGCGCCGGCGACGGCCTCGCGCGGGTCCTCGTGCAGCGTCAGCTTGCCCGTGGCATCTGCGGGCAGCGCGAGGTCCTGCTCGAGCGTGTAGCCGGGCGGCGAGGCGACGGCCACGTCGAGCCCGGCGAGCGTGCCGAGGATGGCGAGCGAGCGAGCGACGTTGTTGCCGTCGCCGACGTAGGCCAGGCGCAGGCCCTGCAGCGAGGAGTGCGCCTCGCGCAAGGTGAGCAGGTCGGCGAGCGCCTGGCAGGGGTGGTGCTCGGCAGTGAGCATGTTGATCACCGGGATCGTCGCGTGCTCGGCGAGCTCGTCGAGCGTCTCGTGCGGGCCGGTGCGCACGCCGACGGCGGCGACATGGCGGGAGAGCACGAGCGCGGTGTCGCGCACGGGCTCGCCACGCGAGAGCTGCAGCTCATCGGTGCGCAGCACGACGGGGTGGCCGCCGAGCTCGTGCACGCCGACGTCGAAGGACAGGCGCGTGCGCGTCGAGGGCTTCTGGAACACGAGCGCGATGCTGCGACCGGCCAGCGCACGCGAGCCGAGCGGGTCTGCCTTCAGCTCGATCGCGCGGGTCAGCAGGGCGTCGAGCTCCCCGGCTGAGAGCTCGGCGCCGGTGAGGAAGTGCTGCGGCATGGACGAGCCAGTCTAGGCTAGGGTGCGCGGGCTGATGGGCAGATGCCTTGCCATATCGGCCGTTTGCGCGGCGCTGGCAGTCGTCGCGGGCTGCGGCTCGTCGGGCAGCTCCTCCTCGAACGGCTCCTCGACGGGCGGCTCATCCTCGACGGGCGCCGCCTCGACGGCGGCCACACAGGCCACGACGAACAAGGGCAGCCTGAAAGTGACGACGACGCCCAAGTTCGCGCCGGCGACGGGCCCGCTGCGCAGCGGCACGGTGCAGATCGCCTACCGCAACATCGCGATCGCGCCGGACACGGTGAGGGTCAAGCTCGGCAGCACGATCAAGTGGACGAACTTCGACGAAGTCGCCCACAACGTGACGAGCGAGCGCGGCCCACAGAAGTTCGCGTCGAAGGACTTCGGCGAAGGCGGCACGTTCGAGATCAAGGCGACCAAGCTCGGCGTGATCAACTACGAGTGCACGATCCATCCGGCGTCGATGAACGGGACGATAGAAGTCGTCAGCTAGCCGAAGTCGGGCAGACCCTGCTCGGGCGTGGAGGCAGTGGCGTAGGTGCGGCGGGGGATGCGGCCGGCGCCGCGGGCGAGCCGGCCGGCCTCGACGGCGGCGCGCATGGCGCGCGCCATGCGCACGGGGTCCTCTGCGCGGGAGATCGCCGAGGCGGCCATCACGGCGTCGCAGCCGAGCTCCATCGCGAGCGCGGCGTCGGAGGCCGTGCCGACGCCTGCGTCGAGCACGAGCGGCACGTCGACGGCTTGGCGGATCAGCGCGATGTTGTACGGGTTGCGGATGCCCATGCCGCTGCCGATCGGCGAGCCGAGCGGCATCACGGCAGCGCAGCCCACGTCGACCAGCCGCCGCGCGAGCACGGGGTCGTCGGTCGTGTAAGGGAGCACGACGAAGCCGTCGTCGACGAGCTGCTCGGCGGCGCGCAAGAGCTCGGGCGCGTCGGGCAGCAGCGTGTCCTCGTCGCCGATCACCTCGAGCTTGATCCAGTCCGTCTCAAACGCCTCGCGCGCGAGGCGCGCCGTGAGCACGGCGTCGCGCGCCGTGTAGCAGCCGGCCGTGTTCGGCAAGAGCTCGACGCCGGCCTCGGCGAGCACGTCGATCAGCGACCCGCGCGAAGCCGGGTCGACGCGCCGCAACGCCACTGTCACGAGCTCGGAGCCGCTCGCAGCGATCGCCTCGGCCATGATCGCCAGCGAGGGAAAGCCGCCCGTGCCGAGCAACAGGCGCGAGCGAAGCGTGCGCCCCGCGATCGTCAGCTCTTTGGCCTCGCGCGCGACCGCCATTCAGCCTCCCTGCATCGCGGTCAGCACCTCGACCCGCGCGCGCTCCGCCAGCGCGAATGAGCCCCATTGCGCACGCGGCACGACCTCGCCGTCCACGGCCACGGCCACGCCGCGCGCATCAGGCGACAGGTCGAGGCGCGCGAGCACCGCGACCACGGTCTCCCCCGCCGGCACGTCGGCTTGCTCTCCGTTCAGCACGATCACGCCCGCACCGCCTCGAAGCGCTCGGGCGCACAGGCCGCCAGCAGCTCTCGGTCTGCTTCGGCGTCTCCGTTCAACAGCCCTACCACCAGCTCCGCGGTCAGCGGCGCGAGCAGGATGCCGTTGCGGTGGTGACCTGTGGCCCACGTCAACCCTTCCAGCGCGCCGGGGCCGATCGCGGGCGCGTTGTCGGGCGTGCCGGGGCGCAAGCCCACGCACAGCTCCTCGATCTTCAGCTCGCTGATGCCTGGCAGCAGCTCGTGCGCCTCCCGCAGCAACTCGTAGACGCCGCCGGCGTCAGGCTCGGTGTCGAACCCGCGCTCCTCGACCGTCGCGCCGAGCACATAGCGACCGTCGGCGCGGGGCACGACGTAGCCCCCCTCGAAGCGCACGACCGTTCCGAGCAGCCCCGGTCCCGCCGGATCGCGCAAGCGCAGCAGCTGGCCCCTCACGGGGCGCACGGGCACGGGGTCGGGGACGCCGTAGAGCGCGCCGCTCCAGGCACCCGCGGCGAGCACGATCTGCCCGGCCGCGAGCTTCTCGCCCGAGGCCAGCGTGACGCCACCGACGCGCTCCCCGACGCTCTCCACACGCGCAACCGGCGCATGCTCGCGCAGCTGCACGCCCACGTTCTCGCACGCGACACGCAACGCCGAGAGCAGCGCCCGCGGGTCGACGGAGTGGTCGTCGGGGGCGCATAGCGCGAGGCGCATCGCGGGGGCGAGCGCGGGCTCGCGGTGGCGCGCCTCGCTCGGCAGCAACTGCTCGGTGCGCAGCCCGAGCGAGTCGCGGAACTCGATCTGCCGGCGCAGCTCGCGTGCCTCGTCCTCGTCGCGCGCGAGCACGAGCGTGCCGGTCGCGAGCAAGCCGACATCCACGCCGGACGCCGCCCCCAGTTGCTCGGCGAACGCGGCCCAGATCGCCGCCGAACGCAGACCTAGCTCTAGCGCGCGGCGTCCCGCCTCGCCGAACTCAGCCTCCGCGACGGGCGCGAGCATCCCCGCTGCGACGCGCGAGGTGCCACCGCCGAGCGCGTCGCGCTCGAGCACGATCACGGACATGCCGCGCTCACGCGCTCGCCACGCGATCGACAGCCCGATCACGCCGCCGCCGATCACCAGCACGTCCGTAGCGCCGTTGGTCGTTGCCATGGGTTGATGCTAGCCCGCACGCGCGCCTGCGAGACTGACCGGAGATGCCCCCCGCCGACATCGGCGCCGAGCGCCGCGCGCGCCTCGCGGCCGCAAAGCTCTACCTCGTCTGCGACGCGAAACCCGGCGGCCGCGAGCTGCCGGAGGTGATCCGCCCCGCGATCGCCGGCGGCGTCGAGGTCGTGCAGCTGCGCGACAAGCAGCTCGGCGACGAAGAGCTGGTCGCGGTCGCAAACGCAGCGCACGCCTTGTGCGAGCGTCTGGGCGCGCTGCTAATCGTCAACGACCGCCCGCTCGTGGCACGCGAGTCCGGCGCGGACGGCCTGCATGTCGGCCAGGACGACACGCCCGTGGAGCAAGCGCGCGAGGTCGTCGGCCCCGACGTGCTGATCGGGCTCTCGACACACGCGCCCGCAGAGGTCGACGCGGCGGAGCCGGCAGCGTCGGACGGCACGCCGCTGGTGGACTACATCGGCGTCGGCCCCGTGCACGAGACGCCGACGAAGCCTGGCCGCCCAGCGGTAGGCACGGAGCTGGTCGCCTACGCCGCGGCACACGCGAAGGTGCCGTTCTTCGCGATCGGTGGGCTGAACGCCTCGAACCTCGGCGAGGTGCTGGACGCAGGAGCAACGCGCGCCGTGGTGTTGCGCGCGATCGCCGGTGCCGAGGATCCCGAACAAGCGGCAGGTGCCCTGCGGGAAATGCTAGGCCAGTAGGAGACAGCACCAGCGCCCGGGCGTCACCAGCCCTGAGGATTCTGGCCCGATCCGCCAAGCCGCGCCTGGGCTTGACCGTTCGGTCAGCGGCCGTGACAAATCGCCAGTTGTGGATCGGCAAGCAGGTTGCTAAGCCGTTCGATTGTCCTGTCCCGGGGGCTTCGTCGCGGAGTGGAGAGGACGCATTCACCAACCACGAAGGGTCTCCTTTCACAACGAGCGCTCCGGGGGCACAACTACACGTGGGGAGACGAATGCACATGACTCACCCATCACTCACCGCCACCCGGCGGCATCCCGCAATGGCAATTCCCTTATCGAACGCCGATCGGCGGCTCCTGCGCCGTGTCGGAATGCGCGCGGTTGCAACGCTCGTGCTCAGCCTCGTCCTGGCGTCAGCGGCAGGCGCGGCGCAACGGTCGCCGAGCACGCAATCGGCCCGCGCCGCCAACGTCCAGGGCAAAGTCGCGCGGGCGGATCTCGCCGGGAAGCTCGAACGCGCGACGGGCAGCACGTTCGGGGGTGTCTGGTTCGACGCCGCGACGGCGCACCTGCACATCGGCGTGACCTCCACCACCAGCCAAACCGTGGCTGAAAGCGTCGCGATCCAAGCGGGGCTCTCGAACATCGTCACGGCTACGCCCGTGCGCTCCAGCTCGGCGGAACTGCTCACCACCCAAAGGCAGTGGAATCGCAAACTCGCGGGCCTGTTCGCACGCAACCAGGTCACAACGGCACTCGAACCGCAGCACAACAGGGTCGCGGTTCAGCTGAGCTCGTCGGTCCCGCGGGCCGAAAGCGCCGCGCTCGAACGCGACGCCACGGCAGCGGCGGTGAACGTGCTGGTGGTCGCGGTCGCGAGCCCGAGCCTGGGCATCGTGCACGACGCGAAAACCAAATGCAACGAATGGGTCAAGTTCAAAGCCAACTGCGACCCGTCGATCACATCCGGCGCCTCAATCTTCAAAGCGAAAGAAGAACTATGCAGCGCGGGGCCGCTCGCGATCAATGCGAAAAAAGAACGGGTCATGCTCACGGCGGGTCACTGCATAGGAAAACTCGCGGAAGTCTGGTCCGCGTTAAACACGGCCAAAGAAGAAAAAGCGATCGGCCCTGTCCAAGCATTCGTGAACGGCATCGAAGGTGAAAAAATCGGAGACTTCGCCGAACTGCTGATCGAAGCCACGTTCCAGACCGGCAAACCCAGCCAGCCGGTCTTCGCCGTCACAGGCGAGTGGAAACAGATGAACAAAAAAGGCGAAAAACGATCCTATCCGGTGAAGGGAAAACGTGTGCCCAGCGTAGGCACCGAAGCCTGTCACGTTGGCATGACCTCAGGTGAATCCTGCGGCGAAATCAAGTCGATCAACTTCACCACAGAAGGAGTGGAAGGCTTCATCACAGTCAAGGAACCGGAAAAACCGAAAGAACAGCTGATCAGTGAAGGCGGCGACAGCGGCGGCCCCTGGATCTTCATCGAAGCCAACAACGAAGCCCTGATGGAAGGGGTGCACAGCGGGCGGCTCGAAGCGTTCGAATGCGTCAAAGTCCCTGAAACCGAAGGCCGTCAGTTCTTCAAAACCGAAGCTGACTGCAAAAACGAAAAAGTTGAAGAATTACCGACAAATAAAGGGGTATGGCAGCGAAAATTAACGCTGATCTACTACCCGCTCGTGAAAACCATGGAAAAATCTCCGAAAGGGGTGCTCGAACAGCAGAAACTCGAACTGCTGACGACGGCGAACGAAGTTCTGCCGCCTGCCATCAAAGCCTTATCGGAAGAAACCTTCCCCATCACGTTCACGTTCACGAGCGGCGAAACGAAGTTTGAAACTGTGGGCAAACTCTCGGTCCTGTGTACAGCAGACAAAGGCTCCGGAGAACTCGAAAACGGAGCCTCCGGCACGATCATGATCACGCTCACGGGCTGCAAATCGGCGGGGATCGGCTGTCGCAGTGAAAACGCCAAAGGCGAAAAAGACGCCGTTGAAACTATTTTAGAGACGGGTGCCCAGCTCAACGTTGTGAACTTGCTGAACACGAAAAAAGAATTAGCGGGTGGCATTGTGACGACCCTGCCCGAACCGGTGAAACTGCTGTGCGGGGTCGTGAAAGGCGAACTTCGCGGCAGCGTCCTTGGGTTAGTGACGCCGATCAACAAAGAGATCCTGACCACTGAAACGGCGAAACTCGAATCGAAACAGAAAGAAGGCAAAGTGGAAGCCGGGGAATGCAAAGAACCCAAAGAAACGTGCGAAAAACTGACGAAAGAACCGCTCGAAGCCAAAATCGGTGAAAAACTCGAAGGCGCCGGCGAGCAAACGACCGAGACGATCAGCCTCTCGAAGATGATCGAACTCGCGGCGTAGCCCGGATGCATCGCGGCGGAGCGCGGGACCGAGAGATCTCCGCGCTCCGCGTGCACCTGACCCTCATGGCCGGAGAGACCGTGCGGGTCCGTTCCGGGTGGAGTGGATCGCCCCGTACCAGGACTAGACTCGGCGTGCGTGACCCCCCGACCGCCCTCTACGGACGACCCGTCACCCCGCCAGAGCCGAAGTGCCCAGCGCGACGAGCTCGCCCGTGCCGCGCTCAGCCCGCTCGGCGAGCACGAGCGGCCGACGTCGCTGCGGATCGCCATCGCCGTTTGCCTCGTGCTCGCAGTCGGCGTGATCGCCGGCGCCGCCAGCGTGCACGACCTCAGCCGTCACGGCGGCTCGCTGCCCGGCGCCGCGCTGCTCGCCGTCGTGCTCGCGCTGCTCGCGCAGGGGATGTACCGCCGGCGCTACTGGGCCGTGCTGTGCTTCGAGGCGCTGCTCGCCTTCCAGATCATCGTCACCTCGCTCGCGCTCGTCGTCGCCTCGACGCTGCTCGCCGCCGGCATTTGCCTGCTCAGCGTGCTGCTCGGCGGCTGGCTGTTCTGGAAGCTGGTCCGGGTGATGGGCCGCGTACAGGCCGGGGAGCGAGAGACGCTTCGATAGGCTCACGCCAGATGGCTGAGAACACGTACGACTGCATCGTCATCGGCTCCGGGCCCGGTGGCTACGTGGCCGCGATCCGCGCCGCCCAGCTCGGCAAAAAGACGGCCGTCGTCGAGCGCGACAAGCTCGGCGGGCGCTGTCTGAACTACGCGTGCATCCCCGCCAAGGCCGTGTTGCGCTCGGCCGACCTGCTCAGCGAGATCCGCGAGGCCGACGAGTACGGGCTGAAGGTCGCAGACGTCACCGTCGACTTCGCCGGCGTGCAGGCGCGACGCGAGAAAGTCGTCAACACACTGACCTCCGGCGTGGGCGGCCTGTTCAAGAAAGACGAGATCGACGTGATCGAGGGCGACGCCGCACTCAACGCCGACGGGCACGTCGTCGTCGGCGAGAGCGTCTACGCCGCCGCCACCGTGATCCTCGCCACCGGCTCCGTCGCCCGCTCGATCCCCGGCGTCGAGTTCGGCAAGCGGATCATCGGCACCGAGCAGGCCTGGGCGCTGAGCGAGCTGCCGGCGCGCCTCGCCGTCGTCGGCGCCGGCGCCTCCGGCGCCGAGATCGCCTCGGGCTATGCGCGACTCGGCTCGGAGGTGCGCCTGATGGAGGCGCTCGACCGCGTGCTGCCTACCGAGGACGTCGACGTCTCGCGCCGCGTCGAGCGCGGCTTCAAGCGCCAGGGCGTGAGCGTCCACACCGGCGAGGAGATCGCCGACGTCAAGAGCGGCGAGAGCAGCGTCACGTTCACGCACGGCGAGGACACCGGCCTCGAGGTCGACTACCTCGTGATCGCCGCCGGCCGCGGCGCCGATGTCGACGGGCTCGGGCTGGACGAGGCCGGCGTCGAGCTCGACGAGCGCGGCCTCGTCAAGGTCGACGGCGCCATGCGCACGAGCCGCGCCGGGATCTACGCGATCGGCGACCTCGTCCCAGGCCCCGCGCTCGCGCACAAGGCATCCGATGAGGGCATCATCGCCGCCGAGGACTCGGCCAGTCTCAACACCCACCCGATTGCCTACCAGGACATCCCGCGCGCGACCTTCTGCGCGCCCAACGTCGGCTCCTTCGGACTGACCGAGGCGCAGGCTCGCGACGAGGGCTATGACGTCGTCATCGGCAAAGTCCAGTACGGCGCCGTCGGCGGCGGCGTCGTCTACGGCGACACCGGCGGCATGATCAAGCTCGTCGGCGAGTCCAAGTACGGCGAGCTGCTCGGCGGGCACATCGTCGGCACGCGCGCCACCGAGCTGATCCAGGAGCTCGTCAACGTGCGCCTGCTCGAGGGCGGCTACGCCGAGGTCGGGCGCATCATCCACGGGCACCCCACGCTGTCCGAGGCCGTGATGGAAGCCGGCCGCGCAGCCGACGGCTGGTTGATTCACGGCTGAGCCACAAAGGGCGGGCTGGATGCCCGACCGTGCTGACTGCCGGAACACCCCGAGCGGCACAGAATCACTCCAGAAGCGGAGGGTGTTCCCGGCCCGGAGCCGGATGCGTTTACGCCGGTGCGGCGGAGATACGCTCTGGGAATGATCAACGCCGCCTTCTATTTCGACCTAGCCAGCCCGCTCGCCTACCTCGCGGCCGAGCGCATCCTGCACGCGCTGCCCGGCCCCGCCGAGTGGCGCCCCGTGCTCGCGCGCGAGTTGCCCGCGGGCGAGCGCTCGACGACCTGGCGCTGCGAGAGCGAGCGCGAGGCCTTCCGCGAGGACGTCGCCCGCCGCGCCGCCCAGCTCGGCTTGCAGCCGCTGCGCTGGCCCGAGCCGTTCCCCTGCGACAGCGCGCTCGCCATGCGCGCCGCCACGTACGCCAAGTCGATCGGGCGCGCCGTGCCCTTCGCGCAGGCCGCCTTCCGCCAGGCCTTCGCCGGCGGGCGCGATCTGTCCCAGCTCGACAACGTGCTGATCGCAGCCGCCGCTTGCGAGATGCACCCCGCCGCCGTGACGCGCGGCGCCGAGCTCGGCTCCGTCTCCGCGCAGCTCGCCGCCGCCACGAACGAAGCGGCCGATCTTGGAATCATCGAAATCCCTGCCATCGTCGTCGCGGGGGACGTGTTCGAAGGCGAGCGCGCTGTCGAGCAGGCCGGCGCGCGCATGCTCGAGCTCGTCGGTGCCGCGCCGTGAAGGCCAAGGCCGCCTACCGGCTGATCGTCACGCGCGCCGGGCGCACGCCCGCGCTGCTCGCCGACGCCGAGCGCGTCGACCACATCGAGCTCGTCGACATCGACGACGGCGAAGTCGCGCTGTTCTGGGACCTCCCGCCGCAGGCCGCCTCGCGCATGGCTCGCGAGCTGCGCGAAGACCTCGCCCAGCTCGAGGCCGCCGAGTTTCTCGCGCGCTGGAGTACCGTGGATTGATGGCGCAGTTGCCCGAGCCCGATGTAGCGCGCGAGTGGCTGCAGACGATGACGCTGATCCGCCGCTTCGAGGAGCGCGCCGGCGAGATGTACGCGCGCGCCAAGGTCGGCGGCTTCCTGCACCTCTCGATCGGCGAGGAGGCCACGATCGTCGGCAGCGCCCGCGCGCTGCGCGAGCACGACTACCTGATCTCGACCTACCGCTCGCACGGGCACGCGCTCGTGCGCGGCACGCCGCCCGAGAACGTGATGGCCGAGCTGTTCGGCCGCGCCGACGGCTGCTCAGGCGGGCGCGGCGGCTCGATGCACATGTTCGACGCCGCCCGGCGCTTCATGGGTGGCTACGGGATCGTCGGCGGCAACCTGCCGATCGCCGCCGGGCTCGCGCTCGCCTCCGACTACGAGGGCACCGACGACGTCACGCTGTGCACGTTCGGCGACGGCGCCTCCAACCAGGGGACCTTCGGTGAGACGCTCAACATCGCCGCGCTGTGGAAGCTGCCCGTCGTGTTCATGGTCACCAACAACCAGTTCGGCATGGGCACCTCCTTGAGCCGCCACTCCGCCGTGACCGACCTGCAGCGCAAGGGCGAGAGCCTCGGCGTGCCCGGCATGCGCTGCGACGGGATGGACGTGCTCGACACCTACGCCGTGCTCTGCGAGGCGATCGCCCGCGTGCGCGACGAGCGTCGCCCGCTGCTCGTCGAGGCCGTCACCTACCGCTTCCGCGGGCACTCGATGGCCGACCCCGAGCAGTACCGCTCCAAGGAGGAGGTCGCCCACTGGCGCCAGCGCGACCCGATCCCCGCCTTCGGCGAGCGGCTCGTGCGCGAGGGCGTGATCGACGACGACGAGCGCCGCCAGATCGACGAGCGCGCGATCGCGCGCGTCGACGCCGCCGTCGAGTTCGCCGAGGCCTCGCCCTTCCCCGCGCCCGAGACGCTCTACGACGACGTCTACGTGCTCGGCGACGGCTCGCGCGGCTGGTACTCCGTGCGCACGACCGATCCCGAGGACGCCGCCGGCGACGGTGCCCCGCTCTCCGAGCGCTTCTCCCAGGCCGACGGCCGCGACGAGATCCCGCAGCAGATGAGCGACGCGCTCGCGCACGGGGAGGACGCCGCATGATTGCCGACCGACCCCTGAGCACAGAGGACGCCGCCTGATGGCCGAGTTGCGCTACCGCGAGGCGCTCGGCGCTGCGCTGCGCGAGGAGCTGCGCCGCGACGAGCGCGTCTTCCTGATGGGCGAGGACATCGGCGTCTTCGGCGGCGCCTTCAAGGTCACCGACGGCCTGCTCGACGAGTTCGGCGAGAAGCGCGTGCGCGACACGCCCATCTCCGAGAACACGATCGTCGGCGTCGGCGTCGGCGCAGCCATGGCCGGGCTGCGTCCCGTCGTCGAGCTGATGACGATCAACTTCGCCCTGCTCGCCTTCGATCAGATCGTCAACCACGCCGCGCACATCCACTACATGTTCGCCGGGCAGGCCCGCGTGCCGCTCGTCGTGCGCATGCCCCAGGGCGCCGGCCATCAGCTCGGCCCGACCCACTCGCACTGCTTCGAGGCGCTGTTCCTGCACATCCCCGGCCTGCTCGTCGCCGTCCCCGCCACCGCCGCCGACGCCAAGGGCCTCTTGAAGAGCGCCATTCGCGACGAGAACCCCGTGATCTTCATCGAGCACGAGTCGCTCTACGGCGTGCGCGGCGACGTGCCCGACGGCGACGACGTGCTCGTCGACTTCGGCAAGGCGCGGATCGCGCGCGAGGGCTCCGACGTGACCGTCGTCGGCGTCTCGCGCATGGCGCTGACCGCCGAGCGCGCCGCAGCCACGCTCGCCGAGCAGCACGGCGTCAGCGCCGAGGTGATCGACCCGCGCACGCTGCGCCCACTCGACCTCGACACGATCCTCGCCTCCGTGCACAAGACCAACCGCTGCGTGATCGTCGAGGAGGGCTGGCCGCACGGTGGCGTCGGCGCCAACCTCGCCGCGCTGATCTCAGAGCAGGCCTTCGACGACCTCGACGCGCCCGTGCGCCGTGTCTCCGGCGCCGACGTGCCGATGCCCTACTCCAAGCCGCTCGAGGACATCGCCTACCCGCGCGAGGCGCAGATCGTCGGCGCCGTGCTCGACACGCTCGGCGTCTCCGCGTCGAGCAGCAACGCGACCGCCGGCGGGGTGAGGCGCTGATGGCCGAGATCGTCATGCCGCGCCTGTCCGACACGATGGAGGAGGGCACCATCCTGCGCTGGCTGAAGGCCGACGGCGAGCACGTCGGCCGCGGCGAGGAGCTCGTCGAGATCGAGACCGACAAGGCCGCCATGGTCTACGAGTCCGATCAGGACGGCACGCTGCAGAGGGTCGCCGCCGAGGGCGACACGCTGCCCGTCGGGCAGGTCATCGCGCGCGTCGGCGACACCGCCGGCGGGGATGGGGCGAGCACCACATCCGACGCAGACGAGGCGGCGGCCGGCGCCGCCCAAGCCGGTGAGGCTCCATCCGCCAACGGCGCCGCCCGCGAGCAGTCCGAGGAGAAGCTCGTCGAATCCGTCGTCGAGACCGCCGGAGGGGGAGCGACGAGCGCTGCCACGCACGCCGCGCCCTCCGGCGCGCCGGGTCGGCGCCTGAAGGCCTCTCCTCTGGCGCGGCGCGTCGCACGCGAGCAGGGCGTCGATCTCGCGTCGCTCAGCGGCAGCGGTCCCGGCGGCCGCATCGTCAAGGCAGACGTCGAGGCCGCCGCCGGCGCCGGTTCCAGTCCCGCCGCCGACACCGCAGCGCAGGCTCCAGCAGCCGCCAGCACGCCCCCCGGCCCGCCCGCGAGCGGCGCGCGCGAGGACGTGGCCACGGCCAAGGGACAGACGAGCACGCACGAGCTCTCGCGCATGCAGCAGACGATCGCCCGGCGGATGGCCGAGTCCAAGGCGACCATCCCCGACTTCACGCTGCAGATCGACGTCGACATGGAGGCCTGTGCCGCGCTGCGCACCGAGCTCAAGCGGATCTCCTCGCACGACGCGCCGACCTACAACGACATGGTCGTCAAGGCCGCCGCTCTCGCCCTGCGCGAGCACCCGCGCGCCAACAGCAGCTACAAAGACGGGACGCTGCAGCTGCACTCGCGCGTCAACGTCGGCGTCGCCGTCGCCGCGCAGGACGCGCTCGTCGTGCCCACCTTGTTCGACGCCGACTCCAAGGCGCTCGGCGAGATCGCCCGCGAGGCGCGCGCGCTCGCCGGCCGCGTGCGCGACGGCACGATCACCCCACCCGAGCTCGGCGGCGGCACGTTCACCGTGTCCAACCTCGGCATGTACGGGATCAAGAGCTTCAGCGCCATCATCAATCCGCCGCAGGCCGCCATCCTCTCCGTCGGCTCCGTCGAGTCGCGTGCCGTCGTCCGCAGCGATGAGCTCGTCGCGCGCCACGCGATGACGCTCTCGCTCGTCTGCGACCACCGCATCCTCTACGGCGCCGATGCCGCCGAGTTCCTCGCACGGATCCGCGCGCTCTTGCAGACGCCCGCCTCGCTGACGTTGTGAGCGCGCAGCCCGATCCCGTTTCCATGAACAGAGGACTGCCCGACGGGTACGAGCTGCGCGCGCTCGTCGATCGCAACACGCCCGAGCTGCACGCGCTGATCGAGCGCAACCGCGCGCGCCTCGCGCGCTGGATCCACTGGGCGCAAAGGCAGACCGAACAGGACACGCGAGCCTTCATCGGCCGTGCCCGCGCCATGGAGCAGGAGGGCAGCGGGCTCAGCCGCGCCGTGCTCGTCGCCGGACGCTTGGCCGGCGTCGTCGGCATCACCGTCGATCGCGCAAACCGCTCCGCCACCATCGGCTACTGGCTCGACCGCGACAGCGAGGGCAAGGGCGTCATCACCGCAGCCGTCGCCGAGCTCGTCGATGACGGCTTCGCGCGCTGGCAGTTGCGGCGCATCGAAATCCTCGCCGATGTCGAGAATCGCGCGAGCTGCGCCGTGGCCGAGCGGCTCGGCTTCCAGCTAGAGGGTGTCCTGCGCCAGTCCTATCGGGTGAGCGATGAGCGCTACAGCGACGATGCCGTGTACTCGATGCTCGCCGGCGATCCCGCGCGGGGCGAGCTCGCCGGGCGGCTCCGCACCGGCGACGCCGCCGGGGCCTCGCAGGGCTGAGCGGGACGAAGCTGCCGGCGGCCACGGACCGGCGCCTTCACGCCGCGAGCGGGTCCTCCCAGCGCAGGCCCGGGAAGCGCGAGAAGTCGTTGTCGTGCGAGCACAGCGTCGCCCCGTGCTCGATCGCCAGCGCCGCGAGGTGCGCGTCGCTCGTGAGGTTGCCGCCCGCGCCGAGCGGGGTGAGCAGGTCGCGCACCACTGCTGCATGACGGTCTGTGGGATGGATGACCGTCGCGACCGGCTGGGCGAGCCAGCGCTGGATCTCATCCAGGGCGGACTCGATCGGCCACGGGTCGCGAGCACCCTGCGGCCGTGTCGTGATGCGAAGGAAACCGAGGAGTGCGAACCACGCAAAGGCGACCGTCTCGGTTCCCGACAGGGCTTCCTCGAACCAGCTCAATGTCGCCTCGTGATCTCGAGCATCCTCGTCCACCACGTAGATCAGCAGGTTGACGTCGAACAGTTTCACTTGCCTTCTTCCATCTTGCGGAGGATTTCCTCGTCCTCCATTTCTCCCGCGATCTGGTTCGCCTTGACGATGTTGATCCGAACTCCCAGCGGAGCCGTTTTCACCTTGAACGGACGCAGGGCCGACGCGGGCGCGTCTAGCCCCGCCCGCACCGCGTCGTTCAGCGCGGCCTTGAACGAGACGCCGCGCTCCCGCATCGTCGCCTTCAATTTCGCCTCCACGTCTGGGTCGATCGTGACGGTTGTCCGCATGGACACATCATAGCATCAGCTTGGATGCTGTCATGATGCGTCGTCGCTCGGGCGCTAGGCTGAGGGGAGCGATGAACGCTGACGAGCTCTGGGTCTGCCACTTGGGCCATGTGCCCTACTCCGACGGCGTCGCCCTGCAGGAGACACTGCGCGAGCGGCGCCTCGCCGGCGAGCTGCCCGACCTGATGCTGATGCTCGAGCACCCTCCCGTCTACACGCGCGGGCGTCGCGCCGGCGCCGAGGACCTGCCCTTCCTCGAGGACTTCTACCGCGCCAAAGGCATCGACGTCGCCGACACCGACCGCGGCGGCAAGCTCACCTACCACGGGCCCGGCCAGCTCGTCGGCTATCCCATCATGGGCATCGACGACATCGGCCGCCACCTGCGCACGATGGAAGACGCCATCGTCGACGCGCTCGCCGAGCAGGACATCGCAGCGCGCTCGCGCCACGACGATGGGATCGACTACACCGGCGTGTGGGTCGACGATCGCAAGATCGCCTCGATCGGCGTGCACGTCTCGCGCGGCGTCACCACGCATGGCTTCGCCGTCAATGTCGACAACGACCTCGCGCCCTTCGATTGGGTAGTCGCCTGCGGGCTGCCCGACGTGCAGATGACCTCCATCGCGCACGAGCTCGCCTGTGCCCCGCTACGGGGTAGCGCCGCCCGCGCCCCCGGCCTCGCATGCTTTCGCAAGGAGATGGCCTACCGCTTCTGCCACGCCCACCGCAGGCGCCAGCGGCTCGTCTCCGCCGCGCGCCTCGGCATCGCGCCCATGCCGGCCATCTGCGCAGCCCCGACAGGGGCGGAGCCAATCAAATCGATCGCCCCCGCAACGCTGCAGGCAGTGGGAGCATGAGCACAACCCGCTCGCGTGCCAACCCCGGCGGTGCCGACGTGCTCAAGGTGCTCGGCTCCGACGTGCGCCCGCTGCGCGAGCGCAAGCCGCCCTGGTTCAAGGTGCCCGCACCCGGCGGGCAGCGCTACCGCGAGCTGACCGAGCTGATTCGCGATGAGAACCTGCACACCGTCTGCCAGGAGGCCGCCTGCCCCAACGTCGGCGAGTGCTGGGAGCGCGGCACCGCCACCTTCATGATCCTCGGCGACACCTGCACCCGCCGCTGCGGCTTCTGCAACGTCAAGACCGGCAAGCCCACCTGGAACGACCCGCTCGAGCCCGCCCGCGTCGCGCGCTCCATCGCGCGCATGGGCCTGCGCCACGCCGTGATCACCTCCGTCGACCGCGATGACCTGCCCGACAAGGGCGCCTCCGCCTTCGTCGGCGTCATCCGCCAGGTGCGTCGCCAGGCCCCCGAGTGCCAGATCGAGGTGCTCACGCCCGACTTCCAGGGACACGAGATGCCGCTCGCCAAGGTCATCGCCGAGCGCCCCCACGTGTTCAACCACAACGTCGAGGTCGTGCCCCGCCTCTACCCCATCGCCAGGCGCGGCTCCGAGTTCCAGCGCTCCTGCCGCGTGCTGCGCATGGCCGGTGAGATGGGCGAAGGGCAGGTCGTCACCAAGTCCGGCTTGATGGTCGGGCTCGGCGAGACCCACGACGAGCTCGTCGAGACCTTCGCCGCGCTGCGTGAGAACGGCGTCCGCGTGCTCACCGTCGGGCAGTACCTGCGCCCCTCCGAGCGCCACCTGCCCGTCGTGCGCTACTGGCACCCCGACGAGTTCGCCGCCCTCGAGGCAGCCGCCTACGAACTCGGCTTCGACCACGTCGCCGCCGGCCCCCTCGTGCGCTCCTCCTACCACGCCGACCAGCACGTGCCGCAGGCGCGTGATGGGGTCGGGCCGTTGGCTGCGCGCGCCTAGTCTGGAAGCGTCAAGCGGATCGACTTTTGTCGCCGCCCGAAGAGTCGCGTGAGCACAGCCAGTACACCATCGGCACGACCGCGCGGACCAACGGTGACCCCGTCCTCGTGGTCGTACTGCGCAAGAATCTCATCTGCGATCCGCTCGATTTCAGGCGTCAGGATCGCCTCGCCCTGCACAGAGGGGGCGAACCAGTCGTAACCCGGGTCAGTAGACGTAGTAATGATCATCCGAACACGCAACCTACAAACGAATCCGCGTAGCCTAGCTCCCAGTGCGACTGAATGCAACTGTCTGCGTCCATCAGAGCGCTACCTTTCGATAGTAGCCCCGGAAGTCCGCTTGCTCCGCAGACGCACGCCAGTCTACCGTGCATGCATTCTTGCACGGCACAACGACGACGCTAACCGACAGCCCTCCTCTTGCCCTCCGACGATAGGGGTCGGGTTAGAGCCTGAAGGGCAAACGCCGTTGCCGCAACGGCCGGAATCCACTGCTTCAGCTGACTATCCAGGTCACGCCACGAGAGCCAGCCTCCGTCGTACCCGAAGAACACGGGCACGGATGCAATCGACACGGCTGCCAGCGCCGCAAGCATTGCCGACGCTACCCGTTGGTTGTTGACCTCGCCGTACCCCGCCCCCCACGCGCAGACGAGTCCGACCAGAGCGAGCACACAAGCAAGCAGCAGGTGTTCAAATCCGTCATGACCAGCCCGCGTCGGCATCGTATGCACGACTGTAAGTTGCACCACAACCAGAACAAAGGCCAAGACCGTATAACGCACGCTGTTCCTACAGAAGGCCCGCATGACCTCTCGCGCTCGCTCCAGGCCATGGAACGCCAACAGCCAACTCAGTACGAGGACGATCGAAATCGCCGTGGCGATCTTCGCCTCGACGTGCCAGTTATACGACACGCCGAGAAGCTCATTGTCGGGGCGTTGTCCAAACGGCAAGATACCTGCAACGCCTGCGGCCGCAACGACAGAGCAGGCCCCCACGAGCAGCATCATCAACCGGACGCCGGACAACAGACGCGTAACCAAAGCATGCTCTCCCGGGCGAGACGCGAACACGATCATCAGCGCGGGTACAACAAGGAGAGTAGATGCCGCGGCTGTTTCGTGCCACGACGCTTCAGCGTGTTCAGCAAACAGCCACAACATTGTCGCTACAAGGGTCGAAGTAAGGGCCGAAAAGAACAACGGTCCACGGCGACCGACCCGAAGATGGATCAAAGCCGCCGCCGGGGGTTCGATGCCCGACGCATCCGAAAAATACAAGTGCCCGCGATTCGCCGCCGTCGCCTTGTAAACACGCCCATGTGGCTTCTTGAGTCGCGAAAGCAAGCGGACGACGCGTACGTCTATCCCGACCGGAGCCTCTACCTGCAGGTGGTAGCTACGCGTACGTCTTAGGTAGGGCGCCTCCATGTGCAGCTGGTACGGCGCGAATCCAAAGGTGTCGGCCCCACGATTCCACATCCGCCGAAGCGTTCCGCGAGTGTTGGCGTCCTTTGGGCGCTCCCGCCACTCATAGACATGTTTTATGTCACTTCGCTTTCGACGTTCCGTTTCGACGAGTGTGCTGAGCCTCAGCAGTTTCCTCCATAGCCAAAGTATTTTGCGCCACAACGGCAGCCATACCCACGGCACCTGGAGTTTGAAGTGGTTGGTCAATCGGAAGGTCCTGCGTTGTCCTGGCAGACCGACGATCGGCACCCAAATCATCGTGCTTGCAGACAGATCTCGCGCTAGGTCTACAAGACTGCTGAAGCCCGGCTTGTCGACTGCACCCGCTGCCAGTTTTCTCAATTGCCCTTGCGCAATACCGGCATATAGCTCAGCCTCTTGTTGCCACGCCCTCGTGGTACTTCCCAAAATGTCCTTCAGGCGGCTAATGTCGACCGCTGCGGCATTGGGCAGCAGATGGTCGACGGCACCTTCCAACGCGCAGATGCTGATCGACTCGTTCTCGCTACGTCGGTAGGTATGGACCAGCGCCCCGGTCTCGTCGGTCAGTTCGAACTGGGACAAGCGCGGTGCCTTCGTAACAAGTAGCAGGGGCACTACGAACAGCCGCTGCGACTCCCCCCACGGTCGTGATGCATCTGACTCACGGGGAAGCTCGATATCGACGGCGAGTTCCAACTCGGCGTCTCGATCCGATTTGACTTTGATCGTAACAACGTGGCGACGGGTCCAGGACGGGGCGCGGCTGAACCACCACGCTCCCGACGCGCTTACCTCAGCTACGGTCGGCAGTGCGCTGGGTGGTGCATGCGCCGCTCGCCAGCGTCCGCGCTGGAGCGTCACCTGGGTTCCCTTATGTGTGCGTTTCTTCGTCATGCGTGTGAGGACGCGACTATTGACGTCCCACTTTCTACCGGTCGTAAGCGACTCGCGCAATGGGGTTTTTTCACCACGGTGACTGGAGTCAAGGTAGACATGGCGGATGCAAGCGACACTGCCGTCGAAGAAGCAGGACCCACGGAGGACCAGGGAGTCGGACGCTCCAGCAGCTCCCGTACAGCGCGGTTGAGAACCGTTGCCTCGTAGGCTCACCGGCACAGCCATCCTATGTTTCCGATCAAAGACAACATCCCGCTCGAGCGGTTTCCGATCGTCACGGTCGTGCTCGTGCTCGTCAACGTCGTCGCCTACCTGCTCTCGATCCGCCACGGCGGCAGCTTCTTCGGCGGTCCTTCCGACAACGTCACCGTGCACTACGGCGCCATCCCCTACGAGCTGACCCACCCCGGCAAGCACTGCGACCTCGCCACCGCGCAGAGCGCCCAAGGCGCCGTGCGCACCGTCGCCTGCCAGGGCATGCCCGGCGTCGTCGGCAGCCCGCCCCGCCAGCCCGCCACCTGGGAGACCGTCTTCACCTCGATGTTCCTGCACGGCAGCTTCCTGCACATCTTCGGCAACATGCTCTTCCTGGTGATCTTCGGACCCAACGTCGAGGACGCCACCGGCCGCCCGCGCTACCTCGCCTTCTACCTGCTCGGCGGCCTCGTCGCGCTCGCCGCGCAGGTGCTCGTCAGCCCCGACTCCACCGCGCCCACACTCGGCGCCTCCGGCGCGATCGCCGCCGTGCTCGGCGGCTACCTGCTGCTCTATCCCCGCGCCCGCGTGATCACGCTCATCTTCATCGTCTTCTTCGCCACCATCGTCGAGCTGCCCGCCGTCGTGCTGCTCGGCTTCTGGTTCATCGAGCAGCTGTGGTTCGGCGCCGCCGGGCTCGCCAGCCCGCTCGGCGGAGGGCAGGGCGTCGCCTACTTCGCCCACATCGGCGGCTTCGTCTTCGGCCTGCTGCTGATCCGTGCCTTCGCCCACCGCGACCGCAGCTCGGACAAACGACCGCCGCTGCGGCCGGTGTACTGAGCCCGATGCGACGCATCTTCGTGCTCGGCGCAGTGCTCGTCTTCATCGCCGGTTTCGCCTTCCTCACCGTCGCCGCCATCATCGAACAGGGCTTCACCATCGCCAGCCTGCTCTCGATCCTGATCCTCGCGATGCTGGCCATCGGCATCGTCGGCGCGCTGCGCAATCCTCCCCGCTGAGCATCGTGAGCCCGCCCTTCATGACCTTCGAGGAAAGCCTGCGACGGCGCGAACTCGCGCGCAGGAGGCGCCGCCGGCGCCGGGCGATCGGGCTCGGCCTGTTCGCGCTGCTCACCGTGCTCGCCGTCGCGCTCGTCGTCGTGCTGTCCAAATCCGGCGGCCACGGCGGCGCTGCCTCTGCAGCGAGCGCGAGCGCCAAACGAGCCTCCCATCCCAAACCCGCCGTCGTCAAGCCGACGCTCTCCGCCATCGGCCTGCCGCTCGGCAAGCCCGCCCTGTCGCTGCGCGGGCTCGGCCTGCCGCAGGAGGACGCCGTGCACATCGCCTTCCACCACCCGCCGCGCGCGGGCATCCTGTTCGACCTCTCGACCGGGCAGGTGCTGTGGCAGCGAAACCCCGACACGCGCCTGCGCATCGCCAGCTTGACCAAGATGATGACCGCCCTCTTGACCGTCGAAGCCGAACCGCCGAGCGCGCGCGTGCGCGTGACCAAGGCCGCCGTCAACTCCGCCGGTTCCAAGGTCGGCGTGCTGCCGCTCGGCAAGCACGTGCGCCTCGAGACAATGCTCTACGGCCTCTTGCTGCCCTCCGGCAACGACGCCGCCATCGCGCTCGCCCAGCATGTCGCCGGCAGCATCGCCGGCTTCGTCAAGCGGATGAACGACAGGGCCGCGCAGCTCGGCATGGGCTGCACGCGCTACTCCTCCCCCTCCGGCTACGTCGACGCCGCCAACTTCTCCTGCGCCGCCGACCTAGCCGTGCTCGCCCGCGTCGACGAGCAGCAGCCGCGCCTCGCCCGGATCGTGCGCACACTCAGCAAGCAGCTGCCGCTCCCGATCAAGGGCGGCAAGGTCTACCTCTACAACAACAACCCGCTGCTGATCTACCACTACCCCGGCGCCACCGGGCTGAAGACCGGCTTCACCGACGCCGCCGGGCGCTGCCTCGTCGCCACCGCCGAACGCGGCGGCGTGCGCCTCGGCGTCGTCGTGCTGCACTCGCGCAACCCCGGCGTGCAGGCCAAACAGCTGCTCGACCGCGCCTTCCAGGGCGTCTATCATCAGGCGCCCGTCGCCGAGCCGCCGATGCCGGCTGGAGCTTGAGGAGAGCCATGACCTCTGCCGACGCATTGAAGGTCATCGCCACCGCCGCCAACCAGGCCGAGGGCGAGCTGATCGTCGCCCGCCTGTCGCAGGCCGGCATCAGCGCGATCGAACAGCGAGCCAGCGGCAACCCCGAATTCGGCGCCTCCGGGGGCCGCTACATCTATGTGCGGGACTCCGACGTCGACCGCGCCCGCGCCGTGCTCGCCGTCGATGAGCCTCCCTTCACCGACGACGAGCTCGCGCGGCTCAGCGAAGAAGCCGCGTGCCAAGCGCCGGAATAGCGCGGAGGAGATCGTCTCTCGCCGCGATGGCGCGCTGGCGTGGGGCAACACGATCGACTGGGCGCGGGGACGGAGTCGGGGTCTCCATTTCAGGGTTGCGGTAGCAAAGGTATATACGCCGTATATGCCATGGCTATCGATCCCCGAGATCGAGAGACCCCCACGTCCCCCTCAAGCCGCCGCGCGCGGAACCTCCTGATAGCCGCAGGCTCGCACGCCCCGGTCTCGAGGAGTACCGTTCTTGCTCTAGATTGACTGGTCAGTCAGCCAAAGGAGAACGCCGTGGATCTCGACGACACACAGGACCAGGCCGCGTACCGCGCCCAGGTGCGCGCCTGGCTCGATGAGCACAAGTCCGAAGCGCCCGTGCTCGAGGGCGACGGAGCGATCACCGACGAGTCGGAGATAATCGCCGCCCGCCGCGCCTGGCAGGGCAAGCTCGCCGAGGCCGGCCTCGCCGGCGTGACCTGGCCCAAGGACTTCGGCGGCCAGGGGCTCGGCCCGATCGACCAGGTCATCTGCAACCAGGAGATCGCCCGCGCCAAAGTGCCCGGCATCCTCGATGCCATCGGCGTCGGGATGCTCGGCCCGACGATCATCGCTCACGGCAGCGACGAGCAGAAGTCGCGCTACCTCGGCCCCATGCTGCACGGCGACGAGGTCTGGTGCCAGCTGTTCTCCGAGCCCGCCGCCGGCTCCGACCTGGCCGCCGTGCAGGCACGCGCCCGCCAGCAGGACGACGGCAGCTGGAAGCTCTCCGGGCAGAAGGTGTGGACGACCAACGCGCAGTTCGCCTCCTACGGCCTCTTGCTCGCGCGCACCGACGCCGACGTGCCCAAGCACAAGGGCCTGACCATGTTCATCGTGCCCATCGACGCGCCCGGCGTGACCGTCCGCGGCCTGCGCCAGATCTCCGGCGAGGCCGAGTTCAACGAGGTCTTCTTCGACGACGTCTCGATCGACGCCGACGCCGTCGTCGGCGGCGCCGGCAACGGCTGGGGCACCGCGCTGACCACGCTGATGTTCGAGCGCGTCACGATCGGCCTCGGCAGCGAGGGGCTCGGCTACAACTCGACCCGCTTCGCCGAAGCAATCGCCGGCCAGCCCGACGCGCGGCGCGACCACGAGGTGCGCAAGCAGCTCGGCGAGGTCGCCAGCGAACTGCTCGCCGTGCGCTTCACCGGCTACCGCACGCTGACCGCGCTGCAGAAGGGCCAGGTGCCCGGCCCCGAGTCCGGGCTCGCCAAGATCACGATCGTCAGCGGTGCGATCAAGGCCGGCGACCTGATCGCCGACGTGCTCGGCCCCGACGCGCTCGCCGAGAACAGCCAGTGGGCCTACATGATCTCCTTCCTGCCCGGCCTGAAGTCGGCTGGCGGCACCGAAGAGATCCTGCGCAACACGATCGGCGAGCGCGTGCTCGGGCTGCCGCCCGCGCCGCGCCTCGACAAGGGGATCCCCTTCTCCGAGCTGCGCTCCAAGGAAACCGCCGCCGCCTAGCGCCACGCACAGCCCGGCGCCGATCGCACACACCAGACGAACTTCGAGACAAGACCAAGGAGACGCACAAGTGAACCTCTCCCTCTCTGACGAGCAGGAATTCCTGCGCGAGGCCGCGCGCGGCGCCCTCTCGCGCTTCAAGACGCTCGAGGCCGACCGCGAAGCGCTCGACGGCAACCCCGACGCGCTGCCCGACCTGTGGGCCACCGCCAAGGAGGCCGGCTGGCCCGGCCTGCTGATCGACGAGCAGCACGGTGGCGCCGGGCTCGACGCCTTCGACGCCATGCTCGTGCTCGGCGAGTGCGGGCGCGTGATCGCCCCGATCGCGCTGCTCGGGCACCTGCCCGCCACCGCCATCCTCAACGACTCGCCCGCCGGCGCCCCGCTGCTCGGAGAACTCGCCACCGGCGAGCGCCGCGCCGCCTACCTGCCCGTCAGCCCGCCGGACGACCTGCTCGACAGCTGGACCGCCGACCCGCGCAGCGGCATCACGCGCGCCGCCGCCGCGACCGTCAGCGGCTCCGCTGAGAACGCGAGCGTCAGCGGTCAGTTCGCCTTCGTGCCCGACGCGCCCGGCGCCGACGTGCTCGTCGGCGTCGCGCTGCTCGATGGCAAGCCCGTCGGCGTCGCCGTCGAGGCCGGTGCAAGCGGTGTCACGATCGAGCCCACCACGCGCTACGACGCCAGCCGCTCGCTCGGCCACGTGACGCTTGCCGACGCGCCCGCGCTCGTGCTCGACGCGCGCCCCGAGTCGCTCGCCTCCGCCTGGCACCTCGCGCAATCGCTGATCGCCGCCGAGTCGCTCGGCAGCGTCGAAACGGCGCTCGACGTGTCCGTCGAGTACGCCAAGGAGCGCCACACCTTCGGGCGCGCCATCGGCTCCTACCAGGCCGTCAAGCACTCGCTCACCGAGGTCCTGCGCCAGCTCGACAACGGCCGCTCGCTGCTCTACTACGCCGGCTGGGCGCGCCGCGGCGGGCCCGACGAGTTCCCGCTCGCCGCCAGCGCCGCGCGCTCCGTCGCCGGACGCGCCCTCGACAACGCCGCCCGCACGATGATCTCCGTGCACGGCGGTATCGGCGCAACCTGGGAGCACGACGCGCCGCTGTACTTCCGCCGCGCGCAGCTCTCGCGGCGGCTGCTCGGCGGGACCGCCGGGGCGACCGACAGGGTCGCCGGCGAGTTGATGGCGCAGGCTGACGCCGCGTAGCGGCTCAGGCCGGCGCTCAGGTTCCTACACCGCCACGGCACCGGCACTGCCGGCCCGGATGGCCGGCCCGGTAACGGTCGTGGCGGCCGGAGCGTTCACAAGTTGTAGCGAGCAGCGTAGGCCGGCTCGACTAGAAGCCGGGATGGCGTTTACCGGTGAACGCTCGCCGCACTGGCTTTCACCAGAGCGGCTTCCACAGGCGCCCCATACGCCGCATGCACGGCTTCGACCAGCCGCGCATCGACCCCGCAGTTGACGCAGAACCCATGCTGCGACCAGCCGATCGCGCGCGCCAGCACCTGGTCGGCATAGGTCACGCCCGTCGCGTCGTGGCCGTAGTAGTCATAGGCCGCGCCCCACGCTCCGCCGTCGAGCGCGTATGTGGCACCGTCGGCCGAGAGCAGGTGTGCGGCGGCCATCACCGCGTCGAAGTCGTCGTAGATCGAGGGGTGCTTGGCCGTCTGGTGGTCGTAGCCCGACGGGCGACGCCCGTAGCGGAAGGAGTCGCTGACCAGGCGCCACGTCGGCACTGGACCGTTGGTCACGTTGAACTGCATCGGCCCGCCGCAGCAGCCGGCGAAGTTCAGGCCGGTATACGTGTCCGGCGCGGTCGAGAAAGCCGACTCCTGGCGGTGGATCGAGGCGATCAGCAGCCAGTTGACGCCGAACGTGCGTTGAGCGACGGCGTAGATCGGATAGAAGCCTTCCATCCAGCGCGTCGCGATGTGCGTCTGCGTCTGATCGACGAAGCGCGTCGCGTCGAGCTGCTGCTTCGACGAGGGGCGCGCGACGATCCTGCCCGCGGCAGCACGCGGAGCGCCACCCGTCAACGAGTTCTTGCCCGGCGCGACCGTCGGTGCCGGTGCGGGCGAGTTCGAGGCCGCGCCGGCTCCTGCCGAGGTGGCCACGCTCGGGGTAGGGGTACTCGCGACTGTCACGATCGGCGGCGGGCTCGCATGTCGCGAGGAGCCTGAGCTCCCGCCGAGTAGCAGCGCCGCCGTCAGCGCGCCCGCCCCCAGCAGAGCGAGCGCCCCGGCCACGAGCCAGCCCGCCCGTTCGGAGGGCGGCGCCGGGACGTTCGCTTCCACGACCTCGGGCCCTGTCGTCTGCTCGGAGTACATCGGCGCTACACCGTAGCCGCCGGAGGCGCCTCAGCGCCTCGATCGAGTGTACGCAAGTGGTATGAGCGGGAGCCTGCGCCAGGAATCCGGCGCCCAGTGTATCACGCGTGATACACTGATCGGACAATGTCAGAGGTCAGCATCCGGGAGCTGCGCAACCACGGGGGAGAAGTGGTCGATCGTGCCGCGCAGGGAGAGCAGATCACGGTCACACGGGCAGGTAAGCCCGTCGCCGAGCTGCGCGCGGTGAGGAGTTCGCCGCTCACGGCCGAGGTGTTGCTCGAGCGATGGCGACGTCTGCCGCATATGGACGCGTCAGCCCTACGCACAGACGTGGACAGCCTGCTTGACGCAACCGTGTGAGCGTGGAAGGCAACGTAGAGACAGAACCTCTGCGGGCCGACCGCGGACTACTTGACACCTCGACGGTCATCTCGCTGGGGCGGCTGACCGAACCGCAGATACTCCCTCGGGAACCCCTGATCACGACCATCACGCTGGCCGAGCTCTCCGTTGGGCCGCTCGTGACGGACGACGAGAGCGAGCGATCCTCACGCCAGGCTCACCTCCAGCAAGCCGAGGCCGATTTCGATCCGCTCCCCTTCGACGCCGACGCAGCCCGCGCCTTCGGCCGCGTCGCGGCGTCGCTTCGGAGGGCTGGTCGCAAGCGCGCGGCACGCGCATATGACGCCATGATCGCGGCCGTTGCGGTCGCCCATGACCTCCCTCTCTACACGTGCAACCCCGCCGACTTCGCCGACATCGAAGGGCTCACGGTCATCCCCGTGCCCGTGCCGGAGCGCCCGTAGACGATCGCCTCCCGGCGGTCCCTCAACCCAAGCTCAGGGACAGATCAAGCCCAAGTCGCGCTGCACCTTGGCCGGCGCAACCGTGCAGCCCGCCCCCGAGGTGCCGAGGTCGCGCACGCGCCAGCGGCCCTTGCGCAGCTGCAAGACCGCGAGCGCACTGTCGAACTGTCGCTTGTTGCACGGCACCAGATTCGTTCGCGCCCAATGACCGCCGGTCGCGACGACGGTCCGGCGCAGGTGGAAGCAGTGCACTTCACCCGTCGCTTTCGAGCTGTGCAGCGCGCGCGAGATCGCCACGGCCTCCTTGTGGGTCGCAGCCCGATGCGCCGCCGCGACCTGCGCGATCGTCAGCGCGCCGAGCAGCACGGTGAGCGATACCGCTGCGAAGAATCCCCATCTACGAGCTGACACGCGTCCATTGTTCCACTTGCCCCGCCTCTCTCACGCGACAATCGTGTGACGTGCGTGTTCCAGCTGTCATGCGAGGGCTCCTACCGATCCTTGCCGTGGCGGCGTTCACGACGCTCCTCGGCCCGACGCTCGGCCTCGGCGCATCCGTAGCCACAGCGACCTCCGACGCCGCGGCGGCGTCCACTCCGGCGCGGGCCGTGTCTCCGTCATCGCCGCCGCTCACACCGGCCCAGCAGCACTACCTCCAGCTCGCCCAGACCGGCGTGGCCCAGGCCAAAGCCCGCTGGGCCGACCACCGCCTCGGCTGGTACGACTCGCGCCTGGGCGACCGCGACGGCTATCCGCTGGCGACGATCTGGGACATCGTGCCGCTGTTCGAGTCGCTCGACGCGATCGCGATCGCGCAGCCGACGCCGGCCAACCGCGCCGCCGTCACCAAGTTCGCCAAGGGCGCCGAGCGCTACCTGAACCGCGGCCTGCACCCGCTGCCGGGCTACTCGCCGTACCCGGGCGATCGCGCCGCGAACACCGAGACGTGGTTCGACGACAACGGCTGGTGGGGCATCGCGTTCGTCAATGCCTACCGCGCGACCGGCTCGAAGCGCTGGCTGACCGACGCGACGCGGGCGCTGAAGTACATCGCCGCAGCCGGCTGGGACTCCCGCCAAGGCGGC
This sequence comes from uncultured Solirubrobacteraceae bacterium, assembly GCA_963716315.1. Lineage (GTDB taxonomy): Bacteria > Actinomycetota > Thermoleophilia > Solirubrobacterales > Solirubrobacteraceae > Palsa-744. Next base: position 2,056,255 of record OY970301.1, on the reverse strand, counting down.
ATCTGGTGGAACACGACCCACCCGTACAAGGCCGGCGCCGCGCTCGCCTCCGACACGTTGCTGGCGACGCTCATCTACCAGCAGACGAAGTCGGGCTTCGCGCTCGCCCAGGCGCGCCGCTTCCTCGCGTGGGGCAACACGAGCGGCTTCAGCCAGGCCGACGGCCTGTACGCCGGCAGCAGCGTCAACCCAACGCCGATCGACTACGCCGAGGGGCCGCTGATCTACGCCCAGGCGGTGCTCTGTGAATTGACCGGCAGCGCCGGGGACTGCCTTCGATCAGAAGAACAGAAGACGAACTCGCTTAAGCGCTTCGGCTACCTGCTCGACTTCTCACCGCAGTACGACGCGATCTACCTGCAGTGGCTGCTCGCCCTCTACGGCCTGCACCACGACCGTACGCTCTATGCGATGGCCGCCGACAACGCGCGCGACGTCGAGGGGCGCGCCGGCAACGGCGAAGGGCTCTACCTGCTCTCCTGGAACGGCGAAACGCTCGCGCCGCAGAACGCAAGGCCCGGGATGCTGCAGACGCACGCCGCCACGACCAGCCTGTTCGCTTGGCTCGCCGTGTATCCGCCGCCGGCGTGACTCACGCGGCGGCGCAAGCAGCCCCGCACCGGCCGGGCGACGCCCGAAGCGACTCGGCGCCTAAACCCCCAGCACCCGTTTAGCCACCCGATCGAAAACGTGATCGGGCAGCAGCCGCCGGGCGATGATCATCGCCCGCGCGTCGCGCCCGACGACGTAGCGCGACTTCATCCGTCGCGCGGTGAGCGCGCGTTCGACGGTCTGCGCAACCTGCTCGGCAGGCACGCCGCGCTTGGCGGTGTCCTGCAGCACCTTGTCCATGGCGGCGGGCACGCGCCCGTACTCCTTCTGCAGCTGCGGCGGCACGACCAGCTGATCGCCGGTCTCGCGCGCCTTGTCCCAGATCGGCGTGGCGACGGAGCCGGGCTCGACGAGCGCGACCTGCACGCCGGAGCTCGCGAGCTCGACGCGCAGCGCGTCGCCGAGCGCCTCGACGGCGTGCTTGGAGGCGGCGTAGGGCGCGGTGAAGGCCATCGCGACGCGACCGCCGACGGAGGACATGAACACGATCCGCCCGTGCGCGGCGCGCAGCGCGGGGAGCAGTGCCTGGGTGACGGCGACCTGCCCGAGCACATTGACGTCGAACTGCTTGCGCAGATCGTCGGGGTGCAGCAGCTCGAGCGGCCCGCCGTAGCCGATGCCGGCGTTGTTGACGAGCGCGTCGAGCCGGCCGGGCGAGGACTCGCCACCGCCGCCGCCGAGCTCGCTGACGCGGCCGGCCGCTTCGCGGATCTGCTCGAAGTTGGTCACGTCGAGCGTGACCGGCTGGATCAGCCCGGCGGGCGCCTTGGCCACGAGCCGCTCGCCGGCCTCTTCGCCGCGCACGCCGGCGAGCACGGTCCATCCGGCCCCGGCGAGTCGCAGCGCGGTCGCCTCGCCGATGCCGGTCGAGGCTCCGGTGATCAGCGCAGTGGGCATCGCTGAAAGCTATCTCACCCGGTCGTTAGCCACGACTTAGGATCGGGCTCGATGGTTTCGCGCGTGCATGTGCGCCCGAACGGCAGTCGCTCGAAGGCCGCCCGGATCGTCCTCGCGCTGCTCGCGCTGGCGGGGCTCGCGACGACGATCGCACTGGCGGGCTGCGGCGCGAGCCTGAAGCAAGCCGGCGGCGAGGAGGCCAAAGCGGACGTCGACGGCGCGACGCCGGGATCGTGCAGCGCAAGCGTGCTGGGCGCGCTCGGCCACGTCGCCACGCGCGTCTACCGCGAGGGCATCCAAAGCGAACGGACATCCAGCGCGATGCACATGATCGAAGGCTCGAGCGCGCTGCGCGCGGCGGTGCAAGCAGGCGACGCGCGCTCGGCGCGCGCGGCGGCGAAGGCGCTGATCGCCACAGGGCACCTGACCGACCTGCGCATCGTGCGCGGCGGCAAGGTGCTCGTCGAACTCGGCGGCCCGGCGCTGACGCCGCTGCGCGGAACGCTGTTCGACGCGAACAAGCGCCCGATCGCCGACTACGTGACGAGCGTGTGGGCGGCGAGTGGCCTGGCCGCCGAGACCAACGGCATCGCGGAAGCGAGCACCGTGATCCGCTCGGCGCGCACGGCGACCGACACGCGCGTCGTGGCGGGGTCGTTCCCGCTGCCGGCGGTCCAGCTTCCGACCCAGGGCACGCTGACGCAGAACGACGTCGCCTACCAGTTCACCTCCTACGCGGCGAGCGCCTATCCGGACGGCGCCCCGCTGCGCGTCTACCTGCTGCGCACGATCGGATCGCTGCAGCCGCTGTGCGGCTCGAGCGAAGAGGACACGGTCGTCAACACGCTCAGCCGCATCGCGCACCTGATCTACGACGGCGAGGCGGGCCGGCGCACGAACAAGCAGGTCCACCGCGTGCAGAGCAACGAGGCGCTGCTGCGGGCGGTCGCGCAGCACGATCCGAAGGCCACCCGCGCCGCGATCGAAGCGCTGCTGCACCAGCACATCGTGCGCCTGCGCGTGAGCGCCGGCGGGCGACTGCTCGCCGACGTCGGCGGCCCGTACGTGCTCGCCCCCGTCACGGCGCCGCTGCGCCGAGGCGGTCGCACGATCGGCAGCTTCGAGCTCTCGATCCAGGACGACGAGGGCTACAAGCGCCTGGCCAACCGGCTGGCCGGCCTGGACGTGCTGATGTACATGGGACCGAGGCTGGTCAAGAGCACGGTCGGCAACCCACCGGGACCAGTCCCTGCGAGCGGGCCGGTAAGCCTGCATGGGCGCAGCTACCGCGCGTACACGTTCCGCGCCGAGGCATTCCCGTCGGGCCCATTGCGGATCACGGTGCTGATCCCGCTGCCCTACTCCTGAGCGCCGCCGTGGGCCCTAAGCCGGCACGAGCGCCGAGCGCTTCTGCTCGAGCGCGCCGAGCAGCTTGGCGAAGTCGTCGGCGAATTTTTCGACGCCCTCGCGCTCGAGCGTGTCGGTGACGTCCTTGTAGTCGACGCCGGCGGCGGCGAGGTCATCGAACGCCTTGCGCGCTTCGACCAGTTCGGACTCCAGCCGCGCGCGCGGCTGGCCGTGGTCCTGGAAGTCGCGGATCGTCTGCTCGGGCATCGTGTTGACGGTGTCGGGGCCGATCAGCTCCTCGACGTACATCGTGTCGCGGTAGGCGGGGTTCTTGACCGAGGTCGAGGCCCACAGCACGCGCTGCGGCGTGGCGCCCTTGGACTCGAGGTACTCCCAGCGCGGCCCGGTGAAGATCTCCTTGTAGCGCTGGTAGGCGAGCTTGGCGTTGGCGATCGCGAGCTTGCCCTTGAGCTCGTCGTGCCCGCCGAGCTCGTCGAGCCGTTTGTCGGCCTCGGTGTCGATGCGCGAGACGAAGAAGCTCGCGACCGATGCGACGGCCGTCGGGTCGCCGCCCTCGGCGACGAGGCGCTCGAGGCCGCGGACGTAGGACTCGGCGACCTCTTCGTAGCGGCGCAGCGAGAAGATCAGCGTGACGTTGATCGAGCGGCCCTTGGCGATCACGTCCTCGATCGCGGCGAGCCCGGGCTTGGTCGCGGGGATCTTGACCATCAGGTTGGGGCGCTCGACGATCTCGTGCAGGTGCATCGCTTCGCGGAAGGTCTCGAGCGTGTCGTAGGCGAGGCCGGGGTCGACCTCGAGCGAGACGTAGCCGTCGCGCCCGCCGCCGCCGTCCCAGACGGGGCGGAACCGGTCGCAGGCATCTTTGATGTCCTGCTCGGCGAGCGTCCAGAAGACGTCCTTAATCTCGAGGGCCGAGTCGAGCTCGCGCAGCTGCTCGTCGTAGGCCTCGCCGGAGGCCATCGCCTTCTGGAAGATCGACGGGTTGGAGGTGGCGCCGACGAGGGAGTCCTCGTCGATCAGCTCCTGCAGATGCCCGTCGCGATTGGATTCGCGCGAGAGGAAGTCGATCCACACGCTCTGGCCGAGCGCCGAGAGCAGTCGCAGCGGGGTGAGTTTCTCGGCGGTGGGCACGGTTGTGGCTCCTTTCAGCTCGATCTGGCGGGCACGCGATCGAGCAGCGCGCGGGCGCGCAGGGCGATGTTCTCGTCGGTGAAACCGAGCTTCTCCAGCACGGTCGTACCCGGCGCGGAGGCCCCGAAACGGTCGAGGCCGATGACGTCGCCGTCGAGCCCGACCCACCTGCCCCAGCTCGATCGTGGCGCCGGGCTCGACGGCGAGGCGCGCGCGCACGGCGGGGGGCAGGACCTCGTCGCGGTACTCCTCGGACTGGGCTTCGAACAGCTCCATGCACGGCATCGAGACGACGCGCACGCTCACGCCGTCGGCGGCGAGCTGCTGCGCTGCGTGCAGCGTCGTGGGCACCTCGGCGCCGGTCGAGATCAGGATCAGCTCGGGCTGCTCGCCGTCGGCCGAGTCCCACAGCACGTAGCCGCCGCGCTCGAGTCCCTCGGCGCTCGCCACCTCGCCACGGTCGAGCACGGGGATGTTCTGGCGCGAAAGCAGCAGCGCGACGGGCCCATCGGCACGCTCCAGCGCCACGCGCCACGCCACGGAGGTCTCGTTGGCGTCGGCGGGGCGGATCACCCACAGCTCGGGGATCGCGCGCAGCGAGGCGAAGTGCTCGATTGGCTGGTGCGTGGGGCCGTCCTCGCCGAGCGCGACGGAGTCGTGCGTCCACACCCACACCACGGGCAGCCCCATCAGCGCGGCCAGCCGCACGCTGCCGCGCATGTAGTCGGAGAACATCAGGAAGGTCGAGCCGTAGGGCTTGACGATGCCGCCGTGCGCGCTGGCGCCGTTGACGATCGCGCCCATGCCGTGCTCGCGGATGCCGAAGGGGATATTGCGCCCGGCGTGCACGGCCGAGAACTGGCCGCCGCCGTCGAACACGGTCTTGGTCGACTCGACGAGGTCGGCGGCGCCGCCGATCATCGTCGGGGCAAACGCGCCGAAGGCGCCCATCACCTTCTGCCCGGCCGAGCGGGTGGCGATCTCGGTGCCGGCCTCGAAGCTCGGCAACGACTCGCGCCAGCCCTCGCGCAGCTCGCCGCGCCAGGCGAGGTCCCAGTCCTCAGCCATCTCTCCGAAGCGCTCGCGCCACGGGTCCATCAGCTGCACCTGCCACTCGCGTTGCGCGGTGGTGCCGCGCTCGCGCAACGACATGTGCTCGTAGACGCGATCGTCGACCCAGAACTTCCGCTCGGGGTCGAAGCCCATCGCCTCCTTGGTCGCGCGCACCTCGTCTTCGCCGAGCGGCGCGCCGTGCGACTTGGCGGTGTCGATGGCGTGCGGCGCGGGGTAGGCGATGTGCGAGCGGATCGCGATGAACGACGGCTTGTCGTCGTGTTCGCGCGCCGTCTGGATCGCGTGCTCGAGCGCGTCGAGATCCTCGGAGTCGGCGACGCGCTGCACGTGCCAGCCCTCGGCGGCGAAGCGCGCGGTGTGGCTCTCGGAGTCGAACGAGATGGCGGTCGTGCCGTCGATCGTGATGTGGTTGTCGTCGTAGCAGACGATCAGCTTGCCGAGCTTGAAGTGGCCGGCGATCGAAGCGGCTTCCTGGCTGATCCCCTCCATCAAATCGCCGTCTGAGCAGATCGCGTAGGTGTGGTGGTCGACGAGCTCGTGGCCGGGACGGTTGAAGCGCTCGGCGAGGAAGCGCTCGGCGAGCGCCATGCCGACGGCGTTGCCGACGCCCTGTCCGAGCGGGCCGGTCGTGACCTCGATGCCTGGTGTGTGGCCGCGCTCGGGATGGCCGGGCGTGCGCGAGCCCCACTGGCGGAACTGCTGCAGGTCCTCCAGGCCGAGATCCCAGCCGCACAGGTGCAGCAGCGAGTACTGCAGCACGCAGGCGTGGCCGGCGCTGAGCACGAAGCGATCGCGGTCGGGCCACTCGGTGTCCTGCGGGTTGACGCTCAGGAAGCGCTTGAACAGCGTGTAGCCGAGCGGCGCGAGCGCCATCGCGGTGCCGGGGTGCCCGGCGTTGGCCTTTTGCACGGAGTCCATCGCGAGGCCGCGGATCGTGTCGATCGACAGCTTGCGGATCTCGTGCTCGTCCATTAACGCCGATCCTAGCGACGATCGCGCGCTAAAGTCCCCCGATTATGAGTGAGCAGTTCTGCGACGTCGGCGACGGCGTAACCCTCTGCTACGAGACGTTCGGCGAGCCGTCGGACCCGACTGCGCTGCTGATCATGGGGCTCGGCACACAGATGATCGCCTGGCACGAGGACTTCTGCGTTCGATTGGCCGAACGGGGCTTTCACGTGGTGCGCTTCGACAACCGCGACATCGGCCGCTCGACGCACCTCGCCGGCTTGGCGCCGCCGACGATCCCGCAGCTGCTGATGCGCTCCAAGCGGGCGGCTCACTACAAGCTCTCGGACATGGCCGAGGACGCGGCGGGGCTGCTGCGCGAGCTGGAGCTCTCGCCGGCGCATGTGATCGGCGCCTCGATGGGCGGGATGATCGCCCAGACGCTCGCGGCGCGCCATCCGGGTCGCGTGCGCTCGCTGGTCTCGATCATGTCGAACACGGGCGCGCTGCTCTACGGCCAGCCGGCGCTGAAGCTGTACCCCTTCTTCCTACGCCGCCCGAGGGGCGGGCGCGAAGCCTACGTCGCCCACTTCGAGCGGCTGTTCAGCGCGATCGGCTCGACGGGCCTGCCGCGTGACTCGGAGGAGATCCGCGAGCTGGCGAAGCTGAGCTGGGAACGCGACCACGATCCGGCCGGGCCGGGCCGCCAGCTTGCGGCGATCCTCGCCTCGGGCGATCGCACGGCCGAACTGCGGCGGATCACGGCGCCGACATTGGTCGTGCACGGCACAGCCGACCCGCTGGTGCGGCTCTCGGGCGGGCGCGCGACGGCGCGCGCGATCAAGGGGGCGAAGCTGATGAAGGTGCCGGGCATGGGGCACGACCTGCCGCGCGCGATCTGGGAGCAGCTGATCTACGCGATCGGCGAGAACGCGACGAGGGCGGGTGGCCCCCCGGATCGCCACCCGCCCCTGCATGCCTCCCGTGCCCCCCTCTCAGGGCTGACCGGGTAGGCGCTTCGCGCGCCCTGCGGCGCTCCCTCAATCGCCGTGAGGCCGCCGGCGATGAGCCGGCAATCCCGCCATCGAATGTGCGCGCCCCGTCGAGCACCACGGCCCCGACCGCGCCCGAACACGCACGAGCCAATGCAAGTCGTGCCGGCAGTGTGAGCGGCGGTAGGGCCAGCGACCGTGCAGCGCGCGCAGCATCCGCTGCTCCTGGCAACCGGACAGCCTCACGGCCGTTCTCCCTCTCCCCGGCGCTGCCGCCTACCTGAACTCAGACCCACTGAAGGCCCCTTGTCGTTCTAACCCTCACACCACTCGACTGCAATGTCTCCGAGTGGGCGGAACCGCTGCTCCCGCTGCTCCATATAAATCATGTTTTACGCAGAATGTCAACACGAAACCCGATGTATCGAACGGGGCCGAGCGAGGACTCTGCGCGGCGTCTCTTGCGCCGCTCGCGCACGCGAGGAAAGCGGGAAAGTGCGCCCGGCGGGAATCGAACCCGCGGCCTGCGGCTTGAAAGACCGCTGCTCTTTGGCTCCCCGAAGAGAACCGTTGACCACTGAGCTACGGGCGCGCGCGACGCATAATCTAAGCACGCTTGGCGTGCATGTACGAGCGCGGGCGCCGAGTGACAGCCGTCGTGCGCGCGGGGCGGCTCAGAGCTCGCCGGCGAAGCGCACGATCTCGGGCACGACGGCGGCCTCGTCCTCGCGGTGCGGCCAGTGCCCGGCGCGCTCGACGATCAGCGCACGGCTGGGCGACGGAAACAGCTCGGCGGAGGCGCGGTAGAGCTCGGCGGGAACGATGTCGGCGGTGCCACCGACGGCGAGGTTGGGCACGGCGGGCGGGCGCTGGAACAGCTTGGAGCCACCGAGCGGCAGCGCGCGGTAGTAGTCGATCGCGCCCTTCAGCGCGGCGGGGTCGGAGAGGGCGCGCTTGATCTGCGCGAGGCTCTCCTCGCGCGCGGACCCGGACCAGTTGGGCGCCCAGCGCGTGTACAACGTCTCCAGGTAGGCGAAGTCCCGGCGGCGCGTGCTCGCCTCGGCCCAGGGCAGCTTCAGCGCGAGGAAGTGCCGCGCGCGGTACAGCGAGGAGGGGCTGCGCGGCAAGAGGCTCGGGTGGGGGATCGCGATCGTGACGAGGGCGCGCACGCGTTCGGGCGCGAGCGTGGCGAGCACGAAGGCCATCAGGGCACCCCAGTCGTGCCCGACGAACACGGCCTGCGGCGCGCCGATCGCGTCGAGCAGCGCAAGGCCGTCGCGGCCGATCGTCTCGAAGTCGTAGGGGCGGCCGGGCACGATCGTGTCGGGGTGATAGCCGCGCAGCCACGGCACGGTGACGCGCCAGCCGGCCTCGACGAGCGCACCCTGCAGCGCGGCGTAGGAGTGCGGCGTGTCGGGGAAGCCGTGCACGAGCACTATGTCGGGCCCGTCGCCCTGCTGGGAGACGACGAAGGGCTGTCCGGCGCTTTCGATCGTCTGGAACTCCATTGCGGCAGTCTATGGCGGGGCGGTCGGCTTAGTATCGGCGGAGCGGTGCGAGCGATCGGAAGGAGCGGCGGGTGAAGTACTACGCAGTGGCAGAGCTGGACGTGACCGACCCTGACTGGGTCGCGGACTACGTGGCCGACGTGACGCCGATGGTCGAACGCCGCGGCGGTCGCTACCTGGCGCGCACGGCTCAGATCGAGCGGCTCGAGGGCGAGCGCGAGCGTCCGCAGGTGATGTTGATCATCGAGTGGCCGTCCCGCGAGGCGGCAAACGATTTTTATGAATCAGACGAATACCGCAGCTACAGGGAAGCGCGCCGCGCGGGCGCCCGGAACGAGTTCGTGCTGATCGCCGGGGACGACGTAAACGGCGTGGCGCGGATCGCGGAGTAGTCGATCGAGCAGCGGGGACTAGGCTTGGCGGATCGAGCGCCGCGAGCTGACATTTACCTCAGGCGATTCGCACTGCGCGGCGTGGCTGTACGAGCCGGCCGGGGAGCCTGGCTGCTGCGTGGTGATGGCGCACGGCTTCTCGCTGACGCGCCACGACGGCCTGCCGCCGTACGCCGAGCGCCTGGCGGCTGCGGGCGCGGCGGTGCTCGTGTTCGACCACCGCTACCTCGGCGACTCGGGCGGCGAGCCGCGTCAGCGATTTCGCAAGCGCGCCCAGCGCGAGGACTGGCGTGCGGCGGTGCGCTTCGCGCGCGGACTCGAGCGCGTGGACCCGCAGCGGATCGTGCTGTGGGGCTTCTCGTTCAGGGGCGGGCACGTGGTCGAGACGGCGCTCGAGGACTCGCGCATCGCAGCGGTGCTGGCGCTGTGCCCGATGGTCGACGGACTGGCGCGCGCGCTGTCGACGCCGCCGAGCCTGTCGGCGTGGCTCGTGCCGCGGGCGCTGGCCGACCAGCTCGGCCACCACAATCTCGTGCCGGTGACGGCGCAGCCGGGCGGGCACGCTGCGATGACGCTGCCGGGCGAGGCGGACGGCTTCCACGCGAGCGTGCCGACGGGCTCGCCGTGGCGCAACGAGATCTCGCCGGCGGTCTTCCTCACGGTGGGGCTGCACCGGCCGGTGGCGCGCGCGCGGCGCCTGGCCATGCCGCTGTGGGTTGGGCTCGGCGAGGCGGACGTGAGCGTCTCGCGCAAGGCGGTGCAGAGGCTCGCGGAGCGCGCTCCGCGGGGCGAGCTCCACGGCTACCCGTACGACCACTTCGGCGCGTTCCTCGGCGACGGGCCGCAGCGCGTCGCGGGCGATCAGGTCGACTTCCTGCGCCGCAACGGGCTGCTCGACGGCTGAGCCGGATGGCGGGCGCGCAGGAGCTGCAAACGAAGCGACTGCTGATGCGTCGCTGGCGCGCAGGCGACCGCGAGCCATTCGCGGCGATCAACGCCGACGAGCGCGTGATGGAGCTGATGCCGAGCGCGCTGACGCGCGCCGAGAGCGACGCCTATCTCGACAGCATCGAGGCGCACTTCGACGAGCACGGCTACGGGCTGTGGGCGCTGCAGCCTGCGCGGCGGCGGCGGTGAGCCGATCGGGTTCACGGGCCTGAACACGGTCCCCTTCGATGCGCACTTCACGCCGGCCGTCGAGGTCGGCTGGCGCTTGGCGCGTGCGGCTTGGGGATTCGGCTACGCCAGCGAGGCGGCGCGCGCGGCGCTGCGCGTCGGCTTCGAGCAGGCCGGCCTGGCAGAGATCGTCTCGATGACGACCGAGCTCAACGTCCGCTCGCAGGCGGTGATGGAGCGGATCGGCATGAGCCGCGACCCGGCCGACGACTTCGTGCACCCGCTGGCGCGGCCGGCGCACCTGCGCCGGCATGTGCTCTACCGGCTGAGCGCCGGGACTTGGGCGGCGGCGAACAAGAACCGCGGGATGCTCGCCGGATCGACGCCAGCCGGGCAGTCGATGGTCGACGAGCTGCTGGCGGAACGTCGCCGGGAAGCGGAGTTGGAAGGCCGTGAGTAGGGGCCCTGCTAACTATCGTATACCAGGGTATACTGCAGACATGGCGAAGGTCATGGTGTCGATGCCCGACGATCTCCTCAGCGAGGTCGATGCCGAGGCGATCCGTCTCGGCACGTCCCGCAGCGCAGTCCTGCGGCAATTTGCCGATTCTGCGCTACGCGGCCGGCACACGGACCGCGCGGCGGCCATGGCCTCGCTCCTGCGGCAGACCGCACGACATGGCGGTGCGGCTGCCGAGCGCGTGAAAGCCACGCGGCCGGCGTGAGCACGCTGCTGCTGGACGCGAGCGTCATCCTAGCGGCGTTCGATTCCGACGACGAGTTGCACGGGCCGTCCAAGGAGCTTCTCACCGATACCGAGGTCACGCTCGCGACACTCGACCTTGCCCGCTACGACGTCGCGAACGTGGCAGTGCGTGCCTGGCGCGAGCCCGAGCACGTCACACCGTTACTGGAAGCGATCGACCGAATCTCGGCAGACGGTGGCGTCATACTTTCGACGACCGCGCTGCTCGGTCGCGCTGCCAAGGTTGCCGAGGAGCACACGATCTCCGTGTACGACGCTGCGTATGTGGCGGCGGCTGACCAAGCCGGTGGCGCGCTCGTAAGCTGCGACGCGCGCGACCTGGTCGGCAAGGGACTCGCGAGCAGTCCTGGAGCAGTACGCGAGAACTAGCGACGGACCCAAAGGGCTTGACGTCCGCGGGCAATGTACGTACAGTTGTCGGACATCTTCTGGGAAGTCGAGGGCGCCCGATGAGCACCATCAGCATCCGTGATCTACAGCGCAACACGAGTGGCGTCGTCGCTGAGGTCGCCGACTCAAAGCACACCGCTCTCGTCACACGACACGGCGAGCCCATTGCTGCGTTGGTGCCGATCGACGCGCAGGATCTCGAGGACTACCTGCTCTCGAAGGTCCCGGGCTTCGCCGAGGACATGACCGCCGCCGATTTGGCTCATGCAAATGGCGAAGCGCGCTCAGCCGCTGACGTGTTCGCCGAGCTGGACGCACAGGACACTGGGCGATAGCGCCTACGAGCAAGAAGCCGGGTCGTCATAGATGACGGACCCGCTGAGCAACATCAAGCTCGCTCCGCGCGCGGTCCGCGACCTGAGACAGCTGGACCGCAAGACCCGCAAGCGGGTGCAGCAGGCATTCGAAGCTTTGGCGACAGACGCGGCGAATCTCGATGTCAAGACGGTGGCCGGCCATGCTCCTTGGCGCCGCCTGCGCGTCGGCGAGCACCGCGTGCTCTACCGCGAACTCGGCGACGGGGCCGATGCGCGCTACCTGGTGGCACGAGTCATCGACCGCCGTGATCTACACCGCGCGATCGACAAGCTCTCATAGCCCTCGGCGCGAAGCCGCTCGATCAGGCGACCGCCGACGAAGCCGGACCCACCGGTGACGAACACCGAGCTCATCTAGGCGTATCCTAAGACGCGAAGCACCTGCGCCAGCAGCACGAGGAGGAGAGCGATATGGAGGGGGCTGTCACACAGATGGGGAGCGCGGCACGCCCGCCGGCGGCCGAGGCGAGCACGGTGGCCGAGGCGTTTCGCATCACGGCGGCCGAACGTGCGGGAGAGGTCGCGATCCGCACGAAGGAAGACGCTTTCACGATCACCTGGGGTGAGCTGCGCGAGCGCGTCGACGCGCTCGCCGGCGGACTGGCGAAGCTGGGTGTCAAGCGCGGTGAGACGGTCGCGCTGATGCTCTCCAACCGCCCAGAGTTCCACCTCTGCGACCTCGCGGCGATGATGCTGGGGGCGACGCCGTTCTCGATCTACAACACCTACTCGCCCGAGCAGATCCGCTATCTGCTGGGAGACGCCGAAGCGAAAGTGCTGATCTGCGAGCAGCAGTACCTGCCGCAGGTGCTGCAGGCGCGCGAGGGTGTGCCCGAGCTCGAGCACGTGATCGTGATCGACGGCGAGGCGCCCGAGGGCACGCTCGCGCTGGCCGACGTCGAGGGCTCGAACCCCGACTTCGACGTCGAGGCGTCGGTCGCGCAGCTGCAGGGCTCGGACGTGCTCACGCTGATCTACACCTCCGGCACGACCGGACCGCCGAAGGGCGTGCAGCTGGTCCACCGCAACCTGCTCGCCGCCGTCGAGGGGCTCGACGAGCTGATCGAGTTCCCCGAGAACGGGCGCGTGATCTCGTGGCTGCCGGCGGCGCACGTGGCCGAGCGCAACGCGCACCACTACCTGCCGATCGTGTTCGGGCTGCAGATCACGTGCTGCGACGACCCGCGCCAGGTGCTCTCCTACCTGCCCGAGGTCAAACCGAGCTGGTTCTTCGCCGTGCCGCGCATCTGGGAGAAGCTGAAGGCGGGCCTCGAGACGATGCTCGCCGCGCAGCCCGACGAGCAGCGCGAGAAGGTGCAGCAGGCGATCGAGGCGAGCCTGCGCAAGGTGCGCCTGGAGCAGGCCGGCGAGCCGGTGCCGGCCGAGCTCGCCGAGCAGGTAGCGCAGGCGGACGCCGAGATCTTCGCCGGGCTACGCACGATGCTCGGGCTCGACGAGGTCGAGGCGATCAACGTCGGCGCCGCGCCGACGCCGGTCGAAGTGCTCGAGTTCTTCCACGCGATCGGCCTGCCGCTGGCCGAGCTGTGGGGGATGAGCGAGACGTGCGGCGCCGGCTCGGTCAACCCGACCGCGAAGATCAAGATCGGCACGGTCGGCCCGGCGGCACCCGGTGTCGAGCTGAAGCTCGACGAGGACGGCGAGGTGCTGATCAAGTCGGACGTCGTGATGCTCGGCTACCGCAACCTGCCGGAGAAGACGAAGGAGACGTTCACCGAGGACGGTTTCCTGCGCACCGGCGACATCGGCGAGTTCGACGAGGACGGCTACCTGAAGATCGTCGACCGCAAGAAGGAGCTGATCATCAGCGCGGCCGGCAAGAACATGTCGCCGGCGAACATCGAGGCGACGCTGAAGACGGCCTCGCCGCTGATCGGCCAGGCGTGCTGCATCGGCGACATACGCCCCTACAACACGGCGCTGATCGTGCTCGATCCCGACTTCGCGCCGATGTGGGCGCAGTCGCAGGGGATCGAGGACGTCTCGCTCGAGAGCCTCGCGCACGACGAGCGCGTGCGCGCAGCCGTGCAGGAGGGGATCGACGCCGCCAACGAGAAGCTCGCGCGCGTGGAACAGGTGAAGAAGTTCACGATCGTCGAGGGCGACTGGCTGCCGAGCGGCGATGAGCTGACGCCGACGATGAAGCTCAAGCGCAAGCCGATCGCCGAGAAGTACGCGGAGCAGATCGCCGCGATGTATTCGTAGATCGCCCGGCGGCCACACGCGCTGGCTCGGGGCCGGCCGCGCTCAAGGGCTGCGTTGCTTAGGCTGTAGCGCGCATCCGATCGAGCGTGACGGGGTCGTGCGCGCAGAAGAGCTCGATCTGCTCGCCGCTGCGCTCGGCCAGCTCGCGCAGCCGCTCGGTGTTCTGCTTGCGCACGGCGTTCTCGACGGAGCCGATGTTCGCGTAGGCGCGCAGCGCGGGTGGGCAGTTCGCGGGCGTCTCGACCTCGCCGCGATGGAAGAAGGCGTCGCCGCAGTGCAAGAGCCAGCGTCCATCGGCGCGCTTGACGGCGACGCCGCAGTGCCCGCGCGTGTGCCCGTACAGCGGCACGAGCAGGATCTCCTGCTCGGTGCCGGGCACGACGCGGACGCTCTCGAAGCCGAGCCAGTCGTCGCCTTCTGGCTCGTGACGGACCCATTTGGGGCCGTGCGCCCAGTGGACCTTGACGTAGCGCTCGCGCTCGCGCAGGGTCGGGCTCATCGCGGCGTCGAGCTCGCGACCAAGCACGTGCACGTCGGCGCCGGGGAAGTCGGGCAGGCCGCCGGCGTGGTCGACGTCGAGGTGCGTGAGGACGATCCGGCGCACGTCGGATGGCTGGAAGCCGAGCGCGCGAACCTGTTCGATCGCCGTCTCGGACTCGCGCGCCTGCGGGTCGAACAGCGTGTCGAAGATCGTCCCGAGCTGGCGCGTGTTGCGCATGTCGTCGAGGCCGAAGCCGGTGTCGATCAGGACAAGCCCGTCGGCGTCCTGCACGAGCACGCAGTGGCAGACCAGGCGCGCCTTCTCGAGCAGCCCGCCATCGCCGTTGATCAGCTTGCGCCCGTGCGGGCACATCGTGCCGCAGCCGAGGTGGTGGATCGCGCGCGGCGAGCTCACGCCGCAGAGCCTACGCTCACCGGCGCCAAGCCGAGCTCGCTGCGGACGAGGCGGCGGCGGCGCACGGCGGCGAGGGTTAGTCTCGTCACGGGCGGGGAGCCAATCGGAGCCAAGAAACGGGGAGTCATGAGCACAGAGCAGACGAAGCCGCGGATCGTGCTGATACACGGCCTGTGGGTCACGCCGCTGAGCTGGGAGAAATGGATCGAGCGTTACTCGGGCGAGGGCTACGAGGTGCTCGCGCCGGCCTGGCCGGGGATGGATGCAGACGTCGAGTCGCTGCGCGCCGACAGCTCCGCGTTCGACGACCTGGGCCTGACCGAAGTGGTCGACCACTACGCCGAGATCGTCGGCAAGCTCGACGCGCCGCCGATCGTCATCGGCCACTCCTTCGGCGGAGCCGTCGCGCAGCTGCTGCTCGACCGCGGGCTCGGCCTCGCCGGCGTGGCGATCGACTCGGCGCCCGTCAGGGGCATCCTCACGCTGCCGCTGTCGACGCTGCGCGTCGGCAACGTCGTGCTGAAAAACCCGGCCAACTACCACCGCGCGGTGATGCCCTCTGCGGAGCAGTTCCACTACGCGTTCACGAACACGATGAGCGACGAGGAGTCGTTGAAGGTGTACGAGCGCTACGCGGTACCGGGGCCGGGCAAGACGCTGTTCCAGGCATCGCTCGCCAACTTCAACCCGCACGCGGCGACGAAGATCGACTTCCACAACGACAACCGCGCGCCGCTGTTGCTGATCGCCGGCGGCAAGGACCACATCGTGCCCGCTTCCGTGACCCGCGCCAACGCCAAGCTGCAGGAGAAGTCGAAGGCGATCACGGCCTACAAGGAGTTCCCCGAGCGCTCGCACTACACGCTCGGCCAGGACGGCTGGGAGGAGGTCGCCGACTTCGCGCTCGAGCTGGGCGCTGAACCCGACGCCGATCGTCGAGGAGAGCTGATCGCGCGCGAGGCGCCCTTCGCCGTGATCGGCGGCGGCGTGGTCGGCTGCGCCGTCGCGCACGCGCTCGCGCGCCGCGGCGTCGCGGCCGTCGTGCTCGAGGCCGAAGCCGGCCTCGCGCTCGGCGCCAGCGGCGCCAACTCGGGGATCCTGCACACCGGCTTCGACTCCAAGCCGGGCGAGCTCGAGACGCGCCTGATCCTGCGCGCGGCCGAGCTGCGTCAGACGCTGCTGGCCGAGCTCGGCGTGCCGGTGCTGAGCTGCGGCGCCCGCCTCTCGCCGGGCGATGAGCAGCAGCACGCTGCGGTCGTGCGACTCGCGCACAACGCTGCAGGCAACGGGGTCGAGGTCGCGCTGCAGCCGGACGGCGCGTTGCTCGTCCCGGGCGAGGCCGTCACCGACCCCGTCGCCTATGTGCACGCGCTCGCGGCGGCGGCCTGCGCCGGCGGCGCGTCGGTCGAGCTGGGCGCGAAGGTCATGGGCCTGTCGGACGGCGGCGCGGGCATCGAGCTCGAGCTGCGCGACGGCCGGCGCATCCACGCGCGCGCCGCCGCCAACTGCGCCGGTCTGTTCGCCGACGAGGTCGCCGCGCTGGCCGGCGAGCGGCCGTTTGAGATCTACCCGCGCAAGGGCGAGTTCCTCGTGTACAAGCCCGCCGAGCCGCCGAGCGAGATCCTGCTGCCGGTGCCCTCGGCGCTCGGCAAGGGCGTGCTCGTGTTCCCGACGCTCGACGGGCACACGATCGCCGGCCCGACCGCGCGCGAGCGCGAGGACAAGGACGATTGGTCGGTCGAGCCGGACGCCGCCGCGCTGATCCACGAGCGCGCCGCCCGCATGTACCCGCCGCTGGCCGGCGCCGAGCCGATCGAAAGCTACGCCGGGCTACGCCCGGCCGGGCGCGGCGCCAACTACGTGATCGAGCGCTCCTCGACGATCCCGGCGCTGATCCACGTGGCGGCGATCCGCTCGACCGGGCTGTCGGCGTCGCTCGGGATCGGCGAGCACGTGGCGGGCATGCTCGCCGAGGCGGCGGGCATCGCGCTCGGCGAGGAGCGACCGCTGCCGGCGCCGCTCGCCTACGCGCCCGGCTCCGGACGGCGCTGGTGGACACGCGCGGCGAAAGACCGGCGCGCGAGCGCGCGATGAGCCCTCCCCGCGCCTGCTGCTGGGCATCGACGACGGCACGACCGCCGTCAAGGCGGCCCTGTTCGACGAGCGGCTGCGCGCGCTGCACGCCACGCGCCGGCCGATCGCCGTGACCCACCCGCGGCCGGGCTGGGTCGAGCAGGACCCCGAGCAGATCCTCGCCGCCGTCATCGATGCCGTCGCCGAGCTGCTGCAGCGCGCCGGCGGAAGCGAGATCGTCGCGGCCGGGCTCGACCATCAGGGCGAGTCCGTGCTCGCGTGGGACGCCGCCGGCCGGGCGCTCACGCCGGTGATCGTCTGGCAGGACAAGCGCCAGGAGCAACTGCTCGCGCGGATCGACGAACGCGACGTCACGGCGAGCGGGCTGCCGCTCGACCCCTATTTCTCGGCCGGCAAGCTCGCGTGGCTGCTCGAGCACGACGCCGCAGTGCAGCAGGCGCGCGACGCGGGGACGCTGCGGCTGGGCACGGTCGACGCCTTCCTCGCCGACCGGCTCGGCGGCCGCTTCGCCACGGACCTCTCGACGGCCTCGCGCACGCAGCTGCTCGCCGTCGGCGGCCGCGACTGGGACGGGCAGCTGCTGGCCGCGTTCGGCCTGCGGCGCGAGTGGCTGGCAGAGATCGGGCCGAGCTTCGGCACGCTCGGCCAGCTGCGCCACGAGCGCTGGCGCGTGCCGCTCCGGCTGACGGCGCAGCTCGTCGACCAGCAGGCGGCGCTCGCCGGATCCGGCGCCGTGCGTCCGGGGGAGCTGAAGGCGAGCTACGGCACGGGCGTGTTCGTGCTCGGCCGCACCGAGCGCGTGCCCGACGCAGGCGGGCGGCTGCTGCCGACGGTCGCCTGGGCCGCGCCGGACGGCGGCGCCGGCAACGACAGCGCGATCGGCGAGGTCGCCTACGCGCTCGACGGCGGCGTGTTCGCCGCCGGGTCGCTGCTCGACTGGCTTGCGAGCGGTCTCGGCCTGGCGCCCGACGCGTCGGAGCTCGCGGCGCTGGCCGCGACGGTCCCAGACAGCGCCGGCGTGCTCGTGCTGCCCGCGCTCGCCGGGCTCGGCGCGCCGTGGTGGCGTGCAGGGGCGCACGGCGTGATCGCCGGGCTGCACGCGGGTGCGCGCCCGGCGCACGTCGCGCGCGCCGCGCTCGAGGCGATCGCCTGGCGCGTCGCCGACATCGTCGAGGAGTTCGCGCGCGAGGTGGGCTCACCGCTCGCATTGCGCGTCGACGGCGGGCTCACGAACGATCCCACGCTGCTGCAGCTGCAGGCCGATGCGGTGGGCATCCCGCTGACCGTGGGCCCTGCGGACACGACCGTACTCGGCGCCGCGCTGCTCGCGGGCGTGGGCGCCGGCGAGTTCGCGAGCGTCGAGCAAGCGTGTGAGCTGCTCCCGTCCGGACGCACGGTCGCCGCGAAGATCGACCCGGCTGTGCGTGAGCGTCTGCGCGAGCGCTGGCGCGCGTTCGTGCAGACCGCCGCCGAGCTCTGAGCGACTACTCGAACGTCACCTCATAGCCCGCGCCCTCCATCGCACCGCGCAGCTGCTCGGTGTGCTCGGGCCCGCGCGTCTCGAGCGTCAGCTCGACGCCCGTCTCGCGCACGTTCAGCGAGACCGCCTCGCGCACGTGCTCGAGGCTGACCAGGTTGACGCGCGCAGCGGCGATCAGGTTGAGCAGCTCGGCCAGCGCGCCCGGGCGGTCGGGCACGCGTGTGAACACCCGCACGCGCCGCCCGGCTGCCGTTTCGTGGCGGCGCAGCAGCGAGGCGAGCAGGCCGTTGTCGACGTTGCCGCCGGAGACGATCGCGACGGTCGTGCCCTCGATCGGCGCCAGGCGGCCGCTGAGCACGGCCGCGACCGATACCGCGCCGGCGCCCTCGGCGACGAGCTTGGCGCGTTCGGCGAGCAGCACCATCGCGTCGGCAATCTGCTCCTCGTTGACCGTCTCGACCGAGTGCAGCAGCTCGCGCAGCAAGGGCAGCGTGAGCTCGCCTGGGCGCTTCAGCGCGATGCCATCGGCGATCGTCGCGGCGGCCGGCACATTGGGCGCGTCGGCGACGTCGCCGTCGTCGCTCAAGGCCTGCGCGAGCGTCGCGCAGGCACTAGCCTGCACGCCGATCAGCTCGACCCCGGGCCGCTCGCGGCGCAGCGCGATGCCGATCCCGCTGGCCAGCCCACCGCCGCCGACCGGCACGACGACGCGCGCGAGATCCGGGACATCTCGCGCCAGCTCCAGGCCGAGCGTGCCCTGCCCGGCGATCACGTCGAGGTCGTCGAACGGGTGGATCAGCGCCGCGCCCGTCTCGGCGGCGCGCGCCGCGGCGAGCTCGACGGCCTCCTCGACCGAGCCGCCGCTGAGGCTGACGCTCGCGCCGAGCCGCTCGACGGCCGCGACCTTCGAGACGGGCGCGTCGCGCGGCATGAAGACCTCGCAGCCGACGCCCGCGATCCGCGCCGCCTGCGCGACGGCGCGCGCGTGGTTGCCGGCGCTCGCCGCGATCAGCCCGCCTTGCGCACCGTCGCCGAGCGCGGCCAGCTTGGCGAGCGCGCCACGCAGCTTGAACGAGCCGGAGACCTGCAGCGACTCGGCCTTCAGCACGACCGGCCCGCCGGCCAGCTCGCTCAGGTCGGCGCTCACGATCGCCGGCGTCGCCACCGCGCCCCGCGCGATCGCATGCTGCGCCGCCTCAAGGTCGACGCCGGCGCTCAGCTCTGCGAATGCCGCTCCCATGCGGCCTCTCACGCTACAGCGGAGTCGTGTAGGCGCCGCTGAGCCCGCCGTCGACGAGGAACGTGGAGGCCGTCACGAAGCTCGACTCATCAGAGGCGAGGAACAGCGCTCCGTTGGCGATCTCCTCGGCACGCGCGAAGCGCCCGATCGGCACGTGCACGAGCCGGCGCGCTGCCTGCTCGGGGTCGGAGGCGTAGAGCTCCTGCAGCAGCGGCGTGTCGACCGGGCCCGGGCACAGCGCGTTGACGCGTACGCCGCGGCGCGCGAACTCGACGCCGAGCTCGCGTGAGAGCGCGAGCACGCCGCCCTTGGAGGCGGTGTAGGAGATCTGCGAGGTCGCCGCGCCCATCACGGCGACGAACGAGGCCGTGTTGATCACCGAGCCGCCGCCCACCGCCAGCAGGTGCGGGATGCCGTGCTTGCAGCAGAGGAACACGCTGCGCAGGTTCACTTCCTGCACGCGTTCCCAAGCGTCGAGCGGCGTGTCGAGCACCGAGGCGTCCTCGGGCGGCGAGATCCCGGCGTTGTTGAACAGCACGTCGATCCGACCGAACTGCTCGAGCACGCGCTCGTACATCTCGATCACCTGCTGCTCGTCGGTCACGTCGACGCGCAACGAGAGCTCACCGGGCGCTCCGTCGACGACGTCGACGCCGACGACGCGCGCCCCCTCGCGCGCGAACACGGCGGCCGACGCGGTGCCGATCCCGCCGCGCGCGCCGGTGATCACACAGACCTTGTCCTCGAGCCTCATGCCGCTCACCCCGTCGCGTAGTAGATCGACTTGACCTCGGTGTAGGCGTCGAGCGCGTGCGGCCCCAGCTCGCGGCCGTAGCCGGACTGCTTGAAGCCGCCGAACGGCGTGCTCACCCGCACCGAGTTGTTCGAGTTGACGGATATCACGCCCGTCTCGATCGCCCGCGTCATGCGCAGCGCGCGCGCGCCGTCGCGCGTCCACACCGACCCCGACAGCCCGTAGATCGTGTCATTGGCCAGGCGCACCGCATCGGCCTCGTCGACAGAACGGGATCACGGCGGCGATCGGGCCGAAGATCTCCTCGCGCGCGACGCGCGAGTCGGGGTCGACCGGCGCGAGCACGGTCGGCGCGAACCAGAAGCCCGGCCCGTCGGGGAGCTGGCCGCGCACGGCGACCGGCGTCGTCTCATCGACGAACGACGCAACGCTGTCGCGCTGCTGCGCGGAGATCAGCGGGCCCATCTGCGTGTCCTCGTCGAGCGGCTGGCCGACGACGATCGCTTCGACGGCGGCGCCGAACAGCTCCATGAAGCGCTCGACCGCCTCGTGCTGGACGAGGATCCGCGAGCGCGCGCAGCAGTCCTGGCCGGAGTTGCCGAACACGGCCATCGGCGCCGCCTGCGCAGCGGCCTCGAGGTCGGCGTCGGCGAAGATCACGTTGGCCGACTTGCCGCCCAGCTCGAGCGTCACGCGCTTGATCGTCTGCGCCGCGCCGGCGGCGATCGAGCGCCCGACCTCGGTCGAGCCGGTGAAGGCGATCTTGGCGACGTCGGGGTGCTCGACGAGGCGCGCGCCGCAGACGCTGCCGGGCCCGACGACGACGTTGACGACGCCCGGCGGGATCCCCGCCTCGAGTGCGATCTCGGCGAAGCGCAGCGCCGTCAACGGGGTCAGCTCGGCGGGCTTGAGCACGACGGTGTTGCCGGCGGCGAGCGCCGGCGCGAGCTTCCACGAGGCGATCGCCAGCGGGAAGTTCCACGGCGTGATCAGGCCGACGACGCCGAGCGGCTCGCGCACCGTCCAGGCCTGTCCGCCGGCGACGGGGATCGTGTCGCCGAGCAGCCGCTCGGGCGCGCCTGCGTAGTAGCGGAACGTGTCGCAGACCATCGCCATCTCGCCGCGCGCGTCGGCGATCGGCTTGCCGGCGTTGCGCGCCTCGAGCACGGCCAGCTCCTCCAGGCGCGCCTGCAGCGCCTCGGCGAGGTCGCGTAGCGTGCCCGCGCGTGCGCCGGGGTCCAGGGCGCGCCACGCCGGCAGCGCCGCCTTGGCGGCGGCGACCGCCGCGTCGACCTGCTGGGGCCCGGCGCGCTCGACCTCGGCGAGCACGGCCTCGCTGGCCGGCTCGATCACCGAGAGCCGGCCGCTCATCGCTCAGCCGTCCATGTCCCCGGGAAGCCCGGCGCAGACACCTCGACCTGCAAAGCCCCTCCTACGGCGCCTGCGAGATGTCGGGCAGCGCCTCGATCGCGTCGAGTTCGTCGATCGTGCGGATCGGTCCCTTGAACGTCTTGCGCGCCGAGACCAGGTACCAGATCGTCACGGCCAGCATCACGCCGATCGTCACGAGCGGCGCGTAGTTGACCGCCGACCATTCGAAGCCGTGTTTGAAGAACACGCCGGCCGGCGCGAACGGGAGGCAGAAGATGATCACGCACAGCGCCACCCAGGCAACGGCGATCGGGTTGATCCATTTGTATTTCGAGCCGAGCGTCCACGGGCCGCGTTTGAAGCCCTCGCCCATGCGCCAGCGCAGGAACACGGGGATCGTGTAGGCGATGTACAGCCCGATCACCGAGATCGAAGTGACCGCGAGGAACGCGACGGGCGTGCCCAGGTGGTTCGGGAAGTACGCGGGGAAGGTGATGATCAGCGCGAACAGCACGACGAAGAACACGGCCCACGTCGGCGTGCGGTTCTTGCCCAGGCGCCGCCACAGGTTGTGCCCGGGCACGGCGCCGTCGCGCGAGAAGGCGAAGGTCATCCGCGAGGCGCTCGTCACGCAGGCCATGCCGCAGAACAGCTGCCCGATGGTCGAGATCAGGATCACTGCCTTCGCCGCCGCCGAGCTGAGCGCCGATTCGAAGATCGCCAGCGCCGGGAGGCCCGATTCGAGGATCGCCGATTCCTTGCTCTTCTGGATCGCGAAGGTGATCGCGAGCAGCACGATCCAGCCGATCACGGCGGAGTAGAAGACCGAGCGCCAGACGCCTTTGGGCGCTGCGTCGCCGGCGCCGTGCGTCTCCTCGGAGACGTGCGCCGAGGCGTCGTAGCCGGTGATCGTGTACATCGTCAGCAGGAAGCCGAGCGGCAGCACGTAGAACCAGTACATCCCGCCGCCGAAGCCGGACACGTTGGCGCGGTGGCCGAACACGTAGGAGAGGCTCGCGTGGTGAGCGGGCACGGCGATCAGGATCACGACGATCACGGCCACGCCGATCACGTGCCACCACACCGAGATGTTGTTGAAGCGCGAGACGAGGTGGCTGGAGAAGACGTTGATCAGCCCATGGATGATCACGATCACGCCGAACAGCGCGAAGTTCACATGGGCGCTGTAATGCACGTCGCTGAACGACGCCGCCTTGGCGAAGTTGAAGATGAAGTGGACGTTGTAGAGGCCGAGCAGGTCCATCAGGAAGCTCGCCGAGACGTAGGCGACCGAGGCGACCACGGCGACGAGGCCGATCAGGTTGAACCAACCGGTGAACCAGCCCCAGCCGGCGCCGCCGAGCTTCGAGGCCCA
Source organism: uncultured Solirubrobacteraceae bacterium (assembly GCA_963716315.1). Taxonomy (GTDB): domain Bacteria; phylum Actinomycetota; class Thermoleophilia; order Solirubrobacterales; family Solirubrobacteraceae; genus Palsa-744. Next base: position 2,033,252 of record OY970301.1, on the reverse strand, counting down.
GTAGTAGATACCGCCGGCCGTCGGCATCGAGGAGGCCAGTTCGGACATCGAGAAGGCGACGAACAGGATGAACACGCTGATGATCGGCCACGCGATCGAGATCGCGATCGGGCCGCCGTTCTTCAGCGCCTGCCCGTACGTCGTGAAGCACCCGGCGAGTACCGAGATGATCGAGAACGAGATCGCGAAGTTCGAGAACGAGCTCCACCCGCGGTGCAGCTCCTGCTTGTAGCCGAGCTCCGCAAGGCGTTGCTCGTCGGCGCTCAAGGTCCCGGATGTGCTGCTCATCGGCTCGCCCCCTAGGCGTAAAGGTTTGCTCGTCGGCCCTTCGATCGTGACAATACGCGCGATCCCGGATCGAAGTCAAGAGCAACTTCCCAAATTGCACGGGAGCCGCTCGGACAGACTGGCCAACGGGCGCTCAGCCCCCGGGGAGCAGCCCGGCGAGCACGCGCTCGGTCCCCTGCAAGTGCTCGGTCATCGCGCCGGCCGCGCGCACTGCGTCGCGGTCGCGCACGGCAGCGACGATTCTGCGGTGCTGCTCGTTGGAGGAGGCGAGCACCTCGGGCGGGTGGGCGATGTAGACGATCAGGTCGGTCATCGCGCCCTGCGCCTCGGTCATCGCGCGCACGAGGCGCGGCGAGCGCGTCGCTTCGGCGAGCCCGACGTGCAAGCGGATGTCGGCCTGGCGATAGGCCGGGAAGTCCTCGAGCTCCTCCTCGAGCTCGGCGACGAGCTCGTCGAGCGCGCGCACGTCGTCGGGCTCGGCGCGTTCGGCGGCGAGCACTGCAACGCCGAGCTCTATGGCGAGACGCTCGTCGCAGGTCTCGCGCCACAGCGCCAGCACCTCGGCCGAGGGCGGCTCGGCGGGCGGCAGCGGGTCGGCCACGAACGTGCCGCCGCCGCGCCCGCGCGTGGCGCGCACGTGACCGCTCTGGCTCAGCGCGGTCAGCGCCTGGCGCAGCGTCGAGCGCGCGATCCCCAGCCGCGCGCACAGCTCGCGCTCGGCCGGCAGCCGCGCTCCAGGTGCCAGCAGGCCGAGCTTGATCGCGGTGCCGAGGCGTTCGACGGTCTCCTCGAAGGCGGTCTGCGAGCGCACGGGCGCGAACACCGTCTCTCCGGACAGGACCGCCTCGGGACTCACAATCGCTCGGGACCCCTGAGACTCAAAGTCGCTCGAACCCCCGGAAGCGCTCCCAGTCGGTGACCGCCCCGCCGAACGCCGCGAGCTCGACGTCGGCCGCGTTGACGTAGTGGTCGACGACGTCATCGCCGAACGCGGCACGTGCGAGCGCGCTCTGCGCGAACAGGTCGCGGGCCTCGCGCAGCGTGCCGGGCACGCGCGGCTTCTCGCTCGCCTCGTACGCGTTGCCCTCGAACACGGGCTCGAGCTCGAGCGAGTGCTCGACGCCGTGCAGGCCGGCGGCGATCAACCCGCTGAGCGCCATGTACGGGTTCAGGTCGGCGCCGCCGACGCGGTTCTCGAAGCGCAGCGACGGGCCGTGGCCGACGACGCGCAGCGCGCACGTGCGGTTGTCGTGACCCCAGGCGACGGCCGTCGGCGCGAACGTGGCGGCGGCGAAGCGCTTGTAGGAGTTGACGTTGGGCGCGAGCAGCAGCGTCAGCTCGCGCAGCGCGGCCAGCTGCCCGGCGAGGAAGGAGTCGAACACGGCCTGCTCGCGAGCGAAGATCGGTCCCTGCTCGTCTGTCAGCGAGAAGTGGATGTGACACGAGCTGCCCTCGCGCTCGTCGAACTTGGCCATGAACGTGACGGCCATGCCCTCGAGCGCTGCTATCTCCTTCACGCCGTTCTTGTAGATCGAGTGCTCGTCGGCCGTGCGCAGCGCGTCGGCGTAGCGGAAGTTGACCTCGTGCTGGCCGAAGTTGCACTCGCCCTTGGAGTCCTCGCAAACCAGCCCGGCGGCTTCCATGCTGTTGCGGATGCGGCGCAGGAGCGGCTCGACGCGCGCCGTGCCGAGCAGCGAGTAGTCGACGTTGTAGAGGTTCGCGGGCTGCAGCTCGCGGTAGCCCTTGGCCCAGGCGTCCTCGTAGGTGTCGCGGAAGACGATGAACTCGAGCTCGGTGCCGGCGTTGGCCTTCCAGCCGCGCTCGGCCAGGCGCTCGAGTTGGCGGCTGAGGATCTGCCTGGGCGAGACGCTCACGTCGCTGCCGTCCTGGGAGGCGACGTCGGCGAGGCAGATCGCCGTCCCCTCCTGCCACGGCACCGGGCGCAGCGTGCTCAGGTCGGGGCGCAGCACGAAGTCGCCGTAGCCGCGCTCCCACGAGAACAGCTCGTACCCGGACACGGTCGCCATGTCGACGTCGACGCCGAGCAGGTAGTTGCAGGCCTCGGCGCCGTGCTCGGCGACCTCGGCGAGGAAGTGGCGCGCGGTCAGGCGCTTGCCCTGCAGCCGGCCCTGCATGTCGGTCAGCGCCAGCAGGACGGTGTCGATCGCGCCGGCGTCGACCTCCGCGCGCAGCTCCTGAAGGTTCATGCGATCCGCTCCTCACGCGACACGGCGCCGCTCCTCACGTCACTTGGCGATGAAGGTATAGGTTGTGGTCCTTATGGCGCACAGAGGCTACCGCGGGGATGGTCGGCGAGCTTAACGACATCCGCGAGCGCCTCGAGGCCGAGCTGGCGCCGCTACAGGGCGAGCCGCGCGAGCTCGACGGCGGCATCACCAATCGCAACTTCCGCGTGACGCTCGGCGGCGTCGACTACGTCGTGCGCCTCCCCGGCAAAGACACGGAGCTGCTGGGGATCGACCGCTCGGCCGAGCTGCTCGCGAACGAGGCGGCCGCGGCACTCGGCATCGCGCCGGCGGTGGCGGCGATCGTCGAGGGCTGCCTGGTGACGAGCTTCGTCGCCTGCCGGGCGCTCGAGCAGCGCGAGCTCGTCGATGCGGTCGAGCAGATCGCGCGCGCCCTGCGCGCCTTCCACGACTCGGACGTGCAACTGCCGACGCGCTTCTGGGTGCCCGAGCTGCTCGAGGACTACGCGGCGATCGCCCGTGCGCGCGGCGCCGAGCTGCCGGGCGACTACGCGGCCGCGCAAGAAGCGGCGACGCGAATCGCCGCGGCGCTGTCACTGCACAAGCCACGCCCGTGCCACAACGACCTACTGGCGGGCAACCTGATCCGCGCAAACGACGACGGGCGCACGCTGCTGGTCGACTGGGAGTACGCCGGGATGGGCGACGCGCGCTTCGACCTCGGCAACCTGTCGGTCAACAACGGCTTCGACGAGGCGGCCGACGAGCGCCTGCTGAGTGCGTACCACGGCGAGCCGCCGAGCGACGCGCAGCGTGCGGCACTGAAGCTGATGCGCGTGCTCTCAGACGCGCGCGAGGGCGCGTGGGGCGTCGTGCAGGGCGCGATCTCGGCGCTCGACTTCGACTTCGCGGGGTACGCGAGCGAGCACTTCGAGCGGCTGCGCGCGACGGTCGCCGCGCCCGATTTCGAGGATTGGCTGGCGACGGCGGAGGCGGATGCATCGACGGGCGCAGGCGCCGGGAAGGGAGGGACCGATGGTCAGGCCGCGTGAGCTGCCGGCGCGAGCGCGCATCGTGATCATCGGCGGCGGCGTGGGCGGGGCGGCGGTGGCGCACCACCTGGCGAAACTGGGCGAGCGCGACGTCGTGCTGCTCGACCGCAACGAGCTGACGAGCGGCTCGACGTTCCACTCTGCCGGGCTCGTCGGGCAGCTGCGCTCGAGCGTCGCGCTGACGCAGCTGATGGTGGACTCGGTCGAGCTGTACCGCACGCTCGACTGCGGCTGGGTGCAGTGCGGCGGCGTGCGCCTGGCGTGCACGCCAGAGCGCGAGGAGGAGGTGCTGCGCCAGGTGGCGTGGGCGAAGACGTTCGGGCTGCCGCTCGAGCTCGTCTCGCCGCAGGAGGCGCAGGAGCTGTTCCCGCTGATGAGCACGGACGGCGTGCGCTGCGGCTCCTACCTGGCCAGCGACGGCTACCTCGACCCGTCGCTGTTGACGACGGCGCTCGTCGACGGCGCGCGCGAAGGCGGCTGCCGCGTGTTCACGTACACGCGCGTGACGGCCATCGACGTCGAGCACGGCGCGACGGGCCGCCCGCGCGTGCGCGGCGTGCAGACCGAGTGGGGGCGGATCGAGGCCGAGATCGTGGTCAACGCGGGCGGCATGTTCGCGGCCGAGATCGGGCGGATGGCGGGCGTGCGCGTGCCGATCGTGCCGTTCGCGCACGAGTACCTGGTGACGCAGCCGTTTCGCACCCGTTCGGGCACAGGCGAGCGCACGCCGGACGAGCACCTGCCGACGCTGCGCGACCCGGACCTGTTGATCTACTTCCGTGAGGAGGGGGCGGGCCTGGTGATGGGCGGCTACGAGCGCCACTCGGCGCCGTGGGCGCTGGACGAGCATCTGCGCGACGCGATCCCGCAGGACTTCAACGGCCGCCTGCTCGAGGAGGACTGGCCGCGCTTCGAGGAGATCGCGAAGAACTCGTCCAAGCGCGTGCCGGCAATGGACGAGATCACGGTGACCAAGCTGATCAACGGCCCGGAGGCGTTCACGCCGGATAACGAGTTCTGCCTCGGCGAGAGCGAGGTGGCGGGCTTCTTCGTGGCGGCCGGCTTCTGCGCGCACGGCCTGGCCGGCGCGGGCGGCCTGGGCCGGGTGATGGCCGAGTGGATCCTCGCGGGCGAGCCGACGTCGGACGTGTGGGAGATGGACATCCGCCGCTTCGGCGCGCACTTCCGCTCGCCGAGCTACACGCTGAAGCGCGCGAAGGAGGTGTACGAGACCTACTACGACATCCGCTACCCCGGCCACGAGCGCGAGGCGGGGCGCCCGCTGCGCGTCTCCAGCGCGTACGGCTGGCACGCCGAGCACGGCGCGGCGTTCGGCGAGAAGTCGGGCTGGGAGCGCGTCAACTGGTACGAGTCGAACGCGGCCGAGGGCGATGAGTCGCTACGCCCGCGCGGCTGGGCGGGGATGCACTGGTCGCCGGCGATCGGCGCCGAGCACCGCGCCACGCGCGAGCGCGCGGGGCTGTTCGACGAGTCCTCGTTCGCCAAGCTCGAGATCTCAGGGCCGGGCGCGCCGGCGTTCCTCGAACGGCTGTGCGACAACGAGGTGGCTGGCGAGGTCGGCGCGATCACCTACACGCAGATGCTCAACGCGCGCGGCGGGATCGAGTGCGACTTCACGGTCACGCGCGTGGAAGAGGAGCTGTTCTCGATCGTCACGGGCACGGCCTTCGGCAACCACGACCTCAGCTGGATCCGCCGGCATGCGCCGCAGGACGGCAGCGTGCGCCTGTCGGACGTCACCTCGCGCTGGTCGTGCTTCGGGCTGTGGGGCCCGCGCGCGGCGGACGTGCTGGCGCCGCTGACCGACGACCCATTGGACTTCGCCTACATGCGCATGCGCGAGCTGGCCGTCGGCGACGTGCCGGTGCGCGCGCTGCGCGTGACGTTCGTCGGCGAGTTCGGCTGGGAGCTGTACTGCCCGAGCGAGTACGGCGCCGGGCTGTGGCGGGCGCTGTGGCAGTCGGGCCGCGAGCACGGCCTCGTGGCGGGCGGCTACCGCGCGATCGACTCGATGCGCCTGGAGAAGGGCTACCGCGTGTGGGCGGCCGACATCACGGCCGATGAGAACCCGTTCGAGGCGGGGCTCGGCTTCTGCGTGAAGAAGAGCACGGGCGAGTTCAACGGCGCGGCGGCGCTGAGGATCGCGCCGGACGGCGAGCGCACGGCGCCGCCGCCGAGCAGGCGGCTGCGCTGCATCGTGCTCGAGGACCCGCGCTCGGTCGCGCTCGGCAACGAGCCTGTGCGCCTCGGCGAGGAGATCGTCGGCCGCGTGACGAGCGGCGGCTATGGCTACACGGTGGAGCGCTCGATCGCCTACGCCTACGTGCCGGCCGAGCTCGAGTTCGGCACGGCCGTGGAGATCGACATCTTCGGCCGCTGGGTCAGCGGCGAGATCGTGCGCGAGCCGCTGTTCGACCCCAAGGGCGAGCGCGTGAAGGGTACGACCGAGCCTTCGCGATGAGCGCGTTCGTCACGGCCGGCGGCGGCTTCCTGCTGGCGGTGCTGTGGTTTGACCTGATGTTCGACGTGCAGGTGCTCGGACAGGACGCCGACGCGCTGCCGGAGCGGCGCCTGTCCTCGATCGCTGCCTACTACGCGCGCGTGACGACGGCGGCGCGGCCGATGAACCGGCTGATCGCGACGGTCATGCTGGCGACGCTCGCGGCGATCGTCGTGGAGATCGTCGACGGCGGCGGCATCCCCTCGGCGGCGGCGTGGGTCTCGCTCGCGCTCGCGGCGGCGCCGATCGTGCTGGTGGGCGCACGCACGGTGCCGAACGCGGTCCGCCTCGGCACGCGCGCCGACGCCCCGGAGCGCCAGAGCGCGCTGGCACGCGCGATCTTCCGCGAGCACGTCTTCTGCTTCGCATCGATCGCGGCGCTCGTCGCGCTCCAGCTCTCCTACTCCTAGCGGCGCCAGCCGCTACATCGACACCTCGATCGTCTCGTACACGTCGACGCTGCCGCCGCCTTTGAGCACAGGGCAGCCCTCGGCCAGCGCACCGGCGGCGTCGAGGCTGTCGGCGGTGATCACCGAGTAGCCGGTCAGCTCCGAAGCGGCCGCGCCGCCGCCGTTGCCGTCGACCGAGGTCGAGCCGGCGAATGGGTTGCCCGGATCGATGATCGCGGGGCCGAGCTCGCCGAACCATTCACCCCACGCCTGCATCACGGCCTGACGCTGCTCCTCGGTGTCGGCCATCATCCCACCGCGATACGCAAACAGATACTTACCCATGTTCACCTGTCTCCTGTTCTTCTTTTTATTTATATTAATTATTAATAGATAAGAATCAATCGGAATCGAACACCCGCCGTGCGAGGTTCTCGAAACACGCATTCCAGCCCTCGCCGTGGCTTTCACGCGACTGCTGCGAGGCGAGCCCGCTGTGTTCGAGCACGACCGTCGTGCGCTCGCCATCGCCGTGAAAATCGATCGCCACGAGGCTCACGTGGCCGGGGTGCGGTCCGCCCTCGCCCTGCCAGCACCAAGTGAAGACGAGCCGGCGCGGCCGGCTGACCTCGCGGTACTCGCCGGCGACCACGTGCAGCTCGCCGTCCTCGTCGAGCATCCGCAGCGTGTAGCTCCCGCCGACGCGCAGGTCGACGTCGCAGCCGGGCGAGCTCCACGTCGGCGCCGCCGCCCACCAGCGCTCGAGCACGATCGGGTTGGTCCACGCGTCGAACACCTCCTCGGGCGTCGCCGCGAACGTCCGCTCCATGCGGAAGGCAGCGACCTCGCTGGCGCTCACGCCGAGCCTCGGCGATCGGTTCCTGCGCCGGCGGCGTCCTCGCGGCTCTCGGCGATGAACTGCTCGACGACGTCGAACTTGCGCTCCCACATCTTCTGCAGCCGCCCGATCCAGTCGGCGGCGTCGTCGAACGGCTGCTCGGCCAGGCGCAGGCGGTGCGTGCGCCCGTCGATCACGCGCACGATCGCGCCCGCTTCCTCGAGCACGCGCAGGTGGCGGCTGATCGCCGGCTTGGACACGGCGAAGTCGCGCGTCGCCTCGCCGACGGTCATGCCGCCCCGACCGGCCGCGCCTTGCGCACCGGCTTCCCCGCGCGCGGCGAGGCGTTCGACGATGCCTCGCCTGATCGGGTGCGCACAGGCCGCGAAGGCCCGGTCCAACGTTGCTTGGTTAGCCACTTGGTTAACTATAAGCACATACGCTGGCGCGCGTCGAGCACGAACCGCTCGATCGCCAACGCGAAGCCGTCTTCGTCGTTGGACGCCGTCACGCGGCGCGCCGCGCGCTGCACCTCGCGGCCGGCGTTGCCCATCGCGATGCTGAGCCCCGAGTGGGCGAACATCAGCACGTCGTTGGGCATGTCGCCGAGCGTGGCGATCCGCTCGGCTGGGATCGCGTACTCGCGCGAGAGATAGCGCGCGACCGCCCCCTTGTTCGCCTCGGGATGGGTGATGTCGAGGTAGTACGGCTGCGAGCGCGCCGCCGAGACGTGATCGCCGAGCTTCGCCCGGGCGTCCGCCTCGGCCGCGGCGACGTGCTCGAGCTCGTCGCTGACGCCGACGATCTTGGCGATGCCCTGCGTGATCCCGTCGAAGCCCTCGACGACGGTCGGCTCGAAGCGAACGGTGTCGGCCTCTTTGCGGATGTGCGGCGCCTTGGGATCGCGCACGAGCCAGTCCGCGCCGCGGTAGAGCCAGGCGTCGAGGCCGTGCTCATCGATCAGCGCAAGCGTCGGCGCGACGAGCTCGGGAGCGATCGAGCGTTCCTCGATCACCGTCATGTCGGGGCGCGCGAACAGCCCGCCGTTGAACGCCGCCAGCGGCAGCTCGAGCGCGAGCGGCTCGACGAGCATCTGCATCCCCCGCGGCGGTCGCCCGCTGGTGACGGCGAACTTGATGCCGGCCTCGCCGAGCTTGCGCACGGCGTCGATCGAGCGCCGCGTGAGCTCCTTCTCGGAGGTAACGAGCGTGCCGTCGACGTCGGCCAGCACGAGCTCGATCTGCGGCCTGCCCGCCACGCCGAGCATCATCCCACGCCGGCGCTATCGTGCCGAGGCCGCACGCGTCGGCACACCGTCCATCTCACCAGCGTCAGGGGGATCTACATGTCCAGGCAGTTCACCGAGGGCCAGTCGAAGCGTCTCGTCCGATTCGGCAGATCCCGACGCCTGGCGGCGGCCGTGCTCGCGGCCGGCGTGCTCGCGGGCCTGACGGCGAGCGGCGCGAGCGCCAAGACCGTGTCGCTCAAATGCCGCGGCGGCAGCAGCTCGTGCAGCGTGACGATCGGCCTGGCCGGCGGCGCGAGCAACAAGAAGCTGGCGATCGCGCTGACCGATACCAACCTGAAACTCGTCGGCGTCACGGCCAAGCCGTCGATCGTGAAGGGTGCATACAGCCTCTCCAAGCCCAAATACTCGCTCGGCGGCTCGCTCTACACGATCACACTCAACGCGGTGCAGTCGATCCCCAAGGGCGCCACGCTGACGCTCAAGTTCGCCTCGCACGGGAAAGCGGTCAAAATCAGCCACTGATGGCGAACGTCTACGAGCCGCCGTCACCGATCGTTACGCGCCCGAGCCCGATCACCTCGATCTCCTGCTGCGGCGCGCAGATGGCGATCTGCGCGGCCTCGTCGCGTAGCGTGCGGCGCAGGAAGAAGAAGGCGCCGCCGCCGACGACGGCCGGCACCCACAGCGCGATCGCCCGATACGCGAGCACGGCGCCGGCGGCCGAGGTGAGCGAGACGTTGTACAGCGCGAGCGTGCCGACGAGGCCGGCGTCGACGCCGCCGATGCCGCCGGGCACGGGGATCAGCCCGCCGAGCTCGCCGATCAGGTAGGCGATCCAGAGGATCGCCAGCGGCGGCGCCGGGCCGAGCGAGTGGAACGTGGCCCACACGATCATCACGTCGAACGCCAGGTAGGCGATCAGCCCGAGGATCAGCACGACGTTGCCCTCGCGCAGCAGCGCCACCGCCTCCTGCACGCCATCGCCGAGTGCCGTCAGCGTCTTCATCAGCAGCAGCTTGCGCTTGGAGAGCTCGTGCTCGCCGCGGCGTTCGAGGCTCGCGCTCCAGCGCCTAGCGATGCGCCCGGCGTAAAGCGCCAGCACGACGGCGCCGGCGGCGACGGCCGACGGCACGGCCGTGAGCAGCAGGTTGCTCTCGCCGCTGATCACGCCGCTTCCGAGCAGCGCTCCGAGCACGATCACGCCGAGCACGTTGGGCACGCTCGTAAGCAGGAAGAAGGCGACCGTGCGACGGGCGATTTCCTGGCCCTGCATGCCGCCGCGTTTGAGCGCCCACGCGCCGAGCGCGAGCCCGCCGGCGCCGCCCGTCGGGAACAGCGCGTTGGCGCCTAGCTCGGACATGCCGATCTGGTAGCTCACGCCCCAGCTCATGCGCCGGCAGAAGATCATGCGGAAGACGGCCACGTAGCCGACCCCCGAGAGCAGCTTCAGCCCGACGCCGAGCAGCAGCCACTCCGGCTTGGCGTGCGCCAGGCGCGAGCGCAGCGTGCCGAGCCCCGGCAGCAGGGTGACGGCGGCCGCGACGATCAGCACGAGCGCGAGCACGAACAACAGGCGCGAGCGCACCCGCCGGCGGCTCGAGCTGCTCGGGGCCGGCGAGGTCGCTGCGCAAGTGCTGCGGGCGCGTGCTCGTGTCGGTGTGCGCGGTGCTCATCGGCGTCAGGCCATCACCATCGCAGCATTCGCGCGACGAGCGCTAGTGTGCTTCGAATGTCCTCCGCCCGGCCCGCGCTCGCCTACGGCGAGTGGCAGGCGACCTGCGACACGCTGCACGCGCACAGCCAGCTGCTCGGCAAGCTCGCCGTGGCGCTCGCGCCGCCCGAGCCGCAGCTGCAGCACGCCGCGCTGCGCCTCAGCGCGCGCGGCTGGGAGACGGCGCCACTGCCCGCGCCGGACGGCTCGGGCGCGCTCGCCGCGGCGCTCGACCTGCACGCCCACGAGGCGCTCGTCGAGCACAGCAGCGGGGGATCGGTGCGCGTCGCGCTCACGCCCAACCGCTCCGTCGGCGCCGTCACGCGCGAGCTGCTCGACGCCGTCCGCTCGTTCGCGGGAGCCGTCGAGATCGACCCGACGCCGCAGGAGGTGAGCTGGAGCGTGCCGCTCGACGAGGACGAGCAGCACCACAGCTACGACACGGACGCCGTCGAGCGCTACTTCGCGGGCGCCACGCAGGCGGCGCTCGTGCTGGCCGAGTTCCGCGCCCCCTTTCGAGGGCGCTCGACGCCGGTCAACGCGTGGTGGGGCTCCTTCGACCTCGCCGTCAGCCTCTTCTCGGGGCGTCCCGCGGAGCCGCCGTCGGACGACTTCATCATGCGCAACGCGATGGACGCGCAGGAGGTCGCCGTCGGCTGGTGGCCCGGCGACGAGCGGCACGAGAGGCCGGCTTTCTACGCCTACGCCCACCCCGCTCCCAACGGCTTCTCCGGCGCGACGCTCGCGCCGGACGCCGCGCACTGGGACGGCGCGCTCGGCGAGTACGTGCTCGACTGGGACGGCGCCGGCGAGAGCGCGCACGCGGCCGGCGTCGAGTTCGCGCGCTCGGCCTTCCGCCACGCCTGCGCGGTGTGCGAATGGGACCCGGCGCTCGCGGCGAGCGCCGAAGGCGCGCCCCCGCCCGTCGCCTGAGGAGTAGCGCTGCGGGTAGCCGCGGTGCCAAAGGAAACTTCACCCTTACGTAGAACCCTGGGGCATGCTGGCGCTGCTGCTCGCAGTCGCACTGATCGCGCTGACGGTGTTCGCTCTGCTTCTGTTCGGCGTGATCGCCGCGATCGCCACCGGCGTGGGCCTGCTCAACGTGCTGGCGCTGCTGATCGGGCTGCGCTCGAGGCGTGCCCGCCCTGCACCGAGCGCGGCACCGAGCGCACCCGATCGCTGGCGCCCCAAGTCGTTCCGCCGCCCGCCGGCGCCGCCACTGGACCCTGAGGCGGAGGAGCACCTGCACTCACGCACGCTGACCGTGCACCGTCGCTGAGCGCGAGCCGCCGGGCGTGCGACGCTGGGCGCGGCTGACGCATCGCCGTCGGGCGCGCGTTAGCCTGGCCTGAGGATGGGGGGAGCGCAGCGGACAGGGCTCGGTGCGACGTCGCTCGCGGCACTCGCGTCGATCGCGCTCGCGCTGGCGTCCACAACGGTGCTCGCCCAGCCCGGCGCAGCCGAAGCCTCGGCGCCCACTGCCTTCGTGCGCGTCGACCAGGCCGGCTATGCGACGGCGGCCGGCAAGCGTGCCTATCTGATCTCGCGCCGCGACGAAGCCGGTGCGCGGTTCTCGGTGCTGCGGCTGCCCGGGGGCGAAGTCGCCTACAGCGGCGTCGTCGGCCCATCGGCGGGCTCGTGGAGCAAGCGCTTCACGCACGTCGAGACGATCGACTTCGACGCGCTGCAGACGCCGGGCAGCTACACGATCTCGGTCGCCTCTCGCGCGGCGCCGTCCTCGCCCCCGTTCGCGATCGCGCCCGCCGCCTCGCTGTACGCGCAGCCGCTCGCCAACGCGCTGTCGTTCTACGAGAACGAGCGCGACGGCCCCGACTTCATCCCCTCGCCGCTGCGCACGGCCGCCGGCCATCTCAACGACGCACACGCGAGCGTGTACGAGACGCCGCCCGTCAACCGCGGGGGCAGCTTCAAGGGCGAGCTCGTGCCGACGGGCGAAACGATCGACGCCTCGGGCGGCTGGTGGGACGCGGGCGACTACCTGAAGTTCGTGCAGACGACGGGATACACGGTCGCGCTGCAACTGCTCGGCGTGCGCGACTTCCCCGCGCAGATCGGCGCGGGCGCGGGCGCGGCGAACTTCACGGCCGAGGCGCGCTTCGGCGTGGAATGGCTGCTGCGCATGTGGAACGACTCGACGCTCACGCTCTACTACCAGGTCGGCATCGGCGAGGGCAACTTGCAGACGCTCGGCGACCACGACATCTGGCGACTGCCGCAGGCCGACGACGGCTATGGCGGCGAAGACCACAGCGCCCGCTACATCCGCCATCGCCCGGTATTCCGCGCCGGTCCAGCGGGCTCCCCGGTCAGCCCCAACCTGGCCGGGCGCGATGCCGCGGCATTCGCGCTGTGCTCGCAGGTGTTCGCCGAAAGCGATCCGGCGCTCTCCTCGCGCTGCCTGACCGCCGGCGAGCACATCATCGACCTCGCCGACACCGACCCGCATGGGCAGCTGCTGACGGCGATCCCGTTCGACTTCTACCCCGAGAGCGAATGGCGCGACGATCTCGAGCTCGGCGCGAGCGAGCTGGCGATCGCCCTCTCCTCGGGACACGCGCCGGCCGGCCTGCCGCACTCCCAACCCTCGTTCTACCTCGAACGCGCGGCGGGCTGGGCCCGCGCGTACGCCGAACACGCCGGCGCAGGCGAACCGCTGAACCTGTACGACGTGAGCGGGCTCGCGCACTTCGAGCTCGTCCGCGCGCTGCGGCTGGACGGAGACCCGCCGGGAACGGCGATCAGCGAAGCGCAGCTGATCGCCGCGCTGAAGGGCGAGCTCGATCAAGCCGTCGCGCAGTCCAGCGGCGATCCGTTCGGCTTCGGCTTCCCCTGGGCCGAAGCCGACACGGCTTCGCACGGCGTCGGACTGTCGGTGATGGCCGCCGAGTACGACGAGCTGACCGGCACGGCCGCCTACCGGACCTACTCAGATCGCTGGCTCGGCAACGTGCTCGGCGCGAACGCGTGGGGCACGTCGTTCATCCTCGGCGACGGCTCGGCGTTCCCGGCCTGCCCGTCCGATCAACTCGCCAACCTCGCCGGCTCGCTCGACGGCTCGCCGCCGGTGCTGGCCGGCGCCGTCGTAGAGGGGCCAAGCGACGCGGCGAGCAAGGGGAAGGTCGCCGGCATGCGCAGGTGCCCCCCGGCCGGCGGCAACGCGCTCGCGCGCTTCGACGCGAAGGCCGTGTTCAAGGACGACGTGCAGTCCTACACGACGGTCGAGCCGGCGATCGACCTGAGCGCGTCCTCGCCGCTGGCGTTCGCCTGGCAGCTCGCCCCGGCGGGCCCGCTCGGCGGTGTCACGGCTCGATGAGCGGCGACGCCTCGATGCCTGCTTCGCAGCCACCCCAATTCGTGTTCGCCTACGGCTCGCTCGTGCACGACCTCGGCGGGCAGGGCTTCGCGGGGCGCGGGGCGCGCTTGCGCGATCACCGCCGGGCTTGGAACATCGCGATGGACAACGCCCTCTCGCTGGCCGGCTACAAGTACTACCTCGACGCCCGCGACCGCTCGCGCCCGGAGGTCGTCGTGACGTTCCTCAACCTCGTCCCGGCGCCCGGCCACAGCGTCAACGGCGCGCTCGTCCCGGTCGGCGCGGAGGAGCTCGCCGGGCTCGACCGCCGCGAGCGCAACTACGAGCGCCGCGAGGTCAGCTCGTCGGTCGGCGAGTTGGCGGGCGCGCACGTGTGGGCCTACTTCGGCAAGCCCGAGGCGCGCGAACGGTTCGACGACGGCAGGCGCGCCGGGCGGGCGGTCATCGACAAGTCCTATCTCGACGGGGTGCGCGCCGGCTTCGCCGCGCTGAGCGGCGACGCGCTCGCCGAGTTCGATGCGAGCACCGAAGCGCACGGCTGTCACGTGCTGGAGCTGGTGCGCGTCGATCTGGTCTGATCATCCAGCGCCCGCGCGGCGCCCACGCGTCGGCGAGGCGGGCCGGGCACGAAGCTAGAACCCCGTACCCGGCCGCCTCACCGCCCAGGACGCATGACGATCAATTCAGCTCACCGCTCGCAACAGGCTCGAGTCGCGGTGTCAGCACGAGCGCGGGCGGCGGCGGGACGAACTCGTCCGCCACGAGCTCGCCGGCGAGCGGCGCTTGCTGCTCGAGCGGGGATCGCCCGTCGGTGAACGGCAGCAACTCGCTCAGCCCGGCCTGTTCGAAGGCCCGCTGCACGACCCGCGGCCCGCGGATCAAGGCGAAGTCGTAACCGCGCCGCAGGCACAGCCCGCAGCGAAACGCGACGACGGCGACGCCGATCGCTTCGATGTAGCTCAGCTCGCGCAAGTCGAGCGTGATGCCCGTGACACCCTCCTCGCACAGCCGTTCGATCTCCGTTTCGAGCTGGTGCACCGAGCCGCGGTCAAGCGAGCCGGTGAGGACCAGCGTGTGCATCCTGCGCGCGACGCTCGGCGGGATGAACCCGGCCTCGCGCAGCGCTGACGGCACTACTTTGTCGTTGAAGGCGGTTTGCGTCTGATCGACGACGCTGCTCGACGCGTCGTCGTCGCTCCTTGTAAAGACGCTTACAGCCATCCTCATGTGATGGCGTTCCATCCAGTCCTGCTCCCTTCCAGAAGCTGCTTCGAGTTGATTGCCGATGCGCCGGATCGGTCGATGCGGCGCGGAGTGGAGTGACCGGAGGGAGCTAGTCCGGGCGCTCAGGAATCAGCACGAAGCATCCCGCGAGCCATGGCTCGCAGGAGAACCGCAGGCGCCGCAGGGCGCGGGGGGGCCCCAGCAACAGGAGCCCGGCAAGCGTGAGGAAAGTCGATACACCGGCGGCACCGCCGGAGCCGCCCGCGCCGGTGGCCACACCGGAGCCGCCGCTCGGCGCAGGGCCGGGCGCGGGTGTCAGCGGCGGTCCACCTACCGCCGAGCCGCCGCGCCCGTCATTATCGGGCGAATTCACCGCGGCGCCGCCGGCCAGCGAGGAGACCGCCGCTACGGCGGCGCTCGCCGGCGCCGAGGCCAGTTCGCGCGGGGCGCCGAGCCAGCCGACGGTGCAGTTGTCGGTCATGTTGCCGCCGAGCGCGGAGAGCTCGCAGCTGAACCGGCCCGCTTGGGTGCCTGCGCTCTGGCCGGCACGCTTGGACGCTTCGCTGAACCACATTTCGGCTTGCCCGGTGACTTCGGCCACCTGCGCCGTGACAGCGGCAGTCGGCGGCGGTCCCGGCGGGCCGCTCGAGGCTTCGCCCGCGAGAGCCTCGACGTGAGCTGAGGAGTCGGGCGCAGCGGGGAGCAGCGTGGCGGAATGAGGCGAGCCGCCCGTGGCTTCTTCGGAGGATTCGCCGGCTTTGCCCTGCCCCGGTTCTTCGGCTGTTTCGCCGGCGGGCGGGGTGCCTTCGACCGGCAGCGTGCCGGTCGGAAGCCCTTCGACGGGTTCGCTCGGCGGCGCAGGCGCTTCTGCCACCGGTTCGCTCGGCGGCGGCGGTGTTTCCGCCACAGGTTCGCTCGGGGGCGGCGGCGCTTCTGCGACCGGTTCGCTCGGCACTACCTGCTGCGTTTCGACAGGGGGTTCGCCGCCGGGCGCTTCCGGCGCGACTTCCCCTTCGCCGCCGGCCCCCTGAGGCGCTTCGGGGCCGCCGACTTCCTGACCTTCGGGAGCTCCGCCGGGCGCTTCGCCGCCGCCGGCGGGGACATCGGCCTGCGCGGCCGCGGCGAGCAGCAACGTCGCGAGCAGCGCCAAGACGAGCACTCTCAGACATAGACGACCGTCGGTTCGGGAGATCTGGAGCATCCGTCCTCGTTGCATGCGTTATGTCAAACAATAAAGAACGAGCAGCCCGATAGCTAGCGGTTTCCCGCTCAACGTGCCGCGAGCACCGTACTTGCTGCACCGGCGTCCTCGGCGACGTAGCCTTTCGAACTAGTTGAGCTGCTCGTGTAGGACCAACGCCGGCCCGAGACGCCGCCGAGCGTGCCGGGCGCGCAGGACGGGGACCGGGCCCGAGGCCCGGCTCCCGCCGCCTGGTGCCGACGACGGCGCCGATGTGGTTGATGTCTTCGCCACCGGCTGGCGCCGTCGGTCATCGTCGTCTCCAGCAAGCGAGGCGCCGGCTCGCTTCGACCTCCGCGGGCGGGCCCGTCGGGGATATGCACGCACCCGTCCAATCGAGCGAAGCGCGGCGCAGCTTGCTCGGCTCAGTCTCCGAGGCTCCACAGATAGAGGCGTGTCGATCGTGTGACCCTGCCGTGAAGGAGCTGAGAAGGCGCGGGGCCGCACGCGCCACTCGCCCGAGCCGGGCGAGCGCGAGCCGATGGCTCCAGCCGAGGTGGACTGGGCGCTCAGCGCGACTGGGGCAGCTTGCGCGCGCCGCGCTTGGTGACGGGGGCGGACGGCGGCGGCACGACGGGCCCGATGTCGCCGTCGGGCGCCTCGTCGAGGTCGACGATCACGGGCGCGTGATCGCTCGGGCCCTTGCCCTTGCGCGCCTGACGATCGACCCACGCGGCCTCGACCCGCCCCGCAACGGCGCCGCCGGCGAGGATCAGGTCGATCCGCATGCCGAGGTCCTGATGGAACATCCCGGCCCGGTAGTCCCAGTAGGTGAAGACGCGCTCGTCGGGCCAGCGGTCGCGAACGACGTCGTGCAGGCCGAGCGCTTGCAGCTCGGCGAGCGCGGCGCGCTCGGGCGGCGTGACGTGGGTGTGTCCGGCGTAGGCCTGCGGGTCGAACACGTCGGCGTCGGTCGGCGCGATGTTCATGTCGCCGCAGACGAGCGCGTCGTCGGGGTCGGCCGCGACCAGCTCGCGCAGCGCGGCGAGCCAGGCGAGCTTGTAGCGATAGTGATCGGAGTCCGGCTGGCGCCCGTTCGGCACGTAGACGGAGTGCACGCGGATCCCGTCGCAGCGAGCCGAGACGGCGCGGGCCTCGGCGTGCGGGAAGCCTGGCCCGCCGGGCAGGCCGCGTAGGACGTCCTGCAAGCCGACGCGTGAGAGGATCGCGACGCCGTTCCACTGCACCTCGCCGCTCAGCGCGAGCTCGTAGCCGCGCTGCGTGAGCTGATCGCCGAGCAGCGCCTCGAAGGCGTCGTCGGCGAGCTTGGTCTCCTGCAGGCAGACGACGTCGGGGCGGCGCTCGTCGAGCCACGGAAGCAGCCGCGGCACGCGCTGCTTGACCGAGTTGACGTTCCACGTCGCGATCCGCACGGGAGCTAAGTTAGCCGCGACGCGCCCGAGACGGAGACGAGCGAGAGACGAGCGCGGCGGCGGCCGGACCGTGCCGCGGCCGGCGAGCGGGCCGAGCCGGGTCGGATCTGCCCGGGGCGTGGAGTTCGAGCGGCCGGTTGGTACGATCGAAATGATGTCGGCTGGCCCCCCCGAGCAGCTGGATCACGTTCGTGACCAGCGGATTGCATGGGTCACGGGCCTGGTCTCCCCCGGCGTCCTGCTGGACGAGCAGCCGCTTGCCCCGAGCGCGGAGGAGTTCGTGCTGCGTGGGCGCGCTGCCGTGGCGGACGTGCTCAACAGGGTTGACGACAGGCTGCTCGTCGTCGTCGGCCCGTGCAGCGTGCACGACCCGGACGCGGCGCTCGACTACGCCAACCGACTGAGCGCCGTTACGCGCGAGCTGAAGGACGATCTGCTCGTCGTGATGCGCGTGTACTTCGAGAAGCCGCGGACGACGACGGGCTGGAAGGGACTGATCAACGACCCGCACCTCGACGACACGGGCGATGTCAACGAGGGCCTGCGGCTCGCGCGCAAGCTGCTGCTGGAGGTGCTCGAGCTGAACCTGCCGGTCGGCTGCGAGTTCCTCGACCCGATCACGCCGCAGTACATCGCCGACGCCGTCAGCCTGGGGAGCGATCGGCGCGCGTACGACCGAGAGCCAGATCCACCGCCAGCTCGCCTCGGGCCTGTCGATGCCGATCGGCTTCAAGAACCGCACCGACGGCAACGTGGCCGTGGCGGTCGACGCCGTTCGCGCGGCGGCCGTTCCGCACACATTCGCCGGGATCGACTTCATCGGCACGCCGGCCGTGCTGCACACGCGCGGCAACCCCGACTGCCACGTGATCCTGCGCGGCGGTCGCAATGCCCCCAACTACGGCGCCGAGGGCGTCGCCGACGCGATCGAGCGACTGCGCGCCGTGGGCTTGCCCGAGCGGGTCGTCGTCGACGCCTCGCACGACAACAGCGGCAAGGACCACAACCGCCAGCCGATCGTGGCCGAGGACATCGCGGCCCAACTCGCCGCCGGCAACAGCGCGCTCGTCGGCGTGATGCTCGAGTCGTTCATCGTCGCCGGTCGCCAGGAGCTCGAGGACGGCGTCACGCCGACCTATGGGCAGTCGATCACCGACGCCTGCATGTCGTGGGAGACGACCGTCGAGACGTTGCGCGCGCTGGCGGCGGCGGTCCGCGAGCGCCGGGGCAACCGCTCGGGCGACGCGGCTACGACTTAGAAGCTCTTTCAAAATGACGGCAGCCTCCGCCAGCAAAGGATCGAGCAGGCGAGCGTGAGGAAGGCCAGATGGATCTCGGGGTCGCGCTCGTAGCGGATCCTGAGCCTGCGGAAGTTGTGTAGGTGAGCGAAGCCGCGCTCGACGACCCAGCGTTGTTTTCCGAGGCCGGAGCCGTTGGCTGTTCCGCGGCGAGCGATCACAGGCTGAATCCCGAGCGCCCGCAGCAACCGGCGGTGCTTGTCGTGGTCATAGCCCCGGTCGGCCAGCAGCCGGTCGGGCTTCTGACGCGGGCGACCGACCTTGCCGGTGACCGGCCTTCTGTGCAGATCCTCGAGCAGCGGGATCAGCTGGGTGACGTCGTTGCGGTTGCCGCCGGTGAGGCTGATCGCCAGCGGGATGCCGCTGGCGTCGACGAGCAGATGGTGCTTTGAGCCGCTGCGGGCACGGTCAACCGGGGATGGCCCGGTCAGGAGCCCCCCAAAAGGGCACGGATATGGCTGGCGTCGACGGCTGCCCGCGACCAGTCGATCTTCCCCGCGGCGTTCAGCTTCACCAGGAGCTTCTGGTGAAGCGCATCCCACACCCCGGCCTGCTGCCAGGTGCGCAGCCGACGCCAGCACGTCACCCCCGAGCCATAGCCGTACTCGCGCGGGAGATCCTCCCAGGCGATCCCGGTGTGCAGCACGTGCAGGATCCCGTTGAGCGCCAGCCGATCGTCGATCGCCTTGCGACCTGGATAGCGAGGCCGACGCTCGCGTACGGGGATCAGCGGCTCGATCTCCGCCCACAGCTCGTCGGTGATCTCGAATCGAGAGGGCACCTCCACGACCTCCAATCCTCGAGGACATAACCCCGGGATTCAAGATCGAGCCTCACGACCCTTCATTTTGAAAGGGCTTCTTAGCCGGGGCCGGCGTCTCGAAAGTCACCGCCGCGAGCTACCGCCCGCAAGCAGCATGGTGCGCAGCGACCGTGGCGCCTAGCGTTTGTGTGAGCGCTTCGCGGGCCTGTGCGTCTGCTTCTTGGCCTTTGCGGCCGCCGTCTTCGCCTTGGCTGCAGCGACGGCGGCGACGTAGGCGGACTTCAGGTTGGCCAGCGTCTCGTGCGAGGTCTCGCCAACGGATGGGAGATCTTGCGAGTTGGTCGCTTCGGCCGGCAGCATCCCGATCTCCAGATGGGGCGCCGAGGAGATGCCGACGGCGCCGCATCCGACCTCGGCGATCGGCTGGCCCGCGCTCACGTGGGTGCCGGTCGGGACCAGGGCCGGCGAGGCGTGGCCGTAGTAGATGTAGCGGCCCGCGTCGGGGCCGCTGTCGACGAGCAGCACGGGCGCAGAGCTGCCGAACCCGGCAAGGCCCTCGCGCACGATCGTGCCGCTCGCCACGGCGAGCTCCGTCAGGCGAGCCCCGCACTGGTTGGCGGTGCCGCCGAGATCGACGCCCTGGTCGAGCGACCACCAGCTCGTCGCGCCGACGTGCGAGAGGGGGTAGAGCGGGAACACCCAGCCGCGCGGGCCGGCGGGGTAGGGGCTGGCGCTGAAGATCGGTGCCGGCGGCGTGAGGGACCCTTCGCCCGGCGTCGTCCCGCCGGCCGGCGCAGCCGGCGCGGGAGCGGGCGCAGCGGTCGGGGGCGGCGGCGCGACGCCGCCCGTGGAGTCCCCGAACGTGCCCTGCGCGGTGCCGAGCAGGCCGATCAGTACGAGCATGAGCGTGACCGCGTACGCCGTGGGGCGTCGATGCTTGCGCATTTGCCTCTCTTCGTCGGCCGGCGGGGTTAGCTGACGGGCTAGCGACTTGCGCCTTCCACGGATTACCGCGGAACTCGCCCCAACAACTTGGTTCCCCCACTCCCGGGCGACGACCCGGGATTAGGCGTGGCGCAGCTTAGCGAAAGGCTCGGCGCGATGCCAAGCAGCGCTCGAGGCCCGGTGGGGAGCATCCAACCTTTCCGGTTCTCGCGCATTAAGTAGTTGCACGGCTGACTCGAAGCCCTCAACACGTTCCGCCAACTCATGTCGACACTGGCCTTCGCCTTCACCACCTGGATCGCGGCAAACGCTGCGGTGCCGCTGCTGCTCGCTTTCGCCGCGCATCGCCGCGAGGCCACGCGGCACGGCACGGGCCGGCGATGAGGCCGGCGGTGGGTCGCTCGGCGGTAGGTCGCCCACCCGGCATCGGCAACGGGCGGGAGCCCGACGCCCACCGCGCGTCATGCAACGTTTTGGAGGCGAAAAGGTTGGATAGAAGGCGGAGAAAATATTTGTCACATCGCGGGCCGATTTACGGACAATGAAGTTGCGGCTGTGCGGAGGGACGAGTAGCTTTGGTGGGTAACTTCGGAGGGATCCTGGGAGGGAATGCGGTGGGCAACGGCAGTCGTGTGATTTCGCCGGTCTCGCGCACCCGACTGCGGCTCGCGGGCGATGAGCGACTGGTGGCGTCGATCCGCCAGGGCGACGCGCCGGCGTTCGAGGCTCTCTACGAGCGCCACGCCCGCGGGCTGATGTCGTTCTGCATCTACATGCTCGGCTCTCGTCACGACGCCGAGGACGCGATCCAGGCGACGTTCGCAGCCGCGCATCGCTCGCTGCTCGCCGACGACCGCCCCGTCGCCGTGCGTCCGTGGCTCTTCGCGATCGCGCGAAACGAGTGCATCGGCATTCTCAGGAAGCGTCGTCCGACGGCCGAGCTCAACGGCGAGCCCGCGAAGACTGGTGACCCGGTGCGCCAACTGGAGCTCAGCGAGGAGGTGCGAAGCATCGTCAAAGACGTGCGCCAGCTTCCCGAGCGCCAGCGGGCGGCACTCGTGCTCGCCGAGGTCGACGGCCTCAGCCACGGCGAGATCGCGACGGTCCTGGGCGTCCGCGCCGAGCAGGTCAAGGCCTACATGTACCAGGCCCGCGCCAACCTGATCTCCGAGCGCCGCGCGCGCGAGGCCGACTGCCTCGAGATCCGCCAGGAACTCGCCGCGGCGCGAGGCGCGGCGATCCGCCGGGCCCGGATCCGCCGTCACACGCGCTCGTGCGTGGCGTGCCGCGCCTACGCCGACTCGGTCAAGCGCCAGCACCACAAGCTCACCGCGCTGCTCCCCATCACACCCACGCTGGGGGTGAAGTACCGCATTCTCGAGCAGCTGTTCGGGATCGGCGCAGCCGATCCCGCAACCTACGCCGGCGGGGCCGCGGTCGGCTCGACGATCACGGCCGCCATCGCCGAGCTGGCCGGTGGCGGGATCAAAGCACTCGCGGTCAAGCTCGCCGCCGGCGCGCTGGCGCTCGGGGCGACGGCCGAGGTCGGCGCCTCGATGCTGAAGGCCACCGGCCCGCCGCCGGGCGCGGCGCAGTCGGCGTCGGTCGAAGCGCCACGGTCGGTCACGAACGCGAGCACGCTCGGCGTGGCCCCCGCGAAGAGCGGCACAGGCGGCGCAGGAGCGAGCGTGTATGCGCACGCGTCGCATCCAGCAGCGGGCAGCCAACCGCCTGCCGGCTCGCCCGGGCAGGAAGCCACGGCCCCGGGCGCCGCGACACCCGCGCCGAACGAAGAAGCGCCGGATCCTCGATCAGAAGGCGAACGCGGTCACGGCGGCAACCCGCACGGGACCCCCGGCGCGACCCCACCCGCCGGCTCCTCCGAACCCCAGCACGCCGGCTCCTCCGGCGAACAGTGGCAGGGAGCTTCGGCGCTGCGTCACGGCGAACACGAACGCGAACGCGCCGAACGTGTGCGTGCGCGCGAAGAACGACGGGCGGCGCACAAACCGACGCCAAGCGAAGGATCGCAGCCACCGGGCGAAGAAGAACCGCCGGAAGTGGGACTGTCGGGCTCACCCAAACGGACGCCGCAGGAACGCCAGGAAAGGCGCGAAGAACATGAACGGCGGCACAAAGAACACGAAGAACGGCTCGCCGCCGGTGAATGAGAGCTCGACGAGCGGGCGGCCGCGAGGCGCAACGCGGGTGCGGCGATGCTTCGTGCTGACGGCGCTGCTCGCGCTGGCTATGGCGGCAGCCGGGACAGCCGGCGCCTCGGCGTTGATTGCGCGGGTCGGCAGCACGGCGATCGGCTACCAGCCGATCCCGGCAACGCCGACGTCCCGTTCGGGCCGGCAAGCGCCCGCGAGCAGGCCGGCGTCGGAAAAAGCAGCCGGAGCGCCCAGCCAGCTCGAATACCACGGCGGCCCGGTGATGACGACAAACGCCAACTACGCGCTCTACTGGGTACCCGCCGGAGCACCTGCCCTCCCAAGCGGCTACCAGAGCGGGATCGATCGGTACTTCGCAGACCTCGCGCACGACAGCGGCGGCATCCAGAACACCGATTCGGTCCTGACGCAGTACGGCGTGCAGTACGCCTCCACCTTCGCCGGCGCGCTGATCGACACCAACCCGTATCCGGGCAACGGCTGCTCGGCGGCTGCGATCTGCCTGACAGACGCTCAGCTGCGCTCGGAGCTGAGCCGCTACGTGTCCGAACATCAGCTGGCGAGCGACCTGCAGCACGAGTACTTCCTGCTGACGCCGCCGGGCGTCGAAAGCTGCCTCGAAGCGGCGGGCCACTCGTGCTCGGCCGGGACCAAACACTCCGTCTACTGCGCCTACCACGGCTACATCTCGGTCGCCGGCGGCGTGCTCGTGTACGCGAACATCCCATATACGAACGGCACCAACTGCGACACGGGCGAAGAACACCCGAACGGCAACCCCTCCGATGCGACGCTCGGCGGCGGTCTTGTGCACGAGCACAGCGAGTCCGTGACCGATCCCCAGCTGAGCGCCTGGTACGACTCCAAAAAAGAAGAGGTAGCCGACAAGTGCCGCACGTTCAGGGCGACGACCGAATTCGGTGAACCGCTCGGCAAAGCGCCGAACGGGGCGAACTACAACGAGCTCATCAACGGCGACCTCTACCTGTACCCGCAGGTCTGGAGCAACCAAGCCGGCGGTTGCGCACAGCGCGCCGCGCTACCGCCGCCGAGCATCAAGAAGATGAAGCCGAAAAGCGGGCCCGCGACTGGCGGTACGTCGGTGACGATCACCGGCGCCAACTTCGGCGGAGAAGTGACCGTTCACTTCGGAGCGGCGACGGCCACCGAAGCAACGGTCGTCTCCCCGACGACGATCGCCGCGGTGGCGCCGCCGGGCGCGGTCGGCACGGTCGACGTCACCGTCACCACCGCGTCGGGGACGAGCGCGGTGGTGAAAGGCGATCGCTTCAAATACAAAAAAGTGAAAGCCTGAGGATCGCCCGCGGCGAGCCTCGTCGCTCCACACGCTCACCTGGGCGCCGGTCGCGCGCATGTACCCAGCAGCTCGAGCTGAACGCGATCTCCCCCATCTCGATCGAGTGGATGGGCGCGGCGCTTGGTGACGTCGCTGAACTCGCTCGCCATCTGCGGCCAGGAGTGCGCGTCGAGGTCGATCGCGGCGGCTCAATGTAGCCTGTCCCGGCTACGCGTGGCTGGAGCGGCACGCCGAAAGGCCTTTGATCTGAGAGACTCGGGGCGTGTCTAGCTCACAAGCAGGCAGGCTGGGGGTCCTCGTCGCCGCAACCATGCTGATCGCGGCGCTTGGCACGAGCTCCGCGGGGGCTGCCGCCGGCGAGATCACCGAGTACCCGATCCCGATCTCGACGACTCCATACGGCATCACGACGGGCCCTGACGGGAAGCTCTGGTTCGTCGACAGCGGCAACCACGTAGGCGGAACGTTCGTCGGCAGGATGGGCACGAGCGGCGCCATCGCCGGCTCCGATGTCGTTCAGCTTCCCTCTCTCAAACTTGGCCTGGCGGCGGCGCTCGGCCCGGATGGCAACATGTGGGTCGCCCAGGACGGGCAGATCAACAAGGTGCCGGTCAATGTCACGGCCACCGCGCAGATCGAACCCTTTGCCTTGAGCCACGGGATGGGCGGTTACGGCTCGATCGTCTCGGGCCCCGACGGTCGGCTGTGGTTCGGTTGGGACACGCAGCTCGGAGCAATCACGACGGCCGGCACGGTCAATGAATACGAAACCAACTCGGGCACCTCGGTGGAGGGTGTGATCGTCGGTCCCGACGGGGAGCTTTGGTACGGCGAGGGCAACAAGATCGCGCGTATGGACACGGCAGGTCACACGACGGCCAGCGAAGACTTCTCGCTTCCTCCCGGCGACGGCAACATCAACGCGCTCGTGCTCGGCCCCGACGGGAACGTGTGGTTCACGCTCGGCGTGCCCGCCGCGATCGGACGGATCACGCCGGGCGGCGCGGTCACGGTCTTCCCGACGCCGACCGCCGCCAGCCTGCCGTTCGGGCTTGCCGTGGGGCCTGACAACCAGATCTGGTTCGCGGAGCGCAACGGCGACAGCATCGGCTCGATCCCCACGACCGCGACCTCGGGAGCCGACATCAAGGAGTACCCGATCGGGCACGAAAACACAGGGCTCCTGTACATCACGGCGGGCGCCGACAACCGGATGTGGTTCACCGAGTTCAACAGGAACGCGCTGGGGGCGATCACGACCAACGCCGCGCCACCAGCTCCTGGCCCTGGTTCTGGCCCGGCACAGACGCTGACGCCGCCGCTGGCGCCGGTGCTGCCGATCAGCGCGAGCTCCGCTCCGACGGTCTCCGGCGCGCGTCAGTCGCATTCGCTGTGGCGCGAGGGCAACGGATTCGCCAAGCTGACGAAGAAGGGGAAGGTCCCGATCGGCACGAGCTTCTCCTTCACGCTCAACGAGCAGAGCAGTATCAGCCTGGTCTTCACGCAGCGGCTCGGCGGGCGCAAGGTCCACGGCGCCTGCAAGGTGCAGAGCAAGAGCAACCGCCGCAAGCCCGCGTGCAAACGCACCGTGACTGCCGGCACGCTCGCGTTGAGTGGGCACGCCGGCCTGAACAAGGTTGCCTTCCAGGGACGCATCTCCGCCTCGAAGAAGCTTCGCCCCGGGCCCTACACGCTCGCCATCGTGGCGCGCGCGTCGGGCCGCTCCTCGCTGCCGGCGACGCTTCGCTTCACGATCGTCAAGTAGTAGTTCGCGGAACGACTACGACCAGCTGCTGGTCACACCGGCGGCCGCCAGCCGGCTGAGCGAATGGCCTACGCGCTCGGGCGAGTGGCGTGGCTTGGCGAGCTTCGCCTCGTAGAGCCGGCTGTCGGCGCGTGCCAGCACCGAGCTCAGCTCCTCGCCGCGCAGCCACTCGCTGATGCCGACCGACCAGTCGACCAGCCGCTCTTTGCCGTGCAACCGCGCGACTGCGGCCTCAGCCTCATCCTCGGACGTCGACGGAAGCAGCAGCACGAACTCGTCGCCGCCGTGACGCGCGAGGATGTCGCCCGGCCTCATGCGCGCGCGCCATTCGCTCGCCAGCGTCGCTAGCAGGCGGTCACCGGCGGCATGGCCGGCCGAGTCGTTGATCTGCTTGAAGTCGTCGAGGTCGATCGCGGCGACGGCGAGTGGCGCGCCGGTGCGGTCGGCGATCGCACGCTCGCGCAGCGCGGCCGTGGCGAACCCGGTCCTGTTGAGCGTGCCCGTGAGTTGATCGGTGCCGACCTGATGGCGCAGGCCTTCGCTGAGCCCTCCCAGCACGATGCAGATCGACCAGACGGTCGCCGTGACGACGAACCAGTAGATCCCACCGTGCGGGAGACCGTCGAGCGCAAGTCCTCCGGCGAAGCCGACCGAGACGAACAGCCCGAGCGCGCTCACCACGCGCCGCGGGAAGAAGTGGGCGGCGTAGATCGCAATCCACGGATACGCGAAGGCGGCGACCATCATGCCGCCGGTCGTACGGGCGTTCGCGACGAGCCCGCTCGCCGTCAGCACGCCGACCGCAGCCAGCAGCTCGAAGCCCAAGATCGAGATCCGCGACCCCAACAGCCAGATCGCGCAGGCCGCGGCGAGCGCGACGAGGCCACCTGCCGTGAGCAGGCCTGTCGGCTCCTGCGGGCTGAGCGGGAACAGCACGACCACGAGCGCGACGAGGGATTTGGAGGCGAACACGAGCGACATCGACCACGCGATCGAAGGACGCCCGGCCGTGAAACGCCGCTCGAGCGCCCTCACGCGTGTGCGGCGGGACCTCCTCGGCGCCTCCTCGGCCGGCATCGCCTGCGCGGGGTGCGCTCGAATGCAAGGCGAGCGTCGTCGAAGCCACATCGTCCTTATGCTTCGGAAAACTTCCGGCTGCGCTTGAGCAAAGGGCGCGTCTAGACCACGAGCGTCTGCGCTGTGAGCCGGACGGCCACAGCGGGCAGCCATCGTCGTGCTCAAAGGAGTCCGTGACATGTGCACCTCGTTCACGATCGGCGACAGCGACAGCGGCCTCGTCTACGGCCGCACGATGGAGTTCACGCTCGACCTGCGCTCGGAGATCATGGTGATCCCTGCGGGGGCGAAGCTCAGCGGCACCGACCGCAACGGGGTAGTGGGCAAGGGCGGCCTGCAGTGGGAAGCCAAGTACGCGGTCGCGGCGGCCAACGCGCTCGGGCTCGTGATGGCGGTCGATGGCGTCAACGATCGCGGGCTCGTCTTCGGGGCGCTCAACTTCCCGGCCTCCGCGGAGTACCTCCCGGTCTCAGGGGAGGAACAGTCTCGCTCGATCGCGAGCTTCGAGGTCGGCACGTACCTGCTCACAACGTGCGCCACCGTCGACGACGTACGGCAAGCGCTCGAGCGCGTGCCCGTCCAAGGCGTGAAGCTCGCGATCTACGGCGGCAACGTTCCCCCTCTCCACTACACCGTCCATGACGCGGACGGCGCCAGCATCGTGATCGAGTACACGAACGGCAAGCTCGACGTCTACGACAACCCGACGACGGTGATGACGAACGAGCCTGTCTTCCCGATGCACCTGCAGAACCTCGCGCAGTACCAGTACGTCACCAACCACGCCCCGGCGCCGATCGAGGTCAACGGGTGGAAGCTGGCGGCGCCGAGCTCGGGCGACGGCGTCAACGGCCTGCCCGCGGGCTTCATCGCCACGAGCCGCTTCGTGCGGGCATTCTGGTTCCGTCAGTTCGCGCTTCACTTCGACAGCCCCGCCGACGGAGTGCAGGTCGCCCGTCACATCCTCAACCAGTTCGACATCCCGCCGGGGACGGTCATGACCGATGCCGGCGGCAGCGGCGAGGGCGGCGGCGTCGCGGGGGCCGAGATCACGCAGTGGATGACCGTGATCGATCAGCGCAACGCGGTCATGTACGCGAGCACCTACGACCACCCCAACCTGTTCAAGGTCGACGTCGCGAAGGCGACTGCGGCGGCCGAGGAGATCGCCTTCATCCCGCTGCCCTCGATGGAGGACATCCCCGAGCTCATGCCGTCCTCCTAGGTCGGTCTCGCCCGACGACATCCGCGCCTGACCGCAGCCGATCCGGGCGTGGCCGGATCAGCGTTGCTTCATCGCCGGCGCGCGCTCTGCTTCACACATTTGGGCATAGCGTTTTGGAAGGCGCGCACACGGGTACATATGGCGCACTCCAGCTGGTGCTGGACCATGGGAGCGGAGCGAGGGGCCGCGCGCTTGTGCGCGGAGCGATGCAGCCTGTTAATCGAATCAGTGGAGGTCGTCGAGTCGTGAACTGCGCGGGAGAAGGTCGACGGTTGGTGGCAGGGTCTGTGCTTCGGCGGCGTGCGCAAATAGGCGTCGTTTCGACGCTGGTGGCGTTCGCCGTCTGGCTGACGGCTGCAGCGAGCGCATCCGCCTTCACGGCGCAGGGAAGCGCGGAACAGGTGTACGCGACCGGCCTGCCGGCGAACGCTCAGGTGTCGCTGCTGAAGAAGAGCACGACCGTGTCCACGCAGAACGCGGACTCACTCGGGGGTGTGCTGTTCCGGGAAGTGAAGCCGGGGAAGAACTACCGGCTCAGCGTGTCCTCCTCGGGCGAAACGTCTGAACCGATCACGGTTCACTCCGACGCGGCGGCGCCGTGGGACCCGAGCATCTACGAACAGTCGATCCCGGACAACGGCTACACGTACCTGAAGACGCGCGACGGCACCGAACTGTCGATCGACGTGCACCCGCCGACGAGCCCGGCGGGCGAGCCCGGCGTCCCGTCGAGCTTTCACTTCCCGAGCTTGCCGATACCGGGTGTGCCGACGCCGAGCTACACGCCCCCGTATCCGACGATCATCGAGTACTCGGGCTATGGCTATGCCAACCCGGCTGGGCCGGAAAACGGCATCGCCGTGCTCGCCAACCTGATGGGCTTCGCGGTGGTCGACGTGAACATGCGCGGGACCGGCTGCTCGGGCGGCGCGTTCGACTTCTTCGAGAAGATGCAGAACCTCGACGGCTATGACGTGATCGAGACGATCGCCCACCAGCCGTGGGTGCTCGGCAACAAGGTGGGCATGCTCGGCATCTCCTACGGGGGGATCAGCCAGCTGTTCACGGCGCAGGAGCAGCCGCCGGACCTCGCGGCGATCGCGCCCCTGTCGGTGATCGACGCGACGGCGACGACGCTCTACCCCGGTGGCATCCGTAACGACGGCTTCGCAGTGGCGTGGGCGGCAGAGCGCCAGCAGAACGCCGAACCGGCCAGTCCGGGTCACGGACAGGCATGGGCGACGAAGCAGATCGAAGAAGGCGATCAGACGTGCGCGGCCAACCAGGAGCTCCACGGCGAGGCGGCGAACCTGATGGAAAAGATCGAAGCGAACTCGACGTACAACCCGGCGGTGGCCGACCCGCTCGACCCGGTCACGTTCGTCAAGAAGATCGACGTGCCGACGTTCATGGCCTGCCAGTGGGAGGACGAGCAGACGGGTGGGCACTGCCCCGATCTCGCTCAGCACTTCACGGGCACGGACAAGAAGTGGTTCACGTTCACCAACGGCGCCCACGTCGACTCGCTCGACCCGGCCACGTACAACCGGCTGTACGACTTCCTCGAGCTGTACGTCGCGCACCAGGCACCGCTGCTGAACAGCGCGGTCGTGAAAGCCGCCGCGCCCGTCGTGTACGACGAAGCGATGGGGCTCCCCAAGACGGACCTCATCACGCTTCCGCCGGACCCGATCCAGTTGCAGCCGACGTACGAAGAGGCGCTGTCGGCCTTCGAAGAACTTCCGCAGATCCGGGTGCTGTTCGACAACGGCGCCGGGACCTCGCCGACCGGCAGCACGACGGCCGGCGATCCGTACGCCGGGTTCGAGCAGTCGTTCTCCAAGTTCCCAATCCCCGGCACCAGGGCTCAGGCGTGGTACTTCGGGCCGAGCGGCGCGCTCAATGAAAAACAGCCGGCCGCGGAAGGGGTCGACTCCTACACATCCGATGCGAATGCCACGCCGCTGACGGATTTCGGGTCCAACACCGGCACAGGCGGTCTCTGGGGCAACGCGTCCCAGTGGGAATACAACTGGGCTCAGCCGCCCGCCGACTCCGCCGTGTCCTACGTCTCGGCGCCGCTCGCGAGCGACACCACGGCCGTCGGTGGAGGCGCCGTACACCTGTGGGTCAAGTCATCCACTCCCGACGTCGACCTCCAGGCGACCGTCAGCGAGGTGCGCCCCGACGGCAACGAGACGTTCGTCCAGAACGGCTGGGAGCGAGCGAGCGAGCGCAAACTGGCCACCAGCGCGAAGAACATCCTCGAGCAGAAGCCGACTCTGCTCCAGCCGATTCCGACGATGCTCGCGTCCGATGTCGAACCGATGCCCGCGGACCAGTTCGTCCCGGTCACCATCCCGCTGTACTTCCAGGGGCACGCCTACCGCAAGGGCTCGCGGATCAGGGTCACGATCTCGGCACCGAACGGCACCCAGCCGATCTGGTCGTTCTCCCACACGCAGCCGGCGGGCACCACGGCGACGGAGTCGATCGCCTTCTCGCCGAGCATGCCGTCGAGCTTGACGCTGCCGATCGTCCCAGGCGTGAGCGTGCCGACGGGGCTGCCTGCGTGCCCGAGCCTGCGCAACGAGCCCTGCCGCTCCTACCAGGCGTTCGTGAACAGCGGCTCCTGACAGCGGCTGCCCTCGCGCGGCCGACCACGGTCGGGCGAGGGTGAGCGACCCGGGGATGACACGCGCGCGGGGCTCCCTACCCCATCATCCTCATCGTATGCGGAGAGGCTGAAGAGCCGGGAACCACGAACCCCGGCACCTCGTGCGGCACAGCGAGGATGGCGACGGCGAGGACAGCAAGCACGGCGGCTGTCGCGATCCTTGACTCGCGGCCCCACGGCCCGACCTTTTCGAGGATCACCAGCCCGGCGATCAACCCCATCCAGGTGAGGCTCATCACGCCGAGCGCAAACAGCGCGGCCATCAGAGCCCATGAACATCCCAGACACCACGCGCCGTTGCGCAGCCCCATCACGAGGGCGCCAGACCGGCTTTCCTGCGGCATCGCCTTCACGAACCGCAGCGGGCTGCGACACCTCACCAGAAAGGCGCGCTTGATCGGCGTCAGCTGGTAGAGCGCGGCGAGTGCCAGCACACCAGCGGCGAGCCAGCGCCCGCCGCTGTGCCATGCAAGAGCGCCGGCGAGGAGCTTCTGACCGAGCTCGAAGATGCCATAGGCCGCGATTCCGGCGGCGCTCCAGACGAGCAGATAACCGCCGGTGAACAGAAGCACCCGGCTGAGCTCACGACGCACCAAGCCGGCGTAGAGGGCTGCCGCCGGGGTCAGCGACGGCAGCATCATCGCGGCCATCATGATCGCCCAGACGCCGATGAACCAGCCCAGGGTGCCAAGGCCAGTCCCGGGTCCCGCGTCCATGCCCGCCATCCGCTCGGCCGTCAACCACCACGCCACCGCCGCCGTGGCGAGCACCGCAGCGGCGATCCACGGCTCGGCGCGGATTGCGGTCAACGGCGAGGAGTCGGCGAGCTCACCGTGGTCAGCCCCCGCCCCCGCGAGAATCGCAGCGGGTCGGCCTGAGAGGTCATTGACGTTCGCTCTGTTCTGGGGCACGGCCAAGGTTCAGCCCTGCTCGTACTCGTCGTGGCGGCGCCACCAGATACCGCTCTCGTTGCGACCGTGCGGAGCGCGGTCGAGCCACGCGTACATGCCCCAGACGCCGTCGACGCCGCGCCCGTAAGCCGAGTAGGTGTGAAACACAACGCCATCCTCGAGCACGAACGCGCTCATGCCCGGTCCCTCTTTCCTGAAGGTCACGGGATCCGTGCCGGCGCCCCTGGCGATCTCGATCAGCCCAGGGCTCGTCTCAGAGGGCCGGAAGTCAGCCGTGCGGAAGTTGTACTCGACGGCCCCCGACTGCCATTCCTGCTCAGTGTGCGTTGTGTGAAAGTCGTAGTTGAAGTCGCTCTCGAACGAAGATGCCCAGGGAAAGCTCCAGCCCATCCGCTGCTTGTAGGCCCGGAGCTTTTCCAGGGGCGCCCGTGAGACCGCAGTGAACGCGACGTCGTGGTTGGCGAGGTGCACGACGGAGCCGTCGAAGCCGTCGGCGATCGCCGAGCACGACGGACATCCCGCCGTGAAGTCCGGGCCGAACATGAAGTGGTACACGAGCAGTTGGGAGCGTCCTTTGAACAGGTCGGCAAGCGACGCCGTGCCCTCGTCGGTCTCGAAGCGGTAGTCCTTCTCGATCGGGACCCATGGAAGCTCCTGCCGCATGCGGGCAAGCTCGTCGCCACGCCGAGTCAGCTCCTTCTCGGCGTCGAGCAGCGCGAGCCTCGCTGAGAGCCACTCCTCGTGCGTTCCGGTCTTGTGGTCGGGCATCGTTCTCTCCTTCTCGGTTACAAGTCGGGTGCGGCCTTGTGCGCGGACTCGGCGAGCTGCTTGATCCGAGCCAGGCGCCTGTCCCACTGCGCCGCCACACGAGCCATCGACTCGGCGGCGGCGTCGAGCCGCTCGGGCCGCACGGCGTAGCGCACTTCGCGCCCGCGGCGCTCCCCGGCGACGAGTCCGACGCGGTTGAGTACGACGAGGTGCTTGGCGACGGCCTGTCGCGTGACCGGCAAGCCCTCGGCGAGCTTCGTCGTGGTCGCCTCGCCCTGCTCGAGCAGGGACTCGAGCACGCGCCGGCGGGTCGGGTCGGCGACGGCTGCCCACAGGGCGTCCTCCTCGGCCACGGCCGTCGCCATCAGCGAGTCGCCTCGCCCGACTTCGAGGCCACGTAGTCGAGCAGTTCGCCGAGGTGCTTGTCCCAGCCCCGTTCGTGGCCTTCGCGGTACTTCGCCTCCTCATCATCGTCGCGCGTCACGGCGTCGATCCCGCTCTCGATGACCCGCAGGCGTGTGCCTCCGGGCTCCTCGGTGAGGATGAACTCGACCAGCGCCGAGTTGCGCTCATCCGGCTCGGCGCCCTCCGGGTAGTTCCAGCGAAAGCAGAAGCGGCGATACGGCTCGGCGCTCACAACGCGAATGGCATAGGTCGCGTCGGCCTCGTTGCTTGCGCCTCGGCCTCCGGCTCGCCAGATGAGAGCGCCGCTTGCCCCGGCGAGCGGCTCGACCTCGGCGGCGTCGCTGAACCAGCGGCTGATCTGGTCGGGCTCGGTTATCACGCCCCAGACGACCTCCGGGGGCGCCTCGATCAGGACCTCTCGCTCGACGCTGTCAGCCGCCACTCGCGTGCCTCCTCGATATGCAACCGATGGTTGCGGATTACGTCTGCGCAGGATAGCAACGCGTGGACCAGATGCGCGGCAAAGGCGCGACTATGGGGTCAACGCCAACAACGGAGGTCAGCATGAGCACCATTGACGAGGAGATGGTCTTGGCCCACTTCATCGTCTCGGACGATGTCGAGCGTTCCCGCCGCTTCTACACCGACGTACTCGGCGGCAAGACGGTCATCTCCGGCGAGCGCGACGACGAGGTGACGTACGTCGCGCTGGCCAACAGCTGGATCATCATTAACGTCGGAGGAGGTCCGACGGACGACAAGCCGACGGTCACGCTCGAGACGCCGCCCGACCCAGACCGGGTGAGCAGCTTCCTCAACATCCGGGTTGCCGACATCCAAGCGGTGTACGCGGAGTGGAGCGCGCGAGGCGCCCAATTCCTGACGCCACCGAAGCAGCACGAGACCGAGCTGCGCTGCTACATCCGCGATCCCGACGGCTACCTGATCGAGGTCGGTCAGACGACGCTGCCCAGAGGCTGGCGTCCACCGAACGGCGCGAGGCTGTAACACTTCGCTGGACGTTCGTTCTTCGCTCAGGCCGCGTCGGCCTATAGTCGCTCGCATGGAGAGAGTGCGAACAACGGCCTGCATCGGACTCGCGCTCGCGACGATCGCGGCGCTGGGCATGACCGCCTCGGCCGGCGCGGCGACGTCCTGCTCCGAGGTGCCGACCGTCTACGGGATTCCCCCATGGGGCTTCCATACGGGAAGTTACACAGGGGAAAGCAGCTTCGCCAAGGGCCACGGAAACATCAACCTTGGCGCCAACACGGTGTCAGGGATCATGTGCCAACAGGATCGGGCGGGTGTGGTCATCATGTCGGTGGCGCACCACCTCGTGTACCACTCCCACTACGCGATGATGTGGGGCTACCCGGGGAACATCATGAAGATCACATTCCGGGTCACGAGCAGCACCGACAAGCACTGCGCCGTTGGCACCGCCGGTCGCGCGACGCTCTATGCGAGCTACAACGGTGTGCGAAGTGACAGTGTCCAGTTCTTCTTTCCGGCTGCGTGTGGAGACCAGCGCCGCCTGTATCACGGAACGCGGGTCAACAACCAGGTTCCGCCGCTGTAGAGCTGAAGCGCGAGGTTTCAGCCCTGCGGCGCGGAGGCGAGCCCGAAGAACACGATCAAGGACCTGTTTAGCGCTACGAGCTCAGCGTGGCGCAGTCTGCCGAGGCGCTCGCCGAGGCTGGATCTCGGCACGGTTGTGACCTTGTCGACCATGAGCCGGCTCGGCTCGTCGAGGCCGTTCTCCTCGGATGGGTCGATCGGCAGTCTGACGAGCGGCGCCTCGACCGGATTCGTGGTGAATGGGCAGACGGTGATCGAAGCCGTGGCGTCGAAGCGGTCGTCTTGAAGGATCACGACGAGGCGGGGCTTGCCGGTGTACGGACGTCGCGCGGCGACCGTGTAGATCTCGCCGCGCGTCACCGAGAGGAAGGCTCTCCGTCCTCGACCTCCCACGGGGAGGAGATTGCGTCGACGAAGGCCTGGTCGTCTGCCTCATGTTCGCTCGTCGCGATCGCGACCGCCTGGCGGTGCGCCTCGGCAATGAACTCGGGGGCTCGAACATCTGGAACCCAGATCTGGAGGGGGCGCAGCCCCTGACCGCGCAGGCGTTCACGGTGCTGGCGCACTCGGTCACGGGTCGATGCCATATTCAGGATGTTACATGTAACGCGCGGAATCGTCAAGCACTACACCCAGCCGCGGGCTTAGCTCTGCGCGGCGTGCGGACCAGTGCGAAGCGCTATCGATGGCCACCTGCCGCCATCGACGCGCATTTCGGGCACTTGTGCCTCGAACTGCGGTCAGATCACTAGTCACGCGCCTCGATCTCTGCTCGCCGAAACCGGCCCGCGCGCAGGCAACTCCCGAAATGGAGCCTGGTCGGCTAAGACCAAACCGCCAAGCGCGGGTGGAGGCTTTGCGGCGAGCCCTCGTTGAGGGTTGCTGATCTCAGACGCTTGGGGTGAGCCAGCCGCTAGCTCGTGCTGCATCGAACTGTTCAGGGCTGAGCGGAGTTAGGTCTGCCAGGGCGATTGCGCTGCTCCACTCTCCGTTGCGGGCGCGTACAGAATATGCAGTGCCTGCCGCAGATCCAGCCGCGTACACCGAACGGACCATGTCGAGTTGAGAGGCTCGATAAACATCAAATTCCTCGCCAAAGGCATCGCGGTCGGACTCGATCGCGGACGCCTCTTCGGCCAAGGCTGCGTCCAGTGGCAGGAGCTCGTAAAAGATCGGAAATCCGTAGTGCTCAGGCGCAAGCTTCGACGCTGCGTAGGTGGACATACGGACGGCGTAGATGAGGTTAGCCGGGAGGCGTCTGTTTCTCGAGGGCACCGGGGGGCGCGATCCAGACGCTTGTAAAGCGAAGTGCCTGTGCAAGGCGGTCGTAATGGTGGTCGTAGTGCAGCACGTCAACGCCAGCATCCTGTGCTGCGGCTGCGATCAAGGCATCTGCGAGGGGAACTCGGTGTTGCCCAGGTCCATCAAATGCAAGGTCTCGTAGCGCTCCGATTGCGGCTCGCTGCGCAGAGCCTGCGACTGGCACGTCGCGTAGAAGGGCTTGCTCCGCCTCGATGGTTGTGAACTCCCGCGCATTGCGCGCCGAGTACAGCAGCTCGAGCATCACGATCGAGCAGGTCGCGATCTGCCTGCCCCGTAGCGCGGCAGCCCACAAATCCCGAATAGCTGGGTGCGATGCGCGAGCCCAGGCGGACGTGTCGGCGATCAGCACCTTGCCCTCAAAGGGGGCCTCGTCACCCATTGCTACTTGCGCCAGGCAAGCTCTTCAATGCGCCGTGCGACATCGAGATCGAACCCAGGATCGGTCGAGGTCGAGTGCTCGATCAGACGCTCGATGTCCTCGGCGTCCCGTTGGCGCTCAGCGAGCATCGCCTCGGCGCCGCGGATCGCAAGGTCGTGAACGAGAGTCGCAGCCGGCCGATCAGGCTCGACAAGGGGCGCCACTCGGGCCAGCGCCTCCGCTAGCGCTTGATCCTTTGTGACTGGTATGCGGCCAAATCGCGTCGGCATCACTCCATAGTAGCACCGTGGTGCAACACCAAATCCCTCAACTGGGCTGGAGCTTCGATTCGCCCTGGGGCGGAGTTCACACAGAAACCAGAATCTCCGGCGAAATGGACCACGCGGGGCGAAGACCAAACCGTAAGGCACGGGTCCAGGCTTTGCTGCAGGCCCTTCTCTACAAGTCCTAGACGGTGCGTAACGGACGCGGGTTCGCATCCCACGATGTGGGGAGATCGGGACGACGTGCGAACCCGGAGGCGCCCCTGGCGCGTGTGGTGGAGGCGCTGATGGAGCCGGCCGCCCGCGCAGCCCGGCGACGAGCGGCGGAGGTCGTGACGCGCCGCTCTGACGTTTGAGTCCCGCAGGCTGCGGGAGTCGCGACCCGAACGAAACCCCGAAAGTCCTGGTTGAGGCTTTGGTTGAGGCGCTGCTGGAGCCGTTGGCGAGGAGGCAACGCCGCGAGCTCCTGGGGCCTGCTGGACAATGTCCTCTAGCACGGCGGACGCTCGTGACGCGGAGCCTGGGGGCACTCGTTAGCGCAACCGAAACGCAAAGCGAGTACTGCGTCACCGCCCCGGAAACATGCCGCCGAACAAAAGGTCGAGATAGTAGAACGCGGTCGCTGGGTCGTTCGCTAGGCGGGCGTCGAGAGCCTTGCGGGCCCTCCCCGCAGCCGTACTGAGCTTCGAGAGAGCGTCGGCGCGCGTACTGTCGCTGGAGCAAGCGTGGATACGACCCGATGCACCCTTGGGGTCATTCATACTCGCGAGCTGATGACCGTGGAGCTTTTCGAGAAGCTGGCAGATATCCCACGCGTTCACGTACGTGGACTGGGTCGCGACGTGCTGCGCTGCGCGCATCTCAAGGTAGAACGACGACACGGGGACATTGCAGTAGTACTTCCACGCCTTGATCAGACGGGCCAGTCTCTTCGCGTCGCCTTTATGAGGCAGCTGATTGCATTCGTTTACATAAGCAAGATGCTCTTCGGGCGCGGCATCGATCCAGCCAGAGCCGACACTAGGTGCCGGGATGTCGTAAACGAACTGTTCCGATTTGCCTCGACCGGTGATGAAGCCAGGTATCACCTCCCAGGTTTCGAGCCCCGAACCGAACTTAACCACGACGGCAGGTCGCCCGATCATCACGGGGGTCCGTGGAAACCGAGCCTCAAGCGCATCCTTAATCCAGTTGAGCGCCGTATAGGACGAACCGGGCTTTGGATCAGAGATGCTCACCAGAAGATCGATATCGCTGTAATTGCGAACACCAGTGCCGTGGGAAAACGAGCCCGTCTCGCGAAACCGACGCACCCCGATACGCGCCTTGATCGCGTCCTTAACGGAGGAGCGATGGCTGGCACCAGCAGTCCGCTGAGCCTCAGTCGGTACTAGGCGTCGCAGAAACTCGTCAAACCCCTCATCAACGCTACGAGCCATGTCGCTCCTCATCGCCAGTTGACGAGGCGGACTGAGCCGCCGCGTATCGCATGTCCTGCTCGAATCTCGAGCGAACCAGGCGATAGAACCACGCCGCCACTATCGGAGACTCGGCTCGCAAACTGAAGAGCTGATCCTGAATCTCGCGGAGCGTCTGGTGGGTCGCGGAGTTGCCTGCCAGGATCGCGTCGACTCGTTGCTCCAGAACTTCCCGGTCGCCTGCCGAGGCGAGATGCCGGTCCGCCAGTTCCGAGGCGTCCAATAGCGCTGGCAGCGACGGAAGCGCAATTGTGACGAGATAGTCCGCCAGGGTCGCCCCGTGCGCGATCGCCACAACAACGCCGACAATGCCCCAGAGAGTGGCGACTGTGCGAAGCACGTAAGCGTAGGCGCGATGCTGGCGTCGCGCCCAGACGATGCCGGAGCGCTGACAAACGATCACGCTTGCTGGCCAAACGGTATCCGCGCCGGCGGGATACCAATCTCGCAGCTTGTCGTGCTTCGTCATCTTCCGGCTAGCACCACCGATCTCCTCGTGCGACAGTGGGCGCGCCAGCGCGTCGTTCCACGGGAGATCGAAAACTGCACAATCAAACAACTCCTGCGCCTTTGCGCCGTTGAGCTGAAACGTCCGCCTGAGCGGAGCAAGCACCTGACGCGAGATGAAGAGCCATCCACCAGCGATGGCCCCGAGGAGCGGACCCGACTCTGGTTGAAACAGCAAAATAAACGGCGAAATCAGCGCGAGACCGACATTAATCGAGCTGCTCAGAAACTGAAGTAGGCGCGCACTACGGTAGAAGTGTCTGGCTGCGACCTGAAACCTCAGGTTAGTGTCCTCATTCTGAGTGATCGCTATGTCACCCATACTTGGAGCAGCAGCGTGGGCTACAGCACTCTGTCTAGCCATAGCTCGGGAAGTAGCTCCCAAAGATCTTTTGCCACTCGGCTACTGACTCACTGATCTTGCCAGCCGACGCGAGTTGCTCGGCCCTGACGGCCCGCCCATACGCCAGTTCGACCCTTTTTACAGCTACATCAACCGTACTGGCGCTACCTAGTCCGTTAATCTGGTCGCCGAACCCAGCAGGGTCGATCGCCTTCGTCTTGACTCGTGATCGCGCGTGGTCAAAAAAATAGCGGACGGCGCTGGCGTCGTCGGACATCGTCACGTTGTTGAATATCTCAATGGCGATCAGCTCTAGGTAGAACGACCGGAACGATCGACTAATCTCTCGATTCCATCGCTTGAGCATCTTTACAACCGGTACGAGGCCAGCGCTATGAATAGCGTTCTGCTTGGTCATAAGCGCAACGTGAACTGTGGGGTCTGTTGATATCCAGCGTTTGCCAACGGAATCGGGAATGAGGTAGCCGCCACCCCTGCGGTTGAAAGCGGGCACCACATCGACAACGAAGTCAGTGAAGGTGATAGTCACAGCATGGCCGTTGCGGCTGATTTTTGGCGTTTTGGTGTAGGTCTTGAGGAGTGTGCTCCGGACCTTATCCAGCAAGGCTGCGTGTCCGTCGGCTTTGTAATAGGCCGAGTCCAAGACCACAAAAATATCGACGTCAGCATCTTTTAGCGGGGCTATCAGCGTGGAGCGACGATATGAGCCCGTGAGAAACGATTGGAGTACCGAAAAGTCCTTCTCGACAGCGGTACGCACAGCTTTTTGCCGAGTCGCGAGCGTCGCGCTTTGAAGGTCAGTGACCTCGAGATTGCTCCGAAACCTCGCAAATGATGTTGCGATCGTAGTTGCCATGTGCTCTTAGTGTACGCTTGCGTGAAAGCACATGGCAAGCCACGTATTTCACTATGCGGGCTGTCGCACAAGCGGCATTCGACGACCCGTTGAGCCTTAACGATTCGAATGCTGGCCTGCGCCCAGGGTTTGGTCCGGCGCCGCAGCTCAGTCCGTCCGTAATCCCCAGCCTCGGCCGAGTCACTAGGATGCGGCCGTGCGGGAGTTGCAGAGCGTGGAACTGTTGCGGCTTGGCGCGATACTCCCATGAGCCAGTCTAGACCCCTCGCAGCCTCGACGATCGCCTTACTCGCGCGGCCATTCGAGGGAGGTAGTGGGCCGTCCCACTCGGTGATCGAGCTCGTATGGACATCCGCCGACGCCGAGGCGTATCTCGGCGAGGGCAACAAGCTGGAACGCGTGCTGAACGGACTCAGGTCCCTACAAGATGGTCGCTCGGCAAGGGACGGGCACCCAGCGCTGCCTGCCGATCACGACAAGCTTCGGACGGTGGCTTACGATCTAGGTACACGGCTTCTTGCGTTGGGGCTTGTCGACTCGGAGCAGGTTGGGGAGGCGCTTGGCAATGCGCGCTCCGCGCAGCCCCCTCCTAGCGATCCGGCTCCGCCGGCTGTGAGTCAAAGCGAGCCACGCGCCCCACGCCTCGGCAACTCAACGGTCGAGGGCAAAGCACCTACGGTTGGCACGATTGCCAGTGCCGAGGATCCCGCAGCTGTGATGGTGGTCCACGGCCGAGACGAGCAGGCAAAGCGTGCAATGTTCGACTGGCTGCGGTCGATAGGTTTGCGACCGCTTGAGTGGAATCAGCTGGTATCGAGGTCCCGAGACGCGAGCCCGTTCATCGGCGAGATCCTTGAAGCAGCCTTCAGACGAGCGCAGGCTGTGGTCGTGCTCTTCACCCCAGATGAGCGCGCTCAGCTCCGTCCCGGCCACGACGATGACTCCGCCCCTTGGCGTCTCCAGGCTCGCCCAAACGTACTATTCGAGGCCGGAATGGCGTTCGCAACGCACCCACAACGTACAGTCCTGGCCGTACTGGGCGAGCAGGACATGCCCAGCGATCTCGCTGGACGCAATTACGTCTCTCTGTCGTCGGTCGGGGGACTACGCGATCTGGCTGAGCGCCTGGAACACGCAGGGTGCCCAGTTGATCTCAGCGGCAGTGAATGGCTCGATATAACCCGGTTCCCCGCTCGGTCGAATATAGCCGTTGGTCCACCGACACAGGCGGAGAGCAGCTCGACTCATATTTTGTCGCACTTCACTGCGTTGCGAGA
This sequence comes from uncultured Solirubrobacteraceae bacterium, assembly GCA_963716315.1. GTDB lineage: Bacteria > Actinomycetota > Thermoleophilia > Solirubrobacterales > Solirubrobacteraceae > Palsa-744. The sequence goes on along the minus strand of OY970301.1, from coordinate 1,992,472 downwards.
GCCGCTTCTGCGTGCATTTTCGGACGGAACCGTTGATCTTGACATCGCGGCGTACTCGGGCGAGACGTTTTACTCGGTCTTGTCAGAGTTTCTGCAGGATGTACTAGACGGCCGCCTACCCCTCAGAAGACTTCATATACGCCTACTCCTCCCCGACTGCGCGGCGCCGATGGCGGTGCCTTGTGATGTTGACACCCTGGACGAGGTGCCGGCTTACAAGCAAACCATCGAGGAGCGCAATCGGCGCTTCGTCGGCGAGTTTCGCGGTTACTTTTTGCAAATTGCTCAGCGTCAGCTTGTAGATGATGCATCCTTCGACGTACACCTTCACCGCTTGTCGCCCCTGTTCAAGACCGTTATAATAAATAACAATTTGATGTTTCTAGGCTTTTATCCGATCGCGCAGACTCCTGTCACTCTCGATGGGCACGATATTCGTATGTGGGACTACCGGGGAGAGCGAGTCCATATGCTCGGCGCGAGCGCGGCAGGAAGCAAAATGGAACATGAGCAGTTTATGGCTATTCGACGGTGGTTCGATTCGGTGTGGGCTCATATGGCCCCGCCGCTGACGTCCGGAAGCAAAGAGGAAGCTAGTGAGTGACCATCTGGCACCGGACGCTGCGCCGGCAGCCATCCTGACCGACTTTGATCGTACGTTGGTACCGCTACTAAGCGACGATGCCCGACGTGTTCTCCGTAAGCAGCTTGGGGAGGTCTACGAGAGGCATGGACTTTCCGCATCGGTCGCAGCAGGCATCGATGACGCCTACGCACTATGGAGCCAGGCTTACTGGTCATTGCCCACTGATAGTCGCGATGCCGCCCACGCTGAGGCAACGAAGCTGCTTACGATGTCCGAGATCGCTGGGGCTCGGGATGCTCAACTCTTTCCTAACGTAAGAGAGGCCCTAGCCTCTTTGGGTGCGAGGGGCATCCGACTCGCGATCGTCTCCTCGAACGACTTCGCGGCGATCGAGCTCGTACTAGCCAGAACCAAGGTTCTCGAGAGATTTGAGCTGGTGCTCGCACGAGCAGATGCACCCAAGCTCTCGGACATGAAGCCAAGTCCGCGACTCTTGTTGGATGCCCTAAGTCGCCTGCGCGTCGACCGTCGGTCTGCGCTGTACGTGGGCGATAGTCCCGACGACATGTTGGCTGCCCAGCGCGCATCCATCGCCGGCGTGGGCGTTCTCACCGGAACGGCCCCCGATCGTGACCTGTTGGACGCAGGTGCCAGCGTTGTCGTAAGAGACTTTTCGTTGATCGAATCGGCCTTCACGCACCGCTGAGCTAGGCACTGTGCGTCGCACAATCGGCGTTAGCCGACCCGATGCTGGCCACCCGGCGCGTGCCGCCACCTGCAACTGAGCGTTGCCTAGACCTCAACTGCGATCTTGGCAATAAGTCGCTCCAGTTCGCTCGGGACATTGCCGCGCGTACAGTAAAGCTCGGCGAGCGTCTGCGCATATTGGGGCTTTCCCATGCCGAAGACTGCCTTGAACGCATCACTCGTCTTCGCGTGCCTTGCGAGCGCGTCCCGTACCTCGGCCTCGCTGCGCTCGCTAGCTGCAACGATGTCCCCCTCGGGAATGTAGTCCTCGATCTCGCCCTTGGACAAGACGATGATATTCGCCGTTGCGAGGTCACGACGGAGCGCATCATTAGAAGAGTCGTCGATCGATACCCCTCGGCTCCGAAGATACTTCACGGTCGCCACGCAGTTGGAGTCTCCAAGGAAATCGTCGTCCAAGATCGCGAAAGCCTCGATCTCGAACTCGTGGAGCAGTTTTAGGTAGGTCACGATGCCCGACTTCCCGCCTATGTCAACCACAGACACGCAGGACTCCGCAAAGTCGAGCTTTCGTCCGGCACGTTCAACCAGGGCTGAGATCGGCGGGAGCAGAAAACGCTCGGTAGCCCCTTCGACCAGTACGGCTCGGCGCGCAAAGAAGATCTCGGCCGTGTCTTGATTGATGTAGCGAGCGAAGGTTGTGTCGCTGAGCAAACCCTCGGCTTGGAACACCTCCGTGCTTCCCTCGCGCTTCTCGACTCGAATGATCTCACCGGGCCTGAGGGTTGCTAGGAGGCTCGGCGAATGCGTGGACAGTACGACTTGGGAAGCCCGCTCATGCGCTATGCGACGGATCAGCGTCGCCAGGTGCCGTACTCCATGAGGATGGATGAACGCGTCAGGCTCCTCAATGACGAAGATCTTGGCGTCGCCGTGCCCCGCGCGCAAAACCAGCTCCAGCATGCCAATAATGACGACGGATTGAGTACCTGTACCCAGTCGCTCCAACGCCACGACGCGGCCGGACTCGGTGACGACGATTTGCAAATTGCGCAGCAGTTCGACCGGAGAGTTGTTCTTGGTTAGCTGGAATGCCAGGTCCTCCACGTACGTTACGACTCGCGCGTCCTCAAGAAGCTGTGCCTTTTGGGCGCCAAACGCTGTGTTCATTGTCGAGGTGACCGCGGCAAGTTGGCGCTCCAGTTCCGGGAATTGCTCAGAAGCTTCAAGAATTCCCTTCATCAGCTCACCGTAAGGCGTCCAGCGGGAAGCGGATAGCTCGTCATCGATCCGCCGCACGGGCGAGACGAGGAGGAGATGAGCCAGCTTCGCCCGTGTCTCGGCGACTTTACGATGAACCGGAAAGCCCCAAAGCGTAAGCCCTAGCTTCGTCTGCCCCAGCTCGACATCGTCCGTGTCCTCGGCGAGGTTATCCTCGCCAGCGGCACCATCGGCGGAGGTCGTCTCAGCCGGTCCGACAGTCAGTGAGATAGCGATCTCAGGATTTGTCTTGCTGCCGAGCGCTCCTCGCTGCTGATTGTTCTGGCACAGCGCATAGAGGTTGCGCTTGTCGTCGTCGGTGATCTCTCCGAGGGTCGCAGAGAGCTTGATCGGCCGAGCGGGGTCAAAGTAGTCATCAGGGTGCGGGCGGAGGCGGAAGGCGCTGCGTCGCAGCAGCCAATCGAGGGCCGCCAAGATGTTCGACTTACCGGCATTGTTGGGACCCACCAAAACGGATTGCGGTGATCGCACCGTGATGACGAGCGGGCCGCGAACGCTTCGGAAATTAGCTATCTCGATCGTTAGGAGCCGCATCCGTGGGCTCCTGCTGTCTCCGATGCTGACCTTCGGCTTTGACTCATCTTTTCAGCATCTACCGCTGGTCCTCGTTCGTCAAGTCGGGGAGCCCGGCTCTTACCCCAAAAGTGCCATTCCGCGGCCTATACGACGCGGAGCGACTCAGCCGCAAGTAACTGCGAGTCGCCGCCGCAAAGAGCGGTAGTAACCGCCTGCGCAGGCCCATCCCAACTATATGTATCGTGCTGCCACTACGTGCCCCACGCGGAGAGGCAGGGCAGGCAGGCCCCCACTCGGCCTGCCTGCCCCCGCTCGTTGGCTCCAGCTCGGTTCGGCAACGGCTACAGGTGCGCCCGGCGAAGTAGCTCGCTGAGCTTCATATCCAGGCCGCAAGCGATCCCGTCGATCATGGCGATCGACGCCTTGTGCTCACCACGCTCGATCGAGCCGTAGTAGCTCCGATCGAGGCCCACGTGCGCAGCGAACGTTTCCTGGGTATAGCCCTGCTCCCTCCGCACCGCGCGCATCGCTTCACCGAGCAGTACATGGACGGCGGACTTCATCCGCCTCGCTTGCGGCTTCGCCTCAGACACTGGCCTCACCGATCAGTTCCCGAAAGCGGATTGCCGGGCGGGTGGCAAAGACGAAGTCGTCGCTGTCGCGGTGAATCAGGCCGGCTCGCGCCAGGGCGTGCAAGGCGTCCGCGGCAGCGCCCCGGGATTCGATCTCGTTGCCAACCTCTTGCACGGACCAATGGCGCTGGCCCTCCGGGTCGGTGAGAAGGTAGATCACATCTCGCTCGAGCTGGTCGCTCTCTCGGGCGGGGTCGGTCAGGCTAGGCTGCGCATCGGACATGGGAGCTAACTCCTCCTGTGTCTGGGCCCCGGTGCGGTTGCCTCCGTGCCGGGGCCAATTGGTATCAGTGCCGCCGACCGTAGGGGCCGTAGCTCTGATCGGTCAAGGTGTGCCCCGCTACGTCGGCTTGACCGCCGCCTCATCGGCGGCCTGCGTGCCACTCTCGATTCGCTCCGCTCGGGCGAGCAACTGAGAGGCGGACAACTGCAATCCCGCAGCCAATCGTCGGAGGCTGGCATAGCTCGGATTGCGCTTGCCGGTCTCGACGTTTGAGAGCCATCGCTGGTGCAGGTCGGTCTCGTTGGCTAGCTGCTCCTGGGTGAGCCCAAGCTCCTGACGGCGGGCTTTGACGGCCAGGCCGAGGGCGTGCTGTGGGGAGGCAGACATGAGGCCAGCCTTCCGGCGGCCCGTCCGCAGCACAATGACATCCGGGTAGACATGCGTAGGACAACTCGCTACAGTCCCGCGATGACATCCCGGTAGAGCGACGGGTTCAGGCTAGTGGCGACGCCGCCGCTTGGCTGCAGCGGTTGATATTGCGAATCAAGGAGCGTTACATATGGCAGCAAAGGGGGCGGGTTTCACCGGAAAGCGGCTGCTCGTAGGCATCACGGGCTGCCTGCTCTGTGCCCTTCTAGTCTTGACTTCATCTGCCGTCGGCGCTGGGGCTGCAAGCAAGGGACGCATGAGTCTGAGTCAGCCCAAGACCGCCGTTCAGTGCGAGAAGCGGTTCCATACCAGCCAGGGACGAGCCGGCTGCTTCTCGACGCTACCCGGCTCGAGCTGCGCTCATCCGCTGGTAGCGGAAAAGGCCAACGACACAACCAGAGGCGAACATCGCTACTTCCGCCTCAGCTTTCATGGTGAACCCTACGGCGACGGGGGAGCGGAACTGCATTACTCGTACGCGCCGGCTGCTAGCAACGTAGCGATGTGCCCCTACCCGATCGGGGCCGTCTATAAGGACTCGCTGTTGTATGAGGATGGAGAAACCCACTGCGACACGAGTCACCGCAACGGCCAGGCCGTTTACGAATGCCACAGCGAATACGACACCCACAGTCACCCGGAGCCCGTTGGCCGACATGGCGGCAGCTTCACGTTTGATCTGGAACCCCCGCGAACCGGCTACCTCGTCATCAAGGGCTATTTCATTCATCCGCCGTGGGAACGTTAAGGCCACTTGCGCGTAGTGCGAGGCCATGCAGAGCCTCGGTCGCAGTTGCCGTAAGCGAAAGGCCCCAGCTCGGAAGCTGGGGCCTTGGGCCAAGCGTGCGACGCCTAAACGTCGCTACGCTCGGGCGGGAGCGTGCGGGAAGACAGGTCTCCCCAGTGCAAGTGCTCGTCGGACGCCGGTGGCAACGGTTGGCAGGCCGTTCCGATCGGCACGAGCTGTAGGTAGGTCGCATCGTCTTTCAGTAGAAGGTGGACGTGGCAGTCAACGACCCTTTTGCGGTCGATGAACCACTTGGTGTTGTGGTCGTACTCCAGTCGGCCTCGGAGGCGCCAGTACGGCGAGGCAAGGCCGCCCCACGCTCGACAAATCTCAGTGACTTCCATCGGTGTATTCCGAGTCTTGCCGCGGCCTGAATCCTCGGGGACCAAGGCATGGAGCGGCATGATCGGAAGCGGCTGCAACGGTGAACCACCCGCATATCGCGGATAGGTCAAGGCATGCATGATGCTCTGAAGCGTTTCTGCGTTGCTGCCGTCAGGCCCGCCAAACAACGGGAAACCGGGCTCAAAGCCCGCTTCCCGCAAGATGCGATTAGCGAGGCGATCGAGAGCTGCTCCGGGGGCGAACCCCTCTCGGCGGTTGCTCGGCATGATGAACCTCCTTCATCCGAGGAGACCGCCTTTCGGCCTCCGGAGCGCGACCGCCAACCAGAAGTCAGAAGCGACGCACCGAAGACCAAACAGTAACTATCTTAACACGATTGGTGAGAAATGTCAATGGTTATCGGCTTGGGTTGAGCGTCTCGAACCATCCGCTCGCGAGCACCAAGCGCGCCGCCGAGGTGGGCATCAGCCCGAGATCGCGGATCTCACCGCCCGGCCCACCCGGATAGAACTCGACCTCCGCATGAATGTCGTCCCACTCGCACAACTCCACCAATAGATTTGTGTTGTCGGTACGCTCCTTGGCAGCCGCAACAAAGCCGAGCACGTCACCACGCGACGCAAAGCGGATTCCGGCCCAGGCGCGATGCTCGTCGCGATCCTGAATCCCAGCTGACTCATCGAGGCTGGCCCAGACCGCGGCGAGCGGGATACTCAGCCGGCAGGCCGTCAGGATTGTGGCGCTAAAGTTGAAGCGCTGTTTGCCCTCGCGTTCGTCGAGAACCCATTCTCGCCCGATCGCGAGGCAGGATGAGACCGCCACGGCCGACTCCTCGATGCCCCACTCCTCAAACAGCCCCCCTTGAAGGGTGTCAAGGAGGGTTTCGTCTCCACTGAGCGGGCCGGTGAACTCTCGGGGCCCGACGGAGATCTGCTCCTCGAAGCTCGCTGACCAGGTGCGTTCGTGAAATGCGATCTCGGGCGCCCTCAAGCCAAACAGCAGATAACCGTCGCTCGTCTGGGCGATGACGTGTACACCCGCGATGCCCGGGAACACGGGCCTCCCAGTTACGCCGAACAATGATGGTCGCGAGGGATGGGCAAGCATCTCGCCGCCATGCTCCGTCGCCCACTCGAACGCAAGCCCCCAGTTGGTTAGGCCGCAGGTGATCTGCTTGCGGGGATTGTCACTGTAGAACGATGGGGCCTCAAGAATTGTCGCCTTGTCTTTCGGCGCGTCGACATTCGGAGCGCCGAACCGGGCTGAGTCGTAAACATCGTCGGCATAGACGATTGCGACCTCCTCACACGGTCTGGTGTACATCTTGAACCAGAACGCGAAGTAGTTCCCGAGCCACTCGCCTCCAGACCACCAAGTGTGAGCATGCTCGTCTGTCGCCTCCTGCAGCTCTTGGGCGAGCCGCTGCACTCCGGCGGGACTCCGCATAAAGAGTTCATCCGGCTTACGACCTGCCAGCAGTGGCGGAGGCCGCCGCGCGATCACACGTCGCTCGCCCGGTTGCCCCTCCTCACGGTCGCTCTTGGCGGCCGCTGGCAAGACCGGCGTCCACTCGACGGGACGGGCGGAGGCGAACTCCTGAAATACAGGATCGTCAAAGTCGAGGGGCTCCGGGACCGCCCGATCAACCCCGGCGAGACAGAGGCGAACGCCCTCTTCAACCATTTCGCGGATGCCTGAGGCCAGGTCAGCCACATCGAGCTCCTTTTCGGGCACGTCGGCGAGCGGGTTGCCTGCAACCAGGGAAAGGGCCTTTCGCCATTCCCCCGAGTCTCGATAGCGACGAAAGTCGTCCCAGTCGATACGAACCGCGCCGCTATCCCGACCGACCAGGCCCGGAATTGAACCTTCGGCGATGGCGCGCTGATGAGGCCCCAGTCTCTCACGCACGCGACTGGCATGCTTTTTGGCGCGCCTCACTACCCGAGCGGGTGCGCGCTCGATCTCGGCCCGATCCCAGAGATGCGAGGCCACCGCCTTCCACGTGCGGGCCTTCGGGTAAAAGACGAACGTTGCGAGCAAACCCGCAGCACCGGCACCCCGCCGGAGGGGGAGTTGGTGCCAGACCCCGTCGTCATCGACATCCCAGACGGTGACTTGGCCGAGAACTTTGATCGCCAGATGACCCACGAGCGAGAGTCTAGATCCGGTCGCGTGACACGCGCGTGACACGGCGAACTACCGGCGGCACCGGATTGTGTGTCACCGCAGCTCTGAGACGCTGCCCCTCGTTCACAAATGGAAGGAGGCGCTATGCATCACGATCCACGCAACGAGGCCGAGAACGGACCAACGATTCACGGCGGATTCGCCCCGACGGGCTCAAGACGGGTCAACCCGCGACGCACTCTACATAGAACGGCGAAGAAGTACGGGATGGCGCCGAAGCACCTCAGCGCATTGATCGCGCAGTCAGAGCAGCTTGCGCGAGGGGAGCTTCGATGAGCAATCTCCCCGTGCTCGCGGGGGCCAGATTCGGCCTCACGAGGGCCGAGCGTAGAGTCGCCAAGGAGATCGCCCTCACACGTGCCGCCAGCTCCGTGCTGGCGGCACGTGAAGCGGCCAAGATCACGGCCGTCGCCGAGGTAGCCGACACGGCGCTCGTCGCGGTCGCCGAGGTTTCGAGCCTGGAGGCGCTCCTAGTACTGCGCACGCCACATGCGGCTCGGCGGCTTGGTTATGTCGCAGACCGCGCCGCCGATGCAATTGCCAGCGTCGTCGTACAGACGGGCCGGTCGCTGTGATGCTTCTCATCCATTTGTTGCTCTGGATGCTCGGAGTCTGCGCAGTCGTCGCGCCCTGCCTGCTCCTGCTGGCCGTTCTTTGGGGAGCGGCCAGGGTCAAGGATCACGTCGTCCAACATGTGCGCCGCTCAAGGGAAGTCGCCGTCGAGCGACAGCGCGCGGAAGGTCTTATCCGGGAGCTCAAGCGCGACGCGATCAGACGGTTGCTGGACTGCCAGCTCAGCCCTCGAACCGTGGAACATGCCGACCTCGTTGAGGTGCAGGTGGCGAAGATGGCCGCTGTGGCGCGCATTGAGGCAGGCGTCGCAGACGACGCGTCGCAGGAGACGCAGTGAACAAGTTCACCCAGAACACGCTGCTCGGGATCGTGGGCCTGGCCGCCTTGATCGCGGCTGGCCCCACGATTACCCGACTGGTTCAGGCGCTCGTGCCGCTTGTGTTGGTGGTCGGCGTTGTCGTGGCGATCCTGCAACTCGTCCGCTACTTCACCCGACCATGAGTGCTCTAGCAGTCGCTTGTGGAGACTGCCAATCAATCGTCAGCCGAAACCGCTTGAAACTGGTGAACCGAACAAAGACCGAACACGGTCACTCACGGGATACTAGAGACAACCAAACAAGGAGGACGAAGCATGTAACGACGAAGGGAGGTGCATTGATCTATGGCTGCACGGGCAAAGCGCATTAAAGTAACAGGGGTAAAGAAGACTGAGCCGGACATCGAGATGCTCAGTCTCATTTATTGGCTGCAAGCCAAGCGGGTTCTGCGCGAACGCCGGGAACGCGAGGCCAAGGCCCGGGCCAAGCGCCGGGGGAGCAAGCAGTGAACGGCGACCTGATTCCCGCGCTGGCTGCGGGCGGTGGTGGCTCGGTTCTCATCGGCGGGATCTGGCTGCACGAGAGTCGCCGAGCCGAGGCTATGCGCCGATCGAGAGTGCGGCTTGGTTTGCGGTTCCCAGCGAACCTCGATCCGCTTGCTGCCAAAGCCGGCCTCATCGGTCTGTCCGGACTGCCCGAGGCGAACGAGCCGCTGTTTGAGGTGGCCGCAGGCGGCGACGGCATCAAGCACTTTCTGTGGGTGCCCGCTGCCGTGCGCGCCTCGGTCGTGTCGGTGCTGACGGGCGCGATGCCGGGACTGCGGGTAGTCGAGGTTCCGGCTCCAAAAGGCCGGGCGACGCTGGCCCTGCGGGTCTTCATCCCGACACCGACTGCGCTTGTCACGGAGAACGCCGAGGCTGCCTCGCGCACCTTGCTGAGCGGGCTGGGGGCGCTTGCCCGAGACGAGCACGTTGTTATCCGGTGGGCGGTTCGTCCGAGTCAGCCGCCGCAGTTGCGTACGGCAGAGCCGCTGGATCACAAGACCCGCGTGATCCAGCAGGCTTGGCGACAGAAGACGCACGCCTCCGGTGGATTTCAGGTGAGCGCATTGGTGCTCGTGCGCGCGGAGCGGGTGGCGCGAGCCCGCGAACTGTCCGAGCATGTCGCCAGTGCAATTCGCAGCCGTCGTGGGTCCGTGGGCGGAGCACGCATCACATCCGAACGCGGTAACCGGAGCTTGGCTTCGCTATCGCGCATCACCCGCTCGAGTGGTTGGTTGAACACGGCGGAACTGCTGCCACTGTTGAGCTGGCCTCTTGGCGATGATGTGGCTCCTGGCGTAGAGGTCGGGGCTTCCCGTGAGCTGTTGGTTGCCCGGCAGGTTCCGAGCGACGGACGAAGGCTGTTCGTTGGTCGTAACGCCCGAGGAGAGCGGCCGGTCGCCCTTTCCGCCGAGGCTGCCCGACATCACATGGCGGTCGTCGGTCCATCGGGCGTCGGCAAGTCAGTGCTCCTGACCCGCTGCATCTTGGATGACATCGCCAGTGGATTCGCCGGGGCCGTCATCGACCCCAAGGCCGACCTGCTCGACATGATCTTGGAGCGTGTACCGCCGGAGCACGCCGACCGCATCGTCGTTCTCGATCCCGGCGACGCGGACACGCGACCCCTTCCCGGTGTAGCCCTGCTGTCGGGCGGCGACCCCGATTCCCGCGCCGACGTTCTGACCGGAACGTTGAAGGCCATCTTCGCCGGCGCCTGGGGTGTGCGTAGCGACTTCTACGGTCGCCTCGCGATCCGCACCCTCAGCGAGGTACCAAACGCATCCATTGCCGACATCGGGAAGTTGTTCTTTGAGGAGCCATTTAGACGGTCTGCCATTGCTCGGCTGCGAGACCGGTTCCTGATCTCTTCATGGCAAGGCTACGAAAGTCTCTCTGACGCAGCCAAGGCCGAGCACGTCCAGGCACCGATGGCGCGTGTGATGGCGCTGCTGTCGCGGCCGCTGGTGCGCGCGGTGCTGGCGAGTCCTGACCCGAAGCTCGACATCGCGCGGCTGTTTGCCGAACGCAAGTGGTTGCTCATCAGCTTGGCGCCCGGAGCTATCTCCGAGGCCGGATCAATCCTGGTCGGGGCCAGTCTCATGTATTCGATCTGGAGCGCGATCGAGGCGCGAGTGCTACTTGCGCCAGAGAAGCGTGCGCCGATTTTCCTCTACGTCGACGAGCTCGCCACCGTCACCAACGGCCTGCCCTTCGGCTTCGAGCTACTCGCCGAGCGCGCGCGGGGTCTTGGCGCTGGCCTCACGGTTGCCCTACAGACCTTGGGGCGGATTCCTGAGCCGACCCGCTCGGCGCTGCTCGGCAACGTGGCGAGCTTCATCACCTTTCGTGCGGCGGCGACCGAGGCATCTGCTGTCGCTCGCCAACTCCCGGGTCTGACCGAAGCCGACGTCATGGCGCTGGGACGCTTTGAGGTGGCGGCCCGGATCGGCACTGGCTCCGGTAGCGCGATCTCCGTCGTGACGGGCCGTACCGAGCCGCTGTCGCCCGTCACCGGCCAGGCCGAGGCCATCCGCGATCGCTCCGCCGAGCGCTACGGCACGAAGCTGGAGCCAATGATGCCGCCTTCGCCTAACGAGCCAAGCGACGAGGACGGGACGCTCGGCCGCACTCGGAGGCGGTCCAGATGAGTCCGGTCGCCGGTCCGCTCGCGTTGAGTCAGGCTCCCTGGAATCCCGGTAACGGCAGGCACTCTGGCGAAATAAGGACGCCGAATCACTCGTTCTCGCCCTCCTCCCGCATCTCCTCTGCCCGCCTCGACTCGATCGCCTCCAACCTCACTCCCACCGACCGTGCCGTGCTCGACGTCGTTGCGCGAACGCGGTTGTGCTCTGGAGCCCAGCTTGAACGGCTGTTTTGGAGTCAGGGCGAACCCAGCAGCCGCGCCCGGCAGAGCCGCCGCACCTTGCGGCGGCTCACCGACTGGCGCATCCTCGACCGTCAGCCGCGCAGCGTCGGCGGGCAGCGAGCCGGTTCACGTGGCTACCTCTACAGCTTGGGGCCGGCCGGGGTGCGGCTGCTAGCCCGCGAGACCGGCGTGCGGGTTCGTCGCCCGGTCACCCCGGGAGATCGCTTCGTCTGCCACGTGCTCAGTTGTACCGAGCTGGTCGTGCGGCTGGAGGAGGCCGCCCGCCGACATGACCTCGACGTCATCGAAGTTCAAGGCGAGCCACATTGCTGGCGCGGCTTCCTCAGCGCCTTTGGCGGCAGGGTCATCTTGAGGCCCGACCTGTTCGTTCGGATCGGAGTCGGGGCGCTCGAAGACAGGTGGTTTCTGGAGTGCGATCTGGCGACTGAGGCGCGCGGCACGCTCCTAGCCAAGTTCAAGCGCTACCTCGCCCACTATCGCTCCGGCAGCGAGCAGCGCGATCACGGCATCTACCCGCGCGTCTTGTGGGCGGTTCCCACCGACCGCCGGGCAGCTCAGGTCACCGAGGTCATAAGCCATCTGCCCGCCGAGGCCGAGCGGCTGTTCTCGGTCTGCCTATTGGATGAGGTCGTGGACTTCCTGGCGGCCGAGGCCCGCCGATGAGCAGCGCCGGGAACTTCGCCATCTACGAGGACGACACCCAGGCGTGGCGGCTCATCGAGGGGGACGCTCTGAAGCTGCTGGCCAAGCTGCCCGACGCCTGCGTCGACGCCGTCGTCACCGACCCGCCCTACGGCATCGAACTCAGGGGTGAGGCGTGGGACGGCGCCGCCATCCGCCAAGCCGCAGGCCGGGAGGGGGAAGCCCTGTCTACCGGCGAGGCGCTGGAGCGCTGGACGGCGGCCTGGGCGAGTGAGGTTCGGCGGGTGCTCAAGCCTGGTGGTCATCTGCTTGCCTTTGGATCTCCGCGCACCTTTCACCGATTGGTGGCCGGAGCCGAGGACGCCGGACTTGAAGCGCGCGATCAGCTCTTGTGGTTGTTTGGCAGCGGCGTACCGAAATCACGACGGCTCGCGGATGGGTACGGCACCAACCTCAAACCCGCCTATGAGCCGGTGCTGCTGGCGCGGGCTCCGTTTCAGGGCAGTACGGCCGCCAATCTCGAGCGCCACGGCACCGGAGCCCTCGGCGTCGAGGCGGCGCAGATCGGTGAGACCGGGTATTGGCCGGCGCATGTGGCGCTATCGCACGCGCCGGGTTGCGGCTCGGCCTGCGTGGACGACTGCCCCGTGCAGATGATTGACCGCGCCCGTCCCGACCTACTTCCGAGTCGCCTGTTCTTCTGCGCCAAGGCGGCAAAGGCCGAGCGCGAGGCAGGTTGCGAGGAGCTGCCGCTGCGCTCGGAGCTGCTCTACAGCCGTCCCAGCCCCCGCTTTCGGCGCAACATCCACCCCACCGTCAAGCCGGTTGCCCTCATGGCCTGGCTGGTGCGGTTGGTCACGCCGCCGGGCGGCCTGGTCCTCGACCCGTTCACCGGCAGCGGCACGACGGGGATCGCGGCGGTCGGTGAAGGACGACGGTTTCTCGGCATCGAGCGCGAGGGTGAGTACGTCGATATTGCCGGTGCTCGGTTGACGCACTGGGCGCACGAGGCCGCAAAGTGAGCGCCGCAGGTGGATGGCCCTGCGGCGGGCGGAAGGACTCCGGTCTTTCTGCTCGCCGCCAATGTCATCCAACCAGAAGGAGGAAGCTCCGTATGGCTACTACCAAGGCCGAGGAGATATTCAATCGGGTGCACGCCTTGATGGGCGAAGGCTTGAGCCGTACCGACAGTTTCAAGAAAATCGCCAGTGAGTCCGGGCGCAAGTACGATTCGGTGCGGGGTGCTTTTTACTCCCACAAGCTGAAGGCCGAAGGCGGCGTCAGCAGCTCGCGGCCCCGCCGACGGGAGACCACGCCCGATGATGCACTGGCTGACGCCCGCGCGTCTCTGGAACGCTCAATTGCGTCCATCGACCGCGAGGTCGAGGTCGCCGAGGAGCGCGCCAGCGAGGCCGCCGCCGAAGCTGAGGCGTTGAAGGCCAGCGCGGCCGAGCGCAAGACAGCCATCACCGATCGTTTGGAGACGTTGCAGTGAGCCCACGCGGGTCGATCTGGGCTATCGCCTGGATCGACCCGCACCCACCAAATGACGTATTGCTTAATCGCGGACTTAACGGGAAAATCGTTAAGCCAATTGCCGAGAAGGGAGGAATACTTGAAACCTGTAACAACAGTGACAACTAAGCCCGACGCAACCGTCGCCTATCTGCGCACGGCGTCTCGTCACCCAGTTGATAGCCAGCTGGGATTGGATACGCAACAGCGCGCCTGTGAAAGTCACGCACGTAGCCTCGGCGTGAAGGTCAGTCGTATCTACGCTGACGTGGGCGTATCGGGACTGCGTGAAGAGCGGCCCGCGCTCGCGCAACTGATGCGCGACCTGGGACGTGACGGTGTCCGCCGCGTCATCGTGGCTGATCTATCCAGGCTGGCACGTAGCTGCCAGCTAGAGCAACGGATACTGGAGTGCATTACTCGTCACAGCGCCATCCTCGCCGTGCCGGGCATCATCTATGACACATCGCGGACGGCAGCTAACAGAAAGGGGGTGTGAATGTCACAGGAAGGAGCTACCGATTCGAGCGCAATTGAGCTAGCAGCAGTCTATGTGCGGGTGTCGAGCACTGGGCAGCTTGGCCGCGACGGCGATGAGGACGGCTACTCGATCCCAGCGCAGGTGAAGGCATGCGAGCATGAGGCGCACGGTCGGGGAGCCGAGATCGCCAAAGTGTACGTCGAGCGCGCGGAGTCAGCGCGTAGCGACGACAGGCCGGTCTTGCAACAGATGCTGAGGGAGCTCCCGGCGCTCGGCGTCCGCTACCTGATTGTCCACAAGGTCGACCGCCTGGCGCGCAACCGGCTTGACGACGCCACGCTGTATGAGCGGCTGCTGGGGATGAACGTCAAATTGGTATCGGCCAGCGAGAACATCGATGAGACCCCGGCCGGGCGCCTGATGCATGGGATGCTCGCCACCTTCGCGGAGTACTACTCGAACAACCTGGCCACCGAGATCAAGAAGGGCTTGCGCCAGAAGCATGAGAGTGGCGGGACGCCATTCAAGCCGCCTATCGGCTACCTGTCAAAGCGCGACCTGGTCGGGAACCAGGACATCCGCACGGTCGTCGTTGATCCTGAGCGAGCACCGTTCATCCAGGAGGCGTTTGACCTCTACGCCACTGGCAACTGGACCACCCGGGCGATCGCGGCGCACCTCGAACGGCGCGGACTGCGCAGTCGCCCCACCCCCAAGGTGCCGTCACGGCCCGTGCGCGTGAAAACGATTCAGGAGGTGCTGCGTAATCCCTATTACGTCGGCGTGGTCGTCTACCGGGGTAAGCGCGTCACCGGGCGCCATGACCCGCTCGTCGACCGCGAGACCTTCGACCACGTGCAAGGCCTTCTGTCTGCTCGCTCGGTGAGCGGCGACCGCCCACACAAGCACCAGCATTACTTGCGCGGGACGCTCTACTGCGCTCTATGCAGGCGGCGGATGCTCTATGGCAAACACCGAGGCAACGGCGGCCAGTACGAGTACTACTACTGCATCGGCCGCAGCAGCCGGCAGCAAGGTGGCCGCTGCGAAAGCCGGCACTACTCAGCCCACGAGATCGAGGTGGCCGTGGCCGAGCACTACCGCACGGTCCATGTGACCCCACGAGTCCGCGAGGCGGTGTGGGCCGATGTGCGCCGCGATGCCGACGAGCGCACCACGATCATTGCCAAGGACATCGAGCGGCACGAGCGGAGGATCAAGAAACTGACTGAGAACCAGGCGCGCTTGGTCCAACTCTCCTACCGCGGGCTGGTCTCCGATGAGGTGCTTGAGTCCGAGCAGCAGCGGCTCGAGGGCGAGAAGCTCCAAGCTCAGACGCTGCTCGACACAGCGCAGATCCACGCGCACGACGTCGAGAGCGCTCTTGACGGAGCGCTCGCCAAGACAAAGACGCCGCACGCGACCTACTTGGCCAGCACTTCGCTGGAGCGACGCCTTCTGAATCAGACGTTCTTTGAGCGCATCCTGATCGGGGACGAGGGGGCAGTCGAGGACAGCGAGCTAACACCGGTGTATGCGGCGCTGTCGGGCTGGCAGCGCGGCCTTGGCAGGCCGAGGCATCTTAAGGCAGTCCCGACGCCGAAGGGGGTCAAGAAAGCGAACCCCGACCCCGTTTCTCGGGGCCAGGGTTCGAACAACGCCAGTTTGGTGGAGCCAACCGGGATCGAACCGGTGACCTCCTGCTTGCAAAGCAGGCGCTCTCCCAGCTGAGCTATGGCCCCAAGGGCTTCAATATACGCGCTGCCAGCGGGATTCCGCGGGATCGTTATCGAGTGGTCGAGTCGTCGGGCTGTCGTGAGTCGGCGCGTCGATAGGGTCCGTAGCTTCGAGGAAAATCCCAGCGATGGAGTTGGCGACAGATCCACTCGGGCGCACTGTCCAGCTCACCGACGAGCGCTGGGGTCACATCATCGAGGGGCATCCGTACATGGCGCCGTTTCGCGCCGATGTGCTGCGAGCGATCGAGGCGCCAACCCACCGGATCGAGCGCCCATCAGCCGCGTTCACTAAGAGCGTGGGCAGGACAGCTAGCGCCGGCCGAATCGAGCCCGATTCAGGGACGCGGCGCGCACTGAGGAAGGAGGTGGCCGCGCGATGCGCGGCGGGCTACTTGTCGAAGTCGAAGTCGCGCGGCGGGCGCTGCTCGAACCACAACCGGTCCTGCTCTGGGGTGTCGCGCAGGAAGTCGGGCGTCTCCTCGAGCACATCCTCGTCGGGCTCCTCCGCGGCGGCGTCTCTCGCGGCTACGTCGGCAGGGATCTCCCATTCCAGCGAGTCGCGAGCCGCTCCCGGCTCGGAGGCAACATCACCGTCCGCCGCGTGTTCTGCGTCGTCGCCGAGCACGCTGCTCATGTCCAGCTCGGCCGTCTCGCCTGCCCCAGCGCTGCCGGTAGGTTCAGCCGGCAGTTCCGCCCTCACCGGGTCGGCCGGGGCGACGCTGGGCGGCGGCTCGCTCGCTGCTGACGCCTCGACTGGTCTGTCGACCAGTGGCGCACCGGAGATCGCCGGCACTCCCGGTGCGCCCTCGGGCGGGGGTGCGTCAGCCGAGGCTGGGTCGCCGGTCTCGTCCAGCGCCTCTCGCTGCTCGCGGGCGACCTCTCCCGGATCGGCACCGCGGCGACGCTTGAGCTCCAGGTGCTCGCGGATGGCGTCATCAAGCAATCCCATTCGCCCCGACACCATACCTAGCCCGGCCCCTGCGTAACCCGGAGCCCGCCGCGGGCTAAACTTGCGTGAGTTCGCCGCCATGCGGCGTGCGCACGGGGCTATAGCTCAGTTGGGAGAGCGCCTGGATCGCACCCAGGAGGTCGCCGGTTCGAGTCCGGCTAGCTCCACCATAACGATCACAGTCGAACCGGCCCAGTCCCCGAGGGGGCTGGGCCTTCGGCGTTTCCGGGGCACGAGGATCGCGTTCTGCGTCTGGTTGAGGCGCTGCTGGCTGGGCGAACGATCTAGGTGCGCAGGAGGTTCGCATCCCGTACTCCGGGGAGATCGGGACGCGTTGCAAATATGCGCCTCGCCCAGCTTCTACGGGAGCTGCTGGAGCCGGTTGGGCGCGATGCCAGGCGACGGGCGGCGGACGCGGTACGTCACCGGGGTTGAGTCGCGCACGCTGCGGGAGCCGCGACCCGAACGAAACCGAAAGTCCCAGGTCGAGGGCTGATGGAGCCGCTGGAATGGAAGCGGCAGGAGTCGCTCGAGCTGCTCGCTACTAGCTCTGAGATCAAGCTGGGGCGGCTCGCTTCTTGTGCATTCGGCTGAGCCCTGTGCGGTTGATGCGGCATCGCGCCATCGCTGGGGAGACCTCGAAGGTGGCCGCTATCTCGTCCACAGATCGACCTCGCTTCGTGAGTTGGAAGAGCTGACCGTAAGGCATCACAAGCGCTCCGCCGACGCTAAAAGCCTCCTGCTCTACCGTTGCGTTATAGGTTCGCGTGCCCGTCTCTGCGTCGATCTTTGACGGAGGATGACCCATAACCAGGTGCGAGAGCTCCTCCGCAAGGGTGACCCGCAATCGTGTCTCGGCGTGCATCGGGTTCAGGATGATGAGTGGGCCGCGTGGGCCCTCCAGCGTTCCGGCGGACCACTCCCGCGAGGCCATAATCGCTTGACGCATCACGTCAGGCAGCATCAAGAACTGGTCTACCTCACCAATGACGGGTACTCCGAGCGAGCGAGCCACGTCACGCGGGTTGATTGCGCCCCCGTCGGGAAGACCGAACACTCGCTTGGCCGCAATCGCGCAGCACTCCAGTCTCGCCGCCTCACCTCCGACAAAGGGCAGGAAGTGAGTCCCAGCTTCGACCTTGTCGAGAGTCTCACGAAACCGGCTGGTCAGGCTCATCCTGGGTGAAGTGCTCGTACATGATTCGGAATCCTTCGGCGAGAGCCTGAGCGGTCTTTGGATCGAGCTTGGGGTCGGCTCGCAGATGCACCTCCACGGCCTCTGGCGTGTCTCGTGGTGCCGAGGGAGATGCGCCGAAGACGTCCCCTCGATCCAATTCGAGCCAGTCTATAAGCTTCGACAAAGTCTCAATATCAGGATTGCCCTTGCGGGTCTCAAAGCGCGAAAGCGTAGCCGCACTGATCCCCGTCGCGTCAGCAACTACGCGCAGACTTAGGTCATCACGCTTTCTGGCTTGCTCAAGCCGCTTGCGTACAAGCTCGAAATCTGGTGTCGAGCGTGGGGGCAACGAGTCGCTCCTTTTGTTGCGTCTAAGAGACGTTTGACTGGGTCTTGCAACGCCTGCTACGGTAGTTGCAGGGCTAGCACAACTGTACCGCTAGTCGAACACAGATCAACAGGAGGCTACGAGCAGACATGGGCGTTGAGGAGTGGGTCACAGAGAACAAGGTGCTGCCAGACGCCCAGCTCGACGGCGTCTGGGGATCGATCGTGGCGAGCGAGGACATCAAGGAGCGCGTCATCAATCAGGCCCTTCTGGCATTCGGACTACGCGAGCGCCTGCCATTTACAACCACGTCATTGCATGGCCTGATCCTCCTACACGGGCCACCTGGAACTGGAAAGACAACCCTGGCTCGTGGCTTGGCTCAGGAGCTTTGCCCTCTCGTTAAGGGCGGCCGCGCACGTCTGATCGAAATCAACCCGCACGGGCTAATGAGCGCGGAACACGGACAGTCTCAGCAGCGCGTGTTCGAGCTGCTCTGCGAGTACATACCCCTGCTCGCCGATGATCGAATGCCTACGATCGTGCTCCTTGACGAGGTCGAGTCAATGGCGGTTGCCCGCAGCGCCGCCTCCCTATCGGCGAACCCTGCCGATGTCCATCGCGCGACAGACGCAGTTCTGATGGCGCTGGACCGCAACGCAGTCACGCATTCTCACATCTTGACCGTCGCTACTTCGAACTTTACGCAGGCACTGGATGAGGCATTCCGCACCCGTGCTGACCTAGCTATTGAGGTGCCGCTCCCCAATGCTGCTGGCGTGCTCGCCATCTTGGAGCGCACGCTCAGCGACTTTGGGGTTGCATATCCCAAGCTCAAGACCCTGGCAAAGAACACTCAGCTTCGCGGCGCAGCAACTGCACTGGTCGGTCTCGATGGTCGCCGAATCCGTAAGGCGGTTACCGAGGCGCTGGCCGGTCGCCGCGCCACCGTTCTCGATCCAAACAAGCTTCAGATCGGGGATCTACTCGATGCTGCGCGGCGTCTGAAGCAGAGCGAGACCAAGGAGGCCCAGCGTGCAGCGGCATAGGGAGATCGCGTCCTCACCGCAGCGAACCGCAGGCGAAACCTGGGACACCATTGCTGCCATCGTAGGCGTGACTCTTGAGCGCAGCCCGAATATCGACCGCTCCACCGTCGATGCGACTATGAGCGCAGGCGGCGGCGTCGGACGCATGCTCATCAGTGGAGGCCACCTCGAATCGACTCCGATCGTCGTCACCGCGGGACAGCTCTGGCTGGAGATCACCACCGTTTCTGGCGACCGAGCACTAACTATCGAAGAGAACCTCAACCCCGTCCCAGGCGCGGCGACGGCTGACGACTGGATGGTGCATCTCCCGGCGGCCGGCCCAATCGCGAAAATCGTCAAAAACAGCGTAAAGGCAGACGATCACTTGTCTTCCGACGAGGCCACGGCACCGACCGGCTCCGAAAAGCAGGCAGCAGCTGGAGCCCTCAACGAGGCCGCGTTGGCTAGCTGGGCACAGGAGAGGCCATGAGTACAGCGACATCGACATCAACGCATACCCGTACCCACACGGCGACCTACATCAGCGACGTAATTATGGGAGCAATCGGGGACATCCTCGGCTGTCTCAACATTGACGCGAGCCGCCATCTCGCGGATTGGGATCAAGACCAGAGCGCAATTGCGGCGTGGATCAACGAGGGCTCGCTCAAGGAAGTCATTCTGGAGTGTCACCGCCCTGATGGGACAGTGAAGCCAGTGTTTGAGTTCCCACTCGTCTATGGAACCTTTGGCCAGGGCGGTGCGAGCTTTGTTAGCTCGCGTGCGGCCTTGGCTCGCTACCAGGCGAAGCTGACGTCGGTGCCAAGTGGGACACAGTACAAACTGTTTTGCACCTTCTCGAGCGCACGAACCCCACAGCCAGGTTGGAGCCCTGGCAGCCGAGCGTCGACCGACGGTCTACGGTCAACCTCGTTCGGCAGCCTCGCTGAGGGCCCACATGCAAGCGCAAATCTACGCTACCTAAACTAAGAAGGACAACGCTATGGGATATGTTGACGATGCGTTCTCTAATTGCAAAAGCGCTCTTGAGATTACGGCTACTGAGAGCGCCTTCGCATCACGCAAGCATGGAGAGATCCGAGACCTCGTAGAAGAAAGCTGGGATCTCGATGACAACTTTCTGACGGGTAGCTATCGACGCAACACTAAGACGAAGCGCCTGAAGGACGTCGACATTTTCGTCGTACTCAAGCCAGGAGGCGCTCAAGCCTATCTGCGGGAGCAATCCCCGACCGAGGTGCTAGCGGAGCTAAAGAAGCTCCTAGCAGTGTCCTACGACAGAATCACTACCGACGGCTTTGCCTGCACAGTAGCCTTCGGGGATGAGGATGAAGTTGCCTCATTTGACGTCGTCCCAGCCTTCAAGCGTAAGGGCGGTGGGTGGGAGATACCGGATGCGGACCGAGCTGGATGGATTGCGACCAATCCCAAGCGCCACCACGAGCAGTCAACTGCAAAGAATGATAAATGCGAAGGAAAGTTTGTTCCCTTCGTGAAGATGATCAAGGGCATCAATAGAGAGGCCGGCGAGCCAATAGCCACATCGTTCCTCTTGGAGGTTATGGCTCATTCGCTCGTTAGAACCCCGTTCGGCCGCTACCAGGACGAGATAGTGTGGTTCCTAGCCAGCGCCGCTGAGCAGATAACACAAGACTGGCCTGACCCCGCTGGCATTGGTCCTGCCGTGAACGGCACCATGAGCGCGAGCCAGCGCCAAGCTGCTGCGGCGGTCCTCGCCGGATGGCAACGGGTGGCTGAGGAAGCAGTGCGGCTCGAGGACGGAAAGGAGGACCGTGCAGCAGTAGAGAAATGGCGCACCCTCTTTGGCGCCCGGATGCCCCGGCCGTGACGGCGACATCTATCCAGGAGCGTCAAAACAAACCTTCGGCACTTAGAGCTGCAAGCGCGTTTAGACGTCGGTACGTCCTAGCCAAGCGCTGGCACATGCTTCGGCTGGGGGTCGGAGTACTCCTAGGAACTGCCGGCGTAGTGCTGGCGTTGCTCTACAGCTCGACGCTCGACTATCTAGCCGCGGGAGCGGCTGGGTGGATTGTGCTGAGCCGCACGCTTCTACTCAGTCAAGAGCGCCGAGCTCAAGGGGACGGAGCGCTCGCGCAGGAGGTCTTCGACACTCAGGTTCTGGACCTCCCATGGAACGGCACTACAGCCGGACCTCAACCAGCTCTAGAGGACCTACGTAATTGGGGAGAGCGACAATCGCAGGATGAGATGCGCAACTGGTACGCCGACGTTCGGCCGGCACGTCATCCGGTTGATGCCCTGATATGTCAACGCGCGAGCGTTACATGGGCGCGACAAGACCACGCTAGCTATGCCCGAGTACTTCGCACGGCCGCAGTCGTCACTTTGGTCGGGACGCTCATTCTCGGCGTCGCCCTTGGTCTTAACCTGGGGGACTATCTATTGCGACTTGGGCTGCCGGTGCTTCCCGCTGTGCTGGATATCCTCGATCTAGCGAATGGAAATGAAGAACTCGGGCGCAGTCGGACCCGGCTCGCACATGAAGCGGACCGGTTGTACGCTGACGCGTGCAGCACCGGGGTTGCTCCCTCGCTCGATGCCTGTCGAAGCCTTCAGGACGAGATATACGCTAACCGCCAAGTGATAGGTGTCCCTAGTTGGTTCTACAGCCTCACCCGCGGCCGGCGGCAACGGAACATGGAGGAGGCTGCGAGCGAGCAAGCGCAGCGCCTCCCTGCTTCACTCCGCTAGATCATCAACAGGGTCGCACAAGCGGCAGTGTGCGGCGGCGGCGAATCTGGGAGCTACCTGATACGTCGGCTCAGCGGCACGGTTCGGCTAATCAGTTAGGCTCTACAGGCCGTGAACCAATCCGCGCGACGTCTGACCAGCCTAGGGGGAATTGCTCTGACGGTTGCGGCTACTGTCATCGGTGCATCGCTAACGTTTTTCGCGGCACCCTCTAACCATCCAGCCCCCAGGCAAGCACCTCCTCGGCACAGCACGGCACCTCCAGGTCATCACCCAAGACCACGCCGCCATCACGCCAGCCGGCCACGGCGTCGTATTCCCGCTAACGAAGCGGTCGCAGCACTAGAAGCTCAGGTACGACACGAGGCTCACACAACTTCTCGCGTCCAAGCAGGCATCCGCGAAATGCGCGGCATACTTCTCGACAATCCACGGGCCGCAGTGAGCTACACCCTGCTTAAGCACGAAGTTGCCGACAACCAGGAAAAGGCCGCTCTAACGACCGCCTCACTCGAAAGCCGTCTGGATGACGAGAACTCCAAACTCGAACTAATCGTAGGAGTTCTAGGACTCGGGTTTCTCGGGCTCATTACCACAGTTATCGTTACGAAAAAATAGCACTGAGTAAGAGAACTTGGTCCAAGCGTGAGCTCGCTGCGGTGTCGCACAATCGGCGTTCAGCGTCCGGGGCTGAAGGTCGGTTTAGATCAGACGGAGAGCGGCTTGCTTCCTATCGCGCCGCCGTGACGACGAATGAAGCGATGTATTTATGTTCTGCGTGCGGGTCGTAGAAGATCGCGACGCTGGACGGATGCCACTGGTGACTGACGTACGGTTCGCGGTAGTCAAAGGTGAGGCGGGCCAGACAGAGTTTCAGGCCGCCAACACGCGGCTTCCACGAGGCATGGAAGTAGCCGGTTTCGAGGCCGATTGCGTCGTAATTGCCATGCACCGTGATGAAGGAGGTGTCCCCCTTCGTTTCCGGGCCGAACCAGCGATGGGTGAATTCTTTGCCGTTTTTGTACACCACCCATTCGACGCGATACGGGTGGGCGCAGCTCGAGCCCTTGGTGGAGCGGTTCGCCGTGGCCGCTTCTGCCGGCATGAGACCGAACACACCGCCAAGTAGCAGAGCTGCCGCAACGGCCACGCGGATCGCAACGGATGTAAGGCAGTTCGTCCAGGTCAAAGCGCCCCCTTCGTCGTTCGTGAGTCGGCAACCAGAGGGCCATGCGGACACGGCGACGTCCGTGGGGTCACGCCGCCATGTCCGCATAGTCCCCTCTACCGGGATGTCATCGGCCGAGACTGTAGCGGACTCTCTACTCGGATGTCATTGCGCCCCACCCACGGCCCCGGAAGGCTGGCTAGATGCCAGCCTCGCCCGCCTTCCAAGTCGCTCTCGGTTTGGCCGTCAAAGCTCGTCGCCAGGAGCTCGGCCTGACGCAGGAGCAGCTTGCCAACGACACCGAGCTCCACCAGCGCTGGATCTCTAACGTGGAGACCGGCAAGCGCAATCCCAGCTATGGCAGTCTGCGCAGGCTTGCCGCCGGTCTCGATATGCACGTCTCTGCGCTGGTCAGGCGCGCCGAGTTGGCGGAGAAATCGCTCGCGCGTGCACCGCGCAGGCGAGCGAGCACTGCGGGCCGGTAGCTCACAGCTTGAACCGGCCAGCGGTGATTCGCACAGCTTGACCCCACAGGAACCGCAGCCCTAGCCTGCCCGCCTTCCCGTCAAGCGGCCCGGCCCGTTTTCGCGCGCCTGGGCCTCGGACAAGGAGGTCGAGGGTTCCGATGCCCCCAACGCCAGCCCAACCATCCGAGGTGGTGGTGCTCGCTGCCATCGAGCGGGCGCTGCGCCACCGGCGACCACAGCATTCCGGCGGCGTGCTGCTCTCGGTCGTCAAGGAACACCTCGGCCTGAGCCGCCATGACACGCGCCGGCTGCGGCCGGTGTGGAACGACCTGCACGCCCGCGGCCTGATCGAGTCCTCGGTGTTCCAGGGCCTGACGCGGTGGCAACTAACGAGCGCCGGAAAGCGTCGACTCGCCCTCGCTCGCCGGGGTGGCGTGATCCCGTTGCCCGAGTCGCCGCAGCATTTGGAGTGGCGCACCGCCCGTGAAGCCGCCGAGCGTCGCATGGGGCGACTGCGCGACGAGCTGGACGACGTGCTCACTCGGACGCAGGCAGTTCTCGAGCAAGAACCGCGTGACTCTGAGGTGTGGTTCGCGGCCAGCCGCGAGCTGCAACGAGCCTGTTACCGCTTGGGCTCGGCGACCTACTGCCGGTTCGAGTGGCATGAGCCCGACGACGCCGAGGCCGACCTGCCGCCCGAGCAGCTTGTCGGGCGGCGGGACTACCGGTCGTGGGTGAGCGGATAGAGACTCGATTCCGCAAGCCCCCCTCGCGCCAAGGCTGAGGGGCTTTGTGGGGCCTTCGATGCATGGTGGACCGCTTCTCCCCGTGTGCTTGTCAATCGGGCCGCTCGAGCGCGTCCGCCAGCGCTCGCAGGTCGGCGCCGTAGGCGCGGAGCATCGCCTTGCAGCCGGGGTCAAACGCTAGACATCAGCACTCACGTCGCGCACTGGCACTTGTGCGACCCGGCGGCGCGCGCCTCGTGTCGATTCCGCCCACTTCTCGGAATTGATAGGGTCCGCCGAACATCAAGCCAGCCTGTGAGACATCGCCCGATGTCACGCGGCAGAGCTGCCCCTGGGTCGGGGCGCCCAGCCGTACAAGACAAACGGTGAGCACGGAGTGGATGGCGCACACGGCGCGCCTGGCACGGGGTCGATCATCGATAGGGGGTCGCTTAATGAGCAGGAGCGAAGCGATGCGCTGGTGCCATGCTGGCGTCCCCGCACCGCGCACGGGTGACACCCGCCAATAGCGCGATGAGCCCAACTGACGCCATCGACGACCAGCTACCACTGGCGGGTCACGACTACTACGACGAAGAGGCATTCCAACGGGAGTGCGCCGATGTCTTCTCCTCCTGCTGGCACTTCGTCGCGCACGAGCAGCGTGTCGCGTCCCCGAGAGACGCCCTGGTGGCCACCGTCGGGCGCGACGACCTCGTGCTCCGTCGTGGCGCCGACGGCACTCTTCACGCTTTTCACAATATCTGCCGCCACCGCGGTGCTCCGCTCCTACGCGCCGGGACGCACGAAGCAAGTCTTCTGCGATGTCCATATCACGGCTGGCGGTATGGCGACGACGGGAGTCTGACCGCGACGCCTGGATTTGCCGACGCCGGT
Source organism: uncultured Solirubrobacteraceae bacterium (assembly GCA_963716315.1). Taxonomy (GTDB): domain Bacteria; phylum Actinomycetota; class Thermoleophilia; order Solirubrobacterales; family Solirubrobacteraceae; genus Palsa-744. The sequence continues at coordinate 1,967,082 of OY970301.1, read as the reverse complement.
CTTCCTCCGCGCTCTGACTGCCTCAACCTATTGACTGCTGAACTCTCGATCCACAATGGGCTTGTCTTCGTACGCCCCGCGCCGCCTAGCTCCGGGCATGACGACGCCACCTCATTGACCGCCGGCCTGCTCACCTCCTTTCCCCTCACAGATCTGCAATTTGACTCGGTTCTCTCTTTTGATTTTCGCTGTAACTGGAAGCTCTACGTTGAGAACTGGCTTGAGAGCTATCACCTACCTTGGATGCATCGCGGACTAGCGCGCGACGTCGACGTAAAGGAGTACACCGTCGAGCTCCGCAAGCGGGCCGTCTATCACCACGCGCCTAGACGGGCCGGCTCGTCGGTCTACGGCGGAGTATGGCTATGGCTCTGGCCGCTCACTGCCATCAACTCTTATGACAGCGGTGTAAGTATCGAGCGCATCGTGCCTGTCGGCGTCGATCATACCCATATCGAATACACCTTTCTCTTCGCGGCCGATACTCCCTCGGAGCGTCGTACGGCTATACGTGACATGTGCGCCACCGTGACAAACGAGGATGGCCAGATGTGTGAGATGGTGCACGCGAGCATTAGGCGGGGACGCTACTCACCCGGCCCCTTGTCTCCACGGCACGAGGGCGGGATCGCGTATTTTCACCATCTTGTAAGAGACAGCTTCTGTCTAGCCAATCCACGAGGTTCAGGGTAAAGTTGAGCTATATGGGGAACGCAACCGTAGACATCCTTATCCCCGGACTCGCTGATGAGACCAAGCTCGAGGCGGAGGGGCACGCTCGCTATCGGCCGAACATCGTGCTAGTTCGCGCAGAGGGCTACGCAATTGTCGTCGATCCCGGGACCGTCGACAAACAGGACGAGATCGCGACGGCGCTCGGAGCCGCAGGGCTCCAGACATCCGACGTTACACATGTCGTGCACAGCCATCACCACATCGATCACACCCGCAACGCCGGGATGTTCCCGGATGTGCCCGTCGTGGACGCGTGGGCCACTTGGTCAGGGACTGATTACGCCAAGAATGAAATCGCGCTTCCGCGCGACATTCGCGTTGCACCTACGCCCGGACATACGTATGACAGCCTAACGATGTACGTCACGACAGGGGCAGCGCTCGTCGCGATTTGTGGCGACGTGTTTTGGTGGGAGAACGACTCACAGTCCGATGTCTATGCCGAAGACCGTGCGGCGCTGCTGCGGTCCCGCGCTGAGGTTCTCGCCACGGCCGATCTAGTGATTCCCGGACACGGCCCGCAGTTCGCACCGCATCGCTGATCTGACCGAATGTCCAGCCGGCACGTGCTTTCCGACCTCGCTGGCGTCATCGTCATCGCCGCCTATTTCCCATATATCCGTGCGATCAGGAGGCAGAGTGCAACTCCGGCAAAGGCCTCATGGCTTATTTGGGCCGTGATCGATTCACTTCTTCTCTACGGAATGTTCGTCAGGCACGTGGTAAATGGCCAGATCCTCGGCACGGTGGCCGTGATCTGGCTGGTTGTCGTCCTCGCGTTCTTTTACGGCGAAGCCGGCTGGTCGCGGCTCGACAAGATGTGCCTCGCAGGAGCAGTAGTCGGACTAGTGCTCATACTGGTAAATCCAACATGGTCAATCGTATTGCTGGCCATCACGAGCTTCGTGGGGGCAATTCCAACGTTTTATTCCACGTGGCGCGATCCCGCTCGAGAGGATCGCGTGACATGGGCCATGTACTGGGTGTCATGCGTGCTAACGGTCGTCGCGATTCCCAGTTGGTCGGCCTCGGCGGGCGCACAGCCAGTGTCCTTTCTCATAGTGCAAACAACGATGGTGTACTTGCTATTTGTCAGGCCTCGTCGCCAACTGCGTCCAGAACATGATCACGTCTAGAGGCGCGGCGGAGCGGCAGCGGCCAAACCGGCTCCAGTCGTGGCGGCTGTTTCCAAGCGAGGCGTTCAGAACCCGAATAGCCCGCGAATCAAGGCCAAGTGCGGCAATTGCTGTCTTCCTCGTGTCTGTGCTGACGTACAGCTTTTTCCCGCTGATTGGCGTGGGAGTAGTCACGCATACCGAGCCGGTCCTTTTTGTTGGGCTCGCTCATGCCTTTGCGTTCGCCACCCTCTCGTGGACGTCTGTGACTGTATGGCGGCGCGGAGAGATCGCCGATCCCGCCAGGCTGCGCAGATGCGTGACAACCCGCCCGTACCTCGCCCAGTCGGCCTTGAGCGGCTTTGCCAACGCGGCCAGCCACGCGAGCTTGTTCGCCTCGTTCTTGTACATCAACAGTGCGGCCTCGACAATGCTCTACGAGGTGTGGCCGATTGGCGCGATCATTGCGATACGGCGGCTTCTCCCAGACCGATATCAGCGCATCACGCTTCGGGAGTGGGTCCTGACGGGACTTGCACTCGCTGGGGCCGGGCTATTGGTTCGCGCCGAGCTTTCTCACGGGCTCTCGGTCGGGGCGCACCAAACCAAGCCAATCATTCATGGGCTAATCCTCGCCCTCGTCTCCGCCTTGCTTATGGCCGTGAGTTCCAGCCTCGATGCGAGTCTTTGTCACAAGTTGAGAGACGTAGTTGACCCGCTGCTCCAGCCAGTAATTACGCAGAACGTCGTAAAGGCCTTTTCGAGCACCGGCGCCATCGTCGCTGGCATCGTGATATTTCATGCCGGTCCGCCGGCTGCGTCGGCGATTGGTCTTGCCGCCGTGGTCGGCGTCGCGATTATTGCCCTGGGAGTCGTGACCTACCACGCCGGGAACATCCTCGCGCAGTCCGCCGCGGTGAATTCGCTGTGGTATCTAACGCCCGTGCTCTCCTTGCTGTGGCTGTGCGCCTTTCACGGCGTTACCGTTTCGCCGGAAGTCGCGCTGGGCGCGATGATCATTCTGGGAGCCAACATCGTTTTGATTTCCCGCGGGGATACCGACGCGGGCTTTGATTCGTTGATAGGTGGGATGTGCGTCTCGGCGGCCATCTGTGTGTATTGTCACGGCGTTGCAGATCCGCAGTACTACACGATGCTGTCCGTCGCGTCCGGTTTTGTTGGTGTTTCAGCATCACTCATTCTTCAGCGGACGCATCAGCGCGATGAGGACGTCGCTCTTTTGGCCGTTGAGGTTCTCGATGGAGTGTCTCGCTCCGCGGCCCTCGCACCACCTGCGAGGGCTTCTCTAACCAATGCCATCGTCACGGCTCTTGAGGGAAGGCGAGAAGCCCCAGGCGTAGAAGGAGGCGCGCGGGTATGGGACCTTGACGCCGGCGCGGAGCCTCGCCTGGTTGCAGCGATTCGCAAGCTTGAAGTTATGGCGTGCCAGGTTGTGTCGTTCGGTGAGATGCTCGTGCTCGCCATGCTTGCTGCTCTGGATTTGCTCATCGCGCACACAAACAGACCCAACACGATGGTCGGAGACCTTGCGCCAGTGGTGCTCACGTCCGTGCTTAGTTATCTATGTCTGCGGGTGTTCACCGGCGACGCAAGACGCAGCACACGGCACGTCGCCGCGCTGTATCGCCACATAGATGCTCGCCCGGCGAACACTAACGGCGCAACCGGAGGTGGGCAACTCTCCGTGGTGTTGGACGCCCGAGTGCGGGTGATCAGTGTCGTCCTGCTCGTGGGCATTTTCGTAATTTATGTTCTTGGGCTTGCCAGTAGGTACGGAATCTAAGTAGGGCTTGCCTCGACTATCGACTCGGGCAAGTGGCAATCAATAGACAGGGGGTAGATGTGCACGGTACGTCGAAGCAGGTTAGTAGCGACTGGGCGACCGCCGATTGGCTAGCGACGCATTTTTGGGCGAAGAGCGCAAATCGTCTTCGTCAAATGGCTGCGTTGCCAATTCGCACTGGTGACCGCGTCCTCGACGTCGGCTGTGGCACGGGTATCTACCTTAGCTACGTTGCCGATCTGGTAGGTCCATCTGGAATGGCGGTCGGGATCGATCTACTTGAGAACTCTGTAGAGGAGGCGCGCGAGCTGCTTAGCCGTCGAGGTGCTGTGCATGCGACGGCGGTCCACGCGAGCCTAGACGAGTATGCGTTCGCCACCGATCAGTATGACGTCGTCCTTTTCATGAATTCGCTTGGCTATTCGCCTGACCCACATGGCGTTATCGAGCGTGTCGGCGCCATGCTGCCCGTTGGAGGAAGGGTCATAGTCAAGGACTATGACCTAGAGAGTATTCTCATTAGCCCGGTTAGCAGACATCACTGGAGGCAGTTGCTCGAAGCGGCCGCGCAGGCGGATCAAGCCGACAACCCGCTTCCGTTCACAAACTTTTTTGGGCGCCGTGTGCCGTTTTTGGCGTCTGCATATCCTTTCCGCACTAGTGAGACAATACCCTGGACAAACGTGATGGCGGCCCCGTTTACGGGCGCCCAACGCGACTACATCTGGGGCAATATCGAATCGCTACTACAGCAGGCGCGGGATATGTGTCGCGACGACGTGTCGGAATATTTTGCGACAGAATTTGCGGCGGACGGTGGCTCCTTCTTTGACCGCGACGAGGCGTTGTTTGTGGAGAATGAGTACGTCTCAGTATTGACGAAGTAGCGGCTCGTGGCCGCGGGCGCGCAACGCCGATTGTGCGACATTGCCCTCCGGTCGAATCGCCGAAGTCGTTGGCTAGGCTGGTCGTTAGCGCGCGGGCGTTGTGTATGTCATTTCGATACGAGCGCGTCCGGGGTTCGGACATCAAAAGCGACCTTGCAGTTGGGCGGCATCTTCTTCCCAAACTCGCGCTGCATCACGCTCTGCAGCGGCGTGCTTAGCTGCCCGCTCAGCCTTAGTTTGCACGGAGTCCCGTTGCTGCGCGTCCCCTGGGACTCGATGACGGAGCCTATGTCTCGTGCGCTGAACCCTGAGAGCGAAGTAGCAACCGCGAGCAATGAGAGGAATTGCCCGAGCTTCGCGCCGGAGCGTTTTAGGTCCACCTCAAACGATCCGGCACTCGTCTCGATGATCGTGAGCCCGTGGGACTCGGGAAGCATCCAAGCGTCGAGCCTGACGTACCGTGGAGCACCAATGAGTACCCTGTTCCCGGAGGCGATCACCGCGCCGAGGCGCCAGGCGAAGTCGAGCGTGCCGAGCGCCTCAGAAACGATGGTCGCTTGGGCGCTGGGCACGGAGACGTGGATCGATATGTCGATGTCCGCGTCCTTCGCGACGTCGAAGCTTTGGGCTACATCGCGTGCGAGATCGTCGGCTAGCGCTCGAATTGCGCCGACCACCGAACGAAGTACGCCCGCATCGACAAAGTCGCGACGCGACAGTGCTTGTCCTGACCTCGAATCGGGTTGCCGGGACACCCTACGGCGACCCCTAGCGTTGGGCATGGCCGAAATGCTACGAGATGGCGTCTCACGTGAGCACTGTCGCCCCGACAAGTCGAAACTCAGAGGTGCACGGGAGTGATTAATGACAGACAGTCCCACAAGTGCGTCAAGCACTCCGCCTAGGCAAAGAAGTCATAGGAGCTTGTCGCCGTGTGGCATTGTCAGCAGCCATTGCTGCGGCCACCCGGCATCACGATCGGCTAGCCACGGATGCCAGTACGGCTCCGCTTCTTCACTGGTCATAAGTACGCGACCACTCAGTACGCTCGTAAGGAGATAGCCGATGCCGTCAGGTGCCTGTCGAAGCACCCATCGCTGCCATACCTCTCCGTGGCCCTCCCACAACAAGGGCCTCTCGCCGTCAGGGTTCGGCGTGGAATCTAGCGTTAGCCCACTTTCGGCAGAGACGACAAGAACCTCGCCGCGGTAGCCACTCGGGCGTAGGTACCACAGCTGTTGCCGGCGGCCATGGGGTGGCCACAAGATCGGGAGGGCTCCGTTGTCGGTCGCAAATGCTGTGTCGAGCGCAAGCCCGCAGCAGCGCGAGATGAGTAGAAAAGGGCCAGCACCGTGGCCTTGCTTGAACAGCGCGCCTACATCCTTCGCGCCGATCGTTATCCCCGGTAGGCGGATCTCGGCATATATGCCTACTGGACGCTTCATTCCCAGAACGTATCAGCGCCGATCGGAAAGCCGAGGTCCGACACGATCTCCAACTAGCCGAGACGACGCGGGGCGGGACGCGGATTATTGCCGGGTTGCCCCGACGACGCCAGGCATCGTCGGGGCCTGGGATGCTCAACTGACCCCGCCAATCATGGCGCAGCCAGATGCGCCCACTTGGGCGAGGTAGGGCGGTGTCACCCATCACCCCTGCGGGCTAGATATCGGGATGATCGTGCCGCTGTCGATCAATCCCAGGAACTCGTCGTCATCCATTTCGTTTTCGATGCGCCAATCGAGACCGTCGTAAGCAGCCCGTTCTTCGCTCCGTCGCGGCGTGGGCATATCCCGGACAGTTCCAGCATCGAGATAAACGTTTCGCCGCTGGCGCGTCGGACCGCCGTCGCCACTGAAGATCTCATCACAGATCTCCTCGATTACGGCTCGAACGCAGCCCGCTGGACCATGCATTGGGTCCGAGTCGAAGTACAGGTACCAGCGGTTTTGGGCGGCTCGGACGTTCGGGTCACTGAGCGTTGCCTCAGACATGTTCGCTCCTAGAAGGTTGGGGGCTCGAAGTGGCACGCGAAGTGCGAACCACAGCCGAACCCCAAACGCAAGAGCAATTAACCTTTATAACATATTATCTTTTTGTTGTCCACGTTCACGGTCGCGCAAGCCCTGCATCGCATACTCGATCTCCCTTTGAACAGTATGTTCTTCTTCACGGTCCTCTCGCGTGCGGTCGCCACTCAGGCGATACGTCTTGCCGACGTCAGGTTCACGCTGCGACCATGAGGCTTTGCGTCTCATCTGACCAACGCGCCACTCACGAACCCCGTTTTCAGCAACATGCCACTCGTGCATACGGTCGTCGTACTCCACACCCAGCCAAAGCGTGCCCATCGGTTGATCAACGCGGTAGGTCACATTCATAAGCGATGAGATGGACTGGCGCTTGCGTGGCGCATATGTTGCCGAAACTCGTAGCTGCTCACCAACCTCACCCGAGAGGACAACCCCAGCCAGCGGACGGCGGGCGGGTAGATTAATTGAGATGAGCTGCGGCGGCGGATAAGTGCCTGGCTGTTGCGGTGCCACCTCGCCGAGGCGTGTGCCGCGTCTCTCAAACGGAAGTAGCAGAACATGCGGTCCGGATGCGAAGAGCGTTAGATGACTCGTCAACGTCTCGGACATCGGCTGGAACAGTGAGCCGTTCGTCACATGGCGTGTCAAATCTACGGTGTCCAACCGGTATCCGCCGCTCCGACCAGTGGTTATCGGGGGTGGCGATTCGGCGTCGGTCTCAGCCCACAGCTCGAGCAGCCCTGCCGCCACCCTATAGCCAACGCCTCGGTTCATCCATGTCAGGAGAGTGCCCTGCTTGCCTCTCTTGCCGAAGCTTCGCCGATGTTCAAGTGTCTGGCCGGCAGCCTCCAAGGAGAAGTAGCGGCGCGCGTAGCGTTGTAGGTACCGGCTCGCCGACTCGACGCCTGCTGGTTCATCGGGCAGTGTGTCGGGCGAGATCGTCTCGATAACGCGTTCGAGATCCTCGACCAGCAGATTCGGCTGTCCTGCGTAGCGCGGCAACGCCAGGATCGAGGTCGCGGCCCGCACGGCCTCCGCATCGAGTGGCCCGACATGTTTTGCAATGGCGTACAGGTCGTCATGGAGCTCTTCGATGGTCATGCGCGCCGTGCAGCCTACCTAGGAAACCGACACCCCGGTCCCCTACGGGACCTGAAATTCGCGGTTGCCAGGTCTCCCGAGTAGCGCGCTACAACGCTCCCCATCGCCGCGAGCAGCAGGCTCCGGCATCACAGAGAAAGGGAGTCTGAATGGCCAGCACAAGCCTTGCAACCCGCCTATCGCTCGGCCTCGTGCCCACACGTGACCGAGCCATCGTCCGCGCGCTGAACGGCGTCCAAGCCGCCGCCTTGGTTCAGCGTGCCGCTGACGCCGCCCGCCGAGACCTCACGATCGCACGCATCTCCGACGTAGGACTCGCCACTCGTCATGCTCTCGCGGAGGGCGATGAGATCGTCGGCGACCTCGAACGTCGAGTAACGGGCCGACCGCTCGCCTTCAAAGCACTCGCCCCAATCGCCGAAGACGGCATCGCCGACGTGCGGCACGAGCTTCGCCGACTGCGGGAGGGCTAGGGCGATGCCGCAGACGACCGCTGGATACGCCCTCCTCGTCATGGCCGGGCTGTTCCTCCTATATCTCGCCGGGGAGATCGGGCGCTGGAGCTGGCGCTGCTACGCCATCGATCGGTCGCGCAGGCGAGCGCTGAAGGCGATGCGCCGGATGACCGCGACCCGCGTTCAGACGATTCGGCGCATGGACGAGGCGGAAGGCGGATGGCGCTCGTGAATTGCGAGCAGCTGGTCATTGAACGCGACGCAGCCGACGACGTCTTGGGCGCCGCGATGGACGAACTGCTGCAAAGGGACTCCAGGTGAGAAAGCTCGCCTTCGCGCTTGTTGCCGTGGTCGTGGCACTGGCATCGCTCGGCACTGTCGGGCCTCGGCTTGTGGCGCTCACAAGCGCGCTGGTGCCTCTCGTCTTGGTCGTCGGTGTTGTCGCAGGCGCGCTGCGTGTTATTTGGACGTGGACGCGCCGGTGGTGAGCTTCTCGGACCCGCCTGTCAAAACCGACAGCCAATCACCGCTTTGATGCGCCAAAAACTGTAAAGCCGAACAAAGACCGAACACGGAGGCCCGAGACATACTAAAAGCACCAACTACTTGAGGAGGTCACTCATCTAACAGCTAACGAGAAAGGAGGTCATTCCATATGGCACGGACCCGACGTATCAAAGTAAAGGGTGTAAGAAAGAGCGAGCTTGACACCGAGCAGCTCGCTCTCATTTATTGGCTGCAAGCCAAGCGGGTACTGCGCGAGCGCCGCGAGCGCGAAGCCAGCGAGAAGGCCAAGCGCCGGGAAGGCGAAGCGTGAATGGCGACCTCGCCCCCGCGATCGTCGCGGCCGGTGGCGGCTCGGCTTTGATCGCCGGCATCTGGCTACACGAGCATCGCCGCGATGAGGCGATGCGGGCCAGCCGCGTGCGCCTCGGGATGCGGTTTCCCCTCGGCCTTGAGCCGACCCAAACGCTCGCAGCCATTGAGAGCCTCGCCGGAGCTGGCGAGTCTGCCGAGCTGGTCGCCGAGGTGTCGGCGCGAGCCGGGCACATCGAGCACGCGCTGTGGGTGCCGGCGGCGAGCGCGCCAGCGCTGCGCATGGCGCTCGCCGGTGCGATCCCCAGCCTTCATCTGGCGGAGTCACCAACGCCAAGCGGCTCGGCGACCTTTGCGCTGCGCTTGCATCTATCGACGCCCGTGGTACTGAACACCGCCAACGCTGCAGCGGTGTCGCGCGGCCTGCTTGCGGGAATGGCAAGTGTCCGCGAAGGCGAGCAGGTGATATTGCGATGGGCGCTTCGCGCCGGGAGCCCACGGGTGCGAGAGACGGAGCCCAAGACGCCCCGTGCGCGCCAGGTCGAGCAAGCGTGGCGACGCAAGAGCGCGCTGCCGGGCCTGTTCGTCAGCGGGCTGGTGCTGGTGCGAGCCGACGGGCAGGCGCGGGCACGCGAACTCGCCGAGCAACTCGCGAGTCTCATCCGCGCGCGGGTGGCTGTTGGCGGATCGGTGCGGATTACGAGTGAGCGCAGCGGACGGCGGCTGGCTTCGCTGCCACGGGTGAGCCGCGCGAGTGGCTGGTTGTCGGGGAACGAGCTGCTGCCGCTCTTGGCATGGCCGATGGGCGCGGATGTCGCACCGGGCGTCACCCTGGGCGGCCGCGAGCTGCCAGCGCCTGCGCATCTGCCGCGCTCAGGACGGAGGCTGTTCATGGGACGCGACCTGGGCGGTGAGCGCTGGGTGGCGATTGGCCCGGAGACGGCGCGGCTGCACACGGTCGTCGCGGGCGCATCGGGATCAGGCAAGAGCGAGCTACTGGCGCGGGGCATCGTGGATGAGATCACAGCCGGACACGCCGGTGCGGTGATTGACCCAAAGGCGGACCTCATCCAGACGGTCCTGGGTCAGATCCCCGCCGAGCACGCCAACCGAGTGGTGGTGCTCGACCCCGGCGACGACTCGCGCCCCACGCCCGGCGTCGACGTGTTGCGTGGCGGCGACCCGGACCTGCGCACCGACGTCCTGATCGGGGCGCTCAAGAGCATCTTCTCCGACTGGGGCATTCGCTCGGAGACCTACGGCCGTCTCGCGCTCCGCAGCCTCGCCGAGATGCCCGGCGCAACTCTGGCCGATGCCGGGCGGCTGTTCTCATCCGAGCCCTTCCTGCGAGAGGTGATCGGGCGGCTGCGCGATCCCTACCTGATCGAGGCGTGGCGGCAGTACCTGGCGCTTCCTCCAGGCTCGCGCGTCGAGCACGTCCAGGCCCCGATGGCGCGCGTGGCGGCTCTCTTGGCGCGGCCGCGCGTTAGGGCGGTGCTGGCAAGCCCCGACCCGAAGCTCGATGTCGCTCGACTGTTTAACGAGGGTAAGTGGCTCTTGGTCAGCTTGGCTCCGGGGCAGCTCGGGGAGGCAGGCGCGAGCATCGTGGGGGCGGCGCTGACGCATCTCATCTGGAGCGCGATCGAGGCGCGGGTGTCGCTCCCGGCAGCTCAGCGGCGGTTCGTCTCGGTGTACCTGGATGAGCTGGCGACGCTGACCGGCGGGGTGCCGTTCTCGTTTGAGCTGTTGGCCGAGCGTGCTCGCGGCCTGGGCGCGGGACTGACGGTGGCGGTGCAGACGCTCGGCCGCGTGCCCGAACCGACCCGCTCGGCGCTGCTGGGCAACTCGGGCAACTTCATCACCTTCGCCGCGCCAGCCGAAGAGTCCGCGCGCGTCGCGCGCCAGTTGCCGGGTCTCAGTGAGGCCGACGTGCGGGCGCTCGGGCGCTTTCAGGTGGCCGCGCGGATCACGACCGCCGGAGCGGTCTCGACCGTCACCGGCCGAACGTTGCCGCTACCAAGCCCCACCGGCCAGGCCGGCGCGATCCGTGATCGTTCGGCAGTGCGCTACGGCAGCTCCCCGGTTCCTTCGGAGCCGCAGTCAGAGCCGCAAGCGGCGAGCCACGACTCGGAGGAGCCGCCACTGGGACGCACCGGGAGGGCTGTATGAAGCGTCCAACCAAGCGACCAGGGGCTACGAGTCGGCTCGGCGCAAATCCCCGTAACGGTGGGGCCTCTGCCGCGATTTCGACGGCGAATGGTTCTGTGTCGCCCCAGTCCCACTCCTACCTCACGCCCGAGCGCCTGCACCAGATCAGCCGCTCGATGTCCGAGGCCGACTGGCGGCTGCTCGACTTCGTCCACCAGAGCCGCTTCGCCACCGGCGAGCAGCTGATCCGCGCGTTCTGGCAGACCGACGACGCCACCTCGAACGCGGCGCGCCGGGGACGCCGGGCGCTCAAGCGACTGACCGACCGGCGGGTGCTGCAAGCCTTGCCTCGCCGGGTGAGCGGAATGCGCGGCAGCGCGGGACTCGTCTACTACCCCGGCCGGGCTGGCGTCCGGTTGCTCGCCGCTCGTGGTGTCGCCGGTCCGAGGGTCGAGGTACCCGGCACGTTGCACCTGGCGCACACACTGGCGACGACCGAGCTCGCCGTGCGCCTCACCGAGGCTGACCAGGGCGGCACGCTCGAGCTGATCGAGGTCCAGCAGGAGCCCACGTGCTGGCGGCGCTACCCGGCGTTCTTCGCCGGTGAGCGAGTGCTCAAGCCCGACCTGTTCATCCGCCTTGGCGCGGGTAAGAGCGAAGACCGCTGGATGATCGAGGTTGACCTCGGCTCGGAGTCGGCGCGCACGATCGCGCGCAAGGCCGCCCTCTACGGTGAGCACTACCGCGCCGGAACCGAGCAACGCGACGGCGGCGTCTACCCGCGCGTCGCCTGGCTGGTGCCGGACGAGGCTCGCGCCGAGCAAGTCAGGAGCGTGCTTGGCCGTCAGCCCACAGAAACCCGGCGACTGTTCAGCGTCTGCATCTTTGATCAGGGCGTGGCCTTTCTCGCTGCGGAGGCGCGAGCGTGAGCCGCGTCACCGCCTACAGCGACGACACCCGGCGATGGCGGCTGATCGAGGCCGACGCGCTCGATACATTGGCGCGACTGCCCGACTCGTGCATCGACGCGATCGTCACCGATCCGCCCTACGGGATCTTCCTCGGCGGCGAGGCATGGGACCAGTTCGGCGATGGGCCGGACGCTTTCGAGCGCTGGAGCAGCCAGTGGGCCGCCGAGGCCTCGCGGGTACTCAAACCCGGTGGTCATCTGCTCGCCTTCGGTGCGCCCCGCACCTTCCACCGGCTGGTGGCGGGCATCGAGGACGCCGGTCTTGAGATGCGCGATCAACTGCTGTGGCTCTACGCCCAGGGGATGCCGAAGTCCCGGCGGCTGCCCGGCGGGCTCGGCACCCTGCTCAAACCGGCCTATGAGCCGGTCCTGATTGCCCGCAAGCCGCTGACGGGCACCACGACCGACAACCTTCAGCAGTTCGGCACCGGCGCGTTGAACATCGAGGCGGCAAGGGTCGGTGGAGCGAGCGGCTACTGGCCGGCCAACGTCGCAACCAGCCACAGCCCGGAGTGCCCGGTCGCGTTGCTCGACGGCGAGCGCATCGGCCCGAGCCGCCTCTTCTTCTGCGCCAAAGCCACGAAGCGCGAGCGGGAGGCGGGCTGTGAGCAATTGCCCCAGCGCTCAGCGCAGCTCTACACCGGCACCGGGCGACCGGCGCGGGCGCGGCGCAACACGCACCCGACGGTCAAGCCGGTCGAGCTGATGCGCTGGTTGGTTCGGCTCGCCGTACCAGAGGGTGGTGTGGTGCTCGATCCGTTCGCGGGCAGCGCCAGCACCGGGATCGCGGCCGTGATGGAAGGGCGGCGGTTCCTGGGGATCGAGCGTGAAAGCGAGTACGTGGACATCGCCTGCGCGCGCCTCAGCCACTGGGCGGCTGAAAGGGAGCTGCGGTGAGCGCTGGATGGCGCTCCGGCGGGCGGAAGGGCTCCGGCCTTTCTGCCCGCCGACATGGCCATCCAACGACCAGGAGGTACTCACCTATGGCTACGACCAAGGCCGAGGACATCTACAAACGGACCCACGCCCTGATGGAGCAGGGCATGAGCCGCTCGGACGCGTTCAACAAGATCGCCGAGGAAGAGCAGAGGCCAAGGGACTCGATCCGTGGCAGCTTCTACTCGCACAAGAAAAAGCTCGAGGGCGGTGAGGCCAAACCGCGCACGCGCCGACGTGAGACGACGCCCGAGGACGCGCTGGCCGACGCCCGTGCCTCCCTGGAGCGCTCGATAGCTGCGATCGACCGAGAGGTCGAAGCCGCCGAGGAGCGAGCCGCGGAGAGTGCCGCGGAGGCCAAGGCGCTCAAGGAGAGTGCGGCCGGACGCAAGCAGGTCATCACCGAGCGCCTGGAGGCGCTGAAGTGAGCCCACGCGAGCCGATCTGGACAGACGTCCGGATCGGCTCGCACCTACCAATTAACACATTGCCACATCACTGATTTAACGGGAAAATCGTTAAGCCAATTAACCAAGAAAGGAGGCATAAATGACACAAGAACACGAGAAGTCACATCAACCTAATCCCGAACCGCAGGCGGCGGAGAGTGCTGCCGTCTACGTTCGCGTCTCCAGCACTGGTCAGCTCGGCCGTGACGGTGACGAAGACGGCTACTCGATCCCCGCTCAGGTCAAGGCCTGCGAAGCCGAGGCGACATCACGCGGTGCCGAGGTCGCCAAGGTGTACATCGAGCGGGCCGAGTCGGCCAAGAGCGATGACCGCCCTGTGCTCCAGGCGATGCTCAAGGAGCTACCCACCCTCGGCGTCAAATACTTGATCGTCCACAAGGTGGACCGCTTGGCGCGCAATCGCCTGGACGACGCCACGCTCTACCAGCGCCTCGTCGGCATGGGCATCAAACTGGTGTCGGCCTCAGAGAACATCGATGAGACGCCGGCCGGTCAGCTGATGCACGGGATGCTGGCGACCTTCGCGGAGTACTACTCCAACAATCTCGCCACCGAGATCATGAAGGGCCTGCGCCGCAAGCACGAGCAGGGCGGCACGCCACACAAGCCACCGATCGGCTACCTCTCAAAGCGCGAGCTGATCGGCAGCCAGGACATCCGTAGCGTGATCGTGGACGAGCAACGCGCGCCACTGGTCAAGCTGGCGTTCTCGCTGTACGCCACCGGCCAGTGGACGCTCCACAAGCTGGCGGCGCACCTGGAGCAGGAGGGTCTGCGCAGCCGCGGCACTCGTCGCTACCCCGAGCGGCCCCTGTCGAACAGCCGCATCCACGCGATGCTGCACAACCCCTATTACATGGGAGTCGTGGTCTGGAACGGCCAACGCTACCCCGGCAAACACGAGCCGCTGGTCGATCAGGACACCTTCGACCGCGTTCAGCTCTTGCTCGCCGGAGCGCGCGTGGGCGGCGAACGACCACAGAAGCACGAGCACTACCTACGCGGCAGCGTCTTCTGCGACGAGTGCTCCGGGCGGCTGCTCTATGGGCGCCATCGCGGGCGTAGCGGCCGCTACTACGAGTACTTCTGCTGCAACAACCGCACCGTCCGGCGACGGCAGATCCAATGCTCGAGCGGTCACTTTGCCGTCGACCTCACCGAGCAGCAAATCATCGAGCAGGTATACGCCACGGTGTTCATCCCGCCCGAGACCCAAGAGCAGATCCGCAAGGAGCTGCGCGAGGAACTCGCCGAGCGGACCGGCGTCATCGAGCGCGAGGCCGAACGCCACGAGCGCACCCTGGCGCAGATCGAGGCCAAGCAGGAGAAGCTCATCCAGCTCTACTACCAAGACCTCGTGAGCGAGAACGTCTTCCAGGCAGAGCAGGACAAGCTCAAGGCCGAGCGCCGCGCCGCCAAGCGTCTGCGTATCACTGCAGTCGCGCAGCTCGGTGACATCGAGGAGGCGCTGGAGCTCGCGCTCGGCCGCGTCGACCGGCCGCAGGAGATCTACCGGGAGGGAACGGCGCTAGAGCGGCGGGTGATGAACTTCGCCATCTTCGAGCGCATCGAGGTTGGTCCCGATGCCGAAATCACGGCCACGAAGCTCACGCCCGTCTACCAGGCCCTGTCGGCCTGGCAGCCCGGCCTGGGCCGCCCCAAGCCCCGCCGGGGGGCGACCGGCCAAGACCGCCCTCGTACGGCCCGTGTTCGACCTATGTTCGCCCCTGTCCATGACTGGTACTCAACGCGAACCCGTGGGCTTCATACGGGCGCTCGCTGCTTTCTCGTAGGGCTGTAGGGAGCGGTTACGGCCAGGTGAGACCGAGCGCACGTGCTGCGGTGCTCAACTTCATGATCAGCCGCCGAGGGTCCGTTGGTGAGGGCTTGAAATCATGGGCGCGATAGAAGCCCACCGCGCTCTCGTCAACGGCGTCCACAACGACGACGCGGCCGCCGGCTGCACGCGCCGCAGCGACGATGGTGGTCAGTGCATGAATCAACAGCTCGGCACCAAGCCCTTGGCCGTGCAGACTCTTATCTAGCGCAAGCTTGGCGAGGAGGATGGCGGGGATGCGTTGCGCCGCCCCACGCCGTACACCTGACGGCGCGTCGTCCCGCTCAAGGAGATGCGGGGCTAGGGCGAAGTAGCCGACAACGACACCCGTCGCTTCCTCGACGAGGAGATACGTGCGAGTCCCCTGCCCAGTGGCGAGCCGCGCATGCTCGCGCAGCCAGGTATTGAGAGCGTCGTGCCCACAGTCAAAACCATTAAGATCATGGCTAGCGGTAAGCGGCTCGACGCGGTAGCTCACGCAAACTTGATTCGCTGGCGCCGCTGGGCCTCGCGAGCTGCCTGCACTAGTCCCTGGGCCTCCTCCGGCTCATCCAGAGATGCGACAAGCTGGTCGAAGTAGGCGGCCGGGACCACCGTCGATGCCTGCTCCCGCACGAGGATGTCAGCTCGATCCAGCGCCGCGAGCACCACAAACGACGACACTGACTCCCCGGCGAGCGCCGCTGCCTGCTCGATCTGCTTCCGCTCCGTCGCGGTCAGCCGTGCCTCTAGACGCTGTGCCTTGGTCGCCACGTGATTCCTCCTTCGCTACGTACAAGTGTACGGCACGCCTATGGGATCGTCAAGTGCTCAGTGGCGTCACGCCTGTCGATCGCGTTGAGCGCTCATCGGGTCAGAGCGGCCCGGCCGGCAGCAGCGCGAAGTGGTTCGCGTTGACTTCGGTTGGCTCCACTGGAGAAGTACCTGCAAGTAGACGGCTTCTTCGCCTATCGGCGATCGTTGCTGCGCTGTGAATTCGAGCGCGTAGTCAAGTCCTTATGGACGAATGCGGATGACCGTCTTCCCGTTGCGTCGCTCGGTCGGGTTGAGGGCGGCGATGGCATCGTCGAGGGTCGCGACGTTGCCGATGTTGGTCCGCAGCCGTCCGTCCCGCACCCGCTGGACGATCTCACTCAGTTGAGCACGGTCGGACTCGACGACGAAGTCCACTGCCAGGCCGTCGACGGGCCGCGCCTCGGGCGGCCCTACGATGGTCACCAGGGTTCCTCCGGCCCGGATCAGGCTTGCGGACCGCCTCTGGATGTCTCCGCCGATGACGTCGAAGACCAAGTCGACGCCGCCGACTTCTTCCAGCGCGTCGTTGTCGAGATCGACGAACTCCTGGGCGCCGAAGTCGAGTGCCTTCTGGCGGTCGGCGGCGCGCCCGGTGCCGATGACGTAGGCACCGGCCTCACGGGCAAGCTGCGTCACCATCGACCCGACTGCGCCGGCCGCACCGTGCACGAGGACGCTCTGTCCCGCCTGCAGACGGCCGTGGTCGAACAGTCCCTGCCACGCGGTCAGGCCCGAGATCGGCAGGCTCGCGCCCACGGTGAAGTCGACGTCGCCCGGCAGCGGCGCGAGGTTGCGTGACTCGATCGCGACATACTCCGCCAGGGTGCCGTCGCGATGCCAGTCCGCGAGGCCGAGCACCCGCTGTCCCACCGACACCCCAGTCGTACCGTAGCCGAGGGCGGCGACCACTCCGGCCAGCTCGTGCCCAGGGACCGACGGTGTTCGATCACGGTCGCGGCGATCGGTCCAAGTCGAGGGCCACGCCATCTCAGTCGGGACGAATCCCGACGCATGAATCTGAACGATGACGTCGTTTATCGCTGCCGGCGGCTCGGGCCGCTCCACCAGCGTCATCCCGGCCGTGCCCGCAGCCTCGTCCGTCACCACAATCGCCTTCATCCGGGACCTCCCGGTGTCGAATTCTCGCCTGTAGAAGACTGGGCCCACGATACCCAGTAGCTGACGCCCCGAGGAGGTGTCAGACGATCGCCTAGCATCGCGGCCCGGTGCCGCGGCCCAACGATGAGGGCCGGCGTTCGATCCCAGCGAACTCCATCGACAATCGTCTGCCGGCACTACGGTGCCGCGGGCCGCGGGTTTCCTCAGAGCGCGGTCAGTACCTCGACGTCGTTTCCGCCGCCCATGGCGAGGATGCTCGAGTCGAACGTAACCAGGCGCACCCCACGGCGACGGGCAAGTGTCAGTAGGTGCGCGTCCGTCACCTGCCGATAGCCGGCGATCGACGACACGTCACTGTCGCCCATCGAGACGTCATCGGTGAGGAAGCGATGGTCGGGGTGTGCGCGCAATGTTGAAAGCACCCCTCGCGCCGCGTCGATGCCGATCGCGCTTGGCAGCACGATCGGGTTGGACGACACCCGCACGAAGCCGCTCTCTGTGATCGGACACGTCGCCCATCCCGCGGAGCCGCTCGCCGTGAACCATGCGCGCATCTCCGCGTGGTGCACGTGCGAGTCCCAAGCCAGCGCGGCGAGCGCGTTGACGTCCAGCAGCGCCACCGGAAGCTCAATCCTCGTCGAGCGCTCGCCGCACCATCTCTGGCGTGATTGGTGGCGTACCTGCCGGCACACGGATGACCGGCAGCCCGTCGTCAGCGTCGACCCGAGCGGGGGTCAGCCCTCGACGCGCAAGCTCGGAGATAACGGAGCCGAGCGAGCGACGCTCCCCAGCGGCGAGCTGCCGCGCGACCGCGACGACGTCCTCGTCGATGTTCAGGGTTGTCCGCACAGAGTGATGCTAGGCATCATCGCATCAGGCCACTCGGCTCCCGGGCCTTTAGCGCCGCTGCCGCTCGCGAGCGGCGCGCCTGTTCGCGCATATTGATACAAGTACCGGCGTGAGGAGACGCGTGCGCCACATCTGCCTGGCCCTGTTCGGCTCCATCCTGCTCGCGCTGCCCGCCCAGGCCTCGGCCGAAGAAATCCCGCCGCCGACGCTCAACGTCAAGGCGGCTGCGGTCCCGATCCCCGGGTTTCCGGGCACGGGCAACTTCTACGGCAAGGGCGCCGACGTGGAAGCGACGCTTGAAATCACCGGATCCGGCTACGGCGCCACCCCGCAGAACCCGAAAGGGAGCGTGCCGCCGATCTCGGCCGTCAACGTCTACCTGCCAAAGGGCGTGAAGCTGCACCCCTCCGGCTTCGGCTCGTGCACCGTGGCAACGCTCCAGAACGCCGGCCCCGTCGGCTGCCCCAAGAGCTCGGTCGCGAGCCCGATCGGAAGCGTGCTCGGCGAAGTGACGTTCGGGACCGAACGCGTGCCCGAGACCGCCACGCTGCAAGGGTTCTTCGGCCCCAGTGGCAGCATCCTCTTCTACACGCAAGGCTCGAGCCCCGTTAGCCTCGAAGTCGTCTCGACCGGTCGATTCGTGCGGAGCTCCGGCAAATACTCGTGGGAGCTCGAGACGCTCGTGCCGCCGGTCGCCACCGTGCCCGGGGCGCCGCTTGCGTCGGTCAGCAGGATCCACATCAAGACGGGCGCCGCCTACCGCTCGCACGGCAAGGTGATCTCCTACGGCACCGTGCCGAAGAAGGGCGAATGCCCGAAGGGCGGGTTCTTCGGCAAGACCGAAGTCACGTTCGGCGGGACCTTCGGCGGCGAACGCGAATTCGGGATCCCGGCCAAAACCGTGACCAACGTGATCCGCGTTCCCTGCCCGCGTAGGTAACGCTCGCAGGGACTGCCTTACGCGGGCGCGGTCTGCCTCACGCCGTCGCCTACGCCGCCTGGCCGACCCGCTGGCGCGCCCGCGAGAACACGAGCACACCGTCGTCGACCTCGCCGTCGCGCAGCATCTGCTGATCCTGCGCGTAGCTCATCCTGATCTGCCACGGCCCCGACGTGCCCTGACGCGGGAACTTGTGGACGGCGCGCTGCACGTAGCCCGCGCCGAAGTCGAGGAACGGCCGCGTGGGCATCGACGCGTCCGCGTTGACCGGCACGCAGCTGTCGTAGCCCCGGCGATCCATCTGCGCGATCAGCCTGCACACGTATTCGCACACGAGGTCTAGCTTGAGCGTCCACGACGAGTTCGTGTAGCCGAACACGAAAGCGAAGTTCGGCACGTCGCTGAGCATCGCGCTCTTGTAGACGATCTTCTCCGCCAGCGCGACCGGCTCACCGTCGACGACGAGCTCGATGTCCCCCAACGCGACGAGGTCTAGCCCGGTCGCCGCGATGATGATGTCCGCCTCCAACTCCTCGCCCGATGCGAGGCGGATGCCGTGCTCGGTGAAGGTCTCGATCCGATCCGTCACGACCGACGCCGTTCCCGCCGAGATCGCCTCGAACAGGTCGCCGTCGGGCACCGCGCACAGCCGCTGATCCCACGGGTTGTACGACGGCGTGAAGTGCCTGTCGATGTCATAGCCCGGCGGCAGCCTGCGTTCCAGGCCCTTGCGCAGCAGTCGCTTCAGCAGCTCGGGGCGGCGCCGACTGAGGCTGTAGATCGATTTCTGCAGCCAAATGTTCTTGCGCCGCGTGATCGCGTAGGCCTGCTCCTCCGGGAGCACCCGCCTCAGCAGGTTGGCCAGCGGATCCTTTTCCGGCAGCGAGATCACATACGTCGGCGATCGCTGCAGCATCGTCACGTGCGCTGCCTGCTCGGTCATCGCCGGCACGAGCGTCACCGCCGTCGCGCCGCTGCCGATCACGACGACGCGCTTGCCGGCGTAGTCGAGATCCTCCGGCCAGTGCTGCGGGTGCATGATCGGCCCCTCGAAGCGCTCGGCGCCCTCGAACGGCGGCAGGTAGCCCTGCGCGTAGCGGAAGTAGCCGCTCGCGCAGAACAGCCACGAGCAGGTGAGCCGCACCTGCTCGCCCGTGTCGAGGCGTTCGGCGTGCACCGTCCAGCGCGCCTCGACGCTCGACCACTCGGCGCGCGTGACGCGATGGGCGAAGCGGATCTGTCGCTCGATCCCGTTCTCCGTCGCCGTCTCGCGGATGTAGTCGAGGATCGCCGGCCCGTCCGCGATCGACTTCTCGTTCGTCCACGGCTTGAAGGCGTAGCCGTAGGTGTGCAGGTCCGAGTCCGAGCGGATCCCGGGGTAGCGGAACAAGTCCCACGTCCCGCCGATCGCATCGCGGCTCTCGAGGATCGCGTAGCTCTTGCCCGGCAGCGCTCGCTGCACGTGGTAGGCGGCGCCGATGCCCGACAGCCCCGCCCCGACGATCAGCACGTCGACGTGCTCGCTCGCCTGCGCCGGACGCTGCGCCAAGTCGGTGACGCTCGCCATGGTCTCTCCTTGCTCTCCGATCGCTTCCCGATGGTACGGAGGTCGATCTTATTGGCTGAGCAGCCAAACGCCCTCCGGGAAAGTCCGCAGAGGCTTTCGGCGGGCCACGTGAGACTCTTCTCAGAGCGCGTGAAATCTTGTCCAGCAATGGCTTCAGGAGACAAATGCTTGGTAATTTGTCCACGCGCCGCGGGGAACCGGCGCGGGCCACTGAACCACGAGAGCCGGGGGAACAATGACTCGACGCATCACGTTCAGCGCAATCGCGACGGGGCTGGCCTGCCTGGGTCTCGCCTCCGCCGCCGGCGCATCGCCGACGCAGCTCGTACTCAGCCAATCCGCAGCCTTCTCGATACTCGGGCACTCCTGCGGCGGCATCCAGGAGCGCGTGTACGCCACGGGCTTCGCCGCCAACGGCTTTCCCGCCGGCGACGTCTACATGCAGACGCGGTGCGGCGGCAGCGGGCGCGGGGGCGGCTACAAAACCACGACCTACTCCGCCTGGGCCGGCGTCACGTGGGACTGGTTCGCCAACACGCGCACCTTCGCCAAACTCGAAGGCGCCGCCGAAGAAAACACGAGCTTCTCAGCCGAAGACAGCCACGGCGATCGCATCTACAACTCCGGGACCTCCGCCTTCCTCGAAACTGGTGAACCGCCGCTGCAGCCTCCGGCCGCGCCGAGCGGCGTCAGCGCCGGCGTCTCGATCTTCGAAGCGGGCGAAACGGAATACCTGCGGATGCAGGTCGGCTGGACACCAGCCGCCGAAACGGCCGGGCTGATCACCTCCTCGACCGTCACCGCGACGCCCGTCAAACCGGGTCCGCCCGTCCTCAGCACGAGCGTCGAAGGCTCTTTCAGCAGCGCGTTCCTGCAGCCCGTGGCGCCGAACACGACGTATCTCGTCACGGTCACCAACACCGACGCCGAAGGCACGAGCGAACAGAGCAGCCCGATCGAAGTCACCAGCCCCAACGAAGACGGCCAAGGCGGCGGTGGTGGAGGTGGCGGCGGGACCGCCGGCGAGACGTGCGAACAGAACAGCGGCACGATCAAGCTCTCGCCCGGGCTGAGCGAAACACCGCAGGTGCAGGACATCACGATCAAAGGAACGCTGAGCGGCTGCGACGGT
This sequence comes from uncultured Solirubrobacteraceae bacterium, assembly GCA_963716315.1. Taxonomy (GTDB): domain Bacteria; phylum Actinomycetota; class Thermoleophilia; order Solirubrobacterales; family Solirubrobacteraceae; genus Palsa-744. The sequence goes on along the minus strand of OY970301.1, from coordinate 1,945,373 downwards.
CCCGCCGAACCGACTGGAGCGACCTACGTCGCGCACCTGAAGACGACCGAAGAAGTCACCTGCTCGACGCTCTCGAGCATCTCAGCCGAACCGACGACCACATCGGTCTCGCTCGTCGTCAAGTGGTCGCCGAAGGGAACCGGCAACTCGCACGGGGCGCTCGTCGTACCGTTGACTGAAGTCGGGACCACGCTCGAAGGCACGCTCGAAGGCGGGCCGTTCGCGGGGCCTGCCAGCGTCTTCGCCTCCTCGCTCTCCGAGGGCTTCACCGGCGGACCGACGTGCGGCGTGCCGCCCGCCAAAGGCAAGGCCAAGCCGGTCAAGAGCGGCACGTTCGCGACCTCCGCGGTCGAAATCGGGTAGTCGGGCCGACGTTGTCGCCCAGAGCCCGCCGGGAGCACACGCTCGCGGCGGGCTCGTCGCCCGCCGTCAGCCTCAGTCGATCCTCACGGGCACGCCGGGCCCCATCCGTTCGGCCAGCCAGTCGATGCTCGCCGTCGACAGCCGGATGCAGCCGTGCGAGGCGGCCGTGCCCAACGTCCCGCCGAGGTTGTTGCGGCCGTGTATCGCGATCTGGCCGGGCCCGCCGTCGAATTCCTGCAGCACGTCCGAGCGGGCACTGAGCGCTAGGGCGAACGGGCCGCCCGGTTCGCCGGCGCGCATCCGCAGCGTCTCCTCGACGAAGTAGGAGCCCGTCGGCGTCGGCGTCGGAGACGCGCCGACGACCGCGCGGAAGCTCTTGACGAGCCGCCCGCCGCGGTATGCGAGAACCCGACGCGCTCCCAGGTGTACGACCACGCTCCAGCCGGTCGCGATCTCACGTGTGCCCTGCTGGGCGATCCAGCCGGTCGAGCCGTTGGGTCGCCCGGGGAGCATCACGCGCAACCACCGCACACCGTCGGAGCTCTGTGCATGCGCGAGCACCGGCAGCGCCGTGCGCTCGCCAGTGATCGGCCTGAGCTGCGCTACGGCGGCCACCATTGGGGAGCTCGCCAGTGGACCGCTGTATGCCTCGTGACCACCGAGCAGGAGCGCCAGTTGCTGGCTCGCCGGCGCGCGGGGCGCCGGCGCGGCGACGGCGGTCGAGTTGGACAGGACGCCGAGCGCGCACGCGACGATCGATCCGGCCATCGCTGCCCGAGCGCATCGGAGCGCGCTCGGGCGCAAGCGCCGCCGGCACCGCTTGGGGCTGGTTGCTGAAGGGGTCATCGCGAGGCACTCGGCGATCCAGGCGACCATCCGCCTGGATCTCCCGGGCGCGTATCTCAGCCGGTGAACGAGCCTGTGTGGTGCGGACGCACCGGTCGAGCAACTGTATGCCTGACCGCTTTTTTGTGATTGCGACGACGGGCTGCCGCGCGTCTTTCGGCCGCGCGTTTGGCCGCTGCGCGTTTTTCCGCCGCCCGTTTGGCGGCCGTCGTCGGGCTGACCACGCCGGGGGGCGTCGCAGGTGCGCTCGCGCCTACCGTTTCGGCGAGTTTTGTCGCTTCCGCGAGGGCAGCCGTTTCGGCCGGCGTCGTGCTTTCGCCGCCACCCGACGCGCAAGTCGAGGTCGTGATCGTGTTCGTGTCGAGGTTCACCGCGCCGGTCTGTGCGAGCAACCGGCCGTGGATCGTGGCCGCCGTGTTGGCCGTGATCGTCGCCGCGGCCATCACGGTGCCGACGAAGCGGGTACCTGTCCCGAGCGTCGCCGAGGAGCCAACCTGCCAGAAGACGTTGCAAGCCTGCGCGCCGTTGATCAGGCTGACGCTCGTGTTCGAGCCGGTGATCAGCGTCGTGCCGATCTGGAAGATGAAGACCGCGTTCGGGTCGCCTTGGGCGTCGAGCGTGACGCTGCCCGAGGAGAGCAGCAGCGAGCTGCTCGCCGTGCGTACGCCTGGGGTGAACGTCTGGCCGGCGAGGTCCGTCCCCGCCGATCCGTTGGTCGGGCGTGACGCGGCGTCGTTGTAGCCGGTCGTCAGCGCGTTCTTCGCCCCGATCGCCACGGCATCGTCGACGTGGGTCGCGCCGAGGACGTGCGGAGCGCCGGTCACCGAGGAGCCGGGACTGAGTCCCAGATCGCCGAACATCGTTGTCGGGCCGGTGTTGGTGACCGTCGAGCCGGCCAGCACCGAGAAGCTTTGAGCGGTCCCCAGGCCGACGGTGGCCGGAGCCGCCGAAGCCGAGGACGAGAACAGCATCGCGCAGAGTAGTCCGAGCGCAAACAGCCCGGCGCCAAGCTTTCGGCCACCGGCGCGCCGCTGCGTGCGCCGGCTTGCTACGAGGGCGCCGCCCGTGAGCGGCGTGTACTTCGATCGGACGCCGTTGTACATGCGCGTCTCCTCACTGCGGCATTTTGAGAACCGCGATAGCTGGGGAATTGCTCCCCGGTCTCTTCGACCTAAGGGATATTCCGACGCAATCGCGCGCGAGCGCGAGCAAAGCGCGACAAACTCGAACGAACGTCCGGCTTATGGCAACAAGGACGCAGGCCGCGTCCTCGCCCGTGGCTGGGTCCTGCGACACCCACTACCGTTGTCGCGTGACCACGGCTTCGCCGAGCAAGCGCCCCAAGCAGCGCGAGCCCCTGAGCGCGGTAGAGCGGGTCCAGCGCGGACGGGCCTTGCGCAAGGCCGTCCCGCGCTCGAGCCACGCCCGCTTCGAGCCTTCCCCCGGGCGAGCCGACCCGGTCGAGCTGCTCGAGCGCCAGGCCGCCACGCGCGTTGCCGAGCTCGTGCCGATCCGCTACGGGCGCATGCTCGTCTCGCCGTTCACCTTCTACCGCGGCGCCGCGCTGATCATGGCCGGCGACCTCGCCGAGGCGACCCCGCACACCGGCCTCACCGTGCAGTGCTGCGGCGATGCCCACCTGTCCAACTTCGGCGTGTTCGCCTCGCCCGAGCGGCGGCTCGTGTTCGACATCAACGACTTCGACGAGACCCTCCCCGGGCCGTGGGAGTGGGACGTCAAGCGCCTCGCCGCGAGCATGACGATCGCCGCTCGCGATCGCGACTATGCGCCGGCCGATCGCGAGCGGGTGGTGCTCGAGACCGTGCGCGAGTACCGCACCGCGATGATCCACTTCGCCGCGATCAGCAACCTCGAGGTCTGGTACGCGCGCCTGGACATCGACGACACGATGGAGCTGCTCGCCGAACAGCTGACGCCGAAGATGATCAAGCGGACCTCGAAGGCGCTCGCCAAGGCACGCACGCGCGACAGCGTGTCCGCCGCCTCCAAGCTCACGCGCATCATCGACGGCGAGCCGCGGATCGTCAGCGACCCGCCGCTGATCGTGCCGATCGCCGAGCTCGAAGCGAACGGCCGCGAGCGGATGTTCGACGTGCTCGGCGAGCGCCTACGCTCCTATCGAGCGTCGCTGCCCCACGAGCGGCGGATCCTGCTCGAGCAGTTCCAGCTCGCCGACTTCGCACGCAAGGTCGTCGGTGTCGGCAGCGTCGGCACGCGCGCGTGGATCGCGCTGCTGGTCGGGTCTGGCAGCGGCGAGCCGCTGCTACTGCAGATGAAGGAGGCCGAGCGCTCGGTGCTCGAGCAGTTCCTCAAGCCGAGCAGGTTCGCCAACCACGGCCGGCGGGTAGTCACGGGACAACGACTGATGCAAGCGAGCAGCGACATCTTCCTCGGTTGGCTGCACGTCGACGCCGGGCTCGACGAGCGGCCGCGCGACTTCTACATACGCCAGCTGAAGGACTGGAAGGGCTCGGCCGAGATCGAGCAGATGGTGCCAAAGGGGATGGCCGCCTACGGGCGCATGTGCGGCTGGACGCTCGCCCGCGCGCACGCGCGCAGCGGCGACCGCATCGCGCTCGCCTCCTACCTCGGTCAGGGCACGAGCTTCGAGCGCGCGATCGTAGAGTTCGCCGATGCCTACGCCGAGCAGAACGAGCGCGACTACCGGGCACTCGCCCAAGCCGTCGACTGCGGGAGGATCGTTGCCCAGTCAGGCCTCTGACGCTCCCGCGATCGAGATGCACGGGCGTTAGGCGAGGACGCACAAAGCCCCACGACGCGATCGCGCCGCAGGGCTTCGAACACCGGAGAACCGGCCGTCTGTCGCGTAAGTCGGTCAGCGCATGCGCGGGTCGACGAACGCGTCGTCAACCGCCCAGGCACCTCCGTAGGCTTCGGGCTTGAGCAGCAGCCGCGCGCTGATCGTTTCGCCGGCCTGCCACAGCGGCAGGGTGGTGGCGAGCGGCAGGACCGCCGAAGGGGTCCACGAGGTCCCGCTCTGCAGCGAGACCACCATCGTGTCGTGCGTGGCGCCGTTCGCGTCGGTCCAGCGCAGCAGGACGTTCAGCACGCCCCAGCTGCCGCTCGTGCGGCGAGCGAACAGGCGGAACGAGGGGTTCGCCGTGCTCACGCAGAACGACGGCGAGACCGCTGTGCCGTTCGGCTGGATCGCGAGCGAGTGAGAGCCGCCGGCCACGCCGTAGCTCTCGTTGCCGTTCGCGACGGCCGCATTGCTGAGCGACCAGCCCTCCGCGCCCGACTCGAACGAGCCGCCGGGCACTTCGCTGTAGTCGGCTTCGTCGCCGAACCGCGCGAACGGGTTCGACGTCGCCGTCGACGGGCAGCCGGCCGGTTCGGCCGCCTGCGTCGCGTGCGTCGCGCCCGGGGCCGGCGGGCGGAACGGTGCCGCGAGTGCCGACTCGGTTGCGATCGCCAGTGCGAGTACTGCCAAGAGCGCGGCGCAGACGATCGAAACGATCGTGCGTCGCGGTGCTGCCGGTGCTGCAAATGCCGTGGGGCGCGACAGAGACATGACGTCCTCCGTGACGTTCCACTGGCGGCCGAGCTATCTCATCCTTGAGACCTCTGGCTTTGCGTCCCCGCCTCACGACGGGTTTGCCTTTTTTCAGTGTTGGGGTTGACTGCTGACAACCGCACTATCGGGACGACACGCCTGCCCCTTAAGGACGACGGACGCATGTTGGACCGGTTTATCGGCGAGCCGTCCTCCTCGCGCGCCTGGCCTAAACCCTCGCGCTGCGGGTCCGATACAGACCGGAGCGCCCATGTCCGTGCACGCGATCCGCGAAGCAGAGCGAACACGCAGCTCGACCGAGCAGCGCGGCCGGCCGATGGCCGTCCGCTCGCGCCGGGCCGAGCTGCTGGCCGGCGGCTGCTTCCTCGTGAGCGCGGTCGTGTTCGCGGCGATCGCCGGGGTCGGCTCCTTCTCGCCCGGCGACGCTGCCCTGTTCGTGCTCGGCATCGCGTTCGCCGGGCAGGTTCGCTTCGACGTCGGCGCCGGCTTCACCGTGCCGACGCAGGCCGTGTTCGTGCCGATGCTGTTCGCGCTGCCCGTCACGCTCGTGCCCCTGCTCGTCCCGCTGGCGCTCGCGCTCGCGATGCTGCCGCGCCTGCTGCGCAAGGAGATCTCGCCCGGCTGGCTGCTGACGGCGCTCGGCAACAGCTGGTTCTCGCTCAGCCCCGCGATCGTGCTGCAGCTCGCCGGCGACCACGACGCGAGCGGGCAGTGGGGCGTGCTCGTGGCCGCACTGGCCGCGCAGTTCGCCTTCGACTTCGCCGCGAGCGCCGCGCGCGAGCGCGTCTACGGCGAGCTCGTGCTGCGCGAGCTCGTCGGCGAGGCCATGCCGATCTACGCGATCGACCTCGCGCTCTCGCCGCTCGGCCTCGCGATCGCCCTCGCCGCGCGCTCCGAGCACAGCCAGCTGGCCGTGCTGTTGATCGCGCCGCTGTTCGGCGTGCTGCGCTACTTCTCCCGCGAGCGCCACGAACGCCTGCAGCAGCTCGCCGAGCTCAACGACGCCTACCAGGGGACGGCGCTCTTGCTCGGCGACGTCGTCGAGGCCGACGACGCCTACACCGGCGAGCACTGCAAGAGCGTCGTGCGCCTCGCGCTCGACGTGTGCGACGAGCTGCGGCTCGACGCCGATCGCAAGCGCAACGTCGAGTTCGGCGCGCTGCTGCACGACGTCGGCAAGATCGCCGTGCCGAAGGAGATCATCAACAAGCCGGGCAAGCTCGACGAGCGCGAGTGGGCGATCATCAAGACGCACACGATCGAGGGCCAGCGGATGCTCGAGAAGATCGGCGGCTTCATGCGCGAGATCGGCACGATCGTGCGCGCCTCGCACGAGCGCTGGGACGGCACCGGCTACCCCGACAGCCTCAGCGGCGAGGCGATCCCGCTCGAGGCGCGGATCGTCTCGACGTGCGACGCGTTCAACGCGATGACCACCACCCGCTCCTACCGCAAGGCGATGCCGCTGGACGAGGCCAGCGCCGAGCTCGCCCGCTGCGCGGGATCCCATTTCGACCCGCGCGTCGTCGTCGCGCTGCTGAAGGTCGCCGGCTCCCCCGAGCCGGCCGAGCAGATCGATCGAGCCGAGCTTCAACCGGCCGACGCCGCTAGCCTCCAGGACGGTGCCAGCGTCAACGCGCCATCGCGTCGTGATCGTCGGCGGCGGCTTCGCCGGCCTGCAGGCGGCGCTGAAGCTGGCCAAGGCGCGCAAGCAGGTCGAGGTGACGCTGGTCGACCGGCGCAACTTCCACCTGTTCCAGCCGCTGGCCTACCAGGTGGCCACGGGCGCGCTCTCGCCGAGTGAGATCTGCTACCCGCTGCGCACGGTCTTCCGCGACCGTGAGAACGTCGACGTGCTGCTCGCCGAGGCCGCCGGCTTCGAGCTCGACGCGCGGCGCGTGCTGCTGCGCCCGGTCGACTCCGCCGGCGAGCAGGTGCCGGCGCCGGAGTCGGTCGAGTACGACAGCCTGCTCGTCGCCGGCGGCTCGCGCTACTCCTACTTCGGCCACGACGACTGGCACGCCTTCGCGCCCGAGCTGAAGTCGCTCGAGGGCGCGCTCGACATTCGCAGCCGCATCCTCACCGCGCTCGAGGCGGCCGAGTGGGAGGACGACCCCGAGCGCCGCCGTGCCTGGCTCACGTTCGTCGTCGTCGGCGCCGGCCCGACCGGCGTCGAGATGGCCGGGCAGATCGCCGAGATCGCGCACGACTCGAGCCCCGAATTCCGCCGCGCGCAGACGAGCTCGGCGCGCGTGCTGCTCGTCGAGGCCGCCGATCGCGTGCTCACCGGCTTTCCCCCCTCGCTCTCCGCGCGCGCCGCGCGGGCGCTGCAGAAGCTCGGCGTGACGCCGCTGCTCGGCCACTCCGTGACCGGCGTCGAGCGCGACGCCGTGACGACGACCGCCGCCGGCGGCGCGCACGAGCGCTTCGCGGCGCGGACCGTCGTGTGGGCCGCCGGCGTGACCTCCTCCGGGATGGCGCGCGAGCTCGCCGAGGCGACCGGCGCCGAGCTCGACCGCGCCGGGCGCCTGATCGTCGAGCAAGACCTCTCCCTGCCCGGGCACCCCGAGGTGCAGGCGCTCGGCGACATGGTCGCGATCCGGCGTGCGGAGGGCATCGAGACGCTCCCCGGCCTCGCCCCGGTGGCGATGCAGCAGGGGCGCCACGCCGCCGCCAACGTGCGCGCGCGGCTGCGCGGCTCCCAGCCCAAGCCGTTTCACTACACCGACAAGGGCAACCTCGCGACGATCGGGCGCGCCAAGGCCGTCGCCGACATCAAGGGCCTTCACCTCAGCGGCGGCATCGCCTGGGTCACGTGGCTCGCCGTGCACCTGTGGTACCTGATCGGCTTCCAGAACCGCCTGCTCGTGTTCACCCGCTGGGCCTTCAGCTTCATTACGCACGGGCGCGGCGCGCGGCTGATCGGCGCCGCCGGCGCACAGCGCCCCGAGCAGCGCTAACTGATCTGCGCGACGATCGCGGCCGAGTCCATCTCATCCCACGCCTGCACGATCTCGCCGCCGGCCACGCGCAGCACGGCGGTCGAGGTGAAGCTGACCTCGCGGCCCGACGCCGCGCAGCCGAGGAACTCGCCGACGTGCCGCCCGCTCCAGCGCTGGTGCGCCGCCACCAGGTCGTCCTGGGCGAGCAGCAGCATGATCTCGTGGCGCAGCGGCTCGAACGCCGCGAGGAAGTGCTTCACGACCTCGCGCTGACCCTCCGCCCCGCGCTTGACGCCGTTGTGCACGAAGCCCTTGGCCAGCAGGCGCTCACACGCGTACGCGTCGCGCCCGTTGATCGCCTCGCCATAGAAGCTGCGCACGATCTCCTTGTTCTGCTCGAGCGACATGCAGTCACCTTAGGCGATCGTCTATCTATTAATTAATAAAGAGATCACGCCGCGACGCCTGCCTCTGCCGCCGCCGGGCGCAGAACCCCGGTGTCGCGCGCCAGCCGTCGCGCCAGCGCGACCGGGATCAGGCTGACGAGGATCACGAAGAACACGACCACGTTCACCTGCGGCAGCTGCTGGCCGAGGCGGATGTTGCCGAAGATCCAGATCGGCAGCGTGTTCTGTGCGCCCGCCGTGAACGTCGTCACGACGATCTCGTCGAACGACAGCGCGAACGCGAGCAGGCCGCCCGCGACGAGTGCCGTGGCGATCATCGGCAGCGTGACGAAGCGGAACGTCTGCCAGCCGTCCGCGCCGAGGTCCATCGAGGCCTCGACCAGTGAGGACTGCGTTCGGCGCAGGCGCGCGAGCACGTTGTTGTAGACCGTGACGATGCAGAAAGTCGCATGGCCGACGATGATCGTCGTCAGCGAGAAGCCGATGCCGCTGAAGTTGATGAACGAGTTCAGCGCCATCCCCGTGATGATCCCCGGCAGCGCGATCGGCAGCACCAGCAGGAACGAGATCGCTTCGCGCCCGAAGAAGCGGAAGCGGTGAACCGCGAACGCCGCCATCGAGCCGAGCAAGAGCGCGATCGCCGTCGAGATCAGCCCCGCGCGGATCGACAGCCAGAAGGCGTGGCGCATTTCGGCGTTGTGCCACGTCGAGGAGAACCACTTCGTCGAGAGCCCGTGCAGCGGCCAGCTCTGCACGTTCGACGGGTTGAACGCGTAGACCACGATCAGCGCGATCGGCACGAACAGGAACAGCAGGATCAGCACCGTCCACACGGCGAACGCGATGCGGCTCAGTTTGCTCGTGCCGATCACAGCGCCTCGAACGCTCCCAGCCGCCGCGCGATCAGCAGGTAGACGCCCATCACGATCAGCGGTACCGTCGCGAAGGCCGCCGCGAACGGCACGTTGCTGGCGACGCCGACGTTCTGGTAGACGACGTTGCCGATGAAATCCGAGCCCGCGCCGCCGACCAGCGTCGGCGTGATGTAGTCGCCCAGCGTCAGCGAGAAGGTGAAGATCGAGCCCGCCGCGATCCCCGGCAGGATCAGCGGGAACAGGACCGATTTGAACGTGCGCAGGCCGCGCGCGCCGAGGTCCGCCGAGGCCTCGATGTAGGAGTCCGGCACGCGTTCGATCGCCGACCAGATCGGCAGGACCATGAACGGCAGCCAGATGTAGCTGAACACGATCCACATCGCCCAGTTCGAGTAGCCGATGTTCAGCGAGCCGAGCCCGAGCTGGCCGATCGCCCAGTTGAGCACGCCGTCCTTGGCGAGGATCAGCCGCCACACGTACACGCGCACGAGGTAGCTCGACCACAGCGGGATCAGCACCGCCACGAACAGCGCGCTCTGCAGGCGCTTGGGCGCGATCCGCACCGCGAAGAAGGCGAACGGCAGCGCGAGGATCGCGTCCGTCACGGTCACCGCCGCCGCGATCCCGATCGTGCGCAGCGCGATCGTGCGGTACGTATCGACTTTCACCAGCGTTTCGAAGTTCTTCAACGTCCAGTTGTGGACGAGGTTGCCCGTGAACGAGTCCACGCTCCACAACGAGGAGACGAACAGCACGACGAGCGCCGCGAGGTAGATCAGCACGAACCACGCCAGGGGCCCCGACAGCAACAGGCCGCCGCGCAGCCACGGCCGGCGGAACAGCGCCGCCGACACGCGGGTGCGGGCAGGGGTGCTTCGCTGCGGGGCGAAGCCGGTCGCGCTCACCGGCTTCGCCGCCGCTCGGGCGCTAGCCCGTTATTTCTGTCCACTTCTGCTGCCACTTCGAGTAGTCCATGCAGTCGCTCTGGCCGTTGCCGCATTCCGCCACCGGCGTCCTCCAGAACTTGATGCTGTCAAAGTAGCTCGCCGGCGCGTTCGCGTGGTAGACGCCGCACGAGCCCTTTTCGATCTTTTCCATTTCGCCGCAGGCCTTCGTGTTGACCGGCGTCTCGCCGTACGTCGTCGCCTGCTCGGCCTGCACCTTCGGGCTCGAGACCCAGTTGACCCATTCATAGGCGCAGTTCGGGTCCTTGGCGTGCGCCGAGAGCATCCACGTGTCCGCCCAGCCCGTCGCGCCCTCGCTCGGGATGATCTGTTCGACCGGCTCCTTGGCTTTCTTCAGCTGGCTGTACTGGTAGGGCCAGGCCGCGCCGATCACGGCGTCGCCGTTCTTGAACAGTTCGATCTCATCCGAGGCCAGCGCCCAGTACTTCTTGATCAGCGGCTTCTGTTCTTTGAGCAGTTCGCCCGCCGCGTTCAGCTGCGCTTCGGTCAGCTCGTAGGGGTCGGAGATGCCGAGGCTCGGCTTCGTCTTCGACAGATAGAGCGCCGCGTCGGCGATCTGGATCGGGTTGGCCGGCACCGAGACTTCACCTTTGTAGGACGGGCCGTAGATCGCCGACCAGCTCGTCGGCGCCGGTGTCACCGACTTCGTGTTGTAAAGCAGCGTGTTCGGGCCCCACTGCAGCGAGATGCCGTAGTGCTTGCCGTCGACCGTGTTGTGCGGCGGCGACTGCAGCTGCGGCACGAAGTTCTTCCATTCCGGCACCAGCGCCACGTTCATCGGCTGCACCTCGCCGCCGCGGATCAGGCGCAGGCTGGCGTCGCCCGAGGCCGAGACCATGTCGTACTGGCCGGCGCCGCTGCGCATCAGCGTGACCATTTCGTCGGAGGAGCCCGCGTACTTGGCGTGCACCTTGCAGCCAGTCTTCGCTTCATAGGGCTTGACCCACTTCGATTCGGCGTAGCCTTCCCACGCGACGAGGTTGAGCTGACCCTCGGTCTTTCCGATCGCGCTCGGCAGGTTCGACGCCGAGGAGCTGCTGCTCGACGACGAGCTGCCGCACGCGCTTGCGCCGACCATCATCGCGAGCAGCACGGCGCCCAGCAGCCAATCGATCTTTGCCAGTTTCATCAGGTTCTTCCCTCCTGTTTGGTTGTGTCGAGCAGCGAGGCGTCCTGCGTCCTGTAGGCCAGCCTCACGCGCCGGCCGCGCATCTCCAGCGCCTGCGCCGCCGATGTGTCCAGGTTCTGCTGCAGCGCGACGATGCTCTCGCCGCCGTCGAGCTCGACGTCATAGCGCGTGACCGAGCCGAGGTAGGCGACCTCGCGCACCGCTCCCGCGAGCTCCCCCGCCGCGCCCGCCGGCGGCTGCTCGCCCTCGGCCAGCAGCCGGACCTTCTCCGGGCGCACCGTGTACGTGAGGCCGTCGCGGCGGATCACGTTGGAGGTGCCGACGAAGCTCGCCACGAACTCGTTGGCCGGGCGCTCGTAGACTTCACCCGGCGTGCCGATCTGCTCGATCCGCCCGTCCGAGAAGACCGCGATGCGGTCGCTCATCGTCAGCGCCTCGTCCTGATCGTGCGTGACGTAGACGAACGTGATCCGCTCCGAGAGCTCGCGCTGGATCGACTTCAGCTCGAACTGCATCTGCTGGCGCAGCTTCAGGTCGAGCGCGCCGAGCGGCTCGTCGAGCAGCAGCACGCGCGGGCGGTTGACCAGCGCACGCGCCAGCGCCACCCGCTGGCGCTGCCCGCCCGAGAGCTGGATCGGACGGCGGCCGCCGACGCCCGGCAGGCGCACCATCTCGAGCGCCTCCGCCGCGCGTTTGCGCCGCTCCTGCCTGCCCACGCCGGTCACGCGCAGGCCGTAGGCGACGTTCTCCTCGACGCTCATGTGCGGGAACAGCGCGTAGTCCTGGAAGACCGTGTTCAGCGGGCGCTCGTACGGCGGGCTGCGCGTCACCTCGACGCCGTGCAGCTGCACCGTGCCCGCGTCGGCCAGCTCGAAGCCGGCGATCACGCGCAGCGTCGTCGTCTTGCCCGAGCCCGACGGGCCGAGCATCGTGAAGAACTCCCCCGGCAGCACGTCGAGCGTCAGGTCCTCGACGGCGACCACGTCGCCGAACGCCTTGTGCACGCCCGTCAGGCGCACCGCCGGGACTATCACTGGGTGCGCGGGTAGGGCAGCGGCGTGAGGATGCCGTCGAGGCGCTCGCGCAGCGGCTCGAAGCGCGGCGGCAGCGAGAGGCGCTCGCCGAGGTGCGCCGCGTCCTCGTCGACGGCGAAGCCGGGGCCGATCGTGGCGATCTCGAACAGCACGCCGCTCGGCTCGCGGAAGTAGATCGAGCGGAAGTAGAAGCGGTCGATCACCTCGGTCACGCGCGCGCCGCCCCGGCTGACGTGCTCGCGCCAGGCGTCCTGCTCGTCGAGCTGGGAGGCGAAGGCGATGTGGTGCACCGAGCCGGCGCCCTGTACCGGCGTCACCTGCGGCGGCTCGTCGTACACGTAGAAGCCGTGGCGCCGATCGCCGTGCACCTCCCAGCTCGAGTCCTGCTCGCCGTCGAAGCCGAGTGTGTCGCGCAGGAGGGCCGCGCTGCGCGAGGGGTCGTCGCTGTAGGCGCGCGCGCCGTCGAAGCCCTGCAGCGCGTGCTCCGCCGGGATCCCCGGCGCCGTGGCGCGCAGCGGCTGATCCTCGCTGCTCGAGACAGCCAGCTCGTGGTCGAGCCCCTCGGGGTCGGAGAAGCGCAGGCTGTCGGCGCCGCGTACTTCCTCGGTCGCGCGCCCCGAGGTCACGCCGGCGTCGGCCAGGCGCGCCTCCCAGAAGTCGAGCGCCTCGGGCGTCGCCACGCGCCAGACGATCCGATGGACCATCCCCGCGCCGGCCGCGCCGCGCGCCGCGCCGGGGTACTCGAAGAACGTCAGGTCCATCCCCGGCGAGCCGTCGTCGTCGCCGTAGAACAGGTGGTAGACGGTCGGGTCGTCCTGGTTGACGCTCTTCTTGACCATCCGCAGACCGAGCACACCCGTGTAGAACTCGACGTTGCCGACCGCGTCGCCCGTGATCGCCGTGATGTGGTGGATTCCCTCGAGCTTCACCGCAGAAGTGACATTATCGCCACGTGCAAGAGGGGTCGCTGATAGCCCGCTTCGGCCGGGCCCGCCGCGACCCGGCGCTGGCCGTGCTCGAAGGCTTCCACCCGCTCAAGCACGCGCTGCGCTTCGGCGCGAGCGTGGTCGAGGTCGTGTGCCGGGACGTCGACGCGCTCGATCGGCTCGCCGAGCAGCTCGCGCCGGACCAGGCCGGGCGCATGCACGAGCTCGCGCGGGCCGTGGCCTGCGAGGTGTTCGAGCAGCTCGCGCCGTTGCCGCCAACGACCGGGGTGATCTCGCTTGCCGAGCGGCCTGCGGTCGATGCGGACGCCGTGCTTGGGGGCGGGCGGCCCGGGCCTGTCGTGCTGCTCGAGGACCCGCGGGATCTGGGGAACATGGGGGCTTGCGTGCGGGTTGCTGCCGCTGCCGATGCCGCCGGGGTGCTGACGACCGGGAGCCACGATCCTTGGGCGCCCGATGCGCTGCGGGGGGCGGCGGGGTTGCACTTCGCGTTGCCCGTGGCGCGGCTGGAGCGGGTGGACGAGCTTGGCGCGGGTGGGGACGCCGGCGGCGGCGGGGCTGCAACCACGCCGGTGCGGCGGCCGCTGCTTGCGCTCGATCCCGACGGTGAGCCGCTTGTTCCGGCGGAGCTGCCCGCGAGCGCCGTGCTTGCGTTTGGGACCGAGCGTTATGGGCTCAGCGACGAGCTGCTGGCGCGGGCCGATGCGCGGGTCAGCATCCCCATGCGGGAGGGGGTTTCGAGCCTCAATCTCGCGACGTCGGTTGCGGCCGTGCTGTTTGCTTGGCGGTTGAGCGGGGCGTAGCGCCGTTCAACCGGATCTACTTGAACTTTGCGCCGGGGGACGACGGTGGTTGGTGCGGGCATTTCGCTTCGTCGACCGTCGGGAGCCCGTTGAGCCCACTGCCGAGGCTGAGGATCGGTCCGACGCCCGCCTCAGCCGTGATCGCGATCGAGGATTCGCTGTTGACGGTGACCATCACGCACTGACCGAGCGGATCGGCCTGCAGCGACATCTGCTCGGGGATTTCTCCGGTCGGCTCGTAGAGGGTCAATGCGATCGAGGAGCCCGAGAGGCTGAGATTCACGGGAGTGCCTTGGCCGTAGATGCTTTCGACGACCGGCGAGGAGAGCGAGATGGTTCCCGCCCAGCCGTTCGGACTCCCCAAGCCCATGCGCACGCCGACAGGTGCGTTGTTAGCGTCGTCGAGGAAGACGCTCGTAGCCCCCAGTCGACTCGGCAAGCTGGAGCGAGCCTTCCGTGCGAAGTAGCGCAGGTGGGCCGGCGGCGGGCCGTGGAGCGGCTTGGCGACGTAGCGCAAGGCGCCGCGCGGTCCCAGGTGCGGCTTCGACAGCTTGACCAGGAGCGTGCGCTTGCCGGCGACGACCGCGGCGGTCGGTGAGACGCGGTCGAAGCCGAAGGTGTGCCATGACTTGACGAAGTCCCCGAGCGGTTGGAAGTCGAACGCTTTCCCGTCCCCGCGCGCGAGCGCGCGGACCGTCGGCGTGGTCCCATTGAGCGTCAGGAGCATGGCGCCGGAGCCCGCCGCGGACTGGAGCGTGGCTCGCTGGGCGGTGTGCTCGAGGAGCCAGCTGCCGTCGGCGGGTGCCATCGGGCTCGCCGTTTCGGCTGCGGCGGCGCTCGCCGAGCACGCAGAGCACGACATGAGCGCTAGCGCGATCGAGGTGAGTACGCCCCCTGTTCTTCGTGTCATGGGGGCGATGCTATTGGAGGGGGCGGGGCGGGCGGGCAGAAAAGGTCGAGTGAACGGAGCGTAACATCTGTAGCGCGTGAACAGCGCGACTGATCGTGATGCCCATATCCGGGCTCGGATCCAGCAGCACTGGGAGGCCTCCGAGCGTGGGGACGTCGACGCCGAGCACGCGATCTACGCCGCAGACGCGATTCTCGACTACCCGCAGTCCGGCGAGCGCTTCAGAGGCCGGTCGAGGATCCAAGCGCAACGTACGAGACGCAGTCTTTGCCGACCCGTTCTATGTGCCTGCCGGGCGGGATGCGTTGGCTGAGGCGATTCCGCGCCGCGAGCGATAAGCCGATGCGGCTGTTCGGTCGGACGGGCGACGTCGACCGGGATGGAGATCCCCTGCGGTGGGCGCGAGTCGTCGGTGCTCAAGAACGCCAAAGGGGCGGCATCTCCCGCGAAGTGTAGGCCTTAGCTTGCGGCGTGCGTGTCCCTCTGGTACACGGCTCGCCCGGAGGCTGCACGTAGCGAGTCGGCAATAAGAGGCAGAACCGCGACCGTCCAATTGTGTTCACGGTTCGCGCATGCGGTAGCCGGTCAGTACGGCTGCGGGCAGCGGGTGCCGTCGGCAGGTACCCGTAGGCTAGTCGCATGAATGCGAATGGCTGGAATGTGGGTGAGGTACTTGTTGAGCTGCACACCAAGTACGTGTCATCAGGTCGTGAGGGTGCTTGGGCCAGTGAGATGCCCGACAACGGCTCAATTCTCGCGGCGCTCGCGGCTCGTCTGGGCCGATACGAACGCCCCTCAGTTGCCGGTCTCGGCGGCCTCGGTATCGTGCTCAAGGTCCACGACAAGCTTCTGAACGGGCAGGCCTGCGCGGTCAAGTTTCCACGGCCTAAGCAAGGTAGTCATGATCTCTTCACGGAAATGATTGACAAGGAGATCGCCCGGCTCTCAGAAATCCGCCACAGTGGAATCGTGCGCATCCACGCGGCCGACACCCTAAAGGAGGTGTCAGGTGTCGAGGGTCAGGTCCCCTTCTACATCATGGACTTCGTCGACGGCCGCTCATCGGTTGCATACCTCGAAGACGCCGGTCCCGACCAGATCGTCAGCTTGGCAATGGGTACCGTGGAGGCCCTGGGGGCGCTGCACCGAGCCGACATGGTTCATTGTGACATCAAGCCGGACAACATCATGGTCAACTCCGAGCATCGCGCCGTAATCACGGATCTTGGTACTACAAAGCTGTACCGCCCCGAGGACGAGACGGAGACACGAGTAGGTGTTACGCGCGGCTACGCGGCCCGGGAAGTGTTGGACCACGTCGCGGTTGTGTCCGAGACCGATGCGGACAACTATTCAGGCCTAATACCGAGGTCAAGTATCAAGCGGCGCTGGGATCTTGTGTGCCTAGGGAAGACCTTCCTTGCTTGGCTCGGATACGATCTGACAAGTGGGACACCAATCCCCGCGACATTTGCCATTCCGTCGTACACAAGGAAGTATTTGCTCTTGGTTGCTGCGCGACTGCTAGGCACTCGTGACAGTATGAATTGGCTGGAAGTCGAGGTGGGCCTGCCGGCCGATATTCTCAGCGAGTTTGAGTACCAAGATGCTGATGAAGTCGCGAGCGACCTAGCGAAGCTTTCAGGTAACTCTGACCTCTCGGCAGACGTCCCGGAGCTTGACCCATACGCGCCTGACATGGTGCAGTTGTCGACCGGTGCGGCGACGGCATTCACCGCCCGCGTTCGTGCGCTGCTTGAGCATCCGTCCGTAAGGCGGCTCGGCTCTATTACTCAACTAGGGATTGTTAATCAAGTCTACGTGACGGCCACACACACTCGACTTGAGCATAGTCTGGGGACCTACAGCAATACGGCTAAGCTGATTCGCAGTCTGTATTACGATCCGTACTCGCCATTCTTTCGACAAGTGATGGGGGCAGAGGATCTGGAAGCGATCTTGGCGCTGGCGCTCCTACACGATATGGGCCAATTTCCCTTGGCCCACGACTTGGAGGAAGTCGACGGTAGCTTGTTTGATCATAAGCGCCTGACACGGGCGGTGCTTCACGGTGAAAGAAATCCTAAAAAGCGCGGATACAAGCCGATCGAGTTTGAGCCGCTAGGCCCACGTCTTGCTGAATGGGGTGTGACAACAGACCGGCTAATAGAGCTGCTTGATGTGAAGCTCAACAGGTACGGAGCACATGTTCGCGATCGCATACTTCACAGTATCATTGACGGTGCGATAGATGCTGACAAGCTCGACTATTTAAAGCGTGACTCTACGCGCCTCGGTGTTCCATATGGTCTCGCGGTTGACGAGGACCGGATCGTAGCTGGAGCCACGACGATCGTGACGAGGAACCCGGCGGGGAATTACGTCGCCTGCGTTGGCGTGCACGACAAGGCGAGAGTGGCCGCTGAGTACCTCACCATAGGAAGAAGCGCCATGTTTTCCCAAGTGTATTGGCACCATACGGTCCGGGCGATGAAGGCGATGTTGGCGCGGGCCGTCATGCGCATCACGGCCTACCTGAACCTCGATGAGCAGCGCAAATGGACCTTTCTTGGTCAGTTTGAGCATTTCGTGATGAACCTTCCCGAGGCCTTGTATCCAGCACTGGTACAACTCGAGATAGCTGCTGACCCCCAGCAGCCTAGATCGGCGCGATCGAAGAGTAGTGACGCGACTGCGGGCTGGGCACGGGACAGTGTAGGAACGCTTTCAGAGACCGACGCGGCCGTTCTTGTATTTCTTGAGGAGTTCATGAGACGTGAGCGAGTGCGAGATTTTGAGCTTCTTCGAGACCTGCGTGCGCGATTGCTCTACAAGAGACTCTATGTATGGGGATTGGGAGACGGGGAGATCGGCGATGAGTTGGCCGTACTCTGGTCAAGTCTCGAGCATCGCCAAAAACTTGCTGCTTACGAGCGCTTAGAGGCAGACATCGTCAATCAAGTCAAGGGTGCGACTATCGCGGGTCCAGAAACGCTCACGCTTTCTGCTGCTGCCGCGGACCAAGTAGGTTTGCGGCTCAGCGGGGGTCTGCCGCTCTTGTTGGTTGATGTTCCAGCATCGCGCCAAGGAGCCGAAATTCCGTTGTACTTCGTTCGTGAGGGCGAGCGGCGAGCACTACGAAAGGACGGCAGCGCGGTGGGCCCTGCGATGCCAAGCGCGACATGGCGAGAGTACGCGGAGGGGCTTCAAGCTAAGGCGGGGAAGCTGAGGGTCTTTTGTCATCCGGCTGTCGTGGAGACTGTAGAGGCTGCGGTGCCGAGGGAGGTTTTGCAGGCGCAACTCGAGGCAGCGTGCAACGATGTCTCGACCCGTAGCTGATAGGTCCGCAAGGAGCAGCTTGAAATAGATCCTCCGGTGCAGGCTCGGAAGGGGCCTTACTCGTTTTGTTCTTTGACGAGGACGTTTCGCTTGGAGTTTGCGCAGAGAGGTTGGCCCGACCCCTGAAGTCAGGTGGACCGATGAACGGGTCCGGCCAAGGTGCCTGCGAGCTGGCTCGTGGTCGCGATCGATCTCGGCAAGCGTTCGGGCTTTTCCCCGTTTGTGTCCGAGCTGCTGAAGGTGCTTGCCAGGATTTGTCAAGCGAGCATGAGCAGTCCGTACGCAGCGATCGATGGGCCATCGCGCACGGCCTCGTTGCGGATCATTGACCGAAGCTCGTCAGGTGTGAACTTCCCACTCGTCATACCCTGCTCCTCAAGTGCACGATCAGGGGGACCCTCGACGCAGTCATCGGCAACGAATACGTGGAAGGCCTGGCTGCAGAAGCCGTAGGCTCCAAAAAGGCGGCCGAGATGGCGCATCTGGGAGGTCTGCAAGCCCGTCTCCTCGCGTAGCTCAGCATGAGCTACGTTCTCTGGTGAGGCACCGGGAGATGTCTCCCATGCGCCCTGCGGGAACTCCCAATATCGGGCGCCGACAGGATAACGGAATTGCTCAACCATGAGGAACGCGCCGCCGATCCGGGGAATCACGATGACGTAGTCGAGCTTGTCGACGACGCCGTAAGTGCCTATCGACCCATCGGCGCGTTCGACCTTGTCCTCTCGCACCCGCATCCAGCGATTCTCATAAACACGGTGACTCTCGAGGGTCCTGATCTCCATCTTGCTCTCACCACTGTCGGTCACGCGCAGATCACCGGTTGCCAGTTGACAGATGCGATTATGCCGATTTTCGCTGGCAGCATCCTCGGGATGGGACCGCCCGAGGTGACCTCGTCCTCGTGCGTCGAGCAGACAACGGTGCCAGCTAGCGCCAACGGTTGCGCTTCGGAAGCGAAGTTGACCGCCACCACGTGGCCCGTGCCTCGCCGGAAGCAGATCACGCCATCGGCCGCGTCCACGAAGGCAAGTGGACCCTTGAGGTGCTGGCGTATCGCGATGAGCTTCCGGTACAAGCTCAGAAGCGACCCCCCGTCGCACTCTTGCTGCGCGACTCCACCCTCCTCGACGCCGATCGCCGGCAGCCACGGGACGCCGTCCGTGAAGCCGCCATCGGGCGCACTCGCGTCCCACACCATCGGATGTCTGTACTGATCGCGACCGACTCGATCGTCGGCCGGCCTCCTTCCAGGGCCGTTTCCCATTCCAATCTCGTCACCTTGGTAGATCACGACGATGCCCGGCAGCGCGAGCTGCAGCAGAGCCGCTGCCGGCAGGTTCTGCGCGCCGATCCGATCGCGGATACGTTCGCAGTCATGGTTGGACAGCACCCACGCTACACGCCCGCCGGTACCGTCGCTGCGCAGGCCGCTTTCTATCGCGCGGCGAACATCGGCAGCGTTCCACTCCGCGTGCAGCAGCTCGAACGAGAAACCCGCATTAAGGTGCGCAAGGTAGCCATCCAGTTCGGTCGACGGTAGATAAATCTCCCCGACGAGCAGCGCCTCGTCGCCGGCCCCCTCGCGCAGCACTCTCAGTCCAACCTCGATGTCGGGCGCATTCTGCGAGTAGCGGTGATCGAGCTCCCCGTAATCGGGTCGGTGTGGGAGGGCCGGGGTGCCGGTCAGAACGGGGTCGTCACGCAGGAGCGGGTCCTTCATCAGGCAGTTGATCGCGTCCAGTCGAAAGCCTGCCACGCCCCGATCGACCCAGAACCCGCAGATCGTAGCGAAATCATCTTGGACTCGGTGGTTACGCCAGTCGAGGTCGGGCTGCTCGGAAAAGAACGTATGCAGATACCACCTACCACTTGGCTCGTGTCGTGACCATGCCGAACCCCCGAACACGCCAACCCAGTTGTTGGGCGGCTGCTCTCCATCGCCCCAGATGTAGCGGTCGGGATCCTCGCGGAACCACGGGTGCTCGATCGACGTATGCGAGGGGATCAAGTCGAGCATGACCTGGATGCCCTTGCGCCTCGCAAGGGAGATCAGGGCATCGATGTCCGCCAAGCACCCAAACCGCGGGTCCACGTCGAGATAGTCGGTGACGTCGTACCCGCCGTCCTGCATTGGCGAGGGATAGACAGGTGAAAGCCAGACGGCATTCACGCCCAGCGCCTCGAGGTGATCAAGACGCGACGCCAAGCCCGACAGGTCGCCCTCCCCGTCGCCGTTAGAGTCCTGGAACGATCGCACGTAGGCTTGGTAGATCACGGCCTGCTCCCACCAGCGCGGGCCGTCCCTGGGAAAAGTTGCGCGTTCTGTCACGACTTCACCGGGCGTGCTGCGCCGACCGCGCCTGAGTACAACCCCAGTCGCGCCGTGCGGACTGGTGTGAGATCGAGGCCCGCAAAGGTTGTTCCCTTCAACCGTGCCTCGATTTCCTGCGCCAGCGTGTCTCCCCATTGCGCCATCCCGCCAGCCACTAGGAATATGCTCGGATTGAGCGTGTTAACCAGTACCCGCACGGCGTCGGCGAGTCCGTCCAATGAGACGGTCAGTGCCCGCTCAGCATGATCGTCGCCGGCCGATCCTCGGCGTAGCAACTCCGAGAAATTCTTGACCGGCTCACCTGCGCTGCGCTCGTACCTCTCGAGCGTCGCGGTAATGCTGGCAACCTGTGTGACGCAGCCTCGGCCGCCGCACGCGCATGCCGGTCCGGGCGCGACGGCTACGTGACCGAACTCTGCGCCCCAAGAACCGCCTCCTCGGTAGATCGTACCGTCGATCACGAGACCTCCCCCGACGCCGGTACCGATCGTCAACCCGGCGACCACACTTTCCCGCTCGGCCGCCCCTCGCCACCACTCACCCAGCATTGCGCACGCCCCATCGTTCTCGATCGTGAGCGGAAGTCCCAACCGCTCAGTCAGGGGTTCGACCACTGCGACTTCGCCCCAGCCCGGAAGAATCGGCGAGTCGAGCACTATGCCAGCCTGATGGTCGACCGGACCGCAAATGCCAAGACCTGCCGAGCTGACTTCGTATCCGTCACTTAGTCTGCCCGCGATCGCAGCCACCCGCTCGAGGGTCGGTCCGGGCCCTTCGGAGACTAGGGACGGCTCGCACGCTCGCGCCAACACGGTGCCGTCTCCGTCGCACACGACTGCCTTGATGAGACTGCCACCTAGATCGATTCCCAGTGTGCTTGTCACCACCACACGTCGTCCGGTCTTGAGTTGATCCGCAACGGCCGGAGGAACTCGGCGGCCTTTTCGACTCCCTCGCGCGCGGAGAACGTGGGATCCTCATGCTCGATCGTGAGCGGCCCTTCATAACCGGCGAGGCTCAGCTCCGTAATCAGTTGCTTCCATCCGACGTCGCCCCAGCCGGCGACACGGAAGCGAAAGCCCCGGCCCGGACGGTCCCACGCGCCGTTTGCCAGCAGACCCGACCGCGCGGCGTGATTTCGGACTATCTCGCCGTCCTTGGCGTGGAAGTTGAGTATCCGCTCGCCGAGCTCGCCCGCGAACACGACGGGGTCCACGCCGGCCAGCATCAGGTTTGCCGGGTCGAGCGTGAACCCCCAAGCTCGATGGCCGTTCAAAAGCTCGATCGACCGGGCGGCCGTCTCGGTGTTGTAGACGAGTTGGCGAGGATGCGGCTCCACAGCGAACCTGACACCGTTTGCGTCGAACTCATCGAGGATCGGGACGACGGCTTCTGCAAATCCTTCCTCCATCCGCTCCCACGCATCGCGCTCCGGCCACGGGAACCAGCGCGAGTAGTCGTCACATCCGACGAAGCCGCTGACAACGCTAGCCCCGAGCTCACCTGCGAGCCTTGCCGCCGCCCGTAGCCGCCGCACTGCAAACGCTCGCTTCGCCTGAGGGGGGCCGGCATGAATACGGTCCGTGTCGCTGCCGTGCGGCCCGAGCAGCAGCTGTCCGTCGGCGCTCATATTTACAGCACTAACACGGATATCATGGCGGCTGAGCGCCGCACGAAGACGATCCGCGCCGCCCTCCAGCATCTGGTCGACGTCGAAGCGACCGCCCACGTGGGCGGAGATCTCGATCGTCGCTATGTCTAGGCGCGCAGCCCATTCCAGCGCCTCCGCGAGTTCCATGCGCCCGCATGCGGCGAAGTAGAGGCCGAGATCGGTCATCCCGCCACTATCCACGACAACAGGTCTGGCGGGTATTTCGCCCCCGTCGAGAACGGGTCGCTACTCGTGAAGCGCGCGAGCCGCTCGGTCGTGGGTCCAACGAGCACTTCCCATGCACGCTGGCGTGACTCGGCCAGGCGAGCAACGCCGTCGACCAGTGCCGCCGGGGCCTGCTCGCTTGCTTCGATTGTCGCATGGCCCTCGACAATGATGTCTCCAGGCAACCCCGGCAAGCGGCCCTCGTTCGGCATTCCGATGACGCCGAGGAAGTGATCTCCCCGCAGCAGCGCCCGTAGGACGGGGACCACGATCGTCCTGTACCAGCTGAGGTTGCGCCTGGTGATGAGGCGGTCGAAATGCCCGTGGTTCTCCCCCGTGATCGTGGACTCCAACGAGCGCGTCAAGGCGACCAGTTCGTCGGCTCGCTCTCGTGGCTTGGCGCGCTGGTCCCGGATGGCCCTTGCGAGATTCTCCGCGACCCCGAGCCAGCGACTCGGAACTCGCCTGCCAGACGGTGTCAACGCCCAGCCGAGATGGTTGACGCCGAGGTAGCGCGTACCGCACGGGAGCCGATCGAGCATCTCCGTCGGAGCCTCGCACACGCTCACAACCGGGCCGCCGCTGTGAAGCCGCCACCATCGCGTCAGCAGGTCGGTTGGGTTCGTCAGCATCACGGCCGGCACGTCGCCTGCGCTCCTCGCCCACTCGGCGAGAACAGACGATGCGCGGCTGGCTGCACGCAAGCCGCCCACGCCGAGTGTCTCGTCGCCATATGCGCCCCACTGCAGCGGAGCGGACTCGTCGATGCGCCGACCTGGCCAGCCTCCGATTCGGACTTGGCACAGCACGACCGTCGCGCGCCGCAGGGCCTCGTTCGGGTCGGTCGATGTCTCGACTCGGCACCGGGAGCGGCTGAGCAGGAAGCGGCGCATCGCCGACAGCAGACGCACGTTCTGCCCGACGAGTAGAGCATCGTCCGGCTCCAGTCGCTCGATCAGCTCGACCGTCCACGGGCTGCTGCCCCCCAGCACGACCAGCATCAGCGTGCTACCGGTAGGCCTTCTACGCAGTCGGCAAGCAGGCCGAAGTCGCACTCCTCGTGAATCTCGACGCTGCGGCCGGAGACCGGGACAACAAGGTTGATGTGTCCCCCACGGTGATCGGCGATCTCTGCCAGCCGCTCGCGGATCCGCGAGGCATCGTCCTGCACCTGCACCGGCAGCCCAAGCTCGACCAGCAGCCCGACGATCTCCTCGGCCGTTTCCGAGTCGCAGGTGCCAAGCGCGTGCGCGTACCGGGCGGTTGCAGCGAGGCCGACCGCCACCGCCTCGCCATGCAACATGTTCACGCCCGGCATTACCTCGAGCACATGGGCAACCGCGTGGCCCAGGTTCAAGGGACGTCGCAAGTTCCGCTCGAAGGGGTCCTCTGCGAGTAGCCTGAGCTTGCCCTCCAGGCAGCGTTCGGCGAGCTCTGTCAGCGCGGAGCGGTCTCGCGCTAGGGCAGCATGAAGCCGCGAGGCGATGTCCAACTCCGGGAGAAGCACCTGCAGCTTGACCGCCTCCGCGAGCGCGGCACGGAGATGACGCTCCGGCAAGGTCGTGAGGAAAGCCGGATCGATCAGCACGAGGTCGGCGTAGTGGAAGCCCCCGAGGAGGTTCTTGCGCGTCTCGGCATTGCAGCCGACCTTGCCCCCGACCGCGGCGTCCAGCTGGGCCATCAGCGTCGTCGCGACGATCACATAGCTCATTCCCCGCATGTAAAGCATGGCGACCAGGCCGCCCACGTCGCAGCAAACCCCGCCTCCCACTATCACGAGCGTCTCGCGACGGTGGATTCGGTTAGCGGCAAGCTCCGCCATCAGACGAGCAGCCACGTCGAGGACCTTTTCCTGCTCTCCCGCGACGTTCACCACAACTATGTCCGCGGGCGCGAGTGCCGCGCGCACGTCGTTACCGTAGCACTCCCAGACACGTGGGTCGGTCAGGATCGGAACTCGCTCCGGAAGCGGGTCGAGGTGGTTGCGCAACTCGATGAGCGCGTGCGGGCCCACCCGGTAGGTGGTGTGCATCTCTCTCCGGGCCCTTGCCACCCGCTCGATCATCCTGCTAAGCCTCCGGCTCGGCGATTCCCATCCGTTGCAGCAACTCGTCCAGCGAGGCCACTGTCGCATCCCAGTCTAGGCTGTCGCTGGTCCGATAGGATGGCCGCTTGCGTCTGTGCGCCGTCAGCCGCACCGCGAACAGCCCTACGGCTTTGGCGCCTTCCAGCTCGCGATCACTTCCGTCTCCGACATAGATGCATTGGGCGGCTCTCAGCCCCAGACCTTCCAGCGCCCGTTCGTAGATGACCGGTCCAGGCTTCAGCTGGCCGACGTCGCACGAGAATAGAGGGGTCGTGTCGAAGTACTGATCAATGTCGAGCTTGCGCGGCAGCTCCTTCATCGCGCTTGAGCCGTTCGTCGTGAGTGCGATCCGAACCCCGTTGGCTTTGAACGCCTTGAGTGTTGGGATCGTGCGGTCGTCCAGCTTCGTCGAGCGAGTCCATAGATCTCGCTCGCGATCGGCCAGTTTCCCGAGCTTTGCCGCCGCGAGCGGCGTTCCGATGTCTTTCGCGACCCAGTCGATCCGCTCACGCGGTGTCCATCTCTGGTTCGTCGAGGCTATGTGGCGCGACTCGGCCCATGTCGCCTTGAACAGCCCGTGGTCGACGCCCATCGCCTCAGAGATCTCAGTCTTCGCGTGTTCGTAGATTTGGCTTTCGAGGTAGGCAAGGGTGTCCACGAGGTCAAATATGACGCCACGAACCGACGTCGGAAACGGAGCGTCACGCGATTTGAGCAAGCCCGCCAGCGGTGTTGCGCACGGGTGGCCGATCGCCTCGTAGATGTTATGCGCCGATCTGCGCAGCTTTTCTGCCTCCGCGCGCCGCTCCGGCGGGAGCTCTGTTCCCAGGCTGGGTCAACTCTTCGATCCGTGCCAGCTCCTCGTTCGCCCGTGCGAGACCGATCGCCGACCGGACCGGCGGCGGTCCCTCCTCGCGTTTGGAGCGACCATCCTTGCCGTTGGCGATCCCCTGGCTTTCGAGCGCTGGACTCTTCGCATCCAGCCGACGCTCGGTGTCGCCACGAGTCGCCGCGGCGCGCACGCGCAGCGTCGCGCCGAGTCCACGGCGATCGCCAAGGCGCCGGAACTGGTCCTCTGCTCGACGCAGGCTCGCCAACGCGCTGCCGACCTGTTGGAGCTCGAGCTGCGCTTGGCCGACGTGCCGCGTGCACCTGGCGGCCTCACGCGGCCGGTCGAGCTGCTCGGCACGCTTCTGCAGCTTCGTCAATCGCTGCTTTGCTTGCTCTGGCTTCCCGGTCGCGAGGTCCACGTACGCGAGCCCGCGGTCGATCCGCATCTTGATGACCGGACTCAACCCGCCGCAAGCTTTCGCTGCTTTGAAGGCCGCCTTCGCCTTACGGTAGTTCTCCCAGTGGTAGTGGGCACATCCCTCCAAGTGGTGGCTCAGAGCCTCGATTTCGGGGTCTTTCGTCTTTAGGCGCGGCTCTCTGAAGAGCTTGAGCGCGTCGTGGTAGGCACCGGCATCCTCGGCCATCTCACCGAGGATGAACTTGGCTGAGGCGACGCCCGGCTCGCATCCGGCCCGGCCGTAGCGATCGATGGCCTGCCGCAGCAG
The DNA here is from genome assembly GCA_963716315.1 of uncultured Solirubrobacteraceae bacterium. Taxonomy (GTDB): domain Bacteria; phylum Actinomycetota; class Thermoleophilia; order Solirubrobacterales; family Solirubrobacteraceae; genus Palsa-744. The sequence continues at coordinate 1,919,407 of OY970301.1, read as the reverse complement.
ATATTCGCCTTTCGGCCGATTTGCGCGATGCAGCAGTAGGCCGAGGTTCTTCAGGATCGCCCCCGCATCTTCCAGTGGAACTGCATCCGAGGCGGCCGTCGCTTCGAGCTTCGAAAGCATCGCCTCGGCAAGCAGCAGTCTGGCGAGGCCGCGGGAGGGAATGTATCCCTTTGGGTCGTCGAAATCGTCTCCGACGAGGGCAATCAGAAGCTGCGCCCGCACCGGCTCATCGTGGATTCCTTCGAGCACGAAGATCAGGTTGTCCAAGGCCGCGTGCATACTCTCCGCCTGCGGGTCGCTCTCGATCCACTCGCAGTAGTACTTTGCTGTGCTTTGCAGCAGAGACTCACGGTCTGCGTCGTTCAGTTCCGGCAATGATTTGCTGCAACTTTTCACGAGGTCTGGATGCACGGCCACGAAGCATCCCATCTCGCCGTTACCCCGCTGAATCACTTCACCTGCGCCGTACTCTTCAAACGACCGGATGTCGGAGTCCAAGAGCCCACCTACCTTCTGCAGGAGCTCAACCCCCAGCAGAGACGAAGGCAGCAGATCGATCAGTCGGCAGACATCCTCGCTCCTGCTAGACAACGACCGGAGCAGCGTGTTGTTTGGTTCTCTTCCGTCGAAGGGTTGTTGCGTGGCGGTGGCTGCGGCACGCTGACGTAGTCGCTGGGGGTTTCCTTTACTGCGTCTGAGGATGTCCCTAGCGATGGGCTCCTCCAGCTGGTATCCCTTGACTACCAGCTGCGCGTCCGCGTCCGTCAGCCGAGGGAGATCGATGCCGCTGAAGCCTGGCAAGATTTCTTTTGCCTGGCTGGCTGCGATGACGGTCAGGTCCTCGATCTCATCGCGGACAGCCGCAAGCGCGCGGAGCGCACCGCCGGTGTTCACCTCATCAACAATCAGTACGGTGCCCGCTGGAACGATCGGTCGCAGCTGTCGAAGCCCGGCGTCGTCGCCGTCATCGGGCATGAAGTTGCCGCCAAACCGCAGATGCAACGCCCTCATTAGGGTGAGCTTGGGGTTTGTGTCCCCGGCGTCGATCCGCATCGGAATCGGCGTCAGGCTGGCGTTGCCAAGGGCAACCTCGACGAGTGCCTCGAGAATCCTGGTCTTGCCAACTCCGGACTTACCGATGAGCATGACGTTCTGTCCCGCAAGCATCGACTCCGTCAGCTCTTCGAGCACGCGACTCCCACCAGTGCCTAGGTCGTGCGGCCCGACCCGGTTCGAGAGCGGCGTTGGAGTGTCGACCGGCGCGTCACCCTCCCCGCTTCCAGGAACCACTCCAAGGGAGACCTTGTTGGGTGACCCAGCGGGGCGCGCGCCCCGAGGCGACGTCTCTGCGCCCTTGCGTCGCGTGGCTCGAGCACGGCCCAGAGCCGCGTGCGCATCGCTGAAGTCGGCGGGGAAGATCCGCTTCCAGGAAGCGTCCTTGGTTCCTCTGACATCGGGGATCCACTCCTTGTCGCGCGGGTCGTAGGCGAGCGTCCAGCGTTCGATCTTGCTCCGGTTGAGTCTGATCGTCTGAAACTGGTTCGGAACGTCGGGTGGCCGGGCGTTTCTGCGTAGCGAGGCGCTACCGGTGGAGAGGACCGGCAGGCCCTCCCCTAGGAACGTGTACTTGCTGTCGTGCGTGTGTCCATGAAGCAAGAGGTGCAGGTGGGGTCCGAGTATTCGCCCGAGATCCTCGGCGTCGCGCAGGTTCTCATCGTCTTCGGTTGCGCCTCTAAGCGTGTTGTGGTGGACCACCCCGAGACGGAACCAGCCTTTGCGCTCGTACGGCTCGAGGAATTCGACTGCCCTGCGCATCTGCCGCTCACCTACCCGTCCGTAATGATCGCCATCTTGGTGGCTCTCGGCAAGCGTCGAGTTGAGGCCGACAACCGCGAGCTTGAGGTCCTCGAGCACCCAGTACGTCCACGGCTCCCCGCTCGTGAACGTAAGCTGCTTCTGCTCGGCAAAGAAACGCCTGAACATCCTCACATAGAATTCCCACTTCGGCCAGTACGGCGGTTTAGTCGGCCGTTCCCTGGCAGCCATATCGTCGAAGTAGCTCCGGCACTTCTCCCGGCTGACGTCATGGTTGCCGGGGACGATCACTACGTGGCTGCGAGGCACCAACAGCAGATCACTCAGTTTGATGAGGAAGTTGCAGGCGTCTTTGAACTCCTGGGGTCTTCCCTGCTCCGCCAAATCCCCCGATACGACGATCACCTGAGGGCGCATCCCTTCGTCCGCAAGGTCCCGAAGCTTCCGAGACATCCGCCCGAAGAGCGTGTCTTCCTGCGCTTCCGGATCTCCCACCGCCAAGTTGCCGAACTGGTGGTTGCGGCCGAACTGAACATCAGATATGTGCAACAGCGTTATCGACTTGTCAGTCATCCGCTTCCCCCAGCACCGCAGAGACTGTCCACGCCAACAGTGGCAGCGGCACAACCCTCATCCGGGAGAGCGCAGACTATCGCTATTTCGGTATTCGGGATTCCTGGTTGACCGCCTGCCCAATAACAACGGTTAGTTCAGGCTGGGTCAATGAACTCGAGGTTCGCCCAAGATCGGAAAGCAGCTCGGCGCAGAAACGGACCCAGCCAGACTCGAAGCGGCGAGCCCGTGGGAGCGATGGGCGCTGCCTACGCCGGGTGAGCCTTAGCCCACTCCACGATCTCGCGCGAGTCAAACACGGCCGTGCCGTCATCCAGCTCCAACACCGGCACCCACCGTTTCCCGGTCAGCTCCTGCGCGCGCTTGCGCCCAGCCGTGTTGTTGAGCGCGGCCGGCAACGGCGCAAACCCATAGGACTTGATCACCTCAGGCTCGTGCCCAGCATCCTTCAACGCGTGGTAGGCGTTGGCGCAAGGATGCCCGCCAGGGCGCGGCGTCGGGAAGGTTCCCCAGCAGACGTAGAGCTTCACGAGACGGTCAGTGTACCTTCCATGCCGGCCTGGCGGTGGCCGGGGACGGTGCAGAAGAAGTTGTAGGTGCCGGGTTTGAGCGTGACCGTCAGCGTCTTGGTGCCCCCTGTGAACACGGGGGTCTGACCGGCGATGGTGCTGCCCTGCGCGATCGCCACGTCATGTTCGACGGGCGAGGAGTTGGAGAAGTCGATCGTCACCTTGCCCGCCTTGGCGCTGAGCGACTTGGTCGTGTAGGCGAGCTGCCCGGCGGGGTTGGCGGCGAGCTTCAGCGTCGTCGCGGCAGCGGCCGGCGAGGAGGGCGGCGCGGGCGTGCCGGTGGTCGCCTTGGGAGTTTCCTTCTTCGCCGGCGTTTTCTTCGTCGGGGTCTTCTTCGCGGGCGTCGTCTTGGCCGGCGTGGAGGCGGTGGGCGTGGGAGCGGCCGGCGGCGATTCGGTCGTGGACGCCGCTTCGCTGGACGCCGAGGGCGCCTTGTTGGCCGATTCGGGCAGCGCCGTGTCGGGCGTGTTGGCGCCGAACCGTTCCTGCGAGGCCTTGGCGCTCTCGGCGCCGGCCTTGGCCTCGCCGCCGGAGGTGATCACGGCGGTGCTGGCGGCGGCGAGCACGAGCAGGGCGGTGATCGCCGAGACGACGCGCTGGCCGCCGAGATTGCCGGGGAAGTCGGGGTTGCGCAGGCCAAGCGCGAGCGAGACGAACAGCGCCCATGCGACGAGCAGCCCACCGGCGATGAAGAAGGGGGCTTTGCTCTTCTCGGCCGCCAGGATCGGCGAAAGGTGTACCGCGAGCGTGTGCACGGCCCGCGAGCCTAGCCGATGCGCCCCCGGATATGCTGCCCGGCGGGATGGTCGAGAGCGTGCGCACACCGGACGACGCCCTGACGGGTCTGCCGGACTATCCGTTCGAGCAGCAGTACCGAGAAGTCGACGGCCTGCGCTTGGCGCACATCGACGAGGGCGACGGCGCGCCGGTGATCTTCATGCACGGCGAGCCGACGTGGTCGTTTCTCTGGCGCAAGGTGATCCCGCCGGTGCGCGACGCCGGCTTTCGCTGCATCGCGCCTGACCTGGCGGGCTTCGGCGGCTCGGACAAGCCGACGGACATCGGCTGGTACTCCTACGACCGCCACACCGAGCTGGCGGCGAGCCTGCTCGAGGATCTGGACCTGAAGGACGCGACGATCGTCGTGCACGACTGGGGCGGGCCGATCGGGCTGCGCCTGGCGGTCGAGCACCCGGAGCGGATCGAGCGGATCGTGATCCTCGACACGGGGCTGTTCACGGGCCACCAGCGGATGACCGACGCGTGGACGGCGTTCCGCGACTTCGTCGAGCGCACGGAGGACCTGCCGATCGGCTTCCTCGTGCGCGGCGCCTGCAAGCACGATCCGGGCGACGAGGTGATCGCGGCATACGACGCGCCCTACCCGGACGCGGCGTCGAAGGCCGGCGCGCGCGCCTTCCCGCTGCTGATCCCGCGCTCGCCGCAGGAGCCGGGCGCGGCGGCCGGCCAGCGCGTGCAGGACGCGCTGCGCGAGGACAAGCGGCCGAAGCTCGTGCTGTGGGCCGACTCGGACCCGATCCTGCCGCCGAACGTCGGCGAGCGCTTCGCCGAGGCCGTCGGCGCCCCCGCCCCGCGCCCGATCGAGGACGCGAGCCACTTCCTGCAGGAGGACCAGGGGCCGTTGATCGGCTCCCTGATCGCCGACTGGCTAACTGCCGGCTGAGCTCGGTATCTGCGGCGTCTCCTCGCCGGACTCGAGCCCGGGCTCGGAGCGCGAGGCGCGCAGCTCGTAGCTCTTGCGCGCCATCGAGTCGGCGTCGGCGAGCACGCGGTCGGCCTTTATCGCGCGGGCCATGCCCTCGGACAGGCGGCGCGGCAGGACGGCGCTGAGCACGCTAGTGCGCCTGCTGGACTTGGGCACCCACACTTCGACGGTGCCGAAGTGCAGCGCGTCGACGATCGCGTCGGCGACTTCGCTGGGCTCGAGGTTGGAGAAGCCGCGCGCCTGCCCGAGGCCGCCGCCGAGCTCGGTGTTGACGACGTAGGGCATCACGTAGCTGACGTCGATGTGGGCGTCCATCAGGCGCAGCTCGCCGCGCACGGCCTCGCTCAGGCCGACGACGGCGTGCTTGGTGGCCGAGTAGGTGGCGCCGCCGGGGGCGCCGAACTTGCCGGCCTGCGAGGAGATGTTGACGATGTGGCCGCGGTCGCGGGCGATCATCTTCTCGAGCGCGAGCTTCATGCCGAGGATCACGCCGTGCAGGTTGATGTCGATCTGGCGCTTGGCCGTGAGGTCGTCCTCGTCGATGAAGCGGCCGATCTGCATGATCCCGGCGTTGTTGATCAGCACGTCGAGCGGGCCGAGCTGGCGCTCGGTCTCGTCGAGGAAGGCGGCGAAGGACTCGCGGTCGGTCACGTCGAGTGGCAGCGCGACGGCGCTCGGGCCGAGCTCGTCGGCGGTGGCGCGCGCGGCGTCGAGGTCGACGTCGCCGATGGCGACCTTCATGCCCTGCCCGAGCAGCGCCTTGGCGGTTGCGCGGCCGATGCCGCGGGCGCCGCCCGTGATCGCGGCGGTCTGTCCGGCAAGGATGCGGGGCTGCTTGGCCATGGGTCTTCCTCCTGGTCTCTCCTGGTGGGGCGGGGCGGGAGACGAAAGCTAGCGCTCCGGCGCCGCAGGTGCTGGCCGCCTGGCCAGTTTGGCGCTGCGGCGGCGGCCGGGTAGTAGGGTTGACACATGGCCAGCTTCGAGTTCGAGGGTCAGCGGATCGCGTATACGGAATACGGCGGCGGTCCTGCAGCGCTGACGGAGTCGGGCGCCAGAGGGCGCACGGCGCGCAGCGCGCCGGCGGGCTCACGGCCGCTGATCCTGGTGCACGGGCTGCTGCTGTCGCAGGAGATGCACAAGCCGCTGGCGGAAGACCTGGCGGCGCGCGGCAACCGCGTGATCACGGTTGACCTCTTGGGCCACGGCGAATCGGATCGCCCGCGCGACATGTGGCGCTATTCGATGCGCTTCTTCGGCGACCAGCTGGTCGCGCTGATGGACCACCTGCAGATCGACGAAGCGGTCGTGATGGGGACCTCGCTGGGCGCGAACACGGCGCTCAACGTGGCGCTGACGGCGCCTGAGCGCCTGCGCGGCATGGTGATCGAGATGCCGGTGCTCGACAACGCGCTGCTGTGGAGCGCGCTGGCGTTCACGCCGCTGCTGGCGGCGCTGACGTTCGGCGAATGGGGAATGAAGCTCCTCGGGCGCGGCGCGCGGGCGGTGCCGCGGCGGCTGCTGCCGCACTACGGGAACGTGGTGCTGGACCTCGTGCGCCAGGAACCGGGCCCGGGCGCGGCCGTGCTGCAGGGCCTGTTCTTCGGCCGCATCGCGCCGCACCGCAACGATCGCCGCAAGTTCGAGACGCCGGCGCTGATCCTCGGCCACCGCCGCGACCCGGTGCACCCGTTCTCGGACGCGGGCATGCTCGCGGACGAGCTCCCCAACGGCCGCCTGCTGGAAGCCAACTCGTTCGTCGAGCTGCGCACCCAGCCGGAGCGCCTGACGAACGAGATCGCGGAGTTCCTCGACGACGTCTGGGCGGCGCCGCAGAGCGCACGCGCCAAAGCCAAACGCCCGGCGGCGGCCAAAGCCGCCAAACGCGCCCCTCGCGCGGCGGCAAACAAAGCCCGCAGCGCGAGCAAACCGGCCGCGCGCAAGGCACCGGCACGCAAAGCCGCGAAAGCACCGGCCAAAGGCACGGCCGCGAAACCGGCCCGTGCAACTCGCGCCGCCGCGCGCTAGCCGAGCGCCCGGCTATTTCGTCTTAATCGGAAAAAGTTGCAGCTCGTTGACGCTGACGTGCCCGGGGGCGGTCGGCGTGCCGACGGCAGAGGCGGGCGCCTGGCTGATCCACAGCACGATGAAGCGGTGCGGCTTCTTGGCGGCGGCCTGGGTGGCGCCGGAGGCGCCGCCGAGCTTGATCCGCGAGTGCTTCTTCTTGGCTTGCAGCGCCGGTGTGAGCGCGGCCCAGGCGGGGTCGGTGATCGAGCTGGGCGGCGCTTCGCCGTCGGCGCCGTAGACCTGCACGGTCATGCCGGGCGTGGTCGTTGAGAGGCCGACGGCGGCGAGCTTGCGCGGCGTGTTCAGGTCGATCACGAGCCCCTCGGCCATTTTGGGCGCGACGGAGGGTTCGACGAGCGCGGTCCAGCCGGTCGAGCTGTCGCCGTCGATCGCGAGGCTGGGGTCGCCGAAGTTGGAGGCGGTGTAGTTGTAGGGGTTGTACGTGGCGGCGGCGTTGGTGTCGAGCAGCAGCGCTTCGGCGTTGTTGGCTTCGCCGACGGGCGTGTTGGGGTTGGCTTTCTGTTTGCTCGGGTTGGGCGTTTCGCCGCCGGTGCCGGCCGGCGTGGTGACGGCGGGCGTGGTCGGCGTCGGCGTCGGCGTGGCGAGCGGGATTTTGGGCGGGGTCGACGGTTTGATCGTCGTGGGCACGCCGATTTTGGGCGTCGGCGTGGTGGCGGTTGCGGCGGGCGGCAGCGTGGTGGCGGGCGTCGTCGGCGCGGGCGTGGCGGGAGCAGGCACCTGCGCGACGGCTGTGGTGGCGGGGCGAGCCTTGCCGCCGCCTTTGCTCAGCGCGGCGTAGGCGGCGCCGGCCGCGCCGGCGACGAGCACGGCGAGCGTCGTGAGGATCACGGCGGCGGAGCGCCAGGTGGGCGTGCGCGCGCGCAGGCTGTCGGGGGCGCCGGTGCCGCACTGCAGGCACCAGTCCTGGCCGTCGAGCAGCGGCGCGCCGCACTTGGAGCACGGGCGCGTGGGCGCTTGCTGCTCGGCGGGCGCGGCCTGCTCGGGGCGGCCGGGCGCGCCGGCGGGAGCGGGGGGTTGCTGCCCGGTGGGCGCAGCCGGTGGGTCTGCGAGCGCCGTTGGCACGAGATCGATTCTAGTGGGCGGGGCCCGGGCCGGGCCCAGGCGGCCCGCCGGGCACGATCTCGCGCCCGGTCGGATGGTGGCGGGGGTCGAGCTCGAGCTGCCAGTAGTAGCGCGTGAAGAAGTGCCCGTCGCGGAACTCGCCGACGTGCGGCTCGACGGTCTCGCCGCAGGCCATGGCGAGGATCAGCTCGGGGTAGGTGCGCCCAGGCAGGGCGGCGTAGGCGGGGGCGGGGAAGGCGCCGCCGAAGCGCGTGTTGACGTCGGTGATGGCGACGCCGATGTCGGGATCGCGGAACACCTGGACGGTGACGGGGCCGGTCACGCGCAGCTCCTCGACGACGCGGCGCCCGAGCTCGATCAGCTCGTCGTCGCGCAGGGCGGCACCCTTGATCGACTCGCCGCCGCGCGACTCGAGCATGGTGCGGGGGATGGCGTTGATGCAGCGACCGTGAAGGTCGCCGAGGCAGTCGATCGACAGCTCGGGCCCGCCCATGGCGCGCTGCACCATCACGGGCTCGGGCACGGGCAGCTCGATGGCGCGTCCGGGATCAGCGGGCGCCTGCTGGAGGTAGTCGACGAAGAAGCGTGCCTGGTCGGGATCGTGGGCGAGGTGGATGGAGCGCGCGCCGGAGCCCTGGCGCGGCTTGACCATGACGGGGTATTCGAGCTGCTCGAGCGCGTCGCCGTCGTCGGGCAGCACGGTCGACGGCGAGGGCAGCCCGAGGCGCTGCAGCATGAGGTGCGCCTCGTACTTGTCGTAGGTGGCGCGGGCGATCTCGGCGCTGGGCACGAAGGCGGGCAGGCGCCGTTCCTCGCGAGCGCGGGCGAGCAGCTCGATGTCGAGGTCGGTCAGCGGCAGCACGGCGCCGACTTCGTGCTGTTCGCACAGCTCGCGCAGGGCGGTGAGGTAGTGGGGATCGTCGATCCGCGGCACGACGGCGCGCGTGTGCGCGGCGTACTGAGCGGGGGCGAGCGGAGCGGGATCGGCGACGACGGTGTGCGTGAGCTGGGCGAAGCAGGCGACGATGTCATAGCGCTTGCCGGCGCCTGTGAGCATCACGGCGGGTCTCATGTCTCACCTTCCTGCGTGCCGCCGTCCCAGCCGCCGGTCTGGCCCTTGTAGAGGCCGCCGCCGCGGAGCACGAGCGCGGGCGTGCGCAGCAGGATCTGCAGGTCGAGCAGCAGCGAGCGGTGCTCGACGTAGTAGAGGTCGAGCTCGATCCGCTCAGACCAGGGCAGCGAGGCGCGGCCGTTGATCTGCGCCCAGCCGGTGATGCCGGGCTTGACGGACAGGCGCTCACGCTGGCGCGGGGTGTACTGGGCGACCTGGGCGGGCAGCGTGGGGCGCGGCCCGACGAGCGACATCTCGCCGCGCAGCACGTTGATCAGGTTGGGCAGCTCGTCGAGCGAGGTGCGCCGCAGCAGGGCGCCGACGCGGGTGATGCGCGAGTCGTTTGCGTTGACGGCGAGCCCGGCGCCGATGTGCTCGGCGCCGTCGACCATGGTGCGCAGCTTGAGCATGTCGAAGGGCTGGCCGTCCAGCCCGGAGCGCCGCTGGCGATAGAGCGCGGGCCCGCGCGACTCGAACTTGATGGCGATCACGGCGGCGATCAGCAGCGGCGCGGTCAGCACGAGCGCGGCGGCGGACACGAGGATGTCGAAGAGGCGGCGGATCACGCGTGAGACCTTGAACGATCGGTCATCGGGTGCCCTCTGCGGCGTCCCACCAGGCTGGAGTCCCGTGCCGCAGCCAATCCCACAGCCCGGCGGCGGGGGAGGCGGTGGTGAGCACGTAGTAGCGGGCGATCAGCAGCGTTCGCAGCGGCAGGACGCCGGCGAGCGCGGCGAAGGCGAGGAACAGGAGCTGCAGATAGAGGGTGAGGTTGTATGGCAGCCCGGACCCGTCGGCGACGAGCGCGATGTTGGCGGCGAGCGCGACGAGGTGAAGGCCGGGGCTGGAGTAGCGAAGCAGGCGGTGGGAGAAGATCATCAGGGCGTAGCCGGGCGGGTAGCCGCGCGGGGAGAGCATCCCGCCGCGCAGGACGATGGGCCAGGTGTGGCTCATCATGCGCCGCTTGCGGGCGAACTCACCGAGCAGCGAGGGCACCATCTTCTCGCTTGCGCGGGCGCGGGGCTCGTAGACGGCGCGCAGGCGGCGCTTGACCATGTTGAAGGGCAGCGAGAGGTCGTGGCCCATGACGGGGTCGACGACGATGTAGGAGGAGCGCCGGGTGGCGTAGATGGCGCCGTTGCCGGCGGTGATCGAGGAGAGGCGGGACTCGAGCGCGCGCAGGGCGAGCTCGTAACGCCAGTAGATGCCCTCCTGGTTTGAGGCGTCGCGCCCGACGGCGTCCTGCACGAAGCGCACCTGCCCGCAGACGTAGCCGACGCGCGGATCGTCGAAGGCGGCGACCAGCTCTCGCATGGCATCGGGCTCCCATGCGGAGTTGGCGTCGGAGAAGGCGACGATCTCACCAGAGGCCTCGGCGACGGCGGCGTCCTGCGCGCGGATCTTGCCGCCGCGGGGAAGCTCGAGCACGAGGTCGGCGCCGACGGCGCGGGCGCGCTGGGCGGTGGCGTCGCTGCAGCCGTCGCAGGCGACGATCACCTGCAGCAGCGGGCGCGGGTAGTCGAGCGCGAGCGCGTTGGCGACCTTGCGGGCGATGACCTGCTGCTCGTCATGGGCGGCGACGATCAGCGAGACGTGCGGGAGCGCTCGATCGGGGCTCTCGACGTCTTTATAGGCTTCGCCCCTGTCGGGGCTCCGCAGATGGCCGGTTGGCGGCGTGGAGCGGGCGCGGGCGAAGAGCGGGGCGAGCGCGGCGAGCGCGAGCGCGTAGCCGAGCTGCGTCCAGACGATCAGCGCGGCGCAGACCCAGAAGAGGACTTCGAGAGCGATCACGCGAGGATTCTGGCGGACTCGGCCGGCGGCCCGTGAAGCGAAGCATCGGCGGGCGGTGAGATGCAGCCGTCGGCGGGTAGTCTCGGAGCATGAGCTACACGAAGATGAACCTCACAGATACAGCGGACAGCGCGCCGAAGTACGGCTTCGAGGAGATGGGCGAGGCGCACTTCCCGCGCGAAGAGCTGGAGGCGAAGCAGACGGGCCTCTCCTACCAGGTGCTGCGACCGGGCAAGCGCCAGCTGTTCGGCCACAAGCACGACAAGGCGGAGGAGGTCTACGTGGTGCTGAAGGGCAGCGGGCGGATGCGCCTGGACGACGAGATCATCGACGTGGCGGCGCTGGACGCGATCCGCGTGGAGCCGCAGGTGATGCGCGCGTTCGAGGCCGGCCCGGATGGGTTGGAATGGCTGGCGTTCGGCGCGCACGTCGAGCAGGACGGCGAAGTGGACCGGGAGTTCTGGCAGGACTGAGTCAGCGAAGTAGCTGCTCGTACAGCGCGAGCGTGCGCAGGGCGATCTCGCGCCAGCCGTACTCGCCGGCGGCGCGCTCGCGCGAGCGCGTTGCGAGCGCGGCGAGCTTGACGGGATCGCCGAGCAGCTCGTTCAGCGCCTGGGCGAGCGCGGCGGAGTCCCCGGGCGGCACGGCGCGCGCGGCGCCGGCGGCGGCGATCTCGCCGAAGCCGCCGACGTCTGAGAGCAGCAGCGGCTTGCCGAAGGCGAGCGCGGTGAAGAGCACGCCGGACTGCTCGATCTCGCGGTAGGGGAGCACGACGAGGTCGGCGCGGCGGAAGTAGGGCGGCAGCTGCTGATCGGTGATGAAGCGCGGCACGAAGCGCACGTTGGGTGGCGCGGCGGCGCGCAGCTCTGAGATGTCCATGCGCGGCATGCCGGCGATCCACAGCTCGGCGTCGTCTACCTCGCGCCAGGCGTCGAGCAGCACGTCGAGGCCCTTGTAGGGACGCAGCAGGCCGAAGAACAGCACGACCTGCTTGTCGGTCTGGAACGGAGGCGGCCCCTCGGGCGCGTCGGCGAGGTGGGCGAAGGCGCCGTGCGGGATCACGTGCACGCGCTCGCCGTCGACGCCGAGCTCGTCGATCAGGCGCGAGCGCCCGTGCGCGGAGTGGGCGACGATGGCGTCGAAGCGCTCGTACAGCCGCCGCTGCGCCTCGCGCTGTCCGGGGCGCGGTTCGCGCGGCAGCACGTCGTGGGCGGTCAGCACGAGCAGCTTGCCACGCGGCAGCAGGTATCCGTCGAGCTGCTGCACGGAGAGCCACTGGAAGTGCACGACGTCCGCGGCGCGCGCTGCGCGCCGGTAGCGCAGCATGTCGGGGACGTGCTCGGCGAGCTTGAGTACACGTCGCGCGCGCTGGGCGGCGGCGCTGCTGCCGGGCACGAGCGCGCCGGCGCGGTAGAAGTACTCGATCCGCTCATAGCCGCTCGGTGGCGGCACGGGGCCGTAGGCGAAGCGGCTCGTATACAGGCGAACATCGGCGCCAGCGGCCCCGAGCGCGCTGCAGAGGGCGTGGTCGTAGGGCGGCGTGTAGGCGGAGGGGTCGACGACGTGCACGCGCATGGCCGCAGACTCTAGGCGCGGAGCCCGACCGTCCCGACCCCGACCCATCCGTCGGACAGGAATGCGTGAAGGTGCGCGAGATCATCAAGCTGATCGAACGCGACGGCTGGCGTCAGGAAGGCCAGAGGGGCAGCCACCGACAGTTCGAGCATCCGACGAAGCGCGGCAAGGTCACAGTGCCCGGGCACCGCAACGACGACCTGGGTCCCGAAATGCGAGCTAACATCCTCAGACAGGCGGGATTGAAGCGATGATCGAGATCGACAGGTATCGGATACTGGTGGAAGGCGGGCCGCCGACGAATTACTCGGCCTGTTCACCTGACGTGCTCGGCTGCGTGGCGACGGGCGGCACGGTCGAGGAGTGCGTAGCCGAAATGCGCTCGGCTTTGGCGTTCCACTTCGAGAGCATGCTCGAGGACGGCGAAGAGATCCCGGAGCCGTCGGGGCCGGGCATCTACATCAGACACGACGAGGCCGCATAGCAGACGCAGGATAGGGTCCGGCGGATGCCGGAAGTCGAGGTCTCCTACTGCGTGGTCAACACCTCGCAGCGCGAGCTGCTGCTGCGCGGGCTGGACGCGATCGCGTGCGAGCGCGAGGGGCTGCCCTTCGCGAGCGAGGTGCTCGTGCTGGACAACGGCTCGCGCGACGGCTCGGCCGGGGCGGCGCAGGCGCACGCGACGGTCGACGAGACGATCGTGCTGAGCGAGCGTCGCGGCAAGGGACTGAACGACTCGGAGCTGCTGCGGCGCGCTCGCGGGCGCTACGCGCTGCTCTTGAACGAGGACTCGGAGCTGCAGCCGGGGGCGACGCTCGCGCTGTGGCAGGCGCTGCAGGACCGCACGGACGCGGCGCTGGCGGGTGCCCGGCTACTGCGCCCGGACGGCGTCGAGCAGCCGTCGGCGTGGCGCTTTCCGACGCCGCTCACGGCGCTGGCGGGCGCGCTGCTGCTGCACCGCCTGTACACGGTGCAGAGTGGCGGCTCGCACACGCGCGAGGTCGACTGGTGCCAGTCGGCTGCGCTGCTCGTGCGGCGGGAGGCAGCCGAGCAGGTCGGCTACCTCGACTCGGACTTCTTCGTCTACTCCGACGAGGTCGACTTCGCCCGCCGCCTGCGCGATGTCGGCTGGCTCAGCCTGTACGTGCCGCAGGCCTCGGCGATCCACCACGAGCAGCTCTCGACCGACGTCGTGCCCGAGCGGCGGATCGTCGAAATGGCGCGCAACCGCGACCTGTACATGCGCAAGCACCACTCGGCCACCGCAGCCCGCGCGGTGCGCTGGCTGACGGCGTGTGCGTACGCGCTGCGGGCGCTCGCCGCGACGCTGCTCCCGGGCCACTCGGCCCGGCGCTACTGGCGGCACGTGACGGCCACGCTGCACCCCGAGCGCGGCGAGGGGCTGCGCGAGGCGGCGGCGCGCTACAACAGCGAAGCGTGAGGACGGCCGTTAAGCGCGCAGGTTGAGCTCGTCGAGCAGCGCGTCGACGACGCGTGCGTCGAGCTGGGTGCCGGCGACGCGGCACAGCTCGGCGGCTGCCTCTGCCGGGGTGCGGGCGGGACGGTATGGACGGTCAGTCGTGATCGCCTCGTACGTGTCGCACGCGGCGATGATCCGCGCCGCCAGCGGCACCTGCTCGCCGGCGAGGCCGTCGGGATAGCCGCGGCCGTCCCAGCGCTCGTGGCTCGCGCGCACCGCCGGCGCTAGGTGGGCGAAGGCCGGGATGCTCGCCACGAGCGAGCCGCCGGCAGCGGCATGGGAGCGCATCTCGACCCACTCCCGATCGTCGAGCGGCCCCGGCTTGAGCAGGATCTCACTCGGCACGGCGACCTTGCCGACGTCGTGCAGCAGCGCCGCGTAGCGCACGTCGCCTGCGCGCGACGGGCTGAGGCCGAGGCGCAGGGCGACGCGCTCGGTCAGGTCGGCGACCTGCTGCTCGTGCGAGGCCGTGTAGTCGTCCTTCGCCTCGACCGTGCTCATCAGCGCGGTCAGCGTCGTCGTGAACGTCTGCTCGAGGTCGGCCACGAGCATCGCGCGGTGGATCGAGGAGCCGAGGCTCGCCGCGATCGCCTCGACGAGCACCGCGTCGGACTCGTTCAAGCCGCCGCGCTCGGGCGACTCGATGTTGAGCACGCCCCACACCGAGCCGTCGACGACGAGCGGCACGCTCAGCTCGGCGCGCGGGTCGGTCTTCGGGTCGCGCTCGATGTAGTCCGGGTCCTCGCGCGTGTCGTGCACGAGCGCGCTCGTGCCGCTGCGCGCGACGCGGCCGTTGACGCCGTGGTGGACGGACTGCTCGATCAGCAGGAACTCCGTCATCACCTCCGCCAGCGCGCCGCTGCCGGCGATCAGCCGCAGCGTCTCGTCGTCGTCGAGCCGCTGGACCGCGGCGAGGTAGAAGGCGAACGTCTCGTGCAGCTCGTCGACGACCAGCTGCATCATCTCCTCGATGTCGTTCGTCGCCGCCAGGCGCGCCGTCAGGCGGGCGCCGAGCTGCAGCCTGCGCGCGCAGGTAGGCGACCTCGCCGGCCGACGCCATGCCGGTGACGCGCGCGTCGGCGCGGTGGCGCCGCAGCGCCTCCTCGCGACGACGGCGCTCGCGCACGGTCGCGGGCTTGAGCGCAGAGGCGGGCTTGCGCGTGGCCGCCGCGGGGGACTTCCGCTGCTTGGCGGCCGACTTGCGCTGCGCGACGGCGGCTTTCCGCTGCGTGACGGCCAGCTCGGGCATGTTGACCCGCTAATCGACCGCCAGCCGCCAACCCTTGACACCCGCTGGACGCCTTTAGACACCTCGACCGGCTGGCGGGAATGCCCGCATCACGCGACCGGGGTTCGGGCGGGTTTCCCCTACAAGTCTTTGAGGGGGTCCTCCGCGTATTCCTCGACCTCGCCGTGCCCGCCGCGGAAGGCCGCCACTCGTCGCCGCCCGTCGGCCACGAGCGCGCGCGCCTGGCTGCGCTCCTCGTGGCCGAAGAAGCGCGTCAGCAAGAGCAGCGCCGGGATCAGCGCCAGCCAGACGATGCGCAGCGCGATGCCCGCGAAGCCGCTCGTCGGCAAGAGCAGCTCGCCCGACACGGCCACGCCGGCCAGGATCAGCGTCAGCTGCGCCAGGCGCCGCCACTGGAAGCCGACCGTGAACAGCCTGCGCGTGAGCACGTGCATCACGAGCAGCATCGCCACGTACGCCCCGCACAGCGCGATGCCCGCGCCCGCGATCCCCAGGTTCAGCCCGCCCCGCGGCACGAGCACGAGCAGCAGCAGCACGTTGACGAGCAAGCCCGCCGCCGCCGCCGGCAGGTTGCGCGAGGTCGCGCGGGCGCGCCCCGTGATCACGATCATCACCTGGTACAGGCCGTACAGCGTCCACGCCAGCGCCAGCCACGGCAGCGCCGTGTGCGCGCCGAAGTACTGCGGCGCCGCCAGCAGGCGCACGATCCAGCGGCCCACGAGCGCCACCGCAGCGACGATCACGCCCGTGGCGAGCACGAAGTACGTCGTCACCAGCGCATACAGCCGCGACGCCTCGGCGTCGCTGGAGATCGAGTACGCAAGCGGCGGCCACGCGTACTGGAAGCCGCGCACCATCACGAACACGACCGTCGCGAACTGCAGCGCCACCGAGTACTCGCCCGCCGCCGCGTGCGAGTAGTCGCGGAACAGGTAGAAGCGGTCGGCCACCTGCAGCGCGTACACGCTCGCATCCGCCGGCACCGTCGGCAGGCCGAAGCGCAGCATCGTGCGCAGGTCCGCCCAGCGCACGCGCAGGCTGAAGCGCCGGCGCAGGACCCACCACAGGCCGAGCACCACCAGCGCCGACGCGCCGAAGTTGCCTAGCAAGAGGCCGCGCGCGCCCTCGCCCGCGATCACGACCAGCGAGACCGTGAAGATCACAGTCAGGCCCACGTTCGCGCCTGAGGCGAACACGTACGCCCGCGCGCGTTCGTCCACGCGCAGCTGCGCGTAGGCCATCTCGAGGTTCGTGAACGCCCACAGCCCGAGCACCGCGCAGTCGAGCAGCAGCGGGTCGTGGTAGCCGAGGATCAGGCGCGACAGCGGACCCGCCAGGGCGAGCGCCGCCAGCGCCGCCACGGTCGTCGTCCACGCCACCGTCGCCGTCGCCGTGCGCGCGATGCGATCGCGGCGCGGCCCATCTTCATCATCGAAGTAAAAACGGATGAACGCCTCACCGACGCCGACCCGCAGGAAGATGCTCGCCAGGATCACCGCCGTCAGCAGCGAGTTGGCCGCGCCGTAGCCCGCCGGCGAGACGTGGCGCGTGTACAGCGGGATCGTGACCAGCGCGATGCCCTTCGCCACGATGTCGCCGAACTGGTAGGCCGCGCCCGTCGCGATCAGGCGCTTTAGGTAGCCGAGCACCGGCTAGACGCTACCGGCGTCCTCCCCTACTCGATCGCGGTCTCGCCCTGTTAGCGGTGGTGATGTCCGAGCGAGACGACCACGGACACCTTCGCCCCGTAGCCGAGATATGAATGCGGATGTGGACTAACGCCGATCACGTTGCCGCGCCTGATCCGTCGTGCGCGCGCATAGTGGATCCGACCGACCCGGCAGTGCGCAGCGCGAATTCGGCGCTCCACCGTCGAGAGTCGCATCCTCCCGTTGACCGTCGGGACAATGCACGAAGGTGGAGGAGGCGGCGGTGGAGGAGGCGGCGGTGGAGTGCCCACGGTAAATGGGACCGGCTGAGGACCCGCAACCGCCGGAATCGACGAGGACGAAGACGCCAGCCATAGGCAGATGACGTAATTGCCAGCCGTCGACTCGGAGAAGGTACTTTTCAGCTGATACGAGCCGTTCACCTCGTTGTTGTAGTCCAGCAGCGAGTCACCGGGGTCTGCCGAGAAGTCAGGGGCGCATGCCGCTCCTCCCGCGGGCCGCAGCTTCGCGAACGCCTCCTCGGGCGCTTCGCTCGTACCAAGCACCGTCAGCGTTGCGTTTTCACCGGGCCTTGGTACCGGCGGGCTGATCGTCGCGGCGATCGTCCCGCTTGGCGAACGGAATGCAATCACTTGGGAGATCGGCGTGGTAATCGAATCTCTACTCGAGGCGATCCAGATGCAGAACAGCGCCGGGCCAGGAGAACCCCAGGTGATGACTTTGTTGATCGAGAAAGCGCCGTTGACTTCCGTTTCCCAGGCGAAAGTCGAAAACCCTTCTTCGATCGTTTCTCCCGTGTCGCTACCGGCGCTTGGGGCGCAGGGGGCGCCGCCGATCGCGCGCGTCTTCAGGAAGACCCGCTCTGGCGCACCAGTTGCGCCGCTGACTGTGAAGACACGCGGCAGGTCGGCAGCCGGATCACTTTCACCCGCGGTATTAGTCACGCTGATTGAGGCGCTGTCGGCGAAGGCGCTTCCTGCGCCTGCAAACAGCCCGCCCACGAGGACCGGCGCTAGGCACATGAGAATTTGACGCGTGAAGCGCGGGCTTCCTTCCGTCTCTCCGGATCGGATCCGTCGGGCCGCTCGGCCCGTCGCAAAGCGCTCCACCATCGTCTCCCCTCGATTCCGTTCAGCCGAAAAGTCTTGTAGATGAAATTGGGCCGAGAGCCTACACGAGTCACCCCCGCGGCGGATTCTCGCTAGGCCTGCGCACCACGCTGCGTCGAGGACAAGGCCACGCCGATCCCCAAGAGCGTCCACGTGAGCGGGTCCTCGAGGAAGTCCGCGTACGTGAACGTGTGCAGCACGAGTGCCGCGAAGCAGCCCGCCAGCGCGATCCGGGGCGGCGAGCGGCCCGCGCCGCGGAACAGCACCACGAAGGCGAGCACCAGCAATGCCACGTACAGCGCCAGACCGACGATGCCCTGCTCCGCCGCCACCGTGATCGGGATCGTGTGCGACGCTGACGTCGCGTTCTCCGCCGTCGTCTTCGAGTGCCGCTGGTACTCCGTCTGGAACGAGCCCGAGCCGTAGCCCTGTAGCGGCCGTTTGGCGAACAGTTCCAGGCCGCCTTCGATCAGCTTCGTGCGCCCGCTCGTCGCGTTGCTCGTCGAGCCACCGTTGCCCTTCAGCCCGAAGTGCAGGCTCGCCGGCGCCGCCAGCACGACCGCCAGCGCCAGCACGACGAGCGCGACCGCCACGTAGATCGTGCCGCGCACACTCCAGCGGTACGCCGCCAGCACCGCCAGGCCGAGCAGCAGCGCCGCGATGCTCGACTGCGAGAAGCTCGTCACGAGGCCCGCCAGCAGCCACAAGAGCACCCCCGCCGCGATCAGCACCTCGCGCAGGTTGCGCCGCCACAGCACGAACGTCGTCACCGCGATCATCACCAGCGCGAGGAAGCGCCCGTAGATGTTCGGGTCGAAGAACAGCGAGTTCACGCGGAAGTAGTTGTCGAACTGGTTCGCCGCCACGACCTTCGGGTTGAGGAACAGTTCCTTGCGCGCGTACTCGACGAAGCCCACGCCCGCGAACGCCACCGCCAGCACCACCGCGATAGCGAGACATCGGAGCAGCAGCTCGCGCGTCCAGCGCACGTCGCGCAGCAGCACGAACAACAGCCCGAACGGCACGTAGAAGAACGCCAGGTTCTCCGCCGCCTTGGCGCGGTCCGAGGAGTACAGCGCCTGCATCGCATACAGCACGACCGACGCCAGCAGCACCCACTCCAGCCAGCCGAAGCCCGCCTCCTCGCGCCTGAGCAGCCGCGGCAGCAGGTGTGCCAGCACGCCCGCAGCGACGACCAGGTAGAGCGGGATCAGCACGTTCACCGTGCGCCCGTCTGCCGAGATCGGCAGGCGGAACGGCAGCGCCACGATCGCCAGCAGCGGGAACGCCTGCTCGTACCGGCGCATCACGTAGACCAGCAGCGCGATCGCCGCGCACGCGCTGACCGCCACCGTCGCGAGGGCGCCCGGGCTGAGCGAGCTCGCGAGCACCGTCATGGCCGCACCAGTGTGAAGCTGCGCGGCGAGAGCACCGAGCGGTGCCGGCGGCGCAGGCTCACGCGCACGCGGTATTCGCCCGCCGGCGCCGGACGGCCGCGCAGCTCAGGTTCGAGCGCCGCCGCGCCGTTGGGGCCGGCCACGAGCTTGTAGCCGTGCGCCACGCCGCGGCGACCGTCCCAGCGCAGCGAGAGCTGTTTGTAGCGCTGCACCGGGTGGTCACCCAGCAGCGTCGCGACCTGCGCTCCCGTCGAGTCGAGCACCGTCACCGTCGCCTCGTCGTTCTCTGCCAGGCGGAAGGAGATGCGCTCCGTTTTGATGTGACCGCTCGGCGTCGGTGAGAAGCGCGGCGTCAGCTTGAACATCTGCACCGCCGTCGGCGTGTGCTTGAGGTGCTGGGTGAGGAAGAACGCCACGAAGCACGCCGCCACGAGCAGTGCGAACACCGCCGCCGGCACCCTGCGATCGATCGGCTCATGCGGCGCCCCCGCGCCGGCCGGTCGCTCGCCGACCTCGCTGGTCAATCGCCCCCGGCCGTTTCCGCATCGCCGAGCGCGAAGCGCTCGACCGTGTCCGAGCGCAGGCCGAGGCGCAGCGTCTCCAACGAGAGCACGTCGTCCGCCGCGATGTTCCCCAGGTTGCACTCCGTGCCGAAGCGCTTGAGCAGCCACACCTGCTGCGGGCGAAGCGGCGCCTCGAAGACCAGCTTGTCCGGGTCGATCGCGTGCGCGATCTCGTCGATCAGCCCCGTGCGCGGCTCGCCGTCGGCGCGGTAGATGCCCGCGTTGCCCGACTCGCGCGCCTCCGTGATCACCTTCCACGCGCCCGCCTCCAGGTCGCGCTCGATCTGCTCGACCCACACGTACGGGGCCATGATGAAGTCCGCGTCCTTGTTGCCCACCTCCGCGAGCACCACGAACTCGCCCGACAGGCGTTCGATCAGCGCGTGCTTGTAGTCCGGGTCGAGCGCGATCGTGCCGTCCGAGATCTCCACGTGGCGCAGGCCCAGCTCGCGCAGCCACGCGATCAGCCCGTCGATCCGCCCCTGGCGGATCGCGATCTCCGTCAGCGTGCCGCCGAGCACGACCGGGATGCCGTGGGCCGCGTAGCGCTCGAGCTTCGGCTGCAGGTTGGCGCTCACCAGCGCCGTGCCCCAGCCGAGCTTGACGATGTCCACGCACGCGCCCGCCACCTCGAGCAGGCCCTCGACCTCGGCGATCGACAGGCCGCGGTCGATCACGTGCGTCAGGCCCCGCTCGCGCGGCTTGGCCGAGCGCTGCGGGATGTCGAGGAAGCCGGCTATGGCGACGTCAAGCCTTGTCGAGACCGACGATCACGACGACGCTCGCCGAGCCCGCCATCGACGCGACCGTGCCTTCGATCGGTTGCGCCTGGGTCACCCCGAGCGAGCGCGCCACGCGCTGCGCGTCCGCCTGATGCCCGCTCGCGTACTCCACCACCGTGACCTGGTTCGCGCCGGGCGGCTGGCCGCTCTGGGGCGCCGCTTTCGTATACCCGTGCTGCTGCAGTTCTTCGGAGACGTGGTGGGCGAGGCCGGTCGTCGTCGTGCCGTTGAGCACGACCACGTTCAGCAGCGCCGGGCTCGTCGTCGCAGCCGAGCCGCTGCTACTCGACGAGTGCTTCGCCGTCGTCGTCCCCTGCGCGCTCGTGTGCGTCGCGCCCGTCGTCACGCCGCCGTTCGCTTCGCTCGAGGAGGAGCTGCCACCCTTGCCGCCGCCCAGCGACAGCACGATCGCCACGATCACCGCCACCGCCACGACCAGCCCACCGACGACGAGCACCGTCGCGCGCGCCGGCGTGCGACGCTCCGTGCGGTAGCGCCGGACCGGCGGCTCGCCCGCCGCCCTTCGTCCCGAGCCGGCTGCGCCGCGCACAGGCGCGACTGCCGCCGAGGCCGCTCCGCCGCTTGCAGCCGCCGTGCGACCGCCTGCGCCCGCTGGTGAGCGGCTGGCGACGACGCCTTGTGCCGAGGCCTGTGCGCTTGCCGTCGCCGCGCGCTGCGGGGCGCTTGACGGGGCCGGCGGGGCCGGGGGACGCGCCGGCGGGCTCGGCGAGCGCGGGGTTGCGCCGGCCGTCGCCGTCCTCGCAGCCGTCGCCGCGGCTGCCACCGTCGCCGGAGCCGGCGTACGCGGCTCGCCCGGCTGCGCCGTCGCCGGCGATGCCTGCGCCGCCGCAGACGCCGCAGACGCTCCGGCAGACGAGGGCGCGGCTGCAGCAGGGGCTGCGGCTGCTGCCGGTGAGCCTGCGGCCTGGGCGTTCTTGGCTACCTCTGCAGAAGCATTCGCCGGGGCTGCGCTCGGGGCAGTCGCAGGCGCCCCCGGCTGGGCCGGCGGCGCCGTGCCCTGCGCGGCCGTGCCTTGGGCAGCCGCGCCCTGTCCAGCGGGCATTGCGGCACCTGCAGGCGCGCCTGGCCGAGTCGCCGCCCCTGCAGCCGTCGCCGCAGCCGGCGTCACCGCACCGGGTGCAGCCTGTGGCGTAGACGGGGCACCCGGTTGGGCGCCCCCCTGAGCAGCGCTTGCGCCGGCCGGGACCGGCGCCGCTTGGCCCGGGGCTGGTTGGCCCGGTGTGCTCTGCCCCGGTGTGCTCTGCCCCGACGCGACAGCCGTCGCCGGGCCCGCTCCAGCGGCGACCGGGGCGGTGCCGGCCGCTGCCGCGCTCGTGACGCCGGCGGCCGGCGGCCGCGCGTTGAGCGGCGTCGCGCGGGGAACCGCCCGCGCCGTCTGCGCCGGCGCCGCCGGCTCGTGCAGACGGGCGGCCGCTTCCGCGCTGACCCGCTGCTCGAGATCGGCCGCGCGCTCGGGCGCACGGCCTGCCCACTCGCGCAGGCGCCTGATCTCACGCGCCTGCGAGAAGACCAGCAGCGAGAGGACAGCGATCCCGAGCAGCGCCACGAACGCCACGATCGCGCCGATTTCGGTGAATGCGTTCGAGAGCGACAGCGAGAGCGCAAGCGGCGAGGCCATCATGAATCCGGAGAGTGTATGAGGGCCGCAGGCGCCTCGTGCTCGTCCTCGCGCGCCTCCTCATCGACCGGCGGGCGCCTCGCCGGGCGGGCCGCCTGCGCCTCCACGTGAAGCGCCGAGAGCTCTGAGACCTTGGCCGCCAGGCCCGCCGCGTCGCCCTCCAGCACGAGCAGGCCGATCTCGGCGAAGATCGACTCGACCGCCTCCGCGCCGAGCGGCTCGCGTTCGGCCAAGAGGATCTTCTCCGCGCTCGTCTCGCGCGCACGCTCGTAGCTGTTGAACAGCTCCTCGTGCAGCTTCTCCCCCGGGCGGCGCCCGACGATCTCGATCTCGATGTCGCGATCCGGGTCCAGGCCCGACAGCTCGATCATCGCCCGCGCGAGCTCGAGCACGCGCACCGGCTCGCCCATATCGAGCACGAACACCTCCGCGCACGGCTCCGGCCGGCGGCGCTCGGGCTGGCCGGCGCGACCGTTCTCAGACGGCGCAGCGGCAGACTGCCGGCGCTCGACGGCGAGCGAGCCGCTGCGGATGATCAGCTGGACCGCCTCCGGGATCGTCATGAAGTAGCGCGTCATGCGCTCGTCGGTGACCGTCACCGGGCCGCCGCGCTCGATCTGGCGGCGGAAGATCGGCACGACGCTGCCCGAGGAGCCGAGCACGTTGCCGAAGCGCACCGCCGCGTAGCGCGTCTGCGGGAAGCGCACCGTCGAGGACTCCAGCGCGAACTCGGCGAGCGCCTTGGAGGCGCCCATCACCGTCGCCGGCGCAACCGCCTTGTCGGTCGAGACGAGCACGAAGCGCTGCACATCGGCTTCGCCCGCCACGTGCGCCACGACGCGCGTCGCGATCGCGTTGTTGCGCACCGCCTCGACCGGGTTCGCCTCCATCAGACCGACGTGCTTGTAGGCAGCCGCGTGGAAGACGACCGTCGGGCGGTGCTCGGCGAACACCTCGCGCATGCGCTCCTCCTCCTTGCAGTCCGCCAGCACCGCCGAGAGCATCGAGGGCGAGACGTGGCGCTCGTCCTCCAGCTCGCGCTGGATCGAGAAGAGGTTGTCCTCGGCGTGGTCGAGCAGCACGATCCGGTGCGGCTCCACGCGCGCGATCTGACGGCACAGCTCCGCGCCGATCGAGCCGCCTGCGCCCGTCACGAGCACGACCTCGCCCGCGAGGTAGGCGCCGACCCGCTCGAGCTCCATCTGCACCGGCTCGCGCCCGAGCACGTCCTCGACGCGCACCTCGCGCATCTGCCTGGCCAAGGCCCCGCGCGTCTGCAGCAACTCGAAGACCGTCGGCAGCGTGCGCACCGGGATGCCGCGCTCGCGGCACTCGCGCACGATCCGCGCCCGCGTCGAGCCCGGCGCCGAGGGGATCGCGATGATCACTTCGTCCGGCTCGGAGTCGTCGAGGATCCGCGGCAGGTCCTCCTTCGTGTTGCCGCGCACGCGCACACCGTCGATCCGCAGGCGGCGCTTGCCCGGGTCGTCGTCGACGAAGCCGACCGGCGCCAAGCCGAGGCCGCGGTTGCGCACGATCTCGCGCAGCACGAGCCGCCCGCCGTCGCCCGCGCCCGCGATCAGCACGCTGCGCTGATCCTTGCGCCCGCCGCGGAAGGCCGCCAGCGGGCGGCGCTCGTACACGCTGCGCGCGAGCGCGCGCACGCCGACGAGGAAGACGAGCGCCAGCAGCGCGTAGAGCACGATCACGCCGTTCGGCAGCTGGATCGCCGAGGTGCCGTGGCTCGTCTCGTGCTCGACCGGGCGGAACACCGCGATCGCCGCGACCGTCAGCAGCACGATCGCGATCACCGCGCGGGCGACCGCCTCGTAGTCGCGCTGGCCCGAGTAGCGCCAGCGGCGCTGGTACACGCGCGCGAGCATCAGCACCGGGAGGCTGCCGAGCAGCACCCACCAGATCGTGCGTTCGCGCAGGTGGACGTAGTAGGCGTTCGGGCCGTCGTTGAAGCGCAGCTCGAAGGCGAGGTAGTACGCGAGCGCGACCAGCGCCCCATCCACCGCGAGTTGGGGCAGGAAGTGACGGTGCAGGGGAAAGGCCGCCGAGCGGATACGTCGGCGCATTGGCTGGATTGTAAGCGGCCCTTGGGCTGCTACGCGCCTCGAGGCCCCTTCTGCAAGGGCCTCGTCAGCAGCTCGACGAGCACGCGCGGATCGCGCCGCACGCGCATATCCGCGCTCCCGCGCTCGCGCTTTGCCGGCCGCAGCTCCTCCGCGGCCGCCAATCTGCGCATCCGCCCTTCCGCGATCAGGCGCTCGTCGACCGCCCCCGGGCGTCCCTCGAAAGTCGTGTAGACCGGCACGCCCAGCGCCACCGCCTCGCGGTTCATCGTGCCCCCCGCCGAGATCACGAGGTCCGCAAAGGCGATCAGCGACTGCGCGTCGATCGCGCGCTCGGGCACGACGAATCCGGGCACGTCGCGCAGCTCGGCGCGCTGCGAAGCCACCCGCGGGAGCACCACCGGCTGCACGCCGTCGCGCGCAGCCGCCTCGCGCAGCCGCTCGAGCACGCTCGCGAACAGGTCGTTCTCGAAGCGGTGGTACAGCGAGACCTCCGGCGGCGTGCGCACGACCACGATCGGGCGCGTCGCGTCGAGCGAGAGCTCCCGCAGCACCGCTTCGTCGGGCTCGAAGTCGGCGAGGTAGTACTCCTCCTTCAGCCCCTCATATGGAGCGACCTTCCCCCGCGCGCCGTAGCGGTAGAGGCGCTCCGGCGGGATCGCATCCGGCACCACCACCGTGCGCGCCAGGCGGCAGTTGACGTTGTGCTGGACCGTCGCCCACTCGTAGTCGAACATCGTCGAGCTCGGCACCCGCAAGAGCGCCGCCGCCACCGACACGTCGTTCGAGCCGTGGCCCAGCGCCAGGTCGAAGCCACGCCCCCCCGCCGCGCGCGCGTCGGCGCGGGCCCAGCGCACGAGCGCCGCCGAGCGCGACGCCAGTCCCAGCGCCTTCGCCCCCAGCCGCTCGCCGCGGTGGCGGCCGATCGCCGTGTGCTCGATCCCCAACCGCTCGCACAGCGCCAGCGTCTGCGCGAAGTCCCGCGCCGTCACCCGCACCTCGTGCCCGTCCGCCCTCAGTAGCTCGATCACCGGCCGCATCACCAGCACGTGCGGGCTGTTCGTCAGGTCGATCCAGATGCGCATGCCGGCAACGGTATTGGGGCGGGCTCTGGAAGAGGGGCGGGGTGTGACGTGCGCATTTCCGGCCAGCGGTAGCAATGGCATATACACCACCCCACGCAGGCCAACCCAACCCCCCGGTATCGTCCCCTGGAGTGCTCCTCGCCTCAATCTCCCTCCTCGCGTCGATCTCCGAAACCGCGGTCAACGAAACCTCGCACTTCGTCAAGACCGCCGGCCTCCCCGGAATCTTCGTGCTGATGGCCGCCAGCTCCGCCTGCATCCCGATCCCCTCCGAGGTCGTGATGCTGTTCGCCGGCTTCGTCGTCGCCGACAAGACCGGCAGCGGCTCCTCCCACCACCTGACGATGGTCGGGATCGTGCTCGCCGGGCTGATCGGCACGCTCGTCGGCTCATGGGTCGCGTACGCCGTCGGGCGCGGCGGGCGCCTCGAGCTGCTCGAACGCCACGGCGACAAGGTCCATATGGGGCCCGCGCAGATTCAGCGGGCCGATCGATGGTTCCAGCGCCACGGGCAGCAGATCGTGCTCTACGGGCGCGTTATCCCCGTGATCCGCGCGTTCGTGTCGCTGCCCGCCGGGATCGCGAAGATGCCTGTCGGCCGCTTCACCGTGCTCACCATCTTCGGGTCGCTGCCCTGGGTGCTCGGCTTCGCCGTCGCCGGTCACGCGCTAGGCGGCGATTGGAAGAGCGTGCGCAACGGCCTCGAGTACGTCGACTACGTGCTGCTCGCCGCGATCGTGCTCGGCTTCGTCTACTGGCGCGTGCGCCGGCGGCGGGCCGGCGCACAGCAGGCAGTAGAGCCCGAGGTCGTCGAGCCCGCCGAGCCCGAGACCGCTGCCCGCGTCGGGACCGCAGCAGACTGACGCACGCGGCGTGCCCGCTCGCATGCCCGCTCCGATGAAGCTGCGCCACGCGCTCCTGCTCGGCCTCGCGCAGGGGCCGACCGAGCTGCTGCCCGTCTCCTCCTCCGCGCACACCACGCTGATCCCGCTGCTGCTCGACTGGCCCTACGACGAGCTCGACCCCGAGCTGCAGAAGTCCTTCGAGCTCGCCCTGCACGCCGGCGCCGGGCTCGCGCTCGCGCTCGACATGCGCCATGAGCTGCTCGCCGCGCTCGGCCGTCTCGATCACCGTCGCATCGCCGTCGTCGCGCTGTCGCTCGCGCCCGCCGCGCTGAGCGGGCTCGCCCTGCGGCCGCTGATCGAACGGCGGCTCGGCGGCCCACGATCGATCGCCGGCGGGCTCGCGCTCGGCGGGCTGGCCATGGCCGGCGCCGAGCGTGCCGCGCCGGCCGGCCGACGGACCGACGACGACGCCCGCCCCGCCGACGGGCTCGCGCTCGGCCTCGCCCAGGCCGTCGCGCTCGCCCCCGGCGTCTCGCGCTACGGCGCCACGCTTGCCGTCGCGCGGATTCGTGGCTTCTCCCCCGTGGCCGCCCAGTCGCTCTCCTGGCATGCCGCCCTGCCCGTCGTGCTCGGCGCCAGCGCGCTCGAGGGCGGCCGCCTCGCTCGCCGTCGCACCCCCGCCAGCGCGGTCGCCCCGCTGGCCGCCGGGGCGGGTGCCGCATTCGCCTCGACGCTGCTCAGCGCGCGCCTGCTGCGCCGCCCCGAGCGTGCCCTGCGCTCGCTGCTTCCCTGGGCGCTCTACCGGATCGCACTCGCCGCGCTCGTGCTTGCACGCACGCGCCGCTCACGCACCGCCAAGCCATCATCCAATCCATAAAAATCAGGCAAGCTCGACCAGCGACGACCGCGCGCAAGCGCGCCAGCGGCCCGTTGCGCGCACAATAGGGGCCGTGACCGTCCTCGGGACACTGCTCGGCGGCCGCTACCGACTCGATGCGCAGATCGGGCGCGGGGGCATGTCCACCGTCTATCGCGCCTTCGACACCGTGCTCGAGCGGGCCGTCGCGGTCAAGCTGATGCACCGCGAGATCGCCGCCGACTCCGACCAGCTCGAGCGCTTCCGCCGCGAGGCGCGCTCCGTCGCCCGGCTCAGCCACCCGCACATCGTCACCGTCATCGACGCCGGCGAGGAGCCCTCCGAGGACGGCGACGGCGGGACTCCATACATCGTGCTCGAGTACGTCCACGGCGAGACGCTCAAGGAGCTGATCCGTCGCGAAGGATCGCTCGAGGTCACCCAGTCCATCGCCTACGCCATCGAGATCGCCCGGGCCCTCGGCGCCGCGCACGAGCGCATGATCGTGCACCGCGACGTCAAGCCGCAGAACGTCCTCATCAGCGACGAAGGCAGCGCCAAGATCACCGACTTCGGCATCGCCCGCACGCTCACCGAGGAAGGTCTGACCGTCGCCGGGCGCGTGCTCGGCACGACCGACTACGTCTCCCCCGAGCAGGCCCTCGGACACGCCGTCACCGGGCAGTCCGATCTCTACTCGCTCGGTGTCGTGCTCTACGAGATGCTCACCGGGCAGGTCCCTTTCAGCGGCGAGACCCCCGTCGCCGTCGCCATGCGCCACGTGCGCGAGCAGGTGCCCGACGTGCAGCAGCTGCGCCCCGGCGTCTCCGCCGCCACCGCTTCCGTCGTCGACCGCGCCGTCGCCAAGGACCTCGACTACCGCTACAGCGATGCCCAGCACATGATCGCCGACCTCGAGGACGTGCTCGCCGTCGAGGCCGTCCGCTCCGGGCAGGCCACCGGCGAGGTCACCAGCGTCCTGCGCACCCTGCCCGGCGAGACGCGGCGGCGACTGCCCTGGCGCATGCAGCACCCAGCCCGCTGGGTCGCCTCGCTCGCCCTGCTCGCCGCCATCGTCGCCATCGCCCTCGTCGCCGCCGCCCAGCAGGCGCACAAAGGAACCGGCGTCGCCTCCGAAGTGCACTCCGGCGGCGGGCTGCAGGCCGTGCCGCTCAGCCAGACCGCCGCCCACGACTACAACCCCTTCGGCACCGGCCCCGAAAACCGCAACCGCGTGCAGAACGTCGTCGACTCAGACCCCAACACCACCTGGAGCACCGCCCACTACTACGAACGCACGCTCAAGAAGGCCGGCGGCACCGGCCTCGGCGTCTACCTCGACGCCTCCCCCCGCGTCGCCGCCCGCGCCGTCGAGATCCAGACCCCCACCCCCGGCTTCGACGTGCAGGTCTACGGCGCCGACCAAATCAATCTGTCCTACCCCTACGGCGACTCCACCCCCCTCGCCGCCCGCGGCTGGCACGGCCCCCTCGGCTCCGCCGAAAACATCCGCAACCGCCAGCGCGTGCGGCTGACCGCCGCCGGCGCCTCCACCGCCTACCGCTACTACCTCGTCTGGCTCACCACACTCCCCCCCGGCGCCGAATCCGCGTCGATCTCCGAACTGACGCTGTTCAAGTAGCGGCCATGCCCCAGACCAGGTCCCAGGGACTAGCGGCCTAGCTCTGCTCGTAGCCGGGTGGCGAGGCGGACGGAGGCCTCGATCTCGACTTGGCGGATCGAGACGCTCTCGACGCTGAGCCCAAATGGAACTCCGACGCGCCGGCAGAATGCGATGAGCTCGACGGCCGTCGCGACGGCTTGATCGTAGGACGCGTCGAGGGTGTTGTCCGCGTGGCGCAGCTCGTTCTCGATCCAGTGCGGCACATCGACACCGAGCCACTGAACGAACTCCAGTGTCTTCAGCGAGCCGCAGACCGAGAACGTGAAGACGATCGGCGCCGGCTTGAGGCCACGAGCGGCACACTCGTAGTGATAATCGGAAACCAAGTTCTTCGCGGCATTGACGTCATAGACGATCTGGGTGACGAAGAACGAGCAGCCCGCCGCCTGCTTCGCCAGCAGACGGACGTGCTCCCCGCGCCCGCGCGTGTGCCGCTCTGGGATCGCGACACCTCCGAGGAGGAGATCCGGGCGCACCTCGGTCCTGAGCTCGTAGGCCCGCAACAGAGAGGTGGCTACCGCCTTCTCACGAGACGACGCACCGACGAACACCGACAGCGCGTGGGTTGGGGCTTGTTCGCTGAGCCACGAGCGAAGGCTTTGCTCTGGGTACTTGCTGACCGCGCGGTACACGATCGCCGGCACTTCCAAGCCGACGAGATCGCGAGCGAGGTAGTCGGCTGGGTCCATCGTGGGCAGGAACGGAAAGGGGCGTTCCTCGGGATTGCGGTCGCTCTCGTCATCGATGTCGTAGAGCACGAGGCCGTCGAGGCCCACAGGGCGCAGGCGCTCGAGTGTTTTCGCGGCGATCTGACTGGCTTGCTCCGGTTCGGTCGTCAGGCGCGGTGGGGTCAGCGCGAACAGCAAGAACTCACCCGTCCCCTCGGCAATGCGCCGCTGCAGCTCCACGCGTCCCGCCCCTAGAACGCGTGCGCAGCCTGCGCCGCGTGCCGCTCGAGCCCGAGCCGGCAGAGTCGATCGACCACATCGGGGTAGGCCACCCCACTCGCCTCCATCAACTTCGCATACACGCTCGTAGGCGTGAACCCCGGCATCGTGTTCAGCTCGTTCAGCAGCACCTGCTCGCCGTCGACGAAGAAGTCCACCCGCGCCAGGCCGTCGCAGCCTGCACGGTCGAACGCCTCGATCGCCAGCTCGCGCACGCGCGCCGCCGCCCGCTCCGAGATGCGCGCCGGGATCAGCAGCTCCATCCCGCCCGGCTCGTACTTCGCCTCGAAGTCGTAGAACTCGCTCTCGAAGCTGATCTCGCCCGGGAGTGACGCCTGCATGCGTCCAGTCGCCGAGGAGCCGAGCACCGCGCACTCGACCTCCACCCCGCTCGCCGCCGCCTCCACGATCACGCGCGCGTCGTAGGAGAACGCCGACTCGATCGCACCGACGAGCTCCTGCTCGGCGCTGACCTTGACGATGCCCACCGACGAGCCGAGGTGCGACGGCTTGACGAACACCGGCAAGCCCAGGGCCATCACCTGCTCCAGCAGCTCTTGGCGCCCGGTGCCCGCCAGCGACGCCTCGCGCACGTCCACGTAGTCGACCTGCGGCACCGTGCCCGCCGCCGCCATCAGCTCCTTGAACAAGACCTTGTCCATGCACAGCGCCGACGACGCCACGCCCGCGCCGACGTACGCCACACCGAGCATCTCGAGCAGTCCCTGGACCGTGCCGTCCTCGCCGAAGCGCCCGTGCAACACCGGGAAGGCCACGTCCACGCCGAGCAGGCCCGCGCCCGGGGTCAGGCTCAGCGGCTCGCCCTCCCCGTCGCGCCGCCACGTGCCGTCGCGGCCGATCTGCACCTGCACGACCTGATGGCCCGCCGAGAGCAGGCCCTCGCGCACGGCCGCGCCCGAGGACAGCGAGACGTCGTGCTCCGAGGAGCGCCCGCCCGACAGCACGGCGACCGTCAGCGCCCGGCCCTGGCTGGGCGTGCATGCCGAGGCGTCGATGCCCGCCGTCGCCATCAACCAGCCGCCGGCGGGGGTGTCGTCGAGGTCGTCGTCGTCGGTGTCGTCGGTGTAGTCGTCGTCGGTGTCGTCGGCGTCGTCGGGATCGTTTCCAGCACACCCACCGTCAGCGTAACCGCCGAGCCCTTGCGCGCCGTCGTGCCCGCCGCCGGGCTCTGTTTGAGCACGACCCCCACCTTGCTCTGTTCGCTCACCGGAGCGTTCACCACGCGCGGCGTGAAGCCCGCTCCGCCGAGCGCCGCCGACGCCTGCGTCTCGTTCTGGCCGACCACTTTCGGCACCGCCACTTCGTTCGACGCCTTTGCCACCGTCAGGTTCACCTTCGAGCCCGTTTCCACCGACGATCCCGCCTTCGGCGACTGCGCCAGCACGCTCCCCGCAGTCGCCCCCGCCGAGACCTGTTCTGTGACCGTGCCCACCGTCAAGCCAAGCGCCGTCAGCGCCGCTTCCGCGCCGCTGCGCGAGTCGCCCGCGAGGTCCGGCACCTTCACCTGCGCCGGGCCGCTCGAGACGAGCACCGTCACCGGGCTGCCCACCTGCAGCTCCGTGCCCGCCGGCGGTTCCGTGCCGATCAGCTTCCCCTTCGCCACACTCGAGCTCGGCTCTTCCTTGCGCGTCGGCTTGAAGCCCGCCGCCCGCAGGCGCTCGATCGCCTGTGTCGCCGTCAACCCTTCGACGCTCGGGAGCGCCGAGCTGCCCGGCCCGCTCGAGACGACGATGCTCACGCGCGATCCCTTTTCCACCCGGCTGCCCGCCACCGGCGACTGGCTGATTACGCGACCGTCCGCCACCGTCGCACTCGAGGCCAGCGACGGCGAGGAGCCGAGGCCCGCCGCGCGCAGCCGCGCCGAGGCCGCCTGTTCCGTTTCGCCCGTCACGTTCGGCACGTTGACGTGCCCCGCCGAGGAAGACAGCAGCAGCACCGCCGCCACGATCCCGCCGACCACGAGCGCCGCCAGCAGGCTCCACAGCAAGACGCGCCCGATGCCCGGTCCCTCGCCCTGCTCCCCGCCGTTCTCCTCGTAAGCCTCCTCCGCCAGCAACATCGACCCGGTCGTGTGCGCGCCCTCGTGTGCGCGCTGCTGGGTCATCGGCGGCATCACCGCCGGACCCATCGGCGCCGCCGCCGTGGCGGCCGTGGCCGCCGTCGACCAGTTGCTCCCCTCTCGCACCGCGCCCGCTGCGAGCGCCGCCGCCGCGCCCGCGGCCGTCGGCAGCGCTTGGCGCTCACGCTGCAGCGCCGCGATGAACTCGTCCGCGTCGGCATAGCGCTGCGCCGGGTCCTTCGCCAGTGCCCGCAGCACGATCGCGTCGAGCGCCGGCGGAATCGTCGGGTTGACCTCGCTCGGCGGGCGCGGCTGCGCCGAGACCTGCTGGTAGGCGATCGCCACCGCCGTCTCGCCGTCGAACGGCACGACCCCGGTCAGCAGCTCGTAGAGGATCACCCCGACCGAGTACAGGTCCGAGGCCCCCGTCACCGGGTGGCCCTGCGCCTGCTCCGGTGAGAGGTACTGCGCCGTGCCCATGATCGATCCCGTCAGCGTCATGTCCGATGCGCCCGCGCGGGCGATGCCGAAGTCCGTCACGCGCGCGCGGCCCTCTTCGTCGAGGATCACGTTGTGCGGCTTCAGGTCGCGGTGCACGACACCGCGCCTGTGCGCGTAGCGCGCCCCGCGCAGGATCTGCACGACGATGTCGATCGCCAGCGCAGGGTCCAACGCGCCCTGCTCGCGCACGATCGTCTTCAGCGAGCGCCCAGGCACGTACTCCATCGCGATGTAGTAGGTCCCCTGCCACTCGCCGCGGTCGAAGATGCCGACGATGTTCTGGTGGGAGAGGCCCGCTGCGCTCGACGCCTCGCGGCGGAAGCGCTCCACGAACTCCTGATCCTCGGCGAAGTGGTGGTGCAAGAGCTTCACCGCCACCTGCCTGCCCAGCAGCTGGTCCTCGGCCAGGTAGACGTCCGCCATCCCGCCCGAGCCCACGCGCGAGATCACCTTGTAGC
This sequence comes from uncultured Solirubrobacteraceae bacterium, assembly GCA_963716315.1. Taxonomy (GTDB): domain Bacteria; phylum Actinomycetota; class Thermoleophilia; order Solirubrobacterales; family Solirubrobacteraceae; genus Palsa-744. The sequence continues at coordinate 1,886,677 of OY970301.1, read as the reverse complement.
GCCCGTCGATGATCGTGTTCGGCTCAACCATGTGGCGCCCCCCCGGACGTCGTCGTCTCGCTCACTCGTCGCTCAATCATGCAGCAGCCTTTCGATGACTTCCCGCGCGATCGGCGCCGCGAACGCCGCGCCCTGCCCCGGGACGCCCTTCAGCGTCACCGCGATCGCCACCTTCGGGTTCGACGCCGGCGCGAACGCGATGAACCAGACGTTGTTGATCGCCGTGCCGATCTGCGTCTCCGCCGTGCCCGTCTTGCCGGCCACCTGCACGCCTGCGATCTGCGCCGGCGTGCCCGTGCCTTCGTTGACCACCGCTTCCATCATCTGCCTGACCGCTTCCGCCGTCGACGGCTTCATCACGACCGACTCGACGTGCGGCGAGATGCGCTGCACCGTGCGCCCGTCCGGGTCGACGATCCGCGAGGTCATGTGCGGGCGCATCAGCCGGCCGCGGTTGGCCACCGCCGCCGCCACCTCCGCCATCTGCAGCGGCGTCACTTCGAGTTTGTCCTGGCCGATGCCCATGCGCCCGACGTCGACCTGCGGGCTCGTCGGCGCGAGGATCCGGCCGTGGCTGTACTCGCCGCTCGAGGACATCTCGTCCGCCGGGTAGTCCAGCTGCGGCTTGGAGTCGAAGCCGAAGCGGCGCATGTACTGCGCCATCGTGGGCTTGCCCACGCGTTCGGCCACCTGCGCCCACACCGTGTTGACCGACTTCGCCAGCGCCTGTGTCAGCGTGATCTGGCCGAAGCTCTCGTTTTCGTCGTTCTGCAGCGGCACGCCCGAGACGCGCACGTCGTTGCGCCCGTCGACCGTCGATTCGCGCGTGAACTTGCCGCTGTCGATCGCCGCCGTCGCCGTCACCACCTTGAAGGTCGAGCCCGGCGCGTAGCCGAACTGCGTCGCGCGGTCCACCAGCGGTTTGCCCGAGGCCGTCTTCGCCAGCCGTTCGTAGTTGCGCGTCGAGCGCAGCACGTTCGGGTTGTAGCCCGGCGAGGACGCCAACACCGTGACCGCCCCGCTGCGCGGTTCCAGCGCCACCACCGCGCCTTCGTGGCCTGCCAGCGCCGAGTTCGCCACCTGCTGCGCGCCCGGGTCGAGCGTCGTGTAGACGTCGTCGCCCTGTTTGCGCTTGCCCTGCAGCTGATCGAGGATCGACTGCAGGTTCGTGTTCGACTGACCGCTCAGCGCCGAGTTGCGGTAGCTCTCCAGCCCCGTGCGCCCGAGGTCGATGTAGGAGTAGCCCACCGCGTGCGCGAACTCTTCGCCCGTCGGATACGTGCGCGTGTAGATCGCTTCCGACTGGCGGCTCGCCGCCGAGCGCACGCTGCGCGCCAGCACCTTCCCGTTCGACGCCACGATCTCGCCACGGTCGACCCGCTGCTGCTCCAGCAGCGCGCGCGCGTTCAGCGGGTTGTCGCGCAGCTTGCCCGCTTCGAAGATCGTCCAGCGCGAGGTGAACGCCAGCAGCAGCGCGAACATCACGATCACGAGCCCGAACAGGCGGACGATCGGCTGGTTCATCGCGCGGCCCTCGCGCTGGCGTCACCATCACCACGTCCACTCCTCATTCCAGCTGCCCGAGTTCCAGGCTGCGAATCAGCGAGGCCGCGTTCGCTTCCGAGCGCAGCGAGTGGTCGAGCAGCGTGTGCCTGCGCTGCGGCGTGAGCGTCGACGCGCTCACCCCCGAGACGTAGTCGCTGCTGTACAGCGCCAGGTTGCCCGGCAGCCGGTACGGCACGCCGCGGAACACCGTCACCAGGCCGCGATCGTTCGTGCCGATGAAGTACACCGACTGCAGCGCGAGGTACGCGCCCGCCCCGATCAGCGCGAGCACCGCCAGCACGAGCACCGCCGCTCCCGTGCGACGTAGGCCGCGACGCTTGCGCCTGCTCGGCTGCTCGCCGTGCGACGGCGCGCGGGGGCGGCGGCGGACCACCGGTGCCTGCGGCGCGGCCTCCGCCGCAGGCGCGAGTGTCTCAGCCGCGCTTTCCGCTGCTTCTTCCCCACCCGCGCCGGCGCCCGCACCATCAGCCGCTGCTGCTGCTGCGGACGCCGGTGGCGGCACTGCTGTCGCGCCCGACGGTACGTCGCCGACGATGCTCGATTCCTCCGTCAACGGAGCCGCGCCTGCCTCGAGCTCCTCCAAGCGCAGCAGCACGACCGTGATGTTGTCGCGCCCGCCCGCCTCGTTGGCCGCCGCGATCAGCGCCTCCCCCGCCTCACGCAGCGTCGCGTGCGCAAGCAGCACCTCTGCCAGGCGGTCCTCGGTCAGCATCGTCGTCAGGCCGTCGCTGCACAGCAGGTAGACGTCGCCGTCGCGCGCCGAGTAGGAGCGCGTGTCGACCTCGACCGCGCCCTCCGGCCCGAGCGCGCGCGTGATCACCGAGCGCTGCGGGTGCTCGAGCGCTTCCTCCGGCGTCAGGCGCCCCTGGCGCAGCAGCTCGTCGACCAGCGAGTGATCCTCGGTCAGCCGCTCGAGCTCGCCATCGCGCAGGCGGTATGCACGGCTGTCGCCGACGTGCGCGATCGAGATCTCGTGCTCGCCGACGTAGACCGCCGTCAGCGTCGTGCCCATGCCCGCCTGCTCGGCATGGCTGTGCGAGAGCTCGTGGATGCGGGCATTGGCCCGCTGTGTCAACTCGGCCAGCGCCGACTCCGGCGCGCGCGCGTCCTGCAGCCCGACCTCGAAGGCCTCGATCGCGATCCGCGAGGCGACCTCGCCCGCCTGCGCGCCGCCCATCCCGTCGGCCACGACGAACAGCGGCGCTCGCGCGAGGTGCGAGTCCTCGTTGGCGCGACGCTGACGGCCCGTATCCGTGCCCGCGTACTGCTCTGCCACGCGCAGCAAGTCAGCCGACCTCGAAGCTGAATTCGCTGTCGCCGATGCGCACGCGGTCGCCCGGGTGAAGTGGACGCGGCGTCTCCAGGACCTCCTCGTTGAGGTAGGTCCCGTTCGTCGAGCCGAGGTCCTCGATCACGACGGAGTTGCCCTGCTCGAAGATGCGCGCATGGCGCGAGGACGCGAACGGGTCCTCCAGGCGGATCTCCGCGCGCTCGCCGCGCCCCAGCACGAGGTCGCCGTCGATGTCGTAGATCATCCCCGGCTCGTGCCCCGGGGCACGCTCGACGACCAGCTGCGGCGAGCTGTGCGCCACGTCGGCGCTGCCGACCGACGTCGCCGAGTAAAGGCCCGTCGCATCAGCCGGGATCGGCGGCCCGTCGGCGCCACTCGGCGCCATCACCGCCGCGTCTCCGCGGCGCAGGTCGCGCCGGGCGCTGCGCGCCACCCACAGCACGAACAGGTACAGCACGGCGAGGAAGCCGAACTTCAGGGCAACCGATACTGGCGCGAGCGTCGTCATCCAGCCTGCGTCGTCATCCAAGCTCGAACAAGATCTCAGTCGAGCCGAGCTCGACGCTGTCGCCCGCCTGCAGCGCTTCCACCCCGCGAACCGGGCGCCCGTTCAGGCGCACGCCGTTCGTCGAGCCGAGGTCCGCCACCGTCCAGCCCTCCGCGTCCGGGCGTATCTCGGCGTGGCGGCGTGAGATCCCCGCGTCGTCCAGCACGATGTCGCATTCGCGACTGCGGCCGATCGTCGCGCCGCGCGCGGGCAGCGGCAGCCGGCGGCCGTCGACCGACAGCAGCGCGCGCGCCGGGCGCCGCGCCTGCGCCTCTTCGATCGGTCCGCGGACGCGCGCCGAGCTGCTGTAGATCATCGTCTCGCCGTGCCTCGCTACCGGCTGCGGCTCGCTCGCCACCGCCGGCCCAGGCTCCGCCGCTCGACCGGGTTCCTCGCTGTGAGCGCCCTGGCGGGCCAGCTGCGCCTGGATGCCGAATTCGCCGAGCGCCAGGCGCTCGTCGGTGTGGAACTCGATCACCGGGCTCGCCGCCAAGATCAGCTCCTCGCGGCGTGCATGCTCGAGCAGGTACCCGCACAGCTCGTCGATCACCTCGTGCTCGAAGCCCTCGTAGCGGGCGCGATCCTCCGGCGACAGCCATACCGCGTATTCGTTTGGCGCGTAGACGCGCGAGACCGACATCGTGCGGTTCTCGTCCATCTCGCGGGCGAGCTTGCGCGCGAGTTCCATCGGCCGCACCTCCGAGCGAAACAGGCGCCCGAAGGTGCCCTCGACGAGGTTGGCGATCGTTGTCTCGACGCTCTTGAGGACGTTCATCGCTGGACGGGTACGTTCATCGCTGGACGGCCCGGCACTCCGAGCGTAATCGAGCAACCGGAGATCGGGGCGCACGGACCACGCGGAGCCTGGTCGAGCCGTGGGGCCATGCTACGTCAGACGGGGCCGCGCAGAGCGCGGGCCGCCACCGCGAGCGCCGCGCCCAGCACGGCGCCGACGATCGCGCCGCGTGGCATCGCCAGCGCCGTGTGGCCCGCGAGGCCGGCGTCGAACGACGGCGCAGCCGCAGCCAACGCGCCAGCCCACACGACCGCCGCCACCACGTCGAGTGCCGCGTTGCGTCCGCGCACGAGCAGCGGCAGCAGCACCGCCCCGCCCGCCCACAGAGCAGCACCGAGCAGCACGCCGACGCTCAGCAGCGGCCCGATCACGTGCACCGCCGTGCTGCTCGAGCGATCCCTCCCAGACCGTGCGCGAGGGCGTGCCCGCCGCCGGCCCCAGCCACAGCTGCCGCGCCAACAGCGGCTCGGCGAGCACCAGCCACCAGTAGCCGAGCGCACCCAGCGCGGCGCGCATGCGCCAGCGGGGAGCCTGCCCGGCGATCGCCGGAAACGCTCCCGCCAGCCCGATCGTGCCGAGGATCGGCGCCAGCGCGCACGCCAGCCAACCGCCCGTCCCCGCGCGATCGCGGCGTCCAATCGGAAGCAACGCGACCGGCAGCAGCGCCGCCAACGCCAACAGGCCGACCCCTCCTCGCCCTGCCGCCGTCTGCCACACCGCCAGCGCCAGCGCGCCGACAAGCCAGACCGCGCGCGGCAAGCCGCGCCGCGGAGTCCGCTGCGCCGGCTCCCCGGCCGCGTGCGCGATCGCCTGCAACTCCTGAAGGTGCGCGTCATGCGCGTCATGCCCGTCCGCCGCACCGGTCGCCGTTGAGAACGCCGCCGGTGAGCCGTTCGCCGGCGCCGGCGGTGAGGCGGTGGGCGCGGGAACGGTGCGCTCGAGCTTGCGCGTGCGCCCCTCGTAGCTGAACGTCTGCTCGGAGTGCGGGGCGCCGCGGTGGGCGCGCCCGCGCACGGGCAGCGCCGGTCCGTCCTCCAGCGCCTGCTCGAGCGCCGCGCGCAGCTCCTGCAGCGAGCCGCGGGCGCCCGGCGAGCGCACCAGCGCCCTGTCGATCGTGCGTGCAAGCTCGTACGGCACGTTGCGCCGGACGCGCGCCAGCGGGCGCACCGGGCGCCCGATCCGCCTGACCGTCGCCGCCGGCGTCGCGCCGCGCACCGGGTTGACTCCGCTCAGCGCCTCGTACAGCACGAGCGCCAGCGAGTACAGGTCGGCCGCCTCGCCCGCCTCGCGCCCCTCGCTCTGCTCCGGCGCCATGTAGGCGAGCGTGCCCAGCACGTCGCCCGTCCGCGTCAGCGCATCGGACCCGCTCACGTGGGCGCCGCCGAAGTCGGTCAGCTTGGCGACCCCGCCGAACGCCTCCGAGATCGGCGCCGGCACGTCCGAGCCCTCCGGGACGAGCACGTTCTGCGGCTTGACGTCGCGGTGGATCACGCCGCGCTCGTGCGCATGCTCGAGCGCGCTGCACAGCGCCACGCCGATCTGCAGCACCTGCGAGTCGGCCAGCTCGTCCTCGGCGATCAGCTGCGCCAGCGTGTGCCCCTCGACGAGCTCGGAGATCAGGTAGAAGGCGTCCTCGGCCGGGCACGCCTCGTACAGCGCCACGATCGCCGGGTGCGCCAGGCGCGCGCTCGCGAGCGCCTCGCGCGTGGCGCGCTCGCCGTCCTCCGTCCGGCGCCAGTGGGATGCGCTTGACGGCGACCTCGCGGTGCAGCACCTCGTCGTGCGCGCGCCACACCACGCCGAAGCCGCCCGCGCCGAGCCGCTCGCGCAGGCGGTAGCGGCCGAGCACGAGCGCGTCCGTGCGCGGCTCGCCCCACGCGTCGCGCACGCGCGGGCGTCGAGGATGAGCGAGGGTCGGCGACTCCACCGGCTCCTGCGTTCGCCGCCTGGCGCTCCTCTCCCTGCTCGCGACCGCAGGAGAAGGTACGTTGAGGGAGAAGTTGCAGGATGGCCCCAGAGAGGGCCGGCGGTCATACTGGCCGTTTCGTAATCCCTGCAAGGAGCAGCTTTTGTCGTTCTTCGACGACGACGAGGAGACAGCGCAGCGGCCCGCCAGCCGTGCGCCCCGTGCGCCGCAGCGCCCGAGCCCACGCCGCCCCCAGCGCGCGGCGGCTCGTTGCCGCTCGACCAGCACACGCTGATGGTCCGCCGGCGGATCGCCGCCGGCGTCGGCGTCGTGCTGCTGATCATCATCGTCCTGCTGATCAACGGGTGCCTCAAAGGCCAGAAGACCGACGCGCTGAAGAACTACAACCACGAAGTCAGCCTGCTCGCCCAGGAATTCGACGAACACGTCTCGCGGCCCCTGTTCTCGGCGCTGTCGGGGGCCGGTGGCAAGTCGGCGCTGAACGTCGAGGTACAGGTCGACCAGCTGCGCGTGCAGGCGCAGGAACTGGCCAAGCGCGTCAAGGGCCTGAGCGCTCCCGGCGGGCTGGCAGACGCTCAGCGAGACCTGCTGCTCGCCTTCAATCTTCGCACCGAAGCCGTGACCAAGATGGCCGCGCTCATGCCGACCGCACTCGGCGGGCAGGGCAAGCAGGCGATCACGCAGATCGCCGGCGACATGGAGATATTCCTCGCCTCCGACGTGCTCTACTCCCAGCGCGTCGCGCCGCTGATCCAGCAGGAGCTGAAGGAAGGCGGCGTCGAAGGGCTGACCACCGCCCCCTCGCGCTCCCTGCCCAACATCGGCTGGCTCGAACCGACGACCGTCGAAAGCCGCATCACCGGCAAGTCGGCCAACACGCAGAACACCGAAACCACCTCCGGCACACACGGCAGCTCACTGACCGGAGCGAGCGTCGGCGCCAACACGCTCGCAAGCGAACCGACGCTCAACCACGTCAGCGGCGGCAGCAACCCGACCTTCACCGTCAACGTCGAAAACGGAGGCGAAAGCGCCGAGACCAACGTCAAGGTCAACATCACCGTGACCGCCGGCGGCAAGCAGTTCAAGGCCTCCCACGCGATCGAAAAGATCGAACCCGGCAAGACCGTCAGCGTCGACATCCCCGTCAACGGCGTACCCCTGGGCGAGGCCGCCAAGGTCGAAGTCGAAGTCGAAAAGGTCCCCGGCGAGACCAACACCGAAAACAACAAGGGCACGTTCCTCGCGGTGTTCGCCAAATAGCCGGCTGCCCGCGCATCGCGCCTGGGCCACCGGCTAACTTGTGCCGATGGCCGCCGTCCTAGCCACCCTCACCGACACCAAGGGCATCATCGCCCTGGCAGCCGCGGCAGTAGCCGTGATCGCCCTGCTCTGCTGCCTGGCCCTGATGCTCAGCCTGCGCCGCCTGCGCCGCGCGCAGCGCCTCGTGCTGGGCGAGCAGGGCCAGGAGGACGTCGTCGCGCACTCGGCGCGCCTGCAGGAGGCGTTCGAGGCGCTGCAGGCCTACGTCGACGACGTGGCCGTGCGGCTCGACGGGCGCCTGGCGGGAGTGGAGGGCACGCTGCGCCGCACGATCGCGCACCGCTCGCTGGTTCGCTACGACGCCTACAACGAGCTCTCCGGGCACCAGTCGATCTCGATCGCACTGCTCGACGACGAACGCTCGGGGATCGTGCTCACCTCGATCCACCATCGCGACCAGGCGCGCGTGTACGCCAAGCAGGTCACCGCTGGGCAGGGCGAACTCGAGCTCTCCCCGGAGGAGGCCGAAGCGGTGCGCGTCGCGCTCGGCGGCGCCTCGAACGAGGCGCCGGGCGATGAGCACCCCGCCTGAGCGCCCCTCGGGCCGCGCGCGCGTCGGCTACCTCGGCCCCGAGGGCACGTTCAGCGAGGAGGCACTGCTGGCAAGCGCCGCGCCCGACATGATCGAGCCGGTCGGGCTGGCGAGCATCTACGACACGGTCGGCGCGCTGCGCCGCGGCGAGGTCGACTGGGCGCTCGTGCCGATCGAGAACTCGCTCGAGGGCTCGATCAACGTCACGCTCGACCTGCTCGCCGGCGAGGCCAACGACGTGACGATCGTCGGCGAGGTGCTGCTGCGCGTGCGCCACTGCCTGATCGCCGCCGAGCCGGTCAAGCTCGCGCAGATCGACACCGTGCTGACCCATCCCCAGGTGCCCGGGCAGTGCACGAGGTTCCTGCACGAGGAGCTCGGCGCACGCGCAGGTGCTGCCGGCGAGCTCGACCGCCGAGGCCGTGCGCACGGTGACCGCCGAGAAGCGCCCAGGGCTGGCCGCGCTCGGCACGCTGCTGGCGGCGAAGATCTACGGCGCCACGGTCATCCGCGAGGGTGTCGAGGACCGCGAGGACAACGAAACGCGCTTTGTCTGGCTCGCGCGCGGGGCGGGCGAGGAGGCGGCGCTGCCGCCGCTGCGCGCCGGCGAGGTGACACGTGCCAAGTGGAAGACCTCGCTCGTCTTCTGGGGGCTCGGCGCCAAACGCCCAGGCTGGCTGGTGCGCTGCCTGAGCACGTTCGCGCGGCGCGAGATCAACCTGACCAAGATCGAGTCGCGCCCGCGACGCGAGCAGCTCGGCGACTACATGTTCTTCGTCGACCTCGAGGGCCGCGTCTCAGATACGCACGTCGCGCAGGCGATCGATGGGCTCTCCGAGCTCTGCGAAGCGGTCCGCGTGCTCGGCTCCTACCCGGCCGCCGCGCGCCCGCGCCCTCCGTCGGCCTGAGCGCGATCGGCGCTGGAGAGCGCTTTGCGGCCACAGACGGGCGAGGCCCCGCTAGACTGCCGGGCTGACCATGGAGTGCACTGTCCCACCAGAGCCGGTGGGGTCCGTGTCGCCTTCCGAGCACCAGCGGCACGGACCTGGGACATCGCCGCCCACCGCGGCGATGGGTGGTCGGGTGCTCGTTCTGAACGCCACGTATGAGCCGATCAACGTGTGCACGGTGCGTCGCGCCGTCGTGCTGCTGCTCAAGGAGAAGGCCGAGCTGCTCGAGCGCGGGATCTGGGAGCTGCACTCCGAGAGCTCGACGCTCGCCCGCCCCGTCGTGATCCGGCTGGTCAGCTACGTCTGCGTGCCGCGCGACGCGCACCGGCGCAAGATCACCCGCCGCGCCGTGTTCGCCCGCGACAGCTGGACCTGCCAGTACTGCGGCTCGCGCTCCAACCTGACCGTCGACCACGTGATCCCGCGGTCCAAGGGCGGGTCCTCCAACTGGGAGAACATCGTCGCCTCCTGCGCCCCCTGCAACCGGCGCAAGGGCGACCGCCTGCCGCGTCAGGCCGGCATGCACCCGCGCCACGCACCGCGCACGCCGCGCGCCGAGATCTTCATCCACGTCGCCAGCCCGACGATTCCCGCGGCCTGGTTGCAGTACTTGCCGCAGGCCGCCTGAGCGCCGCCGCTTAAAGCACGAGAGGCGCCCCGACGGGCGCCTCTCGCTCAATGCTCTGACTGGAAAACCGAGACGGACGGTGCTTCAGCCGGAGGGACCAGGACCGGCAGTCGTCTCGGGGTGTCCCGGGTTGGTTTCCGCTAAGCGGACCAGCCTTTCCGACCTAGCGGCCGGTCACCTCCAGGGTCCCGCAAGAACTGTCAGACGTACGGACCACCTCCTTTCTCTGGTCCGCTCAGAGTAGCGAACGGACGTGACGTGCGGGAGGGGGTTTCCGAGGGGTCAGAGGCGAGTGGCGAGAGGAGCAAGCAGCAGCGCGCCGCTCCCCTCGTCGCTAGTGGACGATGACGCCGAACTCCTGCGTGTATAGGCCGCCTTCGACCCCTTCGGCGAGCTTGCGCGGCACTTCGGGCTGGACGTCGATGCCCGTTTCGCGGTACTTGGCTTCGAGGATGTTCGCGAGGTGCTCGGGCGAGGCGATCCAGGCGTTGACGATCGCTTCGGGCGTCGACAGCGAGAGCGTGCCCCAGGCGAGGTTCTCGCCGACCACGTAGCCGACTTCGGAGTTGGGGAAGTAGCCGGCTTCGCGCGCGCGGTCGACGGGCGTGACGCCGGACGGCGAGACGTGGTCGAAGTAGTTGACCGCGATCATTTCCCTGCCGTGGCTTTCGGCAGCCGCTTCGAGCTGGCGGTTGGCCTGCAGCGGCTCCTCGCCGTGCTGCGCGCGCTCGGTGTTGACCAGGCACAGCACGGCTGCACGCACGAGCGGCAGGTTCGCCTGTGTCGGCGTCAGGTTCGTGTTCTGGCACGGCGTGGCGAGCACCTGGGCGATCGACGCCGCCTGCGCCGCGGTGACCTGACTCGGGCTCGTCGTGCTTTCGAGCTTCGCGACCGAGCGCGGACGGCGCGGACGCGGCGTGCGCGCGCTCGTGCGCTTGGCGCTCGTGCGGCAGTGCGCTTTGCGCGCGGCGCGCGAGCCGCACGCGCCTCGTTTGCCGTGGGCGCTGCGTGCGTGCGTGCGCTTGCTCGCGCGCGAAGCGGCGCTCGCGAGCGGTGCGGTGGGGTGCGCCTGAGCGCTTGCGGCCCTCGTGGCGGCGTCAGCCGGCAGCGCCAGCGCTGCCCAGAGGAGCATCGGGGCGGCGGCCGGCAGGGCGATTCGCAGCTTGGTCACCCTCAGGCTGTCGGCGGAGCACCCGCCCGCACTGAGGCTTCACGGCGAATCTGGACGGGTTGGGGGCTTGCTCAGGCGGGCTCGACCGGCGCGTCCGCAGCGGGCGCCGCGCCGTCCTCGGGCGCCGCCGGCGGGATCGCCTCGGCGCTCTCGACGCCGGCGTCCTCGCCGGCGTCGACGACGAGCGCCACCGCGCTGACGAGATCCTCGTCCTTGAGGTTCATCACGCGCACGCCCGTGGCCGAGCGGCCCTGCTGGGAGATCCCCCCGGCTGCCGTGCGCTGGACCATGCCGCCGACGCTGATGAACACGAGCTCCTGGTGCTCGCGCACGACGAGCGCACCGGCGAGCCCGCCCTTGCGCTCGGTCAGGCCGATCGTCTTGACGCCTTTGGCGCCGCGGTTGGTCTTGCGGTACTGGGCGATCTGCGTGCGCTTGCCGTAGCCGTTTTCGGTCACGACCAGCAGGTCCATGTCGTCGCGGGCAACGTCCATCGCGATCACCTCGCCCTTCTTGCCGACGTTCATGCCGCGCACGCCGGTCGTGTCGCGGCCCATCGCGCGCGCGTCCGACTCGGCGAAGCGCACGGTCAGCCCCGCCTTGGAGACCATGATGATCTCGTCGTTCGGATCCACGGCGCGGACGGCCAAGAGCTCGTCGTCGTCGCGGATCTTGATCGCGATGATGCCGTCGGCTTTGATCGGCGTGTTGTAGGCAAGGAACTCGGTCTTCTTGACCGTGCCCGCTTGCGGTCGCGAACACGAGGTACTTGGTCTCGGTGAAGTCGCGCGTGGAGACGACCGCCTGGATCCGCTCGCCCTCGCGCAGCGGCAGGATGTTGACGAGCGCGCGCCCCTTCGCCGTGCGCGAGGCCTCGGGCAGCTCATACACCTTCGAGCGGTAGACCTTGCCGCGGTTGGAGAAGAACAGCAGGAAGTCGTGTGACGAGCAGACGAACAGGTGCTCGATGAAGTCGCCGTCCTTCATGTCCATCCCCGTCACGCCGCGCCCGCCGCGCTGCTGCTGGCGATAGGTGGCCAGCGGCAGCGACTTGATGTAGCCGGTCTGCGTGATCGTGATCACCATCTGCTGGTCGGCGATCAGGTCCTCGATGTCGATCTCGTCCTCGGAGTGGCTGATCTCCGTGCGCCGCTCGTCGCCGAAGCGCTCGGAGATCTCGCTCAGCTCCTCCTTGATCACGGCGAGCACGCGCGACTCGTCGCCGAGGATCGCGCGCAGCTCGGCGATCCGCTCGGTCACATCGGCGTGCTCCTGTTTGATCGAGTCGGCCTCGAGCGCAGTCAGCTGGGAGAGGCGCAGGTCGAGGATCGCCGTCGCCTGGATCGGGCTGAGCTTGAACTGCTCGACCAGCTGCTCGCGGGCGGCGTCGCGGTCGCGCGAGCCGCGGATCAGTTCGATGATCGCGTCGAGGTTGTCGAGCGCGATCAGCAGGCCCTCGAGGATGTGTGCGCGCGCCTCCTTTTCGGAGAGCTCGTGCTTGGTGCGCCGGACGATCACCTCGCGCTGGTGCGTGACGTAGTTGTGGATCACCGCGCGCAGGTCCAGCGTGCGCGGCACGTTGTCGACGAGCGCGACCATGTTCACGCCGAACGTGGTCTGCATCGACGTGTGCTTGTAGAGCTTGTTCAGCACGACCTTCGGGATCGCGTCGCGCTTGAGCTCGATCACGAGGCGCATGCCGCGCTTGTCGGACTCGTCGCGCAGGTCGGAGATCTCGGGGATGCGTTTCTCGTGGACGAGGTCGGCGATCTTCGAGATCAGCCCGCCGTCGCCGCCCTTCTTGACCATGAACGGCAGCTCGGTGACGACGATCGCCTCCTTGCCCTGCTTCAGCGGCTCGATGTGCGCGCGCGCCTGGATGCGAACGCGGCCGCGGCCCGTCTCGTAGGCATCGTGGATGCCGGCGTGCCCGAGGATGATCCCGCCGGTCGGGAAGTCGGGGCCCTTGATGTGGCGCATCAGGCCCGCGACCTCGATGTCCTGATCGTCGATGTAGGCGATCGTCGCGGCGATCACCTCGCGCAGGTTGTGCGGCGGGATGTTCGTCGCCATGCCGACAGCGATGCCCGAGGAGCCGTTGACCAGCAGGTTCGGGAAGCGCGCCGGCAGCACCAGCGGTTCGCGCCGCGAGCCGTCGTAGTTCGGCGCGAAGTCGACCGTGTCCATGTCGAGATCGCGCAGCATCTCCGTCGCGATCCGCGCCAGGCGCGCCTCGGTGTAGCGCATCGCGGCGGCCGGGTCGTCGTCGACCGAGCCGAAGTTGCCCTGGCCGTCGACCAGCTCGTTGCGCATCGAGAAGTCCTGCGCCATGCGCACGAGCGTGTCGTAGATCGCCGAGTCGCCGTGCGGGTGATAGTTGCCCATCACCTCGCCGACGATCTTCGCGCACTTGGCGTATGAGCGGGTCGGCCCGAGGCCGAGCTCGTTCATCGCGTAGAGCACGCGGCGGTGCACCGGCTTCAGCCCGTCGCGCACGTCCGGCAGCGCGCGCCCGACGATCACCGACATCGCGTAGTCGAGGTACGCCGTGCGCATCTCCTCCTCGAGCGCGCGCGGTTCGACGTTGCCGCCTCCGATGACGTCCGCGGCCATGCTCACCTCCTACACATCCAGGTTGGCGACGGCGCGGGCGTTGTCCTCGATGAAGGCCCGACGTGGCTCGACCTGGTCGCCCATCAGCATCGAGAAGATGCGGTCGGCGGCGAAGGCGTCCTCGAGCGTGACCTGCGCGAGCGTGCGCGTCGCCGGAGCCATCGTCGTTTCGCCGAGCTGTTCGGCGTTCATCTCGCCGAGTCCCTTGAAGCGCTGCAGCTTGATGCCCTTCTGCGCGACCGTCATGACCGCCTCGCGCAGCGCGTCGAACGAGGCTGCCGTCTCGCTCGCGTCGCCGAGGCGGACCTCGAAGGCGGGCGTGCCGGCGAGCTCGATCAGCTGCGCGTGCACGCGCGCCAGCTGGCGGTACTCCTGCGAGTCGAACAGCGAGCGCTTGATCCGGTGGGTCAGCGCGAAGCCGGTCTTCGCTTCGATCGCCTTCACGCGGATCTCCTGCTCGTCGCGCCCGGTCAGCTCGGTGGCGTGCGTGTCACCGGCCACACCGGCGCGCTCGATCCAGCTCGATCGCGGCGTCCGCGCTCATCACCTGCTCGCCGAGCAGCGAGGACTCCTCGAGGAACTGCACGACGTCGTGGCCGTAGTGGCCGCGCAGCGACGAGCGACCAGCCCTCGTACTGCTTGAGCAGGCGCGAGAAGCGCTGCCAGCGCGCCTCGGTCAGCTTGAACTGCGTGCCGTGGCGGTCGAAGACGTCGATCTTCTCCCACTTGTCGGCGAGCAGGATCTCCTCGAGCTCGGAGTCCTTCTCGATGTAGCGCTCGCGCGCGCCCTGCTTGAGCTTGTACAGCGGCGGCTTGGCGATGTACACGTAGCCGGCCTCGATCAGCTCCTGCATCTCGCGGAACAGCAGCGTCAGCACGAGCGTGCGGATGTGCGCGCCGTCGACGTCGGCGTCGGTCATCAGGACGACCTTGTGGTAGCGCGCGTTCTCGATGTTGAACTCGTCGCGCACGCCGGTGCCGATCGCCGTGATCAGCGCCTGGATCTCGGTGTTCTGCAGCACCTTGTCGATCCGCGACTTCTCGACGTTGAGGATCTTGCCGCGCAGCGGCAGCACCGCCTGCGTGTTGCGGTCGCGCCCCTGCTTGGCCGAGCCGCCGGCGGAGTCGCCCTCGACCACGAACAGCTCGGCCAGCGACGGGTCCTTGACCGAGCAGTCGGCGAGCTTGCCCGGCAGCGTCGAGTTCTCCAGCGCCGACTTGCGGCGGGTCAGGTCGCGTGCCTTGCGCGCGGCCTCGCGGGCGCGCTGCGCCTGCACCGACTTCATGATCACCGCGCGCGCCTCGCTCGGGTTCTCCTCGAGGAACTCGCCGAGGCCGGTGTTGACGATCGACTCGACGAAGCCAGCCATGCCGGGGTTGCCGAGCTTGGTCTTCGTCTGGCCCTCGAACTGCGGGTCGCGCAGCTTGACGGAGATCACCGCGGTCAGCCCCTCGCGCACGTCCTCGCCGGTGAGGTTGTCCTCTTTCTCCTTCAGCAGGCCGTGGTCGCGCGCGTACTTGTTGAGCGTTCGCGTCAGCGCCGAGCGGAAGCCCGACATGTGCGAGCCGCCCTCGCGCGTGTTGATGTTGTTGGCGAACGAGTGGATCGACTCCTGGTAGGAGGAGTTCCACTGCATCGCGATCTCGGCGGCGCCCTCCTCGCGACTCGCCGGCGAAGAAGACGACCTTGCGGTGGACGGTTTCCTTGTTCTCGTTGAGGTAGGAGACGAAGTCCTCGATGCCGCCCTCGTAGCGGAACGTGGCCGAGTGGCCTTCGCCGCGCTCGTCGACGATCGAGATCTCCAGGCCACGCGTGAGGAAGGCCGTCTCGCGCAGGCGCTCCTCGAGCGTGAGGAAGTCGAGGTCGAGCGTCTCGAAGATGTCGGCGTCGGGCAGGAACGTGATGGTCGTGCCCGTGTCGGCGCGCCGCCGGGAGCTTCTCGCCCTCGACGAGCTCGCTCAGCGGCGCCCCGCGCGAGTACTCCTGCGTGTAGACGTGGTCGTCGCGACGGATCTTCGACGTTGAGCTGCTCGGAGAGCGCGTTGACGACCGACACGCCGACGCCGTGCAGGCCGCCGGAGACCTTGTAGCCGCCGCCCTCGCCGAACTTGCCGCCGGAGTGCAGCACGGTCAGCACGACCTCGACCGCCGGCAGGCCCTCCTTCTCCATGATCGCAACCGGGATCCCGCGGCCGTTGTCGATGACCGTGACGGAGTTGTCCGGGTGGATCGTGACGGAGACCTTCGTGCAGAATCCGGCCAGCGCCTCGTCGACGGAGTTGTCGACGACCTCGTAGACGAGATGGTGCAGGCCCATCGCGCCGGTCGAGCCGATGTACATGCCGGGGCGCTTGCGAACCGCCTCGAGCCCTTCGAGAACCGTGATGTCCTGTGCGTCGTAGCTGGAGGAGGCGCCTGTCATCGACGGGTCGTTGACGCCGCCCTTCTTTGCGCTCCCGTCAGAGCTGTTGCTGCTGGTGGCCAATCGCCCTCCGATTACGTGAGAACGCCCCGGATTCCGACGCGCAAAACGTGCGCGATCCGGGGCGGCTTTCCTGTGTAAAAGATATTAGCACGTGGTGAGGTCGCGGCAGTCGGCCAGGACCGCTTAAACCCCTGCAAATTGCAGCTAAATCCGGCCTAAGCGTGGGGCTCGTGAGGGGCGCCTGCGCCGAGTCCGCGCTCAGCCCGTGCGGCAGCGCAGCTCGCGGATCGCCTCGCCGCCCAGCGCGGCGTTCAGGCGCGGCACGAGATCGCCCTGCATCAGCGTCAGCTCCTGCGCCCAGACAGACGCCTCGCAGGTGATCGTGAGTACGCCGTCGCGCTCGGCGGTGGGCGCGCGGCGGCGGCGATCGTGCTGCCGGCGACGCGCTCCCAGACCTCGTGCACGCGCGCGAGCGTGGTCGCGGGCGCGAGCGTCGCGGTGAGGCCGTCGAGCGCGGCGGCGAGCGAGCGGGGGGCGGCTTTTCTCACGCCGCCTGCGCCTCCTGCAGGATCGCCCCGGGCGAGACGCGCAGGCGCGTCACGGCGGCGTCCCCGGCGCCCGGAACGTGTCCGAGGTCGGTCGTGGCGATCACGCTCTGCCCGCCCGAGGAGAGCTCAGCCGCGAGCAGCTCGCGCCGCTCAGCGTCGAGCTCGCTCATCACGTCGTCGAGCAGCATCAGCGGCGTGCGCGAGCGCTGCTCGGCGAGCACGGCGCGCTCGGCGAGCAACAGGGCGAGCAGGGCCAGGCGCTGCTCGCCCTGGGAGCCGTAGGAGCGCAGCTCGCGCCCGTCGCGCTGGATCGCGAGCTCGTCGCGGTGCGGGCCGTGCCCGGTGAAGCCGCGTTCGAGATCGGAGGGCAGACGGGCCTGCAGCTCGGCGACGAGCTCATCGACGCTCTCCGCGCGCGTGCGCGGCCGGTACTCGAGCGTCGCCTCGCCGGCGAGGCCGAGCTGCCTGGCGCGCTCAGCGAAGGGGGCCGCAAGCAGCTCCACGCCGCCGGCGCGGTGATCGCGCACGAGCAGCGCCGCAGCGGCCAGCTCGCGGTCCCAAGCGGCGAGCGTCGCGTCGGACGCACGGCCCGAGCGGATCCGCGCGAGCAGCGCGTTGCGTTGTGCGAGCACGCGCGAATACTCGCGGCGCTCGCCCACGCGCAGCGGCCAGATCGCAGCGATCAACGCGTCGAGATGCGCGCGGCGGACCGACGGCGGACCCTTCAGCAGCTCGAGCCGATCGGGCTCGAACACGCTCAACAGCGGCCGGAAGTCGACGTCGAGCAGGCGCTCGACGGGAGCCCCATCGGCCGTCATGCGCTTTTCGGCGCGGGCGCCGTCAGGGCCGGGGCCGTAGCCGACGCTCAGCTCGTGTTGCTCTGCGCCCTCGCTGCAGCGCACGACCACGCGCGCGGCCTGCGCCTCGAAGCGCACCAGCTCGCGCTCGTTGCGCGTGCGCTGCGAGCGACCGGTGCAGCCGAAGTAGAGCGCCTCGAGCAGGTTCGACTTGCCGGCCCCGTTGGGGCCGTGCACGACGGTCAGCCCCGGCCCGAGTGCTCGCTTCGGCGCGGGCGTAGGTGCGAAAGTCGCGCATCTGCACGCTGAGCACCCGGACGTCGGATGCCTCGGCCATCTCAACAGCACTCGCCGAGTGTCAGACGTTGAGGCGAATGGGCATGATCAGGTACACGAAGTCGCCCGAATCCGGCGATTCGATCAACCCGGGCCGCAGCGGGCTGATCAGCTTCAGCACGAGCTCGTCGGACTCGATGCTCTCCAGGCCGTCGCGCAGGAACTCGGGGTTGAAGCCGATCTCGAACGGCTCGCCGTGGAACGGCACGGGCACGGCCTCGCTGGCCTCGCCGACGTCGGGGGTCTGTGCGGAGACGGTCAGCGTGCCCTCGCTGAAGCTGAGGCGCAGCGGCGCGTTCTTCTGCGCGAGCAGGCTGATGCGGCGCACGACGTCGGTCAGCTCGGTGCTGGCCAAGCGCAGCTCGTGCTCGACCGACTCGGGCAGCAGCTGGCGGTAGTTGGGGAACTGCCCATCGATCAAGCGCGAGGAGAGGACGATCTCGCCGAGCTCGAAGACGACCTGGTTCTGCCCGACGCTGACGGCGAGCGCATCGCCGGGCGCCTGTTGGGCGATGCGCGTCAGCTCCTGCAGGGCACGGGCGGGGATGTTCGCCTCGAGGCTGCCCTCCAGCGGCGCCTCGAGCGCCGTCTCCTTCACGCTCAGGCGGTAGGAGTCGGTCGCGACCATGCGCAGCTCCTGGCCGGAGGCGGACATCAGGATCCCTGTGAGCACGGGGCGCGTCTCATCGCGTGAGGCCGAGCGGGCGACGCGCGTGACGGTCTCGACGAACGCCTCGAGCGGCAGGGCGATGCGCGTGTCGGGCGAGGGCTCGGGCAGCGTCGGGAAGTCCTCGGCGCGCAGCGTGCGCAGGTGGAAGGTCGCAGGCCCAGAGATCAGCTCGACGTCCTGCTCGGCGCTGCGCAGCTCAAGCGTCAGCTCCTCGGCAGGCAGCGCACGGGCGACGTCGAGCAGTAGGCGAGCAGGCAGCACGGCGCTACCAGGGCGCGACACCTCGGCCTTCAAGGGAACGCGCAGCCCAATCTCCATGTCGGTAGCGCGCAGCTCGGCGCTGGACTCCTCAACGGAGATCATCACGCCGGAGAGCGCTTGCACGGCGCTGCGCGTTGAAGCGACGCGCGTGACGGTCTGCAGCTGATTCAAGAGCTCTGAGGATGAGAGGGAAAGCTTCATGACGGTGTTCTAGGTCTCAGTAGTCAATAGGGGCTGTGGAGATGTGGAGAGGGACTGTGAGCGCCCGTACTTTGGGACAACGGGGCTGTGCCAAAGGTGTGGATAGCGCAGAGCAGTCTCTCAGGCGACGCGGTCGCTCGGCGGACCGCTCGGTCATCGAGGCTGCGAGTCGAGCATGGCGCGCAGCTTCTCCACAGCATCGCGCACAGCCGCGTCGGAGTCGATCCGTGCGCTCGCGCGGCGACATGCGTGCATCACGGTCGTATGGTCGCGCCCGCCGAATTGCCGTCCGATCGCGGGCAAGGACTCGTTGGTCAGCTCCCGCGCGAGGTACATGGCCAGCTGCCGCGGCCAGGCGATACGGGCGCTGCGGTTCGTGGAGAGGAGCTCTTGCTCGGAGATGCCGAAGTGGCTGCCGACGACGGCCTGGATCTCGCCAATTGACCCGCCGCTGTGAGCCTCGCGCGTGAGGCGCGGGTAGAGCTTGTCGAGCACCTCGCCGGCGAGCTCTGCCGTGAGCGGGCGGCCGGTCAGCGAGCTGAAGGCGACGACGCGGATCAAGGCTCCCTCGAGCGCACGGACGTTGCTGTCGATGCGCCCGGCGATCGCATGGAGCGCTTGCTCGTCTGCGAGCTGCACGCCGTCGTGCTGGGCGCGCTTGCGCAAGATTGTCAGGCGGGTAGCGAGATCGGGCGGGCCGATGTCGGCCACGAGCCCGGCGGCGAAGCGCTCGCGCAGGCGGTCTTCGAGCGCTTGCAGGTCGTTGGGAGGGCGATCGGAGGTGAGCACGATCTGGCGCCCGCCGTCGTGCAGCGCGTTGAACGTGTGGAACAACTCCTCCTCGGTCTTGGCCTTGCGCTCGAGGAACTGCACGTCGTCGAGCAGCAGCACGTCGATGTCGCGAAAGCGCGACTTGAAGTCTTCGCTGCGCCGACCGCTGAGCGAGTCGATGAACTCGTTGGTGAAGGCCTCGCCGGTCGTGCAGCGCACGGTCAGGCCGGGGTTGTAGGAGAACAGCAGCTTGGCGATGGAGCTGAGCAGGTGCGTCTTGCCGACGCCGGGCGGCCCGCAGATGAACAGCGGGTTGTAGGCGTGCGCGGGCATCTCGGCGACGGTCAGCGCGGCGGCGTGGGCCAGCCTGTTGCTGTCGCCGATCACGAACTGCTCGAAGGTGAGCTTGGGATTGGCGAGCGGTCCCGGCCGGGACTCGCGCTCGCGCTTGGGTGGCTGCTCAGGTGCCTGCCGTCGGCCGGGCTTGTGGCCGACTGCGCGGTCCTTTGCCCGCGGCTGGGCGCTGTGCGGATCGACTAGCTCGACGACGACACCGTCGCCGATCACCTCAGCGGCGCACGACTCGAGTACGCGCCCGAAGCGATCGCGGATCCACGAGCACGCGCCGGAGGGCGCTTCGAGCAGCAGGCGACCGTCGTCGAGCTCGCAAGGGCGCAGCGGCGCCAGCCAGATGCGGTAGGCGCTGTCGTCGACAGCGAGGGCAAGCTCGGCCTGCATCCGCGACCATATGTGCTCGAGCTCGGCGCTCACGGCAGCGTTGATCGGCTTCTCTCCCAAAGCAAACGTTGACAACTATTCGAAGGGGGGCCGCGGGGCCCCGGTGGGTGGGCGACTATAACCGACGCCCCGCGGCGCGGCCGTCGTCTGGTCGCAACTGCCGGGAAAATTAGGCGCTGCTCGTTTTGGCGCCGCAACGGCCCGCGCACGCCTATACTTGACGGTCGACGCAGAGGCGAGTCCGGGCTTCCCGGGCCCGCGCCGCGGCAGGATCTGCCGGGCATCCCGTCGAATCCACGATGAAGCGCACCTACCAGCCAAAGAAGCGCAAGCGAGCCCGTGCTCACGGGTTCCGTGCCCGTATGCGCTCACGCGCGGGCCGGCTGACGCTGAAGCGCCGCCGTGACAAGGGGCGCAAGCGACTCTCGACCTGAGCGTGAGGGTTGGGCGATGAAGCCGCGTGCGTCGAGTCGCGGCCGCCTTTCGCGCAGCGCAGAGTTCGAGCGCGTCTACCGCCAGGGTCACTCGACGGCGAACCGGCATCTAGTGCTCTACGCGTTCCCGAACGCGGCCACGGAGCGCCCGCGCCTGGGGCTCTCGGTGTCGCGCAAGGTCGGCGGCGCGGTCGAGCGCAACCGCGTCAAGCGCCTGCTGCGAGAGGCGTTCGCACGCAACGAGGAGGGACTGCGCGCGGGCCACGACCTGGTCGTCGTCGCTCGCCCGTCGGCGGCCGAGCTGGTCGAGCGCGAAGGCCTGGAGGGTGTCGACGAGGCGCTCTCGGAGCTGATCGCCAAGGCGGGGCTGCGCGAGGGTGCCGAGCCACCGGCGCAAGGTCAGGCTGAGCCTCAAGCGCAGGCCGAGACAGCGACGGCGGAGCAGCCCGACGACGAGGCGCAGGCGGGATGAGCGCGGCGACCCCCGACGACCACGCTCGCCCGGCGCGAAACCGCGCCACGCGCATTGTGCGCGGCCTGGCGACGGCCCCGATCGTGATCTACCAGCGGTTCGTCTCGCCGGCGATCCCGCGTCGCTGCAAGTACGAGCCGACGTGCTCGCGCTATGCGGTCGAAGCGATCAAGCGGTACGGCATACTTAGGGGCGCGGTGCTCGCGGCGTGGCGGTTGCTCAGGTGCAACCCATGGAGCTACGGCGGATACGATCCGGTGGAGGCCCAGCAGGTGTTCGGGGTCGGACACCGCAGCGGCGCCTGAGAGCCCCAAGCGCGCATGCCCATCTTTGCCAACGTCATCGAGGACGCGTTCTCGCCGCTGATCAGCGCGTTCGAGTCGATCATGGTGTTCATCCACGAGCACCTCGTGGGTGGCAGCTGGGGCCTTGCGATCATCGGGCTGACGGTGCTGATCCGGGCCGTGCTGGTCCCCTTGACCTACAGGCAGCTGAAGGGCATGCAGGAGATGCAGCGGCTCTCCCCGCAGATCGCGGCGCTGAAAGAGAAGTACAAGGAGGACAAACAGCGCCAGCAGCAGGAGATCATGGCGTTCTACAGGGAGAACAAAATCAACCCGCTGGCCTCGTGCCTGCCGCTGCTGCTGCAGCTGCCGGTGTTCATCTCGCTGTTCTACATGCTGCGCACGGACCTGAAGCTCGACATCTGCGGCAAGCAGCTGCGCGAACACTTCTCGCAGGTGCTCGGCAAGACGATCACGCACAACAGCGAAATCCCTTCGGGCGCGATCACGCACGCGGGCCAGCACGTCAAAGGCCTCTCGGAAATCAGCTGCAACGCGGTGGCGCCGCACTCGGCGAAGTTCCTGTTCCTGCCGGACATCACCGAAAAGGCGACCGGCGCGGCGCTGATCGTGCTGATCCTGCTGTACGTCGGCTCGCAGGTCTTCTCGACGCTCGTGGCGACGGCCTCGGCGGATCCCAACCAGCGTCGTCTGATGCTGCTGCTGCCGGTCGTGTTCGTGGTGATCCTCTACCGCTACCCGGCAGGCCTGTTGGTCTACTGGATCACGACGAACGTGTGGACGATCGGCCAGCAATACCTGATCAAACGACATATGGGACCACCGCCGGCGCCGCTCGAGGCGGATGGCACGGCGAACGGGAAGTCGACGCGAGCGCTGAAGCCGGCGCTGGCCGGCGTGGGCGGAGGCGGCGGCGACTCGGGCGCGTCCTCGAGCGGCGGCGGCCTGCTCGGCCGGCTGGCCGGCGGAGGAGCCGCTCGCTCAGAGCCAGAGAGCAAGCCGAAGCCGGCGGCACCGCCGCCACGGCCGCCACGCAAGAAGAAGAAGCGCTCGGGCAGGCGCAGATGAGCGAGGAGCGCGAGGCGGCGGTGGAGGAGGAGGAGCTCGAGCCGGCGGAGCTGCTGGAGGAGCTGCTCGAAGAAGTCACTGCCGGTCTCGGCCTGGACGCGGAGATCGAGGTGGAGGAGCGCGAGGGCGTGCTGCGCGGCCGCCTCGTCGGCGACGACGTCGGCCTGTTCATCGGCAGGCGCGGGCAGACGATCGACGCGGTGCAGCACCTGGCGCAGCGGATCGTGTTCCCCGAAGGGCCTTCGCAGACGCGCGTCGAGATCGACGCGGACGGCTACCGAGCGCGGCGCGCGGAGCTGCTGCGCGCCGATGCGGACGACGCGGCGGAGGAAGCGCTGCGCGACGGCGAGCCGGTCGAGCTCGAGCCGATGCCGCCGGCCGAGCGCCGGATCGTGCACGAATACCTGCGCGAGCGCGGGGGCGTCGAGACGCACAGCGAGGGCGAGGAGCCGAACCGCTTCCTCGTCGTCTCGCCCGTGGATGACTGAGTCCGCAGGGGAGCGTTTCACGGGAAACACTCCGCGGTGGAGCGCGGCACTGGCGGGCCACGAGCTGAGCGAGCGGCAGATGCGCACGCTGGAGCGAGTGCTCGAGGTGCTGCGGGACGACGAGCATGCGCCGACGACGGTGCGCGACCCGAGCGAGGCCGCGGAGCGGCATCTGGCGGATTCGCTGACCGGTTTGTGTATCGATTTAATTGAAGATGGCCGCGATCTGGCGGATCTGGGCGCGGGTGCGGGGTTCCCGGGCGTGGCGCTGGCCGTGGCGCTACCGCGTGCGAACGTACGGCTCGTGGAGAGCCAGCGCCGCAAGTGCGAGTTCCTCGCGCGGATGCTCGCGGCTGCGGAGATCGAGAACGCGAGCGTCGTGTGCGCGCGCGCGGAGGAGTGGAGCGAGGGGCTGGCGGGCAACGACGTCGTGCTGGCGCGGGCGCTGGCGCCGCAGTCGGTCGTGCTCGAGTACGCGGCGCCGCTGCTGCGCATGGGCGGCGCGTTGGTCGATTGGCGCGGGCGTCGCGATGCCGGCGAGGAGCAGGCGGCTGCGGGCGCTGCGCGCGAGCTCGGCCTGGAACTGCGGGAGATTCGCCGTGTGCAGCCGTTCGCGACGGCGACCGACCGCCACCTGCACGTCTGGGTCAAGATGGGGCAGACGCCGGAGCGCTTCCCGCGCCGGGCGGGGATGGCGCGCAAGCGCCCGCTGGGCGGATAGCCCGTTTCCCGTGAAACATCAATGGTGAGCTCGGCCTTGGCCTGACGGGCCGACGGATTGTGCGCAAATCGCGGGCGTGGGGCGAGGCTCTGACCGCGAACGTCGCTAGCTTGCAGGCAATGGCCACGATCTATGCGATCGCCAACCAGAAGGGCGGGGTGGGCAAGACGACGACGGCGCTCAACGTGAGCGCGTGCATCGCGGAGGCGGGCTACAGCACGCTCTTGGTCGACGTCGACCCGCAGGCGAACGCGACGGTCGGCCTGGGCGTGCCGCGCACGCAGTCGCCGGGGCTGTACGAGGTGCTGACGGGCGAGGCGACGGCTGAGGAGGCGCTGACGGACTCGAGCGTGCCGGGGCTGAAGCTGCTGCCGGCTGGGGCGGGACTTGCGGGCGCGAACGTCGAGCTACCGCGGATCGAGGGCTTCGAGCAGCGCCTGCGCGAGCGGCTGGAGCCGCTGCGCGAGCGCTTTCGCTACATCCTGCTGGACTGCCCGCCGTCGCTGGGGCCGTTGACGGTCAGCGCGCTGGTGGCAGCGGATCGGGTGATCGTGCCGGTACAGACGGAGTACTTCGCGCTGGAGGGGCTGGCGGGCCTGCTGGAGACGCTCGCGCTCGTGCGGCGAAACCTCAACCCAAGGTTGACGGTTGCTGGGATGCTCTTGACGATGCACGACAGCCGCACGCGCCTGGGGCGCGATGTGGAGCGCGAGGTGCGCGAGCACTTCCCGGAGCTGGTGTTCTCGACGGTGATCCCGCGCAACGTACGCGTGGGGGAGGCGCCGAGCTACGGGCTGCCGGTGACCCACCACGACCCGCACAGCGCGGGCGCAGAGGCATATTTCGAGCTGGCAAAGGAGGTGGCTGCACGTGGCTAGGCCAAAGCCTGGGATGGGCAGGGGGCTGGAGGCGATCCTTTCGGTCTCCTCTGCTCCGACGGAGACGAAGGAGGGCGAGCAGGAGCTGCGCGAGCTGGCGGTCGAGCTGATCGCGCCGAGCCCGACGCAGCCGCGCCGGCGCTTCGACGAGGATGCGCTGGCGGCGCTGGCCGACTCGCTCGGCGAGCGTGGCGTGCTGCAGCCGGTGCTGGTGCGCCCGACGGCCGGCGGGACGTATGAGATCGTCGCCGGCGAGCGGCGCTGGCGCGCGGCGCAGATCGCGGGGCTGGAGACGATCCCGGCGCTCGTGCGCGAGCGCGACGACGCCGAATCGATCGAGCTGGCGCTGATCGAGAACATGGCGCGCGAGGACCTCAGCCCGATCGAGGAGGCGCGCGCGTGCGCTGCGCTCGTCGAGGAGCTCGAGCTGACGCGCGAGGAGGTCGGCCGGCGCGTCGGTCGCAGCCGCGTGGCCGTGAGCAACCTGATCCGCCTGCTCGACCTGCCGGAGGAGACGATCGAGCTGGTGCAGGCGGGCACGCTCAGCGAGGGCCACGGGCGCGCGCTGCTGCTCGTCGAAGACCACGGCGCCCGCGCGGGCCTCGCGCGCACGGCGGCGCACGAGGGCTGGTCGGTGCGCACCGTCGAAGCCCGCGCCCGCGCGAAGAACGCTTTGGCCGGCGGCGGCAAGTCCCCGGACAGCCGGCGCAAGCGGATGACGCCGGGCGCGCACCCCGACCAGATGCAGGCGGCGCAGGAGATTTCGGACGCGCTCGGCGCGGCGCTCGGCGCCGAGGTCACCGTGCACCCGGCGCACGACGGCAGCTACCGCGCGGAGCTGTCGTTCGCCACGCCGCAGGAGGCGATCGAGCTGGCGCGCAGGCTGCGGCCGCGGGCGATCCCCGGGTTGCTCGAGCATTCCAGATAGTTGAATTGCTGATCGTGGCAAGAGGAGGCGCGCGAGTCGCCGCCCGAAGACCAGCTCGAGATCTCGAACCGGGTCGGGGCACCAGGTCCCCGTCCGAATACAACAACTAGATGCCGCTCAAGCTGCGGGAGCGTGAGCTTGCTCACGCGAGATTGGGTCGGTCCGGACGCATGGGGCCGTAGCCCTACGGCTCGGACTAGTCGCGGCGACCTACGATCCGGCGAGGCCCCGAGGCGCGATCGGACGGCGCGCCTCGGCTCCTGGACTAGACCCGGAGCGCTTTGCGATTGACACCGAGCGGTGGCATTTCTATCTTGACACCGCACGGTAGCATGCTATACTTGCCACCGAACGGTAGCAAGGGAAGCCAATGAAAGTACGCTCTATTCGAGACCTGGGCGCAGTCGTCCGCGGTCGCCGCAGAGACCTCAGCCTCAGCCAGGCCGAGCTAGCGGCGCGCGCCGGCGTGTCGCGCAAGTGGATCTACCAATTCGAGGGGGGCAAGCCAACCGCTGAGCTGCGGCTCATCCTCCGAGTCCTCGACGCCCTCGGGCTCGTTCTCGACGTGACGTACGACGAGAAGACCGCGGCCGTCCAGAGCACGCGCGACCTCGACACGCTCATCGAAGAGCACCGATCCTTATGACCGACACGCTTGCCGTCCTCCTGGACGACGCAGTCGCAGGCGCCATCACCAGACTCGACCAAGGTCGGCTTCGCTTCGACTACGACGATGAGTACCGGCAGAGACCCGCGGCGACTCCGCTCTCGGTCTCAATGCCTCCGAGCATTCGGTCGCATCCCGACAGCGACATCAGTCCGTGGCTCTGGGGCCTTCTACCAGACAACGATCGCGTCCTCGCACGCTGGGCGCGCGACTTCCAAGTCGCGGCCAAACCGTTCTCCCTGCTGTCGACACCGATCGGCCATGACTGCGCGGGAGCCGTGCGCTTCGCGCCCGTCGAGGAAGCCCTCCAGGTCCTGGCAAAGCCGGGCGCGGTCACGTGGCTGACCGAGTCGGAGGTCGCTCAGCGCCTCCGTGAGCTGCGTCAGGACACCACGGCCTGGCTCGGCCGCGAGTTCACCGGGCAGTTCAGCCTGGCTGGAGCTCAAGCCAAGACGGCACTCCTTTTAAAGGACGGGCGCTGGGGCGTCCCCTCCGGGTCCGCCGCAACCAGCCACATTCTCAAGCCCGCGGTCCAAGGCTTCGACGACCATGACCTCAACGAGCATCTTTGCCTTGACGCCGCGCGGCGCGCCGGGCTCATCGTCGCGCGCACGCATGTAGCGACGTTCGACGACCAGAGCGCCATCGTCGTGGATCGCTACGACCGACGGAGTGCCGACGGCGAACTCGTGCGTATCCACCAAGAGGACACGTGCCAGGCGCTCGGAAGGCCTCCCGACCAGAAGTACCAGAACGAAGGCGGACCGTCTGCCAAAGACCTCGCCACGCTGTTCCGCACGATCATGCCGCCACGCGCAGCCGACGACGCTGTCCGGCGTTTCCTCGATGCCTTGATTTGGAACTGGCTGGTCGCGGGAACCGATGCGCACGCGAAGAATTATTCGCTGCTGTTGAGCGGCGGTGATGTCCGTCTCGCTCCCTTGTACGACATCGCCTCCGCGCTGCCATACGACAAACACGAGCGCGAGCTGAAATTTGCGATGAAGATAGGGGGCGACTACCGCGTCCATCCACACCGCGACACGTGGGACAAAGCCGCGACCGATCTAGGGCTCAATGCCGACGCCGTTCTCGAGCGTGTCGTCCGCCTCGCAACGACTGCGCCTGACGCGTTCTCCGACGCTGCACACGACGAGGATGTCGCCGCGCTCGATCGACCGCTGCCTCGACGGCTCGTCGACTTGGTCGCCGACCGCGCAAAACGATGTCTCGCCATACTCCCTGCGGCTGCCACGAGGCGCGTGAAGCAAACGATGCGCTACGAAGAACGCCTAGCCGAGCTCAGCGACGGTGTACCACCGCAGGCTCTTTCCGCGGAGGGTGCGCCCGTCTTTGTGCGCGATGGCGCCCAATCGTTGCGCGATGCGGTCGGTGCTGAGCCGCGAGATCTCAGCGTCGTTCGCGAGCGCATCTTCGCGCTCGGCGTCGCGGCGCTGCGCGCAATACACGCTGTCGGCGAAGCCGAGTCGCCATCGGGCTACATCAACCCGACGAAGGAGCGACTCGCAAGGCTCGTCCAGGACTACGCGCCGAATGTCGCCAACCTCCCCATCGCGCAAGACGATCCCGTCGCACGTGTTGTCGACGAGATCGTCAAAGCAGCGAATCGATTTACCGACGCCGATACGAAAAGCGTCTTCGGATCGGCTAACGAGCGCCTCCGTGCGCTGTACCGCGTCGTCGGTCTCGCAGCGAGGGCTCTCTCCCTCTGACGCGCCCGCAGTACGTCAAGCCACTAGCAGTCAGCCCGTGACGAATCTGCGACCGAGTTAGGAACCGGCCGCGCGAGCGATCCACTTGTCCCGATAGAACTGACGGTACGTAGGGTCGTCACACTCGCACCCGGGGCGCTTCTGGAGCCGTGACACCCATCCGATCATGTGGACCCTTGGAGGCCGCGGGCAATCGCCTGGTATCGGTGTCGGACGAGCCCGCCGCGTTCTTGGTCCTCACGCTCACTCATAAGCCGGCTGACACGCCGGCCCTGCGCCGCGGCGAGGCCGTAGAGCAGCGCGTGCGTGTCCGCTACGGGACGACCTCCCGCCTCGATCTGTATCTGCCGCGGTACAAGTCGGCACGACCCGACAGCGGCTTGTGCCGGGCGTGGGAGTCAGGTCGCCGGGTCCGCGCGATCGAGACGCTCCCGGGCGCAGACTCGGCGGGTCAGTTCAGGTCGACGCGAAGGTCTACGGATCCGGCGATCAGCGGCGCGTGCTGGCCTTGGCCCGGCCCGCTTGAACCGCGCATTCGCCCGGTAACATGGCCAGTCTGCAATACGGCGCGGAGCGGCAAAGTTCTACAGATGTTCTATGCGGCACTTTGGCTTTGATCCATGTTCGCTAAAGGTCGTATTTGCAGGCAAAGGGCGATTAGCTCAGTCGGTTAGAGCGCTTCTCTGATAAGGAAGAGGTCCCTGGTTCGAATCCAGGATCGCCCACTCGAACTAGGCGCCCGCTCAGGATTCAGGTCTGAACAGCACCGACGCCAGCAGCGCGGCGCCGCCGATCGCGATCAGCACGACCGGCCACCCGCCGATCCCCGTCTGTGGCGCGTGCCCGGTCTCGAGCCGCGTGACCTGGGCGCCGACGCTGACGAGGAAGGTGACCATTCCCAGCCCGCCGGCATAGCCGAGCCCTCGCGAGCGCACGCGCGAGGCGACCCACACGAGCAGCGTCGAGACGATCACCAGATAGAGGTCCCAGCCGAAAGTCTCGAGCCCGCTCACGTGACTGCGTCCGCCGGTTCCGCTGAACAGGGGGAAGTCCGGTTCCGAACGGCCGGACTTGGTGCTGACCAGCCCGTTGACGATGGCGGCGGCAAAGCTCACGAACACACCGATCACGCCAGGGAGCACAGCCGCCAAGCCACCCGCGGTGGCGACCTCGCGTCCCCCAGGCGCGCCTCGCCGTGTCAGCACGACCGCCGCGACGAAGAGCAGGCCCGCGGCGGCAATCAGCAGCCAGCGCGCCGTCCCGGCCGACGGATTGACGAGCTTGTCCCACAAAGACAACCACGTGACGAGCGCGGCGAGCGCGGCGAGCAACGCCAGGTACGGAGCCTGGGTGCGGCGCACCGCGTGGACGGCGAGCAGGGTGGTCAACGCGAAGACGGCTGCCAGCCAGAGGTCCGCTCCTGCGTCGGCTCCGAGCCAGTGCAGCAGCTCGAGCATCGCGACCGGGGCGAGCAGGATCGAGGTGATCGCCAGCAGCGCGCGCCAGGGTCTCCGGCCGTTCTCTTCGCCGGCCGGCGGCGCGAGCACGGACATCATGTACAGGGCGATCGCCGGGACGCCGACCACGAGCGTACACGCGAAGTCACTGCTCGACTCGCGCGTCAGCAGCACGATTGCCCCGAGCGCGAGCAGCAAGCCACCCATGCTGCGAACGAGGTCGACGAGGTAGGGTCGCCTGCTTGGCACTGGGCTGGGACGCTACCGCTCGCGCTAGACGTGATCTACGCCATCTATCGGGAGGGTCCCGAGGCTCGCACCGTCGCGGCGAAGAAGCCGCTTACGCCGAAAGGCTGAGCCCGCCGAGAAACTCGAGCAGCGCCCGGTTGACCTCCTCGTGCGCCTGCTGCTGCACCCAGTGCCCGGCGCCCTCGACGAGGATCTCGGCGCGCAGGTCGCTGACCCAGCCCTGCATCGCCTCGGCCGGCATGAAGCGACGCACCGGATCGAGCTCCCCCGTCAGGAACATCGCCGGCTGCTCCACGCGCCGCTCGGCGAGCGGCTCGGTCAGCTCCCAGTTGCGGTCGATGTTGCGATACCAGTTCAGCCCGCCCGTGAAGCCGGTTCGCTCGAACGCCTCGACGTACACGGCCAGCTCCTGCTCCGACAGCCACGGCGGCAGTCGCGTCTCGCTGCCGTCCTCCAGCGCCCAGTTGGCCGTCCACGCGCGGCTGGTCGTGAGCGTGCGGCGCACGTCGCGGGCGAGCGCCTCGTCGGCCACGCCCGGCGCCTGGAACCAGACGATGTAGAAGTCCTCGCCGAGGTGGCGGCGCATGATCGGGATCGGCGCCGCCGGCGCGCGTGGCACGAACGGCACGCTCAGGCCGGCGACCGCGCGCACGCGCTCGGGCGCGAGCACCGCCAGCTGCCAGACCACGTTCGCGCCCCAGTCGTGGCCGACGAAGATTGCCTGCTGCTCGCCGAGCTCGTCGAGCAGCCCCGTCATGTCGGCGCACAGCGTCACCACGTCGTAGGCCTCGACCGGCTGCGGCGCCGAGCTTTTGCCGAAGCCGCGCATGTCGGGTGCCACGACGCGGTAGCCAGCCGCGGTCAGCGCCGGCACCTGCCGGCGCCAGGAGAAGGCGAGCTCGGGAAAGCCGTGGCACAGCACGACGAGCGGCCCCTGTCCCTCGTCGAGCACGCTCAGCTCGATCCCGTTCGTCGCCACCGTGCGCGCGGTCATCGCGGCGAACGATACGGGTCGGCCGGCGACCCAGGCCCGCGCCTGCAACCGCACTTCATGCGTCCCCGGCAAGCGACTACTGTCAATGGCGCATGTCCGCCCGAGCCGAGCCAGCCGACGCGGCCGCCTCCTCAGCGCAGCCGCCGAGCTCTGCCCGGCGCCCGGCGATCGTGGCCGTCGATGACGAGCCCGCCGTGCTCGCCGCCGTCGCGCGCGACCTGCGACGCGGCTTCGGCGAGCGCTTTCGCATCCTCCGCGCCGGCTCGGGCGCCGACGCGCTGGAGATCCTGCGCGAGTCGCGCGCGCGCGGCGACCAGGTGGCGATGCTGATCGCCGACCAGCGGATGCCAGGCATGCCAGGCACGCAGTACCTCGTCGAGGCGCGCAAGGTCGTCCCCGACGCCAAGCGCGTGTTGCTGACGGCGTACGCCGACACCGACGCCGCGATCGCCGCGATCAACGACGTCGCGCTCGACTACTACCTGCTCAAGCCGTGGGACCCGCCCGAGGAACAGCTGTTCCCGGTGGTCGAGGATCTGCTCACGACGTGGGAGTCCGGCGCCGCGCTCGACGCCGCCGGCGTGCGCATCGTCGGTCACCGCTTCTCCAAGGAGTCGCACGACCTGCGCGACTTCCTCGTGCGCAACCGCGTGCCCGCGCGCTGGCTCGACGTCGAACGCGACGGCGAGGCGCGCGAGCTGTTGCAGGTGGCGGGAGTCGACGCCGAGCGTCTGCCCGTCGTGCTGCTCGAGGACGGCGCCGTGCTCGAGCGCCCGAGCGTGCTCGAGCTGGCCGAGCGCCTCGGCGTCGCTGGCGCGCCTGCGCAGGAGCACTACGACCTCGTCGTCGTCGGCGGTGGCCCAGCCGGCCTCGCCGCCGCCGTCTATGGCGCCTCGGAGGGACTGAAGACGATCATGGTCGAGCGCGAGGCGCCCGGTGGGCAGGCCGGGCAGTCGAGCCGGATCGAGAACTACCTCGGCTTCCCCGCCGGCCTGTCCGGCTCGGACCTCGCCCGCCGCGCGACCGACCAGGCGCGCCGGCTCGGCGCCGAGCTGTTGACCGTGCAGGAGGCCGTCGCGCTGCGCGTCGAGGGCTCGGCACGGCTGATCGAGCTGAGCGGCGGCGAGGTGCTCAGCGCGAGCTGCGTGCTCGTCGCCTCGGGCGTCTCCTACCGCCAGCTCGAGACGCCCGGATTCCCCGAGCTGACCGGTGCCGGGGTCTACTACGGCGCCGCCATGACCGAGGCGCGCGCCTGCGCCGACCAGAAGATCGTCGTGATCGGGGGAGCCAACTCAGCCGGGCAGGCGGCCGTCTACTTCAGCGGCTACGCCGCCTCCGTGACGATGCTCGTGCGCGGCCCCTCGCTCGCGGCCTCGATGTCGCACTACCTGATCGAGCAGATCGCCGAGCTCGACAACGTCGAGGTGCGCACCGGCACGAGTGCCACCTCGGCCGAGCAGCACGACGGGCACCTCAGCCACGTGCGCATCGACGGCCCCGACGGCGAGGACACGCTCGACGCCGATGCCTGCTTCGTGTTCATCGGCGCGTCCCCGCGAACCGACTGGCTCGAGGGCGTGCTCGCGCGCGACGAGCGCGGCTTCATCCTCGCCGGCCGCGATGCGCGGGCCGCCGGCTGGCCGCTCGAGCGCGAGCCGTTCGTGCTCGAGACGACCGTGCCTGGCGTGTTCGTCGCCGGCGACGTTCGCGCCCGCTCGATCAAGCGCGTCGCAAGCGCCGTCGGCGAGGGCTCGATGGCCGTGTCGCTGATCCACGAGTACTTGCTAGAGGCATGAGCGAGCCGACTGGCGCTGCGGAGGACCCTGCCGGCGCGAGCGGGAGCGCGACGGCCGAGCCGCCGGTCTCGCTGCAGGAGCTGCGTTCGGTCGACCTGTTCGAAGAACTGGACGACGAGCAGCTGGCCGAGTGGATCCCGGTCGCGCACACGTACCGTGTCGGCGCAGGGCAGATCATCGCCGAGCAGGGGGAGGAGAACCGCGGGATGCAGTTGCTGCTGTGCGGCGACGCGCAGGCGTCGATCGTCGACGGCTCGAGCAGCGAGCCGGTCGGGCGCCACAAGGCGCCGACTTGGATGGGCGCGATCGCGACGCTCACCGGTGGCTCGCTGGGGGTGCGCATGCGCGCCCAAACCGACTGCCGCCTGGCACTGATCCCAGCCGAGGACTTCCGCCGGCTGGCCTTCGAGCAGCCCGCCATCCACCGCCGCGTGATGCAGCAGGTGGCGCCCGTGATGAGCCGCATCACCAGCCGCGAGCAGAGCCGCGAGCGGCTGACCTCGCTGGGCACGATGGCCGCGGGGCTCGCACACGAGCTGAACAATCCGGCTGCCGCCGCCCGCCGCGCCGCACAGCAGATGACCGAAGCGCTCGATGTGATCAGCTCGACGATCGCGCGCTTCGTCGAGTCGGGGATGGAGCGCGAGCAGGCAGCCGAGCTCGTCGTGCTGCAGCAGGGGGCCATCGCGCACGCCGCGTCGAGCACCGCGCTCGACGCGCTCGACGCGGCTGACGCCGAGGACGAGCTGCTCGCGCGCCTGGAAGCGCTCGGCGTGCAGGAGCCGTGGCGGCTGGCCGAGCCGCTCGCCGTCGCCGGCGTCGACCAGGCATGGCTCGATCGGCTCGCCGAGCTTGCAGGGCCCGCGACCGACGCCGCGCTGCAATGGGTGGCGGCTTCGCTTGTCGCCGGACGCCTTGCTGCCGAGCTCGAAGAGTCGACCGAGCGCATGTCGAGCCTCGTCGGCGCCGTCAAGTCCTACGCCTACATGGACCGCGGAGATCTCGTCGAGGCCGACCTGCACGAGGGTTTGGAGACAACGCTCGCGGTGCTCGGCTACAAGCTCAAGCACACCGAGATCGAGGTCCTCAGGGAGTACGACCGCACGCTGCCGAAGCTGACCGTGCACGGCTCCGAGCTCAACCAGGTGTGGACCAACCTGCTCGACAACGCGATCGACGCGCTCGGGCAGCGCGGCACGATCACGATCTCCACGCACGCCGACGGGGAATGCGCGGTGATCGAGATCTCAGACGATGGGCCGGGCGTACCCGAGGACGTGCTGCCACGCGTCTTCGACCCGTTCTTCACGACCAAGGACGTCGGCTACGGCACCGGCCTCGGCCTCGCCACGGCGCGTCGCATCGTCGTCGACCGCCACGACGGCTCGCTCACGCTCGACTCGCAGCCCGGCCGCACGACCTTCCGCGTGCGACTGCCTTTCGCCCAACCCGGAAAGTGAGGACTCGATGCCGAACTGCACGCACCTCGACCAGGTCCTGATCACCGAGCTGCCCGAGTCGGTCGAGGGCTGCGAGGACTGCCTGCGCACGGGTGACCCGTGGCTGCACCTGCGTATCTGCCTGGAGTGCGGCAAGGTCGGCTGCTGCGACGACTCGCCCAATCGTCACGCCAGCGCGCATGCCCACTCCAGCGGCCATCCGATCATCCGCTCGATCGAGCCGCACGAAGACTGGTCGTGGTGCTTCCCCGACGAGCTGATGATGCGCATCTCCGAGGTGCACGGCGAACCGCGCATCCCGCCCTCGCCGCTCGGGGGATAGGCGCTCGCTTCGCAGACCTGCGCCGCCTGCGATCGCGGTAGCCGGACCCTTACCGCCGCTCTGGGGCGTAGGGCTCGTCTGGCCTATTCGTAGGTGAACTGGTCGCCCGGCGGGCTCTTCTTGCTCTTCGATTTGCCCACGACGGCGGCGATCTCGACAACGCCCGTCTTTTTCCCGGGCGGAGCGACGAACGTGCAGCTCGTGCTCGAGCTGCACTGCACCGAGCCGCCCGGCGCTTTACCGAAGACGAAGCCCGTCGCGCCGGCTCCGGGCGCGAAGCCGCTGCCGCTGACGGTCACGGTCGTGCCGCCCGCCACCGGCCCGGCGCTCGGGCTGAGGCCCGTGACCGTCGGCGCTTCGTACTTGAACACGTCGTGCGCGCCGATCGCGCTCGTCCCGCTTGGAGTCGTCACGGTCACGTCCGCCGCGCCGGCCGTGTTCGCCGGGGCCACGGCGGTGATCGACGTCGCCGAGTTGACGGTGAAGCTGGTCGCCGGGACCGATCCGAAGTTGACCACCGTGGCGCCGATGAAGTCACTGCCGGTGATCGTCGAGCTCGTGTCGCCCGCGGCCGGCCCCTTGTTCGGTTTCAGCTTCGCGACGGTCGGCGGTGGGATGTAGGTGAACCTGTCAGCCGCGCTTGCCGCGCTCGTCCCGCTGGACGTCGTCACGGTGACGTCGACCGTCCCCACCCCGACCGGCGAGGTGGCGGTGATCGACGTCGGCGAGTTCACCGTGAACGAGCTCGCGGCGTTTGCGCCGAAGTGGACGCCCGTCGCTTCGCCGAAGTTCACGCCGGCGATCGCCACGCTAGTGCCGCCCTGCTGCGGTCCCGAGCCAGGGCTGATGCCGGTGACGGTCGCCGCGGGCGCCCCCATCGAGAGGCTGTGCGAGCCGCCGCCGGCGACCTTCACGACGCCGCCGAGGCCGGAGATCGCGACCGGCACTGGGCTGTTCAGGTTCGATCCGTTGCCGAGCTGCCCGTCGGGGTTGTAGCCCCACGCCTCGACGCTGCCGCCGCTCAGCAGCGCCAGGCTGTGCTGCATGCCGGCCGAGATCGCAGTCACGCCGCTCAGGCCGCTGACGGCGGTGGGTAGGTTGCTCGCCCCGCCTTGCGTGCCATTGCCGAGCTGGTCGTTGCTGTTGCCGCCCCAGGCCATCACTTCGCCGTCGCCGAGCAGCGCGAGGCTGTGTTCGCCACCGGCGGCCACCGCCGCCACGCCGCTCAGCGCCTGGACCGGTTCCGGTATCGGGTTGTTTTCGGGTTGTTCTTCTTCTTCCAAGACGGTTTCTTCTTCTTCTTTGACGACTTTGAATTTCGTCGGCATTCCGAGCTGGCGCGCCAGGTTGCTGCCCCACGACACCACCGTGCCGTTGGACAGGAGGGCCAGCCCGTGCTCGCGCCCAGCCGCGATCGCCGTCACGCCGCTTAGCCCTTTCACCGTGACCGGGTTGGCGCTTTTGTTCTTTTTGCCGTTGCCCAGCTGCCCTTCTTCGCCGGCCCCCCACGCCACGACCGTGCCGTTGCTCAGGCGCGCCAGGTTGAACGCGCCGCCGGCCGCGATCGCGGTCACGTTGCTGAGCCCTTTCACCGCCACGACGAACGTGCTTTTGGTCCCTTTGGCGCCGCTGCCGAGCTGACCTTCTTCGTTGCTGCCCCAGGCCATCACGGTGCCGTTTGAGAGCAGCGCGAGGCTGTGTTCTTTGCCGGCCGCGATCGCGACGACGTTGACGAGCCCCGAGACGATCACCGGCACCTTGCTGTTCGCCGTCGAGCCGTTGCCGAGCTGCCCTTCGCTGTTGTTGCCCCACGCCCTGACGGTGCCGTTTGAGAGCAGCGCGAGGCTGTGTTCGCCGCCGGCCGCCACTGCCGTCACTTCGCTCAGGCCGGCGACCGCGCCGGGCACGCGGCTGATCGCCGTCGAGCCGTTGCCGAGTTGGCCCGAGCCGTTGTAGCCCCAGGCCGCGACGCCATACGACGTTGCCGACGCCGATGCCGCCGGAAGCACGGCGAGCAGCGTCGCGAGCGCCGCCAGGAGCGGCCATGCACGGCGCCTGCGCGAACACGTCGCGCGCGGCCCCAGCAGCGAATCTTCCTCCATCATCCTCTCCCTTGCCCCGGCGCTTGTGACGGCTCGTCCCTCGCGCGCCGCCGACGCTGGGCGCCATCCTACAGCGTGAGCACCGCGCAGTCCACTGGTGTCAGCCCTCGGCGGGCTTGGCCGGCTCGCACGTCAGCTCGGCTGAAGCGCCTCGGCCGCCGCGACGAACAGCACCGCCTGCGTGCGCGCCACGAGCGCGACAGCCTCGTCGGGCGGCAGCAGCTCGGGGTGGTGCAGCGGACGAGAGACGAAGCCGGGCGCGCCGTCGAGGCCGACGAACCCCATCGCCAGCGGCGCGAGCTCGCCGAAGAAGGCGAAGTCATCCGAGCCGCACGAGCGCCACGCGGCGCTGCGGCTCAGCCCCGCCTGCTCCAGCAGCTCGCAGCCGCGCCCGACGATCCGCGGATCGTTCTCGAGCGCCGGCTCGCCCTCGATCAGCTCGACCGTCGCCTTGCAGCCGTGCGCCGCCGCGACGCCGTGGACGACCTCCTCGACGAGCTCGCGCAGCGCCGCGCGCTCCTGCGGGCGATGCGCACGCAGCGACGCGCGGGCGCGCGCGTGTGACGGGATCACGTTCTCCGTGCTGCCGCCTTCGAGCACGCCGACGTTGACGAGCGCCGGGGCGAGCGGGTCGACGCGCCGCGCCGCCTGCGCATGCAGCGCCACGACGATCTGCGCGATCGTCAGGATCGGATCGCGGCCGTGGTGGGGGTAGGCGCCGTGCGTCGGCTCGCCCTCGACCGTGATCTCGACCGAGTCGCTCGCGGCGTTGACCGTGCCGGCGTCGAGCGCGACGCTGCCCCACGGCAGCTCCGGGTGGATGTGCGCCGCGACGACGGCCGCCGCCGCGGCGCTCGCCAGCTCTCCGGCCGCCAGTTCCTCAGCGCCCGACGGGTAGGCCTCCTCGCTTGGCTGAAAGACGCTCAGCAGCGGCGCCGGCAGCTCGCCTAGTCCCGCCGCCGCGCGCGTGAGGGCGACGAGCGCGGCCATGTGCACGTCGTGCCCGCACGCGTGCATCGCCTCGCCACTCGCGCTGAACGGCGCGTTCGTGCGCTCGGCGATCGGCAGTCCGTCGAGCTCGGCGCGGATAGCGATCGGAGCGCCCAGCGCCGGCCCCACGCGCGCGAGCAGCCCCGTACCGGCGGCGCTCTGTGCCTGCACAGGCAGGTGTTCACGCACGATTTCGGCCGTGCGCCGCTCCTCGTGCGCCGGCTCGGGCGCGGCGTGCAGCCGATGGCGCAGCTCGACAGCGGCGGCCAGCTCGCCGTCGAGCGCCGCGAGCAGCCGCCCGAGCGCGGCGTCAGTAGATCCGGGCATAGCGCGCGCAGAGCTCCGGTAGGTCGCTGCCCTCGGCAGCCTCCACCTCGCTGCGCTTGACCGCGAGGTAGGCGTCGTACATCAGCGGCGTCATCCAGCCGCGCACCGTCTGATCTTCGGCGAGCGCCGTGAGCGCGCCGGCGAGCGAGTCGGGCAGCCCGCCTACGCCGTAGCGCTCGGCCTCGTCCGCGTCGAGCTCCGCCGGGTCGCACTCGAGGATCGGCGCCGGTTCGAGCGCCTCGCGCACGCCCGCCAGGCCCGCCCGCAGCACGCCCCCGAGCGCGAGGTAGGGGTTGGCCGTCGCATCCGCTGCGCGGTACTCGAGTCGCAGCTGCTGCCCCCGATCGCCGGCGCCCGCCACCAGCGGTGGGATGCGCAGCAGCGTTTCCCGGTTCTGCCGGCCGAGGCAGACCGCGCCCGCGCCCCAGTGGCGCGGCGACAGGCGCCCAGCCGACACGGGGCTCGCCGCGCTCAGCGCGCTCAGCGCGCGCGCGTGGCGCAGGACGCCGGCGGCGAAGCTGCCGCCGAGCTCGCTCAGCGCCCCCGGCCGCGACGGCTCATACAGCGCCGGTCGCCCGTCGGCCTCGATCAGGCTGAGATGGATGTGCACGCCGTTGCCCGCCTCCGTCGGATCGAGCAGCGGCGTGAACGTGGCGCGGCTCCCTTCGCGGCGCGCCACCTCGCGCACGACCTCGCGCAGCACGACCGCGCGATCGGCCGCCGCGACCCCTTCGGCTGGAGCCACCGGGATCTCGAACTGGTGCGAGGCGTACTCGGGCATGAACCGCTCCGGCTGCGCTCCGGCCTGCACGAGCGCGCGCATCGCGCGGCCCGGGAAGGCCCCTGCGCGTCGTTGCGCCTCGAGCGAGAAGGGCAGTGCCGCCGGTCCCTCGTCGAGCAGCTGGAACTCGTGCTCGAAGCTCGCCAGCACGCGCAACCCGGCCTCGGCCTCGAGCTGCTCGACCGCCTCGCGCAGGAACGCGCGCGGGCAGCACTCCCACGCCCGCCCGTCGGTCTCGGCGATATCGCACAGCACGAACTCGAGCGCGTCGACCGCCACCTCGCCGTCGACGCGCGTGCGCGTGCGCGGATCGGGCAGCAGGCGCAGGTCGCCGGTCGAGCCGAACGGATTGGGCTCGGCCAGCGTGCCGAGCGGAGTGAGTGCGTGGTTGGCGGGCACCCAGCCGACGCCTGCGTCGGCCTGCGTGTCGTCGGCCGGCAGCGAGCGGCCCCGCACGATCGCGCCGAGGTCGCAGCAGACGAGCGCGAGCAGGCCCCCGTCCTCCGCGCCGCCGCCGCTCATGCGCTCTGTGCGACGGTCAGCGTCCCGTTGTCCCAGGCGCGCTCCTGCAAACCACAAGCGTCCGCCGCGGCGCGCACGGGTGCGGCGTCCTCGCAGGCGACCACGGCGATCATCCCGCCCGGCGCCATGTCCGGACGCTCGAGCGCGCGCGCGAGGCGCTCTCGCGGCTGCACATGCACGCCGCGCACCCCCAGCGCGGGATAGGTGTCGGCGACCCCGTACAGCTCGCCACCCGGGCCCCGCATCCGCCCGAAGACGCACACGAAGTGGCCGACGTCCCAGTCGGGCGGTGGCCCGTCGTCGCTCCCGTCGAGCAGCAGGCCGAGCAGCTCGTCGACGCTCGGCGCCGAGCCCCACAGCTGGCGCGTGGCGACGTTGGCGATCAACGTGGCCGGATGCGCAAGCGCCGCGACCGCGTCGAACAGCCCAGCGAGCGCCTCGCCCGACCACGGCCCGGCGTAGGGGAGCGCGCACAGGCGCTCGTCTGAGAGCTGCTCGATCGCCCGCAACACGCCGGCGCAGTTCGTGCCGGAGATGGACGCGTCGACGATCAGTGGCGGCTGGATGCGGTAGTCGCGCCGGCCATGTTCGCCCTCCGGCAGCGCGCTCGTGTCAGGGGTGCGCGAAACGAGGCTGCCGGCCACCCGGGCCACGGCGTCCTGGTCGAGCGGCTCGTCGGCGCGCTCGACGAGCCCCGCGGCCTGCAGCGCGAGCGCGCCGCAGAAGGCGCCGCACAGATCGTCGCGTTGGGGCAGCTCGCGCGCGTGTACCTGCAGCAGCGTGCGCGCTCCGGGCAGCAGCGTCAGCTCGAGCTTGCTCGCGACGGGATCCACGAGCGCAATCTACTGCGCCGAAGGGGTACCGCCGATCGCATCGCCCAGCCAGCGCCGCCGCTTGCGCACGCGCTCCCAGCGCGCCTGCGCCGCGTTCATCTTGCGGCTGTCTGGCTGGTAGCGCTTGCGCGCCCACGCCGAGCTCGGCGAGGCCAGGCGGATCGCGCCGACAAGCGAGAAGAACGGGAGGAAGATGCCGACCAATCCGAGCAGCGGCTTGCCCTTGAAGATGGCGAGCGCGGCGAGCACGATGTCGATCAGGATCGCCACGACGAGCGAGCTGATTGAGCCTTCCTGATTGGTCAGGTCGAACGGTGCGAGTCCGAGCACGACCATCCCGCCGAGCAACGTCGCGACGACGACGGCGTCGAGCGAGCTGCGCCCCTCTTGCGACCAGTAGACGTCTTCGAGGTGGATCCACAGCGCGAACTCGTCGAGCGTCAGCCCGGCGCCGATCCCGAACAGCGCCGCGAGCACCTCCGACCACGGGCTCTCCGGCGCGAGCGCGAAGTTGAGGAAGCCGCTGCTCATGATCAGGCAGATGCCCCACACGAGGTGGTGCAGGTGCAGCCCGCCCTTCGTCTGGACGCTGCCCGGCCACCACGCGAATTTCGGGCTGCGAATCATCCGTGCGCTCGTGCGGATGAACAGGAAGGCCAGCAGGAAGGCGCCGAGCAGGACGAAGCCCGAACGCTGACCGCGATCGTCGAGGAAGTGCTGGGAGATTTCGAAGGTCACTGCCATCTCGGTTGCCGCCGGACACTAGCGCCGCGCGGCGTCGTGCGGGCATCAAGCGCAGCCGCTCTCGATCCATGTCGGCGTTCCTCGCACCGGCTTGAGCGCGGCGTGCGCACCGGCGGCCGTCTGGGCCGCCGCCGGGCGCGCTAAGGCATCGCGGGCTCGCTGCCGATGATTGGCTCGTGAACGCTCTTGCTCGTAGCTCCCAAGCCGCTGCTCCGCTCCCGTCCAAGTCACCGCTCACCCCACGGGGGCTATCTGCCCGCGCGCTGCTCGTGCTCGCCGGCACGCTTCTCACAGCGCTGCTTATCGCCGCACCCGCAGGTGCGATCGTCGCCAACGTCGGCTCCGCCGAAGTTGGGGTCCAGCCGCGCGAAACGCAGTTCGTGCTCGACGGCGAGCTCGGAGCAGGCTTCGCCAACCCGAACGGCAACCCGGTTGTGCACAGCAACAGCACGTACACCGTCTTCTGGGATCCCACCAACAGCTACCACGGCGACTGGCAGCACCTGATCGACGAATTCCTCCAGCATGTCGGCGGTAGCAGCGGCGAGCTGTCAAACGTGTTCGCGGTCGACGAGCAGTACACCGACCGCTCGAACGCGCCGCTCTCGAACCACTCGGTGTTCAAGGGCGCCTACACCGACACGAACGCCTATCCGTCGCCGGGCTCGGGCTGTACGGACCCCCACCCTTTCCAGGAAGTCGACCAGCTGCGGATCAACGGGGCGCACACGCCGGTCTGCCTCACCGACAAACAGATCCGCGAACAACTCCAGACGTTCATCGCCCAGCACAAACTGCAGACCGGCATGGGCACGATCTACTACCTGCTCACGCCACCCGGCGTGGCCGTGTGCCTCGACGCCGCCGCCGGTCATTGCTCCGACTACTCGGGCGCTCGGGG
The DNA here is from genome assembly GCA_963716315.1 of uncultured Solirubrobacteraceae bacterium. Taxonomy (GTDB): domain Bacteria; phylum Actinomycetota; class Thermoleophilia; order Solirubrobacterales; family Solirubrobacteraceae; genus Palsa-744. The sequence goes on along the minus strand of OY970301.1, from coordinate 1,845,413 downwards.
AGGCACGAGCTACGAAAATAGCTTCTGTAGCTACCACAGCGACATCAACCCAGGCGGGCTCTCGACTGGCGACGCGAACACGGTCCTCTATGCGGCGATCCCGTGGTCGGCCGGCGGTCTCGCCAACCCGCACCTGCTCCCCGTCGATCAGCGCCTCGGCTACGACTGCCAGGACGGCGGCTTCGATCCGACCAGCAAACCGATCATCGAGGAACCTGAGGGACCCGACGCGCAAGGCGCGAAAGAAGTCAAAGAATTCGAAGAAGCAACGGAAGAAGAAAAAGAACAAAAAGAAATCACACAAGCGCACGCAGGACGTCGCGAGCAGCAGCCCAATCAGGTTCCGTGCCCGAGCATCGACGGCGGCTGCGATACCGGCCTCGCCGACGTGATCATCGGCCAGATCGCGATCGAGCAGCAGAACATCGTCACCAACCCGCTGCTGAGCTCATGGCAGGACGCCGCGCACTTCGAGGCGACCGACGAGTGCCGCAATTTCTTCGCCCCGGCACTGGGGGGCAGCTCCGCGGCGACGACCGAGTCGCTTGCCGGCTCGCTCTACAACCAGGAACTCGATGGCGGCACCTATTACCTGCAGACCGCCTTCAACCTGGCCGCGGCGACCTTCTCCTACCCCGGTGTACCTTGCATCCCGGGCGTGGGGATCGAGCCGCAGTTCACCTCACCGAATCCCGTCAACGCCGGTGAACTCGTCGGCTTCGACGGGATGGAGTCGGCGATCACGCTCAACGCCGGCGTCAAATACCCGGCCTCGGGCGAACCCACGCCGACCTACCCGGTGTTCACATGGGACTTCGGCGACGGCTCGCCGACCGTCTCCGGGTTCGCGCCGGGGACCCCGTCGCAAAACTCGCCGAACGCGTCACCGTGCGAATCCCCGTGGCTCACGCCGTGCGCTGGGGCAGCCTTCCACAGTTACCAGTACGGCGGCGTCTACTCGGTAACGCTCACGGTCAAGGATGTCGCCGGCAATGTCGGATCAGTCACACAGGACGTGACCGTCGACGGCCCCGCGCCGCCGGCACCACCGGCGCCCGCGCCGCCCACCCCGGGCACCGGCTCAGGCAGCGGCGCTGCGACGTCGAACGGTGCGACCACGCCGGGCAGTGGTTCGGGCGCGGCCAAGCCGAAAGTCGTGGCCACACAGGCTTCGACCTCGCACAGCCTCTCCTCGGTCCTGCGCAGCGGCCTCGTCGTGCGCTACTCGGTCAGCGCGCAGGCGACCGGCCGCTTCGAGGTCCTGCTCGCGAGCTCGCTGGCCAAGAAGATCGGGCTCAAGGGTCCCGCCGCGACCGGTCTGGCCGCGGGCACGCCGCCGCAGATCGTGATCGCCAAAGCGATCCTCGTGACGACCAAGGGCGGCCACAGCAGCTACAAGATCAAGTTCAGCAAGGCCACGGCGGCGCGTCTGCGCAAACTGCACAAGGTCTCGCTGATGGTGCGCATGGTCGTGCACAACCCGAGCAGCCCCGTTCCGACGACCGTGCTAAGCACGGTCAACCTCTCGCACTGAGTTGAACGCGGCTAAAGCCGCACGCAGGTCGGCCCGGCAGCGCGCGTCAGCGTTCGGGCGGTTCGCCGCGCTTGGCTTTCGCCTTTGTGCTGAACACGTAGCGCCACAGCAGGTACAGGACCACGTAGCCCGCCACGATCGAGATCGCCGAGACGACGGCGATCGCCGTGCCCGTGCTACCCGATTCGATCGCCGCTTCGCCGTCGAGCGCGAGCGGGACCAGCGCCGCCATCACGGGGCGTGCGTTACAGCCCCGGCCAGTGACGCGTCACGTAGCCCGAGTTGTCGACCGGTTTCACCTGCCAGCGCGACGCGTACACACCGCTGCGGCCGGCCGTGTTGTACATCACGCCGTCCACGTACATGTACACGTGCCCCGCCGCCGCCTCGATCGTGATGTAGCGCCCCGGCCCCGGCGCGCCCCAGCTCTCCAGTTCGCCCGAGGTCTCGGGCGCGCTCAACAGGCCCCCGGCGGCGAGCGCGTAGCTGACCGAGCCCGAGCAGTCGTAGGCGTTGTCCACGAACGAGCCGTGCCCGCCACCGAACACGTACGGGAAGTCGGCGATCGCGTTGGCGCCTGCGATCACGCGCTGGATCGCTTCGGGGACGTTCGGCGGGATCGGGATCGTGCCGTTGCCACCGACCGAGTTGCCGCCGGCGACGGGCTTCAGGGCCTGCTGCTGCGCGCGCTTGGCCGTGCGTTCGACGGCCTGCATCTGGGCGAGCTCCTGCTTGACTTCCGCGTCCGACGGCGCGCCGGCGGCGACGATCTCTTCACTCGCCTTCGACGGTGTCTTGGCGGCGCTGTGCTGCACGCCGGCCGGGGCGGGGAAGCTGCTCGCTTCTTCTGGGTCGGCGACCTCGGAGACGTTCGCACGCTTGGCTCCCGTGGCCGCACCGGCTGCTGAGGCTGCGTGCGAGGAACCGGCGGACGATCCCGATGTGCCGGTGCCGGCGTGCGACGCGGCCGAGCCGCCGGCGGGCGTTCCCGTATGCGCGCTCGCCTGCCGTTTGGCGGCGGCGCTGCGCTCGGCGGCGCTTGCCCCACCAGCGTGCGAGCCGCCGCTCAGCGCGAGCACGAGGCCGAGCGCGATCAGCGCGACTGCCAGCACGGCCGCGATCAGCGACCAGCGCGACAGCGCGCCGCTCAGCGGGCGAGCGGCCTCGGCTTGGCTCGAGTCCATCACGACAGCAAGGCTAGCGGCCGCGCTGGCGCTGCGCGCCTGCCGGCGGCGGTCCCCGCTACCCTTCAGGCGCATGCGGGCTGAGGATGATGCCCATGCGGCGCCCGCCGGGCAGGTGGGCGTGCAGCTCAGCTCGGCTAACCTGCTCCGATGCCCGACGAGGCCACCGCCGTAGACCTTCACGCCCGCAACATCGGCTCATCCGTCCAGCTCCGGCCACACATGCGGCTGCTGCACGGGCTGCGCAAGCCGGCCAACTGGCTCCAGCTCGTGCGCTTCGGGCTCGTCGGCGGGGCCGGCTTCGTCGTCAACGTCGCCGTCTACGCGCTGCTCGTCCACGGAGCCGGTCTCGAGTACCGCGTCGCCTCCGTGGCGGCCTGGCTCGTCGCGGTGCTCAACAACTTCGTGCTCAACCGGCACTGGACGTTCGACGCGCGCGAGGGCCGAGCACACCATCAGGCAGTTCGCTTCCTGCTCGTCAGCCTCGTTGCCGAGGCCGTCAGCCTGCTGTTGCTGACGGTGTTCGTCGAGGCCGCCAACCTTCCGAAGGTGCCCGCCCAGGCGCTCGCAGTGGCGGCGTCGATGCCGTTCAACTTCATCGGCAACAAGCTCTGGACGTTTCGCTCAGAGGCCGACGGCGACGGCGCCGCGAGCGCCTGAGCCACGCGTTCAGCGCCCGCTGGCTGGGCTTCGCTGGTACCTATACTCTGGCCTTTCCCCCTCCCGGAGGACTTCGCGTGCAGGAGATGGTCATCTACGGCGTCAGCTTTGACATGGTTGGCAAGCAGCCGATCGTGCTTCTGAAGACGGTCGAGGGCAACAAGTTCCTGCCCATCTGGATCGGCCATCCCGAGGCCGCCTCGATCCTGATGAAGCTGCAGGGCGCCGGCACGCCACGACCGATGACGCACGACCTGCTGAGCGAGATCCTCGGCGAGCTCGAGGTCAAATGCACCTCGGTCTCCGTCACAGAGCTGCGCGAGAACACGTTCTTCGCCTCGATCACATTGCAGGTCGGCGGCCGCGAGCTCGAGATCGACTCGCGCCCGAGCGACGCGATCGCCCTGGCCGTCCGCTGCGGCGCCCCGATCTTCGCCGCCGAGGACGTGATCGCCGAGTCCGCCATCGAGTTCGAGCACGACGTCGAGGAGTCCGAGGACGTAGTCGAGAAGTTCAAGGAGTTCCTCGACGAGGTAAGCCCCGAGGACTTCGCCGCCGGCGACTCCTAGTAGGCAGTCAGCCCGACCCGAGCGCAGCTCACGAACGGGCTACGGCGCGCGAACAGCCGGCCCGGATGGCCGGCCCAGTAACGGTCGTGGCGGCCGGAGCGTTCTCGTGTATCTCAGGAGCGGAGGCTGGCTCGACTTGAAGGCCGGATGCCGTTCTCAAAGGTGTGTGCACCCAACCGGGGGCGTGTGTCTCGCTGGCCCCAGGCTCAGCGAGTGAAAGCGCTCTCCAACACCCGAGCAATCAGCTCATCAAACCCGATACCCCCGGCATCCGCCGCCTGCGGCAACAAACTCGTCTCGGTCATCCCCGGCACCACGTTCGCCTCGAGCACCCAAAGCTCGCCGCTCTCGTCGAGCATCAGATCCACGCGCGCGACCCCGTGGCAGCCGAGCAGCCCGTAGACCGACAGCGCCAGCTCCTGCGCGCGTGCAGTCGTCTCGTCCGCTAGCTCCGCCGGGCACACGAACGTCGTCATTCCTATCTCGTATCTCGATTCATAATCGAAAAAGTCCTCCTCGCGCGGCACTGCCTCGACGACCGGCAGGGGCAGCGGGCCCTCCGGTCCGTCGAGCACGGAGACAGCCAGGTCGCGTCCCTTCACGTAGCGCTCGATCAGCACCTTGCGGTCGTAGGAGAGGGCGCCGACCAGCGCACCAGGTAGCTCCTCGCTGGAGCGCGCGAACTTCACGCCCAGCGCCGAGCCCTGGCTGACCGGCTTGACGACCAGCGGGAAGCCCAGCGAGCGCTCCACGCTCGGCAGCGCCTGCGCCGCGCCCAGCTGCTTGATCCACGACTCCTTGAACGAGTGGAAGTCAGGCGTCGGGATGCCCGCGCCGCGCATCAGGTACTTGGCCAGCGCCTTGTCCGTGCAGCACATGCACGCCGCTGGGCCCGACCCCGTGTAGGGGAGGCCGATCGCCTCGAGCAGCGACTGCAGCGTGCCGTCCTCGCCGTCCGGGCCGTGCACCGCGACGAGCGCCGCATCGGGGGCCGCCTTCAGCAGCTGCTCGACGAAGCCCTCGTCGACGTCGATCGGAATCACCTCGTGACAGAGGCGCGTGAGCGCTTCCTGCGCGTGCGCCCCCGAGCGCAGCGAGACGTTCCGCTCCAGCGAGCGCCCGCCCTTGAGCACCGCGACCCGCCTCGCGGCGTTCATCGATCCTGCTGCCGGCGCGCCGATCCGTCCCGCTCGCGCCGCGGGAAGGCGACGACGTCGGCCAGCGGCGACTTGCCCGCCCGCGCGTCGGTCGCCGCGTCACCGCTTGCCGCCTCGTCCGGCGGGGAGTCGCTCCTCGCAGAGTCCGCTGCCCGTGTGGATGAGCCCGCCAGCGAGCCGTACAGGCCGAGCTGCTGGCGCACGACCTTGCCGATTCGCCTGATGCCCTCGCGAATGTCCGCCTCGTCGGTACCTGCGAAGTTGAGCCGCATCGAGGACGCGCCGCGCCGGCCATCCATGTACGCCGCGCGACCCGGCACGAACGCCACGCCCTCGCTCTTGCGCGCCTGCGCCAGCAGGTCCGTCGTGTCGATCCGCTGATCCAGCGTCGCCCACACGAACAGGCCGCCCTGCGGCTCCGTCCACTGCGCTCCCTCGCCGAAGTACTCGGCCAGCGACTCGAGCATCACGTCGCGGCGGCTGCGGTAGAGGTCTTTCAGCTGCTCCAGGTAGCCCAGCCAGCGCGGCTCGCCGCCGGCGTCGCGCTCCTTGAAGTACTCCGCCACGAACAGCTGCGTGACCGGCGACGAGCAGAGGTCAGAGCCCTGTTTGCCGAGGTTCAGCTTCTCCAGCACCGGCCGTGGCGCCACCGCCCAGCCGAGCCGCAGTCCCGGCGAGAGGATCTTCGAGAACGTGCCCAGGTAGATCACGAGGTCCGCCGCCCCGCCGCCGATCCCCACCTGCGCGTCGAGCGAGTGCAGCGTCGGCAGCGACTCGCCCTCGTAGCGCAGCAGGCCGTACGGGTTGTCCTCGAGGATCAACAGCTCGCGCTCGTGCGCTACCTCGACCAGGCGCCGCCGGCGCGGCAGCGACATCGTCACGCCGCCCGGGTTCTGGAAGTTGGGGATCGTGTAGATGAACTTCGGTCGCCTGCCCTCCGCCGCCAGACGGTCGAGCACGCGCTCGAGCTCGTCGATCGGCATCCCGTCGGCGTCCATCTCGATCTGCTCAACCTCTGCCTGGTAGGCGCTGAACGTCGGCACCGCGCCGGGGTACGTCGGCGCCTCCGCCACGATCACGTCGCCTGGGTCGATCAGCGTCTTGCAGACCAGGTCGATCACCTGCTGGCCGCCCGTCGTGACGATCACCTCGCCAGGGTCGATCGGCGTTCCCTCCGCCGCCATCACCTGTGCGATGCACTCGACCGTGCTCGCCATCCCCTCCGTCGGGCCGTACTGCAGCGCGCGCGCAGTCGAGGTCGCCGCCACCTGTGACATCAGCTTCGCGTACAGCTCCGGCGCGAACGTGCTCGTGTCCGGCAGCCCGCCCGCCAGCGAGATCACATCAGGGCGCTCCGTCAGCGCCATCATCTCGCGCATCGCCGAGCTTTTCATCCCGCGCGTGCGCGTCGCGAACAGGGACTCGTAGCGCGCCAGCTCGTGCGCCGTCGGCCGGGCTCCGCGCCCGCCACCCGCTCCGCTGATCGATCGGTCCATGTGCTGTCGTTCCTATTCGCCGCCGCCCGCTGCGGACCTCGCGGCTCGCGTGCTGATCGGCGCGGGTGTCGTCTATCGTCCTGGACCGGTCGCGCCCCCGGCCAGAGCAGCACGGTAGCGCACCCCCGACGAGCCCACGCATGAACGGCACCTTCTTCTACATAGGCCTCGGCGCCGGCTTGGCCGCAGCCTGCGGCCTGCGCCCCTTCCTGCCCGTGCTGCTCGCCGGCGCGCTCGCCTCCGGCAACGCGCTCGGCGTGAGCTTCGCCCACGACCCGTTCAAGTTCCTCGCCGACGACTGGTGGCTGCTCGTCGTCGTCGTCGCGCTCGTGCTCGCCTACGCGCTGCAGCTCCTCGGCGGGCTCTCCGCGCTGCTCGACCCCGCCGCTGAGCGCGAGCGCCCGGAGCCGCTCGCCGCCGCGCTCGCCGGCCTCGCCTACGGCGCCGGCGCCGTGCTGTTCGCCGGCACGCTCGCCGCGCACCACGACGCGTGGTGGCCGGGCCTCGTCGGTGGGCTCGCCGTCGTGTGGCTGAGCCAGAGCGCCGTTCTGCCGATGTTCGCCCGTGCCCGCGCGCGGCTCGCCGACGGCACTGCCAAACAGGCGCTCACCGTCTATCTCGACGCCGCCTCGCTGCTCCTCGCCGCGCTCGTCGCGTTGCTGCACCCGCTCGGCTACGTCGCGCTTGCCGCGCTCGTCTGGCTGCTCCTGCGCACGCGCGCCAGGGCCGAGGAGAAGTACGCCGGGCTGCGCATCCTGCGGCGCTGATGGCAAGCGCAGCCGGCCGGATGCCTAAGCCGTCCTCCAAGCCGCCCAAGCTCGTGCTCTGCGTGATCGACGCGATGGCGCCCGAGATGCTCGAGCGTGCCGTCGCCGCCGGCGTCGCGCCCGTGCTCGGGACGCTGATCGAGCGCGGGCGCTACGTGCCCGACTGCGTCGCCGCCTTCCCCTCCGTCACGCCCGTCTGCGCCGCCTCGATCGTCACCGGGCTCGCCCAGGACGAGCACCGCGTGCCCGGCATGAACTGGTACCTGCGCGAGGAGCAGCGCTACGTCGAATACGGCTCGAGCTTCCGCTCCGCCCAGCGCTTCGGCATCGGCCGGCAGCTGACCGACACCGTCTACAACATGAACCGCGCTCACCTCTCGTCAGAGACGCCGACCGTGTTCGAGACGCTCGACGACGCCGACGTGCGCACGGCCGGCACCACGTACCTGATGTACCGCGGGCGCCACCGCCACGAGCCCCAGCGCGACACCGCCCTGACGCGGGTCGCCTCGACGCTCATGCGCCACTCCGTGATGGGCCCGCGCGAGCTGTTCTACGCCGACATCTTCGCCTCGCGGCGGACCGGCTGCCGCTCCGGCCTCGGCATGCCTGGCGTGCGCGACCGTCACTCCGGCTGTGTCTCCAGCTACATGGTCGAGCGCGACCTGTTCGACTTCCTGCTGCTCTCGCTGCCCGACAACGACTGGCGCTCGCACAAGGACGGCCCCGACGCGCAGCTGCAGTCGCTCGCCCAGGCCGACCTGCAGCTCGCCCGCGTCTGCGAGGCCGCCGGCGGCGTCGACGAGTTCCTCGCCGAGCACGCCGTGATCGCGATGGCCGACCACTCCCAGGCGCCCGTCACCGACACGATCGCGCTGCAGGACGAGCTCGACGAGCTCGGCGTGCTCCAGCCCCCGCGCGGCGGCGACGCCGAGGACGCGCACATCGCCGTCTGCCCCTCCCAGCGCGCCGCCATGGTCTACGCCCTGCACGAGCTCGAGCGCGACGCCATGCGCGCCTCCGTCGTCGACCGCGCGATCGCCATCGAGGGGGTCGAGCACGTGATCTGGCTCGCCCGCGACGCGCACGACCGGCCGAGCGAAGGCGTGATCGTCAGCCGCGAGCACGGCGAGCTGCGCTTCAGCCCCGGCGGTGAGCTCGAAGACCCGCGCGGCGCGCGCTGGAGCGTCGACGGACCACTCGCCGTGATCGACGGCAGCGCGAACGACGGCCTGCTGTTGACGCCCTCCTTCCCCGACGTGCTCGCCCGCGTGTGGTCCGCGCTCACGTGCCCCAGCTCCGGCGAGGTGCTGCTCTCCGCCGCACCCGGCTACGAGTTCCTCGACTGGGGGCGCCAGGCACACGTCGGCGGCGGCAGCCACGGCTCGCTGCATGCCTCCGACTCGCTCGGCGCGCTGATCGCCTGCGGCGTCGAGCTGCCCTCGCCCGAGCCCCGGCAGTGGGCGATCCGCGACATCGCGCCGATCGTGCTCGCGCACTTCGGGCTCGCGCCCAGCGGTGCCAGGGTGCTCGGGCCCGCTACCTGACGATCGTGAACGACAGCGACTTGGGGGCCGAGCTCAGGCCCGCGTTCGTCGCTACCAGCGTCACCATGTAGGGGCCCGGCGCGAGCTTCCTGCGGCCCGCGAAGCCTTGGAAGCTCAGCTTGCGCGCGCCGGCTCGTGCGTTCACCGAGAACGCCATCGGCGTGAGCGTGCGTTTGCACGAAGGCTTGCGCCGGTTCTTCGCGCCTTGCGCCACGCACTTGCCGTTCACCTTGCGTCCGCTCACTTTCTGAGTGAACGTGAACTTCACGCTCGCCGCCACGTTGAGCGTGAACGAGAACGTCGTGCCGAGCGGCGGCCTGCGCACTTTGGCTTTCGGCTTGGCTTTCGGCTTGGCTTTCGCCGCGGCCGGCGCCGGGGAACCGGTGCTTGCGCTCAGGCGGGCCGCCGCGCTGCCGGCGCGCCAGCGGGTGTGGGACTGGGAGACGTTTGCGAGGATCGGGCGGACCGGCGGCGGCGTAATCGTCGTCGGCTGTTTCGATGGCGGTTGGCTGATGAGAGGAAGCGGTTCGCTCACGAGCGGGTTCACGTAGACCCAGAACGCGCCCGCATCCGGCACGACGCCGGTGCTGTCGATCGGGCCGCCGATAACGGTCGTCTGTGCATCCGGCGTGAGCGCGACCGCCGCCCCGAATTCACTTTCGCTCGTCGTCCCCACGATCTTCGCTCCCTGCTGCGACCACGACGTGCCCGAGCGCGCGAACTGCCAGACGGCGCCCGACGGAGTCGGGCCAGTCCCGCCATTCGGCCCGTCCTCGTCGACCGGGCCGCCGATCAGCGCCGTCGTGGCTGCGGCCGACAGCGCCACCGCCGTGCCGAAGCCGGCCGGGCCGACGGCATCGCTCGGCTTCAGCTCCGCGCCCTGCTGGCTCCACGTCGCGCCCGAGCGCTGGTAGGCGCGCACGCCGCCTGCTTCGCCGTCGGCCGGCGCTCCCACGAGCGCCGTGCTGCCGTCGGCCGACAGCGCCACGCTCGTGCCCAGTTCGCCCGCTCCTTTGACGGCTCCCGAGGTGAGCTTCGGCCCTTGCGCAGTCCAGCCGGAACCGGAGTTGGTGAACGCCCACGCCGCGCCCGCCATCGGTTCTTTCGTCGAGCCTTCGTCGGCCGGTCCGCCGATCATCGCCGTCTTCCCATCTGCCGATAGCGCTACGGCCAAGCCGAACTGACCGGGGCCTTCCTCGCCTGCGCCGGTGAGCTTTTTGCCGTCGTGGCTCCACGTCGTTCCCGAGCGCTTGAACGCCCACGCCGCGCCTTCGCTGCCGTTGTCGAAGTAGGCGCCGACGAGCGCCGTGTTGCCGTCGGCCGACAGCGCCACGCTCTTGCCGAAGCGACCGCTGCCCGTCTCTTCGCCTCCGCCCGTGAGCTTCAGGCCCTGCTGGGCCCATTTCCCGCCCGCGCGCGTGAACACCCATGCGGCGCCCACGTTCGCGTCGTTGATCCCTCCGATCAGCGCCGTGTTGCCGTCGGCCGACAGCGCCACGCTGATGCCGAACTGGCCTTCGCCTTCGCGGTCTGAGCCCCGCAGCTTCGGGCCCTGCTGCGCCCAGCTCGAGCCCGTGCGCGTGAACACCCACGCCGCGCCGACGAGCATTTCGCCTTTGCCCGGTTCTTCGTCGCTGGGGCCGCCGATCAGCGCCGTGTTGCCGTCGGCCGAGATCGCCACGCTCTGGCCGAGGTTGCTGCCCCCGTTCTGTTCTTTGGCCGTCAGTTTGGCCTGCTGCACGAACGGGTCGACGTGCAGCGGGTAGCGCGCGCCGCGGGCGTCGATGCCGATGCGCAGTTGGCCGTGCGCCAGCGACAGGCCGCTCGCAAGGCGTCGTCCGCCGGCGTCGGTGACGACGAGCCCGTCGTAGCGCAGCCGGCTTGCCCCGCGGGCCAGTTCGAGGCGCTGCCCGTCGGCCGACAGCGAGACCGAGGCGTTGCTCGACAGAGACATGCCCAGAGCGAGCCTGCCGGCCGCCTGCGATGTCGGAGCGCGGTCGATCGTGAATCCCTGCTCGATGCCAAGCGGCCCGTTGACGTACCACTCGCGCACGCCAGGGTGAACGTAGGTGACGCGGTTTGCAGCAGCGCGTGGCGCGACCTCGCCTACTCGCCGAAGCGAGGCGCCGAAGCCGATCCCCTGCAGGCTCAGCGACAGGCGCAGCCCGTGCGAGCGGACCGTCGCGCCCGAGCGGGTGAAGCCGGCGCTCAGCTGCTGGCGGGCGTTGTGCGCGGCGAAGCCGCCGTCGCCGAGCGCCCGCACGGCGAACGCTCGCTGCCCTGCGCCGACGGCGGCCGACACCGGTCCCCGCGCCGCGGGCGGAAGCGCCGCAAGCGGATCGGGCGCTGCCGACGCCTGCGAATCGCCGCCCGTGCCCGAGGCGCCCAGCTCTGCGGCCGCGCCGCCGATCAGCGTGCAGAGGACCGCGGCGAGCAGCAGGATGCGCCACGGGAACGCGGCTCGGGCGAGGATGGCCACCGTGCGGCGTAACCTAGCCGCGCCCGCCGGGGCGGTCAAGGCACGCCGCGCTCGGGAGTCAGTGCGACACAGTGCTCACTGGTCGATCGGCGGGCGGCTCAGCGGCGCCAGCGCGACCGTTACGCTCGCTTGATGCGACGCCTCGCGACAGCGATCGCCGTGTTGTTCGTGCTCGCCCTGCCCGTCACGGCGCACGCGGCCGCAGACGTGCTCGGCAGCGTGCCGCAACCCGCGCAGCTCGGGGCCACGCCATCGACCCCGGTACCCGGCCAGGCCGCCGCCGGAGCAGCCGTGGGCACGTCGACCGGCGCTCGGGGCACGACGACGAGCGCGGCATCGGCGACGAGCGCATCGACAACCCAGACCGATCCCAACGCCCCGATCCCAGTGCCGCCGTCGAACACCCCGCCGGCCGGCCGGCGGCTGTCGGCCAACCAGGTGCTCGCGATCGCGGGGCGCTTGACGAGCATGAAGAAGGCCCGCGCCGAATACCCCGGCTCCTACGGTGGCGCGTACCTGAAAGCGCCGCTGCACTGGCAGGTCAGCTACTTCTCCAAGAACGGCAAGAAGGAGATCGGACAGGTCGCGATCGACGACGTCTCCGGGCGCGTGCTCGAACAGTGGACCGGCTTCCAGGTCGCCTGGACGATGGCGCGCGGCTACAAGGGCGCGTTCGGGCGCCATGTCAACGCGCTGTACATTTGGCTGCCGCTGTGCGTGCTGTTCCTCGTGCCGTTCCTCGACTTTCGCCGCCCCTTCAGGCTGCTGCACCTCGACCTGCTCGTGCTGCTGTCGCTGTCGATCTCGCTCGCCTTCTTCAACCACGCGCAGATCTACCAGTCGGTGCCGCTCGTCTATCCGCCGCTCGTCTACCTGCTGCTGCGCATGCTCGCGCTGTCGCGACGGGGCAGCGCCCGAAAGCGCCCGGGCCCGCTGCGCCTGCTCGTGCCGGCGCCGTGGCTTGCCCTCGGGGTCGTCTTCCTGATCGGCTTTCGAGTCGCGCTGAACGTGACCGACTCGAACGTGATCGACGTCGGCTACGCTGGTGTGATCGGCGGCGAGCGCGTCGTCGATGGCAAGTCGCTGTACGGGCACTGGCCGAAGGACAACGAACACGGCGACACCTACGGCCCGGCCAGCTACGAGGCCTACGTCCCCTTCGAGCAGCTGTTCGGCTGGAGCGGCAAGTGGGACGACCTGCCCGCAGCGCACGCAGCGGCGATCTTCTTCGACCTGCTCGCGATCGCCCTGCTGTTCCTGATCGGCAGACGCGTGCGCGGCCCGAGCCTCGGCGTGGCGCTGGCCTACGGCTGGGCCGCCTATCCGTTCACGCTGTACGCGCTGGAGAGCAACTCCAACGACACGCTTGTCGCCGTGCTGATACTCGCTGCCGTGTTGGCGGCGACGTATCGCGCGAAGCTGGCGCCGGCCGCGCGCGGCGGCTTCGCCGTGCTGGCCGGGCTGAGCAAGTTCGCGCCGCTTGCGCTTGCGCCGCTGTTCGCGACCCACGGGCTGTGGCAGCGCGCCGCCGAGCGCTCGGTCGACGCCGGCGAGGTGGACGAGGCCGACGCCGGCAGGGCTCCTTTGCGCTCGCGCTTGAACGTGGGCGACCTCGCGACGTTCCTGCTCGCGTTCCTCGCCGTCGGTGCGCTGGCGAGCATTCCCGCGCTGAGCCACGACTCGCTGCACACGATCTACGAGCGCACGTTTGCCTATCAGTCCGATCGCGCCTCGCCGTTCTCGGTATGGGGGCTCTACGGAGGTCTCGGCGGCTGGGAGGCGGCCGTGCAGATCGGCGCCGTCGTGCTCGCTGTCGCGCTCGCCGTGATCCCGCGCCGCGCCGACGTCGTCGGCCTGGCCGCGGCCTGCGCTGCCGTGATCGTCGCCTTGCAGCTCGGCATCGAACACTGGTTCTACCTGTACATCCCGTGGTTCTTCCCGCTCGTGCTGATCGCGCTGCTGGGGCGCTACGAGGCGCCGGTCAGGAAGCGGGCGTGGGAGGCCGAGGCATCAGAACCTGCTCGATCGAGTCCGCCCGCAGTCGCTGTGAGCAGCTGACGAGCGCGCCCATCAGCCACGGGTCCTCCTCGGAGGTCTCGAAGCGCACGGGCATCTGCGTGAGCAGCGACTCGATCGCCTGCTCGCGCTTGACGCCGATCACGCCACCGCGCGGCCCGGTCATGCCGACGTCGGTGATGTAGGCGGTGCCGCCCGGCAGCACACGGGCATCGGCGGTCGGCACGTGCGTGTGCGTCCCGAGCACCGCCGTGACGCGGCCGTCGAGGTGCCAGCCCATGGCGACCTTCTCGGAGGTCGCCTCGGCGTGCATGTCGACGAGCACGTGGTCGACCTCGCCGAGCTCGGCGAGCGCGACCTCGATCTCGGTGAACGCCGAGCGCCCGGCGCGCAGGTAGAGGTTGCCGCTGAGGTTGACGACGCCGAGGCGCACGCCGTCGTGCTCGACGACGCACGTGCCGTGGCCGGGCTGGCTGCGCAGGAAGTTGGCCGGGCGCACGATGCGCGGCTCGGAGTCGAGGTAGGGGTAGATGTCCTTGCGCCGATAGGTGTGGTTGCCGAGCGTGATCGCGTCGACGCCCTTGCCGAGTAGCTCCCCGGCGGTCTTCGGCGTGATGCCGACGCCGCCGGCGATGTTCTCGGCGTTGACGACGACGAACGTCGGCGCGCAGCGCTCGCGCAGCGCGGGTAGGCAGTCCAGCAGCGTGCGCCGCCCGAGCCCGCCGACGACGTCTCCGACGAACAAGATCCGCGCGGCTGCCGCCTGGGCCTCAGCCATACTCCGGCGATGATGGGAGGCATGTGAGCGAAGGCTCCGAGCAGGATCCGGAGGCGCAGCCTCCGACCGGCGAAGAGAAACGACTCGCCGACGAGTCGCGCCCGGCCGCGGCCCACGAGCAGCCCCCGCGCGCGGTCGTCCCGCGCTGGATCCAGCTGGCCGTCCTGCCGATCGCGTTGCTCGCGGTGTGGGCGCTGGCCAACGTCGCTGGGCAGGTGCTCGTGCTGTTCATCGTGGCAGGGCTCATCGCGCTGATCCTCAACCCGGCGGTCGCCTTCCTGCAGCGGCGCCGGCTCCCGCGAGGACTGGCCGTGCTCGCGGTCTACGTCGGATTCTTCCTTGCCCTGGGCGGGATCGGCTTCCTCGTCGCCAACCCTATCTCCAACCAGGTGCAGAAGTTCGCCAACAACCTGCCGCACCTGGTCAACGAAGCCAACGAAAACCTCGCCTCGCTGCAGGAAGAACTGAACGAAAACGGCATCCACGTCGAACTCGTCAAACAGGGCAAAACAGCGCTGCAGACGATCCAGGACAAAGTCGCCAAGAGCGCGAGCAAACTGGCGTCCTCGGGCGCGGGCATCCTCACGGAAGCGGCCGGCGCGGTCTTCGACCTCGTGCTGATCTTCGTGCTGTCGGTCTACATGCTGTTGTACGGCGAGGAGATCGGCAGACTCGCCAGACGGCTGATGCCGAAGGGCGACGGCACCCATGCCGACGACTATCCGCACCTCGTGCAGCGCGCAGTCTCGCGCTACGTCGGCGGGCAGCTCCTGTTCAGCCTGATCATGGGCGCCTCGACGGGCGTGTCGCTGTGGATCTTCGGCACCGTCGGGCTGTTCCCGGACGGTAGCAAGTACGCGATCGCGTTCGCCGTGTTCTACGGCGTGATGGAGCTCGTCCCCTACATCGGGCCGATCCTCGGCGCGGCGCCGCCGGTCATCGTGGCGCTGTTCACGCACCCGATCTCAGCGGTCTGGCTGGTGATCCTGTTCATCGCGCTGCAGCAGCTCGAGGGCCACGTCGTCGCGCCGCAGGTGTTCGGCCACACGCTGCGGATCAACCCGATCCTCGTGATCTTCGCGCTGCTGCTCGGCCTGCACGTTGATGGGATCGTCGGAGCGCTGATCGCGCTGCCGACCCTCTCGGTCCTGCGCGAGACGGTCGTCTACCTCAACCGGCACGTCACGCTCGCATCCTGGGATCGCTCGCGCGAGAGCCTGCTCTAGCGCCGTGAGCGGAGCGCCGGCAGAGCAGGCAGTCGAGCCGATCCTGCGCGTCGAGCGCCTGGGCAAGCGCTTCGGCGAGCGCACGGCGCTGGACGAGGTGAGCTTCGCGCTGGACGCGGGCGAGCTCGTCGCCGTGGTCGGACCTAACGGCGCCGGCAAGACCACACTCCTGTCGATCCTCGCCGGCGTGCTGAGCGCGAGTGCGGGCACAGTGAGCGGGCGCGCCACACACGGCGGTGCACGTGAGATCGGCTGGGCGCCGCAGCAGGCAGCCGTGTACGGACGGCTCACGGTGCGCGAGAACCTGCGCCTGTTCGCGCGCCTGGAGCGGGTCTCCGACGCGGACGCCGCCGTCGCGCGGATGCTCGAGCAGACGGGGCTCGCACCGCGCGCCGAGGATCGCGTCGAAGACCTCTCCGGCGGCAACCGCCAGCGTGTCAACGTCGCGCTCGCGCTGCTCGCCGACCCGCTCGTGCTGGCGCTCGACGAGCCGACGTCGGCGCTGGACCCGGCGCAGCGGGCGCGGCTGTGGGACTTCGTCGGCTCGCTCGCGGCGCGCGGCAAGAGCGTGCTGTTCTCGACGCACCACCTCGGCGAGGTGCGGCGGTATGCCACGCGGGCGATCGTGCTGGTGGAGGGGGAGATGCTGTTCGACGGGGCGCCGGGGGAGTTGCTTGGGGCCGTTGATGGCGAGGACGACGCTGAGGGCGCTTTTCTTGGGTTTCTGCAGCAACAGGGGCGTCTGTGACCGGCATCCAGCCTTCTAGTCGAGCCGGCCTCCGCTCCTGGATTGAAATTGTGAACGCTCCGGCCGCCACGACCGTTACTTGGGCGGCCATCCGGGCCGCCTTGCTGCCTGTGCCCAGAGGCGAGCGTGGCAACGGCGTGGGGGGTGTGGGATGAAAGCGCTGCTGATCAAGGACCTGCTGATCCTCCGCCGCTCGCGGCTGCTGGTGGGCGTGCTCGTCATCTACCCGATCGCGATCGCGCTGTTGATCGGGCTTGCGATCTCGCGCTCGCCGGGCAAGCCGAAGGTGGCGATCGTCGACGAGACGCCGCCGGGGCAGACCGTGCAGGTGGGCAGCGAACGGGTGCCGGTGAGTCGCTACGCGGAACAGATCTTCGACCAGGTTCAGCCGGTCAAGGCGCCGACGCGTTCGGCGGCGGTGTCGAAGATCAAGTCGGGCGAAGTGCTGGCGGCGGTCGTGATCCCGCCGAACATCGCGCCGCGGCTGGCCTCGGGGCTGAAACAGGGCGAACTGGAAGTGCTCTACAACGGCAACGCGCTCGAGCAGTCGCTCGTGCAGGCGCAGATCGAATCGGCGCTGGCGCAGGCCAACATCGGCTTCTCCGAACAGATCCAGCGGGCGGCGTCGCAGGCGATCGGGGCGCTCTTGAGCGGGCGCAACCTGGGCGTGCTGGGGGCGCCGGATCTGATCGGGCTCGGCCAGATCCCGGCGAAGCTGCACGGCGTGATCGCGCGCACGCCGCCGGGCGCGGATCGCAGGGCGCTGGAGCAGATCGACGCGTTCGCGAGCTTCGCGGCGCAGAACCTGACGCTGGCGAAGAACGTGCTCTCGACGATCGGCCAGCCGATCCAGGTGAAGACGACGCTGATCGCAAGGCCGGCGCACGCCGCTCAACACGTTCGCGGTGGTCGTGGCGGTGAGCATCTCGCTGATGTTCGTGTGTGTGCTGCTGGCCTCGGGCGGCGTGGCGCTGGAGCGCGAAGAGCACACGCTGGCGCGGCTCGCACGCGGGCTGGTCTCGCGCGGCGGCCTGCTCGCCGAGAAGGCGCTCTTGGCAGCGGCGTGCTCGGCGGCGCTGGCGTTCGCGATGCTCGCGGGGATCAGCGCGTTCGTGGAGCTCGACTGGGGGCGCGTGGGGCAGTGGCTCGCAGCGCTGGCCCTGCGGCGGGGCGGCGTTCGCGGCGCTGGGCGTGGCGATCGGAGCGCTCGCGCGCGAGGTCCGCGCGGCCTCGCTGCTGGCGTTCCTGCTGTCGCTGCCGCTGGCTTTCCTGGCGCTCGTGCCGAGTGGTGCGGTCGGCGCGGGCCTGAACGACGCGATCGAGGCGATCTCGTTCGTGTTCCCGTACAAGGCGTCGATGCAGGCGCTCGACGCGGCGGTCAACGGGGCTTCGCCGTCGCTGCCGGGGCCGCTGGCGCACCTGGCGGTGCTGGCGGTCGTGTTCGGCGCGCTGGCGCGCGTCGGCCTGCGCCGCGTGGACTGAGCGGGGAATCTCTAAAGGGAAATAGCCTTCAGGCCGCCGCGGGTCGGCGCCGGCGAGGGGAGCTAACCTGGGAAGACGATGGCCTTCCCTCAGACGCGCATGCGCAGGCTGCGCGCATCGGCCTCGCTGCGCGGGCTCGTGCGCGAGACGGAGCTGGGTGCGGAGCGCTTCGTGCTGCCGCTGTTCGTCTCGGAGACGGCGGGCGGCCGCGAGCCGATCGCGACGATGCCGGGCGTCGAGCGACTGTCGATCGCGGCGGCCGTCGAGGAGGCGAGCGCGGCGGCCGAGCTGGGCATCGCGGCGGTGATGCTGTTCGGCATCCCGGCGCAGAAGGACGAGCAGGGCTCGGGCGCGTGGGACGAGGAGGGCGTCGTGCAGCTGGCGACGGCGGCGATCAAGCGGCGCTCAGCCCGACCTGCTCGTGATCACCGACGTGTGCCTGTGCGAGTACACCGAGCACGGCCACTGCGGCGTGCTGCGCGAGGACGGCGCGGTGGACAACGACGCGACGCGTCGAGCTGCTTGGCGCGCACGGCGGTCAGCCACGCGCGCGCGGGCGCCGACCTGGTGGCGCCTTCGGACATGATGGACGGGCGCGTGCGGCGAGATCCGCTCGGAGCTCGACGGCGAGGGGCTCATCGGACACGCCGATCCTCGCCTACTCGGCGAAGTTCGCCTCGGCCTTCTACGGCCCGTTCCGCGACGCGGCCGGCTCGACGCCGGCGTTCGGCGACCGGCGCGCCTACCAGATGGATCCGGCCAACGGCGAGGAGGCGGTGCGCGAGGCGCTGCTCGACGTGCAGGAGGGGGCGGACATGGTGATGGTCAAGCCGGCGCTCGCCTACGGCGACGTGATCGCTGCGGTCAAGCGGGCGACGCGGCTGCCGGTGGCGGCGTACAACGTGAGCGGCGAGTATGCGATGGTCAAGGCGGCTGCGGCGGCGGGCTACGTGGACGAGCGCGCGACGGTGCTCGAGATCCTCACCTCGCTGCGCCGGGCCGGAGCGGACACGATCATCACCTACCACGCAAAGGACGCGGCCGAATGGCTCGCGGAGGCAACGATGAGCGCAACACCAAAGCTGCGCAGCCGCAAGGACGGGGCGGCGATCCCGCTCGACGACCTGGACCGCAAGCTGCTGAACCTGATGCAGGGCAGCTTCCCGATCGCTCCGCGACCGTTCCAGCACGTGGCCTCGCTGGCGCAGGTGGAGGAGCAGGCGGTAATGGACCGCGTGCAGCACTTGCTGGACAAGCGCATCATCCGCCAGGTCACGCCGATCTTCGACACACGCGCGCTGGGCTACTCCTCGATGCTGGTGGCGGCGAAGGTCGACCCGGAGCACCCGCACCGCGCGGCGCAGGTGATCAACGAGCACCCAGGCGTGTCGCACAACTACCTGCGCAACCACGACTTCAACCTGTGGTTCACGATCGCGACGGAGCCGGACTCGAAGCTCGGTCTGGAGGGCACGCTGGAGGTGCTGGCGCGCGAAGCGGGGGCGGAATCGGTGCGCCAGCTGCCGACGCTGAAGCTGTTCAAGATCCGCATGGACCTCGAGATGGAGGGCGACACGAAGGCGCTGTCGAGCGCGGTCGAGGCGAAAGAGCCGATCGAGCTCGAGCGCCAGCCCTACGACGAGCGCGACATCGCGGTGATCCGCGCGCTGCAGGGCGACATGCCGGTGACGCCGGAGCCGTATGCGCGGGCGGCGGCGGAGCTGGGCATGAGCGAAGAGGCGTTCCTCGATCACCTGGCGGGCATGCAGGAGCGCGGCTTGCTGCGCCGCGTGGCGGCGATCCTCTACCACCGCCGCGCGGGCTTCTCGGCAAACGGCATGGGCGTGTGGAAGGTGCCGGAGGAGCAGATCGAAGAGATCGGCCGGCGCATGGCGAGCGTGCGCGGAATCTCCCACTGCTACCAGCGCCCGACGTATGAGGACTGGCCGTACTCGGTCTTCACGATGGCCCACGGCCGCTCGAAGGAGGAGTGCGACGCGGTACTCGCGGCGATCGCCGAGCAGACTCAGATCCACGAGCGCGCGACCCTCTACTCGTCGACGGAGTTCAAGAAGATCCGCCTGCTGTACTTCACGGACGAGTTCAAGGAGTGGGAGAGGAAGTATGGATAGGAGCGCCCTGTCGGGCGCTCTGATCGTGGCCGCGTAGCTCGATGGCATCGCTCACGGACACCCGCTCGGCGGAGGCCTATCGACGCGCGCTCGACCTGTTGCCGGGTGGCGTCAACTCGCCGGTGCGTGCGATGCGCGCGATCGGGCGCGACCCGCTGTTCATCGCCCGCGGCGAAGGCGCGGAGCTGCTCGACGTCGACGGTAACCGCTTGATCGACTACGTCTGCTCGTGGGGTCCGCTGATCCACGGGCACGCGCACCCGGCGGTGCTCGAGGCGATCGCGGAGGCGGCGGCGAAGGGGACGAGCTTCGGCGCGCCGACGATCGGCGAGACGGCGCTGGCGGCGGAGGTCAGCGCGCGCATGGAGAGCGTGGAGATGCTGCGCATGACCTCCTCGGGCACGGAGGCGTCGATGACGGCGATCCGCCTGGCGCGGGCGGCGACGGGGCGCGAGCAGGTGCTGAAGTTCGCGGGCGCCTACCACGGGCACGTCGACGGGCTGCTGGCGCAGGCGGGCTCGGGGCTGGCGACGCAGGCGCTGCCGTCGAGCCCGGGCGTGCCGCAGAGCGCGGCGGCGGCCACGGTGCTGGTGCCGTGGAACGACGCCGAGGCGCTGCGCGAGGCGAGCGAGCGCCACGAGCTGGCGGCGATCCTGGCGGAGCCGCTGCCGGCGAACATGGGGCTCGTGCCGCCGCGCGAGGGGTTTCTCGACCTGCTGCGAGAGCTGGCCGACGAGACGGGCGCGCTGCTCGTGCTCGACGAGGTGATCTCGGGCTTTCGCGTGGCGCGCGGCGGCGCGCAGGAGCGCAGCGGCGTGCGCGCGGATCTGACGATCCTGGGCAAGGTGATCGGCGGCGGCCTGCCGGCGGCGGCGCTGGGCGGCCGCGGCGAGCTGATGCGCATGCTGGCGCCGGCGGGCGAGGTCTACCAGGCGGGAACGCTGTCGGGCAACCCGCTGGCGGTGGCCGCCGGGCTGGCGAGCCTGCAGCTGCTCGACGAGCCGGCGTACGCGCGCCTGGCGGCGAGCACCGAGCGCCTGGCGAGCGGTCTGCGCGAGGCGGCGGTCGCGGCGGAGCGCCCGGTCGAGGTCGTCTCGGTGCCGGGCCTGTTGACGGTGTTCTTCAGCGAGCGGCCCGTCGAGGACTTCGCGGGCGCGCAGGCGTGCGACCTCGCCGCCCACGCCGCCTGGTGTCGCGAGCTGCTCTCGCGCGGCGTCTACCCGCCGCCGTCGCAGTTCGAGGCGTGGTTCCCGTCGCTGGCGCACACGCCGGAGCAGATCGACCGCACGATCGAAGCGGCGGCGGCGGCGTTCGCGGCGGTGCGCGAGACGAAGGAGACGCCGGCGTGAGCGTGCTCGGCGGGCGCGGAGGCGACGGTGGCTGAGCAGGCAGCGGGAGTGCTCGAGCGCCTGCGCGTGCTGCTGCGCGAGGAGGGCGGCCTGATCGCGACGCTCGTCGGCGGCGGGACCGGCAGCGCCGGTGGGCCGAACGGCGCAAACGGCGAGAGCCCGGCGCGAATCGCGGCGAGCGGCCCGCGCACGAAGCGCCAGGGCGAGCAGTACGAGCTCTTGGTGGAGGCGATCTACGAGGGCTACCTGCTGCACTACGGCGCGCCGCGCGTCGTGCGCGCCCCCGACGCGGACCTGCGCGTGCTGGCGGGCGACAGGCTGTACGCGATCGGCCTGGCGCGCCTGGTCGAGCTCGGCGACACACGCGCGGTGGCCGAGCTGGCGGACACGATCACGCTGAGCGCGCTTGCACAGGGCGCTGGCGACGCGGCGCTGGCGGACGCGGTGTGGGCGGCCGGGGCGCGCGCGGTGGGCTGGGGCCCGAGCGATCGTCACGGCCGCGCGAAGGATCTCGTCGCCAGCGGCGCCCGGGAGGCGTTCGAGGCGATGCGCACAAGCGCGCTCGCGCCTGCGCACACGCCCTGAATCGCGTCTCGATATTGTTCGCGGTCGGTGTCCGACAAGCACGCAAAGCACAAGTCCAAATACACCGCCGACCGCATGATCCCGGGCGCCTTCGAGGGCGAGACGGTGACGCGCAGGCGATTCATGACCGGCACGGCGCACACGGCGGGCGCGATCGCGGCCGGCGCCTTCGCGCTGCCGGCGCTCGGCTTCGCGCTGGGCCCGATCTTCAAGAGCACGCCGCACCACTGGGAGACGGTCGGCAAGGAGTCGGACTTCAACGAAGACAACTACGTGCCGGTGACGTTCACGCTGACGGCGGGCATCGGCGAGGCGGGCAAGACGACCGCGTACCTGCGCAAGTTCAACCCGAAGATCGACACCGACGCGAGCGACAAAGACTCGAAGTACATCGCGATCTCCAGCCGCTGCGCGCACCTCGGCTGCCCGGTGCGCTGGGTGGACGCGGCGGAGCGCTTCATCTGCCCGTGCCACGGCGGCGTCTACGACCTGCTGGGCAAGCGCGTGGGCGGGCCGCCGGTGCGACCGCTCGATCGCTTCTACACGCGCGTCGAGGGCGAATTCGTACAGGTCGGGCCGCGCTTCAGCGTCAACAGCGAGCTGCAACGCTTCTCGCCGCGCGACCCGGGCGAGCCGCTGGACGGCGTCGGTCAGTACCTCTACCCCTCGCGCCCGAGCGCGCAGAAGCTCTAGGCGGAAAGAGAACCGTGCCAAAGCTCCCCAAGCTCCCAGCCCCTCCGCTCCCGGCAGCGCTGCAGGCGCCGCCGCCGCGACCGGGTGAGTCGGGCGGCAAGGGCGGCCCGCTCCAGGACGCCAAGGAGGCCGGGATCAGCGTCGTCGACTGGGTCGACGAGCGCACGTCGCTGAGTGGCGCCGCGCGCTGGCTGCTGTTCCGCAAGGTGCCGAAGGGCACGAACTGGTTCTACACGCTCGGCTCGGCGACGCTGTTCGCGTTCCTCTCACAGGCGGTCACGGGCGTGTTCCTGGCGATGTACTACCGCCCGGACCCGGCCGGCGGCGCCTACGAATCGATCCGCTCACGTGACCAACGAAGTGTTCCTCGGCCAGTTCGTGCGCGGCATGCACAAGTGGGGCTCGAGCGTGATGGTGATCCTGGTCTTCCTGCACATGGGGCGCACGTTCTTCTTCGGCGCCTACAAGTACCCGCGCGAGCTCAACTGGGTGATCGGCGTGGTGCTGCTGATCCTGACGATGGTGATGTCGTTCACGGGCTACCTGCTGCCGTTCGACCAGCGCGCCTACTGGGCGACGATCGTAGGCGTGAACATCAACGGCACCGGTCCGCTGATCGGGCCCTATCTGAGCGACTTCCTGCGCGGCGGCGCGGAATTCGGAGCGACGACGCTGTCGCGCTTCTATGCGATCCACATGCTGCTGATCCCGGGGCTGCTGGTCGCCGCTGATCGGCGCGCACCTGTACCTGGTGACGAAGCTCGGCACGACGGCACCGCCTTGGCAGAAGGCCAAAGAGCGCCCTGAGCTGCGCGAGGCAGAGGTCTAGAGCGCCGTGAACCAGCGCGAGAAGGAGGAGTACCTCCGCGAATACGCGATGCTGAAGGCCCAGGGCAAGCCGTTCTTCCCCTACGCGGTGGCCAAGGACGGGGCGATGGCGTGCGTCGTGATGGTTGTGATCATCACGATGTCGCTGGTGCTCGGTGCGGAGCTCGGCTCGAAGGCGAACCCGACGACGACGACGTACGTGCCGCGGCCGGAGTGGTACTTCTTCTTCCTGTTCGAGGTCCTGCGCGTGATCAAGCCGCCGAGCCTCGTGCCGCTGGCGACGATCGGCGTGCCGACGATCGGCATGATCCTGCTGTTCCTGCTGCCGTTCTACGACCGCAGCCCCGAGCGCCGTCCCGAGCGCCGGCCGATCGCGACGATCACGGGAATCGTGGTGATCGGCGCGATGGCGTTCCTCACCTACTCGGGCGCCAACGCAGGCTCGCCGACGGCGATCGAAATGAAGACGCCGCAGGCGGTCGCTGCAACGCGGGCGGCAAGACGCTGGCGGAATACGAAGCGGGCAAGAAGGTGGTCGCGCAGTCGGGCTGCCTGGCGTGTCACAAGATCGGCGACAACGGCAACGACGGGCCCGGGCCCGCAGCTGACGAACATCGGCTCGCGCCTGCCACGCCAGGGGATCGCGCGCACGCTCGTGAACCCGACGGCGCCGATGCCGTCGTTCAAGAACCTGCCGGCGAAGAAGTTCAACGCGGTCGTCGCCTTCCTCGCGCAGCTCAAGAGTAGCGTCTCTCGATGGGCTCCGGTCCCCCCACGGGCTCCGCGTCGGGTCGTCTGGAGGCGGAGCAGGTGCGCGCGATGTTCGACCGCATCGCCGGCGTCTACGACCTGCTGAACACGGCGATGACGGCGGGGCTGCACCATCGCTGGCGCGCACGCGCGGCGGATCTGGCGCGCGTGGGTCCGGGCGATCGCGTGCTCGACGTGGCCACGGGCACGGGCGATCTGGCGCTCGAGCTGGCCGGCAGGGTGAGTCCGGGCGGCGAGGTGATCGGCAGCGACTTCGCCGAGGGCATGCTCGAACGGGCGCGCGAGAAGGCGGCGGCGCGCCCGCTTGGCGACGGCGCGGTGCGCCCGCGCTTCGAATGGGGCGACGCGCTCGAGCTGCCGTACCCCGACCGGCGTGTTCGACGCGGCGACGGTCGGCTTCGGCGCGCGCAACTTCGCCGACCTCGGCCGCGGGCTGGCGCGAGATGGCGCGGGTGGTGCGCCCGGGCGGGCGCGTTGTCGTGCTCGAGATCACGACGCCGGTGCGGCCGCCGCTGTCGACGTTCTACGCGCTGTGGTTCGATCGCGTGGTGCCGCTGCTCGGGCGGGCCGCGCAGGCAGCGGCGCGCGCACTGGCGGGGCTGCGGGCCTCGCAGGGCGGCACACATGCGACGAACGGCAACGGCCACGGGCCGAGCGGGATCGCGGCGGCGTACACGTACCTGCCGAACTCGGTCAAGCGCTTCCCGGAGCCGGCGGCGCTGGCGGCTGAGCTCGACCGCGCGGGGCTACAGGAGATCTCCTACGTGCTGCTGGCGGGCGGGATCGTCGCGATCCACGCGGGCACGGTGCCTGGCGGCGGTGGCGGTGCGGCGGCGGGCGGCACGGCGGGCGGCGAGGCCCGGTGAACGCGCTCGAGGGCGCCCGGGCTGCGAGCGCGGCGGAAGGCGTGGAGGGCGTCGACGCGATCATGCGCCGCGGTGGCGAGGAGCTGCGCGAGCGCATGGCCCGCACGGAGCGCCACCTCGAGCTGGTCACGGCACGGGCGGGAGAGCCGCTGGCGGCGCACGCCAATGCGACGGTCGCGCGCGGGCGGCAAGCGCCTGCGCCCGCTGCTGGTCGTGCTGGCGGCCGAATCGGCGGGCGGGCCGCCGGACACGGAGGGGGGCGAGGAGCGCCTCGTGCGCGCGGCGGTAGCGGTCGAGCTGGTGCACTCGGCGACGCTGGTGCACGACGACCTGATCGACGGCGCGCAGCTGCGGCGCGGTCATCCGACGGTCGCGGCGGAGGCCGGGCGCGAGGTCGCGGTGGCGACGGGCGACCTGCTGTTCTCGCTGGCCTTCGCCGAGCTTGCGCGCAACGAGAGCGCGATCCAGCTGCGCGCGCTCTCGGACGCGAGCTCGGCGCTCGCGGCGGGCGAGCTGTTGCAGCGCGAGGACGCCTATGCGGCGCATGTCCCGGTCGAGCGCTACCTGCGCCGCTGCGAGCTGAAGACTGCGGCGCTGTTCGAGGCGGCGTGCCGCCTCGGAGCGCTGACGGCGGCGCAGGGCTCGGCCGAGCTGGCGGATGCGCTCGGCGCGTTCGCGCGGCGCATCGGCCTGGCCTTCCAGATGCTCGACGACGTGCTCGACGTCTCGGGCCCGGTCGAGCGCACGGGCAAGGCGCGCGGCACGGACCTGCTCGACGGCACGGTCACGCTGCCGTTCATCCTCGCGCGCGAGCGCGAGCCGGAGCTCGCGTGCCTGGACCTCGCCGCGCTGAGCGGCCCCGAGCAGGCCGAGCAGCTGTGCGAGCGGATCGCGGCCACGGGCGCGCTCGACGAGGCGCGCGAGCGGGCACTCGGCGTGGTCGCTGAGGCCAAGGCGGAGCTGCCGGCGATCTTGCCGGATGGGCGGGCGGGGTTGCTGGATCTGGTGGCGGACGCGGTGGTTGAGCGGTACAGGTGAGACGGCGGTATGCGCCTAGGTACGGCACGCGCGATGGCTTCGCAGCAACCACGGCGACTGAGAACGGCATCCAGCCTTCTAGTCGAGCCGGCCTCCGCTCCTTGTCACAACAGGAGAACGCTCCGGCCGCCACGACCGTTACGGGGCCGGCCATCCGGGCCGGCTTGCGCGGCTCGCGCCGTTAGCCGCTAGAAGTCCGACGGGGTGATGAGATCCGCGTCGAGCGCCCGCACGAAGAAGTCGACTTCCTCGGACATGTTGGCGTGGGTCATGCGGCGCAGGTCGCCGAGTAGGGCGCCGGCGGCGCGGTCGAGCTCGTCGTCGAGCAACTCGACGGCGGCCTGCTCGAAGACGCCCTCGCGGCGAGACTCGCACTCGGGACAGCGCAGGACGATGCGCCAGTGGCGCACGCCTTCCTCGCACCAGTCGAGCGGGTAGACGAGCTCGCCGCTGCAGTTGAAGCAGACGTGCAGCTGGTCGGGCGTGCAGGGTGCACCACCGCTTGGCGGGCGCTCCTGACTCTTCGCCACGGACTGTGGCGGCTTCGGTGAGCGGGGGTGGATATCGGGGCTCTCTGGTGTCTGCATGGCTGGTCAATCAAGTCATCGACGGCTGTGCCCGCTGGCTTTAGCCAGAATCGCGGGCGACCGAGCAAGCGCGGAGAAACCCCCACGCAGACAGCGGTCGGGCCGCAGTGAGGCTGTGGCTCGGTGGTAGGTTCAGTTGGCCCATGGCCACCGCCATCCGCCCGATTGGCCACGAGGAGCGCCTCAGCCTCGTGGAGCATCTCGACGAGCTGCGTACGCGCTTGATCATCAGCGGGATCGTGCTGGCGATCGTGTTCGGCGTCTGCCTGTGGCAGAACCACGAACTGCTGCACGTCCTCAACAAACCGCTGCAGACGCAGACAAAGAAGCAGATCGCCAAGGGCGAGGGCACGGTCGGCCAGGCGGTGCTCGCCCAGCAGGGCGTGCTCAAGCTCTCCGGCGACACGCGGGCGGCGCTCGAAGCGCTCCAGCGTCCGGGCAGCGGCCTCTCGCCGGCGACACGCGCGCAACTGCCGGCGCTGATCGCGGCGATGAAGGCCGACGTCGCGAAGATCCCGAAGAAGTCGATCGGCGACAACCCGGTCACGCTTGGCGTGGGCGAGCCGTTCACGACGACGATCACGGTGTCGCTGCTGTTCGCGCTGGTGATCTCGCTGCCGCTGATCCTGTACGAGCTGTACGGGTTCGTCGTCCCGGCGCTCAGCCCCGATGAGAAACGCGCGGCGAAACCGCTGCTGATGGCGGTGCCGTTCCTGTTCGCGGCGGGTGTGCTGTTCGGCTACTTCGTCGTGCTGCCGGCGGCGGTGCGCTTCTTCGTCAACTTCAACGCGAGCGAGTTCAACGTGCTCGTGCAGGCAAGCCAGTTCTACAAATTCGCCGCCACGGTGCTGCTGGCGATGGGGCTGGTCTTCCAGGTGCCGGTGGCGATCCTCGGCGCCACGCGGGTCGGTCTGGTGACGGTTCAGCAGCTGCGCAAGAGCCGCCGCTACGCGATCGTCGCCTGCGCGGCGGTCGCAGCCTTCCTGCCAGGCGACGCGGTCACGCTGGTGCTGGAGACGGTGCCGCTGTACGTGCTGTATGAGGCGAGTATCCTGGTGGCCGCGCTTGTCGGGCGGAGAGCCGCCAAGCGCGATCAGGGTGCCGGGGGTTCTACGGGGAGCCCGGCGCCGTATCCCGAGCAGACAGCGGAGCCAAGCGTGCAGCAGATCATCGACCACGTCGATCCAGACCACACGAGCTGATGCTTTTCGATCTGAGAGGCAAGCACCGCCGCCGCGCGGTCAAGCTGATCTACGTCGGCCTGGCGCTGCTGGTCGGCGGCGGGCTGATCCTGTTCGGCGTCGGCGCGGGCTCAGGCGGCGGCGGCCTGCTCAACGCGGCGACCGAAAACGAAGGCTCCGGCGGCACGAGCTTCTCGAGCCAGATCAAGAAGTACGAAAAGCAGACGAAGAAGCAGCCGACCAACGTCGCTGCGTGGGAAAAACTGACGGCGGCGCAGCTGCACGAAGCGGGCGGCGAAGCGTTCGTCAACGCACAGACCGGCGCGCCGACGGCAAAGGGCCGGGAACTGTTCGCGCAGGCATCGCGCTCGTGGGAACGCTACCTCGCGCTGAACCCGCCCAAGCCCAGCCTGGAACTGGCCAAGCTGATGCTGCGCGTGTACGGCGCCGAAGGGCTCAACCAGCCGGCGTCGGCCGTTCAGGTGCTGCAGCTGGTGGTGGCGGCAGAACCGAAGAACGCCTCCTACTACGCGGCGCTCGCGGAGTACGCCTACAAAGCCAAGAACACGCGCGTGGGTGACCTGGCGACGAGCAAGGCCGTCGCGCTGGCGCCGGCCTCCGAGCGCCAACGCGTCAAGACCGAACTCGAAACGGCCAAGAAGGGCCCCGCAGGCGAAATCCTCACGACGACGACCAACGGCACCGTCTACACGGGCAAAGCCAACGGAGAAGGCGGCTTCAACGGAACCGCTGTCAAAACGACGCCGGCTCCCGCCAAGACGTCGACCGGCACGACGTCGACGGGCAAGACCGAATAGGCGCCCTCGGCTAGAATCGCTGCCTCAGCCGGCAGTAGCCGGCGCCCTTCCGGGCCGTTAGCTCAACCGGCAGAGCAGGGGCCTCTTAAGCCCAAGGTTGCAGGTTCGATTCCTGCACGGCCCATCCACTTCTACAGGCAGGCGTTTATGGCTTGCGTGCGCGGCCGCGATCGAGTTGCTTGCCGAAAGCCACCTCGACGGCCTTGGTCATGGTCGGCGCAAAGCCAGCGACGAGCGCCTCGGAGGCGAGCGGGCGCAGTTGGTCGAGCGCCGCTCGCACAGCCGGCCAGTCGGCCTCGGGTCGGCCGGCGTCGTCGAACGGCTTCCAGATGAACTCCAAGAACATCCGCACGAAGGTCTGCGCGATGCGCTGGGTGTTTCGCTTGAGCTGATCCATCATGTCGAGCGCGGCCTCCAGGGGCACGCCCAAGGCGACCAGTCGCTCGCCGGCGGCCAGGAGCGTGGGGCTGGGCACTTCATAGCTGCTCTCTGTGATCGCGATCACGAGGCCGAGCTTCTCGGCCCTCGCGAGCAGCTGTGGCTCGATCTCTCCTCCCAGGCGTTTGACCAGGTCGGCATGATCGACGATCTCCGGCGTCTCGGTCTCGAAGGGAGCCATCAGGGAGCGCGTGAAGCCGAGGACCTCCTCCCCTGATTCGCGTGCTTGCTCGAGCACGTGGGCGATCGCGGTGAGGTTGAACCCCTGGGCCTGCATCTCGCGGATCAGCTGTAGCCGTGCGACGTGCTCGGCGCCGTAGTAGCCGATCCTGCCTTGCACCTCCGGTGGGCGGATCAGCCCACGTGACTGGTAGTTGCGCACGTTGCGTACGGTCAGCCCCGTCGCCTGGGCGAGCTGGTCGATCGTCAGCTGCTGCTCGGCTCGGGCCGGCGTGCGCCGGTCGGCTCTCGCTCTCCCATCCTGCTTGCTCTGCACGCTCGCCATCTCCTCAAGCGTATCTGGTTTTAAAGGGCCCTTAATGAATGTGACATAAATCTATGATACATTGTTCGAGGGCACATCCTCCCCGGATTGCCTCTTTCATGACCGGCGCCAGGAGACGGTGATGAACAAGCGACATGAGCCGGACAGCGTGGTCGCAAGGCGGCGGTCGTGGACGATCTTGATCGCGTGGGGAGTGGCGGTCGCCGCACTCGCGTTCCTTGGCGCGGGGATCACCGACCGGCTGGCGCCGATGTCGCTGGAAGTGCCGGGCACGCCGTCCTCGCGGGCCGAAACGATGCTGAGAGACAAGTTCGGCAACACGGTGCCGATCGCGATCCTGCTGCGCGGACCGCCCGAGCAGGTCGACGCTCAGGGCAGGCGGCTGGTCACCCGGCTGCGAGGCATCCGTCGAACCCAGGTGCTCTCGCCGTGGGATGAGGCCGGCTCGCTGCGCTCGCTGCGCCCCGCGCCCGATGCTGCCTTCGTGCTCGTCAACTACGTCCGGCCTGCGGCCGCCGCGATGACGGTGGTGCCGAGCACGGAAGCCGTGCTGGCCAGCACCGTCAAACGGCCGGTGCACAGCTACCTGACCGGCGTGGCCGTGATCGGGCACGCGCTTCAGGAAGCAACGATGTCGGACACCCTGCGGGCCGAGATGATCGCGCTGCCGGTCTTGATCCTCGTGCTGCTGCTGGTGTTCCGCTCGCCGGTCGCCGCCGCCGTGCCGCTGGCGATGGGCGCCGTCACCGTGATGGCCGGTCACGGGTTGCTGTGGCTCGCAAGCTTCCTCACGCCGATCAACTCGCTGGGAGTCGCGATCGCCGCGATGATGAGCCTCGCGCTCGGCGTCGACTACGCGCTGCTGATGGTCTCGCGCGTGCGCCAGGAGATCGCCAGCGGATGGGACTACGAGGCGGCCGTGGCGATCGCATCCAGGGCGGCCGGGCGCACGATCGCCTCGGCCGGGGGAACGCTGGCACTCACGATGCTGGCGGCCAGTGCGGTGGCCACGCCGGGTCTGCTCGGCCCGGTGGCGATCGGCGTCGTCATCTCGGGTCTTCTCAGCGTCGCCTTGGCGCTGACGGCGATGCCGGCGCTGCTGCGCCTGCTCGGCCCCTCGCTCAACCGCTGGGAGGTCCGGCTCCCCCGCTCCCGCACCGAAGGGCGTCGCAGTGGCGCCGGCGCGCTGGCCGAGAGGCTGATTGCCCATCCCGCGATCACGGTCCCGCTGATCCTCGCCGGGATGATGGCGCTGGCGGCTCCGGCCGGCGCGCTGCGCATGGGTCCGCCGGACGCCGCAGAGCTCCCCGCCTCGAGCCCGGTGCGCCACGCGGTGCAGATGGTCGAACGCACGATCGGACCGGGATGGTCGGCGCCCTTCGTGATCGTCGCGAGCGCCCGCGACGGCGCGATCACCACCCCGCGGCGCTTGCAAGCGCTGATGTGGTGGCAGGAAGCGGTCGCCCGCGAGCCCGGCGTCGCAGCGGTGCTCGGGCCGGCATCGGTCGCGGGCGCGCGCGAGAAGCTGGCGCAGGCCCACGCTGCGCTCGTCTCCGCGCCGGAACGCCTGCGAGGCGCTCGGCATGGGGTCCAGGCCCTGCGCTCGGGGCTGAGCCGCGCAAGCGACGGCGTCGCGCGGCTGCGCCAGGGTCTCGCCTCGGCCGCGAGCGGCGCGAGCTCGCTCGGCGGCGGCGCGGGACGAGCCGAGAGCGGGGCGCAACGGCTGGCGAGCGAAACGGGCCGTGCCCATGTAGGCGCGAAGCGACTGGCGAGCGAAACGGCTCGTGCCCAGGCGGGTGCGAAGCGACTGGCAAGTCAGACAGCACGCGCTCACGGCGGCGCACGGCGGCTCGCGGCCGAAACGGGCAATGCCGGCAACGGCGCCAGGCAACTGCGGAGCGGCCTCGCCCAGGCGGCGAGCGGGTCGGCCCAGCTCGCCAACGGGATCGACGAAGCCTCCGCCGCCGCCGAACGCCTGGCCGGCTCCGACCACCAGCTCACAACCGGCGCGGCGCAGCTGGCGCAAGGCATGGACACGCTCGACAACACCGTCCACGGAGTCCTTGCGCCGATTGGTCTGCTCGCCGCACAGCTGCGTGCCTGGACAGGCTGGATCGCCACGCTGCGCGTCTCCGACGAACAGCTGCGTGCCCGGATGACCGAAGCGACGCGCGAACTGGAGGCGATGACCGTAGGCCGCAGTGACCCCCGGTACAGGGCGCTCGCACAGGACCTGGCCGCGGTCACGCGGCAGATCGAAGAGGGCGGCCTCGCGCAGCTGGCCGGCATCCAGCGGCAGCTGTGCCAGGGTCTGGAAGCGCTCGCGAATCTGCCGGCCGAGCTCGCACAGCTGACCGCCGGCCTGGACCGGCTGAGCTCGGGCGCCGATCGGCTCGCCACAGGCACGAGCGAATCCGAAGCAGGCGCGCTCGCGCTCCACGCTGCCCTTCAAAGCCTGGCCGCGGGCGGACACAGCCTCAACAGCGGGCTCGCGGGAATGGGCGGCGGAGCGGAGCGGCTCGCCGATGGGCTGGGCAAGCTGACGAACGGCAACGCACAGCTGGCGCGCGGGCTAGGCAAGCTCTCGGGCGGCGACGGCAGGCTCGCCAACGGGCTCGGCAAGCTCTCGAGCGGCAACGGGCAACTGGCAGAAGGGCTCGGCAAGCTCACCGCCGGCAACGGACAGCTGGCGCTCGGGCTCGGTGCCCTCGTGGCCGGCAACGCACGGCTCGCGGACGGGCTCTCAGCCGGCGACAGCCATGCCGGCGCGCTCGCGACAGGTCTCAGCCGAGCGGAAGGGCCTCTCCAAAGCAATGCCATGATGCTGCACGGCTACCAGCAGGATTACCGTCTGCTGCACGCCGAATCCCCGAACGCGATCGACTCCGGCTATCTCGTGCTCACCGCGCTCGACGGGACGGTCTCGCCGATGCGCGAGCAGGTCGCCCAGCTCGTCAACGTCGACGGGGGTGGCCAGGCCGCCCGCATCATGGTGGTCGCCTCCAGCCCGCCCCGATCCCGGGCGACGGCGACTCTCAGCGACCGACTGCGCCACAGCCTGCCCGCGCTTGCCGCAGCTACCGGCAGCGATGTCGAGATCGGTCAGGGGGCGCAGTACCTACTGGATTACAAGAACGCCAACACGGCCCGCGTCCCGTGGCTAGTGCTCGCGCTCACGATCGTCGCGATACTCACACTGATCGTGGTCCTGAGGGCATTGCTCTTGCCGCTGATCGCGGTCGCGCTGAATCTCGCCACGATCGCAGTCGCGCTAGGGGCGCTCGAGCTGCTCACCGAGGAGCACGTGCTCGGCGGCCCCGGCTACGTAGACGCGGCCTCGGGAGCGGGCATCCTCGCGATCATGTTCGTCCTCTCGATCGACTACGAGGTCTTCCTGCTGACGCGTATGCGCGAGCAGTGGGTCGCCACCGGAGACGCCGGCGATGCGATCCGCTACGGCCTGCGCTACACCGCGGGCGTGATCACCGGCTCCGCGGCGATCATGACGGCCGTGTTCCTCGCGTTCGCCGGAGCTAGCGTCATCCCACTGCGCCAGTTCGGCGTGGGGCTCACGATCGCGGTCGCACTCGACGCGACGATCGTCAGGCTCGTGCTGCTGCCCGCGATCATGCGAGCCGCCGGATCGCGCATATGGTGGATGCCGCACTGGCTCCTGCGCAGGCTCCCCGTCCTCGACTGAGGCGAGCGTGGAGGCGACGCCGAGCCCGGTAGCGTCCTCTGCATGAGCGTCTGGCGCCATGCGCGTGCGGTCACGCTGCTGCCGGGCATGGTGACCGTGGTGGTGCCAGTCCTGATCGTGATCATCGGCGATGGCCTGAGCGTCGGCTGGGGGCTCGACGGAATCATGGCGGCGCTACCCGTGCTCATAGGTCTCGTGCTGATCGCTTCCGGTCTCGCGCTCTGGGTGTGGACGCTACGGCTTTTCGCCAGGATCGGTGAGGGGACGCTTGCCCCGTGGGATCCGACTCGCCAGCTCGTTACACAGGGTCCTTACAGCCGCGTGCGCAACCCGATGATCACGGCCGTGCTCGCGGTCTTGCTCGGCGAGGCGGCGCTGTCGGGCTCGCTGGGAGTTCTGACTTGGTACGTGGCGTTCTTCACGGTCAACTGGCTCTCCTTCGTCTTCCACGAGGAGCCCGACCTCGAGCTGCGCTTCGGGGACGAGTACCGCGCCTACCGGCAAAGCGTCCCCCGCTGGATCCCCCGGTGCACACGCTCGAGGCCGCCCGGCGGAGCACCTCGCCATCCGTGAGGACGCCGATCGGGACCGCGCCGCGAGCGCCAGACAAGGGCTGGCGCAGGTCGGGGCTGTACCCCGGCGAACGCAGGTTGCCGAGATCTAGAACACCACTGGAGAACGGCGTCCGTAGTAACAAGCGAAATCGTCCTGGGCTTCTACGGATGAACTGTGGGCGATGACGATGCAGAGTCTGCCGACGTATGGCGCATACGACCTCATCCGATCGCGCTCGTGTCCTGATAGCAGGCGGAGGGTTCGGCGGGGTGGAGGTTCTGCTCGCCCTGCACGCGCTCGCTCCAGAGCGTGTGCGCGTGACCCTCGTTTCGGCCTCCCCGGTGCTTGCGTACAAGCCGGCCGCGCCGGCTGAGTCCTTCGATGACGAGGCCCCGCCGCTCGTCTATGACCTTCAGGCGATCGCCACCGATGTCGGCGCGTCCTTTCGCCTGGATCGCGTGCAGGCGGTCGCTCCTCATGCGCACAGAGTGCGCCTCGCGTCCTTTGCTCACCTCGACTACGACGCGCTCGTTGTTGCGGCGGGCGCCCGCGCGGCCAACGCGATACCGGGGGCGCTGACGTTCCGTGATCAGCGACAGGTGCACCACATCCGCCGCATCATGAGTGAGTTGCGCTCCGGGAAGGTTCGCCGGATCGTCTTCGCCGTGCCAAGCGGCTGCTCGTGGCCGCTGCCTCTGTACGAGCTGGCGCTGCTCACGGCCGCTCACCTCCAAGAGCTGGACGTCGCCGGTGAGGTCATGATCGTGAGCCCAGAGACGACGCCCCTGTGCGTGTTCGGGGCGCAAGCCTCGCGGCTCGTCGCGGATCTCCTGGCTCAACAGAGCGTGCGCTTCGTCGGCCGGTCTTATCCCAGGAGAGTCGATCGAAGCGGCGCGCTCGTGCTGGCCTCAGGAGAGGTACTGGATGCAGATCGTGTCGTTGCCGCCCCCAAGCTCCGGGGGCCCACGATCACCGGATTGCCGTCCGACCGCCTGGGCTTCGTCACAACCGATGCACTCGGCGTCGTTGTCGGCCTCCCCGACGTCTACGCGACCGGAGACATGACGAGCTTCCCAATCAAGCAGGGCGGCCTGGCCGCCCAGCAAGCTGACGTGATAGCGCAGCGCATCGCCTCCGACCACGGAGCGCCTGTCACGCGACCCCGGGCCCATCGCGTGCTGCGAGCACGTCTGGTGGGCGGCGCCAACCCGGTCTACCTGC
Organism: uncultured Solirubrobacteraceae bacterium; assembly: GCA_963716315.1. Classification (GTDB taxonomy): domain Bacteria; phylum Actinomycetota; class Thermoleophilia; order Solirubrobacterales; family Solirubrobacteraceae; genus Palsa-744. Next base: position 1,810,503 of record OY970301.1, on the reverse strand, counting down.
GCACCGAGCTCGACGAGTCTGGCGAGGCCATCGACGCGACCACCGTCCACGGTGATTTCGACGACTCCGAGCCTCTCGCGTCGCCGGAGAAGGTCTTCGGGCGCTATCTCAGCCCGTACCTGCGCGCCCGCCCGCCGACCGTCTTACAGACGGTCATGGGAGCTTGAGAAGACTCAGCGCTCGATGACGACACGCACCGTGCGCAAGAGGCGGTCGCTCGCCCCGCGCACGCTGCCGCCCTGCTCGAGCGTGCTCTGGATGTAGGCGAGCGTCTCAGCCGTCAGGCGCTCTCCGGGTAGCACGTTGGGGATGCCGGGCGGGTAGGTGGCGAGCGACTCGGCGGCGATCCGCCCGGCGGCCTGCTCGGCGGGCACGACCTCCTGCTTGCCGAGAAAGGCCTCGCGGGGCGTCATCGCCAGCTCGCCCCACGGGGGCGGCGCGGCGAAGCTGGCGCTCTCGCCCGTCGGGTCGGGACCGACCCGCTCGACGGCTGCGCGCAGCGCCTGCACGAGCCGCGCTGCCTCGGGCATCGCGTGCTCGCCCATGCCGAACACGGCGACGATCACGTTCTGGGCGTACAGCTCGAGGTTGATGTCGCCGAGCTCGCGCAGCAGCGGTGCCATCTCATAGCCGTTGGCGGCGATGCCGCGCACGTCGATCGCGACGCGCAGCGGGTCGTAGGCGAATACGCCCGAGCGTCCGCATAAGCGCTCGTCGAGCACGTCGAGCCCGTCGATCTGCTTGATCTGGGCGCGCGTCTCGGCCAGCCCGCGCATCGTTTCGTCGAGCAGCTCGCGCCCGTGCACGGCGGCCTGCCGCCGCGCGCCGTCGAGCGAGGCGGTCAGCAGCGCGCTGGGGCTGGTCGACTCGGTCAGCGTCACGGCCCGGTCGACGGCGTCGGCGCCGATCCGCTCGCCGGCGCCGAGGTGGAGCATCGCCGACTGCGTCAGGCTGCCGACGATCTTGTGCGTGCTCGAGATCACGAGGTCGGCGCCGAGCGACAGCGCGTGCGCGGGCAGCTGCTCGTGGAAGGCCATGTGTGCGCCCCACGCCTCGTCGACGATCAGCGGCACCTCACGCGCATGAGCCACGTCGGCCAGCGTCGCGACGTCGGCGACGGCGCCGAAATATGTCGGCGATACGATCCATGCTGCCACCGCTCCCGGCGTCCGCGCCAGCGCATCGTCGAGCGTCTCCGGGGACAGGCAGTGGGCGATCCCCAGCTCCGGGTCGACCTCGGCCGCGGCGAACGTCGGTCGCAGGCCCGAGAGCACGAGCGCGTCGATTGCACTCGAGTGGGCGTTGCGCTGCACGACCACCTCGTCCCCGTAGTGCGCCAGCGCGAGCCCGGCCGAGAGGTTGCCCTGCGATGCGCCGTTGACGAGGAACCACGCGCGCGCCGCTCCCCACGCCTCGGCGGCGAGCTGTTGGGCACGCTCGAACGGCGTCGGCACAGGACCGATGTCGATCCCGTGCGTAAGCGCCGGGATGTCGAGGCTCAATGCACGGTCGCCGATCGCCTGCGCGAGGCCGGGGTCGGCGCCCGGGCCGCCCTTGTGCCCGGGGACGTGCAGGCGGGCCGGCTCGCGTTCGGCGTACGCGCACAGCGCGTCGAGATATGGAGTCTCTTCCTGGCTCGAGCTCATGCCTCTCAGGCTAGAGGCCCGCCGCGGTCCTATCCGATCCGCTCGCCCGGACCCCGTCCGTCACACGCGCGACGGGTCTGCAGCGCCCTCGCCCTGGCCGAGCAACGTGTCCTGCCCAGCCTCGGTCCAGATCGTCTGCTCCCGCCCCGCCCCGACGCCGATCAGCGTGACCGGTGCGCCGGTGTGCTCGGCGATGAAGTCGAGATACTCGCGTGCTCCGTCGGGGAGATCGGAGAGCGTGCGGCATTCGCCCAGGTCCTCGCTCCAGCCACGCAGCTCCGTCAGCTCGGCGGTCGAGTGGTGCAGGACCGTCTGGTGGTAGGGGAAGTCCTCGAACACCGCGTCTTCGGCGCCGCGGTAGCTCGTGCAGACCTGAATGCGGTCGAGTCCCGAGAGCACGTCGAGCTTGGTCACGACGAGCCCCGTGAGCGTGTTCAGTCGCGAGGCGTAGCGCAGTGCGACGAGGTCAAGCCAGCCGGTGCGCCGCGGCCGGCCGGTCGTCGTGCCGAACTCGCCGCCGCGTTTGCGGATCAGGTCGCCCATCTCGTCGTGCAGCTCGCTCGGGAACGGTCCCGCGCCGACCCGCGTCGTGTACGCCTTGGAGATCCCCCAGACTTCGTCGATGTCCTTCGGCCCGACGCCCGTGCCCACGCACGCCGCCCCGGACAGCGGGTTGGAGGATGTGACGAACGGATAGGTGCCGTGGTCGATGTCGAGCATCGCCCCCTGGGCGCCCTCGAAGATCACCTTCTGACCGTCGTCGAGCAGATCCCACATCAGCTTCGAGGTGTCCGCGATGTGCTGCTCCAACCGATGACCGAAGGTGAGGTATTCCTCGGTCATCGTGTGCAGGTCGAGCGACGGGTCCTTCTCGAACGGTCGCAGCGACAGCCGCTTGGGCTCCATCGCGGCGACGATCTTCTTCTTCAGGATCTTCTCGTCGAGCAGGTCCTGCAGGCGGATCCCCAGACGCGCTGCCTTGTCGGCGTAGCACGGGCCGATTCCGCGGCGCGTGGTGCCGATCTGCAGGCTGCCGAGCTTCGCCTCGCCGGCCGAGTCGAGCAGCAGGTGATAGGGCATGATCAGGTGCGCGTTGGCCGAGATGCGCAGGCCGCCGACGTCGACGCGGCGGGCACGCAGCGCGTCGAGCTCGCCGATCAGCACCTTCGGATCGATCACGACGCCGTTTCCGATCACGCAGCACTTGCCCGGGTAGAGGATCCCCGACGGGATCAGGTGCAGCTTCCACTCCTCGCCGTCGCGCACGATCGTGTGACCGGCGTTGTTGCCGCCCTGGAAGCGCACGACCGCGTCGGCCTGCTCGGCGAGCAGGTCGGTGATCTTCCCCTTCCCCTCATCGCCCCACTGGGCGCCTACGATCACGATTCCGGGCATGTGCGATGCAGTCTACGTAGGGTGGGCCGGGTCGAGCCTGTGATTGCCGGCGAGGGCGATGCTAGGCGAGGCGTGCCTGGGCGGCAGTCGGATCGATCGCGGCCACGTCCGGCGCCTCGCGAGCCTCGGCGAAGTGCCCGCTTCGCCCTCTCGTGCCATCCGGGCGCTCGGAGGGTGCGCGACGTTTGAGCCGGTCGTCTTCGCCGAACAGCGGCAGGCCGTCGCCGCAGATCGCGACGAGCCGCGAGACCGTGCGCTCGCCGAGCTGCTCGATCAGCTCGTCGTAGCGCAGGTTGGTCGTCACGATCATCGCCCGCTCGTCCTCGTAGCGACTGTTGACGATCGAGTAGAGCTGCTCGAGCACCCACTCCGTCGTGTTCTCCGCCCCGAGATCGTCGATGTGCAGCAGGTCGACGGCGGCGAGCTGCTCGAGGAAGCCGATCATGCCGGCCTCCGTCTCGATCGCCGCGCGGATCAGGTTGAGCAGGCGCGGCAGCGAGTAGATCGCCACCGAGCGCCCCGCGTCGATCGCCGCCTTGGAGACGATCATCGCGAGTGTCGTCTTGCCCGTGCCGACATCGCCCATCAGCCACAGTCCCCGTCCCGCGTCGAGGTTGGCGTCGATGTCGCGCACGTAGCGGCGCACCTCCTGCACCACGTCCGGGGCGACGCGCGCGATTTCCGGCACCGGTGGGCGCTCGAATGAGACGCCGCGGTAGTGCCGTGGCATGCGGCCCTCGAGCCCGGCCATGCGCCGTTTGGCGATGCGCCCCGCGCGGCAGCGGCAGTCGCTCGCCGTGTTCGTCTCCTCGTCGAGCACGAAGCCGCTGCCGTCGCAGAGTCCAAATGGGCACTCGCCGGTCAAAACTCGTCCCCCGGCGGCGGGCCCGACGACTGCGCCGAGGCGCCGATCGCGTAGCGAGCGCCGGCGTAGTTGCTGAACTTGGGGTACTCCTTCTGGAAGGTCAGCGTGACTTTGCCGACGGCCCCGTTGCGATGCTTGGCGATGATCAGGTCGGCCTCGCCCTCGCGTTCGGATTCCTCGTCGTAGTACTCGTCGCGGTAGATGAACATCACGAGGTCGGAGTCCTGCTCGAGGTTCCCCGACTCGCGCAGGTCCGACAGCTGCGGTTTCTTGTCCGGCCGCGTCTCGACCGCACGGCTCAGCTGGGAGAGCGCGATCACCGGCACGCCCAGCTCGCGCGCGAGGATCTTCAACCCACGGCTGAGCTCGCCGACCGCCGTCACGCGGCTGTCGTAGCGGCTGTCCGTGCGCATCAGCTGCAGGTAGTCGATGATGATCAGGCCGAGGCCGTCCTCGCACTGGCTGTGCAGGCGGCGAGCCTTGGCGCGGATCTCGAGCATGCCGACGTCGCTGGAATCGTCCACCCACAGCGGCGCCGCCGCCAGCACCTGCGAGGCCTTGAGGATCTTCGGCCAGCGCTGCTCCGCGACGCGGCCCTTGCGCAGCTCCTCGCCCTTGATGCGCGCCTGCGAGGCGACGAAGCGCTGGGCGAGCTCCGCCTCGGCCATCTCCAGCGAGAACAGCGCGACGGGCTTGTTGTGTTCCACCGCCGCGTTCTCGGCGATGTTGCAGACCAGCGCGCTCTTGCCCATCGCCGGGCGCGCGGCGATGATGATCAGGTTGCCCGGCTGAAAGCCGCCCGTGATCTCGTCGAGGTCCTTGAAGCCCGACGGTGTTCCCGTCAGCGACGTGCCTTCGATCGACAGGCGGTGCAGCTTGTCGAGCTCCTCGTGCAGCACCTCCTCGATCGCCCTGAAGTCCTGCTGGCGATCGTCGCGTGCCACCTCGAGCATCGCCTTCTCGGCCTGCTCGACGAGCTCGCGCGGCGCCGCCTGGTGGCCGGCCACGCTCTCCTGGATCTCATACGAGGCCTTCAGCAGCCGCCGCAGCAGCGCGTTCTCGCGCACGATCTGCGCGTAGCGCCGTGCATGCCCGGCCGACGGCACGACGCCTGTCAGCTCGTCGACCGCCGCCGGCCCGCCGATCTCCTCGAGCTTGCCCATCTGGCGCAGGCGGTCGATCACCGTCAGCGTGTCGACCGGCTCGCTCTCGTTGTAGAGCGCGAGCATCGCCTCGTAGATCGCGCCATGGCGCTCGCGGTAGAAGTCGTCCGCGCGCAGCCCCTCCTCGATCACGAGCGCATACAGCGAGCGGTCCGAGAGCAGGATCGCGCCGAGCACCGACTGCTCCGCGTCGAGGTTGTGCGGGGGCGTGAGCCCCGCGCGCGATGCGCCGTTCGTGCCGTTGGTTGTCGCGATGGCGCTCATGGGTTGGGCGAGTTTAGGGTCGGGACCGTTCGAGCCCGGAGGCCGTTCCCGCAAATCGCGGGAGTCGCGTTTGCAGCGGTCCGCGAGTCTGCGCGAATCGAGACGGGGTGGATACGCAAGTGGGCTTCACGAACAAATGTTCGCAGTCGCGGCGGCTGGCAAGACGCGGATCAAGACGGCATCCAGCCTTCGAGGTCGTGTCAAGCTTCGCTCCACGTTTGCGGAGAACGCTCCGCTCGCCACGACATGTCACAGGGCCGGCCATCCGGGCCGGCCGAAGCGGCGCGGGACTCGCTGGCGTGAACTACGAAGCGGGTCAGGCGAGCGAGCGAGCGACTACTTCTTCGCGACGACCATCGTCTTGATCGTCGCGGGCACACCGTCTACGACCTCGACGACGACCATGTAGGTGCCGACGTTCTTGATCGGCTCCGGCAGGTGCACGTTGCGTTTGTCGATCTTCAGGCCGCGTGCTTCCTTGATCGCGTTGGCGATGTCCTGCGCGGTGACCGAGCCGAACAGGCGCCCGTCGGCACCGGCCTGCTGGGGGATCGTCAGCACCGTGCGGTTGAGCAGGTTGACGTTCTCCTCGGCTTTCTCGATCGCGTTGCGCTCGGCGCGCTCGGCGGCTTCCTGGCGCTGGCGGATCGCCTCGACGGCGCCCTTCGTCGCCGGCTGGGCCAGCTTGCGCGGCATCAGGTAGTTGCGCAGGTAGCCCTTGGAAACGTCGACGACGTTGCCCTGCTCGCCGAGCGTCTCAACGTCCTGCAGAAGGATGGCGTCGGGCATCGTCGTCTCTAGCGGTCGCGATCGCGGTCGCCGCGTTCGCGCCGCGGGCTGTCCTCGCGGCCGCCCTCGTTGACGTAGGGCAGCAGCGCCAGCTCGCGGGCGCGCTTGACGGCGCGCGCGATCTGCACCTGGTGGCGCCGGCAGGAGCCGGTGATCCGCCGCGAGCGGATCTTGCCCTTCTCGGAGATGAACTTGCGCAGCGAGGCGACGTCCTTGTAGTCGACCTGCTCGACCTTGTCGCGGCAGTGCTGGCAGGACTTGCGCCGCCCGCTCCCGACCCCGCCCTTCTTGTCGCGCCGGCGCACCGGCTTGCCGCGACCGCGTGCCTTGGCCATCAGCGGAGCTCGCCGCTGAGGCGGCTGCGGTTGGTGGGAGTGGAAACGGATGAATACACAAGAACCTCTCTGTAACTGGTGATGCTCAGAACGGAATGTCGTCGTCGCCGGTGCTACCGACGGGTGCAGTCTGGAAGTCGCCTTCGTCGACCGGCACCTCGCCCCCCGAGGGGGCTCCGCCCGACTGACGCGCTCCGATCGGTCCGCCTCCGCTGGAGGCGTCTTCACGCGAGCCCAGGAACTGCACCGAATCGGCAATGATATCGGTTGCCTGGCGCTTTGTGCCGTCCTGCGCTTCCCACTCGCGCCACTCCAGGCGCCCGTCGATCGCGACGGGGCGTCCCTTGGACAGGTAGCGCGCGGCGTTCTCGCCCTGTGCGCCCCACACGGTGACGTTGAAGTAGTTGGGCTTGTCGACCCATTCGCCCGTCGCGTTGTCCTTGCGCCGGGTGTTGCAGGCGATGCGCAAGCTGCACACCGATGTCCCGCCGGGCGTCGTGCGCAGCTCGGGGTCGGCTGTCAGGTTCCCGGTCATCACGACCCTGTTGATGTTGGTGGCGGCCACGGCTCCTCTTCCTTTCGGCTTGTAGCTTGCCTTCTCTCGGGCTTTCGGCTCTGCGGATTACGAACGGTCGAGTCTAGACCGGCTTGCGGGTGCGAACCTCGCGCGGGGCGCTTCGAGCCCGCTAATTGCGGTCGTCTGAGGCGCCGGCCGGGGCGCGGCGAGCACGCGGGGAGGTGCCGAACACCTCGTCCCAGTACGGCGCAGAGATGCCGAAGCCGCGCGTGTCGTCCTGGAAATGGTGGCGCATGTGCCGTTCGCGCAGCATCCGCCCGAGCGGCCCCCGCGCACGGAAGTGGTGCAGGTAGTAGTGCATCATGTCGTACACCAGGTAGCCGACGAAGAAGCCCGCGCCGATGCCCGGCGCATAGTCCTCGCCGAAGATCAGGTAGAGCAGCCCGAACACGGCCGCGCCGAGCGGCACGCTCACCGCTGGCGGCATCACCAGGCGCATCGGGTCGTTCGGGTGGTCGTGGTGGACGCCGTGGATGATCCAGTGCATACGCGCGCCGAGGCCCGCCTCCGGCTCGAAGTGGAAGACGATCCGGTGCAGCCAGTACTCGAACAGCGTCCACAGGGCGTAGCCGCCGATCAGCAGCGCGAGCGAGACGAGCACGCTGACGCTCGACAGGCTCCAGCCCTCGAGGTAGGCGATCCCCGGCACGAAGATCAGCACGGGCACGATCGGGTGCACGCGCGAGAGCGCGTCGAGCACGCGCGACTCGAACATCGGCGGCGAGGCGCGAAGCACGTCCGTCCGCTTCGCCGCGCCCTCGCCCATGTCTTCAGCCCAGCCCATGAGAACGATCTTATTACGCTTGCGTGGCGGGCGTAGCCGCTTGGCGCGCGGCTTGCAGCCTCAGCCGGCCGCCGATGCGGAGAGCCCGCAGCGGGCTCAGCTGGGCTCGCCGACGGCGAGCTCGGTCGCCGGCTCGGCCTCGGCTGCAGAGGGCGGCTCGGCCTCGGCTGCAGCGGCGGGCGCGGCCTCGGCGGGAGCGGGCGAATCAGCCGGCGCCACCGACTCGACCGGGGCGGCTTCGGGCGCTGCCGCCTGCTCTCCCTCCGCCGTCTCGCCGCGCGGTGCCACCGGCGCAGCGGCGCTCATGTCGGGAGCCGAGGGCACGCCGGGTGCGAGCTTGATGATGCGAAAGCGCAGCACCTCGTCGGCCAGGCGCAACGTGCGATCGAGGCTGCTGAGCAACTCCGTGTCGGCCGCGTGGAACTGCATCAGGTGGTAGCGCGCGCTGGTCCTGCGCTCGATCGGGTAGGTCAAGGCTCGCTCGCCCCACTCGTCGTGGCGCAGCAGCTCACCTTGCGCGGAGATCGACGCGCGCGTGTCGTTGACCAGCTTGGCGCGCACCGGCTCCTCCGCCTGGGGGTCGAGCAGCAGCACGAGGTCGTATGTCGGTGCAGGCAGTGTCATGCGAGAGCCGGCGCGCCGCTGTCTGGGCGCGGCAGGCCGAGCAGCAAGATTAGCGGGTCCGGCCCTTCGCGCGGATGTCCGCCAGCTGCTCGTCGATCCAGTCGCCCGGGTCGCGCGAGGTGACGATCTGCACGAGCCCCTCTGCGCGCCGGCGCTTCTCCTGTGGCGCCATCGTCAGCGCCGCGTGGATCGAGTCGGCCAGCTCCTGGATGTCGAACGGGTTGACCGACAGCGCATATTCACCCAGCTCCTCGTGCGCGCCCGTGTTCTCCGAGAGGATCGAGACGCCCTCGCGCTCGTTGACGATCGGCCCCTCCTTGGCGACCAGGTTCATCCCGTCGAACATCGCGTTGACGAGCAGCACGTCGTAGTGCTTGTAGGAGGCCATCGCCTCCTCGAGGTCGTCGCGCAGCTTCAGCTGGATCGGCATCCAGTCAGGCGTGCCGTGGCGGTGGTTGACGACCGCCACGATCGCCTCGATCGCCTCCAGGTACTCGGCGTACTGCGGCACGTCGGTACGCGAGGGCATCATCTGCGCGACGAACGTCACGCGCTCGGAGAACTCGGGGTGCTGCTCGAGGAACAGGTCGAACGCCGAGAAGCCGCGCAGCACGTTCTTGGAGAGGTCCGCGCGGTCGACGCGCAGGATCAGGAAGTCGCGCCGGCGGCGCAGGAGCTCCTGCTCGAACTGCTCCACCCGGGCGCGTTGGGCTATGCGGCGCGTGGCCTCGTGGTCGATCGGCAGCGGATACGCGCGCACCCACACCTCGCGCTCGCCCTCCGGGGCGATCACGATGCCGCGCTCGAAGTCCACGTCGAGGCCCATCAGGTCGCGGCAGCACTGCAGGAAGTTGCGCCGGTAGGAGCGCGTGTGGAAGCCGATGATGTCGTTCGCGAGCAGGCCCGTGAAGATCTCCTCGCGAATCCGCGTCGGCAGCACGCGCCACGAGTCCGACTGCGTCCACGGGATGTGCACGAAGTGGTGCAGGAACGCGTCCGGGCGCGCGCGGCGGACGAGCCCCGGCAGCGTGTACAGGTGGTAGTCGTGGATCATCACGACCGGCTGCTCGGTCCCCTCGAGCTCCTCGACGACGGCCTGCGCGAGGTCGTCGTTGACGGCGTTGTAGCCGAACTCGAACGCCTCGATCTCCTCGCGGCGGATGTCCGGCGCGTTCGACAGATCCCACAGGTAATGCTGGATGAACCACAGCATCGGGTTGGCGACGACGTTGTAGAAGCGGTCGTAGGCGTCGGGGTCCGAGACGACCAGGCGCACGCGGAAGTCGACGTCGCCCGTCGGCGAGCGGACCGGGAACGAGCGACCGCCATGCTCCTCCGAGGCGCGCGCGTCGTAGTCGCTCATCGCCGAGGCGATCCAGATCGCTTCGCGATGGGTCGCCAGCCCGGTCAGCGCAGTGACGACGCCGCCCGAGCCGCGCTGCGTGTTGCCGTCGGCGTCGAATGTGACCGGGCCGCGGTTGCTCACGAGCACCAGCGGAACGTCCGGGCTCATGACCCCTTCAGCTCGTTGAAGATCCGTAGGTAGTCGCGCAGGTAGCGCGGGGTGAGGAAGTGCGTGCGCACGTGCTCCTTGCCGCGGCGGCCGAGGAACTTGCCGAGCGCCGGGTCCTTGAGCACCTCGAGCGAGCGCTCCGCGCACTCCTCGACGCTCGAGACGAGAAAGCCCGTGACGCCGTTCTCGATCTGCAACGGGATGCCGCCGACGTCGCCGCCGATGAACGGGCGCGCCTTCCAGATCGCCTCCGAGACGGTCAGCCCGAACCCCTCGCGCGTGGACTTCTGGATCAGCACGTCCGCGTGCGATTGGAACGCGTTGACCTCGATCGCGCCGACGTTGTTGAAGTTGTTGAGGATGTGTATGTCGGGGTCGCCGTCGGCGTGCGCGATCGTCGCGTTGAAGAAGTCCCACCCCTCCGGGTCGTCGCTGGCCATCGAGCCGACCAGGGCGAGTTGCACCTCGGGCATCGACTCCTTGACGATGCGGTAGGCGTCGATCACCCCCAGCGGGTCCTTCCAGGGGTCGAAGCGCGAGACCTGGCACATCAGCGGACGGTCCACGTCGATCCCGAACTGGCCGCAGACGAACGCGCCGTCCTCGGGCGAGAGCGCCATGTTCTTCGGCGTCAGCGGGTCGATCGCCGGTGGCACGACGTTGACGTGGCCGTTCATCCCCGGCGGCACGTACTCCTGCATGTGGAACAGCGTCTGCGGGTAGTCCTGGATGTACGGGAGCAGCTGGGCGATCGTGTCCTGGTTCGGCGTCGAGAGGTCGATGTGGCAGCGCCACACCCAGCCCTTCGCCTTCTCCGGCACGAGGCCGAACAGCGCGGCCGGCTGCGGGTCGTGCACGAGGCACACGTCCCAGCCGCCCGACAGCTCGCGCGCGTTCATCTCGTTGTACTGCTTCCACGTCGCCCACTGCTCCTCGTCGAGATCCTGCGGCGCGCCCTGCAGCGCGTTGTGCATCAGCTTGGTCGCGTTGAAGAACTCCTCACGCCCGTAGATCACCTGCCACTCGCAGTCGAGGCCGACATCGCGCATCAGCGGCACGAGCGTGTAGAGGATCTCCGAGACGCCGCCGCCGAACGCCGTCGCCGAGATGTGCACGACCCGATCGCCCTGCAGCGGCTCGGCGAGCTCGCGAATTTCTGCGATCAGCTCGCGCCCGCAGATATGCGTGTAATCGGTGAGCGTCTTGTTGCCAACGGCGACGGGCTGCAGCACGCGGCCGCACGATACCTAACGGCGTCCGCGTCTCTTACCCCGGCGGACAAGCCGGCAATGCGCGCGGAGGACCGCCGGCGGAACTATGGTCTAGAGATGCTCAACGGGCGGCTCTATCGGGCGGCGTTCCTACCGTTCCTCATCGCCCTCGCGGTCGCCGCGTTCTCGCTCACCGGCCGTCCCGGGCCGCTGCGCTCCTCGCTGGCTCCCGACGCCTTCGAAGGCCAGCGCGCCTTTGCCGAGCTGAACAGCCTCGCGAGCGAGTTTCCGCATCGCCGACCGGGCAGCCCCGGAGACCAGGCGCTCGCCGGGCAGATCGCGCAGACGCTGCGCGCGCTCGGGGGCACTGCCGGCGGGGGTTTCACGGTGCACACGCGACGCTTTCAGGGGCAGACGATCGATGGCGAGCAGGAACTCGAGACCGTGATCGCTCAGCGCCCCGGCTCGAGCGCGCAGAAGCCGATCGTGATCGTCGCCCATCGCGACGCCGCCGGCACGGGCGCGCGTGCCGAGCTCTCGGGCACCGCCGCGCTGCTCGAGCTCGCGCGCGTGTTCGCCGCGCGCGAGACGCAGCGCACGATCGTGCTCGTCTCGACCAGCGGCGGCAGCGGCGGCGACGCCGGGGCCGTCGATTTCGCCGACGCCCACGCGGGGCCGTTCGACGCGGCGATCGCGATCGGCGACCTCGCCGGCTCCGCCCGGCGCAAGCCGTTCGTCGTGCCCTACTCCGACGCCTCCGGCTCGGCCCCTGTGAAGCTGCAGCGCACCGTCGAGGACGCGATCACCAGAGAGGCCGGTGCCGATCCGGGCGCGCCCAGCGGCTTCGGTCAGCTCGCCAACCTCGCCTTCCCGCTGACCGTGGGCGAACAGGGCCCGCTGAACGCCGCCGGGATCCCCTCGGTGCTCGTGCAGGTCAGCGGCGAAAGCGGGCCGTCGGCCTCCGATCGCGTGAGCGCCGCGGGCCTGCAGGGCTTCGGCCGCGCCGTGCTCAGCGCCGTCGACGCGCTCGACGCCGGCCCCGACCTGCCGCAGGCGATGCAGAACGGCCTGCTCGTGCAGCGCAAGACGATCCCCGCGTGGGCGCTGCGCCTACTGATCGGCACGCTGCTGCTGCCTCCCCTGATCCTCGCCGCCGACGGGCTCGCGCGCGCCCGCCGCCGGCGCTTGCCCGTGGCGCTCTGGTCACTGTGGACGCTGCTGTGCGCCGCGCCGTTCGCGATCGCCGCGCTGTTCGCCGTCCTGCTCGGCGCGCTCGGCATCGTCAGCGCGGCGCCGTCCTCGCCGATCCCGCCGCGGGCGCTGTCGTTCGACGCTTCTGCCGCCGCGTCAGTGTTCGCCGTGCTGCTCGTGCTCGGGCTGGCCTGGCTGCTGTGGCCGGTGGCGCTGCGCCGCCTCGGCGTGCGCGCCCGGCCGGAGTCCGATGCGGCCGGCGTGGGAATGCTGCTCGTGATGCTCGTGCTGGGCGTGATCGTGTGGCTCGCCGACCCGATCGCCGCACTGCTGCTGCTCCCGGCGATGCACGCCTGGCTCTTGATCGTCTCGCCCGAGCTGCGCCCGCGCCCGGCGGCTGCGATCGCGCTGGTGCTCGTCGGAGCGATCCCGCTCGTGCTACTGCTGTCCTTCTATGCCGACCACCTCGGGCTCGGCCCGGGACGCGTCGCCTGGATGGGCGTGCTGCTGCTCGCCGGCGGGCACATCGATCTGCCGGCCGCGCTGCTCTGGAGCATCGGGCTCGGGTGCGCCGCCGCGACGGTCATGCTGTCGCTGACCAGCGGGCCGCCGCTTGCGGGCGCCGGGGAGGAGCCCTACGAGGAGATCACGATTCGCGGACCTATGTCCTACGCGGGCCCCGGCTCCCTTGGTGGCACCGAGTCGGCTCTGCGACGATAGGTCTCCGTAGCTGGGCGCGAGAATGCCTGAGATCCCACTGACACCAGTCTCGCGGAGCGGCCCGCGCTTCTCCTCGCAGCGCCGCTCGCCCCGGTCGCGGCGGGCGATGCGCGCGCTCGCCGTGCTGCTGATCCTCGCCGGCGCGGTCGCGCTGATCGACGCCGGCGTCACGCTGGTGTGGCAGGAGCCGTTCTCGGCGCTGTACGCCAAACTGCGCCAGGACCACTTGAGCGGGGCGCTCGCCAAGGTCGAACACGCCGCGCCGACGGCCGAAGAAAAGCGCCAGCTCGTCGACCTCGGCGACGTGCGCCGCCGCGTCGCCTACCTGGCTGGCCGGCTCGAGGGCCACGCAAAGGACGGCAGCCCCGTCGGGCGCATCCGCATCCCGCGGATCGGAGCGAGCTTCGTCGTCGTCAAGGGCACCGACACCTCCGACCTCGAGAGCGGGCCGGGGATCTACTCGGAAACCGTCTTCCCCGGGATGGCCGGCACGACGGCGATCGCCGGGCACCGCACGACCTATCTCGCGCCGTTCCGCCACGTCGACCTCTTGCGGCGGGGCAACAGCATCACGCTGAGCATGCCCTACGCGCACTTCACCTACAGGGTGATCGGCAAAAGGGTGGTCGCGCCGAACGACGTCAACGCGGCGGTCGGCAACGTCGGCTACTCGCGCCTCGTCCTGTCCGCCTGCACACCGCTGTTCAGCGCCGCCAAACGGCTTCTGATCTACGCGCGGCTCGTGCGCACCGTGCCGTTCGGCGCCGGGCGCGTGCCGCTCTCGCAGCGTCCGCCGGGGGCGCCGGAAACGCTGACCGGCGATCAGCTCGAACAGCCCGCCTCGGCCAAGGCGGCGCAGCCGGTCGTGCCGCGCCCCTCACTGCCAGGTGTGCTCGAACCCGTGCAGCCGCACCTCACGTCCATCCCCGGCGACTAGCGAGACCCCCGGAGCACCGGCGATCACCTCGCCGACCCATGTGACGCGCGCGCCGCCGACCAGTGCGAGGGCGGACTCGACCGACTCGCGCTGCCCGGGCGGCGCGCAGAAGCACAGCTCGTAGTCTTCGCCGCCCGTCGCGGCCAGCTCCCGTGCGTCCAGTTCGATCGCCGGCATCGCGCACACCTCGGCGACGCCCTCGGCCAGCGGCAGGCGCGTGAGCTGCACGCGCAGGCGGGCGCCGCTCGCGCGGCCGATGTGCGCGGCATCGGTGGCGATCCCGTCGGAGAGGTCGATCATCGCGCTGGCGCCGGCCGCGGCGAGTGCGCGACCCTCGCTCAGGCGAGGCCGTGGCGCGCGCGCGCGTGCCAGCACCGCCGCCCCCGCACTCGCCGCCGCTGCGCGCTCGGCCTCGGGCGCCGCAAGCAGCGCCAGCGACGCCCCGGCTGCGCCGAGTCGGCCGGTCACGCCGACGAGGTCGCCCTCACGCGCGCCGTCGCGCCCGAGCAGATCCTGCTCGCGCTCAGCCCACCCGACGACGGTCACCGAGACGCTCAGCACCGGCGCAGCGACGACGTCGCCGCCGGCGATCTGCGTGCCCGTCTCGCCGGCCAGTGCGCACGCTCCGCGCACGAGCGCCAGCGCGTCCTGCTCGCTGACCCCATGCGGCAGCCCGAGCGCGAGATACGCCTCGCCCGCTTCGGCTCCCATCGCGGCGAGGTCCGACAGCGCGCAGGCGAGCGCGCGATGGCCGACCTCGGCCATGTTGGCCCAGCCGTCGCCGAGGCGGAAGTGCGTCCCCTCGACCATCGTGTCGATTGAGACGACTGCGAAGGGACGTGCGCGCACCACGGCGGCGTCGTCACCCGGGCCCCGCACGACCGCCCCTGACTTCCCGAGCCCCGCGGTGAGCTCGGCCTCGATCGCTTCGATCAGAGCGCGCTCGGCGATCGCGACGCTCAGCGGTGGCGGTAGACGATCCGCGCGCGGTCCAGGTCGTAGGGGGACAGCTCGCAGCGCACGCGATCGCCGGGCAGGATGCGGATGCGGAAGCGCCGCATCTTCCCTGCGACGTGTCCGAGCACTACGTGGTCGTTATCGAGCTTGACGCGGAACATCGCGTTCGGCAGGGCCTCGATGACCTCGCCCTCGAATTCGACCTTGTCCTCCTTTGCCACTTCCGGGAATCCCCCATCTGGGTGTCACGCTCCGGTGCGCACCCGTCAATCTGGACGTTGGTGCGGTCCAAACTACCAGCGTGAGCAGGAAAAGTCCGGCTTCCCGGCGCTAATGGCCAGGCGAGGACCCGCCGGTGCCGCCGACCGAGGGTTCTTCGTGCGCCGCCGCCGGCGGGCTCGGCGCGCCCGCTCCGCCTTTGGCCGGCACGTGCGTTTCGTGGGGCGGCTTTTTGCGTTCGTGGTGTTCTTCGCCTTCTGCTTCGGTGGACGAGCGCGACTGGCCGGTCGTTGCGAATTTGCCGTAGAACGGGCTGTAGGAGAGCGATTCCTTGGCGGGTTCGAACTGCTCGCAGGTCTTGCCTTCGACCACCTGGGACATGTAGGCGTGCCAGATTTCGGCCGGCAGGTAGCCGCCCTGCTGCGGCTCGCCGTGCACGTCGGTCATCGAGACGCGTTTGGTCGGGTAGCCCATCCACACGGCCGTCGCGTAGTTGGGCGTGTAGCCGTCGAGCCAGGCGTCGACCAGTTCGCTGGTCGTGCCCGTCTTGGCCGCGGTCGGACAGGTGATCGCCGAGCGTCCGGCCGTTCCGCTTTCGACGTTCTCTTTGAGGATCTGGGTCTCCTCGGCCGTCACCCCTTCGCTGAGCACTTTCACGCGGTGCGGCTTGCCCCAGTTGTTGTCCACGTGGCCGTCGGGAAAGACCACCTTGGTGATCGCGATCGGCGTGTTGCGGTAGCCGCCGTCGGCGAGCGTCGCGTAGACGTCGGCCATCTCCAGCGGCGTTACGCCGAGCGTGAGCCCGCCCAGCGCCTCCGCGGCGTAGCTCTTCAGCGGGCTGACGACGCCCATCTTGCGCGCCATTTCGGTGACCGTCGACTCGCCGAGGTCGGCCGCCAGCTGCGCGTAGACGGTGTTGTCCGATTTGAGCGTCGCCTGCACGAGGTTGATCGTGCCGTTCTGCTCGCCGCCGAACGTTTTCACTTCGTAGGTCGGATAGCCCGTCAGCCAGCCAGGCGAGAGCGTGTGCGAGTCGTAGTAGGTGCTGTTCGGGTCGACCCCGCGCGAGAGCGCGTCGGCGAGCACGATCGCCTTGAACGTCGAGCCCGGCTGGCGGTGTCCCTGCGCGGCCAGGTTGTACTGCGACTGCTCGTAGCTCTGGGACTCCGCCATTGCCTCGATGTCGCCGTTGGCCGGGTTGATCGTGACGATCGCCGCCGCCGGGTCTTCGGGCTCGTTGAGAACTTCCGCGATCGCCTTGCGCGCCTCGTGCTGCATGTTCAGGTCGATCGTCGTGTGCACCTTCAACCCGCCCTGCGCGACGGTCTGCGCGCCGTAGCGTTCGACGAGCTTCTGGCGCACGTATTCGAAGAAGAAGTCCTCCTTGCGCTCGGAGTAGAAGTAGCCCCGCTTCACCCCCAGCGGCGAGGCCTTGGCCGAGTCGGCCTGCGCGGCGCTGATGTAGTGCAGTTCGGCCATCTTCGAGAGGACCTCGTTGCGTCTGCGCTTGGCTTCGGCGGCGTCGCGGAACGGGTTGTACTGCGACGGCGCCTGCGGCAGGCCGGCCAGCAGCGCCGACTGCTGCAGGTTCGAGCTGCGACGCTGGCTTGTCGAAGAAGATCCGCGACGCCGCCTGCACGCCGATCGCCGTCTGCCCGCCGAGCGTGCCGTACGGGACGCTGTTCAGGTAGCTCGTGAGGATCGAGTGCTTGTCGTGTTTCTTCTCGTACTCGATCGCGAGCTTGGCCTCGATGATCTTCTGCTTGAGCGTGTGCTGGTCGCCGCCCAGGTACAGGTTGCGCACGAGCTGCATCGTGATCGTCGAGCCGCCTTGCAGCGCCTTGCCGTGGGTGATGTCCTTGACCGCCGCGCGGAAGATGCCCGTCAGGTCGATGCCGTTGTTCTTGTAGAAGCGCTGGTCCTCGATCGCCACCGTGGCGTTGCGCAGGTTCGCCGGGATCTGGTTCCACGACACCGGCGTGCGTAGCTCGTCGGACTGGATGAAGCCGAGCCGCGTGCCGTCGGCGGCGTACACCTGCGAGGAGCCGCCGCCGATGATCGGGTGCAGCGAGCCGATCGCAGGCGCCGACTGGGCGACGTTCAGCACGTACGCCACGGCAGTCACGACGCCGATGATCAGCGCCGTGACGGCGACGATGCCGCCGATCAGCAGAAACCGTGTGGGGCCGGCGCGGTTGTGCCGGCGCCGGCGCTGTCGTGCCTGTCGAGACATCCTCCGACCTTCGAGATTACCTGCCGGATTGTGATTTCCTGCCAGTTGCACCGCCTGCCCCGCCCCGGGCGGAGCCATCGCCAATGACCTCAGACACAGCCGAGCTCGCGATCGCCGACCCCGCACGCGAGCTGCCCGGCCGGCGCGGCGCGCCCGACGGCGCGCCCGCAGACCCGGGCGGGCCGCCCGCGCGGCGTCGTCGCACACATGGCATTTCGCTGCTTGCAGGCCGGCTCGGCTCGGCGACGAGCTCGCTCGGGCCGGCGCGCGCGCGGGCCGTGCGCGACAGCTGGCGCGCGCTGTGGAGCTCGCGCTTGCTCGTCTGGGGGGTCGGCGCGGCGACGGTTGCGACGTACGGCTTCGGCCCCGTGCGCCACGCCTTCAACCCGCCCGGGCTGACCCGCGGCTTCGGCTGGCTCGGCGACGTGCTCGCCGCGCCCGCGGCGCGCTGGGACGCGTCGTGGTATCTGGTGATCGCGCACTACGGCTACCGCCCGGACCTCGGCGCTTTCACCTCCTCGCGCGACGCGTTCTTCCCGCTCTACCCGCTCGGCCTGCACGGGCTCGGCTGGCTCGGGCTGCCGCTGATCGCGGCCGGCGTCTTGATCTCGCTGCTGGCGCTGGCGCTGGCGCTGTACGGGATCCATCGCCTGACGACGCTCGAGCTGGCGACGCTTGCCCGGCGGCGCTCCGGGTCGGCTCGGCTCGACACGGGTGGGCTCGCCGACGCCGATGTGGCGCGCCTGGCGGTGATGCTGACGGCGTTCGCGCCGATGGCGTTCTTCCTCTCGGCCGTCTACTCCGAGGCGCTCTACCTGGCGCTGTCCGTCGGGCTGTTCTACGCCGCGCGCCGCGGTCGCTTCGCGCTCGTCGGCGTGCTCGCCGCGCTGGCCGGGGCGACGCGCAGCACGGGCCTGGTGCTGCTGCTGCCGGCGCTGATCCTCTACCTGTACGGCCCGCGTGAGGATCGCGGCCCCGACCGCCCGCTTGCGCGTGGCCTCTCGCCGCGCTACCGCCTGCGCAAGGACGTGCTGTGGCTGGCGCTCGCGCCGGTCGGCCTGCTGCTGTACATGCTCTACCTCGGCCTCGCCGGCGGTGATGCGCTCGCCCCGTTTCACGCGCAGGACGTGTGGGGGCGGCACTTCGCCGGGCCGTACCTGGGCGTGTGGGACGGGTTGCAGGCGGCGTTCGAGGGCGCGCGCCAGCTGCTCTCGATGCAGCAGGCGCACGCCTACTTCGCGACCGGCGGCGAAAGCCCGTTCGTCGCGTCCGAGCACAACCTGCTGCTGCTCGCGTTCCTCGCGGCGGCGCTGGTGGCGACGCTCGGCGTGCTGCGTAGGCTGCCCGCCGCCTACGGCGCCTACGTGATCGCGGCGCTCGCGCTGCCGCTCTCCTACCCGGTCACGGCGCAGCCGCTGATGTCGCTGCCGCGCTTTTTGCTCGTGCTGTTCCCGCTCAACATCTGGTTCGCCCTGTGGCTCGCCGGACGCCCGCGTCTGCGGGCTCCGGCGCTGGCCTGCTCGGGCCTGTTGCTGGCCTTCTTCCTCGCGCAGTTCGCGACCTGGCACTGGGTGGCGTAGTGGACGCCTCGCACGGCACATCGCCGCTGCTCGCGCAGGACCAGACGCCGGCGAGTCCCGGCTCAGGGCCGGGCCGGCGTCCGTCGTCGGTCAGCGAATGGTCGCCGTGGTTCGCGCCGCTGGCGCTGGTCGCCGGGATCGTGCTCGCGACCGTCGGCTCGCTGATCATCGACATCCCGGCGGCCGCGCTGGGCGTCAACATCAACGCCAAACACCTGCCGCCCGGGCTGGTGATCGCCGACACGGCCGTGCAGGACGCAGGCTTCGTCGCCGTGGCGATCTTCTTCGCGCAGGTCGGCGGCCGCGCCGTCGGCGCCGCGATGTTCGGCCTGCGCCCGACGCGCTTCTGGCGGGCCGTCAGGCTCGCGCTGCTGATGCTGGCCGGCTTCCTGCTGTTCAGCCTGATCTGGACCTCGATCTTCCACGTCAAGGAAGAGAAGCTGCTCGAACAGCTCGGCACCAACCAGAACGCACTCCTGCTCGTGCTGAGCGCGGCCTTGACCTGCGTGGTCGCGCCGATCTGCGAGGAGTTCCTGTTTCGCGGCTTCGTCTTCACCGCGCTGCGCAACTGGCGCGGCTTGTGGCCGGCCGCCGTCATCACAGGAGTGCTGTTCGGTGGGGTTCACGCCGGCTCGGCACCCGCGCTCGACCTCGTCCCGCTGGCGGTGCTCGGCGTCGGCCTGTGCCTGCTCTACCGCGCGACCGGCTCGCTGTATCCGTGCATCGCCGCGCACTGCGTGAACAACTCGCTGGCCTTCGGCAGCCTCGAGAACTGGGGTTGGCAGATACCGATCCTGATGGCCTGCTCGCTGCTCGTGCTCTTCGCGCTCGCCCGAGCGCTGGCGCGGGCCGGCATCACGGCGCGCATGCCCGCGCCGTCCGCGTGAGCGCACGCCGCGCTTGGGGGTGAGTGCGCTGTGCGCGCAGGCGTGTAGTGCGCGATCCGGCGAGCACGGACCGTCGCAGCCGGCGGATAGCATCCGGCCGATGAGGACGCTTCGCTTCGCTTCGATCTCCACGCTGCTCGCCACAGTGCTGGTCGTGCCGTCGCTTGCCGCGGCCGCCGCAACGCCGACTGCGACGACGCCGCCCCCGGCACTGACGAGCACCACGCCCGCGCCGACGACTCCCCCTCCGCCGGGTGCGCCCGTGGCGGGACACATCCAGCTGGTGATCCAGCACGCCTTCGGCAAGCCGCCGTTCGTCGTCGCCGGCTCGCGCATGGGCGTGCGCGGGATCGTGATCCCCTACGTGGCCGAACAGAAGGTCAAGGTCAGCTTCTACAAGGACGGGCGCAAGGTGGAAGTGAGAACGGTCAGCGTGCTGCCGGTCGGCAACGGCGCAGGCCAGTTCCACATCGGCTACGCCAGCTCGCGCGAAGGCCTCGTGAAGGTCGCCGCCGTGCACTACGCCACGCCGCAGCAGGTCGCGTTCGCGGGACGCTCCGAAAACGTGCGCTTCGCCTCCCCCGACCTGTCGGGCGGCGATCGCGGGCCGTCGGTACGCCTGCTGCAGTCCGAGCTCAACGCGATGCACTTCGTCGTGCCGCTCAACGGCGTGTTCGACGAAGCGACCGGCCGCGCCGTGATCGCCTACCGCAAGATGACCGGCCTGGCGAGGGTGTCGAGCACGAACCTGACGGTGTTCGAGAAGCTGCAGCACGGCGCCGGCACGTTCCACGTGCGCTATCCCCACGACGGTCGCCACGTCGAGGCCGATCTGACGCGTCAGGTGCTCGCCGAGATCGAACCGGGCGGCCGCATCCACGCGCTGTACACGATGAGCTCGGGCAAGCCGTCGACGCCGACCGTGATCGGCCGCTTTCGCGTCTACTCGAAGACGCCCGGGACGAACTCCGAGGGCATGGTCGACTCCAACTACTTCATCCGCGGCTACGCGATCCACGGCTACGCGGAAGTGCCGACGTACGCCGCCAGCCACGGCTGCCTGCGCGTGCCGATCCCGAATGCCTCGGCGATCTACGGCTGGGTGCAGTACGGCACGCCGGTCGACGTCTACAACGAGAGCGGCGGCGGCAGCCACAAGGTCAAAGGCAACGCCGGTCCCTAGGACCCGGCGCGGACGGGACTCAGGCCCCGAGACTCAGAGCCTGACGCGGATCGCGCGCGCGAGGAAGCTCAGGCCGAAGCCGTAGATGGCCAGCGTCAGCAGCAGCAGCAGGCCTCGTTTGGCCCATTCGCTGCTCGCGTTGTCGGTGAGCGCCGAGAAGGGCGAGGTGACGGCTTCAGCGACTTCGTCGATCACGCGCCGCGGCGAACCCTTGCTCGCCTGCCCGTTCGTGCTCGCCTTCTTCGCCGCCGCGGCTGCTTCGGCGGCCGTTTCGCCTTCCTGCGGAGGCGCGATTTCGCCGTTCAGCTCGCGTTGCTGATGGGCGGAGGCGTTCGATGTCTGGCTGATCGCGAACAGCGCGAAGGAGACGCCGACGATCAGGCAGAGCATGATGGACGCCAGGCGCAGGCCACCGGCTATCGAGGAGAGCACATGGGAGCTATCGGCGGCGGGGCGGCGCTAGATTAGTCTCGTCCGTGAGCGCCCTGGCCGAATATCCCAGCACCGACGGGACGGCCCGTGAGCGCTTGATCGCGGAGCTGCGCGAGCACGCGCTCGTGATCGGCGAGGTCACGCTGACGAGCGGTGCGACGGCGCAGTACTACGTCGACGCCAAGCGCGCGATCCTGCGCCCGGAGGGCTTTGCCGCGCTCGCCTCGCTGCTCGCCGCGCAGGTCGCCGAGTGGCAGGGCACAGCGGTCGGCGGGATGACGATGGGTGCTGACCCCGTCGCCTGCGCCGCGCTCGCCGGCGGCGCACGCGCGAAGGCCTTCTTCGTGCGCAAGGAGGCCAAGTCGCACGGCCTGCAGCGGCGCATCGAGGGGCCGTTGCTGGACGACGGCGACCGCTGCGTGGTGGTCGAGGACGTCGTCACGACCGGCTCCTCGACGCTCGCCGCGATCGAGGCGCTGCACGACGCGGGGCGCCAGATCTGTGGCGTGATCAGCGTGCTCGACCGCCTGGCCGGTGGCGGCGCGGCGATCGAGCGCGCCGCCGGCGCCCCCTATGTGGCGTTGACGACGATCGACGACGTCTACCCCGACCGCCCCGATCGCCGCGACCCGGCAGGCGGCTGATGGCGGCCTCGACAACAGCCGGCCCGACGACGGTCAGACCGGCGACGGCGCACGATGCGTGCCTGCTGCTGGAGCTGTTCGGCGCGCTTGCCGACTACGAGCAGCTGCGCGACGAGCTGCACGCGACCGAGCCGCAGATCGTCGATGCGCTGTTCGGCGAGCGCCCGGCGGCGCAGGCGCTGATCGCCGAACGCGGCTCCGATCCTGCCGGGTATGCGCTGTTCTTCCCGACCTTCTCGAGCTTCATGGCGACGCGTGGGATCTGGCTCGAGGACCTGTTCGTGCTCCCCGAGCAGCGCGGCGCCGGCGTCGGACGCGCACTGCTGGCCGCCGTCGCCGCGCGCGTGCCCGAGGCCGGCGGTCGCCTGGAGTGGGCGGCGCTCGACTGGAACGAGCTCGCGCTCGGCTTCTACCGCGGCATCGGCGCGCGCCTGATGGACGAGTGGACCTCGCTGCGGCTCGACGGCGAGGCGCTTTCGCGGCTCGCGGCGGAGGCCGGGCACGAGCGCTGAGCAGCGCCGGCGCGGGTAGCCTTCTGCCAGCCCTCCGCGCGCGTCGCGACGGCACGCCCTCGTAGTCCAATGGATAAGACGACCGCCTCCTAAGCGGTAGATCCAGGTTCGACTCCTGGCGGGGGCATCGCGCCGAGCTCGCTTCCGGCCCGCCGGCCGAAGAGGCGAGCGCTTCTCAGCGCGCGCGAATCGATTCGGCGCCGACTCCCATCCACCCCCGCTTCATCACGGCGGCCAACTCGGTGACGGCCTCACCCGGCGGCCCGAGCTCGGCCTCGCCGACCGAGCGCACCGGCTCGATCCCCCGCACGGAGCCCGTCAGGAAGGCCTCGCCGGCGGCGATCATCCGCTCGACCCCGAGCCGCACTTCGCGCACCTCGAGGCCTAAGGAGCCAGCCGTCTCGATCGCCCGCGCGCGGGCGACGCCCGGCAGGATGCGCCCGTCGGCGGGCGGTGTCAGCAGCACGCCTTCCTCGACCGCGAACACATTGGCGCGCGAGGCCTCAAGCACCTCTTCGCCGGTGTCAAGCACAAGCGGCAGCGCACCCTTGGCTTCGCCTGCTTCGGTCCAGGCCAAGCCGTCGCGGTCGGCCCACTTGTGCGCGCCGAGGCCGCCAGGGATGACGAACGGGCGCAGCGAGATCGCGCGCTCCCACGAGGGGAAGAGGTCGTCGGGATTGACCACGGCCGTGACCGCAGCCATGCCCAGCGAGCCGTCGTCACGGGGCGCGACGGTCAGGCGCAGCCGCCCGACCGGCAGCGGCGTGGCGCGTTCGCGCACGAGCTCGCGCACGCCCGCCGGCAGCTCGGCGCCGAACAGCTCGCGCACGCTCCAGCCCAACCGCTCGAGGTGCGGCTCAAGCTCGATCGGCTTCCCGTCGAGAATCAGGAGTGTCTCGAAGACCCCAATCGCATGGTCGGGCCACAGCAAGCCGGGCACGAATGCATTGTGGCATTGTGCGGTCGGTGCTATCGAAGTTCCGCCGCTATCTGCGCGAGCACGGCGTGCGACAGACGGCGCTGGCGGTCGGCCGGCGGCTGCTCCGCCCCCTCTATTTCGAGCATCGGCTGATCGTGATCGTCAAGGATCTCGACTCGATCGCCGAGCCCTGGCAGGTCGGCGACCTGCGCCTCGAGGACCTGGAGGCGCGGCATCTGCCCGGGCTCTCCGAGCTGAATCGCAAGCGCGGGCGCCCGGGGGTCGACCGCCGCTTTGCCCGCTACGTCAGGCAGGGGTTCCACGGCTTCGTCGCCTACAGCGGCGAGGAGCTGGTCGGCTACTACTGGTGGGTAGACCGCGACGTGCAGGTCGTCTACCCCGATCTGCGCAAGCTCGGACTCGGCATCGAGCTCGGCCCCGGCGACGTGTATGGCTCCGATTTCTTCCTGCTCGAGGAGCATCGCGGCGGCGGGGTAGCCGCCGACGCCCTGTTCAAGATCGAGCGCTCGCTGCACGATCGCGGATACAAGCGGCTGTGGGGCGCCGTCGACCCCTCGAACCGTCCGGCCCGATGGATCTACAGTACACGTGGATATGTGCCGATGTGGACCGTGCACCGCAGGAGAGTCCTGATGATCGGGCGCACCACTCGCGAACCCTCTTGATGACGGAGCCGTCGCTGTGAGCATTCCACTCGAGGTCGAACAATTCATCGTCAATGAGATCGCGGCCGGCCGCGGCATCGACTCGATCGAGCACGGCAGCGACATGCTCGCCGGGGGCGTGATCGACTCGCTCGGGATCACCGAACTGATCGCCTTCCTCGAAAGCAAGTACGCGATCAAGGTCGAGGACGACGACATCGACGCGGAGAACTTCCGCTCGATCCAGAGCATCGTGGCCTTCGTCGAGCGGAAGCAGGCGTAGCGATGTTGATGACGCTCCTCTACGCGCAGGCCGACGAGCGACCCCACCACACGGCGCTCGTCTACGGCGATGAACGAGTCGCCTACGCCGACCTCGTCGAGCGGGTCGAGCGCCTGGCGAGCGGCCTCGCCCAGCGCGGGATCGGACCGGGCGACGCCGTCGGGCTCGTGCTGCGCGACGATCCGTGGTTCGTCACGAGCTTCCACGCGATCACGGCGCTCGGCGCGATCGTCGTGCCCGTCAACCCCGCCTTCAAGCAGGCCGAGCTCGAGTTCAACTTCCGCGGCGCCGGTGTCGCCGCCGTGATCAGCGACGAGC
This sequence comes from uncultured Solirubrobacteraceae bacterium, assembly GCA_963716315.1. Lineage (GTDB taxonomy): Bacteria > Actinomycetota > Thermoleophilia > Solirubrobacterales > Solirubrobacteraceae > Palsa-744. The sequence goes on along the minus strand of OY970301.1, from coordinate 1,785,657 downwards.
GCGCGACCGGCGTGTGCGAGCGAATCGCCGCCGGGCTCGACGACGGCGTGCGCGTGATCAGCACGAGCAGCGCGCACGGGCAGGCCGACACGCTCGACGCCCTGCTCGAAGAAGGCAGCGCTGAGCGCCTCGCGCCGCGTGCCCCCGATGAGACCTTCGTCTACCAGTTCTCCTCCGGCTCGACCGGCCGGCCGAAGCGAGTGCCGCGCACGCACGGGCAGTGCGCCGCCGAGGCCGGCATGTACCGCTCGCTCGGCATCACCCACGAGGACCGGATCTTCAGCGCCGTGCCGCTGTTCCACACCTGGGGCATGGGCGCCTCGCTGTTCGCCTCGGCCGCCTCGGGGGCGACGATCGTGATCCTCGAGGACCCACACCCGTTCCTGCTGCGCCGCCGGCGCGCGCTGGAGCTGCTCGAGCGCGAGCAGGCAACCGTCTTCCCCGGCGTGCCCTTCAACTTCCGCCTGATGGCCGAAGCGCCGGCCGCCGCCGACCTCTCCTCGCTGCGGCTCTGCTTCTCGGCCGGAACGGCGCTGCCCCGTGCCAGCTTCGAGGCCTTCGGCGAGCGCTTCGGCGTGCTCGTGCGCCAGCTGTACGGCAGCACCGAGACCGGGATGATCAGCGCCAACATGAGCGATGACCCGGTCGCGACGTTCGGCTCCGTCGGCACCGCCGTCGAGGGCGTGAAGATCGAGATCCTCGACGACGACGGCGTCGCGCTGCCCGACGGCGAGGTCGGCGAGGTGGCCGTCACCAGCCCGGCTACGAGCAACGGCTACGCCGACGCCGACGAGGCCAGCATGCAGGCGTTTCGCGACGGCCGCTACTTCACCGGCGACCTCGGACGTCTCGACGAGCACGGCCAGCTCTACCTCGAGGGACGCAAGAAGCTCTTGATCGAGATCGGCGGCTACAAGGTCGACCCGGTCGAGGTGCAGGACGTGCTCGCCGCCCATCCCTCCGTGGCAGAGGCGATCGTCGTCGGCGTCGCCGGCGACAGCGCCGACGAGGAAGTCGTCAAGGCCGTCGTCGTCCCTAAGGAGGACTGCGAGGAGGCCGAGCTGCTCGCCTTCTGCCGTGAGCGCCTCGCCAACTTCAAGGTGCCGCGCACGGTCGAATTCCGCGATGAGATCCCCACCAGCCCGCTCGGCAAGGTCCTCAGGAAGTACCTGGTTTGAAGACGCTGCTGATCGACAACTACGACTCGTTCACCTACAACCTCTTCCAGCTGCTCGCCGAGGCCAACGGGGATGAGCCGATCGTCGTGCGCAACGACTCCGCCGCCTGGGCCGAGCTCGCGCAGCTGGAGTTCGACAACGTTGTCATCTCACCCGGCCCCGGCAGCCCCGACCACGAGGGCGACTTCGGCGTCTGCGCCGAGGCGATCTCCGAGGCGCAGGTGCCGCTGCTCGGCGTCTGCCTCGGCCACCAAGGCCTGAGCTGGATCCACGGCGGCAAGGTCCTGCCGGCGCCCGAAGTCATGCACGGGCGGATCAGCGCCGTGCTGCACGAGGACTCGCCGCTGTTCGCCGGCATCCCGCGCGAGTTCCAGGCTGTCCGCTACCACTCGCTGTGCGTCGAGCAGCCGCTGCCCGACGAACTCGAGCCGATCGCCTGGACGAGCGACGGCGTGCTGATGGGAGTCGCCCATCGCACGCGCCCGCAGTGGGGCGTGCAGTTCCACCCCGAGTCGATCTGCACCGACTACGGGCGCAAGCTGCTGGCCAACTTCCGCGACCTGACACGCGAGTTTCAGGCGCGCGCGAACGGGGGGCACGCCGGGTCGGGCGCCGCCGCGCCGGTGACGGCGCCGAGCGAGCCTGCCGAGTCACAGCCGGCGGTGGCGAGTCGCGCGAAGCTCGTGCTGAAGGTCAAGCGGCTCGACACGCTCTACGACACCGAACGCGCCTTCGTCAACCTCTACGGCGGCAGCGAGACGGCCTTCTGGCTCGACAGCAGCAAGGTCGACGAGCGCGCCCGCTTCTCGTTCATGGGCGCCACCGGCGGCCCGCTGTCGGCCGCGATTCACTATGAAGTCTCGAGCGGCGAGCTGCGCATCGAGCGCGCCGACGGCGAGCTGGAGCTGCTGCAGGAATCGATCTTCGACTACCTCAGCCGCGAGATGCGCCGCCTTCGCTATCTCTCGCACGACCTTCCGTTCGACTTCAACTGCGGCTTCGTCGGCTACTTCGGCTACGAGCTGAAGGCCGACTGCGAAGGTAACGACGCGCACTCCTCGACGATGCCCGACGCATCCTTCGTGTTCGCCGACCGGCTGATCGCGTTCGATCATTTAGAGCATTGCACCTACGTGCTCTGCGTCGCCGAGCCCGGCGAGGCCGAGCAGGCCGATCGCTGGATCGCCGAGACGAGCCTGCGCCTGGCCTCGCTCGCGCCGCTGAAGGCGCCCGAGTGGGACGGCAGCGAGCTCGAGCACGTCGTCCCCTTCCGTCTCAGCCGCTCGCACGAGCAGTACCTGCAGGACATCGCCACGTGCAAGCAGCGGCTGATCGAAGGCGAGACCTATGAGATCTGCTTGACCAACAAGATCACCGCCGAGGTGACCGCCGACCCGCTCGCGCTGTATCGCACGCTGCGCCGCGTCAACCCCGCACCCTTCTCCGCCTACCTGCGCTTCGGCTCCAACGCCATCCTCAGCTCCTCGCCCGAGCGCTTCATCAGCGTCGGGCGCGACCGCTGGGTCGAGGCCAAGCCGATCAAGGGCACCTGCCCGCGCGGCAAGACGCCCGCCGAAGACGTGCGCCTGGCCGAGGAGCTGCGCCTCGACGAGAAGAGCCGCGCCGAGAACCTGATGATCGCCGACCTGCTGCGCAACGACCTCGGCGTCGTCTGCGAGGTGGGCACCGTCCACGTACCCAACCTGATGCACATCGAGACCTACGAGACCGTGCATCAGCTCGTCTCGACCGTGCGCGGCCTCTTGCGCGACGACGTCGAGCCGCCCGACTGCATTCGCGCGTGCTTCCCCGGCGGCTCGATGACCGGCGCGCCGAAGAAGCGCACGATGGAGATCATCGACGAGCTCGAGGGCGAGGCGCGCGGCGTGTACTCCGGCGCGATCGGCTACCTCGGGCTGAGCGGCGGCTGCGACCTGAACATCGTGATCCGCACGGTCATCGTCGAGGGCGACAGTGCGAGCCTCGGCGTCGGCGGCGCGATCGTGATGCAGTCCGACGCCGAGGAGGAGTACCAGGAGACGCTGCTGAAGGCGCGTGCGCCGATGGCGGCGATCGACCCTCGCGTCGACCCGCAGACGGTGTTCGAGTCCGCTGGCGGACCCGATCCGGTCCAGCGCGGCCGCCTCGCCGCCTCCTAGCGTTCCTCGGTAGCTGGTTTTGCGCCGTTTGCAGGCCTATCTGACGCCGGCTGACTGTTGAGCGGCGGAGGGTCAACTGCTAGCTTCACGAGAATGTCGAAGCTGAGCCGCGCGGTGGTGCGCATGCCGCTGGCGCTGCTCCTGGCGATCGGCATCGCGGCGCCGCTCGGCGGCTGCGGCAGCTCTCAAAACGGGTCCAGTCAGCCGGCCGAAACCGGCGGCGGCGCAGTCGAAGTCAACGAAGAAGCGGCCAACGAAAAACGCGAAGAAGCGGCCGAAACGGAAAAAAACCGCGAACTGCTCTCCGAGCTCGAAGCCAAGCGGCGCGAAGAAGCGGCCGAAGAAGCGGCCAAGAAGACCGAAAAGGCGGCGCGTGCGAAGGCCAAGAAGCGTGAAGAAAAGGCCGAAAAGGAAGCCAAGAAGCACGAAGCCGAAGCCGAAGCCAAGTTGAAGAAGCGCGAAGCCGAAGCAAAGGCGAAGCTCCAGAAAGAACGCGAAGAAGCCAAGAAGTCCGAAGCGCAGCAGAAGCTGCAAGAAGAACGCAAGAAGACCGAAGCCGAACATGCTGCGACGACGCAGGCCGCGCCGCAGCAGCAGCTGACGGCGCCAAGCGAAACGGGATGACCATGGGGCATTTGCTCAGACAGATCTTTGACGGCAGACGCGCGCGCTTGAGAGCGCTGCGCGCCGTGCTTGCGCTCGTGCTCGTCTCCTCGGCCGTGGCCGTGCTCGCCGGCTGCGGCGAAGGCTCCGGCGGGGGCGCCGCCGGCAAGAGCTCCGCCGCCGAAGGGCGCGAAGAAGCGCTCGCCGAAGGCCAGGAAGCCGCCGAAGAAAAGGCGCGCGCCAAGCTGCGCGCCAAGGAAATCGTCGCGATCAAGCGCGAAGAAGCCGAAGTCGCCGCCAAACGGAGGAAGCTCGAAGCGCAGATCGCTCAGCAGGCCTCCGAACGGCGCTCGCGCAAGCCCCGCACGCACGCAAAGAAGCACAAAGCCACGACGCACAAGACGAAAGCCCACGCGCAGAAGCCGAGCAAGCCGAGCAAGGGGTCCGCCGGCAACGAATCGGCCGCGGAAAAATCAGCGCGCGAACAGCTCGCCTCCGAAGAAGCCAAGGAAGCTGCCCTGTTCAAGCGCCGTGCAAAGAATGAATCCAAAGAATAGGATCCGCGTCATGACTCGCCGCGTCTACGCCTCGTTGCCCCCGATGCTCGCCGTCACGGCGGTGCTGGCCGGCTGTGGCAGCTCGAGCAGTTCGAGCAACTCGTCGGGCTCGAGCGCCGCGACGAGCTCGACGGCGACGACGCCCACGGGCTCGACCCGCACGAGCGCTACGCCCACGACGCCAGTTGGCGCGAGCGCCGTCGCCGACTGCAAGCGCGGCATCAGAGCGCTGCCTCACCTACAGCAGAAAGTCACCGAAAAGCTCGAAGCGATCTGCGAAAAAGCCGCCAGCGGCGACGCCAACGCGAAGCGCAAGGCCGCCGAAGAAGCCTGCCGGGAACTCGTCAACGCCTCGCCGCTGCCCGCCGGCGAAGCGAAGGAACGCGCGCTGGCCGCCTGCAAGAACGCCGGCGGAGCCAAATAGCGGTCAGTCGTCCTCCGTCGCGTCCTCTGGCTCGGCGTCCGCTGACTCGTCGTCCGCCGCGTAGAGCGACTCGCCCGCCAGCTCGCTTGCCGCTGACGCCGAACAGCTTGATCTCGAGCAGGTCGTGGCGATAGTCGTCCGGGGCGATCAGCGTGAAGCGCTCGCTGCTGAGCTCGCACTGGTCGACCGCCAGCCCCGCCAGCTCGGCCGTCGCGACGCGCCCGCCCGAGACCAGCGGGTGCCCCCACACGAGCGTCATCGCCGCCACCGCGCCTGACTCGCCGCGCCACGAGCCGATCACCTCGTCGCACAGGTCCAGCTGCCAGTCGGGATTGCGCGCGGCCGTCTCTTCTGTGAAATCGATAAAAGAGAAGAAGTCACTCGGCTCGCTGCCCTGCTCCGGCGCCAGGTAGCGGACATAGCCAAACAGCTCGTAGCCCTCGCTCGTCGGCGCCGTCGCCGGCACGTACGTGCGCCCGTGCCACGTGCGGTCGGGGTACCAGACGATCTCGCCCGGCTCGCCCAACTGCTCCTCGCCCGAGTCGATCTGCGCGAAGGCGCCGAGCAGCTCCTGTTCCAGGCGCCCGGCCCAGCGGCCGTAGGGCAGCTCCTCCTGCGGCGGCTCGGCGGCGAAGCGGGGGACGAAGCGCTCCTCGGGTGGCACCAGCGAGAGCCTAGCCTCAAGCGTCGCGCAACAGCGCCGCCGCGTGCTCCGGCGCGACGATGTTGAGGTTCACGTCCGTCGAGAGCTCGAGCCCCGCCAGGTGCGTCAGGCGCGGCAGCACGTCGATCCGCCAGCAGAAGTGCTCCGCGCCACGCGGGGCCGTACGCACCCACATGTTCAGCGGCGGGCTTGCGCCGAGGTGGCGCGCCAAGCGCGTGAGCCCGTCGTGCAACAGCGCCGCGCCCGTCGGGCCGTCCTGCTCGAAGCGCGGCACCGGGCGACGCGGGGCGAGCATCAGCTGAAACGGCAGGCGCGAGGCGTACGGCGCCATCAGCACCGCCTCCTCGTCGATCGCCACGATCCGCTCGCGCAGGCGCACCTCCTCGGCGACCACGTCGCCCAGCAGGTTCTGGCCCATCGTGCGCGTCGCATACGCGCTCGCCCGCTCGCGCTCGCGCGCGACCGCCGCCGGGACGAAGTCCAGGCCGTATAGCTGCGCGTGGGTGTGCGGCAGCGACGCGCCCGCCTGACGGCGCTCGTTGACGATCAGCTGCACGTAGGCGCAGTCCTCGTGGAAGCGCATCCGCTCGCGCCACACGTCCATCGCCGCCGCCACCTGCGCGACCGGCAGCTCCGCCAGCGAGAGCACCGGCTGCGGGCCGTTGACGATCACCTCGTGCGCGCCTGTCGCCGGCAGCGAGGTGAACAGCTCCGCCAGAGCCGCCCCGCGCGGACCCTCGTGCCCCTCTGGATCGCCGCTCGTCACCGCCCCCGCCGCCGTCGCGATCGGCTCGCCCTGGCCCGCGTCCTGCGTCGAGCCGGCATCCGCCAAGCCGTTCTCGGCCGGGGCCAGCGCCGGGTACAGGTTCGGCACCACTCGCACCGTCCAGCCCGGCGAGTCGGGAACACCGCCCCTCGGCCTGACCGCGTACAGCTCTGGTGGCGTGCGGTCCTCGTGACCCTCCGCGAACGGGTCGCGCTCCGGGTCGATCGACTCCGGCGCTCGCTCGGCCTCCGTCAGCGTTGGCGCCCCGCCCGGGCGTCGCGAGCGCTCGCCCGCGACGATCGTCCTGTGCCCGCTGAGCGGGTCGATGCGGATCTCAGGCACGCGCCCTCGAGTGCTTCGCACTTCGGCCCTCAGGCATGCGCCGCTCCCAGCGCGTAGCGCCGCACGTCGGCTTCCAGCTTGGCCTCGCTCGGGTACGGGCCCTGGCGTATGTACTGCCCGCCTGCCGCGTTGTAGAAGACCGTCACCGGCGTGAACGTCGACTCCGTGATCGCGCCGCCTGCCGCACCGCTGTGGTCGTAGTAGCTCGGGTAGCTCACCGGGAAGCTGCGCAGAAACGCCAGCGCCGCGCCGCGGCTGGTGTCGCCCGAGTCGATGCCGATGAACGCCACTTCGCGGCCCAGCGCCACCGATGCGCCCTGGAAGGCGCCGAACTCCGCGCGGCACGGCACGCACCACGACGCCCACTTGTTGACCACGATCGGTCGCCCGCGCAATGCCCTCAGCCGGCCGCGCAGTGCCGGCAGGCCGCCTGGCAGCAGCTCGCTCGCCTGCGCGTGCAGCGCCGCCAGCGGCGCCGGCGAGCCCGCCAGGTGCGCGCGCATCTGCGTCAGCGTCAGCGTCGAGCGCTTGACCGGCGCCGAGGATGATCCGGCGAGCTGGACGAGGCCCACGACGAGCAGCGCCGCGAGCGCGAGTGCCGCTGTTGCGATCCACAAGCGCCTCGGCGTCATCGCGCGTAAGGGTGGCAGATCTTCGCGGTTCGCCCTCGGCGGGCTGACGCGCCGGGCGGTGGGGGGCGGGTGCGTTTTTTTGCGTTGCGGTAGCAACGGTATGTACACGGCGTAAATACCATTGCTACCGATCCCTGCGAGCTGAGACCGCGGCCGCAGCTCCGCCCCGGGACGCTCGCACCGCCGCGTCCCATCCACGTCTCATCTTCGCCTCCGCGACGTGCTATATCTTGGGGCACGAAGAAGCCGGGTCGCGCAAGGCATCCGGCAGAAGGCGTCAGTCGACGTCAGTCGTTCGAGCCGCGTCGAAGCCACTTTCAGCGCCGGCTCCGTCTCGAAGTCCAGAGCCTCTCAATGGCCGAGCCCACCTCAGTGGCCCTCGCGGCCGCGCCCATTCCAAGTTCCGCCGAAATCTCGCGAGCGGAGAAGTTCGTGCATGAGCGCTTCCTGCACGAGGGCGAGGACGCAGCCGTCGCGCTCGCCCCTGGCTCCCCGCGCCGGCGCGCGCTCGACGTGGCGCTCGCCGAGCTCGGCGCCAGCCCCAAGCCCAAGCATCCCTCCACCGCCTGGCGCCGCGAATTCTCGTTGCTGCTCGGGCTCGAGCGACTGCTCTCAGACGACGAGCCCAAGCTCGCCGACGGCACCGTCCTCTCAGCCCACCAGGTCGACGCGCTCTCGGGCACGCTCGCCGCGCTGCTTGCCGCCGCCCAGGCCGAAACCAACGGAAACGGGCGCACCGCCGCTTCGGCTTCCCCCGAGCTGCTCGCCTCCGCCGAGATCCTCGGACTCGACGACGACACTCCCGCTCCCGGCGAGGACGGCGCGCCAGGCTCGCGCGAGACGACCGCCGCGCGAACCGGCGCCGACGGTCGCGACGAGGACGATGAGGACGAGGACGATGAGGACGAGGAGTCCGAGGACGAGGAGGAGCTCGACGAGGACGACGACGACCTCGGCCCCGTGCAGCGAGCCGCGCCCGACGAGGACGAGGAAGAGGAAGACGACGAGCTCGACGTGGACGACGACGAGGAGGAGGACGTCGCCGAGGAGGAGAGCGAGAGCGAGAGCGAGGCAGACGAGGAGCCGCGCGACTGGGTCGAGGAGGGCGAGGAGGAAGAGGAGTCGCTCGCCGACCAGCCCGAGGATCCCAACGCGGCAAAGCGCTTCTGGTTCGAGCACGCCACGGGCGCCGGCAAGACGGTCGCCGCGCTCGGCTTCGTCGAGGCCACGCAGACCGGCGGCGTGCTGATCCTCACGCACCGCCGCAACCTCGTCGACCAGTTCAACGGCGAGCTGCGCGAGCGCGGCTACTCAAAGCGCATCAGCAAACCTCTGCTGAAGGGCGAAGACTCCGCCAACGGTCCCGTGACGGTCGAGACCTACCAGTGGTTCGTGCGCAACGCCGGCAAGATCTCGAGCGCCTACACGATCGTGATCTGCGACGAGGCGCACACCGCGCTCGGCGAGAAGACGAGCGGCGCGATCCGCGAGTGGACCGGGCCGATCTTCATCGGCATGACCGCCACCGGCGCGCTGATCGCACGCCACGTCACCGACCTGTTCCCGACGCAGACCTCGCGTTTCGACCTCGCCCAGGCCGCCCGCCGCGGCGTGATCGCGCCGCTTCGCTGCGTGCGCATCTCCCCGGGCGTCGGCGTGCGCACGATCGCCAAGGTGCCGCTGCGCCGCGGCGAGGTCGACACCGAGTTCGACCAGGACGAGCTCGCCAAACTGCTCGACCAGCAGCCCTTCAACCTGGCCGTCGCCAACCTCTACAAGACGCGCTTCAACGGGGTCCCCGGCGTCGTCTACGCGGCCGGCGTGCGCCACGCCTACAACCTCGCCGAAGCCTTCCGCGCCGAGGGGATCAAGGCCCAGGGCGTCTCCGGCGAGACACCCAAGCGCGAGCTCGCCGAGATCCTCGCGCGCTACGAGCGCGGCGACATCGACGTGCTGATCAACGCGCAGCTGCTCGCCGAGGGCTGGAACAGCCCGCGCGCGACCGTCTGCGTGCACCTCGCCCCGACCGCCTCCAAGCGCATCTACCAGCAGCGCGTCGGGCGCGTCACGCGCCGGCACCCCGGCAAGGAGGCAGGCCTCGTCGTCGACTTCGTGCACCCCGCCACCAAGCACGACGACCCCGTCGTCACGCTGCACTCGCTGCTCGACCGCGACGTCTACCGCGGCGGCGCGATCGTCGTCGGCCCCGTCAGGCGCGGGCGCGGGCGGCGGATGCGCGTCGAGCGCCGTGTGCTGCCCGTGTGCGCCGAGGAGGAGCGGCGGTTCGCCGTGTTCGAGCGCGAGCTGTGGCGGATCGCCGTCGAGCACCTCGACTACGGCGAGCAGCACGTGTGGGCCGCGCTCGCCGGCGCGCGCGTCGCTCCCAACGGCTGGCGCCGGGCGCGCGCGATGCTGCACTTCGACCGCACCGGCGAGCTTAAGAGCCGCTTTTTGATCACCGCCGTGCAGCGCAACAAGAACGCGCAGCTGCGCCTACGCGCGCTCGCCGACATCCCCGCGCTGCGCGACCCCGACGCGTTCGACACCGCGATCGACATCATCGGCGGCTGGCCGCGTGACGAGCGCCGCGAGGCGACCAAGATCATGCTGCGCGCGCTCGTCGAGCGGCGCATCGGCCGCCGGGACCAGGCCAACGCCTGGATCTGGCGCCTGGCCGAGTACACGCGCGACGTGCACGAGGAGTACGCCGTGCAGCGCTGGCCCGAGACCAAGCGCCTGCTCGGGCTGCTCGTCAACTCCGCCGGCGGCGCGCACGCGCGCAACGCGCGCCGGCTGATCCACGCCGCGCGCAAGCAGGACCGACGGCTCGCCGCCGCGCTGCTCGCGGCTGCGCTCGCGCACACGCCCGAGGCCGAGGAGGCGCTGCGCGGCGCGCGCACGCGGATGGCGCGCAAGCCTCCCGCGCTCGCCCGCGAGCTCTTGCGCAACTTCCCCAAGCGGCGCGCGCGCAACTCACGCAGGCGGCGCAAGGGAGGCCAGGGCAACGGAGGCCAGGGCAACGGCACGGCGAACGGCAGGGCCAAGGCCGCCGCAGAGAACCGGCGCGCGGCGGCGGTGGCCGGCGGCGGCTCGGGCGAGGGCTCCCGCCCGGCCAACGGCGCGCCGAACGGCTCGGCCAACGGCTCGGCCAACGGCGCCCATTCCGCCGAGCGTGGCTCGCCGGCGAGCGAGTCGACCTAGCGCTCGCCGACTCCCTGCAGGTGGACCTCGCCGGCGTCGAGCGCCGTGCGCCCGCCGCCCGTCAGCGCCACGACCAGCCGCCCGGCGCCGTCGACCCCCTCCGCCCGACCCGCTCCGCCGCTCCAGGCGATCGCGCGCCCACGCAGCGCATCGCGCTCGCGCCACGCCGCGAGCGTTCGCTCGCTCGGTTCGGCCAGGCGGCGCTGCAGCGCCGCGAGCAGCGCCCGCAGCGCAGGCTCGACCTCTCGCGGCTCGCGCCCCAGCGTCGCCGCCGTGCCGTGCAGCTCGGGCGGCAGGTCCTCGACGCGCACGGCCACGTTCAGGCCGATGCCCAACACCGCCCAGCCTTCCTGCGGCCTCCCCTCGGCGAGGATGCCCGCGACCTTCGCCAGCGTGCCCGCCTCGCCGTCCTCGCCGCGCACGAACACGACGTCGTTCGGCCACTTGATCTGTGCCTCCTCGCCGGCCGTGTCGGTGACCGCCAGCGCCGCGATCAGCGGCAGCAGCGGCGGGGGCTCACGCAGGATCAGCGACATCAGCAGCGCGCTGCCCGCAGGTGCCGACCATCGCCTGCCCTGGCGACCGCGCCCCGCCGTCTGCTCGGCTGCCGTCACGAGCGTCCCGTGCGGGGCTCCCGCCAGCGCCAGCTCGCGCGCGCGGTCGTTCGTCGAGTCGGTCCTGCGCAGGTAGACGCGCGGCCGGCCGAGCGCCGGCTCTCGGGTGCTCATCCGCTCGCGGCTCATCGAGCGCGTGTCGCGACGTCCGCGACGAGCGCTCGAAGGACGCCATCGACGTCGTGCTCGCTCGCCTCGACGTCGACCGCCACGCCGTGCTCGCGCAGCGTCTCGCTCGTGATCGGGCCGATCGAGACGATGCGCGTGTGCGGTGAGAGCCCGCCGATCGCGCTGAGCAGGTTGCGCACGGTCGAGGAGGACGTGAACGTCACGTAGTCGGCCGCCCTGACCGCGGCGGTCGTCTCGGCGGCGAGCGGCGCGGCGACCGACTCGTACAGATCGAGCACGTCGACCGCGGCGCCGCGCGAGCGCAGGGCGTCCGGGAGCACGTCGCGACCGCCGCGCGCCCGGGCGATCAGCGCGCGCGTCACCGGCACGTCGGCGAGCGCCTCGACCAAGCCCTCGCCGACGGAGCGCTCGGCGGTCACGTCGGCCGCGATCCCGTGCGCCGCCAGCTCGCGATCGGTGCCGGGACCGATCGAGGCGATCCGCGCCCCCGCCAGCGAGCGCGCGTCGCGCCCGCCCGCGGCCAGCCGCTCGAACAGCGCGCCAACCGCGTTCTGACTCGTCACGCAGATCAGGTCGTAAGGCGCGGGGTCCAGCGGCGCCCCGGCGATCGGCTCGATGCGGATCGCCGGTGCCTGCACGACATCCGCCCCCAGCTCGCGCAGGCTGCCCGCGAGACCGCTCGCCTGCGCGCGAGCGCGCGTGACGGCGACCGTCAACCCGGCCAGCGGTCGCGCCGCGACCCACGCGAGCTGCTCGGCCAGCTCGGCGACGGGTCCTACGACCGTGATCGACGGTGAGCCGACCTGCGCCTCGGCCACCCGCTCTGCGAGCGTCTGCAGCGTGCCCTGCACCGTGCGCTGCCCCGGCAGCGTGCCGGCCTCGATCACGGCGGCCGGCTCGCCCGGCGCGCGGCCCGCCTCGATTAGCGACGAGCAGATCTGTGCCAGGCGCCCGACGCCCATGTAGAAGACGAGCGTGCCCGGGAACGCCGCCAGCGCCGACCAGTCGAGCTCGCTCTCGTCGCCCGTGCGCCCCGTCACGAACGCGACCGCCCGCGCGAGGCCGCGGTGCGTGACCGGGATCCCCGCGTAGGCGAGCGCCGCCACGCCCGCCGTCACGCCCGGGACGATCTCGAAGGGGATGCCGGCGGCGGCAAGCGCCAGCGCCTCCTCGCCGCCGCGGCCGAACACGAACGGGTCGCCGCCCTTCAGGCGCACGACCGTGCGCCCGGCTTGCGCGCGCGCCACCATCAGCGCCTCGGTCTGCTCCTGCGGCACCGACGTTCCGCCGCCCTCCTTGCCGACATACAGCAGCTCTGCGTCGGGGCGAGCGCCCTCGAGCGCCGCCTGGGGGATCAGCCTGTCGTAGAGGATTGTGTCGGCGCTCGCGATCAGCTCGAGCGCGCGGGCCGTCAAGAGACCCGGATCGCCAGGACCGGCGCCGACGAGGTAGACGCGGCCGCTCATGCGCCGACCGGCCAATGCACGACGTCGAGCTCGGGCATGGGGAAGTGCTTGGGGTTGCCGGTCGCCAACTGCGCATCGACACCCACAGTCTGCCGCCGCGATCAGGCAATCGGCCTGCTGGAGCGTCACCCCTTGCCGTGCGTAGTCTCTGCGCCAGCGCCCCGCACGCTCGCCCTCGACGCGACCGAGGGCCGCCAGCTGGAGCCCGCCAAGGAAGCGCTCGACGAGCTGCTCCTCCTCTCGATGCACGCCGCGCATGACCTCCTCGACGTTCACAGCGCATATCCACGGCACGTGCTCTGCGCTGCGAAGGTCGCGCAGGCGCTCGGCAGCAGCTCGGCCCCTCAACGCGTCAATCAAGACAGTCGTGTCGAGCAGCAGCGGCAACTATCAACCGACGCGAGCCGGGTCGCCCGAACGCTGCGCGTTGACCCAGCCAGCCAAATCGCCGTCCCATTCGTGCTCTCGCCCCGAGAGCGCACCCAGGCTCGCTTCGATGTCGTCCCAGCGGCGCTCGTCTTCGAGTGCACGGCGGACTGTCTCACCGATGAAGGTGCTCCTCTGACGCCGACCCACGCGCTGATCCAGTTGCTGCACGAGCTCGTCATCCAAGCTTATGTGCAAACGCATGGCCACAGGCTAGCACACAGAGGTCTCAACGGCCCGTCGCCGGCAACTACGCGGTTCGAGCAGCGCCTTCAAGCATCTCGCCGGCACCGACCGCTCTGAGTCGCCCGGCCAGCGCGCCAGCAAGTGCACGGGGCTCGGCCGGCACACCCACGAGCTCGTCTGCGATCCAAGCAGACCCGTCGGGCAGTCCAACCCATGTACGCAGGTGCAGCTCGCCTCCGTGCAAAGTCGCGAGTGCTCCCAGCGGCGTGTCGCAGCTGGCGCCGAGCTCGAGCGCAAGGGCACGCTCGGCCAGCAGGCACGCCAGTGTGCCTGCGTCGCCGATCTCCCCCAGCGCCGCCCGCGTGGACTCGTCCTCGGCGCGGACCTCGAGCGCCAGCGCGCCCTGTCCCGGCGCCGGCACGAAGCGCGCCGGGTCGAGCACGGCGCCCGCCTCCGAGGAGCGTCCCAGCCGCTGCAGACCGGCGAGCGCGAGCACGATCGCATCGAAGTGGCCTTCGCCGAGCCTGCGCAGCCGCGTGTCGACGTTGCCGCGCAGCGCGACCAGCTCGAGATCCTCGCGCGCGGCGCGCAGCTGGGCGATACGACGAATGCTGCTCGTGCCAACGCGTGCCCCCGCCGGCAGCGCGTCGAACGCGTCCGTCTCGCCATCGCCCAGGGCACCACACAGCACGTCCTCGGCCGCCGCGCGCGGTGGGGCCGCCGCCAGCACGAGCCCTTCGGCGAGCTCGCCGGGCACGTCCTTGGCCGAGTGCACGGCCGCGTCGATCTCGCCGCTGAGTAGCGCCCGCTCGAGCTCTGAGACCCAGCGCGACTTGTCCTCGCCCGGCGGCGGCTCTCCAGCTGGTCCGTCGCCGGTGAGCTCGCCGGCGACGTCGTCCACGGCGGCCGACTCGCGATCGCCGCGGGTCACGATCGGGACGATCTCGACGGGATCGGTTGAGCCGCCGGTGCCCGCGCGCGCTTGCAGCATCCGCGCAACGAGCTTGGCCTGTGCCAGCGCCAGCGCGCTGCCACGGGTGCCGAGGCGCATCAGCCCTCGCGGCGTCGGGCGGGCAGGTCGTGAACCTCTGCCAGCTCGTTCGGTGCCTGTTGCGGAGAGGACTCATCCTCGCGCAGGCCGAACAGCTCGCGCACGAGCTCGAGGCTCGCGTGACCGCGCTCCTCGGAGAGGCTGCGCAGGCGGATCGTCGGCTCGTGTAGCAGCCGGCTCATCACAGCGCGCGCGACCGCCTCGATGCGCGCCAGATCGCGCGGCGACGCCGACTCCCAGCGACCCGCGTTCTCGGCCAGCACCTGCTCGACGAGATCATTGCCGTGCTCGCGCAGGGCGCTAACCGTCGGCAGCGTCTCGAGCTGTCCGAGCCAGCGGGCGAAGCGGTGGATCTCCTCCTCGACGATCTCCTCGGCGCGGGGAAGCTCCCCCTCGCGGATGCTCAGGTTGCGCGCGACGACTGCCTGCAGGTCGTCGATGTCATACAGGCTGACGCCCTCGAGCTCCGCGCATGCCGCCTCGACGTCGCGCGGCACGGCGATGTCGATCAGCAGCAGCGGGCGCCCCTCGCGCTCGCGCATCACGATCTCCAGCTCGTCGCGGCCGACGATCGGGTGCGGCGAGGAGGTCGAGCAGAGCGCGATGTCGGCCTGCAGCAGCTGCTCGGGCAGGCCGTCGAGCCCGACCACGCTGCCACCGAAACGCTGCGCCAGGCTGAGCGCGCGGTCGGCGTGGCGGTTGGCGACGAAGATCGTGCCCGCGCCCTGTTCGTTCAGCGCGCGCGCCGTCAGCTCGCTCGTCTCGCCCGCGCCGAGCACGACCACGTGCCGGTGCTCGAGGCCGCCGAGCACGCTCAGCGCGAGGTCGACGGCGACCGAGGGGATACTCACGCGTGCCGCGCCGATCTCGGTCTCCGTACGCACGCGCTTACCCGCCGTCAGCGCCGCCGCGAACAGCCGGTTGGAGAGCGGGCCGGTGCAGCCCGCGCGCATCGCCGCTTCGTAGGCGCGCTTGACCTGGCCCTGGATCTCGGCCTCGCCGACGATCATCGACTCGAGACCGGCCGTCACGCGGTAGAGCTGGCGCGCCGCGTCGCAATTGCGCGGCGAGTAGATCGCGTCGGAGAGCTCCGTCGGGCGGATCGCGGCGCGTCCGGCGAGCAGGCCGAGCACGTCGGACTCGGCGCGCACGGGGTCGCCGACGACGAGGTAGACCTCGGTGCGGTTGCACGTCGAGATCACGACCGCCTCGCGCACCTCCGGCGTCGCCGTCGCCTGGCGCTCGAAGTCGATCGCCTCGGACTCGGTGAAGGCCAGGCGCTCGCGCAGCGCCACCGGCGCCGTCTTGTGCGAGATGCCAAGCGCGAGCAGCTCGCCGCTCATGTGCCCTTCTCGCCGTCCGCTGCGTCCTGCTCGCGCTGCAACAGCTCGCCGAGGTCGCGCTCGAGCCGGCTCTGGCGGATCGCCATGATCGCGACGTAGACGAGCACGAGCGCGAACAGCACGACATAGGCGCCGGCGACGTACTTCCCCGCCTCGTGCAGCGGCAGGGCGGGCAGCTCGGCGAGCAGCGACGCCATCAGCGGCCCCGCTCCGGCGAATGCGCGGTCATCGCGGTGGCATGCAGGCTCGGCGCAGCGCTGCGCCCGCGCGGCGGCGGCGTGGCGCTCGTGGCCATCCCCGCGCGCCGCTCTGAGATGCGCCGCAGCGCACGCAGCTGCGCGCGCGTGTGCTTCACCGTGAGCTCGTATTTGCACAGCGTCGTGAACAGCAGCGCCATGCCGAGCAACGAGATCAGGAACGTCAGCGACATCTGCCACGGCAGGTTCGAGGTGGCGCCGAGCACGCGCGGGTGCACGTAGGCCGTCGAAGCGCGCACGGCGATGAAGTTGAGCGGCACGAAGGCGCCCGCGGTGACGGCGAACACGGAGGCGTAGCGCGCCTGGCGCTGGGGGTCCTCGATCGCGAAGCGCAGCGGCTGGTAGGTCGCGTACAGCAGGAACACGATCAGGAACGAGACGAGCGTCGGCTCGTCCCACACCCACCAGTGCCCCCAAGAGCCCTTTGCCCAGATCGAGCCGGTGATCAACGTCGCCACGCCGAAGATCAGGCTCGTGTGGATCGCGACGTAGGAGCGAAAGTCCCACTTCTGCTCGCGCGTGCGCAGGTGCTGAATCGCGAAGATGCCGCCGACGACGAAGCCGCACAGCGAGACGATCGCCAGCGGCACGTGCACGTAGAAGATCTTCTGCAGGAAGCCCTGTTCGGCTTCGAGCGGCACCCAGAAGAAGACGAGCCCGAGCGCGACCGCCATCACGGCGACCGTGGAGATGCTCAGAGCGCGCAGGCCCTTTCCGTACATCTTTTAATCCTCCAAGAGGAAATCGAACAGCGCGTAGGCGATCAGCCCGAACACCAGATCATAGAGCCCGAGCGTCAGCAGCCAGCGCCCGGCGGGGCCCGTGGCGTGGCCCAGCGCGAGCAGCGGTGAGCTCGCGCGCGCGCCGCCGATCACGATCGGCACGAGCAGCGGCAGCGCCAAGAGCGGCCCGAGCAGATCGCGCGCGCGGGTGCGAACGGCGAGCGCTGCGACGAGCGTGCCGATCGCCGCCACGCCGAGGTCGGCGAGCGCGAGCACGCCGATCAGCTCGGGCAGCGCGTGCCCGAGCGGGGGTGCCAGCAGCAACAGGCCGAACGCGGGCACGGCGACGAGCTCGAGCACGACGAGGTAGGCAAGCAGCGCGAGCGCCTTCGCGAACAGCATCGCGCTGCGGTCGACGGGGGCCAGTAGGAAGCCGTCGAAGCCGCCCTGGTCGGCGTCGGCGACGAACAGTCGGTTGACGCCGAGCATCGCCGCGAACAGCAGCGTCACCCACAGGATCCCCGCGGCGAGGTCGCCGTCGACCGAGTTGCGGTTGAGTGCGAAGTGGAACACGACGAACGTGGTCACGGCGAACAGCGACATGGCCGGCACCGACTCCAGCGTGCGCAGCTCCACGAGCAGCTCCTTGCGCAGCAGCGCGCGCACGACCGACAGCGTGCGCGCCGGACGTGCGCGGCGGTCCCCCGCGGCTTGTGCCGTCCCAGCCGCCGGCGCGCCGTCCCCGCCCGCCCGCTGCGCGTCGGGCACGACCGTGCTCATCGGTACAGCCCCGCGATCTGCTCGGCGCCGACCTCGCGCGCGTCGCAGAGCAGCGCCTGCTCGCCGCCGCGCAGCCCGAGCACGACGTCGGCCTCGGCCAGCCCGCCGCCGGGGTCGTGGCTGCAGATCACGCGCGTGCGTCCCGAGGCTGCGCCGATCAGCGGGTCGACGAGCTCGACCGCTGCCGGGTCGAGGTTCGAGCGCGGCTCGTCGAGCAGCAGCAGCTCGGGGTCGTGCAGCACGGCGCGCGCGACGGCCACGCGCTGGACCATCCCGCGCGAGAGCGTGCGCAGCGGCTCGTCGGCGCGGTCGCTCATCTGCACGGCGCCCAGCAGCTGCTCGACTCGCTCGGGCACGACATCGTGCAACTGCGCGTGGAAGCGCAGGTTCTCGCGCGCTGTCAGCTCGCGGTACAGCAGCGGCTCGTGTCCGAGCAGGCCGATCCGCCCGCGCACGGCCCATGCGTCGTCGGGCAATTGCGAGCCGAGCACCACTACGCTGCCCGCGTGCGGGCGCAGCAGCGTTGCGAGGGTCCGCAGCAGCGTCGTCTTGCCGGCGCCGTTGGGGCCGAACACGACGAGCGTCTGGCCGCTCTGCAGCGACAGCGACACACCGCTCAACGCCTCGCGTTCGCCGTAGTGCCGAGCGAGGCCCTCGATCTCGATGGCCATGACGCTCGGCTGCTGCTCGGCGCTGCCGGCAGCGACGTCGCCGCAGCCGGCGCGCGAGAAAACGGGCGACCCCGCCGCGCCCTGCTCGATTTGCATGGGCGTCACGGTATCGTCGCCGCGCGGAAGCGTTGTCGGTCGGACTGCGAGAGCGCGCGATTTAGCATTGTCCCGATGGCCGGGAGGCATCGTCGAAACGTCCTCGCGTCGTCTTGGCAGGTAGGTCCGGAGTGCTAGACTTTGACTGTAAGTTCTTCGGTGTTTGGGTGGGCACGCCACGAAGGTTGACCTAGTTCGATTGTCGGCTGCGAAAGGCACCCGGGAAGGATCCCACCCATCGACCCCTTTGGAACGCAGCGCCCTGCCGGACGTCGGCTCTTGCGGCTGAGCGTCGCTTGCCTGATCGCTGGATGGGCGGCGCTTGGCGTGTTCGCGCTCGTGACCCAGCACCACGTAGTCGTCGAGGCGCGCTCCGCCGATGCGACCAACCGGATCGCGGCCGTCTACCAGGACGCTCGCTTCTGGGTGGGTCAGGACGAGTCGCTGGAGCGCAAGTACCGCGTCGAACCGAGTCTGCAGGCGCTGGCGCTGCACAAGCAGTCCGGCGACAACCTGATCGCCGATCTCCGCAAGGTCGCCGCGCTGGAGGGCACGCCCGCGGCGAGGCGCACGACGGCGCAGTTGCTCGTGCGCCACCGGGAATACGAAAATGCGACGGCGAGGATGTTCGCGGCAACCCGCGCCGGCAACAAATCCTTGGTCGAACAGCTCGACCACACCGTGACGGACCCGATCTTCTCGGCGATCGAGGCGCAGGTATTCGGAGCGGCAACGGCGGCCTCGCGCAAGGCCCTGGCGCAGAACGCCGAGCTGCGCAAGGACGAGTCATCGGCGTTCAACGCCGGGCTGATCGCGATCGTGCTCGCGATTGGCTTGGGCGCGGTGATGAGGCTCGTGATCCGTCGCTACCGCCGCATCCAGAGTGCGATGCGGGCGGCCGAGCTGAAGCGCCTGTCGATCATGACGGTGACCGATTCGCTCACATCGCTGGGCAACCACCGCGGCTTCTACGAGGACCTCGAGCGCGAGCTGCAGCGCATGCAGGACAGGGGCGCGCCGCTGGCGCTCGTGCTGCTCGACGTCGATGGCCTGCGGGAGGTCAACAACACGTACGGGCATCAGGCCGGGGACGATCAGCTGCGCGCGCTCGGCCGCAAGATCGCCTCGCTGCTCGGTGCTCAGGACCGCGCATACCGGGTCGGTGGCGACGAGTTCGCGGTGCTGCTCCCTGGGATCAGGGCATTGGCCGGGTTCCAGTTCACCCAGCGCCTGAACGCTGCCCTGGAGGCCGGCGGCGAGCGCGTGCGGGTGACCGCAGGCGTTGCGCAGGCAACCGAGCCGCGACCCGGAGACGAGCTGATTCGCGACGCCGATCGCGCGCTGCTCAGCGCGAAGGGCTCCGGGCAGGCGGCGGCCATCTACACACCCGACATGGGCCTCTTGCTCGACTCGACGCTGGAGCGGGACGACGACCACAACCGCACGCTGGCGAACTCGCTCGCGCTGGCCGTCGATGCGAAGGACTCGTATACCCAGAGCCACAGCCAGACGGTCGCGAACCTGTGCGCGGCAATCGCCGATGAGCTCGGTTTCGACCCGCAGCGCCTGCAGCGGATCCGGATCGCCGGCCTGCTCCACGACGTCGGCAAGATCGGCATTCCCGACGCGATCCTGCGCAAGCCCGCCAAGCTCACCGCGTCGGAGTACGACTTGATGAAGACGCACGCAGCGCTCGGCGCGGACATCGTGCTGGCCGCGGAGATGCCCCAGCGAGCCGAGTGGATCCGTCACCACCACGAGCGCGCCGACGGCCGTGGCTATCCCGACGGCCTGGCCGGCGAGGAGATCCCGCTGGAGTCGCGCGTGATCCACGTCGCCGACGCGTTCGAGGCGATGACCTCCGATCGCCCCTATCGCAAGGGACCGGGCGAACAGTTCGCGATCGAGGAGCTGCGCCGCAATGCCGGCACTCAGTTCGACCGGGACGTGGTCGATGCCTTCCTCCGCGTGCTCGGCGATCGCTCCGCGCGAGGCGAGCACGACCTGAGCGCGCGCACACCCGACGCCGCGCTCGTCTGATCGCGCCCGCCGCGAAGCTCGCGGAGTCTTGGGGTCTCGGCGCAGACGCCGAGGCTGAGGTGAAAGCTCAGGCTCTGGACGCCTGCGGGGGGCGCGCGTCCTGCGAGGCGCCCGTGTCAAGCGCAGAACGCTCGTGCTGCGCCCGCGCGATCAGCTCGCGTACGGACTGCTCACCCGCGCCGCCCGGGCTGTCGTCGCCGCGCAGCAGAACGACGGGGTCGGGCTCGCCGTTGACGATCCCCTCGAAGAACTCCTTGCGGTCCTGGTAGGTCGGCAGCGTGCCCTTGGCCCAGCCGCGCACCTCGTTGAGTAGCACGGCCAGGCGCGCGTAGGGCTCGCCGAACTGCCCTTCGATCTCGCGCTTGATCCGCTTGGCCAGCGCCGGCGAAGCACCGGCGGTCGAGATCGCGATCGCGAGCGGGCCGGTGCGCACGATCGCGGGCAGGATGAAGTTGCACAGCGGCGGCACGTCGACGACGTTGACGAGCATCGCGCGGCGCTCTGCGTCGTCGTAAACGGCGATGTTCACGTCGGTGTCGTTCGTCGCGGCGATCGCCATGAACACGCCCTCGAGGTCGCCGATGCCGGCGTACTCGCGCTGCTCCCAGCGGATCGAGCCCTCGCGCGCGTAGTCCTGCAGCGCCGGCTCGGCCTCGGGTGCGATCAGCGTCACCTCGCCGTCGCACGCGAGCAGCCCCTCGACCTTCTCCAGGCCTATGGCTCCCCCGCCGACGACCACGCAACGGCGTCCGCTGAGCTTCAGGCAGGCGATGTAGAAGCGGGTGTCGAGCATCCCCTGCACGCAGCTCTGGTCGCAGATCCCCTTGCGCAGCTGACACACGCACTCCTTACCTGCATAGGCCTGGGCGGGCATGTCTCAAGGGTAGTGCAGCCGCTGGTGTTCGCATCTGCCCAGGGGAGACGGAGGGGACGTCTCAAAGAAATGGGATTGATAGCCATGGCATATACGCACGCCGCGCCACCGCCGCGCCGTGTATATGCCATAGCTACCGCAACGCCAAAACGAGGACGCACACATCCTTCGGGTGATCCTCCGCGCAGGCTCGCTGCCGGCCGGCTCATCGGGGCAGCCCGCGCCCAAAGGCCCGCGCGCCGATCCGCCCGAGCGCGAGCGCCCCGTTGCGCCAGGCGTGCTCGCGATCGGCCTCGCGCCCGGAGCGCATCTTCGCGACGGATCGTGCGGCGCGCGTGGTCAGCTCGTCGTAGGGCCCCCACCAGAGCCCACGCGCGGCGGGGGGATCCCACGTGATCAGCTTCTCCTGCGCGCACGCGCGCAGCCCGGCCTCGCCGAGCGTGCGCCCGAGCCCGCCGCCCGCCGCCGCCCCCCACGGGCCGCGCGAGACGGCGGGGCCGGGCAGGTGGTCGTTGCACCAGACCATCCCGGCATGCAGCTCGCGTGCGATGCGCAGCGCCTGGTAGCGATCGGCGCTCCACACCGAGACGCCGAGCGCATAGTCGCTGTCGTTGGCCAGCGAGATCGCCTGATCGACGGAGTCGACGGCCATCACGCCCAGCACCGGTCCCTCGAGCGGCTCGCGCATCAGCGCCATCTCGTGTGTCGCGCCGGTGATCACGGCGGGTGCGTAGAAGGATCCGGCCTCGCAGCCCGGCGGGCTGACAGGGCCGCCACAGTGCAGCTTGGCCCCCTGCGCGAGCGCGTCCTCTACGAGCGCCTGCACGTGCGCGAGGCGCCGCGGCGAGGCGAGCGGGCCGACGTCGGTGCGGGGGTCGGCCGGGTCGCCGACGCGCAGCGCGCGCGCCGCCGCGACGAGTCCCTCGACGAAGCGCTCGTGCAGCTCGCGCGCCACGTACACGCGCTCGACGGCCCCGCGCGCCTGCCCGGCGCCGGCGCAGCCGGCCCACAGCGCCCCGGCGATCGCCTGCGGCAGGCGCGCGTCGGCGAGCACGAGCATCGCGTCCTTGCCGCCGAGCTCGACGGTCACCTCCTTCTCGCGCGCTACGCCCTCGCCGGCGACGACGCGTCCGACCGCCGGCGAGCCGGTGAAGAGGATCTTGTCGACGGGCGATTTGGCCAGCGCGATGCCCACGTCGGCGCCGCCGTGGGCGATCCGCACGAGCCCCTCGGGCAGCCCGGCACGCGCCAGCACGCGCCCGATCCGCTCGCCGGCCAGCGCAGCGCGCGCAGCCGGCTTGAAGGCGACGCCGTTGCCGGCCAAGAGCGCGCCCGCGATCTGACCGAGCGGCTGGGCGAACGGCGCCGAGCCTGCGCCGATCACGCCGACGACGCCGAACGGCTCGTACGCGACGCGGGCGCGCTTGGCGATCGCCATGCCGCGGCTGATCCCGACGCGACGCCCGCCGAGCACCTCGGCGCCGTCGTCGGCGATCCAGATCAACGCATCGATCGCAGGCAGCAGCTCGAGCGCGGCGATCTCGGCCGCCGGGCGACCCTGCTCGCGGGCGAGCTCCGCGGCGAGCTCGTCGAAGTCGTCGATCACGGCTTGGGCCATGCGGCGCATGTAGCGCGCGCGGTCCTGCACCCGCAAGAGCGCCCACAGCGGCTGCACCTTGGCCACATCGGCGGCCAGCTCGGGGATCTTCGCCGCCGCCGTCGCGGTCACGCTGCCGAGCGGTGCCCCCGTGGCAGGGTCGCGCGCCTGCAGCACCCGCTCGCTGCCCGCTTCGCTGCCGGCCTCGCCGACGGTCGCGCTCATCAGCCGATTATGGCTGCTCGATCCCGCGCGCCGCGCGAATCTCGCGCAACCTGCGTGCGAGCTCGGCCTCGGCCTCGTCGGGCTCGTAGAAGCGCGAGCCCTGGACGCCGTCCGGTAGCAGCGGCTGCGAGGATAGGTGGCCAGGGTGGTTGTGAGGGTTGTCGTAGTCCTGCTTGTCCATCCCCGGCCGGGGCCCGGAGCGGAGCCAGGCGGGCGCGGCTTGCGCACCGTGCTCGCGCACGTGCGCCCGCGCCGCGCCGAGCGCCCTGCCGGCGGCATTCGACTTCGGCGCGAGCGCGAGATAGATCGCGGCCTGGGCAAGCGCGTAGGTCGCCTCCGGCAGCCCGAGATGCTCGACGGCGGCCGCCGCGGCTGTGGCTACCGACAGCGCCTGTGGATCGGCGTTGCCGACGTCCTCGGAGGCCAGGATCACCATCCGCCGCACGATAAAGCGCGGGTCCTCGCCGCCCTCGAGCATCACGGCGAGGTAATACAGCGAGGCGTCGGGGTCCGATCCGCGCGTCGCCTTGATCCAGGCCGAGGCGTAGTCGTAGTGGCGATCGCCCCCTTTGTCGTAGAGCACGGCGCGCCGCTGCAGCGCGTCCTCGGCGCGCGCCAGCGTCACCCGGGCGCCGGCGGGCCCCCCCGGCTCGGCGCTTTGCGCCGCGGCCTCGGCGGCCGTCTCGACCGCCAGCTCGAGCGCGTTGAGCGCCGTGCGCGCGTCGCCTTCGCTGCGCGCGGCGAGGAACTCGATCGCATCCTCGTCGACGTTCGCATCGGCCGCGCGGCGCAGCAGCGTGGCGACCTCGTCGGCGCTGAGCGCCTGCAATGCATACACGCGCACGCGCGAGAGCAGCGCGCCGTTGACCTCGAACGCGGGGTTCTCGGTGGTGGCGCCGATCAGCGTCAACAGGCCCTCCTCGACGGCGGGGAGCAGCGCGTCCTGCTGGGCCTTGTTGAAGCGGTGGATCTCGTCGAGGAACAGCACGGTGCGCCCGCCGGCGGCGCCGGGCGGCGCTAGCGAGCGGCGGTGCTCGGCGCGCTCGATTACGGCGCGCACCTCGGCGCGTCCGGCCTGTACGGCGCTCAGCTCCTCGAACGCCGCCTGCGAGTGCTCGGCGATCATCCGCGCGAGCGTCGTCTTGCCCGATCCGGGCGGGCCGTAGAGCACCATCGAGTGCGGCCGGCCCTGCTCGATCGCCGTGCGCAGCGCCGAGCCCTCTGCGAGCAGGTGGCTCTGGCCGATGAACTCTCCGAGCGAGCGCGGGCGCATGCGCACCGCCAGCGGGCGCCCGCCGTCGCTGCTCGGATCGTCGAACAGGGTGTCGGCCATCGCCTGAGTATCGCGCGCACCCTCCCGACTCCGAATAACAACGGGAAAAAGTGGGAAAAGGGGAAGGCGGCGCGCCGCGACGGCGCTTCTAGGGCGGGGGCGGCGCCGGCCGGGCGGGGAATGCCGGGCGATTGGACACGTGTGTATGCGATTGCAGCAGGAGGTTGGCCAGGCGTGGGTGTCGAACCTGTACGTCCGATGTTTATCTGGAGCCCAGTGCTACCCATGAAACGGAGCGATCGCTAGTGGGCGCGGGCGCTGCCGAAATCTTCCCGGGCACGGGAGGCGGCTTCGATCTGGTCGAGGCTAGCGAAGAGATCGCTGCGCGTTCGCCGCTTCAGCTGTTCTGGCGACGCCTGCGCAGGGACCGCGTCGCGCTGGTCTCGCTGGGGTTCGTCGTGTTCCTCGTGATCGTGGCGATCGCGGCGCCGCTGATCGTGAAAATCCTCGGCCTGCCGGGGCCGTACGTGCAGAACCTCAACCTGACCGACGAATTCGGCAGCCCGCTCGGGCCCAGCTGGGCCCACCCGTTCGGCGTCGACCAGCTCGGCCAGGACGTGATGTCACGCGTGATCTACGGCACGCGCGTGTCGCTCGAGGTCGGGCTCCTCGGCACCGCGATCGCGACGGTGATCGGCGTGTCCTTCGGCATCATCGCGGGCTATTACCGCGGCTGGGTGGACACGGTGATGTCGCGGACCGTCGACGTCGTGCTGTCGATCCCGGTGCTGCTGCTCGGTTTGGGGATCGGCGCGGCGTGCGCCGTGCGCGGCTGCGTCGGCGGTGCGATCTCGCCCGGGACGAGCGTGATCATCTTCCTGATCGCGCTCGTCAACTGGACTTACATCTTCCGCATCGTGCGGGGGCTGGTGCTGTCGCTGCGCCAGCGGGAGTTCGTCGACGCGGCGCGGGCGCTCGGCGCCTCGGACGCGCGGATCATGTTCCGCGAGATCCTGCCGAACCTGGTGGCGCCGGTGATCGTCTACGCGACGCTCTTGATCCCGCTGAACATCCTGCTCGAGGCGTCGCTCTCGTTCCTCGGCGTCGGGGTGCGCCCGCCGACGGCCAGCTGGGGGCAGATGATCGCCGCGGCGACGCCGATCTTCAACACGGCCTGGTGGTACATGACCTTTCCCGGCCTCGCGCTGCTGTTTACGGTGCTCGCCTTCAACCTGTTGGGCGATGGCCTGCGCGATGCACTCAACCCACGAACGGCCCGGTGATCTGCCGGTGCCGCCAATGACAACCAAAAGGAGGCGTCCCGATGCGGTCGCTTAGAACGATTGTGGCGGCTGCGGTCGCGGGGGCGCTGGTGCTCGCGCTGGCCGCATGCGGCTCCAGCAGCAGCAGCTCCTCGAGCACGAGCAGCAGCTCGAACGGCTCGATACCCGCTGGAGCGCTGACGCCGGCGACGGAGTCGCTCACGGGCGGCAAAAAGGGCGGAACCCTGAACGTGGTCCAGAACGAGGACTTCGAACATCTCGACCCGGGCCAGTCCTACTTCTCGCTGGACTACGACATCATGGAAGCCACGCAGCGTCAGCTGTACAGCTACAAGCCCAACACGTTCTCCGAAGCGACACCGGACCTCGCCGAAGGCCAGCCGGTGATCTCCGACGGCAACAAGCTGATCACGATCAAAATCCGCAAGGGCGTGCATTACAGCCCGCCGGTCAACCGCGAAGTGACGGCCGCCGACGAGGTCTACGCGATCGACCGAATCGCCAACCCGAACGTCGCCAACCCCTACTACCTCGGCTACCTGAGCTCGGTCGAAGGCATGAAGACGGCCAAAGGCGGCCCGATCGCCGGCGTCAAAGCGACCGACAAGTACACGCTCCAGCTCAAATTGACAGAACCGCAGGCGGCGATCGTGGTCGCCTCGATGGTGCTCTACTGGACGGTGCCGGTCCCTGAGGAATACGCCAAAAAGTTCGACGAAAAGAAACCGAGCGAATACGGCAACTACCAGGTCGCAACGGGCCCGTACATGCTCAAGGCGGACTCCTCGGGCAAGATTCTGGGCGTCGGCTACCAGCCGGGCAAGTCGGCGACGCTCGTGCGCAACCCCAACTGGGACGCGAGCACCGACTACCGCCCCGCCTACCTGGACCAGATCAACATCGCGATCGGCGGCGACCCGAACGTGATCGGGCGCCAGGTCCTGGAAGGCAGCCACATGGTCCAGAGCGACACGCCGGCGGCGCCGATTCTCAAGCTGGCGGCCCAGCAGCACCGCAGCCAGCTGCAGATCACGCCAGGCTCGGGCGATCGCTACATCGCGATCAACAACAGCTACGGGCCATTCAAGAACGTCAACCTGCGCAAGGCGTTCTGGGCGGCGACCGACCGCGAAGCGCTGAACAAGCTGCGCGGCGGCAAACTCGTCAACGACATCATGACCCACTACCTGTGGACCGGTGTGCCGGGCTTCGAAGAAGCCGGCGGCTTCCCGGGTCCGAAGGTCGACTACAACGAAAACCCGCAGGGCGACATAAAGGTCGCGGAAAAGTACATGAAGCTCGCCGGCTACCCCAGCGGCAAGTACACCGGCTCTGAAACGATCCAGGTCGTCGGCGACTCCTCGCCGCCAGCGAACAACGTCGCCGAAGCCGTCAACCAGACGCTCAAGAACCTCGGCTTCAAAACGAAGCTGAACCTCGTCGAGCACACGGTCATGTACTCGAAGTACTGCGGCGTGGTCACCGAAAAGATCGACGTCTGCCCGAACGTCGGCTGGGTCGCAGACTTCGGCGATCCGCAGGCGGTCCTCGACGTGCCGTTCAACGGCGATCTGATCGTCAAGAACGGGACGAACTCGAACTGGGGCCTCGTCAATCACCCGAAAATCAACGCGGCAATGAAGGCGGCCGAAACGGTCGTCGGGACGAAGGCGCGCGGCGAAGCGTGGGCGAAGATCGACAGGGAACTCGTCGAAGAAGCCGTCGCGGTCCCCTACGAATGGAGCAAGGAGCCGGAGATCGAGTCCAATGACGTCGCCGGCGTCGGCAAGCTCTGGAACATCGGGGACTGGTCCTACTCGTTCACATCCCTGAAGTAGCAGCAAGCAAGCAGCGGCCGAGGGGCGGGCGAAACGCCCGCCCCTCGCGCGGCGCCACGTCAGGCGCCACGTCAGGCGCCGCTTCAACCAGCGACGGCACGCTCGTCGCGCAGCAGCACCCGACCAGAGCCCAGGCGATGCCGAGACACAGACAATGAGCCGCTACATCATCCGCAGGCTGCTGTGGGGCGTCGTGCTGCTGATCATCGTGGTAGCGCTGCTGTTCGTGATGTTCCGCGTGCTGCCGACGGCCGACCCGGCGAAGCTCAGGGCGGGTCGCCTGCAGAGCCCGAAGATCATCGCCGAGATCCGCCACAACCTGGGACTCGACAAATCGCTGCCGGCG
The DNA here is from genome assembly GCA_963716315.1 of uncultured Solirubrobacteraceae bacterium. Lineage (GTDB taxonomy): Bacteria > Actinomycetota > Thermoleophilia > Solirubrobacterales > Solirubrobacteraceae > Palsa-744. The sequence goes on along the minus strand of OY970301.1, from coordinate 1,757,914 downwards.
CAGTTCTGGCTGTACATCAAGAACCTCTTCCTGCACTTCGACCTGGGCTACAGCTACTACAGCAACGCGCCGGTCAAGGAACTGATCTTCAACCGCCTGCCGGCGACGCTCTCGCTGGTCTTCGGCGGCGCCGTCGTGTGGGTCGTGACGGGGCTCAGCGTCGGCATCATCTCGGCCAGGCGCGCCGGCTCGCGCCTGGATCGCGCGAGCATGGGCACGGCGCTGGTGCTCGTCTCGGCGCCGGAATACTGGCTCGGGCTGATCGTCTTGTACCTGTTCGCGTCAGACATCGGCCAGGTGCGGATCTTCCCCGGCGCCGGAAGCTACGTCGGGCTGACGAGCGATCCGGTCAAATGGTTCGAGTCGTTGATCCTGCCGTGGGCGGTCGTGGCGGCGGGCGGGGCGGCGATCTACGCGCGGCTGATTCGCGGCAGCCTGATCGAGACGATGGGCGAGGACTACATCCGCACGGCCCGCGCGAAGGGCCTGACCGAGCGCCGCGTCGTGCTGCGTCACGGGCTGCGCTCGGCGATCAACCCGATCGTCACGATCCTCGGGCTCGACATCGGCGTCCTCTTGGGCAGCTCGGTGCTCGTCGAAACGGTCTTCAACATCCCCGGCATTGGCCGTCTCAACTACATCGCGATCACCCATGCGGACTTCCCGATCGTGCAAGGCACGGTGCTGCTCGCGGCGCTGTTCATCATCGTCGCGAACATCCTCGTCGACATCGCCTACGCCTTCCTCGATCCCAGGGTGCGCTACTCGTGAGCACGCCCGAGGCCGCGACCATCGCCGAGCCGCTGCTGCGCGTGGAGGACCTGCACGTCGAGTTCCCGACGGAAGACGGCGTCGTGCACGCGGTCGACGGGATCTCCTACGAGGTCGCGCGCGGGCGTACGCTGGGGATCGTCGGCGAGTCCGGCTCGGGCAAGACGGTGTCGTCGCTGACGACGCTCGGGCTCACGCGCACGCAGGGCGCGCGGGTGTCGGGACGGATCATGTTCGAGGGCAGAGACCTCGTGGCGCTGTCCGATCGCGAGCTGCGCACGATCAGGGGCAACGAGATCGCGATGGTCTTCCAGGACCCACTCTCCTCGCTGCATCCGTTCTTCAAGGTCGGCGCGCAGCTGATCGAGGCGGTGCGCGCGCATCAGGACGTGTCCAAGGCGGCGGCGCGGGCCCGCGCGATCGAGCTGCTCGGGCTGGTCGGCATCCCCGATCCGGACAGGCGCGTCGATCACTACCCGCACGAGTTCTCGGGCGGCATGCGCCAGCGCGCGATGATCGCGATGGCGCTCGCCAACGAGCCGAAGCTGCTGATCGCCGACGAGCCGACGACGGCGCTCGACGTGACCGTGCAGGCGCAGATCCTGGCCCTGCTGGAAAGGCTGCAGCGCGAGCTGGGGATGGCGATCGTGATCATCACGCACGACCTCGGCGTGGTCGCCGAGATGGCCGATGACATCGCCGTGATGTACGCCGGGCGGATCGTCGAGACGGCATCGGCGCAGTCGACGTTCGCGGGCCCGGAGCATCCCTACACGTGGGGCCTGTTGAAGTCGATCCCGCGGCTCAAAGGCAGCCGCGACGAAGCGCTCACACCGATCCTGGGGACACCTCCGAGCCTGATCCGACGCCCGTCGGGGTGTCACTTCCACCCGCGCTGCCCTTACGCGCAGCCGGACCACGCGCGGATCGACCCGCAGCTACAGCCGGTGGCGGGCGAGCCCGACCATCACGTCGCCTGCCTGCTCGAGTCGCAGCTGCGCCGACGGCTGTGGGCGGAGCTGCGGCAGGGCGCGACGCCTGAGCAGGCGCGCGAGGCGGTCGGCCTGCCGGCGCCGCCGCCGCAGCCCGAGCGCGTGGCGCCCGCGGCGGCGGGCGAGACGACGGGGCCTCTGCCGGAGGTCGGGCTGTGAGCGCGATCGAGCCGACCTCGCAGCCGGCTCCGCGCCAGGGGGGTGCGGACCCGCTCGTGCAGGTGCACGGCCTGGTCAAGCATTTCCCGCTGACCCAGGGGATCGTGATCCAACGCAAAGTCGGCGCCGTGCAGGCGGTCGACGGCGTGAGCTTCGACGTGCACCGCGGCGAGACGCTCGGGCTCGTCGGCGAGACGGGCTGCGGCAAGAGCACGACGGCGCGCCTGATCATGCGGCTGCTCGACCCGACGGCGGGCGAGATCCGCTTCGACGGGCAGGACATCACGAAGCTGAAGGGCTCGCGGCTGAAGGCGACGCGCCGTGAGATGCAGATGATCTTCCAGGACCCGTACTCGTCGCTGAACCCGCGCAAAACGATCGGCGCGACGATCGGACAGCCGTTCGCGATCCACGGCCTGCTGGAGGGCAAGGGCGAGCGCAAGCGGGCCGTGCAGGAGCTGATGGAGACGGTCGGGCTGAACCCGGAGCACTACAACCGCTACCCGCATGAGTTCTCGGGCGGGCAGCGCCAGCGGATCGGCGTGGCGCGGGCGCTGGCGCTGAAGCCGAAGCTGTTGATCGCCGACGAGCCGGTCTCGGCGCTCGACGTCTCGATCCAGGCGCAGGTGCTGAACCTGCTGCGCGAGATGCAGCGCGAGCTCGGGCTGACGCTCGTGTTCATCGCGCACGACCTCTCGGTCGTGCGTCACATGTGCGACCGCGTGGCGGTCATGTACCTCGGGCGGATCGTCGAGATCGGGCCGGGGGACGCGCTGTACGACTTCCCTCGCCATCCCTATACGGGCGCGCTGCTCTCGGCCGTCCCGATCGCCGACCCGAGCCTGCGCGCCGACGACCGCCAGCTGCTCAGCGGCGACGTGCCGAGCCCGGCGAACCCGCCGAAAGCGTGCCGCTTCCACACCCGCTGCCCGAAGGCGCAGGAGCTGTGCTCGCAGCAGGACCCGCCGCTGGAGGACAAGGCCACGGGCACGGAAGCGGCCTGCCACTTCCCGCTGAGCCACGAGGAGGTGGCGCAGATCGGCGTACGATCTGTCCGATGAGCGCGAGCCCCTCCGCATCGGCGCGATGAGCGCGACGCCGGCGGCGAAGGAGGCCGAGCAGCTGCTCTCGCGCCTGATTCGCTTCGACACGGTCAACCCGCCGGGCAACGAGCGCCCGGCGCAGGAGTACCTCGCCGGGCACCTCAGCGAGGCGGGCTTCGACTGCGAGCTGCTCGGCGCCGAGCCGGGGCGGCCGAACCTGATCGCGCGGCTGCGCCCCGAGGGCGCGCCGCCGGCGGGCGAGCCGGCGGGCGACGGTCCGACGCTGTGCTACCTCGGCCACGTCGACACGGTGCTGGCGAACGCGCAGGAGTGGACGCACGACCCGTGGTCGGGGGAGGTGATCGACGGCTTTCTCTGGGGCAGGGGGGCGCTGGACATGAAGTCGCAGGTGGCGGCGGAGATCGCGGCGGCGGCGTCGCTGGCGCGCTCGGGCTGGCGCCCGGCGCGCGGGGAGCTGTTGATCGCGGCGGTCGTCGACGAGGAGACGGGCGGCGCGCTGGGGGCGGAATGGATCTGCAAGACGCACCCGGAGAAGGTGCGCTGCGACCTGCTCGTCAACGAGGGCGGCGGAGAGTTCTTCGAATACGGCGGCAGGCGCTTCTACGGTGTGTGCTGCGCGGAGAAGGGCGTGTTCCGCTTCAAGGTCTCGACGGACGGCGTGGCCGGGCACGCGTCGATGCCGGGGATGGGCGAGAACGCGCTGCTGAAGATGGCGCCGCTGCTGGCGCGCCTGGCGGCGGGCCAGCCGGCGTACGCGCCGACGGAGGAGCCGGTCGCGTTCCTGCGCGGGATCGGCGAGGACCCGGACGACGCGAGCGGCTCGATCGAGCGGCTGCGCGCGGCCGAGCCGATGCTGGCGACGATGTTCGAGCCGATGCTCGGCGTGACGTTCACGCCGACGCGCATCTCGGCGTCGGAGAAGATCAACGTGATCCCGAGCCGGGCGGAGCTGAAGGTCGACTGCCGCGTCCCACCGGGACTGGGCGAGGAGGCGGTCAGACGCGGGATCGCGGAAGTCCTCGGCGAGGACGGCTTTGCGATCAAGTTCACCGAGCAGGTCGTCGGCAACCGTTCGCCGATGGCCTCCGATTTGATGGAAATGATTACGGGATGGATCGCCGAGCGCGATGGCGGCGCGACGGTCGTGCCGGTGATCCTGCCGGGCTTCACCGACTCGCGCCACTTTCGCGAGGCGTTTCCCGAGTGTGTGGCTTACGGCTTCTTCCCGCAGCGCCACCAGTCGATGCTCGAAGCCTCGCCGCTCGTGCACGGTGCGGACGAGCGGATCGACGTGCGCGACCTGCATTTCGCGACTGAGTTCTTCACCGACCTGGCCACGCGCACGCTCGGTTAGAAATCGCGCACGGCGCGAGCGGACGGTCCCCGACGAGCTCTGCACATCTATGAGGAGGTTTGCGCACGTTTAACCGTAAAGATCTCGCGCCAATGCGGAAAAACCCTCGCAAACGGATATTCGATTAGACATACTTGACGAATGCCAAGGATGGTGGAGGGAGTCGGAGCAGCGATCGCACGGGTTGAAGCGGCTGTACGCGGTGTGATCGACGCGCCGCCGCGGCACCTCGAAGCGACGCTTACGAACTACGCGAACACGACGCATCAGCTGATCCCGGCGGCTAGCTTCCGCGCGCCGGCGCCGGCAGCGGTCGTCGCGGCGCCGTCCACCTCGCTCGTGCAGGAAATCCAGACGCAGGCGTACAACTGGTCGCCGGTCCTGATGATCTTGTTCTTCGCGGCGCTGCTGTACGTGATGTGGCGCACGCTGAAGGTGATGCCGCGGGTCAAGCCGCAGGTGATCAAGCCCTCCTCCAACCAGTCGGTCTCGTTCGCCGACATCGCGGGCGTCGACGAGGCGAAGGCGGAGCTCGAGGAGATCGTCGAGTTCCTGCGCGACCCCAAGCCGTTTCATGCGCGCGGCGCGAAGGTGCCCAAGGGCGTGCTGCTGCACGGGCCGCCGGGCACCGGCAAGACGCTGCTAGCCAAGGCGGTCGCCAACGAATCGGGCGCGCAGTTCTTCGCGCAGTCGGCGGCCTCGTTCGTGGAGATGTTCGCGGGCCTCGGCGCGGCGCGCATCCGCCGGCTGTTCGCGATCGCGCGCAAGCACGAACCGGCGATCATCTTCATCGACGAGCTCGACGCGGTCGGGGGGCGACGCGGAGCCGACATCTCCGGGGAGAAGGACCAGACGCTGAATCAGCTGCTGGTGGAGATGGACGGCTTCGCGTCGAGCGGCCGCGTGGTCGTGATCGCGGCGTCGAACCTGCTGGAGAAGCTCGACCCGGCGCTGCTGCGCCCGGGCCGCTTCGACCGCCAGGTGTTCGTCGTGCCGCCGGACGTGCGCGGGCGCGAAGGCGTGCTGGCGGTGCACACGCGCGACAAGCCGATGGACGGCGTCGACCTCGAGCTGATCGCGCAGCAGACGAGCGGGCTGACGGGCGCCGACCTGGCGAACATCTGCAACGAGGCGGCGATCTTCGCGACGCGGCGGCGGGCACCGAAGCTGACGATGGCCGACTTCGACTCGGCGATCGAGCGCGTGATCGCCGGCGTGCAGTCGCGCCGCGTGCTGAACGACCATGAGAAGCAGGTCGTGGCCTTCCACGAGGCCGGCCACGCGCTGTGCGGCGAGCTGTTGCCGTCGGTCGATCGCGTGCACCGCATCTCGATCGTGCCGCGCGGGCAGGCGCTCGGCTACACGCTGAACCTGCCCGCCGAGGACCGCTACCTGAAGACGCGCGAGGAGCTGCTCGACTACATGACCGTGCTGCTCGGCGGACGCGCGGCCGAGCAGATCGTGTTCGGCGCGATCACGACCGGGGCCTCGGATGACCTCAAGCGCGTGGCGGCGATCTCGCACCAGATGGTGCACGACTTCGCGATGGGCACGGCCGGGCACGGCCGCTCGCCCGACGGCGACGTGCAGGCTGTCGGAGACGACGCTGCGGATCCGCGACGAGGAGCGCCAGGACCTGATCGAGGAGGCGCGCCGCGCGGCGCAGCGGCTGATCGTCGCCCACCGCCGCCAGCTCGACGCGCTGGCGCACGAGCTGCTCGAGCGCGAGGTGCTCGAACGCGACTCGATCGACCGGATCATGGCCGGGACGCCGCGGATGGAGCGCGCGCCGGGCGTCGGCCTGCGCGTCGTCGCCGCCGCGAGCGCGACAGACGTCACCAGCGCTGCCGTTGAGTAGGCAACTACGGCACACGCCTTCGCGCAACTGCCCAGGTGAGCTGCCGCAGGCGGGGGTTGACGTCGTCCGTCTGCGCACATTGTCCGCCGTCGCATATACGCCGTATATGCCATTGCTATCGCTGGACGAAATCGCTACGGCCGCCTCCGCGCCCGCGCACGAATAGACTGCCGGTCGTGTTCACGCGCATCGATCACGTCGGCGTAGCCGTCGAGCAGCTCGATCAAGCACTCGAGCTCTACGGCAAGGACTTCCAGCTCCAACTGGCCCACCGCGAGGTGGTCGAGGAGCAGGGCGTCGAGGCAGTGCTGCTCGACGTCGGCGAGAACCATGTCGAGCTGCTCGCGCCGCTGGCGCCCGACACGCCCGTCGGCAAGTTCCTCGCCAAGAACGGGCCGGGGCTTCACCACGTGGCCTACCAGGTCGAGGACATCGACTCGACGCTCGACTCGCTCAAGCAGGCCGGGCTGAGGCTGATCGACGAGCAGCCGCGCACGGGCATCCGCGGCTCGCGCGTGGCCTTCATGCACCCGCGCTCGACAGCCGGCGTGCTGACCGAGATCGTCGAGCCGGCGGGGGCGCACTGATGGCCGCCGGCAAGCAGCAGATCAGCATCGGCTTCCAGGGCGGGCAGGTGCTCTCGTTGCGCGTCGGCGACGACAAGCTCAAGGCGCTGCACAAGGCGCTCGGCGAGAGCGGCTGGCACGAGCTCGAGAGCGAGGAGGGCCCCGTGCGGCTCGACCTCGGGCAGGTCGTCTACGTCAGGTCCGAGAGCTCGGATCTGCGCGTCGGCTTCGGTGCGTAGCCGTGTCGCTCGATGAGCGCGTGTTGCGCCTCGCTCGCACTTGGGGGCACACGCCCGAGCGCGAGCGGGCCGTTGCCGGTTTCTCGCGGCTCGGGGAGCACGCGGCGGTGTGGCTCGCGATCGGCCTGGCCGGGGGGGCGATCGACACGTCCCGGCGCGAGCGCTGGGGGCGGGCGACAGCGACGGTCGCGGCGACGTATGCGCTGAACACGGCGATCAAGCTGGCCGTGCGCCGGCGCCGTCCCGAGCTCGACGGGCTGGCACCGCTGACGAGCACGCCCTCGCGGCTCAGCTTTCCCAGCGCGCACGCCTCGACGTCGTTCGCCGGCGCGCTCGCGTACGCGCGCCTCGGACTGCCCGCGCCGCCGCTCTACGCGCTCGCCGCCGCGCTGGCCGCCTCGCGCGTGTACCTCGGCGTGCACTACCCGTCGGACGTGCTCGCCGGCGCGCTGCTCGGCACGGCCGTCGCCGCCGCGCGCGGCGGGGGCGCGGCTCCGGCCGGCGCTTCGCTGAACGGCTCCGGGCCGATCGCTGCGAGCTCAAACGGGCACGGGCCGTTACGCCCGACGCCGGCCGCCGGAGGCATGTCGTGAGCACCCGCATCGGCATCGTCGGCATGCCCAACGCCGGCAAGTCCTCGCTGTTCAACGCGCTGACCAAAGCCGGCGCAGAGGCCGCCAACTATCCGTTCACGACGATCGAGCCGAACGTCGCCGTCGTGCCCGTGCGCGACGAGCGCCTCGAGCAAGTCGCGCAGACCGTCGGCGCCTCGGAGATCGTCTGGGACACGATCGACTTCCACGACATCGCCGGGCTCGTCGCCGGCGCGCACGAGGGCGAGGGGCTCGGCAACCGCTTCCTCGCCAACATCCGCGAGACCGACGCGATCGTCCACGTCGTGCGGGCGCACGGCGACGAGAACGTCGTGCACCCCGAGGGCAGCGTCGACGCGCTGCGCGACATCGAGACGATCGAGACCGAGCTCGTGCTCGCCGACCTCGAGCAGGCCGAGCGGCGCCTGGAGCGCCTGACCAGGCAGGCTCGCAGCGGCGAGCGCGCGCTCGCCGCCGAGGAGGCGTGGCTGAAGCTCCTCGTCGGCGAGCTGCAGGCCGGGCGCCCCGCGCGCGGCGTCGCCGTGCCCGCCGACGCGCCCAACGCCGCGCGCGACCTCGGCTCGCTGACGGCCAAGCCCGTGCTGTTCGTGGCCAACGTCGACGAGGGCTCCGAGGAGGTCCCCGCCGAGATCGCCGCACACGCCTCTTCGCAGGGGGCGCGGGCCGTCGCCGTCTCCTCGCGGATCGAGTCCGAGCTGGCCGAGCTCGAGGACGATGACGCCGCCGCCATGCGCAGCGAGCTCGGCGTCAGTGGATCTGATGCCCTCCCACCCGTGCAGCTCGTCGTGCGCGAGGCCTTCACGCTGCTTCGCCTGATCGCCTTCTTTACGGCCGGCGAGGCCAAGCCGGCGCAGTCGTGGCACCTGCGCGACGGGCTCACCGCGTGGCACGCCGCCGGCGAGATCCACACCGACATCCAGAAGGGCTTCGTGCGCGCCGAGGTGATCGGCTGGCGCGAGCTCGTCGACGCCGGCGGCTATGCCGGGGCGCGCGAGCGCGGGACACTGCGGCTGGAGGGGCGCGACTACAAGATGCTCGACGGCGACGTGATCAGCGTCAAGTTCACGCCGTAGCCAGCTTCTCCAGGCGCTCGGCGAGGCGGCGCATGCCGAGCTCGTGGGCGCACGCCGCTCCGCCGGCGAAGTCCGTCGCGCCGTCCGGCGGACGCTTGACGTCGATCCGCTGCAGCGTGGCGATCTGCTTGAAGTCGCGCAGCAGCAGCTCGTTCTCGCGCAGCGCCGCCGCGATGCGCGGGCGCAGCGCGCCCGGCTCGCGAGCCACGCGGTGCTCGAGCGCGCGCGCAGCCGCGAGCACCTGCTCGAGCGTGCCGTGCTCGCGCAGCAGCTCCGCCGCCGTCTTCGCGCCCACGCCCGGCGCGCCCGGCAGGCCATCCGACGGGTCGCCGCGCAGCGCGATCAGGTCGGGCACCTGCTCGGGCTCGACGCCGTAGCGCTCGCGCACCTCGGCTGCTCCCAGCTCGGCCGACTTGCCGCCCTTGAGCAGCTCGAGCACCGACGTGCTCTCGCTCACGGCCCCGTACATGTCGCGGTCGCCCGACATCAGCAGCGCCCGCCCGCCCGCCGCTTGCTCCGTGAGCGCGTAGGAGAACATCACGTCGTCTGCCTCCAGCGTCTCGCTCGTCGCGTACGTCCAGCCGAGGCTCTGCAGCAGTTGCGGCGCGCGCTCCCACTGCCAGCGCAGCTCCGCCGGCATCGGATCGCGGTGCGCGTGGTAGCCCGGGTAGAGCCGCACGCGGTACTCCGCCTCCTCCGCCCCCATGCAGGCCACCACGCAACGAATTCCTTGCGCCGATAGGCGCCCATCAAAAACGTTCAGAAGCGCATTGACCGTGCCGAGCAGCGCGTTCACCGGATGCCCCTCGCCGTCCTCGATCGATTTCGGCAGGGCGAAGTACGAGCGGTAGAGCAGCCACGGGACGTCGGCCGCGAGCAGTGGCGCGGTAGCGGTCATCGGCGCAGACTAACCCGCGCTCACACCGACCGCGACACGCCGCGGCGGCAGTTGTCAGGCAGGTGCTGCCGTGCCGCCGCCCGCGCCCGCCGTCGGCTGCGCCTGCGAGGTGTCCGCGCCACCCGACGCCGAAGCCGCTTCGGCCGGGGAGGCCGAGGGAACGCCTCCCTGGCTCGTCGCAGGCGCGCTTGGGGACGCGGCCGGCGCAGGCGCGCTCAGCGCCGAGTAGCCGCTGCGGTCGGGCTCCGGCTTGGTGCTCTGCCCTTCGCGCGTGCTGAAGTACGCCCACGTGCTCAACAGGCCGAGGCGCGCCGCCAGTTCGCCGCCGCTGATCGCCGTGCGACCGCCCGAGCCGAGTACGTAGGCTGAGACGATCCGCGGGGAGTAGCCGCGCTTGAGCACTTCGATGCCCTTGAAGCTGCCGCGCACGAAGCCGCGCAGCTTGGCCGCCGCCGCGGCGAAGCTGAGCGCCGCCTTCCACGTGTGGCCGTCGCCGCGCTCGTACTGGTCGACCACGCCGCGCAGCCACGGCTGCGGTTCGCTCCCCGGCCAGGCGTTCTCGACGTTCTCCGTGCGCCCGCCCGAGCTGGCGAAGAAGTACGTGATCGCCGGGCGACCGCCGTAGGTGACGATCTGCCCCGCCGTGTCGGCGACCGCCGCGTCCGTCTGCGGCGTCTGCGCGGCCACGCCGCGGTAGACCTGCGAGCGCGTGTCCGCGTAGACGTCGAACTTCGAGCCGCCTGCGTGCGCCGTCAACGCGTACGTGCGGCTCGCCACCGCCTGGGCCTCGAGCGCCGCCAGCGGCCAGCTCGGCGAGACCTCCGCCGATACGACGCCGCGCACGTAGGTCTCGAGCGCCACCGCGCGCACCTTGCCGCCCATCATCACGCGCACCTGCGTGTGCGCCGGCGCCGTGCCGATCGCCGTGCCCGTGTAGTAGTGGGCGAGGATCGCCGTGTAGCTGAAGCCGTGTTCTGCGTAGCCGAGCGCGCCCTCCTGGCTCATGCCCACGCCGTGCCCGTAGCCGCCGCCTGAGATCACCAGCGTCGGTGTGCTCGCCGGGGTGGCCGGGCTCGCGGCGCCCGCCGGGACGGCACAGGCCAGCAACGCCGCGAGTGTCGCGACGAGCAGTGCCAGATGGCGGCGGGTGCGGTGGTAGGTTGGATCGATCGTGAGCATCCGTGCCCTGTTCGTTGCTTCTTCGGCGGCCGCTCGGGCCAACGGGCACGTGACCGCCGACATACCCCCGATCGGAGCCGGCCAAGCAGCGCGTGAGTGCCGCCGCCCGGCGAGGACTATTCGTCCAGTCGCTGCAAGTTTTGCTGCGTGCGCCCCACTCGGCGCGCCGGAAGGCGGTCGGCGATGAACGCGACGGCCTCAGAGCAGAACCGGCAGGCCGAGCTGCTCGGGCGCGTGCCCAAGCAGCTCTTCATCGGCGGCGAGTGGCGCGACGCCAGCGGCGGCGGCACGCTGGCCGTCGAGGACCCCGCGATCGGCGAGCCGCTCGTCGAGGTCGCCGACGCGCAGCCCGAGGATGCGCTCGCCGCGCTCACGGCCGCCGCCGACGCGCAGGGCGAGTGGGCCGTGCACCCACCGCGCGAGCGCGGCGAGATCCTGCGCCGCGCCTACGAGGCGATCGTGCAGCGCACCGACGAGCTCGCGCTGCTGATGACGCTCGAGATGGGCAAGTCCGTCGCCGAGTCGCGCGCCGAGATCTCCTACGCCGCCGAGTTCTTCCGCTGGTTCTCCGAGGAGGCCGTGCGCATACACGGCCGCTACATGGTCAACACGACCGGCAAGGGCCGGATCCTCACGATGCGCCAGCCCGTCGGCCCGTGCGTGTTCGTGACCCCATGGAACTTCCCCACGGCGATGGGCACGCGCAAGATCGCCCCCGCGATCGCCGCCGGTTGCACGATGGTCGTCAAGCCCGCGCAGCAGACGCCGCTGTCGATGCTCGCGCTCGTGCAGATCTTGCAGCAGGCCGGGCTGCCCGGCGGCGTGCTCAACGTGATCACCGCCAAGCGCTCCGGTGCGGTGATCGAACCGCTGCTGAAAGACCCGCGCACGCGCAAGCTGTCGTTCACCGGCTCGACCGAGGTCGGGCGCAAGCTGATCGAACAGTCCGCCGAGCAGATCCTGCGCGTCTCGATGGAGCTCGGCGGCAACGCCCCCTTCCTCGTGTTCGAGGACGCCGATCTCGACGCAGCCGTCGAGGGCGCCATGCTCGCGAAGATGCGCAACGTCGGCGAGGCCTGCACCGCCGCCAACCGCTTCCACGTGCATGAGTCGCTCGCCGACGAGTTCGCGCGGCGCCTCGCCGAGCGGATGGGCGCGCTGAAGGTCGGCCGCGGCACCGAGCCCGACACCGACGTCGGCCCGTTGATCGACGCCGCCCAGCGTGACAAGGTCGCCGAGCTCGTCGACGACGCCGCCCAGCGCGGCGCGCGCGTGCTGCTCGGCGGCGAGCGCGTCGGCGAGCGCGGCTACTTCTACGCGCCCACCGTCCTCGCCGAGGTGCCCGACGACGCCCGCCTGCTCGCCGAGGAGATCTTCGGCCCCGTCGCGCCGATCGCCACCTTCTCCACGGACGAGCAGGCGATCGCCGCCGCCAACCGCACCGAGTACGGCCTCGTCGCCTACGTCTACACGCGCGACCTCGACCGCGCCTTCCGCGTCTGCGAGGGCATCGAGACCGGGATGGTCGGGCTCAACCAGGGGGTCGTGTCGAACCCCGCCGCGCCGTTCGGTGGCGTCAAGCAGTCCGGGTTCGGGCGCGAGGGTGGGTTCGAGGGGATTGGGGAGTACCTCGAGACTAAGTACGTGGCGCTGGCCACCTAGCTTGCGCCCGAGCTAGGCCCGCTGCACAGCTCCACCGACGGTCCCCGCTCGAACAGAGGAAGTGTGCGTTTGTTGTGTGATTGCCGAGTTTGCGTCGACGCCGTGGTCTGAACGCAGCGAGCAGGCGTTACGCCACCTACCACACCCTGAGCCTCGCACCGCACTGGCAGGTGAGGCTGGCTAGCGCCGACGGTCCGCCGGCGCGGACTAGCATCCGTCCCGCTAGCCCCCAAGTCCTGCGTCTTGACGTACCCTTACCGATTCAATATCTTGACCTGAGTCGAGCATGACGCCACCTGGAGGAGGGGATGCATGGCCGATCAGTCGGACGGCTACGACGAGCTAGACGATGACGGTCAAGATGTCCCCACGCGGGTCTGCCCCCACTGCGCGACGATCTCGCATACCGCAGGCGAGTATTGCCCTCATTGTGGGAAGTCCTACACGAAAAAGGCACGCCTGTCGAAACGCGCGCGTATCGCACTCATTGCAGGGCTTGTCGTGCTTCTGCTAGGCGGGGCTGGCGCAGCGTTTGCGATCAAACATCACCAGGACGAAGAAAAGAAAAAGAAAGATGAGGCGGCCCTGATCACTGCGCGCAAGAAGAGGGAACGAGCCGATGATGCTAAGCGGGAAGCCGAAGATGAAAAGAAGCTGAGCCGCGAATCGGAAGAACGCGAACGGCGATCAGCGGAGAAAGAACTCGAAAGGGCCGTTGAAGCCGACGCCAAGAAGCTAGTGGCCGAAGAAACCCTGAGCGAACCGATCATTGGAGCTAGCTGCAATCCTGCAAGCGGGGGAAGCTCCACCGAACTGAGCTCGGCAACCGGTAGTTACGATTGCATTGCGATTACGAAGCGAGAAGCTGGAGGCGAAAGCTCTGGCTATCGATTTACGGGCAATATCAATTTCGCGGATGGTAGCTTTACCTACCACCTAGGCGGCTAAGCCGTCAAATGACACAACGGCCTCTTAGATTGTCGCGCTCGTGCTTGTCCGCGAGCGTGAGCCGGCTCTGCGAACCGGGGGGAGATGTGCGATGACTCGACGTGGGCACTGGGCTCTAGTCGCGGGCCGATGGGGCGTTCGCGCCTTGCTCAGTTCTACGGCCATAGCGGCTGCTGCTGTACTTCTTGGCTGCGGCAGCACGGGCTCGGGCGCAACCGACACAGCTTCGGCGCGCCGCACTGAGTCCCCAAGCCCGGAAGCGAAGGTCGTCCCTCTATCTCTCCACGTTAACGAGGGGAGCTACTCCCTCTCGGCGCCGAAGACCACGATCAGCGGGACGGTGACTAAAGGCGCCTCAGTGACCGTGAACGGACGTGTCGTAGCCGTGCGCGCGGGACGCTGGCGGGACAAGCTCCACCTCGCGATTGGTAGCAACTCGGTCGAAGTCGGGGCAGAAATGGCTGGCCATGTTACGGCGCGAAGGGTCATCCAGGTCACCCGGCACCACAGCCCCGCCGAACTTGAAGCGCTGGCCCGAGCGCGTGTGCATCGCGTCGAAGTAAGGAAGCGCCACGAAGCCCAACGGCAGGAACGTAGGGAACGACAACAGAGAGAAGAACGAGAAAAACAAGAACAAGCATCACGGGCGCCTTCGCCCGAATGCCCCAACGGCACCTACGAAAACTCCGCAGGCAACATTGTCTGTAAACCGTATTCGAGGCCCGAACAGCCGGAAGGGGCAAGCGCGGAATGCGAAGACGGCACCTACAGCTTCAGCGAATCACGCAGCGGGACTTGCTCCCACCATGGTGGCGTGAGGAGATGGCTCAATGAATAGGCGCGGCCAGCCATCTTGGGTGATGGGGAGGACCCCCGACGCCCAGGTTTATCGCGAGGTGTTGACCTTTGCTCGGCACGGGGAGCATCCCGATCTCGACCTCCCAGACGGCTTGAACGTCCGGCAGAGCGCGCTACTGGCGATTCTCCGGTTCTATCAGCGCCAACTTTCGAGGCGCATGGGGCGGAAGTGCATTTTCGAGCCAAGCTGCTCGACGTACGCGATGCTTGCGGTCGCGAACAACGGTGTCGCAACAGGGGCGCGTGAAGCATTTGGCCGGTGGAGACGGTGTCGCCCGATCTCTGCTGGAGGAACCGACTACCCGAGGGGCTGCGATGTACCACATTGAGAGCATCGGACGGGTCTTTACCAACAAGACGAGAGAACAGCTCCAAGAGCGCCTTTCAGCGCAAGCGGCCGAGGGATGGTATTTTCACTCCGTATTCTCGGTGACTGAGACTAGTTGCGCTGGGCTTCAGAAATACAACACCTACTACATGGTGCTGACCCGAGAGCAAGCGCCCCATGCACGCTCGGCCGGCGCTACACCACCGACCCCAGTAGCTTAAAACTGGCGAGAAGTTCAGGGTAGGCCAACGGCCCTAGGGAATAGGCAGCCGGGCCCCGTTAGACTCTGCCGCATGAGCGAGAGCGCGCGGTTCACCGCCGACGATGCCCGTGCCGTCGGCGAGCGGATTGGCATCGACTGGGCGACGTCGCTGTTCGATGTCGAGCAGTTTCGGATGGGGATGGACGTCGAGCTCGAGCACGGCACGCGCGATCCGCAGACCAACGTGACAGACGACGACGTGAACGTGACCGCGAAGATCGCACGCGCGCACCTCAACGAGTTCCCCGACTACTACTCCCGCCTGGCCGTGATGGAGGCCGAGGCAGAGGCCTACTGGGCTACGCAGCGCGAATAGCGTCCGCGCCTATGGCCGGGCACTCCGCACGTCGAGCTGCGGATTAGTCGCGCCGCTCGCTCTAGCGAGAGCCATGCGCGAACAGCGCCCGCGCCAATGCCTGCACAGCCTCGGTCTTCTCGACAACCTCCTCCAGCCGCCGCCGACGCGCGTACTCGTGCACGTAAGCCTCGGCCGTGAGGATGATCGCGAAGGCGGCGGCCTCGTCGATCCGGACGTCGACGCCGGCGTTGCGCGCGAGCACGGCTACGCCCTGAACCGTCCTCATCCAGTCGGCCAGCGCGCGGCTGCGCGCCTCCTGCGCTCGGGGGCCGGCGCAGTGGACCTCGACGACCGTCGTGACGGCCACCTCGGGGTGCTCTGCCATCCAGCGGAAGTAGGTCGCGATGCCGACGTCGAGCTTGGCGTCCCACTCGGCGACCTCGGCGGCGGCGACGAGCGAGGCACCGATGCGCACCTCGGTCATCTGCTTGTAGGTCTCGAGGAAGCACTGTTCCTTGTCGGCGAAGTGCTTGTAAAAGACCGAGCGTGACGTGCGTGCGTAGCGCACGACGTCGGCGATCGTTGTCTCGGCGTAGCCCTGATCGCTGACGCAGCGGCCCATCGCGCGCAGCAGCCGCTCACGCTGGCGGGCGCTCACTTCATCCGGCAGCAGCGTGTGGCGCCCCGCCGGAATCAGGAGCTCGTCGCTGATCTTGACGGAGTCCACCCCGTCGATTGTAGGATGTACGACAACGTACACCCAAGGGTACGTGTACCCTTGCGCCCCATGAGCGAGGGGAGAACGCAGCAATGACGACCGTCCGCGATGCGTCGCTCGAGCTGTTCCGCCGGCACGGGATGACGACGATCTTCGGCAACCCCGGCTCGACCGAGCTGCCGATGCTCGGGCCGCTCCCCGAGGACTTCCGCTACGTGCTCGGCTTGCAGGAGGCCGTCGCCGTCGGCATGGCCGATGGCTTTGCGCAGGCCAGCGGCAAAGTCACGCACGTCAACCTGCACACCGCGCCCGGCGTCGGCAACGGCGTCGGCGCGATCTTCAACGCGCGCGCCAACAAGGCGCCGCTGCTCGTGACCGCCGGCCAGCAGGTCCGCTCGCTGATCACGATGCAGGCCAACCTGACCAACCGCGACGCCGTCGAGGTGCCCAAGCCCTACGTCAAGTACAGCCACGAGCCGCCGCGCGCCGCCGACGTCCCCTTCGCCCTCGCGCAGGCGATCCACAACGCCGCGCTGCCCCCGACGGGCCCCGCCTTCGTCTCGATCCCGATGGACGACTGGCAGCGCGAGATCGAGCCCGTCGACTACGTCACGCAGATCGC
Organism: uncultured Solirubrobacteraceae bacterium; assembly: GCA_963716315.1. Lineage (GTDB taxonomy): Bacteria > Actinomycetota > Thermoleophilia > Solirubrobacterales > Solirubrobacteraceae > Palsa-744. The sequence continues at coordinate 1,741,451 of OY970301.1, read as the reverse complement.
GCGAGCCGTCGGCGGACGCGCGCAACCCGCGCCCGCGCAGATCGCCGCGCTGGCCGAGCGGCTGCGCGCCGCCGCTCGCCCCGTGCTCGTCGCCGGCCCCGAGATCGACGCCTCCGAGGGTGGCTGGGACGCGGCGATCGAGTTGGCCGAGTCACAGCGCCTGCCCGTGTGGGCCTCGCCGCCGACCGGCGGCGGGCGGATCGGCTTCCCCGAGAACCACCCCGCCTTCCAGGGCATGCTGCCGCCCGCCGTCGGCCCGCTCGCGCAGGCGCTCGAGGGCTATGACCTCGTGCTCGTCGCCGGCTCCTCCGTGTTCCCCTACTACCCCAATATCCCCGGCGACTTCCTCCCCGCCGGCGCCGAGCTCGTCGCGATCACGAGCGACGGCGACGAGGCGGCGCGCGCGCCGATGGGCGAGGCGATCGTCGCCGACGTCGGGCTGACGCTGCGCGCGCTCGCCGACGAGCTGAGCGAGCCGGCCGCCGGTCGCGAGCAGCCGCCCGCGCGCGTCGAGCTCGAGCCCTTCCCGCCCGGCGAGCAGCCCTCTGGCGGCGAAGTCCACAAGGTGCTCGCCGGGCTGTTTCCCGAGGACGGGATCGTCGTGCTCGAGTCGCCGTCGAGCACGGCCGCGCTGCGCAACCAGCTGCGCCTGTCGCGTCCCGGCTCCTACTACTTCAGCGCCGGCGGCGGGCTCGGCTTCGGCCTGGCCGCCGCGCTCGGCGTGCAGCTGGCCGAGCCCGAGCGCCAGGTCGTGTGCGTGCTCGGCGAGGGCTCTGCGCAGTATGCGATCACCGCCTTCTGGACCGCCGCCGCCTACTCGATCCCCGTCAAGTTCCTGATCCTGCGCAACCACGAGTACTCGATCCTCAAGTGGTTCGGCGCGCTCGAGAGCATCACCGGCGCGCCCGGCCTCGACCTGCCGGCGCTCGACGTCGCCGCCACCGCGCAGAGCTACGGCGTGCCCGGCGTCAGCGTCGGTGGCCTCGATGAGCTGCACGGCGCGCTCGGCGACGCGCTTGGGAGCGACGGGCCGCGGCTCGTGCAGGTCGACGTCGCTCCCGGGATGGCGCTCGCTTGACGGCGCGCGCGCCGCTGCTGAACCCCGACACGCGGCGCATCGGCCGTCCGCCCGGTCCTGCCTTCCCCGACCGCGCGCCCGACTCGCTCGCCGCCGGCACGCCGCGCCCGCTGCGCGAGGGCTTGAGCGCGCTGCTCGGCGACGAGCGCGTGCTGCATCGCGCGATAGACCTCGTCGCCTACGCCTCCGACGCGAGCCCCTACCGCGTGCTGCCCGTCGTCGTCGTGATGGCCCACGACGCCGAGGACGTCGGCAAGACGATTGCCTATGCGCGCGAGCACGGCCTCCCCGTCAACTTCCGCGGCGGCGGCACGAGCCTCAACGGCCAGGCGCAGACCGACGGGATCATGGTCGACGTGCGCCGCTGGTTCTCGCGCGTGCGGGTCGAAGACGGCGGCGCCCGCGCCCGGCTCGGGCCCGGCACGCTGCTCGGCCTCGCCAACCGGCTGCTCGCGCGACACGGCTACAAGCTCGGGCCTGATCCGGCGAGCAAAGACATCGCCACGATCGGCGGCGTGATCGCCAACAACTCCGGCGGCATGCGCTGCGGCGTCACATGGGACTCCTACTCGACCGTCGAGTCGCTTACGCTCGTGCTCGCCTCCGGCGCCGTGATCGACACCGCCGCGCCCGACGCCGAGCAGCGCTTCGCCGAGGCCGAGCCCGAGCTGGCGGCCGGCCTGATGCAGCTGCGCGCCGAGCTGCTCGCCGACCAGGCGCTTACCGAGCGTGTGCGGCGCAAGTACGAGATCAAGAACGTCACCGGCTATCGCCTGTGCGCGCTGCTCGACGGCGAGACGCCGCTTCAGATCTTCCGCCGGCTCGTCGTCGGCTCCGAGGGAACGCTCGCGTTCATCGCCGAGGCCGTGCTGCGCACGCGCCCCGAGCCCGCCCGCACGACGCTCGCCTGGGTGCACTTCGCCAGCATCGACGACGCCGCGGCCGCCGTGCCGGCGCTCGTCGCCGCCGGCGCCCGCGCGACCGAGCTGATGGTCGCACCCGCGCTGATCGCCGCCGCCTGGAACCTCGACGGCTGCCCCGAGCACTGGCGCGAGCTGCCGCCCGAGTCGGCCGCGCTGATCGTCGAGTTCGGCGGCGCCGACGAGGACGAGCTAACCGCCGGCGAGGCCGCCGCCGTGCGCGTGCTCGACGGGCACGCGCCGATCCTGCCCGTGCGCTTCAGCCGCGGCGTGGAGGAGATCGAGCTCGCCTGGCGCGTGCGCGAGGGGCTGTTCGGGCTCGTCGGGCGGCTGCGCCTGCCGGGCACAGCGCTGATCATCGAGGACGTCTGCGTGCGCCCCGAGCGGATCGCCGAGTGCGCACGCGATCTGCAGGAGCTGCTCGGCAAGCACGGCTTCCTCGTCGGCGTCGCCGGTCACGCCTCCGCCGGCAACCTGCACTTCCAGCTGACCCCCGACTTCTCAAAGCCCGAGGACCTCGAGCGCTACGAGGCGTTCATGGGCGAGCTCGTCGAGCTGATCGTCGACAAGTACGACGGGTCGCTGAAGGCCGAGCACGGCACTGGCGTGAACATGGCCCCCTACGTCGAGCGCGAGTGGGGCGCGAAGGCGACCGCGATGATGTGGCGGATCAAGCAGCTCGCCGATCCGCACGGAGTGCTGAACCCCGGCGTCGTGCTGAACCGCGATCCCCATATCCATCTTAAGAATCTGAAGAGCCAGCCAGCGATCGAGGAGAGCGCCGCTCATTGCGTCGAGTGCGGCTTCTGCGAGCCCGTCTGTCCGAGCCGCAACGTCACGACGACGCCGCGCCAGCGGATCGTGATCCGCCGCGAGATGGCGCGGCAGGTCGAGGGCTCTCCCGTGTACGAGGCGCTGCTCGCCGACTACGAGCACGACGCATTGCAGACGTGCGCCGCCGACGGCAGCTGCAAGCAGGTCTGCCCCGTGGCGATCGACACCGGTGCGCTCGTGAAGGAGTTCCGCCGGCGCGAGCGCAACGAGCGCGAGGAATCGGTCGCGCTCGCGCTGGCGCGCCGCTACGCGAGCGTCGAGCGCGCCGCGCGCGCCGGGCTGGCTGGCGCCCGGCTTGCCTCCTCCGTGCTCGGCCCGCGCACCGTCGCCAAGCTGCCCGAGCTGCTGCGCGCCCGCGTCAGCGCCGAGCTCGTGCCGACGCTGCCCGCCGGCCTGCCCGTGGCTGCGGACTCGGCGCTCCCCGCCACCGCGCGCGAGGGTGCCGCAGCCGTCTACCTGCCCGCCTGCATCAACCGCATCTTCGGCAACCCCGACGGCGACGCAGGCGAGCGCGGCCCTTCGCTGCCGCAGGCGCTCGTCGAGGTCTCTGCCCGCGCCGGGCTGGCAGTGTGGATCCCGCCCGACGCCGCCGGGCACTGCTGCGCGACGCCGTGGAGCTCGAAGGGCTACCGCCGCGGGCAGGACCACATGGCCGCCAAGACCGCTGCCGCGCTGTGGCGCTGGAGCGACGGCGGCGAGCTGCCAGTCGTGATTGACGCCAGCTCCTGTGCGCAAGGGCTGATCGAGGAGCTCGCGCCGCGCCTGCCAGAGGACGAGCGTGAGCGCTTCGCGCAGATCGAGGTGCTCGACTCGATCTCCTGGGTGCACGACCGGCTGCTGGCGAGGCTGCAGATCGCGCACAGGGCGCCGAGCGCCGCCGTCCACCCGACCTGCGCCGCCTCCCAGCTCGGACTCTCGGGCAAGCTCGAGGCGATCGCCTCCGCGCTGGCCGAGCGTGTGCTCGTACCCGCCGCCGTGAGCTGCTGTGGCATGGCCGGCGATCGTGGTCTGCTGCACCCCGAGCTGCCAGCCTCGGCGCTGCGCGACGAGGCCGCCGAGCTTGCCGGCGAGCAGTGTCAGGAGCACCTCTGCAGCAACCGCACGTGCGAGATCGCGCTGCAGCAGAGCATCGGCGCGCCGTACGCCTCGTTCGTGCTGCTGCTCGAGCGGCTCACGCGCCCGCCCCTGTGATCGCTCCTCCCCGACCGACCGTATATATAGAGTGCCCACCTCGATGCGTCTCCGACTCTCACTCAGAGGCCTGACGGCGTCAGCAGCACTCGTGCTGCTGATCGCCTTGCTCGCCGGGTGCGGTGGCGGCTCCTCGTCGTCTTCCTCGGCCTCCTCCGACAATGGCGTCGCAGGGAAATCGCCGGCCGACATCCTCGCGGCGACGAAAGTCGCCTCCGACGCAGCTACCTCGGTGCACGTGTCGGGCTCGATCGTCAGCGAAGGCTCGCCGATCACGCTCGACATGAACCTGCTTGCCGGCAAGGGCGGCCGCGGGCAGCTGTCCGAGAACGGGCTCTCCTTCGAGCTGATCGAGGTCGGCAAAACGGTCTACATCAAGGGCAGCCCGGCGTTCTACAAGCACATCGGCGGCACCGCGGCGGCGCCAGCTGTTCAAGGGCAAGTGGCTGAAGGCGCCCGCGAGCAGCTCCGACTTCGCCTCACTCAGCCAGCTCACCGACCTGCGCCAGCTCATCGACCAGACGCTCAACAACCACGGCACCTCGCTGAGCAAGATCGGCACCTCGACGGTCAACGGGCAGAAGGTCGTGGGCATCACCGACAAGAGCAAGGGCGGCACGCTGTACATCGCCGCCACCGGCCAGCCCTACCCGGTGCAGATCGCCAAGGCCGGCTCGGGCGCCGGGAAGATCACGTTCGACCGTTGGAACAGCTCCGTGACGCTCGCGGCGCCGGCGAACGCGATCGACGTAGCGCAGCTGCAACACGCCGGGCAGTAGCACGGATCGCCCGGCTCGCGGCCTCGACCATTCGTCCACCCGCCGAAAGGCGCTTCAAGCGCGGGACGCGCGTGGCCGACCGCGTGATTGCAAGAGACGCAATTGTTTCCGATTGGCCGTTGTCACCCTTGTGAGCGGAGTTACCCAAGTCAGTTTCCGACGGCCCGCCCAGCGTGGGACGTCATCGACTCGCCTCGAGGGGACGCCGAAGACGCGCAAGCGGAGCGCTCGACGCGCCGGTGGCGCAGGAGGTTTGTCCGGGGGTCGGGGGGGTAAGCTCGATCGCGTGGCGGGGCGCACCGCAGACTCGGGGCCGGGGCAGATGCTGCCCGACGAGGGGCCGCAGCGCAGAGGCGGACTCGTCTGGGCGCCGCTGGCGCTCGTCGCCGTGGCCGCAGCCGTGGGCACGGCGCTCGCCGGCTCCTCGGCGCTTCAGATCGTCTGCGTGGTGGTGCTCGCCGCATCGGCGATCGTGCTCGGCTGGCGCTTCGGCGAGAGCCGGCGCACAGCGCTCGAGGAGGAGATCCACGGGCGCTCATACGAGCTCAGGCGCGCGCTCTCAGAGCTCGAGATCGCGCAGACCGAGACCGTTCGCCGCCTGTCGATGGCCGTCGAGTTCCGCGACGAGGACACCGGCGCGCACATCGAGCGCATCGGGCGCCTGTCGACGCTGCTGGCCGAACAGATCGGCATGGACGCTGAATTCTGCGAGCAGCTCAGCCACGCGGCGCCGCTGCACGACGTCGGCAAGGTGGCGATCCCCGACGCGATCCTGCTGAAGCCCGGGCCGCTTACGCCCGAGGAGCGCGCGATCGTCGAGACCCACGCCGAGGAGGGGCATCGCCTGCTGCGCGGCTCTTCCTCCTCGATCCTCGAGATGGCGACGATCATCGCGCTGAGCCACCAGGAGAAGTGGGACGGCACCGGCTACCCGCGCGGCCTCAGCGGCGAGGCGATCCCGATCGAGGGGCGCATCGTCGCGATCGCCGACGTGTTCGACGCGCTCACGAGCGACCGCGTCTACCGCAAGGCCTTCCCCGTCGAGGAGGCCGTGCAGATGATGCGCGAGCAGCGCGGTCGCCACTTCGACCCCGTGCTGCTCGACGCGTTCATGGAAGTGCTCGAGAGCTCGGGCCCCGACGCGCGCGAGAGGCAGCGCTCGGACCCGAGCGAGCTCGTCGAGAGCACGCTCGAGACCTACGGGACCGCGCTCGAGCGCGGCGACGCCGAGACGGCCGAGGGCGCGATCGCGCAGGCGATCGAGGACGGCATCCCCGCGACGACGCTGCACGGCGAGGTGATCGCCCCTGCGCTGGCCCGCATCCGCGAGCTGCACGGCGCCGGTGAGATCGACTCAGACCGCGAACGGCTGGCCAAGGGCATCACGCGGCGTGTGTTGGCGACGCTCTACCGCTACATGATCGGCAACGCCGAGCCCACGCGCGAGCGCGTGCTGCTGGCCGGCATGGAGGGCGACGAGCACGCGCTCGAGCTGCAGATGATGCACGACCAGATCGCCGCTGCTGGCTATGAGACCGTGTTCGACACCGAACTCTCGATCGATCGGCTGCAGTCGACCGTGGCGAGTCAGTCGCCCGCGGTGATCCTGCTGGGCGCGACCGACGGCGGGGACTCGCAGGAGATCGCCAAAGCGGTCGAGGAGCTCCACGCGGCCCATCCCGCGATCCCGATCGTGCTCGGCGGCGCGGCCGTCGGCGGCTCGTTGCCGCTCTCGCGCAACGGCATGCGCGTGCTCGAGCGGATCGACGAGGCCGTCGAAGCGGTCGAGGAACAGCTCGCCCAGCGCCCGCAAGCAGCGTCGCTGTAGATTACGCGCCGTGGAGCGCGCGATCGTCACCGGCGGAGCCGGGTTCATCGGCTCGCACGTCGTCGACGCGCTGCTCGGCGATGGCTGTGCCGTGACCGTCGTCGACGACCTCTCCGCCGGCGACCGCCGTCGCGTCGCGCCCGCGGCCGACCTGCGCGTGCTCGACATCGTCGACCTCGAGGGTCTCGCGGCGCTGGCCGAGGAGGTCGAGCCGAGCGCGATCTTCCACCTCGCCGCGCAGGCGAGCGTCGTCGCCTCCGTCGAGAACCCCGGTCGCGACTGCGAGGTCAACGTGCAGGGGACGCTCAACGTCGTCGAGGTCGCCGGGCGCCATGGGGCGCCCGTCGTGTTCACCTCGACTGGCGGTGCGCTGTACGGCGACGACGCGCCGATGCCGACCGCGGAGGACCGGATCCCGGCGCCGCTGTCGCCCTACGGCGCCTCCAAGTGGGCCGGGGAGGCCTACGTGAAGACGTGGTCGCTGTTCTCGGGCATCCAGCACGCCGTGTGCCGTCTGGGCAACGTCTACGGGCCCCGCCAGAACCCGCACGGCGAGGCCGGCGTCGTGGCGATCTTCTCCGACCACCTGTACACGGGCAAGGCACCGAAGCTGTTCGGCCACGGCAAGCCGACGCGCGACTACGTCTACGTCGGCGACGTCGTCAAAGCGCTGATCGCCGCCTCGGGCAAGTCCGGCACGTACAACATCGCCACCTCTGTCGAGACCGACGTCGCGACGGTCTGGCGCGAGCTGCAGCAGGCGGCCGAGCGCACGCAGGCGCCCGGCGCCTTCGAGAATCCGGCTGCGCTGGAGCCCGAATTGGCCGACCTGCGCCCCGGCGAGCTGCAGCACAGCCGGCTTGACATCTCGCTCGCCGAACGCGAGCTCGGCTGGCGCCCGGAGGTGCCGATCGCCGACGGGCTCGCGCGCACGTACGAGGCGATGGTGGAGGACTTCGAGGCGGGCTGAGCGCGCGCCGCGCCGCTGATGTGCGCGCGCGCCGCATGCAATTCCTCGCGCATGTGTTTCGGTGGCCAGGTGGCTGCCGACGTTAACTGCATGAGAGGCAAGTCGCACGCGTCGCCCAAGGCACGCGCGCGAGACGTGGATCGGCTCGGGCTCGCGCTGCTCGCCGTGCTGCTCGCTGCCGCGATCGCCCTGCTCTCGCTCAGCGCGCCGGCGCGCGCGAACTCGAACGGTGGCGTGCAGTCGCCCTCGGCGCCGCTCTCCGGGGGCAGCGAGTACGGGCTGGCGAGCAGCAGCTCAGTCCCGCACCCGGTCGTGACGCGTCTGAGCGTGCCGAGCGCGTCGCTGCCCGGAGCCCCGCCGCGCGTGACGGTGCGCTTGGACGAGCCGCACGTGGGCACGGTCAACGCGACCGTCGCCATCCACGATCTGACGACGCGCAAGCCGGCGGTCGTGGTCGCGCTCGGCTGGATCCACGTGGGGCACGTGCTGAGCGTGCGCTGGCCGCGGGGAGCGACGCTCGCCGCCGGCAGCTACCACGTGAGCGTCAGCGCGCACGACCACCAGCGGCACAGCCTCACGCGCACCGCGCACGCCTCCGGCGTCGCGACGCTCACCGTGGCGGCTCCGCCGCCCGCTCCCTCCGCCCCCGCCGCGCCGGCGCCGGTGCTCGAACCAGGCGTGCCGACGCCGGCCCAGACAGTCGCCGACGGGGCCGTCTTCCCCGTGACCGGCCCGCGCAGCTTCGGCGACGCCGAAAACCGCTACGGCGCGCCGCGCAGCGGCCACGTCCACGAAGGCCAGGACGTCCTCACCGCCGAAGGCACGCCCGTCGTGGCGCCGCTCGCCGGGACGATCACCTGGACCGCCTTCCAGGCCTCCGGCGCCGGCTACTACGCCGTCGAGCACACCGCGATCGGCTTCGACTTCATGTTCGCCCACTGCAAGGCCGGCACGCTCGCCGTCGGCGCCGAACAGGCCGTCGCGCCGGGCTCGCCGATCTGCCAGGCCGGTCAGACCGGCGATGCCACCGCGCCGCACCTGCACTTCGAGATGTGGGTCGGCGGCTGGCAGGCCAAAGGCGGGCACTCGGTCGATCCGCTGGCCTACCTCGAAGCTTGGGAACGCGGGGCTTAGAGCCGGTAGGATCGGGGATCGACGAGCCGGTCTCGAGCCGCGCCGTCACGTGGCGAGATAGCTCAGTTGGTAGAGCACACGACTGAAAATCGTGGTGTCCCCGGTTCGAATCCGGGTCTCGCCATTTGAGAATCGCTGCAATCAGGGGTGCGAGCTGGCTCCCGGTGACAGTACAGGCACCCCGGCCGCTGTCGCCTGCTCAATAAGCTCCCCGTCGTAGGTGACGATCTCATCGGCGCCGACTCTGAGCGCGACGGCGAGGTGGATGGCATCGTTGGATCGCAGCGGCGCGTGGGTGCCGGCCGCGAGCAGATCCCCCCGCGTGATGTCAATCAGGCTGACTGAATCAAGCACGGTCCCCACTGCCTCGAGGTCGACGTCTTCGGGATGGCGGCCTGCGGCGCAGTGCATCTCGGTGTGCAGCAACCATGAGGACACGAGCCGCCGGTCATCGCTGCCGGCCAGATCGGCGGTTAGCGCGTCGGATTGTGGCTCGTCGAGGACGAGCTTCATCGCGGCCGAGGTATCCAGGTAGCTGATCCTCACCAGCGGCCACGGACGTCGGCCGTTATCGCCTGACTGTCAGCGGTGCTCTTGCGTCGAACGATTGACCGCAGGCTGGACGTCGGATTTCGCGCCACGCGCACCTGACCTCGGGAGACGAGGTCTGCGAGGGGGTCTGTGCCCGGTGGAACAATCAACGCCGCGACCCGACCGTTGTTGGTGACCTGGATGGCCTCCCCATCGGCGACACGACGCAGGATGTCACCGCTCTGGTTGCGCATCTCGCGATGCGTGACGGTCTTCATGTCGCACAGCGTAGCACGCTGTTCGGGTCCCGCCAGGCCAGCCTCCCATTCATCCGAACGATGCCGTATCTCGGTTCCGTAGTCGCCACGCCGTCGGCGTGGTCTTGAGCGGTTGTTCCCCGACTCCGCCTCGAAGAGACTCCCCGAGACGCATCAAACGAGGCGCATCGAACCGGAAGGAACGTGGCTATGTCTGGCTCAGCCGGCTCTGTTCTCGATTGGCTCGTCGGACTCATTCCCGGCGAAGCCAGCTCCCTTTGGCCGATCGGACTCGTCGGGTCGACGGGCGCCTTGTTGACGTCGATCGTGGCGTTGGCGGTGGCTGGCCTGTCGGGCTGGTATTCGCACAAAAGCGCTCGCGACGTGGAGCGGCTACGCCACACGAACGAGGAACTCGAGCGGCTGCGCGGAGCGACCGGGGCCCTGCGACTCAAGCTGTTCCTCTACACGCGATCGGTCGTGCGGCGCTTGAGCTTCTACTACGACGACCGGCCAGACCATCCCTATCCCGTTCATGCTGTGCTTCCGGCGGAGGAGAGTGCATACCACGACGGTGGACTGCTGATCTTCCGGCTGCTGCGACCCCTTACGGTGAGCGACATCATCGAGCAGCAGACCTTCTACGCCGACCTTGCGCTCGAGCCGGCCATGGTGGATCTGCTGCGCTTCAGCCACGCGGCAGTCGAGATGCTCAGCGGCGAGCTACTTGGCGAGGGGTTCGGCAAAGACGAGATCCTTCCGGGGTTCGATATGAAGCGGTGCGGGAACTCGGAGCTCGGTTGGCCTCAACCGGGCTCGCCCTTCCAGAGAGTGCGCGCCAGCTACCTGCGCACCGCGGCGGCGGAGCTTGTCGTCTCGGAGCAGGGGAGCAGACCCAGACAGCGGTGCATGGCGCAGGCCGAGTTCATCCACGCCTGGGAGCACCCCGCCGAGTGTGGTGACTTCCATGCCGCGCTCATGCCGATCAAGGCGCTCATCGACCGGTTCAACCCCAAAAGCAACCCGGTCTTCTGGCTGAGGCTTGTCGGTTACGCGTACGTCTGCAAGTGGTTCCACGACGAGGTTCGAAAGGCTGCCGCGCATGAACACGCGGACGTCACGGCTCTGAAGTTGCTGGTGCCCGCCATGCTCGAGGTGGCCGAGCCCCCCAGGGTGCCCGGGGGCTTCGAGGCGGAGCAGTCGCTACAAGCGGTCCAGGGCCGCTATCTCGCTGAACACGCTGGTAAGTACGAGAAGAGGTTCGAGAAGATCATCCACGACGCATTCTGAGCGTGTCCGGGCATCGCGACGCCGCGCGGGGCACATAAACCCGATCAGATCCCCGTGCGGTTCTCGCACGGCCTGTCGACAGTCAATCCGGCGCCGGCGCGACCCCGGCCGCGACCCCGATCAGAGCCGCCTTGCGCTCGACCACCTCGCGTTGCTCAACGAGCGGGTGCCCGCACCCGCCCGGCTCTCCGCCGTCGAGCTCGATCGTGCGGCCGCTGCGCAGGCGCAGCGTCAGCCGGCACGGGAACGTCATGCGCAGCGCGCGCGTGTCGAGCGCCTCGGTGCCGCCCCCGCTTGGGCCCAACGCTGCGCGGCGCAGCCGGCCGAGCAGGCGCGGCTCGCGTGCCAGCGCGGCCAGGTCGCGCATGCCGAGCGACAGGTCGGTCATGTGCAATTCACGCATTCGGCGCCCCACTCTGGGCCACGCCTTCAAGGGCACTTCGCGCAGCGTGGCACCTCCCTTGGCGGCGCCGTCGAGCGTGGCGAGCGTCAGCTCCCAGTCGTGGCGCACCGTCGTGCGCGAGGCCAGCTCGACGATCGTGCTCGCGTTGTCGGCCAACCACGCCTCGGTCAGCTCCTCGTGGGTCAGCCTTCCGGCCAGGAGCGCCACGGCGACGCTCTTTTTCGCCGAGAACGTCACGCCGACGGGACGCAGGCCGGCGCGCTCGCCGAGCGCCTCCATCCCGGCCGTGAGGTAGCCGCCGGCGATCTCCACCTCCCGCACCTCCTCGGGGCGCACCTCGGCGCAGACTGCGGCGTCGACCGCGGCCTGCAGGTAGGCGCAGCCGGGATAGGGCTTGAACGCGAGCGTGTCGCTCAGCCACACCTCGCCGAGACCCGAGAACGCGTTCGGCCGCGCCACGAACGACAGGTGCGTGAGCAGCCCGCGATCGTCCTCGACGATCTCGAGCGCCCCCTCCACGCCCTCGGCGGCCAAGAGCGCGGCGCGGGCGCCTTGCACCGCCGGCTCGGCGGCCGTGAGCAGCTTCGTCGACGGCCCCATGAACCCCGGCCACAGCCCATACGGAGGCTGGTAGAGCGCGATCGCGAGCGCGTGCGCCATCCGCTCGGAGTCGAGGCCAAGGCCCACGCCGGCCGCGACGGCGCCGGCGGCGCAGTGAATCGATGCCCAGAACTGGCCGTTGTGCGGGCCGAGGAACAGCGCGAGCCCGAGACGCCCGGCGACCTCGTTGGCAGCCACCTGCGCGACGAGGGCCCGCGAGGGCTCACCCGGAGCGAACGCGCGCGCCACGGCCACAGCCGAGTGCCCGGTGTGGCCCATGTATAGGTAGTCGTCCCAGTCGTGCGCGATCGACGCGGCGGCGCCTGCGAACACCTCGCCGAGCGGCCCATCTCCGGCGACGTCGGCGAACGCCGCGGCCTCACGCTCTCCAGCTAGGGTTGCGGCTGCGATCGAGGCCCCTTGCAGCTCGCAGCGCTCGCGAACGCTCTCCGGTATGTCGGCCTCGGTCAGGCTCGCCGCCCAGCTGCCGATCCGCTCGCAGATCGTCGTCATCCCAGCTTCATACCAGACCGGTGCAGCTCGATCGCGCCGAGGAGCGATCGTAGTCTGCCCGTCGCCGAGGGGGAGTTTGCCCGGATGCCGCGGTCATCCGGCCGCCTTAGGCTCGTCGTCAACCGAGGCTGTGGAGCCAGGCCGCTCGCGAGCGATCGGCCTTCGCAAAGCCCAGCGAACGAGACCAATTCTGAAAGTGGTGGAGCTGATGCCCGAGACCAAGACCAAACGCCGCCCGGCGGCCAAGAAACCAGCTGCTGCTCGCAAACCTCGCGCGACAGGCGCCAAGCGCGACAAGGAGAGCGCGGTCCAGCGGAGCACCGAGCTGTCCGAGGACGTGCTCAAGTCGCTCGACGATGGAGCGCGAGCGGCGATCGATTCGGTGCGCAAGTTCGTCGAGACCGTCGACCGGGTGGTGCCGTTGCGCGGCAGCAGCCCGTCCAAGAGGGAGGAGATCACCGACTCCGCTCTCGAGATGGCTCAGCGGCTGGTCCACACCCAGGCGGAGTTCCTGCGCAAGGTCGTCGACAGCGCAGGCAAGTCGCTGGGCAGGGCGGACGACGCGAAGAAGTAGCAACGCTGGAAGCCGATTGTCCCCGGCGACGCCGACCGGCGTCGCCGGTTCAGCCGTCGCGGAGAACGTTGACCGCTCGTCCTTACGGAGGGCTCGACACCGGGCGAACCCACCGGCTCGAACACACCAGCTAGCCCCACCCCAGACGCCGGTCCTCCCCGTTGGCGGCCCGCCCCGGCGCTGAGATGCTCGCTCGGCACATGGGAATCGAGCGAAAGGGCAGCGATGAAACGGAATCCCGCAGAGCACACTGGGCGCTGGAGCGGCTGGCGCTCGCCGGCGGAGTTGGGGTGATCGCGATGAGGAACCTGATCCGCCCCTTCACCGACACCGCGACCTACAAGCAACTTGGCTTCCTCGCGAGCTCGCTCCCGCTCGCCGCGGTCTGGCTGGCCGTGCTGATCGTGGTGTGGACCGTCACGGTCTGCCTCGCGATCACCCCGCTCGTGGTTCCGACGCTGATCGGGCTTGCACTGGTCGTGCGCGGATGCGCGACGGTCGAGGCCGCGCTCGCCCGGGCCCTGCTCGGCGCCGAGCTGCACCTACCGCCCGCTCGCACGGCACGCGGCTTCTGGGCGCGCGCGTGGGCCGTGCTCTCGGACCCGTTCGTGTGGCGGGCGCAGGCGTATCTGCTGTTGCGGCTGACGGTCGGCTTCGCGCTTGCGGTCGGCCTGCTGACGGTGCTCGCCGTGGGCGTCTACCTGCTGGCGGCGCCGACCTTCTACTGGGCCGTCACCGAAGGGGTCGGACCCGACGGCTACAAGGTGACCACGCTTCCCGAAGCATTGAGCCTGGTCCCGCTCGGCGTGCTCGTGCTGGTTGCGAGCTTCCACGCAATCGCGCCGCTCGCCTCGCGCTGGCGTACGCTCTGCTGCGTTCTCTTGGATCGGGACTTTGCTTCGACTCACAGCGGCCCGCGGGGCGCGGCACCGAGCGCGCTCGCGCGCATCGGCCTCTCCCGCGCGCTCGCGATCCACACGTTGGCCTTCGCCGGCGTGAACCTGCTGCTCGTGGCGATCTGGGCGCTGACCTCGCGCGGCTCCTTCTGGCCGGTGTGGCCGCTGCTCTCGCTCGCCCTGCCGCTCGCGATCCACGCATGGGTCGAGCAGGCGGTCGAGCGCGTGGACTACTGGCGGGCGCATCGCCTCGACCTGGGCTTCGCGATCCACGTGGGCGTGTGGGTCGCGTTGCTGCTGTTCCTCACGGGCGTCTGGGCCGTCGGCTCGCGCGGCTACTTCTGGCCCGTCTGGCCGTTGCTCGCGGCGCTGCTGGCGCTCGGTGCGCACGCGGCCGCGCTGCTGATGTGGTCTCCCCAGCGCGAGCTCAGCGAGCGGATCTCCGTGCTGGAGACGAGCCGCGCGGGCGCCGTCGATGTGCAGGAGGCCGAGCTGCGGCGGATCGAGCGCGACCTGCACGACGGCGCGCAGGCGCGCCTTGTGGCATTGGGGATGAGCCTCGGCATGGCCGAGCAGAAGCTCGCGGCCGCCGATCCGCAGGCAGCACGCGAGCTGCTCGCGGAGGCGCGCACGGGCGCAGGCGAGGCGCTGCGCGAGCTACGCGACCTCGCGCGCGGCATCCACCCCCCGGTGCTCGCCGACCGGGGCCTCGACGCGGCGGTGCGCGCGCTCGCGGCGAGCTCGCCGATCGCGGTGACCGTCTCCGTGATGATGCCCGAGCGCCCGAAGGCGCCGGTCGAGAGCGCGGCCTACTTCGTCGTGGCCGAGGCGCTCGCGAACGCGGGCAAGCACGCGCAGGCGAATCGAGTCGACGTGCGCATCGTGCGCGATCGCGAGGAGCTGACGGTCGAGGTGCACGACGACGGCGTCGGTGGGGCGAACCCCTCTGGCGGGGGCCTGAGCGGGCTGCGCCGTCGCGTGGAGGCGCTCGACGGGACGCTCACCGTGCTCAGTCCCCCGGGCGGCCCGACGACGATCCGCGCGAGCATGCCGTGCGGGGGGTGAGCGCGTGCGCGTGGTGATCGCCGAGGACCTTGCGCTGCTGCGCGACGGCTTGGAGCGCCTGCTGCGCGACAACGGCTTCGAGGTCGTAGCCGCGGTCGAAGACGCCCGCGCGCTGCTCGACGCCGTCGCGCGCGAGAAGCCGGACGTGGCCGTGGTCGACATCCGCCTGCCGCCCGACTTCCGCGACGAGGGGTTGCGCGCTGCGCTGGCGCTGCGCGAGTGCGCGCCCGAGATGGGCGTGCTGATGGTCTCCCAGTACGTCGAGCCCACCTACGCGGCGGAGCTGCTCGCGGACGGCCGCGGCGGCGTGGGCTACCTGCTGAAGGACAGGATCATGGACGTCGAGGACTTCGTCGACGCCGTCGGACGCGTGGCGCGAGGGGGCACGGCGCTCGACCCCGACGTCGTCGCCCAGCTCGTCTCCCGCGGCGGCGAGGACGGCCCGCTCGCGGAGCTCACCCCGCGCGAGCGCGAGGTGCTCGGCCTGATGGCGGAGGGGCGCTCGAACGCGGGCATCGCCGATGCGCTCGTGCTGAGCGTCGGCGCGGTCGAGAAGCACATCGCGAGCATCTTCGCCAAGCTCGGACTGCGTCAGTCCGACAGCGATCACCGGCGCGTGCTGGCGGTGCTCACCTACCTGCAGGGGCAGTGACCGCGGGCTCGAGGTCGACCCGCGTGCCGGCCGAGGCAAGCGGTGGGTTGCTCGCCATCGGATCAGTCGTATGAGACGAGTTCGAGTCGCGAGAAGCGCAGCAGCTCGTTGACGATCCGCCTGCGCCCTTTGCGGCGAACCAGCGGCAGGACTGTGACCGTGGCGACCTTCGCCCGCGCCTCGAGCAGGCGCCGAACGATGTCGGTGACCTCGACTACGTGCAGCTGCGGGACGAGATGATGTGGCAGCCGGTCGTCATATCCGTGAAGCGGACCCGACGGAGCCGAGCAATGTCCCGCATCTCCCCAGCAGTGCGGGTGGCCGAACACGTACAGCGAGCCGGCGTAGCCGCGCTCGATGCGCGTTGGCGTGCGCAGCCCCGCGTCGGGCTGGTTGAAGAAGATCCGGCCCTCGAACGAGGCGTCGTGCGCCACCTCCAGAAAGCGGAGGTCGACACGCACGAACGGCGTTCCGTCCTCGTGTCGAGGGAGCGCGAGGCGCGCCTGGTAGGGAGCAGTCACCGCGTCCCTCCAGCGGCCGTCGTGGAGCCGGCGTAGTCGTAGCCGAGCGCGTTCACGGTCAGCACGTCCGCGACCTTCAGCGGGAACGGCGCGAGGACGGTGCCGTACGCCGAGGCCGGGGGACCCGGCTGGCCGTGCTTGAGCTGCCACAGTCGCCAGATTCGGTCGACCATGCAGTGGTGGGCGTAGAAGATCGGGTCGAAGGCGGCGATCGGAATCTCGCCCATGGCGCCGCCGACCCATCCGTGCACGCGGTTGTGCAACTGCTGCTCGAGCTGCGTCGAGAAGTCCACGAAGCTCGTCAGCGCGAGGATCCGGTCGAGCACGTCGGCTCCCGGCAGGCTCGCGGGGTCATCCTCTTCGCGCCACGTGCTCGGTGGGATGCCCTTGGGTCGAGGCAAGCCCTGCGCGATCGGCTGGCCGGCGAGAGGATTGCCCGGCCCCTTGTAGCCGGCGGGGATTCCGTCTTTGTGTGAGCGCGGCGAGGTCCAGTCCCACCAGGCAAGCGTGACCTCGCCGACGCGATCCTGCATCGCAAGCTCGAAGAAGTGCAGGTAAGCGCGATGCCACGGCAGGAACAGAGGGGCGCCGTGAAAGTGTTCGGACGCGTCGGGCTGGCCGTGCTGGCAGTAGGGCTTGGGCGGACCCCCGTGAAGGCAGGCGAGGTGCTGAAAGCCGCGATCGTCTTTCAGCTTCGCCATCTCCCCGATTGCGTTGCGCAGCCCGGTGAGCTGCGCCGTCGTCAGCTTCTCGACGCTGGGACGAAGCCGCAGCCTGGTCGGGATGCTTTCGACAGCGCGATTGGATGGCATCGGGCTCAGCGCCTCTTCTCGTGGGGGCGGCGTGAGCGGCGCTTGGCGCTGACGCCCGCGGGCGTCCATTTCAGATAGCGCCTATGACGCAGGCGCGACCTGGCAACCGCCCCCAGAGCTCCGAGCACGAGCGTGGCGCTCGGGGCCAGCACGCCGAGCGTCTCCTCGACCGGTACCCCTGCGATGTGCGCTACCGGTGGCATGGGCCGAACCTAGCCAAGAATTCACAGCAATGGAAGGGTCCCGAAATGCCCACGGACGAGAGTCCGAGCGGAAAGCCGCAATTTGCGACAAGTTAGCCCCGCCTTCGTCGGTCCCAACTGGCAGAATCTGCGTATGCTGATCAGCGAAGCCGACGGTGTATTCCAGGGCGGAGGCGTCAAGGGGCTCGCGCTGGTCGGTGGCCTGCTCGAGTTCGCCAAGGGCGACGAGCACGTGAAGATCGACAAGTGGGTCAACGTCGCGGGCACGAGCGCCGGCGCGATCGTGGCCGCGTTCCTCGCGCTGGACTGGACGGCGAGCGAGCTCGACAGCTTGATGCGCGAAATACCGTATGCCGAGTTCGAGGATTGGGGCCCCGGCGGCAGGGTGCTCGGCGGCGGGCTCAACTTGCTGCGCCACCACGGCCTCGCCCACGGCAAGGTGTTCCACGACTGGCTGGAAAAAGAGCTCGGCGGCAGGACCTTCGCCGACCCGAAGCTGAAACGCCCGGCCGCGGACGGCCCGGACAAGGGCGAAGACCCGTACCGCCTGCGCATGATCGCCGCCGATGTGACCAACCGCGAGATGCTCGTGCTGCCGGCCGACCTCGCCAAATACCGCTACCCGGGCAGCCGCGAGCCGATCGATCCCGAGCAGGTGAAGGTCGCCGACGCGGTGCGCATGAGCATGTCGATCCCCTACTTCTTTCAGCCCATCTCGCTCGAGCGCATCGACACGGGAAAGACCGCGACGATCGTCGACGGCGGCGTGCTGTCGAACTTCCCGGTGTGGCTGTTCGACGTCGATCAGCACCCTCCGAAACGCCCGACGTTCGGCTTTCACCTGACCGGCGGCAAAGGGGTGGGCGGCGCGCTTGGCCACATCATCGGCGGGCTCGGCTGGCCGGTGCAGCTGGGCACCGACATCTTCCACACCTCGACCGAGGCCTGGGACAAGCGCTTCATGGCGCACTCGACCGTCGTGCGCACCTGCTCGATCTCCGCCGGTGACGTCGGCACGACCGAGTTCGACCTCAGCAAGGAACGCCAGGCAGGGCTGGTCGTGAGCGGGGAAGGCGCCGCGCGCAAGTTTCTCGACGAATTCGAGCTTACGGACTACATGAACACGTTCGGCCAGAAACTCGCATAGGCCCAGAAGCTCACATAGGCCTGGCGCAAGCGCGCTGAGCCGCCCCCGAGCGGTCCCGGTGAAGGCTCAGCTCAGCCGCCGCATCTGCCGATACGGACGCAGGCATGTCAGCGCTTCCCCAAGACGCTCCGTCCGGCGAGGGCCCGACGGGCGATCTCGCTCGCAAGCTCCCGCCCGAGCCGGGGGCGCGTGCGCTCGTCGAGCTGCTGCCGGCGATCGTCTACGTCGCCGACCCCGGCGTGGAAGGCTGCTGGCACTACATCAGCAAAGGGGCCGAAGCGATCCTCGGCTTCTCGCCCGACGAATGGCTCGGCGACGTCGGCCTGTGGGCGCGCCAGGTGCACCCAGAGGACCGCGAGCTCGTGTTCGCGCGCGAGGAGGAGCTGGCCGAGCCGGGCGCGGCCGAGGAATACAGGATGCTGCACCGCGACGGCCGCGTCGTGTGGGTGCGCGACGAAGCCGTGCTGCTGACCGACGAGCATGGCCGCACGCGCTGGCACGGCGTGATGCTGGACATCACCGACCGCAAGCTCGCCGAGCTCGAGCTCGAGCGCCGCGCCGCGCAGCAGGCTGCCGTGGCCAGACTCGGCGAGCGCGCGCTCGAGGGCACCGAGGTCGCCAAGCTGATGCACCACGCGCTGGGCGAGGCCGCGCGCATCCTCGGCGTGGAGAAGGGCGCCGTGCTCGAGCGCTCGCCCGACGAAGCGACGCTCACCCTGCGCGCCGAGCTCGGCCTGCCGCCGGCGCGCGAGCATCCATGCCTGCGGCTCGAGGAGCTACCCGGCGGGATCGCGCGGCAGATCGAGAGCCGCGATGGAAGCTGGGGGGTGCTGTGGCTGGCGACCCCCGCCGAGGCGCGTTGGGCCGTCGCCGACGCCGACTTCGTGCAGGCGATGGCGAACATCCTCGCCGACGCCATCCAGCAGCGCGGGACCGAAGACCACATCCGCTACCAGGCGCTGCACGACCCATTGACCGACCTGCCCAACCGCGTGCTGTTCCTCGACCGCCTCGGGCACGCGCTGCAGCGACCCGATGCTCAGCTCGCGGTCGCGCTGCTCGACATCGACAACTTCAAGCTCGTCAACGACAGCCTCGGCCACAGCGCAGGCGACGAACTGCTGCGCAAGGTCGCGCCGCGGCTGACCGACGCGCTGCGCCCGGGTGACACGATCGGCCGGCTCGGCGGCGACGAGTTCGTCGTGCTGCTCGAGCAGGTGCCCGACGAGCACGCCGCTGCGCGCATCGCCGAGCGGCTCGTCGCCGCCTTCGAGGGGCCCTTCGAGCTCGCCGCCGGCGAGCACTTCGCCAAGGCCAGCCTCGGCATCGCGCTGGCGGGCGACGAGGTCGACCAGGAACCGGCCGCGTTGATCCGCGACGCCGACGCAGCCATGTACCAGGCCAAGGCGCGCGGGCGCGCCCGCTTCGAGGTGTTCGACGGGGCGATGCGCGCTCGCACGGTCAAGCGCCTGTCGGTCGAGAACGACCTGCGTCGCGCGCTCGAGCGCGAGGAGCTGTGCGTCGTCTACCAGCCGATCGTCTCGCTCGCGGACAACTCGGTCGTGGCCGCTGAGGCGCTGGTGCGCTGGCAGCATCCGACGCGCGGGCTGCTTGCGCCGGCCGAGTTCGTCCCGGTGGCCGAGGAGAGCGGCCTGATCGAGTCGATCGGGCGCTGGGTGCTCGACACCGCCTGCGTGCAGGCCGCGCAGTGGCATGCCGAGCGCCCCGACGCCCCCCCGCTGGGAATCGCCGTCAACCTTTCCGCCCGCCAGTTCGCCCAGCGCGATCTCGAGCAGACCGTGTTACACGCGCTACGCAGCCCGGGCATCGCGCCGTCGAGCCTGTGCCTGGAGATCACCGAGTCCGTGCTGCTCGACGAACCCGAGCGCGTGAGCGAGACGATCGGGCTCATCGCGCAGCACGGCGTCCGCTTCGCGCTCGACGACTTCGGCACCGGCTACTCCTCGCTCGCCTACCTCGGCCGCCTGCCGATCGACGGGCTGAAGGTCGATCGCTCGTTCGTCGACGCGCTCGGCGGCAGCAAGCGCTCGACGGCGATCACGACGGCGATTGTGCGCATGGCCCAGGCGCTCTCGATCGAGGTGATCGCCGAGGGTGTCGAGACCGAGACCCAGCTGAAGCTCGTGCGCGACCTCGGCTGCGAGCTGGCGCAGGGCTTCTACCTGCACCGCCCACTGCAGGCACGCCAGATCTCCGAGCTGCTGAGAATCCCGCGCGCTCAGCGTGCGGCGAACGTGCCACCGGCGCGCGCGCGGCACGTCGCTAGACTCGCGCTCGATGGCCCAGTCCGACGATGATCTATTCGGCGCCGAGCACGTCCGCGTCTACCGCGAGACCGACGGCGAGCATGGCTACCACTGGCGCGGCACGACGATCCTGCTGCTCACCACGCACGGGCGCAGCTCGGGCGTAGAGCGCACGACGCCGCTGATCCACCGCACCGACGGCGATCGCTGGGTGATCGTCGCCTCCAAGGGCGGCACGCCCGAGAACCCGA
This sequence comes from uncultured Solirubrobacteraceae bacterium, assembly GCA_963716315.1. GTDB lineage: Bacteria > Actinomycetota > Thermoleophilia > Solirubrobacterales > Solirubrobacteraceae > Palsa-744. The sequence continues at coordinate 1,720,735 of OY970301.1, read as the reverse complement.
GCTGGTACGAGAACCTGCTGGCCGACCCGCGGTCGAGCATCCAGGTCAAGGGGGAGACGATCTCGGTCACGGCGAGCACCGCCGAGGGTGAGGAGCGCGAGCGTCTGTGGAAGCTGATGACCGAGGTGTGGCCGGCCTACGACGAATACCAGGCCAGGACCGACCGCGAGATTCCGGTCGTCGTGCTCACGCGCCGCGCGGCGTAGGCCGCACCTTCCTCGCCACCCCGCGCGTCCCGCCCCGGCGTCACTGCACCCACGCGGCGAGCAGCGGATCGTCCTCGACGGCCAAGCGCATCCGCTCGAGCGCCGGGCCGCGCAGGTCGCGCTTGGTGCGTGCGTAGACCTCCGGCGGCAGCTTGGCCAGGCGCTCGGCCAGGTGCAGCGAGCGCGACAGCACGTCGTCTGCGTCGAGCACCTCGTCGAACACGCCGAGGCGCTCGCATTCGCGTGCATCGGTCAGCTCGCTGCCGAGCGCCAGCACGCGCGCGGCTTGCGGCGAGAGCTCGGCGCGCACGACGCCGATCGCGGCCTGCGGGTAGGGCACGCCGACCTGCACCTCGGTCAGGCCGTAGCGCCCGCTGGCCGAGGCGACGCGGAGGTCGGCGCACAGCGCCAGCACCATCCCGCCGGCGATCGCGTGGCCCGTGATCGCGCCGACGACGGGGAACGGCAGCTCGTAGCCACCGAGCGCCATCGCATTGATCAGCGTGACCATCTCGCGCTGCTCGCCCGGACCGTAACCGGGAACCGCCTTCAGGTCGGCGCCCGCCGAGAAGCACCCCTCTCGCCCGGCGAGCACGAGCGCGCGCGGGCCTTCGCCTGCCACCCGCGCCACGGCGTCGACGATCTCGCGCAGCAGCGTCAGGTCCATCGCGTTTGCCGGCGGGCGGTCGACGGCGAGCACGAGGATGCCGTCGTCGTGCTCGTCGATGCTCACGTGCTCCATCGCGCGCAGCCTATTTGACCGCGTCTATTCTCGGACGATGCGCGCGTACACCGTGGTCGACGTCTTCACGGCAACCCCCTACGCCGGCAACCCGGTCGCGGTGGTGCTCGACGGCGAGGGCCTCTCGACGGAGCAGATGCAGCGCTTCGCGGCGTGGACCAACCTGTCCGAGACCACGTTCGTGCTGGCGCCGACGGTGCCCGAGGCCGACTACCGCGTGAGGATCTTCACGCCCGTGCTGGAGCTGCCGTTCGCTGGGCACCCGACGCTCGGCACCTGCCATGCGCTGCTGGCGGCGCAACCGCAGCGCCGCGAGGACGCGCTCGCGCGCGCGGGCGCGATCGTCCAGCAGTGCGCCGCCGGGCTCGTGCGCCTGCGCGTCGAGCCCGATCGCATCGCCTTCGCCGCACCGCCGCTGCTGCGAGAAGGACCCGTACAGGACGAGCCGCTGCTCGAACACGTGGCCGACATGCTCAACGTCGAGCGCGGCGCGATCGTCGACGCCGAGTGGGCCGACAACGGGCCCGGCTGGGTGGCCGTGATGCTCGAGAGCGCCGAGGCCGTGCTGGCGATGCGCCCCGGCTTCGTCGACCTCGACGTCGGCGTCGTCGGCGCCTATCCGCCGGGCTCGCCGCAGGCCTTCGAGGTGAGGGCGTTCTTCCCCAAGGACGGCGCCACCGTCGAGGACCCCGTCACGGGCAGCCTCAACGCGGCGATCGCGCCGTGGCTGTTGCGCACCGGACGAGCCGTGGCGCCGTACGTCGTCAGCCAGGGCACCGTGCTCGGTCGCAGCGGACGCGTGCACGTCGAGCAGGACGACGACGGCACCGTGTGGGTCGGCGGCGGCACGGTCACGTGCGTCGTCGGGCAGGTCGAGCTGTAGACGCGAGCGCGACCGGGCGTGGGCCGCGGCGGGCCCGCTTCAGCCGGGCTTGTCTTCGGCCGCGCCCGCGAGCTTGCGCAGCAGCGCGTGCAGCGTCTTTCGCTCCTCCGCCGTGAGCGCGCCGAAGAACTCGCGCTGCAACCCGGCAGCGAGCCCGCGGATCCGCTCGAGCGTCTGCTCACCCTGCTCGGTGAGGAAGACCCGGCGAGCGCGGCGGTCGGCCGGGTCGGGACGGCGTTCGGCCAGCCCGCGCGCTTCGAGCTCGTCGATCACGGCGACCATCGAGCTCGGGTCGATCGCCGTCTTCTCGTGCAGCTGCTGCTGGCTCATCCCCGGATGCGCCGCGAGCATCGTCATCACGCCGAAGTGGCGCGGGTGCAGGCCCTCCGGCTCGAGCGCCTTGTGAAAGCGCCGGCGCGAGGCCTCGCCGAGCCGCGCCATCAGGTAGCCCGGGAACTTGCCGAGCTCGCCCGGTATCGGCCCTCCATCCCACATGAGAGCATTCTACGCGATCTATATTATTTGTGATAAAAATTATTTTGATACGAACGAATAACGGGAGGGACGCATGGCATCGTTGACACGCTGGGTCCTGGCACACAAGCGCATCGTCGTCGCCTTCTGGCTGGTGTTGACGCTCGTCGGCATGGCCTCCGCCGGCTCCGCCACGAAAGCGCTCAAACAGAAATTCTCGGTCCCCGGCAAGGAAGGCTGGGTGACCAACGAGCAGATCGCGCACAAGTTCCACAACACCGGCGGCGACACCTCGCCGCTCGTCCCCGTCGTCACGCTGCCGGCCGGCAAGACCGTCTCCTCACCCGGCGTCAAGCAACAGCTCGGCGCGCTCGAAGCGCGCGTCGCAAAGACGCTGCCCGGTAGCCGGATCGCGGGCTACGGCGCGACCGGCAGCGACGCGTTCGTCTCCAAGGACCGGCGCACGAGCTTCATCCTCGCCTATCCGCCCGCCGACCTCAAAGAATCGTTCGGTAACAACCCCAAAGCCGCCCGGCACCTGACGGCCGCGCTGAAGGGAGCGTCGGTCGGCGGCGCGCCCGTGCACGTGACCGGCTACGACGCGCTGTCCGTGCAGAGCGGCGGCGACAGCGGGCCAGGCGTGCTGCTCGAGGCGCTGCTCGGCGGCCTCGGCGCGCTGCTCGTGCTCGCCTTCGTGTTCGGCTCGTTCCTCGCGCTCGTACCGATCCTGATGGCGATCGTCTCGATCATGACCACCTTCCTCGTCGTCTGGGGGCTGACGGCGATCACCGAAGTCTCGCCGATCGTGCAGTTCCTCGTCGCGCTGATCGGCCTCGGCGTCTCGATCGACTACGCGCTGATCGTCGTCGTGCGCTGGCGCGAGGAGCGCGCCCACGGGCGCGAGGGCGAGGAGGCGATCCAGCGCGCGATGGAGACCGCCGGGCGCGCCGTCGTGTTCAGCGGCACGACCGTCGCGATCGGGCTGCTCGCGCTGGTTGCGCTGCCGCTGCCGTTCCTGCGCTCCGTCGGCTACGGCGGCATGCTGATCCCGCTGATCAGCGTGATCGTCGCGACGACGCTGCTGCCCGTCGTGCTGGCGAAGCTCGGCCCGCGCCTGGACTGGCCGCACCTGCGCGACGACGACAGGGCCAGCCGCGCCTGGACCTCGTGGGCCAACTTCATCGTGCGCCGTCGCTGGCTCGCCGCCGGCGCCGCCGCGCTGATCCTCGCCGCGCTCGTGCTCGCCGCCAGCAGCCTGCAGCTCGGGCTCTCCAACCTCAACGCGGTGGCGAGAAAGGGCGATGCCAAGCAGGGCCTCGTCGCGATCGAGCGCGCCGGCATCGGCGCCGGCGCGCTGCTCCCGCACGAGGTGCTCGTCGAAGGCAAGAACTCACCGGACGCCGTCGCCCGCTCGCTCGCCGGCGTCTCCGGCATCCACGGCGCCGTGGCTCCGGACGTTCCCGCCTGGCGGCAGCCCGGCGCCGCCGTGGTCGACGCGCTGGCGGTCGCCGACGGCTCCTCCGGGGCGGGGCGCGACACGCTCGAACGGGTGCGCACGGTCGTCCGCGCCGACGGGCCCGACGTGCGCCTCGGCGGTCTCGCCGCGCAGAACCACGACTTCATCGAAGCCGTCTACGGCAACTTCCCGCTGATGATCGCGCTGATCGCGCTGATCACGTTCATCCTGCTGGCGCGCGCGTTCCGCTCGCTGCTGCTGCCGTTGAAGGCCGTCGTGCTCAACGTGATCTCGGTCGGCGCCGCCTGGGGCGTGCTCGACCTCGTCTGGCAGCGCGGTCACGGCTCTGGCCTGATCTGGGGCATCTCGGCGACCGGCTCGGTCACCGCGTGGATCCCGCTGATGGTGTTCGCCTTCCTGTTCGGCCTGTCGATGGACTACGAGGTGTTCATCCTCGCGCGCATGCGCGAGGAGTACGACGCGACCGGCTCGACTGACACCGCCGTCGTGCGCGGGATCGGGCGCACCGGGCGGCTCGTGACGAGCGCCGCGCTGATCCTGTTCCTCGCGTTCGTCTCGCTCGCCTCCGGTCCCGAAACGGAAGTCAAAGTGCTCGCGACGGGCCTCGCGGCGGGGATCCTGCTCGATGCGACCGTGATCCGCGCGCTGCTCGTGCCGGCCGTCGTCTCGCTGTTCGGGCGCTGGAACTGGTGGCTGCCGAAGCTCCCGGCGCGCCTCTTGCGCGTCGAGCCTTCGCTGCCGCCGCGCACCGCGCGAAGCGAGGGGAGCGGATGAGCGCCCTCGCTAGGGTGGCTTGACATGAGCACGGGCCCCGCAATCGAGGTCGAGCGGCTCGTGCGCGAGTTCAAGAAGGGGCCGCGCGCGGTCGACGGCATCGACCTCGCCGTCCAGCCCGGCGAAATCTACGGCTTCCTCGGGCCAAACGGCGCGGGCAAGTCGACGACCGTGCTGATGCTGACGACGCTGTTGCCGCCGACCAGCGGGCGCGCCACCGTCGGCGGCTACGACATCGTCAAGGACGGCGCGCACGTGCGCGCCTCGATCGGCGCCGCGCTGCAGGAGGCCGCGCTCGACGCGATCCTCACCGGGCGCGAGCACCTCAAGCTGCAAGCCACGCTCCAGGGCATGCCCAAGTCCCAGCGCGAGCGGCGCGGGCAGGAACTGCTCGAGCGCGTCGGCTTGACAGAAGCGGCCGACCGCCGCGTCGGCGGCTACTCGGGCGGGATGAAGCGCCGCCTGGATCTCGCGCTCGCGCTCGTGCACAGCCCGCGCATCCTGTTCCTCGACGAGCCCACGACCGGCCTGGACCTGCAGAGCCGCAGCGCTCTGTGGGAGGAGGTCTCGCGGCTGGCGCGCGAGGAGGGCATGACGGTCTTCCTCACGACGCAGTACCTCGAGGAGGCTGATGCGCTGGCCGACCGCGTCGGCATCATCGACCACGGACACATCGTCGCCGAGGGCACGCCGACGCAGCTGAAGGAGGAGATCGGCAGCCCGACCGTCGAGGTCGTCCCCGCCGACCCGACCGCCGGTGACACGCTTGCCGAGCGGCTCGCGAGCTTCGGCAAGCTCGCGCGCAACGGCAACGGTGCGGTGACCGTGCAGCTGCCCGGCGGCGAGTCGCAGCTCGCCGAGATCGTGCGCGTGCTCGACCAGGCGCAGGCTGAAGGTCGCCTCGCTGCAGCTGCACCAGCCCTCGCTCGACGACGTCTTCATCGCCAAGACCGGGCGCAAGCTCGAGGGCGCCGGCGAGGCAGAAGATGAGCAGCGCTAGCGGGCAGCCCGCGTTCGCCGGCGGCGGCGGCGGCTCGGTCCCCGTCGTGCCCACGCTGAGCGAGCCGAGCCTGTTCGAACAGGTCGGCGCGATCGCGCGGCGCTCGATCGTGCGCACCTTCCGCCAGCGCGCGCTGCTCGTGTTCCCGCTGCTGTTCCCGCTGATCCTGTTCGCGATCAACGGCTCCGCGCTCAGCGCGGCGCGCAAGATCCCGGGCTTCCCCGACGTCAGCTACCGCGACTTCGCGCTCGCCGTGCCGTTCCTGCAGGGCGCGCTGTTCGTCGCGATCACGGCCGGCACCGACCTCGCGCGCGACATCCAGTCGGGCTTCTTTGACCGGCTCGCGCTGACGCCGCTGCGCGGCTCGGCGCTGCTCGCCGGGCAGCTCGGCGGCGCCGTCGTCGTGGCCTGTGTGCAGTCGCTCGTCTACCTGTTCGTCGGCATCGCCAGCGGCGTCGGCATCGCCAGCGGCTTCGGCGGCGCGCTCGTGCTGCTGGCGCTGTCGATCCTGATCGCCTTCGGCTTCGCCGGGCTCGGCTCGCTGCTGGCGCTGCGCTTCGGCACGGGCGAAGCCGTGCAGGGGTTCTTCCCGCTGTTGTTCGTGACCGTCTTCCTCAGCTCATCGAGCCTGCCGCGCAACCTGATCAAGACCGACTGGTTCAAAGAGGTCGCGACGTACAACCCGGTCTCCTATTTGATCGAGGGCATCCGCAGCCTGATCATCACCGGCTGGGACGGGCAGGCGCTCGCGCTCGGCTTCGGCTTCGCGCTGGCGCTCAGCGTGATCACCTTGAGCTTCGCCGGCGCGGCGATGAAGAACAGGCTGGTGCGCACGTGAGGCGCTTCGTCTACGTCGCCCGCGGCGTCGCTTGGCGCTCGGTGCACAACATGCTCGCCAACCCGGCGATCCTCTTGCCGTCGCTGATCTTCCCGCTGTTCTTCCTGGCGGCCTTCGCCGGCGGCCTGTCGAAGGTCGCCGAAGTCCCCAACTTCCACTACGCGCCCGGCTACACGGCCTTCCAGTTCGCCTTCGTGTTCCTGCAGTCGGCCGCCTTCGGCGGCGTCTTCACGGGCTTTGCGATCGCGCGCGACTTCGACTCGGGCTTCGCCCGGCGCCTGTTGCTGACGGCGCCGCGGCGCAGCGGCATCATCGCCGGCTACGCCGTCGGCGCGCTCGTGCGCTGGCTGCTGACGGCCACCGTGATCACCGTCGCCGCGCTGCTCGCCGGGATGGACGTCGTCGGCAACGGCGGCGAACTCGTCGGCATCGTCGGGCTCGGCGTGATGATGAACCTCGTCGCCGCCCTGTGGGCCTGCGGCGTGGCGATGTTCCTGCGCACAGAACAGGCCGGCGCGCTGATCCAGATGCCCGTGTTCGTCGTGCTGTTCCTCGCCCCCGTGTACGTGCCGCTGAACCTGCTCAGCGGCTGGATCCACGCCGTCGCGCGGATCAACCCCGCCACGGCCGCGCTCGAGGCCGCGCGCGGGCTGCTCGCCGGCTCGCCCGTGAAGGTCGCGCTGGCCTTCGGGCTGCTCGCCGGTGCCGCCCTCGTGACCGCCGTGTGGGCGCGACGGGGGCTGGCGTCCGCCGAGCGCGCAGGGTAAGGCGGGACGACCTGGCGGGAAACAAATTGGCTGTGCGGCCAAACGGCGGCGCGGCTAGGATCGCAGCGTGCGCCGACTGCTCGCTCTGACGACCGCGCTGATGTTCCTGGAGCTGGTGTTCTTCACCGTGCTCTCGCCGCTGTTGCCGGAGCTCAAGCACGATCTGGCGCTGTCGACGTCGCAGGCGGGCGTGCTCGTGGCGATGTACGCGGTCGGCTGTGCCGTCGGTGCGATCCCGGCGCTGATGATCGTCGTACGCCTCGGCGTGCGCACGACAGCGCTCGTCAGCCTGGCGACGTTCGCGACGATGAGCGTGCTGTTCGGCCTCGCCCACGGCTACGACGCGCTGTTGGCGGCGCGCTTCGTGCAGGGGCTGGCGGGGGCGGCGTGCTGGACCTCGGCGATGCTCTGGCTGCTCGAGGTGGCGCCGATCGACCGGCGCGGCGAACTGCTCGGCTTCGCCTTCGGCGTCAGCGAGGCGGGCGCGATCGCCGGCCCCGCCGCCGGTGGCGTGGCGGCGGCCGCCGGGCGCGGCGCGACGTTCGCGGCGATCGCCGCGCTGTGCGCCGTGCTCGCGCTGATCACGACGCGCTTTGCGGGCCCGCCGGCACCGGCCGAGAAGCGCCTCAGCCTGGGCGAGGCGCTGTCGAGCACGAACGTGCGCAAGGTCATGTGGATCACGCTGCTGCCGGCGACCGTGCTGGCGGCGATCAGCGTGCTCGCGCCGCTGCAGCAGCACCGCCTCGGCGGCGGCTCGGGCGAGATCGCGGCGACATTCGCCGTGGCCGCGATCCTCGGCATCGCGATCCGCCCGTTCTACGGGCGCTGGTCCGATCGCCGCGGGCCGCTGCGTCCCGTGCGCGCGGGCCTGCTCGCGTGTGCCCCGGTCGTCGTCGTGCTGCCGTGGATGCAGACCCGCTTCGGCACGGCCGCGCTGATCGCGCTCGCGTTGATCCTGATCGGCGTGCTGTGGGCGCCGGTGATGGTGATGCTGTCCGACGCGTGCGCCGCGGCCGGGCTGGGGCAGTTGATGGTCGTCGCGATGATGGACCTGACTTGGCCACCCGGGAACATCGTCGGCTCGGCGGGCGGCGGCGCGCTTGCCGAGGTGGCCGGGCAACGCGTCACCTACGCGGTGATGGCGGGGATGCTGCTGGCCGGCTTCTTCGCGCTCTCGGGTAGGCGCGCGCCGGCGCCGGAGGCGGCCGTGGCCGACGGGCTGTCGGTTACCGGTGGTTGATCGCATCGAGCGGGCGATGCCTCCCTTCTTCGAGGATCTGACGGTCGGCGCCGTCGAGCGCACGGCGCCGTCGGTGACGCTGAGCGACGGAATGGCCGCCGTGCACCAGGCGATCGTCGGCGACCGCCTTGCGCTCGGCCTCGACGCGACGCTTGCGCGCGAAGTGCTCGGCGCGCTCGCCGCGCTCGCCCATCCGGCGCTCGTCTGGGACGTGGCGATCGGCCAGTCGACGCTGCTCACGGGACGCGTGATCGCGAACCTCTTCTACCGCGGCCTCGTGCTGGCGCGGATGCCTGTGATCGGCGACACGCTGTCGACCAGCACCGAGGTCGTCGCGCTGCGTCAGACGACGCCGCGCCCGGGCCGCCCGGCGAGCGGGCTCGCGGCGCTGCGCGTGCGCACGAGCGATCAGTCGGGCAGGCCCGTGCTCGACTTCTGGCGCTGCGCGATGCTGCCCCTGCGCGAGCCGGATGGACGGACCGGGCACGCGGACTCCTTCGACGGGATTCCGGGGGAGCTCGAGGCGGCGGCGCTGCGCGAAGCGGCTTCGAGCTGGCGCCTGGATGCGTTCGTCGCGGCTCGCGGCGGTGAGCGCGAGCGCCTCTCGCGCCTGGCGCCCGGCACGCGCTGGACGATCGAGGGCGGCGACGTCGTCAGCGCCGCGCCGGAGCTCGCCAGGCTCAGCCTCAACGTGGCCGCCGTGCACCATGACCGCCACGCCCACCGCGACGGCCGCCGGCTCGTCTACGGCGGGCACACGATCGGGCTGGCCGCCTCACAGGCCTCGCGCCTGCTGCCGGAGATTGTGACGATCGCCGGCTGGCACTCCTGCGAGCACCTCGCGCCGGTGCACGAGGGCGACACGCTGTACAGCGAGCTCGAGCTGGAGCGCTGCGAGCCGCTCGAGCAGGGCGGCGCACTTGCCCACCTGCGCTCGCGTGTCGTCGCGCTCGGTGACCGTGACGGTGACGAGGCGGTCGGCGGCGACGCCGACGCCGACGCCGGCGGCGGCACGCCGGTGCTCGACTGGCGCTTTGTCGCGGTGGTCGCATGACGGTGTCGGTCGCTTGAACGTGCGGGCCGACGCTGCGAATGGACCTGGTGCGCCCGAGCCGTGGCCGCGCGCGTGGCTGTTCGTGCCGGCCGACGATGAGCGCAAGCTCGCCTCGGCGCTCGGCTCGGGCGCAGAGGCCGTGATCGCCGACCTCGAGGACGCGGTGGCACCGGCGCGCAAGGACGTCGCGCGCGAGCGGGCCGGCTGCTTCCTCGACGGTCAGGCGAGCGGCGGCGAGAGCGCCTCGACGGTGCGCGTCGTTCGCATCAACGATCCACGCAGCGAGCACGGCGGTCGCGATCTGGACTTGCTCGCCGGGCGTCAGGGTGCGGTTGCGATGGTGCCCAAGGCGACGCGTGAGACGATCGCCGCGACGCGGGCGACCGGCGCCGGGCTGGTTGCGCTGATCGAGACGCCGCAGGGTGTTGCAGAGGCCGAGACGATCGCCGCCGCCGACGGCGTGCTGGCGCTTGCGATCGGCACGGTCGACCTCGCGGCCGAGCTCGGGCTCGGCGAGCTCCCCGACGGCCAGGAGCTGCTGTACGCGCGCAGCCGCATCGTGCTCGCCGGAGCCCTGGCTGATGTGCCTGTGCTGGACGGGGTCCACCTCGCGCTCGACGATCCGAGCGGCCTGCAGGCCGAGGTGATCCGTGCACGCGCACTCGGCTTCGCCGGCAAGCTGTGCATCCATCCGCGCCAGCTTGCGCCGGTGCGCGAGGCGTTCACGCCGACGGCGGCCGAGCTGCAGCGAGCGCGCAGAACGGTAGCCGACTACGAGCGCACGCTCGCCGGCGACGGCGGCGTGACGGTCTCACAGGGGGAGATGCAGGACGCGGCAACCGTGCGACGCGCCCGGCGAATCATCGAGCTGGCCGAGGAGTGAGACGCGCCGTTGCCGGCGCCCGGACCAGAGGAGTAGTCCGGGCGCCGGCTTGCGGCGTGTTTGGCGGAAGGCGCTTCTAGCCCTTGGCCCAGAAGCGCATGTCGGGCAGGTCCGAGGAGTAGTAGCTCGTCACGTTCTTGCCGAGCACGGCCACCAGTTCGGTGTCGTATGCCCAGACTCGTGGCGAGTTTTCGATGTACAGTTCGTCGGCCTTGTTGAGGAGTTCCTGGCGCTTCGGTTCCTGCGTCACGTAGGGGATTTCTTTCATGATCTTGTCCGCCGCGGGAACGCAGGTGTTGGTGTCGTTGAACTGGTTGTTCGGCGGGCACTGCAGGTCGTATGCCCAGTGGTAGTCAGGGGCCACGACCTGCGGTCCGTCGAGGAACACGCTGGCGCCGTCGTGGTTGGTGTAGACGACTTCCAGGAACGCCGACGGTGAGACGACCTGGACCTTCGCGTTGACGCCCAGCGGCTGCCAGGCGCCGGCCGCGGCCGTCGCGATTTCCTTGCCGATGTTGTCGCCCTGGCCGACGTAGATCGTGAAGCTGACGGGCGTCTTGATACCTGACTTCGTCAGCAGTTCTTTGGCCTTGTCGACGTTCGTTTCACGCGGCGCGCCGACCTTCGGGTCATACCAGGAGTACGACGGCATCCACTCGCCGAAGTACAGCTTGCCGTAGTTGTAGCCGACCTTCTGCAGGACCGCTTCGTACGGGAACGCGTACGTCAGCGCTTGACGGAAGTCCTGGTTCTTGAAGAACGGGTCTTTGTTGTTCAGCCACGGCTTGCGCGCGTTCTGCGGGAAGTTCAGCGTCTCCGCCTGGCGCGACTTGAACGAGCCGACGATGCAGCAGTTGTTGCCGACGAGGCTGTGTGCCGCCTGGTTGGTGAGCCCCAGCGTGATGTCCGCCGAGCCCGACTGCGCGTCGAGCAGCAGCGTTTCGTTGTCGGGGATCATGTTGAGGATGATCTTCTTCGTCTTTGGTGCTTCGAAGAAGTTCGGGTTCGCTTCGAGCACCATCTGGTGACTCGGCTGGTAGCTCTTGAGTAGGTACGGGCCGTAGCCGGCGGAGTGGCTGGCGAGCCATTCGTTGGGCTTTTCCTTCTCCTGGCCGCCGTGCTCTTCGATCAGCTTCGGGTCGTAGATCGCGCCGGCTGTCGGCGTCGAGAGCACCTGCAGCTGGTTCGGTGCGGGACGCTTGTATTTGATCACCACCGTGAGCGGGCCCTGTTCGGAGATCGAGGTGATCAGCGGGGGCGTGTAGTCGGTTTCCTCGAGCACCGAGTAGCCGCCGACGCCGGCCTTGATCACGCGGTTCAGCGACCAGACGACGGCTTTCGCGTCGACCGGGTCGCCGCTGGGGAACTTCAGCCCCGGGCGCAGGTGGAACGTGAGCGTCTTGTTGCCGTCGCTGAACGCGTAGGACTGCGCGAGGTAGGGCTTGACCGCGCTGACGCCGAGGTTCTGCTGTTCGGTGCCTTCGACTTTGCCCGGTTCGTGGTCGACCTGCGTGAGCGTCGAGTACATCGCGCCGTCGAAGCCCGGGTCCTGGTCGTTGGTCGTGAAGTTGGGGTCGAGCGTCGCGATCGGTACGGCGTTGTTGACGATCAGCGTCGAGTTGGGGTTGCTCGCCACTTTGCTGAGCCCACCGGAGCTGCTGGACCCGGAGCTCGAAGAGCTGGAACTGGAGCTGGAGCCGCACGCCGCGAGCAGGAGCACGGCTGCGAGCGCCGCCACGGCGGCGAGGGCGAGGCGCCTTGCTCGGGCGGCCGACCTTCTGGTGGATTTCATCGTGCCTCCATCGGTAGTGCGGGTCATCCGGCCTCCATCGCTAGTGCGGTTCATCGGGGGACGCCTCCGTCGCTGGTTTCCCGTGGCGCCGAACTTACTCGACTGTCGGGTCTCCGGGCAACGCTCGTTTGCTCTTCGAGCCGAGCTCGAAGCGCGCCGCGAACTGCCCACCCCCAATCTCGACAGCCGAGGCGCGATCTGAGTTGTTTGATGACGATCAGTCGATATGCAACCTATCTCCGATGCGCGGCAGCGTCAAGGACTCCAGCTCCAACTCCCCCGCAAGGGCCTTCGACACCTGTCGAAAGCCCTTGGCCGGCAGTCGCTTGACAATGTCCGAGCAGAGGACTACGTTCCAAACCGACTGATCGATATGTCATCTTTTCGACCGCTTCGGCCCTTTGGCCTCGGGTCCTTTGGCGTTTCGCGCGGGGGCAGATCGCTTGCCGACACATCGCCTGGGAGTCGATCGCCGCGCCGCCCATCAGCCGACCCCCAGAATCTCCCGCGCCTGCGCCGGCGTGGCGACCGGTCTGCCGACCGCCTCGCAAAGGGTCCTCGCGCGCGCGACGAGCTGGGCGTTGGACTCGGCGTACTCGCCGGGGGCCGTGTAGACGACGTCCTCGAGGCCCGTGCGGATGTGCCCGCCGAGCGCGAGCGTGACGGCCATCATCGGGAAGTTGTGGCGCCCGATCGCCGTGACCATCCACGGCAGCCCCTCGGGCACCAGCCGTGCGAACAGCTGGATCGACTCGACGCTCGGAGGTGCGCCGCCGATCACGCCGAGCACCATGTGCAGGAAGCCGGGAGCCCCGCGCGCCGTTGTCGCCAGCCGCGCTGCGGTCACGGCCATGCCCATGTCGAAGCACTCGTACTCGGGCACGATGCCGCGGTCGGCCATCTCCTCGGCGAGCTCCTCGATCAGCGACTTGGGGTTCAAGAAGACGACGTCGTCGGGACCGAAGTTGATGCTGCCGCAGTTGAGCGAGGCGACCTCTGGATCGGCCTGCAGGGATCGCCGGCGCTCCTCGGAGGCGGAGCCGAGCTTGCCGCCCGTGGTGAAGTTGAGCACGACGTCGTCGGTCTGTTCGCGCACGGCCTGCTTGATCGCGAGATAGTCCTCTGGTGCCTGCGTCATCTCACCGTCGGTCGTGCGCGCGTGGATGTGCACGATGCTCGCGCCCGCTCGCGCCGCGCCGACCGCCTGCTCGATCACCTGATCGCGCGTCGCGGGCTGGTTAGGGTTGCCGGTGACGATGCCACCAGCCACCGCACATGTGAGCATCGCCGGATCGCTCATGACGAAGGCCAGTCTTGCATTGCGTGACGAACCACAGCCGACTCCTCTTGCTCCGCTCGCAGACGGTGAACCGCGCTGCTCCGCCGGTAATATACCGAACGGGGGACTTGCAGATCGAACGGGAGGACGGACCTAGCGCATGAGCTCCGGGCCGCTGATTCTTGGTGGGAAGGACGCGCCTGCGCTGCGTCCGCAGGGGGAGCCCACGCCCTCCGGTGCGAGCGTCTCTGAGCGCGCGCGGCGCGCCTCACGCGCGATCCTCTCCGACCGGCGCATAGCGTTCCCGCTCGGCGTACTCGTGCTGCTCGTGCTGTTCGCGATCTTCGCCCCGATCCTGTGGAAGTACGGACCCGACACTCAGGATCTGATCAACTCGCTGAAGAGCCCCTCGACGACGCACCCGATGGGCACCGACCAGCTCGGGCGCGACGTGTTCGCGCGCTTCGCCGACGGAGCGCGCATCTCGCTGCTCGTGGCGAGCATCGTGACCGTCGCCGGGGCGCTGATCGGTGGGTTGATCGGGCTGCTCGCCGGTACGGTCGGTGGCGTCAGCGACGGCGTCGCGATGCGCGCGATGGACGCGATCCTCGCGTTCCCGCCGCTGATCCTCGCGATGGCCGTCACTGTCGGGCTCGGCATCGGCCTGAACACGGCGGCGATCGGCGTCGCGCTCGTGTCGGTGCCGTGGTACGCGCGTCTGTTGCGCAGCGAGGCGCTGCGGATCCGCTCGCTGCCGTTCATCGAAGCGTCGTATGCGATCGGCATGACCCGCTCGCGCGTGATCGCACGGCACGTGATTCCGCACATGCTGCCGGTGCTGTTCATCCAGATGGCCGCCGCGTTCGGCTATGCCGTGCTCGGCCTGGCCTCGCTCAGCTTCGTCGGCCTCGGCGCGCAGGTGCCGACGCCGGAGTGGGGGGCGATGATCACCGAAGGGCTCTCCTACTCGCTGACCGGGCAGTGGTGGATCAGCATCTTCCCCGGCGTCGGGCTGCTGATCACGGTGACCGCTGCCAGCATGCTCTCGGACCGCATGCGCGACCTGCTCGACCCGCGCGGCGAGTACGCGAGGCTGTAGGCGATGGGCGTCGTCATCGCCAAAAGGGTGCTCGGCTCCTTCGGCGCGATCCTCGGCGCGACGATCCTCGCGTTCATCATCATGCGCGCGTTGCCGGGCAACCCGGCGCGGCTGATCGTCGGCCCGCTCGCCACGCCCCAGGCGGTCGCCTCGGTGCACCGCGAGATCGGTTTGGACAAGCCGATCTTCACGCAGTACTGGCTCTACATCTCACACTTCTTCGAGGGCAACTGGGGCTACTCCTACGCCGACGGCAAGTCGGTCAGCGCGCTGATCGGCGAACGGCTCGGCGCGACGATCGAGCTGGCGCTGTTCTCGTTCGGGATCACGATGATCTGCGCCGTGCTGGCCGCGCTGCTCGTCACCTACCGGCGGCGCCCGATTGCCGACCGCATCCTGCGCGGCGTGGCCTACCTCGGCTTCGGCACGCCGCCGTTCTTCGTCGCGCTGATCCTGCTGATCGTGTTCTTCCGCTCCTTCCACGTCCTGCCGGGGCCGGAGGGCCGGCTCGGGCTGCAGGCCAACCCGCCGCCGGCGGTCACGCACATGTACACGCTCGACGCGCTGATCGCAGGGAAATTCGGCACCTTCTGGTCGGCGATCGAACACCTGATCCTGCCGGGCATAGCGCTCGGGCTCTCCTCGTTCTCGTTCATCGTCAGGCTGCTGCGCGCCAACCTGCTGGAGGTCTCGCGCGAGCCGTTCATCACGGTCGCGCGCGGCAAGGGGCTGCGACGCTGGACCGCGTTCCGCCGCCACGCCCTGCCCAACGCGTTCCTGCCGACGCTCACCGCCGGTGGTCTCGTGCTCGGCGAATTCCTCGCCGGCAGCGTGCTGATCGAACGCGTCTTCAACTGGCCCGGGATCGGCTCGCTCGTGTTCGAAGCGATCGTCAAGCAGGACTACGCGATCGTGCAGACGTTCATCCTGCTCAGCGCCGTGATGTTCGTGCTGGTCAACCTGATCGTCGACCTGCTCTATGCCGTGATCGATCCGCGCGTGCGCATCCAGGCGGTCGCGACGGCATGAGCGAAGGCGGCGTGGGCGAGGATGGCGTGAGCGAGGACGGCATGAGCAGGGGTGGCCCGGGCGAGAGGGGCGGCGCCGAGCCGGCACTGTCGGTGCGCAACCTCAGCACGGTGTTCGAGGACGGCCGGCGCACGGTGCACGCGGTGCGCGACGTCAGCTTCGACATGCGCCCGACGGAGCGGCTTGGCGTGGTCGGCGAGTCGGGCTCGGGCAAGTCGGCGCTGGCGCTGTCGATCCTCGGGCTGATCGAGCCGCCGGGGCGCGTGCTCGGCGGCGAGATACGACTCGGTGGGCGCGAGATCTCAAAGCTCTCCGACCGCCAGCTCGGCTCTGTCAGAGGCAAGGACATCGCGCTCGTGCTGCAGGACCCGATGAGCGCGCTGGACCCGGTCAAGACGATCGGCTCGCAGGTGATCGAGGCGATCGCGGCGCACGATCCCGACCTGCGCCGCTCGACGGCGCGCAAGCGCGCGGCGGAGCTGTTGCGCGAAGTCGACATCCCGCAGGCCGACCGCCGCCTCGACGACTACCCGCACCAGTACTCGGGCGGCATGCGCCAGCGCGTGGCGATCGCGATGGCGATCGCCAACAACCCAAGCGTGCTGATCGCAGACGAGCCGACGACGGCGCTCGACGTGACGACGCAGTCGCAGGTGCTGGCGCTGCTGGACCGCCTCGTCGAGCAGCATCGCACTGCGGTGATCCTGATCACGCACAACCTCGGGATCGTGTCGGACTTCTGTGACTCGATCGCCGTGATGTACGCCGGTCGCTTCGTCGAGACCTCGGGCGTCGACCACATCTTCGAAAGCCCGACCCACCCCTACAGCGAGGCGCTGCTGAAGTGCGTGCCCAACCCGGAGCGGCTGGCCGAGGGACCGCTGCCGGCGATCACCGGCTTCCCGCCGGACCTGGCGCAGCTGCCGATGGGCTGCTCCTTTCAGCCGCGTTGCCCCGTCGGCCACGACATCCCGGAGTGCCAGCGCCAGGCGCCGCAGCCGCACACGGTCGAGGGCCCGGCGGGCGCCGCGAGCGTCGAGTGTCACTTCGCCGAGCAGCGGATCGACGAGGTGAAGGTGTGAGAGCGCAGGGCGGTGCGCCGAGCGCCGAGCCGAGCGCGACGGCGGGTGCCGGCGCGAGCGTTGTCGCCGGCGACCCGACCGCGCCGGTGCTCGAGGCCGACGGCCTCTCCAAGGCGTTCGAGATCCGCAGCGAGGAGCGCTTCGGGCGCAAGGTGGCAGTGACGGTGCTCGACGACATCTCGCTGGCCGTGCGCCGCGGTGAGAGCTTCGGCCTCGTCGGCGAGTCGGGCTGCGGCAAGTCGACGCTCGCGCGCTGCCTCTTGCGCCTGCTCGAGCCGACCGGCGGACGTGTGCTGTTCGAGGGCCAGGACCTAGCCGAGCTCGACCGCGACGAGCTGCGCGCGATGCGCCGGCGGATGCAGTTCGTCTTCCAGGATCCATTTGCCTCGCTCGACCCCCGCATGACGGCGGGGGCGCTCGTTGAAGAGCCGCTGCTCGTGCATGAGATCGGCGACCGCGAGCAGCGACGCACGGCGGTGCTCGAGATGCTCGCCGACGTCGGCCTGACGGCGGAGCAGGCCGAACGTCGCCCGCACGCCTTCTCGGGCGGTCAGCGTCAGCGCATCGGCATCGCGCGCGCCTTCGTGCTGCGCCCCGACGTGGTGATCCTCGACGAGCCGATCTCCGCGCTCGACGTCTCGGTGCAGGCGCAGGTGCTCAACCTGCTGCGCCGCCTGCAGACGCAGCTCGGCCTGACCTACGTGTTCATCTCACACGACCTCGCCGTGGCCGAGTACTTCTGCGACCGCGTCGCCGTGCTCTACCTCGGCCAGGTGATGGAGCTCGCCGGCCGCGAGGTGCTGTTCCGCAAACCGCTTCACCCTTACTCGGTGTCGCTGCTCTCGGCCGTGCCCGTGCCGCAGGCCGGCGGGCGCGGCCGCCGCGCCAAGCGCGCGCAGCCGATCGGCGAAATCAGCTCCGTCGTGGACCGGCCGAAAGGGTGCCCGTTCGAGCCGCGCTGTCCCGTCGGGCGCGGGCGAGAGATATGCAAGGGGGAGCGCCCGCCGTTGGTCGAGCACGCCACGCGGCATTGGGCGGCTTGTCATTTTCCGGGGGAGATGGCCGTGGGTCCGGGCGGCGGGGGCGAATCGCTGCCAGTCGGGTGAGGTGCAATGATGAGCAAATGTTGCGCTTTGTCAGCAGGGCAGGTGCCGCAACCTTGCGTGGTCGCCGGCTAGCTCCTATGGGGAAGCCTCCTACGGCCGGCAAAGGGAGGGTGATCGCGCGAAGCGACCTGCTGCTCCTCTTCATCACCTTCGAGGGTGCGCCCGATGGGCTCGATCCCGTCCGCATCCAGGAGGGGCTGTTCCTGTTCTCGCGGTGTACCGGTGCGCCGTCTGGGTCGCAGTATGCATTTGAGCCCGGTATCTACGGCCCGATCAGCGACGAGCTCGACTCAGACCTCGAGCGTCTCGTCGACGACGGGTGGATCGAGCTCGTGCCAGTGAGGGGCACGCACTGGTCTCTGCACAAGCCCACCGACGCGGCATTCGACCGAGCAAGGCGGATCCTGAGGCAAACCGACGATGAAAGTCTGCTGGACGCGGTACGCAAGTTGTTCGAGCTCAAGCAGTACGTATCGAGCGTGGGCTTCGGGGATCTGCTCGAGCGTGTGCATACCGAGCACCCGGACTTCACCGTCAACTCCGTCTTCCACGCAGCAGCCTGACGGCACCCCCGAGCGGTGACGCTGATCGCCGCGCTCCGCTGTCGCGAGGGCGTCGTGCTCTGCTCCGACAGCCAACAGTCCAGGGGCGTCCGTGGAAGGCGACTCGCTCGACCCGCGCGGAAGGTCTACGTGCCTCGTCGTGGGTTCCTGATCGCTGCTGCCGGCGCTCAGGACGTGGCCCAGGAGTTCGCCCTCCGCCTCCAGCGCGCGCCAGGTATATCGCCGAATGCCGATCGCCTGCGATTGAAGTCCGGTCTTCAAGATCTGCTGAGCTCACTCCGCGAAGATCCGAGCATCGGTGGACGTAGCGACCACGTCGAGTTCCTGCTCGCCTGGTGGTCGCAGTCGGAGCGCAAGCCGGTCGCGTTGCATCTGCTGAGCGGTGGGGCGGGAGAGTGGGTGGATGGGTGGGCCTTCGGCGGCACACCGCTCGGCACCGAGATAGCGAGCTTCGCGATCGGAACAATGCGCTATCTCGATCCGGGCGCGCTTGCGCTCAGGCAGGCCGAGGTGGTGGCGCTGAAGGTGCTCCGCGACACGATCGAGGTTGGCGTTGAAGGTATTGCCGGCGACGTTCAGTTGGGCATCGTCGCGCGCGATCGCATAAAGCACGTCGTCGGCGCAGAGATGCGAGCACTGCAGCGCACGGTCGACTTGTGGGAGGCGCGATGCGCCGAGCTCTTGCGCTGAGACTGCGATCAAGTCATCCGAATCACCGGCCGATGAGCCTGTGCGATGTCGGATGAGCTGCTCCCCGCGCATGCCGGGCCGGTCCCCGACCGGATCACGATCTGGCCGGTCGACGACGGCCGCTACGGACTCGACGCGACCTTCCAGGGCGAGACGGGTTACAAGCGCGCGCAGCAGCACCAAGACGAGCTCGAACGGATCGGCGTCGTGCACAAGTTCCGCCAAGAGCTCGATGGGGCTTGGACGCTGCGCTTCGGGCCACTGCCGGCCGCCGATGTCGCGCAAGCCCTCTCGGCGTTCGTGTACTGAGGCTCGCCGCAGTGCATGCCCGCAGTCGCCGAAGGCTAGGATCGAACCGGTGATCGGCGGTGGGCATGGGAAGACTTCGCGGCCGTTCGCGCGCGGCGCTGCATTCGGGCTCATGGTGCTTGGGCTCGTGGCCCTCTGCCTGTGGCCGGCGTCAGGCCTCGCGGCTCGCGGGCCCGCCGCGGTCTGTGTGCGGCATGGCGGCGTGCCGCAGCGCGAGTGCCCGAAGGTCAGGAGCCGGCCGCATCTCCTCTCCGTGTCGGACGGCACTGCGCTTTCACCCGTGCTCGTCGGCAACACGTACGCGGTTAGCGGAGGCCGCTGGTCGGCGCTGCGTCCTTTGCGCCTGTCGATCGAATGGCTCGATCGGCACGGAGGGCCGCTGTCACGCTCGGTCAGCCTCGCCCTGACGCCGGCGCTGGTCGGCGGTGTCGTGACGGCACGGGTCTGCGCGCGCACCCGCCTCGCCGCCAGTTGCCTGATGCTCAGGCTTCCGGCGCCTGTCCGAACCGTCGCCCAGTACCTGCAGGCCAGGCTGTGGCTCACACCGTCCCGCTCCGCCCGCGTACGACCCCAACTTCTTCCTGCTCTCCGCGCCGCAGGTAGCTCATGGATGGAACCCCTGCAAGGTGGACGTGTGGGCGATCGACACATATGGCGAGCCGCCGCTGCTCGATCCGTCGGGCGCGACTTGGGAAGGCCTGATCTCGCAGGCGCTCGCGCAGGCGTCGACAGCGACGGGCATCACGTTCGAGCGCTCCCTCGACTTCGTCGCCGTGCCGGCCGCGGGGCGTGGCCCGCCGTCGGGCGTCACGCTGGCGATCGGCTTCGCTCCCCAAGCAGCAGGCATCGCCGGTACCGGCGGCCCCGTCGTAAGCTCGTCGGCGTTCGCGATCGCCGGCAACGTCAAGCTCGATTCGCAGAAAAGCTGGAAGGTGCCTGAGGCGATGACCGTGCTCCTGCACGAGATCGGACATGCCCTCGGTCTCAACCATCCGCTCCCGCCGGCGGCGCCGGCGCTCGAAAACGAGATCATGGACAGCGGCAACTACAGGTTCACGAGCTATCAGCCGGGCGACCTGTGTGGGTTGTTCGAGGCGACCTGGCAGCAGCCCTGTGCCGGCGCGGCGGTTCTCACGCCCGGGCAGGGATCCGAAGGCGCGCCGGTCGCCGGGTCCGGCTAGCGGGCACGCGCCCTGCGCCCCAGCGATGAGATCGCGAGCGTACTGTCGTCATTACGGGCAAGACCACCAAGAAACGGAGATCGCATCATGGATTGGAAGCTCGAGCTGATCGTCGTGCCCGCTTCAGACGTGGATCGCGCGAAGGAGTTCTACATGGAGCAGGCCGGCTTCGAACTGCTCGTCGACCACCGCGCCGGCGAGGACTTCCGCGTCGTGCAGCTGACGCCGCCCGGCTCGGCGTGCTCGATCGCCGTGATGAAGCAGTCCGATCGTGCCGGCAGCGTGCTCGGCCTGCATCTGATCGTGCCCGACATCGACGCCGCGCGCAGCGAGCTTGCCGAGCGCGGGGTCGAGGTGAGTGAGGTGTTCCACTTCGACGAGGGCGGGCAGCAGCCCGGGCATGACCCCGAGCGTCGCAGCTACAACTCGTTCGCTAGCTTCAGCGATCCCGACGGGAACGGGTGGCTGGTGCAGGAAGTCCAGCGCGCGTAGCTCGGTTGAGCGCCGAGTGCGTGGTCGCAAGAGCGAAGTGTCAAAGAGCCGGAAGTAGGCCTCGAATCTCTGACTGCAATTTGTCCTCCAAGTCCTTGATCGAGCTGTAAAAAAGGCAGCGCTGGCTCTGAACGTCGAACTTCAGCTTCTCGCCGTCCTTGCAAATCAGCACGGTTGGAACCTCATGGCCCCACGCAAATCCAACCTCCAGCGAAACGTTAGGGTTCGCACCGCTGAGGTCAGCTACCACGATGGTCGCGGTCGCGATCTGGTCCCTAAGTCGTTGGACGATGTCGCCCACGAACGGCTGTCTATCGATACGCTCGCACAGAAGACCGTTGGAGCGAACGGCACTCGTTATGCCGTAGTGAAAAGTGTCACTAAATGCCGGATCGAATGGCATCGCGACGAGCGCGTGGCCGCGGTCACCCAAGTCAGTCCCCGCTGTCCGTGGCTGGTCGTCGTGGAGAACCTGCGTCTCGGCAGACGGCACTGTCTCTGTCGTAGCGCTTGAATAAACTCGCGCGAGTGCCTCGAGCCGCTTGGCCATGCGAGCAGCTCGTCCCCGATTGACCTCAATAACTGAGATGGACCGAAGCGGCCGAGGGAAGTCGAGTGATTCAAGCGCTTCGATGATTCCGCCGACCTCGGCATCGAAGCACTCGATCTCATCGAGACCGTAGCCGACCCCGTGAAGCGTTATGGCGATGTCCTCGGCGTGGGGAAAGTTGCTGGCGACGGACGCTAGTGCCCGATAGCCAAAATGACGAATACCTGGATAGGAGAACTTGCGTATAGGTGGTACTCCGACGAAGAGAAGCGCCCTCGCGCCCACCTCTTTCGGTTCGCGAATGACGCGAGCCGCATCAGGCGGGGGAAGCAGGCTCGAATCGATACTGGCGCGCTCGACAACTTGTGCGTCTAGCCCGTAAAGCGCCTGCGCGTGCTTGAGCACAAGAACGTCCGTGACAAACGACAGTCCATCTCTCTCCACGATTCGAATATCGACGCCATAGAGCTTTGGCATCGGCATAGGCTACAGCTACTCCTCATTGGGCTAGGTCGTGCGGCTTCTACGTGCTTCGGCGGGCCCGACGTGGAGCGGGTGGTTGATTACAGGAGGTAAAGTGCACCTAGCTCAGGTAGAGCGCTGGGCGCTCGGCCATAGCCGCGCCCCCGGCTCGGTCAGCGCGACAACCCGATCCCCGGCGCCGCCGTGCACCGCGCGCGCGGCCGCGGCCGCCTCGCTGCCGGCTGCCGGACTCTCGTGCGCTGACGCAGCCAGCTCCGCCCGCCTGGCCTGCGTCGCGTCCGCGTCCACGCTGCCGTCCTCGCCGCTCACGACGCCGTAGACCTCCCGCGCCCGCTCGACGCTGACCCACCCGTCGCGCACGTCGTGCAGCACGCGCTCCACATCGCGCTCGTGCGGCGGGCCGTAACCGCCGCCGCCCGATGAGATCGAGATGATCGTCTCGCCCGGCGCCAGCACAACGCGCGCCCACGCCTCGAGCTCGACGACCTCGCCGTCTGCCTTGCGCATCGCCGGGCGGCACAGCGCACCCGACTGTCCGCCGCGCACGCCGAGCGCCGGGTTGACCGTGCCGTCCGCCGCGTAGAGCACTTCGAGCTCCGTGTCGACCGGCCCGTACTCGATGTACAGCGACGGCGCCCCGCGGAAGCGCCCCGCGCCCTCCGTGTCCGGCACGATCCGGTCCGCCCAAACGCGGATCGGGCGCAGCAGCTCGAGCACCTCTGTCGAGTCGCGCATCATCGAGCCGCCGTCGCTCGTCTCGCCGTTGGTCATCCAGCCGTCGCCGTGCGGGTGGCCCGCGCCGCCCGAGTTGCCGAGGATCATCATGTCCACGAACGGCGCGTCGCCGTGGCGCGGGTCGCGCCCTGACAGTCCCGCCACCGCCGGCGGGCACTCCGGCCCCGTCGAGGCCATGCCCAGGCCGTCCTTGAACTCCGCCATCACCCGCTGCACGATCCCCGCCAAGCGCTCCGCGATTCCCGACGTCGCCATCGAGCAGCTCGCCGGGTGAACCGGGATGCCGACGCAGCAGTTCTCGCGCAGCAGCACTTTCACCGCTCGCCCGCTGCCCGTGTTGCGCGGCACGCGGTCCTCGATGCTGTTGAACACGCCGATCAGCGACGACGTCACCGCCGTCGATTCGGTCAGGTTCAGCCCGCACGGCAGGCAGTCGGGGTTGTTGCGCAGGTCGATCTCGATCTCCGCCGCCTGCGGGTCGACGGAGACCGTCACCTCCAGCGGGACGCCGTTCTCCACGCCGCGCAGCGGCACCGCGTCGTGGATGTCGTAGCCCGTGCGGCTGCCCGCCGGCAGCTCGCGGATCGTCGCGCGCATGCGCTCCTCGCTGTAGTCCAGCCAGTCCGCCACGTAGTCGTCGAACGCGTCCCAGCCGACTTCCTCGCCGACCTTCAAGAGCTCGCGCTCGCCGACGCGCGCCGCGCCGATCATGCCGATGTAGTCGCCGTACCAGTCCTCCGGCACGCGGATGCGCGACATGCACATGCGCACCACGTCCTCCACGTCGGTGTAGTCCTCTTGAATCTTCACGCACGGGAAGATCAGCGCGCCCTCCTCGTACACGTCGCGCGCCGTTGCCATCAGCGTCGTCGGTTCTGAGTTGCCGATGTCCGCCATATGCGCCTTGACCACCGCCGTGGCCCTGTGCCTGCCTTGCTCGTCGATCACCGGCACGACGATGCAGTGATCGCCCGCGTGCGAGTTGCCGTGGTAAGGCGAGTTGTGGATGAACGCGTCGCCGCGCCGCGGGTTCGGGTGAAAGTGCTTCAGCCAGCGGCTGATCGTGTCCGGCCCGGAGATCACGTGGATCGGCAGCGACTCGGCCATCACCAGCATCTCGTGGTTGGCCGTGACGATGCAGCACGAGAAGTCGCGCGCCGTGTTCAGCACCGTCGAGCGCGCCGTGCGGAACAGCGTGTTGGTCATCTTGCGCACCGCGCCTTCCATGCGGTTCGTCATCACCGCCAGCGTGACCACGTCGCGCGGCGCTCCCGCCTCGCCCATCAGCTCACCGCCTTCGTCGTCTGCTCGGCCGAACCCGACCCCGTCCCCGACTCGAGCGCCCCCGGCGCGATCGCCAGGCTGCCGCTCTCCGTCCGTTCCGCCGTCGCGCCCGGGTTCAGCACGATCGTCGTAAACGACGACTCGACGATCGCCGGCCCCGCGAACTGCGCCCCCGGCGTCATCGCCTCCAGCCGCAGGATCGCCGCGTTGACCGCGCCGATGCTGCTGAAGTACACGCTGCGCATCCCCGAGCTCGAGTGCCCCTGCGCGAGCGCCAGCTTGTCCTCGACGCCGCCCTGCAGCGGGCAGTTCACGCGCGCGCGCAGGTTGACGACCTCGATCACCGCGCGTTCGTCGCGCACCGCGTAGACCTCGTCGTGGATCGAGTGGAAGTCCTCCACCAGCAGCGCCACGTCCTGGGGCGAGGCCAGCCGTCCCTCGCGTAGGCGCACGTCCAGCTGCCACACCTGATGGCGGTAGCGCGCCTCCGCCACGAACTCGATCTGCGCCTCCTGCGCCGCGCCGTTGCGCTCGGCGAACTGCTCGCAGCGCTCGCGCAGGCCGTCGAGCACCGCCTGCGCACCGTCGTGGTCGAAGTCGTCTGAGCCCGTGAACAGCGCCGCCGCGTACTCGCTCGTCAGATCCGACATCAGCGCCCCGCGCGCGCTCAGCACTGCGCCTGCCTGCGGGATCACCACGCGCCGCGAGCCCAACCGGCGGGCGATTGCCACTGCGTTCAGCCCCGCCGCGCCGCCCCCGCCCACGAGCACGGCCGTGCGCGGGTCGACGCCCTGGTTGACCGTGATCTCCTCGATCGCCTGCACCATCCGCTCCGTCGCCACCGCCATGATCGCCGCCGCCGCCTCGTTCACGTCGAGGCCGAGCGGTCCCGCGATCTGCTCGGCGATCGCGCTTGCAGAGCCCGTCGCGTCGAGCTCCATCTCGCCGCCCAGGAAGTAGTCGGGATCGATGTAGCCCAGCACCACGCACGCGTCTGTCACCGTCGGCTGCGTGCCGCCGCGGCCGTAGCAGACCGGCCCCGGGTCGGCGCCTGCGCTCTGCGGACCCACGTGCAGCAAGCCGCCCGCGTCGATCCACGCGATCGAGCCGCCGCCCGCTCCGACGCTGCGCACGTCGACCGCCGGGAAGCCCGTGATGTGCCCCTCGTACTCGAGGCCCAGCCAGGTCTCGCGCGTCACCGGGATGCGCCCGCGGCGTACGAGCGTCACGTCGTAGCTCGTGCCGCCTGTGTCGGCGACAACCGCGTTCTCGCTCGAGCCGTCGAGCGCCGCGTAGTGGCGTCCCGCGATCGGCGCCATCGCCGGACCGGAGTTGATCGAGTGGATCGGCGCCGCCCCCATGTCCGCCGCGTCGACCACGCCGCCGCTCGAGGTCACCATCAGCAGTCGCCCGCCGAAGCCCTCTCCGCGCAGGCGTCCCTCGAGGTTGTCCAGGTACTTCGTCATCAGCGGCTTCAGCGACGCGTCGATCGCCGTCGAGGACGCGCGCCGGTACTCGCGCAGCGTCGGGTTCAGCGCGTGCGAGAGCGTGTGCGGCACGCCCGGCAGGTGCTGCTCGAGCAGCTCGCCCAGGCGCAGCTCGTGCGCCGGGTTGGCGATCGACCACAGCAGGCACACCGCCACCGACTCCGCGCCGTCCGCCGCCAGGCGGCCGATGCTCGCCACTGCCGCCGCCTCGTCGAGCGGCTGCACGACCTCGCCCTGGCTGCCGACCCGCTCCGCGATCTCGTACGTCAGCGCGCGCGGGATGTACGGGTCGGGATAGCCGTAGCTCCAGTTGAACGGTTCCGTCCGTCCGCCCTCGCGCAACAGCAGCATGTCCGGGTGCCCGCGCGTGCACAGGAGCGCCGTGCGTGCCGTCGTCTCCGTCAGGATCGCGTTGATCGCGCGCGTCGTGCCGTGGATGAACAACTCCACCGAGCCGAGGAAGTCGGCCAGCTCGCGCCCCGCGTCCGCCGCTGCCAGGCCGATCGCGTCGAGGATCCCGTCGGCCGGTTCTTGCGGCGTCGTCGAGGCCTTGTACAGGCGCACCTCCTCGCCCGCTTCGACCACCAGGTCCGTGAACGTGCCGCCCGTGTCAGCGGCCAGCCGCATGCCCACCATCGCTCCGCGCCGCTGTTCTCGTCTGCTTTCGCCCCGACATCTGTCGTTCGATATTTCGGAGCATGGACGGATAAACCGTACCAACGTGGCATGACCCGCGCAAACTCGGGCACGCCCGTCTCTGACTCGGGGATGCCCGTCTCTGACTTTCGCTTGCCGTCATAGGGCCGATATCGGCACCGGTCGGCAGCGGTGAGCGGCTCAGCTCGCCGCTGCCTTCGCGCCCGTCGGCACCACGCCCGCAGCCGGCAGCTCGCCGAACAGCGTGCGGATCACCTCTTCGCGGATGCGCTCGCTGTCGAGCGCCGCCTCGGAGGTGAGCGCCTGCAGCGTCAGCCCGTTGAGGATCGCATCCAGGCGCCAGGCCCACGGGATCGCCCCGTTCTCCTCCGGCGGCACGAGACCCTCGAGCGCTTTGTCGAGCAGCTCGTACCACGGGATCAGCCGCGACTCGATCGTGTGGCGCAGGTCCGCCAGGCGCACCGCCTCGCCGTAGGCGTTGATCCACACGCGCCAGGTCTCGTCGACCTCCTGCCCCTCCTCCAAAGCGCTGTCCAGCAGGGCCGCAAGCCGCTCGCGGCCCGGCGGCACGTCCTCGATCGCCGCGCGCATGCGCGCCTGCGCTCGCTCCGAGACGAACACCAGCGCTTGCTGCAGCAGGTCCTGTCGGTTGGCGAAGTAGTGGTTGAGCATCCCCGTGCTCACGCCCGCCTCCTCGGCGACCATGCGCATCGTCGTGCCCGCGAAGCCCTCGCGCGAGATCACCGTCGCCGCCGCACGGCAGATCTGCTCTCGTCGTATCGGCCCCATCCCGAGCTTTGGCAAAGCGGCCCCTTCCCGTCGATTCGCTGCCAGGTTCGCCGTCGCCGGACCCGAGTCGAGCTGGCCCGTACCAGTCGGCGACTGCCCGCGGCACTCTGATCCTACCTGCTGAGCAAGGCGTCTTATTCGTGTCTTTCAACTGCCTTGCGAACGCCTACGCACCCGCCTATAGTCGCATATCGAGTGATCGATTTGCAAAAGCCGGAGCTGAGTAAAGGAAGCCACGAATGAGCATCGAGCGTCTGACCACAAATCCCGCCGCGGGCTTCGCCGACGCGGTCACGACCTCCGGCGCCGGGCGCACGATCTACGTCTCCGGCAACGTCGGCTTCGGTGCCGAAGGCAAGGTCGTAGAGGGGGGGATGGGCGCCGAGGCGGCCGCCACCTTCGACAACATCGAGCGTGTGCTCAACCAGGCCGGCGCCGACTTCTTGCAGATCGTCAAGATCAACGCCTTCATCACCGACCTCGACGAATACGGCGACTACGCCGCCGTGCGCGAGCAGCGCTTCGGCGACCAGCTGCCTGCCTCGGCGACCGTGCAGGTCGCCGGCCTGCTCGTCGGCGCGCACATCGAGATCGACGCCGTCGCGTTCGTTCCGGCGGGCTGAGCTCGTTCAGGAGCCGGCGTCCCGCTGCCCACTGAGCGGCGGACGCTCGTGGGCCGAATCGCCGGCATCGGCAATATAAACCGACTGATCGATATACGCCGGATTAGCGTATGGTTCTCGCGGTGAGCGATCGGCCGGCAGCACGCATCACCTGCGACATCGGCGGGACGTTCACCGATGTCGTCGTCAGCGACGAGCGCGGCGAGATGACGATCGCCAAGGCGCTGACCCAGCCCGCGCGCCTGTTCGACGGGCTGCGCGCCGCGCTGCAGCGCGCAGCCGACGAGCTCGACGAACCGCTCGGCGAGCTGCTCGGGCGCGCCTCGCTGTTCATCTTCTCCACCACGCAGGCGACCAACGCGATCCTCGAGGGCACGACCGCGCGCACCGCCTTCCTCTGCACCGAGGGCTTCCCCGACATCCTCGTGCGGCGCGAGGGCGGCTCCCTGCGCCCCTACGACTACAGCCGTCCCTTCCCCGCGCCTTACGTGCCACGCCGGCTGACGCTCGAGATCTCCGAGCGGATCGACGCCGACGGCAACGTGCTCGTGCCGCTCGAGGAGGGCTCCGCGCGTGGGCAGCTCGCGCGCGCGCGTGAACTGGATGCGCAGGCCGTGTCCGTGTGCCTGCTGTGGTCGACAGCCAACCCCGCCCACGAGCTCGCGCTCGGCGAGCTGATCGAGCGCGAGTTGCCCGGCGTGCCCTACTCGCTCTCGCACCAGATCAACCCGATCGTGCGCGAGTACCGCCGCGCCTCCGGCACCTCGATCGACGCCTCGCTGAAGCCGTTGATGCAAAGCCATCTGCCAGAGATCGCGAGCGGCCTGCAGCAGGAGGGCTTCGCCGGCGAGCTGCTCGCCGCCAGCTCCGCCGGCGGCGTTGTGCCGATGGGCGAGCTGATCGAAAGCCCGCTGTGGTCGGTGCGCTCCGGCCCCTCGCTCGCGCCCGTCGCCGCGCGCACCGTCGCCGCCGGCGAGACCGGCTCCGGCGACGTGATCGTCTGCGACACCGGCGGCACCAGCTTCGACGTCTCGCTCGTGCGCGCCGGCGACCTCGTGTTCACCAGCGAGACCTGGCTCGGCGAGCCGTTCGCCGGGCACCTCACCGGCCTCTCCTCCGTCGACGTGCGCTCGATCGGCGCCGGCGGCGGCTCGATCGCGTGGGTCGACCCCGGAGGGCTCCTGCGCGTCGGCCCCGAGAGCGCCCGCGCCGACCCCGGCCCCGCCTGCTACGGGCTCGGCGGCACGCGCCCAACCGTCACCGACGCCGCGCTCGTGCTCGGCTACATCGACCCAGACCGCTTCCTCGGCGGCAAGATGGCGCTCGACACCGCCGCTGCCGAGGCCGCGCTGCGCGAGCTGTCGGGCGCGCTCGGGGTGCAGATGCGCGAGGCGGCGCACGCCGTGCTCGCGATCGCCAACGAGCGGATGATCGCCGCGATCCACGAACTGACGGTCAACGAGGGCGTCGACCCGCGCGACTCCACGCTCGTCGCCGGCGGCGGCGCCGCCGGGCTGACGATCCTCGCGATCGCGCGCGAGCTCGGCTGTCGCGAAGTGCTGATCCCACGCGCCGCCGGCGTGCTCTCCGCCTTCGGCGGACAGCACTCGGACATCGTGCGCGAGATGACCGCGCCGCACGTGACCAACACGACCGAATTCGACTACGACGGCGTGCGCGCAACGCTCGACGGGCTGCGCGAGCGGATGGCCGCCTTCGAGTCCGAACTGCCCGCCGGGCTCGCCGGCTCCGTGCAGCGCCGCTACTTCGTCGAGGCTCGCTATGCCTACCAGGTTTGGGACCTGTCGATCGCGCTCGACGGCGACGGGATCGAGGACGAGGCCGCGCTCGCGCGCCTGATCGAGAGCTTCCACGACGCGCACGAGCGGATCTTCGCCGTGCGCGAGCCCGGCCAGAAGATCGAGCTGAGCCAGTGGAAGGGGCGCGTGATCGCCGAGACCGTGAAGCCGCCGCTGGCCGGCGAGCGCTCCGGCGGCGAGGGCAACGGTCAGGGGAGTGGCGCTGCCGCCGCCGCAAGCCGCGTCGCCTTCTTCCCCGAGCTCGGCGAGGTCGAGATCGACGTGCACCTCGGCGAGCAGCTCGCGCCCGGCACGACGCTGTCCGGTCCGGCGCTCGTGATCGAGCCCGAGACGACGATCGTCGTGTACCCCGGGTGGATCGCCCACGTCAGCGAGCTCGGCAACTACAGACTGGAGCTCGACGATGCCTGAGCCGACCCCGCGCGAGCTCGACCCGACGCTGATGGCCGTGCTCGCCCACCGCTTCGAAGCGATCGTGCGCGAGATGACGAACACGCTGTTCCGCACCGGGCGCTCCTCGATCATCAACATGGCACGCGACTTCTCGTGCTCGATCATCACCGCCGAGGACGAGCTGTTCGCGGCCGCCGAGGGGCTGCAGGTGCACGTGCTCGGCGCCGGCCTGCAGACGCGCTCGATGCGCGAGCTGCACCCCGACCTGCGCGAGGGCGACGCCTATCTGCACAACGACCCGATCCTCGGCAACACGCACACCGCCGATCACACGATCCTCGTGCCCGTGTTCGTCGAGGGCGAGCACCTGTTCACGGCCTCCGCCAAGGCGCACCAGGCCGACTGCGGCAACGCCGAACCATCGACGTACGTGACCTACGTCGAGGACGTCTACGCCGAGGGCGGGCTCGTGTTCCCGTGCGTGAAGGTGCAGCAGGACTACGAGGACATAGACGACATCATCCGCATGTGCCGCCGGCGGATCCGCGTGCCCGACGTCTGGTACGGCGACTTCCTCGCCGCCGTCGGCTCGGCGCGGATCGGCGAGCGGCGCGTCAAGCAGGTCGTCGAGCGCTACGGCGTGCAGACGATCAAGACGTTCGTCAAGGAGTGGCTCGACTACTCCGAGCGCGTGATGGACCAGGCGATCCGCAAGCTGCCCGCCCAGCGCCTGCACGCGAGCGGCAAGCACGACCCGATCCCGGGGTTGCCCGAGGGGGTCGAGGTCAACGTGACCGTCGACGTCCAGCCCGAGCGGGGTCGCGTCGTCTTCGACCTGCGCGAGAACCCCGACTGCATCCCGTTCGGCCTGAACGTGTCCGAGTACTGCGCGCGCGGCGGCTGCACGATCGCGCTGCTCAACTGCCTGCAGGACGACGTGCCGCGCAACGCCGGCTCCTTCCGCCGCGTCGAGGTGCTGCTGCGCGAGGGCTCGATCGCCGGCGGGCTGGTCGAGCCCTACTCGGCCTCGGTCTCGACGACCAACGTGCTCAACCGCATCATCAACGCCGCGCAGAGCGCGTTCTGCCAGCTCGGCGAAGGCGAGGGCCTGGCCGAGGGCGCCGGCGCGATGGGCGTCGGCTTCGCCGTCTTCTCCGGCACCTACCCGAGCGGCGAGCCGTACGTGTCGGAGTTCGTGATCGGCAACAACGGCGGCCCAGCCTCGCCGCACTGCGACGGCTGGATCACTTACGCGATGCCCGACTGCTCGAAGACGATCTACATCGACAGCGTCGAGATGCTCGAGCGCACCTACCCGCTGCAGTTCCGCTCGCTGCGGCTGCTCGCCGATTCCGGCGGCGCCGGGCGCCTGCGCGGCGGGCCGGCCTCGGAGGTGATCTACGGCCCGCGCTCGACGCCGCTGCGCGTCTTCTACATGGCCGACTACGCGCGCTATCCCGCCAAGGGCGTGCGCGGCGGGCTGCCCGGCACGGCCGCCTCCGCGCACGTCCTCGCCGCCGACGGCTCCGAGCAGCAGGTCGAGGCGATCGGCGACTCGCTGCTTGCGCCCGGTGAGTGGATCCGCGGCGTCGAGGCCGGCGGCGGCGGCTACGGTGACCCGCTGGCGCGCGAGCCGGGCGCCGTGCTGAGCGACGTGCTCGAGCGCTGGGTCACGCCGCGGGCGGCGCGCGAGGTGTATGGCGTCGCGCTCGTCGAGCACGGCGGCGAGGGTGGGGACGCTGCGGGCTACGCGCTCGACCTAGCCGCCACCGCTGTGCTGCGCGCGCAGTTGCGCGAGCAGCGCGAGGCGGCCGGCGGGCGCGGCTGATTCCTACGCGCGTATGCGTACGCGAGCCTTGCAACCCGCGTGGAACGCCGTTATGCTTGTAAACCAACCAGTCGATATACAAAAACTTCGACTGACAAACTGGCAACCCCACCGCAGGTCCGTCAAGGGAGCGACGGGCCGGTCCACCAATAGAGCGAGGTCGATGTGTCCGAGGGTGAGCTGACGGCGATCGAGCAGGCATATCTGGCGCGCACCGAGCGCTCGGCACGGCTGATGGAGCGCGCTGGCTCCTCGATGCCCTCCGGGATCACGCGCACGCTCGCGTGGTTCGCTCCCTACCCCGTCGTGTTCGAGCGCGGCAGCGGCGCGAGCGTGTTCGACGTCGACGGCAACCGCTACCTCGACATGTTCAGCAACGGCCTCAGCCTGATGCACGGGCACGCCTACGGCCCCGTCGAGCAGGCGCTGCGCGAGGCGCTCTCGCGCGGGACCGCCTGGCCGGGCGCCTCCGATGCGCAGGTCGAGTTCGCCGAGCTTCTGTGCGCGCGCATCCCCGGCGCCGAGCAGGTGCGCTTCACCAACACCGGCACCGAGGCGACGATGCTCGCCGTCAAACTCGCCCGCCACGTCAGCGGCCGCCCGGTCGTGATCAAGGCGTGGGAGGCCTACCACGGCTCCTACGACGATCTCGAGGTCGGGCTGCAGGGTCAGGACGAGGAGCCCGGCCGCGTCGCGCTGGCGACGTTCGGCGAGATCGACACCTACGCCGCGGCACTGCAGCGCAACGCCGGCAAGGTCGCCGCGATCATCGTCGAGCCCGTCCAGTACACGGGCGTCGTCACGCCGCCGCCCGAGGGCTTCCTCTCAGAGCTGCGCGAGCTCGCCCGCCGCGAGGGCGTGCTCTACATCCTCGACGACTGCCTCATGTCGCGCCTGGCCGAGGGCGGCTCGACCGAGCGCTTCGGCGTCGCCGAGCCCGACATCACCTGCCTCGGCAAGTGGGTCGGCGGCGGCCTGCCCGTCGGCGCGGTCACCGCCACCACGGAGCTGATGAGCCCGTTCGACATCGTCAACGAAGGCTCGCTCTACCACGGCGGCTCTTTCAACGGCAACTTGCTCGGTTCGGTCGCTGGTCAGATCGCCGTGCGCGACCTGACCGTCCCCGGGATCGAGCGCATCGACGCGCAGGCAGAGCGGCTGCGCGCTGGGCTCGAGCAGGCCGCGGGCGAGCTCGGCGTGCCGATCCGCACGCAGGGGGTCGGCTCCGCCTTCGGCCTCTACGTGCTCGACCGCCCCGACGGTGAGATCGACTGGCCCGCCACGCGCCTGCTGCACCTCGCCGCCGTCAACCACGGCGTCTACTACGGCACCGGCGGCGAGTTCGGGATCTGTACTGCGTTCAGCGACGAGGAGATCGAGGAGGCTGGCGCCGGGCTTGGGAGCGCGCTCGCCGATCTGGCTCGCGAGAGCGCTGTGGTTGGGGTGGTCTGAGGCTCAGTCCCGAGCCGGCCTTCAGACCCGCACGACGGGTACCGCGTCCGCGAAGTCTGAGAAGTCGCCGTCCTGAGTCCACACCTCCGCATCGTTGACGAGCGCCGTGGCAGCTATCCAGGTGTCGTGCACGCGGGGCTTGCGGCCTTCGCCGAGCACGTTTGCTGCGAGTTGGGCATAGGCGGACGCGGTCCGCTCGTCGAGCGGCAGCGCGCCGGCGAGCGCGCGCACCTCGGTGAGTGTCCGCAGACGCTGGCCACGTGTACCCGCGTCGCGCGCCATCAAGACCCCGAGCTCCAACTCGGCGATCGAGACCACGGAGATGGCGACATCGTCGGGCAGCGCGCGATCGAGGGCGCGTCCCTGCTCGCGCGCGATCAGCACGGAGGCGTCGAGGACGGCCCGGGTCATTTCGGCTCGACGGTCTGCTCGCGAAGGGCGGCGAGATCGTCGAGCAGGCCGGCGTCGGCCGGCGCTTCGCGCAGCACGCGCTCCATCGCCGCACCGGAGACCCACACCGTCCGTTGAAGCGGCCCGAGCTGCGCGACGGGGCGCCGGCTGACGGTCACCTGCATGCGCTCCCCGGCCTCGGCGCGTCGCAGGATGCTCGCCGTGTGATTGCGCAGATCTCGTGCGGATACGTCGTCCATGCACACATCGTAGCATCAGTGCTACATAGATGGGCACAAGGGCTGGTCGTCAGCGGTCCGGCGTGGTTGGTGGCGTCTCGCATCATTCGAATAGGGGCCTTGCCCGTTCGTCGTGCATGAATCCAAGCGAGTCCTCGGTGGGCGCGGGCGCCGTGTACTCCAGTCCGACGGCGCCGTCGTAACGGGACGCGCGCAGCTGCTCGAGCAACTCCCAGATCGGCAGCTCACCGGTCCCGGGCGCCCCCCGCCCTGGATGGTCTGAAACCTGCACGTGCCCGATCCACCGGCGGTGGCGCTCGATCGCGCGAGCAGGGTCATCGCCGGCGCGGGCGACGTGGTAGATGTCGAGCAACAGGCCGAGCTGCTCGGCGTGCTCAGGCCCGGCCGCTTCGATCAGCTCGACGGCGGCGTCGGGCGTGGGCGCGAGGAAGCCGGGGTTCTCGATTGCGTTGACCGGCTCGAGCAGGAGGCGCAGTCCATGCTTGCCGGCCGCCGGGGCAAAAGACCGGAGCGCCGAGACGATCGCCGCCCGCTGACGCGCCTCGGACACACCGGGCAAGGCACGCCCGACGAGCAGGTTGAGCTTGGGCGTGCCGATCGCCACGGCCAGCTCGACGGCTTCGGCGAAGCCGGCCTCGGCCTCCTCGCGCCGCGCGTCGTCGTTGACGAACCCGCGCTCGCCGGCGGCCGTGTCGCCGGCGGGGCAGTTGAGCAGGGCGACGGCGAAGCCGGGGTCGGCGCGGCGCTGCTCGGCGATGGCTGCCGCCAAGCCGACTCGGTCGCGCTGATCCTCCGGCCAGGCGCATTCGATCGTGGAGAAGCCGGCGGCCCGCGCCGCTCCGACCCGCTCGAGATAGGGGCGCTCGGCGAACAGCCACGAGATGTGGGCGGACCAGCGGACGAGAACTCAGCTCGCGGGCACGAACGCGATGGCTTCGATCTCGACGCGCGCGTCGGCGACGAGCCCGGCAACCTCGACGGTGGCGCTGCTGGGAGGGAAGCCGGCGAAGGCCTTGCCGCGGGCGATGTCGTAGTCGGGGTAGAACTCGGTGCCGGTGACGAAGCCGGTGATCTTGACGACGTCCTGCATCCGCGCACCGGCCTTCTCGACGGCCTGGCGCACGCGGGCGAAGCATTGGTCGGCCTCGGCGGCGAAGGTCTCGTTGACCATCGTGCCGTCGTCGAGCGCGCCGATCTGCCCGGAGATGTAGATCCAGCGTCCGGGCCCGTCGAAGCTGATCGACTCGCAGAAGCTCGTTCCGTAGGGGCTGTCAACGCGCTGCTTGTCCATTTCTCTCCCTTTCGCGTGCGGGTGTACTCGTTTGGTACCTGGCGTGATCTAGTTTTGGTCGGTCAGCCGGGCCACGTCGTGCATCGCTTGCAAGAGCCCGGCGCGGGCCTGCTCGAGGGCATCGCCGGAGACGACGCTCGAGAGCGCGATCTCGCCGCCGGGGCCCATGAAGACGCCGTGCGTGAGCGCGGCGAGGTGAAGCAGCTGGGTGCCCTCGCCGGCGATGAAGTTGCCGGAGTGGCGCGTCAGCGCGTCGGTCAGGTAGACGCCGAGCACGGAGCCTTCGCCGACGGTCGTGAGCGGCAGGCCGAGCCCGGCGGCGCCCTGAACGAGCTCGGCGCGCAGCCAGGCGGCGCGCTCGTCCATCGCGGCGATCGTCTCGGCGGTGAAGTGCTCGAGGCCGACGCGGCCGGTGACGCTCGAGAGCAGGTTGCCGTTGAACGAGCCGCCGTGGTAGAGCGGCTGCTCGCGGTGCGGGTCGAGCACGTCCATCACCTCGGCGCGACCGCCGGTGACGCCCATCGGCAGCCCGCCGCCAATGAACTTGCCGAGGAAGGTCAGGTCGGGGCTCAGGCCGTACTTCTCGGCGGAGCCGCCGTAGGCGAGACGCAGCATCAGGCAGTCGTCGAGCACGAACAGCGCGCCGGCGCGCTGCGCGGCGTCTTGGACACGGCGCAGGAAGCCGGGCGGGGCGGTCGTGACGAGGCCGCTGAACAGCAGCGGCTCGAGCACGACGGCGGCGATCTGCTCGCCGTGCAGCTCCAGCTTCCGCTCGAACGCCTCGGCGTCGCCGAACGGCGCGAGGTAAACGCGACCGGGCTCCTCCGGCCGATCGTACAGCCCGACCTCGAGATCGTCGAAGGAGCCGTGGAAGCCGTCGATCGACTTGAGCACAGCCGGCCGGCCGGTGAAGGCGCGCGCGACTTTCATCGCGAGCATGCCCGACTCGGTGCCGGAGTTGGTGAAGCGCACGCGCTCGAAGGCCCCGATTCTTTCGCACAGCATCTGCGCGAACTCGATCTGCTCCTCGGAGGGGACGAGCCAGCCGGAGCCGCGCCCGGCGGCGGCGCGCAGCGCCTCGACGACGGGCGGGAAGGCGTGGCCGTGGATCAGGCTGAGCCCGTTGTTGGCGAGATCGACGTAGCGGTTGTCGTCGAGGTCGATCAGGTACGGGCCCTCGCCGCGCTTGGCGACGAGCGGGTAGGGACGGTAATAGCCCCAGCCGCGGGTGAGGCCACGCACCATGTAGCGGCGCGCGCGGGCCATCGCCTCGGCGGAGCGCGGCGTGCGACCGCGGTAGACCTCCTCCAGCTGGGCTCGCGCGTCGGGCTTGAGCGTGAGGTTGGTCACGTCTTCAGATTACTACCCTGTTCGATATGCCGTCCGAGCGACCGATAAAAAGGCCATACGAGTAAATTGGCCGATTCGTCCATGCGCGCTTGCGATACAACTACCCCAGTGCCGGGGGCAGTCCAGCCGATCGCGAGGAACCTGCGTCGTTGGAGGACGACACGGGAGATGACGCTCTCGGCCTTGGCCGAGCAGGCCGGCGTGGCCAAGTCGACGGTGTCGCTGATCGAGCGCGGGCAGGGCAACCCGTCGATCGACACCGTCTGGGCGCTGGCCAGAGCGCTCGGCGTTCCGTTCACGAGCCTGTTCCACGACGAGCCGCCGGCGGACGACGTCTCGGTCGTGCGCGAGGACGACGGCT
Organism: uncultured Solirubrobacteraceae bacterium; assembly: GCA_963716315.1. Lineage (GTDB taxonomy): Bacteria > Actinomycetota > Thermoleophilia > Solirubrobacterales > Solirubrobacteraceae > Palsa-744. The sequence continues at coordinate 1,684,022 of OY970301.1, read as the reverse complement.
CGGTGATCGCCGTCGAAGACGCCGGCCTCGAGGCCGAGGGCCTGATCGTCCGTCACATGCTCACGCGCACGGGCGGCGCGCTGATCGAGATCTACACGCTCGTGCTCGACGAAGGCGCGGTGCGCCATGCCGAGGCACACGTCAGCGGCCTGTTCGAGCACATCACGATCTCCGCCGGCACGCTCGAGATCAGCAGCGACTCGTTCAAGGAGGTGCTGAACCAGGGCGACCTGATCAGCTTCCGCGCCGACCGTCCGCACACCTACCGCGTGTTGAAGGGTCCGGTACGCCTCGTCTCGGTACACGAATACCCGCAGCGCTCGGACGCCTGAGTCAGTAGGAGCGCGGCAGCCCGAGCACGTGCTGGCCGACGAAGGCCTGCACGAGGTTGTTGTTGACGGGCGCCGTGCGGTACAGGCGCGTCTCGCGGAACTTGCGCTCGATGTCGTACTCCTGGGCGAAGCCGAAGCCGCCGAAGCAGTCGAGCGCGGCGTCGGCGGCCTCCCAGGATGCTTCGGAGGCGAGGAACTTGGCGATATTGGCCTCGGCGCCGGCGGGGCGACCTTCGTCATACAGCCAGGCGGCCTTGCGGCGCACGAGGTCGGCGGCGCTCATCGACATGTGCGCGCGGGCGAGCGGGAACTGCACCCCCTGGTTGGCGCCGATCGGTTTGCCGAACACGCTGCGCTCGTTTGCGTAGGCGACGGCCCGGTCGAGGAAGAAGCGGCAGTCGCCGATGCACTCGGAGGCGATCAGGATGCGCTCGGCGTTCATGCCGTCGAGGATGTAGCGAAAGCCCTCGCCCTGCTCGCCGATCAAGGCGTCCGCCGGCAGCTCGAGATCCTCGAAGAAGACCTCGGTCGTGGAGTGGTTGATCATCGTCTTGATTGGATTTATCTGAAGAGAAGATCCACGGTCGCGCATGTCGAGCAGGAACACGGATAGACCGGCTGTGCGCTTGGGCACCTCGGCAAGGGGGGTGGTGCGCGCCAGCAGCACCATCAGATCGGAGTGCTCTGCTCGCGACGTCCAGATCTTCTGCCCGTTGACGCGCCAGCCCTCGGCGGTGCGCTCGGCGCGCGTCTTGATCTGCGTCGTGTCCGAGCCGGCGTCGGGCTCGGTCACGGCGAACGCCTGCAGGCGCAGCTCGCCGGAGGCGATGCGCGGCAGGTAGGCCGCCTTCTGCTCCGTAGAGCCGTGGCGCAGCAGCGTGCCCATCGTGTACATCTGCGCGTGGCAGGTGCCGGCGTTGGCGCCGTTCGCGCAGATCTCCTCGAGGATCGCGCAGGCCGTGGCCAGCGGCAGGCCGGAGCCGCCGTACTGCTCGGGGATCAGCGCCGCCAGCCAGCCGTCGTGCGTCAGCGCGGCGACGAACTCGCTCGGGTAGCCGTCGGGCTCGAGCGAGCGCCAGTAGGCGCCGCCAAAGCGCTCGCACAGCGCGCGCACGGCCTCGCGGATCGGAGCAACCTCGGCCGGCTCGGTGAAGTCCATCGTCAGCTCCCTCCTAGGCTGCCCCGCCCGCGCCGACCGCCTCGCGCACGAGCGCCTCGTCGAGCAGCTCGGTCAGCTCGCGCAGTTGCAACCGCTCGCCGCTGCCGGTCGTCTTGATCGCATCTTCGTACATCGTCACGTCCTTCGGACAGGACACCACGAACAGCTCCACGTCGTCGAGCCGCAGCGCCTCGCGGATGCGGTTCTCGGACGGGCGTTCGGATCCGCCCTGCTCGGCGATCCAGATCTGACCGCCGCCGGCGCCGCAGCAGAACGAGTTGTCGCGATTGCGCGGCATCTCGACGAGCTCGCAGCCGATCAGCGCCAGCAGCCGCCGCGGCGCGTCGTAGCCGTCGTTGTGGCGGCCGAGGTAGCACGGGTCGTGGTAGGTGACGCGATAGCCGAGCCGGTTGCCCGGACGCAGGCGTTCATCGCGCAGCAGCTCGAGCAGCAGCTCGGTGTGGTGTTGCACGCGCCAGTGCCCGCCGTAGTCGGGGTACTCGTTGCGCAGCGTGTTCAGCGAGTGCGGGTCGCTGGTCACGATGCGCTCGAACTCGCAGCCGTCGAGCAGCTGCACGTTGGCTTCGGCGAGCATCTCGAACAGCCCCTCCTCGCCGGCGCGGCGCACGTCGTTGCCGGCGTTGCGCTCGCCGTCGTAGAGGATGCCGAAGTCGAGACCGGCCTCGTGGAAGACGCGCGCGAGTGCGCGCGTGACGCGCTGGGAGCGCGGGTCGAAGGAGGCGTAGTCGCCGACGAACCACAGCACCTCGACGGGCTCGGAGCGCGCGTCCTTGACCTCGAAGTCGAGCTCGGCCGTCCACTTGCCGCGGCTGCGGCGATTCTGGCCGAACGAGTTGCCGGACTTGTGGATCGTCTGCAGCGTGCCCTGCAGACCGCCGTCGAGCTCGCCGTCCTCGAGCAGCCGGCGGCGCAGCTGGTTGATGATCGGCGCCTGCTCGATGCCGACCGGGCAGATCTCGACGCAGGCGTTGCACTGCATGCACGACCAGACCGTCTCGGCGTGGACGCCGTGCTCGCCGAGCACGGGGCGCTCGGCAACGGCGGTCGATCCTCCGGCGAGCTGCCCGAGCACGCCGCCGACATCGGCGAGCGTCGCCGCGCGCGCCTGCTCGCGCAGCTCGAGGATCACGTCGCGCGGGGAGAGCGGGCGACCGGTCGCGCGCGCCGGGCAGACCTCGTGGCAGCGCCCGCACTTGGTGCACGCGTCGAGCTGCAGCAGGTGCGTCAAGGAGAAGTCGGCGAGCGTGCCGTAGCCGGCCGGCTCGAGCGCGAGCTCCGGCTCGATCTGGCGCAGGCGCTTGCCGGCGAGCGGGTCGCGCAGGATCAGGCTGGCGTAGCTGCTCAGCATGTGCGCCGCCTTCGTGAACGGGATCGAGGCGACGAAGACGATCGCGAGCAGCCCGTGAAACCACCACAGCCCGTGCCGCCACGCGCCGAGCGTCGCCTGCCCGGCGCCGGCGAACGCCTGCGCAAAGATCCAGCCGCCGAACTGGAAGCCGTCATAGCCGGGGTGTTCCATCGCGATGCGCACGCCCTCGAGCACGTAGCCGGTGACCGCGATCGTCAAGAGCGTGGAGACGAATACCCAGTCGCCGACGCGGTAGCTGTGCGCCTGGCGCTCGTACTGCTCGGGCGGGCGGTCGGGCCGGGCGTAGTCGAGCTTGGCCGGGCGCAGGATCGCGCGGCGCAGCATCATCGCGAGCAGCCCCGCGACGAGCGCCGTGCCGAGCGCGTTGAGCACGGCCTTGCAGGCGAGGTAGAAGTCGCCGTCGTAGAAGCCGGCGCCGAAGATCGGCTGGGCGATGTCGTGCGAGAGCCCGACGATCACGGTGCCGATCGCGAGCGCGACCCAGCCGTAGAAGATGCCGCGGTGTGCCCAACCGGCGTAGCGGTCGCGCCGGCCGATCGAGGCGTGCGAGTAGAGCGTGACCGTCGCCCGCCAGATCCGCGCGGGCAGCTCGCGCGCGGGCGGCAGGCCGGCGCGCCGCGCGCCGCGGTAGCGCAGCGCCGGCCGCGCCAGGCCGTAGGCGAAAGCGAGCACCGAGACGCCGGCGAGCGCGTACCACAGCACCTGCAGCCCGACCGGCATGTGCCACAGGATCGGTCGCGACTTGACCGAGCCGAGCGCGGCCGGGGCGAGCGCCGCCACTACGCGAACTGCCGCTCGAGCTCCGCGGCGACCTCGAACAGGTCGGCGACGGCGCCGTACTGAGCGACGCCGAAGATCGGCGCCTCCGGGTCGGAGTTGACGGCGATGATCGTCTGCGCCTTTGACATGCCGACCAGATGCTGCACGGCGCCGGAGATGCCGAGCGCGAGGTAGATCTTCGGCGTCACCGTCCTGCCCGACTGGCCGACCTGCCGCGCGCTCTCGATCCAGCCGGCGTCGACGAGCGGGCGCGAGGCGCTGAGCGTGGCGCCCATCCGCGCGGCGAGCGCCTCGAGCTCGACGATCCGCTCCTCGTCCTCGACGCCGCGCCCGATCGAGAGCAGGAAGTCGGCCTTCGTGATGTCGACGTCGCCGGCCGGCGGGTCGCGCAGCTCGATGTGCTCGGTGCGCGCCGCCGCGCCGAACTCGAGCTCGAGACGCTCGACCGCTGGCTCTCCGCCTGCCGCGGCGCCCTCGGCGGGGGCGAATGCGCCGGCGCGCAGCAGCAGGACGACGGTTTGCTTGCCGGGGAAGTCGAGCTCGGCGATCAGCTTCTCGCCGTAGGCGCCGCGCCGCACGAGCGCGCCGTGCTCGCCCCACCCGGCGGCGGTCACGTCGCTGGCGAAACCATGCCCGCCGCGTGCTGCGAGCGCCGGTGCGAAGCCGAGCGAGTCGATCGTGTGCCCGGCGAGCACGAGCGCCGGGCGGCACTGCTCGATCAGCGCTTGCACGGCGACCTGGGTCACGTGCGCCTCGAACTGCGGCTGCGGCGTGGCAACAACGAGCACGTCCTGCACGCCGGCGAGGCTGACGGCCGCGGCGTGGGCCTCCGTGTCCGCGCCGATCAGCACGACGGTCACCGGGCCCGCGCCCTGCGCGGAGAGCTCGCACGCGGCGCCGATCAGCTCGAGCGTGACCGGGCGCAGCTCGCCGCGGCGCGTCTCTGCGAGCACCAAGACCCCGCTCATGCGCGCATCGCCTCCCTGACGATCTCGGCGATCCGCGCGGCGACGTCGGCCGGCGGTCCGTCGAGCAGCGTCGCGCTTGTCCCCTGCTCGTGCTCGCGCAGGCGCAGCGTGCGCGAGCCGGCGCTCGTCGCCACTGCGGCAGGGTCGAGCCCGAGCTCGGCGAGCCCGGAGACGGTCAGCGGCTTGGCGCGCGCCTGCTTGATCGCGCGCAGCGTGGCGTAGCGCGGCTCGTTGATCCCGGTCTGCACGGTCAGCAGGCACGGCAGCGAGATCCCCAGCAGCTCGACGGTTCCGCCCTCGAGCTCGCGCTGCACGGTCAGCCGCTCGCCGTCGCGCTCGATCGAGTTGACGACGGCGACGTGGGCGAGCTCGAGCAGTCCCGCTAGCGCGATGCCCGTCGTTGCGCCCGCCGCGTCAGAGGACTGCACGCCGCAGAGGATCAGCTCGGGCGCCTCGGCGCGGGCGACGGCCGCGAGCACGCCCGCGACGGCGAGCGCGTCGGCGCCCTGCAGCGACTCGTCCCACACGCGGATCGCGCGGTCGGCGCCCTTGGCCATGCACGCGAGCAGCCCCTCCTCGGCCTGCTCGTCGCCGACGGTGACGACGACGACCTCGCCGTCCTCGCCCTCGTTCAGCTGCAGCGCGGCCTCGAGCGAGAAGCCATCCCACTCGTTCAGCTGCCAGTCGAGCTCCTCGGCCGCCACGGTGCCGTCGCCCGACAGCGCGAAGTCCTCGTCGAGGCTCGCGACCTGCTTGACCGGGACGAGGATCTTCACGCCGGGAAGCTCACGCCGGGCCGAGCAGCGCGCCGGTTGAGTCGTAGGAGTGAAAGCCCTTGCGCACGGTCTCGCGCACCTCCCACTTGGCGCGCGTGCCCTCGGGGATGTAGGCGATCTCGCCGGCGCGGACGGTGACGGGCTCGCCACCCTCGGGCGTGATCGTCACGTCGCCCTCGATCAGCGTGATCGTCTCGCCGGGGCTCGACAGCATGAACACGCCGGGCGTGCAGTGCCAGACGCCGTTGTAGAGCTTGCCGTCGTCGGTGCGCCAGAGGATCGCCATCGTCGACTCGGGCTCGCCCGAGATGATGTCCTCGGCCGGGATCGGCGCCGGCTCGACGGGTGCGTCGACGACGGAGTACTTCGTGATCTGCGCTGTCGCCTGGGCCATGTTCTCTCCTCGGTCTTGCTCGTTGACGTGTGCGGTGGGTCAGCCGGCTGCCGGCGCGAGCGAACGCTCGCTGTAGAAGTCGGGAAGCTCGCGCAGGAACGGCAGCGCGACGGATGGGTCCTCGGAGTCGATCTCGCGCGCGAGGCGGTGCCCTTCGAAGATGCTGTCGGCCGGCAGCCGCGGCGCGACGCAGTCGCCGATCCGGTAGACGGCCTCGATCCCCTCCTGCTCCAGGCGCGCCGGATCAGCGGCCAGCTCCCGGTAGACGCCGTCGATCGATTCGCGCTGGGTCACGAGCACGGCCGCGTCGGTGTCCCACGTCGTCTCGCCTCCCCACACGCTCGTGCCGCGCATCGCGCCGGGGGCGATCTGGGAGAGCTGGTGCTGCAGGACGATCTCGGCGCCGCGCTCGCGCAGGCTGGAGTTGACCGGGCCGAACTCGCCGGTGAACGACATGAACGTCGCGAGGTTCGCGAGCGGTGTCACGACGGTCACGCGCTTGCCGGCGTTCAGCAGGAGCTCGGCGACGCCGACGGCGGTGTAGTAGCCGTCGGTGTCGTACACGAGCACGTGCTCGCCGTCGATCGCGCCCTTCGCGGCAGAGACCTGCTCGGGCGTGTAGGAGCAGTCGAGCTCGGCTCCGGGGATCGTCTGCTGGGTGGTTCCGTTGAGGCCGTCGCTGCGCCAGCGCGCGCCGGTGGCGACGACGACGATCTCGGCGCCGTACTCGAAGATCGCCTCGGCGTTGAGGCGCGTCTTCAGGATCGTCTCGACGTTCTTCAGCTTCTCCAGCTGGATCTGGCGGTAGTTGATCACGCGCGCCCACTCGCCGAGGTTTGGATACGCGCTGATTTCGCGCATGCTGCCGCCGATCGCGTCTTGCTCGTCGACGAGGTGCACGGCGCTCATGCCGCGCTTGCCGAGCACCATCGCGCACTCCATTCCCGCGGGGCCGGCGCCGAGCACGAGCACCGTCTTCTCGGCGTTCGTCGCCTTGGTAAAGCGCTCGGGGTGCCAGCCGCGGCGGAACTCCTCGCCGAGCGTCGCGTTCTGGGTGCAGAGGATCGGCAGCGTGCGCCAGAAGCGCGACGCGCAGATGTTGCAGCCGATGCACTCGCGGATGTCCTCGTAGCGCCCCTCTTCGATCTTCTTCGGGATGAACGGGTCGGCGATCGAAGGTCGCGCGGCGGCGATGATGTCGATCGTGCCCGAGCGCACGGCCTCGGCCATCGTGTCGGGGTTGGTGAAGCGCCCGACGGCGGCGATCGGCTTCTGCGTCGCGCCACGCACCGCTTCGTAGTAGGAGCGGTAGTTGAATTCGCCGCCGACGCGCGAGGCGACGACGTTCTTCTCGGGCCAGTCCATCGAGCTCCAGCCGCCAACCTGCAGGTCCCAGAAGTCGACGAGGTGGTCGGCGAGCTGGATGAACTGGAAGGCCTCCTCGCCGGCGCGGATGCCAAGCGGGCTGTCGTTGAGCGTGTCGATGCACAGGCGCGCGGTGATCGAGCAGTCCTCGCCGACGGCCTCGCGCACCTGCTCGATCGTCTCGATCCAGAAGCGCGCGCGGTTCTCGAGCGAGCCGCCGTACTCGTCGGTGCGCTTGTTCAGCTTGGCCATCAGGAAGTGGCCGGTGATCGCGCCGCCCTCGGAGCCGTGCACGTTGACGATGTCGAAGCCGACGTCGCGCGCGCGCTTGGCGGCGGCGACGTAGTAGCCCTGGATCTCGCGGATGCCCTTCTTGTCCAGTTCGTAGCAAGCGGCGGAAGCGAGCGCCTCGTCGCTGACCTGGCTCGCCGACGGCGCCGGCAGGCGCGACTCCTGGTTGCCGGAGACGTAGCCGCCGTGCCACAGCTCGACGCCGGCCAGCGAATCGTGCTCGTGCGCGAGCTCGACCATCCCCTTCAGGTTGTGAGCGTCCTCGTCGTCCCACAGGCGCGCTGAGATCACGGGGCGCGCGTCGCTGGATGGGTGCACCGAGCAGAACTCGGTGTTGACTGCCGCCCAGCCGCCCTCGGCCTTCATCCCGCGGATGTGCGCTTGCGCGCCAGGCACCTCGGCGCCGAAGCTCGTGCAGTGAGGGCTCTGGTAGAAGCGGTTGCGCAGCGTCTTCGGCCCGATCGATACAGGCTCGAAGAGCACGTCATGCCGGGGGTCGCGAGCCATTTGTGTCTCCTTACCCAATCTGCATATCGATCAGTCGATATAGCCTACACGGAACCCGCTGGGCCGGACTCGGCAGCGCGACCGCGTGCCCCGGCCTCGCGTTCGGCGCGCAGCTCGGCGGCGAGCGCCTTGTCGCGGCGCTCGCGCAGGGTGGCGAGCTGGGCCGGGTCCGTTGGCACGTGCTGCCCGAAGCCACTACTCGACTCCGCGTCGGAGAGCACGGGGAAGAGGTTCGCGGCGATCGCGTCGAACGTCTGCGCGCCGCCGAGGCCAACCGTCTCGAACGGCCCCGTCAATCGCCAGCGCCGAGCGAGCCCGTCGCGCATCACCTCGTCGATCGTCTCCGGCGTGGCGACGCCGTGCTCGACGAGCCACAGCGACTCGCGCAGCACGGCCAGCTGCAGCCGGTTCCACAAGAGACCGTCGACCTCACGCTCGAGCACGACCGGGCGCTTGCCGATCGCGCGCAGCAGCGCCTCGACTCGTTCGCGCAGCGCAAGCGGGGTGCGCTCGCCGGCGACGACCTCGACGAGCGGCATCAGCAGCGGCGGGTTCCAGTAGTGCGCGCCGACGATCCGCTCGGCCACGCCCGCCGTCTCGCCGAGCGCGCCGATCGAGATCGAGGAGGTGTTGGTGGCGACGATCGCATCCGGGTGGCGCGCGGCGAGCGGGCCGAGCACGTCGGCCTTCAGCGCCAAGTCCTCGGGCAGCGACTCGACGATCAGCTCGGGCTCGCCGTGTGTGGCCGCGTCGTCACCTTCCTCCGTGTGCCAGCTCATCGACACACGCGCGGACGAGACGGTCGCCTCGTCCGCGAGGCCGTGCTGCAACGCGAGCGCGAGCGCCTGCTCGACGCGCCGTTCGGCGCGGGGGCGGTCGCGCACGACCCACTGCACGGGACAGCCGGCGAGCGCGTACTCGCAGCCGATCTGCGCGCCCATCAGGCCGGCGCCGACGATCGCCACGGGGCGCGAGGGCGTGGGGGTGGGTACTGAAAAACGCTCGTCGATAGCGAAGGTATATACGCCGCCCGCCAAAACGAGCCGATCAGCGATGGTACGAGCGAGCTCGCGCTCGACAAGTAGGTGCCCTGTATACACGCACGTGGCACACGCTCCGAAAATGGACACCACGACCCCTCCTCCCCCGACACCGCCGATCACGCGCCTGTTGATCGCCTGTCCCGACCAGCCGGGAATCGTCGCGGCGGCGTCGCGCTTCCTGACGGACGCGGGGGCGAACATCGTCCGCTCCGACCAGCACACGACCGATCCGCGCGGCGGCACGTTCTTCATGCGCATGGAGTTCGACCTCGAGCTCACGCCCGAGCAGCGCGCCGAGCTGGAAACGCGCTTCGCGCGCGAGGTGGGCGAGCCGCTGGCGATGCAGTGGCGCATGTGGGACGCGAGCGAGCCCAAGCGCGTGGCGATCCTCGTCTCGCGTCAGGACCACTGCCTGCTCGACCTGCTGTGGCGCTGGCGGCGCGGGCAGCTGCAGATGGACGTGCGGCTGGTGGCCTCCAATCACCCCGACCTGCGCGGCGACGTCGAGTCGTTCGGCCTGCCCTATGCGCACGTCCCGGTCGAGCCCGAGCGCAAGGACGACGCCGAGCGCGAGCTGCTCGGCCTACTGCTGGACGAGCGCGTCGACCTGGTGATCCTGGCCCGCTACATGCAGATCCTCAGCGCCGACTTCCTGGGGCGCCTGACCGTCGAGGGCGCACCGGTGCCGCTGATCAACATCCACCACTCGTTCCTACCGGCCTTCGCCGGCGCCGCTCCCTACGTGCAGGCCAAGGAGCGTGGCGTGAAGCTGATCGGAGCGACGGCGCACTACGTCACGGAGGGGCTCGACGAGGGTCCGATCATCGAGCAGGACACGGTGCGCGTCTCCCATCGCGACGACGTCCCTGCGCTGATGCGCCTCGGCGCCGACATCGAGCGCACCGTGCTCGCGCGCGCCGTGCAGTGGCATTGCGAAGACCGCGTGCTGCGCGCGGGGGAGACTACGGTCGTCTTCTGAGCGCTACGAAGTCCCGAGCACCATCAACGTCTTCGTCCCCGTCACGCGCCCCGATCGCCGCAGCAGGTCGATCACGCGCTTGAGGTCGTCGACGTCGCGCACGCGGATCCAGGCGAGCGCGTCGGGGTCGCCTGCGGTCGTGAAGATCGTCTGCACCTCGGGGATACCGGCGGCGATGCCGGCGATCTGATCGACGGGCAGGTTGCCGGCGAAGCGCAGCTCCGTGAAGGCCTGCAGCGGGCGGCCGAGCAGGGCATGGTCGACCTGCACCGTGTAGCCCGTGATCACGCGCTCGCGCTCGAGCCTGTCGACGCGGCGCTTGACGGCCGGCGCCGACAGTGAGACCCGCTCGGCCACGTCGGCGAGCGTGCGGCGCGCGTCCTGGCGCAGCAGCTCGATGATCTCTAGGTCCGTGTCGTCGAGCTCCGGCGCTTGATCAGCCACGCAAGAATCTTATCTATTTATATATAAAGAGAGAGAAAACGTGCGTCTTGAGTGCATTTGACGGGGATTTCTGTGTGCCGCAGCGGGTAATCGTCTGAGATGGTGGCAATGCCGAGAGGCGTCCCCGTGTTGGCCAGCGAGCCAGAGGCGGCCGAGCCGGTGCAGACCGGGCAGCTCGACGTGCTCGACGCCGTGCAGAAGCGCGTGCTGTGGCTGGCGACGAGCATGGTCCATCACGCGAACAAGGTGCGCGAGACCGACTCGGGCGTGAAGGTCGGCGGCCACCAGGCCTCCTCGGCGTCGATCGTCTCGATCATGACCGCGCTGTACTTCGAGCACCTGCGCGCACCCGACCGCGTCTCGGTCAAGCCGCACGCCGCGCCCGTGCTGCACGCGATCAACTACCTGCTCGGGCGCCTCGACGAGTCGCTACCTGCACCGCGCTGCGCGAGTTCGGCGGGCTGCAGAGCTACCCGAGCCGCGCCAAGGACCCCGACCCCGTCGACTTCTCGACCGGATCGGTCGGGATCGGCGCCACCGCGACGATCTGGAGCGCGCTCGCCCACCGCTACGTCGCCGGGCACTTCGAGGTCCCCCAGGGCGGGCGCCAGGTCGCGCTGCGTCGGCGACGCCGAGCTCGACGAGGGCGCCATCTGGGAGGCGCTCGTCGACCCGATGGTCGCCCGCCTCGGCGAGGTGCTGTGGATCGTCGACCTCAACCGCCAGTCGCTCGACCGCGTCGTCCCCGACATCGCCGCCGGGCGCGTCGGCGCGATGTTCGAGGCCGCCGGCTGGCAGACGATCACCGTCAAGTACGGCCGCCGCCTGCGCGAGCTGTTCGCGCGCCGCGGCGGCGAGGCGCTGCGCGCGCGGATCGATCGAGATGCCCAACGAGGAGTACCAGCGGCTGCTTGCGCTCCCCCGCCGCCGAGCTGCGCGAGCGCCTGCCCGGCGAAGGCCGCGCGCGGCGCGACGTCGAGCGCCTGCTCGAAGGACCTCGCCGACGAGCGAGCTCGGCGCCGCCGTGCGCGACCTCGGCGGCCACGACCTCGCCGATCTGCTCGACGCCTTCCGCCGCGCCGACGAGGTCACGCGATCGCCCGACGGTCGATCTTCGCCTACACGATCAAGGCCTGGAGCCTGCCGACCGAGGGGCACCCCGGCAACCACTCCGCGCTGCTCTCAGACGCGCAGTGGCGCGAGCTCGCCGGCGAGCTCGGCGCCGATGTCGAGCGACCCCTGGGCGCGCTTTGAGCAGGGCTCGCCCGAGGCAGCGAGTTGTGCGAGCAGACCGCCGAGCGCCTCACGCGCGAGACCGTGCGCGTGAGCGGGCCGCCGCCCGTGCCCGCCGACCTCGGCCGCTCGCACGCCGGAGCCGACTCCACGCAGCAGGCGCTTCGGGCGCTTCTTCATCGACCTCGCCCACGCCGCCCCCGACGTCGCCGCGCACGTCGTCATCGCTCAGCCCCGACGTCGCCTCCTCGACCAACCTCGGCGGCTGGATCAACCGCGTCGGCGTCTGGAACATGGGCGATCGCATCGACTGGTTCGCCGACGACTCCGACACGCTCGTGCGCTGGCGCGAGTCAGAGCACGGCCAGCACATCGAGCTCGGCATCGCCGAGGGCAACCTCGTCGGGCTGCTCGGCGAGCTCGGCGCCACGTGGTCGCGCGACGGCACCGCCGCTGCTGCCGATCGGCACGCTCTACGACCCGTTCGTCAACCGGGCGCTCGAGCCGTGGTCGTTCGGCATGTACGCAGGCGGGCAGTCGATCCTCGTCGGCACCCCAGCCGGCGTCACGCTCGCCCCCGAGGGCGGCGCGCATCAGTCGATCATCACGCCGTCGGTCGGCCTCGAGCAGCCGCGCTGCATCGCCTGGGAGCCCGCCTTCGGCCAGGACCTCGAGTGGACGCTGCTTGTACGCGCTCTCGCCGACTCGGGCGCGAGCCGGCGGCAGCTCCTCCTACCTCCGCCTCTCCACGCGCCCGATCGAGCAGGCGCTCGCGCGCGTGCCCGACGACGGCGCCGCGCGCGAGCTGCGCCGCGCGCAGGTGCTCGCGCGGCGGCTACCGGCTGCGCCAGGCCGACCGCGGCGCGCCCGCCGTCACGCTCGTCGCGATGGGCGCGATCGTGCCCGAGGTGCTTGCCGCCGCCGACGAGCTCGGCGCGGCGGGCACGACCGTCGACGTCGTCTGCCTCACCTCCGCCGACCTCGTCTTCCGTGCGCTGCAAGTGCGCCAGGGCCTCGCCGACGGTGACGATCACGTGCTCGACGAGCTGTTCCCGCCGGAGCGCGCCGCGCCGCTCGTGACCGTGCTCGACGGCCACCCGCACACGCTCTCCTTCCTCGGCGCCGTCAACGACACGCCGATCGCCTGCCTCGGCGTGCAGGACTTCGGACAGTCCGGCGACGTGCAGGACCTCTACCGCCACTTCGGCATCGACGCCGACACGATCGTCGGCGCCGCGCTCGACCTGATCGGGTGAGAATGCGATGAGCGATGCCGCCACCGACACCGCCGCCGAGATCGTGATGCCGCGGCTTTCCGACTCGATGGAGGAGGGCACGATCCTGCGCTGGCTGATCGCCGACGGCGAGCGCGTCGCGCGCGGGCAGGAGCTCGTCGAGATCGAGACCGACAAGGCCAGCATGACCTACGAGTCCGATCGCGACGGGGTGCTGCAGATCCTCGTGGCAGAGGGGGAGAGCGCCGCCGTCGGCGTGCCGATCGCGCGGGTCGGGATCGCCGTGGCCGCGCAGGAGCCCGACGAGGGCGCGACCTCGGGGGCCTCGATTCTCGGTTCCGGTAGCCACCGTATATACGCGGAGCCGCCGCAGCCCGCCGCCAACGGCGTGGTGCGCACTTCTGATCCGACGCGCGGGAACGTGCTCGCCACTCCGCTCGCCCGCCGCGCCGCGCGCGTGCACGAGATCGAGCTTGCAGGCATCGCCGGGAGCGGCCCGCGCGGTCGCGTGCTGCGAGCAGACGTGCTCAGCGCTGCCGGGATCGCTGCGCCCGAGCGCAAGCCGACCTTCGCCCGTCCGCAATCGGCGATGTCCACGGCCGAGCCGCCCGCCGAAGCTGAGTCGACCGTCTCCGCTCGTGACGGTGGCACCGCCAAGGGCGCCACGCGCCGCGTCGAGCCGACGCGCACGCAGCGGCTGATCGCGCGCAGGATGGCCGAGGCGAAGGCGACGATCCCCGAGTTCCAGGTACAGACGGAGGCCGCGATGGACACGGCGATCGCCTTCCGCGCCGAGCTGAAGGGGATCCTCGAAGGCGAGGCGCCGTCGCTCAACGACCTCGTCGTGAAGGCGTGCGCGCTCGCCCTGCGCGGCCATGAGCGTGCCAACGGCTCCTATCTCGACGGCGGCTTCGAGCTGCACGAGCGCGTCAACGTCGGCGTGGCCGTCGCTGCCGACGATGCGCTCGTCGTGCCCGTCGTGCAGGACGCCGACAAGAAGGCGCTCGGGCAGATCGCGCGCGAGACGCGACGCCTTGCCGAGCGCGTCAGGCTCGGCCAGGTCACGCCGCCGGAGCTCTCCGGCGCCACGTTCACGGTCTCCAACCTCGGCATGTACGGGATGACGCAGATCGTGGCAGTGATCAACCCGCCGCAGGCCGCGATCCTCGGCGTCGGCGCGATCCGCGAGGTGCTCGCGCGCGTGGACGGTGAGATCGTCGAGCGGCGGCTGATGACGCTCACGCTCAGCTGCGACCACCGCATCCTCTACGGCGCCGACGCCGCACTGTTCCTCGCCGAGGTCAAGGGGCTGCTCGAAGCGCCGTTGCAGCTCGCGCTGTAGTTCAACGGCTAAGCCGACCCGCGAAACGGCTGGCGGGCGAGTACTACCTCAGATACCTCAATCGCGCCGGATTCACGGAGAGAGCGAGCGACGGCACGGAGAGTAAGGCCCTCGGTATAGACATCGTCGAATACGAGCACACGCTTACCGCGGACAAGATCCGGCCGGGCCACCTTGAGTGCGGGTCGGATCTCGGATTCGGAGATCTCATATCGACGCTGCCAGGTCTTGCCGCGAAACGGTGCCGTAGCAGCGGTCTTTTCCAAGACGCCGAGCTCGAACGGCCAGTTGTCATCGTCCTCTTCCGCTGCTCGCTCGATGACGAGCCCTGTGTGATCGAAACTGCGACCGCCCTCTCCGACGTACGTCGGACTCGGGATAACGACGTCATAGCCATCGAAGACGGCACGCTCGGCATTCAGATAGCCGACCAGCACGCGTCCGAATATGGAGGCCCACCCGCGCTTTTCCTCGACCTTGTATCGATCGATTGCCCGCCTCAGCGGTCCAGTGCGCATGGAGATCGCCCATACCCATTTGAAGTAGCGATCAGCTTCATCCCAGCCGCAAAGTGGGTTGCCACAGGACCCATCGGACTTGACAGCCAGCTCGCACAGGTTGCATCGATCGCTTGCGAGTCGCTCGAACGAACCGATTGCGCATGTAAAGCAAATCTCCTGGGTGCCTTGGCTTCTGTAGGGACACCGGCCGCAGTTCCCAAACCCAGCGGGTCTCGGACGCGAGCTCATGAGCCTCAGGCAAGCTCAATCGCGAGCTGTCGTCGTCCGGCGGATAGCTGCTCGATTGCCTCAGAGGAGCGGAGTCGATCGAGCACGTCGTCGACCGTTCGCACCTCGATGGCTCCACGTCCATCGACGTAACCTCTTGCCCACGGCTGAGATGTGACGAGGCGGCTAACCAGAAATACGCGCTTGCCATGTTCGAGCGCGAACCGCGCCTGCATCTTCGCTCCAGACGTATTGCTCGCCTCGATTACGACCGTTCCCTGACTCAGCCCCGAGGTGACGACGTTTCGTCGCGGGAAAGTATGTCTCGTGGGCGGCTGCGATGGCCAGAACTGCGACACGAGTGCACCTGATTCGGCGATGCGCTCAGCAAGGTCTGAGTTCTCCTTTGGGTAACAGCCGAGGATGCCCGTGCCGAGAACCGCGATCGTGCGGCCTTCTCTGGTAAGCGTCTCCTCGTGAGCTGCTGTATCTATCCCACGTGCCAGTCCAGAGAGCACCGTCACGTTCGCCTGAGCAAGCAGGCATGCCATGCGACGGGCGCTAGCGAGACCCTCACTTGAGGCTTCGCGCGTACCGACGACCGCAACTGACCGGGCGTCTTCACGATCCAGCCGGCCCCTGTAGAACAGGAATGGCGGCAGGTTGTAGATCACACGCAAGTTTGCCGGGTAGTCGTCATCGAGGACGGTGACGAGCTTCGCTCCAGCATCGTGTGCTCGGGAGAGCTCTTCGTCCGCTCGCCCTCGCGCGGCATCGAGATCTCGGTCGTCGGCCATGATCGACTTCTGCGTCTGACGAGCCTCCTTCGAGCTCTCAGCCAATTCGCCGCGGTGAAGCCGGTCGAGCCCTCCCGGGTGCTGTGCTTCCCGTGCAACGACGTGCCAATTGACGCCTTCTACCGCGCACAGCGCGAGAAGGGATAGTCGCATCTCAGGGTCCAACAGACACTCCTTCTCGAACATACGTTCGTACAATCTTACTCAATTTACTCACGCCCGCGGACATTACTGTCCGGTAGTCAGACTCCTCGGCGCTTCTGACCAGTCTGCGAAGAATTGAGCTCGGCACCGCAGTGGCGGCACTGACAGACTTCTCGCATGGCCGACGATGCGCGTCGCACCGGCATTTACTTCTCCCATCCCTCCTCGCTCGAGCACGACCCGCGCGTGCTGATGCCGCACCACCCCGACACGCCCGAGCGGATGTTCGCGCTCGAGCGGCTGCTCGCCGCCGAGGACTGGCTCGGCTGGGAGCGGCGCACGGCGCCGGCCGCGACTGAGGCGATGCTCGAGCTCGTCCACAGCAAGCGGCTGATCGGCGCGATCGAGCAGTTGGCGGCAGCCGGGGGAGGTGCGATCGACCCGGACACGGTCGTCGGCGAGCCGTCCTACTGGGCGGCGCTGCACGCCGCCGGTGGCGCGTGCGAGCTGGCGCGCGCGCTGCTTGCCGGCGAAGCGAGCTTCGGCTTCTCGGCGCTGCGCCCGTCCGGTCACCACGCCGAACCGGACCGCGCGATGGGCTTCTGCCTGTTCAACAACGTCGCCGTCGCCGCCGAGCTGGCAATCGCCGAGCTCGGCGCCGAGCGCGTGTTCATCCTCGATTGGGACGTGCATCACGGCAACGGCACCGCCGAGGCGTTCCGCACGCGCGCCGATGTGCTGTTCGCGAGCATCCACCAGTCGCCTTTGTATCCCGGCACGGGACCGCTCAGCGACGTCGGCTCGGGCGCCGGCGAGGGCTACACGCTCAACTTGCCCGTCCCGCCCGGCTCCGGCGAGGAGCTGTGGCTGTCGCTGATCGAGCACGTCGTGATCCCGGCGGCGCGTGCCTTCGCGCCCGACCTCGTGCTCGTCTCGGCCGGCTTCGACGCGCACCGCGCCGACCCGCTCGCCGAATGCCGCCTGGAGACGAGCTCCTTCGGCGAGCTCGCGCGCCACGTGCGCGAGCTCGCGCTCCAGCGCGGCGTGCCGCTCTGCATCGTGCTCGAGGGCGGCTACGAACCGCTCTCGCTCGCGCAATCGGTGCGCGAGACGATGCTCGCGCTCGGCGACGATCGCCCGCCGCGGACGGCCTCGGCCGAGCTCGCCGAGACGCGCCTGGCCGTCGCACAGGCTGCAGCCGTTCTGGCCGCTGTGACGCGCGCGCGCTCGACTGCGTGCAGGGCCGCGGCGCGACGCGCGTAGGATGGAACTTGGTGGCAGACGAGCAACCTCAACCGCAGGACAACCAGCAGGCCTCATCGCAGGAGCCGAGCCGCAGCGACGCTCACCCGCCGATGCCGCGCGACAAGCGCGGCTGGCAGGTCTCGCCGGCGCCCGACGGGCGCGGGATGCCCGAGCAGGCGCCGAGCGGGCCGCCGGTCCACCGCCGCCCGACGTTCCTCTGGTTCGTGCTCGTGCTCGTGGCGATCAACTGGCTGACGCTGTTGCTGTTCCAGCCGAAAACCGGCGAACAGCGCGTCACGGTGCCGTTCAACCCCTACTTCCTGACGCAGGTGCAGGGCGGCGAGGTCAAATCGATCTCGACCAAGGGCGACACGATCCAGGGCACGTTCAAGGCGAAGCTGCGCTACCCGCCTAGCGACAAGAAGGCGACGCCGACGAAGCAGTTCGCCACCGAGATCCCGACGTTCTGGAACGACGCGCAGCTGACCGCGCTGCTGAAAGAAAAGAGCGTCGAGATCAACGCCAAGCCGACGACCGAAAGCAAATCGATCCTCGCCGAGCTGCTGCTCGGCTTCGGCCCGACGCTGCTGATCGTCGGGCTGTTCGTGCTGATCGCCCGCCGCGCCGCGAAAGCCGGTGGCGGGATGGGCGCGCTCGGCAACTTCGGTCGCTCCCAGGCGCGGCAGATCGACCCGGAGAAGATCCGCGTGACCTTCGACGACGTCGCCGGCATCGACGAGGCCAAGGGCGAGCTGTCGGAGATCGTCGACTTCCTGCGCAGCCCGGACAAGTACGGGCGCCTGGGCGGACGCATGCCACACGGCGTGCTGCTCTCGGGTGCGCCCGGCACCGGCAAGACGCTGCTCGCGCGGGCGGTCGCCGGCGAGGCGCACGCAGCCTTCTTCTCGATCTCCGCCTCGGAGTTCATCGAGGCAATCGTCGGCGTCGGCGCCTCACGCGTACGCGACCTGTTCGCCAAGGCCAAGGAGGCCGAGCCGTCGATCGTCTTCATCGACGAGCTCGACGCGATCGGGCGCTCGCGTCAGGGCTCGGTGTCGGTCACCGGCGCCAACGACGAGCGCGAGCAGACGCTCGACCAGATCCTCACCGAAATGGACGGCTTCGAAAGCTCCGAGGCGGTCGTCGTGCTCGCCGCGACCAACCGTCCCGACGTGCTCGACTCGGCGCTGCTGCGCCCGGGCCGCTTCGACCGCCGCGTCGCCGTTCAGGCCCCCGACCGCAAGGGGCGCAGGGAAATCCTCGAAGTCCACACACGCTCGACCCCGCTCGCCGACAGCGTCGATCTCGATGAGCTCGCCGCGAGCACCCCCGGCATGGTCGGCGCCGACCTCGCCAACCTCGCCAACGAGGCCGCGCTGCTCGCCGCGCGACGCGGCCACGAGAAGGTCGAGATGAGCGACCTCACCGACTCGCTGGAGAAGATCCTGCTCGGCTCCCCGCGCGGCATCCTGCTGTCCCCGGCCGACCGCGAGCGCACGGCCTATCACGAGTCCGGGCACGCGCTCGTCGGCATGCTCACGCCGGGCGCCGACCCGGTTCGCAAGATCTCGATCATCCCGCGCGGCATGGCGCTCGGCGTGACGCTGTCGACGCCCGACGCCGACCGCGTGTCCTACTCGCGCGAAGACCTCGAAGCGAAGATCCGCGTCGCGCTCGGCGGCCGCGTCGCCGAGGAGGTCGTGTACGAGTCGATCACCTCCGGCGCCGAGTCCGACCTGCAGCAGCTCACGGCGATCGCGCGCCAGATGGTCGGGCGCTGGGGGATGAGCGAGGCTGTCGGTCCGATCACGGTGCTCCCCTCAGACGGCCAGGGACCGCTGCTGCCGGGGGCGAGCGAGACCTCGCAGGAGACGCAGCGGATCGTCGACGAGGAGGTCAGTCGCCTCGTCGAAGCGGCTCACGTCGAGGTCACGCGCCTGCTCTCCGAGCACCGCGAGCAGCTCGAGAGCCTCGCCCAGGCGCTGCTCGAGGCCGAGACGCTCGACGCGCTCGACGCCTACGCCGCGGCCGGCGTGCCGGCGCACGCCATCGAGAGCGAGGAGCCGGCCGTCGCGCTGCACCCGCGCACGAGCACCCAGCCGAGCAGCACCCAGCCGACCAGCACGTAGCCGAGCTGCTGTCTAGGAGAGCTGCGCCGGATCGGCGCTGCGGCGCGTCACGCGCTCGGCCTGCTCGCGCTGGCGCCGGCTGGCGTGCTCGACGATCGCGCAGATCTCATGTGGGTCGTCTGTCCTGCGCAGCAGCGCCATGTCGCCCTCGCTGACGCGGCCGTCGGCGAGCGCCCGTTCGCTCAGCCAGTCGAGCAGCCCGTCCCACTCCTCGCCGCCGATCAGGATCACCGGGAAGTGGCTGATCGTGCCGGTCTGGATCAGCGTGAGCGCCTCGAAGCACTCATCGAGCGTGCCGAAGCCGCCGGGCGCGATCACGAACGCGCAGGCGTAGCGGACGAACATCACCTTGCGCGCGAAGAAGTGGCCGAAGGTGAGGCCGATGTCGACGTACTCGTTGAGCTTCTGCTCGCGCGGCAGCTCGATGTTGCAGCCGACCGAGATCGCCCCCGCGTCGCGCGCACCGCGGTTGGCCGCTTCCATCAGCCCGGGTCCACCGCCGGTGATGATCCCGTAGCCGGCGCCGCCGAGCGCCGCCGCGACGCCGCGGACGAGCGCGTAGTCGGGGTGCTTGCGCGGCGTCCTCGCCGAGCCGAACACGCTGACCGCCGGGGCCACGCGGGCCAGTGCGTCGAAGCCGTGTGCGAACTCGGCGGCGATCTCGCGCACGCGCATCGCGTCGGCCGCGCGCACGGCGGGCGTCTCGTCGCCGAGCCACAGCAGCAGCTCCTCGTCGAGCGTTAGGCCGGATGCGCTCGCGCCCGGCTGATCGTCAGCGCTCACGTGCCAAGCGTACGCGCCGCCGGCGCCGTCCGGCCCTCGTCGCGAAGCAGCAGCTCGACGCCGAGCGTGCACACGCCGAGGCTGACGAACGCTGCCGCCACGATCGCGGTCGCCACTTCCGGGGAAAGGATGCCCTCGGCGAGCCCGAGCGAGGCCGTCGCCGCCGGCACGCCGAGCTGCGCGCACGCCGCCAGCCCCGCGCCAGGTCTGACCCGGGCGAGCGCGGCCGCCGCCAGGTGGACGGCGACGTTCAGCACCACCAGCGCGGCGGCGAGCGCGACCATCGCCGGATGGCGGACGAGGCCGTCGAGGTCGAGCTGCGCGCCGAGCGTGACGAAATACAGCGGTATGAAGAAGCCGTCGGCGACGCCGCGGATCTGCGTCGAGAGCCGTTTGGGACCGCCGAGCAGCGCGACCGCGACGCCCGCGCCGAAGCCGGCGACGAGCACGCTCGTGCCGCTCTCTTCGGCGAGCCACGCCAGCAGGAACAGGACCAGCAGCGAGAGGCGCAGGTCGAGGGCCCAGCGGCGCGACTTCGACAGCTTGCGCACTCGATCGACCCAGGGCCGTCCCGCCAGTGCCCGCGCGCAGCCGAACAGGGCCGCGGCGACGAGCGCGACGAGCGCCGTGCCCAGCAGCGCGTGTCCGGTGCGGCCGGGCTGCAGCACGATCGGCACCGAGACGATCGTGACGACGTCGGCGATCGTCACCTGTGCGATCACCGCGAGCACGTCGCGCCCGCCCGCGCGCGCCTCCTCGAACGCCGGCAGCAGCACCGCCGCCGAGCCCGACGCGAGCACGACCGCGTAGATCGCAGCGTGCGCCGTGCCGGCGAGCGCGGCCGCTGCGATCCCGGCCGGCACGGCGAGCACGCCGACGACCGCCGCCAGCATCGCGCCGCGGCGCAGCGATGCGAACAGCCGCCGCTCGCGCAGCGGCAGGTGCACGCCGACGGTCAGCATCAGCATCGCGAAGCCGACGCTCGCCAGGAAAGCGGTGATCGGGTCAGACGGATGGACCGCGCCGAAGCCCGTTCGCCCGACCAGCGCGCCGGCGGCGAGCTCGCCGATCGCCAGCGGCACGAACAGGCGCGGCGTGAGCGCCAGCAGCGGGCCGCCGAGGCCGGCGAGCACGATCACGAGGAGGTCTCCGAAGCTCACGCTGCCGTGAGCCTACGGCGTGGGATCATGCATCGGTGGCCGATCCGCAGCGCCTCAGCGAAAAGCAGTACGAGAAGGAGCTGCTGCGGCTGCAGACCGAGCTCGTCTTCATGCAGGAGTGGGTCGTCGCCGAGGGGCGTCGCCTGGTCGTGCTGTTCGAGGGCCGCGACACGGCCGGCAAGGGCGGCGTGATCAAGCGCATCACGACCTACCTGAACCCGCGCACGTGCCGCATCGCTGCGGTGCCGACGCCGAGCGAGCGCGAACGCACGCAGTGGTACTTCCAGCGCTACGTCTCCTACCTGCCGTCGGCCGGGGAGATCGTGCTGTTCGACCGCAGCTGGTACAACCGCGCCGGCGTCGAGCACGTGATGGGCTACTGCACGCAGGAGCAGTACGAGGAGTTCCTGCGCTTCTGCCCCTCCTTCGAGCAGGCGCTGCAGAACGACGGGATCCTGCTCGTCAAGTACTGGCTGTCGGTCTCCGACGAGGAGCAGGAGCGGCGCTTCAAGAAACGGCTGTCCGACCCGCGCAAGCGCTGGAAGTTCAGCCCGACCGACGTGCAGGCGCGCGCCCGCTGGGTCGACTACGCCGAGGCCAAGGACCGCATGTTCGCGCGTACCGACTCCGAGCTGAGCCCGTGGTACGTGGTCGAGGCCGACGACAAGCGCACCGCGCGGTTGAACCTGATCAGCCATCTGCTGTCGGTCGTCCCCTACGAGCACGTCGAGGAGGGCAAGCGCGTCAAGCTGCCGCCGCGCCAACGACGCAAGTACGAGCGCCCGCCGAAGCGGAGCGAGCGCCTCGTGCCCACGCGCTACGTCGTCGACTGAGCCGGCGGGCGGCTCGATAGGCTTCGGCGATGCCGCCGGCACCAGCCTTCGCGCAGAAGCTCAACGAGCAGATCGCCAACGAGTTCGCCGCCCACCAGCAGTACGTGGCGTGCGCCGTCTACTACGACGCCGAGGCGCTGCCCCAGCTCGCGCGCTTCTTCTACCGCCAGGCGCTCGAGGAGCGCGGGCACGCGATGATGATGGTCCGGTTCCTGCTCGACACCGGCGCCGAGGTGACGACCCCCGGCGTGGCCGCTCCCAACTCCAGATTCGCCAACGTGGCCGAGCCGATCGCGCTCGCGCTCGCGCAGGAGCAGCGCGTCACAGAGCAGATCAACGCGCTCGCCGCGACCGCGCGCGAGGCGGGCGACTACTCATCCGAGCAGTTCATGCAGTGGTTCATCAAGGAGCAGGTCGAGGAGGTCGCGACGATCGGCGGCCTGCTGCGCGTCGCCGAGCGCGCCGGCGAGGACGCGTCCGCGATCGAGGAGTATCTCGCGCGCGAGCTCCCCGGCGGCGAGGGCGCCGACCCGACGGCGCCGCAACCGGCCGGCGCCGTCTAGACCAGGTCGCGCCAGGCGCCGGCCACCGGCTGCGGGCGCTGCCGCCTAGAGGTGCAGCACGACGCCCTCGCTGGCGACGCTGACCGCCGGCGAACGCCCACCGAGGCGCGCAGCGAGCTTGTCGAGTTCGTCGTCGGTGCGGTCGAGGCGGTGGTGGAACAGCATCACCGCACGCGTGCCCGCCCGCTCTGCGAGCGCCACCGCGTAGTCGGCCGCGGCGTGCCCGAATCGGGCCTCGGCCGCGAGCTCCTCCGGCAACAGCTGCGCGTCGTGTACGAGCAGGTCCGCGTCGCGCGCGAGCTCGAGCGCGGCTGCGTGGTACTCGCCGAGGCCATCCTCGCCGGGGCCGAACGCGGTCGGGTTGTGGTCGGGCATGTAGGCGATCGTCGCGCCACCGATGCTCACGCGATAGCCGTAGGTGCGCCCGCCCTTGTGCGGGATCTCGCGCGCGAGCACCGTGAAGCCCTCGACCTCGCACTCGCCGCTCGGCAGCGTCGAGAACGTCCAGCGACCGCACAGCTGGCCCGGGCCGATCGGGAAGTACGGCGGCGACATCAGCCCACCGAGCGCCGTGGCCGCGTCGGCGCCGCTTTCCTGCTCGGGCATCAGCACGTCGATGCGCGTGTCCCCGCGCTCGTACACGGCGAAGAACGGCAGCCCGACGACGTGGTCCCAGTGCAGGTGCGTGAGCAGCATCGCGCCCTCGTACGGCGCGCCGTTCAGCAGCGAGCGCGCTTGCAGCAGCCCCGTGCCGGCGTCGAGGAACAGGCTCGGCGCGCTCGCTCCGTCCGGCGCGAGCGCCAGGCAAGACGTGTGCCCTCCGTAGCGGACGAAGTCCGTGCCGGCCGCGGGCAGCGAGCCGCGCACACCGCAGAAGTGGACCTGCAAGTCAGCTCAACTCCGGCCGTGCCCTCTGGGCGCCCGCCAGGAGCAGAAGATCGAACGCCAGCGGCGCATCGCCGTCCATTATCTGTCAAGCGTAGGGCGCTGTCCAGCGTGCGCGCCCGTGTGGCCTGTGCGATGGCTCACACTCGCGTGAGCGCTCAGACCTCGACGAGCTTGTTCATGTCGTAGTCGAAGCCGGCGCGGCGCAGGTGCAGCAGCAGCTTTGGCTGCCACGTGCCGGCGAGGTCGAGGCGAACGTGTGAGACGCCGTCGAGGTCATACGGCAGTTCGACGCCGTCCTCGTAGAGCACGCACACGCACCCTGGGCTGAGCGCGGCGATCAGGAAGCCCATCTGGAAGACGACCTCCTGATGGGCGCGCGTGGTGAAGAACGGCTCGCTCTCGGACTCCAGGCGCGGACCGCCGACGTCGTCCGCCGTCAGCAGCACGACGGCGTAGCGCGACACGGGCGCCTCTTCGCTGAGCGCGTCGGCCAGGCGGCCGCGCTCACCGGAGCGCTGGTTGACGATCCTGATCTCGTGCTCGCCGGCCTGTTCGAGCAGGTGCTCGACCGCCTGCTTCCAGCGTTCGTCGCGCCCGTGCGCGAGCAGGACCTCGTGCGTGCGCGCCGGCGCCGGCGCGGCGCCGGTCGGGCCGCGCTCGGCAGGCGACACGCCGTTGGCGTGATGGGCCAGCTGCGAGCCGACGGGCTGGGCGGGCGTGAGCTCGGCGCCGACCGCACGTTCGCCCGGCTGCTCGCGCGGGGGCGGCTCGGCGAACGGCCGCCCGCTCGCGAGCTCCCGATCGTGCGCCGGCTCCCGCTCTGCGGCGTTAGGTGAAGGCCCGGTCATCGCCGGCGTGCCCGCGTCCGGCTGGTCGGGCACGGGCTCGACAGGCGCGACGGGCTCGACGCCGAGCACCACGTGCTCGCGCGTGGGCTGCTCCGGCGCACCGAACGCGGGACCCAGCTCACCGGCTGTCAGCTCCTCCGGGCCCGCCGGCTGCCCGCCGCCGGTGAAGGCCAGCTCGCTCTGCAGGACCGTGAGCAGCTCGATCGCCGCCTCGACGCACTTGAGGTCGGCCGCGTACTGCTCCTGCCAGCGCTGGGAATCCTCGGGGCAGACGACGACATCGGCGAACTCGCGCCCCTCGCGCGGGCCGCCGTACATGTGCTCGAGCGCCTGCACGGTCGGGTCGATCCACTGCTTGCGCGCGGCCTTCCAGCTCTCGTAGTCGCTGAAGTCGCCGACGAGGCTCGCGCGCTGGACGAGCGCCTGGCCCTGTTTGATGCACTGCCCGAGCAGCTCGTGGCCGATCGGGACCGAGACCTGCAGCGCCGCCACTACATCAACCCCAGGTGCACGGCCATGCGCCGGCGACCGGGGCCGCTCTGCGCGCACGGCCGGAACGAGCGGGCGTGCGAGGTGGGCCTGAACGAGCGCACCGGGCGCAGCGCGGCCATGTCGTTGCGGAACGCCGCGCAGCCGATCAGGCTGCGCGTCGTGGCGCGGGCGAGGATCGCGCTCGCCACCAGGTGCTCGTCGATCGCGTAATGCGAGTCGAGCACCAGCTCTCGGATCAGTTGTGCTCGATTCATGGCCAATCTGGCGCTTCTATCGGCCGCCCGCGCCCGCGGCGTTCGCCTTCGGGGCGCTCTTAGACGAGCATATGACGACGGTGCTGGGCGGGCGCTCAGCTCGGCGCCGGGCGCGGGCCCGCGAGCATCTTGATCGCCAGCACCAGGTCGAGCATGTCGCCCACGCTGCGCGGCTCGCAGCCCGTGCGCTCGGCGATTCGGCTGAGCCGGTAGCGGGCCGTGTTGACGTGGATGTGCAGGCGCGCCGCCGCGCGCGCGAGGTTCATGTCGGACTCGGCGTAGGCGAGCACCGTGTCGACGAGCGCGCCGTCGCGCTCGAGATCCTCGGCGATGAAGCTGCGCACGGCCTCCGGCACGAGCCGCGCCGCGACTTCGTCGGCGTGCGAGGCGAGGTAGTCGGCCGGGCTCAGCTCCGACAGCGAGACCAGGCCGCCCTGCGCTCCGGCGCCTTCTGCCGCGCGGCGCGCCTCGGCGTAGGCGACCGGGACGCGGGCGAGCCGGTCGTGCTCGGTGCTCACGCCCACGCACACCGCGATGCCGCGCGCGGCAAGGCTCGCCTGCGCCGCGCGCAACCTGCGCGAGAGGCCGGCGAGCTCGCCGGCGCGCAACGCGCGTACGATCACGAGCTCTTCGTGGCGCGTCACGCTGAGCGGCCTGACTGCGCTCGCGGCGGCCTGCACGAGCTCGCTCGCCGCCGTGCGTGCCGCGTCCTGGTCGAGCGACCCGGGGTCGCTCGCCACGATGACTGCGCAACACGCGTCCTCGTGCAGGTCGGCCTCGGCCGCCAGCGAGCGCATGCGCACTGCGCTCAGCGGGCGTCCCGAGAGCAGCTGCTCGAGCAGGTCGCGCCGCGCGCCGGCGCCCTCCGCCGCGAGCGACTGCTGCGCCTCCAGGTAGGCGGCCGCGGCTTGTGTGCTCGACGCGTTCAGCGACTCCAGGAACGGACGCGCCGCCGACAGCGTCGCCGCGCGCGCTTGCAGATCGTCGCCGGTGTCCGCCACGACCGTGTCCCACAGCACCCCGATCCCCAACCGGAAGGCGTGCAGGAAGGACGACAGCGGCACGCCGTCGCGCGCGCGCCTGGCGGCGTGCGGGGCGATGAAGTCGTAGTCCGCCGCGACGACGCTGCGGCCGCGAATGATCGCCGCGAGCAGGTCGATGTGCCCGGCGATGTGCTCGAGCGCCTCTCCTGGCGGGGAGAGGTATCCGGGGATCTCGCGCTTGACCTGCGCGACTATCTCGCTCGCCAGCGCGCGTCGTCGCGCGACGAGCATCTCGGCGATGCGCTCGAGCCGGCGCTGCACCTCCACGTCGGCGCTCGCCGCCCGCTCGCCGACCACTTGTAGGGTTGGCACAACGCCGGAGGTCGAAGTTCGTGGCTGGGAGCCAATGACTCCACTCATCCCATCCGGGAGGCTACCGGACGACATCGGTGCCCGGAGATGTTTCCCAGAGTCATCTCCGTGCGCCAGACCGGACGAGGGGGATGTCGTGCTTGGGAGGCTGCGCGTAGTCAGCGGTCGGTTGGGGATGAACCGGCCCGTGCAGTCCGTCCAGGCGCGTCCTCGTCGAGTCTCTCTCCGTGAGGTGCCGATCTCCCTCTGACCGGGTGGCGGGGGCGCTCTTGCGGGCGCTTCCGCCACTTCGGTTCCGGCGGCAGGCACCGCTCGGTGGCGGCGCCCGCGGGCGGCCTACGGCCTACTTGCGCTTGGCCTGGTGCTCGATCACCTTGCCGAAGGCCTCTTCGAGCTGTGCCGTCATGCGCAGCTTGAACAGCGCCAAGAGCGCCTCCGAGGCGAGCGGGCGTAGTGCGTCGACGCTCTCGATCAGCTCGTCCCAGCCCTCCTCGGGCTGGCCTGCCTGTTCGAACGGCTGCCACAGCTCGCGCAGGAACAGCTTCGTGAAGGCGCGCGCGATCGAGTCGGCGTCGCGGCTGACGCGGTCGCTCAGCGACAGCGCCGCATGCAGCGGGATGCCGAGCGCGATGACCTGCTCGGCCGCGCGCAGCAACGCCGGGCTGGGCGCTTCGAAGCGCCCGTCGCCGAGCGGCACGATCAGCTTCAGCTTGCGCACGCGCTCGGCATCCTTCTCGCCCAGCTCGCCGAAGCGCTTGTCCAGTTCCTCGGCCGTTACGACTTCCGGTTGCTCGGCCTCGAACGGCGTCGTCACGGCTCTGCGCAGGCCCAACAGGCGCGCGGCGAGGCCGTCGGAGCCGCTCAGCAGTCGCTCGATCGCGGCGAGGTTGAAGCCGTCGGCCTGCAGGTCGAGGATCAGGCGCAGCCGCGCCACGTGCTCGGCGTTGTAGTAGCCCACACGCGCGCGCACCTCCGGCGGCGGCAAGAGGCCGCGCGTGTGGTGGTTGCGGATGTTGCGCACCGACATCCCCACCTCGGCCGCCAGCTGCTCGATCGTCAGATCGTTGGGCGTCTCCCCACTCGCCTTCTGTGCCATATGTCACGCAACGGTACCATGTTTGATGTAACCTCATTCGAGGTAACATTGGTTTGCGTCATGTTCTCGCTCTGCTCTCGTCGCCCGCCCCGCGCCTACGCCCACGCCAAGCGCCGGCCCTCGCCGTTCGCCCGCCGGGAGACGCGCGCCGATGGCTGAACGCGGCGCCGTGCCGCTCGTCTCGCCGGGACGCAAGCGCGCGCTGCGGCTCGTCAGCTCGTTCACGTCGCCGCTGCTGCCCGACGACTACCTCGAGCTGGTCAACCCGTTGTGGTCGACGCGCGAGCTGCGCGGACGCGTCATGCGCGTGCGACGCGAGACGCCGGACGCGGTCACCGTGCTGATCAAGCCCGGCTGGGAATGGCCGGGGCACCGGCCGGGGCAGTACGTGCGCCTCGGCGTGGCCGTCGACGGCGTGCACCACTGGCGCGCGTACTCGCTGACCTTCGAGCCGGGCCGCCCGGACGGGCTGATCTCGATCACGCCGAAGCTCGTCGAGCACGGCAAGGTCTCGCCGTTTCTCAACACGCGCTTGCAGCGGGGCGCGATCGTGCGCCTCGGCGGCGTCGAAGGCACGTTCGTGTTGCCCGAGCCGACGCCCGAGCGCCTCCTGTTCATCAGCGCCGGCAGCGGCATCACGCCGATCGCCGGCATGTTGCGCGGCCTCGAGCGCGAGCGTGAGCTGCGCGACGTCGTGCACGTGCACTGCTCGCGCACGCGCGACGGCGTGATCTTCGCGCGCGAGCTCGCGCGGCTGCGGCTCACGCACGGCGGCTACCGGCTGCACGTGCGCCTGACCGGCACGCATGGACGGCTGACGCCGCACGACGTGCAGGCGATCTGCCCCGACTGGCGCCAGCGCGAGACGTTCCTCTGCGGGCCGGCAGGCCTGCTGCAGACGCTCGGCGAGCACTGGCGCGAGCACGGCGTGGCCGAGCGGCTGCACACCGAGCATTTCCAGCCCGACGCGCGTGTCGGCGATGGCGAGCGCGGCTGTGGCGGGACGATCCGCCTGTGCCGCAGCGGCATCGACGCCGTCAGCGACGGCCGGCAGCCGATCCTGCTAGCCGGCGAGCAGGCCGGCGCGGCGATGCCGTTCGGCTGCCGCATGGGCATCTGCCACAGCTGCGTCGGCAAGCTGCGATCGGGTCAGGTGCGCGACCTGCGCACCGGCCGTGTCCACGGCCAGGCCGGCGAGCTGTTGCGCACCTGCGTCAACGCGCCCGAGGGCGCGGTCGAGATCGACCTCTGATCGGGCAACTCAGAAGATCGTCTTCATCTTTATTAATTAATTGAAATAAAGGACACACAATGTCAGCAACTCTCGAGCCCCCGCAGACAACCGAGCCGACGCTTCCTCGCACCGACGGAGACGGGGCCGAGAGTCCGCTCGCCCGCCTCACCTCAGAGCAGCTCGAGCAGCTCGGGCGCGAGTTCGACGCGATCCACGACGACGTCTTCGCCGAGCTCGGCGAGCGCGATGCCGGTTACATCCGCAAGACGATCCGCCTGCACCGCCAGCTCGTGCTCGCCTCACGCCTGCTGCTGCTCGGCTCGCGCCGCCGCGAGCTGTGGCTGCTCGGCACGGCTGCCCTCTCGCTCGCCAAGATCCTCGAGAACATGGAGATCGGCCACAACGTGATGCACGGCCAGTGGGATTGGATGAACGATCCCGACATCAACTCGCAGAACTGGGACTGGGACACCGCCTCGCCCGCCGACGCCTGGCGCCACTCACACAACTACGAGCACCACACGTTCACCAACATCCGCGGCAAGGACCGCGATCTCGGCTACGAGATCATGCGCATCGACCCGCAGCAGAAGTGGTACCCGGTTTACCTCTTTCAGCCGCTCTACAACCTGATCCTGATGGGCTTCTTCGAGTGGGGTGTCGCGCTGCACGACATGAACTTCGACGCGATCCGCTCCGGCGAGAAGTCAAAGCGCCAGGCGCTCGGGGAGCTCAAGGCGATCGGCCTGAAGGCGCGGCGGCAGATCGTCAAGGACTACATCGCCTTCCCCGCGCTGTCCGCCGCCGTCGACGCCGCGCTCGTCGGCGCCGGCGGCGGGCGGCGCCGACGCGGTGCGAACGCCGCCCGCGCGAGCGCTGCGCGCCACACGTTCAAGTCGACCTTCAAGGCCAACTTCACCTCGAACATCGTGCGCAACGTGTGGGCCCACTCGATCATCTTCTGCGGGCACTTCCCCGACCAGACGTACACGTTCTCCGAGGACGAGGTCGCCGGCGAGTCGCGCGGCGGCTGGTACGTGCGCCAGCTGCTCGGCGCCGCCAACATCGAAGGCGGGTCGCTGTTTCACTTCTTGAGCGGCAACCTCAGCTTCCAGGTCGAGCACCACCTGTTCCCCGACATGCCCTCCAGCCGCTACGCCGAGGTCGCGCCGCGCGTGCGCCAGGTGTGCGAGCGCTACGGGCTGCCCTACAACACCGGGCCCTTCAGCAGGCAGCTCGGGAGCGTGCATCGGACGATCCTGCGGCTGGCGTTTCCCGGTGGAGCGGCGCGGCCGAAGCCCGGGCCCTACGAGGCCGGCTGAATCGGCCTCAACCGCCCGCCGCCGCTGCGGCCTCGCCCCACAGCGTCGCCACCAGCGAGCGCGGTCCGCCGTGGTCGCGGTGCTCGCACAGGTAGATGCCCTGCCACGTGCCCAGCGCCAGGTGCCCGCGCGCTACGGGGATCGTCAGCGACGGGCCGAGCAGCGATGACTTGATGTGGGCCGGCATGTCGTCTGGGCCCTCCAACGTGTGCGTCCAGTACGGCGCCTCCTCCGGCACCGTCGCGTTGAAGTACGACTCGAAATCGCGGCGCACGTCGGGGCTCGCGTTCTCGTTCAGCGTGAGCGATGCCGAGGTGTGGCGGATGAACAGGTGCAGCAGGCCGACCTCGACTTCGGCGATGCGCGGCACCGCCGCCAGCACCTCGCGCGTGATCAGGTGGAAGCCACGCGGCCGTGCCTCCAGCCGGATCTCGCCTTGCGCCCACATCCCAGGCAACCTAGCGCGACCAGCTAGTCACCGGCATCCTTCAATGACTGCTCCCACTTATCCATCAGGCGCCGTATTTCCGCGCGTTTCCCCGCAATCGTAGCCGCCAGTCTTCGTGCTGATCCAGGCGCTCTCGGCAGTGGGCCGCCAATGACCTTCTCCCAGGGCGTGGCGAGGCACTCCTGGGAAGCGTCGAGACGCTGGAAGTCTCCGTATGCCGTCAGGGCAATCCATTGCTCGCCCGTGTCCCTCATCGTCAGCGCCGCTTTTATCAGCCTGGCCTCCAGTGCGGGATCACGATTTGGGACCGGCCCGAGGAAGATGCCTTCATCGTGCTCGTCGCCTGGACTTTGGACGAAGCCGTGACCCACGGCTTCCCAATAATGCTCCTCAGCATCAGTGGCAATCGCTTTCTCTCCGTCGCCCACGGGTGCGATCTGGCCTCTGATCACTACCGTAGCCAGCGCCCGCGCCCCCAGTGCGGCGCCCCGATGCCTGGTGCTCTCTGAAATACCTTCGAGCGAATGCCCCCACCGTTCAACTTCAGTGAAATCGTCTCGCCCAGGATCGGTGTTCTCGAGTGAAAGCACGGTGCGCTGGGCGAACTCACGCCAGAAAAGAGGACTCCGACTCCCCAGGAATCGAATTGGGTCAACCGACTTGCCTCGGGTTCGGCGCGCGTGCGCGCCAGGGCGCCACGCGACAAGAAGCATTCCACGCGAATAGCGCCGGAGGAGGTCAGGTAGTGGTGGAAACCAGCCCGCGCACGTATAAGCGGGGAAGGAGCTATTGATCAACAACGGATGACAATCGGTGGGCCTCGTTACCAGGGCGTGTGCGGCGATGTCGAGGCCGATCGATTCGAGCAACTGCGGCTCAAATGGGAGTGTCGGCTCGGTTAGTGCAAAACGCGTCAAGGCCAATCCCAGCAGATGCTTGCTATCGAAGACCGCCACGCGTGGCTTCTGAAGAACGTCTTGCATCGTGCCGCTCGACCACTCATAAGTGTCCTGCTCGAGTCGCGAACTGCCCGGATCCTCGATCGAGATCCCGTTATGCACGACCTCGCCCTGAGCTGCGGGGAGCCAGTAAATGGGCTCATCGTCGTCGTAACCAGCCCAGCGAGAAGCTGATACGGGGACCTGCCACAGGACCGCATCGACGTCCGTGTTACGAACGGCTCGCCAGTGATTCGGCAAGGACCTTCCCGGCGATGGGACGTCGGCCGGAGGCGGAAAAGTCTGCACATCTCCGCGCGAGCGGTACAAGAATGAAATCCGAGGGAAGCTCAGCCGGTAGTACTTAGCCATGGCCTCCAGCAGATGTGTCGGCGACTCGCGGAAGCCGATGAAGCTGAACTGCGTGCGAAGGCTGGTCGGATCAAACACGATCGACACGCTAGTGCCAATGGGCGCATCCTCTACCCAGCGGATCTCCACGAGATCACTATCGATTCGGGCGCGGAACGACAGCCCGCGCTGGGATTCGACATGGCGTGTGGTGACATGCAACTCCGGCCCCAGGAGGAACGCGGCAAACGCCCCCACGCCGAACCGGCCGGCGCGCATAGTCGCGATAGCGTCGGCGGTATCGAGGTCTTCCAGTTCCGACATCGCCGGTCCAAAGGAAGCCCCAGCCTGCAAGTAGTAGTCGACCACCAACTCGGGTGTCATTCCGATTCCGAGATCCGCAACCTCGAAGACGCATTGATCTGACTGCAGCTCGTCGATCGAGACCTGAACATCAGTGTCGAGATCGCGCAGTTCTCCGGCCGGTACTTCTTTTCCGGTTCGTTTTTCCCATCGCCGCAGCTCACGTACCGCGTCGACAGCATTTTGGATCAGCTCGCGCCCCGCGATCGAGGGCCTGTTTCCGTAGAGGTCGCGAATCACCAGACGAAAGAGATCTGGATCACTTCGCAGAGCCGCCCGAGTCGGGACGAACGGCAGCTGTGCGTGGAGTCCTGGCTCGTCCAGGTTTGTCGTTACCCGTCGTCGCGCAAGCTCAAGTGAGGAGAGTTCACCCAGCCCATACACTTCGCTCAGCACGGCTGTAGCTGTATCGAGCTCCATCTGCATGTTCTGAAACAGATCTCGCAGCGCGAGATGGGTTCGCAACTTGTGAGATGGAGAAACCGTCACCGATATCGCCAGCGGATCCCGATGCTGCCAAGACACAGCAGAGATGGCTCCGTGCTTGTTCCACTCTTCAATGCTCAAAGGGCTCTGAGGCTGCTTCAGGCCCAGTAGCAGCGGGGGTGCGCGCCTCGCTTCGATTTGAAGGTAATCAGCGACCCGCAAAAGCGCCATGTGGAACATCAGCAGTGCCCCGGCGGGTCGCTTCGAGCCTGGATCTAGCCACTCGAGGTAGTCGAGCATCCTGCGAACGGGTTCTCCATGAGATCGAGCCACTGCGCCAATCGGATCGGCAAGGTCTGGCAGTCGGGAGCCCAGCACTGGGAACGACGACTCGTCTAGCCCGGGAAACCCGTAGAACGCGATCTCATGGGCGAGGCGAGCGTGGTGGCGGCGAATGAACTCTCCAATGAGCAAAAAGTCGGCTTCGACCCACTTCTCCGGCTCGAGGTCCTCGTCGTATGCGACCTGCGGAATCCCTGAATGCGGCGGACCAAGGAGAAGGTCGAGCTGGCTGGTCCCGAAGTGGCGGGCCTCGTGCTGGAACTGGCGCCACAGCTCGGCCCACGGCTGATCGGCGGCCCGCCCAGCGATCGGCTCGGAGAACCAAGGTCGCGGCACGAAGCGCGTCCGCGGTTCGACGAGCTCGACAAAGCCCGCCACGCGGATGTGCATCGCGAGGTCGTGAATCAGGCAGGCAGAGGTCAGGACGGCCGCGTCACAGGAACCAAGCAGTCCCTGTGACCAAACCTCGTCTGGGATCAGGCGTATGGCTGCGTCGAGGACCTGTTCGACATGTTCTGGCCCGTGGTCGGTGAAGGCGGGGAAGAAAGGCGTCTTGTTGTCGGCGAGTAGCGTGCCTACCGCTTGTGCAAGCTCGGTCACGACGCCCTCGTAGGGAGACCCTGCTAGCAAATCGCGAAGAGGCCGAGGCACAGGAATGGCTGGCACGGTTCGCAATCTTAGGACGCATCTACATGTGCGTTCCGCGACGACCTATTTCGAACTTCCAGGAAGTTGGATTTTGCCGGTCGCGTCTGAGCGCGTTACCGAGGTCGGGCGCTCGTCTCTTGCGCCCATATCGCAGGCAACCGTAGCGGCGCTGACACCGCGCGAGCGGATCCGATCAGAGATACTAGATCGATCGCTCTATCAATCTGAGGAGGGACGCCGGGTATGCAGCAGCTCACGTACACAGCACCGAACAAGCTCGAGTGGCAAGAAGCCGACGAGCCCCAACTCGACTCCGACGCCGCCGCGCTCGTGCGCCCGCTGGCCGTCGCCACGTGCGACCTCGACGCGCTGATCCTCGCCGGCGAGTCGCCCTTCCCGGCGCCCTTCCCGGTCGGGCACGAGTGCGTCGCCGAGGTGCTCGACGCCGGCGACGGCGCCGGCTCGCTGTCGCCCGGGCAGCTCGTCAGCGTCCCCTTCCAGATCTCCTGCGGCGAGTGCGCGCCGTGCCTGCGCGGGCGCACCGGCAACTGCGCGAGCGTCGACTTCATGTCGACATACGGCTTCGGCCCCGCCGTCGGGCGCTGGGGTGGCTTCCTCTCAGACCTCGTGCTCGTGCCCTACGCCGAGCACATGCTCGTGCCGCTGCCCGACGGGCTCGCCCCGGCGGCCGTCGCGAGTGCCTCGGACAACATCTCAGACGCCTGGCGCGCCGTCGCGCCGGCGCTGGCCGAGGAGCCCGGCGCACCAGTGCTTGTCGTCGGCGGCGCAAGCTCCGGGTCGATCGGCCTGTATGCCGCCGCGCTCGCGATCGCGCTCGGCGCGGCCTCTGTGACCTACGTCGACGTCGACGCCGCCAGGCGCGCCACGGCCGAGTCACTCGGCGCCGAGACGCTCGCGCTGGCCGACGCGCCTCAGCGGCTCGGCCCCTTCCCGGTCACCGTCGATGCCTGCGCCGAGCCCGACGGCCTCGCGCTCGCGCTGCGCTCGACCGCGCCCGACGGCATCTGCACGAGCACGGCCATCTACTTCGGCGAGCAGCCCGCGCTGCCGCTGCTCGAGATGTACACCAAGTGCATCACCTTCAAGACCGGGCGGGCGCACGCGCGCCCGGCGATGCCGCACGTGCTCGACCTCGCCGCCGGGGGGACGTTCGAGCCCGAGCGCGTCACCACGCGCACCGTCGCCTGGAGCGAGGCTGCCGAGGCGCTGCTCGAGCGCGACTGGGTCAAGCTCGTGATCGAGCGCTGAGCCGGGCGCCGATGTAACGGACCTCCCGCGGCTGGACCTCCCACGGCTGGGCCTTCCACGGCTGTCATGCTGCACGCGATGAGGTCCGGCGGTCTGTGGCGGTGCGCATGAGTGCGGTGAGCATCGACGAGCTCGTGCTCGCCGACGAGCCCGAGCGCTGGAGCGCACTCGGCTTCGCCGTCGATGGGGACACCGTGCAGCTTGGCGCCGTGCAGCCTGCGGCTCGCCGGCGAGGAGGCCGGGCGCGGCATCGTCGGCTGGTCGCTGCGCGGCATCGCCTCGACCGAGCTCGACGGCCTGCCGACGACGTGCGCCGATGGCAGCGGGTCCACTGGCGCTCGGCCCGAGGTGACAGGGTCCGGGACAGGCTCGGGCGGGGCGGCGACCGAGCACCCCAACGGTGTCGCCGCGATCGACCACATCGTGGCGATGACGCCCGCGCTCGACCGCAGCGTGCAGGCGTTGACGGATGCCGGGCTCGACTTGCGGCGGATTCGCGAGGAGCCGACACCGGCCGGGGCGCCGCGGCAGGCCTTCTTCCGCCTCGGTGAGGAGATCCTCGAGGTCGTGCAGGAACCCGACCAGGTCGTCGCCGCGCGCGACGGCGGTGCCGAGCGGCCGGCGCGCTTGTGGGGGCTCGCGTTCGTCGCCCCCGATCTCGACCGCACCGTAGCCGCGCTCGGCGAGCACGCAGGCGATGCGCGCGAGGCCGTGCAGCCGGGGCGGCGCATTGCCACCGTCAGGCGCTCGGCCGGGCTCGCCGTCCCGGTCGCGTTGATGAGCCCGAAGGCCTAGGCGCCGGCGCCGGCCGGCGCCGGCGTGCGGCGCGCGCGCGGACGCGTGTGCGCCGTGGCGATGCGCGCCGCCTCCTCACCGCCGAGGAACGGGGCGAGCGCGATGTACGTCGCCGACGGGACGAGCTCCGGTAGGTCGCCGATCCTGCCGGACAGCGCGTAGTGCAGGCACAGGTCGAAGATGCCGCCGGCGATCGCCTCGACCGTGATGACGGGCGGCGCGAAGCCGCTCGTCTGCCCGAGGCCGGGCACGAGCATCTGCGCGAACGCACCGACGCCTTCCTTGGAGCGCTCGGCAGTGTGCGCCGTGGCCGTCAGGGCGTCGATCAGGGCGATGTGGGCAAACGCCGCCTCGCTCGCCAAGAAGCCGAACAGCGCATCGATGCCGGCGCGCACCGCCAGTCGCCAGTCGCTCTCGGAGACGTACGCTCGTTCGACGGCTGCCATCGCCTTGCCGTGGCCGACCTCGTAGGCGACCAGGAACGCGTCCTCCTTGTCGGCGAAGTGTTCATAGAAGGCGACCAGCGAGACCGCCGCCTGCTCGGCGATCCCTTCGACCTTCAGTGCCGCATAGCCCTCCTGCGCCGTCAGGTTCGTCGCTGCGTCGAGGATCCGTGCCCGTTGGTTCTCGACGACGAAGCTGCGCGAGACGTTGCGATCGCCGCGCGCCAGCCCGCGCCTGCCGCCGAGCAGTGGGTGAGGCGCGAGCGTCCCCGGCGCACGCCCGCTCTGCATCCTGATCGCGGCGCGGCGCGCGTCAGACAGCGGTCTCGGCTCGGCCAGCATCGCCTCGGGCGATGGGTAATACGAGGTTGCCCAGGCGGCGAGGTCGGGAACGAGCGCGTGCAGCTCCTCGCCGTCGCCGCGCAGCACCCGCCGATAGAGGGCGCGGTTGAGGCCCCCCACGATCGCCTGCAACGATGCGTCCGCCACGGCGCCGCTGCCGGGAGCGAGTGCGAGCGCATCGCGGATGAAGCTCTGGTAGCGCCCGATCGTTTGTATGCGGCGCTCGATCCCGGCCGGGCCGACGGCCGTGATCTCGACCAGGCTCAGCCGCATCGCGCCCGGGTTGGCGATCGCCGAGTCGAACAGCGCCCGGATCGCCGCTTCGGCCCGCCCCGGCCAGCCGTCGGCCTCGCCGTAGGCGCTCTCGATCCGGTTAATTCCCTCGGCCGCGATGAAGTCGTACGTGGCCAGCAGGCAGTCTTCCTTGTTGGCGAAGTGCTCATAGAACGTCTTACGCGAGACGCCCGCACGTGCGATCACGTCGGCCACCCGCGTCGAGCGGTAGCCGTCCTCGGCGACGCAATCGATCATCGCCAGCGCGAGACGCAGGCGCTGGCGCTGGCGCGACTGTTCGCGGGCCACTGCGCCCGTGGGTTTGCGCCGGCGCGGCGCCTGCGCTGAGTCGCGGCCGTCCACCGAAGCCGGCGCGTCCGGCACCGCTTTCAGCGCGCGGGGTCCGGGCGCGGGCTCGGCCGGCGGGGCGTTCGGCTGCGGCTGGGGCCGGTTGGGCTCAGCCGCCATCAGTGCACTCTTTTTGACTGTTTTGAATTAAGTAAATCGATCGATTGATATGTAAACAGTAGCTTACTTAGGCCTTGACAGGCCTGGGCGGCTGTGAGATGTTGGGAATTCGAGAGTGACCTCCCTCGTCCGGTCACCTTGAATAAGCGCTCGACGCCGCTCCCTCCCTGGCGCGGGCGTATGTGCCGGGGGGCGTCGTGGCCTGGCTCTGGTCACGGCGCCCAACGGTCAGCTCGAGTGCATCGCGTGGCTCCGTATTTGAGACGGCGCGTCGACGGTGTCTCCTACCTCCCGCCGCCGGCGGCCGTGGGCAGGGCGTAGGCTCTGTGCCCAAGAGCCATCAGTGCCTGACCGAAAGGACGCCGCCCATGAGCTGGGACTTCTCCACCGACCCCGATTTCCAGGAGCAGCTCGACTGGATGGACGAGCTCGTGCGGCGCGAGATCTGGCCGCTCGAGGCGATCTGGCACGAGCTCGGCATCGACGGGCTGCGCGAGGCGATCGCGCCGCTGCAGGAGCAGGTCAAGGCGCGCGGGCTGTGGGCCGCCCACCTTCCCCCCGAGCTGGGCGGCCAGGGCATGGGTCAGGTGCGCCTCGGCTTGATGCACGAGATCCTCGGCACCTCGCCGATCGCGCCGCTCGCCTTCGGCAACGCCGCCCCGGACTCCGGCAACTCGGAGATCCTCGCAATGGCCGGCACGCCCGAGCAGAAGGATCGCTGGCTGCATCCGCTGCTCGCCGGCGACCTGCGCAGCGCGTTCAGCATGACCGAGCCGCACACGCCCGGCTCGGACCCGACGCAGCTGCAGACGCGCGCCGTCCGCGACGGCGATGAGTGGGTGATCGACGGCAAGAAGTGGTTCTCCTCCAACGGCTCGATCGCCGACTTCCTGATCGTGATGGCCGTCACCGACCCCGACGCGCGCGGTCCGCAGCGCGCGTCGATGTTCATCGTCCCCGTCGACACGCCCGGCGTGGAAATCGTGCGCGACGTGCCCACGATGGAGCACCCGTGGGAGTCCTTCGGCGCCTACGGCGGGCACTCCGAAATCCTCTACGAGGACGTGCGCCTGGGAGCCGACGCGCTGCTCGGTGGCGTCGGCGATGGCTTCTTGCTCGCCCAGCAGCGGCTCGGGCCCGGGCGCATCCACCACTGCATGCGCTGGCTCGGCGTCGCGCGCCGCGCCTTCGACATGATGTGCGAGCGCGCGACCTACCGCCAGGCGCACGGCTCGCTGCTGGCCGAGAAGCAGACCGTGCAGAACTGGATCGCCGACAGCGCCGCCGAGATGCAGGCTGCCCGGCTGATGACCTTGCACGCCGCCTGGGTGATGGACACCCGTGGCGCGAGCGCCGCGCGCGTCGACATCGCGCTGATCAAGTTCTACGGCGCCAAGGTGCTGCACGACGTCGTCGACCGCGCGCTGCAGGCGCACGGCTCGCTCGGCTACTCGACCGACCTGCCGCTCGAGCAGATGTACCGCTTCGCGCGCGCCGCGCGAATCTACGACGGCCCCGACGAGGTCCACCGCCAGACCGTCGCCCGCCGCATCCTGCACGGCTACTCCCCGCCGCCCAACGAAGTGCCGAGCGAGCACCTCCCCACGCGCCGCGCCGAGTCCCGCGAGCGCTTCGCTGACCTGCTCGGCGCGCTCACCGCAAACGACTAGCCCGGCTGATTGAGGTTCCACTCAACCCAAGCCAGCCCGGTGCGCCCGTCCGCGCACCGCACGCCGCAGATCGACCGCGCGAAGTGCGACACGCGCCCGTCCTCCGCCACCAGCCGCAGCGGCGCGTGCGCCAGCGGGCGCAGCTCGAGGTCGAGCCCGACCGGGTCCAGCAGCAGCCGCGCGTCATCGACGAGGCAGTCCGTGCGCAGCGTCTCGTCGGCCGTGACACCGGTCAGCTCGACGAGTGGCTCGCCTGGCTGCTGGGCATAGCCGGCGCCGAGCGTGGGCATGCCCGGGAGGCGCAGCTCGACGGCGTGCAGGTGCGTGCCGTCGTCGAGGTGCGCCGCGCTCCAAACCCAGTCCATCGACCACCAGTCGCGCGTGCCCCACGAGTGGTCGCGCTGGCCGACGGCGCCGTCGAGCTCGAGCAGCTCCTCGCCGATGCGGATCGTGCCGGACACCGTGCAAGGGATCTCATAGCGCGTAGTCAGCCGGTAGGCGTAGGGCTCGCCTGCAGTCTCCCACGAGAGGTCGAGCGCGAGCCGCTCAGCGCGCCCGGCCTGGCCGCGCAGCAGCGCTGAGGGATCGTCGTGGGTCTCCGCAAGGGCCTCGAGTGCGATCTCGAAGCGCTCCAGCTCCGCCGCGCAGCGGTGCTCGGCACGTAGTGCCTCGGTGCTCAACGCGAGCTCGTCGCTCGCCGGCAGCGGCGCGGCGAAGTCGATCGCCGCCACCGTCGCGCGATCGGGGCCGCAGACGAGCGCCGTGTACCAGCAGATGCCGAGGTTCGGATAGAGCCCGATGCGCACCCACGCACCGACACTGCCGTCGGGGGCGATCGCGTCGAAGTACCAGCTCTCGTTCCACAGCGGCTCCGGGCCCGGTTGGTGGCGCCACTCGTCCTGCGGCTGCGGGCGAAGCGGCGCCGCCGGCGCGCTGTGCGCGTCCGGCAGGAGCTCCTCCGCCTCGAGCTCGAGCACGTGCTCGCCGTGGCGGGCGAGCATCGCCATGAACATCTCGTCGCCGCGCTCGGTCCGCTCGACGAGCATCGGCGCGATGATCGCCATCAGCACGCCCGCGAACGTGTGCCGGCGGTACTCCTCCCAGCACAGCTCCCACGAAAGTCCCTGGGCTCCCTGCGCGAGCAGCGCCTCGTGGTATTCGCCCAGCAGCTCGCGCTCGTGGCGGCGGCGCTCCGCCGGCGGCAGGCCGCCGCCGAGGAAGTAGGCGGCGTCGGTCATCGCGCCGCCCCAGCCGACCGTCTGCCAGTCGACGACTGTCAGCGGCTTGGCCGAGCCCGGCCCGCCGAACAGCAGGTTGTCGGGGCGGAAGTCGCCGTGCACCAGCCCCTGCGGCCCGCGGCGATCGGCCAGCCACGCGTCCAGGCGCGCGACGAAGCGCTCGCACAGCGCGCCGTGCGCCGGCGCGACGCGCTCGCCGTAGCGCTCGAGGAAGCCCGGCAGCAACTGCGAGACGAGCGCCTGGTTGACCGGGCTTGGGCGGTTCAGCCAGTCGCTGCCCGCGAGCGCCGGGTCGCCGAGCACGGGCGCGTGAAGGCGCGCCAGCGCGTGCATCGCCAGCCGCGCCTGCTCCACGCTGCAGCCAGCGATCTGATCGCCCGGCTGGGCGCCGACTGCGTCCTCGAGCAGCAGCGTGAACCAGCCCTCGGACTCGTCGAACAGCGCCAGCGAGCAGCCCGGCAGCGGGCCGCCGATGCGCGGTGCTAGCTCGTCGTAGAAGCGCACCTCGCGCGCGTAGATGCCGAGCCCGACGCCGGTCGCGCGGCTGGCCGTGTCCTGCGCCGCGAGCTTCAGCACGATCGTCGCCGGGCCGGACTCTCGGCCGGCCGCCCCGCCTCTCGCCGGCGCAGCGTCGGCGTACATCAGCGAGACGCGATGGCTCTCGCTCATCTGCCCCGTGCCGATCGGTTCTGTCGAGAAGGCCTCGATCGGGCCGCTGCCGAGTGTGGCATGCAGCCATGCCGCGTCGAGCTCGTCGAGCGTGCGGATGATCCTCCTCGCCTCCCCAGGCATGGCGCCCAGCCTAGTGCGCTCGCGCCGGAGCTCCGGCACAGGCAGCCCTGCAGCGCGCAGCGAGCGCCGCCGGCCGGACAGTCCGGTCGGCGGCGCCTCGCTCGTTGGGCGGCGTGCTAGCCGCGCGCGCCGTTGCTTACTGGCAGAGCGGGTTGTACGGCACGCCCTGGCAGGGGTTCGGCATCGTCGGCTGCGGCGGCGGCACCGGCTGCGGCGTCGGCGTGCGCAGTTCCGATTCGGCCTGAAGCAGCAGCAGGTATTCGACCGCGCCGAAGCCGTTTTCGGGGTTCGGCGTGGTGCTGTTCTGGCAGCCCCACGTCGTTTCGATGCTCGCCGGGTGCGTTGCCGCGGCGAACGAGTTGCCCGACACGCAGTTGTTGACCGACTGCGTGAAGATGCCGCCCTGCAGCGTCAGGTCGCCCGAGTAGCCTCGTTCGAGCGTGCCGTTGCCGGAGAACGTGTTGTTGCTGATCCGGTTGCCCGACAGCGCGAAGTTGATCGTTTCGGGCGTCGGCGGGAACGGGTTGGGGTACTCGAAGCCCATCAACCCCACGTTCACGTTGCCTGCGATCGTGTTTTTTTCGAGCAGGTCGGCGTACGTGCCGGGTAGCTCGACGCCGATTCCCCAACCGCCTGCCTCCGTCGCCCCGTTCCCGGGCGCGTTGATGTTGTTGTTGCTTTCGAAGCGGTTGTTGCGGAAGATCGTGCAGCGTTCGATTTCAGTCGTGCTGAACGTCGGCGTCGTCTTGTGGTTTTTGCCGGAATTGCACGCGCCGTCCTGCGGCGGTGGCGGGTCGCTCGGGTTTTCCGAGTTCGGCACGAAGCCGATCGAGTTGTTGTTGAACGTCGAGTTTTCGAACAGCAGGTGCCCACCCGAGTTGGAGCCCGAGTAGCCGAGCGCGTTGTTTTCGGCCGTGACGTTGAACACGCGCGCCTGGCAATCGCGGCACGCGCCGATGTACAGGCCCGAGTCGTTGAAGCCCGACGCGTAGGAGTTTTCGAGCGCGCCCTTGACCGAGTTCGAGGCGAACAGCCCGTAGCCACCGAGCAGGCCGTCGTCGTAGGCCGTCAGGTAGTTGCCATACCACTTGCGCGCGCCGATCTTGCCCGTCTCATCACCGCCGTTCCACCAGATCTCGTTGCCGCCCTCGCCGTTGGTGGTCGCACGATCGAAGTTGCGCACGGTGAGGTTTTCGATCCAGATGTTGCTCGCTTTGAACGCTTCGATCCCGTTGGCGCCTTCCGGCGCCACTTTGTGCTGGCCGTCGACGATCACGCCGTTGCGGTCCATGCCGCGCAGGTGCAGGCCGTTCTGCGCGCTCGTGATCTTCACTTCTTCGTCGTAGACGCCAGGTTCGACCAGTACCCAGCCGTTCTTCGGCGAGGCGTTGACCGCTTCCTGGATCGTTTTGTAGTAGTGCGTGTTTGCTGGGATTTTTTCGGGCGGTTCGCCCTGACTGACGATGTTGACGTTCTTGCCCGCCCATGCGGCGCTCGCCGTCGCGCCCAAGGCGATCAGCGCGAGCAGTGCGAGTGCGACGTTGCGCAGCCCCCACTGAGTCCACCGCGAGCGGGCCCGGTTCCGACCTCTCGATGACATCTCGTCATCCCCTCTACTCGACCTGGATGGCGCTGGCCCGGTCGACCCGGCTGAGGTGCTCCCAAGGCGATGCGGCCTTCCATCCCTGACGCGACCCCCTCTGGCACGACCCACAGTCTCCGACCGTGGCCAACCCCCCTAATTGTCAAGGGATCCTATCGCGATAGCTGCGCGGTGGGGGTGCCGGCCGGGGCGAGAGCGTGCTCGAGCGCAACATTCGCCACGATCGGTCGGGCGATGGACTCTTAGCGGATTCTCACCCGATCCTCAGTTTCGTCTGATGTTCGCAGGGAACACTCCAGTACATGACGACCTTCACCTCGATCAACGTCGCCAACGTGGTGCTCGACCTCACGCTGCTCAGCCTGCTGGCCTTCGTCATGAGCAGGGCCGGCAAGCTCACGCCGCATCGTCCGGGCATCACGGGCAACGCATGGCACCTGCGCCGTCCCCTGCGCCACCAGCACGCCGAGGCTCGCCCGCGCGAGCAGCGCACGGCGCGCAGGCTCTCACCCGCGCTCGACTGAGCCGCTCCGCGCCGGCTCAGCGTTCGCCGGCGCCGCGGCGCACCAGCAGCGCGTACCACGCGGCGACCACGATCAGCACGCCGAGCGGCAGCACGAGCGTGAGGATCGAGCCGGTGAGGAAGTGGGAGGCGAGCGGGATCGTCATCGGCATGGGCCCTCCTAGTGATCGCCCGCGAGCCGCACGGCCCCGGGTGCCGGCTGTGCGGGTGCCAGCCAGCGGTGGACATAGGCGAAGATCACGATCACGAACGTGATCGACCCGGGCACCCACATTATCCCGGCGGCGATCTGCTGATCGGTCAGCGCCGAGATCCCGCCGGGGCGGCTGGCCTCGTGCGCGTAGAGCGAGTACAGCGGATCGGGCGCCAGCGCCAAGACGACCGCGAGAATCCAGCTCACGACCATCGCGCCGACCAGGTAGGCCACGCGCTGCACCGAGGACAGGCGCGCATGCAGCGGGGGCGAGTCGATCACCTGCTTCCAGAACATGACGGCCGTGACGAAGAACAGCGTGTGCTCGAGCGCGTGCAGCGCCGACGAGCGGAGCGTCGCGTCGAACAGCGCCGGGACGTGCCAGGCGAGCAGCACGACGCTGAAGGCCACGAAGCCCACCTGAGGGCTACCGAGCGTCCTGCTCGTGCTGCGCAGCCAGCGCGTGCGCTCCCCCTGGCTGAGGTTGCGTGCCAGCCACCGGCGCAGGTCCAGCGGCAGCGAGCGCCACAGACGGATCCACGGTCGAGCGAGCACGATCAGCGGCGCTGCCACGACGAGCAGCAGCACGTGCTGGATCATGTGCACCCAGAACAGCTGCTCTGAGAGCTCGTCGAGCGG
Organism: uncultured Solirubrobacteraceae bacterium; assembly: GCA_963716315.1. Taxonomy (GTDB): domain Bacteria; phylum Actinomycetota; class Thermoleophilia; order Solirubrobacterales; family Solirubrobacteraceae; genus Palsa-744. The sequence goes on along the minus strand of OY970301.1, from coordinate 1,640,149 downwards.
CGAGGCGAGCGCGATCAGGAGCACGACGAGGCCGCCGTAGAAGCAGGCGCGCTGCGCGCGACGGGCGGACGCTGCGCGCGCCGGCGTGACCGTGTGCCGGTCGCCGATCGCATACAGCGCGGCGAGCGCGACTACGAGCACGACCGGCGGGTCGAAGGACCAGTCCCAGAATCCAGGCGCGACTGCGGCCGCGTCGAGCATCAGAGCAGGTACAGCACGATGTACGCGAGCGCGCCGAGCGCGGCGAGATAGGACCAGTAGAAGACGCACGCGTCGAGCGCCGGAGCGATCAGCAGGTCGGGGTCCTTGATGTCGCCGTGCGGGTGCGCCGGCCGGCGGCGCGCGCGCAGCTCGGTCGCCACCTGTGTCTCCAGCCAGTACATCGTCGCCAGCACGGCGATCACGTAGAAGGCCGTCCATGCGCAGAAGACGCTTGCGTAGCCGCCATCGGTGGGTCCGAAGTGCTGCGCCGTGTACTCGATGCACTGCAGTGCCACCGCCGCGAGGCCAAGCACGAGCGCGGCGCCGGCCGGGCCGAGCCAGCTGCGCGACTGCGCCTTCATCTGGCGCCCGGCGACGATCGCCAGCGTCGCGCTGAGCAGCACGCACACGACGATCGCCACGCCGAGCCCCTGATCGGCTTTGACGCGGCTCAGGTGCCACTGGTGGTTCTGGTTGAGCGAGCGCAGGTAGAAGTAGGCGAACACGAACGCCAGGAAGAAGAACGTGCTGGCTCCCGCGAGCAGGCGCCCGGCGACGAACAGTGCGCGCGCGCCGACGTCGGGTGGCTCGGGCGGGATCTCCACGCCGTGCGCGACCGGCGGGACCATCAGCCCGAGCGGGCGCTGTTCGTGCGAGGACTCCATGCTCATGCCCCGACCGTCGCCGTGCCGGCGCCACCGACGGTGAGTGGCGTGCCGTAGTCGTAGGGGTCTGAGTCGATCACCGGGATCTGCTCGAAGTTGTTGACCGGCACCGGCGTCGGCACCTGCCACTCCAGCGATTTCGAGCGCCACGGGTTGGCGGCCGCCGGCAGGCGCACGATGATCAGCGACCAGACGGCGTTGGCGAGGAAGATCAGCATCGAGAAGCCGAGCACGAAGGCCGAGATCGAGACCCACACGTTGAGCCCGTGCAGGTTGGGCGCGTAGCTCGAGACGCGCCGGGGCATGCCCTCCATGCCGAGCACGAACAGCGGCATGAAGGTCGAGTTGAACGCGACGAACATCAGCCAGAAGTGCCACTTGGCCAAGCGCTCGTTGAAACGCAGGCCGGTCATCTTCGGCACCCAGTAGTAGATCGCCGCGAAGAACGTGAAGATCAGCCCGCCCATGATCGTGTAGTGGAAGTGCGCCATCACGAAGAAGCTGCCGTGCGTGTCGGTGTCGCTCGGAACGTCTGAGAGGAACACGCCGGAGAGCCCACCGATGAGGAAGTTGAACGTCCAGCCCAGGCAGAACAGCATCGGCACGCTGAACGTACTTCGCGCCCTCCACAGCGTTCCCATCACGCAGAGGAAGATGAACCCGGTCGGCACCGAGATGATCTCGGTTGAGAGCATGTAGAACGGGCGCAGGTCGGCGTTGATGCCGCTGACGAACAGGTGGTGCTGCCAGACGAAGAAGCTGAGCAGCGCCACGCCGAGCATCCCGGAGACGGCAAGCCGGTAGCCCCACAGCGGCTTTCGCGTGAACACGGGCAGCAGCTCGAGCACGATGCCGAAGCCTGGCAGCGCGAGGATGTAGACCTCGGGGTGGCCGAAGAACCAGAACAGGTTCTCGAACAGGTACGGGCTGCCGCCGGCGGCGGGGACGAAGAAGGACGTGTCGATCGTGCGGTCGAGCGCCGCCATCGCGAGCGTCGCGATCAGCATCGGCGCGGCGAGCACCATCAGCACCGAGGTGGCGAGCACCGACCAGACGAAGATCGGCAGGCGCGACCACGTCAGGCCGGGTGCGCGCATCGTGATGATCGTCGCGATCATGTTCAGCCCGAGCAGCGTCATCGAGACGCCGACGAGCGCGAAGAAGACGATGTAGGAGTCCATCCCCATCACCGCCTGGTCGTTGAGCGGCTCATAGCCCGTCCAGCCTGTCGGGAAGCCGCCGAAGAAGATCGTCGAGGTGAGGATGAAGCCGGCCGCCATCAGCAACCAGAAGGTCAGCGCCTCGATCCGCGGGAACGCCATCCGCCGGGCGCCGATCATGATCGGCACGAAGTAGTTGGCGAACGGGCCGAGTACGCCCGAGGTCATCACGCCCATCATCATCGCCCCGTGCATGCCGACGAGCGATAGGTATTGGTTCGGCGCGATCGTGGTCGGCGTCGAGTGCAAGAGCTCTGTGCGAATCAGCATCGCGTTGAGCCCGGCGATGAAGAAGAACAGGCCGATGCCGACGAGGTACTGGATGCCGACGACCTTGTGGTCCGTGCACAGGCCGAAGTAGCGGCCGATCCCCTCGTCCTCCTTCTCGCGCAGCGATGCCGGACGTCCGAGCAGGCGGCTGACGGGGTAGTTGGCGAACCCGAGCCCGACCAGGAAGCCGACGACGCCGAACAGGTAGGCGAGCAGCAGCGCGATGTCGTTCTCGTCGGTTTCCGAGCGGAATTCGAGGCTCGGCGCCTTGATCTGGTGGCCGATGAACCAGCCGAGGTAGTAGCCGCCGACGCCGAGCAGCAGCGCGGTGAGCAGGTTGAAGCCGACGAGCCGCCGCCACAGCGGGCGACGCACCGGCGCGGGCGCTGAATCGGGCTGCACAGTCGTGGTCATCCGCCTCGCCTCAGTGGTTCGGGTAGGTAGGTCTTCTTGTACGGGGGCAGCACCTTCGTCGCCGCCGCGTACTTGGTCTGCTGTTCTGCGATCCACGTGCCGAAGGCCGCCTGGCTGACGACGTGCCCGTGATCGAACATCGCGCCGTGCCAGATCCCGCACAGCTCCGAGCAGCGCACTTCGAAGGTCTCTTCCTTCGTCGGCTTGACGAACACGACGTTGTCGACGCCCGGGTTGGCGTCGGCCTTGACGCCGAGCTGGAAGGCCCAGAAGGAGTGGATCACGTCGAGCGAGGTGACGTGCATTTCGACCATCTGGCCGACCGGCAGCTCGAGGTGGGGCGTCTCGACGCCGCCGTATTCAGGCCAGCGGTAGGTGAACTCCCACTGCTGGCCGATCACCTGGACCTGCAGCTTCTTGCCCTTCGGCACGACCAGCGGCGAGGGGCCGCCGCCCGAACCGGCGCCGTCTTCCTCGAGGCGGATCGTGCCGTAGCCGGCGAGGACCAGCACGAGGATCGAGGTCACGATCAGCCACGTCGTCTGCACGCGCGCGTCGCCGCGAATCGCGGGGCCTTCGAGCACGGCACCCTTCGGCTGGCGGAAGGCGACGACGGCATACAGCAGGTAGAGCACGACGAGCAGCAGCACAGGCGTCGCCGCGGCCAGCAGCACCGTGTGGTCCGTTACGTGCCCCGAAGCCTGTTCGCTGCCCTTGCCCGGCGGCATGATCGGCCCGATCAGCAGCACGACGAGCGGCGTCGCGATCAGCGAGGCGACGATCCAGAGTGTCGCGAAGCGGCGCCAGTGGTTGGGCTCGGCCATCGCTAGACGACTTCCAGGTACCCGTCCATGTAGCCGAGCGTCTGCATCGGCCCGCCACCGCCGGTGAGGAAGCCGGCCGCGCAGGGCACGAAGCACTGCCAGTGGTAGCGCCCCTTCTTACCCGTGCGGATCGTGAAGCTGATCGTGCGGTGCGCCTCGGCCATCGTGCACGGGGCGAATTCGCACTGGTTCTTGGCTTCGTCCTCGACCCCGGGCAGCGGGACGAGGATCCCCAGTTCAGGGACAGCGAACGTGTGCGAGGTTTCTTCCGGGTCGATCGCGGCGGTCGTCTTGCCGTCGATCGTCACGTTGCTGCCGACGGTCCCCTGAACCTGCGAGAGGAACGGGTTGCGCAGCCCGCTGTCGCCGTCGTATTGCAGCACGGTCACGTGCACGAGCGAGTTCGCTGGGACCTTGAAGTCCGTCGTGTGGATCCACTTGCCCTTGCTCTGCACCAGGTAGGAGACCCAATCGGGGTGCGCCGGGCTGTAGTTCGGCCCCACCGCGGCGACCGTCTGCAGCGTCAGGTTGGTCGTGACGCCTGCGCTCGTGCTGCTGCTCGCCGCGGCCACCGTGCGCGGGAAGCTCGTCGCCCAGGTGGCGACGTAAAGGCCGATCAGGACCCCTGCCACGATCACCGCGGCGCCGATGCCCAGGACCTTCTTCGCCATAAGGTTCACGTCCCGATCCTCCGCTCACCTCATCCGGGCCCACCCCCCACGGGTCTCCCGGTCTGGCGACGACTCTATACCTGCGCGCGGGGGTTGTGCGGTGAAGTACCTGCTGTTTGGTGAAAGTTCTCTCAGAGACGGCCCAGAAGCGCGCGGGTCAGGCGCGGATCGGCCGGCACAGCCTCGGGAATGCCTGCTCCAGCGCTCTTTTCCGCCCGTGCCCTCAGGCTTTTTAGGACACGTGTCCAGAAATCTCGGCTGATTGAACGGAAAACCCGCCGTCGTCCGAAAAGTACGACATGGATTGCCCGATAGGAACGCAGAGGACGACAGGACGTCGTCCTCTTGGGACGAAAAGGCTGGGAGGCCCGACGATGGATGTTCTTCAGGCGGATGGATCGACGATCGAGCATCGGCTCGGCGGCGCCCGCAGCGAGGCGCTGGTTACGGAGCTGCCGTTGCGCTGCGTGTGGAGCGGGTCGGTCGACGGTTGCTCGTGCCGCTCGCGGATCGATCGCGAAGTCGTCGCGCAGGCGTGGCAGCGTGAGCTCGACGCCAGCGGCGACCGCGAAGCACGCTTCTTCCACTTCATCTGGGACGCCGGCGTTTGGATGGCCTACGGCCTGGCCGACGGTGAGGTGCGCGGCGTCTACTGCCCCTCGCACAACAGCCAGCGCGCCGAGCGTTCGCGCGCCGCGCTCTGCCGCGCTGGCGACGTCGTGCTCGAGTTGCCGCTCGCTGCCTAGCGCGGGGCACGCTCGCAAAGGGGGCCGCGCGGCGCCGCCATCGGCCCGCGACGGGCGGATACGATCAACGCTTGCCGCCCGACCAGGTAACAGACACCTCCACGACGGTCGCCGCACAGCCGCCGCGGGTCCCCGAGCGTCCGACGCTCGAGGGCCTCGAGCGGAAGTGGAGCGAGGCGTGGGAACGCGACGGCTGCTACCGCTTCGAGCGTGGCGCGCCGCGCGAGCGGGTCTTCTCGATCGACACGCCGCCGCCGACGGTGAGCGGCTCGCTGCACGTCGGGCACGTCTTCTCCTACACGCACACCGACGCGATCGCGCGCTACCAGCGGATGCGCGGCAAAGCCGTCTTCTACCCGATGGGCTGGGACGACAACGGCCTGCCCACCGAGCGGCGCGTGCAGAACCACTTCGGCGTGCGCTGCGATCCGTCCGTCGCCTACGACCCCGACTTCGAGCCTCCCGCAGAGCCCTCCGAGAAGGAGCCCGTTGCGATCTCGCGCCCCAACTTCGTCGAGCTATGCCTGCGCCTGACCGAGACCGACGAGCAGGCTTTCGAGGAGCTATGGCGCAGGCTCGGGCTGTCGGTCGACTGGTCGATGACCTACACGACGATCGGCGCCCGCGCGCAGCGCATCTCCCAGCGCTCGTTCCTCGGCCTGCTCGCGCGTGGCGAGGCCTACCAGCTCGAGGCGCCCACGCTGTGGGACGTCGACTTCCAGACGGCTGTGGCGCAGGCCGAGCTCGAGGACCGCGAGCGCCCGGGAGCGATGCACCGCGTCCGCTTCGGCGTGGCCGGCGCCGACGATCGCCCGGGCGAGGGCGGTGCGCTGATCGAGACCACGCGCCCGGAGCTGATCCCGGCATGCGTGGCGCTGCTCGCCCACCCCGACGACGAGCGCCAGCGCGAGCTGGTCGGCAAAGAGGCCGTAACGCCGCTGTTCGGCACGCGCGTCCCCGTGCTCACGCATCCCCTGGTCGATCCAGAGAAGGGCACCGGCCTGGTGATGGTGTGCACGTTCGGCGACCTGACGGACGTCGTCTGGTGGCGCGAGCTCGGCCTGCCCGTGCGCTCGGTGCTGGGCGTCGACGGTCGCTTGGTCGAGGTGCCGTGGGGCACCGCGGGCTGGGAGTCCGACGACGTCGAGCGCGCGCGGCGCGAGTACGAGCAGCTGCAGGGCAGGACCGTCAACCAGGCGCGCAAGCGGATCGTCGAGCTGCTGGCGGAGGCAGACGACATCGTCGGCGAGCCGACGCAGGTAACGCGGGCGGTGAAGTTCTTCGAGAAGGGCGAGCGGCCGGTCGAGATCGTCACGAGCCGGCAGTGGTTCATTCGCACGATGGCGCACAGCGAGGAGTTGATCGAGCGCGGCCGCGAGCTGCGCTGGCACCCGCCGTACATGCGCGCTCGCTACGAGGACTGGGTCAGTGGCCTGACGGGCGACTGGTGCGTCAGCCGCCAGCGCTTCTTCGGCGTGCCGTTCCCGCTCTGGTACCCGCTCGACGAGCACGGCGCCGTGGTCTACGGGCAGCCGATCGCGGCGCGCGAGGAGCAGCTGCCCGTCGATCCCTCGACCGACGTGCCCGACGGCTATGCGCCCGAGCAGCGTGGCGTGCCCGGCGGCTTCGTCGCCGATCCCGACGTGATGGACACGTGGGCCACCTCGTCGCTGACGCCGCAGATCGCGGGGCAGGGGGGCGAGGATCCCGAGCTGTTCCAGAGCGTCTTCCCGATGGACGTGCGCCCCCAGGCCCACGACATCATCCGCACCTGGCTGTTCTCGACGATCCTGCGCTCGCAGCTCGATCACGACACGCTTCCGTGGGCGAACGCGGCGATCTCCGGGTGGGTGCTCGACCCCGATCGCAAGAAGATGTCCAAGTCCAAGGGCAACGTCGTGACGCCGATTCACCTGCTCGAGGAGTACGGCGCCGACGCCGTGCGCTACTGGGCGGCGAGCGGCAGGCCGGGCACCGACACGGCGTTCGACCCGCAGCAGATGAAGGTCGGCCGGCGTCTCGCCGTGAAGCTCTTGAATGCGTCGAAGTTCGCGCTCGCCGACCTGCCGCCGGAGGGCGAGGCTCTGACCAACCCGCTCGACCGTGCGATGATCGCCCGTCTCGCGGCGGTCGTGGCCGACGCGACGAGCAGCTTCGAGGACTACGACTACGCGCGCGCGCTCGAGCGCGTCGAGGTGTTCTTCTGGTGGTACTGCGACTACTACCTCGAGCTCGTCAAGGGTCGCCGCTACGACGCCGGTGAGTCGCAGGCCGCGCGTGAGGGGGCGGCCTCCGTCAGCCGCGCGCTGCGCCGCTCGCTGTCGGTCTTCCAGCGTCTGCTGGCGCCGTTCTTGCCGTTCGTCGCCGAGGAGGTTTGGTCGTGGTGGCAGCCCGGCTCGGTGCACCGCGCGAGTTGGCCCGGCGCCGAGGAGCTGCTCGACGCGCTTGGCATGGTGCAGCCGGACAGCGCGCCCGTCGAGGACGAGGCACTCGGCGTGGCCGCCGAGGTGCTCAAGGAAGTGCGCAAGGCCAAGTCCGAGGCGCGCCGCCCGATGCGCGCGCCGGTGGCGCGCGTCGTCGTGCACGACAGCGCCGGGCGGCTCGCCGCGCTGGGGCTCGGACTCGAGGATCTGCGCGCGGCCGGGTCGATCGACGCGGTCGAGACTGCCAAGGCCGAGGAGTTCGCAGTCGAGGTCGAGCTGGCAGAGCAGCCGTCGGAGGGCCCGTAGGAGGATCGGTCCGCCGCCGGACCGCGACGGCGGGCCCGAGCTGCGCAGGATGCGGGGTGGGCGCGTGGAATATCCGCGCATGACAACTCGCAAGCACCACTACCTCTCAGCGAGCGCATTGCTCGCCGCGGCGATCGCGATCGCCGCCTTCGCGATGTCCGCCTCGGCGGCGTCGCCACTGAAGATCACAAACTGCAACAAGGCGGCGAGCAAGCCGAAGACGCTGACGCTCACATGCGGGGATGGGAACACCGTTCTGAAAGGGCTGACCTGGTCGAGCTTCGGCGGCGCGACCGCCTCGGGGAAGGGCACGTTCGTGACGAACACCTGCGAACCGAACTGCGCGGAAGGCAAGAACGTCAGCTATCCCGCGACCGTCAAGGCGACGGGCTCGAAAAAATGCAAAGGCGCGACCGTCTACGCGAAGCTCACGCTGACGTACACCGGCGCTAAGAAGCCACCGCCAAGCGAACCGCGCAAATGGTTCTTCCGCTGCCCGTCCTGAGTCGGACCGCCTACGACGTCTGACATCTCTGGCGATCTCTGCCCGTGGCTCCGCGCGTCGCTCAGGCGAGCGGAGCCGGGGCGGGCAGGGCCTGCGCCAGCGGGTTCTCGTCGTCCCACTCACCCTCGGCGCCGTAGGGCCTGAAGCGGATGAAGGCCGAGACGTGGTGGAACGGGCGCTCGGCATGGGCCCTGACGGCGTCGCGGTGCTCGGCCCCTGAACGGCCACTCGCGTATGCACGCATCTCGCGCGTCGTGCGCCATAGCGAGAACGTCGCAACGAGACCGGGCGGCCTGGCCAGGCCGGTGCCGCGCAACATCGCCGGGTCCTTCACGGCAAGACGCTCGGCGGCGACTCCGGCCTTGAGGAAGCGCGGCGCCTGCGACAGCCTCAGGCGACCGATCGTCAGCGCCGCGGCCGGCTCCTGCTCTGACATTGCCGGCGGCGTCTCGTCGACGAGCCCGGCCAGCGGTGGATAGGCGCCGAAGATGTGCGTCGGCTGCAGGCGCGTGTGCCAGCCGTCGCTGAGCGCCTGTGCGAGCGGGTGGCCGGCGAGGAAGCCGTCGATCGCCTCGTCGTCGTCCCATGCCGCGATCAATGCGACGCGCCCCGGGTTGGGCCGCGGCAGCCGATGTGCACCCAGCGGCGAGGCGGCCGTGAGCACGCCGTAGCGCAGACCTGGGGCCAGGCCCCGCGGCGTCGCTCGGCGCAGCAGGCGAAGTCCTGCGACTTTGCCCACTTCGGCTAGATGGAACGAGGCGATCATGCGTACCGGGAGCGTCCGAGGTGCATGTTACTCTTGAGTATACCAAATGGTAACTACGCGCGCAGATGAGACGGTGGTGGACGTGGGGGGCAACGCGACGGCGCCGACCATCCGCAGGTTGCCGGCGGCCGAGCGTCGCGCGCTGATCGAGCAGGCCGCGGCGCGGCTGTTCGCCGAGCGCGGGTACGAGGCGACGACCGTCGAGGACGTCTGCGCGGCCGCGGGAGTCAGCAAGCCGATGCTCTACAGGCACTTCGACTCCAAGCAGGAGCTGTGCATGAGACTGCTCGAGCGCCGGCGCGACGAGCTCGCGGCGGCGCCGCTCGGCACCTTCCTCGAGACCGACGGATCAGTCGAGCAACGGCTGGAGGCGATGATCGATGCCTGGTTCGCGCACGTCGCCGACCACCCGTACAGCTCGCGCGTGCTGTTCCAGGACATCACCGGCGACGCCGAGCTGAGGGAGCGCCAGCGTGAGCTGCGCCGCCGCCAGCGCGCGGCCGATGTGGCGATGCTGCGCGAGTTCGGCCCGCCGCTGCCCGAGGCTGAGCTCGAGCCGCTCGGCGAGATCATCCGCAGCTCGCTGACCGGTCTCGCGCTGTGGTGGCTCGAGCGCCCGGAGGTCTCTCGTGCGGTTGTCGCGTCGGCGATGCTGCGGACGATGCGCGGGCTGCTCGGCGAGCGCTGACGCTCGCGCCTCTCGACTCAAAGATTGACCGAAGCCATCCCGGCCTCGTCGTAGCGCGCGCCGGAGACGGCGGGCAGCTCGGCGTCGATCCGTGCGAGGTCCTGCTCGCTCAGCTCGACCTCGACAGCGGCAGCGTTCTGTTCGAGGTAGGTCCTGCGCTTGGTGCCGGGGATCGGCACGAGGTCGTCTCCCTGCGCGAGCACCCACGCGATCGCGAGCTGCGCCGGGGTGATCTCGAGCTCCTCGGCGATCTGCTTGACCTTGGCGGCGAGCTTCAGGTTGGCCTCGAGGTTCTCGCCGGTGAAGCGCGGGCCTCTGCGGCGGAAGTCGTTCTCGTCGAGATCGTCTGGCGACGAGAAGCGACCCGAGAGGAAGCCGCGCCCGAGCGGCGAGTAGGGGACGAAGCCGATGCCGAGCTCGCGGCAGACCGGCAGCACCTCGGCCTCGGGGTCGCGCGTCCACAGCGAGTACTCGGTCTGCACGGCCGTGATCGGGTGCACGGCGTGCGCGCGGCGGATCGTCTCGGGCGCCGCCTCGGAGAGGCCGATGTGCAGGATCTTGCCCTGCGCCACCAGCTCGGCCATCGCGCCGACGGTCTCCTCGATCTCGATGTTGGGGTCGACGCGGTGCTGGTAGTAGAGGTCGATGCGATCCGTTTTCAGCCGCTTCAGCGACCCCTCGACCGACGCGCGCACGTGCTCAGCCGAGCCGTCGAGCGGCCCTAGGCTCGACATCTCACCCGCCGTCGCGTCGTCCATCCGCCGCGCGAACTTGGTCGCGATCACGTACTCGTCACGGCGCCCTTCGATCGCACGACCGACCAATTCCTCGTTGGTCAGCGGCCCGTAGAGCTGCGCGGTGTCGATGAAATCGATGCCGAGCTCGAGCGCTCGCTGGATCGTGGCGATCGCCTCGCCTTCGTCGGTACTGCCGTAGAAGGCCGACATGCCCATGCAGCCAAGTCCGATCGCGGACACGTCGAGGTCCGCCAGTTTGCGCTTCTTCATCGTCGTCCAGCCTTTCGTGGTGTTGGGGCTTTCGCCTCGCCCGACCTCTACCCGCGCGCATGCACGATATGACGCCCGCGCCGCGCTTCGGTCGCCTTCTCGGCGTGGTTCGGCGAGCGCGGTTGGATAGGGTCCGCCGTCGTGGAACGGACGCTGATAGCGGAGCTGCCGCAGAAGCTCGACGAGCGGGTCAGGCTGCGTGGCTGGATCAACGCCCTGCGCGATCAGAAGCGCGTGCAGTTCATCGTGCTGCGCGACGAAACGGGGATGGCCCAGGTCGTGCTGCCCAAGGGCGAGGAGCCGAGCGAGCTGAACGAACGCGTCTCCGCGCTGACGCCTGAGTCGGCGGTGACGGTGATCGGCACGGTCAAGGCCGACGAGCGCGTCAATCTCGGCGGCCTAGAGCTCAAGCTGGAAGAGCTCGAGGTCGACTCGCTGGCCGAGCCGGAGGTGCCGATCGCGCCCGACTCGGCGCTCGACAAGCGGATCGACTGGCGCTACCTCGACCTGCGCCGACCCGACCGCAAGCTGATCTTTGAGGTGCAGACGACGACCGAGCGCGCGATGCGCGAGTTCTGGGCGAAAGAGAGCTTCATCGAGTTGCACTCGCCGAAGCTGACCGGCGCGGCGACGGAGTCCGGCGCGGAGCTGTTCAAACTCGAGTACTTCGAGCGCATGGCGACACTTGCGCAGTCGCCGCAGTTCTACAAGCAGATGGCGATGGCGGCGGGCTTCGGCAAGGTCTTCGAGGTCGGCCCGGTGTTCCGCGCCAACCCGTCGTTCACCTCGCGCCACGACACCGAGTTCACGAGCGTCGACACGGAGATCTCGTGGATCGACTCGCACGAGGACGTGATGTCCTTCGAGGAGCGCTGGCTCGCGCACACGCTCGCGGTCGTCAAGGACGTGCACGGCGAGCAGATCGCCGAGACATTCGACACGGCGCTCGTCGTGCCCGAGGTGCCGTTCCCGCGGATCACGCTGGAGGACGCCAGGGGGCTGCTGCGCGAGACCGGCCACGAGCCGCCGCCGGCCGGGCACGATCTGGACCCGCCGAGCGAGCGCGCGCTCTCGGCGCTCGTCAAGGAGCGCCACGGCCACGAGTTCACGTTCGTCACCGACTACCCGACGTCGGTGCGGCCCTTCTACCACATGCGCTACGAGGACCAGCCGACTGTGACTAAGAGCTTCGACCTGCTCTGGCGCGGCATCGAGCTGACGACCGGCGCCCAGCGCGAGCACCGCTACGACAAGCTGCTCGAGCAGGCCAATGAGAAGAAGGTCGACGTCGAGGCGATCAGCTACTACCTGGACTTCTTCCGCTTCGGCGCGCCGCCGCACGGCGGCTTCGGCTTCGGCCTGACGCGCCTGTTGATGCAGATGCTCGGACAGGAGAACGTGCGCGAGGTGACGTTCCTCTATCGCGGGCCGCACCGGCTCGAGCCATAAGCTCGGCGAAACTTCCGAGGATGCGAATAGCGCTGCGCGGCCTCGGGTAAAGACCATCTAAATCCGCTAGACGAATGTTCTAGGAGGAGTTACGGATGGCGCTCGCCCTGCAGTCGCACAAGGCAGTGGCAAAGACCTCTCTCGCAGGCGCGGCGGGCCTGCTCGCGTTCGTTTGCCAGGCCACGTCGGCCGGTGCGCTCGGCTTGCCCTCGCTCGCGAGCGCAGCGGCGCCGTCAGCCGGGACGCCGCCGACGGTAGCGAGGACGCTGCCGGCGACAGCAGTCGTCCCCGGCATCCCGGGCCTCGTCTCGGCGCCCACGATCGTCGTGCCCGTCGTGGGCCCGGTCACCACGCCGGTGCCTGTGCCGGTGAGCTCGCCGGTCCCGGGCGAACTACCGTCGATCTCGATCGAGCCGCCTGTGGTCTCGAGCGAAGCCCCAGGTCCCATCACGAAAGTGCCGAGCGTCGGCATTGGCGCACCTACCGCGACGGAGCACACGGACCATGGCTCGGCGAGCACGCCCGCTGTCTCGGTCAGCGCCCCGCCGTCGGGGAAAGCGGTGCTGCCGGCCAGAGGGGTGAACCAGGCGTCGGAGGACAACGCTGCACCGGCCGCCTCGCGGTCGCGGTCGCCGTCGCCGTCTGCGGGCACGGGCGGCGGCTCGAGCGTCGGCGCGGCCGGCGAGGGGCGCGTGCCACCCGGCGGAGATGGCGCGCCCGCCGCGTCGGGACCGGCCGCAGGGAATCGTCGCGGAGCGACGGGTCCCGCGCATCCGCCGCGGGGAGTCCTCGGCGGAGCGGGCGGCACGACTCCGGCTCGCCCGGCGACGATCGACAGGGTCGTTGCGGGCGCGGCTTCGGCCGCGACGGCTCGCCACGCCTGGACGGGCGGCGGCGGAGCGGCGCCGGCGCTGGGCAAAGGTTCGGGCCGAGCTGCGGCGCGGGCGAGCAGGGCGGTCCAAGGCGGCTCACGGTCAAGCGGTTGGCTGTCGGGTGTCGGCATGCCCGCCAGCGATCTCACACTGCTGTTGCTGATCCCGCTGCTCGTGCTCGGGCTGACGGCGATTGAGCTCGTCGCGAGCGGATCGCGGCACGGGCCGCTGGACAAGTACTTCAAACGAGCGGTGGCGCCGGGCTACACGCCGGCGCGACGGCGTCCCCACGTTCGCAGCCGTCGCTGAGCGGAGCCCGCCTGTAGAAGGGTTATGAGCGGGCGGGAATAGCGGCTGATGATCTACGCGGCCGGGAACACGCCGGCGAGTGCCCGTGCGAGCGTCTCGATCGCCTCGGCGGAGAGCGGTCCGGTGCGGTTCAGCTTGCGCGCGAGGCCACGGCAGTAGAGCAGCCGGTGGCCGGCGATCTCTCGTCCGAGCAGCGGCAGCTCAGCCTCGGTGAAGCAGAGCACGCCCTCGACGGGAACCGCGGCGTGCCCGCTGCTCGCGAGCGCCCGGCGAACGGCGTCAACCTGTCGGTCGAGACCGCTGAGGAGTTTGGGACGGCTGCGCCCGCGCACGAGTAGTCGTGGCTTGCTGAGCAGCGGTCGCGAGATGCGCACCTTTCCGCGGATCGCCTTGGCGTCGATCACGAACACGCCCCGGGGGGCGATCGCGAGGTGGTCGATGTTGCCATATCCGCCGGGCATGCGGCGGTCGTGCAGGATCACGGCAGGACCGCGCGCGGTCCTGCGCTCGAGCGACCGTGCGACGGCGCGCTCGCCGCGACCGCCCTGCCGGAAGGAGACCTCGTGGCGGGGTGCCCCTCTAAGCGCGAGCAGCAGCCCGCCGATGCGCGGATGGCTGCGTCGTACGCGCGCTTCGCGGTTGCGCCTGCGACGGTGATACTCGCGTTCGACGCTCGCGCCCGGGCGGCCACAATCGATCTCAGTCATGCATCAGTCCTCGGCAGCTGGCGTCCCGTTCTTGAGTCAAGTTCGATTTCTCTGACTTTTCCGTCGGGAGTGCATCCGGCGGGACAGGATGCGCGCGGGGCGCGCCGGGAGCTCAGAGCTCGAGGGCTTCGGCGAGCAGCTCGTAGCTGCGCCTGCGTGCGTGGTGGTCGAAGAGGATGTTCACGGCGATCACCTCTCGGGCACCGTATTCCTGGGCCACGTCCTCGAGCTCGCGGCGCACGGTCTCGGGCGCGCCGACGACGGTCCGTCGTTGCGCGCGCTGACCTGCGGCGGGAGCCGTGCCGGCCTCTGCGCGGGCCTGCTTCTCCCGTGCGAGGAACTCGAGCGCCTGCTCGGGAGCAGGCACGGCGATCAGCTCGCCGCGGCGCAGCAAGGTGAAGGCCATGCGGCCGCTGCTGGCCAGCCGCTGCGCCTCGGCGTCGCTCTCGGCGCAGATCGTCCACACGGCGACGGCGGTCTGTGCTTTCAGCCCGTCGGGGTGTTCGTGCTCGGCGAAGCGTTCGCGGTAGAGCGAGGCGATCTCGACACCGGCGGAGTTGATGAAGTCGGCGAAGGCGTATGGCATGCCGAGCTCGGCCGCCCAGATGGCGCTCTGCTGGGAGGAGCCGAGCAGCCAGCGCTCGGGCGTCTCGGGGCGACCGGGGAGCGTCTTTGCCAGGCGCGCGAAGGGATGGTCGGCGGGCATGCGGTCGTCGAGGTAGGCGAGCAGCTCGGCGAGTTGCTGGGGGAAGTCATCGGCGGCGGCTTGACGGCGGTCGCGCTGCAGCGCGAAGGTCGTCATCGGATCGGTGCCGGCGGCACGCCCGATGCCGAGATCGATCCGCCCGGGGAACAGGCCGGCGAGCAGGCTGAAGGTCTCGGCCACCTTGAAGGGGCTGTAGTGGGGCAGCATCACGCCGCCGCTGCCGACGCGGATGCGCGAGGTGGCGCTGGCGATCGGGCCGATCAGCGCCTCGGGGCTGGGGCCGGCGAGCATCGGGCCGCCGTGGTGCTCGGCGACCCAGTAGCGGTGGTAGCCGAGCTCGTCGCAGAGCCGGGCGAGGTCGATCGTGTTGCGCAGCGCCTGCGCGCCGCTGGAGCCCTCTGCGATCGGCGACTGGTCGAGCACGGAGAGCAGGAAGGGGGCAGGCATGGACCGAGTTGAGCTTTAGCAGAAGGACCATCACATACCCCGCCCTCGGGGCCGCGATCCGTGTCGCCGAACCGGACCACGATTGCTGATTGCACTGACACCCGGTCGGTCCGGCGGATGTGATGACAGTTGAGCCGGACATGACTATCGGACGCGCACGCTGAACTTCAGCTATTTGATGGCCTCCGGCCGGAAGCGACGTCGATCCTGGTGCTCGCGAGACGTTCGGCTACGTCCTTAAGAAGCGTGATTTCCCTCTGCTCGTCCTCTAGCTTGGGGCTCTCTGGTCCTGTGGGCCCTACGTACTTGCCCTTGTAGCCGCAGTCAGTTGGTTCTTTCAGGGTGTGCACGGCCAGCTGGGCGATGCGACAGCCTGGATAGAGGGCGATTGGGCTCTCTCCGTGGTTAACCAGCTCTAGCGTGAGACAACCCGAAAAGCCGGGCTGAATC
This sequence comes from uncultured Solirubrobacteraceae bacterium, assembly GCA_963716315.1. Taxonomy (GTDB): domain Bacteria; phylum Actinomycetota; class Thermoleophilia; order Solirubrobacterales; family Solirubrobacteraceae; genus Palsa-744. Next base: position 1,624,503 of record OY970301.1, on the reverse strand, counting down.
AGTATGGCGGTAGCAACGAGTAGACCGATCCGACCCCACGAGGAGCGGCCGAGGACGTAGCCGCCAAGAGTGGGCGGAAAGCGTAGATACTCAAGGGTCGCGCCCAGCACGAACTGCCCGGGATGTAGCCACAGCGGTTCGCCGATCGCGATTGTAGTGCTCTGCTGGCTGCGGGCGAGCTCCGGTTCAAGGTGGGCTCCCGGATCTATGCCCGAGCCGCCGATGCGCTGAAGGATCCGAAACCGCGTGCCGAGACGGACGTCAATCGAGGCGGGTCCAATCTGCTGTTCGCGATTGAGCATTGGCATAACGATCAGGCGCTGCTCGAGATCTTGAACGTCGAGAGCCCGTTGCAGGGCCTCGTGCTGCAGGAGGGTCACGCTGGCCACGCCCTCGCCAACGCGCTCTGCTCGAGCGCGGCCGGCAGGACGTCTGCCAGGGCGGAGGAGTCCGGTGCGCTGGCAAGCATCTCAGCGGTCCCGCGCGGATGTGCGAGCGCTGCGTCCCAACATGCCAGCATGATCGTTGCGGGAAGGATGGCCTCACCAGCGTGACACTGAGACGGCGGCACGCCAATCGCCAGGAGGCGCTTCACCTCGTCAAGTTCCTCGGGTGCCGGGCGAAAGATGAGCTTTCCCAGTAGCCGCTCGGTCTGCGTTCGAACCACGGCGCGCAGATCCTCGATCGCCCAGACCAAGAAGCCTGCAAGACCTTCGTAGGAAGGCTCGAAGTCGGCGGTCTCGCAGATCCAGGTGTAGAGCTTGGGGTGCGCAAACTTCATTGACTCATGCCACCCCAAGTGATCAAGGTAATGCAAGAGGTAGCGCATGCGCTGTCTGGGAGGTGGATGACGAGGAGCAGTCTCGTCGAGGGTGCCTGCTACGACCTCGGAGATGAACGAGTACAGATAGGTTGGACCGAGATGGTGAACCGCGATGCAGTCACACATGCACTCCGTCATCCACCCACGCAGCATTTCCGCGATCTTCTCGCCGGACTGTTTTCGATCCAACGATCTTCCCTGTGCAAGCTCGACTGCCGAAGCAACGAAGCGGTTCGCCAAGCGCTTACGTCCTACCGCCACCGACCATACTTCGTCGATGATCCCATTGGCATCGTCGAGCTGCGTGCCCAAGCTCGTGCACGATGAGTGGGTGGAGTAGGCCACTGTCTCGCTCACGTCGGGGAATGAACACGACGACAACGGTCGGCTCGTTGCTGGGAATGCCCGAGCCCCACTCTTTGATAAGTGGCCCATATGGATCCGAGTTGGTCGCATACGACGGGCCCTCGTTTGCGACGATCGTCACCTCGACATCATCCGAGACGAGCGAGCGCGCTACGTCCTCGACGTAATAGGTGGTGCCGAGGTCAAGGGGTGGATTTTGTGCAGTCGATCCAGGAGAGATTGTGCTGAAGCTTTCGCACGTCCCAGACCAGCCGACGCATCTCGCGAATCGCATCTTCCTTAACCGACTTGTCCCGTGTCGCGCTGAACTGATGCATACGGGCGCTGATGCGATTCTCGATCGCTTCGTATGCGAGTGTCAAATGGCGCGCTAGGGCGGCTCCGTTCTTTGCTGCGGGATCGTCCGCGACCGCGCGGCATGCCTCCCGTTGCAGGCGCGCAGCCCTCAGCGCGCTTGCTGCTACGAACGCGAAGTCGTCGTCAAGGACGCCCACGCCTGATCGGCCTCGTGCTCATCCTTCGCTTGGACCTCCGACTGGAGCGCTATGCGGGAAACCGTGGAGAAGAGCTGCTGAAGCGTGCGCATCCGGCCGATCACGGCTACACCGCGCTCACCGCGGAGCGCGGCGGCGAGCTGGTCGCGCACGCTCGACAGTACGTCAGGTGTGTCGGCCGCGGCCTCCTTCAGTGCCAAGGCGGTCGCACCGACATCCGCAAGTTGGTGGGAGGAGGGCATGTCGAACGGGACATCGTTCTCGGCCGCGACGTTGAGCACCTCCTGCGCCCATTGCAGCGCTTCGACGTCTCGCTGCTCGAGGGGTACGTCGTGGACGAACTTGCTTGCACTTACGACGACGTCGTGGAAGCGACCAGTCGCCACCATCACGGACGCCATGCGGCGAGGATTGCGCGGCTCAGACGCGGGCAGGGTCACAGGTCGATCCTATCTCTAGAAGAGTTATGAGAAGATCTCCTCATAACGCGGACAATATGGCACGCCCACCAGTCGGAACTCTTCCTCAACAGCAGAGCCGCGCCGCCGTCGCGGCTCACGTTGCAAGCCGTCTAGCCGGCGTTGGCACGGATCGCGCCCGTCGCGACGCGTGGCTTGGCAGGCGGCTCGGCATCAAGCTCCGCAGTAACGGCGTCGATCGCGCGGCTGGCCGCGCGCGCGGAGCGACCTTGCCTTGGCTTCTAGTCGATGAGTCGAAGCTCGAGCTCGATCTGCAGACAGCGTTTCTGATGTTCCCGGGGAGCGGTCGCCGAAGGCCGCGCCTGATCGCGCGGCTCAAGGCAACCGGCGCGGTTCGACAGCTGATGGTTCTCGATCGGCGAAAAGACGTCATCTGTGTTCTTCTCTTCCGACGAGCTGACCGAGAACGGGTCCGCGGGGAGGTGCGGGCGATGAACGAGGCCTTCCAGTGGCGGGACGTACTCGACGAGGATCGTCAGATCGAGGCGAGCACCTGGATGGCCCTGACGGTTCAGATGGCACGGGACGAGGCGCTCGGATAGGGCGTTTGCGCCGCAGGAGCGCGACATCGGCGACGGTTATCGTCGGTGTCGTTGGCGTGTCGCGTCCGCACCCCCATCTACCTTCAGAGCATGCTCGTCAACGAGCTCACAGACGGCATAGAGATCGACCAGGTCCTGCTCGTGCGCCAGGCCGAGCGCAGGCAGCGCCGCGACGGCGGGGACTACCTGCGCCTGCAGCTGGGCGACCGCACGGGCGCGCTGGCGTGCATGGTCTGGGAGGAGCTGGCGGAGGTCGAGCAGCTGGCGCGGGCGGGCACGCCGATCAGGGTCCGCGGGCGCTACACGGTGCATCCGCGCTTCGGTCCGCAGATCAACCTGCACGGCTTGGAAGCGGCCGATCCCGAGACGTTTTCTCTCGATGATTTGATCGATGGACCGGTTCGCGGCGTGGAGCAGATGGAGCGCGAAGTACGCGAGCTGATCGGCACGATCCAGGAGTCGCACCTGAGAGCGCTGCTCGAGCACGTGTTCGGCGAGGACTCGGAGCTGTGGGCCGGGTACCGCGTTGCGCCTGCGGCGAAGTACTACCACCAGGCCTACGAGCACGGGCTCTTGGAGCATTGCCTCGGCGTGGCGCAGGCGGTCAACGCGGTCAGCGCGACATTCGGCGGCGTCGACCGCGACGTAGCGATCACGGGTGCGCTGCTGCACGACATCGGCAAGCTGGAGGCCTATACGGAGGACCCGCAGAACATCGATCTGACGGACGCGGGCAAGCTGCAGGGTGAGATCGCGCTTGGCTACTACCGCATCCGCCGTGCGATCGAGGAGATCGAGGGCTTCCCATCGGAGCTCGGGCAGGCGGTGTGCCACATCATCCTCTCCCACCACGGCTCGCTCGAGCACGGCAGTCCGGTCCTCCCATGCACGCGCGAGGCGACGCTGGTGCACATGATCGACAACCTGGGCGGGCGTCTGGGCAGCTTCGACCGGATCGAGAAGGAGCTGGCGCCGGGCGCGAGCTGGTCGGGCTTCGACCGCGCGATCGGCGGCAGCGCGTTCTTCGGCGAGCGGGCGCCGGCGGACGATCGCGCCGGCGTCGCCGAGCGCCCCCGGCCCGGCGGGCCGGCCCCCAAGCAGTCACGGCGCGAGGCCGATCGAGCGGAGCTCGCTGCGCCGCCAGCGGAAGTCGGAGCGCAGATCGCGCTGACCGACGAGCCGGCGCGCGAAGCGGCCTGAGGCCGAAAGTCCGCAAATAGCGGCTCGGCCTGTCGCCGGCGCGATAACCGCCTCCCCGCCAACTTCTATGGTGTTCCGTTCATGGCAAAGGACACCGAGAAGCTGATCCGCCAGCTGTCGCTGATCTCCTACCTGATGGCGGAGCGTCGTCCGGTCACGGCGCTGGAGATCCGGCGCGACGTTGAGGGCTACAGCGGCATGAACGAAGACGCGTTCGCGCGCCGCTTCTACGCGGATCGCTCGGAGCTCGAATCGCTGCGCATCCAGCTGACGGTCGAGCGCCCGGCGGACGGCGCGGCGGAGCAGGAGAACTACTCGCTGCGCCCGGAGAACTTCCACCTGCCGCCGATCGCGTTCACGGACGAGGAGCTGGCAGCGCTGCAGACCGCGCTGAGCCTGCTGGACGGCGAATTCGCCTATGCCGAGCCGCTGCGCCTGGCGTTGCAGCAGATCACGTGGGGCCGGCCGAGCCCGCTGCGGGCGCCGGAGCAGCGCTCGGTCGCGCTCGGCATCACGGCTTCGGCCGGCGGACACGATCTCTCGGCGCGCCTGGCGAAGGTCGAGACGGCGATCTTCCGCAACAAGACGATCTTGTTCGAGTACTACACGATGGAGCGCGACGAGGTGGGCCCGCGCCGCGTCGACCCCTATCACCTGCTGTTCCAGGGCGGGCAGTTCTACCTGCTGGGCTACTCGCACGAGCGCAAGGCGATCCGCGTGTTCCGCCTGACGCGCATCCGCGGCAAGGTGTCCTACGCGACGAAGGCGGAGCACGATTTCCGCCGCCCGGCGGACTTCGACCCGCGGGCGTATGCCAACCGCGCGGACTGGCAGCTGGGCGACGAGCAGGGCGTCGCGGAGGTGCTCATCTCAGAGCGCATCGCGTGGCAGGTCGAGCGCCACTTCGGCCGCTACGGCGAGATTCGCGACGCGGCGGGGGTCCCGGGCGCGGCGAACGGCGACAAGCTCTTCCTCACGAGCTACTCGAACCCGCGCGGGGTCATCTCGTGGGTGCTCGGGCTGGGCGTGAACGCGACGCTGCAGGGACCGCCGGAGCTGGGCAAAGAGCTTGCGCGGCGCTTGAAGCTGCTGAAGGACCGCCATGGCCGCACGCTGCCGGGCGCGGACGCAAAGGCGACGGCGGGCGCGGACACGGCGCAGGCGCGCACGCGCGGCTCGGGACGGCGCGCGGCGGCGGAAGAGGGCGATGACGGCCCGGCGCGCCCGGAGGCGGCGATCCGCCCGGAGCGCTTCGCGCGCTTGGTGACGCTGGCGAGCATCCTGATCCAGGCGGGACGTGCTGGTAAGCGCGTCTCGATCGCCGAGGTGTGCGAGCGCCTGCAGCTGAGCGACGAGGAGCTGCACGAGGACGTCAACGTGCTGAACGTCGTCAACTTCGGCGGCGGCTCTTACGTGCTCTACGCCGAGATCGACGAGCAGGCGGGCGAGATCGAGGTCGACCCGGAGCCCTACAGCGACAACTTCGACCGCCCGGCGCGCCTGCTTCCGGTCGAGGCCAAGGCACTGGTGGCGGCGATCGACCTGATCGGCGAGCACATCCCGGAGGGCTCGCTGGCGAGCGCGCGCGAGAAGATCGTGGCCGCGCTCGGCGAGGACCCGATGGAGCAGGGACTGCAAGTCGCGAGTGCTGGCGGCGACGACGCGCTGCTGGCGCGCGAGATCTCGGAGGCGATCGTCGCGAACAAGCTAGTCGAGCTCGAGTACTTCAAGGAGAACGAGAACGATCTGGTCAAGCGCACGGTCGAGCCGTACGCGCTGACGAACGGGCGCGAGGGCTGGTACGTGGCCTCGTTTGACCCGCAGCGCGACGGCATGCGCCACTTCCGCCTCGACCGCATCAAGCAGGTGACGGTCACCGATCGGACGTTCGAGCCACGACCGGAGGTAGACCCGGCGGCGGAGGTCGACGGCTGGCTGCGCACGGGCGAGGTCGAGGCCTCGCGCACGGCACGCGTGTGGGTGGCGCCGGAGCGGGCGCGGTGGGCGCGCGAGGCGCGGCGTGTGGTCGAGGAGCGCAGCGACGGCGCGGTCGTGGTCGAGCTGAGCTTCGCAGGAGTCGACTGGCTGGTGCGCGAGATCCTCAGGGAAGCGGGCGATGCGGCGGTGCTCGAGCCGGCGGACGCGCGCAAGGCCGTGCGCGAGGCGACGCTGCGCCTGACGGAGGCGCAGGCGAAGCCGGTGCGACGCCGCCCGGCGAGCAGGAAGAAGCTGCAGCCCGCATAAAACGCTTCACAAGGGGGGTAAGGGCGTTATATGAATCGGCGCGAGCAGATCAAGATGACGGCCGCCGAGGTCGCGGGCTTCCTGGCGGAAGAGCGCACGGTCACGTGTGCGACGATCGGCCCGCGAGGCTGGCCGCACCTGATGCCGCTGTGGTACGTGCTGCGCGGCCATTCGGCTGGCGAACCTGGCCCGCGCATTCTGGTCGTGGACGTATGCGACGTCGCAGAAGGTGCGCAACATCGAACGCGATCCGCGTGTCACGTTGCAGGTGGAGGCGGGCGAGGAGTACGCGCAGTTGCGCGGTGTGATGCTGGAGTGCGACGTGGTGGTCCATCGCGAAGTCGCCGACGTCGTGCGCCTGGGCGCAGAGATCATGCTGCGCAACGTGGTCGCGCGAAACGAGTCGCCCTTGCAGGAGCTGCCGCAGCAGGCGCGCGACGCGGTTGCAGCGCAGGCGGGCAAACGGGTCGGTTTGGAGTTCGTCGAGCGCCGCCGTACGAGCTGGGATCACCGCAAGTTGGGCGGCGTCTACTGAGGCTTGAGGCTGGGCCTCCGGCCAGGGCCAATCGCGGCTTCCCCGACGCTCTGACGCGTGGCGGAGGCGCGCGCCGCTAGGCTCCTGCGCGCATGCAGCCGCTGAAGGGATTGATCCTCTCGGGGGGCAAGGGCACGCGCCTGCGCCCGATCACGCACACGAGCGCCAAGCAGCTCGTGCCCGTGGCGAACAAGCCGGTGCTGTTCTACGGCATCGAGGCGATGGCGGAGGCGGGCATCGAGGAGGTCGGCATCATCGTCGCGCCGGAGACGGGGCCGGAGATCGAACAGGTGGCGGGCGACGGTACGCGCTTCGGCGTGCGCATCACCTACATCCTGCAGGACGAGCCGCTCGGCTTGGCCCATGCGGTGCTGACGGCGGAGCCGTTCCTGGGGGACAGCCCGTTCGTCATGTACCTGGGCGACAATTTGCTGCAGGGTGGCATCACCGATCTGGTGGCGGCCTTCCGCGAGCACCAACCGGATGCGCTGATCCTGCTCACGCCGGTGCCGGACCCGGAGAACTACGGCGTGGCGGAGCTCGCGCCGGCCCCGGCGGGCGAGACCGGCCGTGTGATCCGGCTGGTCGAGAAGCCACAAGAGCCGGCGACGGATCTGGCGCTGGTGGGCGTGTACATGTTCACGAGCCAGGTGCACGAGGCGGCGCGCGCGATCGAGCCGTCGCCGCGCGGCGAGCTCGAGATCACGGATGCGATCCAGCACCTGCTCGACAGCGGCCTGCGCGTGGAGCCTCACGTCGTGCGCGGGTGGTGGAAGGACACGGGACGGCTGGAGGACATGCTCGAGGCGAATCGCCTGATCCTGGACAACCTGACGGAGCGGATCGATGGCGAGCTGATCGACTCCCGCGTGGACGGCCGCGTGGTGATCGAGGCTGGCGCGCGGCTGGAGCGCACGACGGTGCGCGGGCCGGCGATCATCGGCGCCGATGCGCGCTTGACGGATTGCTATGTCGGCCCGTATACGGCGATCGGCGAGCGCTGCGAGGTGACGAGCTCGGAGGTCGAGCACTCGATCCTGTTGGCGGGCTGCGTGGTATCGGATCTGGACGGGCGCATGGAGTCCTCGCTGCTGGGCCGCAACGTGACGGTGCGCCGCGGCGAGCGCCAACCGCGGGCGTACCGCTTCATGGTCGGGGACAACTCCGACATCTCGATTCTGTGAGGCCCGTGTGCGACTGCTCGTGACAGGAGCCGCTGGCATGCTCGGCCACGATGTGCTGCGCGCGGGGGAGCGCGCGGGACACGAGCTCGTCCCGGTCGACCTGCCGGAGCTCGACATCACCGACGAGCAGGCTGTCGATCGCCTGCTCGCGCGGCTGCACGGCGAGCCTGGTTCGCTCGCGGCGATCGTCAACTGCGCGGCGTGGACGGATGTCGACGGTGCCGAGAGCAACCGCGAGGCGGCGCACGCGGTCAACGCCGACGGTGCCGGAGTGCTTGCTCGGGCTGCTGCGCGGCTCGGGGTGCCGATGCTCCACATCTCGACCGACTACGTGTTCGACGGCGTGGCGCCGCTGGACGCAGAGGGTCGCCGGCGCCCGTATGTGGAGTCGGACCCGACCGGGCCGCGTTCGGTGTACGGCTCGACGAAGCTGAACGGCGAGCGCCAGGTGCTGGCGGCCTCGCCGCTGCATACGGTCGTGCGGACGGCTTGGTTGTACGGGGTGGACGGCAAGAACTTCGTCGAGACGATGCTGCGGCTGGCGAGCGAGCGCGAGTCGGTCCAGGTCGTCACCGACCAGATCGGCTCGCCGACGTGGTCGGGTCATTTGGCGCCGGCGATCCTGGGCCTGCTCGAGCGCGAGGTGCGCGGGCTGGTGCACATGACCGGGGCCGGCCAGGTCTCGTGGAACGGGTTCGCTTGCGAGATCTTCCGCCAGGCCGAGGTGGACTGCAGCGTTGAGCCGGCGAGCAGCGAGCAGATGGCTCGCCCGGCGCCGCGCCCGGCGTGGTCGGCACTGGCGTCGGAGCGTGAGGATGTGCTGCCGATGCCCGACTGGCGCGACGGCCTGGCGGGGTATCTCGCAGCTCGTGCTGGGATGATGCGCACATGAAACTTCTCGTCTGCGGTGGCGCGGGCTTCATCGGCTCGACGTTCGTGCGCCAGCGCTTGCTGGAGCACGGCGACGAGGTGACGGTGCTCGACAAGCTGACCTACGCGGGGCGTGAGGAGAACTTCCACGACTTCGCCGAGCACCCGGCGTTTCGCTTCGAGCGCGGCGCGATCGAGGACCCGTCTGCGGTGTCGAAGGCGATCGATGCGGCGGCGCCCGAGGCGATCGTCAACTTCGCTGCCGAGACGCACGTGGACCGCTCGATCGCCGAGCCGGACGCGTTCGTCAGGACGCACGCGCTCGGCACGTACGTGCTGCTCGAGGCGGCGCGCGCTCACGCGCTGCGCTACGTGCAGGTCTCCACGGACGAGGTGTACGGCTCGATCGAGCAGGGCTCGTTCACGGAGGAGTCGCCGCTACAGCCGTCCTCGCCGTACTCGGCGACGAAGACGGGGGCGGATTTGCTCGTGCTCAGCTACTTCCACACGTATGAGCTCGAGGCGGTGATCTGCCGTGGCTCGAACAACTACGGCCCGTACCAGTACCCGGAGAAGCTGATCCCGCTGATGATCCTCAACGCGCTGCACGGAGACGCGCTGCCGGTGTACGGCGACGGCATGCAGGTGCGCAACTGGATCCACTCGACCGACTTCTCACGCGCGATCGGCCATGTGCTCGAACACGGCGCGCCGGGCGAGGTGTACAACGCCGGCGGGCCGGACGAGGAGGCCAACATCGATGTGGTCAGGCGAATCGTCGCCGCCACGGGAGCGAGCGAATCGCAGATCGATTTTGTCGCCGATCGGCCCGGACATGATCGCCGCTACTCGCTGTCCTCGGAGAAGGTGCGTGCGCTCGGCTGGAGCGCGCAGGTGCGCTTTGCCGAGGGGCTCGAGCAGACGGTCGCCTGGTATCGCGACAACGGATGGTGGTGGGAGCCGATCCGCTCGGGCGACTATCGCGCCTATTACGAGCGCCAGTACGGCCGCTCGCTCGCCTGAGCCGGGGCACCGGAGACGCGACGAGCGCGCCACAACGGCCGCCGCGTAGGCGGGACGAGCTGAGCCAAGACGGACGCAACCTTTTGTCTGTTGAGGCTTTGTCCGTCATACGTGAGAGTGCAGCGCATGCCGTCTCCACGTGAGCAGTTCGCCGCGAACCTGCGCCGGGCGCGTGACAGCTCGGGCCTCTCTCAGGAGGCGCTGGCCGACCAGTGCGACCTGCACCGCACGGAGATCAGCCTGCTCGAGCGCAGTAAGCGCTCGCCGCGCCTGGAGACGATCGTGATCCTTGCGAAGGGCCTCGGCCTGAGCTCGCCGGGTCAGCTGATCGACGGCATCAGCTGATCGAATTCGTCAGCTGATCGTCGGCGTCAGCCGAGCGAGGAGATCTTCCACTTACCGGCTTCCTTGACGAGCGTGAGGGTGCCCTTGCGGTTCTTGCCGGAATAGATGCTCTTGACGTGGGCCGTAGCGGTGGTGCCCGAGGCCTGCATCGCTTCGACGGTCACTTCGAAGGAGTCGACCTCGGTGAGTTGGCCTTTGATCGCCTTCTCGCAGCCACCGCCGGTGGCGTTGAGCTTGGTCACGAGCGCCTTTGCGAGGTCGTTCTGGCAGATCTTCTTCTGATCGCCCGCCGTGACGTCGCTCTGCAGGTTCTTGATCGTTTCGGCGGCCTGCTTGGCTTCGCCGTTGAGCCCGGACGTCGAGACGGTCTTGGCGCAGGCCGAGAGCCCGAGGGCGAGCAGCGCGGCACATGGCAGTGCGAGCGCGCGCCTGGGGGAGAGCGCTTGGGTGAGCGCGGAGCAAAGCATGGGCAGCGGCATCCGGTCGCAGAGAGTACGCGACGGGCGCGGGCGGCGGCCCCTCCTCGGTGCCGCCTGCCCGCGTCGGCGTCGGCCTTGCGGCGTCTAGCCCTGCTCGTCGTCGCGTCTGTAGCCGAGACGCGCGGAGATGCGATCGGCGGTCGAGACGAGGTGCGGGCCGAGCGCGTCGACCAGCTCGCCGATCGTGATCATCGAGCTGGGCACGGCGATGTCGACGGCGGCGACGACCTGACGGGACTCGTTGCGCACCGGGGCGGCGATCGAGTAGAGGTCCTTGGCGAGCTCTTCGTCATCGACGGCGAAGTTCGCGTCGAGCACCTCCTCGAGCTCCTCGCGCAGCGCTTTCTTGGAGGTGATCGTGTTGGGCCCCTGCTTGGTCAGCTTCATCTGAGCGAGCAGCTCGCGCTGGTCGGACTCGGGGAGGTTGGCGAGCAGCAGCTTGCCCATCGCCGTGCAGTAGGCGGGAAGGCGCGAGCCGGTGCGCACGTCGAGCTCGCCCTGGCCCTGACCGCGGCGGAAGCTGCGCGCGCGGTCGATGTAGAGGATCTCGGGACCGTCGAGCACGGCGAGGCTGACCGTGTAGGAGCTCCGCTGGCGCAGCTCTTCCAGGTAGGGCTGGGCGTGCTCGCGCAGCCCTGTCGAGTTCAGCGCCGACATGCCGAGGTCGGTTACGCGCAGGCCGAGTCGGTACTTGCGCGAGGCGCCCTGCTCGAGGTAGCCGAGCGCGAGCAGCGTGATCACGTAGCGGTGTGTCGTCGAGCGGCTCATCCCCAGCTCGTCGGCGATGTCTGCGATGCCGAGCACCGGCCGCTTAGGCGTAAAGCAGCCGAGGATCGCCAGGCCGCGCTCGAGCGACTGTGAATAACGCGGCTCTCGCAGGCTCGGGATCGACCACGCCGGCTCTTGCGCGGTCGCTGATGCTTTTGGAGCTTTTGAACTTGTTCTGGGCATGTGTACTTGTCCCTGTCCGTTTGATGGGGGCTAGGGGCTCTTCCTCGTCCTGGAAAATCCCTGAGGTCGTCTATCGCGACGCGATGGGAAAAGCGCCGCTAGACGATCATAAACAGTTTGGTTCCAAAGGATGATAGAGCGGACAATGGTCGCTTATTTCGTACGAGAAGGCAAGTACCCTTCTCTATTGCGAAAATACGAACAAATGCACTAGTTCGAGTCTTATGCTCGAACGTCGCCCGCCCGGGCGAGGAAATGCTTGCTCAGCATGGTCTGCTGGCCCTGATAATTGGAGCCCACGTCGGTGCCGTAGAGCACGTCGGGCTCCTCGGCCATGCGCTCGAACGCGAGCTTGCAGACGGGTTGGCCGTGCTCGACCATGAACGAGACGTCGCGCGCGCGAACCTCGAGCGCGGCGCGGCTGCCACCGGGCTCACCGGCGCGCGAGTAGCCGAAGCCGGGGTCGAAGAATCCCGCGTAGTGCGTGCGCAGCTCGCCGGCGGTCGGGTCGTAGGCGAGCATCTCGGCGGCATAGGAGGGCGGGATGCGCACGCCCTCGGCTGACAGCAGCAGGTAGAAGACCTCGGGCTCGAGCACGATGCGCTGCTTGGCCTCGGGATGCACGGGCTCCCAGTAGTCCTGCCAGCGCAGCGCGCCGACCTTTGTGAGGTCGATCGGCAGGCTGTTCTTCTTCGCGCGGTAGCCGACGGTGCTGTCGGTCCCGCCCGAGGCGTCGAGGCTGAGGAACAGCCCGTCGCCGAGCGAGAGCGAGGATTGCGCAAGCGGCTGCTCGTCGCGGAACAGCAGCGGAAGCTGCTCGTGCAGCGCGAGCAGCTCGTGGTCGCTGAGGCGCCCGTCGCCGTCGGCGAGGCGCACCTGGTTGAGCGCCAGCCCGGTCTTCACGCGGATCGCGAACGTGCGCGGGACGACCTCGAGGTAGAGCTTGCCGTGATAGCCGGCCGCGATCTCGTCGAAACGATGGTTGCGATCGGTGAGCACGCGCGTGAACACGTCGAGCCGTCCGGTCGAGCTCTTTGGGTTGGCCTTCGCCCGAATGTGCTCGGGTAGGCGCAGCTCCTCGATCAGCGGCACCAGGTAGGGGCGGTCGCGCTCGAGCGTCGCGCCGTCGCGTAGGTCGATCTGTTCGAAGGCGAGATCCTCGATCTTCTGCTCGACGGTCGAGTCGCTGTCGGGCAGGAAGCTGCAGCGCAGCGCCCAAGCACGCTCTCCCAGGCGCAGGTCGACGCTGGCCGGCTGGACCGACTCCTTCGGGATGCGCCACTCCCCGGCGACGATCCACTCCTGCGCGATCGCCTCGCGCAGGCGCTGCGCCGGCAGAACGCCGCCAGGCGCAGTGCGCTCGGCGGTCGCGCTCACCGCAGTGGCGCCAGCTTGCTCGGTCATCGGCGCAAGAGTTTATGTGCGCGCGGCGGCGAACTCCTCGCGATCGAGCTCCCGGAGCTGCGCCGATCGGACCGAAGTGGGCTGGTCAAGTAGGAAACGCATCTGGCTAAGACGGATATATGGAAGTAGCGTGTTCTGTGGAACCTGTTTAGGTCAGAAACATTTTGGCCGAAATCTGATCGACCCATGCGACAGAAGGGGGCAAGAGGCTTGGGCGCCGTTATCCCTCTCCGACGGTGCCCGAGAAGGAGATCGAGGTGTCACCCCCTCGATACCGGGTCTCCGCGGACGCCGCAGCTATCGCCCGGCCGCGGTGTCCGTGAAGGCCCAGTATCAGTACGGCTTCGAGGACGGATTCAGGCCTGCGACTCCAGCAGATCGCAGACCGAGGACAGTTGCAGCCCGCGCGCGAGGTTCGCGATCGTGTCCAGGCGCGGCGAGCGCTTGCTGCGCTCGAGCAGGCTGATCTCGGTGCGATGCAGGTCGCAGAGCTCGGCCAGCGCCTCCTGAGAAAGCCCGAGCCGCTTGCGGTGCAGTCGCAGGTTTGCCGCGAACTCGGCGTGGATGGCGTCCATGCAGCAAGTCTGATCGAATGTAGACGAAGCGTCTACAGACGATTGTCGTCCTAGGCTCCACACATGCGCCCCTGCTGTCCTCGGGCGCAGCGGGCGAGGTGGCTAGGCGCTGTCGTGCGGCGTGCTCTCGTGCTCGCCGGCGGCGTCTTCGGGCAGCGCACCATCGGGCGAGCCGTCGTCGCCGGCGGGCGCGTGATTCGGCGTGTCGGCGACGGCACCATCGTGCACCGACGTGGCGGGGCGCGGCAGCGAATCGAGCACGCGTTTGGCGAGATTTCGGCGCCCGGCTAAGTCGAGGCTCGAGTAGTCGCGGGCAGGGCCGAGCGCCGCGATCCATGCCCGGTCGTCGCCCTCGATGCGCGCGGTGGGCTTGGTCTTGTGCTCGCCGGTGGCGTGCAGGCGGCCCTCTGCTATCTCGAACCAGTGCACGGTCCGCTCCTCGCCGTCGCCGACGATCGCCTCGACTGTGCCGTCCGGTAGATCGTCGTGCTCTTCGAGCAGGGCCGGAAGCTGGCGCAGCACGGCGTCGGCGCGCACGTACACGTTGCCCGGCGGCATCGGCCACTCGTGGCGCATGCCCCACCGTGCGAGCGCTGCCGCGATCGGCAGCAGCTCACTGCCGGCCTTCGTCAGCGAGACTTCGACGCGCGGCGGCATTTCGCGGTAGCGCTGGCGGGAGAGCAGCCCGAGCGCGGTCATCTGGCCGAGGTGATGATCGAGCACGCCCGAGCTGACGCCGGGCAGCCTCGCCCTGAGCACGCTGAGCCGAAGTGTCTCGTGCGACAGGGCGAGCACGATCAGCAGTGTCCAACGGTCGCCGGTGGCTGCCAGAGCCCTGGCGAGCGGCGTCCATTGTCGGTGCCCCCGGACTTGGAGCCTCACAGAAGACCCGCGCTCCATGACTAGGAGCGTAGTCCTAGGGCGCGTCGGACCAGTGGCGCCGAAAAGAACAGCCGAGATTACGCGATCAAGCCCAGAAAAAGGGGCCGGAAGGTCAATAGTTCTGGTAATCGGACTTCAATAGTCTAGCTAGCCGCTGTGTTTCCAACCAATGAGTGTTTCTAACTCATGTAGAAGTTTAGGACGGAACTCACGACGGTTTTGGCTGCCGGCAGAAGGCCTCGGAACGACTCCCAAACCGCCCGTTGAGTCGTTCAGCTGGCCTGCTCAGCGCATCTCGCGCAGCGTCGGGAAGGGGACGACCTCACGGATCGACTCGGCGCCGGAGAGGATCATCAGCAGCCGGTCGACGCCGATGCCGCCCCCCGAGGTCGGCGCCATGCCGTATTCCAGCGCGCGCACGTAGCCCTCGTCGTGGGGTTGCGGCTGGTCGCCGTCGTCGCCCGGGCGCTCGTTGCGCTGTTTGACGAAGCGGTCCCACTGGTCGACGGGGTCGTTCAGCTCGGTGTCCCCCGAGAGGACCTCCATGCCGCGGATCACCGTGTCGAAGTGCTCGCCCAACCGCGGGTCGTCGCGGTGGCGCTTGCAGATCGGGAACAGGTCGAGCGGGAAATCGAACACGTGCGTCGGCTGCACGAGGAATGGCTCGACGTGCTTGCTATACACGTCTTCCACGAGCTTTGCCCAGCTCTTCTGCGGGTCGATGTCGTCGTCGAGCTGTGCCAGCAACTGCTCGCGGCTGGCCTCGAGGTAGTCGAGGCCGACGGCCTGCCTGATCGCGTCGCGCAGCGTGATGCGCGCCCACGGTTTGGCGAGCTCGATCACCGTGCCGTCGTGCTGCTCGACCTTGGTCGTGCCGAGCGTGCGCAGCGCGACCTGCTCGGTGACCTCTTCGCACCAGACGGCGATGTCCATGTAGTCGGCGTAGGTCTGCATGCACTCGAGGATCGTGAATTCGGGGGAGTGGCGATGGGAGATGCCCTCGTTGCGAAACGCGCGGCCGAGGTCGTAGACGTTCTCCAGGCCGCCGACGACGCAGCGGTTCATGTACAGCTCGACGGAGATGCGCAGGTGCAGGTCGACGTCGAGCGCGTTGTGGTGCGTCGTGAACGGCCGCGAGGAGGCGCCGCCGGCGAGCGTCTGCAGCATCGGCGACTCGACCTGTGTGAAGCCTTTCTCGCGCAGCACGGCGTGAATCGCCTCGATCGCCTTCGTGCGTTTGAAGAACATCTCGCGCGTCGAGGCGTTGGCGAGCAGGTCGAGCTCCCGATAGCGGTAGCGCGAGCCGACGTCCTCCATCCCGTGGTGGCGGTCCGGCGGCGGGCGTAGCGCCTTGGCCAGCAACGTGCAGTCGCTCACGCCGAGCGCCAGCTGGCCGCGCTGGGTGACGTACAGGTCTCCCTCGACGCTGACGATGTCGCCGATGTCGAGCCCCGTCACGTGCTCGTACGCCGCCTCGCCGAGCGCTTGCAGGCGTGCGACGACCTGCATCGAGCCGGACTGGTCGCGGATGTCGAAGAAGGTCGTCTTGGCGTGCCCGCGCCGGGCGATCAGCCGGCCGCACACGCGGTAGCTCAGGCCGGGGTGCGGACCGGCTTTCATGCCGGACGGGTCGTGCGCGGCGAGCAGGTCGGCGATCCACGTGCGCGGGACGTCGGTGCGCAGGTGCGGATAGGGCTCGACTCCCTCGCAGCGCAGGCGCTCCATCTTCAGGCGGCGCTCGTCGGCGCCGACGGCCTCCGCAGCGGGGGCCGCAGCCGGCGCGCCCGATCCGTCCTGCGCGTTGCCCAGCTCTTGCAGGCTCATCCGGCGACCCCGCTGCCGGCGACGCCGTTCTCGGAGATTTCGGGGCGGGGCGCGCTCTCGTGCTCGAGCCGCGCAGCGACCTCGCGCACGAGGAAGCTCGCCAGGTGAACCGGGTAGGTCCCGCGTGAGAAGCCGGCGTCGAAGCCGAGCTCCTTGGCCAGCTCGTTGCTCACGCGCGAGCCGCCGCACGCAAGGATCATGCGCTCCCGCTTGCCCTCTGCTTCGACGATCTCGACGAGCTCGGTCAGGTTGTGGATGTGCAGGTCCTGCTGGGTGACGGTCTGCGAGACGAGGATCGCGTCTGCGTCGAGCTCGATCGCCTTGGCCACGAGCACCCCGTTGGGCACCTGGCTGCCGAGGTTGTGCGCGTCGAACGCGCGATAGCCTTCCAGCCCGCGGTTGCCGTGGAAGCCCTTCAGGTCGAGCATCGCGTCGATCCCGACGCTGTGGGTGTCCGAGCCCGTGCACGCCCCGACGACGACGATCGGGCGTCCCACGTGGGCGGCTGCGTAAGCGTCGATCTCGTCTTCTGCGAAGTACTCGGCCTCGAGCTCGCCGGCCTGCTGGGCGGTGTAGTCGACCGTCTGCACGACGTGGCCGTAGAGCAGGAAGTGCGTGTAGCCGTCGAGCAGGCGCTGGTGATGGACGACCTCCGGCCGGTCGAGGCCGAGCTTCGCCGCCAGCTCGAGCGCCGCCTTGCGCGCGGCCGGCCCATGCGGCACGGGCAGCGTGAAGCTGAGCTGGACGATGCCGTCGCCGAGGTGGTCGCCGTAGGGTCTGACCCGGGTCAGGTCGACGGGCGGCGTGTGCTCAGGCAACGCGCACGCCCCCCATCAGCTCGAGCGCCGGGTTGTAGTAGCTCTCGTCGGTCGCCACGATGCCATCGATCCCGCGGCCCGCGTCGACGCGCCGGCGCACGTCGCCGAACGTGCCGTCTTCGATCGCGCCGAACATGCCCACGGCGGCGATCCGCTCGAGCAGCTCGTAGGCGTCGCGCAGCACTTCGTGCGCGCGCGTGACGATCACCCCGCCCGGCTTGAACTGGATCTCCTCGCCGAGATCGTGCGCGTAGTTGAAGACGTAGTCCACGCACTCCAGGCCGACCACGCGGTCGTGCAGGTGAGGCGTGAACACTCCCTCCGTCGGCACGCCGGCCGTCTGGATCCCCTGCCCCGTCGCGATCGTGATCAGGTTGAACAGCGTGTCGCAGGCGTGCGTGCGGAACAGATTGCCGTCCATGTGCCGTGTCGGCGGCATGTACTTGATCGGGCAGTCCGGGAACAGCTCCCGCGTGAGCTGTGCCTGGGCCCACTCGAACAGCAGCCCGTTCTTCGTCGGCGGGTCGATCTCGAACGCGTCGCCCAGCGCGATCTGCGCGTCGGGCATGCCCGACGCGAGCGCCAGCTGGTGGTTGATGAACTGCGAGGCCGTGACCGATGGCGCCGCCGTCAGCGCGTCGGCGGTCCGCAGGTAGTTGTCCTCGCCCGTATTGATGACGATCCCGAAATAGCCGGTGATCGTGCGCGACACGCGCTGGTCGATCATCGTGCGCACGGGGTTGATGTCGCGGTAGAGGATCCCGTAGAGCGCGTCGTTGACCATGTTGTCGAGCCCCTCCATCGCGCCGAGCGTCGCGAACTCGGTCATGCACAGCCCCGAGCAGAAGCTCGACAGGCGGATGTAGCGACGGTGCTGCTCGCACCACTGATCGAGCGCCTCGCGCAGAATGCGGAAGTTCTCCTGCGTCGCAAATGTGCCGCCGAAGCCCTCCGTGGTCGGGCCGTAGGGCACGTGTTCGAGCAGGCTCTGCGCCGTCGAGCGCGTCATCGAGACGATGTCGCCGCCCGTTTCGGCGACGGCCAGCGCGTGCACGACGTCGTCGTAGACGTTGCCCGTCGCGCTGAGCACGTAACGCAGCGGCGGCGGCCCGCTGAGGCGCTCGCGCTGCTCGCCACGCCGATCCATCCGGTCGCGGATCGCGCCCATGCGCCGCGCGCACTCGCCGTCGATCAAGCGGCGGATTGCTCCCTCCTCGGCGAGCGGCAGCGCGAGCAGGTCGAGCTCGCCGGCGCCGACAGCCTCTGCGACGTGCTGCGCGTCGCGCCCGGTCTGGATCATCGCGCTGCCGAGCCAGTGCGCGATCCCGCGACCGAGCCCGCCGCCGTCGTGGACGTGCTCGACGAGCACGTTCGGCAGCGGCACGTCGAGCTCGGTGATCCCGTCGACGCCGAGGAAGCGCGCAACCGAGCGCTCGACCGACAGCGTCGTGCGGTCGGCCGTTTCCTCGGCCAGGCGATCGGCGATGCCCTTCGCCGCCTGGCGGCAGGCCTCGACCAAGCCGGGGTCAAGATCGAGCTTGGACTCCATTGAGCGGCGAGCCTAACCAGTGAAGTTCGGCGCCTTGGCAACCGCGTGTAAGTAGCGCGAATCGCCAGCCCACGCGCCCGCGAGGGTACGAGAAATGTCTCTCTTTCACTGTCGGAGACGATCGCCTCGATCTGTTTCCAAGTCACCTGTCGAGCGATCGCCCGATTCTTGGCGGTTTTGCCGAGCGTTTGGCGAAGGCAGTGCGATTCACCCCGGCTCGACTGTTGACTTCTCTACCCCTCTGACTAGCCTCGCCGCACCGTCATGGCCATCGACATCGCACACCTCGACGCCCCGCCGGACCTGCTCTTCGAGGCACCGTCGATCCAGCTCGAGAACCCGCGAGTCACGGAGATCGGCGCGCGGGGGGCGGGCCGGCGAGCGCTGCCGGCGACGCGCGAGCTGCTGAAGGGAGCGCCGTACATCGTCGACTTCTGCGATCCGAGCCCAACGACGGCGCTGCACGCCGGCTACCTGCGCAACATCGCGCTCGGGCACGCGCTGGCGTGCACGCTCGAGGCGGCCGGTGCGCACGTGGCGCGCCAGACGCAGATCGCCGACGCCGGGCGCGAGATGGGTGACGCGATGGCCGGCTATCTTCGCTTCGCCGACGAGTCCGATCCGGCGGCGGCCGGGGAAAAGAGCGACCGCTTCGTCGGCCGCCTGTATGCGCACCAGGCGCAGGGCGAGCAGCGCAACGACGGCCTGGCCGACTTACTGCTGGCGCTGCTCGTCGCGGGCGACGCGCCGACGCGCGAGCTGTGGCACGCGGTGCGCGACTGGGCGGTCAGCGGCCAGAACGAGACGCTCGCCCGCCTCGGCGTGCGCTTCGAGCGAACGATCTTCGACTCGCAGTACGTGCCGCGGATCGAGCCGCTCGTGCGCCTCGCGCTGGCGCAGGGCGTGATCGGCGGGTCGCTGCGGGGGCCGCTCGTGTTCGAGACAGAGGGCCGTACTCCCGTGCACCTGCCGCTGATCGGCGTCGACGGGCAGCCGACGAAGGACCTGCGCGCGCTGACGATCTGGCGCTCGCTGATGACCGAGATGACCGACGTGACGTTGGTCCGGCTGACGAGCGAGGAACGGCGCGACAACCTCGACGAGATCCTGCGCGGCCTGGCGCCGAGCGGCAAGGTCTACCCGACGGCGGTGCTGCACGCCGAGGTCGTCACCGACCAGGACGTCGGCCCGGGTGGGGAGAGCACGCTGCTGATCGACGACCTGCTGGACATGCTGCTCGAGCACGAGTGGCTGCATTCGCTCGCGATCGAGGAGCGGGCGGGCTGCGCGGCCCAGGACCTCGCGGCGATGGTGCTTATGGGCATGTGCCTCGACCACCCGCTGCACGAGTCGCTGACGATCACGCCGCAGCGCGTGCTCGACGAGGGCAACGCCGGATGGACGTTCGCGCGCGCCTGGATGAAGGCGTGGGATCCGCACAACGACGGCGGGCCGCTGCCGCTGGCCGACGACGAGCACTACCGCTCGCTCGTGGCGCAGTCGCAGCTCCTGCCGCTCGTCGATCGCGCGGTCAAGGGCCTCGACGCGCTGCGCCTCGTGCGCTTCCTCGCGCGCATCGGCAAGTGGTATCTCGAGACGGAGACCGACCCGGCGGTCGGTCGCATCATGCGCTCGCTGCTGTCCAGCGGCCTCGGCGCACTCGGCCTCGTACGACAGCAGGAGGTGAATGGCTGATGGCCACGCTCGACACGACGGTTCGCCACGAGACCTCGATGGCGGACCCCAACGCGCTGGAGAACGACCTTCGCTCGTTCTACCTCACCGGCAGCGAGGAGATGAGCATCTTCGAGGAATGGGAGCACGGGATCGCCAGAGGCGACTCGACGACGCCGTCGATCTGCTCGCCGACATATCGCTGGTGGATCCTCGAGCACCTACGCAACGCGCTCGACCGCGACCGCAAAAACCTGCTGCTCAGCCTCGGCTCGGGCAACGCGTTCGTCGAGCGCGTGCTCGGACGCGAAGGCTACCCCGTGCTCGCTGTCGATGCGCTCGAGGAGGCCGTCGAGCTGGCGCGCCGGGCCGGCGTGCCGGCGATCTGCCAGAACCTCTATGAGTGGGACGCGCAGCCGGAGTACTGGGACGTCGTCTACGCCGACGGCCTGCTCGGCCACCTGCACGACGGCCATGACGGCGCACACCGAGCGCTGAGCTTGTTCCACAGCTGGCTGAAGCCTTCGGGTGGGACGGTCGTGATCTCCAACGACGCGCCGAAAACGGACGAGCCGGTGCAGCAGTCGGCGAACGTGCCCGGCTTCTACTGGCTTTCGGAGGGCTGGATCGCCGGCGAACTGAAGCGGGCGGGCTTCAAGCGCGTCTCGACGGCCTCGATCGTCTACCGCCGTCCGCTCACGGGGCCGCGCACGCGCGCGATCATTACGGCACATCGCGCTGCCTAGGACGGCGCCCGCGATGCCGATGAGCGAGGACTTCACGCGGCGCTTGGAGCCGCGCCTGGCGGAGATCGCCGAGCACTTCGGCACTCCTTTCCACATCTACGACGAAGTGGGCATCCTCGCGAGCGCCGATCGCCTGGCAGCGGCGTTCGGCGGGATGCCCTTCCACGAGTACTACGCGGTCAAGGCGCTGCCGAACCTGACGATCACGCGGATGCTGCGCGCACACGGTCTCGGCATGGAGTGCAGCTCGATTGCCGAGCTCGAGCTGGCGGCGGACAGCTACGCACGCGGCGAGGAGATCTTCTTCACCTCCAACAACACGACGCGCGAGGAGTTCGCGGCCGCGCTGTCGCTCGGCGCGATCATCAACATCGACGACATCACGCTGATCGACAAGCTGCCGGGCGTCCCGGCGGTCTGCTCGTTCCGCTTCAACCCCGGACGCGAGCGACTCGGCGACAAGCTGATCGGCTCGCCCGTGGAGGCCAAGTTCGGACTGCGCCGCGATCAGCTGGGGCCGGCCTTCGAGCGGGCGCGCGAGCACGGCGCCGAACGCTTCGGGCTGCACGCGATGATCGCCTCGAACGTGCTCACCGTGCAGCCGCTGCTCGCGACGATCGCGATGCTGCTGGCGCTCGAGGACGGCCTGCAGCGCGAGCTCGGGATCGAGCTCGAGTTCATCAACGCCGGCGGTGGCCTTGGGATCCCCTATCGCCCGGGCGATCCGATGCTCGACGTGCACGCGCTCGGGCAGGGCGCGGGCGCGCTGCTGCGCGCGCACCGCGAGCGGACGGGACGCAGCCCGAAGCTGTTCCTCGAGTCGGGCCGCTACATCACGGGGCCGCACGGTGCGCTCGTCACGCGGGTGATCAACCGCATGAGCAAGTGGCGCGAGTATGCCGGCGTCGACGCGGGGATCGCGGCGCTGATGCGTCAGGCCTTCTACGCGGACGCCTACCACCACCTGACGCTGCACGGCGACGACGGCGTACGGCCGAAGCGGACGATCGACGTGGTCGGCTCGCTGTGCGAGAACAACGACAAGTTCGCGATCCAGCGCGAGCTGCCGGAGCTGCGCGTGGGAGATCTGCTGCTGATCCACGACACCGGCGCGCACAGCCTCGCGATGGGCTTCAACTACAACGGCCGCCTGCGCCCGCAGGAGCTGCTGCTGCGCGCCGACGGCGGCGTCGAGCTGATCCGCCGCGCCGAGGAGGTGCGGCGCGACTACTTCGCCACGCTGCAGTTCGAGCCCGACGTGCTCGCCCCGCCCACCAGTTTGGCCGAGCCGCTCGGCGAGCCGCTAGCGACGGCGCAGGTGAGCTGAGCATGGCGACGCTTGCCAGCATCGCTGACTTCGGCGGCCTGGAGTCACTGCGCGAGCAGATCGACTGCCTGTGGGAGCGTCGCTCAGAGCTCGACGATCGCGACGCGCGCGTGCAGGCGACGGTGCTGAGCGTGATCGACCTGCTCGACCGGGGCCGCGTGCGCGTCGCCGAAATCGGCGGTGGAGGCGAGGTGCAGGTCCACGAGTGGCTCAAGCGCGCGATCGTGCTGCTGTTCCGCGTCTGCCCGATGGTGCACACCGAGGCCGGGCCGATGCTGTTCGCCGACAGGCTGCCGCCGAAGCGAAGCAGCCCCAACGTGCGTGTCGTCCCCGGCGCATACGCGCGCTTCGGCTCGCACCTGGCATCCGGCTCGATCCTGATGCCGAGCTTCGTCAACGTCGGCGCCTACGTCGGCCACGACACGCTCGTCGACACGTGGGCGACGGTCGGCTCGTGCGCGCAGATCGGCGATCGCGTGCACCTCTCCGGCGGCGTCGGCATCGGCGGGGTGCTCGAGCCGCTGCAGGCGAGCCCGGTGGTCGTCGAGAGCGACGCCTTCATCGGCAGCCGCTGCATGTTGATCGAAGGGGCACGTGTGGGCGAAGGCGCGGTGGTGGGCGCGGGCGTGATCCTCTCGCCGACGATCCCCGTGATCGACGCCGACAGCGGTGAGGAGATCTCGCGCGGGCACATCCCGCCGTGGAGCGTGGCGATCGGCGCCAGCCGCACGCGCTCGTTCCCGGGCGGTGAGTTCGGCCTGCCCTGCGTGCTCGTCGTCAAGCACCTCGGCGAAGGCGAGCGCCACGACAAGGTCAAGCTGAACGAGCTCGTGCGCGACCACGGGGCGGCGCTGTAGCTACGCGAAGGAGCGCCGGCGCTCAGGCGGCCGGTGCTTCGGCCAGCGCGCCGGCACCGTCGAGCAGTAGCTCGGTTGCGCGCTCGGTGCGCTCGAACGGGCCGGTCAGCGCGACGCGCAGGTAGCCCTCCCCGCCGGCCCCGAGATAGGAGCCGGGTACGACGAGCAGCCCGCGCTCGAGCAGCAGCTCGTAGGCGCGCTCGTCGTCGCCGCCGGGCACGCCGAGCCAGAGGAAGATCCCGGCCGGCCCGCCGGCGTCGGCGAAGCCGGCGCGCACGGCGGCGGCGGCGAGCAGCTCGCGCTTGCGCGCATAGCGCTCGCGAGCCTGCGTGACGTGGGACTCGTCGTCCCATGCGGCGATCGAAGCGCGCTGGACGAACGCCTGCGGCGTCGTGCCGATGTCGCTGCGGTGGCGTCGGATGCGCCCGACGATCTCGGCGTCGCCGGCGACGAAGCCGGAGCGCAGGCCGGCCAGCCCGGAGCGCTTGGAGAGCGAGTTGAACACGACGACGCCGCTGCGATCGCGCAGCTGAAGCGCCGAAGCCGGCGGCTCGGCGTCGAACCAGAACTCGGAGTAGGTCTCGTCGACGGCGAGGATCGCGCCGCGGCTGCGGCAGCGCTCGGCGAGCTCCTCGAGCAGCTCGAGCGATGTGCAGGCCCCGGTCGGGTTGTGCGGTGTGACGACCCACACGATCGCCACGCGCCGCCACTCGATCTGCTCGGGGTCGGGCATCCATCCGCCGGCTGCCGTCAGGGTCTGCACGGCGAGCTTCAGGCCGGCCGCGCGGGCGCTGCGCTCGGGCACGGGGTAGGACGGCGAGGTCACGGCGATCGTGTCGCCGTCGCGCGCGAACAGCCGCGCGAGTACGGCGATCGGCTCCTTCGCGCCGAGCGTCGGCAGCACCTCGCGGCCGGGGTCGAGCGCCGCACCGAAGCGCCGCTCGATCCAGCCGGCGATCGCGGCGCGCAGCTCGGGCAGGCCTTCGGCCGAGGGGTAGTCGCACAGCGGCGTCGTCGCGACGGCCTGCGCGAGCGCGTCGCGCACTACCTCAGGAGCAGGGTCGGTCGGCTGTCCCATGCTGAGGTCGACCACGTCGATTCCCCGCGCCTGCGCCGCTCGCCGCGCTTCGGCCAGGCGCAGGAAGGGGTAGCCGGGGGCGTGCTCGACGTGCGGGTTCAGCCGCACAGGAACGACCCCAGGAGCTCGTAGGCACGCACGAGCGCCTCGGCCGAGACGCGCTCGTCGTGGCGATGCGCAAGTGCGGGGTCGCCTGGCCCGAGGTTGACCGCCTCGATGCCGGCAGCGGCGAATTCGGCGACCGGCGTCCACGCCTGCTTTGCTTCTGGCTCGGTTCCGCTGGCCGCCTGCAGCCACGTGAACAGCGGGTTCTCGCGCGGGGGCAGCGCGCCCTGCGAGTTGGACAGGAGCTCGAGCTCGCCGTGAGCCTCGCAGAGACGCCGCAGCTCCACCTCGGCCTCCACTGCGTCGAGCCGTGGCGAGTAGCGGAAATTGACGTTGGCCGTGCACGTGCCCGGGATCACGTTGCGCGCGACGCCGGCGTGCAGCATGGTCGCCGTCGCGACCTGTGCGAACTCGAGCCCTTCGATCGTCTCGCGCTCGGGCGCGCGCGCGTGAAGCTCGCCGATCCCGGCCAGCGCCCGGTCGATCGCGTTGTCGGCGAGCCACGGGCGCGCCGAGTGGCCGGCCCTGCCGGTGAACGTCCACGTCGCGTCGATGTTGCCGAGGCAGCCGGCCTGCACCGCGTTGGCCGTCGGCTCGAGCACGATCGCCAGGTCCGCTTCGCGCAATCCCTGCTCGCGGGCGAGCAGCGGGGTGAGCGCCGACTGCGCCGAGGGCAGCTCCTCGCGCCCGAACAGGACGTAGCCGACATCGAACGCGCTCGCCGTCTGTGCAAGCGCGAGCTCGAGCATCACGGCGACGCCGCCCTTCATGTCGCTCGCGCCGAGCCCCACGACGCCGCCCTCGTCGAGCTGGCCAGGCCAGTTCCCCTGGGCCGGGACCGTGTCGAGGTGGCCGGCGAGCAGCACGAGGGGGCGATCGCCGCGGCTCGTGGCGCCGGCCAGCACGCACGTGTCGCCGGCGTCGCGCACCGGCACGCCGCCCTCCCGCAGCTCCGCCACGACATGCTCGGCGATGTCTCTCTCTGCGCCCGACTCGGAGGCGATGTCGACCAGCTCGAGCGTGCGCTCGATCAGGCGGGCCGTAAGCGAAGGTGAGGAGATCCGTGTCACTTGGCGTCGATGCGCGCCCGTCACGGGTCTCGTGGCGTGGTCGCGCGATCGCTCTCCGTAGATTTTCCTACGTGGAGGTGGCCGCCGATGAGGACCGCGCATCTTGCATCGTGACCACGACGACGAGATCGCTGTCCTCGTCGTATGCGTACACGATCAGCAGCCATCGCCAGGGGCCGAGCACGAACCGGAACGGGCTCCAGCCCGAGCGCAGCTCCGGGCCCATCCGAGGGAATCGCTCGAGGGCTCGCAGGGAGCGCCGGACTCGCGCGCGCGTATCGCGCGGGAGGCTATGAGTGACGATCAGCCGATCGAGGTCCTCGACTGCGGCTGGGCTGATCGTTACCCGGGCCAAGCCCTACAGCTGATCGAGGTCGATCGCCTCGCCGGCGCGAGCTTGCGCAAGTCCAGCTTGGGCGCGCTCGTAGGCGCCGGGAATCCCGTCGAGCAACGCGGTGACATTCCGCGCCTCCGGGTCTGCTTCTTCGATAGCCGTTGAGAGCAGCGACCGCGCGAGCGTGCCCTCCTGCACATGCGTGCGCTCTGCCAGCCTCGCAAGACGGGCGGCATGCTCAGGGTCGAGCGTGATGTTCAAGCGGTGCGCCGGGCGTGCCACTGACCCGATCATAGTGCACGAATAGACACGATCTGTGCACCGTTTCCGCGCGCTAGCCTCGACGGGTGCCCCTCTCGAGCTTCAGCCCACCCGTCCGCGAGTGGTTCGAGCGCGCCTTCGAGGCGCCGACGCCGGCCCAGGAAAAGGCGTGGCCGGCGATCGCGGCGGGGCAGAACGTGCTGCTGTCGGCACCGACCGGCTCGGGCAAGACGCTGGCCGCCTTCCTCTGGGCGCTCGACCGGCTGGGCGCTGAGCCCAAGGGGGAGAAGCAGGGCACGCGCGTGGTCTACGTCAGCCCGCTGAAGGCGCTGGCGTATGACATCGAGCGCAACCTGCGCACGCCGCTGCGCGGGATCGGCGCCGAGCAGATCACGGTCGGGATTCGCACCGGCGACACGCCGCAGAAGGAGCGCGCGGCGATGGCGCGCAGGCCGCCGGACATCCTGATCACGACGCCCGAGTCGCTGTACCTGATCCTCACCTCGCAGGCGCGCTCGATGCTCGATGACGTCGAGGCGGTGATCGTCGACGAGATCCACGCCGTCGCCGCGACCAAGCGCGGCTCGCACTTGGCGCTGACGCTCGAGCGTCTGGAGGCGCACGCCGGCAAGCCGCTGCAGCGGATCGGCCTGAGTGCCACACAGAACCCGCTCGCCGAGATCGGCCGCTTCCTCGTCGGTCCCCGCCGCGAGGTGACGATCCTCGACGCCGGCCACCGCAAGGAGCTCGACTTGCGGATCGAGGTGCCCGTCGAGTCGATGAGCGAACCGGGCGGCCCCACGCCGCTCAGCGACCCCGCGCACGACCCGCTCGAGCCCGTCGCAGGAGGTGAGTCGACGCGGAACTCGATCTGGCCGGCGATCTACCCCGAGCTGCTGGCCCAGGTCAAAGCGCACAACTCGACGATCGTGTTCGTCAACAACCGCCGCTCGGCCGAGCGGGTGGCGCTGCGCCTGAACGAGCTCGCCGCCAAGGAGCTCGAGCTCCACCAGGCCAAAGACGATGATGAGAAGAGAGATGACGGACCGGTCGTGCCGCTCGAGATCGCGCGTGCACATCATGGGTCGCTGGCGCGTGAGGAGCGGACCAAGGTCGAGGAGCTGCTGAAGGCCGGCGAGCTGCCCTGCCTCGTCGCCACGAGCTCGCTCGAGCTGGGCATCGACATGGGCGCCGTCGATCTCGTGCTGCAGATCGAGTCGCCCAAGTCGGTCGCGCGCGGGCTGCAGCGCATCGGCCGCGCCGGTCACAACGTCCACGACGTCAGCCGCGGGCGCATCTTCCCCAAGTTCAGGGGCGACCTGCTCGAGTGCGCGGTCGTCGCGCGGCGCATGCACGAAGGACTGATCGAGCCGACCGTCGTCCCGCGCAACGCGCTCGACGTGCTCGCCCAGCAGATCGTCGCCATCGCCGTGTCAGTCGATCCCGCGAAAGCGGGCATAAACGGAAATCAGGACGACGAAGGCATCTCCGTGCAGGACCTGCATGCGCTCGTGACGAGCAGCTACCCCTACGCCGAGCTCTCGATCGAGCTGCTCGAGAACGTGCTCGACATGCTCGACGGACGCTACCCGTCAAAGGACTTCGGCGAGCTGCGCGCGCGGATCGTGTGGGACCGTGTAGCCGGCACGATCCGCCCGCGCAAGGGCTCGCGCCAGCTCGCGATCGCCAACGCCGGCACGATTCCCGACCGCGGGCTGTACTCGGTGACCTTGCCCGACGGGCGGCGCGTCGGCGAGCTCGACGAGGAGATGGTCTATGAGGCGCGCCCAGGGCAAGCGTTCCTGCTCGGCGCCTCGACCTGGCGGATCGAGGAAATCGGCCGCGACCGCGTGATCGTCACGCCCGCGCCCGGCGCGCCTGGCGCCGTGCCCTTCTGGAAGGGCGACTCCGTTGGCCGCCCCAAGGAGCTCGGCGAGGCGATCGGCGCCTTCTCGCGCTGGGCCGTCGAGCAGCAGCCGCAGACGCTGCAGGACGGCTACGACCTCGACGAGCGCGCCGCGCGCAACCTGCTCGCCTATCTGCGCGAGCAGCAGGACGCCACGCGCGTGCTGCCGAGCGAGCGCACGATCGTGCTCGAGCGCTTTCGCGACGAGATCGGCGACTGGCGCCTGTGCGTGCTCTCGCCCTTCGGCGGGCGTGTGCACTCTGCCTGGGGCCTTGCCATCTCCGCGCAGATCCGCGAGCGGATCGGGATCGAGGCCGACGCGATCTCCTCCGACGACGGCATCGTGCTGCACCTACCCGACCTCGACGCCGACGACGCCGAGGCGCTGCCCTCAGCCGCCGAGCTGATCATGCTCGAGCCCGACGAGGTCGAGGCGCAGATCACCGCCGAGCTCGGCGGCTCCGCGCTGTTCGGCGCGCGCTTTCGCGAGAACGCCGCCCGCGCCCTGTTGATCCCGCGCGCCTACCCCGGCAAACGCACGCCGCTGTGGCAGCAGCGGCTGAAGGCGCAGAACCTGCTTGAGGTCGCGCGCCGCTACGCCGACTTCCCGATCATCCTCGAGACCTATCGCGAGTGCCTGCGCGACGTGCTCGACGTGCCCGGCCTCGAAGGCATCTTGCGCTCGCTGCATTCGCGCAAGATCTCGCTCGTCGAGGTCGAGACGCAGACGGCATCGCCGTTTGCCTCCTCGCTGCTGTTCGATTACGTCGCGACGTACATGTACGAGGGCGACACGCCCAGCGCCGAGCGCCGCGCCGCCGCGCTCTCGCTCGACCGCGACCTGCTGCGCGAGCTGCTCGGCCAGGAGGAGCTGCGCGAGCTGCTCGACGCCGACGCCCTGCAGCGTGTCGAGGACGACCTGCAGCATCGCTCCGAGATCACCCGCGCCACCGGCCGCGACGGCCTGCACGACGTGCTGCGCCACGTCGGCGACCTCAGCGACGACGAGGTCGCCGCGCGCGTGTTCGAGGGGATCGACCCGGCGCCGCTGCTCGCCGAGCTGCAACGCGAACGCCGTGCGATCCGCCTGCGCGTAGGTGGCGAGCCGCGCTGGGTCGCCGCCGACGAGGCCGGGCTGTACCGCGACGCGCTCGCCGCCGCGCCGCCCGGCGGCCTGCCCGAGGCGTTCCTCGCCGACGTACCCGACGCGCTGCGCGTGCTCGTCGCGCGCTACGCGCGCACGCACGGCCCGTTCACGACCGACGAGCTGCGCGAGCGCTATGGCGTCGACGCTGCCGCCGTGCTGCGTGAGCTCGAGCGCGACGGCGATCTCGTGCGCGGTGAGCTGCGCCCCGGCGGCAGCGGCCGCGAGATGTGCGACGTCGAGGTGCTGCGCCGCCTGCGGCGTGCGTCGCTGGCGGCGCTGCGCAAGGAGATCGAGCCGGCCGAGCAGCAGGCGCTCGCCGCCTTCCTGCCCGCCTGGCAGGGGATCGACCGCCACCCCAGTGCCGGCGCCGGGATCGACCGGCTGCGCGAGGTGCTCGTGCCGCTGCAAGGCCTTGCGCTGCCGGCCGAGATCTGGGAGCGCGACGTGCTGCCGCGCCGCACCGGCGCCTACTCGCCGTCCTGGCTCGACCAGCTGTGCGCAAGCGGCGAGCTCGTGTGGGTCGGCGCCGGGCCGCTCAATCGCTCCGGGCGGGTGGCCTTGTACTTCCGCGACGACGCGCCGCTGATCGGGCCGCCACCCGGCGCCGAGCGGCGAGCCTCCGGCGCGGCCGGCTCGGCGAAGGCGAGCGACACGCCCGAGCATGAGCTCCTGCGCGAGCGCCTGGCGCAGAGCCCGTGCTTCTTCAGCGACCTGCTCGCAGAGCTCGGGCTGGCCGCCGAGTCGCTGCGCGAGACGCTGTGGGATCTGGTGTGGGCCGGCGAGGTGACCAACGACGCGTGGGCGCCGCTGCGCGCGCCGCGGCTCGCGCTCGCGCGAGCCCGTCCCGAGCGTCGTACATCCGTCCGGCGCTTTGGCTCTCGTCGCACCGGCGCGCAGTCGCAGGTGCAGGGCCGCTGGGGGCTGACCGCCCCGATCTTCGGTGCCCCGACGACCGTCGATGCAGCCGGCACGAGCGGCCGCGCCGTCGCAGTCTCCGCCGCGTTGGGCCCCGAGCGCCGTCGCGTGCTGGCCGAGCTGCTGCTCGAGCGCTACGGCATCCTCACGCGCGAGCAGGTGCTGGCCGAGGGGATCAAGGGCGGCTTCGCGATGCTCTACGACACGCTCTGCAACCTCGAGACGCTCGGCGTATGTCGCCGCGGCTACTTCATCGAGGGCATGGGCGGCGCGCAGTTTGCGCTGCCCGGCGCCGTCGAGCGGCTGCGCGCCGCGCGCTCGGCGACTGCCGCCGACGCCGCGATCGCGGCGCCACTGCTCGCGCCGGGCGCCGCCGTGAGCCGGCGCCCCGAGGGCGAGCGTCCGCGCACGCTCGGCGGCGGCCCTGTCGTGCTCGCCGCGGCCGACCCTGCGCAGCCCTATGGCGCGGCGCTGCCTTGGCCAAAGCGTGACATTCAGGAACGCCGTCCGTCTCGCGTGGCGGGTGCCTACGTGGTGCTCGTCGCCGACGAGCCGGTGCTCTACGTCGAGCGCGGCGGGCGCAGCCTGTTGACGTTCGCCGGCGGTGCGTCCACCGGCGATGAGGAGCGCTCGCCGCGCGCGGCGAGCGTCCCCGACATGGCACGAGGCAGTCGCGACATGCTCGAGGCTGGGCTACGCGCGCTCGCCGAGGCCGTTCGCGCAGGGCGGGTGCCGAAGCTCGCGCTCGAGCGGATCAACGGCGCGCCGGCGACGGGCTCGAAGCTCGAGGCCGCGCTGCTCGAGTTGGGCTTCCACGCCGGCCCGCGGCGGCTCACGCTGAGCGCCTGACGGGCGCCGTCCAGCACCGCCGTGGTGTCCTTGAATCAGGCCGTTTCGTACCGCTGAAACGGACTCCGTTCGAGCTGTCGGTACAGCGCTTGGCGGCAAGAGACATTGCTGGAAAGGCTCAATGTATTCCGGTATAAAGAATGGTGGGATAACTCAAAGTAGGCTTGCGTTTCCAACGGAAATGATCTAGTATCTCGAATCGTGGGGATGAGTGGAACTCATAGGGGGCCGACGCCCATGTACCGGAGGCTCCCTCACGGTCCAAATGGGATGTCGCGAGAGGATGTCGCTCGCAACCAGCGGGCGCGCATGTACGGAGGCATGATCGAGGCCGTACATGAGCGTGGCTACCCGCAGACGACTGTCGCCCACGTGATCGCGCTGGCAGGAGTCTCGCGCCGCGCCTTTTACGAGCAGTTCGCCAACAAGGAAGCGTGCTTCCTCTCCACATACGACATCGTCGTGGCGCGTGCGCGCAAGCTCGTGCTCGACGCGTGGTCGCGCGAGCGCGGCTGGGCCAACCGCCTGCACATCGCTTGCAAGGCGCTGCTCGACGACGTCGCCGACCAGCCGAAGGGTCCGCGCCTGGTGCTGGTCGACTCGCTCGGCATCGGGCCGAAGGCACGCGAGCGGATGACGCTCGCCTCGACGACCTTCGAGCGCGTCGTGGCGATGGCCTTTCAGGCCGACCCCGACGGCGAAGAGCTCTCGCCGCTGACCGTCCGCGCGATCGTCGCCGGCGTCCGTCACGTCGCCTTCACGCGGATGTACGAGCGCCGCGAAAAGGAGCTCTACACGTTGGCCGACGAACTGCTCGACTGGATCGAGTCCTACCGCTCGCCGGTCGCCAGGCGGCTGAACGTATCGGGGCTCGTGCAGCCCGATCAGGTCGAGCCGCAGCCGGCGGCGTTCCTGGCCAACGACGACAGGCGCTCGCGCGCGCTCGGGGCGCTCGTGCACCTCACCCTCGACGAGCGCTACGCGGAGCTGAGCGACCCGCAGATCGCGCAGTTCGCAGGCATCTCGACGGAGGGCTTCCACAAGCTGTTCGTCGACAAGGAGGCCTGCTTCTTGGCGGTGCTCGACGAATTCGTCGCCGAAGCGATGGAAGCGGTCAAGCGCTCGATCGAGCCGGCCTCGAGCTGGCCGGAGGCCGTGCACCTCGCCGTCGGCGCGCTGGTCGAGTACTTCGCCAGTCACGAGGCGCTCAGCCGTCTCGCGTTCATCGAGATCTTCGACGTCGGCCCGGGCATGATCGGCCGCATGACGCGCTCGATCGAAGACTTCACCAAGCTGCTCGACGAGCTCGGCCCCGACGCGCGGCGC
Source organism: uncultured Solirubrobacteraceae bacterium (assembly GCA_963716315.1). Classification (GTDB taxonomy): domain Bacteria; phylum Actinomycetota; class Thermoleophilia; order Solirubrobacterales; family Solirubrobacteraceae; genus Palsa-744. The sequence continues at coordinate 1,592,321 of OY970301.1, read as the reverse complement.
GGCCCGCTGGTCGCGCGCGAAGCGATCACCGGCGCGATCTGGGGCATCGTCTCGGCCTACTCGGCGCACGACCGCGTGCGCCAGCTGCCTTATCTGGTCGACCAGCTCACCTTCCTCGTGCTCGCTCCCTACATCGGCGCCAAGCCGGCGATGGAGACGATCGAGGCCACGCGCAGGCCGCTGCCGAGCGACTACTGAAGCGGACGGCCATCTGCGAAGGTGGGCGCGATGAGCGAGCCCACCTCGGCACAGACCTCGCACACGCCGCGCTCTCACCCGCGCCCGCGCCGCGTGGGGCACAAGGGCGCGGACCTGATCGAGCCCGGCAACACGCTGGCGAGCTTCGACGCGGCGCTGCGCCACGGCGTGGACATGATCGAGCTGGACGTGCTCTCCGAGCGCACCGACGGCTGCGGCGAGCTGCTCGTCGCGCACGACTACGAGGACATCCGCGCGCGCCGGCCGTTGCGCTTCGAGCAGGCGCTCGAGCATCTCGCGGGCGAGCGCTTCGCGTCGCTCGACTTCGACATCGACGTGAAGATCCCCGGCTACGAGCGCCGCGTGCTCGAGGCGCTGCGCAAGTTCGATCTGGTCGAGCGCAGCCTGCTCGAGCTGCACCTACCCGCATGTGCTCGCGCGCATCCGCGCGCAGGAGCCGGCGCTGCGCCTCGGCCTGTCGGTGCCGCGCGTGCGCCGCGACTACACGACCGACATGCTCACGGCGATCCCGGCCCTGGCGATCCTCACCGGCTATCGCGCGATGCTGCCCGTCCGCGCCCGCGCGGGCCTGCGCGAGGGACGCTACGACGCGATCATGGCCCACTGGCGGGTGGTCACGCGCGCGCTCGTGCGCGCTGTGCGCGAGGGCGGCGGCGAGCTGTACGTGTGGACCGTCGACGACAGCGCGCGGATCGCCAAGCTGACCGAGCTCGGCGTCGACGGGATCATCACGAACGACCCCCGGCTGTTCGAAGACGGCCGCTGAGCGGCGCCGGCCGTCTTGGATGCTCAGCCGATGAGACAGGTGGCAGCGGAGAACCCGGCCGGGTCCGAGCCGGCCAGGCTCTGACGGCCGGCGCTCGTCGTGCGCGCCACCTGCGCGAGCACCGTCGAGCCGTGGCGCCACTGGAAGTTGACGACGCCGCGCAGCGTGAACGCCGGCTGGCCGGCGATCGGGTTGAGCTGGAAGCTGCGCCCGGCCTGGCGCGCCGAGGAGCCTGAGCCGACGGCGGCGTAGCTGGCCGATGCCTTGCTCAGGTCGCTCCACGTCTTCGTCGCCGTGTTCATGTACTGCAGGCGAAAGCGCATGTACATCGTGTCGTGCGCTTGGTGGTCGCCTGGCATCGAGCCGCGAATGCCGACCGTGTTCGGCTGGTCGGTGGGGTTGCAGATGTCGATCGTCGCCCACAACAGGCGCGATCGCAGCAGCGGGCTCGTGTCGACTGCGCGCCTGGCGCGCTTGCCTTTCGCCGCCGCAGCGGTGGGGAGCGGCGCGAGCAGAGCCGGCGCCGCCGTCAGCGCGATGATGAAGATGCTTGTCAGCGACCGCCTCATGTATCTGAAGATACCTTCGAGGAGCTTGCAGTTGCGGCCCTGTTTGCGACGGCAGACGTGGCGTGCGCCGCGCCCCGGCTGCCGTGCGCGCGGCGTGTGATATGCCTGGCGGATGACTGGGATGCGATCAGCGGAGGTGGTCGAGCTTCTCGGAAACGTTCCGGTGTTCTCGACTCTGGTCGAGGACGACCTGGAGCGGATCGCGCAGTTCGCGGTGCCGCGCGAGTTCGAGCCAGGCGAGGTCGTGTTCCGCGAGGGTGACGCGAGCGACACCTGCTACGTCGTGCGCGACGGCAGGGCACGAGCGATCCGCACCCACCGAGACGGCCGCACGCTGACGCTCGCCACGTTCGGCCCCGGCGACATCTTCGGCGAGCTCGCGCTGTTCGAGGACGAGCTGCGCTCGGCGACGGTCGAAGCGATCGAGCGGACGGCGGTCGTCGCCGTGCTCGGTCCCGACATGCGCCGGCTGATGTCCGAACACGCCGAGATCTCCGCGCGCCTGGCGATCGCGCTCGGCAGGCGGCTGCGCGAGACCAACGAACGGCTACAGCGCCAGTCCTTCTCGACCGTGCAGAGCCGCGTGGCCGTCGTGCTCTCGCAACTGGTAGAGCAGGAGCTGAGCGACGGCCAGCACGGCGACGTGCTCGTCACCGCCACGCAGGCCGACCTCGCGCAGCTCGCCGGCTCCTCACGCGAGTCGGCCAGCCGCTTCCTCGCCGTGCTCGAGCGCGCCGGCGTGATCTCGCAGGGCCGAGGGCGCCTCACCGTGCACGACCCCGAGGCGCTCAAGCAATATGTCTTCTGAGAAGCCGCGCGGCAAGCGGCGCAAGGCGGCCGGCGGCAAGAGGGGCTCCGGCTCGACGGCCGCGGGCAAGGGCGGCGCCGGTAAGGGCAGCTCCGGCAAGGGGAGCGCCGGCAAGGGGGCTCCGCGCAAAGGCGGTCAGGGCCGGCGTGGCGGCGGCCGGACGGCTGCGCGCGAGCGCTCGGCCGGGGGCGTCGTCGTGCGCGGCGACGAGGTCGTCGTGATCGTGCCGACCCGCCGCGCCTCGGACGGCTCGAAGGTGGTCGCGTTGCCCAAGGGACACATCGATCCTGGCGAGAACGCGCTGCAAGCGGCCACGCGCGAGGTGCGCGAGGAGACCGGCATCGTGGCCGAGCCGGTGACGGACTTGGGCGAGACGCGCTACTGGTACCGGCGCGACGGGCAGACGATCCCCAAGTCGGTGTCGTTCTACCTGTTCAGGTACATCGAAGGCGACACGGCCGATCACGACGACGAGGTCGAGAAGGCCTGGTGGATCCCGCTGACCGACGCCCGCAGCGAGCTGAGCCACGTGGCCGAGCGCGAAATGGTGGCAAAGGCCGCCCAGTACTTGGAGGCCGAGGGCAAAGCCCGATAGCCTTGCGCCCCGTGCAGGTGCTCAACTTCTACTCGACGATCTTCGCCGACGAGCTCAAGCGCGGGCGCAAGACGGCGACGATCCGCCTCGGCGACAAGTCGGGCAAGTACCGCAAGAACCAGCTCGTGCTGGTCACGATCGGCTACCAGCACTCGCCGCGCGAGCGGATCTTCGAGGCCGTGATCGACCAGGTCGAGGTGATGCAGCTGGCCGACCTCTCGCCGCGGGACATCAAGCACGACAACCCCGAGTTCCGCCGCCACGACGAGCTGATCAACTTCCTCGAACAGATCTACGGCCGCGAGGTCTCCACCCAGGACACCGTCACCGTCGTGCGCTTCTCGCAGATCCTCGAGAACCCGAGCGGGATGACGGCGGCGATGAAGGGCTTCGGCGGCGCTCAGAACTGACCGGGCCCGGTGGGGCCGGGGAGGTCGGTGCTGGGCGGGCGCCCAGCGCGCAGGCCGCCGTGGATGCTGCACGGAGCGTCGTTCATCCGTTGGCACTTTCCCTCTCAAGTGCCAATTTCCCTTGATGAGCCCCCACATGCCCTATATATTGTGAGCAACCGTTGGCACTCTCCGCGGAGAGTGCCAGAGGCGCTCGAGCCTCCGGCACAGGGCCGGATACGACGCAGAGCGCCCGAAGCACTCTCTAGATGGAGGTTTTCGATATGAAGCTGAAGCCCCTGGGCGATCGCCTGATCGTGCGGGCGATCGAGGAGGAGCAGACCACCGCAAGTGGGCTCGTCCTCCCCGACACTGCGAAGGAGAAGCCGCAGAAGGGTGAGGTCGTGGCCGCCGGCGACGGCCGCCTCGACGACGACGGCAAGCGCATCCCGCTGGACGTGAAGAAGGGCGACGAGGTCCTCTACAGCAAGTACGGCGGGACCGAGATCAAGATCGACGGGGAGGACCTGCTCGTGTTGCGCGAGTCAGACGTCCTGGCCCTGGTCGAGGCATAAGGAGATTTAGATGGCTCACAAGGAGATCAAGTACAACGGCGACGCGCGCTCAGCGCTCGAGGCGGGTGTCGACGCGGTCGCCAACGCGGTCAAGGTCACGCTCGGCCCGAAGGGTCGCTACGTCGTGCTCGACAAGAAGTTCGGCGCACCCACGATCACCAACGACGGTGTCACGATCGCTCGTGAGATCGAGGTCGAGGACGTCTTCGAGAACCAGGGCGCGCAGCTCGTGCGCGAGGTCGCCACGGCGACCAACGACGTCGCCGGCGACGGCACGACGACGGCAACCGTGCTCGCCCAGGCGATCGTCCGTCAGGGGTTGAAGAACGTCGCTGCCGGCGCCAACCCGCTGGCGCTCAAGCGCGGCATCGAGAAGGCTGTCGACGAGGTCGTCAAGAACATCGCCTCGCAGTCCAAGGAAGTCTCCGGCAAGGACCAGATCGCCCGCGTGGCGACGATCTCGGCCGGCGACGACGAGATCGGCGACGTGATCGCCGACGCGATCGAGAAGGTCGGCAAGGACGGCGTGGTCAACGTCGAGGAGGGCCAGACGTTCGGCATGGACCTCGAGTTCACCGAGGGCATGCAGTTCGACAAGGGCTACATCTCGCCCTACATGGTCACCGACCAGGACCGCATGGAGGCGACGCTGGAGGACCCCTACATCCTGATCGCCAACTCGAAGATCGGCTCGGTGCGCGACGTGCTGCCGGTGCTCGAGCAGGTGATCCAGTCGGGCAAGCCGATCCTGATCATCGCCGAGGACGTCGAGGGTGAGTCGCTCGCGACGCTCGTCGTCAACAAGCTCCGCGGCACGTTCACCGGTGTGGCCGTCAAGGCTCCCGGTTTCGGCGACCGCCGCAAGCGGATGCTCGAGGACATCGCGATCCTCACCGGCGGCGAGGTGATCACCGAGGAGATGGGTCTGAAGCTGGAGAACACGCAGCTCTCCCAGCTCGGGCGCGCCCGCCGCGTCGTCGTCGCGAAGGACACGACGACGGTCGTCGACGGTGCCGGTGACACGGAGGCGATCAAAGGCCGGATCAACCAGATCAAAGCCGAAATCGAGAACACCGACTCGGACTTCGATCGCGAGAAGCTGCAGGAGCGCCTGGCAAAGCTCTCCGGCGGCGTCGCCGTGGTCAAGGTCGGGGCGGCCACCGAGACCGAGATGAAGGAGAAGAAGCACCGCGTCGAGGACGCGCTGCAGGCAACCCGCGCGGCGCTCGAGGAGGGCATCGTCCCGGGCGGCGGCGTCGCACTGCTGCAGGCCTCGGCGGCCGTCAGCGTTAGCGACAACGGCGCGTCGGCCGACGGTTCCGATGACGAGCGCACGGGCGCGCGCATCGTGCTCCGCGCTCTGGAGGAGCCGCTCCGTCAGCTCGCCGAGAACGCCGGCCTCGAGGGCTCGGTCGTCGTCAACGACGTGCGCAAGGCCAAGAAAGGCTTTGGCCTGAACGCTTCGACGAACGAGATCGTCGACCTCGTCGCGGCAGGCGTGATCGACCCCGCGATGGTGACGCGCTCGGCTCTGCAGAACGCGGCCTCGATCGCCAAGAACATCCTCACCACCGAGGCGATCGTCGCCGAGCTTCCTGAAAAGGAAGGCGCAGCAGCCGGTGGCGGCGGGATGCCCGACATGTCGGGGATGATGTAAGCAGCAGCACCTCGCGGCCCATCGGCGATGGGCGAAGGTGAAGAGGGCCCGGCTCGCTGCCGGGCCCTCCGTCGTTAACGGCGCCTGCGGGCACCTCGCCGCCGCTCGCGGCCGGGCGCTCACCGGCGCTTGCCGCCATTGTTTCCGACCGTCAAATGGGCGAGCCTGTCTCTCTCTTTTGGGCACCGCCGGCGCGCGATCTCGGCTCGGAATCCCTTGTTACTGGCCGTTTTTCCGTCCCGCCGAGCCGATCGCGTCGGGGCGCGGCGGGCGCGTCCCTTGACTGTTGGGGCGTGAAAAATATCGTGGCCGCTCACACTAGACACGCCGTCAACGGGGAGCCGCCAGCGGAGTGAGGCGTCACGAGCACCAGTACCTTAATCGGTGAAAGGGCCGGTCTTAAACATCGGTGATCCGGGTTCGAGCCCCGGCTGGTGCATGCCGTTTGCAGTCACACATTCACCAGCCGATGACCACGAACCTATTCGACTACTTCGAGGGTGCCGAGACGCAGAAGGACGGGGTCTCGCCGTGGGCAGCGCGCGCCCCGCGCCGGCCACGGGCGGACTTCGACCTGCAGCTGTTCCCGCGCGCGCCGCGCTGGCAGGAGGACGCTGAGTCGCTGCGCGTGCTCGCGCGCCTGGAACAGGAGCCGTGGGTGCGCTCGCTGACGCGCGACCGCGATGCGGTGCGGGTCGTGCTGGCCGACGGCTGGATCGAGCTGACGGGCGCGGCGCTCGAGGCCGGCGGCAGCGCCGAGACCCACCTCTCCGACATCGCCGACGGCAGGCGCGTGTCGATGCAGTTCTGGGATGCCAACGCGACGAAGGCGCTGCACATCGGGCACCTGCGCAACCTCGCGATCGGCAACGCGCTGTCGGCCGCGCTCGCGCAGGCCGGCGCCAAGGTTGAGCGGCGCAGTCGCATCACCGACCTGGGTCGCGCGATGGGCGAGGCGATGGCCGGCGTCGTGCAGAGCGGCCGCCACGTCCAGGGTTTCGCCGACGGCGAGAAGTCAGACCACTTCGTCGGCGAATGCTACGCGGACTACGTCGCCGCCGGCGGGATGCTGCAGACCACCGAGCAGGAGCAGGCTGAGGACTCGCTATCGCGCGAGGTGCACGTCCAGAACGACGCGGCCGACACGCTGATCAAGCGGGTGCTGAGCGGCGACCGCGAGGCCGTCGAGCTCTGGTACAAGACGCGCGCCTGGGTGATCGCCGGGCAGCGCAAGACGCTCGCGCGGCTCGGCATCTCCTTCGACCGCGTCTTCTTCGAGTCCGACTACCTCGCAGAGACGGCCGAGCTGACCGAAACCGGCCTGCGCAACGGCACGCTGCGCAGGCGCGAGGACGGCGTGGTGGTGTACCCGACCGGCTTCGAGGAGCTCGAGGAGCTCGCGCTCGTGCGCTCGGACGGCCTCTCGACGCAGCACATGCGATCGCTGACCTACTGCATGACGGCACCCGAACTGGAGGACATGACCTCGATGCAGGTGACCGGCTCGGAGTGGGTCGCGCACGTCACGAGCATCCGCAAGCTCGCGCACGAGCTGCGCCCCGAGCTGAACGGCGGGTTCCACCCGAGCCGCAGCATCTTCCACGGGATGGTCTTCAGTCAGAAGCGGGCGTTGACCTCGAGCGCCGGCGCGCTCTTGATCGACGAGCTGACCGACTGGATCGACGAGCAGATCGACGCCGATCCGCGTTGGCGCGAGGTGCGGGCCTCGCATCCGTTCCCCGAACGGATCGCGCCGCAGGCTGGCGCTCGGCTGGTTCCTGCCGCACCCCGTCGCGCCCGACATGGACTTCGACCCTGGCCGGCTGCTGCTCGCCGAGGAGAGCCTCGGCTGGGAGCTCGCCCGCGCGCGGGCGCGCCACAGCTCGGGCAGCCGGGGCGCTGCGACGCCGACCGAGGACCCCGACTACCGCTTCGCCGTGGTCCAGTCGGAGCTCTACCGACGGCATCTGCGCCAGGCGGTCGAGCGGCTGGACGTGCGCCCGCTCGCCCACTACCTCAAACACCTCGCGATCTGGTACCTCGAGAGCGACCGCAGCGAACCGGTCGAGCGCGTCGTGCACACGCTGCTCGATCGCAGCGCGCGGGGGCTGGGACTGGAGACGGCCCCATGAGCACGCTGCTGATCGACAACTACGACTCCTACACCTACAACGTCTTCCACCTGCTCGCCGCCGTGTCCGGCGAGGAGCCGATCGTCGTGCACAACGACGTCGTCTCCTGGCGCGCTCTCTCTCGCTGGGATTTCGACGCGATCGTGATCTCGCCCGGGCCGGGGCGCCCTGAGCGCTGGCACGACTTCGGCGTCTGCTCGGACATCCTGCGCTTCTCCGAGACGCCCGTGCTCGGCGTCTGCCTCGGCCATCAGGGCCTCGGCTATGTACTCGAGGGCAAGGTGTCGAGCGCGCCGATGGTCATGCACGGCCGCCTCAGCGGCGTCAAGCACGAGGGCGAGGGGCTGTTCGCGGGCATCCCCCAAGGCTTCTCCGTCGTGCGCTACCACTCGCTCGCCGTCAGCGGGACGCTCGGCGAGGGGCGCGTCACGGCGTGGACCGACGACGGCGTCGTGATGGGGATCGAACACACCAGCCGCCCGATGTGGGGCGTGCAGTTCCACCCCGAGTCGATCGCGACCGAGCACGGCCACAAGCTGTTTGCGAACTTCTACGAGATGGCGCGCCGCCACCGCGCGCTGCGTGGCAGGCGCACGAACATGCCGCCACCGCTGCGGCGTGCCCGCGAGCGCTCGGCCGCCACGCTGCCGGGGTCACCCGTGCCGGCGCCGAGCTCGGGCGCGGCGCAGGGCGCGGCGCCCGTATCCGAGCTGACGCTGCACTGGCGCACGCTCGAGGGCGAGCCCGTCGCAGAGGCGCTGTTCGAGCGCCTGTTCGGCGACGCCGCGCATGCCTTCTGGCTCGACAGCGCCGACGCCCCGACGACGCTTGCCCGCCGCTCCTTCATGGGCACCTCGGCCGGGGTCGAGCGCAAGGTGCTCGAATACGACGTCGCACGCGGAACGGTGACGCTGCACGGGGCCGACGGAACGAGTGCCGAGCATGGGTCGGTCTTCGAGATCCTCGACCAGCAGCTGCAGGCGCGCCATCTGCAGCTCCCCGACGGCGTCCCCGAGGGGCTCGTGGGCGGCTTCGTCGGCTACCTCGGCTACGAGTGCAAGGCCGACTGCGGCTCGCCCGTCGAGCATAGCTCCGACGTCCCGGACGCAGTGATGATGCTGGCCAACCGCGTCGTCGCGATCGATCACACGACCGGGCGCACGCATCTGCTCGCGGTCTCCGAGCACGAAGGCGAGGAGGCCGAGCGCTGGCTGGCGCAAGCCGAGCTGGCCGTGCGCGACGCGCTGTCCAGCGCGGCCGCCGCGGCTGAGTGCGACGGAACGGACACCGGCCGGCTGCGCTCGCTCCCGGATGCGCCGAAGTCGGGGGAGCCGGTCGAGCCCGTCGTCTTCCGCTGCGGGCGCGGGCGCAGCCAATACATCGCCGACATCATCCGCTGCAAAGCCGTGCTCGGCGCCGGCGAGTCCTACGAGGTGTGCCTGACCGACCAGATCCACACCGACGCGAGCCCCGACCCGTTCGAGCTCTACCGGATCCTGCGCAGGCGCAACCCGGCACCGTTCGCCGCCTACCTGAAGCTGGGTGAGCTGGCCGTCGTGAGCTCCTCGCCCGAGCGCTTCCTCTCGGTCGACCGCGAGCGCCGCGTGCAGGCGCGGCCGATCAAGGGCACGACCTCGCGAGCGGCAGACCCCGCGCAGGACGAGGCGCAGCGCAACTGGCTGCTGAACGACGAAAAGACCTTCGCCGAGCACCTGATGATCGTCGATTTGCTGCGCAACGACCTCGGCCGTGTCTGCGTCCTCGACAGCGTGCGCGTGCCGCAGTTCATGGTCGTCGAGCCCTACGCCACGGTGCATCAGCTGATCTCGACCGTCACCGGCGTGCTCGAGCGCGCGCACACGCCGGTCGAGTGCGTACGCGCCTGCTTCCCCGGTGGCTCGATGACCGGCGCGCCGAAGCTGCGGACGATGGGGATCATCGACGACATCGAGCGCGAGGCGCGTGGCGTCTACTCGGGCGCACTCGGCTACTTTGGGCTCGACGGCAGCGTCGACCTCTCGATCGTGATCCGCACGGTCGTGATGCGCCCCGGCGAGACGACGATCGGAGCCGGTGGGGCGATCGTGATGCAGTCCGACGCCGAGGAGGAGTTCGACGAGATCCTGCTCAAGGCGCGCGCGCCGATGTCGGCGATCGCGCAAGCCGTCACGGGCAGCGGCTCGGCCGATGCATGGCGCGTCGAGCTGGAGCCGCGCCAGACGATCGTGAAGGCGGCCTGAGCGGCGATGGAGGGCTCGCTCTCGACCGAGCGAGGCGCCTGGAGAGCCGCGCCGGCACGGCCCGCGACGGCGGCCGCCTGGCACGCGCAGGCGTCGCTCGGGCAGGACGCGCTCGACCCTCGCGTGCGCATCCGCCTGGCGCAGGTGCAGGACGCAGCGGCCGTCGCGGCGGCCGTGCGCGAGTTGCTGCTCGAGCTCAGCGGCGACGCGCCGCAGCCGGTCGCGCTCGAGCGCGCCGCGCGTGCGCTGCTCGAAGACCCCGCCGCCGGCGCCGTGCTGGTGGCGATGGACGGGGAGGAGATCGCCGGCGTGCTCAGCGCGAGCTGGCAGCTGGCGATCCACGTTCCCGGGCGCTACGCGCTGATCCAGGACCTGTGGGTCTCGCCTGGCCATCGCGGTGAGGCGATCGGGCGCGAGCTGCTGCTGGCGCTGTTCGACCTGGCCGTCGAACGAGAGATCGTGCGCGTCGAGGTCGGCCTGCCGTCGGAGCGCTTTGCCGGATTGCCCGCCACGGAGGCGTTCTACCGCGCCAACGGCTTCTCGCACCTCGGTCCGCGGATGAGGCAGCTGTTGCTGTGAGCGCCGCCGGCCTCGAACCCTTCCGCAAGCGCCTCGACGCCCTCGACGAGCAGATCGCACAGCTGCTCGGCGAGCGCTTCGAGGTGTGCCGCGAAGTCGCCCACTACAAGAGCGAGCACGAGATCCCGATGATGCAGCCCGAGCGCGTCGCGCAGGTGCGGGCGCGCTATCTGCAGCGGGGCTTCCAGGCCGACCTGCCGGGCGACTTCACGGCCGATCTGTTCGAGCTGCTGATCACCGCGACCTGCCGGATGGAGGACGAGCTGATGGGCACGCCCGAGGAGGAGCGGGTGGCTCCGGTGGCCGAGCCCGCGCTCGAGCGCCCACGCCTGGGAACACGACTCGCCGGCTCGCGGCTCGCTCCTGCCAGGCCCGCCGGCCCGCGGCTCGGCGGCTCGCGCGTGGGCCGATCGTGATCCGCCCGACGTTCATCACGCTCGGGCCAAAGGGCACCTGCCACGAGAACGCCCTGAGGCGCTACCTCGACTTCCAGGGCATCGACGATTTCGAGCTCGTGCTCGTCGAAGACTTGCTCGGCGCGATCGAGCGGGTGCGCGACGAGCCGAACACGTTTCTCGTGCAGTGCAGTGCTCACGTGCAGGTGCATCTCGTGACCGAGCGCTACTGGCAGGAGGTCTTTGTGATCGACACGTTCCTGCACCCCACCAAGGAGCTTTCGCTGCTGGTGCGCCGCGATGTGCGCGAGCCGCGAAGCCTCGGGATCGTCTCGGCGACGCGCGGCTATCTTGACCTGAGCCGCTTCCCGACGATCGTCGACGAGCCATCCAAGCCCGTGGTCGCGAAGCATCTGCTGGCTGGCGACTACGACGCTGGCCTCACCCATCTGCACTACGCGCGCGAACACCCGGGCGAGCTCCGGGTCGCCGAGGTCTACGGCGCGGTCGATACCACGTGGGTCGTGTACGGGCGCCAGAAGCGCTTCCACGGGCACGTGATCGCCAAGTACAACCCGTGGTTGTTCACGGGCGAGTCCGCGCCGGTAGAGGAGGAGTTCGATCGCGAGCCTGCTGCTGCCGTGCTCGCCGGGACCCACATGCTCGCGAGCGCAGGCGAGACAGGCACGGGGTTGCCGTTCGCCGCTTAGTCCGATGTTCGCGCCAAACGATCGCCCGCGCTAAGGTCACCCTGCAGCGCTCGCGACGAGCCAAGGGGAGGCCGAGATGTCGACGATCAGCAGCCGCCGCACCGTCACGCACGAGGTTGTCAACCAGCCGCCGCCGCTTGCCGACTACGATCCGCTCGCCGCCGACCCAGCCCTGAACGAGGCGCTGACCCGCGAAGGCGGCGAGTGGGGCCTGGACCGCGTACGCGACTTCGGCGCCGTCGTCGCCTCCAGCGAGGCGCTCGCGCACGCTAAGCGCGCGCAGCGCAACATCCCGATCCTGCGCACGCACGACCGCTATGGCCACCGCGTCGATGAGATCGACTACGACCCGTCGATGCACTGGATGCTGCGCCTCGGCGTCGAGCGCGAGGTCAACTCGCTGCCGTGGCGCGATCCGCGCCCGGGCGCCCATGTCGTGCGCGCCGGCATGTTCCACCTCTTCAACCAGCTCGACACCGGGCCGTGCTGCCCGATGTCGATCAACTACGCCGCCGTGCCGACGATGCGCCAGGACGCGACGCTCGCGCAGCAGTGGGAGCGAAAGCTGACGCTGCCCGACTACGACTCCTTCGCGCAGGCCGGGATGGTGATGACCGAGAAGCAGGGCGGCTCGGACCTGCGCGCCAACTCGACCGTGGCCGAGCCGGCCGGAGACGGCTGGTTCGAGCTGACCGGGCACAAGTGGTTCTGCACGCACCCCGTCTTCGACGTCTTCTTCACGCTCGCCCACACCGAGGTCGGCATCACGTGCTTCGTCGCCGAGCGCCCCCACGAGGGCTTTCGCATCCAGCGCTTGAAGGACAAGCTCGGCGGACGCTGCCTGGCCTCCTCGGAGGTCGAGTACGACCACTTGCCGGCACGCGTGCTCGGCGAGGAGGGCCGTGGCACGGCCGTGATGGTCGAGCAGCTGATCTGGACGCGCCTGGACACGCTGACCGCGGTCACCGGGATGATGCGCCGCGTCGTCGCCGAGGCGATCTGGCATGCGCGCCATCGCTCGGCCTTCGGCGCTCTGCTCGTGACCCAGCCGGCGATGCGCAACGTGCTCGCCGATCTCGCGCTCGAGTCCGAGGCGGCGACGGTCTCGACGATGCGCATCGCGCGGGCCTTCGACTCCCAGCAGCCCCAGGAGTCCGCCTTCCGCCGGCTCGCCCTCGCGGTGATGAAGTACTGGGTGTGCAAGCGCGGAGCGCCGCTGGCCGCGGAGGCGCTCGAGTGCCTCGGCGGCAACGGCTACGTCGAGGAGGCGCCGATGGCGCAGTTCTACCGCGACATCCAAATCGGCACGGTGTGGGAGGGCTCGGGCAACGTGATCGCGCTCGACGTGCTCCGCGCGCTCGGGCGCGAGCCGGGCGCCGCCGGCGCCTTCCTCGCCGAGTGCGAGCTGGCCGAGGGCGCCGATGCGCGCTTCGATGCCCACCTCGCGGCCACCCGTCAGGGGCTGGGCGCGCTGCCCGGCGAGGACCGTCCGCTCGCCGAATGGGGCGCCCGGCGCGTGGTCGAGGACATGGCGCTCGCGCTGCAGGCCAGCCTGCTGCTGCGCCACGCTCCCGCCGCCGTCTCCGAGGCGTTCTGCGCGGCTCGCCTCGGCGAGCGCGGACTCGCCTTCGGCGACCTTCCTCGCGGCGTCGACAGTGGCGCGATCCTCGATCGCGCGCTCGTGCTCCAGTAGCGGCCGGGCCTCACTCCGACGGCTGAGGCGGGCGCAGCGTGGCTTCCGGCGACGCCGGGCTTTGGCGCGACGTCGTGCCTACCGTCGTCGTGCCCTACCGCGACGCCGGGCGATCGAGCGCCGGCGGAGCGCTCCAGCGCTCGCCGGTCGCGGACCTCGCATACGACGCTCGCGCCCTTTGCACGGCAGGGCGCGGCGAGCGCTGGCGGCGAGCGGGCGAAGGCTTGGTCTGAGGCTTGGTCGTGGGCTTGGGCTTGGGCTTGGTCGCCCGCAAGCGCAAGCCGACGAACAGCGTGAGGCCGACGAGCCACACGATGGCGATGATCAGCAGCGCCAGCATCTCGCCATCCTACCCATATCCGGAACAGCGTAAACCGGGGATTACGCGATCCTATTCGACAGCGGCGACCGCGCGCGGCCCCTCGCCCACATACTTCGCCGTCGGCCTGATCAGCTTGGCCTCGCGCTTCTGCTCGAGGATGTGCGCCGACCAGCCGGCCACACGCGCGCACGTGAACATCGGCGTGAACAGCTCCGGCGGGACTTCGGCCAGATCGAGGATCACGGCTGACCAGAACTCGACGTTCGTCGCGAGCACGCGGTCGGGGCGACGCGCGTGAAGCTCCGCGAGCGCTGCCTTCTCGAGCGCCTCGGCCGCCTCGAAGCGGGGAGAGCCGAGTTCGCTCGCCGTGCGGCGCAGCACCCGCGCTCGCGGATCTTCGGCGCGGTAGATGCGGTGGCCGAAGCCCATCAGCCGCTCGCCGCGGTCGAGCGCGTCGGACACCCACTTCTCGGCGTCGCCGCTCGCTTCGACTTCCTCGAGCATCTTCAGCACGCGCGAGGGGGCGCCGCCGTGCAGCGGGCCCGACAGCGCGCCGACGGCCGCCGACAGCGCGGCCGCCACGTCCGCCCCCGTGGAGGCGACGACGCGGGCGGTGAACGTCGAGGCGTTCATGCCGTGCTCGGCCGCCGAGACCCAGTAGGCGTCGATCGCCTTGACGTGGTCCGGGTTGGCCTCGCCGCGCCAGCGGATCAGGAATCGCTCGGGGATCGTCCTGCCCTCGTCGATCTCCGACTGCGGCACCGGCGGCTGGCCGGCTTCGCGCGCAGACTGCGCGACGAACGAGAGCGCCATCACCGAGGCGCGCGCGAGGTTGTCGCGGGCCTCCTCGTCGGTGATGTCGATCAGCTGCCCGAAGCCCCACTCGGGGGCGAGCATCGCAAGCGCCGACTGCACGTCCACGCGGTGGTCGCCCGAGCGGACCGTAAGCGCGTGCGGTTCGGCCGGCGGCAACCCCGGCTGCAAGCGCCCGTCGACGAGCAGGCCCCAGACCTGCTCATAGGGCACCTTGCCGACGAGGTCTTCGATGTCCACGCCGCGGTAGCGCAGCGCGCCGCCCTCTTTGTCGGGCTCGGCGATCTCGGTTGCAAAGGCGACTACTCCTTCGAGGCCCGATTGGACCTCTGGTGCTGTGACCGCGCTCATGGCACTCGCTTTCTGAGCTTGATGCTTGACGGGGTGAGCTGCCTTGTGGGCAGGGACATATCGTCGCACTATTGCGCGTGCAAGTACGCTGCCAATCGAGCAGAGGCCGAGCGTGTGGCTCGGCGAGCCGTCATCGAGGAGGAGCCGTGACCGACAGCGATCTGATGTTCCGAGGGGCCGGTGAGCTCGCCGCGATGGTGCGCGCCGGGGAGATCTCCTCGCGCGAGCTCGTGCAGACCTCGCTCGAGCGCATCGAGGAGCTCAACCCGATGCTCAACGCGTTCGTGCAGGTCGACGCCGAGGGCGCGCTCGCGGCCGCCGACGCCGTCGCCGCCGGGGACGAGCGACCGTTCGCGGGGGTGCCGATCGCGATCAAGAACAACCGCCCCGTCAAGGGACTGCGGTTGACCTACGGATGTCCGCTGATGTCCGACTACGTCGCGCCGTATGACCACAACATCACGCGGCGGCTGCGTGACGCCGGCTTCGTGATCGTCGGCACGACGACGCTCCCCGAGTACGGGATCCTGCCGGTCAGCGAGGCGCACATCTTCGGTCCCACGCGCAACCCGTGGGACCTGCAGCGCACGCCCGGTGGCTCCTCGGGAGGCGCCGCCGCCGCCGTGGCTGCGGGCCTCGTGCCGGTCGCTCACGGCAACGACGGCGGCGGTTCCGTTCGCATCCCCGCGGCTTGCTGCGGGCTCGTCGGGCTGAAGCCCGCGCGCGGTCGGATCTCGCCGGCGCCCGAGCTCGGGGACTCCTCGCTGGGCATCGATGGCGTGCTGACGAGGACCGTCGCAGACACGGCGTCGATCCTCGACGTGCTCGCCGGCTACGAGCCCGGCGACGCGACCTGGGCGCCGCCGCCCGCCGAGCCGTTCGCCGTGTCGGCGCGCGCAGAGCCGGGCACGCTGCGGATCGCCGCCACGACGCTGCCACCCGTTCCCGAGGCGCTCCTCGACCCGCTCGCCGCGAGCGCCGTCGCCGACGCCGCCGAGCTGCTGCGCTCGCTCGGGCACGAGGTCGAGGAGGTCGACCCGCCGTGGCAGAACGACTCCCTGCGCGAGCTGTTCGGCGTCGTCTTCTCCTGCCACATCGCGCTCTCGATCGCCTACTCCGGGCGTGTCGCCGGGCGCGAGCCGACAGCCGCGGACATGGAGGCGATGAGCTGGGCGATCTTCTCGATGGTGCAGAAGCTCGGCGCGATCGACTACATGGGCGCCGACGTCGCGCTGCAGGCGTTCGCGCGCCACCTGGTCTCCTTCCTTCAGCCATACGACGCGCTGCTCACGCCCGCGCTCGCCGAGCGCCCACTGCCGCTCGGCACGCTCGACACGGGTGCGCCCGAGCCGATGGCGACGTTCACGCGCTCCGGGCTGTTCACGCCGTTCACGCCGATCTTCAACGCGAGCGGTCAGCCAGGCATCTCGGTGCCGCTGTACGAGGGCCCCGACGGATTGCCGCTTGCCGTGCAGCTCGTCGGGCGCCCCGCCGGCGAGGCGCAGCTGCTGTCGCTCGCCGCGCAGCTCGAAGCCGCGCAGCCCTGGGCGCAGCGACGGCCGCCGCTGGAGCGTGCCGCGGCGGCCGCGTAGCGCCTCTACCTGGCGGGAATGTTTTCGACTACAGAAACGTTCCTTGTCGAATCTCCCACGGGCACCTAGCATCGCGGGCTGCCGGGGCTGAAACAACTCGCCGCCGGCATGCCGGCCATCTAGTGGGGACGATTTGCAGGCTCGCGTCGGCGCCGGTCGCGCAAGCGGCCGACGTCGCGCTAGCCGCCCGCGACGAAGGCGAACCGCGAGGAAGCGGTGATCGGGCTGGTGCCGTGCAGCCCAAGCCCCCACGAGGTGGCAACCCCGTCATCAATTTCTTCACCGCAGCGGCAACCGGCGGGCAGCGGTTGCTGAGTAGCGAGGTCTGACCAGATGTTGGCGTAGAAGTCCTCGGTGCTGGTCGCGCCGCTCGGAGCGAGCGGCTGCAGCTGCTCAGCGAGCACGCCGCCGTCTTCGAGTGAACGCAGGCAGCCAACGGTCTGCGAGCTCGAGTCGTAGGCGCCCAGGCCGACGTCGGAGTTGCCCACGTAGCAGTCGGCCGCACGGTACAGCCGAACGGCGCGCGTGTCGCCGCCTTCGCCGCTGATCGCATACGACGAATCGACGCTGCTGCCGCCGTCTATCCAGCGGTCGGTCTCGACCAGGCGCACGCCCGTGCCGCCGGCTTCGACGGTAGTCAGCAGCGTGTTCGGGCTCGCGGCCGTCCCTTCGCCGCTGAACTGCTGTTCGATCGGCGTCCACGAGATGTAGCCGCCGAGGTCAGAGCCGGCGGGAATGCTTTCGGGTCCATAGAGCTCCCCTTCGATCGAGAGGAACGTGCCGCAAGCGTCGTTGGGGGCTTCGAGGGACGTGTAGAACTCGTCGTACAGATCTTCGTTGGTTGCGAGCGTGCACGCCAAGTCGGGCGAGGTGTAGAAGAACCCGATCGTCCGTTCTGCCGGTGGTGGCGGCGGCGGGGGCGGCGGCGGTGGCACTGGTCGGGCAGGCGCTTGAGCGATTGCAAAAACGTGGTGGTAGACGTGCAGCTGCCCCGTCTCGAGACCGAGCTCGGGGACCTTCAGCGACGCTTCGAGGTCGACAGGGGCGGTCAAGGTCCACCATGGGTCCTGCGCGGGGTTCGCCGCGAGGTCAAGTCCAGTGCTGAAACTGATCTCGGGTCCCGCGACTCCGTAGAGCAGTAGGTCGAGGGTCGGGATCACGCGCCCGCCGAGCGTCGCCGAGCTGCTCAGCGTTGGCGGTTCGTAGCCGAAGTTGAGGCTGTTCGAGGCGATCGGGCTCACTTTCCCGTGGTCGTAGCTGAGACCGGCGGTCGCGCTGAGCGATCCGTGCACGCCCGTACTGACCCTTGCCCCAAGCATCCCCGACGCCGACACATAGATCTGTACGCGCGGCACGAGCACGACCGGGATCGGACCGACCTGGAACTCGATCGGCGTGAGCGTCCATGGATGGGGGAGCACTCCGGTCTTCGCCAGTGTGCAGGAAGCAGAGGCGTCGACCGACGCGCCGAGTTCTGCGCTCGCGGTCGCCGTGCCCGTAACAGACGCACGATCGATGCCGTGGAACAGCGACCAGTGCGCGCTGAAGTTGGCGCTAGTCGTCAGCGAGACGGAGCCCGACAGGTGCGCGGCAACCCCGCCGGTGCAGCTGAGCGACTTTGCGATCGATTCGCGAAGGCCACCGGCGGCTGTCTTCGCGCGAGCGCCGCCGCGGACCGAGCTCGCAGTCGCCAATCCGCTCGACGAGTCGACCGACGCGTTTATCGTGCCTTCCGGAACCGCCGCGAGCAGCGACGTCGGCTTCGCCTGCAAGACCGTTTCGCCGCCGTGATGCGCCACCGAAGTCACCTCGCCAAGGAATCCATACGGGCTAGCCGTCGAGATGCCCGCGGCGACGATGTCGCCCGGGTGAGCGGCGACGCTGCCGGCGTAGCGGACGGCGCCCGCCGCGCCCGGGGCTGGAACAGCGGTGAGCTTCGTGGCCGTAAGCACGCGCACGGGCGCGCTTACGTGCAGGCGCCTGGATGCAGAGTAGGCGCGAGCCTTGCCGTGTCGCAGCAGCGCGACGCGCAGCACGACGATCGCCGGATCTCGGGGCGCGCGCCAGTGCAGGCGAAAGGTTCCGCCACGCACCGACGTGTGCGAGCGAACCACCCAGCGGCTTCCAACCAGCTGCTGCAGGACCACCTGGACTCCAGAGCGCTGAGCGCTGCTTGTCTTGCCCGAGACGAGCAGCGTTCCCTTGATCCGAACCGACGAGGGGAAGTTCGCGTGCAGCTTGGGGGTCGCGGGTGCGGCGTATGCAGGCGCCGTCGGGGTTCCGGCGATGCCGGCGCATAGCGTGAGCAGCGTGAGTGTCGCCGGTAGGGCGCAGGCACCAGCACGCGGTCTGCGCCGGCGCAGCCGCGTGAGCCTCGATCTAGCCCGGCCCCCAAGTCCAACCATCCCGCCGCGAGCCTACAGCAAAGATCATGGCGATGTCGTTATCTGGGTCTTGTCGGTATATTCGAATCAACCACGAGGCAGCCTTCGGTTCGCTCTCCGAGTCGTTGCGCGGAGAATCCGCTTGTCAGCCGACGCCCAGCACGGCCGACATCCGCGCCGGCGTCACGCCGAGCTCTTCGACGTCGGCCGCGCCGCGCGTGGAGACCATCGGCACCTCCATCAGCTCGGCCTCGTCCCATGTCGCGAACGCGTTCGGCCCCGACACGCGCTCGAGCAGGCGCAGCGCGCGGGAGACGATCGGCGTCGGTACGTGCACGAGCGGACGCCTGCGGTTCAGCGAGCGCAGCACGATGCGCACCAGATCGTTGTGGCTGAGCGTCTCGGGACCGGCCAGCTCATAGCGGGCGCGCAGCCGCCGCTCCGCGCCGGCCCGGCGCTCGGCCGCCGTGCGCACCGCCACATCGCCACGGCCGTCGCCGTGTCCATTGCCGGCCGTGCCGTTGCCGCCCGCACCGAGCTGCCGCGCGCCAGCCGCGGGAGTACCTGCCTCGCCCAGGCCCGCCCCGGCGCGCAACACCGCGATCACGCAGTCGGCGACGTCCTCGGCCCAGATCGGCTGGTACAGCGCGCGCCCGCGCCCGGAGACCGGCATCACCGGCAGCAGCGCCAGCCGTTCGAGCAGCGTCAGCCACGGATCGCCCGGCGCGTAGACTATCGACGGCGCGAACACGACCGACTCGAGCGCGGCCTCGCCGACGGCCTGCTCGGCGAGCGCCTTGGCGCGGAAGAAGCGCGCCCGGTGGTGCGTGGATGCGTCGATCGCCGAGAAGAACACGAAGCGCTCGACGCCGGCACGCTCGGCCGCCTGCACCATCCGCCACGTCGCGATCCCGTTGAGCTCCTCGATCGAGCCGCGCGGCTGATCGCGGATCGAGGCGGCCAGGTGCACGACCGTGCGCACACCGCGCATCGCGTTGCGAAACGACGGCGGGTCGGTCAGGTCGCCGAGTGCGATCTGCACGCGCACGCGCTGTGCGCCGAGGCGGCGCGGGTTGCGCACGAGGCAGCGCACCTGCTCGCCTTCGGCGACCAAGCGGCGCAGCAGCGCCGAGCCGACCAAGCCCGTTGCGCCGGTGAGCAGCAGCATCTATCGCTCCCGCAGGCGAGGGTCGATCAGCATCCACATGATTATTGCCGTCCCGGCCGCCGTCGCCCGTGCCCCCCGCGGCGATCGCGCGAGCCGGGCGCTTGCCCGGCGATGATTGATCGAGCAATCATCTACGATGAGCCTCGGCCGGGCTGCTGCCATACGTAAAATATGCCGCTCGGCCGGACCCCGCTCCGCCGGACAACCGCAAACAACCAGGAAAGAAGCGAATGGCCTACGTGATCGCCGAGCCCTGCATCGGCACCAAGGACAACTCCTGTGTCGAGGTGTGCCCCGTCGACTGCATCCACCCGACGCCCGACGAGCCCGGATACGACGCGGCCGAGATGCTCTACATCGACCCCGAGGAGTGCATCGACTGCGACGCCTGCGTCGAGGCCTGCCCGGTGGATGCGTGCTTCGCGGAGGACCAGTTGCCGGATGAGTGGCAGAAGTACACGCAGATCAACGCCGACTACTTCAGCAACGCCAAGTAGGACTCGTCGAGCACGTCGAGGACGGGAACGTCCGCGACGGCCGCCGCGATCAGCTCGCGCAGCTGACGTGAGTCGAAGCGGTGCGATTGCGGTGCCACCGGGTTGACCGTGATCGCCTTCAGCGCGATCGTCCGGCGCACCTCGATCGCGATGCCCTGACGCTCGTACCAGCGCGTGCCGCGGCGTGAGAGGAAGACCTTCGTCGGGTCGGCCGCGACGATCCGCAGCTCGCGCCCGGCGCGCTCGCTGCGCGCTGCCAGCAGACCCTCGAGGAAGCGCTCGCTCAGCGCGCCCTCGACCGTCAGCGTGCTCGCCCGCGGATGCTCGCGCAGCAGCGTCGCGATCTCGGCCGGCTCCGCATTCAGCACGAGCCGGCGCTCGAGCGCCACGTGCTCGCCGTCTGCCTCCCCGGCGCCCGGCGCCGCGCTCGCGGCCCCGGCGGTCTCAGTCGTGCCGTCCTCGCCGGTGGCCGGCAGCCTGACGAGGTCGACCGCGTCGCTCGTGGCGCGCACGACGTCGTCGATGTCCTCGCCGAGGATCGCGCCCGTCGCCATCACGAGCCCGTCGGCAACCGCCGGCGAGGACGCCGCGCGGCGGTCGATCGCGCCGTCGAGCAGTGCCTGCTCGGCGCCCAGCTGGAGCATCTCCTCGCCGACCGAGCGCAGGTCGGCGGCGGCGCTCGGCCCGGCCACTTCGACCGATCCCGGCTTGGACATGCGCGCGAGCACGACCTCGCCGAGCGGCGTGCGCACGCCGGTTCGCGAGAGGCGCTCGTGTGCGACGCCGCTGGCGCGCAGCAGCGCGCCCGTGGTCGCCACGAGGTCGCCCGCCTGAAGCTGCACGCGCGGCTTCTCGATGCGCGCGTCGATCACGTCGTGCTCCTCGCCGTCGCGCCCGATCGAGGTCACCCCGACCGGACGGCCGGCCGCGGCGTGCTCGCGCAGCAGCGCCGCCAGCGTCTCGGTCTTGCCCGTGTTCTTGGCCAGGCCGACGAGCGCGAGCATGCGCGCGTCCGCCGTGAGCCGCTCAAGCGGCGCCGCGTCGCTAGCCATCGGCGCGCCCGCGCGTCCGTGCGCTAGCCATCCGCAGCGGTGCTCGCGCCCGAGCCGTCGGCCACGCCTGCGCCGTGGCCGGTGCCGTTGCGCGCCGCCAGCTCGCGCACGATGAAGCTCGCCACGTGGTGCGGGTAGGTGCCCTTGGAGAAGCCCGCGTCGAAGCCGAGCTCCTTGGCCAGTTCGTTGGACACGCGCGGCCCGCCGCAGGTGAGGATCATCTGCTTGCGCCGGCCCTCGGCTTCGACGATCTCGACGAGCTCGGTCAGGTTGGCGATGTGCAGGTTCTGCTGCGTCACCGTCTGCGAGACGAGGATCGCGTCGGCGTCGAGGTCGATCGCGCGCGAGACGAGCACGCTGTTGGGCACCTGGCTGCCGAGGTTGTGCGTCTGAAAGGCCTTGTAGCCCTCTAGGCCGTGATGGCCGTGGAAGCCCTTCAGGTTGAGCATCGCGTCGATCCCGACGCTGTGCGTGTCCGTGCCCGTTGCCGCTCCCACCACGACGATCGGCCGGCCGATCTGCCGGTTGGCGAACTCTTCGATCTCCCCCTCTGACATGTACTCGATCTCGAAGCCCTCATCGGAGAGCGAGGCGTAGTCGACCGTCTGGTTTGACTCGCCGAACATGACGAAGTACGTATAGCCGTCGGTCAGCTCCTGGTAGTGGACGACCTCGGGGTGCTCGAAGCCCATCTTCGCCGCCCACTCCTGCGCCGCCTTGCGCGCCGCCAGGCCGTAGGGCACGGGCAGCGTGAAGCTGAACTGGACGATCCCGTCGCCGAGGTGGTCGGCGTAGGGCTTGACTCGTGCGAGGTCGACCTGTGCGCGGGTGCCCGCCGCCCGGGTCGCGCCGTTGGCCGGGGACGACCCGTTCGTCTCGGCGGGCTCAGGCAAGGCTCGACGCTCCCCGCATCAGCTCGCTTGCCGGGTTGAAGTAGCCCTCGCCGACGGTGATGATCCCCTCCGTGCCGCGACCCTCGTCGATCGCCCGCGGCACGTCGCCGAAGACGCCCTCGCCGAGCGCCGAGAACAGGCCGTGCTCGGCGATCCGCTGCAGCAGCTCGTGCGCGCCCGTGAGCACTTCCTGCGCGCGCGTCTGGATGATCCCACCGGGCTTGAACTCGATCTCATCGCCCAGATCGCGTGCCGCCGTGAACACGTAGTCGACGTTTTCCATACCGATCACGCGGTCGTGCACATGTGGCGTGAAGATCCCCTCGGTTGGGACGCCGATCGTCTGGATGCCCTGACCCGTGGCGATCGTTATCAAATTAAAAAGTGAATCCGTGGCGTGCGTGCGGAACAGGTTGCCGTCCATGTGACGCGTCGGCGGCATGTACTTCACCGGGCACTCCGGGAACAGCTCGCGCGTCAGCTGCGCCTGCGCCCACTCGTACAGCAGGCTGTTGGGGATCGGGTTGTCGATCTCGAATGCATCCCCCAGCGCGATCTGGCCGTCCGGCACGCCCGAGTCGAGCGCCAGTTGGCGGTTGATGAACTGCGAGGCCGTCACCGACGGCGCCGCCTCGATCGCGTCTGCCGTACGCAGGTAGTTGTCCTCGCCCGTATTGATGACAACCCCGAAATAGCCGTTGATCATGCGCGAGACGCGCTGATCGATTAGCCCGCGCACCGGGTTGATGTCGCGGTAGAGGATCCCGTAGAGCGCGTCGTTGACCATGTTGTCGAAGCCCTCGATCGCGCCCATCGCCGCGATCTCCGGCATGCACAGCCCCGAGCAGAAGCTCGACAGGCGCACGTAGCGCCCGTGCTGCTCAGACCACTGATCGAGCGCCTCGCGCATGATGCGGAAGTTGGCCTGCGTCGCGAACGTGCCGCCGTAGCCCTCCGTCGTCGGGCCGTACGGGACGTAGTCGAGCAGGCTCTGTGCCGTCGAGCGGATCACGGCCACGATGTCGCCGCCTGCCTGCGCCACCGCCAGCGCGTGCACGACGTCCTCGTAGACGTTGCCCGTCGCCGTCAGCACGTAGCGCAGCGGCGGTGGGTGCTCGCCCAAGCGCTCGCGGCTCTCGCGACGCTCGCGCATGCGCTCGGCGATCTCGCCCACGCGGCGCTCGCACTCGCGCGCGATCCGCTGCTGGATCGCCTCATCCGCCGCGCGCGGCAGCGCGCACAGCTCGAGGCCGCCCATGTCGACCTGCTCGGCGATCGACCGCGGCGTGGCCTGCCGGTCGGCCAGCAGCGCGTTGCCCAGCCAGTAGGCGATGCCCTTGCCCAGCTCGCCGCGATCGCGCACGTGGTCGACCAGCACGTTCGGCAGCGGCGCGTCGAGTTCGTTGGCGCCGTCCACGCCGAGCAGGCGCGTGATCGTGCGCTCCACCGAGACCGTCGTCTTGCCGTCGATCTGATCCGATACCTGCGCCGCGATCTGGCTCGCCGCCTCGCGGCATGACGCGATCACGCCCCGGTCGAGGTCGAGCTTGCCCGCCCGGGTGGCCCCGTTGGATCCGCTTCCGTTTGCCTTTGCGCCGTTATTACTCATGCTCGCGCCTCCCACCACCGGCTCTGCCGGCGGTGCCGGTCGGCGCCGTTAGTGGATCGGTCGCCATCCGGGCGCCCTTCACCGGAGCTCCCTGACGATCGGGAAGGGGATCACCTCGCGCAACGTCTCGCGTTCGAGCAGGATCATCACGAGCCGGTCGACGCCCATGCCGCCGCCGGCCGTCGGCGAATAGCCGTACTCGATCGCGCGCGCGTACTCCTCGTCGTTGGGGTGCGGCACGTCCTCGTCGTCGATCATCCGCCGCTTGCGCTGGTCGACGAAGCGCTGCCATTGGTCGACCGGGTCGTTCAGCTCCGTGTCGCCGCTGACGAGCTCGATACCGCCGATCACCGCGTCGAAGTGTTCGGCCAGCTCGGGGTGGACCGGATGGCGCCTGGTAATCGGGAACGGCTCCAGCGGGAAGTCGAACACGTGCGTCGGCTGGTTGATCGTCGACTCGATTTTCTCCGAGTAGATGTCGCCCACGACCTCCGCCCACGTCGCCTCGGGGTCCATCGGCTCGTCGAGCAGCTCGGCGAGCTGCTCGCGCGTGGACTCCATGAAGTCCAGGCCGAAGCGCTCGAGGATCAGCTCGCGCATCGTGATCCGCCTCCACGGCTTCGCCAGGTCGATCTCTTCTCCGTTTCGCTTGATCACCGTGCGCCCGAGCACCTTCTGCGCGACGTCGCGGAACATTTCTTCAGTCACAGTCGCGACGTCGTTGTAGTCCGAGTAGGCGCACATGAACTCGATGATCGTGAACTCCGGCGAGTGCTTGTGCGAGATGCCCTCGTTGCGGAACACCTTGCCCATGTCGTAGACGTTCTCCATGCCGCCGACGATGCAGCGGTTGAGGAAGAGCTCCACCGAGATGCGCAGGTAGAGGTCGCGGTCGAGCGCGTTGTGGTGGGTCGTGAACGGCCTCGATCCGGCGCCGCCCGCGAGCGACTGCAGGGCCGGCGTTTCGATCTCCACAAAGGTGCGCTCGGCCAGCCATTCGCGGATCGCCAGGACGATTTTGTTGCGCTTGACGAACAGGTCGCGGGTCTCCTGGTTGGCGATCAGGTCCAGCTCGCGGTAGCGGTAGCGCGTGCCCGTGTCGCCGAGCCCGTGGTGCTTGTCCGGCGGTGGGCGCAGCGTCTTGGTCAGCAGCGTGCACTCGATCGCCTCGATCGCCAGCTGGCCGCGCTGGGTCACGTACACGCACCCCTCGACCGAGACGATGTCGCCCACGTCGAAGCCGAGGATGCGGTCATAGACCTCCTGGCCGAGCGAGTCGACGCGCAGCACGACCTGGATCGACCCCGACAGGTCGCGCAGGTCGATGAACGCCGTCTTGCCGTGCCCGCGCCGAGAGATCAGCCGGCCCGCGATCAGGTAGCGCATGTCCGTATGCGGGCCCTGCTCGAGCTCGCTCGCGTCGTGCGCCGAGAGGATCTCGCCGATCCGCGTGCGCCGGCCCCACAGCGTCACCGCCGGATAGGGGTCAACCCCTTCCGCCCGCAGCCGCTCCATCTTCTTGCGGCGCTCGTCAATTTCCACGCGCTCGCCGAGCGCCACGGCGCCGCCGTTCGCGGGCGCGCCGTCGGTCCCGTTCTCGGCCGGGCCGGCCTCGTCCAACGCTATTTCCCTCTCCCCCTCATGGTGTCCAGATGCGGACATGTCAAACGATCCTCTCAAAGCGGTTTCGCTTGTCAAGCGGTTGCGCAGAATGTCCACACGGGCAGCCGAGGCCCTGAGAGTGGTCTTTCTGGCCCGCCGACTAAGCCATCGGCAGCGACATGCCCGCCGGTTTTCGCTCCTCGGCGGGGTCCGGCGCGCCTTCCGGGGCGCCAGGGGCCGTACCGTTGGCGGGCGCACCGCCAACCTGCACGAGAGGGAGGACCGGCAAGCTCACAGGGGCCGCCGGCGTCATCGCGATCAGCCCGCGCGCAACCTGACGGATCGCCTGCGCCGCCGGGTCGTTCGGGTCCTCGACGACCAGCGGCACGCCGCCGTCGGCCTGCTCGCGCAGCGGCATCGTCAGCGGCACGCGGCCAAGCAGCGGCACGTCGAGCTCGCTCGCCAGCTCGTCGCCGCCACCCTCGCCGAAGATCGCAAAGCGCTCACCAGAGGGGGTCGTGAAGCCCGACATGTTCTCGACCACGCCCGCGATCTCGAGATTGACCTTGTCGGCCATGTGCGCCGAGCGGCGCGCCACCTTCTGCGCCGTCGCCTGCGGTGTCGTGACGATCAAGAAGCGTGCCTGCGGCAACAGTTGGGCGAGCGTCATCGAGACGTCACCCGTGCCCGGCGGCAGGTCGACCAGCAGGTAGTCCAGCGCGCCCCAGTCCACGTCCTGCAGGAACTGCGTCAGCGCCTTGTGCAGCATCGGCCCGCGCCAAACGACCGCCGCGTCCTCCTCGACGAAGAAGCCGATCGACATGACCTTCACGCCGTGCGCCTCCAGCGGCACGATCTTGCGCTCCGCCGAGACCGGCGGGCGCGTCGCGCCGAGACCGTACATGCGCGGGATCGAGTAACCCCACACGTCCGCGTCCAGGATGCCCACGCGCTTGCCTTCGCCCGCCAGCGCCGCCGCCAGGTTCGCCGTCAGCGTCGACTTGCCCACGCCGCCCTTGCCCGAGCCGATGCAGATCACGTTCG
This sequence comes from uncultured Solirubrobacteraceae bacterium, assembly GCA_963716315.1. Taxonomy (GTDB): domain Bacteria; phylum Actinomycetota; class Thermoleophilia; order Solirubrobacterales; family Solirubrobacteraceae; genus Palsa-744. Next base: position 1,565,667 of record OY970301.1, on the reverse strand, counting down.
CCACCTGCGCCAGCGAGCCGTCAGGAAGGCCGCCGCGGCCGAGCTTCTGCTGCAGCGCCTGCTTCTGCTGGTCTGACAGCACGTCGAAGTACACGTTGCAGTGCGTCACGCCCTCGAGCGCCGTGACCGCCTCCGCCACCGCCGTCTGGAAGTGGCCCTTGATCGGGCAGCCCGGCGTCGTCAGCGACACCGTCACGTCGACCACACCGTTCGGGCTCGCCTCGATCGAGCGGACCATGTCCAGCTCCACGATCGAGCGGTGGAGCTCCGGGTCGATTACGACCTTTAGGGCCTCGAGGATCTCTTCGCGGGTGGGCACAAGCGTCATTGTGACAAACGCGAGCCTTACGTCGGCGCTGCCGGCGCGCGGTCGCCACTTCGACCGCCGCCCGCGTCCTTGTCCCCCTCGCGCCGCGTGCTCCAGCGTTGGGTCTCTTCCCCTGCGATGCGCTCGACCTCGCGGACGAGCGCTTGATCGCGACTCGCGTCGTCGTAGGGAGCCGCGCGGACTTCGTAAAGAGCAAGCTCACGTTCGATCTGCATCTGCGCGCCGATGAAACCGAGCCAGTTGTCGTGCCACTGGAAGATTGCGCGCGCGCCGCCCGCGAACACGACGATCGCTCCGAGCGCGGCCGTGGCTGCCTTGCTCCAGCCGACCGCCACCGCGACGGGGACCAGTGCCCCCGCCACGAGCTGGGCCAACTCGAGATATTGGTAGCCGAGGCGAGCCTTGCGAGCCTCCCGTCGGTACCAGCGCAACCGCTCGAGCGCCAGGCTCGGCACGCGCTCTTGTCCCGGCGCCGTGGCTGCGTCGCCGCTCCCCGCTCGTGCACGCGGAGTTGGTTCTGGCGCGGACGAGCTCACGATGGGTGGGCACGGCGCATACGTCGAACGAGCACGAAGATCGCCGCGACGACGAGCACGATGACGATGACGACCACCAGATCCCCAGAACTCAAGCCCTGGGTGCAGCTTTCGCCCACACAGGAGGCACCGTGCGAGGGGTCCTCATAGCCGCGGCCTTTCTCCGGCGGCGTCTCGATGACGGCCAGGACGGGCGCGGCATCGAGCAGCCACAACGCCGCCGTCACGCATGTAATTGCAAGACCTGTGCCACAGCCGATGACAGACCGTCTGCCCACTGCGCCCCCGAATCGTCTCCGTGCAGTGCAATTGATCTAATTCCCGAAGATCGTATTGCACGCGTAGCTTGAAGACAAGCACGCATCGTGCAGTAACGGAGGCGCGTCCTGCCGACCGAGGTTAAATGACTCGCGGGGCGATGGGGACCGCCCCGCGAGTCGAGGGAGGAGAGGGTGCTACTACTGCCGGCGGGATATGAGGCCGACAGACTTTCCCGCTACCGGTCTCTCCGAGCCGGGCGGGGGAAGCGTGGTGTTGCGGGTCGCTAGACCAGGCTGACGATCCGCTCCTGAACGCGGTTGGCGAGCTCGGGCACGCGGTTGGCCAGGTCACTGCCGCTCTTGGTAACCGAGTCGCGACGGCTCTCGAGGTCCGAGACCGTTTTCTCGATCTCACGACGGCGCTGGCGCAGTTCGCGCTCGACGCGGACGCGCGCTTTGCGCACCTCGCGCTCGAGGCGGTTGCGCGCCGTGGCGCCGCGGCGCTCGAAGCGGCGCAGCTGGGCCTGGGCCTTGCTCGTGGACGAGTAGCTCGAGATCGTGTCGTTGACGCTCGAGACGACTTTGTCACGCGCAGTGAGGGCAGCGCCGACGGGGATCAGCAACGCGCGCTCGGCGTAGTCGCCGACGACGCCGACCGTCTCGCGCGTGGCCGTCTGGGCCTGCTTGGCGGCTGACTCGGACTGGTGGATGGCGCGCGTGCGCGCGGCCTTCGCTGTCGTCGCTTTCGACTGCGTCGTCGTGCGACGCGCTGCTTTGCGAGCGGGTTTTTTGGCTTTCGCCGTTTTTGCGCCCGCTTTGCTGCTGCGGGGGGAAGTTGTGGTGGTGGTGGCCATCTGGAGCGGGTCTCCTCTTCTTCCTCGCCATTGCGAGGAGGTGCGGGTTTGTTCGGTGCCCGATACCCGATCTGATGGGATCGAACACCTGTTTGTAACCCGTCCTTGGAACTTTGTTACAACGAAATCGTACCATGGGCCAAAGACCCCGTGTTGACCGGGTGTTATCGCCAGGCAGCTTGTAACAAGAGGAACGTGCGTTCGGCCCGGAAAGGCTGGGGAACAGGGGTTTCAGGGCGCTTGCGCGGACAGGTGCTCGCGGGCCTTGTTCGGGACCTTGTTCCGGTCCTGGTGGGGTCGCCGAGCGGTCCCCGAGCGATCCCGCGATGGCTCGGCGCGCGGGCCGTCGCGCGCTCTTAGGCGATCGAGCCGCCGTGGGCGGCGGCCGTGCGCTGCAGCCAGCGCGCCGGGTGCTCCAGCTCCTCGCCGCTCGGCAGCTGCTCGGGCCCGCTCCACACACGCGCGAGCGCCTCGCGCCCACCCTGCTCGACGACGGCGTCGCAGAAGCGGCGGCCAACCTCGTACTGGCGCATCTTCATCTCCAGCCCGAGCAGACGCTCGAGCACGCGCCACGGCAGCCCGCGCGACTCGCGCCGGCGCGTCATCGCGGCGCGCAGACGGGGCAGCGAGGGCAGCACCTCGGCGCCGATCGCGTCCATCGTGTGCTCGGCGTGACCCTCGATCAGCGACATCGCCGCCTGCATCCGCTCGACGAGCGCCCAGCGGTCCTCGCCGAGCGTGAGCCGCAGCAGCTCGCCGCTGCGCGCGCGCTCGACGAAGTCACGCAGCTCGGATACCTCGGGCAGCTTGAGCCGCTCGCGCCAGCCGGCGCCCGAGCCGTTGCTCTCGGGCTTGCCGTTGAGTGAGACCTGCAGCCCGTCGATCAGCTCCTGGAGCATGCCGCCGATGTGCGTGCGCAGCCACGGTGCACCGGTGAACTGCACGGCGTGGGTGATCTCGTGGATCGCCACCCACAGCACGAGCTCGTCGCGGTCGACCGACAGGTTGCGCGCCGCGATCGCGAGGTTCGGCGCGAGCAGCAAGAGGCGCGGAGTGGTCGTCTCGTCGAGCAGCGCCAGGTCGTACTGGCCGAGCACGCGCTGGGAGAGCACGCCGGTCAGCGCGCCGACCTGCGCGCCGAGCAGGAAGCCCGAAGCAGAGCGCAGCGGTCCGGCCAACGGTCCGGTCCCGTCGCCGAGGCGCTCGCCGAGGCTGCCCAGCAGCGGGCGCATCGTCAGCAGGTTGGCGGCGATCCAGGCCGAGCGGTCGACGGCCTCGATCGGTGGCAGCTCGCTCGGGGTCTGCAGCCCGCTGTAGTCGCTCACGCGCCGCGCGAAGTCATACGCGCGCGGTTGGATCGAGGAGGCGCGCACGCCGCCGTGCGGCGGCGAGCCGGCGAGACGCTCGCCGATCCGCTGCGCTGCACGCCAATCGATCGGATCCACGAACAGAGCGTAGCCCGGCCGTCTCAGCCGCCCGTAAGTTTCTCCCGGCTGTCTCGCTCGTCGCATTCACCGCGCGCGCGTCGCGACGGGCCCTGGCCCGCAACCCCGGGCGCTCGTATCCTTGGATGGTGTCCGTATCACGAATCGCGCCCGAGCTCGCTGCCGATCCCGGCGCGGCGAGCTTCCTGCGGCGGGCGGAGGTGCGCGACGTGCTCGCGTGGGTGCGCCTGCTCGTCGACCCGCAGGACGCCGCCGCCGTGGTGCGCGCGCTCGCGCGCCCGCCGATCGAACTGCGCCAGACGCACCTGGCGCGCGTGATCCAGGTGGCCAGGCGGCGCAAGCTCGACCTCGTCTCCGGGCTGACGGCGGCGAGCGAGTCGCCGCAGGTGCCGCCCGAGGCGCGCGAACGGATCGAGCGCTTCGTCGCCGTGCACCGCAGCGCGGCCGGCAGCCTCGACACGCTCGCGCCCGATGCTTTCATCGCCGAGCTGATCGAGCTGCTGGGGACGCGCGGGCGGGCTCTGCTGACGCCCGACGAGTCGGCCGCACGCGAGGCCAGCTTGAGCGGGCTGCGCGAGCTCACGGTCGAGTTCGTGCGCGGCGATCCCGTTGCGACGCCGCGCGAGCTGGCGCGCCACCTGGCAACAGTCGTGCCGCGCTCGCGCTCAGGCTCGGCCCAGCCGGAGCCGGAGCCGCGCGAGGGCCCGGCGACGATGCTCGACGCGGACGCCGCCGCGCAGGACGCCGAGGCGGCGGAGGCGGCGGCGCCCGACGAGCACTTGCAGGAGAGCTATCAGCGGCTGCGCGAGGAGGTGCTCGAGAGCGTCGCGCGGATCGGCGGGCACCTGGGCGAGCTGCGCCTGGACACCGAACTGGACATCTCCCACGGCGTCGTGCGCTACCTGGAGCTGGTCAAGCTGGCGGCGCTCCTGCAGCGCCCGGCGGGGCAGGAGCTCGAGGAGGCGCTGGCCGACGTCAACGCACGGCTGCTTGCCGCCACGACGCCGGTGCAACGCGAGATATTCCAGACCTCGCCGCTGGACGAGGCGCTCACGGCGCGCTCGGACGTGGGCGGGCGCGAAGAGCATTCGCTCGAGCCGTTCCTGCCGCGCAAGGGCGTCGGCCTGGCGCTGTCGGCGTCGGACATCGAGACCTACCGCAGCTGCCCGCTTCGCTACAAGTTCGCGCGCGTGCTGCGCATCCCGACCGAGCAGACGCCGCATCAGCGCTTCGGCATCGTCGTGCACCAGGTGCTCGAGCGCTTCCATTGCGACGGCGCGCAGACGCTCGCGCAGATGCACGAGCTGCTCGACGCCGGTTGGCGCCGCGCGGGCTTCGGCGAGAGCGAGTACGAGGGCGAGCTGCTGTCCAAGGCGCGCAGCGCGCTCGACCGCTACCACGCGCGCCTGCGCGGGCAGGACGCCGAACCGGTGTGGTTCGAGCGCAGCTTCTCGTTCCGCCTCGGCCCGCACCACCTGCGCGGGCGCGTCGACCGCGTCGATCGGATTCGCGGCGGGCAGACGGGCGACGGTGGCGAGACGGGCGGCAGCGAGGGCGGCGCGGAGGAGCAGTACGAGCTGATCGACTACAAGACCTCGCGGCCGAAGCGCGCGGAGCAGCTGAAGGACGACGTTCAGCTCTCGCTCTACGCGCTGGCGGCGCGCGAGGACTGGGGCCTTCGCTCCTCGCGCCAGGCGTACTACTACGTGCTCGACGATCTCAAGGTGCCGGTGCCGCGGGGCGCGCAGGACGAGGCGTCGGTGGAGGAGCTCGTGATGCGGGTCGGCGAGGGGATCCTCGCGCAGGAGTTCGAGCCGACGCCTTCGCATGCGGCGTGCTCGATCTGCGACTACCGGATCGTCTGCCCGGTGGCGGAGAAGTAGGCCCGGCCCGTTACGGGCCCGGCACCGGGGACCGGCGCCGGCATACCGCTCGGCTGCGGCTATGCCTCGCGCCCGCGCTGGCGTAGGAAGCGCTGGAATTCGCGTGCGATGGCGTCGCCGGAGGGGACGTCCTCGGGCGCGACGTCGTCGTCGCCCTCGGCGGCCTGCTCGAGCCGTTCGACGAACGCCTGGATGTCGGGGTCGCTCTGCACGGCGAGCCCGACTTGGCGCTCGTAGTCGGCGGCGGCGGACTCGAGCTCGGTGACGTCGACGGACACGCCGATCAGCCCTTCGACACGGCGCACGAGCGCTAGCGCGGCCTTCGGGTTGGCGGCGGCGGCGACGTAATGCGGCACGCCGGCCCACAGGCTCGCCGACGGGAGGCCGGCCTGGGCGCAGGCGGCGTGCAGCACGCCGACGATGCCGGTCGGTCCCTCATACGTCGAGCCCTGCATGCCCAGGCGCTCCATCAGTGCCGGGTCGGTGGCGTGACCGGACATCGCCACGGGGCGCGTGTGTGGCACGTCGCCGAGCAGCGCGCCGAGCGAGACGACGACCTGCACGCCGAGCGCTTCGGCGAGGTCGACGATGTGGCGCGTGAAGGAGCGCCAGCGAAGCGACGGCTCGACGCCCTGCACGAGCACCAGGTCGCGCGGCGCGCGCGGCGCGGAGGCCTCGAACACCTCGACGGCGGGCCAGACGATCTCGCGCTCGTTCTCGTCGTTGAACTGCACGTTCGGGCGGTTGGTCTGGAAGTCATAGAACTCCTCGGAGTCGATCCGCGCGAAGCGCCGTGCCTCGAGCGAGGAGGCGAGGAAGGAGACGGCGCTCGAGGCGGCGTCGCCGGCGTCGTTCCAGCCCTGGAACGCGCACACCATCGCGGGGGCGCGAAGGCCGTCGGGACGGCGATCCCAGATCAACGGCTGCATCCGAACCACCGTACATCATGGGACGATGGCCTCCGCCACGAGCACACCGTCGTACGAGACCGGCCCTCAGGCCGCCCACGGCAGCGACCCACACGCGGCTGCCCACATGCGGGAGGGCGCGCAAGCGATCGCGACGCTGCGCGATCAGGACGAGGTCGAGGGCGTGTTCGCGTGCACGCGCAAGGAACGTCAGATCTCGCGCGCGGGCACGGCTTACCTGAACGTGGAGTTGGGCGACTCGACGGGCACGATCCTCGCGCGCGTGTTCAACGACGCCGATCTGCTCGCGGGGCGCTTCGAGCGGGGCGAGCTGGTTCGCGTGCGCGGGCGCGTCGAGCGCTTCCGCGAGAAGCTGCAGCTCGAACATCGGCTCGATCGCGCGCGCCGAGGGTGTCGGGGCGGACCTGGCGGGCTTCCTGCCGACGGCCTACCGCGACCTGGACGAGCTGGAAGGCTTCCTCGAGCATCTCGCGCGCGAGGTGTACGAAGCGCCGCTGAAGCTGCTGCTGGCGAACATGCTCGCTGACGCCGAGCTGCGCGCGGAGCTGCGCAGAGCGCCGTGCTCGGTCCCGGGCCAGCGCGCGGGCGTCCACCACGCCTATCTCGGCGGCCTGCTCGAGCACACGGTGGGCGTGGCCACGCTGGCGCACGAGCTGTGCGCGCTGCATCCGCGCTTGGATCGGGACCTGCTGCTGTGCGCGGCGATCGTGCACGACGTGGGCAAGACGCGCGAGTTCACCTACGGCGCGGAGATCGCGCGCAGCGCGGAGGGGCGGATGCTCGGCCACGTCGAGCTCGGGCTGCGCACGCTGGCGTCTCACGTGCCCGAGTCGCTACCGGACGAGCGGCGACTGGCGCTCGAGCACTGCGTGCTGATGCATCACGGCCCGGACAGCGCCGGCGGGGCTCGCTTCGCCTCGGCCGAGGCGCTCGCCCTCTACCGCCTGAACGCGGTCGACGCGCAGGTCAAGGGAGCCTTCGAGCAGGGCCTCTGAGCCCCCGGCGTCTGACGGCGGTGTCGATTGCGCGCATCGATAGCCATCGTCCATACGCCGATGTATATGCCATGGCTATCAGTGCGCTGAAAGCGAGCACCACACCCCGACTCCCCTGGCGCGGCTCGCGCCCAGCAAAGAGTGGGTCAAGCCGCCCACCCTTGCTGCCGATGTACTAGCCATGAGCAACGTCGGCACGCCGACGGCCGAGCCGACCATCGCGGACTCGGCCGAGGTGACGGAGACAGACCCGACCGGCGAGACGCCGGTTGCGCAGGCGGGCGGCCCGGAGACGAGCCCCGAGCCCGAGCAGAAGGGGCCGGGCACGGGCCTGTACCCGCCGCGGCGCACGGGCCGCTCGACGCGGATGATCGGCGAAGTGGTCGTCGACCTCGGCTTCGCCGACCGCAAGACGGTCGACGACGCGGTCGAGACGGCGCGCACGGAAGGACGCCCGACGGGCCTGGTGCTGGTCGAGCAGGGCGTGCTCAGGCACGATCAGCTGGCGCGCGTGGTGGCGGAGCGCTTCGGCCTGGACTACGTCGACCTGGCGGTCTACGACCTCGACATGGGCGCGGCCAACCTGCTCAATTCGGAAGCGAGCAAGCGCTACCAGTCGGTGCCGATCGGCTTCGCCGACGACGGCACGCTGCTGCTGGCGATGGCGGACCCGACGAACGTGCTGACGATCGACGACGTGGCGATGATGACGGGCCGCCGCGTGAAGCCTGTGGCGGCATCGGTGGAGGACCTCAACCTGCTGCTGGCGCGCCTGACGCGGATGGACGACTCGATCGAGGACATCGTCGAGGAGGACGTCGAGGCCGACGAAGAGCAGGACCTGCAGGTCGACGAGGCCGACCGCGACGCGCCGATCATCAAGCTCGTGCACTCGATCGTGGCGCAGGCGGTGCAGCAGGGCGCCTCGGACATCCACGTGAATCCAGAAGAAGGCGACACGCGCGTGCTGTTCCGCGTCGACGGCGTGCTCGCGCCGGCGGCGACGGTCAAGCGCAAGATGGCGATGGGCGTGGTCTCGCGGATCAAGATCATGGCCGACCTGGACATCTCGGAGAAGCGCGTGCCGCAGGACGGCCGCTTCGCGCTGACGGTCGACGGCCGCCGCGTGGACATCCGCGTGGTCACGCTGCCGCTGGTCTACGGCGAGGGCGTGGTGCTGCGGATCCTCGACAAGGGTGCCGTGATCCACGGCCTGGAATCGCTGGGCATGCCGGAGCACGCGCTGAAGCAGTTCAAAACGGCGATCAAGAAGCCCAACGGAGCTGTGCTTGTGACGGGCCCGACGGGCTCGGGCAAGTCGACGACGCTGTATGCGGCGCTGAACGAGCTGAACGACGGCGAACGCAGCATCCTCACGATCGAGGACCCGGTCGAGCAACGGATCGCGGGGATCAAGCAGATGCAGATCGCGCCGAAGGCGGGCGTCACGTTCGACGTGGGGCTGCGCTCGATGCTGCGCGCCGACCCGGACGTGATCATGGTCGGCGAGATCCGCGACCGCGAGACGGCGCACATCGCGATCGAGGCGGCGCTGACGGGCCACCTCGTGCTGAGCACGCTGCACACGCGCGACGCGCCGAGCGGCCTGGGCCGCTTGATCGACATGGGCATCGAGCCGTTCCTGGTCTCCTCGGCGGTCGACTGCATCGTCGCGCAGCGGCTGGTGCGCGTGCTCTGCAAGCACTGCAAGAAGCCGCTGAAGGTGTCGGACAGCGTGCTCGCCGAACACGGGCTCGCCGGCGCGGAACCGTTCGAGGCGGTCGGCTGCTCGCGCTGCGGCGGCTCGGGCTATCGCGGACGCCTGGGCGTGTATGAGGTGATGACGGTCTCCGAGCACATCCGCGCGCTGATCCTCGAGCGGGCGTCGGTCGACGTGATGGTGACGGTGGCGACGCGCGAAGGGATGCGCCGCCTGCGCGACGACGGGATGGACAAGGTGCGCGAGGGGCTGACCTCGATCGCCGAGGTCGAACGCATGACCAACAGCTTGCTGTAGCTATCGGCCGCGACCTCGTCGCGGCTATCGCTTGGGGATCAGCAGCGAGATGCGCAGCGGCCCGGAGGGAAACGCTTCGCCAGTGAACGAGTAGGCCTCGTAGGTCTTGCCGCGGTAGGCGACGGCGCCATGATCGGGGATGCTCGCGGGGCCGGGCGCCAGTGTGCCGGCGACCTGCTTTGAGCCGACGCGCATCAGCACCTCGGCGCCGGTGAACAGGCGTGCGAGCCGCAGGTAGCCGGCGTCGTCCTGGATGGCGAAGGAGAAGCGCCCGACGAGCTTGCCGGCGCTGCGCACGGTGCCGTGGACGGGGGCGAGCACGTAGGGTCCGCCGAGGTCGTAGAGCAAGCGCTGCGCGCCGCTCGGCTCGACGGCGTAGGCGCGCACGCGCACGACGTGGATGTGCGCGCCGAACAGCTCGACAATGGCGGCACGGATCGCCTTGGTGTCGCGCGCGGCGACGGCCTGGCGGAAGGCCGGATCGGCTTCGATCTGGCGCAGCGTGGCGCGCACGTAGGGACTGCCGGCCTCCTCCTGGTAGATGCGTTCGCCGACCTGGCCGAGCGTCTGCACGGAGGTCTGCGCGGCGGCGCTCGGGCAGCGAATCGAGCCGGTCGGCACGAGCAGCGCGATGCGCAGGGCCCCGGAGGGATAGCTGGAGCCGGCGAGCGAGAAGACCTCGTAGCGCTTGCCGCGCACGACGAGCTCGCCGTCGCGCGGGATTCGCTGTGGCCGAAGACGAGGGAGCGTCGCGGCGATCAGCCGCGCGGGGGAGCCAGGCTGCGAGCCCGAGAGCAGCGCGATCTCGGCGCCGGTGACCTGGCGCGTGACGTGCAGGTAGCTGTCGGCGGCTTGGGTGGAGAGCACGAACGTGCCGTCGGTGCCGGGGATCGAACCGTGCACGGGCGCGATCGCGGGCGTCGAGCCGGCGCTCGCGAGCAGCTTGCCGTGGCCGAAGACCTCGATGCGCGCGATCTGCCCGGCGAGCAGGCCGCGCAGGGCGCGTTCGCCGGCGGCGCTGTCGCGGGCGGCGATTGCAGCGGCGAGCGCGGAGGAGCGGCGCACGCGCTGGACGGCCTGCTCGACGATCGTGCCGGAAGAGGCCTCGCCGTAGATCCGTGCGCCGACCCGGCCGATCGTGGCTGCGACGGTGGCGGCGCAGCCACGCGGCCCGCCCGGCGCGACGGTTTCGCCGACGGTCGCGGTGGGTCTGACGCCGGTCTCGGCAGAGGTGCTGGAGCTGGAGCTCGAGCTGTGCGCCGAGGAGCCGCAGGCGGCGAGCGTGACGGCGGCGAGCAGAGCAATCGAGAGCAGCGGCGCTGCGGGTCTGGCAGGCACGGCTGCAAGCCTAAGGCGGCGCCGGCCCGCGCGCGGCGCCGCCTTGGCGGAGCTTCGTTCTCGGCTGCTCGTCGGAGCTACTTCTTCTTCGTCGCGGCCTTCTTCTTGGTGACGGGCTTCTTGCTTCCCTTCTTGCCCTTCTTGGCGGCCTTCTTGGAAGGCAGTGGCGCGGGGTTGAAGCGGTTGTAGTGCGAGTACCAGTCGGGCTTGCAGTCCTTCGGCCGACCGAGGTCGTACGGCCCGGAGATGGCCTGCGTGACTTTGCCTTTTTCGAGGTAGGCGTAGGTGACTGTCAGCAGCAGGTCGACGCGCGGCTCGACGCACAGCTTGGTGGGAATCGCGATCTGCCCGGTGACGGTCTCATAGCCGGCGACGGCCGAGCCGACGCAGTTGGCGGCCCAGCCGGGAAGTTCACCTGAGCACTGGAACGTGTCGGGCCGAGTTCCCTTTTTTCGAGGTTGGTGACGATCGGTGGGCTGGAGACGCCGGTCACGGGGATCTGCGACTGAACCTGAAACCCGGTGAGCGGGCCGTTGCAGTAGAAGCTGTACTGCACCTGCTGTTCTTCGCTTCCGGCTTCGGCTGTGCCGCCTGCGGTGCTGCCGAGGCAGTTGTAGTTGTTGGGGTTTGATTCTTCGGCCTGGCTGATCGCGGGGCTGGCGAGCGACAGGGCGAGCACGCCCACGATCGCGGCCAGCCAGAGCGTGGCCTTTCGGTGGGCGGTTCGTGATGCGTGCAACAGGGTCTCCGTTCGTTGTCGTGGTAGGTGGATCGTTTGCGTGCGTCAGTCAGTGCAGGAGCTTTTCGAGGCTCTGCTTGGGTGAAGTCGGGTCGAACGCGATCGCCGGCTTGGCGCCGGCCTTGGCGAAGGGCGAGAGCAGCACGACGCCGGCGGGCGGCTGGGAGGCGAGCGTCGCGCTGGCCGAGCCGGCGGGCAGTTCGGCGGTGGCCGGGTCGGTGACGGTGGCGTAGGTGATGACGATCAGGCCGTGTTCGGCGTAGGTCGTCGTCGCGGCGATCGATGGCGATCGTGGCCTTCAGAAATGCGTCGGCGAGGCCGATCCCTGCCGGGGTTTCCGGGCAGGCAGGCGGCGGCGGTAGGGCCTTCGGGGCAGGCGGGCTGGAGGATCGTGTGCAGTACGGGCGGCGTGCCACCGACGGTGGCGCGGTGTTCGGCGAGCGCGGCGTCGGCGGCGAAGGCGCTCGCGCTGAGCGCGGTCCAGCTCGCCAGGAACGTCCCCTTGCGGGCAGCAGTTCACCGGTCGATGTAGGGGGCGGCGGCGGGGTTGGCGAGGGCTTCGTCGAACGAGCTGCCGGAGAGCTCGATCAACCAGACGTTCGTGATTGGTGGGAGCTTGGAGGCGCCGCCGCTCTGGGATTCGTTCGGCGTGGTGGAGGATTTTTTTTGAGATTTGGATGATGGCTGCGTGGCTTGGAGCGCCGGCGCGCTCGCGGCGCTCGCGGGAGTGGCGCCGGCCGCCGGTGTGGCCTGAGGCGTGATCGGCGGCGGTTGCGTGCTCGTGGCAGCGGGCGGTGCCGGCGTCGTGGAGTGCCCGCGCGCGGCGACGGCGGCGATCAGCGCGGGCAGCTTCTGCGCGATGTTTCCGTCGCCGGCGAGCGAGGTCGCCGGGGCGGGGCCGATGGCTGCTCCGACGGCGACGCCGATCGTCGAGCATGGCCACGGCGAGCGCAGCGCCGGCTCGGCGCGAGGGCAGGCGCGCCGGCGCGGGGGCCGGGTACGCGGGCCGCTCCCGGCGCGCAGGCGCGCTGGGCAGGCGCTGTGGCTGTTGCTCGGAGTTGTCCATTCGATGCTCGCGGCGGGAGGCCGAGGAGGCCCTGGCCGACTCTTCCCCATAAATCTACTTATCTCGATAATAATTATCAACATTATGCTATCTTCGCGCTCCTCAGTCGTCAAACCGTGCCTCGAGCACCAGAAACGGAGCAACTCCTCAATGAATCAATTCCGCCGTCTCTCCGCTCGCCTTCGCGGTGGCCGGCGTCGTGGGGGTCGCGGCGCCTGCGGCCGCGTCTGCCGTGACGCACGATCACGATCAGCGGCGCCACGGCCTCCTATCCGCTCGTCTCGCTGCTCGCGCAGAAGTACGTAAAGACGCACCCGAAGAAAGTGAAGTTCAAAATCACCCAGGGCGGTGCGCAGATCGGCGTCAACGACGTCGCCGCCGGGCGCGTCTCGATCGGCGACGTCTCGCGCGACCCGGTCGCGGCCGACCCGCCGGGCCTGGTCTTCTACCCGATCGCGAAGTACGGCATCTGCGTGATCACGAACAAGTCAAACCCGCTGGCAAATCTGTCGACGCTCGCAGGTCGTCTCGATCTTCACGGGCAAAACGGTTGCCTGGAGCGCGGTGCCCGGGGCGAGCGCGAGCGGCCCGATCGACGTGATCAGCCGCACGTCGGTGGCGGGCGTGCTGACGAACTTCCAGACGCTGCTCCTGGAAGGCAAGAAAGTCTCGACGAGGGCGGCGGAAGAACCGTCCGAGGGGCTGATGCGCGCAAAGGTCGAAAGCGACCCGAGCTCGATCGGCTTCGTCTCGAACTACCAGTCGGACAAAGGCACGGTCAACGCGGTCGGCTACAACGGCGTCGCCTGCAACCACGACAACGTGAAATCGGGCACCTACGCCGGCACGGCACGCTTCTACGAGGTCACCAAAGGCAAGGCGACGGGCGCCTCCTCAGCCTTCATCGGCTGGATCGAGCGCTCGGCGGCGGCCGCGAAGATCATCAACACTCAGTGGCTGTCGATCTGAGTGGCGGCGCGCCGGGGGCCTGAGCGGATCTGAGCGACAGTTGCTGGAACGCCTCAAGCGTCCCTGGCCCGACATCCGCGCCGAGCGCACGCTCGGCGCGGTGTCGTTGCTGGTCTGCGCGCTGGTCGTGGCGATGGTCGTGTTCGTCGGCATCAACGCGTGGCCGATCTTCGAACACAACGGCCTCTCCTGGCTCGGCTTGGGCGGCGGAGACCTGGGCAGGCAGGTCGGCAGACATGCAGAACACGACGCAGCACCCGCCGCCGTCGGCCTACCACCTGCGCGCGTGGCCGCTGATCTACGGCACGCTGCTGAGCACGGGCGCGGCGGTCGTGCTGGCGCTGGCGATCGCCGTGTTCTCCTCGATCTTCATCGTCGAGCTGGCGCCGGCGCGGCTGCGGCGCGTGGCGATCCCGGTGATCCGCCTGCTGGCGTCGGTGCCGTCGGTCATCTATGGCCTGATCGGGATCCTCGTGCTGGTCCCGTTCGTCGGCAACGACCTGATCACGACGGCACAGACGCGAATCGGTGCAGAACGTGGTCGAGCTGACAGGCGCCGGGCTGTCGGTGACGGTCGCGATCCTGACGGTGATGATCACGCCGATCATGGTCGCGCTGATCTGCGAGGCGCTCGTATCGGTACCGAACTCGTGGCGCGAGGGTGCGATCGCGCTCGGCGTCAACCCGCTGCGGGCGATGCTCGCGGTGACGCTGCGCGCGGCGCGCCCGGCGATCGTGGCGGCGGCCGTGCTGGCGACGGCGCGGGCGCTGGGCGAGGCGATCATGATCTCGATGGTCTCCGGGTCGAAGGCTTTCTCGCCGAAGCCGATCGACGGCCTGGTGTTCTTCTTCGAGCCGCTGCGCACGCTCGCGTCGGGCATCGTCGACTACCACGAAGGGATCGGCGCGCCGGCGCTCGGCTCGGCGCTGTACGCGTTGGCGCTGCTGTTGCTGTTCAGCGCGTTCGTGCTGTCGGTGGCCGGCTACCTGATCAAGCTTCCGCTGCGCAAGTACCAGGTACGCGGATGAGCGCGGTCGGCGAGTGGCGGCCAACGCTGCCTCCGGGGGCGCCGATGCAGAGCGGCCGTGGGCAGCGCTCCTCGCCGCTGGAATGGCGCTGGATCGATCGGCTGGCGCTGGCGCTTCGCTTGGTGCGCGGGGATCGGCCTGTGCCTGATCGCGGCGGCGATCGTCGTCTACATGGCTTACCGCGGGATCGAGTACCTGCGCCCGCAGCCTGCTCTTGGAGCGCCCGTCGATCAGCACGAGCCAGAGCGGCTCGGGCGGCTTCCTGCGACCCGCTGATCGGCACGGGGATCCTCACGTTGATCGGCATCGTGCTGGCGATGCCGCTGGCGGTCGGCGGCGCGCTGTGGATCGCCGAGTACGGTCGCCCGAGCTGGCTCGCGCGGATGGTCGAGTCGGCGATCGAGATGGTCGCGGGCACGCCCGACATCGTGATCGCGCTGTTCGGCCTGTCGATCTTCCAGCTCGGCATCTTCGCCCCGTTCTCGTTCAAGGCGGCCGGCGGCGGGGTCTTCGGCAAGTCCTTCATCGCGGCGGGCGCGATGATGTCGCTGATCGCGCTGCCGCCGATGTTCACGGCCACGCGCGACGGGCTGCAGGCGGTGCCGGCGCACATGCGCGAGGCGGCCTTCGCGCTGGGCAAGACGCGGATCGCGACGATCCGCCGGGTGCTGCTGCCGAGCGTGCGCTCGAACATCGCCACCGGCGTGACGCTGGGCGTGAGCCGGATCATCGGCGACACGGCGATCATCGTGCTGCTGCTCGGCGACTCGCTGCGGATCGACCCGCAGGGCTCGGTGCCGGGGCTCAGCGTGTTGCGCGGGACGGGCTCGACGCTGACGAGCTACGTCTACGACAACTCCCCGGCCGGCGAAGGGGCGGCGCCGCAGAAGGCCTACGCGGCGGCGTTCGTGCTGCTGATCTTCGTGCTCGTGCTCAACCTGATCGTCGACCGCATCGGTCGCTCACAGGCCGACGAGACGGGGCTGACGGTCGCCGGCGCGGTCGTCTGAGCACGGGCGCCGCCGCTTTACAAGTCTCGTAAACCCCGCTAACCTGAGCGATTCTATGGACATTGTGTTGGACAACTTCGGTGGGGATGGTGCCCGATGAGCCCGGACGAGCTGTTGCTGGACGCGCCTGAGGTGCAGATGGGCGGCGAGGACGAGCTGCGCCGCGGCGCCCCCCGCGCGTTCGGCGCGCACGAGCGCGTCGATCTGCAGCCGGTCCCGCCGGTGCGCACGATCGTCGTCGACCGCGCGCCGCTGCCGATCGTTCCGCCGCAGCAGCGCGAGGCGGTGCGCGCGGCGCACTCCTCCGGTCCCGAGCGCCTGCGCCTGGAGGACGTGAGCATCGGCTACGGCGCCAAGAAGGCCGTCAAGTCGGTCTCGCTGTCGATCCACCAGGGCGAGGTGCTCGCGCTGATCGGGCCGTCGGGGTGCGGCAAGACGACGCTTCTGCGCACGTTGAACCGGCTGACGGAGCTGACGCCGAGCGCGTCGCGCGCCGGCAAGGTGCTGCTCGACGGCGAGGACATCCACGGGATGGCAGACACGCGGCTGCGCTCGCGCGTGGCGATGGTCTTCCAGCAGCCCAACCCGTTCCCGATGTCGATCTTCGACAACGTCGCCTTCGCGCTGCGCGAACAGTCGCGCAAGCGCCCGCGCCGCCGCGAGCTCGAACCGCTCGTGGTCGAAGCGCTGCAGCGCGCGGGGCTGTACGAGGAGGTCGGCGACGACCTCGACCGGCCGGCACTGCGGCTTTCGGGCGGCCAGCAGCAGCGGCTGTGCATCGCCCGCGCGATCGCGCCGCGCCCGGAGGTGCTGCTTGATGGACGAGCCGTGCAGCGCGCTTGACCCGATCTCGACGGCGACGATCGAGAAGCTGATCGGCGAGCTGCGCCGCGACCTGGCGGTGGTCGTGGTGACGCACAACCTCGCGCAGGCCCACCGCGTGGCGGACAAGGTGGCGTTCATGTACCTCGGCGACCTCGTCGAGTACGGCAGCACCTCGCAGGTGTTCGACGAACCGCGCGCGACGCGCACGCGCGACTACGTGCGGGGAGCGTTTGGATGAGCCGACCCGACAGTCCGCTCCGGCGATGCCGCCGGGAGTGGTGAAGCGAGCGCTCGCCGTGATCGGCTGCGCAGCTGTGACGATGACGTTCGCCGCGTGCGAGAGCACCGAGCACGAAAGCGCTCGGATCGAACGCGAATCTCGCGCCGCCGTCGCCGCGGAACAGGCAAAGGAACGCGCGGCGAGACGCCGCTCGCACGGGCGCGCGCCCACGGGGCTGCCCGACGCGCAGGGCGGAGCGGGCGGATGAGTGAGGTCAGCCTCGTGCCCGCGCCGCCCGAGCAGGCGGGAGCGACCTGCGCGCACTGCGGCGCGGCGCTGGTCGCCGACCAGCGCTACTGCCTCTCCTGCGGTCAGCCGGCCTCGCCGGTGCGCTTGGCGTTCCTCGACGTGCTGCAAAACGACCCGGTGGGCGGCAACCCTCAGCCGACGCTCGAGCTGGCGCCGGCCGGCTACGTGCCGCTCGGCGAGGGGCACGGCGCCGGCGGCTGGCTGCGGCGCAACACCGGGCTGCTGAGCCTGCTCGTGGTGCTCGTGCTGTGCCTGATCGTGGGCCTGTTGGTCGGCCACTGGGTCAGCCAGGGCAACAAGACGCCGTCCAAGCAGGTGGTCGAAGTCAAGGGCCTGTCGGGTCTCGCCGCCGCGCCGGCCGCAGCCGCGGCGGCCCCGTCGAGCTCGGCCGCCGGGGAAGCGGGCGAAACGCCGGCGAAGTCGACGGCCAAGGAAGCAGCCGAAGCGAAGAAGGCCGGAGCGAAGGAAACGAAGGCCGAAAAGGCGCCGCCGCCGGCGCCGAAAAAGGTGGCGCCGGCGAAGATCAAAAAACTGACCAACTCCAGCGGCGCCCAGCACCAGAAAGAAATCAACGAACTCGGCGCCCAGCCGATCGAAACGGGATGACGGCCGAGCTGCGCCGCCGCCGTTACGAGCTGGCCGAGCGGGTGGCCGAGCTGACGTGGGACCTCGGTGGCCTGACGTACGAGATGGCGGTCCGCGACCACTACCGGCTCGACGTGCTCGCGCGCCGCGCGGCCGAGCTGCAGCAGGCCGACGCCCAGCTGGCCGAGGTCCAGCGCTTGCTCTCAGGCGCCGAGGCGGGCGTGCACGGGCAGTGCCGCTCGTGCGGCGCCGTGCACAGCCGCGGGGCCTCGTTCTGCTGGCATTGCGGTGCGGGCTTGCTCGAGGAGGCGCGCCCGAGCGTGCTCGAGGACGCGGCCACCGCCTCGTCGTCTTCGTCGGGCTGAGTACGTTCCGCTACGCACTCGCGCTTGACCCGGCCGGGTGAGGGCTTACCATCGCAGGATGCGGCTCAACGGGGGGCAGCGATTGGCCGTCGTGGCGAGCGTGCTGGCGTTGACGGCGTGCGCTCCTGCGGGCGCCGGGGCATCGACGTTCGGCACGGACCTGAGCCAGCCGGCGAACGCCCCGCTTCGCTGCGAAGAGGGCGTGCTCAACCAGTTCACGCTCGAATTCATCTTCGGCCCGTTCAACGGCAACTGCACGTGGTCGTCGGTCGTCGTCGGATCGCCCGGCGAATCGCTCACGGCGCCGGGCACCGGGACGGTGACGGCGGTACGCGTGAAGATGGGGCCGAACACGGGGCCGATGCAGATCGACGTCGTGCGCTTCCTCTTCCGGCAGACCGGCAATCCGGGGAAACCGGAACTTGCCTGCTGCTTCCTACAGGCCTATGGGCCCGTGTTCGAACCGCCGGCCAACGCGGTCACGACCGTCCCGACCAACCTGCACGTGACGGTCGAACCGACGCCGCCGCCAGACGACACGAGCACAATCGCGGCGACCGATCAGCTCGCGCTCTCGTCGCTGAATCCGAGCGTGCAGGTGCCGCTGTTCGCGACGAACAATGGCGGCAACGATCTCAACGTGCTCAGCTACGCGTGGTATCCGGCCCCCACCGCGGGAACGGTTCCGGCCCCGAGCCCGAACCCGATCAACGGCTTCGCCGATCTGAGCGGCTTCAAGGTTCTGATGAACGCCGACTTCGAAGCGGCCGGCGGGGGCGGCGGCGCGCCGACCGGGGGTGGCGGCAACCCGGTGCCCGCGCCGGCGCCGCCGGCACCGGCTGCGCCCGTGCTGCCGGCGATCGCCTTCCCCAAGCTGACGATCCCGGTCAAGAACGGCACGGCGACGGTCCCGATCCAGTGCCTCGTCGTCAACTGCGCAGGCGTGCTCAACCTGCAGAGCGCACAGCCGGCGGGCGCGGCGAGCGTCGCCGGCAAGAACAAGGCGAAGAAGCCGAAGCTGGTCAGCTACGGCACGGCAGGCTTCTCGTTGAAGGCGGGCACGACGGGCAAGGTCAAGGTCAAGCTGAACACGGCCGGGCGCAAGCTGATCAAGGCGCACAAGCAGGTCAAGGTGTGGGCGAGCATCCGCTTCACCGCAGGTGCCGGCAAGGCCAAGAGCACGCGCGTCACGCTGAAGCGCTGAGCGGCGATCGCGATCGCAGAAAAGTCCGCTCGATGCGGCGCTCGGCGCGCTCGCTGGCGCCGAGGCGACGCGTACAGCGGGCGAATCGCGTAGCTTTTCGCCCGTGAGACGCCCGCTGGATGGATCCAGGCTTCCGCGCCCCGCGCTGGCCCTGATCGGGGCCCTGTTGCTCGCCGCGCTCGCCTTCGGGGCGTCGCAGGCGAGCGGAACGGGCTCGTCGGCGCGCCTCGCGCAGGCGCCGCAGGAAGGGGGCTGCCCGATGTTCCCGGCGAACAACTCGCTCAACCAGGACATCTCCCACGCGCCGGTCAACCCCCACTCGGCCGAATACATCAACTCGATCGGCCCGGGGGGTCACCTGCACCCGTCGTTCTCCAACAACCCTGGGTACGGGATGCCCTACGCGATCGTCGGACCGCACCAGCCGAAGCTGCCGGTCAGGTTCTACCTCTCGCCGGCCTCGTCGGACCCGGGCCCGTATCCGATCCCGCTGAGCGCGCCGATCCAGGGCGAAGTCTCGCCGAACGACATAGCGCCGGGCGACAACCACGTGCTCGTCGTGCAGTCGGGGACTTGCAAGCTGTACGAGCTCTACAGGGCGCGCCGCGGCAACGGCGCCTGGGAAGCCGGCTCGGGCGCGATCTTCAACCTGCGCAGCAACAAGTTGCGACCGGACGGCTGGACATCGGCCGACGCAGCCGGCCTGCCGATCTTCCCGTTGCTCGCCCGTTACCCCGAAGTGCGCGCGGGGGCGATCACCCATGCCCTGCGCGTGACCGTGGCGCGGACGCAGGACGGCTTCATCCACCCGGCGACGCACCGCTCCTCCTCGGACAGCGATCCGAGCCTGCCGCCGATGGGCTTGCGCCTGCGCCTGAAGGCGAGCTTCAACCTCTCCGGGTATCACGGCGAGGGGCTGATCGTGCTGCAGGCGCTCAAGCGCTACGGGCTGATCGTCGCCGACGAAGGCGGGTCGTGGAACATCGGCGGCACGCACGACGCCGGCTGGAGCGACAAGGATCTGAAGCAGATCGAATCGGTTCCCGGCTCGGCGTTCGAAGCGGTCACCACGGGGCCGATCCTGCACGGCTCGGCCCACCGCCGCCACAGCCGCCACTAGCGGACCGGGCGCGCCGCGGGTGAGCTGGCTCTCGAACCCTGCCGGCGCGTTCGCGGCGAGCGCGGCTGCGCTGCTCGCCGTCGCCTCGCTCGCCGCCGCGCCGCCGGCCGGTGCGGGTGGATCGCCGACGCGCCCGACGCGGGCGGCGGCGGGCCCGCGCGAGTACCACTGCCCGATCCTGCCCGCGAGCAACGCGATCAACCGGGACGTCTCGCGGGTTCCGGTGGACCCGCGCTCGGCGGCGTACATCGAAGCGATCGGCCCGAGCCTGCACCTGCACGCGGACTTCGGCAGCAACCCCGGCTACGGCATCCCCTACGCCGTCGTCAAGCGCGGGCAGGCGAATGTCCCGATCCACTTCAGCGAATACGGCGCCGAATCGGATCCGGGCCCGTACCCGGTACCCTCGAGCGCCCCCGTGGAGGGGGCAGGCGAAGAAGGCGATCGCCACGTGCTCGTGCTGCAGGAAGGCAGCTGCAAGTTGTACGAGCTCTACGCGGCACGCCGTCGGGGCGGTGGCTGGGAAGCGGGCTCCGGTGCGGTCTTCAACCTGCGCAGCAACGCGCTGCGCCCGGAAGGCTGGACCTCGGCGGACGCGGCCGGCCTGCCGATCTTCCCGCTGCTAGCACGCTATCCAGAGGTCCACGCCGGTCGCATCGACCACGCGCTGCGCGTGACCGTGCCGCGCACGCAGGCGGGCTACATCCACCCGGCGACCCACCTGGCCTCCTCGAGCACCGACCCGAACTTGCCGCCGATGGGGCTGCGCCTGCGGCTGAAGGCCGGCTTCAGCCTCGCCGGCTATCGCGGCCAGGCGCTCGTGATCCTGCGCGCGCTGAAGCGCTACGGCCTGATCGTCGCCGACAACGGCTCGTCGTGGTACATCACGGGCGCCCCCGACAGGCGCTGGAACGACGAAGACCTCGACCAGCTCAAGACCGTCCCGGGCTCGGCCTTCGAGGCCGTCAGCAGCGGTCCAATCCTGCACAAGCGCTGAGCTGCGCCGACCGTCGAAGCGCTGCGAAGCACCGCGCTGCCAAGCGCCGGAGCGCTACCCGGATTACTGGTGCTCGACCGGCGTGGCGGGCGGAGCCGTGGGGGCAGCGGCGGGCTGCCCGGCGGGGGCGGTCTGCGCGGGTTGCGCCGGCGGCTGCTCTGCTGCGGGCAGCGTGCTCTGCGTCGGCGTCTGGTGCGAGGAGCCCTCGCCCGTCACCGACTGCTTGAACTCGCGCATACCGCTGCCGAGTGAGCGGCCGATCTCCGGCAGGCGCTTGGCGCCGAAGACCGAGAGCAGGATCACGACGAGGAAGGCGATGTGCAGAGGGTTGTCAAGGCCCATGTGCTTTTCCTAGCTTAGACGATCGGCTGAACGGCGCGCGAGCGGTTGGACGACACGTCGGGCCGCCCGCTAAGGGGCAGGGCGCAGCGCCCGACGCACGAACTGCGCGGCGACGATCAGCAGCAGCACGGCGAAGGAGTCGCGCAGCACGGTGCCCGACAGCGCGTTGGCCAGCGCGACGCCGCCGGCCGCCCCGGCGAGCGAGAGCAGGCCGAGCAGCAGGGCGTCTGCGCGGCGCACGTTGCCGTAGCGGTCCTGCGTGTAGGTGCCGACGATCGCCACCGGCACGATCGCCAGCAGCGAGGTCGCCTCGGCCTGGTGCTGGTTGAGGCCGAGGAAGATCACCAGGCCGGGGACGAACAGCACCCCGCCGCCGACGCCGAGCAGGCCGGCGATCACGCCGCCGGCCACGCCGATCGCGATCGCACCGGTCATCGCAGCACCAGCTCGACGGCGCTCGCGACGAGCACGGCGGCGAACAGCAGCGAGATCGCCCGGTTGTGCACGCGTTGCTGCAGCCACGTCCCGAACAGCACGCCGCCGACCGCGGGCACGCCGACGAGCAGCGCGTCGAGCACGTGCACGTTGCCGTAGATGCCCTGCGTGGCTGCGGCGAAGCCGGCGATGAAGATGATCGCGGCGAGCGACGTGGCGGTCGCGGCGCGCTCCTCGATAGCCGAGCCAGAGAACGAGCAACGGGACGATCACGCTGCCGCCGCCGACGCCGAACAGGCCGCTGAAGAGACCGGCCGCGGTGCCGATCGCCATCAGCTTGAGCGTGCGGTTCAGCGACCGCTCGGGGGGGTCCTCAGCAAACACGCTTGCGAGCTGAGTGGTCAGCCACGATGCGCGGCATACTAGACCTCGTGTCCCCCGCTGCGACGCTTGTGGAGGCGCTCGAGCCGCTCCGCTCAGACCCCGCCCACGGTGCGGTCCTGCTCGACATCGACGGCACGCTGGCGCCGATCGTGCGCCACGCCGCCGATGCCCACGTGCCCGAGGCCACGCGCACCCTGCTGATCGAGATCGCCAAGCGCTACCGCGTGGTCGGCTGCGTGAGCGGGCGTCGCGCGGCCACGGCGCGCCAGATCGTGGCGATCGGCACGCTCGCGTACGTCGGCAACCACGGCGGTGAGCTGCTGCGTCCGGGCGCGACGCGGCCCGAGGTGGACCCCGAGCTCGCCGCCTGGACGACGCGCGTTCGCGCGTTCGCCGCGCGGGCGCTGCACGGCCGAGCACCATCGCCTGCGCATACGCAGCGAGGACAAGGAAGCGATCGCCGCCTTCCACTGGCGCGGCGCGCCCGACGAGGAGGCCGCCGAGGCGGCCGTGCACGAGATCGCCGCGGCGGCCGAGCGAGAGGGCTTCGTCGTGCACTGGGGACGCAAGGTGCTCGAGGTGCGCCCGCCGGTGGCGCTCGACAAGGGCATCGGCATCGCGACGCTGCTGCGCGGCTCGCCGGCCGACCGCGGCGCTGTACGTGGGCGACGACTCGACCGACCTCGACGCCTTTCGCGGGCTGCGCGAGCTGGTCGCAGTCGGGGGCGCTGCAGTCGGCGCTGTGCGTGGCGGTCGATTCCGACGAAGCCCCGCCCGAGCTGGCGCGCGAGGCGGACCTGACGGCTCGACGGGACGCACGGAGTGCGCGAACTGCTCGAGGCGCTGCTGTAGTACGAGGGTGCGCTTCGTCGACTTCCTCAGAACGCACCGTGCTGCTCAGTGCCGGGGCGGCGACGGCGCTCGCCCTCGTCACGGTGCTGGCGGCGGGCACGAACTCGGAAGAACACGCTGCTGCCGATCGCCGTGGGCTGGTGGATCGTCGCGGCGCTCATCGGCCTGCGCCTGGGCAGGCGCGCCGAGACGAATCCGCCGATCGCGCGCCTGCTGTCGAGCGCCAAGACGAGCACGACGCTGCCCGAGCACCATCCCAGCGCGATCCTGATCAACCGGCTGTGGCCGCTGCTGCTGTTCACGCTGATCGCCGGTGGCCTCGCCTTCCTCGCCCCGCAGATCCCGGGGATCGCGGCGGGCTTCGCGATCATCTGGGCGCTCGCCTGGCGCCGTCAGGACGCGGCGGTGGCGGCGATCGAGGAGCGCGACGGCGCGTGCTTCTACGTCGCGCGCACCTCGCCGGTGCGGCCGATGGCGCTCGAGCGCACGCCCGGC
The DNA here is from genome assembly GCA_963716315.1 of uncultured Solirubrobacteraceae bacterium. Lineage (GTDB taxonomy): Bacteria > Actinomycetota > Thermoleophilia > Solirubrobacterales > Solirubrobacteraceae > Palsa-744. Next base: position 1,542,136 of record OY970301.1, on the reverse strand, counting down.
TTCAAGGCGCTACGCCCGGAACGCACGAACGGCGCCGTCACCTGAGATGCGCCGGGCGCACGCGACCGACGTGCTGCTCGTCTCGCTGGGCTCGACCGAGGGCCTGCGCACGGCCGACGACGAGCTGCCCGACTCGCTGCGAGCGGGCCGGCGCGAGCGTGGCGATCGCCGCCGGCGCCGCCCGCGGAGGCGCTGCGCACGCTGATGCTCACCGACCTGGCGTGGGCGCGCGCCGCGCGCGCCGCGGCGCGCGCGCGTGCTCGCCGCGTCGCGCGCCCCGGCGCGGTCATCTACTCGACGACCACGGCGGCGCTGCTTGTGGCCGCGCCCCGGCGCGATCCGCTTCGACGCCACGGCCGCGGGCAACCGCCCCGGCCGCCACGGGCTCTGGCAGCGCCCGCTGGAGCGCCGCCGCTTGCGCCAGGCGCCGCTGCTGCTGCCGTGGAGCGAGGGCGCGCTGGCGGAGCTGGCGAGCGCCCCGGCGCGCGAGCGCACGCTCGTGCTGCCCGTGCCCGTCGAGCCGTCGGGGCCGGCGCCGGTCGTGCGCGACGTCGCGGCGATCACCTACGCGGCGAACCCTGCGAAGAAGGGCCTCGACCGCGTGCTCGCCGCCTGGCGCGCGCTGCGCGGCGATCGACCGCAGCCGGCGAGGAGCTGCTCGTGGGCGGAGTCTCGGCTGAGCGGCTACACGGCGCCGGGCTGCTTTCGCCTGAGCGAGCAGGGCGTGCGCGTGCTCGGCCCGCTCGCGCCCGATGAGTACCGCGCGCTGCTGCGCCGCGCGCGCGTGTTCGTGTGCGCGCCGCGCCGCGAGGACTACGGCATCGCGCAGCTCGAGGCGCTCGCCGACGGCTGCCAGCTCGTCACGACCGCGGCGCCGGGGCCGTACGCGGCGCTGCCGCTCGCGCGCGAGCTCGACCTTCGGCTCGTCGGCGACGATCTCGCGGCCGCGCTGCGTGCGGCGCTCGACGAGCCGCTGCCCGATTACGCCGAGCGCGCGCTGGCGGCGCTCGCGCCGTTCAGTCGTGCCGCGGTCGATCGGCTGGTGGCCGAGCAGCTACTGCCGCGACTGCTTGCGTAGCCGCTGGAACTCATCCCAAGAGCGCGTGTTGGCGACGTCGGCCGCGCTCAGCCACGCGCGCCGCGCGGTGGCAACCCCCCAGCGCATGTTCGCAGCGTGCGCGTGCGATGCGCGTCGGAGTCGATCACGAGGCGTCACGCCGGCACGCACGGCGGCGCGCGCATTGACGTCGGAGAGGTCGCGGCGGTCGGGGTTGGCGTTGATCTCGAGCATCGTCCCCGTGCGCGCAGCGGCGGCGAACACGGCCTCGAGGTCGAGCGCGTACGGCGCACGCCGCTCGATCAGGCGGCCGGTCGGGTGGCCGATCGCGTCGACCAGCGGATGCTCGATCGCGGCGATCATGCGCTCGGTCATCGCCTGCTCGTCCATGCCGAACGAGGTGTGTACGCTGGCGATCACCCAGTCGAGCTGAGCCGAGCAGCTCGTCGTCGTAGTCGAGCGAGCCGTCGGGCAGGATGTTGACCTCGCTGCCGGCGAGCAGCTCGATCCCCGTCGACGCGCTCGTTGGCCTCGTGCACGAGCTCGATCTGGCGGCGCAGCTGCTCGGGCGAGACGTCGTTGCCGAAGCCGTGCGTGGCCGAGTGGTCGGTGATCGCCAGGTACTCGTAGCCGCGCTCGCGCGCGGCGAGCGCCATCTCCTCGATCGTGTTGTGACCGTCGGAGGCGATCGTGTGGCTGTGCAGGTCGCCGCGGATGTCGGCGAGCTCGATCAGCGCGGGCAGCCCGGCGCCGCCGTCGAGCCGCGCCGCCTCGAGCTCGCCGCGGTCCTCGCGCAGCTCCGGCTCGATGTAGGCGAGGCCGAGCAGCTCGTAGACCTCCTGCCTCGGTCGCGCACGTGCGCGTGCGCCCGATCGCGTCGTCGAGCAGCCCGTACTCGGAGACGTGCAGGCCGCGCCGCACGGCGCGCCTCGCGCAGCGCCGCGTTGTGGCGCCCGGAGCCGGTGAAGTGCTGCAGCAGGTTGCCGAGCTGCGCGGGCTTGGCGATGCGCAGATCGACGCTGATGCCCGAGTGCGTGCGCCCGCGCGCACCGGCCTTGCCGGCCGAGCCGACGCTCTCGATCTGCTCGAGCCTGCGCGAGGCTCTTGGCGAGCGTCGTCGGGCGGTTGGTCACCGCGATCAGGTCGACGTCCTTGACGCTGTCGGCCCAGCGGCGCGCCGAGCCGGCGATCTGCACGTGCGTCCCGGCGCCGCCCAGCTCGCTCAGCCCGGCGGCGAGCTGCTCGCCGAGCGCGATCGCCTTCGGCAGCAACAGGCGCGGCGCGGTGCGCTCGCCGGCGCCCTGCTCGAGCGCCGCCAGCACGCGTCTCCTCGAGCTTCGGGCCGAGCCCGCGCACGGTGCGCAGGCGCTGCGCGAGCGCCGCCTCGCGCAGCGCGTCGAGCGAGTCGATGCCGAGCTCGGAGTGCAGCAGCCGGGCGCGCTTGGGGCCGAGCCCCGGCAGCCGCGTGACCGCGACCAGGCCTGCCGGGAACTTCGCGCGCAGCGCTCGGCGGCCGGGATCTCGCCGGTCTCGAGCAGCGCGTGGATCTTCTCCTGCAGCGTCGCGCCGATCCCGGGCAGCTCGGTCGCGCGTCCCGTCGCGCGCGAGCGCGGCGACCGACACGGAGGCCTCGCGCACGGCTCTTGGCCGCCGTGCGGTAGGCGAGCACGCGGTGGACGATCGCGCCGTCGAGCTCGTACAGGTCGCCGAGCTCCTCGAGCGCGTCGGCGATCGCGCGTTGGGGCTCGGTCGGCCACGGCCTAGGTCGCCGCGCGTGCGCGCGCCGGCACGGCGCCCACGCTCTAGGGTACGCCGACCCATGTCCGGCGAGCCCTGGCTGATACTCCCGACCTACAACGAGGCCGAGAACATCGAGGCGATCGTGCGCGCCGCCGGCGAGGTGCTCGCGGGCGCCACCGCCGACGGCTCGCTCGGCGGCGCCTTTCGCATCCTCGTCGTCGACGACGGCTCGCCCGACGGCACCGGCGCAGATCGCCGATCGCCTGGCCGCGGAGCACGACTGGGTGCAGGTGCTGCACCGCGCCGAGAAGAACGGCATCGGCCCGGCCTACCTGGCGGGCTTCCGCCACGCGCTCGACCGCGGCGCGGGCTACGTGATGGAGATGGACTCCGACTTCTCCCACGACCCCGCCGACCTCGCACGGCTGCTCGCGGCGGTCGCGCGACGCGGACGCCGACCTCGCGCTCGGCTCGCGCTACGTCGCCGGCGGTGGCGTCAGCGACTGGGGCCTGCTGCGGCGCTTCATCAGCGAGGGCGGCTCGACCTACGCGCGCTGGGTGCTCGGCCTGCAGGTGCGCGACCTCACGGGCGGCTTCAAGTGCTTTCGCCGCGAGGTGCTCGAGGCGATCCACTTCGACAGCGTGCGCTCGCAGGGCTACGCCTTCCAGGTCGAGCTGACCTACCGAGCGGTGCGCGCCGGCTTTCGCGTGGTCGAGGTGCCGATCGTCTTCCGCGACCGCCAGCAGGGCCAGAGCAAGATGTCCTGGCGGATCGCGGCCGAGGCCATGTGGCTCGTGCCGCGACTGCGCTTCAGGTAGCGGCGAGCGTCCGCGCGCCGCACGAGCTTGAGTCGCGCCTTCGGCCGGCCGATGCTGAAGGGATGGACAGCTCCGCCTACGCCTTCACGTACGGCATCCGCCATACGCGCGAGACGCTGCGCGAGTGGCAGCGTGCACCCGGGACGCGTGCTCGGCCGCTGGTTCGCCGGCTCGGCGCTCGCCGCGGTCGGCCTGCTGACGGCGGTCTGGGTAATCGCGTCGCTCGAGCGGAGGCCACGAACAGATCGTCGCGCTGCGCCCGCCGTTCGCCGTCGGCAGACCTCGACGACGTGGTGGGCGTGCTCGCGCGCAACATGCTCGTGCTCGCGCTGCACGCGATGGCCTGCGTGGCCGGCTTCATCGCGGGCAGCTCGCTGCCGCTGCAGGTCGAGGGGCGCACCGGCGTCTCGCGCTGGGTGCACGAGCACGGCGGTCGCCTGGCGATCGCGTTCGTGATCGCCGCGACGACGTTCTCGCTGAGCGCGCAGGCCTATCTGCTCGGGCACACGCTCGGCGGCGTCGCGGCCTTCCTGCGCGTCTCGCCCGGTCTGCTGCTGCTCGGCGTGCTGCCGCACGCCCTGCCGGAGCTGATCGCGCTGTTCCTGCCGCTCGCGGCGTGGATCATCGCCAGCCGCCGCGGCGAGTGGGAGCAGCTGCTGGCGGCGACGTTCGTCACGGTCGCCTTCGCCGTGCCGATCCTCGTCGTCGCGGCCTTCGTCGAGGTGTACGTCTCGCCGCATCTGTTCACCGCGCTCACGCACATCCATCCGCCGATCATGCGCGCGTCCGGCGGTTGGATCGTGACCGTCCGCTAGCCCAGAAATCGCGCCTGGGGACCCTCCCTATACTTTGTATAGTGAGGAGAAAGCGATCGAGAAAGGGAGATCCATGGCAGGCACGTTGACCGAAGTGACCGACAACAACTTCCAGGCGGAGGTCCTCGAGTCCGACAAGCCGGTGCTGGTCGACTTCTGGGCTCCCTGGTGCGGGCCGTGCCGCGTCGTGGCTCCCGTGCTCGAGGAGATCGCCGAGGAGCGCCCCGATCTGCGCATCGTCAAGCTCAACACCGACGAGAACCAGCAGACGGCCGCTGCCTTCCAGGTCCTCTCGATCCCGACGATGATCCTGTTCAAGGGCGGTCAGCCGGTCAAGACCGTGATCGGGGCCTACCCGAAGAAGAAGCTCGAGCAGGAGCTGGAGCCGGCGCTCACCGCGTAGGCAAGTCGCCGCCACGGGCGCTCGCGCGCTCGACTCCCGGCTAAGGGGTCGTGCGCGCGAGGAGCCAGGCGATGAAGTCTCGCTCGCTCGAGACGTTCGCCGCCAGAGCCTCGATTGCTTGGGCGGTCCCCTCGAGACCCTCCGGCGGGTGTGCGAACGGTATCTCGTTGCGCTCGAGGAACTCGCGCATGACGTCGTAGCCGGTGCGCCTGTTTCCATCCGGCAGTGGGTGGTAGGTCACGATCCGTGAGCAGTACACGGCCGCCTTTTCGTACACGGCCGGAAACTTCTCGTGGTTGCCAAGGCCGGCGAACGGTGCGGCGAGGGCGGCCTCGGCGAGGTTGACCACGTGTGAGATGCGCGCGAGCCGCTCAGCCGCGATGCCGCAGTGCAGCTCGGCGATCAAGAGGAAGTCTCCGATCTCGATCCGGCGCACCGTGCAATCAAATCATTATGGTGGCATGGTAGCAATATTCAGAACTGAATAGTTAGACACGACTTATCGGATAGATATCTAGCTGCTATAGGCCTTGACACCTAGATTCGTGCCGCCTATTATTCATCGCCGCGACGGATAATTCGAGTCCTCGCCGAGAGGTTCCGATGCCCAGGACGATGACTTTGCGAATCACCGACGAGCAGGCGGCCGCGCTCGATCTCGTTGCGCGCGCCGACGAGCAGACCGTCACCGAGGCTGTGCGGATCGCGATCGACGCGCACATCGAGCAGCGTCGCCGCGACAAGGGCTTCAAGGAGCGGCTGCGCCGCCGCCACGAGGAAGAGCGCGCTCTTTACGAGCGCCTGTCGAAGTAGCGCGCCAGGCCAGCCTACGCCTTGCGCAGGCTGATCGTCAGGCCGAGGCCTTCGATCTGCAGCTGATCTGAGTGGCCCCACTCGGAGGCGGGAACGATCGCCCCGTCTGCGAGGTTGAGCTCGACCGCGAGCGTCTCGCCGGCGATGTAGTCGCGGTGGGCTTCGCTCGCGCGCAACAGCGCCGGATCGCCGTCGAGCGCGAGTTCGATGCGATCCTCGACCTCGAGCCCCGCGTTCTTTCGCGCCGTCTGCACCGCATGGACGATCTCCCGCGCAAAGCCCTCCTCGCGCAGCTCGCTCGTCGATCGATAGGTCGAGCGCCACGGCGTGCGCCCCCTCGCGCTCGACGCTGTAGCCCTCGGGTGCGCGCATCGTCAGGATCAGCTCGTCGGCGGCCAGCGTGTGCTCGCGTCCGTCGACGGTGATGCCGATCGCCTCGCCCGAGCCGCCGCCGTCCTCGCGAAAGGCGCCGGCCACGCGCGCCGGGTCGAGCGCCGCGATCGCGTCGGCCGCGAGCGGCATCGATTTGCCGAACAGCGGGCCGAGCGTGCGGTAGTTGGCCTTGACCTCGTAGCTGCCGAGCTCCTCGGCGGCCGCGACAAAGCGCACGCGCTTGACGTTCAGCTCCTCGCGCACCACGTCGCTCAGCCGTTCGATCGCCTCGCGCTCGCGGCCGGCCGCGACGACGACGGCCTCGCCGAGCGGCTGGCGCACCTTGATCTTCGCCTTGCCGCGCGCGCCCAGCCCGAGCCGCACGGTCTCGCGCGCCAGCGCCATCGCCTGCTCGAGCTCCTCGTCGCGCTCAAGGCGCGCGCCCACGGCGCGATCGCCGATCGTCGGGAAGTCGCACAAGTGCACGCTCTGCATCGTCCCGTCGAGGTTGTCGTAGATCTCATCGGCGATGAAGGGGCAGAACGGCGCGAGCAGCTTCGAGACCGTCACCAGGCAGGTGCGCAGCGTCGCGAACGCCGCCGGATCGCCGTCCCAGAAGCGGCGCCGCGAGCGCCGCACGTACCAGTTCGAGATGTCCTCCACGAGGCTCTGCGATCGCCCGGCCGGCCGTGGTGGCGTCGTAGGCCTCCAGCCGCTCGGCGACGAGCTCGGCCGTGCCCGCCGTGCGCGACAGCGCCCAGCGGTCGAGCTCGTCGGTGGGCTCCTCCGCCATTCCTGCCGCGCCCAGCTCGTCCGCGCTCGCGTGCGCGTACAGCGCGTAGAAGAAGTACGTGCTCCACAGCTGCTTGAGGAACAGCCGCACGCCCTCGCCGATCGTCTGCGCCGAGAAGCGGTAGCCGTCCCACGGCGCCTTGGACGTGAAGAAGTACCAGCGAAAGGCATCGGCGCCGTAGCTGTCGAGCACCTGCCACGGCTCGACCGTGTTGCCCTTGGACTTCGACATCTTCTGCCCCTCCTCGTCGAGGATCAGCCCGAGGCAGACGACGTTGCGATAGGGGGGCGGCTCCGCCAGCAGCGTCGCGACGGCCAGCAGCGAGTAGAACCAGCCGCGCGTCTGATCCTGCGCCTCGCAGATGAAGTCCGCCGGGTAGGCGAGCTCGAAGCGCTCGGCGTTCTCGAACGGGAAGTGGTGCTGCGCGAAGGGCATCGCGCCGGAGTCGAACCACACGTCGATCACCTCCGGCACGCGCCGCATCGGGCGTCTGCAGTCCAGTTCGCCGTCGGCGTCTTCGTGCGGGCACGCGAACTCCAGCTCGTCGACGAACGGGCGGTGGTGATCCGCGAGCCTGCGCCCGAGCGCTCCTGCAGCTCCTCGAAGGAGCCGACGACGTGCACGTGACCCGTGCTCGCAGCGCCACACCGGCAGCGGCGTGCCCCAGTAGCGCTCGCGCGAGAGCGCCCAGTCGACGTTGTTCGCCGAGCCAGTCGCCGAAGCGCCCGTGCTTGACGTGCGGCGGGTACCAGTCGACCGTCTCGTTCGCCGCCAGCAGCTCGCTCGCGCAGCTTCGTCGTGGCGATGTACCACGACGGTTTGGCGTAGTAGAGCAGCGGCGTGCCGCAGCGCCAGCAGTGGGGATAGGAGTGCTCGTAGTCCTCCACGCGCAGCAGCAGGCCGCGCGCGTCGAGGTCCTCGATCAGCTCCTTCGTCAGCTCCGCGTCCTTGACGAAGCGGCCCTCGTAAGAGTTGCCCTCGCGGTCGCGCACGCGTCCGTCGTAGGTCCCGTCCGGCTTCACCGGGTTGTACAGCGTGTGCGGTTCGTCGCCGCGGAAGATGCCCGCCGCGGCGCGCCACGCGGTAGTCGTCCTCGCCGAACGCCGGCGCCAGGTGCACGATGCCCGTGCCGTCCTCCGTCGTGACGAAGTCGTCGGCCAGGATCGGCAGCGGGCCCGGCTCGCGGTCGCTCGCCGCGAAGATCGGTCCCTCGTAGGCGCCGTAGCGCGCCACCAGCTCCTCGCCGCTGAAGCGCTCGAGCACCTCGGCCTGCTCGCCCAGCACCGGCTCGACGCGATCCGCGGCCAGCACGACGAACGTCATCTCCATAGCTCACCCGGGCATAGGTCGCACGTGGGCGAGACCGCCACCGCGACGTTGCCCGGCAGCGTCCACGGCGTCGTCGTCCACACCAGCAGGCGATCGTCGCTCGCCGCGCACCCGTCGCCGGCCACGGCCAGCTTCAGGTACACGCTCGGGTCGACCACGTCCTTGTAGCCGAGCGCGACCTCGTGCGAGGACAGCGTCGTCTCGCAGCGCGGGCAGTACGGGACGACCTTGTGCCCCTCGTACAGCAGCCCGCGCCGGTCGATCTGCGCCAGCGCCCACCAGACCGACTCGATGTAGCTCTCGTCGAGCGTCCGGTAGGCGTCGTCGAGGTCGATCCAGAAGCCGATCCGCTCGGTCAGCCGGTTCCACTCCTCGCAGGTACGTGAACACCGACTCGCGGCAGCGCGCGTTGAACTCGCCGATGCCGAACTCCTCGACTCTCCGCCTTCGATTTGATCCCCAGCTCCTGTTCGACCGCGATCTCCACCGGCAGCCCGTGGCAGTCCCAGCCGCCCTTGCGCTCGCACCGGATAGCCCGCGCATCGTCTGAAAGCGCGGGTAGATGTCCTTGAACACGCGCGAGAGCACGTGGTGGGAGCCCGGCGGGCCGTTCGCCGTCGGCGGCCCCTCGTAGAAGACCCAGCGCTTCGCTCCCTCGCGGCATGCGCAGCGACTCGGCGAACACGTCGCGCTCGCGCCAGCGCTCGAGCACCTCGAGCTCGAGCTCGGGCAGCTCGCGGCGCGGGTCGACCTCGCGGCGCGGGATCAGCGGGTGTCGGTCGTCCCCCGGCATGAGGCCGCCATTCTAGGTGTGCGTACCCGGCCGATCGGCTGCGCGAGTCGGCGCTAGCAGTCTCAGCGTATGCGCGGCGCGCGCACGAACAGCCCCGCGAGGCTGCCGCTGCGCGGGTCGGCCGCGCCCGCCAGCGGCCGCAGGCCGAGCGCGCGCTCGATGCTGCCGAGCACGCCGTAGTGATCGATCGGCGTCGCCACGCGCGCGCCGCGGCGCACGTCCGGCCCGGCCACGACCGTCGCGATCTGTCCCCCGGCTGCGCCGCCGCAGCAGCCGCGGTCGCTGCTGCCCTCGTCCCACGTCAGCACGAGCAGGCCGTGCGGCCCGAGCTCGCGCAGCAGCGCCGGCACCGTCCGCGCGAGGAACCGATCGCTCGCCGCCACGCCGCAGTCGTGCCCGTCGTCGCACAGGTTCGGCGTGATCCACACGTACGTCGGCAGGCTGCCCGCTCGCAGGTCGCGCCGCAGGCTGCCGAAGCCGACCAGGCGCGAGCAGCGGCGCCGCGAGCCGGCGACGTCGGCGTAGTACGCGAACGGGTTGTGCTTCTTCGCGTATCCGCCGTGGGCGGCGCCGAGGAAGCACGGCGATGGCACGTCCTCGAGGTACGCCTTCCACGAGATCCGCGCCGCTTCGAGCTGGTCGACGATGTTGCGCGCCGACACCTTGCAGTCGGTGCAGTCCGATTCGATCCCCTGCGTCGAGCCGCTCGTCAGCGCCAGGTAGTTCGGCAGCGACGGGTGCGCGATCGCGAAGCTGTGGGTCATCGTGCCGTAGCGGCGGGCCAGCGCGTTGACGTACGGCGCGGCCGCGCTGCCGATCACCGCGCTGCGCTCCTCGTTCTCGAGCACGATCGTGACGACGTGCGAGGAGCGCGATGCCGGCAGCTTCGCGCTTGCGCCGAGCGCCAGCGGTTTGCCCGCATGTGCCGCGCCGCAGCCGGCGAGCGCGATCGCCAGCGCGATTGCGCCGAGCAGGGCGAGCGGGATTGGCCGTGGGGTGGCGTCGCAGCCGATCCAGCATTCTTACGATGGGCCCATGCGCTTGCGCCTCTACCACCATCCCGACGGCACGCGCATCGCCTACCGCGAGCTCGGCGCCGGCCCGCCGCTCGCGCTGCTGCACTCGGGGCTGCTCTCGCACATGGAGTGGGAGCCGGCCGTCGGCTCGCTCGCCGATCGCTTCCGCGTCGTGCTGCCCGACCTGCCGCTGCACGGCGACTCCGAGGACCACCCGCGCCACCCCTACACGCTCGACTGGTTCGCCGAGGTGCTCGGCGGCTTCTCGCGCGAGGTGCTCGGCCCGCGCCCGCTGATCGCCGGGCACGACGCCGGCGCCGAGATCCTGCTGCACGCCGTGCGCACCGGCAGCGTGCGCCCGGCGCGGCTGGTGCTGATGAACAACCGCATGCACGCGCGGCCGGGGCACTCCGGCCTGCGCGCCGCCTGGCGCGTCGGCGCGCGCGCCGCGGCGCTCCCGGGCCTTGACCGCCTGCTCTCGCACGCGGCCCGAGCCGTGTTCACGCCGCGGCGCGGGCTGCGGCCTGTCGGTGCGCGGGAACCCAGCGGCGGCCGACCTCGTGCGCCACGCCTTCGCCGACGTTCCCGGCAACTCCAACCTCGCGCGCTCGTGGGCCAAGTGCGCGCGCGCCTGGCCGCGCGGCGAGCAGCGCCACCTGCTCGACCTCTATCCGCGCCTGCAGATGCCCGTGCTGCTGCTGTGGGCCGACAGCGACCCGATGTACCCGCTGTCGATCGCCGAAGAGGCGCTTGCGCTGCTGCCGAATGGGCAGTTGCGGGTGCTCGAGAGCACGGGGTTCCTGCTGGCCTACGACGATCCAGTAGGGCTTGCGCGGGAGCTATCTGCGTTCTGCGGATAGGGTTTGGCCAGAGCCCGAAACAAGGAGAACGCATGGCGGAAAAGCAGTTGTGGGGCGGCGAGACGTCGAAGGCCGTCGAGAACTTCCCGATCTCGGGTGAGCGCGTGCCGCTGCCCGTCGTGCACTGGCTGGCGCGCTTGAAGGGCGCGGCGGCCGCCGTCAACGGCGAGCTCGGCCTGCTGCCCAAACGCAGCGCGCCGCGCAATCGAGAAGGCCGCGCGCGAGATCGCCGAGGGCAAGCACGATGGGCAGTTCCCGATCGACGTCTTCCAGACCGGTTCGGGCACCTCGACGAACACGAACGCCAACGAGGTGATCGCGAACCTCGCCGGCGATGGCGCGCACGCCAACGACCACGTCAACATGGGCCAGTCCTCCAACGACGTGTTTCCCTCGGCCGTGCATCTCGCGGCGCTCGACGTGGCGCAGAACGAACTGCTGCCGGCGCTGAAGCAGCTCGAGCGCTCGTTTGCCAAAAAGGCGAAAAGCTTCCAGAACGTCGTCAAGGCGGGGCGCACTCATCTGATGGACGCCGTGCCCGTAACGCTCGGGCAGGAGTTCGGCGGCTACGCGGCGCAGATCGCGCTCGGCCAGGAGCGCGTGCAGTCCGCGCTCGTGCACGTCGGGCAGATCCCGCTCGGCGGCACCGCCACGGGCACCGGCCTGAACACCCACGCCAAGTTCGCCGAGAAGGTGCGCGCGCGGCTGAAGAAGGACTCCGGCCTGAAGCAGATCGCCGCGCCGCTCGACCCGTTCGAGGCGCAGGCCAACCGCGACGCGCTCGTCGAGCTGTCAGGCGCGCTGAAGGTGATCGCCGTCTCGCTGACCAAGATCGCCGGCGACCTCGCGCTGATGGGCTCCGGCCCGCGTGCCGGCATCGGCGAGCTGTTCCTGCCCGAGCTGCAGAAGGGCTCCTCGATCATGCCCGGCAAGGTCAACCCCGTGATCCCCGAGGTCGTGCTGCAGGTCTCCGCGCAGGTGATCGGCAACGACACGGCGATCACGATCGGCGGCCTGCAGGGTCAGTTCGAGCTGAACGTGCGCATCCCGCTGATCGCGCGCAACCTGCTGCAGTCGCTGACGCTGCTCAGCTCGACCTCGCGCGTGTTCGCCGAGAAGTGCGTCGACGGCATCAAGGTCAACAAGGCCGGTACCGCCGCTTCGGCCGGCGCGACGCTCGCCGTCGCCACGGCGCTCAACGGCGCGATCGGCTACGACAAGGGGACCGAGATCGTCAAGAAGGCGACCGCGTCCGGTCGCTCGCTGCGCGAGGTGGCGCTCGAGGAGGGCGTCGACGCGAAGCTCTACGACGCGACGATCGACCTGCGCAAGATCGCGCGCGGCAATCGCGGGTAGTCGCCGGGCATGAGCTCGCGCTCGATAGCCCGGCTCGCCTCGACGGGGCTCGCCGCGCTCGGGCTCGCGCTCACACCTGCGCTCGCGGCGCTGCCGAGCGGTGCCGTCGCGGCCGCGCCCGCGCCGCCGCCGGCGGGGCCGGCGGGCGAACAGCCTGTGACGGCCTGCGGCTCGGCTGCCGGCGAGGTGCTCGCGACGGCGGCAGGCACGGTCGCCGAGCGGATCTACGCGGCCGAGGTCCACAGCTCGGAGACCGACGGCGACAAACGCCAGATCGAAAGCTACGGTCCGCTGCTGAGCGCGGTTCAGAGCGGCGATCATGCGGCGATCCAGACGGCTGTGCACCATCTCGTCTACTCGCACACGCACATCGTGCGCTTGCGCGTGAGCCGCGGCAGCGAACTGCTCTACGACGAAGGTGGCCCATACATCCTTGCGCCGATCAGCGGGCGCCTGCGCCTGCACGGCAAGGAAATCGGGCACTTCGTCTTCTCCGTTCAGGATGACCTCGGCTACGTCAAGCTCGTAGCACGCTTCATCGGCGCGCCGCTGGTGCTGCGCACGGACTCGGGCAACGTGCCCGTCGAAGGCCTGCTCAGCCCGGGACCGGACACGATTCCCGACCACGGCCCGGTCAGCTACCGCGGCACCGACTACGAGGCGTACTCGTTCAAGGCCGAGGCATATCCGAGCGGGCGCCTGCGCGTGTCGCTGCTGCTTCCCGTCTCGTCGGCGCTGCAGGCGAAGACGTGCGATCAGGTCAAGGCGGGCGAGCTCGGCCTCGTGGCGCAGCGCATCTCGCGGCGCTTCACGCTCTCGCAGTCGGCCTACCCCGGCTACGTCAAACTCGTGCACACGATGACGCACGGGCTCGTTTACATCCGCTCGGGCTCGCGCACGCTGGCCGGCAGCTCACGCGACACGCCCGCCAAGCTGCCCGACTCGGGTCCGCTGCGCTTCCATGGCGTCGACTACGAAGCGACGTCGTTCACGGCGCCGGCCTCGGGCGGCTCGGTGCGCGTGCACGTGCTGATCCCGCGGTAGCCGCGCCCGGGTTGACGTTCCTCCGCGTCGACGTTCCCCCGCGTCGACGTTCTCGGTAGGTGCGCGTTTCCCGGCGCGCAATTCGGGTAAACCGAACCCACGTCCTGCGCGGGAGAAAGGCGACGTGCGCAACGATTGCAGCAAGCGGTCGAGCGATGATCACGGTGGCGGCTCGCGTCCGCATCCCGGCGCGGGTGGCAGGCGATCCCGCACACGCGCGCTGATCCGCGAGCTCTCGACGGCGCAGGCGATCGTAGATATCGCCACGCGGCACGCGCGCGGGCGCACGGTGGCGGCGATCGAGCTGCGCGTGGGGCACGAGCGCGAGGTCGCCCCGCAGGGACTGGGCTTCGCCTTCTCGCTGCTGACAGAGGGCACGGAGCTGGACGGCGCCGAGCTCGAGATCGAGCACGTCGCGGGCGGCGAGCTGGCGGTCGACGCGCTACGGTTGCACGCCGCGCGCTAGGCCTCAGCCCTTGGGCAGCGCCTTGAACAGCCGCGCGACAACGCCGGCGGCCGGCTTGGCCGACTCGCCGTAGGTGAACAGCCCCTTCTGGTTGATCCCTTCGATCAGCTTCAGCGAGGGCAGCTTGAAGACGATCGAGCCGCCGTAGAACTGCGGCACGAGCGGGTAGTCGCGCAGGTCCCAGACGAGCATGCCGCTGAGCTTCGGATCGGCGGCGTAGACGCGGATGTGGCGCGCGAGCAGGCTCGACTGGAAGCTGTAGCTGCCGGGCGCGCCGGGGCGGTTGAGCGTGTTCGATTCGGCGCCGAACTCGCTGATGATCAGCACCTTGCCGGCGAACGTGCGCTCCTGCGCGCGCAAGCGCGCGCGCATCGAGGCTTCCTGGCGCGCGGCCGAGTCCTGCGGGCTGTCATACCAACCGGTGTAGTCGGTCTCGGCGACGGCGTCGACGCCGCGGTACAGCGCGCCGGCGTGCACGGGCGGGTGATCGCCCCACACGTCGACGGCGACCATCCGCGTTGGGTCGTGTTCGTGCAGCCAGCGGGTGAGCGTCTGCACGTAGCTGACCTCGGCCGCGTCGTGCCCGTTCTTGGCGACCTCGTCGACGAGGTTCCAGGCGACGATCGACGGGTGCAGCTGCGCGGCGAGCGCGGCCGTGCGCGCCTGCTGCTCGGCTTCGTGCAGCAGCGACGGCGTCGAGGAGTACCAGTTGCTCGCGCCTTCGACCGGCCCGACGCCCTGCCACACGAGGATGCCGGCGGCGTCGAGCCGTTCGAGCAGCGCCGGGTCGAGCGGGTGCTGCGAGCGCACGGCGTTGGCGCCGATCGCCTGCAGCTCGGCGACGAGCGTGGCCTGATCGCCGGGCGTCAGCGCGTCGCCATGGCCCTTGGCGTCCTCCTGGATCGAGGCACCGTGGAGTCGCAGCCGGCGCCCGTTGAGCAGCGCCTGTCCGTCGTGCCACATGAGCTGGCGCAGCCCGACGCGCGCGGAGTAGCTGCTCTCGGGCGCTGTGGCGCCGGGCTGGGCCACGGAGAGCGCCAGCGCGTACAGGTTGGGATGGCTCGGCGACCACAGCGCGGGTTCGGCGACGGCGACGGTCGTCTGCATCGCGACGGTCTGTCCCTGCGCGACGGTCCGGGCGGGGAACTGGAGCGGGATGCTTTGGGCGGCGGCGGGGCCGCCGATCAGCGTCCCCTGGGGCGCGATCGCGCGCGTGGGCCCGTTGTTGCGCACGTGCACGCCGATCGTGACGGTCGCCTGCGCGGCGCCGGGCGCATCGGGCTGGAGCGTCGTCTGGATGCTCGGTTCGGAGAGATCGCTTTCGCCGATCGCGCGCATCGTCACCTGCCCGTTGAGCCCGCCCCAGTTGAACCACGTGCGGTGGAAGCCCTGCTTGCTCTGCGCCCCGGGGTCGCGCCAGTCGATCCGCACGACGAGCGTGTGCGCCCCGGCCGTCGAGCTGGGCGCGGCCCTCGAAGGGGAGGTAGGAGCCGCGGTGGGCGACGATCGCGCGGCCGTCGAGGTAGGCGGTGGCCTTGAAGTTGGCCGAGGCGAAGGCGAAGGCGTAGATGCCGGCGACCGGTGCCGTGACGCTCGTGCGATACCAGGCAACGGAGCCTGAGTAGTTGCGCTGCCCGGCGCGGCCTTTGACATGCACGGGGTCGACGTCGTTGGGCACGCTCACGCTGCGGCCGACGAAGCCGCCGCGCTGCCAGCCGCGCGCGAGGCCGTGGTTGCCGGGGTCGAGCGCGAGCGTCCAGCGCGTCAGCGCGGTGCGCCCGCCGGGCCCTTCGCCGATCTGCGCTTCGCTCGGCGGCGCCTGCGCCGAGGCCGCGGCGGCGGCGAAAGCGATGCAGGCGATCGTGGCGGCGAGCGCCGCCTCCTTCAATGGACGAGGCATTGCTATGCCTTCAACAACGAGTCGTCGCGTTCGGAGCGCCGCGCGCTGATCCGCTCGCGCTCTGAGTCCTCGCCGCCGGCGGCGAGCATCAGCTCGAGCAGCATCCGCGCGCCGGCCTTCGACAGCGGCTCGTTGAGGTTGCCGCACTTGGGCGACTGCACGCACGAGGGACAGCCGCTCGAGCACGGGCACTCGGCGATCAGCGCATGGGCGTCGCGGCACAGCTCCTCGAAGCGCTGGAAGGCGGTGCGGGCGATGCCGATGCCGCCGGGGTGGCCGTCGTAGACGAAGATCGTCGGCACGCCGGTCTGCGGGTGGAAGTTGGTCGAGAGCCCGCCGATGTCCCAGCGATCGCACATCGCGATCAGCGGCAGCACGGCGATCTGCGCGTGCTCAGTGGCGTGCAGCGCGCCGAGCAGCGCCTCGGTCGGGATCGCCCCGGCGAGCGGCGAGTCCTCCTCGGTGGCGAGCGGCGAGCCGCCGGGCAGCTCGAACCACAGCGCCTGCGTGTCGAAGCTGACGGGCGGCAGGTCGAGCGCGTGCAGCTCGCGGAAGGCGTGGTCTGAGACGCCCTTGCGCTGGTAGGCGAGCACGGTGTCGGTGACGCTGACGTGCCCGAAGGAGAGCGACACGCCGAGCGCCTCGCGCCGGTCGAGCAGGCGGATGATGTCGGTGTCGGTGGCGCGCTTGGGCTGCGTGTACCAGTCGCCGTCGAACGGCGCCACGAGCGCGCGCCGGCGGTCGAGGTCGAGTTCGCGCACCTCATAGGAGCGCCCGAGGTGCAGGTAGATGGCGCCCTCGTGCACGGTCGAGTGGGCGCGCGCGGCCTCGGTCGAGCCGAGCAGCTCGCCCGATGAGACGTCGACGATGTCGTACTGCTCGGGCGAGGCCGAGCGCAGCGAGACGTCGGCGGCGGGGTAGCCGCCGGGCCTGCGCGGGACGTAGGTGCCCGACGTCGCCTCGCCGGACTCTGCCGTGGCGGGTGCCGGTCGCTTGCGTAGCTCACCGGATGCGAGCAGGACTTCGGCGTGGGCCTCCCAGCGCGGGCCGAGGAACTCGCCGTCGTCGTGCGACAGCGGGCCCTCGTGCGCGGCGCAGAGCAGGTGCGCGCGGAAGATCAGCGGGCTCTCGTGGTCGAGGATGGCGGCCTCGACGGGGCGGTCGAGGAACTCGTCGGGGTGGCGGCAGAAGAACTGGTCGAGCGCGTCCTCGCCGGCGAGGAACACGGCCAGGCCGTTGCCGCGCCGCTCGATCGTGGAGCGCCCGGCGCGGCCCCACATCTGCTTCAGCGAGGCGATGGTGCCGGGGAAGGTGACGACGAGCGCGGCGTCGAGCGCGCCGATGTCGATGCCGAGCTCGAGCGCGTCGGTCGTGATCACGACGCGCAGCTCGCCGCGCATCAGCCGGCGCTCGAGCTCGCGCCGCTGCTGCGGCGTGTAGCCGGCGCGGTAGGGCACGACGAGCTCGGCCAGCTCGGGGTGCGAGCCCTGCAGGTCTTCTTTGACCAGGCGCGAGAGCAGCTCGACGCCCTTGCGCGACTTGATGAAGCAGATCGTGCGCGCGCCCTCGCGCACGAGCCGCGCGAGCAGCTCGGCGGCCTCGCCGATCGCCGATCGCCGCGCGCCGAGCTCCTCGTCGGTCAGCGGCGGGTTCCACACGGCGATCGTGCGCGACGGGGCGGGCGAGCCGTCGCGATCGATCAGGCGCACGTCCTCCAGCCCGGTCAGCCGCTCGGCCAGTTCGAGCGGGTTGGCGATCGTGGCGGAGGTCATCAGGAAGACGGGGTCGGTGCCGTAGGCGGCGGCGATCCGCCGCAGGCGGCGCAGCACGCCGGCGACGTGCGAGCCGAACACGCCGCGGTAGACGTGTGCCTCGTCGATCACGACGACGGCGAGGTTGGCGAACAGGTCGGCCCAGGCGCCGTGATTGGGCAGGATGCCGACGTGCAGCATGTCGGGGTTGGTCAGCACGACGTTGGCCTTCTTGCGGATCTCGGCGCGCGCCTCGCGCGGCGTGTCGCCGTCGTAGATCGCGGGGCGCACGCGCTTGGTCAGGCCGAAGCCGTTCAGCGCGCGCGCCTGGTCCTGGGCGAGCGCCTTGGTCGGGTAGAGGTAGAGCGCCCGCGCGCGCGCCTGTTCGCAGAGGATGTGCAGCGTGGGCAGGTTGAAGCACATCGACTTGCCCGAGGCGGTGCCGGTCGTGACGATCGTCGGCCCTTCGGTGGCGGCGAGCAGCGCCTCGGCCTGGTGGCAGTAGAGCTGCCCGACGCCCATCCGCTGCAGCGCAGCGAGCACGTCGGGGTGAAGCGCGGCGGGGGCGTCGACGAGCGTGGCCTCGCCGGGGCCTTCGTGCGCCTCGCGCACGAGGCGCCCGTCGGCTCGCCCGTCGTCGAGCAGGCCGCTCCACGGCGCGGACTGGCGGTCTTTGGCCATGGGTTGCGATAGTAGAGGCGATGCCAGCGCGCACGTTCCACCACTCCGCATTCACGGCGGAGCGGATCGCCGCGGAGCGCGCAGAGCGCGGCCTGGGCGTGTCGGTGTGCCTGCCGGCGCGCGAATGCGCGGGCACGGTCGGCGAGATCGTGGCGGCGCTCGCAGAGCTGCGCGAGGCGGGCGCGATCGACGCGATCGTGGTCGTCGACGCGGCCTCGCCGGACGGCACGGCGCAGGTGGCCGAGCGGGCCGGCGCGGAGGTCTGGCAAGAGGCGGAGCTGCTGCCGTCGTTCGGCGCGGTGCTGGGCAAGGGCGATGCGATGTGGCGCGCGCTCTCGCGCCTGGAGACGGAGCTCGTGTGCTTCCTCGACGCCGACACGGAGGGCTTCTCGGCGCACTTCGCGACGGGCCTGCTGGGGCCGCTGGTGTGCGAGCGGGAGGTGTCGTTCGTGAAGGCCTTCTACCGGCGGCCGCTGGCCGGGGCGACCGCGGCCGAGGTGGCGGCGGGGGAAGGCGGCGGTCGCGTCAACAGCCTGATGGCGCGCCCGGCGCTGGCGCTGCTGTACCCGGAGCTGGCCGAGATCCGCCAGCCGCTGGCGGGCGAGGTGGCGGCGCGCAGGGAGCTGCTTCAGCGGCTGCCGTTCGCGACGGGCTACGGCGTTGAGACGGCGATGCTGATCGACGCGTGGCGCGAGGTCGGCCTAGACGGGATCGCGCAGGTCGACCTCGACGAGCACCGCAACCACCACCAGACGCTGCGAGCGCTGGAGCCGATGGCGCTGACGGTGCTGGCGACGGCGCTGAGCCGCGCGCAGCGGGACGGGCGCGCGACGCTCGAGCCACCGGCCGATGCGTTGGGCCAAGCGCCGCCCGAGCGTCCGCCGCTCACAAGCCTCGCCGAGGCGCGGCGATGACGATGCGCGCTTTCTACGTGGACCTCGACGGCACGCTGCTCGGCACCAACGGCTCGCTCGTGCACGACGGCGAGGGCAACGTGTCGCTGGAGGGCGTGCGCGCGGTGCAGGCGTGCCTGCGCGCGGATGTGGAGGTGGTGCTGATGTCGGGCCGCCGCCGGGCGCAGGTGTTCGAGGACGCGCGCCTGCTCGGCCAGTCGTCGTTCATCTACGAGGCGGGCGCGTGCGTGGTGCTCGACGGCGAGGAGCACTGGCTGACGGGCGATCTGATGCCGGGCGAGCTTTCGATCTCGCAGCAAATCGAGGCCTCGGGCGCGCCGGCGATGCTGCTGGAGCACTACGCGGGGCGCCTGGAGTATCACGAGCCGTGGCACGTCGACCGCGAGGTCTCGCACCTGTTCCGCGGGCTCGTCGACGCGCTGGAGGCGGACGCGCTGCTGGCGGAGCGCGGGCACGAGAACCTGCGCCTGGTCGACAACGGCGTCGTCAACCGCCGCTCGCCGGCGCTGGCGGACCTGGACCACGTGCGCGGCTACCACCTGGTGCCGAAGAGCGCGTCGAAGGCCTCGGCTGTCGCCTTCCACCGCCAGGCGCGCGGCTACGCGCGCGAGCAGACGTTCGGCGCAGGCGACTCGCGCGAGGACCTGGCCTGCGCGAAGCACGTGCGCGAGTTCTGGATGGTCGCCAACGCGGTCGAGCGCGACCCCTCGCTGCGGGCCGACGTGGCGCGCCACGGCAACGTGCGGATCGCCGAGGCGGGCCACGGCGCGGGCGTGTACGAGGCGGTCGTGAGCACGCTGATGCAGGGCTGAAGGTGGCGCCACCGCCTCCCGGTGTTGCGTGGCTTACCGCCGGCCAGCGATTGCTGCTTGGTAACAGGTCACCGTATACCTGGCCGACCCTCCCCGGGTGAGAAACGAGCTGCCTCCTCGAGGATCCCCTTAGAATCCTCGATCAAAGCCGATAGGCTGAGCCTATCGGCTTTCGGGGAGGAGGGCTACGCTTGGCGTTGAATTTCAGGCTAGACTGGGGGCACACCACACGACCAGTTTGGCCTTGGAACCCATCGACAGTCGTCCAGAACGGGCGGCGAGATGCAAGGCCACCCGCAGCATCAACCGAGGATGAGATGGATGGCGACGGCTCAGCGACCCGATAGCGAGGCGATGGCTTCGCCTTTCCACGAGAGGTGTGTTGTCCTCCGGCTGGAGTTTCCCGACGGTTGCTCGCGGGAGCAGCTTGAGGACTACGCAATCATGGTTCAGGAGGCGGTCGATGAGCACGCTGCTGGGATTGCTCTCGGTGCCGCCGTTCGGTGTGATTACGAGCCAATGGCGGTTGAGGTGCTGTTTACGGTCGAAGCTGGAAGCGTGGCGAACGTGCATCATCGAGTCGCGTTGGTGATCGCCACGATTGAGCCCGCGCTTCCCTTCTCGTTCGAGACCGAGACAGCAACGCGCTCAGCCGAGCGCAAGAAGGAGCCCGTCCCGGTCTAGATGTCGAGCCCGGCGCGCCTAAAGCTCGCGCGCAGGTTCTTTTCGTAGCGCGCTTCGCTTGGCGTGCTCTTGACGACCACAGGCGGGCCGTCCCCAGGTGGATAGCAGAGGATGTAGTTACTCCTGCGAAGTACACAGCGCCACCCGGCATCCCAAGCGAGCTTGACTAGCTTGTCAAGATCCTTGTCCTTCGCACGCGGACGTTTGGGGGGAGGAGTCGCCATGTCGTGTCGTGGGGCTTCGACGCTTCAAGACGGCATCATTCTAGCCCGCTGAAAGTTCTGCTCCTCACGCTGCGGTCGCGTTGGGTGGCCCGCTCGCTGAGCTCAGCGGAGAGTGACGAATCATCTCCTCGATCGCTTCGAGCGGTCCCACAGCCGCCGCCAGAAGCCGGGCTGCGGGCGCCGGCGCCAGCGGGCGGGAGGGGGTACGGTGGCGCGCACGAGCGCGACCCACTCGTCGAGCGGCAGCTCGCCGGCGATCAGGCGGCCGAGTGCGCTGGTCACGGGGGCGCCGACGCCGGCGCGCTCGAGTGCGCGGGCGAGTAGCGGCACGGACTCGAGCGCCTCGACGGCCTGGCCGACGCGCGCGTGGATCTCGGCGGCGGGCACCCCCGCGGCGAGCAGCTCGCCGGCGCGGCGGTTGCGGCTCTCGCGCGCCAGCGCCGTTGCGACGAGGTCGCCTGCGCCGGCCAGCCCGATCATCGACTCCGGCCGCGCGCCGAGTCCCTCGGCGTAGCGCCAGACCTCGGCGAAGATGTGCCCGGCCGCGGCCCCGGCAGCGTTCAGCCCCTGTGCCTCGGTCGCCCCCGCCGCGAGCGCTGCCGCGTTCTTGGCGGCCCCCGCGAGCTCGACGCCGACCGGGTCGTTGGACTGCTCGCAGACGACGCCCGCGCGCGTGAAGACCTGCGCGAGCGCGAGCGCGAGCTCCTCGTCGCTCGACGCCGCCACGAGCCCGGCGCCGGCGTGGACCATCTCCTGCGCGTGCGCCGGCCCGCCGACGCAGGCGACGCGCTCGGGGCCGAACGCCGCGCCGAGCACGACCGTCGGCGGCGTGCCGTCGGGCGGCACGAGGCCCTTGGCGACCGAGACGACCGCCGCGCGCCGCCCGAGCCCGGCGGCGCCGAGCGTGGCGATCACCTCGCCGAGGCCGTGCGAGGGCACAGCGAGGAACACGTAGTCGGCGCGGTCGACGCCGGCCGAGGCCGGCTCGATCTTCAGCCCGGCCGGCAGCTCGACGCCGGGCAGGTAGGTCTCGTTGCGCCGCTCCGAATCGAGCGCCGCCGCCTGCTCGGCCGTGCGCGTCTGCAGCGTCGTGCGTAGCCCGGCGCGCGCGAGCAGCACGGCGAGCGCCGTGCCGAACGAGCCGGCGCCGATGACCGTCGCGCGACGGGCGCCAGGAGAGGGGAGCGAGCGAGCGCGCGGCCCGCGAGCGGCCGCGCTCGGAGTAGGCTCGGGCTCGATCATCTGATGAGCGAGCCTAGCGATCGACAAGAGCGCGCCACGCGCTGGCGCAACTGGACCGGCGACCAGCTCTGCACGCCTGCGGTGCGCGAGCGCCCGCGCTCGATCGAGGAGCTCTCGCCGGCGCTCGCCGGCGCCCGCTCGGGCGGCCTGCGCGTGCGCGCCGTCGGAGCCGGTCACTCGTTCAGCGACATCGCCTGCAGCGAGGACGTGCTCGTCTCGCTCGAGCGGATGGCCGACGTGCTCGACGTGGATCGCGCGAGTGGGCTCGTGCGCGTGCAGGCGGGGATCACGATCAACGAGCTCAGCGAGCGCCTTGACGAGCATGGCCTGGCGATGGAGAACCTCGGCGACATCGACGTGCAGAGCATCGCCGGGGCGATCTCGACGGCGACGCACGGCACGGGCGCGCGGCTGCGCAACATCTCCTCGCAGGTGGCCGGCCTGAAGCTCGTGCTCGCCGACGGCTCGACGCTCGAGTGCGACGCCGAGCGCGAGCCCGAGGTGTTCCGCGCCGCGCGCGTGGGCCTCGGCGCGCTGGGCGTGGTTGCCGAGGTCACGCTGCGCTGCGTGCCGGCGTTCACGCTGCGCGGGATCGACGAGCCGGCGCCGCTCGCGCAGACGCTCGAGCGCTTCGAGGAGCTCGCGCTCGGCAACGACCACTTCGAGTTCTTCGTCTTTCCGCACGCCGACGTCGCGCTGACGCGCACGAACAACCGCACCACGTCGCCGCCGCGCCCGCGCGGGCGGGTCTCGGCGTACGCCAACGACGTGCTGCTGACCAACCACGCCTTCGGCCTGTTCTGCCGCGTCGGGCGCCTGCTGCCGGGCGCGATCCCGCAGATCAACCGGCTCGTCACGCGCCTGGCAGGGCTCAGCGAGCGCGTCGAACGCTCGGCCTCGATCTTCGCCAGCCCGCGGCTAGTGCGCTTCACCGAGATGGAGTACGCACTGCCGCGCGAGCGCACGCCGGAGGCCGTGCGGCGCGTGATGGAGATGATCGAGTCGCGCGGCCTCGGCTGTGCCGTTCCCGATCGAGGTGCGCACGGTCGCGCCCGACGACGCCTTCCTCTCGCACGGCCGCCGGGCGCGAGAGCGGGCTACGTGGCCGTGCACATGTTCGAGGGCATGCAGTGGCGCCCGTACTTCGAGGCCGTGCAGACGATCATGGACGAGCTCGACGGACGCCCGCACTGGGGCAAGCGCCATTTCCACACAGCCGCGACGCTGCGCGGGCACTACCCCGACTGGGACCGCTTCCAGGCCGTGCGCGCGCGGCTGGATCCTGCCGGCGTGTTCAGCAACGCTTGGACCGATCGCGTGCTCGGGCCGGTGGCGAGATGAGCGTGCGCGCTGCCACGCCGCGCAGCGACGCAAAGCCGCTGACGTCCGGGCAGGCCTACGAGCGCCTGGAGCGCGCCACGGCGGGGCTGCAGGCGCCGTTCGCGCTGATCGACCTCGACGCGATGGAGGCCAACGCGCGCGACCTCGTGCGCCGCGCGGGCGGCAAGCCGATCCGCCTGGCGAGCAAGTCGCTGCGCTGCCGTGCGCTACAGGACCGCGTGCTTGCGGCCGAGGGCTTCCACGGCACGCTGGCCTACACGCTGCCGGAGGCGCTGTGGCTGACCGAGCACGGCGCAGAGGACATCGTCGTGGCCTACCCGACGGCCGACGGCGCGGCGCTGCGCGAGCTGGCCGAACGCTCGCAGGTTGGCGGGGCATCGTCGCGGGACGGCGTGGGCTCGATTGCGGTGATGGTCGACAGTGCCGAGCAGCTTCCGCTGATCGAGCGCGCCGCGCGCGGGATCGACGGCGCCCGCGTGCGGGTGTGCCTGGACATCGACGCGGGCTGGCGCGCGCTCGGCGGCAGGGTGCGCGTCGGCGTCAAGCGCTCGCCGGCGCACACGGCGGCAGAGGCTGCCGAGCTGGCCACGGCCGTCGTCGCGAGCGGGTGCGCGCAGTTGGTCGGCGTGATGATGTACGAGGCGCAGATCGCCGGTGTGGGAGACACGCCGCCGGGCAGGCCGCTGCGCGCGCGGGCGATCAGGGCGATGCAGGCGCTCTCGACACGCGAGCTCGCCGCGCGGCGAGCAGCCGTCGTCGAGGCCGTGCAGGGCGTGCTGGCGCGCAGCGGCGAACCTGCGCTGGAGCTGGTCAATGGCGGCGGCACGGGCAGCCTCGAGCGCACCTCGAGCGAGCCGGCCGTAACGGAGGTGACGGCCGGCTCGGGCCTCTACGCGCCTGGCCTGTTCGACGCCTACCGCGTGCTCTCGCTGCGCGCCGGCGGCGCTGTTCGCGCTGCCCGTCGTGC
Source organism: uncultured Solirubrobacteraceae bacterium (assembly GCA_963716315.1). GTDB lineage: Bacteria > Actinomycetota > Thermoleophilia > Solirubrobacterales > Solirubrobacteraceae > Palsa-744. The sequence goes on along the minus strand of OY970301.1, from coordinate 1,517,944 downwards.
GCCGCCCCGGACCGGGCGTCGTCACGGCGCTCGGCGGCGGCTACCTCGCCTCGGGCGCGGGCGACGGGGCGCGCCTGCCGCATCCCTACCTGCCGGCTGGGCTGCGCATGGACCGCCAGGAGGGGGCGGGCGAGGTGCAGACGCCGCTGCTCGGTGAAGTCGCCGATCGGCTTGAGATTGGGGATCGTGTCTACTTGCGTCACGCCAAGGCCGGCGAGTTGTGCGAGCGTTTCGACGACGATGCACCTGCTCGAAGGGGATCGAATAGTCGAGCGAGCTGCCCACGTATCGGGGCGAGGGGGTGTGCTTCCTGTGAGCGCAGAGCCGCACGCGCAGGAGCGCCAGTCCGGTACACGGCTCGGCGCGGACGCGCTGATCGCGCTCCAGCGCGAGGTTGTCGAGAGGCTGGCGCCGTTCGAGCGCACGCCGTGCTCGGAGGGCGAGCGCGAAGCGGCGCACTGGCTGGCGGACCGTCTTGCCGCAGTCGACGGCGTCGAGGTCGCGCTCGAGGACGAGCCGTCGTGGGGCACGTTCCCGCCGACCGCGACAGGGCTCGGGCTGCTCGGCGTGGCCGCCGCGACGCTCGTGCTGGCCGGCAGGCGTGCGCTCGGCGGGCTGCTCGCGCTGGGGACATTCGCGGGGATCGTCGACGAGGCCCACAACGGCCCGCGCGTGCTGCGCCGGCTCGTGCGCCGCCGCAAGCGCACGGTCAACGTGATCGCTCGCGCCGGCGACCCGGACGCGCGACGACGCTCGTCGTGATCGCCCACCACGACGCGCCGCAGACGGGGATGCTGTTCGACCAGTCGCTACAGCGGCGCCTGCACGAACGCGCGCCGTCGCTGCTCGCCCGCTTCAAGACGCCGCTGCCGCAGTGGTGGTTCGGGCTGTCGGGGCCGCTGTCGAGCTTGCTCGCCGCGCTCTCGGGCCGGCGCAAGCTCGCGCGGGGCGGGCTTGCGATGGGCGTGCTCGGCACGCTGCTCGTCGCTGACATCTGGCGCAGCGAGACGGTGCCGGGCGCCAACGACAACCTCTCGGGCGTGGCCGGGCTAGTCGGCCTGGCCGAGCTGCTGCGCGAGCATCCGGTGCCGGGGCTGCGCGTGCTGCTCGTCTCGTGCGGCGCCGAGGAGACGCTGCAGGACGGCATCCGCGCATTCGTGGCCAGCCACCGCGAAGAGCTCGACCCTGCGCGCACGGCGTTCGTCAATCTCGACACGGTCGGCTCGCCGCACCTGGTGCTGCTCGAGGCGGAGGGGCCGGTGCGGATGGAGCACTACACGGCGCCGTGGCTGCGCGAGCTGTTCGCGATTCACGCCGAGCGGCTCGACACGCCGCTGCTGCGCGGCTTCAGGGCGCGCGCGTCGACGGACAGCGTGATCCCCAGCCGCGCGGGCTACCCGACGGCGACGCTCGTCTCGATCACGGACTGGTTCAGCCCGGCCAACTACCACCTGCCGAGCGACATCCCGGCCAACCTCGACTACGACACGGTCGCAGCGACGACGCGGCTCGTGTACGAGGTCGCCGGCGCGCTGCCGGCGGCGCTGGCCGAAGCCCGCTAGTCACAGCGCTCGCTCCCGACAGCGCCTGACGGTCGCCGGCACGGGCGCAGCCGCGGCCCTCTGCCATCTTGGGGGCATGCCCGAGGGCGACACGATCCACCGCGCGGCGCGGCGCATCCGCGCGGTGCTGCTCGATCGCGTGCCCGAGCAGATCCGCACGCCGCAGCGCCGCCACTTGGTCGACCGATGGCCTGAGCGCCTGGCGGGCAGGGCGGTGCGCTCGGTCGACGCGCACGGCAAGCACCTGTTCGTGCGCTTCGAGGACGAGCTGACGCTGCACTCGCATCTGCGCATGACCGGCTCGTGGGGGGTTCACCGCGAGGGGGCACGCTGGAAGCGCGCGCCGCACCGTGCGTGGCTCGTGATGAGCTCGCAGGGATGCGACGTCGTGCAGTTCGACGGGCCGGTGCTCGAGCTGATGCGCGAGAGCCGCACGCGCTTCGACCGCCGGCTGGCGGCACTCGGCCCGGACGTGATCGGCGGGCGCTTCGATGCGGAGGAGTTCCTGCGGCGCCTGCGCGCGCAGGACCCGGCCCGCGCGATCGGCGACGCGCTGCTCGACCAGCGCGTGCTGGCGGGGATCGGCAACGTGTGGAAGTCCGAGTCGTGCTTCGCCGCCGCCGTCAACCCGTGGCGGGCGCTCGGGCGCGTCTCCGACGAGGAGGCGTTGGCGATCGCCGAGTTCGCGCACGAGCGGATGAGCCGCTCGGCCGAGGCCGACGGCTTCAGCGAGCGCCCGCGCGCGGTCTACAAGCGCGCCGGCCTGGCGTGCGGCCGCTGTGGTGCCCAGATCCGTAGCCATGGGCAGGGCGACGACAATCGCACGACTTACTGGTGCCCGGGGTGCCAGGTCTGATCAGTCGCGCGACTCCGCCCGGAGCTCGTCGAGGTAGCCATCGGGATAGACAGAGCTGTCGAGCTGGCCCGTCGCCGCGAGTAGGCGAGCACGTCGGCAGTCACGCTCATGTTGATCGTCAGGTACGCCGAATAGCTCGTGACGGACGGCCGTGCGGATCAGCTCAGCCTCACTGGTGCAGCGCTCCTTGGCCGCCCGCTTGACCCTCCGATGAAGCTCGTCGGGCAGGTAGATCGTCGTCTTGACCACGTACCGAGCCTAGGCGCGGATCTTCTCCGCGAATCGCTCGCGGGCTGCCTGACGTGAGACGCCCAGAGCGATCCCGATCTCCCCCCACGATCGTCCCTTAGCACGCGCGCGTGCGACCAACTCTCGAACGCGAGCCTCCCCGGCGCGGACGCTGTCAACGGCCTCCGCGAGCGTGCGCAGGTCGGTCGTGTCGTCCATCTGGGCGCCAGAGGGGTCGAACTTCTCCGCGAGCTTCGCTGCTCGCTGGATCTCCTCGTCAGTATGCATGTCTTTTGCTCCGGTCATCGGTGAGGCAGGTATTGAGGCCGGGCGCTCATCGCGTGGACGATGACGGGATCGTCGGTGTCGATACCGAGGATGCCGACCTCCAGCAGCCCGCCGTCTCGCGCGGGGCCGACGCGCATCGTGAAGTCGTCATCAAGTTGCCACTGCGCGATGGAGTTGCGAGCCGCGTGAAACATGTCGTTGTCTGCGATGCCGTGCTTCCGAGCGGTTTGCGCGATGCGCACGGAATGACAAGATATCTTGTCACGCACAGTCTGTCAAGAAGTCTTGTCAAGCTCAGACGACCGCGGCCAGCTTGCGCCCGGCGCTCACCAGCGACCGATGAGTCCGCGCCTGCAGGATCGTCTGTAGGTCGAGTATGCGCGCATCGAAGGAGTCGAGATTGTTCTCGCCGGTAACGGCATACGCGGGCACGCCGCCCTGGCGCGCGCGCGTGGCGATCTCGAAGGCGACGGTGCCGGCGAGCGTGCGCTCGTCGAGGCGCGGCTCGGCGATCACGACGGCGCGCGCCGCACGCATCCGCGCCTCGAACTCGGCTGAGCGAACGAAGGCAGCGGCGCTCTCGGGCTCTTCGTCGAGCGGGAGCGGATCGACCTCCCAGCCGCCTTCGAGCAGCCCCTCGCCGATCGCGGCCGTCACCCGCTCGGCGTCGAGACGCCCGCCGAACGGCCGCGCGGCGATCAGGAGCGTTCGCGAGATCACGATCGGGCATCCTTCCAGCAATGGCCGCTGAGAAGGCTGAGCTCGTCGTGTTCGACCTCTGCGGCCAAGAGGTGCGCGTCAGCAACCCCGAAAAGCCGTTCTTCCCGCAGCGCGGGCTGACGAAGCTCGACCTGGTCAACTACTACGTCGAGTGCGAGCAGGCGGTCGTGCGCGGCCTGCGCGACCGCCCGACGGTGATGAAGCGCTGGGTCGACGGCGTCGAGGGCAAGCCTTTCTTCCAGAAGCGCGTGCCCGACGGCACTCCGGAGTGGCTGCAGACGGCCGTGGTGACGTTCCCGAGCGGTCGCCACGCGCGCGAGCTGGTCCCCAACGACGCGGCGCATCTGGTGTGGGGTGTCAACCTCGGCGTGATCGACTGGAACCCGTGGGCGGTGCGGCGCACGGACCTCGACCACCCGGACGAGCTGCGCGTCGACCTCGACCCGCAGCCGGACGTGCCCTTCTCGGAGGTGCGCGAGGTCGCGCTGTGCGTGCGCGACGTGCTCGACGAGCACGGCCTGCGCGGCTTCCCCAAGACGTCGGGCTCGCGCGGCATCCACATCTACGTGCGCCTGAAGCCGGAGCACGACTTCCTGCAGGTGCGCACGGCCGCTCTGGCGCTCGCGCGCGAGGTCGAGCGGCGCCTGCCCGGACGCGCCACCAGCCGCTGGTGGAAGGAGGAACGCGAAGGCGTGTTCATCGACTACAACCAGAACGCGCGCGACCGCACGATCGCCTCGGCGTACTCGGTGCGCGCGGTGGCAGACGCGCGCGTCTCATGTCCGCTGGAGTGGGAGGAGGTGGCCGACGTCGAGCCCGATCGAGCTGACGCTCGAGACGGTGCCTGCGCGGCTGAAGCAGCGCGGCGATCCGGCGGCGGAGATCGACGAGCATGCGGGCGACCTGGCGTCGCTGCTCGAGCTGGCGGCGCGCGATGAGCGCGAAGGCCTCGGCGACGCGCCGTGGCCGCCGCACTTCGCCAAGCAGAAAGGCGAGCCCAAGCGCGTGCAGCCGAGCCGCGCGCGCAAGGACGGCGCCGGCACGCGCAAGCCGCGCGACGCGCCAGGGAAGAGCGCATGACGCTGCCGCTGCAGCCGCCGATCAAGCCGGCGCTGGCGCTCTCGCGCAAGGAGCTGCCGGAGAGCGAGGACTTCGTCTACGAGGTCAAGCTCGACGGCTTTCGCTGCCTGGCGTTCGTCGACGGCGAGGAGATCTACCTGCAGTCGCGCAACGGCAAGGAACTGGGGCGCTACTTCCCCGAGCTCGCTCTGCCAAAGGCGCTGCCCCCCGGGCGCTACGTGCTCGACGGCGAGATCGTCGTGCGCGACGCGGAGGGGCGCGAGGACTTCGACGCGCTCGGCCAGCGGATCCACCCGGCGGCCTCGCGGATCGAGCGCCTGGCGGGGGAGACGCCGGCGGTGTACGTCGCCTTCGACCTGCTGGCGCGCGAGGACGAGGCGCTGCTGGACGCGCCGTTCTCAGAGCGCCGCGCGGCGCTCGAGGCGCTGCTCGCGGGCAAGCCGTTCGCGGCGGCGCCGGTCGAGCTGATGCAGACGGTCGACACGGCCGAGGAGGCGGCGCAGTGGCTGAAGGACGCCGAGGGCGCGATTGCCAAGCAGCGCTCGGCGTCGTACCTGCCGGGCGAGCGCAAGGGCATGTTCAAGGTCAAGCGCGTGCGCACGATCGACGCGGTGATCGTCGGCTGGCGCCCGGGCAAGGAAGCGGGCACGGTCGGCGCGCTGATCCTGGGCCTGTACGACGAGGAGGACAGAGACGAGCAGGGCGAGCCGCGCCTGCGCGTCGTCGGTCATTGCTCGGGCCTCTCGGCGAAGGAGAAGAAACGCCTGGTGGAGTTCTTCGTCGAGTACGAGTCGGGCGAGCGCGGCTCGGCCGATCCAAGCCGCTGGAGCGCGGGCAAGGACCTCGAGTGGGTCGGGCTGCGCCCCGAGCTGGTCGTCGAGATCGACTTCGACCACGTCTCGGCCGGGCGCATCCGCCACGGTTCGAAGCTGCGCCGCTGGCGCGATGACAAGGACCCGCGCGCCTGCACGTTCGACCAGCTCTACTCGTGAGCGCCGGCCACAGGCCGTGGTCTAGGATCAACCAATGAGCAGCGACACAGCGACTGTCGCCGAGGAGGAGTACCTGCAGATCCTCTTCTGGCTGCACGAGGCGGGTCTGCCGATGACTGGCGCGAACGTTGCGCGCGCGATGCAGCTCTCGCCGCCGACCGTGCACGAGATGGTCGGCCGCCTGGAGCGCGACGGCTACATCACGCGCGACAAGGACCGCACGATCGCCTTCACGGAGTCGGGCAAGGTGGAGGCCGAGCAGATCGTCCGCCGCCACCGCCTGATCGAGCGCTTCCTCACCGACGTGCTGGGCGTGCCGTGGGACGAGGTGCACGAGGAGGCCGAGCGCCTGGAGCACGCGATGTCGCCGTCGCTCGAAGAGCGCATGCTCGTGGCGATCGGCGACGCGAAGACCTGTCCGCACGGACATCCGATCATCGTCGGTGCACGCCTCTCGGGCGTGCCGCTCGCCGACGTCGAGCTCGGCGCCAAGGTACGCGTTCTTCGCTTCGAGAACGAGGCCGAGGACTTGCTGCACTATCTGAAGGAGTCGGGCTTGGAGCCTGGCCTGGAGGGCACGCTCGCCGAGCACGACGAGGAGCAGGTCGTCGTCGAGGCCGCAGACGGGAGCCGTTGCGCGGTGACGCCCAGCGTTGCCGAGACCGTCTCGGTGATCGCCGATCCCTCGCCGCCGGAGCGGACGGCGCTGCCGGATCAATTGGTCCTAGGCCAGCGCTACGGTCGCTGAGCGCAGCTTTGAGCCAAGTCACATATTTCTAGCAGTCCGAGCATGCCTGGGTCACGTCTTGCTGCTCGGCTTTCCCGTATCTCGCACGGAGTATTCAAGGGTGAGAGTGACTTTCCACTCGGGCTTACACCGACTTTTTTCTAGCCGACGTGTAATTGTCTTGAAGTTGACCACCGCGTACCACCGATTGAGCTTTCGTTCAACCTTGACCTTAGCCCTATCAGTTTCGACGACGTTTGGATCTTTTCTACCGTCCTTCCTTGCTCTCGGATAGGTGAAGTGAATCTCTGCGTCGTCTGTTTTTGCGGGCTCGCGAGCTAGCTCGAACTCGAACTCGGAGCCTCGTTCACCGATCTCCCTCGCCACCGCCGTCTCGCTGGGTTCGGTAACCCTGATAGGTGCCCGTATCGGCAACTTGCTGTACTCCGGAATCTTTGTTCTATTCGCTAGGTAGTGGACCTTGATCGGCTCCTCCTCTGCGATCCCCTTGATGTAGACCTCATCGTGGGAGAAGTCTTTTTGAGTGTCGGGATCGAGAAGGTCTATACCAAGACTCACGTCGAAAACGATGCCGGACGGACGGGCAAGATCCATAAGACGTGCCGCGAGATTCAGCGGACGGCCAGTGAAGTCCAAGATTGTGTCATCGGAAAAGATCACCGTCGCCGAGCCGCGAGCTAGTCCGATGCCGATATCTGGTGGCACAGGAAAATTAATCATCGGGTCGTTTTCGGTGATATTTCCGAAGGTGGCCACTAGCCTGCGACTGGACTCGACGGCTTTGCGCAACTTAGCCACGAGCGTCTGCTCATCTTCGAACGCGTATATCACCATCATCCCGTCGCCTGTCAGCTTGAAGTAGTCAGCGTCGTCAAAGTAGTCATCGAGCATTCTGGTATAGGCAGCCTTCAAGAAGTCAGCAGCATCTGTGGATTCGGCTACGCCAGCAAATGTTGTGAACCCACGTACGTCGACAAAAAGGACGATCACTTTTCTGGATTGGCCCTGCGCGGCGTGGAGCAGCTTCCTGAGAGTTCTGTGCACGCGCACAAGTCTAAGAGTTCGTCGCAACCGGTGACGGCAGACCGCACGAAAGCTGGTCTAGCAATGCGCAAGCGTACGATGGCCCTGTGCACCTAGACAGCGCAACTGCGAGATCGGCTGTGGATCAGTAGTACTTACGTTGGCAGTTCGCCGTGGTGCTGCCGCGTGAGCATAGATTGTCGCGCAATCCGATGCTGGCTCTGAAGCGAGTCTCAGTCTTGCGGTCTAGAGCGAGCGATACGCCGCCGCAAGCCGCGTAACACCCTCGTCGATCTGCCGACGCGGTCACGCCGGAGTAGGCCAGGCGCAGCGTGTTCTCGCCGCCCTCGAGCAGGAAGTCGGTGCCCTTGACGAAGGCGACGCCGAGCTCGGCGGCCCGCCCGAACAGCCGCGCGACGTCGGTGCCGGGCGGCAGCGTGACCCACATGAAGTAGCCGCCCTCGGGCTGGACGAACTCGGCCTCGGGCAGCTCGCGCCGCAGCGCTTCGGCGAGCGTAAGCGCGCGCTTGGCGAGTGCCGTGCGCACGGTCTCGATCGAGCGCTCGATCGCGCCGGAGGCGCAGAACTCGTAGACGATCGACTGGGCGACCATGCTCGGCGAGATGTACGTGTTGGTCGCGAGCTTGGCGATCTTCGCGATCAGCTCGGTCGGGCCGACGAGGTAGCCGACGCGCACGCCGGGGCAGACGGTCTTGGAGAAGGAGGAGGCATAGACGACGCGCTCGGGGTCGATCGAGAGCATCGTCGGCAGCGACTCGCCGCTGAAGCGCAGCGCGACGTAGGGGTCGTCCTCGAACACGAGGAAGTCGTGCTGGGCGGCGAGCGCGAGCAGCCGCTCGCGCTTGGCCAGCGACAGCGTGTAGCCGGCGGGGTTCTGGAAGTTGGGGATGATGTGCGCGAGCTTCGGCCGCACCTGGCCGGTGCCGAGCAGGTGCGCGAGCGCGTCGGTGTCGATCCCGTCGGGCTGCAGCTCGACGGGGTGCAGCGTGGCGCCGCGTTCGCGCAGCGACAGCAGCGTGCGGTCGTAGGTGGGGCGCTCGACGACGACGTCGTCGCCGGGGCGCACGAGGCTGCTCGAACAGGAAGGCGTCGGCCTGCATCGAGCCGTTGGTGACGAGCACGCGCTCGGGCTCGACGCCGTGGCGGTCGGCGATCCAGGCGCGCAGGCGCGGGTAGCCGATTGAGGTGCCGTAGGCCGTCGTGCCGGCGGGGTCGCTCTCGAAGGCGCGCACGGCGGCGTCGCGCAGGCCGTCGACGTCGACGATGTCGAGCGACGGGGCGCCGCGGGCGAAGGAGATGGTGGGTCCGGTCTGGGTTGGCACGGCCGCGTAGGTTATGCGTCCGAGCAGCTCGTCGTAGTCATGGGTCAGCTCGCGCGCGGTGCGCTCCAGGTGATCGCGGAAGCGCAAGAGCTCGGCGGCGCTCGGCGAGCGCTCGGCCGCCGGGGGCGGCCTGCGCCCCTGCGGTGCGGGGGCGCTGCTCAGCGGCGCGGGCGCGGCGGTCTGCGTGGGCACGGCGGGTGGCGGGGCAGGCGCAGGCGAGACGGCCGAGGCCTCGTAGCTCGCGCCGTCGAGCCGTTCGACGGCCTCGTCGACGACGCGGCTCTCGCCGGCGCGAGGCGGCGCGCTCGCGGGCGCTGGTGACGACGGCGCGTCTCCAGCTCCGGCGCTGCGGCCGATCCCGCTGAGCGCGCGCTCGAGCTCGCGCAGCTTGCGCTCGAGCTCGCCCAGCGTGTTCGCGATCTCCTGGTCCATGGGCGCCAAGCGTAGCGGGCGCGTGCGGGCCTGTGTCAGGCGCCGGACGAAGCTGGACGCCGGGCGGGCGGGCCGAGCGTCAGGCGCCGACGGAGGCGCCGCCGAGCACCTCGACGGCGATCGCGGCGGCTTCGGTGGGGGTGCGCCCGACGCGCACGCCCTTGGCTTCGAGCGCCTGCGCCTTGGCGGCGGCGGTGCCGGCCGAGCCGGACACGATCGCGCCGGCGTGGCCCATCTGCTTGCCGGCGGGCGCGGTGAAGCCGGCGATGTAGGCGACGACGGGCTTTGACATGCGCTCGGCGATGTACTCGGCGGCCTCCTCCTCGGCCGAGCCGCCGATCTCGCCGGAGAGCACGACGAGCTCGGTCTGCTCGTCGGCCTCGAACAGCTCGAGGATGTCGACGAAGGAGGAGCCGGGCACGGGGTCGCCGCCGATGCCGACGATCGAGCTGCAGCCGAAGCCGGCGCTGCGCGATCTCGTTGCCGATCTGGTAGGTCAGCGTGCCCGAGCGCGAGACGACGCCGACGTTGCCGCGCTTGAAGAAGGAAGCCGGGATGATGCCGACGTTGGCCTTGCCCGGCGAGAGGATGCCCGGGGCAGTTAGGGCCGACCAGGCGCGTCTCGGGGTGGTCGCGCTCGAGCGTGTTGTAGACGCGCAGCTCGTCGTGCGCGGGGATGCCCTCGGTGATCGCGACGATCAGCTCGACGCCGGCGGCGGCCGCCTCGAGGATCGCGTCGGCGGCGAAGCGCGGCGGCACGAAGATCATCGCCGTGTTCGGCTGCGACCTCGGCGACGGCCTCGCGCCCAGCTGTCGAACACGGGGATGCCCTCGACGTCCTGTCCGCCCTTGCCGGGCGTGACGCCGCCGACGACGTTGGTGCCGTAGTTGCGGTTGTTGAGCGTGTGGAAGCTGCCCTCGCGGCCGGTGATGCCGGCCACGCACAGGCGCGTGCCCTCGTCGACGAGCACGGACATCAGGCGACGGCCCCCACGCCGTTGCGCCCGGCGGCCAGCGCGACGACCATCTCGGCGGCCTCGTTCATCGTCGTGGCGGCGTGCACGTTGGGCAGCGCGGCCTCCGTCAGCAGGCGGCGTCCCTCGACGTCGTTGGTGCCGTCGAGGCGCACGACGAACGGCACGGCCGGTTTGATCTCCTCGAAGGCGGCGATCAGCCCTTGGGCGACCTCGTCGCAGCGGGTGATGCCGCCGAAGATGTTGAACGAGCACGGCCTTGACCTTGTCGTTGGCGAGGATCAGGTCGACGGCCTGCTTGATCGTTTCGGCATTCGAGCCGCCGCCGGCGTCGAGGAAGTTGGCGGGCGAGCCGCCGGCCTGCGCGACGACGTCGAGCGTTGACATGACGAGCCCGGCGCCGTTGCCGAGGATGCCGATGTCGCCGTCGAGCTTGACGTACTGCACGCCCTCTTCCTTGGCGCGGCGCTCGAGCGGGTCTTCGTTCTCGCTGTCTGAGAGTCCCTGGTTCTCGGGGTGGCGGTAGAGCGCGTTGCCGTCGAGCGAGACCTTCGAGTCGAGCGCCTTGACTTCGCGACCAACGGCTTCGCCGTCGGTGCCCGGCGTGACGATCAGCGGGTTGATCTCGGCGAGCGTGGCGTCCTCCTGCAGCCAGACCTCGTACAGCGCGACGAGCGCGTCGGCGACGCCGTCGATCACGTCGGCGTCGGCGCCGCCGTCGCGCGCGATCTGCGCGGCCTCCTCGCGGGAGAGCCCCTGCGAGCGCGTCGACGTGGTGGCGGATCAGCTTCTCGGGCGTCTGCTCGGCGACCTCTTCGATGTCGACGCCGCCCTCGACGCTGAACATCACGAGCGGCTGCTTGGCCGAGCGGTCGAGCAGCACCGAGGCGTAGTACTCAGTGGCGATGTCCGAGGCGTGCTCGATCCACAGTGTGCGGACGGTGTGTCCCTTGATGTCCATGCCGAGGATGTTGCCGGCGTGCTCGCGCGCCTCGGCCTCGTTGGAGGCGAGCTTCACGCCGCCGGCCTTGCCGCGGCCGCCGATCAGCACCTGAGCCTTGACGACGACCGGGTAGCCGACCTCATCGGCCGCGGCGACGGCGTCGTCGACCGATGTCGACGGCTCTGCCCGGATGAGACCTTCAATCCGTGGCGGGCGAACAGCTGCTTGCCTTGGTACTCCAACAGATCCATTGCGGCGCGGGACTCTAACGCAAAGCGGGGTAACCGCGCGCAGGAGCCCAAGCGCGGCATAATGCCCGCCCGATGCCAATACCTAAGAACGTCACGTTCGTCACATTCGATGTCTACGGCACCCTGATCGACTGGGAGACGGGCATCTACGAAGCCTTCGCCAAGGAGGCCGCGCGCGACGGCTTCGAGCTCGACCGCCCGCAGCTGATCGCCGCTGTTCCACGAGATCTCGCGCGAAATCGAGGGCGGCTCCTACGAGCTCTACGCCGAGGTGCTCAGGCGCACGGCGATCGAGATCGCCAAACGGCTGGAGTGGCCGCTGGAGCCCTCGCGCTCGGGCTTCCTACCCGACTCGGTGCAGCGCTGGAAACCGTTCAAGGAGACCAACACCCAGCTGCAGAAGCTCGCCAAGAAATACAAGCTGGGCCTGCTGTCGAACATCGACGACAAGCTGCTGGGGCAGACGCGGCGGCACATCCCGATCGACTTCGACCTCGTCGTCACGGCGCAGCAGGTGCGCTCGTACAAGCCCGAACCGGCCCACTTCACCGAGTGCGCCCGGCGCATCGGCGGCAAGCGCGGCTGGGTCCACGTCGCCGCGAGCCACTACCACGACGTCGCGCCGTGCGTCAAACGCGCGTGCCGGTGATCTGGGTGAACCGCAGCAAGGAGACGCTCGAGTCGTCGCAGAAGAAGCCGACGCTCGAAGTGGCCAACCTCAAAGAGGCCGCCAAAGCTACTCGGCGTCACCTAGCGGCCCCGAACCGTGAAGGCCGTCTCGCTGCACCGTGACGTGATCGTCGTCACGAGCGCGCTGTTCCAGGCACACTGCGCGATCGTCCGCGGCCCGTCGGCGCAAGACGATGCGGGGGAGGGGATGAAGGCTCCGGGGTCGGAGGCCCCTCCGCCAAGAGAAGAGACCTTCGTGATCGACTCGCCGGTGCTGCCCGAAGAGCTCGAGCTGCTTGGAGCGCTCGTGCAGCAGGCTGGCTTCCCCGAGCCCAGGGGCTGCTGGCGACGCACGCCGACTGGGACCACGTGCTCGCGCCGCTGGCCTTTCCCGACGCCGCGCTGGGTTGTGCGCAGAGCACCGCCGAGCGACTGCGCGCGGAGCCCGGCGCGGCCCAGCGCGAGCTGCGCGACCTCGACGAAGAGCTCCTGATCGAGCGCCCGCGCCCGCTGTCGCTCGGCGCGGTGCAGGCGCTCGCCGTGCCCGGGCGCTGTGGTGTCGGCGACGCGGAGCTGGAGCTGCACCCGGCGACGGGGCACACGGGCGACGGCATGGCTGTTTGGATTCCGTGGGCGCGGGTGCTCGTCAGCGGCGACTACCTCTCCGACGTCGAGATCCCCGGCCTGCGCCGGCCCGAAGCCTGGCTGCGGTCCGCCGGCTATCCGCCGCAGGGCGCGCTGGATGAATACCTGGCCACGCTGGAGCGTTTGCGCCCGCTGGTCGAGGCGGCCGAACACGTGGTGCCGGGGCACGGCACCGTGCTCGACCGCGAGGCGGCCCTGCGCGTGCTCGAGCAGGACGTCGCCTACCTGCAGGCGCTGCGCGAGCGCGGCGCAGCGGCCGAGCTGCCGCGGCGCCGGCGCTCGAAGGCGCAGCGCGAGCTGCACGAGCGGAACGTCGCCCGGCTTAAGACGCTCGTGATCGTCGCGATCGGGGCGCCGGCCTGGATCGGCTCGCCCTCGACGATCGGCAGCTCGACGATCGTGCCGGCCTTGTGGGCGGTGATCTCGTTCTCCATCTTCATCGCCTCGATGATGCAGAGCAGCTGGCCCTCCTCGACGGTGTCGCCCTGCTTGACGAGCACCTTCCACATGTTGCCCTGCAGCGGCGAGGGCAGCACGTCGGCGCCGCCTGCGCTGCCCGAGGACTTCCGCGCGGAGCGTTTCGGCGCCTTCGCGCCGGGCGCCGTGCCGTTGCTCGCCGGAACGCCGCCGCCGGCGAACGGCGGGCCGACGACGCGCACGTCGAAGCGCTTGCCGGAGACCTCGACGGAGTAGGTCTGCTCGACCTTCTCCTGCTCCTCCTCGCCGTCGGCGGGCGGAGCCGTCTTCGCGAAGGCGAGCGTCTTCAGCCACTTCTTGTCCTCCAGCAGCTCCTTGCACGTGCTCGCCGCGTTTCCACTCCTCGGTGGCGAGCAGCGCCATGTGGAAGGGGATCAGCGTCTTCAGGCCCTCGATCTCGTATTCGCTGAGCGCGCGCAGCATCCGCTGCCGTGGCCTGCTCGCGGTCGGCGTCCCAGACGATCAGCTTGGCCACCATCGGGTCGTACATCGGCGAGACTTCGCCGTTCTCCTCGACGCCCGAGTCCACGCGCACGCCCGGGCCGCTCGGCTCCAGGTAGCGGCCGATCTTGCCCGGCGCCGGGGCGAAGTTCTTCGAGGCGTCCTCGGCGTTGATGCGGCACTCGATCGCGTGCCCGCGCAGCTCGACGTCGGCCTGGGCGTAGGACAGTTCCTCCCCGGCGGCCGCTTTGATGCCCTCCTTGACGATGTCGATGCCGGTCGTCATCTCGGTCACGCAGTGCTCGACCTGCACGCGGGTGTTCATCTCGAGGAAGAAGTACTCGGGCTCGCCCTGCTCGCCCTGGTGGGTCGAGAACAGGCCCTCGATCGTGCCGGCGCCGACGTAGTCGACGGCCTTCGCCGCGTTCACGCCGATCTCGCCGATGCGCTCGCGGATCTGCGGGTCGACGACCCATTCGGGCGCCGGCGACTCCTCGATCACCTTCTGGTGGCGGCGCTGGATCGAGCAGTCGCGCTCGCCCAGGTGGATCACGTTGCCATGGCGATCGGCGAGGATCTGCACCTCGACGTGACGCGGGTCGTGCAGGTAGCGCTCGAGGTAGACCGTCGGGTCGGAGAAGAACTTCTCGCCTTCGCGGCTGGAACCCTCGAAGGCGCCCTCCAGCTCCTCCTCGGAGAGCGCCACGCGGAAGCCCTTGCCGCCGCCGCCGCCGGCCGCCTTGACGGCGACGGGGAAGCCGATCTCGTCCTTGGCGATGCGCAGTGCGTCCTGCGACGGTCGCGACCGGCTCGGTCGTGCCCGGCACGATCGGCACGCCGGCTGCCTGCATCAGCTCGCGCGCGCGCGTCTTCGAGCCCATCGCCTCGATCGCGCTCGCCGGCGGGCCGATGAAGACGATGCCGGCGTCCTCGCAGGCCTGCGCGAACGGCGCGTTCTCGGCGAGGAAGCCGTAGCCCGGGTGGATCGCCTCGGCGCCCGCCCGCTTTGCCACGTCGAGGATCTTCTCGACGCTCAGGTAGTTCTCGGCGGCCGGGCCCTCGCCGAGGTTGTACGCCTCATCGGCGCGCCTGACGTGCGGCGCGTCGCGGTCGAGCTCGGAGTACACGGCGACGCTCGCGATCGCCCATCTCCTGCAGGGCGCGCGCGATGCGGACGGCGATCTCCCCGCGGTTGGCGATCAGTACCTTGCTGAACATCGGCGGCGGAAGCTTAGCGTTCCCTCGTCGCCGGCCGTGAGCGCATGCGCTCGGCGCCGATCGCCGCCGCGGCGTCGCCCAGCCCGACGACCAGTGCGGCGGCGTCGCCGATCAGCTGCTCCTCGCTCACCTCGATGCTGCCGTCGATCCACGCGACGAGCAGCTCGACGATGCCGCCCGCGAGCAGCGCCGAGGTCACCTTGGTCAGCGGATCGGGGGGCAGCACCTCGTAGCTCGCCTCGCCGAGCGCCTCGATCACTCCCGAGAGCTCGCGCATCGTCCGCCGCCGTCGCCGCGCGAGCGCCTCGCTGCCGAGCGCCTCGACGAACACGACGCGCCCCCGGCGGGGATCCTCCGTGAGGCTGTCCACGACAGCGCGCATCGCCGCCTCGGCCTGATCGTGGCGATCGCTGCCCGCAACCGACACGGCGGCGATCACGTTCGCCGTGGCCTCGCTCACGATCTCGTCGTAGACCGCCACGGCCAGCGCGTCGAGATCCGCGAAGCTCTCGTAGAAGAAGCGCGGGCTGACCCCGGCGAGCTGGTAGACGCCGCGCACGCTCGTCTGCGTCCACCCCAGCGTGCCGATCAGCTCGAGCCCTGCGTCGAGCAGCGCCCTGCGCCGGGTGCTCCTGCGTTCCTCGGCGGACCTTCCGGCGTAATTGCGCTCGGTGGCCATCGGGCCATTCTCACAGGCCGGGCGACGGGACAGGGCCGCCCGGCCATGCGTCGCACCCACTTCCGGCCCATGCATGACGACATGCCGGCCCATGCGCGACGACCGCAGCCGGCCAATACGGAAACGCGCGCTTCCTCTTCAAGTACAATCGGGAAGCACTCGTGTCTGGATCAATCGCGGATAGGTCGCAGCAGGCGGACTTCGGGCTCGCGGACGAGACCCTGGGCATTGCCGCGCTCGGCGAGCAGGAGCTGCGCGGCCGGCTGGCTGCGGGGCGCCACCAAGGCGATCCGCAGGCCGACGCGCTCGTCGAGCGCTTCCGCGAGCTGCCCGGCGGAGCCGGCTGGAAGTTGTTCGAGCGCGCGCTCGAGCATGGCGTCGACGCGGTCGACGATGCCCCGCACGAGCTGTGCGCGCTGCTGGAGCATGCCTCGAGGTCGCCGGCGTGGCTCGATCTCGACCTGGTCGACGCCGGTGCGACGAGCTTCTGGCGCGTCGGCCTGCCGGCGCTCGCGCCGTCGCTGATCTATGGCTCGCTCGCGTTCGGCTACCAGTACGGCGACCTGTCGCGCCCGTTGGCAGCGACTGGGCGGCTGGAGCGGATGGCCTCGCGTCGCCTCGGCGAGACCGCGCGCTGGGTGCTCGCCGTGACGACGCCCGGTGCGATGGCGCCGGGCGGCGAGGGCTGGCGCAGCAGTCTGCGGGTGCGGCTCGTGCACGCGCTCGTGCGCCGTCACCTGCTCGACAGTGGGGAGTGGGACACGCAGGCCTGGGGCGTGCCGATCAGCGCCAGCGCGATGATGGCGACGGCGATCGGCGGCTTTGCGATCGTCCCGCAGCGAGCCCTGAGCGACGTCGGCGCCGGTACGACGGCCGCCGATCGCGAGTCGCGCACGGCGCTGTGGCGCTGGGTCGGGTACGTGATGGGAGTCCCGCCGGCGCTGCTGCCCGCGAACTGGCGCGAGGCCGAGCGGCTGATCGAGACGCTGGCCACGTTCGATCTCGGGCCCAACGACGACGGCCCTGCACTGATGCGCGCGCTCACGCGA
This sequence comes from uncultured Solirubrobacteraceae bacterium, assembly GCA_963716315.1. Lineage (GTDB taxonomy): Bacteria > Actinomycetota > Thermoleophilia > Solirubrobacterales > Solirubrobacteraceae > Palsa-744. The sequence continues at coordinate 1,501,326 of OY970301.1, read as the reverse complement.
CACGGGCTGCCGCTGGAGGGGCTGCTGCCGAGCTGGGGCGTCGGCGCCGCCAGGCTCGCGCTGGCCCCGATGATCGAGGCGCTTGTGCGCCGCTGGCTGGGAGAAGCCGCGAGCGACGAGCTCGGCGTCAGGCGCACCCCGATCGTCCACCTCGTGCCGCTCGCGCGCCCGCTGGTCCGCTCGCTGGGGCTCGTGCTCGCCTCGGGCCTGCTCGGCGACGAGCGCAGTGCCGCGCAGGCTCAGATCAAGCTCGTCGGCCGTCTGCTCGATCGCGCCGGCGACCCTTCGCGTCCGCTCGCGCCCGTCGGCACGGTCCCGCGCGAGGGCGCCACGCCGCGCGCTGCGGCCTGAGCCCACCGCGCATGGGCGAGCTGTATCCGGCCTCGGCGATCGGGTGCTAGAGAAGTCGGTCGATCGCCTGCTCGAGCGGCGGCAGATCGCGGTTGACGATCTCGAGTACCCGTTCGATGTCGATGCGGAAGTACTCGTGCGCGATCAGGTCGCGCAGCCCGGCGATGTTCGCCCAAGGAATATCCGGTGTTGAGTCGCGGGTCGCCTGGGAAAGGTGCTTGACGGCCTCGCCGATCACCACGAACTGAAACAGCAGTGCATCGTGCAACAAGGCGTCGTCTCTCTCCGCGGGGTCTCGCTCGGCGCCCGCCAGGTGCTCGCGGATCGCGGTGATCGCGTCCTTGATGTCCTGCAGGCGATCACGCTCCTGGCGAGTCATAGCGGCACGGCCTCTGCAAGCACGTCCGTACGGAGGCGCTTCTTGAGCATGTCGGGGGTAGCCACGTCAACCGGGATACCCAGAATCTCGGTCGCGTCCAGGCGAAAGCCGGCCAGGTCGAGAAGCGTCCTGCCAGGCGCGAGCTCAACGAGCAGGTCGACGTCGCTCGCGGGGCTCGCCTCACCCCGCGCGATCGAGCCGAACACGCGAACTCTGCGCACGCCATGTGTGCGAGCGCTGTCCAGCAGGCGGCTTCGGCTGCGACGCAGCCGCTGCGCGAGAGGCCCGAGCTGGCTGCGCACCGAGCTTGCTCCGGTTGCTTGCTCAACCGCGTCGCTGATGCGAAGCTCCAGCCGTTGTCCGCACCCGCGTAGAAGGCGCTCAAGGGTGGGGATCGTGGGCAGGGCCGCACCCGTCTCATAGCGAGCGAGGGCTGACTGAGAGGTGCCGGCCTTCTCGGCCAGGTCTGCCTGGGAGAGTCCTGCGTGGCTTCGCGCACGATGGATGCTTGCAGCTATGTCCACGCGCGGCAATTATACCGATTTAGGTATAGTGTCCCGGAACCTGGCATCGGATCGGCGAGGCTCCGTTACCTCCACGAGAGGCCGGAAATCAGGCCGAGGCCGCGGCGATCAACCCGGCGCCGACCGTCTCGTTCGAGTCCTGGTCGATCAGGATGAAGCTGCCCGTGCGGCGGTTGCTCGTGTACGGGTCGAACGCCAGCGGCACGCTCGTGCGCAGGTGCACGCGGCCGATGTCGTTCAGCGCCAGCTCCTGCGCCGGCTGTTTGCGCTTGAGCGTGTGCACGTCGACGACGTCCTCGATCCGGTCGATCAGCGCGGTCGCCATGCGCGAGGTCTGCTTGAGCACGTAGCGCCCGCCCGGGCGCAGCGGGCGGTCGGTCATCCAGCACACGTCGGCCTCGAGCTCGCGCCCGACCGTGGCGGCCTCCTCGGGGCGGCAGATCAGCTCGCCGCGCGAGACGTCCAGCTCGTCCTCGAGGCGCAGCGTCAGCGACATCGGCGCCATCGCCTCCTCGAGCTCGCCGTCGTAGGTGTCGATCGCGGCGATCCGCGTGCGCCCGCCGCCGGGCAACACGGCGATCTCGTCGCCACGGCGCAGCGCGCCGCTGGCGAGCTGTCCGGCGTAGCCGCGGTAGCCGGCCGCGCGCGATGCCCGTGCCCGGCCGGATCACCCACTGCACGGGGAAGCGCGCCGGGCGGTCGAACGGGTGGTCGTAGGCGACGTCCACGTCCTCCAGCAGCTCCAGCAGGGCCGGCCCCCGATACCACGGCATCCGCGCCGAGCGCTCGACCACGTTGTCGCCGTCGAGCGCCGAGATCGGCATGTAGGAGGTCTCCGGCAGGCGCCTGCCCGTGACCGCGTCGAGGCCGTCGGCAAACGCCGAGAACTCGGCTGCCAGCTCGTCGAAGCGCGCCTGGGAGTGCTCGACCAGGTCCATCTTGTTGATCGCCACCACGATGTGCGGGATGCCGAGCAGCGCGCTGATGAAGGCGTGGCGCTTGGACTGCTCGGTCACGCCGCGACGGGCGTCGACGAGCACGACCGCCAGGTCGGCCGTCGAGGCGCCCGTGACCATGTTGCGCGTGTACTGCTGGTGGCCCGGGCAGTCGGCGATGATGAAGCGGCGCTTGGGCGTCGCGAAGTAGCGGTAGGCCACGTCGATCGTGATGCCCTGCTCGCGCTCGGCCCGCAGGCCGTCCGTCAGCAGCGCCAGGTCGAGCGTCCCCTCGCCGCCGCGCCGCTCGCTCGCCTCGGCCACGTGCTCGAGCTGGTCCTCGAAGACCTGCTTGGAGTCGAACAGCAGGCGGCCGATCAGCGTGCTCTTGCCGTCGTCCACGGCGCCCGCCGTGGTGAAGCGCAGCAGGTCGAGCGTCATCGCGCGCCGTCCTCGCGGCTACGCGGCAATATCAGCGCGCGGAGCGCGCCCATCAAAAATATCCGGCCTTCTTGCGGTCCTCCATCGCGGCCTCCGACACCCTGTCGTCGGCGCGCGTCTCGCCGCGCTCGGTGATCCGCGTGGCCGCGATCTCGATCACGACCTCCTCCAGCGTCGCCGCCTTGGAGAGCACGCCGCCCGTGCAGCTCATGTCGCCGACCGTGCGGTAGCGGACGGTCTCCGAGAAGATCTCCTCGCCCTCGATCAGCTCCGTGCCCTCGCGCCAGGCGTAAAGCATCCCGTCGCGCTTGAACACCGGGCGCTCGTGTGAGAAGTAGATCGAGGGGACCTCGAGCTCCTCCGAGTCGATGTACTCCCACACGTCGAGCTCCGTCCAGTTGGAGATCGGGAAGACGCGCACGTTCTCACCCTTCTTCACGCGCCCGTTGTAGAGGTTCCACAGCTCCGGGCGCTGGTTCTTCGGGTCCCACTGGCCGAAGTCGTCGCGGAAGGAGAACACGCGCTCCTTGGCCCGCGCGCGCTCCTCGTCGCGGCGCGCCCCGCCGAAGGCAGCGTCGAAGCCGTGCTCGGCGATCGCGTCGAGCAGCGTCACCGTCTGCAGCTGGTTGCGCGACGCCCGCGGGCCCTGCTCCTCGACGACGCGCCCCTTGTCGATCGACTCCTGCACGCTCGCCACGATCAGCCGCTCGCCGAGCTCCGCCACGCGGCGGTCGCGGAACTCGATCACCTCCGGGAAGTTGTGGCCCGTGTCGACGTGCATCAGCGGGAATGGGAACGGCGCCGGGCGAAACGCCTTCTCGGCCAGCCGCAGCAGCACGATCGAGTCCTTGCCGCCGCTGAACAGCAGCACCGGTCGCTCGAATTCGGCGGCCACCTCGCGCATCACGTGGATCGCCTCCGACTCCAGCGCCCGCAGGTGGCTCAGCTGTGGGCGCGTCGCGACTGCCATGTCAAGCCGCGGGATCGATCACTTCGACGTGGATGCCACACTCGGTCTTTTCCGTGCCCGCCCAGCGACCCTCGCGGCCACTGCCCGGCTGCGTGCACGGGGCGCAGCCGATCGACTCGTAGCCCTGGTCGTGCAGCGGGTTGTACGGAAGGTCGCGCTCGTGGATGCGCCGCCACAGGTCCTTGTCGGTCCAGTGCGCGAGCGGGTTGTACTTCCACAGCCCGCGCGTCTGGTCGCGTTCGATTAGCTCCGTGCCCGCGCGCGTCGGACCCTGCTCGCGGCGGATGCCCGTGATCCAACCCTCCGCGCCGACCAGCGAGCGCTCGAGCGCGGCGACCTTCGCCACCGAGCAGCAGTGCTCAGGGCCGCTCCACGGCTCGCCGTCGCTGCTCGCGTCGAACACCTTGATCTCGACACCGAAGCGCTGCTCGAAGGCGCGCCACGTCTGCATCGTCTCCTCGAACAGCACGCCCGTGTCGATCGTCAGGATGCGGACCGCGCGGCCCGTGCCCTGGTCGAGGCGCAAGAGCTCGTCGAGCAGCACCGACTCCTCCTTCTGGAAGGAGCACAGAAGGACTGCCTTCTCGCCGTGGCGGGCCGCCTCGCGCAACGTGTGCGTGAGGCTCGGCGCCGGGTCGAAGGGGGTGCTTGGTGCCTGTGTCATCGGGCTATCTAGTGGGGCCATCTGATCGATCCTCTTGCTCGTGTCTCATCCTGAATCTGCTCACGCGCTCTATACAGCGCACTCGCCCTCGCCGCGAACCACTTCGAACGGAACGTCGCGCTTCCAGTCGATGAACGTGTTCATCGTCTCCAACCCGAAGTCGACAGGCATCGAGAGATCCTTGACCTGTGCCTCGAGCTCGGCCGTGCCGATCCGCGCCAGGTACTCGTTCCACTCCTCGCCGTCCTCGCGGTCGGCCTCGTACTGCTTGATCCAGCGTTCGATCGCCTCGGGGACGCGCTTGGACGGCAGGCGCAGCTTCAGGCGCGTGCCGAACTCGACCTCGCCGCCTTCGAACACGCCGCCGACGAGCGGGATGTAGGCCGGGATCGTGTGCTCGCCGACTTTGATCGACGCGCCCGTGAAGCCGATGCTCGCGACGTGGTGCTGGCCGCAGCCATTCGGGCAGCCGCTGATCTTGATGTTCAGCTTGCGCGTCAGCTCGTCGGTGATGTTCATCGCTTCGATGCGCTCTTGCACGGCTTCGTTGAGGCCCATCGAGCTGGTGATGCCGAGCTTGCACGAGTCCGTGCCCGGGCACGAGACGACGTCGTCGATCTCGCGTGAGCCGGCCTGGCCGAGCCCGAGCGCCGACAGCGCCCGCCACACGTCGTAAACGCACTCCTCGCGCACCCAGCGCAGGACGAGGTTCTGCTGCACCGTCGAGCGCGCGTAGCCGCCCGCGAAGTCGCGCATGATCTGCGCCAGGCCGCGGAACTGCTCCGGCGAGAGATCGCCCCGGGTGACCTTCACCTCGACCGTGACGAAGCCCTGCTGCTTCTGCTCGCGCACGTTGGCCGCGCGGAAGCGCTCGAACTCGGAGGAGTCTCCGTTGGGGCTGCCGTAGCTCTGCGGCGGCGCCGGCGCGCCCTCGCGCTCGTCGTCGGCGAACAGGCGGTGCTCGATCGAGAAGTCGCGTTCTGCGACCCACTCGCCCTGCAGCTCCTCCTCGGCCTGCTTGCGCAGCTCCTCGATCCCGTACTTGTCGACGAACACCTTGATCCGGGCGCGGGCGCGGTTGACGCGCAGCCACTCCTGGCGATCGAAGATCCGCATGACCGCCTCCGTGACCTTCAGGTATTCGCCGCTGTCGAGCTCGAGGAACTCGTACAGCACCTGCGCCTTGCGCGGCATGATCGAAGTGCCGCCGCCGACCAGCATCTCGACGCCGCGCACCTCGCCGCGGCCCTCGACCTCGCGCACGCGCGCGCGAAAGGCCACGTCGTGGATGCCGGAGATCGCGCGGTCGCGGGGACCGCCGTCGAACGACGTCTTGACCTTGCGCGGCATCGCCTGCGTCGTCGGGTGGCGCACGAAGTAGCGCACGTACGCGCCCACGTAAGGGGTCAGGTCGAACAGCTCGTCCTTGGCCACGCCCGCCCACGGGTCGCCCGTCACGTTGCGCATCGTGTTGCCGCAGCCCTCGCGGCTGGACAGGCCCGTCTCGCCGATCTCGCGGATCAGCTTCTCCGCGTCGAGCAGCGGGACGTGGTGCATCTGGATGTTCTGGCGCGTCGTGATGTGCCCCTTGTTCAGCGGCACGTACTTTTCGACGACGTCCGCGAAGGACTCCATCTGCTCCGGCGTGACTCCGCCGAACGGCAGCTTCACGCGGATCATCTGCACGTCGGCCTGGCGCTGGCCGTAGACGCCCTGCTTGAGGCGGAACTTGATGAACTCGTCTTCCTCGGTCTGGCCGTCGAGGAATTTCTTGGCCTCCGTCTTGAAGTCGTCGTACTCTCGCTGCAGGATCGGGATCACGTGCCCCGGCACGTTCTGGAGCACCTCTGGATCCTCCAGCGTGCCGCGCTGGGCGGGTACGGAAACTGGCTCCATCTACGAATACCTCCTGATCCGGGTGCTGGCCCGGGGCGTGTTCGACGTTCGACGAGCGGCGAGCATTGAGGCTAAAGCCTAGCGGCTTTTAGGTATTTATTCAGGAGGCCCGCGATGCCCCGGCGGACGGTCGCTCAGACCCTCAGCCAGGGATCCCCGAGATCCCCCTGCGCCTGTCGCTCGACGCCTTCGAGGATAGCCACGCGCCGCCAGGGGTCCGACGGCTCGGCGAGGGGCGCCGCGGCCGGCGCCGTGGCGCGCATGAAGCGCTCCAGCGCGGCCACGACCGCAGCCGCCTCCTCGGGCGAGGCCGAGGGGGCGATGAGCTCCAGCCGGGGTGCGCGCGCGGGCATCGCTGCATTCTGACGCACGCGCTCGCCGGCGGGTCCGAGGATGCGCGCCGGCGGGTCCCGGGCCCGACCGGGCAACTGTTCGGAACACCGGTACACTTTGGGGAATGCTCGAGCCGATCACGCGCCGCTCTGTGCCCGACGATGTCTTCGATCGGTTGCGGGAGGCGATTCTCAGCGGCCGTTACCGTCCCGGCGACCGGCTGCCCTCCCAGCGCGCGCTCGCCGCCGATCTCGACGTGAACATGTCGACGGTTCGCGAGGCGCTCGGGCGCTTGGAGCAGCTGCGCCTGGTCGAGGTGCGCCACGGCAGCGCCACGCGCGTGCTCGACTGGCGGCGCTCAGGCGGACTCGAGGCGTTGGCGCTCCAGCACGCCGGCGGCGAGCCGTTGCTCGCCGACCTGTTCGAGGCACGCCAGCTGCTGCTCGTCGAGTCGGCGCGCCTCGCCGCGAGCAGGCGCAGCGACGAGCAGGCCGCGACGCTGGTCGAACTCGCCGAGCTGACCGCCGGCGCGGCCGACAGCCAGACGGCGCTCGTCGCCGACTGGGCGTTCATGGCGGCGCTCGTCGAGGCCGCCGGCAACCTCGTCTTCCAGCTGATCATGAACTCCGTGCGCGAGCTCTACCTGCCGCGTATGGAGGCATTCGCGGGACTCGTTTCCGACGCGCCGGATCTCGCGCCCCTCTACCTGCGGGCGGCGCAGGCCGTCGAGGCCGGCGACGCGGTCGAGGCGGCCGCGGCGATCGGGCAGCTGGCCTCGCTCCAGTCGGCCGCGATGAGTGGATGAGCGGCGGCCTCGACAGCTTCCTCGCGGCTGCACCCTGGCCGCAGCGGACCGGCTTGCGCCTGCTGCTCGCGCTGGCGCGCCGACCGCGCGGCGCCGCGCTGCTGGCGCGCGCGCCGCTAGCCGAGGAGGCTGCCGGGGCAACGCTGGCGCTCGGTGCCTACGACGATCCCGCAGTCGCGCGCTCGCTCGGCTGGGACGCCGAGGCCGTCGCCGCTCGCGGACGTCGCCTGCGCCGCGCCGAGGGACGGCCGTGAGCGACACGATCGACGCCGACTTCTGCATCGTCGGCGCGGGAGCCGGCGGCGCTGTGGCGGCCGCCGAGCTGGCCGAGGGCGGCGCACGCGTCGTCGTGCTCGAGCAGGGCCCGCGCCACGATCCCGACGGCTTCACGGCGCGTCCTCCGGAGATGCTGGCGCGGCTCTACCGCGACGCCGGGCAGACGACGACGATCGGCTCACCGCCGATCCTGCTGCCGCTGGGGAGCGGGGTCGGGGGCACGACGCTCGTCAACTCGGGGACCTGCTTCCGCACGCCGGCGCACGTGCTCGAGCAGTGGGCCCGCGACTACGGGCTGGAGCTGGAGCAGGCGGCGATCGACGCCTGCTTCGAGCGCGTCGAACGTTCCCTCTCGATCGCCGAGGTCACACCCGAGCTCGCCGGCGCCAACGCCGCCGTGGCGCGGCGCGGCGCCGAGCGGCTCGGCTGGTCAGCCGGCTACCTGCGGCGCAATGCCCGCGGCTGCGTCGGCTCGGGCGTCTGCGTGTTCGGCTGCCCCACCTCGGCCAAGCAGCACACCGGCATCACCTACATCCCCCGTGCCGAGCGCGCCGGCGCGCGGATCGTCACGGGGGCCGACGTGCGCGAGCTGCTGTTCGAGGGCGCGCGCGTGCGCGGCGCCGTCGCGCGTCTCAGCGACGGCCGCCGTCTGGAGGTGCGGGCCTCGGAGGTCGTCCTCGCCTGCGGCGCGATCCACACCCCGCTGCTGCTCGCCCGCAACCGGGTCCGCGACATCTCCGGTCAACTCGGCCGCAATCTCAGCCTGCATCCGGCGACGGCCGCCTTCGCGCTGATGGACGAGGACGTGAACATGGCCCGCGGCGTTCCCCAGAGCTTCTATGTCGACGAGTTCGCGCGCGACGGTGTGATGCTGGAGACGGTCGCCGGGCCGCCGGCTTACGCCGCCATGTCGCTGCCCCTGCGCGGCGAGCGCCACGCACGCGCGATGGCCTCCTACCGGCGCCTGGCACAGCTCGGGCTGATGGTCAGCGATTCCTCGCGCGGGAGAGTCGGCGCGCTCGGCGGCCGGCCCGTGATCCGCTACAGCCTCGACGCCGCCGACCTCGAGCGCATTCGCGTCGGACTCGCGCGTATCGAGCAGCTGTTCCGGGCGGCCGGTGCACGCGAGGTCTACCTGCCGCTGACCCCCGGAGTCGCGCCACACGCCGCCCGCGCTCGCGATCTGCGCTTGATGGCGTTCCATCCGTTGGGCACCGCGCACGCCGACGCACGCCCGACGCACGGCGTCACCGACGGCCAGCTGGCCGTGCACGGTCTGCGCGGGCTGCGCATTGCCGACGGCTCGGTCGTGCCCAGCTCGCTCGGCGTCAATCCCCAGCTCACGATCATGGCGCTTGCCACGCGCCTGGCCTTCGACATGCTGGGCCGACCGGTGCCCCGCGACCCACCGACGCAGGCGCCTGACGTCGAGACCGCCGCTACCGCCACCCCTGCCATCTCTACCCAATAGGAGCGCCCATGTCCTTCCTGATCGACCCACCCTGGCTGTATGCGACCGGCAGGGCCTACGGCCGGCTGATGCCCGAGCGCACGCCCGTCGCGCGCGCCGTGCACACCGCCACCGCCGGCGCGTTCCTCACGACGAGCATCTCGCTCTACCTCGACCGTCCTTGGACGCGCCCGATCTGGCGGGCCTGCCGCGCCGAGAGCGGGCGCGACTGGATGCTCAACTCGGGGGTCTTCCGCTTCGACCACCGCCATGCCGGGCCTCGTGCGCACGCCGTGTCGGCGCTGCTGTTCGCGACCTACCCGTGGTGGCTGCTGCTCGGCGAACGGGCCGGGCGGCGACGCTGACACTCACCGCTGTAGGACCCTCTCCGCAAAGCGGACCAGCTCGCTTGCCTGACGCATTGCCGTCTTGAGGTTCCGTCCACCGACATCGAACAAGCCGTAGTGCGCCTCGTCCTTGAGGTTCAGCAGTCGATTGAGCGAGTTGGCCGCGCCCTTGCCACCCGGTTGGACTTTCTCCAGCAAAGCGACCGCGGCTCGGTGTTCCTGCCCGCGCGATCGGCGCCCGAGAGCCTTGCAGCAAGCAGCGTCAGATGCTGCGATTCCGGCGAGGACCGCGAGCGCCGCGGCCGGGCTCGAGTATTCGATGTCCTCGCCTTCTCCCGCGACCAGCTCCGCGACCTCTAGGAACTTGCTCGCATGACGCAGGCGGGCAGCGGCATCGGTCGCTGAGCAAGCCTGTGTTCGCGCTGAGGGACGGGGACTCATGTGTTGCCGAAGAGCGCCGCGGCGGGAGCTCCGGCCAGCGCGATCGCGTCGGCACGAAGCTCGGCCACGATAGGACGATCCCCCGCGACGAGTCGTTCGACCTCGCTCTCGGGAAGATCGAGGGCGGCGGCGCGGTTCCCAGTCCAGCGCGAGACCTTCGTTTCGAGGGTGCTCAGCTGTTCTCGCCATCGGGGATCCTCTTGATCCACCTCGTCTCGGCGCACGATGAACAGGTCGATGTCGCTCTGTGTATCTCCGTCGCCGCGCGCGGCCGAGCCGAACAGCGAGGCGTGGACGGCCGGGACCTGCCAGGCCGCGAACTCCGCTTTGAGATGGTCGATCAGCGCCACCCTCATGCCGGCAAGTGTGACAACGGCCGGATACGCAAGATGGTCGCGGTTAAGTGTGAACAGGAAAGCGCGATTGAGCTCAACGCGGTCGACGAGCCCCTGTTCGGTTAGCCGGTTCAATACTCGCAGGACCCCGGCGTGCGACCTTCGGCCGGCCAATACGGCAACCTGACGGCCCGTAAGGGCCATCGTGGTGCCAGCAAGCGTTTGCAGCACGTCGCCGTCGAGTGTGGGGCACACGGCCCGGTATGGATGCGCTACGTCCATCGATGGCTATCATAGTATCCACATGGATGGTATTTTATCCATATGGCTACAATAGTATCCACAGCGGGGAGGCCTCTTGGTAGGCCCCGTGCCGCTGGCATCCTGTCGGCGCTACAGCGGGATGTTGCCGTGCTTGCGCTTCGGGCCCGGTTCGCGCTTGCTCTGCAGCGTGTGCAGCGCCGTGATCAGCTTCGGCCGCGTCTCGTGCGGCACGATCACGTCGTCGATGTAGCCGCGCTCGGCCGCCGTGTAGGGGTTGGCGAAGCGCGCCTTGTAGTCCTCCATCAGCTTTTCGCGGCGCTCCTGCGGCGTCGGGCTGCCGGCGATGTCGCGCCGGTAGATGATGTTGACCGCGCCCTCCGGGCCCATCACGGCGACCTCCGAGGTCGGCCAGGCGAAGTTGAAGTCAGCGAGCATGTGCTTGGAGGCCATCACGTCGTAGGCGCCGCCATAGGCCTTGCGCGTGATCACCGTCAGCTTCGGCACGGTCGCCTCGGTGAACGCGTACAGCAGCTTCGCTCCGTGGCGGATGATGCCGCCCCACTCCTGGCTCGTCCCCGGCAGGAAGCCCGGCACGTCGACGAACGTGAGGATCGGGATGTTGAACGCGTCGCACGTGCGCACGAAGCGTGCCGCCTTCGCCGAGGCATCGATGTCGAGCACGCCCGCCAGCTGCGCCGGCTGGTTGCCGACGATGCCGATCGCGAAGCCGTCGAGGCGCGAGAAGCCGCAGATGATGTTCTTCGCGTGGTGCTCGTGCACCTCGAAGAACTCCTCGTCGTCGACGATCAGCTTGACCACGCCCCGCATGTCATACGGCTTGTTCGGGTTCTCCGGGACGACCTCGTCGAGCGCCGGGTCCATCCGCTGCGGGTCATCCGTCGGCGCTACGCGGGGCGTCGTCTGCAGGTTGTTCTGCGGCAGGAAGCCGATCAGGTAGCGGCAGTCCTCCAGGCAGGCGTCCTCGTCCTCGGAGGCGAAGTGAGCGACGCCCGACTTCGTGTTGTGCGACATCGCGCCGCCGAGCTCCTCGAAGCCGACCTCCTCGCCCGTGACCGTCTTGATCACGTCGGGGCCGGTGATGAACATGTGCGAGGTCTCCTTGACCATGAAGATGAAGTCCGTGATCGCTGGCGAGTAGACCGCGCCGCCCGCGCACGGACCCATGATCAGGCTGATCTGCGGGATCACGCCCGAGCACTTGACGTTGCGCACGAACACGTCGCCGTAGGCACCGAGCGAGACGACGCCCTCCTGGATGCGCGCGCCGCCGGAGTCGTTGATGCCGATCACGGGGCAGCCGATCTTCGCCGCCAGATCCATGATCTTGCACATCTTCTCGCCCATCACCTCGCCGAGCGAGCCGCCGAACACGGTGAAGTCCTGGCTGAACACGCAGACCGTGCGCCCGTCGATCGTGCCGTGCCCCGTGACGACGGCGTCGCCCCACGGCCGGTTCTTCTGCATCTCGAAGTCGTAGGTGCGGTGGCGCACGAACGTGTCGAGCTCCTGGAAGGAGCCCGGATCGAGCAGCTTCTCCACGCGCTCGCGCGCCGTGTACTTGCCGCGCGCGTGCTGCTTCTCCTCTGCCTCCGGCGCGGAGTGAAGCGCGGCTTCGCGCAGCTCGTGCAACTGGGCGAGCTTCTCCTCGTAGGTCTCGGGCGCCTTTTTTCGCGGCTCTTTGCGGTGGCCGCTGCGCGAGGCCGCCAGCAGGGCGGCGTCCGTCTGTCGATCGTGTGAGCTCGTTGACATCGGCGCACGATCTTATCCGCCGGGCCGCTGCCGCCCGGTCTCGCAGCGAGCTGCGGCGGTCGCCCGGCTCAGGCCCAGCCGCTCGGCGTCAGGCGCGCGAGAACGGCCTGTGGTGCGCCGCGCCGAGCCTGTCGAGCACGCCGGTCAGCACTGCAGTGACCTGCTCCTCGGCGACCTCTTCGGCCTGCTCGAGCTCCGCCGCGAGAGTCGCCGCGGTCTCCTCGGTCTCCTCGGTCGCGGGGTGCTCGCTCTCGCCATCCTCCTGCCCAAGCTCCGCCGGCTCGCTCGCAGACTCGGTCAGCGGCGCTGCGCGCCGCCCCGCGTCGAGGTCTGTCTCGGCGTCGAGCGTGTCGTCGTCCTCGAGTTGCGCCGGCGGCTCGTGCCCGTGATCCGCGGAGGGCTCGATCGGCGCCGCCCGCGCGTCGGCGGGGGCGACCACGTCCGACTGCGCAGCACGTCGGCGGCCGAACAGGCGCGCGAAGAAGCCGCGACGCTGCTCCGGCTCGCGCTCGGGCGGCGGTTCGTCTTCGAGCGCAAGCTGCTCGAGCGAATCGCTCTCGGGCTCGGCGTGCGGCTGCTCGCAGGCGCCGTCGGGCTTGGGCGCGTCGGCTGCGTCCTCGGCCACGATCGTCGCGTTCGGCCGCTCCGCTGCAACGGGCTCGGCGGATACCGGCTCGGCCGCAATTGGCTCGGCCTCTGCCTCGCCGTCGGGGTCGCTATCGGCCTCGCTCAGCTCGCGCGTCACGGTCAGCTTGACCTTCGTGCCCCAGCCCGAGGGCTTGATCACGATGCTGCCGCTGGCGTCAGGGGCCTCCCACTCGACCTTCTGCTCCGGCTGGACGCGCGTAATGCGGATCTCGCCGAACTCGCCGAGGTGGCGGGCGAGGGCCTCTGGGTCGCTGATCTCCGCCCAGAGCTCCGGCGGAGACTTGACAAGGGTGCGCTGCACCTCCGAGGAGATCATCGCCCCTCCATTTCGAGCGATCCCGCGTGAGTCCTCCTGCTCGGCCGGCATGGGGTGACGGGTCGCCAGGGCCCTCCAGCAGGGGCGTACGCGCTTGCGCCTAGAACATCTGTCCACGCAATTTTTCAACCGCTGAGGGAGAAGATCGGTCAAATGGTCGCGTTTTGTCGAATATCGGACGATAGATGAGCACATGCTCGCTGCTCTGCACTTGCCCCAACTGGCCGAGGTACGTCGCTGGCCGAACCCAAGTGCGCGTGCGACGCTTGCCCTTGCGGCCGTGCTGTTCGCCGTCGCCTTCGGGCTGCGCCTGCTCGACCCGAATGTAGGCGATGCCGAGGGGGCGCTGTTCATCCTCCCCGTCGGCGTGCTCGCGCTCGGATTCGGGCTGCGCGGGGCGCTCTGCGGGGCGGCCGTGGTGCTTGGGCTGGTCCTGCTTTGGAGCCGTCTCGCCGCCGGCGTGCACCCGTTCACGCCCGGCTACATCGTGCGCGCCGCCACCCTGTGCGTCGTCGCGATCTCGATGGGCACGTTCGTCGAACACCGCCGCGGGCTCGAAGCGGGCATCCTGCGCTACTACGACGCAACGCTCGACCTGCTCGCCACGGGCAGCGTCCACGGGCGGCTGACCCGCGTGAATCCCGCATGGGAGCGCACCTTGGGGCACTCGCCGCAGACGATGTACTCCAGGCGCTTCCTCGACTTCGTCCACCCCGACGACCGCGAGTCGACGATCGTCGAGATGCGTGCCCTCGCGGCCGGCGGCGAGACGCTCGGCTTCCGCAACCGCTTCCTCGCCGCCGACGGCAGCTACCGCTGGCTGGAGTGGAGCGCCTCGTCGCCGGCCGGCGACGGCGTCGTCCATGCCGTCGCGCGGGATGTGACCGCACAGCACGAAGCCGAGCATCAGCTTGCCGACAACGCGCGATCGCTCGAACTGATGATCGCCGAGCGCACGCGCGAGCTCGACGAGGCGCGCGCCGAGACGCTGCGCCAGCTCGCGATCGCGGCGGAGTACCGCGACGATGAGACCTACCAGCACACCGAGCGCGTCGGTCACGTCGCCTCTCGACTCGCGCTCGGGCTCGGGCTGCCCGCCGGGCAGGTCACGCTGCTGCGCCAGGCCGCGCCGCTACACGACGTCGGCAAGCTCGCGATCCCGGACTCCATCCTGTTGAAGCCAGGCCGGCTGACCAAGCAGGAGTTCGACGTGATGAAGACGCATGCCGAGCTGGGCGCGCGACTGCTCTCGAGCGGCAGCTCGCCCGTGTTGCAGATGGCGGCCGTGATCGCTGCCACGCACCACGAGCGCTGGGACGGAGGCGGCTACCCCAAGCGGCTCGCCGGAGAAGCGATCCCGCTTGTGGGGCGGATCGTGGCGGTCGCCGACGTGTTCGACGCGCTGACCCACGACCGCCCGTACAAGCCGGCATGGCCCGTCGAGCGTGCGATCGCCGAGATCGGCAATGGCGCGGGCAGTCAGTTCGACCCCCGCGTCGTGACTGCCTTCCTCGCCCTACGCGACGAACTGGGCACGCTCGGCGAGGAGGTCGACGAGATCCCTCCACGCGGCGGCGAGCACTCGGTGCTCGCTGGGCTCTCTGTCGTGCAGCTGCCGCGCCGCAACAGAGCGCTGCTCGAGCACGTCGATCGGCACGCCCCGCGCGCCGAAGTCGGCTAGGCCGAGACCTGCGCGCCCGCGCGCGTCCCGAGCAGCCCGCGCCGGTCGAGTAGCTCGGCGATCTGCACCGCGTTCGTGGCGGCGCCCTTGCGCAGGTTGTCAGCCACGATCCACAGGTCCAGGGCGCGCTCGTGCCCCGGGTCGCGGCGGATGCGTCCGACGAATACGTCGTCCTTGCCGTTGGCGTCGATCGCCAGCGGGTAGAGCGCGGCGTCAGGGTCGTCCAGCACGGTCACGCCCGGCGCGGCTTGCAGCAGCTCGCGCGCGCGCTCGGGCGAGAGCTCGCGACGGGTCTGTACGTTGACCGCCTCCGAGTGGCCGTTGACGACCGGCACGCGCACGCACGTTGCCGAGATCGCGATCTGTGGGTCGCCGAGGATCTTGCGCGTCTCGTTGATCAGCTTGCGCTCCTCGTCGGTGTGGTCGTCGCCCGGGGCGAAGCTGCCCGCGTGGGGAAGGGCGTTGAAGGCGATCTGATGGGCGTAGGACTCCGGCGGCGAGATCTGCGTCTCGTGCAGCAGCGCGTGCGATTGGTCGAGCAGCTCGTCCACCGCGCGCTTGCCCGTGCCCGAGACGGCCTGGTAGGTGCTGATCACGAGGCGCTCGATGCCCGCCTCGTCGTGCAGCGGCTTCAGCGCCACGACCATCTGCATGGTCGAGCAGTTGGGGTTCGCGATGATGCCGCCGTGTGTCTCCAGCGCGTTCGGGTTGACCTCGGCAACGACCAGCGGGACGTCCTCGCTCATGCGCCAACGCGAGGAGTTGTCGACGACCACCGCGCCCGCTGCCGCAAAGCGCGGCGCCCACTCCCCAGAGGTCGCACCGCCGGCCGAGAAGATCGCCAGGTCGAATCCCTGGATCGCCTCCTCGCTCAAGCCCTGCACCACCAGCCCGCCCTCCAGCTCGCGTCCGACCGAGCGCTCTGAGGCGAACGGCACGATCTCCCGCGCCGGGAACTCCCGCTCGCGCAGCAGTCGCAGCATCAGCGTGCCCACCTGCCCCGTGGCCCCGACGACCGCGACTCGATAACCCTCGCTCATAGTCTCGTCAGGGTATCGCGGCGCTTGGCTCGGGCAGCCGCGCCCTCGGCGCCTACTTCAGGGCTTGATCGCCATGAAGAGGATCGTTACGAGCACGAGCAGGCTCAGCAGTGATCCGACGGTCGAGAGCCGGCGAACGACCGCCTGGTACTCCGCGCTCATCTCGATCGCGCCCTCGCCGCTCGCCGCGATGTCGCGTTCGGCGAGCTGCTGGGCGCGTTTGGACGCCGGGATCATCACCACTCCCACCACCGCGCCGATCACGACGACGACGCCGAGCCCCCACTGCACGAAGAACTCGCTCCAGTGGTGGCCGTCGCTCGCGAGGTAGATGCCCGCGATCAGCACGAGCAGCAGGCCGGGGTTGACGAGCATCCGTTCGACGGTGTACGCGATCCGATGCAGGACGGGCAGGCTGCGCGGATCGCTGCGAGCGCCGACGGCGAAGATGATCGGGTACGCGAACGTCACGCCGAACGCGATGACCACGGCCATGATGTGGATCGCGAGCACGACGTCGTAGAACGTGACTGCCGGAATCATCATGGGCGCACCCTAACGGCCGTCGCGGGCGGACGCGCGAGTCGCCCTCGGCTCAGAAGGTCGGCGCGTACTTGCCGAAGACGTCCTGCATCGCCGCGCACGCCTCGCCGATCGAGCAGCGGTCCTTCAAAGCCTGGCGGATCGCCGGCAGCAGGTTCTCCGAGCCGCGCGCCACCTCGCGCAGCTCCTCCAGACGCTGCTGCACGAGCGCCTGGTCGCGCTCGGCCTTGAACTTCGCCAGGCGGTCGAGCTGTTCGCGCTCGGACTGCGGGTCGACGCGCAGCAGGTCGGGGACTTCGATGTCCTCCTCCTCGTACTTGTTCACGCCCACCACGATGTCCTGGCCGATCCGGTAGCGCTCCTGGTAGCCCCACGCCGACTCGTCGATCTCGCTCGTGATGAACTCGATCGCGTTGACCGAGCCGCCGAGCGCGTCGACCTTGCCGATCAGCTCGTTCGCGCGCGCTTCGATCTCGTCGGTCAGCGACTCGACGAAGTAGGAGCCCGCGAACGGGTCCACGCTGTCGGCCGCTCCCGACTCGTGCGCGAGGATCTGCTGCGTGCGCAGCGCGATTTTCGCCGCGCGCTCGGTCGGCAGCGCGAGGGCCTCGTCGAAGCCGTTGGTGTGCAGCGACTGCGTGCCGCCGCAGACCGCCGCGAAGCCCTGCAGCGCAACGCGCACGATGTTGTTCTCCGGCTGCTGCGCCGTCAGCGTGACGCCGCCCGTCTGCGTGTGGAAGCGCAGCATCGTCGCCTTCGGGTTGCTCGCGCCGAAGCGGTCCTTCATGATGTGCGCCCACATCCGCCGCGCCGCGCGGAACTTGGCGACCTCCTGGAAAACGTTGTTGTGGCCGTTGAAGAAGAACGCCAGGCGCGGCGCGAACTCGTCGACGTTCAGGCCCTTCTCGATCGCCGCCTGCACGTAGGCGATCCCCGAGGACAGCGTGAACGCGACCTCCTGCACCGCCGAGCAGCCCTTCTCGCGGAAGTGGTAGCCCGAGATCGAGATCGTGTTCCAGCGCGGCACGTTCTCGTGGCAGTACTGGAACAGGTCCGTCGTCAGGCGCATCGTCGGCTGCGGCGGGTAGATGTAGTTGCCGCGCGCGATGTACTCCTTGAGCACGTCGTTCTGCGTCGTGCCGCGCAGCTTCTCGCTCGGCACGCCCTGCTCCTCGCCGACCAGCTCATACAGCAGCAGCAGGCACGCCGCCGGGGCGTTGATCGTCATCGACGTGGAGACCTGGTCGAGCGGGATGCCGTCGAACGCCGTGCGCATGTCGTCGATCGTGTCGATCGCCACGCCCGTGCGGCCGACCTCGCCGAGGCAGCGCGGGTTGTCCGAGTCCAGGCCGAGCTGGGTCGGCAGGTCGAACGCCATCGACAGGCCAGTCGAGCCCTTCGAGAGCAGGTAGCGGTAGCGCTCGTTGGACTCCTTCGCCGAGGCGTAGCCGGCGTACTGGCGCATCGTCCACGTCTGCTTGCGGTACATCTCGCGATGCACGCCGCGCGTGTACGGGAACTCGCCTGGCTCGCCGAGATCGAGCTCGGCCGGCAGGTCCTGCTCGGTGTACAGCTCCGAGACCTCGATGCCGGAGTCGGTGAAGCGGCGCGGATCGTCAGGTCCGACGATCGGCGCGACCGTGAGGTGCTCCTCGGTTGAGTCTGTTGAGGCCATGCTCAGATCATAAGGACCACCGGGGGATGGGACGCTCGCGCGCTCGCCCCCCGGGTTGACACGGGTATCCTCCCGGGCCATGTCGACGTGCCTGGTCACCGGCGGCGCAGGATTCCTCGGCTCGCATCTCTGCGACGAGCTGCTCGCGCGCGGGCACCGCGTGATCTGCGTCGACAACTTCGAGACCGGCTCGCTGGCGAACATCGAGCACATCCGCGACCCCGAGCGCTTCCTCTACGTGCAGGCCGACATCATCGACCCCTACTTCGTCGAGGAGCCCGTCGACTTCATCTACCACCTCGCCTCGCCCGCCTCGCCGATCGACTACCTGCGCCTGCCGCTGCACACGCTGAAGGTCGGCTCCTACGGCACACACCACACGCTCGGCCTGGCCAAGGCCAAGCGCGCCCGCTTCTTGATCTCCTCGACCAGCGAGGTCTACGGCGATCCGCAGGAGCACCCGCAGCGCGAGAGCTACTGGGGCCACGTCAACCCTGTCGGCCCGCGCGGCGTCTACGACGAGGCCAAGCGCTACGCCGAGGCGCTGACGATGGCCTACCACCGCCAGCAGGGCGTCGACACGGCGATCATGCGCATCTTCAACACCTACGGCGCGCGGATGCGCCCGCACGACGGGCGCGCGATCCCCACGTTCCTGCGTCAGGCGCTCGCCAACCGACCGCTCACGGTGTTCGGCGATGGCAGCCAGACGCGCTCGTTCTGCTACGTCTCGGATCTGATCCGCGGCATGATCGCGCTCGCCGAGTCCGGCTACCACGACCCCGTCAACATCGGCAATCCCGACGAGTTCACGCTGCTCGAACTGGCCGAGACCGTCAAGGAGCTGACCGGCTCGAGCTCCGAGATCGTCTACGAGGCGCTGCCGACGGACGACCCCAAGCAGCGCAAGCCCGACATCACGCTTGCGCGCGAGCTGCTCGGCTGGTCGCCCGAAGTGTCATTGCGCGAGGGCCTGCAGCGCACGATCGAGCAGTCCGGCGTCGAGCTGTTGATCGGCGGACAGGGCTGAACGTCGCAGCGGGCGCCGGCGAAAACGCGCCTCGAGGACAGCTCCAGCCGGCCGCAACGGCCGTTGCAGGCGCCCCGCCCGAGCAGTGCCGAGCCGTCACCCGACCGCGACATCTGCGAGTCTGAAGCGTTGTGAGCAGTGCGATGGGACCTCGTTCCAGCCGAACGGCCGCTCCACCCACTCAGCGCAAGCCCTCCACGCCCGCACCAGCGGGCGGGCCGGTGCTCGGGCGCGGAGCCGCCACTAGCGGACGGCCCGTCTCGCCCCAGAGCGTGCTCTCCGAGGCGACCGCGCGGATGGAGACGGGCGACCGCGACATGCGCCGCAAGCGCCCGCCGGCGCTCTCGCTGCTGCTGCGCATGTCGACCGCTCGGCGTCTGGCGCGAGTCGTCTCGCTGCTCGCGCTCGACTTCGTCGCCGTCGCGCTCGCGATCTTCACCGCGCTGATCCTCAAGGCGCTCGTGTTCGACCGCGTGCAGTTCCACCCGGCGCTGCACGAAACCGAACGCATCCTGCCGTTCGCCTACCTCTTGACGGCGCTGCTGTTCGCACGCTCCGGGCTGTACTCCTCGCGCGCGCTGCGCCCCGGCCTCTCGCGCATCGTCGGCTCGCTGTTCCAGGTCGCCTTCGTTGCGCTGCTGTTTGCCGTCGTCTCGGGCGAACACTTCTCCAGCTACTACCTGTTCTATGGCTCGCTCGCCTTCGCGCTGCTGTACGTCTCCTCGCTGCGCGCCGGTTATGAGTGGCTCACCGGCGTGATCCTGCGCGCCGCCGGCTACCGCCGCCGCGCCGTGCTCGTCGGCCGTGGCAAACACATCGGCGACGTCGCGCACGCGCTCTCGGACGCGCCGCACTCGCCGATCGAGGTCGTCGGCTTCCTCGCCCCCCGCGCGCTCCCCGAGAACGGGCTGCGCGCGCTCGGGCGCCTCGAGGACCTCGAATCCGTGCTCGCCTCAGAACGCGTCGACGAGGTGATCATCGCCGATCCCGACTTCCCGCAGGCCGACGCGCTGGAACTGGTCGACCAGTGCAGCCGTCGCGGCGTGCGCGTGCGCCTGGCGCCGTCGACGATGGAGATCCTGATCCACCGCGCCGAGTTCGTCCCGGGGCAGTCGGTGCCACTGTTCGAGCTGGGGCCACCCGTGTTCGAGGGCGTCGACTTCGCGCTGAAGCGGACATTCGACCTAATCGGCGCCACGCTGCTGCTGTTGTTGCTCAGCCCGCTGCTGCTTGCGATCACGATCGCCGTGCGCGTCTCCTCTCGTGGCCCCGTGCTGTATCGCTCGACGCGTCGAGGCATCGGCCAGCGCCCGTTCCCTTGCCTGAAGTTCCGCACGATGCACACCGACGCCGAGGAGCGCCAGGCCGACCTGGAAGAGCTCAACGAGGCAACCGGGGCGCTGTTCAAGATCCGCGAAGACCCCCGCCTGACGCCGGTCGGCAGCGTCCTGCGCCGCTTCTCGCTCGACGAGCTGCCGCAGCTGATCAACGTGCTGCGTGGCGAGATGTCGCTCGTCGGCCCACGCCCGCTGCCCCAGCGCGACTACGACATGCTCGAGGACTGGCACCGCAAGCGCTACCTCGTGCTTCCCGGGATCACCGGGCTGTGGCAGGTCTCCGGCCGCTCCGAGCTCGACTTCGACGACCTCGTGCATCTCGACTTCATCTATCTCGAGCACTGGTCGCTCGCGCTCGACTTGACGATCCTGTTGAAGACGATCCCCGCCGTGATCTCGCGGCGGGGGGCGTACTGAGCACGCCGAGACGACGACGGGCGCAGGTTGGCGCGGAGGCGCCTACTGGCCGCTGAGCGCTTCGGGTGCGGCGGGCTGGGGCGCGGCGGGCAAGGGCGCGGGGGGTAGGGGTGCGGTGCCCGGTGCCGCCGGGCGGCGGCGCAGCAGCCGGCCGACCGCGCGCGGCTGTCCGGCCTGGCTGCGTGCGCGCTCATACACGTGCCACGTGGCTCGGGCCGCGTCCTGCCACGTCCACGACGGCGGCTGCGGGGCTGGGCGCGTCGCGGCTTCGGCCGCGACGATCAGCGCCGGCAGGTCGCCCGGCGCTACGAATGTGACGCGCCCGTCGAGCACCTCGCGCAGCGCCGGCACCTCGCAGGCGACGACCGGCGTGCCGCACGCAAGCGCCTCGACGGCCGGCAGGCCGAAGCCCTCGTCCTGCGAGGTCACGACGAGGGCGTGCGCGCCCGAGTAGAGCGCCGCCAGGTCGTCGTCGGAGACCTGACCGGTGAGGATCACGTTGGGCAGCTCGTGCGCCCACGGACTCGTCGAGCCGACCAGCACGAGCGGCAGCTCACGCGGCGTCGCCGCCAGCTTGGTCACGTGTTTGGCGGGGTCCGGGTGCTGCAGCCCGCCGACCCACAGCAGGTAGCGCTCGGGCAGCGCGAAGCGCGCGCGCACCGAGACGACCTCGCGCTCTGGCCGCGGGTACATGCAGGCCGCCGGCGCCTCGTGGATCACGTCGATCTGCTCGCGCTCGACGCCGAGCTGCGCGAGCGCGTCCTGCGCGAGTGCCTCGGTCGGCACGATCACGCGCACCGCGCGCTGCACCGCGAGCTGGCGCAGACGCGGGCGTACGCCCGTCCTCAGCAGCTCGCTGCGCCGCTTCAGCGCCGTCAGGTCGTGCAGCGTGACGACCATTGGGCAGGGGCTGTGCAGCAGCGCGCCGTTCATCCACGGCGAGTGGAACACGTCGGCTCGCCCCGGCCGCGGCGTCTCGACGATCTCCCCGTCCGCCTGCGCCGTCTCGCGCAGCGCGTCCAGCAGGCAACGCGTGTAGCGCCCGACGCCGTGTGCATCCCTGACCGGCCTGCTGTCGAACGCGACGTTCATCGTCGGCTGAGTGACCTCATGTCTCGCGCCTCCCAAGCACGCAGGCAAGATAATCGCATCGCGTAGCTTTGTGCAGAGATGACGGCCAACTTGCGCAGCGACTACTACGAGCAGATGTGGCAATCGGTGCCCGCGGGGGCGCAGCCGCCGGGCCTCGAGCTGCGCTGCAGCTTCCTGCTCGAGCAGCTGCGGCGCCTGGCCGAGCATGGCGGACGATCGCCCGGCGCTGCAGGCGCTGCAGGCGCTGCAGGCGCTGCAGGCGCTGCAGGCGATAGCGGCAGTAGCGGCGATAGCGGCGCTGCTGGACCGCTGCGCGTGCTCGACGTCGGCTGCGGCGAAGGGCAGTTGACCGCCGCGATCGCCGCCGCCGGCTACGAGGTGCTCGGCCTCGACGTCGCCGAGGAGCCGCTGCGGCGAGCGCGCTCGCGGCACGCCGGCCTCGAGCTGCGTCGCGTCGAGCCCGACGGCAATTGGCCGCTCGCCGACGCGAGCTTCGACGCGGTCTGGGCGGGGGAGACGATCGAGCACGTCGCCGACACCGCTCGTTGGCTGTCGGAGCTGCGGCGCGTGCTGCGCTCCGGCGGCAGCCTGATCCTCAGCACCCCCGCGCACGGCCCGCTGACGCGGCTCGGGCTCGCGCTCTCGCGGCGCCGCTTCGAGCGCCACTTCGACCCGCGTGCCGATCACCTGCGCTTCTACACGCTGGGCTCGCTCACGCGCCTGCTCGATGACTTCGGCTTCGAGCAGATCGAGGCGCACGAAGCCGGCGGTCCGCTCGCAGGGCGCACGCTGCTGGCGAGCGCCGTGCGCTCGCGCTTCTAGGGCCCGCCGCCCGCCGGCGCTGCGCCCGCCGCTCGCAGCGCCTGCACGTAAGCGTTCTGGATCGCGATCGCTTCGGGGTTGCCCTGTGCGATCGCCTCCGGCGCGACCGACTCCGGGTTCAGGTAGATCGCGGCCGCGAGCTCGTTCACGGCCGCGCGCGGATCCTTTGCCAGGTCGTACTGCCCCAGCGTCAGCCACGTCTGTGGGTTGGAAGGCTGCAGGCGGACCGCCCGCTGCAGCGTCGCGCGCGCCAGCGCCGGCTTGCCCGTCGCCTGCTGCACGGCCGACAGCGTGAACAGCGCCTGCGCCGAGAGGGGGTCGCGCGAGACGGCCGTCTGCGCCGTCGCGAGCGCGCCGCGCGGGTCGCTCGCAAGCTCCGTCAGCGCCTGCTGGGAGGCCGTCGCCGAGCGCTGCGGCTGCCACTGCACCCAGGCCGCCAGCAGCGCGCCGACGATCGCCGCAACGGCGAGCGAGATCCTCATTGGCCCGAGCACGCCCGGGGAGAGGCGCGCGCGCAGTTCCTCGAAGCCGGGCACGCGGGCGCCGACCGATCTGCCCGTGGCCGCATCGGCCGCGCCGCCCGGCACGCCGAGCGCCGCGCTCGAGGCCACGCCGGCGCCGTCGGCGACCGCGCGACGCGAGCCAGCCGGGGCGCTTCGCGGCGCCGCCGCGCCGAGCGGCCCGCGACCGGCCAACCAGCCGGCGCACAGCAGCGCCACGCAGGCATTGCCCGGTACGTACCACGTCCAGTCGACGAACGAGTGGATGCCGAACACGACGACCAGGCAGAGCATGCTGAGCATGCCCGACGCGCTCCGGCGTGTACGGCGCCGGGCGCCCGTCGGCGCTCGCCAGCCGCCGCCAGCCCGGCGCGCCACTGCCGTCCGCGCGTTGAAGCCAGCCGCGCAGCGTCGTCCAACTGCCCCAGCGGCGGTTGAACGGATGCGTCGAGCGTCCCGCCGCCGCCATCCAGACGAGCAGCAGCGCCAGCGTGAGTCCGAGGCCGACCACGCCGAGGTCGGCCAGCGTCTGCACGACGTAGCCGTGCGCATGGCGCACGTCGAGCGTCTCCGTGCGATAGCGCAGCCGCGCCGTTGCGTAGCCTTCCGCCCCCGCGCCGAGCACCGGGTGCGCCTGGAACACCTTCAGCGCCTCGTTCCAGTAGCGCGCGCGCACGCTGCCGACCGCCGTCAGGCGGCCCGGGCGTGTTGGACGGGACCGGCGCGTGTGGGTCGGTGAGCGAGTGCAGCGTGTGCGAGATCGCTGCCCGTGAAGCCCCGGTGGCTGGCCGCCAGGGCGCCCGCGAAGGCGAGCACGACGACACCGAGCAGGCTCAGCAGCAGCGCGCCCGCGCGGCGGCGGCTGACGATCGACGGCGCGTTGCGGCCCGTCCAGAAGCCGACAGCCAGGCCGATCAGCGTCAGCAGCACGAGCATCGCCACGATCAGCACGCCCGAGCTGGTGGCCCGCGCTCGTGCGTTCCGCGAGCGCCACGTTGTCGCTGTTCAGCGCATGTCTGGAGAAGTCCCACGCCACGACGCCGCCCGCGCAGACCGCACCGCTGATCAGCACCGCCGCACCGCGCAGGCGCAGCGGCACGATGCAGAACCACAGCGCCAGGCCGAGCACGAGCGCCACCAGCGCGCCGCGCGAGTAGGCGAGCATCAGCGTCAGCAGCATCAACCCCATCGCCGGGTAGGCAAGCGCGCTGAGCAGCGCATGCCCGGTGCGCCGGGCGCCCAGCCACATGCAGCCGATCGCGCCCATCGCCGCCGTCAGGCCGATCGCGTTCCAGTAGCCGTACGGCGCACGCAGGCGCGCGTAGACGTCGCCCGCGTCGAGCGACGCCGGGAAGACCTTCGTCAAGCAGCGCGTAGCCGCAGACGACGACCGCGGCCAGCACCACGCCGCCGAGCACCGCCGGCCAGCGCGCCGGGACCGCGCGCGCAAGCGCCACCGCGGCGCCGAACACGCCGCAGTAGGCGAGCATGCGCCCGGCGTCCTTGAAGCTGTCGTCCGGCTGCACCGACCACACGACCGACAGCGCCGTCAGCGCCGCGAAGGCGAGCAGCAGCGCGACCGCCCAGCGCCGTATGCTCGCTCGCGCGCCGGGCCGAAGACTGCCACCGCGGCGACGATCAGCCCCGAGCCGACGCGTCAGCGCGATCTCGACCGTCGTCATCGTCGCGAGGTTCAGCCCACCTCCCGCGCAGAACGCCACGAAGCAGAGCACGCCGGCGATCAAGACCGTCGGCCACCACGCTTGCGCGCGGGCGCTCAGCGCCGACTGCCAGCCGCTGCGTACGCCTCCCAACCGCGTGCCGTTCGCGCTCGCCGGCGCGCCCACCGGCGGCGGCGAACCAGGCGTGGCCGGGTCGCCCGTCGCGCCCGCGCCGGCAGTAGCGCCCGCCGGCGGGCTGGGTGTGAGCACCGCCGGCCGGGGCTCAGTCGGAGCGGTGGGCGCGGACCCCGTTTGCGGATCGAGCGCCCGCCCAGCGCGGCCGCGCAGGCGAGCAGGAAGGCCAGCATTGCCAGCAGCGGGTCCGGCAGCGAGCTGAGCGCCGAGGCGATGTCGGCGTGGACGACGCCCGGGCTGACGAGCTGATCGCCGACCTTGAACGGCTCCGCCCCGACTTGGGCGCGCGCGCCATCGCGCTGCGCTCGGACGGCGTGAGCGGTGTGGCCGGCGTTGTCGGACCTCCGCCGCCACCGCCCCCGCCGCCGTTCCGGGCCGCGCGAGCTGGGCGTGACGGATCAGGTTGGCGCAGTCCGAATACTCTTCGACTTCGGTCGGCAGCTCCTGCAGCGCGCGGCGGTAGTCCTTCTGGCTGAAGCCGCCCAGCGATCTGGCCGTGCGTGCAACGTTCGATGATCGTTCGCGCCGGTGTCCGCGCTCGCCGCTGCGGCGAGCAGGACGCGCAGCACGGCGACGAGCGCGAGCGGCCAGTCGGCGGACACGATTCGCATACTTGAGCGACGCAACGCTACCAACGCCCCCGGGAGAGGCCGAGGCTCGCGAGCGCCGCCGAGAAGCCCTCTGCCCAGGCGTCGTGGCGTATACGCAGCGCACGTCGCGCGCGCCGGCTGCGCCCGAGACGCGCGCGCAGGCGCCGGTCGTCGGCCAGGCGCACGATCGCGTGCGCCAGCGCGCCGCTGTCGCCCGCCGGCACGACCAGCCCGTTGTCGCCCGTCGCGCACCAGGCCGCCCGCCGCCGCGCCCACGGCGTCGCTGGCGATCACCGGCAGGCCGCGGTTCATCGCCTCGTTGACTACCAGGCCCCACGGCTCGCGAAACGTGCGCGTCGCGATCGACGGCAGCACGAGCACGTCGCACGCCGCGTAGACGTTGCGCAGCTCGACCGGGTCGACTTCGCCCAGGCCGAGCATGCCCGCGTCGCCCTGGCGCCGGAGGCCATCCGGGGCGATCGCGGCGAGGCTCGGGTCGATCCCCGCCAGCACGAGCGCCGCGCGCGTCTGGCGGGAGCTCCGCCGCGCGCCACGCGTCGGCGAGCACCGCGAGTCCCTTCTCGGGCCGCGGGCGCCCGACGAACAGGAAGCGCGTCATCTGCCGTGCTCGGCCACGCCGGCTCGCGGGGCGGCTCGACGTCGGGCGACGCTCCAGAAGTCGTTGTCGACCGCCTGCGGGGCGACGTGCACGTTGCGCGCGCCCCGTGCGCGCACGTAGGCGCTGACGTGCGGGCCGTACGTGACGACGGCGTCGGCCGAGCGGTACAGGCGCCGCAGCGGCAGGTAGCTGAACGCGTGCGCCGCGCTGCGCGGGTGCGCCCACAGCGACGCCCACAGGATCAGCGGCACGCGCGCGCGGCGCGCGCCACGCCCAGGTGGCCAGCGGCGCCAGGCGCCCGCCCGTCGGGCAGACGACCGCGCGGTAGCGCCCGCTGGCGGCCAGCGCGTGCAGCGCGCGTGGCGCGACGTGACGGTGGGGGAAGGGCAGCTCGTGCTCGAACCCGGCGACCGCCGTGCTCGGAGCGCCCGCCGAACAGCGCCAGCTCGATCCCCTCGCGCTCGTGCAGGCGCGCCAGGGCGCCGACGCGGTAGGCCAGGGCGTTGCCCGTCACGAACAGGACCGGCTTGGCCGAGCCGGCGCTCGTCGCGGTCGCTTGCCGCTCCGTCGCAATCACCGCAGCGCGTACTCGTAGGCGGCGAGCGTCTGGCGGCCGCAGCGCTCCCACGTGAAGTTCGCGGCCACCGTGGCCCGCGCGCGCTGGCGCGACCTCGCGCAGCCGGTGCGGATCGGACAGCAGCTCGTCGATCCGCTGCGTCAGGCGCTCGATGTCGCCCGGCGGCACGAGCACCAGCCCGTCGCCGGCGGCGGCGATCTCCTCCGGGCCCGGCTCGCCGCGGCAGCCGATCGCCGGCACCCCGCCGGCCATCGCCTCGACGTAGGCGACGCCGAAGGCCTCCTCCGTCGAGGGCATCACGAACAGCGTGCAGCCGCGGGCCAGCTCGACCGCCTGCTCGTGCGGGAGCTGTCCGTGGAAGTCGACCCGCTCGGCGACCCCCAGGCGCGCGGCGAGGCCCTCGAGCGCCGCGCGCTCGGGCCCGTCGCCGACGATCGCGTAGCGCAGCGTCGGGTGGCGCGGGGCGAGCACGGCCAGCGCGCGCAGCACGTCGGCGTGGCGCTTGCGCGCCACCAGGTGCCCGACCGTGACGAGCGTCTGCGGCGACCCGCTGCGGCGCACCGGGCGCGCCTGGGCGGGCAGGTCGGTGCCGAGGTGCACGACGCGCGTCTCGCGCGCGCCGTGCGCGCGAGCGAGCTCGGCGATGCCCTCGCTGTTGGCGAGCACCAGCCGCGCCGCGACAGGGCGCGCGCGCACCGCCTCCGCGCCGGCGGCATTGCGCCCGGCCGTGTACAGCACGTCGCCGCCGTGCACCGACACGACCAGCGGGGCGCAGGCCCCGAGCGCGCGCAGCGACGCACCGCGTCGCCGGCCGGCACGGCGTTGTGCGCGTGGACGAGCTCGAACGGGAACGAGCGGCGCAGGCGCCGCAGCGCGAGCCCCAGCGACGGCGCCGCCCACGCGCCCCACGTGGCGTAGGAGCGCTCGCGCGGTCGGGCGAGACGTAGGGCACGTAGGTGACCGCGCAGCCCGTCGCGGACCTGCGTGCGCGGCTCGCGCGCGAGGGCCGCGAGCGCGCGCGCCGCGGCGCCCGGTCCCACCGCCAGCGCCGCGCGCGGCGGCACCAGCGCGGTGCAGCACGAGCACGCGCACCTCGCGCGCCCGCGTCGCGCGCCGCCAGCGCCTGGCGATGCGCCCAGACGCCGAGCACCGGATCGCGCTGGCTGGGGTAGAACTCGGCGACGCACGAGCACGCGCACCGGCGTTCACCAGCGCCGGTGCGTCGTGAGGGTCCGCTTGGCCTCCGCTGCCCTCACGTAGGACGCTCGGCGAGGAACGCGCGCGCCTCGGCGAGCGCGGCCTCGCGCGAGTAGGCGTCCGCCGCGGGCGCCGCGCGGTGGCCGATCGCGACCGCGTCGATGACGCCGCAGCGCCAGCCGTGCTCGCGCGCGAGCGCCGCCCAGTGCGCGTCGAGGCCCCAGCCCATGCGCAGCTCGGGAAACGGCAGCAGCGTCGCGAACGTCGCGCGCGCGAACGCCGTCACCGGTCCGATCTCGACGAAGCGCGTCTCGCGCACGACGCTGCCCGGGCGCCGTCGCGTCTGCGGCCACGCCGCGTGCGAGCGCAGCCGGTGCGCCGGCTGGGCCAGCTGCAGCGAGAAGCGCTCGCAGAGGAACAGGAAGCGGTCGAGGAAGCCGCGCGGCAGCTCGACGTCGTCGTCGACGATCAAGCAGCCAGTCGTGCCCCTGCGGCGGATGCTCGGCCAGCAGCCCGTTGAGGTTCTCGAACTTGCCGCGAGCGCCGGGTGGGGCGATGTGCAGCTCGACCTCGTGGCGCGAGCGCGAGCAGCTCCGCGCGCGATCGCGGCGACGCAAGCTCGCGATGCTCCGGTCGCTCGACCCCGAGCACGAGCACGCGGCGGCGCGGCGGCTCGCGCCTGGCCGCCCGCGCGAGGCGCAGGCGCCGGCCGCTGGCCAGCTCGCGCGCGTCGGCGAGCACGTCGCGCAGCCGCGCAGCTGCGCGTCGAGGCCGCCCACCGTCCCGCTTGTGCCGGAGAGGAAGTCGTCCTCGCCGCCTGCGCCTGCCGCGCCGGTGCCGTTCGCCGATCCGCTGGGCCGGAGAGCTCCGTCTGCGCGCGCAGCGCTTCGCGCAGCCGCCCGATGCTGTGCGCGACCATCGTCAGCCCCGCCGGGCAGCGACGGCGCACGACGTGGCCGGCGCAGCCGGCCAGCGTCGAGCAGCTCGCGCGACGAGCGGCGGCGCCCTGTCCGCGCCGGGCGTCGAAGCGCCGCGCGGCGCGGCCGCGCACGTAGCGCTGCGCGCGCCAGCGAGCGCAGGCGCGCGTCGCGCCGACGCGGCGGTGCTCGACCGCGGCGGCCGCCACGTACAGCGCGCCCCGGCTGCATCTCCGCCGGAGGCGGCACACGTTCCTGCCACTCCTGCTCGTCGCCGCCGTGCTCGAGTGACTCCGTCGAACGGGCCGACGCGCTGCAGCGCGCTGCGGCGGATCGCCATGTTCGCGCCCCACGCGAAGCGAGTGCGCGCTGTCCTCGGGGCCGAGCTCGAGCGTCGTGATCGGCGGGTCCTCGCGCCCGCACGAATGCGGTGCCCGGCCTTCCAGGCGTGCGCCTGATCGGGCCCGTGAAGACATCCACCTGCGGGTGCTCGCGCGCCGCCTGCAGCAGCGCCGCGAGCCAGCCGTCGAGCGCGCGGATGTCGTCGTCGACGAACACCACCAGCTCGCCCGTCGAGCGCGCGCACGCCGGTGTTGCGCGCGACGTTCAGGCCGCGCGGCCGCGTGTGCGGCTCGTAGCGCGCGCCGTGATGCTCCGCCAGTTCGCGCGCCGCCGGTGAGGCTCCGGCGTCGTCGACGACCAGCACCTCCGCGCCTGCCGCCGCCGCCTGTGGCGCGATCGAGGCGAGCGCCACCTCGAGGTAGGGCAGGCGCGCCGCGGGTGGGGATCACGATCGAGGCGGGCGGCGCGTCGGGGCTCATCGGTTCGGACAGTCTAGGTTTGCAGCGGTTTCGGCAGTTGCGCCCGGCTCGTGGCTGGGCACCCGCACTAGGCTCTCGCGCAAGTGGTTCTCTTCCTGCACAACCGCTACCGCACGACCGGCGGCGAGGAGCGCGTAGTCGACGACCTGCTGTGGCTCGTGCGCGAGCGCCTCGGCGAGCCCGCCGAGCTGCTCGCGCGCGACTTCGCCGCGAGCTCGGGCGCGGCCGCGCCGCGCTCGGGCTGCTGCGCGGCGGGCTCGACCCCGACGAGGTGCAGCGCGCCGTGCGCGCTCACGGCGCGCGCGTCGTGCACGCGCACAACCTGCAGCCCGCCTTCGGCTGGCGCGCGCTCGCCGCCGCGCGTGCCGCCGGGCGCGAGGGTCGTGCTGCACCTGCACCAGTACCGGCTCGTGTGCGCCATCGGCGTGTGCTTCACGCGACGGCGAGGAGTGCACCCGCTGCCACGGAGGCAACACGCTGCCCGGCGTGCGCCTGAACTGCCGCGGCAGCCGCGCCGAGGCCGCCGCCTACGGCGCCTCGCTCGCGCTGTGGCAGCAGCGGATCGTCGAGCCAGGCCGACGCGATCGATCGTGCCCAGCGCCTTCGCGCGCGAGCGCCTGCGCGAGCTCGGGGCGCCGCTGCCGTGGGAGCGCGTGCACGTGCTCGCGCCGCCGCTGCGCGCGCTCGACACGCTTCCGCCACCGCCCTGCCGGAGTTGCCGCGGAGCTGCGCCTCGTACGCGCTCGTCGTCTCGCGCCTCGCTCCCGAGAAGGGCGTCGACGTCGCGATCGACGCGTGCCGGCCGCCGGGCATCCCGCTCGTCATCGCCGGTGACGGGCCCGAGCGCGCGGCGCTCGAAGCGCGCGCCGCCGGTGCGCGTGCCGTCGCCGGGGCCGGCGTGCGCTTCGCCGGGCACGTCGACGACGCAGAGCTCGCCGAGCTGCGCGCGCGGGCGGCGATCGCGCTCGTGCCCTCGCGCTCGGCCGAGACGTTCGGCCTCGCCGCCGCCGAGGCGATGGCGGCCGGTCTGCCCGTCGTCGCCAGCCGCGTCGGCGCGCTGCCGGAGCTCGTCGAGGAGAGCGCGCTCGTCGCGCCCGGCGACGCCGTTGCGCTGGCCGGGGCGATCGAACGGCTCGTCGGCGATCGTGTTGCCGCCGAGCGGGGACGCGAGCGCGCTCGTGCAGCGTGTGCGCCCGATGTCGTGGCCCGCGCGCTCGCCGAGCTGTACGACGGCGACGCCTGAGCGACGGCAGCCCATCGCGGGCGACAGCGGTGCATGTCGAGCGACGGCAGCGCATAAGCTCCGGCCGTGCCGCAAGACCCAAGCGCGCTGATCACCGGGCTGACCGGGCAGGACGGCTCGTTCCTGGCCGAGCTGCTGCTGGCGAAGGGCTACCGCGTGATCGGGCTCGTGCGCGGCGACCGTGGGGAGCGGGGGCTCGGCTCGGCAGAGCACCTGCGCGGCGAGGTCGAGCTGTTGGCGGGCGACGTGCTCGATCCGGTCGCATTTTGCAGAGGCGACCGCGCGCGCCGGCGCAAGCGAGATCTACCACCTGGCGGCGCCGTCGTTCGTGCCCGCCTCGTGGGAACGGCCCGCCGAGACGCTCGCCGCGATCGCCGGCTCCACTGCCACGCTGCTCGACGACCGTGCGCGAGCTGGAGCTGCCCGCGCGGGTGTTCGTCGCGGCCTCCAGCGAGATCTTCGGCGATGCCGGCGAGAGCCCGCAGAACGAGGACACGCCGTGCCGCCCGCGCTCGCCCTACGCGATCGCCAAGCTTGCCGCCCATCAGCTCGTCGGTCGCCTGCGCGAGCACGACGGCCTGCACGCCAGCTCCGGGATCACCTACAACCACGAGTCCGAGCGCCGTCCCGAGCGCTTCGTCACGCGCCGGATCACGCGTGCCGCCGCCGCCATCTCGCTGGGACGCCAGGACGAGCTCGAGCTCGGCGCGCTCGATGCCGTGCGCGACTGGTCGTTTGCCGGCGACATCGTGCGCGGCGCCTGGCTGATGCTTCAGCAGCACGAGCCCGGCGACTACGTGCTCGCCAGCGGCGTGGCGCACACAGTCGCCGAGTTCGCCCGGGCTGCCTTCGCCTGCCTCGATCTCGACGCAGAGCGCTACCTGCGCGTCGACCAGGAGCGCGTGCGCGCCGCCCGAGAGCACGCCGAGCGTCGGCGATCCCAGCAGGGCTCGCGAGCGACTCGGCTGGGTGCCCGAGCTCTCCTTCGAGGAGCTCGTCGAGCGGATGGTGCGCGCCGATCTGCGCGAGCTCGAAGGGGTCCCCGGCTAAAGGCTTGGGGCGCTCGGGCCGATCCGGATTCAGTGAGATCGAACCCCTACACTGCCCCCAAGTGAAGACCGTCGGCATCATCGGGCTCGGCTACGTCGGGCTGCCGCTGGCCGTTGCCTTTGCCAAAGAGGGCTGCGACGTGATCGCAGTCGACGTCGATTCGCGCAAGATCGACGCGATCGAGGCCGGCAACTCCTACATCGAGGACGTTCCCTCCGAGCTGCTCGGCGAGCTGACGCAGCGAATCCACGCGACCACGCGCTACGCGCGCCTGGCCAAGGCCGACGCCGTGATCATCTGCGTGCCCACGCCGCTCACGCGCAACCGCGAGCCCGACCTCGGCCCGCTGATCGACTCCACCCGCGGCCTCGCCGAGGTGCTGCAGGCCGACCAGCTCGTCGTGCTCGAGTCCACCACCTACCCCGGCACGACGCGCGAGCGCGTGGCGCCGCTGCTCGAGGAGTCCGGTCTCGCCGCCGGGCGCGACTTCCACCTCGCCTTCTCGCCCGAGCGGGTCGACCCCGGGCGCACCGACTTCACGCTGCGCAACACGCCGAAGGTGCTCGGCGGGCTGACCGAGGCGTTGCCTGCAGCGCGCCGAGGAGCTCTACGGCCTCGTCTGCGAGAACCTCGTGCGCGTCTCGAGCCCCGAGGCCGCCGAGCTGACCAAGCTGCTCGAGAACATCTTCCGCTCGGTCAACATCGCGCTCGTCAACGAGCTCGCGATGCTGACCGACCGCATGGGCATCGACATCTGGGAGGTCGTCGACGCCGCCGCGACCAAGCCATACGGGTTCATGCGCTTCGAGCCTGGGCCCGGGCATGGGCGGTCACTGCCTTCCCGTCGACCCCTTCTACCTGAGCTGGCGCGCGCGCGAGTTCGACATCTCGACCGAGTTCATCGAGCTCGCCGGCAAGGTCAACCAGCAGATGCCCTATCACTGCGTCGCCAAGGCGCAGCGCGCGCTCAACGACGCCGGCATGTCCGTCAAAGGCGCGCGCATCGCCGTGCTCGGCGTCAGCTACAAGCCCGGCGTCGGCGACATCCGCGAGTCGCCCGCGCTGAAGATCATCATGCTGCTCCGCCAGCTCGGCGCCGACGTCTGCTACCACGACCCGCACGTCGGGCACCTCGCCGAGTTCGGGCTCGACAGCCGCTCGCTGGACGACGCCGTCGGCGATGCCGACCTGACGCTGATCGTCACCGCGCACCCCGGGATCGACCACGAGCTGCTCGCGCAGCGCTCGCGCCTGCTCGTCGATCTGCGCGGCGTCACGCGCTCGCTCGAGGCCTCCTCCGACGTGATCCGTCTGTGAAGTGCTGTTGAGCCCCGACGAACGCGGGCCCGGGCTGCTGCTCGGCGATGACGTGCGGATCGGCGAGGGCGTCTTCTTCGGCGCGGGCGTCGTCGTGCACGCCGGCACCGTGATCGGCGACGGCTGCACGATCGAGGACAATGCCGTGCTCGGCAAGCGCCCGCGCCTGGCCAAGGGCTCCGGCGCGCACGGCGAGGCCGGGGCGCTGGTGCTCGCCCGGCAGGTCACCGTCTGCTGCGGCGCCATCGTGCTCGCCGGTGCCCGCGTCGACGAGGGGGCGATCCTCGGCGATCAGTCGTTCGTACGCGAGCGCTCCTCTGTTGGTGCTGGCTCGGTCATCGGACGCGGCAGCGTCGTCGACAACGACGTGTCCGTCGGCGCGCGCGTGCGCGTGCAGAGCAACGTCTACCTGACCGCCTACAGCACGATCGAGGACGACGTGTTCGTCGGCCCCGGCGTCGTCACCACCAACGACGACGCCATGGGCCGCCACGCACGCGATCAGCCGCTGCGCGGCGCCACGCTGAGGCGCGCCTGCCGGGTCGGCGGCGGCGCCGTGCTCACGCCCGCCGTCGAGATCGGCGAGGAGGCCTTCGTCGCCGCCGCCGCCCTCGTCACCCACGACGTTCCCGCCCGCGCCGTCGTCATGGGCTCCCCAGCCCGCGTCGTCCGCGACGTGCCCGAGGCAGACCTGCTCGAGAACTGGCTCTGAAGGCAGGATGCCGTCAAAAGGAAGAGGAGCGGAGGCCGGCTCGGCTAGCAGGCCGGATGCCGTTTTCGTCGGCGCGGGGGGAGGGGCTCTCCATTTTCCGGTTGCGGTAGCAAAGGCATATACACGGCGTACATACCATGGCTATCGCTGCCTCGAAAAGGAACAGACCTCCACGGGCCGCCCGTCGTGACTACGCCGTGCCAATCCGCCGCGCGACAGCGGCTACGACCTCATCCGCCTGCGCGCGACTCAGCACCGGGCTCATCGGAATCGCCAAATGCCGCGCCGCCGCCCGCTCGGTCCCGGGCAGCTCGAGCCCAGCGCCCCACTCGGCCATCGGCGCCTGCCGATGCACAGGCGTCCGGTAGTACGCCTTGTACCCGATCCCAGCCCCGCCGAGCGCAGCTTCCAACCGCTGCGGGTCGGGATGGCTGACGACGTACAGATGCCACGCCGGCGCTGCGCCTGCGACGGGCACGGGCAGCCCGACGAGCTCGCCGAGGCCGGCCTCTGCGTAGTGACGCCCCGCCTCGCGCCGTCCGTCGGCCCACGCCTCCAGATGCGGCAGCTGCACGCGCATGATCGCCGCCTGCAGCTCGTCCAAGCGTGAGTTGTAGCCGAGCTGCTCGTAGTCGACCTTGTCGCGCGAGCCGTGGAAGCGCAGGATGCGCGCCTGCTCGGCGATCTGCTCGTCGGAGGTGACGATCATGCCGCCGTCGCCGAAGCAGCCGAGGTTCTTGGAGGGGTAGAACGAGAACGTCGCCGCCCGCCCGAGCGCGCCCGCCCGCCCGGCGGCCGAGTCCGAGCCGAGCGCCTGCGCTGCGTCCTCGAGCACGGGCACGCCGAGCGCTTCGATCTCGGCCACCGGCGCGACGTTGCCGAACAGGTGCACGACGATCACGGCCTTCGTGCGTGGCGTCAGCGCAGCGCGCACGGTCTCCGCCGTGACGCAGTACGTGTCGGGGTCGATGTCGCAGAACACCGGTCGCGCGCCGGTCGGCGGGATCGCCTCGGCCGAGGCATAGAACGTGAACGACGGGACGACGACCTCGTCGTCGGGTCCGACGCCCATCGCGCGCAATGCGATCGTGATCGCGTCGGTGCCGTTGGCCACGCCGACGCCGTGGGCGGCGCCGCAGTACGCCGCCAGCTCCCGCTCGAACGCTGCCACCTCGGGCCCGAGGATGAAGCGTTCGGACTCGAGCACGCCGTCGATCGCCGCGCGCAGCTGCTCGCGCAGCGGCGCCAGCGTCGCGGCCGTGTCGAACAGCGGTACCGCCATCGCTCAGGCCACCATTGCGCTCAGCGCGGCTTGAGCAGCTCGAGGTCCGCGCGCGTCATCAGGCGGATCAGTTCCTCGAACGACGTGGCCGGCTTCCAGCCGAGGTCGCGTTCGGCCTTCGCCGGCGAGCCGATCAGGTGGTCGACCTCTGCCGGGCGCACGAACGAGGAGTCGATCGTCACGTACTGCTCGAAGTCGCCCAGGCCGGCCTCGTCGAAGGCGACCTCGCAGCATTCCCGCACCGAGTGCGATTTGCCGGTTGCGATCACGTAGTCCTCGGGTTTGTCCTGCTGCAGCATCAGCCACATCGCCTCGACGTAGTCCTTCGCGTAGCCCCAGTCGCGTTCGGCGTCGAGGTTGCCGAGGCGGACCTCCTTCATCAGGCCGTGCTTGATCGCCGCCGCGTGCCAGGTGATCTTGCGCGTGACGAACTCCAGGCCGCGGCGAGGACTCTCGTGGTTGAACAAGATCCCCGACGTCGCGTGCAGGTCGTAGGACTCGCGGTAGTTGACCGTGATGAAGTGCCCGTAGACCTTCGCCACGCCGTAGGGTGAGCGCGGGTAGAAGGGCGTCGTCTCGGTCTGCGGGACCTCGAGCACCTTGCCGAACATCTCGCTCGAGGAGGCCTGGTAGAAGCGCGCCTCGGGACACACTTCGCGCATCGCCTCGAGCATGCGCGTGACGCCGACGCCGGTGAACTCGGCGGTCAGCGTCGGCTGGATCCACGAAACGGCGACGAACGACATCGCGGCGAGGTTGTAGATCTCCGACGGTTCGGACGCGCGTAGGGCGTCGACCAGCGAGCGTTGGTCGAGCAGGTCGCCCTGATGCAGCGTGATGCGGTCGCGGATCTGCTCGATGCGGTCGAACTTCTCGGTCGAGGCGCGGCGGACCATGCCGTGCACCTCGTAGCCCTTCTCGAGCAGCAGTTCTGCCAGGTAGGAGCCGTCTTGCCCGGTGATCCCGGTGACGAGCGCTTTTCGTTTGTCGGTCATTGGGCGTCAGCCTATAGAGCGTCGCCGATACTGCCGCCGCTCCCCGGGGGCTCGCTCAGTCGAGCGCCGCGGCTGCGGCAATGCCGCTCGCCGCGCGCTCGCGTGCCGCTGCCGCGAGCGCGGCGATGCCCTCGGCAGCGTCGATCCGCGCCGTCCAGCCGAGCAGCTCACGTGCCTTCGCGGCCGACGGAGAGCTGCGCGCGACGTCGGTCTCGCGGCCCGGAAGGTGCTTCAGCGAGAGCTTCTCGGCGCGTCCTGCGCCGCTCGAGCCGGCGCCGTGGGCACCGGCTCGCCAGGCGATCTGCGCGATCTCGGCGAGCGACAGCTCGCGCTCGGCGGCCAGGTTGAAGTCCTCGTTGGCCGCCGCCGGCGAGGACAGCGCGGCGACGATCCCCTCGGCGAGGTCGTCGACGTGCGTCGGCGTCAGCGTCTGCTCGCCCGTGCCGAAGATCGCCAACGGGCGTTCGCCCGCGCCGGCGCGGGCGATCAGCTCGCTCAGGTCGGGCGCCGGGGCGGCGAGCAGCGGCTCGGCTTCCCCCGCCGGCTGCTCCTCGGGAATGGCCACTGGGCCGTATGCGCCGAACGGGCGGCAGATCGCGTACTGCAGGCCGTGCTCGCGGTGCGCAGCCGTGCACTGGCGCTCGCCGCTCAACCTCGCAAAGCCACTCGCCGAGCGCGGCGCCAGGCAGTCCTCGAGGTGCTCCTCGGGCGTCGGGAACAGCTCGGCGCGCTCGAACACCAGCGGCGAGGAGACATAGAGGAACCGCTCGACACCGCGATCGAGAGCGGCGCGGATCACGGCGTTGTGCAGGGCCCCTTCGTACTCGAGCAGCGTGTGCGGAGCGCCCTCGCCGTTGCTCGCGACGGCGCCGTCGACGGTCGCACCCTCGCCTGGGGTCGACTCCGCGGAGGAGCCGTTCGTGGAGATTTCGCGCTCGCGCTCGCGCTCACCTTCGCCGGCTGCGCCGGCGCTCGAGACGAGGCTGCGCGTGTGCTGGGCGAAGCACGCGAGGTGGATCACGTGCGAGCAGCGCTTCGTTGCCGCCGCCGCCTGCGCCGCCACGCGCAGGTCCCCCCGGTGCAGCTCGCAGCCCTCGCGCATCCATTGCGGCGCCGGGCGCTCGTCGGAGATGCGCACGTCGTAGGCCGGATCGGCCAGCAGGCGCCTGGCGACGGCGGCGCCCAGCGGCCCGGCGCCACCGGTGATCAGCACGCGGCTCATGCGCGCGTCTCGCGACGGTGGCGCGCGTACTGAGCGACGAAGCCGGCGACGAAGCGCGGGTTGTAGCGGGCGTAGCGCCGCCACAGGCGCCGTGGCTCGCGCGAGAGGCGGTACGCCCACTCGAGGCCGTTGCGTTGCATCCACGGCGGCGCCTGCGAGACGAGGCCGGCGTGGAAGTCGAACGCGGCGCCGACCCCGACGAGCAGCGGCGCGCGCAGCAGCGGGCGCATCTCGTGCATCCACTGCTCCTGGCGCGGCTGGCCCGTGCCGACCCACACGACGGCCGCCCCGGAATCGTTGATCAGCTCGACCTCGTGCTCGTTCTCAGATGCCGTCAGCGCGCGGAACGGCGGCGAGGAGGAGCCGGCGATCGGCAGGCCCGGGAAGCGCTCGCGCAGGCGCCTGGCGAGCAGCTCGCGAGCGTGGTCGTCGTGGCGCCCGCCGTAGAGGTAGATCGGGATTCCCTTGCGCGCGGCGCGTGCGCAGAAGTGCGCCATCAGGTCGGGGCCGTAGACACGCGTCGCCTGCGGGTGGCCGAGCGCGTGCAGCGCCCACACGAGCGGCATGCCGTCCGGCACGGCCAGCGTCGCGCCGAGCACCGCGGCGAGCGTCTCGGGCTGCTCCTGGGCGGACATCACGAGGTTGACCGCCGCCGCCGTCACGTAGCCGCGCGCGTCGGCGGCGATCATCGCCTCCATCCAGTCGAGCACGTGCTCGTAGTCGGAGATCGCCAGCGGGATGCCGAGGATCTCGGCCGTCGGCGGCGGCGCTGGGGGCGAGGCTGTGACCGGTACGGGGATGGCGTGAAGATAGCCGCCGGCCGCAGCCGAGCGGCGCGGCCGGCGTGCAGTCGGAAACGCCAGCGGCTTGGGCGAGGGATGCGGCGTGCGCTCCTTGCCGACACCGCGTCGCGGCTCGCGGCACTTCAGATCGGCGGGTGACCGTGCGCCGGGTTGCCCCCGGCGCACGGTTCATCGCGCTACAGCACCGAGTTGATCTCGACCTTTTCTTCGTTCGTCTGGTTCGTCGTGAGCGTCTCTCCGGCCTGTTCCGGGATGCCGCCTTCGATCGTCGCGATCAGCACTTCCGGCGGTTCTTCGACGAAGTTTTCCGGCCGTTGTTTGCCTTTGACCGCTTTCGATTTGATCGTGGCCGTGAGTTTCATCGCGTTGGCGTTGACCGGTGAGATGATCGACCCCGCGATCGTCATCAGCAAGCCGCCGCATTTGAATTCGCCGACCGGCCCTGAGTGCCCGACGGGGAACAGGTCCTCGCCGATCTTGTTCAAGCTTGCTTCGGCGCCGAGTTCTTCCACGCCGAGCACGCCTTCGAGCGTGTAGGTGACGACCGTCCCCGTCGCCGCGCCTTCGCTGTGGCACGACGTGCCAAAAGCGCTGCAATTCGTGAAGGTCACGACGACGCTGCCGACCGTCTTGTTGCCCGTGTATTTGCCGCTCGCGCTCTCGCCCGTGCAAGTCACCAGGTTTTTGCCGACCGTTTCGAGTTCGGCGACCGTTCCTTCTTTGATCGCGTTCGAGAAGCCTGTTTTTTCCAGCGGCAGGGAGCCGCCGAAGGCGGGGTGCCATTCGTAGTTTTTGCCGCTGCCCGTGGTTGTGCAGCCGGCGTCTTCGTATTTGCCGCCCGTCGTTTTTATGCACCTGCCGAATTCGGGCGGTCCGCCCGATTCGAGCAGGCTCGAGAACGAGGACGCGTTCCAGCGCTGTTCGACGTTCGGCACGGCGTTGTGCTCGACGAGCGTCGCAGCCGAGGCGGCTGGCGCTCCCGAGCAGGCGGCGGTTGCGAGCGATCCGAGCACAAGCAGAAGCCAGTGGCGAGTCTTCCCCATGGAACGGTTCCCCTCCAATCGATCTTCTTCAGTGGCGATGACAAAGCGTAAACGATCTGTCCGACGGATTCGGCCTCGTTGGATTTCGGGCCATCCGTAATCTTCGAGCTATGAGCCCGCTACTCCTGCGTCGCTATCGCGCCGATCGTCTGCTGCGCGAAGAATTCGAGACGCTGCGCGAGCGGGTGATCGGGCTGGCCGAGGGGCGGCTGCGGGCCGCCGGCGCCGCGCTCGACCGCAGCGATCTCGAGGCGGCGTACGCGCAGGCCTGGCACGGCCTCCACGCCGCCCTGCTCGACGGTCAGGAGATCATCAACCCGGCCGGTTGGCTCGCCGTCGTAACCCATCGCCGTGCGCTCGACGAGCATCGCGCGCGCAGGGGCACGGCGCCCATCGACTGCGCCGGCGAGCGCTCGCTGCTCCCGGGCCGCGAACGTGACCTGGCCGACGAGCTCGACGATCGCAGGAGGCTGCGCGCGCTGCTCGAGGCGTTGCGCGCGCGGCTCAGCGAGCGCGAGCGCCAGGCAGCGGCGCTGTGCTACCTGCAGGGCCTCTCGCGTGTCGAGGCGGCCGCGCAGATGGGCGTCAGCGAGTCGCGCATGCGCAAGCTGATGGACGGCGGCGGCAAGGGGTTACGCGGCGTCGCCGCCAAGGTGGGCGCGCTCGTACAGGCGATCGCCGCCGGCGAGTGGTGTGGGGAGCAGGGGTCGTTGATGCGGGGGCTCGCCTTCGGCATCCTCGACCCCCAGGGAGATCGCTACCGGCTCGCGCTGATGCACAGCGAAGAGTGCCCCGCGTGCCGCGCCTATGTGCTCTCGCTGCGCGGTCTCGCTGTCGCGCTGCCGCCCGTGCCGGCTCTCCTGCACGGGCTCCTCGGCGCCGGCACCGCCGCCGGCGCGGCTGCCGCCAGAACGCTCGCCGGCTCGGGCCATGCCGGCGCCACGGTTAGCGGCGGCGCCCCAGGCGTCTCCGGCGCGCAGCTCGGCTCGGGGCTCGGCGCGAACGCGCTTTCGGCCTCGGGCGCCGCAGGAGCGGGCGCAGCCGGCGGCGGCTGGTGGCTCGCCGGCGGGGTGGGGGCGAAGCTCGCCGCCGGCTGTCTGCTCGCACTCGGCGTCGGGGCGGGCTGCGTGGCGCTTGAAGGGTCGCAGGGCCACGGGCATGCCCGTGGCCACGGGGATCGCAAGCGGGCAGGCGTACGCCTGCATCGCACAGCGCCCGATCGCGCGAATGGGCTCGTGGCGACAGGGGCGGGCGCCGGTGGACCGATCGTAAGCCCGCCCGGGCCGAGGACGCTCGCGAGATCCGCCACGGCGTCGAGTGCGGCCACCGCCAGCCGCGAGTTTGGCCCCGAGCGGCCCGGGCTCGCCAATGCCACCGGCGCCACGAGTCCGCGCGAACGGCAGCCTGCCCCGTCGCCGACGGTTGGCGCGAGGGCGCGCGCCTCCTCGACGCGGAGCGCCTCGTCGAACTACGCCGCCGACGCGCGCGCTGCGACGCGCGCATCTGCGTCCAGCGCGCCCGCCGAAGGCTCCTCCGCGCCCGCCGCAGAACGGGAGTTCGCGCCAGGCTGAGCCGGCTCGAGCGAGAGGCGCGCCGGGGGCCAGGCGCGCCTCTGCGCTCGGCAGCCGTCCTCCCAGCTCAGTATTTCGTCGGCGGCGAGGTCGGCCCGTAGCCGAGTGTGTTCAGCGGCGATTCGTATTCATGCGCCGCCGCGTTCGCGTATTTCGGGTCTTCTTCGATGTTTTCGACGAGCGTGACTTTTTCGGTTTCGATGTTGGGCCCTTCGCCGGAGAACCCTTCGTTGCCGAAGACGTCGTTGTGTTCGGCCGCGTTGCCTTCGCCGGAGTGGAACGACGTGATCCCGAATGAGTCGTCTTTGCGCGGGCTCTTCGAGTTCGTGATCAGGTTCCACTTGGCCGTGTCGTTGGTGTTCGAGCCGAACGTGATCCCGTTGCCGTTGCCGTCGATCACGTTGTGTTCGGCGACGGAGCCTTTGCCGCTCGGGTAGAACAGGACGCCGTTGCGGGAGCTTTCGTAGATGTAGTTGTTCTTGAACACGCCGTTCTTGCCGTAGTCGTAGATCCCGTGGTCGTGCCAGCCCGGTTCTTCGTTGACGCTGGCGAAGCCGCCTTCGGAGACTTTGATGACGGGCGGACCGCAGCCATGGATGCGGTCGTTTTCGATGTGGGTGCCATCGGCTGGTTCTTTCGGGAATTCCACGATGTTGATGCAGATCTGCGAGTGTTCGCCGTTGATGTCGTCGTAGGTGAAGTTGTCGTTTTTCCCGGAGATCGCCAGCTGTACGTGGTCTTCTGAGTTCCCTTCGCCCGCTTCGCAGGTCCCGTTCAGTGGTTCGTGGATGATTTTCCCGGGCACTCCGTTGCCTTCCGCGTTCCAGCACCCGTGCGGGGTCGGGTCGGTCCATTTGAACTTGAGGTGAGTGAACGTGTAGTAGTTCGCGCCGTTCTCGAGCGAGACCGGGTGGGCGATCGTCGCTGGTTCGGTCGCGCTGGTCGACGTGATCGTCACCGGTTTGCCCGCTTCGCCTTTGGTCGTGCTCAGCACGAGTTCGCCGTTGCCCGACGCATCCGATTCGTTCGCGAACGTCTGTCCCGACTGCAGGCAGCCGACCTGTCCGGCCGGCACCGACGTGACCAGCTTTTTCAGCGTCTTGTACGGTTTTTCTTTCGTTCCCGAGTTGCTGTCGTTGCCGGTCGACGCGTTCGCGTAAACGTTGCAGCCGGGCGCCGGCGCTTCTTCGCTCTGCGCGTGGAAAGCGGCGGCGCACGCCGCCCAGCCGCTCGCCGCTCCTTCGTTGAGTTTGAAGCTCGCGTTCTGAGCGCCTGAGGCGGTCGAGGTCACGTCCTCCTCGCCGCTCGTCCCGAATTCGCCGCTGAACTGCGTGCGCAGCGTCGCGCCGACCCCGTTGCTCGAGCCCGCCGTGATCGTCCGCGGGTGTTCGAACAGGCCAACGCCCGCATACAGCAGGTCGCCGGTGCTGACCGATGCCGTGGCGCCGGTCGTGACGCTCGTCGTCGTGCCCTGGTTGCACGAGGTCTGATCGAGCGCTCCGCTCGTCGCGACGCCCGAGTACTCGCCGAGCACCGCGCGCAGCGATCCGCTCGTGGCGCCCGAGACGGTGACCGTCGTTTTGCCGGCCGCCGCTTTCTGCAGGTACCAGATCGAATGGGTCACGCCTTCGCTGCTCGTCGAGACGGCCTGCGTCCATGAGCCGTTGACCGAGTCCGAGACTTTCGTCGTGCCGTTGGCACGGAACTGGCCGACGAGCAGGTCGCCTGCGGCGACGTTGGTCGTGTAGCTCACGCCGAGGCTCGCGCCCGAGGTCGAGCCCGATGCGGACTGTACGAACGCCGGCGCGGCCTGCGCCGAGGATGTGAGCGCCAGCGCCAGCGCCGGCAGCATGGCCGCGCCGATCGCGAGTGTCATCAGTCGCTTGTGCATGAGCTCTCCCCTTGCCGGGTTTGTGTGTGTGGGCGGGAGTCGCCGATCGCTCCCGCAAGGCATCCGGGTTTAACACCGAGTGCCCGGCGGCTCAACGAGGCGGGCCCGCCAGTCGGTGCGGGAATTCGAGAAGTCGACGATTTGCAGGGGAATGCCCCGCTGCTGGAGAGAGACAGCAGCAGACGAATCGACGATCGACGCCCGCGAAGGCCCGATCGGCCCTACCGGAGCTGGCGTCTCAGGCGCGCGGGAAGACCTTGGCGAGCTTGCGCAGCGCCAGCGGGTTGCCCCTCGGCCGCAGCCGCCCGCGCGCGATCAGCCGCACCGGGTCGGTGCGCTCGCCGACGAGGTCGATCCAGTCCTGGTAGGCCAGACTGCAGGCGCACGTCGGGCTTGGCCGCGGCGCCCTCGGCGACCCTGCTCGAGCCGTTGTCGACGACCAGGTGCCACGTGGGCACGTCGGGGTCGGTGAACTCCCACTGGAACGTCGTCGGGCGCGACAGGCCGTGCTCGGGGCTGACCTGGCGGCGGATCGTGTCGAACAGCAGCTCAAGCGTCTCGGGGTCGCGCGTGGAGGGGCCTTGGCGCACGCCGATCACGCCGGCCTTGGCGAGCGCGCGCCCGCGCTGGGAGATCTCGACCGGCGAGAGCCCGTCGGGCAGCAGTTTCGGGCCGGGCAGGCTCTCGAGCGGCATCCCGGCCGAGCGCAGCTTGGTCGTCATCGAGGTCAGCCCCTCGACGCCGACCTCGTCGAGCGTCGAGTTGAAGACGGTCACGTAGCGCTCGTCCCAGCCGGGGGGCATCAGTACCTGCGAGGTGTAGCGCGTGACCTCGTGCAGGATCCGCGCGACGGCCTTCGGCACGCGTACGGGGTCTTCGCGCTTGAGGTCCGACAGCAGCTTCACGCCGAAGCCGATGTGGCGCTGCTCGTCGGTCGCGATGTTCTCCATCCCCTCGCGGAAGGCCGGCAGCTGGTCGCGTTCCTCCAGGTAGCTGCAGATGAAGTGCTGGCCGGGCTGGGCGAGCGACGCCTCGATCACGATGTGGTAGAGCGTCACGGCGGCTGCGAGTTTTGCCGGCGAGTGGTCCTTGCGCAGTTCGTCGGCCATCCGGTCGAGGCGATCGAAGATCTTGCGGAAGCCGACCGTGAGCTGCGGCTTGATCGCGTTCAGCCCGCTCGCCATCGAGCCGTCGCCGACTTCGCAGACCTCCTGCATGAAGCGCTTGAAGAAGACCGCGTGGCGCGCCTCGTCGACCTGCTGGGTCGTGAGGAAGTACTTCTGCTCCTCCAGCGGCGCCGCGTCGATGTAGGGAGAGAGGTTGTCGGCGAC
Source organism: uncultured Solirubrobacteraceae bacterium (assembly GCA_963716315.1). Lineage (GTDB taxonomy): Bacteria > Actinomycetota > Thermoleophilia > Solirubrobacterales > Solirubrobacteraceae > Palsa-744. The sequence continues at coordinate 1,457,007 of OY970301.1, read as the reverse complement.
CGCGTCCTCGCCCCAGAAGAACAGGCAGTAGTTCCACATCGCCGCCTGGCGCTCGAACTCGGTGAAGTCCTCGCGCCATTGCCGCGCGTCCTCGGTGAAGTCGAGCTCGGTCGCCTTCCAGTTGCCGCGCTCCCAACGGGCGTACAGGTCGGCGTAGGAGATCGAGTCGGTCGGCAGGCTGAGGATGTTGCCGTCCGCGCTGGCCGCTGCCGTCGATGTGGGGGTGGCGCTTGCCATTGAAGAAGGCTCCTGGTTCGTCATCTATTTAATAAATCGATAATGAACGCTATCGAAATAGCGATTGTTCTGTCAAGTAGTATGTGGCAATGAAGACCGTGCCTGCCGGCACCGACACGCGCCCCGTGGCCGAGCCTGCGGCGCCCGCGCCGCCGCCTGCAAGCGGGCGGTTGACGCGCGAGCAGAGCAAGGCCAACACGCGCGAGCGGCTGCTCGCCGCGGCCCGCAGCTCGTTTGCCGAGAGCGGCTTCCACGGCGCCTCCGTCGAGGAGATCGCCACCCGCGCGGGCTTCTCCACGGGCGCGCTGTACTCCAACTTCGACGGCAAGGAGGACCTGTTCCTCGTGCTGATGGAGCGCGAGATCGACGAGCATGCGCGGGAGATCGCGGAGGCCGTGGCGAAGCGTCCAAGCGTCTCCGAGCGCGCCACCGGCGGCGCGCGGCGCTGGATGATGATGATCGAGCGCGAGCCCGAGCTGCTGCTGCTGTTCATGGAGTTCTGGGCCTACGGCGTGCGCGACGCCGCCGTGCGCCCGAAGGTCGCCGAGCGCTTCGCCCAGATGCGGCGCCTCCTGACGCGGCTGATCGAAGACGGCGCCCGCGAGTTCGAGCTCGAGCTGGCGCTGCCCGCCGAGCAGCTCGCCGTCGCCGTCGACGCGCTCGCCGACGGCATCGCGCGCCAGCGCCTGGCCGATCCGGCCGCCGTGCCCGACGAGCTGATGGGCACCGTGCTCTCGCTGCTGTTCGAGGCCGCCACGCGGCCGGCCGGCGGGTAGCGCTCAGCTTTCGCGCGCGCCGCCCGGCACGCACAGGCACGCGTAGTGCACCGTGAACAGCCTGCGCGCCAGCGGCGGCGCGAGGCGGTGAAGCGAGGATCGCAGCGCCCACTTGAGCGTTCCCAGCAGCCGCGCCGGAGCGCCCTGCGCGAAGAAGCGGTGCACGGCGAGCGGCAGCGGGTCCTCGAGCTCGGCCACGATCGCCAGCCCCGCGCGCGCCGCGATGCCCCGCGCCGCCGCGCGATCGAGGCGCTGCAGGTGCCCCACCTCTTCGGCATGCTCGCGCTTGCTCGCCCTGCGCGCCGAGATGTTGGCCTCGAGCGGCACCTCGACGACGACCGCTCCGCACACGCGCGCGACCTCGCCGAGCAGCGCCGCCGGCTCTCGCACGTGCTCGAGCACGTGCGAGAGGATGCCGAGCTCGTACGCCCCGTCGGGCTCCCGCAGGCGGCTGCCGTCGTACAGCGCCACCGACGCGATCTGCTCGCGCCGCGCCGCGATCTCGACGGCGGCCTCGGTGATCTCGACTCCGGCCAGCTCGCCGCCGAAGCCGCGCGCGTGCAGCTCGCACAGCAGCGCGCCGTCGCCGCAGCCGACCTCGAGCGTGCGCCGCGGATCGATGCCGGCCTGGCGGCAGAGCGCGATCACGTGGTCGGCCTTGCCGATCGCGCCCAGCGCGCGCCAGCGCGAGTAGCGCTCTGCGCCGGCGGCGTCTTGGCTGTAGGCCTCGTCGTAGAAGCGCGCCAGCTCGTCACGGGCGCTGTTAATGTCGGGCGCCATCTCGCCTCTCTTCGCCACCCGCTCTCAACAATGGTCCGCCGCGCGCCGATGAAGACGGAGCGGGTGTGCTCGTCTCATGGACGCTGAGCGCCGTCAAGCCCGCCCGGCCCGACGATCGAGGAGTGTATTGGCAACGACTGCGACATATGAGCACGCCGGATCTACCAAGTTGCGCGGGCGTCGTGTACGCGTCGTAACGCTCGTCGACTTCCTCAGCAGCAACGGTGGCGCCGAGCGCTTCGCACTGCAGGTCGCGATGGGACTCGACCCGAGCCGCTTCGAGTCGATCCTGTGCGCCAGCAGGTGGCCGCTTCCGCCGGAGCTCGAGCAGATGATCCCGAGCGCGCAGGCGCTGGCCGAACTCGAGCGCTCCGGGACACGCTTCTTCCCGCTGCGCCGCCGGCACAAGCTCGACCCGGCGGCCTGGGTGCGACTCGAGCGCTTTCTGCGCCGCGAACGCGTCGACGTCCTGCACACGCACAAGATCGGCTCGAACCTGTGGGGAGCGCTCGTGGCGAGCGTCGCGCGCACCCCCGTCGTGGTCGCCCACGAGCACACCTGGTCCTATGAAGGCCAGCCGCTGCGCCGCTTCCTCGACCGCGAGGTGATCGCTCGCCGCGCCGACCGCTTTCTCGCCGTCTCGCGCGCCGACCAGCGGCGGATGACCGAGGTCGAGGGGATCGACGCCGCCCGCACCGGCTTCATCCCGATCGGGATCACTCCCTCGCCGCCCAGCGCCGGCGAGCACGACGTGCGCGCCGAGCTCGGCATCGCAGCCGATGCGCCCGTGATCGCCAGCGTGGGCATCCTGCGGCCGCAGAAGGCTTACGAGGTGCTGATCCATGCGATCGCCCTGGTTGCCCACAAGCAGCCGGACGTCCGGCTGCTGATCGTCGGCGATGGCCCCGAGCGCGAGCGCCTGGGGCGCCTCGTCAGCGAACTCGACCTGCGCGAGCAGGTGAGCATCCTGGGCATGCGCGCCGACGTGCCCGACATCCTGCGCGCCGTCGACGTGGCCGCCTGCTCTTCGAACTTCGAGGGCAGCCCGCTCTCGGTGATGGAGTACATGGACATGAGCTTGCCGATCGCCGCCACCTCGGTTGGCGGAATCCCGGACCTGATCGAGTCGGGCGTGCACGGTCTGCTCGTGCCACCGGGCGATCCGAGCGGGCTCGCCGGAGCGCTCGAGCAGCTGCTCGGCGATCGCGCGCAGGCGCGCGCCATGGGCGAGCGCGCGCGGACGCGGCGTCGCGCCGAGTTCGACCTCGGCGTGGTCATCGCGCGCATCGAAGAGCTCTACTGCGAGCTGCTCGCCAAGCGCGGCATCGCCGTTCCCGCCGGCTGACGCGGCCGTCCCGGCCCTGGGCCGACTGGCCGCCGGCTCCGCTCAGCCGGCTCGCTCAACCAGCTCGCTCAGCCCGCTCGGGCTCGCGCAAGGCGCCCGCTACCGGCAAGCCTTCGTCGCCGCCGCATCGGCCGCGAGATCTCGCTCTGCGCCGGTGCTTCGGCGCGGGCGCGGCGCGCGAGCGACAGCAGCACCGGGCCGGTGCCGAGCAGGATCCACAGCCGCCAGTCGAACCCGTCGGAGATGAACACCTGCGTCGCGAGCATCGCGATCGCCGCCATCAGCGCGGCGCGGGCGAGATCCCCGTAGCTCTTGCGCCCGGCCGCGTCGAAGTCCCGCGCCGCAAGCCACGATGCGCGCAGGCAGGTGACGATCACGAGGAGGAACAGCCCGAACCCGATCACGCCCGTCTCGGTCAGCAGCTGCAGGTAGAGGTTGTGCACGAGGTGGGGATGCTCGGCGATCAGTTCGACGCGGTTGAGCGCCCCCGAGTTCAGCGAGTAGCGCGGCTCGACGGCTTCGAAGTTGTTCAGCCCGATGCCGATCCAGTGGTGCTGTGTGAAGATGGTCCACGCCACGTGCCAGAGGTCGTCGCGGCCGCTCGAGCCGCCGCCGAAGTTGGTCATCCGCGAGATCGCGGCCGGGTTGGCCGCCGCCACGACGGCCAGGCCGATGCCGGCGGCAGCGGTTAGCCCGAGCAGGCGTTTGCGCTGGCGTGGCAGCAGCGCGAGCCCGGCGATCGAGGCGAAGGCGAGCGCCAGCAGCCCGCCGCGCGACTGCGTCGCGAAGAAGCCGACCGTCGTGATCACGAACGCGAGCAGCAGCCCGGCGTGCGCCAGGCGCCGGCGCGTCAGGCTCCAGCAGCCGGCGCAGAGGAACATCGCCACGAGGTAACCGGCGGCCTGCACGTTCGGATCGCCGCCCCCGCCGGTGAAGCGCCCGCCCTGCGCCGTGACTTCGCCGGTCACTTCGGCATTCGCCGAGAGGCCGCCGCTGGCGAGCCCGAAGGCGACCGAGATCACCGCTCCGACGATGAACGCGACCGCGACGATCGCCACGGCGCGGGGGCTCTGCAGGGTCGTGATCGTGATGATGAAGGCGAGCATCGCGATCAGCCAGTTCTGCAGGCCGATGCTCGTGTCGGGCGGGCTCGCCGCCCAGATCAGCGACAGCGTCAGCCACAGCGCGAACAAGGCCACGGCGAGCAGCAGCCGCGGTTGTTCGCGCAGCACGACCGGGCGCGCCGTGCGCGAGACGAGCGTGCCGGCCCAGCCGAGCGCGAGCAGCACGCCGACCGAGTTCGGGCCGACGCCTAGCGAGTGCGCGTCGCCGACGAACAGGATCGCCACGTACAGCGCGAGCGTCAGCGTGACGTTGAGGAACGCGAGCGGCCCGACGCAGACGCCGACCACGATCGCCAGCCCGTAGGAGATGCGCCCGTCGGCCAGGAAGCGCCCGGCGACGATCGCGAGCAGCAGCGCGGCCGCGACGATCAAGCTCGTCCTGATCCTCGGCATCTGCCGCGAGCGCGACCTCGCGCTCTCGAACTCCGCGCCCCAGCGCGGGGCGCCGGCAGGCGCCGGGAAGCTGCTCATCGCCGCGCCCGCCCGCGACGGCGCGTGCGTGCTTCGGCGAGCACCGCGTCATACAGCGCTCGCGTCTGCTCGACCCACGGGTCGGCCGTGAAGCGCCGCTCATAGGACGCTCGCCCCGCGACGGCGAGCGCGCTGCGCCGCGCGGGATCCTCGAGCAGCCCGGCGAGCGCATCGGCGACCGCCGCGGCGCTTGGCGGCGCCGGCACGAGCACGCCCGTGCGGCCGTCGTCGATGATCTCCGGGATACCGCCCACGGCGCTCGCGAGCACCGGCGTGGATGCGGCGAGCGCCTCGATCAGCGTCGTCGGGAAGGCGTCCATGCGCGAGGGGTGCAGGCAGACATCGAGCGCGTCGAACACCGACATCACGTCCGTGCGACGGCCGGCGAGCAGCACCGCGTCGCCGAGCGGCTCGGCCAAGGCCCTCAACTCCGCCTCGCCGCGACCCTGGCCGGCGACCAGCAGGCGCAGTCGCGGAAAACGCTCGCGCAGCATCGCGATCGCTTCGATCGCGACGTCATGGGCCTTCTCGGGGCGCAGTGCCGAGACCATCCCGACCAGTTGCTCGTCCTCGGCGACGCCAAGCTCGCGCCGCACGGCGCGCCCGCCGCCGGGCTGCGGCGTCACGTCGACGCCGTTGTAGATGCGCACGACCCGCTCCTCCATCCCCCGGTTCTGTTCGATGTAGGCGCGGCGCGCGCTGTCGGAGACCGTGATCACGCGCGCATCGCACAGGCGGCGGCCAAGCGCGAACACGGCGCCCTTCGCGCGCGCGAAGCCGCTTGCCCGCTGGAGCACCTGGTGGATCGTCGAGACGGCCGGGACGCCGAGCGTGCGCGCCGCGAGCCCGCCGATCAGGTCGGCCGTGCCGAGGTGCGTGTGCACGATGTCCGGCTCGACCGCGCGGATGTGCGCGCGCATCGCGCGCAGGTGGCGCCTACCCGGGCGCCCGGGAATGTCGAAGTGGACCGGCTCGATGCCCAGCGCCTGCAGCGGCTCGGCGGCGGGGCTGCCGTCGCTGTGCTCGAAGCAGGCGACCTGCAGGCGGATGCCGGCGCGCGGCGCCGCAGCGGCGAACTGGCCGAGCAGCATCTCGGCGCCGCCCATCGCCAAATGGTCGATCACGGCGAGCACCTCGAGCTCCGCCGGCGCTGATTCCACGCTGGCGCTCACCGGCGCGGAGCCCACGCTGGCGCTCATGACCTCGAGGCCGCCCGCTACTCGCGCACCAGATGGCGGGTGCGCGCCGGCTTCTTCGCGACGATCTCCTCGTCCGGCGGCTCGACCGGCGCGGCGTAGCCATAGGCGTAGCCGTAGGCGTGCATGTCATCCGGCGTCGGCGTGCTCTCGGCGACGACGACCACGCCGACCAGCGGCGCGCCGGCTCGCGCGAGCATGTCGCGCGCGAGCATCAGCAGCTGGCGGTCCGTGTGGCGCGGTCGCGCCACCATCACCACCTGGTCGCACGCCTGGGCGATCTGCAGCGACTCGCTGGCGACGCCGACGGGAGCGGCGTCGACGATCACGTGCCCCGCCTGTTCCTTTGCTTCTTCGAGTAGCTTCGGCAGCCGCGCGAGCTGCATCGAGAGCAGCGCCGCGCCGCCGCGCGGGGCCGGCAGCACGCGCACGCCCGGCAGGTCCGGGACGGGCACGAGCAGCTCATCGAGCGAGGCCTCGACGAGGCTGACCGGACGCGGCTGGTTGATTTCGAGCAGCCCCGCGACGGCGGGTTTGCGCAGGTCGAGGTCCATCAGGATGACCTCCTCGCCGGTCTCGGCGAAGGCGGCCGCCAGCGCCGTGGCGAGCGTCGTCTTGCCGTCGCCCGCGCCCGCGCTCGTGACCATGATCGCGCGCGCTTGCTCGCGGTAGCCGAGTTGCACGCGAAGCATCCGCAGCTGCTCGAAGGCGAACGGCGGGAACGAGTCCGGGCGCAGCGCGCGCCGCCGCCCGCGCGCCTCGATGTTGGGCACCGCCGCGAGCACGGGCACTGCGAACAGCTCGGCGACGTCGTCGAGGTCGCGCACGCGGCGGTCGAAGAATTCGGCGGCCAGCGCGGCGACGCTGCCGATCGCGAAGCCGCCGATCAGCGACAGCAGCAGGATCAGCCAGTGCGGTGCGCCGCTCGGCGCGCCGGGCGGGATCGCGGATTCGGTGACCGAGAGGCTCGGGTCGCCGCCGCTGACCTGGACCGCGCGCAGCGCGGCGATGCGCGACGCGAGCTCCTGCTGGAGCGCCGTGTCAGCGCTCGTGCCGCCGCTTGCCTGCCGCAGACGGGTGTTGAGTTCGCCCAGCTGCGCCTGGATGTTGCGCTGCACGATGCTCGCGCGGTAGTTGACCGCGGCGCTGGCGAAGGCGTTCGCAAGCTGCGCGGCGCCGATCGCCGTGTCCGACTTGGCCGTGACCTGGAGCACGTTGCTCTCGCCGAGCGGGGTGACGCTGACCGCAGACTGGACGCGGCCCGCCGTCCAGCCGTGCCCGAGGCGGGTGGCCACATTCTGGGCGGCGGGCAGCGAGTCGACGAGCGCGGCAGCGGTCTGCACGGTGCGCACCGGTTCGCCTCCTTCGACCACGACGCCGAGGCTCACGAGGTTCGATTCGCCCTGCTGCACAGGCGAGACGAGCACCTTCGAGTTCGTTTCGTAGGTCGGCGAGCCGCGCAGCGTCGTGACCGCGGCGACGGCGAAGGTCAGGAGCGTGACCGCGACCAACAGCAGCCAACGGCGACGGATGGCGCGAAGGTACGGACCTAGCGCCTGCTCCGGTGCCTGAGCGCTGACCGGCAAGACGGGGCTGGGGTCGAAAGCCATCCGAGGCAAGGGTAGCGATTAGCACGGCGGGGGATCGCAGTTACAGGCGCCGAAAGTCGCCGGTCGGCGACCGAGTGGCGGCGCGCTGCTCAGCTGCCGTTCCACAGCCCCCACGAGGCGACCGGGCTGTCGGCGGCGACCTCGAAGTTGTTGGCGCTCGCGCCGAGGTAGCGCGGGTCGGCGGTGATGTTCGCCGTCAGCGAGAGGCGTGCCGCGGTGACGCTTCTGCCGACCGCGTTGACGCCGTCCGGGTTGGCGAAGGAGTCGTTTTCGAAGACTTCGTTGCCCGTGCTGAGCGAGCCGAGTTCGGGGCACATCACGAGCGCCGCGGCGAGCGTGTGGCCGCTCGAGCCGGTGACGCGGAACGAGTTGGTCGCGACGTTGTGCCAGGCCCTGTTGCCGTGGTTGGAGCTGGAGCCGTTGTCGCCGAAGTTGAGGCCGCTACCGGCGTTGTTGATCACGTTGGCGAAGATTCGCGCGTTGGTCGGGCGCGGATACACCGTGATGCCCCAGCCGTTGTGGTCGTTGTAGAGCCAGTTGTCGTAGATCTGCACGTTGTTGCCCGAGGCGAGGTAGATCAGGTGGTCGAACTGCTGGCACTGACCGACGTCGTGGATCCGGTTGAAGCGGATCGTCGTGTTGTCGGCGTTGCCCCAGAAGCCGACGCCGATGCCCACGCCGCGCAGGCTGGGCACCGACTCGTAGTAGTCGTTGCGTTCGAACACGTCGCCCGTGCCGGTGATCGACAGCGCCTGGGAGAGATGCTGCGGCGAGGGGCAGGGGGAGCCGGCGGTCGTGTTGTAGAAGATGTTCGAGCCGTCGATCGCCAGGCCGGCGAGCGTCGTGTAGGAAGCCTCGATGTCGACCCAGCCGACGAGCGTGACCGCCTCACCGGGGTAGGCCGTGATCGTGATCTGCCCCGAGGGGGTGCCGCTGTGGGTCAGGGCGTGCTTCGTGCTCGTGCTGCCGTAGGTGCCTTCGCGCAGGCAGCCGGTCTGCCCGGGCGCGAGTGCCGCGTCGAGCTTCGTGACCGTCTGGAAGGGGCGTGCGGCGCTGCCGTCGCCGTGCGCGTCAGAGCCGCTCGGCGAGGCGATCAGGGTGCAGGAGACGCTGACGGCGGGGGCCGAGAGCGAGCCGCTTCCGCCCGTCGGCAGTTCGGGAGCAGGCGGCGTCGGCGTCGGCGTCGGCGTGCCCGAGCCGGGGCCGCCCTGCTGCCCGCCTTCCGTGCCTGTGCCCGTGCCGGTTGGCGGCGGTGAGGGGTGGTGGATCGTGTGCTTGTGCCTGCGCGCCTGGCGGCGGTGCGCGCGGGAGTTGTGATGCGCCTTGTGCCTGCCCGCGGCCTTCGCGTGGGCCGGGTGCTTCGCTGTCGAGCTCCCGCGTGCTTGGGCGAGCGCCGTTGGCGCCAGCACCCCGATCGTCAGCAGCAGCGCGATCGCGCAGAGCTGTGCCGATCGCGAGATCGAGCGGATCGATGAGCATAGGAGCGCCACCCAATGTGCTTCGGTCGTGCCGGGCGCGCCTGTGAGGGGCGCAGGGTGGGCTGGACGTTCGTTGGGGGCGCCACGAGCTGCCGGAGCGCGTCTGCACGAGGCTTTTCGGGCGGCTCTTGGGCAGTCTGGCGGTCGAGCTGCCCGGATGCCACTGCGCCCGGCCCCCGCGGTGCGGGCGGCGCCGCGGCGCGCCACCGTCGCCCGTGGCGGGAGCGGGGGCAGGCTGTGCGAGCGTCGCGCTCAGCGCCGGCGCGATCCGCGCCGCCACGTCGCTCCAGCGGTGCCGCGAGGTCACGGATGCGTACGCGCGGCGGCCGTAGTCCTCGGCGAGCGCCGGATCGGCGAGCAGCCGCGTGAGCGCGTCGGCGAGCGGCTCCGGCTCGCCGGGCGCGACGAGCAGCCCGGTCTCTCCGTCGGCGACGATCTCGGGCATCGCGCAGTGCGCCGCTCCGATACACGGCAGCCCGCAGCCCATTGCCTCGAGGAACACATGGCCCCACGGCTCGAACAGCGACGGCAGCACGAAGGCGCTCGCCGCTTCGTAGAGCCCGACGAGCTCGGCGCGGCTCTCGACGGCGCCGCGCCAGTCGATCCCGCGCAGGTCGGCCCCGGCCGGAGGGCTCGGCGGGCCGACGACCGTCAGGCGTGCCTGCGGCAGGCGCTCTCTGACCTGCGCCCAGGCGTCGAGCAGCACGTGACCTCCCTTGCGCGAGAAGTCCCTGCCGACGAAGATCGCGCTGGACGAATCCCAACGCCGCGTCTCGATGCTCGGCAGGATCAGGTTCGCGCCGGCGCCGACGCTCGAGACGCGGGCGGGCTCGCACCCGTAGTCGGCGATCAGCGCGTCGCGCAGGAAGTCACTCCAGGCAAGGACGTGGCCGGCGGATCGGCAAATGCGCGCCTCGTGCTCGCGCCAGCGGCGGAACTCGTCCGGGCCCAGCGCCGCCCACGCGGGGTAGAAGCGCTCGGTCAGCGACATGATGTTGTCCGTGTAGATGACGAACGGGCGCCTCGCTTGGAGTTCCCCCGGGGCGAACACGGTCTGCACCTGGAAGACCAGGTCGAAGCTGACGCTCAGGCGGCGCAGCTCGCGCTCGACGGCTCCCGAGAGCGCGTTGAAGCTCGCGTCGTTGAAGCCCGCGCGCGTGCGCCACGTGGCGCGGTCGGGATTGAAGTGCCGGAGCTTGATCAGCAGGTCGAACAGCGGCGCCAGTTCCGGGTGGACCGTGCCCACCACGCGAGCGCGCTCGCCGAGGGCCTCGAGCACGCTCGCGGCGGCCGCTGCGGTCGCTCCCTGGTTGACGCTCACGCCGAGGATGCGAATCGGCTCGCTCACCTCAGCGGCGCATCCTTCCTGGAAGCTCGCGCAGCAGCTCCCATGCCGCCGAGCGGCGCAGTCGCAGCACGGCAGGGGAAGCCTTTAGCCGGAAGCGCAGGTCGCCATCGACGTGGTAGATGCCGATGCGCGGCCACTCCAGCGCGTCGTGCGAGCCCAGCCGGGTCGGCAGCGCGGCGGCCGTGTCGTAACCGGCGCGCGCGGTCGCGGCGACGACGCGCCGATCGACGTCTCCGTATGGATAGGCCAGCGAGGTGCACGGGCGTTGGAGATGCTCCTCGCACGCGAGCTTCGAGCGCTGTAGCTCGTCGGCGAGCTGGTCCTCGTCGATCTGCGTGAGGTGCGGATGCGAGCCGGTGTGCGAGCCGATCTCCCAGCCCTCCTCGGCCAGCGCCCTCAGCTCGGCCCACGACATCGGCGTCAGCTCGCCCGCGTGCGGGCCGCCGAGCCAGTGGTCGATCCCCTCCCAGCACATCGGCTGCTCGGAGGAGACGAAATCGGTCGGTGCGAACACCGTCGCCGGCACGCCGCGGCGCTCGAGGATCGGGTGCGCCAGCTCGAGCACCGAGCGGTAGGCGTCGTCGAAGGTGACGGCGATCACCCGCTCGCCCGGCTGCGCGCGGGTGGCCTCGCTGAACGTGACCCCGCGGTAGCCGCGTGACAGCAGCAGCGAGATCTGGCGCTCGAAGCGCGCGGGCGTGATCGAGAGGGCCGCCTCCCACGTCGGGCTGAGGGCGTGGTAGCAGAGGACGATGGGGTCGTTCACGCGTGGGCTCGCAGTCTAGATCCCGATCCAGAGGGGCAGGCGCGCATAATGAGCGGCGTGAACGCCTTCCCCGCGTCGAGCCCGAGCGTACCCGGCCCGGGCGCACAGGGTCATCCCGGCGATCGTGTCGACATCAGCGTGCTCGTGCCGGTGCTCAACGAGGAGCGCCACATCCGCGAGACGGTGGCGGCGATGCAGGCGCAGCGCTTCGACGGCACGGTCGAGCTGCTGTTCGCCGACGGCGGCTCGCAGGACGCCACGCGCGAGATCCTGCGCGAGCTCGCCGAGCGGGATCCGCGCATCCGCGTGCTCGACAACCCGCGCCGGCGCACCGCGAGCGGGCTGAACGTCTGCCTGCGCGAGGCTCGCGGCGAGTACGTCGCCCGGATGGACGCGCACACCTACTACTCCGACCGCTACCTCGCGGCGGGCGTGCAGCGCCTGCGCGAAGGCGGGACGGACTGGGTCAGCGGCCCCGCGGTCCCGCGCCCGACCGGGCCGATCTCGCGAGCCGTCGCGCTCGCGCTGGCCTCGTGGCTCGGCCGCGGTGGCTCGCGCAAGTGGAGCGAGGACGAGCAGGGCGGCGGCGAGGAGCGCGAGCTCGACACGGGCGTGTTCGGCGGCGTGTGGCGGCGCGAGGCGTTGCTCGAGGTGGACGGCTGGGACGAGCGCTGGCCGATCAACCAGGACTCCGAGATGGCCTCGCGCTTCCTGCGCCGCGGCGCGCGGCTGGTGTGCCTGCCGGAGATGGTCGGCAACTACGTGCCGCGCGACTCGCTCTCCTCGCTCGCGCGCCAGTACTACCGCTACGGCTACTACCGGGCGCGGACCTTCCGCCGCCACCCGGAGAGCATGCGCCGATCGCACCTGATCGCGCCGGCGCTGACGTTCTCGCTGCTCGGCGCGCTGCTCGGGCCGCGCCCGCTGCGCCGCCTTTCGCGGCTTGGGCTCGCGACGTACATGGCCGCCGTCGCAGCGACCGCCGCCGACGCCGCACGGCGCCCCGGTCAGCGCGAGGAGGGGGCGCTGCTGCTGGGCGTGCTGCCGGCGATGCACTTCGGCTGGGGCTTCGGCACGCTCGCTGGGGTGCTCAAGTTCGGCCCGCCGCTGGCCGCGCTCTCGCGCCTGTTCGGCCGCGAGTGGCCGCAGACGCCGGAGTCGGCCGAGCCGGTCCACGCGCCGTCGCTGCACGAACGGGGCACGTGAGCTCCGCCGGCGCCGAGGGGCAGCCGGTGCGGCTGGCCGTTTACACCGACTACGAGTACTGCTCCGACGGCGTTCGCCGCTACGGGCAGCGCGCGTTCGTCGTGTTCCTCGAGGCGCTGCGGCCGCACTTCGCGCGTTTCGTGCTGGTCGGGCGCTTCGACCCCCGTCCCGGCAGCTCGCACTACCCGCTGCACGAGCAGACCGAGCTCGTCGGGCTGCCGCACTACGAGAGCCTCGGGCACCCGTGGTCGGTGGCCCGCTCGCTGCTGATCTCGGTCGTCCGCTTCTGGCGTCTGCTCGACGAGGTCGACACGGTGTGGGTGCTCGGGCCGTATCCGCACTCAGTGCTGCTCGCGCTGATGACGCTGCTGCGCAGGCGGGTGCTGGTGCTCGGCGTGCGCCAGGACATGCCGCTGTACGTGCGCAGCCGTCGCCCGGGTCGGCGCTGGATGCACTGGAGCGCGGATCTGCTCGAGTGGGTCTGGCGGGTGCTCGCCCGCCGCCATGCGGCCGTCGTCGTCGGCCCCGAGCTCGAGCGCAAGTATCGCGAGCACGGCGCTTGCAGCGTGCTCGCGACGGCCGTCTCGCTCGTCTCGGAAAGTGACTTGGCCGCCGCTGCGGGAGCGGTCGCGGCGCGCGACTACGACGGCGAGCTGACCGTGCTCACCGTCGGGCGGCTCGACGCCGAGAAGAACCCGCTGCTGCTGGCCGAGATCGGCGAGCACCTGCGAGCGAGCGAGCGGCGCTGGCGGCTGCTCGTGTGCGGCGACGGGCCGCTGCGCGAGCCGCTGCGCGAGCGCTTGGCCGAGCGCGGACTGCAGGACACGGTCGAGCTGCGCGGCTACGTGCCGATCGACGGCGGGCTGCTCGACCTCTACCGCGCCAGCCACATGTTCCTGCACGTCTCGCTGACCGAGGGCTTTCCGCAGGTGCTCGTCGAGGCCTTCGCCTCGGGGTTGCCGACGGTCGCCACGGCCGTCGGCGGCGTGCCTGCCGCCGCCGAGGGGGCGGCGCTGCTGATCGAGCCCGGCGACGCGCCGGCCGCTGTCGCGGCGCTCGAGCGAATCGCGAGCGACGCTGCGCTGCGCGCCCGGCTGATCGAGGCTGGGCTCGAGCGGGCGCGCGGCGGGACGCTCGAGGCGTCGACGGCGCGCCTGGCTGAGTTCCTCGCCGCCGCGCGCTGAGGCACGCCGAGCGCTAGACCCGCGCGCGGACGCGACGCAGCGCCTGGTAGGCCGCCGGGCTCGCGCTCTTGGCGAGCTTCTTCGCGTTCCACTCGAGCCACAGCCTGCCGCAGGCGAGCCGGCTCCCCTGTGCGTAGGCGGCGGCGATGCGCGCCGGCGTGCTCGCCCAGATCGTGTAGCGGCCGCGCACGGCGATGGCCCGGTGCGCGACGCGGGCGGTCGGCTCCGAGGTGAACAGCAGCTCGTAGCCGGCCGCCGCGGCTGAGGCGATCACCTGATCGGAGAGATACCCACCGGGGACCGAGGCCGTGCGCACGGGCGCGCCGAGCAGCTCGCCGAGCAGTTCGCGGCTGTGCGTCCACTCCTCGTCGAGCTGCGCGCGCGTGAGCCGACCCATGTAGGTGGGATGGGTGTGTGAGTGGCTGCCGATCACGTGGCCGCGCGCGTGCAGCTCGCGCACCTGCTCGGCCGAGAGGAAGCCGTCGGTCCCCACGCGCGAGGAGGTGACGAAGAACTGTCCGCGCCAGCCGCGGCGCTCGAGCGCCGCGGCGGCCAGCGGCGCCGAGGCACCGCCGTCGTCGAACGTCACCGCAGCCGGCGGGGCCTGCTCGCCGCCGTCGAGCGTGCCGACGCGCAGGCCGGTGGCGGCGAGCGCGTCGAGGTGCGCCTCGAACGCCGCCGGCTCGAGCTTGTAGCGCGCCGCCAACGGGCCTGGGAAGCCGACCTGCTCGCGCTCGGCAGGCGTGGCGATGTCGTGGTACATGAGCGTGCGCATCGTCTGCTCGCCTCGCGCCCGTTCCGGCTAGCCGCCGTCGGGGGTGGCAGCGGCCTCGGTCTCAGCACCCCGCGCGGGCATCTCGGCGGTTGCCCGTTCGGGCACGACACCGCGCCGCCGGCGCAGCGCCTCGGCAGCGGCCGTGTTGCGCAGGCGCAAATCGAGCGCCGCCGGCGCGCCGGCGAGGCGGCCGCGCGGCGTCGGGCTGGCGACGAGGATGCGGGCGAGCTCGCGGTCGACGGCGCCCCAGTGGTACTTGTAGTCGTCGCGCCCGGGGCCGAAGTCGAACTCCCGCCGCCCCTCGGAGATCATCGCGTGGATCGCCTGGCGTTCGAGCGAGTGGCCGGGGCCAAGCGGCAGCTGTTTGTCGCTGACCGCCGAGATGTAGCTGTGCTCGCGCCACCCGGCGACGAAGTCCAGTTTGGCCGCCAGCAGCTCACCGTCGAGCTCGAGCATCCAAAGCCGCGCGGCGTCGGGCAGCAGCTCACCGACGACATCCGCCGTGAACTGCTCGAAGCGCTCGTCCATGTGCTCGTGCGGCTGACCGAGCGCGATCGCACGCTCGCGGCGCAGCTCGAGCAGCCGGTGCACGTGGGTGGCGGCCTGCGCGGGATCGACGATCGAGTTTGCCTCGGCGCCCTGCTCGAGCAGTCGCCGCCAGCGGCGGCGGAACTCCGTGCGGCGTTTGCCCGAGTAACGGGATTCGAACACGTCGGCATCGTCGGGAAGCGCGACGAACGGCTGCAGGCGCACGTCGTACGCGCCGGCGCGCAGCGGGGCCTCGCCCCCGAGCAGCAGACGCGCCAGCGCCGAGTCCTTCGGCAGCCTGCCGATTCGCCACAGTCTGCCAGTCGCGCCGTCGCTCGGCGAGCGCGCCGAGCAGCGCCTGGGCGACCTCCTGCTCGGCGCCGGCGGCCCACAGCGGTGTGTCGAAGCCGTTCCAGCGGGCGCCCGCGAACGACAACGTGCGCCCGAGCGCGCCGGGCTCGCAGACGAGCGTGGCGAGACCTCGCAGCGCGCCCGAGGAGTCCTCGACGACGAGCGGCCACGGCTCGGCGCCGGCGCCGTAGTGCCGCCACCAGCCGGTCACCCAGCGTGGGTCGGCGAAGATGCTCGGGAACTCGGCTTGCGCGACGAGACGCAGCCACTCCTCGCTGCGGCCCTCGAGCTCTGAGAGCGTCGTCCAGCGGGCTGCTGACATCGGCGTAGCGTAGAGGCAGGGGCAGACCATCGCCGCGGCGTGCACGCCGTTTCAGGCCTTGTGCCGGCGGCTGAGGCTGCCGATACCCTCAGCGCGAATGCCTGCCCTCGCGGAGTCCACCGCCAAGCTGAAGGACGCTCTCCGCGAGACGCCGGCGACGATCCCCGCGCTCGCCGCGATGGCCCTGTTCATCGCGTGGGCGAGCGACCAGGACGGCTATCCACTGACGCATTGGGCGCCCGGCGCGCTCGTACTGATGGCGTTGCTCGCGATCGCCGCCCTCGCTCGGCGCCCGCTGCTGCGCGAGCTGCCGATCGGCACCCGCGTGGCGCTGGCGTGCCTCGCTGCGTACACGGCGCTGAGCTTCCTCTCGATCCTCTGGGCGAACGCACAGGGCGACGCGTGGGAAGGGGCCAACCGCACGCTGCTCTACCTGATCGTGTTCGCGCTGTTCGCGCTCTGGCCGCGCTCGGGTGCGAGCGGTGCGCTGCTGCTGCTCGTCTGGACGATGGCGATGATCGGGCTCGCGGCCTTCGTCCTGCTCCACGTCAACGCCGCCCCGCATCTGGCGGCGCTGTTCGGCGAAGGCCGCCTGCGCTATCCCGGGGACTACGAAAACGCCAGCGCTGCGACCTGGGCGATGGTCGCGTGGCCGGCGCTGCTGCTGGCCGCCGGCCGCCCTCTGCATTGGGCGCTGCGCGGCATCTGCGCCGGTGGCGCGGTGCTGCTCTACGGCCTCGCGCTGTTCAGCCTGAGCCGCGGCTCGCTGTACTCGACGCCCGTCGTGCTGGTGCTCGTCTTCGCGCTGCTGCCGGGGCGGCTGCGCACGTTCGCGACGATCTTGCCGGTCGCCGCCGGCGTCGGGCTGAGCGCGCCGGCGATCCTGCGCGTCGGCGATCGCCTGCTGCATGGAGGGGACGCCAAGGCGGCGATGCACACGGCCACCGGCGAGCTGCTGCTCGCGGCGCTGCTCGTCGCGCTGATCGTCGGCGCGGCGGCGGCGATCGAGAGCCGTGCGTCGATCCCGGAGCTCGCGTTGCGGCGGGTGCGCCTCGGTACGGCCGCCGTCGCACTGGCGACGCTCGTGGCAGTGCTCGCCGGCGGCTGGGTCGCGGCTGGAAACCCCTTGCGGCGTGTCGAAGAAGGCTGGAACAGCTTCAAGGGCGGATACGCCAACGATCGCGCCTCGGGTAGCCGCCTGACGAGCGGGCTCGGCAGCAGCCGCTATGACTTCTACCGCGTCGCGCTCGACGAATTCACGGCGCATCCGCTGGCTGGAATCGGCGCGGACAACTTCCAGCAGCAGTACCTCGTCCACGGGCGCAGCCACGAGACGCCCCATTACCCGCACAGCGTCGAGCTGCGCACGCTCTCCCAGACCGGGGTGCTCGGCGCGATCCTCGCCGTCGCCGGTCTGATCGGCGCGCTGCTGGCGGGAGCGCGCGCATTGCGCTCGCGTGCGCGCCGGGCCGATCCGCTCGCGAGAACCGCAGCAGCGGCGGCGCTCGCCGGCTTCGCCTACTGGCTGATCCACGGCTCGTTCGACTGGTTCTGGGAGTTCGCCGGGCTCGGCGCACCGGCCTTCGCGCTGCTTGGAATCGCCTGCTCGCTGGGCGCCGCGCGCCGGCTCGACCCCGCGCCTGCCCCGGCTGTTGTCGAGTCATCGCCGCGGGAGCCCGCACCGCCCGCGCGAGGACCCTCGCCGAGAGCGCTCGGCCTGGCGGTGCTCGCCGCACTCGCCGTGATCGCACTGGCGGCGGTCGCCTCGCTCGCGACGCCTTGGTTCAGCCAGCTGCAGATCCAGCGGGCGGCCCGCATCTGGCCGACTGCGCCGCGGCAGGCGTATGCCGATCTGGAACATGCATCGAGCCTGAACCCGTTGAGCGACGAAGCACAGGTGCTCGCCGGCAGCATCGCGCTGCGCTTCGGCGACCTGCTGCGCGCCGAGCACGACTTCGAGCTCGCGCTTGCCCGCAACCCGCGGGACGTCTACGCCAACCTCGAGCTGGGCGCGATCGCATCGGTGCGGGGCGAGCGGCAGCGGGCGCTGGCACGGCTGCAGCGCGCGGCCCGGCTGAGTCCACGCGACGAACTGATCCAAGAAACCCTGTCGTACGTACGCAGCGGTCACACGGTGGATATCGAAGCCCTCAACCGCGCAATCCTGCTCAAAGCTCGTCGGCTCACCTGAGAAATTCAGAGTTTTCACCGAAATGGAGCCTTTTCACTCGACAGCACCCGACTGCTTCGGTACTTTACCGCTGGGCTCTCGTCCGAGAAACGGAGTGTGGTGGACCTGGGTGGCTGGGCGTTTGGCGCAGTCCAAGCGGTGTGGCGGGATCATGGCAAGGGCAGTTCGAAGCACAGCGATCCGGCCCGAGGCGTAAGGCAAGGAAGCATGAAATCGCATCGCATCATCTCCAATAGCTGCGCCGTTGCGACGGCCATGCTGGTCGCGTTGCCTGCCGCTGCGCAGGCCGGCTCGGCGCTGAGCGGCTACGGCGGCCCCGGCCAGGGCAGTCAGGCGGTGCTCGGCTCCGCCCTGATCGGGGGCGCTCGCGGCGGCGGCTCAAGCGGCGGCTCAAGTGGCGGCAGCGGTTCCGGCGGGGGCTCCTCGACCGGTTCGAGCAGCTCCAGTGGCTCCGGTGAAACGAGCTCGGCGCCCGGCTCGCCCACACAGCAGTCGAGCGGCGGCGGTTCGAGCTCGGCTCGCCAGGGCGGCGGCTCGAGTGCCGGCTCGAGTGGTGGCGGCGCTTCGCACGCGGGCTCCACGACAGGCTCCACGACGACGCATGCGGCGACGCGGCCGGCGGCGAGCCCGCACGGCTTCTACCCAGCCTTCGAACGCGTTCCGGCGGGCGGCCAAGGCACCGTGCTCGGCCTTACTGGCGAGGATCTCTTCTATGTCATCCTCGCCGCCGTCATCCTCGTGCTCGTGGGAGGTTTCACGCGCCGCGTGGGCGGTCCCGCCGAGCGTACGCGGATGGGCGGCTAAAGGCGTGGGCCGTAGCGACCGACGAAGAGGACAGTAGCCCTTACTGCCCATGGCGCGCACACCGATCACCCAGCAGACGTCGACCACGCTCCCCCTCCAGGGCGAGTTCGGACGCTCGGCGCCGCAGCCGAAGGCGCTCGCCGGCGGCGGTACGTTCCGCGGGCCGCTGCAGTGGGCGCTAGAGGGTCCCGGCTGGCGCGTGCTGCGCCCGGCCGTCGACTTCATCCTCCTGTGCGTCGCGCTGCTCGTCGCGCTCGGCGCGCATCGGACGTTCAACGCCGGCTCCACGCGTGCGCCGCTGCTCGCGTTCCCGTTCGTCGTGATGTTGCTGTTCTACCTGCGCGGCCTGTACCGCACGCGGCTGCGCGCGCTGATCCTCGACGGCGTCGTGCCCGTGATCAGCGCGATCTCGATCGGCGCGATGACGGTGGAGGTGCTTGGCCTGTTCGCCAACGGCCACGCGCCGCGCCAGTCCGAGGTCGTGCGCGTGTGGCTGTTCGCTCTGATCGGCGTCGGGGTCGGCCGCATCGTCCTCTCCTTCCTGCAGCGCTGGGCGCGCGCGCGGCGCCTGGTGGGCAAGCCGGTGCTGATCATGGGCGCCGGCGTCGTCGGCGCGCAGGTCGCTCGGCGCCTGGAGACGCACCCCGAGTACGGGCTGGCGCCGATCGGCTTCCTCGACGAGGACCCGCGCTCGATCGCCGAGGTCGGCGGTCGCGACCTGCCGGTGCTCGGCACCGTCGAGGACCTCGATGAGACCGTCGCCCGCACCGGCGTGCGTAACCTGATCGTCGCCTTCTCCTCGGTCGCCGACGAGCGCGTCAGCCGTCTGATCCAGCGTTGTCAGGAGCTCGGCATCGAGGTCTCCGTCGTGCCGCGCATGTTCGACACGATCAACAACCGCGTCGGCTACGACACCGTCGGCGGCCTGCCGCTGATGTCGTTCACGACAGTCGACCCACGCGGTCTGCAGTTCGCGATCAAGCACGGCTTGGACCGTGTGCTCGCGCTGCTCTTCCTCGTGCTGCTCTCACCGGTGATCCTGCTCTCGGCGCTCGCCGTGCGGCTCAGCTCGTCCGGGCCGGTGCTGTTCCGCCAGAACCGCGTCGGGCGTGACGGCAAGGCGTTCGACCTCTACAAGTTCCGCTCGATGCGCATGCAGGGCGGCCGCGTCGATCCCGACGACGACGACACCGGCCCGCTCGAGCACCTGCTCGGCGGCGACACCGCGCCGGGCGGCGTCGAGGGCGACGATCGCCGCACCGCGGTCGGGCGCTTCCTGCGCCGTACCTCCTTCGACGAGCTGCCCCAGCTGCTGAACGTGCTCAAGGGCGAGATGAGCCTGATCGGGCCGCGCCCCGAGCGCCCCGAGTTCGTCGAGCTGTTCAACCAGGACATCGTCCGCTATGACGATCGCCACCGCGTCAAGTCGGGCATCACGGGCTGGGCCCAGGTGCACGGACTGCGTGGGCAGACCTCGCTCGCCGAACGCGTCGAGTGGGACAATTACTACATCGCCAACTGGTCACTTGGGCTCGACGTGAAGATCCTCGTGCTGACGTTCGTGGCGCTGCTGCGCAGCGCCGAGTGAGCGATCAGGTGCGCTTTTGCGCGGCCCCGGCCGCGCCGGTCCATTCCTGATAGACGCGTACGCGCAGGTGGCGCGTGCCGAGCACGCGCGGGATGCTCACGCTGTAGCGGTTGAAGCGGTCGAGCGTGAACAGCGCCCGGAAGCGCAGCGTGCCCGACTTGAAGGCTTCCAGGTGCACGTAGTCGCCGATCGGCGCCGACCCGCGCGCGACCACGCGACCGCTGCTGCGACGGAGCGTCAGTGTGATGTTGGTCGGGCTGCGCGGGGGTGAGGCGAGCACGCTCGCGAGCGCACCCCATGAGGGCTTGTGCGTGCCGCGGAGCGTGAGCACGCCGAATTCGCTGCCCGGCGCGTCGTGCAGCTTGAACAGGGTGTCCGTCGCGACGTAGGACGTCCTGCTGAGTGCGCGGTAGATGTTGGTGATGTTCTGCGCCTGCACCGCCGGCGTGACGCAGGCCTGTTCTTCCTCGATCTTCTGGTGCGGGTAGCAACTGCTCCAGCCGAACTCGTCGAGCCACAGCGGCGCGCGGTCGCCGTTGGCGAGCTGGACCGCCCGGAATTCGCGCAGTGCCGCGAGCGTCAGCGTGTAGAAGTGCACGGCGAGCCCGTCGTAGTAGCCCTTGATGCCCGCCGCGTACAGTTTTCGCAGGAACACGCCGTTGGAGCCGACGAGCGATCCCCCGAGCACCTTCATGTTCGGGTCGGCCTGCTTGACCGCGACGTAGGCGGCCTTCAGCAGCGCCGCGTAGCGCTGAGCCTTTTCGGGACCCGCGAAGTACCTTTCGTTGGCTTGGTCCGGCTCGTTCCAGACTTCCAGCGCCGTGAGCTTGTCGCCGTAGCGGGTGGCGAGCGCGCTGAGCAGCGCCGCGAAGTCCGCCGGGTTCGACGGCGGCCAGCCGTTCGCCGCGTTGCCGCCGCTCGACTGGCAGGCGGCGCGCAGCTGCGCCGGCGCTGAGGTCGCCCAGCAGGGCGAGCCATCGACCAGCGCGATTACCGCGATGCCGCTGCTCGACGCGTCGGCGAGCAGCCGGTCGAGGTAGGGGAGCGGGCGCGCGTCGAGCGCCCCCGGCCCGTCGGGCTGCAGCACCGGCCAGGGCAGCTCGACCCTGATCGCCTTCGCATGCAGGCCGCGGGCGGTGGCGATTTCGCGGTCGGCGTCGGCGGCCGTCGAGCCCGCGCCGAGGCCGGGAAGGTTGACGCCGCCGAGCGGGCCGACGGCGGCCGCCCGCGCGCCGCCCGGCGTCCCCGCCCCCGCGCCGGCGGTGAGAGCCAGGAGCAGCAGCAGCGTCGAGGCCAGCACGAGCGCAGCCTTTCGCAGTCGTGGGGCCACGTCTCGAAGCTTAGGGAGTGCCGCGGAGGGCCGAGCCGGCAGCGCCGAAGTACGCTGTCGCCAGCATGTCGCCAACGTGGATCTGGATGCAGGTCGCAATCGTCGTGTTCGTCCTGATCGGGATGGTCATCGCGATCACGAAGCTCGCCTGAGCGGCCCTCGCCGCCACCACGGCCGGCGCCCGCCCTCGCCCGGTGCGACCAGCACCCGTGGGCGGCGCGGGATCTGCCGCTCGCCGACGAGCAGTGCCGCCGGCACCTCTTCGGTCAGCCAGCCGGCCAGCGCGCCGAGCCCCGCCTGCTCGAGCTCCCGCGCGATGCTCGGCGGGCGGTTCACGGCATCGTGCGCGTCGGAGGCGACGTTGTGCACGAGCTCCGCCTCGACCAGCTCGAGCGCGAAACGCCTGACGCGATCGCCGAAGCTGCCGATCAGCGAGCCGGCGGTGATCGAGACCAGCACGCCGTCGCGCACGAGCGTTTCGAGCAACTCCGTGTCGCGGTGAAAGGCCTGGCAGCGCTCGGGGTGCGCGAGCAGCACGCGGTGTCCTTCGGCTTCGAGCTCCAGCACGAGCTGCTCGAGGCCGGACAGCACCGAGCTGAACGGGCACTCCAGCAGCAGCCACGGGCCCCCGCCGAGCAGCAGCGCCGAACGCTCCTCGGCGGAGAGCTCTGGCACGCGCGTCATCGCCACCTCGGCGCCCGCCACGACCTCGAGCTCCAGGCCGGCCTCGCTCACTGCCGTGCCGATCTCGCTTGCGAGGCGCGCGATCGTGGCCGAATCGTTGCCGTAGCGCCAGCTGACGTGCGGCGTGGCGACGATCGTACGCGTGCCGAGCTCGGCGGCGACGCGAGCGAGCGCGAGCGAGCCCTCGACCGTCTGCGGGCCGTCGTCGATGCCGGGCAGCAGGTGGCAGTGGAGGTCGATCACTTCTCGCTTCAGACCTTACGCCGCACGCGCGACGGCTCGCGACGGTGCGCGAGCGCGGATATGATCCGCGCTCGTCGGGATCGGTCTCGTTCGTCTCTCAACTGTCGGAGGAGGATCATGTTCAGCTCGATCGTGGTGGGAACGGATGGCTCGGATACGGCCACCCAGGCAGTGCGCCAGGCGGTCGACCTGGCGGGCGCCGTCGGCGCGAAGATCGAGCTTGTGAGCGCGTATGCGCCGGTCTCCCAGCAGCGCCTCAGCGAGGAACGCCGTCAGGCGCCGGAGGACCTGCAGTGGGCGATCAACCCGCGCGAGGACGTCGACGCGACGCTGGAGGCCGCCGCCGAGCTGGCCCGCGGCGCCGGCGTGCCGGTGGAGCTGTATGCGCGCCAGGGGGACCCGGCCGACGCGATCCTCGACGTCGCCGAGGAGCAGGAGGCCGACCTGATCATCGTCGGCAACAAGGGCATGACCGGCGCCAAGCGCTTCCTGCTCGGCTCGGTGCCGAACAAGGTCTCTCACCACGCACCCTGCTCGGTGCTGATCATCCGCACGACTTGAGTCGCGCTCGGCGATTGCGGCGGGTCAGCGCGTCGCGGTGAGGGTGGCGGCGCGCTTGACGGGCTTGCTCGGGGGCGCGGCGAGGACGACCTGCAGCGCGAGCCTGCCGCGGTGGCGGTGCAGTAGCGCGCGGGCCCGGCGCCCGAGCTCGAGCGTGACCGCGAACGAGCCCTTTGCGTGGTCGAAGCGCACGCTGCCGAGCGCGACGTATACGAGGCGACGCACGCGCCTGCGCCCGACGCGCCTCGTCGTCGTGAGCTTTGCGCGCAGCGTCACGCTGCCTTTGCAGCGTCCGCTGCTCAGCAGGCAGCGAAGCGCGATCCGCACGCGTCCTGAGCGACCTGCGTGCAGGCGCGAGTGCAGCAACACGGGCACCGGCGATGCCGCACCGATCGCGCCGTTCGTGAGCGGCGCCGCCGGCGATGAGCCAGGCGCGGTCGTGGTCGCCGGCGCGACGATGCCGATCTGGTAGGCCGTCTCGGTCGAGCCGGTCGCGAGGAACAGCCGTCCGCCGCCGGCGCTCGGCGAGGCGAAGTGGTCGACGATCGCACTCGGCAGCGTCAGCGTGTAGCGCGGCTGCCCGCTCGCCTGGTCGAGGCCGTAGAGCTTCGTCCCGCCGCCGCCGGTGGCGACCCAGACGAGCCCGGCCGAGACGATCGGCGGTCCGGAGGCGTCGGCCGGGCCGCGCCACCGTGGCGTGAACGCGCGAGCTGTCTGGTCGTAGGCCAGCGCCTGCACGCCACCGTTGCACGGGATGTAGATCGTCCCTGCGGCGAAGGCGTCGCCGCCGAAGCTTCCGTGCCCGCCGCAGACGGCCGCCTCGAACACGGCGCCGGCGCCAGGTTTGCCGGACATCGTGCTCTCGTCGATCAGGTAGCCGCGCCCGTCCTTGCCCGCCTGGAAGAGCAGGCCACCGGGCAACAGCTCAGGCCCGGCCGAGGACAGGTCGAGGTCGTTTTCCCCCTCTTCCAGCCAGTTGGGCGGCTCGAAGCTGCCGATCGCCTGCAGCGAGGAGCTCAGTTGCATGACGCTGTCGGTGTAGTCGTAGGGCCCCGGCGCCTGCCCGCTCGGCGGGACCGGATTGCCGGTGGTCGCGAAGATGTCGCCTTCCGGCCCGACGGCCGGGCCGGCCGTCGCCCAGACCGCGCCGCCCGCTTTCGACGGTTCGGAGACCGGCGCTTCCCACCAACTCGCCGCAGCGCCGCTCTCGGGCGCCGAGATGACGGCGCCTTTGTACGTGCTGCAGTCGCCGGCGTTGCCGCCGAAGCCGAAGATCACGTTGCCGGCGTCGAGGTTGAGCGCCGTGCGCTGCAGCAGCGCACGCGTGTTGGCGCCCGGTGGGTCGACTGGCGTGCGGTGCAGGATCTGGCCGTCGGCGAGGCTCAGCGCGACGAGTTCATGGTGCGGGGTGGAGCCGTCCCACGTGTCCGCGACCACGTAGATCGCGCCCGTCGCCGGATCGATCACGGGCGTGCCGACGATGCCGACTGTCGGCGTGATGTCGCCGCACGGCAATGCGCCCGCCGGGACGGGCGTGCCGACGCTCGTCTGCCACACGATCGCGCCGGTCGCCGTGCCGAGCGCGAAGACCGTGTCGCCGACGGTGGCGACGTAGGCGCGCGAGCCGAGGATCACCGGCTGACTCCAGATCGGCGCGCCCAGATCCGGGGTGTGCCAGGCGAGCACCGGCGCGATCGGGCTGCTCGCTTCGGGGTCATCGCCCGAGCGGGCCGCGTCGTGGTGATAGGTAGTCCACGCAGGTTCGGCCGCGGCGCTCTGCGCGAGGGTGGCGGCGACGGCGAGCAGGAGCAGTGGCGGGGCGAGCAGGCGGGGAAGCGGGCGGCCGAGCATCCAGACAACCTAGCCGCGGGCCGGCGCCGAACCGTGGGCAGTGGGGAGCGCACGCAGGCCGCGTGCCGTCGCTAGGCTCGCGTGAGTGCGCATCTTCGTCACCGGCGCGAGTGGCTTCATCGGTCGCGCGCTGTGTGCGCAGCTGCTGCGGCAGCGCCACGACGTTGCGGCGCTCGTGCGTCGCGAAGGCTCCCAGCCCGCGGGAACGCGCCCGCTTTCGGGCGATCTCGCCGACGCGGAGCGCCTGCGTGAGCTACTCGCCGCCGAGCGTCCCGACTGCGTCGTGCACCTCGCCGCCGAGATCGCCTCGCAGCGCAGCGAGCGCAAGCTGCGCGAGGTCAACGTCGGCGGGACGGCTCGCCTGCTGGACGCATGTTCGGCGATCGCTGCCGCCGATCCGGCGGCCGCGCCGCGGTTCGTGTTCGCCTCGACCGTCGTCACGGGCGACGCGCATGGCGCCTTGCTCACCGAGGAGGAGCCGCTGCCGGTGCAGACGCCCTACGGGCGCTCCAAGCAGGAGGGCGAGCGGCTCGTGCTCGAGTCCGGGCTGCCGGCCGTCGTGATTCGGCCGTCGCACGTATACGGGCCGGGGGGCTGGTATGAGAGCGAGCTGATCGCCCATCTGCGCCAGCCCGGGCGCTTCGCCGTGATCGGCTCGGGCGAGAACCTGTGGGACGTCGTGCACGTCGACGACGTCGTCTCGGCGCTGGCGCTCGGCGCCGAGCGTGCCGCGGCAGGGTCGATCTACCACGTCGTTGACGACGAGCCGATCACGTTCTACGACTTCATGGCGCTGACCGCGAGCCGGCTGGGGCTGGGCGCGCCGCGGCGCATCCCGGCGGCCGTCGCACGGCTCGTCGCCGGGCGCAATGCCGTCGCGGCGGCCGTGCGCTCTGCGCGCTCGTCGAACGCCAAGATCAAGCGCGAGCTCGACTGGCGCCTGCGCTTCGCGACCGCCCGAGAGGGCGTCGCCGACGCGGTCGCGCGCCTCGGCGCCGCTTAGCTGCCGTCCAGCCCGGCGCCAAGTGCGAAGGCCTTCTCGGCCTCGTCGCACACGTGCGTCGCGATCGCCAGCGACGCTGTCGCGGCGGGGGAGGGCGCGTTGCGCACGTGCAGTGTGCGCGCGCCCGCTGAGAAGGCGAAGTCGTCGATCAGCCGCCCGTCGCGCCCGAGCGCCTGCGCGCGAACCCCGGCGAAGCCGTCCTCGACGTCGCCCGAGCAGAGCTCGGGCAGCATGCGGGCCGCCTTCGCGACGAGCGCCGCGCGCGAGCTCGCGCGGCGCAGCTCGCCGGCGCCGGCGCGCCAGTAGCCGCGCATCAGCCGCCACGTGCCCGGCCAAGCCAGCGTCTCGCGGAGGTCTCGCAGGCGCACCGTGCCGAGGTCGTAGGCGTCGCGAGCGCCGGCGATCAGCGCCGTCGGGCCGATCGACACCTCGCCGTCGATGTGGCGCGTGAGGTGCACGCCGAGGAACGGCAGCGCCGGGTCGGGCGTGGCGTAGATCAGCGAGCGCACGAGCGCCGCACGCGCCGGCTTCAGGCGCAGGTAGGCGCCGCGGAAGGGGACGATCCGCGGGTCCGGGTCGGCGCCGGCGCAGACCGCGAGCCGGTCTGCCCACGCCCCGGCGCAGAAGATCGCGTGGGTCGCCGCCGTGCTCCCTTGCGTGTGCGCGAGTCGTACCGAGCGCGCCTGGTGCTCGACGGCGCGCACCTCGCAGTCGTAGGCGATCTGCCCGCCGGCGGCGAGCAGGTCGGCGGCATAGGCGCGCGCGACGGCACGGAAGTCGACGACGCCTGTCTCGGGCGAGTGCAGCGCGGCCAGGCCGCGTGCGTGCGGCTCGACCGACGCGATCTGCGATCCCTCCAGCCAGCGCAGGCCGGGCACTCCGTTTGCCGCCCCGCGCCGCTGCAGCTCGCGCAGGCGCGGCAGCTCGGCAGCGCTCGTCGCGAGCACGAGCTTGCCCGAGCGCTCGTGCGCGACGTCGCGCGCTTCGCAGTACTCGTACAGTCGCCGCGCACCGCGCGTGCACAGCCGCGCCTTCAGCGAGCCCGGCGTGTAGTAGATCCCGGCGTGGATCACGCCCGAGCTGTGACCGCTCTGATGGACGGCCGGCTCGTGCTCGCGCTCGAGCACGCAGATCGATGCCCGCGGCCGCCGGAGCGCGAGCTCGCGGGCGACCGCGAGGCCGACGATCCCGCCGCCGACCACGGCCAGGTCGCAGCGCTCCGGCGCCACGTCAGCCGCTGAGGGCGCCGGGCCCTCCGGCGGCGGTGGCAGCGGCCGCGTCGACGAGGCCGGCGCCGTACAGCGCTTCGTCACCGCCGCCGCCGAGCTTGTGCGCGGTCGCGCGCAGCCGCGCGATGATCTGCGCGGGCGTCGGGTGCCGACCGAGCACGCCGCCGGCGATGATCAGCGCGGCCGTGGCCGCGACGTGCGGCGCGGCCATCGAGGTTCCTTCATATCCGCCCGGCATGCCGAAGCGCCTCGGCGAGGCGCCGGTGAACGTCACCTGGAAGACGTCGCGCCCGCCGGGGCTTTCGAGGTGGCAGTTCGGGTCGCCCGGCAGGTTGGCGTCGGCGCCGCCGCCCGGCGCGACCAGCGTCAGGCCCGAGCCGTCGTTGGAGTAGTCGGCGAGGCAGCCGTGTTCGGTCGTCGCTCCCACGGCGACGACGTCCGGCGCGCGCGCGGGGTAGGCGATCGCCGTGTGCGCCTCGTTGCCGGCTGCCGCGACGACGAGCACGCCGCGACGGCGCGCGTAGCGCAGCGCTTCGATCAGCTCCGGGATGTCGGCGGCCGTGACGTTGCTCGAGAACTCGAGGCTGAGGTTGATCACCTGCGCGCCGTGCTTGACCGCGTAGCGCACGCCTTCGGCGATCGTCGAGGCTTCGCCTTCGCCCTGGCTGTCGAGTACGCGCACTGGCATGATCCGCGCGGCGAACGCAAGGCCGGTCAGCCCGTAGTGGTTGTCGGTCGCCTCGGCGATCGTGCCCGCCACGAACGTGCCGTGGCCGTTGCGGTCGTTGGGGAAGTGGTTGTGGGCGATGAAGTCGTAGCCGCCGGTGAAGCCGTAGCGGGAGAAGTCGGGCGAGCGCAGGAAGCGCCCGTGCGTCGCGTAGGCGACGCCGGTGTCGAGCACGGCGACGACGACGCCTTTGCCGCCGGGCGCGCCGTCGGCGGCGACGTTCGACCACGCCTGTGGCGCGTTCACGCCGAACGGCCCGGAGAAGTTCCACTGCAGCTGCTGCCAGTCGCCCGGCTGCGTGCCGTTGCCGAGGTCGCTGGGGATCAGCCCGGCTGCGTGCGCGCGGTAGTCGGGCACGGCCCAGGCGACGTCCGCGCGGCGGCGCAGCGCGCGCAGGGCGCTGCCGACGCTGACCCCGGGGGCGAGACGCAGGAGGCGCGTGTGCGGGGCGGTCACGCTCCAGGCACCGGCACCGGCCCCGCGCGCGGAGGCGGCGCGGGCCCGCCCCGGGGTCGCGGTCGCGTACTTGACGAGGATCCGGTCCGGGGCGTATGAGGAGCTCGAGGCGGCACGCGCCGACGCCGGCAACACGGCGACCGTGGCGCAGCAGGCGAGCGCGAGCCGCAGCCCGCGGCGGGTGTTGGTGGGAGTGGAGAGCAGTTGCATCCGTAGAGTCATCGGCCGGTTCTCGGATAATGATGATGCGGGCGAGTCCGGCAGGCGGCAGCACTGTCGCAGGAGCTCCGGCGAGATCGATGAGCGACACCCTCCTTCCAGACGAGGACCACTTCATGCGCCTCGCGCTGCGCGAGGCTGAGCAGGCACGTGCGCACGAGGATGTCCCGATCGGCGCTGTCGTCGTGCGCGACGGCGAGCTGCTGTCGGCGGCCCACAACGAGCGCGAGCTGCGCCAGGACCCGACGGCGCACGCCGAGATCCTCGCGCTGCGCGAGGCGGCGCGCGCGCTCGGCAGCTGGCGCGTGCTGGACGCGACGTTGTACGTCACGCTCGAGCCGTGCGCGATGTGCGCCGGGGCGATAGTGCTCGCGCGCGTCCCGCGCGTCATCTACGGCGCGACCGACCCGAAGGCGGGCGCTTGCGGCAGCGTGCTCGACGTGCTCGCCGATACCAGGCTGAACCATCGCCCCGAGGTGATCTCGGGGCTGCTCGCGCCCGAGTGCGGTCAGAGGCTGAGCGACTTCTTCGCTTCGCGACGCGGTTGAGCGCGACGTTCGCCGTCGATCGTCTCCGCCGCCCCGCGGCGCGAGATCGCACCTTCGCCGACGGCGCCCCCAGAGCCATGCACGGCTCCACTAAGATCACGCGCCTGTCCTCCGCGAGAGGTCGTGGAGGGGTGGCAGAGCTGGTTGAATGCGGCGGTCTCGAAAACCGTTTCAGGGGTTTATACCTCTGACGAGGGTTCGAATCCCTCCCCCTCCGTTATGTTGTGTCTCGGGACATGCTGGACGCGTGTCTCGGGAGTTCGTGGACAGTTTAGGGTTGTGCGAGGGGCTGGTAGTTGCGGCTGGGGTCGAGCGTGAGTTCGCGGATGAGCTGCCCTTGGAGGTCGATGACGCGGATCTGTTGGTCGGCATCAAGCCGCTCCTATCCGTCCTCAGGCAAGCTTCGGTGATTCAAGGGAACCGAGCGGGGAGAGCTTCGTGTGTCCGCCGCGTCGGAGCGGGCCGAATCATTGCTGCCTACTGCGAGTACCCTCGTCCCGCTGGGCGCCAGCCGGTTCTGACGGGTAGCGCGGCCGACAGTTCCACTGCGTAGCGCGGGGTAAAGGCCTGATTCAGAACGCGGACACCTTCGATTCGGTCGACGCGATATGACCGCACCTCGCCCGTGCTCGC
Source organism: uncultured Solirubrobacteraceae bacterium (assembly GCA_963716315.1). Taxonomy (GTDB): domain Bacteria; phylum Actinomycetota; class Thermoleophilia; order Solirubrobacterales; family Solirubrobacteraceae; genus Palsa-744. The sequence goes on along the minus strand of OY970301.1, from coordinate 1,427,443 downwards.
CTTGATCGCGTAGACCAACAGGTTGCCCGCTTGCGAGCGTCGTAGCGCGTACGGCTCGATTACGCGGGTAGAGCCTTGGTAGGCGAGTTCGACCAAAAGGTGGTTGGCGCCGGCGAAACGGATCTGCTCTAGTGGCGCGCCGCCCGGCCAGCGCGTCATCGTCGCCGGGGCGACCCATCCGGTCTCCAACTTTTCACGAAGGGCCGGGACCGCCTCAAGGCGCACGGGCTCTGCTCCCTCGAGCCAAGCGAAGACACCCTCTAGCGCGCTTGTGAACTCCTGAATCGGCGGCAGTACCGGCAGCTGGTGAGCGAGCATGGCCTGCCAGTCCGCCTCTAGATCGCTCAGCTTCTCCAGGGTCGCGACGGTCTCGTGCGTCGGGACTGCGACGTTCTTATATGCGCACTTCCGCTCCAGGACGGCCGTAACCGTGTCGCGTGCGCCATGGAGTTCTGCGTGCCTGTAGAGGTTCACCACGTCGTAGAGGTCGCGTGGCCGGGTGCGCTGCCCGAGCGCGCGCAGCTTCTCGGCGAACACCTCAACAAACGCGTAGCAGCGCACGCCGCTGTCGCCCGGCAATGCGTCTTCATAAGCGTGGGCGATCTCACGACGGACCGTGTCTTCGACGACCACCTCGTTGTACGTGAGGTCCAGCTTGATGCGCGCCTCGCCAGGTGTGCCGCGTGGTCCGCGGTAGTAGAGACGGCCTTCGGCAGAGCGTCCGTCAGGACGCATCCGCACGATCGCGGGACGGCTGGTCAACGTGATCCCGGCCTCTTGCTCGACACGATCGAGCATCTCGGCCAAGACCGGAAGCAAGTCCTCTGGCTCCATAGGGCCGCCAGGGAGGATCGTGAAGTCCAGATCCTCCGAGAAGCGGTACGTCTCGACAAAGCACTTCTTCAGGCAGGTGCCGCCCTTGAAGATCCAGTGGTCACGCAGGGCGGGCTCTGAGCCGATCCCCCAAAGCAGCCAGCCCAGCACGTAGTCCTTCTCTACGACCTCCTCCGTCAACCCCCACTCCGTCGCACGTGCTGCGATCGCGGCGCGCGAGATCACGAGTCGATCCTGACGTTGAGCTGAAGCCCCCAGCGCTTGCTGGTCGGGCCGCCCGAGGGACGTGCCGGGTCCAACCGCCCGACGCTGCCGCTGATCCGACGACGGCACTCCTCGACGATCGCTTCATCCCCGAGTTCCAGGGTCTCGAGGAGATATCCGAGGCGCTTGAACACCGTGAGGTTGCCTAGGCGCTCGCCGTATTCAAGTAGACGCAGCCACGCAGCGTCGTTCTCGGCGGCGTAGCTCGTGAGCGCGTCGGCCGTATGCCGGAGGCCTCCCCCCAACAGAGGGTCGTCAAGACAGTCGACCAACGTCCGCTCCCGATCCGAAACTGGTACCGGCGCTCCTTCGCGCCATACGTTCCGCATGCCGAACAGTGCTGATCGCGGGCGATGGCGGAGCTCGAACTTTGCCGCGCCGATTTTCCGCTTACGGGCGGGCACGGATCGAGCGGTGATGAACACGGTAGTGGAGAAGATCTGGTCGGTCAGATCCCAGTGATGCAAGGCCGTCCAACCGCCGACGTAACCAGGCGCAAGAGCCGCGTTGGCGATCGCCCACGGGTCTGCACTCCACTTGAGGGGGTCCTCAGCCTCTAGTGGCACGGTTGTGTAGAGCCCGCGCTGCAGTCTCACCAACCAGCCTCCTTTGGTCAGGTCTCGCAGTAGTCGAGCAGCTCGATCGTGGCCAATCTCGCCCGCAGCTGCGGCGTCTGCGACGGTAAACGGCCCCGGTAGCTGATGGTTGAGCCGAGCGAGGAATGTTCGGTTCGTGCCCGATAGGCCGGATATCATCGCTACATTGTATCTCGCGTAGCGACCGTCAGGTTGTCGTTAGGTGAGTTTCGATGTACTCGGCTAGTGCTCGGTCGTTTGGACCTTCGCCGGCTCCCCTCGGGGCTCCTGAACACTCTGAAAGTGGAGGCTGCTCCACCTCGGCCGCGGAAATTTCGAGGATTGCCCGCGACCTTGTTAGCGCGCGAACAGCGCCGGCAGCGTCACGGTCGCGGCGAACAGCGCAGGCGTGCGCAGCGTCTCGGCCGAGACGCGCCGCACGTCGAGCGCGAAGAAGCGCGCGGCGGTGACGCGACCGCCGTAGTTGCTGAAGGCGAGCGCGATGCCCGCTTCGGCGGCGGCGGCGCGGCTGTGCTCGTCGAACACGCCGGGGACGCCGACGGGGTAGGCCAGCCAGCGGGGGCGCTCGCCGAGCTCGGCCTCGATGCGATCGGCCGAGCCGGCGATCTCCTCGCGTTGGCGCTCCTGCGGCAGGCGCGCGAGGATCGGGTGGTTGACCGTGTGCGCGCCGATCAGATGGCCGGCGGCGCTCAGCTCACGCGCCATCTCCCAGGTGATCCAGTCGCCGGCGCTGTCGCCGGCCGGGCGCCTGCCTGTGCCGGCGGCAGCGCCGAGCTCCTGCAGCAGCTCGGAGATCGCCTCGGGCGACAGTTCCCAGCACCTTCTCGTGACGACGTCGATCGAGTGCTCGATGCTGTGCTCGTCGAGCGCCAGCGGCTGCGCCGACCAGCCACCCGCGGGCAGCACTCGCAGCGCGCTGTGGCGCACGATCCACGCGACCTCGTCCCACCAGGCGCTCGCGGTGCCGTCGATGAAGCCCGAGCAGAGGAACATCGCCGCGCGCACGCCGTTGGCCTGCAGCACCGAATGGGCTGCCTCGTACAGGTCGCGGTAGCCGTCGTCGAAGGTCACCAGCACGCGGCGCCCGCGCCGCGCCAGCAGCTCCGGGGTCAGCTCTGAAGGATCGATCACCTCGCAGTTGCGCGTGAGGAAGCGCAGTCTGCTGATCCAGCGTCTGCGCCGTCGCGGTGACGAGCGAGCGCGCCGTGTCGAGCTCGCGCGCGTCGCCGATGCGGTGATAGGAGAGCACGAGCGCGCCGCGCCACGGCGCGAGCCGGCGCAGCAGTGCCCCGGCGCCGCTGAGACGCAGCCCGTCGGCCACGATCGCGCGCTTGGAAAGGTGGCCGAAGGGGGTTCGCACGAGGGGGTCGCTGGCTTCAGTTCCCGCTGAGGGCGGCCGACTATAGCCTCGTGTGCGCGCGGGCGTTGGATACGGTGAAGCGGTGACTGACGCTGCCCGAGCGCGCAGGCCGGCGCTGGTCCTCGACGCGGACCTGCGGCAGTCTCTTGTCACGGTCCGCTCGCTCGGGCGCGCCGGCGTGAAGGTGCACCTCGCCGAGTCGCATGACAGCGCCCCCGCGTTCGCGTCGCGCTGGTGCGCCGGCCACACGGTGCTCCCCGACGTTGCCGAGGATCCAGCGGGCTTCGTCGAGCGCGTCTGCGAGCTGTGCGGGTCGCTCGGCCGCCCGGTCGTGATCACGAGCCACGATGGCTCGATCGAGGCGCTGCGCGCGCATCGCGCGCAGATCGAAGCTGTCGCGACGCTCGCGCTCGCCCCCGAGCGAGCGCTGGCGCTGGCGATCGACAAGCGCACTACGCTCGCCGCCGCCGAACGGCTGGGCCTGGCGGTGCCTCCGGGCAGCAGCGTCGGCGATCTCGCCGAGACGCACGAGGCGCTCGCGCAGATCGGCCTGCCGGTGGTCGTCAAGCCCGCCGTGTCCTGGGCCGACGCCGGTCCTGAGGCGTGGCGCGCGGCGCCGACGTTGGCGAGGACGCAGGAGCAGGCGATCGCGCAGACGACGCTGCTGCTCGAGGCGGGGGCGGGGGCGTTGCTGCAGCAATGGCTTGCGGGCGCCCGCGAGGCGGTCAGCGTGCTGTACGCGGAAGAGCGGATGTGGGCCACGTTTGCCCAGCGCGCCGAGCGAATGTACCCCGTGCTCGGCGGCAGCTCGGTGCTGCGCGAGAGCATTCCGGTGCCGGCCGACATCGGGCCGGCCTCGGAAGCGCTGATCCGCGAGCTCGGGCTCGAGGGCTACTCGGAGATCGAGTTCCGCCGCGACGCCGCAGGCCGGCCGTACCTGATGGAGATCAACTCGCGCCTCTCGGCCTCGGTCGAGATCGCCGTGCGCGCTGGTGTCGACTTCCCGCTGATGCTCTATCAGTGGGCGGCGGGCGAGCCGCTCCAGGCCGTGCGCTCCTACCGCAGTGGGCGCCGCATCCGCCACCTGAAGGGCGACGTCGGCTGGCTGAAGGAAGCCGTGCGCGACCCCGCTCACCCAGACGCACCGACCCGGGCCGTGGCGATCGCGAGCTTCCTCGCCGCGTTCGCGCGGCCGTCGGGCTACGACTACTGGGATCGTGCCGATCCTGCGCCGGCGGCGCTGATCGCCGCGCGGGTCGCCCGTGGGCTTCCCCGCAGGATCGTCAAAGCGCTTCGCCGTGGCCGCTCGTTCGTGGCGCCGACGCAGGATCTGCGATGAGCGCGCCGCACGAGCCGCCGAGCGGCGCGCCACTTCCCGAGCAGACGCCCGACGCGGACGGCGCGCCGCACGAGCCCACTACACCGGGCATCGATGCGAAGGCACCGGTGCCGCCGCTGGGGCGATCGATCAAGAGCGGGATCGCCTGGTCGATCTTCACGTTCTTCGTGACCAAGGGTCTCGCGATGGTCTCGCTGCTGGTGCTGACGCGCCTGCTCGCGCCGTCGCAGTTCGGCGTCGTCGCGGCCGTCACGGCCGTGCTCAGCCTGATCGAGTTGACGACCGACCTCGGCATGGGCCAGGCGGTCATCTACGAGCAGGAGGAAGGTCACTCAGAGCGCGTCGACGTCGCCTTCACGATCAACATCGCGCTGACGACGCTGCTCACGCTCGCCGCGCTGGCGGCGGCGCCGCTGATCGCGAGCTTCTTCCATGCCTCGGGCCACGTCGGGCTGTTCCGCCTGGCGGCGCTCGACATCTTCCTGACCGGCCTCGGCGGCGTGCACGACGGCCTGTTGCTACGCGACCTCGGCTTCCGCACGCGAATCATCACGCAGGTCGTCAACTCGCTCGCGCGCGCCGGCGTGGGCGTGACGCTGGCGCTGCTCGGGTTCGGCGCCTCGGCGCTCGTCTGGGGCATGCTCGCAGGGACCGGTGCGTGGGCGGTGTCGCTGTGGATCTACACCGACTTCCGTCCCACGCTTCGCTTCGACCGCGAGATCGCCAAGAGCATCCTTCCCTACGGGATCGGCGCGTCGCTGCTGTCGCTGCTCGCCCAGGTCACGACGCAGATCGACGTGGCCGTCGTCGGCCGGGTGCTCGGCCAGCGCGCGCTCGGCCTCTACACGGTCGCCTTCCGCGTGCCGTCGCTGGTGCTCGAGAACATTGCCAACCAGGTCTCGCTCGTCGCCTTTCCGGCGCTCTCACGCAAGCGCGTGCTCGATCGAGAGGGGGTGAGCGCGGCGACGGGGAGGCTCGTCAACTACCAGTCGCTGTACGCGCTGCCGCTCGCCGCGGGGCTCGCCGTGCAGGCAGGCCCGATCGTCGAAACGCTGTTCTCGGCCAAGTGGCGCGACGCTGCGGGGGTGTTCGCCGCGGTATGCGTGATGTCAGGGATCTCGGCGTCGGGCTTCGCGTTGGGCGATGCTTTCAAGGCGCTCGGCCGTCAGCGCGTGATGGTCGGGCTCACGTTCATCCAGCTGCCGGTGCTCGTCGCGACGATCATCCTGCTTGCCCCGTTCGGCATCACGGCCGTCGCCTGGGGGCGTTGCGGCAACGTCATCTTCTGGGTGGCGCTGATGACGATCGCCGCCTCGCGCGTGCTGCAGATCCCGGTCGCGGTCACGCTCGGTGCGATGTGGCCCGGCTTCGGGACGGGGGTCGGCGTCGCGCTAGCCGCCGGAGCCGTGCGACTGTGGTCCGGGCTGCCGACGATCCCCGAGCTTGCGCTGTCCGGCGTCGTCGGCTTCCTCGGCGGCGTGCTGGCGCTGGCGCTGTTCGCGCGGCCGATGTTCCACGAGCTGCGGCTGATCGCGCTCGGGCTGCGTCGCACTGCAACGGGAGCTGCAGCCGCGCCGATCGCCGACCCGCCCTGAGGCTTCACGCCGTGTTCCGAGCCGCCGACGTGATCGTCTCTTCGGAGTCGCCCGGGCCGACCGGTCTGATCGAGGCTCGCACCCAGATCCTCACCTGAAGCCCCCGGGGGGCAAGCTCCCGGGGGCCTCTGGCGGGACCGGCTCGGCCCCGGCGCTTTTCGCGTCGGGGCTTCGCTCGGCCAGTGCACGTGACCATCTGTGGGGATGATTTGTGCAACGAAGCAGGATACCTGTCCTGACGTCCTAGGACTAAAACCCCTGGACATTGACCCCAACTGTCGGCGATGTTTCTTATGTGCATGAACCAGCGGACCCGTTCCTAGCGGCCCAGCTCAAACGACTTCGCGAGGAGCGGGAGATGACGCAAGAAGAGCTTGCGTTCGACGCCGGCATCACTTCTTCAGCTCTGTCGCGCATCGAGCGGGGCCTGAACAGCCCCGGCTGGACCACTGTAAGGCGTATCGCGGACGCACTTGAAGTGAGCGTCGCCGACTTGGCGGCCGAAGTCGAAGATCTCGAGGAAGATCTCGAGGGCTGAGCGCCCGCCGCCCGCCCGTCGGTCGCGCTACTGCACCCGGCCGAGCCGCATCGAGAGCACGTCGAGGCAGCCCGAGGCGCCAAACGGGTGCTGCTCGCAGTCAGAGTGCACCTGCAGCGTTGCGGGCGTGGCGATGCGCCATCGCCCATGCACGCGCGCGAGCAGCCAGTGGCGGAGGAGCCCTGGGCTCCCCGGGCCGACGGAGTCCGCCGTGGCACGATCGCCATGCATGCGGATCCTCGTCACGGTCACGCGTCCGTGCGAGAGCAGTCCCTGTGAGGGCACGTATTCGGCGGCGCCGGCGCTGAGGCGGAACAGCCGGCCGACCCGTGCCGCGCAACTGCCGCCGGTCGCCGTCAGGTCGGCGGCGACGGCCGGGACGAAGTCTGCGCACAGCGAATGGGCGTCGTGGCGGCGGAGGTCCCGGAACGGTGCTCGCACGGCGTGGCTGATCGCGGCTCGTTCGTCGGTCGAGCCGTGGATTCCGATCATCTGGACGAGGAGCCCGAGCCCGGATAGCCCAACGATCCCCCATATCAGCAAGCGCATCCCTGCCGCATCGTTGCAGACCGCTCGCCGCCGGCGGCCGAGTTAACCAGATTGGATGATCGGGTTAATTAGACCTAAAAGATGCTCTTGAAGAATTTCACGGCGATGCTCCCGAGGAAGATCACCGAGGCGACGCCGAGCACGCCGATCACGGCACCGGCGGCGCTGACCACGACGTCGGTCATCAGGTAGCCGAGCGCCAGCACGACGAGGCCGATCGACGGCAGCGTGTCCAGGCCGGAGAAGGGCGGCGCGAGGAAGGCGGTCAGCGCGAGACCGAGCGCCGCCAGGCCGAACACGACGCCGCTCAGGCGATGACCGAACAGCCAGCGCGCACGGGGGCGCGAGATTCGCTCGAGCGAGCGGATCCGTCGCAGCAGCGCGTCGATGAACTTCTCTTTGCTCTCGCCGCCGATCTGCAGCGCCCGCCAGCGCCTGGGCAGCCAGATCGTGCGGCGCCCGACGATCAACTCGAGCGCGAGCAGCATCGTGATCACCTCGAACACATGCGTGACGCCGCCCGTGGGCAGCGGCAGCGCTGGCACCGCCATCAGCAGCACGAACACGATCGCGAAGCTGCGCTCGCCGAAGACGTCGATCAAGCTGCCGAGCGTCTTCGGCTGATCGCCTCTCAGCCAGTACTCGAGCTCGTCGCTGACGCGCAGCGGGACCTGCTGCTGCTCGGTCGCCATGCGCCCATTGTCCCGCCCTCCGCCGATGCGCGGCTCAGGCTGCGGCGGCGACAGGAGCCGCCGAGCGCACGCGCGCCTCGGCGAGCAGCTCTGCCAGGATCTCGCCGAGCGCCAGCGTCTGCTCGTGCTCGGCCAGCGTGTCGTCGGCGGCGAACGCGTGCTCGGCGTCTGGCACGGGCAGTTCGCGATCGATCACGCGAGCGCCGGCGGCGGCGAGCGACTTGCGCAGCTCGGCCTGCGCCCAGACGGCGCCGAACATCCCCGTGCTCGTGCCGATCACGGCCGCCGGTTTGTTGCGCAGCGCGGCCGTCGCGGACGGGCGTGAGGCCCAGTCGACGGCGTTCTTCAGTGCGCCCGGAATCGAGTGGTTGTACTCGGGCGTGGCGAACAGCAGCGCGTCGGCCTGCTCGAGCTGCTCGCGCCAGCGCTCCACGGCCGCGCCGGGCGCCGCCTCGTCGTCCTCGTCGAACGGCAGGATCGCCTTCAGCCCGTCGAACACGATGAGCTCTGCCTCGGGCGCCAGCAGCCCTGCCGCCGCCCGCAGCAGGCGTCCGTTGTGCGAGTCGCGGCGTAGGGAGCCGGTTATGCCAAGGACCCGCATGGCCGTGCTACTCGCCGTCCCGCGCGAGCTCGAGCTCGACGGTCAGCTTGACGTCGTTGGCGAGCGCGAAGCCGCCCTTCGGCAGCGGCGCGTTCCACTCCAGGCCGAACTGCGTGCGGTCGATCACGGTCTCGAGCGTGACGCCGATCTTGACGGCGCCGCCGAGCGTCTCGTGCGGGTCGGTGATCGTGCCGCGTGCCTCGACAGCGTGCGTGTGGTCCTTGATCGTCAGCTCGCCGTCGACGACGAGCTCCTCGCCGTCGCGGCGGATCGCCTTGGAGGCGAAGCGCAGCTCGGGGTAGCGCTCGGTGTCGAAGAAGTCGGGCGAGCCGAGGTGGGCCTGGAGGTTCTCGTCCTTGACGACGATCGAGCTGGCGTCGACCGTGCCGAGCAGTCTGCCCGGCGCCGTCCTCGCCGACGCTCAGCGTGGCGTCGATGTTCTCGAAGCGCCCGCGGAAGGTCGCGACGACCATGTGCTTGACGGCGAAGCTCGCCGAGGAGTGCGTTGGGTCGAGCTTCCACGCGCCGACGGGAAGCAGTGTCTGCGTGGCTGTTGCTGTGGCTGACATTTGGGCTCCTTGAAGGTCTTTGTCTTGCTGGTTTCTGGGGGTCTGAAGTCTTCTTCGGACTTGCCCGAGATATGCGGACTATGGTCCGTATAGCGATATACTAACACAAATGGACCGCAGTCCGGTAATCGCGCCAGGTAGGATCTCCGGCGTGGAGGGCAACGTCGTGCAGCGGGGGTTGCCGATGCTCGAGCCTGTCCGGCACGAGCGGGTCGATGCTGCGCGCAACCGGGCGACGATCCTCGCTGCGGCCGAAGCGCTCGTCGCCGAGCACGGCGCCCAGTGCGTGACGATGGATCAGGTTGCGCGTGCGGCCGGCGTCGGCAAGGGGACGTTGTTCCGCCACTTCGGCGATCGCTGCGGGCTGATGCGCGCGCTGCTCGACGAGCGCGAGCGCGGTCTGCAGGAGGGCTTCATCCGCGGCCCGGCGCCGCTCGGGCCGGGAGCGCCGCCGCGCGAGCGCCTGGCGGCCTTCGGCGAGCGCATGCTCGAGCACATCGAGATCCAGGGCGACCTGCTCGTCGCCGCCGAGAACGGTGCGCCGGGCGAGCGGCTGCGTCACAGCGTCTACGCCGCCTACCGCGCACACATCACGGCACTGCTCTCGGAGAGCGGCTACGAGGGCGAGATCGGCTACCTCGCCGACGTGCTGCTGGGCGCGCTCGTCAGCGAACTCGTGCTCTTCCAGCGTCGCGAGCTGGGCATCTCCCAGGCGCAGGCTGAAGCACTGCTGGGGCGAGCTCGTGCGCAGCCTGCTGCCGGCCGGCTGAGCGACCGGCGGCGAGGCTCGTCCGCCGCCGCGCCGCCCCTGCGTTTCGCATCGGGCATAGTGGGCATCTCAGAGAACATGAGCACCCCCGCGCAACAGATACCCGCCCTGGAGATCGCGCCAAGCGAGCGGATCCCGCAGCTCGGCTTCGGCGTCTTTCAGGTCCCGCCGAAGGAGACCGAGCTGGCGGTCGCCGAAGCGCTGTCGGCGGGCTACAGGCAGATCGACACGGCGGCGGCCTACCGCAACGAGGGAGGCGTCGGCGAAGCGCTGCACGCCTCCGGCCTCGACCGCGACGAGCTGTTCATCACGACGAAGTGCTGGAACGACGACCAGGGCTACGAGCAGGCCAAGCGCGCCTGCCGCGCAAGCTTGGAGCGGCTCGAGCTGAGCCATCTCGACCTCTATCTGATCCACTGGCCGGTGCCGGCGCACGACCTCTACGTGGAGACGTGGAAGGCGTTCGTCGAGCTGCATCAGGAAGGCCTCGTGCGCTCGATCGGCGTGTCCAACTTCGAAGCGGAGCACCTCGAGCGGGTGATCGCCGAGACGGGCGTGACGCCGGCGATCAACCAGGTCGAGCTGCACCCCTACTTCCAGCAGCTCGGCCTGCGCCGCGAGCACGAGCGGTTGGGGATCCTGACCGAGGCGTGGAGCCCGCTCGGGCAGGGCCTGGAGCTCGAAGACCCGGCGATCGTCGAGATCGCGCAGGCGCACGGCAAGACTCCGGCTCAGGCGATCATCCGCTGGCACCTGCAGATCGGCAACGTCGTGATCCCGAAGTCGGTCACGCCCTCGCGCATCCGCGAGAACATCGACGTGTTCGACTTCGAGCTGAGCGAGCAGGAGCTGGAGTCGCTGGCGGCGCTCGACGCCGGCAGGCGGATCGGCCCGGACCCGAACACTTTCGTGCGCCCCTGAGGCTCGCATGACCGACGTTGTCGCGGTGCTGGGCGCGGGCGGGACGATGGGGTCGGTGATGGCGCGCAACATCGCGCGCTCGGGTATCGAGCTCGTCGCGTGGAACCGCTCGCGCGCGAAGGCCGAGCCGCTGGCGCGCGACGGCGCGCAGCTGTGCGGCACGGCCGCCGAGGCGGCGGCAGCGGCTCAGCTGATCGTGACGATGCTGACCGACGCCGACGCGGTGCTCGACACGACGCAGGGCAGCGACGGCGCGCTGGCGGGCGTGCAGCCGGACAGCGTCTGGATCCAGTCCTCGACGATCGGCGAGCAGGGCACGGCGCGCTGCGTAGAGCTGGCGCGCGAGCACGGCATCGGCTTCATCGACGCGCCCGTGCTGGGCACCAAGCAGCCGGCGCAGGAAGGAAAGCTGGTCGTGATGGCCTCCGGCCCGCGGTCGCTGCGCGAGCGCGTGCAGCCGGTGTTCGACGCGGTCGGCCAGCGCACGACGTGGGTCGGCGAGGAGGCTGGCGCGGGTACGCGCTTGAAGCTGGTCACGAACGCCTGGATCGTGGCCGTCGTGGAGGGCGCCGCGGAGACGATCGCGCTCGCCGAGGGTCTCGGCCTCGATGGTTCGGCGTTCTTGCAGGCGATCGACGGCGGCCCGCTCGACATGCCTTACCTGCGCCTCAAGAGCGAGGCGATGATCGAGCGCGACTTCGAGCCGACGTTCGCGCTGAAGCTGGCCAGCAAGGACGCGCGGCTCGCCGAGGAGTCGGCCGAGCGCGTGGGGCTCGACCTGCCGGTGCTGAAGGCGATCAGCGGGCGCATGCAGCAGGCGGTGCCCGAGCACGGAGACGAGGATCTGAGCGTGACGTTTCTGACGAGCGCGCCACGTCGCTGAGCGGCCGCGCGGTGGGCTCTTGCGACGCTGCCGACCGTGCGCCCATGGACGGCGCGGCAACAGGCTGTTGACATCGAGCCGTCGCGATCCGGCGAGGATTGGTGAGCCTTGCGTCGGGTAGTGACGCTTTGAGTAAGGAAGGGTGTATATGCTCGGCCCCGGATAGACCGGCCGGGCGAAAGACGAAGGGAAGGGGATCCCAATCTCGGCTTGCGAGAACGCGCACCGCATGGATCGCGATCGGCGGAGAGGCCCTCGCGGGAAGCTCGAGCGAGGGGGCACACGACCGCTGCGGGCCGCGCTGCACGCCTTTGTCCTCGTGCCCTTGCTCGTGCTCGGGGTCGCGCCGAGCGTCGCCTCGGCCCAGCGCCCGACGCCGGTCAACCTGCAGTTGAGCCCCGCGGCAGGGTCGCTGCAGGCCTCTTGGGGGGTTTCGAGCACGACCGGGCTGACCGGCTTTCGCATTCGCTGGAAGGAGGCCTCGGGTGGCGGAGGCGGCACTATCGATCTGCCAATCACGGCGCGCTCGTACACGATCTCCAAGCTGAGGCACGTGGCGTACGCGGTGCGCGTGCGCGTCCTCTACCAGGGCAAGCCCGGCCCGTCTGCGCTGCTCGAAGCGACGCCGCTGCAGGGGCTTGAAGAACCGCCCGAAGAAGAAGTGCCGGGCGAAGAATCGCCCGAAGAAGAAGCGGGCGAAGAAGAAGCGCTCGTCAGCGCCACACCGACGGGCCCGCCGACGCCGGCCGGCGGCTGGTCGGTCGTCTACGCGGACGGCTTCGGTGCGCCGATCGGCAGCGGCCCCGGCCAGGACAACACGTGGTTTCCGAACAACTGCACGCTCACGGGCAACTGCCACGGGTTCAACGCGGACGAGATGGAGGTGATGAACCCGAGCGCGGTGACGCAGACGGCCGAAGGCCTGAAGCTGACCTGCACGTACACGGCGGCGGCACAGGAACCGGGCAAGAAGCACTACGTCTGCGGCACGGTGCGCGGTCAGAGCGAAGGCAAACCGGCGGGCTACTCGTTCTTCAAATGGTCGCCCGGCAAAGGCCAGACGCTCGTGTTCCAGGCGGTCGCCAAGTTCCCGCCGAACACGGGGGAGGCGGATCCGGGCTGGTGGACGAACGGGCCGCCGTGGAACGACACGGAGGTCGACTTCTTCGAGGGCGGCGGCGCGAGCGCGGCGCACACGACGGGCTGGCGCACGGACCCGGTCTACACGGCGTGGTTCGCCGCGCCGCACCCGACCGCGAACAAACAGGGATTCACTACGGACCCGTCGCTGGCGTTCCACACGTACACGTTCGAGATCAACGCGAACAACACGTACAGCATCTGGATCGATGGCGTGCCCCAGCCGTGGGCGACGAACGTGGGCCCGGTGAAACCGGATCTGGCGGAGAAGGCGACGCTGGTCCTCAGCTACGCGCTGCGCACGTGCGGCTGCAAGACGGGCTTCACGAGCGGCACGCGCGAGTTCGACATCAAATCGGTGTCGGTCTATGAGGACAAAGCCCACAAGGGCGTGGGCATCGAAAACGAAGGCGTCGCGCCGGGCACGGCGATCGGCTGACGGCGCGGGCGGATCGGGCGCGAGCTAGCCTCGTTCCGATGAGAAAGGGAAGCGAGCTGATCGGCGCGTGCCTGCCGGCGGCGCTGGGCCTGCTCGCCTTCGCGCTGCTCGGCTGCAGCTCGGCGACAGCCGGTGATCAGGGCAGCGAAGCGCGGCAGACGACGAAGGCGGCGCCCGCCCGATCCTCGTTCCGGCAGAACGGCCCGGTGCGCAAGCTCACGGTGAGCAGCGCGCCGACGGGCCCGCCGACGCCGGCGGGCGGCTGGTCGGTCGTCTACGCCGACGCCTTCGGCGCGCCGCTGGGCATGGGCCGCGGGCACGACAACACGTGGTTCCCGAACAACTGCGCGCGGACGACCAACTGCCGCGGGTTCAACGAAGACGAGATGGAGGTGATGAACCCGCGCGCGGTGTCCGAGACACCCCAGGGGCTGAGGCTGACGTGCACGTATACGGCGGCGGCCCAGTCGCCGGGCCACAAGCACTACGTGTGCGGGATGCTGCGCGGGCAGAACCAGGGCGTGCGCGGCTACCGCTTCTTCACGTGGTCGCCGGGCAAAGGCCAGACGCTCGTCTTCCAGGCGGTGGCCAAACTGCCGCCGAACACGGGCGAGGCCGACCCGGGCTGGTGGACGAACGGGCCGCCGTGGGACGAAACGGAGGTCGACTTCTTCGAGGGCGGCGGCGCGAGCGAAAAGCACACGACGGGCTGGAGCACGGACGGGCTGTACACGGCTTGGTTCGCGCCGCCGGGGCTGACGGCGAACAAATGGGGCTTCACGGAAGATCCTTCGCTGGCCTTCCACACCTACACATTCGCGATCGCCGCGAACAACACGTACAGCGTGTGGATCGACGGCCAGTTGCAGCCATGGGCGACGAACGTCGGCCCGGCCCACCCGGATCGCTCGGCGCGGCTCACGCTGATCCTCAGCTATGCGCTGCGCGAATGCCATTGCACGAGCGGCTTCACCGGCGGCACGCGCGAGTTCGACATCAAATCGGTCGCCGTCTACGAGGACCGCGCGCACCGAGGCGTGGGCATCGAAAACGGCGGCATCCCGGTCGGCACCGTCGTTCGCTGAGCGCGCTCAGCCTTCGCTCATCCCGCGCCGCATACGGTGCACGCGGCGCAGCTCCTGCACGGCCTCGTCGACGCCGCCGAGCACGCCCGGCGCGCCGTCGCCGAGCAACTCGGGCTCGATTCGCTTGCGCACGAGCTCGCCGGCGACCTGGTCGACGCGCTGCGCGCCGGCGCCGGGGCGCGAGCTGACGACGCGCGACATCTGCAGGCCCTCGAACAGCAGCCCGACGCCGTCGTCGAGTGCCCAGCCGCCGGGCAGCGTGCCGTCGCGCACAGCGGCGAGCCAGACGGGCAGCCGCTCGGGCTCGCCGTCGGCGTGCACGGTCAGCGAGCCCTCGAGCAGGCCGAGCCCGGCGAGCGCCTCAGGCGGGCCGGAGGAGCGCGTGACGCCGCCCTGAAACCAGCACATCGCGCCGGCGCTGAGCCCGGCGAGCACGGTGCCTGCGCGCCAGGCTTGCACGAGCAACTGATCGAGCCCGTGTGCCTGCCAGATGGCGAGCAGGTTGCGCATCGAGCCGCCGCCGACGTAGATGATGTCCTGCTCGAGCACGATCTCCTCCAGCGGGCGGCGCGCGTCGCGCAGGCGGAACAGCGAGAGGTGCTCGTGCGTGCACCAGCGATCGGCGAAGCGAGCCTGGAAGGCGTTGATCTGCGCGGTCGTGTCGCCGGAGGCGGTCGGCAGGAATAGCACGCGCGGATGCTTGGCCTGCGTGAGCGAGAGCACGAAGTCGTCGAGCAGCGGGTTGGTCGGCTCCATCGTGAAGCCGCCGCCGCCCATCGCGAAGATCTGCCGCTGCTCCAGCGGCACCTCGGCGGGCCCGGCTGCTGTGCTCATGCCCCGAGCCTACTGCTCACGCGGGCAGCGGCTCGGGCGAGACCGGCAGCAGCTCGGCTTTGGCGGCTGCAGCCGAGCGCCGCACAGCGCGCCTGCGCGGACGGCGTGACTTGGCCGGCTCGGCGGCCGGTGTGGCGGGCTCGGCGACCCGCGCCTGCTCTGCCTCTGCGCTCGACTCCCGCAGGCTGTCGGCGCCGAGATAGGTGACCTCGAGTGGTGTCTCGACGACGCCGTCGCCGCTGTGCTCGACACGGTAGGCGCAGCCGTCGGCGCGCGAGCTGACGGCGCGCTGCAGGCGCGTGCGGCGGAAGTGCAGCGCGACGCCGTCCTCGGCGGCGAAGCCGGGGCGCATGCCGTCGCCGACGAAGCGGTGATACTCGGCGCGCCGGGCGGGCTCGGCGTCGTAGTGGACGCAGTTGGAGTAGGGCAGCAGGCCGAGTCCGCGCACGCCGCGGGGTGCGCCGTGGAAGGCGCTGAGCGCCTCGTCGAACCAGCACAGCGAACCGGCGGAGGGCCCGCACAGCACGATGCCGTTGCGCCAGGCCTTGCGCAGCACGTCGTCGAGCCCGTGCGCGCGCCAGGCGCCGAGCATGCTGACGACGTTGCCGCCGCCGACGTAGATCAGATCCTGCGCAAGCAGGTGGCTCGCGAGATCGTCCTCGACGCCGCCGGTGCCCTGGTCGCGGCGGAACAGCGATACGTGGCTGGCGTCGCAGGACGCGGCGAAGCGCCTGTAGAAGCGCACGACGTAGTGGTCGGCGTCGCCGGAGGCGGTCGGCAGGAAGCAGACGCGTGGCCGCTGCGCGTCGGTGAGCGACAGCACGTAGTCGTCGAGCAGGGAGCTGTCGCGCTCCATCGAGAAGCCGCCGCCCCCGAGGGCGACGATCTGGGGTGTTCTTCCTCGCATGGTCTCGTCTCCGCGCTCGCTTTGGTCGGTGGAGGTGACTCGGTTGCTGGGCGTGGCTCGAACAGCGTTGCCCCAGATTGCCCGAGCGGCGGCGGGCGCAATATGGACCGTCGTCGGAGATTCGAGCGCCTGGGACTGGACATCCGACAGAGCCCACGTTGCGGAGCTTTGGCGAGCTGTCGGAGGGCAGGGCCCTAGAGTTGTCGTGCCGATGGCCGAGGGGACCGACCAGCAGCTTTCGCATGCGCCTTCGCAGCCGGCGCAGGGCGCGGCGATCTCGCTGCGCGGCGTGGTCAAGCGCTTTGGGCCGATCGTGGCGGTCGACGGCCTCGACCTGCAGGTGCCGTCGGGCGTCTGCTTTGGCCTGCTCGGCCCGAACGGCGCGGGCAAGTCGACGACGATGCGGATGCTGACTGCGCAGGCGCTGGCGGACGAGGGCGAGCTGTCGGTGCTCGGCTACGAGCTGCCGCGCGAATCGAAGCAGGCGCGGATGGAGATGGGCGTCGTACCGCAGCTGGACAACCTCGACGTGGAGCTGACGTGCCGCCAGATCCTGACGGTCTTCGCGCGTCTCTACAGAGTCCCGGCGTCCGACCGCGAGGCAGCGGTGCAGCGTGCGCTGCAGCTGGCCAATCTCGTGCCGCGCGCGGAGACGATCGTGCGGGAGCTCTCGGGCGGTATGCGCCGGCGCCTCTTGGTCGCGCGCGGGCTGATCCACCAACCGCGGCTAGTGCTGCTGGACGAGCCGACGGTGGGCCTCGACCCGCAAGTCCGCCAGGAGCTGTGGTCGCTGATCGACGGCCTGCGCGCACAGGGCGTGACGGTGCTGATGTCGACGCACTACATCGAGGAGGCGGAGCGCCTGGCGGACGTGGTGGCGGTGATGTCGCACGGCAAGATCGTCGCCCAGGGCACGCCGGCGGAGCTCGTGCGCGCGCACGCGGGCGAGCAGGTGATCGAGGTCTACGGCCCGCCGGAGCAGCTGGTCGAGCTGGGCGAGCTGGCGGCGAGCAAGAGCTGGCAGAGCCGGCGCTCGGGACCGGCGCTGGCGATCATGCGCGCGGAGGAGCTCGACGGAGAGGCGCCGGAGGGCGTGCGCCGTCCGGCGAACCTGGAGGACGCGTTCGTGGCGCTGACGGGCGAGGAGATCGAATGATGAGAACGATGATCGGTGGGCTGCTCAGATGAGCGCGCGGGCGCACGCTGCCGGCGCGCAGCCGCGCGCGCGGCGCGTGGGGCGCCTGGAACCGGCGGCGCTGGCGGCGGTGATGAGCCGCGATGTCGTGATCTTCGGGCGCTACTGGAAGGCGACGACGTTCAGCTCGATCGTGCAGCCGACGATCTACCTGCTGGCGTTCGGCCTCGGCTTCGGCACGCTGGTGAAAACGATCGGGCACGTCAAGACGATCGAGTACATCGCGACGGGGACGGTGGCGACGGCGGTGCTGTTCTCCTCGGCGTTCCCGGGCATGTTCAACACGTTTGTGCGCTGGCAGTTCCAGCGCACGTACGACGCGATGCTGGCGACGCCGCTCGACGTGGAGGAGCTGATCACGGCGGAGATCCTGTGGATCTCGCTGCGCGCGGGCGTGTACGGGATGGCGCCGCTGCTCGTCGGGCTCGCGTTCGGGCTGGCACCGGAATGGGGCATGCTGCTGGTCCCGGCGATCGGCTTCGTGACGGGCTTCGGCTTCGCCGGCTTCGGCGTGCTGGTGGCGGCGATCGCGAAGACGATCGACAACTTCAACTACATCACGAGCGCGGTGCTGACGCCGATGTTCCTCGTGGCGGGGACGTTCTTCCCGGTCTCGGCGCTGCCGGCGGGCGTGCGCGAGGTGGCGCAGGTGAACCCGCTCTATCACTGCGTGCAGCTCGTGCGCGACGCCTCGCTGGGTGCCCTGCACGCAGGCGACCTCGGCCATGCGGCGGTGCTGCTGGCGTTCGCCCTGCTGATGTGGCGCCTGGCGATCTGGCAGCTGGGCAGGCGCCTGATCGACTGAGGCGGCGCGCTCAGGCGCCGGGCGAGAGCGTCCGCAGCCCCGCCAGCCGCGCGGCCGCAGCCTGGCGTTCGTCGTAGGTGCCGAAGGCGTCGAGCGGCGAGAGCTCGACGGCGGCGATCAGGTGGATCGCGTCGAGCGAGCGCAGCGCGGGCTCGGAGATCGCCCCGGCCGCGCTCAGCAGGTCGCGATCGAGCGGCAGCAGGGCGAGCGCGTCGAGCAGCTCGCCGGCGCGCGTGAGCAGCGTCTCGAGCGGAAGTCGTGGATCGGATACGACGGCCCGGCGGACTGCGCGCGGAAGCTCGACGAGCGCCAGCTCGCTGCAAAGCAGATCGGCGCCAGACAGGAACGAGCGCAGGGGCGCGCTCTGGGGCTCCTCGCGCAGCAGCTTGACGAGAGCCGACGTGTCGGTGTAGACGAGCGCCACGTCAGCGCTCGTTGCGGACCTCGCTCAGCGCACGGCTCAACGCGTCGATGTCGCCATCCAGCTCGAGCGCCTGCGGCAATCCGGTGCGCCGCGGACGCGACACGCGACCCTCGGCAAGCAGCAGATCGAGCCCGGAGCCCGGCGTGGACGGCGGCCCGAGCTCGGCTACGGGCTTGTTTCGGTCGGTCACGGTGAGTCGCTCGCCGGCTTCGACCCGACGGAGGTAACGGCTGAGGTTCTGACGCAGCTCGGCGACGCCGACGTCGGTGCTCATGTACATCAAGGTAGCACTTCATGGCCTGGAACCTGAGCGGGGCGACCATGCGGCATGTCTGTTTGCCGAGAAAAGGACTATCGCCCTATACGTCCAAATACTGCCAGTGGATCGCAACTTTTGGGGAATATAGGAGTCATAGGGGTCAAGAGCCCTGACTCGACTAGGGAGGTCGGTATGAGGTCGTGCGTTCGTCTTTCACTGCTTGCGCTGCTGGTTGGAGCGCTTCTCGTCGTCTCAGCGCCTGTTGCGATGGGAGCTGAATTCCCGGCGATCGAAAAGTTCGTCGCTACGAACTGCGTGGTGGAAACGTGCGGCCAGGAAAACGTGCTCGGCCCGTTCTTCGAGCCCAAGCCGGAAGTCACGGTCGAAGAAGCCAAAAACGAAGGCTTCACGCAAGCAGGAGGCCGCGTTCCGTTCGGAGTGACCGACTTCCAGATCGCGACGTTCGAAGAAGGTGAACCCGCTAAAGCACCGGGTGCATACCCGAAAAAGGTCCCGACCTCGATCGTCACGCACCTCAGGACTGACGTCGCGCCCGGACTCGCAACGAACCCGTTCGCCGTCGAACAGTGTGCCCTCACGGACTTCGGTGACAAAGAAGCGGTTCCCGGTAGCGGCTTCTACTTGGCACCGAAATGTGGCGCGGAATCGGAAATAGGCAATAACAAAGTGACGGTGTACGCCGGGCCGATCGCTAAAGACGTGCCGCTCGAAGGCACGGTCTACAACCTCGTGCCGGAAGAAGGCCTCGCCTCCGAGTTCGGCGTTGCGCTGAAAATCCCGATCCCGCTGTCCGGCGGCGCGCTCAAAGCGGGCTTTGAAAAAGCCGAAGCGGAAGGCGCCAAACCGGGCGTCGGCGGCTTCCCATCCCTGGCTGAACAGAAATTCGCGGAGGAACAGCAGTACTTCGCCCACACTCTGATCAAGGGCAACGTCGAATGGGGGCAGCAGCCCAACGGCACCAACCAGGGCGACTACCACGACTACTTCGAAATCGACGTCTCGCCCGAGCTTCCGCTGATCCGCTCACGCCTGGTCTTCTTCGGCACGAGCGGCGGCGACTTCATCACCAACGCGACGAGCTGCCCGGGGCACAACACGACCACCCTGAAAATGACCGACGAGGAAAAAACGGTCGTCAAAAACGAATTCACGACGCCGATCGGCCTGAACGGCTGCGGCCTCGTCCCGTTCGACCCGACATTCGGCCTCAGCGCCGGCGCGGGCGAAAGCGGCTCCGACCAACCCGACGGCATCAGCACTTCGGTCGGCATTCCCAGGAACCCGGCGGCCGCGATCGACTCGTCGCAGTTGAAAACCGCGTCGGTCAAGCTGCCGGCGGGGATGACCTTGAACCCGTCAGCCGCCGCGGGTCTGACCGCCTGCACGCCGGCACAGGCGCGTATCCACAGCTCGACCCCCGGCACCGCCTGCCCGGCCAGCTCGGTGCTCGGCACGGTCAGTCTCAACGTGCCGACGCTGCCCGACGGCTCGCTGACGGGCAACATCTACCTCGGCACGCCCCCCGACGGAGGCACGATCACCGGGCCTCCGTACATCATCTACCTGGACGCCGAGTCGGCCCGCTTCGGGGTGTCGGTGCGCGTGAAAGGCGAAACGTTCCCCAACGACACGACCGGCCAGGTGACGACGGTCTTCCAGGAAAACCCCGAACAGCCGTTCACGACGGCGGTGCTCAACTTCAAGGGCGGCGCGCTTGCACCGATCGCCAACCCGCTGACGTGTGCCGCGGGGGCGGCCGAAGGCAGCTTCCTGCCGTACACCGAAATCGGCGCCAAAACGATCGCCACGCCGTTCGCTGCAACTGGCTGCGCGGCGACGATCCCGTTCGCGCTCAGCCAGACGACGGCGAACCAGACGGGCAACGCAGGCGGTGTCACGAGCTATACGTTCAGCCTGACGCGCCCCGAGGGCAATCAGTACCTCTCGCAGGTCAAGACGACGCTGCCCGCCGGCCTCGTGGGCCAGATCCCGAAGGCGACGCAGTGCACCGAAGCGCAGGCCTCGACGAACACGTGCCCGGACAGCAGCAAGATCGGCACCGCATCGGCGATCTCGGGCTCCGGCCCGACGCCGTTCACGTTCGGCGGCGGCTCGGTCTACCTGACCGGCCCGTACAAAGGCGCGCCGTTCGGCATGTCGATCGTCGTGCCGGCGGTGGCCGGGCCGTTCGACCTGGGTCCGGTGACGACGCGTGCGGCGATCGACATCGACCCCTACACGGCACGCGTGACGACGACGGCGGATCTGCCGACGATCGTCAAGGGCATCCCGATCCGCTTGCGCGGCGTGACGGTCTCGATCAACAAGCAGGGCTTCCTGCTGAACCCGACGAGCTGCACGGCGATGGCGACCGAATCGACGGTGGTCTCGACGGACGCAGCGACGCAGAAATTGTCGAGCCCATTCCAGGTCGGCAACTGCAACCTGTTGAAATTCAAGCCGGCCTTCAAGGCGGTCACCAGCTCGAGGACCTCGAAAGCGAACGGCGCGAGCCTTGAAACGACGCTCAACGAGGTGCCCGGCAACGCCAACGTCAAGTCGGTCAAGGTGCAGCTGCCGAAGGCGCTTCCGTCGCGTCTGACGACGCTGCAGAAAGCCTGCCCGGCGGCGACGTTCGAAGCTGATTACCACAACTGCCCGGCGGGCTCGTTCGTCGGCGGCTCGCGGGCGAACACGCCCACGCTGCCAGGCAAACTGAGCGGGCCGGCAATCCTCGTCTCGCACGCGGCCGCCGCCTTCCCGGACCTCGACCTGGTGATGGAAGCCAACGGCGTGCGCTCGGTCCTGGTCGGGAACACGGACATCAAAAGAGGCATCACGACGACGACGTTCGCCTCGACCCCGGATGTGCCGGTGTCGAGCATCACGGTGAACCTGCCGATCGGCCCGCACAGCGCGCTGGCGGCCAACGGGAACCTGTGCGCGAGCCCGCTGATCATGCCGACGACGATGACCGGGCAGAACGGCACCGTCGTCAAACAGAACACGACGATCAAAGTCAACACCTGCGGCGTGCGCGTCGTCGGCCACAAGGTCGTCGGCAACACGGCCTACATCACGGTGCAGACCTACGCTCCGGGCCGCATCAGCGGCAAGGGCGCGGGGCTTGCGACGCGGTTCCGCAAGTTCTCGAAGGCGCAGAAAAAGGCGACGATCAAGATCCCGCTCACGCGCCGCGCTCAGAGCAGGCATCGCCCCTTCAAGGTCAGGGTGCGCGTGGGCTTCGTGCCCAAGGCCAAGGGAGCCGGCAGCTCGGCGGCGTTCGTGACCGTGCGCTTCTAGGCGGTTCCTGCATCGACAGCAGTCTTCCGGGGGCGGCCAGTTGGCCGCCCCCGGTGTCTGTACGGCGGTTGCTTCGCCGCACGCGCCGGGGACGAGGAGAACGTCGGCAGCGGTCAAAGATTGCTCCGATCGGTTGTCTCCAGGCAACCCATGCCCTAGATTGCAAGGCAATGGACGTTGTGACAGGTACGGATACCGCAACGTCGCCGGGGGTCGAATCGGTTCTGGCCGGCGTGCGCCGGCTGACACTGCTCGCCGACGCGGCGACCGACGTCGATGCCGTCTACCGCGCGCTCGCCCGTGAGCTGCTGTCATCGCCCGGGGCCGAGGAGGTGCATGTGCATCACCTGCGCGACGAGGAGTCGGCCGAGGAGCTCGTGACCGTCTACATGTACGGCGGCGATGGGCGCCTGAGCTACATGCAGCCGCGCGCCGAGCGCCCGCCGGGCGTCAGCTGGGTCGTGTACACGGGGCGCAACGTGCTGATCGCCAACCAGCGCAAGCTTGCCGAGAGCGTTCCCCGCGTGACGGCCACCGGGCCGGCCAGCTGCGCGCTGTTGCTGCCGCTGGTCGAGCGCGGCGAGGTCGAGGCCGTCGTGATGCTCGTGCGCCGCTCCTCACCCGCCTTCGATGAGCGAGCCGTCGATCTCGCGCGCACGCTCGTCGACCAGGCAGCGGCCGCGCTCGCGCTCGTGCTGGCGCGGGCCGAGGCCGGCACGGACGCTGTCGCCGGCTGCATGAACCACCGCGCGATGAGGCGGCGCCTGGAAGAGGAGATCGATCGCGCCTCGCGCGCGGGAAGCCCGCTGTCGTGCATCCTGATCGACCTCGACGACTTCAAGCGGATCAACGACGACCACGGGCACCAAGCGGGCGACGCCGTGCTGCGCCAGGTCGTGCAGGCGCTCGTCGGTGAGTTCCGCGCCTTCGATCGCGTGGCTCGCTACGGCGGAGACGAGTTCGTCGTGATCCTGCCCAACGCCGAGGCGCGCAGCGCGGCGGCTGCGGCCAACCGCGCGCTCGAGCGCATGCGCGCCGTTCCGGCGGTCGCCGACGGGTCGGGCATCTCGGCCTCGATCGGCGTCGCGCAGTGGCACGCGCCGATGGGCGTCGACGAGCTGCTCGAGGCCTGTGATCAGGCTCTGCTGCGCTCAAAGCGCGAGGGCAAGGGCCGCGTCACGCGCGCCGCCGAGCCCCTCACCTGAGCAGGCCGGCAAGCACCCCACGATCGCTCGTGGCAGCCTCCTCGCGCCCCGGACCCGCGCGCGCGACTCTGCGAGACTGAAGGCCATGCCCGCAGTGAGAGCCACCACGCCCCGGGAGGTGCGATGACGCAGAACAGCTTTGGCGCCAAGGACCAGCTCGAGGCCGGTGGCAGCAGCTATGAGATCTTCCGCCTCGACGCCCTGCAGGAGCGCTTCGACGTGGCGCGGCTGCCCTTCTCGCTGAAGGTGCTCTTGGAGAATCTGCTGCGCACCGAGGGCAACGGCTCGGTCGATGCCGCCGACGTCGAGGCCCTTGCCTCCTGGGACGCCAAGGCCCAGCCGAGCAAGGAGATCGCGTTCACGCCGGCGCGCGTGCTGATGCAGGACTTCACCGGCGTGCCCGCCGTCGTCGACCTCGCGGCGATGCGCGACGCGATCGCCGAGATGGGGGGAGACGCGGCGCAGATCAACCCACTCGTCCCGGCCGAGCTCGTGATCGACCACTCGGTGCAGGTCGACGCGTTCGGCACGCGCGACGCCTTCCGTGTCAACGCCGAGCGCGAGTTCGAGCGAAACCAGGAGCGCTATTCCTTCCTGCGCTGGGGCCAGGGCGCGTTCGACGACTTCTCGGTCGTGCCGCCCGACACGGGGATCGTGCACCAGGTCAACCTCGAGTACCTCGCGCGTGTGGTCTTTCCCAACGAGAGGACGGGGCAGGCATACCCGGACACGCTCGTCGGCACCGACTCGCACACGACGATGGTCAACGGGCTCGGCGTGCTCGGATGGGGCGTCGGTGGAATCGAGGCCGAGGCGGCGATGCTCGGCCAGCCGATGTCGATGCTGATCCCGCAGGTGCTCGGTTTCCGCCTGCACGGCCAGCTGCCCGGGGGCGCAACCGCGACAGACCTCGTGCTGACCGTCACCGAGATGCTGCGCGAGCGCGGCGTCGTCGGCATGTTCGTCGAGTTCTACGGGGCCGGGCTCGCCGGCTTGCCGCTCGCCGACCGCGCGACGATCGGCAACATGTCGCCCGAGTTCGGCTCGACCTGCGCGATCTTCCCGATCGATGCCGAGACGCTCACCTATCTGGAGCTCTCCGGTCGCCCGCCCGAGCAGATCGCGCTGGTCGAGGCCTACGCCAAGGAGCAGGGCCTGTGGCACGACGAGTCATCGGAGAAGCCGACCTTCTCCGATCAGATCGAGCTCGATCTCTCGACCGTCGAACCCAGCCTCGCCGGTCCCAAGCGCCCGCAGGATCGCGTCGCGCTGAGCTCCTCCCAAGCGGTCTTCCGGGAGGCATTGCGCGACTACGTGCCGAGCGGGGGCGAGCAGGCAGACGCGCAGGACGAGGCCGTCGCCGAGTCCTACCCGGCGTCGGACCCGCCCGCGAACGAGCCCGGCCACGCGCCGGCCCTCGGCGTCTCCCAGCCCCAGCTGCCCGAGGGCGGCACGGCGACGCTGCCCCACAACGGCACCGCGCGGAGCGTGACGGTCGACGGTCAGACGTTCGAGCTCGACCACGGGCACGTCGTGATCGCGGCGATCACGAGCTGCACGAACACGTCGAACCCGTCGGTGATGGTCGGCGCCGGCATCCTCGCGCGCAACGCGCTCGCGCGCGGGCTGCAGAGCAAGCCGTGGGTGAAGACATCGCTCGCGCCCGGCTCGAAGGTCGTCACCGAATATCTCGATCGCGCGGGCCTGACCGAGCCGCTCGAGCAGCTCGGCTTCAACCTCGTTGGCTACGGCTGCACGACCTGCATCGGCAACTCGGGTCCCCTTTCACAGGAGATCTCAGACGCCGTCAGCGAGGCCGACCTGGCGGTTGTCTCGGTGCTCTCGGGCAACCGCAACTTCGAGGGACGGATCAACCCGGACGTGAAGATGAACTACCTCGCCTCACCGCCGTTGTGCGTCGCCTATGCGCTCGTCGGCACGATGGACGTCGACCTGCTGCACGATCCGCTCGGCCAGGACGAGCACGGCGAGGACGTCTACCTGCGCGAGATCTGGCCGTCGGAGCAGGAGATCGCCAAGACCGTCGGCGAGGCCGTGCAGGCCGACATGTTCCGCAAGAGCTATGGCGAGGTGTTCGCCGGCGACGAGCGCTGGAACGGGCTCGACGTGCCCGAGGGCGAGCGCTTCCGGTGGGACGAGCAGTCGACCTACGTGCGCCTGCCGCCCTACTTCGCGGACATGCCCGTCGAGCCGCCTGAGGTCTCGCGACTCGAGCGGCGCGCGCGTGCTGGCGCTGCTCGGCGACAGCGTCACGACCGACCACATCTCCCCGGCCGGCTCGATCAAGCGCGACGGGCCCGCCGGCGCCTACCTGCAGCAGCAGGGCGTAACGCCGCGCGACTTCAACTCCTACGGCTCGCGTCGCGGCAACCACGAGGTGATGATGCGCGGCACGTTCGCCAACATCCGCCTGCGCAACCAGCTCGCGCCGGGCACCGAGGGCGGCGTCACGCGACACCTGCCCGATGGGGAGCAGACCTCGATCTACGACGCCGCGATGCGCTACGCCGAGGAGGGCGTCCCGCTCGTCGTGCTCGCCGGCAAGGAGTACGGCTCGGGCTCCTCGCGCGACTGGGCCGCGAAGGGCACGAAGCTGCTCGGCGTGCGGGCCGTGATCGCCGAGAGCTTCGAGCGCATCCACCGCTCCAACCTCGTCGGCATGGGCGTGCTGCCGCTGCAGTTCCCCGACGGCGAGGGCGCTTCCTCGCTCGGCCTGAGCGGCGAGGAGGCCTTCTCGTTCGAGGGCATCGCCGACGCCGTCGGCGCGGTCGAGGGCGGCAGCGGCGGCGGGCAGACCGTGCGTGTGCGAGCCGAGCGCGACGGGGCCGAGGCGATCGAGTTCGACGCGCGCGTGCGCATCGACACGCCACGCGAGGCCGAGTACTTCCGCCACGGCGGCATCCTGCAGTACGTCCTCAGGACGCTGCTCGCACGATGAGCGACGCCCCGGAGCCGCAGCCGACGGACTCACCGCTCGGCGTCCCCCCGATCCTGCGCAAGCTGCTGCTCGCGCCCGGGCCGTCCGGCTACGAGCAGCTGCCGAGCGCCGTCTGGCGCGAGGCCGCCGGCGGGTTCGCCGAGGTCAGCACCGACGCGATCGGCACCCCGCTCGCGCTCGTCGCCGCGAAAGGGGCCGGTGAGCCGAAGGATGCAGAGCAGCGGTCGCGACGGCTGCTCGTGATGGGCCACATCGACGAGATCGGGCTGATCGTCACGCACATCGACGACGACGGCTACCTGTGGTTCGCCGAAGTCGGTGGCTGGGACCCGCAGATCCTCGTCGGCCAGCGCGTCGTGATCGACACGCGCGAGGGCGCCGTCCGCGGCGTCGTCGGCAAGAAGCCGATCCACCTGCTGCGCGGCGAGGAGCGCAAGAAGGTCGCCGAGATCCGCGAGATGCACATCGACATCGGCGCGGCCGACGGCGATCGAGCGCGCGAGCGCGCGCGCGTGGGCGATGTTGCCGTGATCGACGCCGAGCCAACCGAGCTGCTCGACGGGCGGCTGGTGTCGCGCGCGCTCGACAACCGGATCGGCTCCTACGTCGCGCTGGAGGCAGCGCGGCTCGTCGCCGAGGCCGGCGGCGGGGCGTGGGAGCTCGCCGCCGTGGCGGCCACGCAGGAGGAGACGACGTTCGGCGGCTCGCGCACGAGCGCCTTCTCGCTCGCCCCCGACGCGGCGATCGTGCTCGACGTCACCCACGCCACCGACGCCCCGGGTATCGAGGTCAAGGAGATGGGCAAGCACCCGCTCGGCTCAGGGCCCGTGATCACCCGCGGCTCGACGCTCAACCCGGGCGTGTTCGAGTTGCTGCACGACACCGCCGAGGCCGAGCAGATCCCCTTCACGGTCGAGGCCTCCGGGCGCGCGACGGGCACCGACGCCGACGCCGTACACCTCAGCCGCGGCGGGATCCCGACGGGGCTCGTCTCGATCCCGCTGCGCTACATGCACTCGCCGGTCGAGCTCGTCCAGCTCGAGGACGTCGAGAACGCCGCCCGGCTCGTCGCAGCGTTCGCGCTGGCGCTCACGCCCGACAGCTCTTTCTCTCGCTGACTGGCGGGCGGGCCGGCCAGCCGGTATCGTCCCGAAACTCGGGGGATGCGGACAAGGAGGCCGGCCGGGATGGAATGGAGAACGACGCGCTGGATGCGCCTGCCGTGCCCCTGCGTCGAGGCGCTTGCCGTGGTCGCTCTCTGCGCGGCGCTGCTACTCGCGCTCGCCGCTCAGGCAGGCGCCGCGATCGTCACCGGGGGCGGCGACGAATTGCGCACGGGCTGGTACCCGGAAAGCTCCTCGATCTCGCCGGCGGTCGTGAGCGGCGGCTCGTTTGGGCAGATGTGGTCGGCCAACGTCGAAGGCCAGGTCTACGCCCAGCCGCTGCTGTCGAACGGAACGGTGCTCGTGGCCACCGAGAAGAACCTCGTCTACGGGCTCGACCCCGCGACGGGCACGCCGAAATGGTCCAAATCGCTTGGCACGCCGTGGAACCCGGCCGACATCGGCTGCGCCGACTTGACGCCGTCGATCGGCGTCACCTCGACGCCGGTGATCGACAGCTCGACCGGCATCGCCTACATGACGCACAAGACCTACGCCTCGGGCACGAGCGGCCCGGCGCGCTGGTACGTCGACGCGCTCAGCATGGCAACCGGCGCCGAGCAGCCCGGCTTCCCGGTCGAACTGAGCGGCTCCGCGCAGAACGCCCCGAGCCGCACCTTCTCGCCGACCACGCAGCTGCAGCGCCCCGGACTGCTGTTGATGGGCGGCGTCGTGTACGCCGCCTTCGGCGCCCACTGCGACATCAAACCTTGGCAGGGGTGGATCTTCGGCGTCTCGACGGTGGGCAAAGTGACGGCGCGCTACGTCGACAACACGACGGCGGAAGGCGCGGGCATCTGGCAGTCCGGCTCCGGGCTGACCTCCGACGGTGCCGGCACGATCCTGTTCACGACCGGCAACGGCGGCGCGCCGTCCAAACCGGCGGCCGGCACGAGCCCGCCGGCGAACCTCGGCGAGTCGGTCGTGCGCCTGCGCGTGCAAGGCGACGGCTCGCTCGAGCCGGTCGACTTCTTCGCGCCGTTCAACGGCCCGGTGCTCGACGAAAACGATGCCGACTTCGCCTCCGGCGGCGTGACGGGCCTGCCCTCCGAATACTTCGGCACTCCCGCACTGCCGCATCTGGCCGTGGCTGACGGCAAGCAGGGCTACGTCTACCTGCTCAACCGCGACTCGCTCGGCGGCGTCAGTCAGGGCACGGGCGGCTCGGACAACGTTGTGCAGCGGCTCGGCCCGCGCGGCGGCGTCTGGTCGCGCCCGGGCATCTGGCCGGGCGACGGGGGGTACGTCTACATCCCGACCTCCAGCGGCTCGAGCGGTGGCGGTCACCTCGACGTGTACAAGTACGGCTTGTCGGGCAGCGGCCTGCCCTCGCTGTCGCTCGCCGGCAGCTCCGAAGACGTATTTGGCTGGGGGTCGGGCGCGCCGGTGATCACCTCCGAAGGCACCACCTCGGGCAGCGCGCTCGTGTGGATCATCTGGTCGGCCAACCGCACCGGCAGCGGCGGGCAGCTGCGCGCGTATGACCCGGTGCCCGTCGGCGGCAAGCCGGTCCTGCGGTTCAGTGCGCCGATCGGCACGGCGTCGAACTACAGCGTCCCGGGGGTCGGTGCCGGCAAGCTGTTCGTCGGCACGCGTGCAGGCAAGGTGCTTGCCTTCGGCGCGCCCGTCTCACCCCCGCTCACAGGCTCCGCTCTGTCGTTTCCGACGACGACGGTCGGCAAGACGAGCGAAAAGACGCTGACGCTGACAGCCCACGAACCGCTGACGCTGTCGAGCCTCAGCTCGAGCTCGAGCCAGTTCCAGCTCGGCAACTCCTCGCCGGCGCTGCCGGCGACGCTCGCCGCGGGGCAGAAGATCTCGATCCCCGTGACGTTCGCGCCGACGCAGTCCGGGCTGGTCGGGGGCACGGTGACGGCGACGACGAGCGACGGCAAAGAAGTTCAGTTCGCGGTATCTGGGACCGGTCAGACCGAAGCTGCCCAGCTAGTGCTGCTGCCGCCGGTGCTGTCCTTCGAAGCGACGGCGATCGGCCACGAACGATCCGAATCGGCGACGATCAGCAACGGCGGCGCGGAACCGCTGACGATCGATCAGGTCGAACTACCGGGGGCGCCGTTCGAAGTGGAAGGCGCACCGAAAGCCAAAACGCAGATCCCGCCGGGCGGATCGATCACGATCGTGGTCAACTTCCACCCCACGGAAGCCGGGGTGTTCAATGGCGCGATCGGCCTGCAGACTAGTGGCGGCAATGGCCAGATCGGCCTCTCCGCCAGCGCCGGGGCGCCAGGGACCTTGCAGGTCGCCTCCGAAACGACCGACTTCGGCCCGGTGCTCTTGGGCACGACGCTGACGAAGTCGTTCACGGTCACCAACACCGGCGGCACAGCCGTCCCGATCACCAAGTCCAAGCCGCCGCTCGGCGGTGAGTTCGCGGCGGCCAGCTCGCTGTCGGAGGGCACGACGATCCAGGCCGGCGAAAGCGTCACCGAGCAGGTCACGTTCGCGCCCACGCAAACCGGCTTCGCCGAAGGCGAATGGCTGATCAACGGCGAAGACACGAGCGGCCTGCACCACGTGCTGTTCACCGGCAGCGGGGCGAGCGCTGTGGCAGGCCCGCCGCAGTCGCCGCAGTCGCCGCAGTCGCCGCAGAGCACAGGCGTGCTTGGCCCCGCACCCGCGCAGGGCGTCTCCGGCGTGCGCGAAAGCGCGACCCCGCGCGGCCCGCTGGCCACGCTCGCGCGCACGCTTCTGAACGAGTCACGGAGAGGCACCGTCGCCGTGCGGGTCAGCTGCCCGGCATGGGAGCAGAGCTGCCTCGGCACCGTCACTCTGCGAGCGACCGTCAAGCACGGAGCGCGGCCATCCTCGACGCCGAGGAGCGTCGTGTTGACGCTCGCGAGCGGCTCGTTCGCGCTCGCCGGCGGTCAGACCCGCACGCTGACGCTGCGCTTGTCGGCCGGGGCGCGGGCGCTGCTCGGCCGCGCCCATCTGCTGAAAGCCAGCGCGACGATCGCCGTGCGCGATCCGGCGGGGCTCAGGCGCACCGCCCGCACGGGCGTCACGATCCGCTCGGCCGGCGCCGCGCGCCGCGCGGGCGCTTAGCGGCGGCCGAGCGGGTCGGGATTCCTCAGGCTGCTTCCAGCTCGGTGCCGGGCGAGACCTTGTAGGCCTCGCCGGGGCAGCCGCCGGTGACGAGCATCCGCAGTCCCTGCGGGCCCGCGTGGACCTTGCGCTTGGTCTCGGCGCCGACACGCACGAGCGTCTCGGGGTCGAGCTCCACGCGCTCGCCTTCGACGTCCATCCAGCCCGAACCCGACAGCACGGCGAAGACCTCTTCCTGGCCGCTCTCCGCATGGTCGTGCTCGGGGTAATCCGCGTAGTCCGGGGGCAGCTGGATGATCTGCATCCCGAACGCCGTCACTCCCAGCTCGGCACGGACCTTTACGAACCCGCCGCCGTAGCCGGCCTCCATCTCGTTGATGCGCTTCGCTGTGTAATCGCTCATTAGTCGACACTAACCGATCCGCGAGGCCGGCGACTGTGAGGCGGCGTGCGGTTCTACGAAGCCAGCGCCATCACGATGCCGAGCTGGCGCGATTGCGCGAGCACCGTGCCGTCGGCCGCCCAGATCACGCCGTCCTCCTCGAAGAAGCCGTCCTGCACGAGGCCCGAGCGAAAGCGCGCAAAGCACAGCTCGTGCGACGGGAGTCCGCCGGGGGTGTCTCCGTCGTCGGCCCCGGCCGTTGCCGGTGCAGCGGGCGCCAGCGCCTTGCGGAAGTGGACCGTCAGGTCGACCGTCGGCGTCGTCGCCGGATCGGTCAGGCGGATGAACGGCGGCGAGAACAGGGCGTCGCTGAAGAACGCCAGCGAGATCGGGTCGATCGCGCGCGGCTCGGCGAGCCCCAGCCAGGCGCCGATCTCCATCGGCGCATCGGAGCCGGCGAACGGGACCGCGCCGGTCCGTCCCTGCACGACGATGTGGCGCGTGAACGGCGGCGCTCCCGCGAACAGCGGCACGCCGGCCTCGCGCACCGGGTCCGGCGGTGCCACGTCGGGCAGCGGGAGCTCGAGCAGCTCCGGGGCGTTCCACGGCACCGAGAAGGCGGCCAGCGCGAGCGTGATCAACTTGCCCTGCTGCTCCATCCGCGCCGAAAGCGTGCTCAGCGAGCGCCCGGCGCGCTCGATGCTCGCGACGATGCTGACCGGGCCGGGTTGCGGCGCCCGCGCGTAGTGGATCGTCAGCGAGCGCGGCGCTCTGCTCGGGTCGGCCACCGTCTCGATCAGCGCGCGCATCAGCATCGCCGCGATGTAGCCGCCGTGCGGCCCGCGCCCGGCGCGCCAGTCCGGCGAGACGTTGGCCGCGAACTCGACCAGCGCCGGCCGCTCGCCCGCCTCGGTGCGGCGCAGCTCGCGCACGGCCGTGTCGCGGTCGAACGTGCCCAGCGCCGTGAGCGGCGGCGCCTGCGCCTCAGCCACGGACCAGGCGCTTGTAGGTGATCCGGTGCGGGCGGTCCGCGGCGTCGCCGAGCAGCGCCCGGCGGTGCTCCTCGTAGGCCTCGAAGTTGCCCTCGAACCACGTGACCTGCGAGTCGCCCTCGAACGCCAGCACGTGCGTGGCCACGCGGTCGAGGAACCAGCGGTCGTGGGAGATGATCACCGCGCAGCCAGGGAATTCGAGCAGCGCGTTCTCCAGCGCGCGCAGCGTGTCAACGTCGAGGTCGTTGGTCGGCTCGTCGAGCAGCAGCAGGTTGCCGCCGCTGCGCAGCAACTTGGCCAGGTGCACGCGGTTGCGCTCGCCTCCTGAGAGGGAGCCGATCTTCGCCTGCTGGCTTGAGCCCTTGAAGTTGAAGCCCGCCGTGTACTGGCGCGAGTTGACCTCGCGATCGCCCACTTTGAGGTGCTCGTAGCCTTCGGAGATCTCCTCCCACACGGTCTTCGCCGGGTCCAGTGCGTCGCGCGACTGGTCGACGTAGGCGAGCTGGACCGTGTCGCCGAGCTCGATCGAGCCGCTGTCGGGCGACTCCTCGCCGGTGATCATGCGAAACAGCGTCGTCTTGCCGGCGCCGTTGGCGCCGATCACGCCGACGATGCCGGCGCGCGGCAAATCGAAGCTGAGGTCCTCGATCAGGAGCTTCTCGCCGAAGCCCTTGCGCACGTCGTTGGCCGTCAGCACCTTCTCGCCCAGGCGCGGGCCCGGCGGGATGTGGATCTGCACGTCCTCGAGCTTGACGTTGCGCTCTTCGGCGACGAGCTCCTCGTAGCGCGCCAGGCGCGCCTTTGACTTGGTGCGTTTGCCCTTGGGGTTCGTGCGCACCCATTCGAGCTCGGCCGCGATCGTGCGTTCGCGGCCCTTTTCCGAGCGCTCTTCTTGCGCCAGGCGCGCCTGCTTCTGCTCGAGCCAGCCCGAGTAGTTGCCCTCGTAGGGGATCCCCTTGCCGCGATCGAGCTCGAGGATCCAGCCGGCGACGTTGTCGAGGAAGTAGCGGTCGTGGGTGACCGCGACGATTGCCCCCTTGTACTCGGAGAGGTGCTGCTCCAGCCAAGCGACCGACTCCGCGTCGAGGTGGTTCGTGGGCTCGTCGAGTAGCAGCAGGTCGGGCGCGGAGAGCAGCAGGCGGCACAGTGCCACGCGGCGGCGCTCGCCCCCAGAAAGCAGGCTCACGTCGGCGTCGGGCGGCGGCAGGCGCAGCGCGTCCATCGCGTATTCCAGCTGCGTGTCGAGGTTCCACGCGTCGGCCGCTTCGATCTTCGCCTGGATGCGGCCGAACTCCTCGGCCGTCTCATCGGAGTAGTTCGCCGCCAGCTCGTTGAAGCGGTCGAGCAGCGCCTTCGTCTCGGCCACGCCGTCCTCGACGTTGCCCTTGACGTCCTTGGACTCGTCCAGATGGGGCTCCTGCTCGAGCATCCCCACGCTCGCCCCGGGCGCCAGCTGGGCCTCGCCGCGGTACTCCTGATCGACCCCCGCCATGATCCGCAGCAGCGTCGACTTGCCCGCGCCGTTGTAGCCGAGCACGCCGATCTTCGCCCCCGGGTAGAAGGCCAGCGTGACGTTGTCGAGCACCGTCTTGTCCGGCGGGTGCAGCTTCGACAGACGGTGCATCGTGAAGATGTACTGAGAGGACATTGGCAGGCAGGATAGGACCTCGCCGGGGTCGCTAACGTTGTCGGGTCATGCCGACGACTGTCCTCGATGTCGAGCAGCACCTGCTCCTGCTGGAGCTCCAGGCGCCGTTCGACAAGCGCGATGTGCAGCTCGCCCGCAGGCGCATGGCCAAGCGCTGGCATCCCGACATCGCGCCGGCCGGGCGCCAGTTCGAGCACGAGCGCCACCTGAAGGCGATCAACGAGGCCGCCGACCAGCTCGAGCGCCTCGCCGAGGGCTCGCGCGGGGGCAAGGTCTCCGAGAACGCCGTGCGCGCCTCGGCCGCCGCCGCCCGGCGCGAGCGCGAGGAGGCGGGCCGGCGTGCCTACGAGGCCGAGCAGCGCGCCCGCGCCCACGCTGCTGACAAAGCCAAGCACGACCCCTTCGCCAGCCGCGTGCCCGACCACTCCGTCGTGCACCGCTACGCGCGCTGCCTCTCCTACCCCGAGTGGGGCGTCGGCACGGTCGCCGGCATCTACTTCACCGAGGACCCCGACGGCGGCGATGACGTGCAGCAGTGGGCGCGCGTCAAATTCAGCCACGGCGTGCGCACGGTGCCCGCAGGCAGCCTGCGCTTCGTCGACTTCTCAAAGCCCGATCCCGCCGAGGAGCGCGTCGAACGCTTCACGCTGGCCGCGCAGCGCGCGATGGCCGAAGGCGAGTACGAACTCGCCGCACAGCGGCTGATCTACGCGCGCGACGCCGAGCCCGACAACGTCGCCGTGCTGCGCTTGATGACGCTCGCCTTCTGGCAGGCCGGCAAGCTCGACGAGGCCGCCCGCGCCGTGCGCGACTGGGCGCGCGTCGACGGCGCACGCCCCGCCGCGCACCGCTTCGCGTCGCGGATCTATGAGGACATCGGCGCCGTCGACCTCGCCGAGGAGGCCGCCGAGCGCGCCGTCCACCGCGGCCCGAGCGACGCCGGCGCGTGGGAGCGTCTGGGCCGGCTGCGGCTGCACCTGATGGACCGCGAGGGCACGCTCGAGGCGCTGCGCCGCGCAGTGGCGCTTGGCGCCGGCGAGGACGTGCGCGAGCTGATCGTGCAGGCGCTCGAGCTCGAGCCCAGCATGGCCGGCTAGCCGTACTTGTCGATCAGCGTCTTGATGTAGTGGGCGTATGACTTCGCAATCGCCGTATCGGTGATCGTCAGCTGGTTCTCCGCATTGCCCTCGGCGTTCTTGGAGAAGTTGTAGCTGCCCGTCACGACCAGCTCTTCGTCCTTCACCAGCGCCTTGTTGTGCATGAAGTCATGCGGGCCGTCTTCGCTGAATTTGGCCGACGGCTTCGCGACCAGGTGCGCGGCGACATCGTTGAACGTCGCGAGCACTTCTTCGCTGGCTTTGTGCCCTTCCGCCGCGCTCTTCTCCCACTCTTTCTTGATCCCCTCCATCTCGCCGCCGTCGTAGACGCCGTCGAGCTGGACGCCTCTGGAGATCGCCGCCTGCAGCGCGTTCAGCACCGCATGCGAGGTGATCACCATCGAGGAGATGCGCACCTTCGCAGTCGCTTCTCCGATCACCGACGCCAGGTGCGCGTCAATCTTCGCGCCCTCGCCCGGTGAGAACTGCCAGGCCACGTTCGCCCCGTCGACCGTCGTCGCGCCGTCGTCGCCTGTGCCCGTTTTGGTGATCCTGCCCGATTCCCACATTTCCTTGAAGTCCTGCTCGTAGGCTTCGGCCAGCGCCGGCGAGGTGAGGCGCACGATGTTGTTCTCCTGGCGCGTCCACGCGCCATCGGTGAAGTTCGCCGAGCCCATCCACACCGCCGCCGCATCGCTGTCGAGGTCGCGCACGATGAACTTGCTGTGCATCAGCTTGCCGCCCGGCGAGATGATCGGCTTCAGCTCGATTCCGGCGACGCCGCCGAAGTGTTCTTTCAGCCACTGCTCCGTGCCCACGGGCGCGGGGTCCGCACCGTTTGCCTCGAACGCAGCGATCGTCTGCGCCGCCGGCTTGTTCGCGTCGTAGCCGATGCGGATCTTCACTTTGCGCCCGGCCGCGTCCGTGAACGCGCCCGCCACCGTGCTCGCCAGCGCGCCGCTCAGTTTGAAGTCGTAGATGGCCACATCCAGGCTGGATTTGGCCGCTTCGACGAACTGCGCCAGCATCGCCGCCGTGTCGGCCGGCTGCTGTTTGGCGTCGAAGTGCGCGGTGTCGCGCAGGAACGTCACCTCTCGATCGCTCATCGCTTTCCTTCCCCGGAGTTGTCAAGACGTCGCCTGCGCTGCGTCTGATCGCGTCTCCCGGCGACCGGGCAACCTTACCATTGAGTCGATTAGTTCACTATCTCGAAACAAGGTCGCGTAGCCACGCCGGCGGCTCGAACATGTGAAGACGGCGGCATGGTGGCTACGAGCGCCGGTGCGCGCCCTGCCCCCGCCGCGCGCGAGTGCCGCGCTCCTCGCCCTAGAGGATGTTCACCGCGCGCGAGACGATCAGGCCGATCGTCAGCAGCGAGACGACCGACTGTACGCCCATGATGCACTTCGCCGTCGGCGTCAGCGGCATCGTGTCGGTCGGCGAGAACGCGGTGTTGTTCGTCAGCGAGACGTATAGATAGTCGACGAACTTCGGCCGCCAGTCGCGCGGCTCGATCCGATCGTCGGTCATCTGCGGGAACAGGAAGTCCGGCTGTCCGTCGTTGCCCGTCGCTCGTTTGCCGGGGCCGCCGCGGTCCATCTCCCAGTACCAAAGCCCGAAGATCAGCAGGTTCGTCAGCCAGATCAGCACGCCCGCGACGATCAAGCCGCGACCGTCGGAGACGTGATGGTGCAGCAGATAGTGCGTCAGCGCGCCGAGCGAGAAGATGTTCGCGGCGCTGACGAACGCCGTCAGCGAGAGCGCGATGCGCCGGCGCCGCGGGTGCTCGTCCTCGATCACGTTTGGCGTGACGACGAACAGGCCGATCAGCAGCACGCCCTCGAGCGAGGCCACGAGCCATGACGGGCCAGCCGTCAGGCGCTCGGGCAGCAGCAACTGGATCCCGATCGCCGCCAGCACTGTCAGCTGCGCCGGCCAGAATGCCTCGCTGTCAGGCGGCGGCGGGTAGGGACGCCCGGCCGCGGCGGGTTGAGCAGCCACGACTCGCAGCGTACGGCGCGCGTCGGCCGTAGCGCTGATATGTCGCTGCGTTGTCAAGTCGACAGCCGTAGTCGCGTCCGTCGAACGGGCGTCTGAGAGTGGTCGGGAGAGCGGGGCGCCGGGCTCGGTGTCGGCGTTGCCAGTCTGATGATGCGGGGGTTGGGTACCCCAGGGCCCGGTTTCGTGCTGCCGGCTTGCGCTCTCTAGGAACGGGCGTGGCACTCGTGTGAGGAGTGCTGCCCATAGCGCAATCGCGCGTGCCGGCCGCTGATGGCCCGACGCCCCGCTCTCCCGGCCGGTAGGACTGTCAGCCGGGTCAGTCGGCGCTCGCTGCCGCCCACAGGAAGCACGCCAGCTCGCGTGCGCAGGCGACGACGGTCACGTTGTGCGCCTTGCCACGGGCGCGCATGCGGTGATAGACCCGGTGCAGCCGCTGCTGCGCGCGGTTGGCGATCTGCAGGACATGCTCGGGCTGGCCCTGCTGGCGATTGCGGAGGCTCACCCCGATCCGCGGGGGGCGCCCGTAGTGCCAGGCGGACTCGACGAGCAGCCGGCGAGCGAAGCCCGATCCCGTCTTCGTGATCGACCCCTGCTGCGATGACTCGCCGGACTGGTGAAGGGATGGGATCAGCCCGAGCCATGCGCTCAGCGCGTTCGCTCGCTCAAAGCGCTGCCAGTCCCCGCCGAGCTCGAGGTGAAGCGCAAACGCGCTCAGCGTGTCAACGCCCCGGAAGCAGCGGAGCCTTGCGACGGTCGACCACCACTGCTCGTCTTGGGCCAGGCGCGAGAGCCGCTCTGCGATCGCTGCCTTGCGCGCGCTCAGTCCGTCGACGGAGGCAATCAGATCGGCGAACACCAGCTCTGATGCAGCCTCATCGAACTGCTGAACCGATAGCCACCGGCGGTGGCGCGTGGTCCAGGTCGAAGGCTCGGGATAGACCCGACCATGACGCAACAGCATCTTTGAGACCCGGTGACGAGCGGTCATCAGATCACGCCGGCACGCATCGTGTGAACGCATCAGCTCGCGGGCGGCCTCGACCTCGATGGGCGGGACCACAACGCTCGTCAAGGACCCGGCGAGCAGCAACCGCGCGAGCAGCTCGGCGTCCTTGCGATCGGTCTTCAGCCGATCTGAAGGCCCCCTTGGTGTCTTGCCCGGCGCGATCACCTCGACGGCCACCCCAGCCGCGCTCGCGGCGCGATAGAGCCCGAACCCAGTCGGCCCCGCCTCATAGCAAGCACGCACTGGACCCGGCAAACCCTGAAGCCACGCGAGCGGCTCCTCGATGCCCGGCCCGAACCTCGCACGCACCAGCTCGCCGCTCGCAGGATTGATCGCCGCAGCATGCGTCGAGCGGGCATGGACATCGAGCCCTGCCCACGTCACAATTCCGGTCATGGCCGGACCTCCTCACTCTTTGGGGTCAGCCGGAGCCGTTCTCCGGCCAGACAAGCCCCCGCGAGGAGTGTCCGGCCTACCTCCGACGGTCAACCCGACGGGCGACCTGCGGCATAGGGTCTAGCCTTGCCAAGGCATGGGCATCGAGAGTCCCGTCCACCTGCTGTTCATCGCCGTGGTTGCACTCGTCGTGCTCGGTCCCAAGCGCCTGCCTGGCCTCGCGAAAGCGCTCGGCCAGGGCATCCGCGAGTTCCGCCAGTCGCTCGACATCGGCGCCGGCGCCGAGGAGCAGGGCCCGCCGCCCGCTGCCAGCGCTGCCTCCGCACCGCATGCATCCTCGGAGACACCTGCCCCGGCTCCGCCGCCCGACGCCTCCGACGCGACGGCCGCCGCACCCGCTCCCGCCGAGAGCGTGCAAACTCACCCCGCTGACTGACCGAGGCTCCCAGCTCGGCGCCCAGCTTGGCGCGGCATCGCTGCTCCCACCATCCGCACTCGCGACCGTGCGCCGCCGCTGCGCCGGTAGGCTTGCCCCGTCCTTTCCGACCAAGGAGCAACCGCCGATGAGTGCCGATGCCGCCGTCTCCACCGATGCCGTCCTGACCGAGCGTCGCGGCAACGTCCTGCTGATCACGATCAACCGTCCCGAGGTCCGCAACGCGGTCAACGGCGCCGTCGCCGAGGGCATCGCCGGTGCGCTCGACCAGCTCGACGGCGATGACGGCCTGGCCGTCGGCGTGCTCACCGGCACCGGCGGCTTCTTCAGCGCGGGCATGGACCTCGGCGCCTTCGTCAAGGGCGAATCTCCCTGGTTCGGCGACCGCGGCTTCGCCGGGATCGCCCAGCGCGCCTCGCAGAAGCCGCTGATCGCCGCGATCGAGGGCTTCGCGCTGGCCGGCGGCCTGGAGGTCGCGCTCGCGTGCGATCTGATCGTCGCCGCCAAGGGCGCCAAAATGGGGATCCCCGAGGCCAAACGCTCGCTGATCGCTGCCGCCGGCGCGCTGCTTCGCCTGCCGCGGCGGATGCCCTACCACGTCGTGATGGAGCTCGCGCTGACCGGTGACTCGATGCCCGCCGAGCGCTTTCACGAGTTCGGCCTCGTCAACCGGCTCGCCGAGCCCGGCTCCGCCGTCGACGTCGCGATGGAGCTCGCCGAGCAGCTCTCCAAGAGCGGCCCGCTCGCGCTGATCGGCTCCAAGCGCATCCTGCAGGAGCAGTTCGACTGGAGCAGCGAGGAGATGTGGCAGAAGCAGGGCGAGATCACCGGGCCCGTGATGACCTCTGAGGACGCCAAGGAGGGGGCCAGCGCGTTCAAGGAAAAGCGCGAGCCCGTGTGGAAAGGCCGCTGAGGGCCGAGCTGCTTCTTAACGCCCGAGGCGCTTCTTGCGCTTGCGCTGGCGGCGGATCTCGAGGAACCGCTTCCACAGGGCCCACATCAGCGCTGCCCCGGTGCCTTGCGCGGGTACTGCGAGATCGGTCGATCGAGGTCGATCGCGGTCGTGACGATGCGGTTCTGTTCGGCGATGTGCGCCGCCGGGTAGCCCTCGCCGGGGCTTGCTCGCTCGGGACGGCCGATGAAGCCGAAGTGGATGTCCTGGGGCATGATCTGCATCAGGCGCGGGAACATGTGCGCGCGGGCACCCACGTTGCGCGGCTCCTCCTGCACCCAGACGACCTCCTGCAGGTTCGGGTAGCGGCGCATCAGCTCGAGGATCTGGCCTTCGGGGAAGGGGTAGAGCAGCTCGACCCGCGCCGACTGCGAGGCCGGGTGCGAGGCGCGGTCGGGGTGGCCGACGAGGTCGTAGTAGACCTTGCCCGTGCACAGCACGAGGCGCGTGACCTGTGCGTCCTCGACGCCCGGCTCGGCGAGCACGGGGTGGAAGCGCGTGCCCTCGGCCATCTCGGCGATCGTGTTCGTCGCCTGCGGCAGGCGCAGCAGCGACTTCGGCGTCATCACGACGAGCGGGCGCTGCTTGGCGATCCGCGCCTGGCGGCGCAGCAGGTGGAAGTACTGCGCCGGCGTCGTCGGGCTCGCCACGCGGATGTTGCCCTCGGCGGCCAGCGCGAGGAAGCGCTCCAGGCGCGCCGAGGAGTGCTCCGGGCCCGAGCCCTCGTAGCCGTGCGGCAGCAGCAGCGTCAGGCGTGAGGTCTGCCCCCACTTGGCCAGGCCCGAGACGATGAACTGGTCGATGATCACCTGCGCCGAGTTGACGAAGTCGCCGAACTGCGCCTCCCACAGCACGAGCGTCTCCGGCGCCTCCTGGCTGTAGCCGTACTCGAAGCCCATGCACGCGAGCTCCGACAGCGGGCTGTTGTGCAGCTCCAGCGGCGCCAGCGCGTCGGGCAGGTTCTGGATCGGGCACACCGTCTGACCGGTCTTCGCGTCGTGCAGCACCATGTGGCGCTGGCTGAAGGTGCCGCGCTCGGTGTCCTGGCCGGTCAGGCGGATCGGCGTCCCTTCGGTCAGCAGCGAGCGCGAACGCCAGCGCCTCGGCGTGCGCCCAGTCGATCGTGGCCGTCCTCGGCCCAGCGCCTCGCGCCGGCGCTCGAGCTGTTTGACGAGCTTCGGGTGGACCGTGAAGCCCTCGGGCACGCGCAGCAGCTCCTCGCCGAGCTCGCGCAGGCGCTCGCGCCGGCACCGCCGTCTCGACCTCCGGGCTCGGCGAGCGGTCGAGCTGGTACTCGCCCGTCTGGTGCTGCCGCCGTGCTCGGCCGCCGCTGCGATCTTCGCCTTCAGGCGCTGGTGCAGCAGCGTCAGGTTGTCCCACACCTCCTGCGCCTGGCGCGTCGACCTCCTCCTGGGAGACGACGCCTTCGGCGACCAGGCGGTCGGCCCACAGCTCGGACACGCGCTTCTTCGCTCTTGATCTTCGCGTACATCTCCGGCTGCGTGTAGGCGGGCTCGTCGGACTCGTTGTGGCCGAAGCGGCGGTAGCCGATCAGGTCGATCAGCACGTCGTGGCCGAACTCCTGGCGGAACGCGAACGCCAGGCGCACGGCGCTCATGCACGCCGGCACGTCGTCGGCGTTGACGTGGATGATCGGCACGTCGAAGCCCTTCGCCAGGTCCGAGGCCCAGCGCGTCGAGCGGGCGTCGTCGGGGTCGGTCGTGAAGCCGACCTGGTTGTTCGTGATCAGGTGCACCGTGCCGCCGACCTTGTAGCCGTCGAGCGCCTGCAGGTTGAGCGTCTCCGAGACGACGCCCTGCGCCGGGAACGAGGCGTCGCCGTGGATCACGATCGGCACGGCCGCGTTCGGTGTCCTGATGCGCGTGCGGGCCCTGGCGCGTGGTCTGCGCCGCGCGCGTCGCGCCCTCGACGACCGGGTAGACGTACTCGAGGTGGCTCGGGTTGGACTCGAGGTTGACGCGGATCGTGCTCGCCGTCGCGGCAGCTCGTAGGAGCCCTGCGTGCCGTGGTGGTACTTGACGTCGCCGGTGCCGCCCTGCGGGATCGTCGTCACCGCCTCGAGCGTCGAGGCGCCCTCGAACTCGGCGAAGATCGTCTCGTAGGGGCGCCCGAGGTTGTGCGCGAGCACGTTCAGCCGGCCGCGGTGGGCCATGCCGATCACGACCTCCTGTGCCGCCGTGCGCGGCCGACAGCTGGATCAGCTCGTCGAGCATCGGCACCGTCATGTCGAGGCCCTCGATCGAGAACTGGTGCTGGCCGAGGTAGGCCTTGTGCATGAAGCGCTCGAGCGCGTCGACCTCGACCAGGCGGCGTAGCAGCGCGCGCGCGCTCGTCGTTGGTCAGCGCGTCGCGGAACGCACCCGACTCGATGTGCTCGCGCAGCCACACGCGCTGGCGGTGGGACGCGATGTGCTCGATCTCATAGGCGATCGTGCCGCAGTAGGTCTCGCGCAGGTGCGGCAGCGCGTCGGCCAGCGTCGCGCCCGGCACGTACATCTTGCAGCACCTTTGCCGGGATCCGCGCCTGGATCTCCGGCGTCAGGCCGAGCGGCTCCGGGTCCAGGCCCGGGTCGCCCTCGGGCTCGGAGTCCAGCGGGTCCAGGCGCGCCGCCAGGTGTCCGTGGCTGCGGTACGCGGCTGACCAGCGTGCTCGCCGCCTGCACCGCCTGCAGCAGCTCTTCGCTCGCGCCGCCGACACGCCGCCGAGGGGGTCGTGCCTGCGTGCGCCGCAGCCGCGGCGGCGGCTGCCGGCGCCGGCGGCGGGGGCGGTGGGCCGAGCTCGACGCCGAGCGATGCGAAGACGCCCTCGTAGAAGCCGTGCTCGCCCTGCAGGTACTCCTCGATCCGCGCCAGGAAGCGCCCCGACTCGGCGCCCTGGATGATCCGGTGGTCGTAGGTCGAGGTCATCGTCATGACCTTCTCCGCGCCGATCATCTGGCCGATCGTTGGCCAGGCCCGGCGGGTAGGCGATCGAGCCGGTCGCGACGATCGTCCCCTGGCCCGTCATCAGGCGCGGCACCGAGGCGATCGTGCCGATCCCGCCCGGGTTCGTCAGCGTGATGTTGCGCGCCGACGAGGTCATCCGCCGTCAGCGTGTTCGTGCGCGCCTTCTCGACCAGCGCGTCGTAGGCGGCGAGGAAGCGCTCGAAGCGGCATCCGCCCGCCGTCGCGGATCACCGGCACCATCAGCGTGCGCTGGCCGATCCCCGATCGGTCGTCCTTCTTCTCCACGTCCACCGCCAGGCCGAGGTTGACCTGCCCGTCGATGCACGCGGTTGGGCTTGCCGTCGATCTCCTCGAAGTGGTCCGCCATCACCGGCATGTCGTCCGCCGCGCGGGCGATCGCGTAGGCGATCAGGTGCGTGAAGGAGACCTTGCGCTCGGCTGCCTTCAGCTCGCTTGCGCCGCCCGTCGAGCATCGTCACCGTCAGCGTGCGGAAGCTCGTCGCCGTCGGGATCGAGCGCGACTGCTCCATGTAGCGGGCCAGCGCCGCCGCGCCGCCGCGCATCGGCTGCGTCTCGGTTTCTGCGGCGCTCGGCGCTGCACCGTCGCCCGTGCTCTCCGCCGCGCGCGCGGCGCCGTTGCCGCCGGCCGCCGAGAGCACGTCGGACTTGGTGATCCTGCCCGCCGGGCCGCTGCCCGAGACCTGCGCGAGATCGACGCCCTCGGCGCGCTGCGCGACGCGCGCGGCGACCGGCGAGACCTTGAGGTCCTCCGGCACCGTGCCCGCGGCAGGGGCGCTCGGGGCGGACGCGCTCGATGTCTGCGCCTGCGCGGCGCCGTCCGCGCCGTCGGCCGACTGCGGTGCGGGCGCTGCAGCCTGCTCGCCCACCGCGATCCGCGCGATCACCTGGCCGACCGTCACCGTGTCGCCCTCCTGCGCGAGCAGCTCCGCGACCGTGCCGCTCGCCGGGGCGGGCAGCTCGACGTCGACCTTGTCCGTGGAGATCTCGACGATCGTGTCGCTCGCCTTGATCGAAGTCGCCGACCTGCGCGTGCCATTCGAGGATCGTGCCCTCGCGTGACCGACTCGCCCGCGGCCGGCGTGATCACGTCGACGAGCGTTCCGCTCTGCTCGGTGGCTGGAGCGGCCGCGGCAGCTGCCGGCTCCTCGGCAAGCGCCGCGCCGTTGCTCGAGCCGTTCTTGCCCGAGTCCGTCCCGCCGGCGCCGTTGCCGCCGCCCGCTTCGGCCGCCGCGGCCGCGCTCGCGCCCACCGCGATCCGCGCGATCACCTGCCCGACCGTGACCGTGTCGCCCTCCTCGACGAGCAGCTCCGTAACGACGCCCGTCGCGGGAGACGGCAGCTCGACGTCGACCTTGTCGGTCGAGATCTCGACGATCGTCGCATCGGCCTCGATCGCGTCGCCGACCTTGACATGCCATTCGAGGATTGTTCCCTCGGTGACCGACTCGCCGGCGGCAGGGGTCACGACGTCGATTATCTGCTCAGCCGTGCGTGCCATCGTCCACGCGGCCATTGATTCCGCTGACGTCTCAGCGCGGCGCGGGTCTCGGCGTTCGCTCACGGATGAACTCATAGCTGCCGAAGAACGGCCCGATGCCACCCAGCACGGCCACCGCGACTGCCAGTCGCAGCGAGACGATCCGCAGTCGCGCCGCCGTCAGACACGCGAGCGACATGAAGATCCACAAGCAGGCCGTGCGTGAGACCGAGCACGAACGTCAGCGGCTGCGGGTTGCCCGCGGCGAAGGCGCAGATCAACAGCGCCACGTACACGCAAGAGTGAGAGAACGACGTCCACTTCAGGCGCTCGAACGTCAGCGGCCGGCGCGGCCCGTCGCTCGCTCACTCCGAGAGCCAGCGGGCCATTAGCGGCAGCGCCTCGCCGGCCTCCGGCGGCCACTCGTCGATCTCGGCCGGCCACCAGGCGAACTCGTCGTGCTCGTGCGTCGGGCTGCACCGTGCTCCTCGGCGCCCTCCGGGA
This sequence comes from uncultured Solirubrobacteraceae bacterium, assembly GCA_963716315.1. Classification (GTDB taxonomy): domain Bacteria; phylum Actinomycetota; class Thermoleophilia; order Solirubrobacterales; family Solirubrobacteraceae; genus Palsa-744. The sequence goes on along the minus strand of OY970301.1, from coordinate 1,383,252 downwards.
GCCACGCCTGCCCGACGAACATGACCAGCTTCTGCGGCAGGCAGATCAGCGCCTCGCCGCGCACGCGCTCCGGCGCGACGGCCCACTCCTCGTCGAGCTCGCGCACGAGCGTGTCGGCGGGGCTCTCGCCGAGGTCCACGGCGCCGCCGGCGCCGAGCGCCCAGCGCCCCGCCCAGGAGGCGACCCACGGCGCGCGCCGTCCCGCCAGCCAGCGCCCGTCGGCTGAGCGCGTCACGCACAGCGCGGCCATGCTGTGCGAGGCGTCGCCCGCCACCAGGCGCAGCGCCCAGCGCAGCGGCTGCAGCTCGATCGCGAGCCCCTGCTCGTCGGCGCGGTAGTCGACCAGGCGCGCAGCCACGCCGTCGTGGCTCGGCGAGCCACGCTCGCGCAGGCCCTCGATCGCGGCGTCGGCAGCCTCGCTGTGCGCCGCCGGCGGCTCGTACTCCTGCTCGCTCCAGTGCGCCTTGATGCGGTCGAGCTCCCACGGGCCACGCGCGAGCACTTCGGGGGCTTCGGTGGAGGCGAGGCGTTCTCTTGCGCGGACATCAAAGGGTGAGCATAGACTCGCGCGCGTGATTGTTCGTCGCTTCAAGCACTGGGGGTGGGGCTATGAGGACCAGCAGCCCAGCGACGACGCGATGCGCCAGACGGCCTCGCTCGCGGCCGGGCACCTGGGGCTCGCCGTCTCCGAGATCGAGGCGCCGGTAGCGCTCGAGGCCCTCCAGCTGCGCGAACCGCGCGTGCGCCCGCCGGCCGAGCTGGCCGAGATCTGCACGAGCGACGAGCATGCACGCGCCTCGCACGCGCTCGGCAAGTCCTACGTCGACGTCGTCGAGGCTTCCGTGGTCGCTTCGACGACCCCCCCGACTTCGTCGCGCACCCGCGCGAGGAGTCAGACGTTGAGCGTCTGCTGCAGTGGTGCGCCGGTGAGGGCGTCGCGGCGATCCCCTTCGGTGGCGGCACTTCGGTCGTCGGTGGCGTCACGCCGGCGGTCCCGTCCTCGTTCAACGGAACCGTCACAATCGACCTGCGCGCGCTCGACCGCGTGCTCGAGGTCGACCCCGTCTCGCGCGCAGCGCGTATCCAGGCCGGCGCCGCCGGGCCCACGCTCGAGTCCCAGCTCGGCGAGCACGGGCTGACGCTGCGCCACTTCCCCCAGTCCTTCGAGTACTCGACGCTCGGCGGCTGGATCGCCACGCGTGCGGCCGGGCACTTCGCGACTGGCTGCACGCACATCGAGGACTACGTCGAGTCGGCCCGCGCGATCACGCCGGCCGGCGTGTGGCAGTCGCGCCGGCTGCCCGGCTCGGGCGCCGGCCCCAGCCCCGACCGCATGCTCGCCGGCTCAGAGGGCACGCTCGGCGTGATCACCGAGGCGTGGGTGCGCGTGCAGCCGCGACCCAAGCACAAGCGCTCGGCGGGCGTGCGCTTCGAGCGCTTCGCCGCCGGCGCGGAGTGCGTGCGCGCGCTCTCGCAGTCCGGCCTCGATCCGGCCAACTGCCGCCTGATCGACGAGCGCGAGGCGGCGATGACGATGGCCGGCGACGGCAGCCACGCACTGCTCGTGCTCGGCTTCGAGTCGACCGACCACCCCGTCGAGGAGTCGCTCGCGCGGGCGCTCGCGATCTGCGCCGAGCACGGCGGCGTCGTGCCCGAGACGCGCGGTGCCGGCGATGGCGGTGGGGGCGAGGGTGCGGAGGGCAGCGGCGACGCCGTCAGCTCCTGGCGCGAGGCGTTCCTCGGCGCGCCCTACGTGCGCGACGTGCTCGTCTCGATCGCGATCCTCGCGGAGACTTTCGAGACGGCGATCACGTGGGATCGCTTCGCCGCCTTCCACGAGCGCGTCAAAGCGAGTGGCGGAGGAGGCGCTGGCCGAGGTGTGCGGCGAGGGCGGGCGCGTGACGGCGCGCTTCACGCACGTCTATGCCGACGGGCCGGCGGTCTACTTCACCGTGATCGCCCCCGCCCGGCGCGGCGAGGAGGTCGAGCAGTGGCGCGCCGTCAAGCGCGCCGTCTCCGAAGCGATCCTCGCCGAGGGCGGCACGATCACCCACCACCACGCCGTCGGGCGCGATCACCGGCCGTGGTATGACCGGCAGCGTCCCGAGCCGTTCGCGCTCGCCTTCGCCGGGGCCAAAGCGGCGGTCGACCCGCGCGGCGTGATGAATCCCGGCGTGCTCGTCGACCCGCGCGTGCCGGCCGATCCGGCCGCGCGCATCGCGCCGGCCGCCACATGAAGATCGCCGTGCTCGGCCCCGGCGGCGTAGGCGGCCTGCTCGCGGGGGCGCTCGAGCGCGCCGGCGAGGAGGTGATCGTGGTCGCGCGCGAGTCGACGGCGCAGGTGATCGCCGAAGACGGCCTGCGCGTCGGCAGCGTCACGCTCGGCGAGTTCATCGAGCGCCCGCGCACGACGACGAAGCTGCTGGAGCCGGTCGACGCGCTGATCGTCGCTACCAAGGCGGCCGGGCTGCAGGCGGCGTTGCAGCGGATCGCCGTGGACCCGCCCGTCGTGCTGCCGCTGCTCAACGGGCTCGACCACATCGCGCTGCTGCGCGAGCGCTTCGCGCCGGAGGCGGTGCTCGCCGGCACGATCCGCGTCGAGGCCGACCGGCCGCAGCCGGGCGTCGTCGTGCACACGAGCCCGTTCCTGCTCGTCGAGATGGCCAGCCGCTACGAGTCGGCGCGGCCGCAGATGGACGCGCTCGTCGCGGCGCTGAGCGGTGCCGGCGTATCGGCGCGCGCCGACAGGCCGATCTCACCGCGCTCAGAAGCGCAGGTGATGTGGTCGAAGCTCGTGCGCCTCAACGCGCTCGCGTGCACGACGACTGCCTACGACAAGCTGCTCGGCGAGATCCGCTCGACGCCGGAGCTGCGCGCCGACCTGGTCGGCGCGATCGAGGAGTCTTGCGCCGCCGGGCAGGCGGAGGGCGCTGAGGACGTCAACCCGCAGAAGGCGCTTGACGAGCTCGAGCGCGCGCACGAGACGCTCGGCAGCTCGATGCAGCGCGACATCGCCGCCGGGCGCGAACCGGAGGTCGACGCGATACCCGGCTCGGTGCTGCGCGCGGCCAAGCGCCATGGCCTGAAGTGCCCGACGATCGAGCGGCTCGTCGCGATGATCCTCGCGCGCGTCGAGGGAATCGAGCCCTGAGCATCGCGCAGCCGGCGGCTCAGGTCGCGCCCGGCGCCGTGGCTTCGCCGGCCGCGCGGTCGTGGCGCAGCACCTCGAGCAGCTCGGCGTAGGGGCCGACGAGGTAGGCGTCGTCCTGGGGCGCCAGGCGCGTGTCGCGACGCGGCGGGTGCTCGAGCGCATTGGCGCTCGCGGCGCGCCTGATCGCGACGACGCGCACGGTGCCCGGCAGCTCGCGCATGGCCAGGCCGTCGAGACCGCCGTTCCTGCTTACACGCAGGCGCGCGAGCAGGAACGGATGGTTGCCGACGTAGAACGTGAACAGCACGTCGAGACCGAGCGCCCGGCCGACGAACCAGGGGGCGGCGATCGCGGCGGTCGACCAGACGTGGCGGAAGCCGAAGCTCTGCTCGAGGCGATTGCCGAGCTGGCGGTCGAACACGCGCAGCACGACCGGCACCTCGGCCCAGCGCTCGGCCAAGCGGTCGCGCACGGCGAGGCCGGTCTGGATGTTGGCGAGGTCGTCGGAGGTGAGGATCGCCACGGCGGCTGCGCTCGAGAGGTTCACCGATTCGAGCGTGCGCGCGTGTGTGGCGTCGCCGATCACGATCGGCGCGTGCAGGGCACGGGCTTCGGCGAGGTTGGGGTTGCTCTCCATGCGCTCGACGACGACGACCTCGGCGCCGGCGGCGAGCAGGCCTTCGAGCACCTTCATGCCGACGCTGCCGAGTCCGACGAGCACGACGTGCCCGCGCATCCCGGGGATGCGCCCGTGGCCGAGCGACTGCGCGAGGCGGCGGCTGACGAGCGCATTGGTCAAGAGCGCGAACATCGTCGTCGTCAGCGTCACGCCGGCGACGATCAGGAAGATGCCGAAGACGACCATGCCGCTCGGCTGCGCCGCGAAGGAGTAGTCGCCGAAGCCGACCGTCGCGACGGTCTCGACGGTGAAGTAGGCGGCGCCGAGCAGACTGAGATGGGAGCGCCCGAGTGGCTCGTGGTAGGCGAAGTGCAGCACGATCGTCGAGACGACGAGCAGCGCGAGCGCGAGCAGCAGCGCGACGCGCAGCGGGCGATCGACGATCCCGGCGATCGCGCTGCTCTGCCGCTTGAGGAAGCTGTGCGCCCGCGCGGCTGCCGCCGTGCCGCCGGAGCGCGACTCGTGGCGGACGAGCCCGGCCGCGTCGAGCTCTGCGCTCGTGCCGATCAGCGTCACACGATCTCGCGCCGAGACGGCCTGGTCGCGACCGGGGCAGGCGATCACCTGCTCGCCGGCGTTGGTCACGACACCGATCGGCGCGAGGCTCCCATATAGCTCACGCAGCGTGCCGTCGCGCGGCGCGAGCACCTCGGCCGCGACGAACGACGTCTCGCCGAGCCGGATCTCCCGCGCGCGCCGCCCGAGGCAGGTTTCGACGACGGCCGGCGCGAACAGCGCGGGGACGTCGAGCACGCCGACCGAGCGCAGCACCCCCTCCACGGCGTGCGCCACCGACGGGTTGTCGAGGTCGGCGACGACGCGCACGTCGGGGCGCAGGTCGCGGATCTGCAGCACGGTCTCGAGCGTGCGCAGGTCGGTGCTCTCGGCGCACACCACGGCCAGCGCTCCGGCGATGCCCGCGTCGAACAGCGGCTCGGCGAGATGGCCGCCGCGAGGGAGATGCGGGATGTCCCAGCCGCGCACGATGCGCACGAGGCGCTCGTCGGGTTCGTCGCTGAGCACGACCGTGCGCGCGCCGGCGAGGTGCAGCTGCTCGACCGTGCGCAGCGCCACTTCGTTGAGCCCGCACACGATCACGTGCCCGACCCAGTTGCGGCAGCGTCCGGCGTCGGACGACGAGACGGTGTCCTCTGCGGCCACGAGCAGGGAGTTTGCCGCGCGCGGCGGCAGCCTGCACTTGGCCGGGCGTCCAAAATCGATGCCGCCCGCTTGAGACTCGCGCCAGGCCGGTCAATCGCAGCCGGCGAGGTCGATCGTCTTCTTATCGATTAATAAAAGAGAAGACGACGGGGCGCAGCTAGCGCTCGAAGGGGAACGGAGCGGCACTCGGGGCGACTGCGTCTCCGACCGACTGCGACGAGACGGCCTCGACGACCTCCTGCTCGGCCTGCTCCGCCTGCTCGTCGTGCTCGCCGTCGCACAGCACGCGGAAGTTGCCGGTCACGCCGCTGTCGGCGTGGATCGTGATGCCCGGCAGGATCTCCTCGCCCTCCTCGAAGCCGAGCCGCTCCATGTCGAAGTGCGCCAGTCCGATCCCGTGCGCCGTGTGCGTCGGGTTCTCGCGGTCGTGCGCAGCCACCGCCTGCGCGAAGCGCTCGAGGTTCTTGGCGACCTTGGCCGTGTCCGACATGGCTCTTGGCAGGGTAGCGCGGGCGATCGCGAGGGGAGCCGCCCGCTTTGCGCGGACGGCTCCTGCCTCACGAGGCGTCTTGCGTCGCTGCGATCAGATGCGGCGCAGCACCAGCGTGCGCACCTGGCTCGCTTCGGCGGCCGGCACGCACGGGTGGAAGATGCGCCTCGAGACGTAGCGGGCTCCCGCGGCGTCGCCGAGGATCTGCATCTTCACGGCGCCCTTGCCGCGCCCGGCGAAGCTGATCTTCGCGTGATCGGCGCTGCCCGCCAGGCTCTTGTAGCGCTTGCCGTTGAGGCTGATCGTGACCTTCTCCAGCGACACGCCGCTCGGCGTCTTCCAGTGAACCGTCACCGAGCGCGCGCTCTTGCACTGCTTCGGTGCTTTCGTGACGCTCGCTTTGACGCCGCTGCTGGGTGCCACCGTCGTCGTGGTTGTCGTCGGGGCCGGCGCAGGGGCTGGCGTTTCGACCGGCGGCGTGACCGGCACGAAGCCGCCTTCGCCGATCGCCACGCCCAGCGCCGCGATCGTCTCTGCCTGCCCGGCGCTGTCGTTCTCGAGCACGACCAGCGGCGAGGGCGGGATCAGGAAGTGTTGTGCGTCGCACAGCAGTTGGCCATTTCTTCGTTGATTCCCAGCGCGGCGCCTTCCGGCGTCACCGTGAACGGCGCTGCCACAGCCGTCGCCGCGACCGACAACGGCACGAAGCCGTAGTACGTTTCGAAGTTCTCCGCGCCTGCCAGCGCGAGGATGCCTCCGCCGGCGTTGAAGAAGCTCGCGAAGTCAGCCGCGCGGGCGTTGATGTTGGTCTCGCCTTCGACCGTGTTGTCGCAACCGCCGCACGTCGTATCCGACGCCGTGATGATCGCCGAGTAGAGCGGATGCCCGCCGCCGTCGACGAACGGCGTCGCCGCCAGCGCCGCCGCGTTCGACGGGTCGACCACGACGATTTCTCCCGTCGCGTAGCCGGCGTTTTCGAGCGCTTCCTGAACCTCGGTGCTCTGGTCGAGCGCGAGAATCGGCAGCGTCGACCCGGAGCGCACCTTGTCGACCACGATCTTCAGGTATTCGCACTCTTCCGTGACTTCTTCGGCGCAGTGGAAGTCCATGTCGTGGCCCGTGGCAACGAAGTTCGCCCCGGCGGCGAACGCGCTCGAAGCCGTCACGGCGAGCGCCAGTGCGCACACCGCCATCATCGCGGTTCCCCCGCGTAGGAGTGATCTGATCACGTCTTTCTCCTGTCTCCTGATGGCCGCCGACCCCAGCGCGGCGACCAATTGCCTCCGTCCCGTGCCCACGCATCCGTGCGGACGGGATCCGCCGACACGGTACAGGAAAGGAAAGCCCTGTAGAAGGGTGGGTTGACGACTGGAAACTAAGTCGCTGCGGCTTGCCAGGCGCGACTCAGCCCGTGTCTGTCCGTGAGGGCGGCGCCGTGCTTCAGCTCGGGGCGAGGACGGCGAGGCCGTGTTCTTCTGCTCCCTGCGCCAGTCGCTTGTCATAGGTCATCAGCGCGTCGAGCCCATCCTCGGCGGCCAAGCGCAACGCCGTGGCCAGGTGAATCGCGTCGAGCGTGGCCACCTTCAGCGGAGAGATGCGCTCCGCCGAAGCGATGACCGCCTCATCGATGGGGATCAGTACGACGTTCTCGAGGATCCGCTCGGCTTCCTCCGAGGCGCCTTCGGGTAGAGCGAGGCGGCGAAGCTCGATTCCCAGCAGGCGGCTGGCAACCCTCCGGCCGAAGCCGGTCAGCTCGGGTACGATCGCCTCCTTGTCGGGCTCTTCGAGGATGACCCTGCCGAGCACGCTCGTGTCGACGTAGACCGTTGAGCGAGCGCGCTCAGAACCTGTCACGGCGGTCCTCGGCGAGGAGCGCGTCTGTGGTTCCCGCAGGCGCCGGCTTCGGCCGGGGAGGGAGGTTCGCGATCGTCTCGACCAGATCGCCCTTAGGGATCGTCGCCCCGTACTTCTCGGCCAGCTCAAGATAGAACGGATCGATGTCCGGGCGCGACGGTACGAGCCGCGCGACCTCGTTGCCCCGCTCCGTGACGACCAGCGTCTCGCCGTCCTTCACGCGCTCGAGATACTTGCTCAGGTTCTGGCGCAGCTCACGTACGCCGACTGACGATGTGGGCGCTGCCGTGGCCATGTGCGTCATAATGTAGCACATGGTCCGCCAAACGGTCTGCGACGCGCAGACCACGAGGCCTCACGCAGCCGCTACGCCGCGGGGACGACCTCTGCGTACTTGACCGTGTCGATGAACTGCCGGAAGCGCGCCAGCTTGCAGTCGCGGATATCCCAGACGTGAACCACCGGCACGTCCAGCGCCTTGCCAGTTGCCTTGCCGGTGCCCGTGTAGCGGACGATTGCCGCGACGGTTGAGCCCGATCCGATCAGCTCCTCGGGTGTGATCGCGAAGCCCTCGACGTCCTCTGTGATCGGGCCGAACACGTTCTACGCCACGGCATCGCGGCCGCGATGCAGCCCCCCGTATGGCATGCCCTCGGCCTCGAACCATTCGATGTCGCCGGCGAAAGCTCCGAGCACGGCGGGCACATCGCCTCGGGCGAACGCGCCATAGATGCCCTTGACGAACTCGACATTCTGCTCACTCATGGCTCCCCCTTGGTTGGCGCACGTGGAACCCTGACCGTACTCGAACGTCGGGTCTCGCGTGCAGCCCTACCGACCGGGGCGCGACCCACGCACTACGGCTTCTCAATTAGCTCAATTCGATAGCCGTCCGGGTCTTTGACGAAGCACAGCCGCGAGCCGCCCTCGCGCACCGAGTACGGCGGCTTCTCGGGCTCGATGCCCTGCTCGGCGAGCTTGGCCAGAGTTCCGTCGAGGTCATCCGAGGTGGTCGCGATGTGCCCGTAGCCGGTGCCGACGTCGTATGAGTCGACGCCGTAGTTGTACGTCAGCTCCAGGCGCGGCATGTCGCCGTCGCCGGGCTGGTTCATGAACACGTTGATCGCCTCGTCTTTGATCGGCAGCCGGCCGACCTCCTGGAAGCCGAGCGCTTCGTAGAAGGCCACCGAGCGGTTGATGTCGGTGATGCGGTAGCAGGTGTGGATCAGGGGCATGCGTTGAGTCTATGGGACGGCGTCGTGTACTTGTGGTGCACTCAGCCCAACAATGCGCAAGGCTGTCGGCGTGTGGCAACGACGACGTGATGACCGTCTTCAGCTCGCGATTCTCACTGTAGGGATTGCCAGCGTGGTTGTGGCGCTACTTGCGTGGCACCCATGGGTTGGGCCCACTGAGCCTCGAGTCGTCATGCGCGTGGTGGGGAACCTGGACAATCCAATTATCCCGGCCAGGATTGGCGCAATTCCTGATCCTCCCGTATACCCGGCCGATCGTGCAAGTGAGCATTGCGACCTTTGGAGTCGCTGGCTTGCGCACGAGCATGCCGTTCAAGCGTTTCGATCGGGGCCGGCTGGGTTCGCAGTCGAAATCTCGGCGCCAGATAACGCAACCGTATCCATAAGAGGAATGAGCGTCCACGTCTTTCGCTCATTTAAGCCGCGCAGCGTTTCGTATATCGAGTGCGACAGGGATACGTTCGGCGAAGCTCTTGGCTTTTCGGCTGGCCAAAGCTCCGGATTTACGCTTGACCCCATTCCCATGCTTTATCTGAGCCTCGCTCATCCGAATCTGGTGCCGAGGATCGACGTGGCCAGTGAAGCAGGTGGCAAGCCCCGATCGTTGGCCAGCTCAACCGTCGTTTCAAGGATCAAGGCTGGCACGACCGACACATTGTTTGTGGTCCCCAGGGGTCACCGAGGCCGCGTATACGAATGGTCACTCGACTTGCCTGCCAGCTATGCTCAAAAGCGAGATACGCTGAAGGTTGGCTCGCGCGAGCGACCGCTTCGGAGCTGGCTCGGTCCGTATCCGAAGTCAGGGTTTGACTACGATCTAAAGACGCACGCTTGGCGGCGAGTGCGTTAGGCGACAGGGCTTACGCAACGCTCTGATCGGAGCCAATCTCTGAGCGGGCAGACCGGCGCGAACGTTCAACGCTCGCTTCACGCGACCGGATACAGTCGGGCGACCGTATACTCGCCGCGCGTGCGAACCCTGATCGTCGGTCACGGCGGGCGAGAGAGCGCCCTCGCCTCCCGCATGGCGGAGCACTCAGAGCTGTACGCCTTCGCCGGGCACCTCAACCCGTCGCTCGTGCGCTACGCCGAGGCATCCGGCGGCACAGTCCAGCTCGGCGACGTCTGCGACGCCCGCGCCGTGGCCGAGTTCGCGCGCGAGCAGGCGATCGACATCGCGATGGTCTCGGCCGACGAACCGCTCGAGGCCGGCGTCGTCGACGAGCTGCTCGCGCAGGGCATCCGCGCCGTCGGTCCCACGCGCGACGGCGCCGAGATCGAGTGGAACAAGGCTTTCGCGCGCAAGCTGCTGGCCGAGGTCGCGCCCGAGGCCACGCCCAAGCTGCGCATCGTGCACGCCGCCGAGCAGGTCGACGAGGCAATCGCGTCGTTCGGCTCGCTGCCGGTCGTCGTCAAGCCCTCCGGCCTGACCGGCGGCAAGGGCGTCAAGGTGATGGGCCCGCACCTGAACAGCCACGCAGAGGCCGCCGACTACGCGCGCAGCCTGCTCGGCGCCGCCAAGCACGGCGACTCGGTGCTGATCGAGGAGAAGATCGTCGGCGCCGAGTTCACGATCCAGGCGATCAGCGACGGCCACACGGTCGTCTTCCCGGCCTCGACCTACGACTACCCGTACCGCTTCGACGGCGACGAGGGCCCAGGCACGGGCGGGATGGGCTCGCTCAGCACCGAGCGGGCGATCCTGCCGTTCATGACCGACGCGCACTACGAACACGCCTGCTCGATCGTGCAGCGCGTGATCGCCCGCCTCACCGCCGAAGGCCGGCGCTTCAACGGCGTGATGAACAGCGGCTTCTTCGCCACCGCCGCCGGCGTGCAGGTGATCGAGTTCAACGCGCGCTTCGGCGACCCTGAGTGCATGAACATCATGAGCCTGTTCCAGGGCAACTGGCCGGCCGTGATGGAGCGGATCTGCGCCGGCGAGCTGACGGCCGCCGACGTCCCGCTCAGCCCTGAGGCCTCGCTCGTGCTCTACCTCGTCTCGCCCGACTACGCGCTGCCACGCGCCGCCGGCGCCACGCCCGAGCCCTACGAGTTCGCACTCGACGTGGACGCGATCGAGCGCGCCGGCTGCAGCGTGTTCTTCTCCTCCGCCGTGCATGTCGTCGGCGAGACGTACAAGACCGTCGGCACCTCGCGCGCCGTCGCGCTCGCCACGACGGCGCCGACGCTGTCCGAGGCGCACACGCGGATCGTCGAGCGCGCCGGCACGGTCGACGTGCTGCAGTGGCGGCGCGAGGTCGGCGACGAGCGCTACCTGGAGGGGCTCGCCCGTCTCGTCCGGCAGGCGTAGGATGCCGCGCATGATCGTTGAGACGTCGATGCACCCGCAGTTCCTGTCGAACACCTACCTGGTGTCCGACGGCAACGGCGGCCCGGCCTTCTTCGTCGATGCCGGCGGGCCGATGATGCCGCTGATCGAGGCCGCCGATCGCCTCGACCTGCTGCCGACGCACGTCCTGCTGACCCATCACCACTTCGACCACATCTGCGACGTCGGCGTGCTGCGCGAGCGCTGGCCCGAGATCGAGGTGCTGATCAGCCCGGCCGAGCGCGACATGATCCTCGCCGAGTCGGGCTCCGACGACGTGGCGGACGCCGGCTCCGCGACGGCTCACATGCATCCGATCGAGGCCGGCCAGGCGCTGCAGTTCGGCACGCTCGAGGTGCGCCCGCTGCACACGCCCGGCCACACCGCCGGGATGCTGTCCTTCCTCGTCGGCGACCGCCAGGGGGCCGCGCCGAGCGCCGCGCGCGGACGCGGCTCCACGGCTGCGCCCGGTGGCTTCAGCGGCGGCGAGGCCGTCGTGTTCACCGGCGACACGCTGTTCAAGAACTCCGTCGGCGGCGTCAAAGCGCCCGGCCACAGCACCTACGCCGACCTGCGCGACTCGATCATGGGCACGCTGATGGAGCTGCCGCCGCAGACCGTCATCTACCCCGGCCACTCCGATGCCACGACCGTCGCGGAGGAGTGGGAAGGCAACAGCTTCATCCGCGTCTGGCGCGGGCTCGATCCCGAAGGATCCGAGCCATGCAAGGCGCTCGGCGAGCCGGCGACGCTCGTGCTGCTCGGCCAGGACTACGACGGCGGCACGAAGGCGTGGGTGCGCTGGCCTGACGGCGCCGATGACATCGTGCCCGGCTCGCGCGTCGAGCGAAACGGCTAGCGCCGCTCCGCGGCCCCTAGGATTGGGTCATGGCGCGCGAAAGCGAGAAGATCCCGACTTCGCGTGTGCGTCGCACGGCGACCGTCGCCTCGCTCGCCGCCGGCGAGGCCGTCAAGCAGTTCGGCACCCGCGCGGCCAACGTCACGCGCGGCGAGGAGGCCTCCGAGGAAGCGATGGCCAAGCGCCAGCTCGAGACGGCCAAGCAGATCGTCGCCGCGCTGGGGACGATGAAGGGCGCGGCGATGAAGCTCGGGCAGGTGATGTCCTTCCTCGACGTCGGTCTCGTGCCCGAGCAGCACCGCGAGGAGTTCCAGCGCGAGCTGGCCAAGCTGCGCGACGCCGCCCCGACGGTCTCCTTCAAGCAGATGCGCAAGGTGATCGAGGACGACCTGGAAGAGCCGATCGACGAGGTCTTCGCCTCCTTCGAAGAGGAGCCGATCGCGGCGGCCTCGATCGGCCAGGTCTACCGCGCCACGCTGCATGACGGGCGCGAGGTCGCCGTCAAGGTGCAGTACCCCGGCGTCGCCACGGCCGTGCGCGCCGACATGCAGAACCTCGACATGATCATGCGCCTGCTCAAGCGGATGACGCCGGGGCTCGACGTCAAGGCGATCACCACGGAGGTTCGCGAGCGGATCATCGAGGAGCTCGACTACGAGCTCGAGGCGCAGAACCAGCGCGTGCTCGCGCGGATCTTCGACGGCCACCCGTTCATCATCGTGCCGGGCGTCGTCAGCTCGCTCTCGCGCGAGCGCGTGCTCGTCTCGGAGTTCGTGCACGGCGTCGGCTTCGAGGAGTTGAAGGGGCGCTCGCAGGCCGAGCGCGACCGCATCGGCGAGATCGTCTTCCGCTTCTTCCTCGGCTGCCTCTACCGCCACCGCCAGTTCTCCGGCGACCCGCACCCGGGCAACTTCCTGCTGCTCGACGACGGCCGCGTGGCGTTCCTCGACTTCGGTCTGTTCAAGCGCCTCGACGCCGGCCCGGTTGACCTCGAGCTCGCCGCGCAGCGCGCCGTCGCCGAGGGGAATGCGATCGCGCTGCACCGGCTGCTGGCCGAGTCCGGCTTCCTGCCGGACCCCGAGCGCGTCGATCCCGAGCACCTGCTCGCCTTCATCCAGTCGGCGATCTGGTGGTACACGACCGACGAGGTCGTCGCGCTCTCGCCGGAGATCGCCACGCAGGTGATGATCGAGAGCTCCGACCCGCGATCGAGCCACTTCCGCGAGATGCGCCACCAGGACATGCGCCCCGAGCACCTGTTCGGCCGGCGCATGGAGATGCTCACGCTCGCCGTGCTCTCGCAGCTGCGCGCGCGCAACAACTGGCACAGGATCGCGCGCGAGTGGATGTATGGAGACGAGCCGGTCACCGAGCTCGGCCGCCAAGAGGCCGACTTCTACGGGCGTTCCAGCGTCGGCGCGCGCTGAGCATGGCGCGAGCACTGGCCAGCGGGACAGTTTGGCGGGATAATCGCCTCTATGGACGGCGATCGTCAGGCGGAGCGACTCGTCGAGGAGCTCCAGCGCGCGCTCGCCGGCAGCGAACAGCGGCTCGCCGTGGTGCTCGACTCGCTCGCCGAGGCGGTCACGATCCGCGGTCGCGATGATCGTCTGATCTACGCCAACAGCGCGGCGCTCGCACGGCTCGGCTTCGACTCGGTCGAGGAGCTGCGCGCCGCCGACCCGCGCGCGCTGATGGGGGAGTACGAGACGACCGACGAGCACGGAGGCGAGATCCGCATGGACGATCTGCCTTCGGTCAAACTGCTGCGCGGCGATCGGCCCGAGCCGCTGCTGCTGCGCGCCGTGAGCCGCGAGACCGGCGATGAGCAGTGGAGTCTGTTGAAGGCGACCGCCGTGCGCGACGCCGGCGGCGAGGTCGAGGCGGCCGTGACGATCATTGAGGACGTCACGCAGTCCAAGCGCGCCTCGCTGCGGACCGAGTTCCTCGCGCAGGTCGGCGACGTGCTGGCCTCCTCGCTCGACTACCAGCAGACGCTGCGCAACGTCGCCGGACTCGCCGTGCCGCAGATCGCCGACTGGTGCGCTGTGGATCTGTTCACCGAGGACGGCGGGCGCGAACCCGTCGCGATCGCGCACTCCGATCCGGCCAAGCTGCGCACCGCCGCGCGGCTGCGCGCGTACGAGCCCGAACGGCTCAACCCCGACCAAGGGCTCGGCCGGGTGATGCGCACGGGTGAGTCACAGCTCTACACCGACATCCCCGACGAGCTGCTCGTGGCGGCGGCCGTCGACGAGGAACACCTCGGCCTGTTGCGCGAGGTCGGCATGCGTGCCGTGCTGATCGTGCCGCTGATGATCCGCGAGCGCGCGATCGGCGCGCTGACGATGGTCGACGCCGAGTCCGGGCGCAAGTTCGACCGCGGCGACGTGGAGTTCGCCGAGCAGATCGCCGCGCGCGCGGCGCTTGCCGTCGAGAGCGCGCGCCTCTACAGCGAGCGCTCGGCGATCGCGCGCACGCTGCAGGACAGCCTGCTGCCCGAGGCGATCCCGCAGATCCCCGGCTGGGAGCTCGCCGCGCTGTACCGCCCGGCTGGGCAGGAGAGCGAGGTGGGCGGCGACTTCTACGACTTCTGGGAGCTCGACGGCGAGTGGTTGATGGTGATCGGCGACGTCACCGGCAAGGGCGTCGGCGCGGCGGCGGTGACCTCGCTCGTCCGTCACACCGCGCGCGCAGCTTCCGAATTCGATCCGCGCCCGGCGCAGGTGCTCGCGCGGATCGACGCAGCGCTGCGCCGCCGCCCGGCGGTCTCGCTGTGCACCGCGCTGTGCCTGCGCATCGCCCCCGACGGCGCGACGCTCGCCGTCGGCGGGCACCCGCCGCCCCTGCGCATCGCCGCCGGCGGAGTCTCGGAGGTCGGCGCGCACGGCACCCTGCTCGGCGCGCTCGCGCGTACGCGCTGGCCCGAAACGCGCGTCGAGCTGCGCCCGGGCGAGACGCTCGTGGCGTTCACCGACGGCGTGACCGACACGGTCGGCGACGGCGGCGTGCGCTGGGGCACGGAGCGCCTGCAAGCGGCCCTCGCCGAAGCGCGCGGCCTCGCCCCGTCGGAGATCGGCACGCGGCTTGTCACGGCACTGGACGAATTTCAGGTCGGCGCGCAGGCTGACGATACTGCCGTCGTGATAATGCGCTTCAGCGGGGAGTCGCCCACCGGGGGGCGACTCGATCAACTGTCGAGCGTTGGCGCTCGAGGAAACGGGTAGGGAGAGGAAAACGTGTCTCAAACGCCGTTTGAGATCGAGAGCGCTCGCGAACAGGATGGCGCGCGACTGACGCTCTCGGGTGAGCTCGACATAGCGACGGTGCCGCGCGTGGAGGCTGCGGTGAATGCGACGTTGACAGCAGAGGTACGGACGCTGACAATCGACCTGAGCGGACTCGGCTTCGTCGACTCCTCCGGGCTGCGCCTGTTCATCGTGCTCGACCAGCGCGCGGGCGCCGAGGGGTGGACGCTGCGCCTGATCCGACCCGCCGAGCAGGTGCTGAAGGTCTTTCGCGTCAGCGGCGTCGAGGAGAATCTGCCGTTCGTCGAGGATCCGAGCCCGAGATGAACGCGCGCTCATCGGCAAAAACGTTCGTCGGCAACGGCACGCGCACGCTCCGCGTCGAGCTCGAGCTCGATCACGACGTGCAGGCACCGGCGCTGGCGCGCGCCGAGATCGCCGAGTGCTGCCGTGAGCTCGAGCTCGGCGGCTCGCTCTGCCAGTCGCTGATCCTGCTCGTCTCCGAGGTTGTCAGCAACGCCGTGCGCCACTCCAGTGGCGACCCCGACGCGCCGGTCGTCCTGGTCGCCTCCTTCGGCGCGCGCACGATCCGCGTGACCGTCACCGATGCCGGCAACGGCTTCACCCCGCGCCCGCGCGATCCCGCGCGCACGCACGACGGCTACGGGCTGTACCTGCTCGAGAAAGTCGCCGATCGCTGGGGCGTGACGTCGCGTGGCGGCACCGAAGTCTGGTTCGAGCTGCCGCGCGGCGGTCGCTAGCCCTGGCGAGGCCTCAGAGCACCTGGATCTGCACGAGGCTCGTCGTGCCCGGCCGGCCCGAGGGCAGCCCGGCGGTGATGCCGACGCGCTGACCCGTCTTGCACCAGCCCAGCTCGACGACGCGCCGTGCGGCGTCGGCGATCAGCGCCTCCGTCGTCTCGTGCCGGCGCATCGATGCGGCCTGCACGCCCCACATCAGCGCGCAGCGCCGCACCGTCTCTTTGCCCGGCGAGAGCGCGTAGATCGGCACCGTCGGGCGGTGCGCCGAGACCAATCGCGCCGAGCGCCCGGAAAGCGTCGGCACGACCAGCGCGTCGAGGCGCAGCTCGCGCGCGGCGAGGCTCAGGTTGTGGGCGATCGTGTACGCCGGGTCGGACTCCGTACGGCGCACGCGCGAGTCGTTCCAGCGCTCGTACGGCGCGATCGCCTCGGCCTGCACGGCCACGGCCGCCATCATCGCAATGGCCTCGACCGGGTAGCTGCCGATCGCCGTCTCCTGCGAGAGCATCACTGCGTCGGTGCCGTCGAGGATCGCGTTGGCCACGTCGGCCACCTCGGCGCGTGTGGGGCGCGAGGAGGCGACCATCGAGTCGAGCATCTGCGTGGCCGTGATCGACGGGCGCGCCATCCAGCCGGCCAGCTCGAGCAGCTGCTTCTGCACGATCGGCACGCGCTCGATCGGCAGCTCGATGCCGAGGTCGCCACGCGCGACCATCAGGCAGTCGGCTGCTTTGAGGATCTCCGCCGCGCGCTCGACGGCCTGCGGCTTCTCCATCTTGGCCACCAACGGCAAGCGCGTGTGCTCGCGCACCGACTCCACGTCCTCTGGGCGCTGCACGAACGAGAGCGCGACCATGTCGACACCGATCGACTCGCCGTGGCGCAGCAGCTCGAAGTCCTCCTCGGGCACGGCCGGCAGCGACTCGACCTCGCCGGGGATGTTCAGCCCCTGGCGCGAGGCGACGGCGCCGCCGACCTCGATGATCGCCTCGACCTCGTGCCTCGCCGGGCGTGCCTCGACCACGCGCAGGCGCACGGAGCCGTCGGCGAGGTACAGCACGGCGTCCTTCTCCAGCGCGTCCGCCATCCCGGCCCACGAGACGCTCATGCGCTTGGCGTCGCCCTCGCGCTCCTCACCGTCGACCGAGAACGTCAGGTGCTCGCCCGGCTTCAGCTCGACGATGTCCTCGCGCAGCGGGCCGATCCGCAGCTTGGGGCCTGGGAGGTCCTGCAGGATCGCCACCGGGCGCCCGACGCGCCCCGCGGCGTCGCGCACGCGGCGCACCGTCTCGGCGTGCTCGTCGAGCGTGCCATGGGAGTAGTTCAGGCGCGCGACGTCCATCCCGGCCTCGATCATCCGCAGCAGCGTCTCCGGCTCACGCGAGGCCGGTCCGATGGTGGCGACGATCTTTGTGCGGCGCATCGACCCAAAGTATCGAGCGTCGCCTTCACACGACGCCGAGCGCGGCGTCTTGCAGGCACCATGGCATTGGCATCGCCGTCGGACTCGCGCCCGCCTAGCATCGAGGGATGCTCGGACCTTCGCGTCCACTCCCCAAAGTAGGCGCGCACGTGCGCATCGCGCACTTCGGCGGCGGCTTCGAGCACGGCACGATCGTCGGCGTGCTCGAGCAGGGCCGTCGCCTCGAGGTCCGCGGCGAGGGCGGAGAGATGCACGAGTTCGTGCTCAGCCCCGCCACCGCACGGTTCGTCTCGGCCGCCAGCGCGCAGGGACCGCGGCTCGAGCTGCTCGGCCAAGAGCCCCACTCGGGGCCGGGAACCCGATCCGGCTAGGGCGCCTGCACGTCGGGGAAGTGCTCGGCGCAGTGCGCGCGCAGCGCCTCGCGCACCGCCGCGCGCTCGACTGGGCTGGCCACGCGGAAGCGCGCGAGCAGCTCGCGCTGGCGCTCGATCGGCGCGCCGGCGATCGTCCAGCGCACGGCGAGGCGCTCGAACAGGAGCTCGACGGCGCGCTGCCAGACGTCCTCCTGCGTGCTCGCCGCGCGTGCGGCAAGACCGCCGGAGAGCGTCTCGGCGTACTCGCGCCGCGCCGCCGGCGTAAGCGAGCCGCGCAGCGTCAGCACGTTGCCCTCGGGGTCGGTGTAGTTGCTGCTCGGGGCGCGCAGGCGTTCGCGGCTGCGGTTGCGCTTTCCCATGCGCGTGCAGCTTAGGCGCCGCAGCCCTTCTCACAGCAGGTCGTAGGAGCCGACCTCGCTGAGCTGTGTCACCACCGGCTGCTCCTCGCAGCGATCGCCGATCTCCTGTTGGAAGCGCGCGAACGCGGCCAGCTTCGGCAGCGGGTTCTCGACGCCGTCGGCGAGCACGGCGAGATGCATGAAGCTCGCGCCGTCGTCGAGCTTGAACGTCCCGTATTTGAAGCCGTCGGGCTTCGCTTGCGCGAGCTCCTCGTAGACCCCGGCGACGAGGCGCTCGTTCTCCTGCACGCGATCCGTCTTGACGCGATAGCGAACCATCACGATGCCCATCGTGCCTCCTCTGCTTTGCGTTTGTGCACGTATAGACCCGGCGAGGCGCCGAGACTCATCGCAGGGCGGCGCTACTGCTGCGCGGCGGCGCGCTCGAGCTGGGAGCGCACGTCACCGGTGACCGCGTTGGCGTGGCCGGGCCAGGCGGCGGCCGGCTCGAGCGCGGCGAGCTTGAGCATGCTCGCGCGCGCCTGCTCGGTGTCGAAGTTGTAGACCGGGAAGGGCAGGTGGGGCTCTGAGTCGCGGCCCCAGATGTCGAGCGTGTAGAAGCAGTCGCTGCTCAGCGCGAGGCGGTCGGACTCGCGCCACAGCGCGATCTGCCCGGGCGCGTGGCCGGGTATCTCGACGACGCTGAAGCCGGCGATCTCATCGCCCTCGGTGACGGTGCCGGCGATCTGCACGGGGCCGCCGTCCCACGCATAGCGGTGCATCAGCCGCTGCACCTGGCGGTGCGGGAAGGGCAGCCCTGCCAGCCCCTCCGGCCAGTAGCGAAAGCCGCCGCTGCCTTCGGCGTCCTGCACCTCGGCCGGGTGGCAGTAGACGGGCACGCCCAGTCCGGGCGCGGCGCCGCGGTGGTCGGTGTGCCCGTGTCCGAGCACGATCCGGCGGATGCCGCCGAGCTTTGCCCCGGCGCGGGCGAGCGCGCGGGTCATCGTGCGCGCGCCGGCGTCGAACAGCGTCACGCCGCCGTCGTCCTCGATCAGGTACACGTTGCAGCGCGCCGGCTGCCCCTGCACGACCCACACGCCCTCGGCGACCAGCTTGGCCTCGCCGCCGGACAGGCGAGCGCCGAGGCGCGTCCGCGCGTTGAAGGCGCCGGCGAGCCGGCTTTCGGCGCTCGAGCCCTGCACCGGCATCATGCCGATCTGGCGCGGCAGCGCGATCGAGTCGGGGAAGGCTTCGTTGCCCTGGATCAGGCCGTCCTCGACGGTGAGAAGGTCGATTCCCTCGATCGTCAGGCGGTCGCCCGTCGGCTCGATGCCGTTGAGCGAGCCCGGGCCGGCGAAGGTCCCGCTGAGCCGCCACTGCGCTGCGCAGCGCTCGCCCTGCGTCGTCGTCGAGACGATCTCGAAGTCGAGGTCAGGGACCGCGTCGAGCAGTTCGCCGAGGAAGGCGCGCACGCCCTCGGGCGCGAGCACGTCGAACTGGCCGCGGACGTTGTCGCGACCGCCGTCGGCCCACAGCGCAACGGCCGCGTCGAGGTCGCGGGCGCCGATCGCCTCGAAGTAGCGCCGCGCGACCGCCTCAGGGCTCGTCTTCGTGATCCGCCTGCGCGGGCTGCGGGCCTGGCGCACGTTCGCCGCGGCCTCCTGCACCTTGGTCGCCGCCTTTGCTCCGTCGCTCTCCTGCTCAGCCATGCATCCTCCTCTTCGCAAGCCGCCGCGGACCCTCCCCGCTCTTGGTGCGTAGTCTAGTCTCCGGCGCGTGGTCGAGGCGAGCAACGGCAGTCGTGCGAAGGCGTCGCCCCGGTCCGATCCGAAGCGCGAGCTGGGCCGGGGCGAGCGTGTGTTTCCAGGGATCTTCCGCCTGCGCCTGCCGCTGCCGTGGCCGGGCGTGCCGCATTGCAATGCGTGGGCCGTGAAGTCGGGCGACGGCTTCGTGCTGTTCGACACGGGCATGTACCAGCCCGACTCGATCGCCAACCTCGAACGGGCGCTTCGAGATGTGCGGGCTGCGCGTGGAGGACACGCGCCTGATCGTCTGCACGCACGCCCACTCCGACCACTGCGGGCAGGCGCCGATCATCGCCGAGCGCGCCGGCTGCGAGATCTGGATGCACCCGAGCCACGAGCTGCTGAGGGACATGGTCGAGGACCCCGACGCCGTGTTCGCACGGCGCTTGGAGGTCGCTCGCCAGAGCGGCGTACCGGCCGAGCCGCTGCAGCGCTACGCCGAGGAGCGCAAACCCCGCGAGACGGGCTTCGCAGCGGTGATCGAGCCGGCCCGCGAGCTGCTCACAGGGGTGACGATCGACACCGACCTCGGCCCGTGGACGGCGTATGAGACGCCGGGACATGCGCCCTCGCACGTCTGCCTGTTCCAGCCGGAGCGGCGCCTGCTGATCTCCGGCGACCACCTGCTGGGCAGGATCTCGCTGTACTTCGAGTACGGCAACTCACCCGACCCCGTCGGCGAGTTCCTGCACTCGCTCGACGTCGTGCAGCGACTCGGCGCGCGCCTCTGCCTGCCCGGGCACGGGCGCACGTTCGCCGATGTTCACGCGCACATCGAAGGCAATCGCAAGCTCGTGCACGAACGCCTGGACAGCGTGGCCGGCGCGCTTGCGTCAGGGCCCCTGAGCGCGTTCGAGGTCGTGCCGCACGTCTACGGCGACACGCTGTCCGAGCAGAACGCGCAGTGGCTGCTCTCGGAGGTGCTCAGCTACCTGCGCCACTTGCAGGCGCTCGGCCGCGCGCACCCGATCCCGGGCGAGACCGAGCGCTGGGCGCTCTGACGCGCGCCGCGTGGCTGTACTCGCCGGCCCGGGCTTGCATAATCAACGGATGCGCATCAACGAGATCCTCGCCTCCGAGACGCCCGTCTTCTCGTTCGAGTTCTTCCCGCCGAAGACGGAGGCGGGCGAGCAGAACCTGTACGCCGCGCTGAGCGATCTGAAGGCGCTGGACCCGTCGTTCATCTCGGTCACCTACGGCGCCGGCGGCTCCAGCCGCGAAAAGACGATCGAGATCGTCAAACGGATCAAGGAGGAGTTCGGCCTGGAGGCGATGGCGCATTTCACGTGCGTCGGCGCGACCGTGCCGCAGCTACGGGAAACGCTCGACGAGATGCAGCGTGCCGGGATCGACAACGTTCTCGCGCTGCGCGGCGACCCGCCGGAGGGCCAGGAGGACTGGACGAAGACCGACGGGGGCCTCGAGTACTCGCGCGAGCTGGTCGAGCTGATCGGCTCCGACTACGAGTTCGCGATCGGGGCGGCGTGCTTCCCGGAGACGCACATCCACGCCGAGAGCGCCGAGTCGGATCTGCGCTACCTCGCCGAGAAGGTCCAGGCCGGCGTGGACTTCCTGATCACGCAGATGTTCTTCGACAACGATTTCTATTTTGATTTCGTGAAGCGAGCGCGGGCTGCCGGCGTCGAGGTGCCGATCATCCCCGGCGTGATGCCGATCACCCGCGTCGGGCAGGTCGAGCGGATGGCGAAGATGTGCGGCTCGGCGATCCCCGAGGGACTGCGCCGGGAGCTGCATGCGCGCGATGACGACGCCGAGGCGGTACTCGACTTCGGCGTGGCCTACGCGACGCTGCAGTGCTCGGAACTACTCGCGGCCGGCGCGCCGGGCATCCACTTCTACACGCTCAACCGCTCGCCGGCGACGCGCGCGATCCTCAGCGCGCTGAAGCTCTCGCGCCCGTGGGAGCGGGCGATCTACCCGGCCTCGATCTCGAGCCCCTCGGCCACGCGCGGCGAGCCGTCTGGCGCCTCATAGCGTACGTCGACCGAGTCGTTCTGCCGGTAGGTGCCGACGCCCCAGGCGCCGAGCAGCCAGCGCCAGCCACTGATCTTGTCCTTGCGCAGCTCCTGCTCGAACACGAGCGCGCCTTCGCGCACCGAGAAGTCGCTGCCCAACTGCTGCGGCACGCCGTTGAGATACACCTGGTAGGGCTCGCGCACGTCGGCCGGCAGCTTGACTGTCGATTTGCCCATCGCGAGCGGATTATGCACACGCTGCGCAGCGCGGCCCGCCCGGCTGGCAGGCGAGCGGGCCGGCGTGCACTCTGCCACCCGGTCGGATGCGTACTCTCCGCACCGTGAGCGTCAGCGAGATCCCCTACACGGTGCGCCGTTCCTCGCGCGCCCGGCGCGTGCGCGTGAACGTGCATGCCCATGCAGGCGTCGAGGTCGTGCTGCCCGTCCGTGCCCCCGAGCGCGTCGCGGCGGCGGCGATCAGCGAGCTGCGCCCGTGGATCGAGCGCCGCCTGGACGAGGCACGCGAGGCGCTCGCGCGGGTCGCCGCGCGAGCCGGCACGCTGCCGTACCTGGGCGAGTCGCTCGAGCTCGTGCCGCAGGCCGGGCGCACGCGCGTGCATCGCCGGGGCGCGCAGCTGCTCGTCCCCGACGGCGATCCGCGCCCGGCGATCGAGCGCTTCTACCGCCGCGCCGCGCGAGCCGAGATCGCCCCGCGGTTGGACCACGCCACGGCGCTCGCCGGCACGCCCTACACGGACCTCTCGATCCGCGCGCAGAAGACGCGCTGGGCCTCGTGCGCCGCCAACGGCTCGATGAGCTTCAACTGGCGCCTCTTGCTCGCGCCCGAGCGCGTGCTCGACTACGTCGTCTGGCACGAGGTCTGCCACCTGCAGGTGCTCGACCACTCGCCGCGCTTCTGGAAGCTGCTCGAGCGCTGGTACCCCGACTACCGCGAGGACCGCGAGTGGCTGCGCGTCAACGGGGCGACGCTGGTGCTGTAAGGCCCGGTGCGTGATCGACGCGCCCGGGCCCGGTCGGGCAGGAGGGACGCGTAGCTGGACCGTCGGTGCACAAGATCTCTTGCAGTTGCACATAATACGAGGCTATCGCCTATTATAGTACGCAGATGGATTTTCGCCGTCCATTCACCATCGTCACGCCAACGCTGGACGGCGATGTTCTCGCCGCGCTTGCTGTCGCCGACGCCGAGTTCAGCGGTCGCGAGCTCGCCCGCCGGGCTGGTCACGGGAGCACTGAGGGCATACGGCGCGCCGCCGACCGACTGGCCGGAGAGGGGATCGTCCTGCGGCGAGCCGCCGGAGGGGCCCATCTCTATCGCTTGAACAGGGACCACATCGCTTCGCGATGGATCGAGGGCCTCGCGACGCTTCCGGAACAGGTGGTCGACTGCCTCCGGGCGATCATCGCCGAGTGGGGAGAGGCACCGAGACTGGCGTTCCTATTCGGCTCGGTAGCCAGGCGAGAAGCGTCGTCGACCAGCGACCTCGACCTCCTCGTGATCCGCCGCAGTGCCTGCGACGCAGACTCCCATGCATGGCGCTCGCAGCTGGTTGCGTTGCAACAGACGGCGACTGGTATGACCGGCAACGACGCGCGCGTGCTCGAGATCGGCGAGCAGGAGATAGGCGCTGGCCGGGCGGACGACGTGCTCAAAGACGTCCTGGCCCAAGGCATCCCGCTCGTGGGCTCCAAGCGCGAGCTCATGAGGCTTCTCGAAGCGAGCGAGTCGATATGAGCGGTCGCACGCGGCCCTGCGATGACGCGATCGCGCAGGGGCGGCTGCGCAAGGCCGAGCAGTTCTGGGACGCGGCAGAGTCGATCCGGGAGCTCGCAGACGACGAGGCCGAGATTGGAGACGTATACGTAACGCTGTGCGTCCACGCTGGGATAGCCGCAGCGGACGTCGTGTGCTGCAGAGCTCTCGGAGAGCACGCCGTCGGCGAGGATCACAACGCCGCCGTAGGTCTGATTCGGCGGACGCGTCCGGATGGCGACGGGCTCGCCGCCGCGCTGTCGGTTCTGCTGGGCATGAAGACGCGCGCCGGCTATAGCGCCAGTCCGGTCAACAACACCGACCGCAAGCGAGCCCAGCGCCAGGCCGAGCGGATCCTGCGCGCGGCACAGCAGACGTCGGCTCGCGGGCGGTGAAGTCGAGCCGGCGTGCGCTAGCCGCGCTGGTCGATCGGCACGTAGTCGAGGTCGCGCTCGCCGGTGTAGATCTGGCGCGGGCGGGCGATCTTCTGCTCGGGGTCCTCGACGAGCTCCTTCCACTGCGCGATCCAGCCGCTCGTGCGGCCGATTGCGAACATCACGGGGAACATCGCGACGGGCAAGCCGAGCGCCTCGTAGATCAGGCCCGAGTAGAAGTCGACGTTGGGGTAGAGCTTGCGCGAGGTGAAGTAGTCGTCGTCGAGGGCGCGCTTCTCGAGCTCTGAGGCGACGTCGAGCAGCGGGCTCTTGCCGCGCACCTCGAACACGTCGTCGAGGTATTTGCGGATGATCCGGGCGCGCGGGTCGTAGTTCTTGTAGACGCGGTGGCCGAAGCCCATCAGGCGCTCGTTGCCGGCCTTGACGCCCTCCAGGAAGTCGGGGATGTTCTCGACCGTCTCGATCCGTTTGAGCATCCGCAGCGCCTGCTCGTTGGCACCGCCGTGGAGCGGCCCGTACAGCGCGGCCACGCCGGCGGCGACCGCCGAGTAGGGGTCGACCTGGGTCGAGCCGACCGAGCGCACGGCGCTCGTCGAGGCGTTCTGTTCGTGGTCGGCGTGGAGGATGAAGAGCACGTCCAGCGCGCGCGCCAGACGCGGATCGGGCTCGTATTTGAGCTCGGTCATTTTGTACATCATCCCGAGGAAGTTGCCGGCGTACTCGAGGTCGTTGTCGGGGTACATGTAGGGCTGGCCCATGTTGTGGCGGAACGCGAACGCCGCCAGCGTCGGCATCTTCGCCAGCAGACGGATGATCTGGATCGCGCGCACGCGCTCCTCTTTGATCTTGTTGGCGTCCGGGTAGAACGTCGACAGCGCGCCGACCGACGCCACGAGCATGCCCATCGGGTTGGCGTCGTAGCGGAAGCCCTGAATGAAGTCCTTGACGTTCTCGTGCACGAACGTGTGGATCGTGATCTCGTCGATCCAGCCCTCGAGCTCGACCTTGTTCGGCAGCCGGCCGTTGATCAGCAGGTAGGCGACCTCGAGATAGGTCGAGTGCTCGCACAGCTGCTCGATCGGGTAGCCGCGGTGCTGCAGGATGCCCGCGTCGCCGTCGATGTAGGTGATCGAGCTGCGGCAGGAGGCCGTGTTCATGAAGGCCGGGTCGTAGGACATCAGCCCGAATTCGTCCTCCTGCACCTTGATCTGGCGCAGGTCGCTCGCGCGCACCGTCGAGTCCGTGATCGGCAGCTCATAGGAGCGCCCCGTGCGGTTGTCGGTGACCGTCAGTGTGTCCTTCGAGCCCTCGCCGTCTGCGTGGCCTGCCGTCGAAGGGTTCGCGACCTGGCCCTTCGCGTCGGCCTCGGTCTCTGTGCTCATCTGCTTCTCCTATCGACGGGTGGGCGTGCGGGATCTCCGTCTCGAATTATGAGTCAAGTAGGCGGCCGACCCGGAAGTGGGCGCAGCGATGGCCGCCCGCTCGGCGGCCCGGCGATCGCTCACGCGGCTCAGCGCTGCGGCAGGCGCGTGCGCGAGACGAACGTGCGCACGCGTGCAGGGGCCGGCGGCGGGGCCTCGCCGTGCGGCCCGCGGCGCCGCGGGCGCGGGCCGGGCGAGCGCGGACGATGCGGGTGGCGCGGACGGCTGCGCGGGCCGATGCCGTCATCGCCACCCGCGGCCGGCTCCGGCGTCTGGCGCACGGCCCAGCGGACCAGCAGGAAGAGCGCCACGATCGGGATCTTCAGGAGGAACATCAGCCAGATGAACGTCCAGGTGGTCACGTGCAGCGATCATACCCTGCACGGGAGGCGCGCAACCAGCCTCGGCCGAACGTCGGCGCGGCTCGCGCGGCTCAGGCGCGGACGCCGCTGAACTGCGTGATCGAGTGCAGCTCGGCCAGTCGCGCGTCGATCTCCTCGCGTGTCAGCCGCTGCATCCGCTCGGTGCCGAACTCCTCGACGTTGAACGAGGCGAGCACCGTCGCGTGGGCCATCGCGCGGCGCAGCAGATCGTCGGAAAGCTCCTCCTGCAGGCTCGCCGCGAGGTAGCCGACGAAGCCGCCCGCGAACGTGTCGCCGGCGCCGGTCGGGTCGATCACCGTCTCCAGCGGATAGGCCGGCAGCGCGAAGAAGCTCTCCGTCGTGACGAGCGCCGCGCCGTACTCACCCTGCTTGGCGACGATCACGCTCGGCCCCCACGTGAGGATCTCGCGCGCCGCCGAGACGAGGTTCGGCTTGCCCGTCAGCTGGCGCAGCTCGGCGTCGTTGAGGATCAGGCAGTCCACGCCCTCGATCGCCGCCACCAGCGAGTCGCGCGCGATGTCGATCCACAGGTTCATCGAGTCGAGCGCGACGAAGCGCGCCTCGGGCAGCTGCGCGCGCACCTCTCGCTGCAGGTCCGGCTGGATGTTCGCCAGGAACAGCACCTCGCTCGAGCGCGAGCTCTCCGACAGCTTCGGCTGAAAGCCCTCGAACACGCCGAGCTGCGTGTCGAGCGTGTCGCGCGAGTTCAAATCCCAGCCGTACTCGCCGTGCCAGAAGAACGTCTTGCCGCCCGCCACGCGCTCGACATCGGCGAGATCGGTCCCGCGGGTACGCATGATCTGCAGCTCGGCGCTCGCCGAAATCCTCGCCCACCGGCCCGACGACGCGGACCTCCTCGAAGAACGACGCGGCCAGCGCGAAGTGCGTGGCCGCGCCACCGAGCATCCGCTCGCGCTGCCCGAACGGGGTCTTTACCGTGTCATAGGCGATCGAGCCCACTACCGTGATCGACATCGGCGCGCACCTTAGAGCACCCCGCAGGCCAGAGCCGGCACGTGACTGCGGTCTCCCAAGCCTCCGCTAGCCTCATCGATCGTCATGCGAGCGATCCAGATGACCGAGTTCGGCGGCCCCGAGGTGCTCAGGCTGGTCGAGCTGCCGACGCCCGAGCCCGGCCCTGACGAGGTGTTGATCAAGGTCGCCCGCGCCGGGCTGAACTTCGCCGACACGCATACGCGCACCAACTCCTACGTGCGCAAGGCCACGCTTCCGCTCGTACCCGGCGGCGAGGTGGCCGGCGTGCGCGAGGACACCGGCGAGCGCGTCGTCGCGCTCGTCGGCGACGGCGGCTATGCCGAGTACGCGATCGCCCCGCGCCGGCTCGTCTACCCGATCCCCGAGGAGCTCGACGAGGGCGTGGCGCTGGCGCTGATCATCCAAGGCCTGACCGCCTGGCACCTGTACCGCACCGCCGCGCACGTGTCAGAGGGTGAGAGCGTCGTCGTGCATTCAGCCGCCGGCGGCGTCGGCTCGCTGGCGGTGCAGCTTGGCCGCGCGCTCGGCGCCGGGCGCGTGATCGCCACGGCCTCGAGCTCGGAGAAGCGCGCGCTCGCGCTCGAGCTCGGCGCCGACGTGGCCGTCGACGCCGAGGCCGACGGGCTGACCGAGCGCCTGCTGCAGGCCAACGAAGGGCAGGGCGTCGACGTCGTCTTCGACATGGCCGGCGGCGCTGTGTTCGACGCCTCCTATGCGGCGCTCGCCCCGTTCGGGCGGATCGTCGTCTGCGGGATCGCCTCCGAGGAGCCCAACGAGGTGCGCACCGGCTCGCTGCTGCGCCACTCGCGCTCGGTCATCGGCTTCTATCTGTTCCACACGCTCGAGCGGCCCGGCATGTTCGGCGAAGCGCTCGATGACCTGTTCGCGCGGGCCGCCCGGCGGGAGTTGCGCGCCGTGATCGGCGCCACGTATCCGCTCGAGCAGGCCGCCCAGGCGCACATCGACCTGCGCGAGCGCCGCAGCACCGGCAAGCTGCTGCTGGACCCCGCCGCATGAGACCAGCCACCCCCGCCGGCTGCCCGGACCCCGGCCGCTGCCCCGCTATGCGTAAGCTGCTTGCTTGCTGACAATGGCCACCTCCTTCGCCGATCTCGGTCTCTCCGAGTCCACACTGCAAGCGCTCGCCGACGTCGGCTACGAGTCGCCCAGCCCGATCCAGGAGCAGGCGATCCCGTCGTTGCTGGCCGGCCGCGACGTGATCGGGCAGGCGCAGACGGGGACCGGCAAGACCGCCGCCTTCGGCCTGCCGATCATGGAGTACGTCGATCCCGAGAGCTCTGAGGTGCAAGCGCTCGTGCTGACGCCGACACGCGAGCTCTGCATCCAGGTCACCCAGGCCCTGCGCACCTACGGCGCGCACACCGGCATCGACGTCGTCGCCGTCTTCGGCGGCGCGCCGATCCGCACCCAGCAGGCCCAGCTGCGCGCCGGCGGGCACGTCGTGGTCGGCACCGTCGGGCGCGTGCTCGATCTGATCTCGCGCCATTCGCTCGTGCTGCACGACTGCCGCTTCCTCGTGCTCGACGAGGCCGATGAGATGCTCGACCTCGGCTTCCTCGAGGACGTCGAGAAGATCCTCTCGCTGACGCCCTCCAGCCGCCAGACGGCGCTGTTCAGCGCGACCATGCCGCCGCCGATCCGCAAACTCGCCGACCGCTACATGTACGACCCCGAGATCATCAAGGTCGAGGCCGAGACGCTGACGATCGACACCGTCGCCCAGTTCCAGCTGCCAGTCGAGACCAGGGCCAAGGCCGACAAGCTCGTCGAGGTGCTGCAGGCCGAGAAACCCGAGCAGGCGATCGTCTTCGTGCGCACCAAGATCCGCGCCGACCAGCTGTTCCGCACGCTGAAGGACCGCGGCATGAACGTCAGGGCGCTGCACGGCGACATGTCCCAGGGCTCGCGCGACGGCGTGATGCTCGCCTTCAAGGGCGGGCGCGTGCCGATCCTCGTCGCCACCGACGTCGCCGCACGCGGCCTCGACATCTCGACCGTCACGCACGTGATCAACTACGACGTGCCCACCTCGCCGGACACCTATGTGCACCGGATCGGGCGCACCGGGCGCGTCGGGCGCTCCGGGCGCGCGATCACGTTCGTCGAGGACCGCCAGAAGCGCGAGCTCGAGGCGATCGAACGGCACATCGGCACGAGCGTCGCCAAATGGGAGAAGGGCGCCAAGGCGGAGCCGACGCCCGTCAAGGAGCGCCCGCGCCGGCACTCAAAGCCGCGCATCTCCCGGCGCGACGAGCAGGAGCCCTACGTCAAGCTCGTGCTCGGTGGCGGCAAGGCCGCCGGGCTGCGCGTCTCGGACATCGTCTCCGCCGTGACCTCCTCCGCCGGTCTCGACGGCGAGGCCGTGCGCGACGTACTCGTGCTCGACCGCTTCTCCTTCCTCTCCGTGCCCGCCGACGAGGCTGAGCGCGTGATCGACTCGCTCGACGGCCGCGAGCTGCGCGGGCGCAAGTTGAGCCTGCAGCTCGTCGGAGGGAAGTAGACCGAGCATCATCGCCCGCAGGGCGACCATCAAAATCGATCGCGGGGCAGATGCGTCCCGCGGGAGGAGCGAGATGTCAACCGCAACGATGCAGATCGTTGTCAAGATGTCCCTATACGTGTTCGCTGGCTGAGCGCTCGAAATAGAGGCTGTTGTGTCAGAGCGCGGTCCCGAGACGAATACCGATAGCTGGGATCGCGCTCTGATGCTCCTGCCCCATGGGCTTTCAGTATTTCCACCTCCATGACAGCGACGTTCGCACGGAGATGCTGAATGCGTGGCACGAGGAGTGGGCCGACCTTTCGGCGAATTGGCCGCAAGACCAGCGGCCCTACGGCAAGCAACTCACTGATGCTGGCTGGGCTGCGTTCGAGCAGGCCATGCCAGAGGCGCTGGCCTCAAAGGATGATGATTGGCTCGTCGGTGAGATGAGTTCCCCCGCGTATCGGATGGATCAATCGCCGAGAAAAACCAAAAACGGCATCACGATGGTCAACTACAACAAGCAAGATGCCCTTGAGCGCCTGTGTTTCGGTGAGTTCAACATCGCATACATCAGAGGACTGGCTCGCGCACTTCTCGCACGGGGGGAGACGACCTGCTTGGTGTACCGCGCCGACCCGGCGTATGTACCCCGTGCCGAGTGTTCTAGTTGGGAGGGTCAGACTTTCCCTCTCGCTGACGTGATCGCTGGTCATCGCGCCCGCTACTTCCCACCTCCAGGTGATCCGATGGCGTTCTCCGTTCCCAGTGGGCCTAACTGCCATCACAGCATTCAAGCCATCGTCTCATAGGCGCTGGCGGCTACAGCGCTCCCGCGATCCCCTCGTCAGTCCTCACGAACCGGTCGGCTTCATTCCACGCATGTAATCGTCCCGGTGCAGACTAGGTTGGCTAGCGTGCGACAATACGAGCAGCATGACTAAGACTGAGCTGCATACGCTGGTAGACGAGCTGCCGGAAAACGCTGTGGACGGGGCGGCGGTGTTTCTTCGCAGCCTGGCTCGCGGACGAATCGACCCGGAGCAGACGTGGTTCTGGACTTCCGAGTGGCTATCCGGCGAGCTGGAGGTCGAGCGCGAGGGCGGAACCGACCCCGGCGTCGTCTACGACGACGCGGAAGCGTTCAAGGCTGCTCTGCGCGCAGCTCACCAGTAGGTGCCGACGTATCAGCCTCGACCCCGTTTCCTACGAGACTTCAAGGGCCTGACCGCAGTACAGGTCGCAGCGTGGGAGCGAGCCCTGGACATCTTCATCGAGTGCCTTCGTATCGGCGCGTTTGATCCGAGCCTGCGCGTCAAGCGTGTGCAGGGATACCCCGGCGTGTGGGAGATGACTTGGGCGCCGGATGGTCGCGCAACCTTCGAGTACGGAGACGAGATCCAGCCCGGCGAGGCGCACATCATCTGGCGTCGAATCGGCACCCATTCGGTGTTCCGTCAGCCCTGACCGGGCAAGGGCGCTCGACGCCTGCCATGTACAGTGGGCCGATGTCTACAAAAGCAACGATGCAGACCACTGAGGGCCCGATCGTCTTCGAGCTGTTCGACGACGACGCGCCCAAGACCGTCGAGAACTTCCGCAAGCTCGCCGCCGACGGCTTCTACGACGGGCTCACCTTCCATCGCGTGATCAAGGACTTCATGATCCAGGGCGGCTGCCCCGAGGGCACCGGCACCGGCGGTCCCGGCTACACCTTCGAGGACGAGTTCAACGAGCACAAGGTCGTGCGCGGCGCGCTCGCCATGGCCAACGCCGGGCCCAACACCAACGGCTCGCAGTTCTTCATCGTCACGACCGACGCTGCGCCGTGGCTCGACGGCAAGCACACCGTGTTCGGCCAGGTCAGCGAGGGCATGGACGTCGTCGACAAGCTCGAGGGCGTCGAGACCGACGCCGGCGACCGGCCCAACGACCCGATCGGGATCGCCTCGATCGAGCTGTCCGACTAGCTCTCCTCGCCACTCCTCGACAGCCGCTCCGTCGGAGTAACCTTGTTCGCAGAGAGCGAGCACTAAGAGCGAGCGAAGGGGAGACACCGATGGCGTCCGTCGAGCAGGCCCAGACCGTCGAGCAACCGCTGCCCACCGAGAACGGCGGCGCACCCCACGGCGATGCGCCCAACGGCGCGCACGCAGGCGGGGAGATCCCGGTCGAGAACCCGGCCACCGGCGAGATCGTCGCCACCGTTCCCGACCTCGGGCCCGAGGCGGTCGCCGAGATGGCCAAGCGCGGCTGCGCCGCGCAGCCGAGCTGGGAGGCCTACGGCTTCGACGGACGCGCGCGCGTGATGCTGCGCGCGCAGAAGTGGGTGATGGACAACGCCGAGCAGATCATCGCGACGATCATGTCCGAGACCGGCAAGACCTTCGAGGACGCTTCGCTTGCCGAGATCTCCTACGCCGGCAACGCCTTCGGCTTCTGGGCCAAGCACGCCGAGGAGTACCTCGAAGACGAGCGCGTCAAGTCCAGCCAGCTGCTCGTCAAGGGCAAGAAGCTGATCCTGCGCTTCCGCCCGCTCGGGCTGATCGGCGTGATCGGCCCGTGGAACTACCCGCTGACGAACTCCTTCGGCGACTGCATCCCGGCGCTGATGGCCGGCAACAGCGTGATCCTCAAGCCCTCCGAGGTGACGCCGCTGACCTCGCTGCTGCTCGCCGAAGGGCTGCGCGAGTGCGGCCTGCCCGAGGACGTGCTGCAGATCGCCACCGGTCGCGGCTCGACCGGCGCCGCGCTCGTCGAGCACGTCGACATGATCATGTTCACCGGCTCCACGCGCACCGGCAAAAAGGTCGCCGAGGAGGCCGCCAAGCGGCTGATCCCGGCCTCGCTCGAGCTCGGCGGCAAGGACCCGATGATCGTGCTCTCCGACGCCGACCTCGAGCGCGCCGCCAACTTCGCCACCTACTACTCGATGCAGAACGCCGGGCAGACGTGCATCTCGATCGAGCGCGCCTACGTCGAGGCGCCCGTGTACGACGAGTTCGTGCAGAAAGTCTCCGAGAAAGTGCGCGCCCTGCGCGTCGGCAAGCCCGAAGGGCCCGGCTCCGTCGAGGTCGGCGCGATCACCTTCCCGCCGCAGCTGCAGACGATCGAAGACCATGTCACCGACGCCGTCGACAAGGGCGCGCGCGTGCTCGCCGGCGGTCACGCATCGAAGCAGGGCGGCGGGCGCTTCTACGAGCCGACCGTGCTCGTCGACGTCGACCACACGATGAAGTGCATGACCGAGGAGACCTTCGGCCCGACGCTGCCGATCATGAAGGTCGAGGATGCCGACGAGGCCGTGCGTCTCGCCAACGACTCGCCCTATGGCCTCGGCTCCTCCGTGTTCACGCGCGATGTCGAGCGCGGCGAGCAGATCGCCCGGCGCCTGGAGGCCGGTGCCGCCAACGTCAACGACGCGATGATCAACTACACCGTGCTCGAGCTGCCGATGGGCGGCGCCAAGCACTCCGGGCTCGGCTCGCGCCACGGCGCCGGCGGGATCCGCAAGTACGCCTCCCAGCAGGCCATCGTCGTCACGCCGAAGCTCGCGCTCAAGCGCGAACCGCACATGTACCCGTACAAGGCGCGCAACTCAAAGCTGCTCGCCGGCGTGTTCAAGTTCCTCTACGGCCGCGGCAACAGGGACTAGCGGCTAACTGCGGCCGAGGGCGAGCTCCGCGCGCTCGCCCTCGCGCTCGAGCAGCGTGCACAGCGCGCGCACGACGCGCGCATCGAACTGCGTGCCCGCGCAGCGTTCGAGCTCCTCGCGCGCCGCAGTGTGGTCCATCGAGCTGCGATACGAGCGCTCGCTGGTCATCGCCTCATACGCGTCCGCCACCGCGATGATGCGCGCCTGGAGTGTGACCTCCTCTCCCTTCAGGCCACGTGGATAGCCGCGGCCGTCGGGCTGCTCGTGGTGGGAGCCCACCCACTCCCGCACGTCGGCGAGGCTCGGGTGGCTGAGCATCTGCGCGCCCAGTTCCGGGTGCCGGCGGATCACGGCCAGCTCCTCGGCCGTCAGCCGGCCGGGCTTGTGCAAGATGCTGTCCGGTACGCCGACCTTGCCGATGTCGTGCAGCAGGCCCGCCAGGCGCACGCGGCTCGTCAGCTGCGCCGAGAGCCCCAGCTCGCGCGCCATCATCTCGGCGTAGCGGCCGACCGTCTCTGAGTGGCGCGCGCTGCCGCTGAAGCGCAGGTCGATCGCCTCGGCCAGGTCGAGCATCACCGCGACGAAGCGTTCGGAGGCGATGTCGCGGCCCTGGCCCTCGCTCACCGGCAGGTTGCGCATCGCTGGGTCGTGCAGCATCGTGCGATCGCCGCCGCTCCATCTGGCCGCCTGCTGCGCCTCCTCGGTGGCGCGCAGGAGCGCCGCCGCCGTCTCGCCGTCGCGCGGGTAGCCGGCGACGCCGAAGCTGATCGTGATCGGCACAGCGTCGCCCAGGAACTCATCGCGCAGCTCGCTGCGCAGCCGCTCTCCGACGACGAAGGCACCATGCGCGTCGGTATCGGGAAGCACCAGCGCGAACTGCTTGCCGCCGACGCGCGCCACCGCATCGACGTCGCGCTTGCCCCGCTCCAGCAGGCGCGCCACGCGCTGCAGCGCGAGATCGCCGACCTGGTGGCCCGAGCGGTCGTTGACTTCCTCGAAGCGGTCCAGATCGCCGACGATCACCGACAGCCGGCCCTCGCGGCGACGCGCTCGCGCCAGCTCGAGGTCGAGCAGCTCACGGAAGCCACGCCGGTTCGACAGGCGCGTGATCGGGTCCGTGCGCGCCGCGTCGAACAGCTGCGCGATCAGCGCCTCCACGCGCGCGCGGATCGTGCGGATCACGAGCGCCGCCACGCCCATCGTCCCCATGCCGACGAGCCACCACGCCGTGGCCCGCTCGACCGACAGGCGCAGCAGCAGCAGCGCGCAGTAGCCGACCGCCACGTACGCGATCTGCGCCGCCATCTGCCCGGTCGAGAAGAAGTAGGCCGAATACAGGAAGATCCACAGGTACAAGAAGACCAGGGGGCTCGGGCTTGGAGCCGTGAAGTACGCCACGAGGCCGATCAGCGTGCTGCCGCTCGCCAGCGCCCACGGCAGCGCGCGCCGCTGCAGGTGCGCCGCGCGCCAGGCCAACAGGCCCGAGACCGCGTACGCCGTCGCCACGATCGCCAGCACAATCCCTACGTGCATGTGCGAGGAGTGCGGCAGCGCGATCGTCAGCAGCGCAAGCGTCGCGCCCGCCGCGAACAGCGTCGCGAGAATACGCGCCGTCAGCTCGGTGCCGAAGCTCGCGCCCGTCTGCGCGTCCGGCGTCCTGAGGTCGGCCAGGTCGGAGTCTGCAAGCAGCCAGCCCATAAGTGTTCCTTCGGGTCACGTACCCGATTCGCGGCAGATCAACGCCCGATCTCGACGGGTGTTGCTAGCGCAGCTCGAGCCCGAGCAGACGCTCCAGCTCGGGGATCGTCTGCTCGGCGCTCGTGTGGTGCACCGTCGCCATGCCGAGCTGCTCGGCCGGCGTCAGGTTGAACGGCAGATCGTCCACGAACACGCAGAGCTCGGCCGCGATCCCCGCGCGCTCGGCGCCGAGCTCATACATCCGCCGCGCAGGCTTGCGCGTGCCCTCGACGCCCGAGATGACGACGCCGTCGAACAGCTCCTCAAACAGGTCGTGCGGATAGCGGTGGACGCCCCACGAGTTCGACACGAGCGCCGTGCGCACGCCGCCCGCGCGCGCCCTGCGCACCGCCTCGACCATCGCCACGTCCGGCTGCACACCCGCGAACAGGCCGTCGATCAGCCCGTCCGGCTCGACGCCCAAGAGCGGTGCCAGCTGCTGCTCGAACTTGCCCTCTTCGAGGATGCCCTTCTCCAGTTCGATCAACAGCTCGCGGAACGACGGATCCGAGGAGAAGCGATCGCGCAGCGTCTGCGGGTCGACGTCCATGCGCACGCAGAACTCGCGAAACGAGTGGAACAGGTTGCTCGTCAGCACCCCGCCCCAGTCGATCAGCAGGCCGCTGCGCGGGGCGCCGCCGGCGGCGCCGTTTGGCTCAGCCGCCATATGCGATCGCTTCGGCCTGGCTCGCCAGCTCTAGTACGCCGTCGCCGAACGTCTTCAGGTACGGGTCGTCGGTCGTGCCGGCCACGGCGCGCTTGTAGTTGCCCTCCATGAACACCACCGACTTCCACACCGCCAGCGTCGTGTACCAGCGCAGGTCTTTCATCGAACGGCCCGTGCGCTCTTCGTAGCGGCCGATCAGCTCTTCGCGCGTGGGGAAGCCCTCGCGGCGCGTTACCGTCGCAAGCGCCTCGCGCAGGCCGCCCGTGGGGTCGTCGCGCTCCGTCCACATCATGCACAGGTAGCCGAGGTCGGCCAGCGGATCGCCGATCGTCGCCATCTCCCAGTCGAGCACCGCCGCCAGCCGCGCCGGGGAGCCCGCCGCGAAGATCGTGTTGCCAAGACGGAAGTCGCCGTGCACGATCGTCGCCGGGCCCGACTGCGGCATGTTCTGCTCGAGCCAGCCGCCAACCCGCTCGACCGCCGCGATCTCACGCGTCTTGTTCAGCTCCCACAGGCCCCTGAAGCGGCGCAGCTGGCGCTCGAGGTAGCCCGTCGGCTTGCCGAAGCCTTCGAGGCCGACCGCGCGCCAGTCGACCGCGTGGATCTCCACGAGCGCGTCGATCAGCTCGTCGCTGATGCGGCGGCGCTCCTGCGGCGTGTCGATCGCCGGCGGGATGTCCGTGACGATCACATCGCCCTCGATTCGCTCCATCACGTAGAACGGGCTGCCGATCGTCTGCTCGTCCTCGCCGACCGCCAGCACCGCCGGCACGCGGGCCGGGGTGTCGGCCAGCGCGCGCAGCAGCCGCGCCTCGCGCAGCACGTCGTGGGCGCTCGGCGGCAGCGGCGGGCGCGGCGGGCGGCGCAGCACGACCTCCGTCTCGCCGCGACGGATCAGGTAGGTCACGTTCGAGTGGCCCTCGCCGATCGGCAGCGCTTCGACCTCGCCCTCGCCAAGGCCGTGGGCGTCGAGGAACGCCGCCAGCGGCTCGAGGATCAGCAGCGGCGGGCGCTCGTTGTCCGCCGCCGCTGCGGCTGTCTGAACGATGTCGTCCGGTGCGATGGCTGTACTCACTGACCGAAAGCTACACGTCAATCGCCTCACCGGACCGCAACCTTGCGGCGCTCTCGGTGTCTCAAGCCACCATGCTCCAAATCAGAAAGCTCTTCCTCACCACCTTCGCATGCGCCCTCGCTGCGGGAGCCCTGAGCGCCGCCCCGGCGCTCGCCTCCCACGGCCAGGCCAACTACTTCGAGGGCTCCACGGACCTGTTAAATGCCCGTACGCGCCCCCACGCACTGGCCCAGATGCAGGCCCTCGGCGTCAAAGCGCTGCGCGTCGAGCTCTACTGGAGCGCCGTCGCTCCCGGCCCCACCAGCACGACCAAGCCGGCGTTCGACATGACCAATCCCGGCAACTACGCATGGGGCGAATTCGACACGCTGATCGCCGAAGCGCAGCGGCTGCGCTGGAAAGTGCTGCTGACCGTCACCGCGCCCGTGCCGCGCTGGGCGACGTCGAACAAGAAAGCGCCGTACGTCACCAAACCGGACCCCAAAGACTTCGAAGAATTCATGACCGCCGTGGGACGACACTACGGCCCCGCCGGCCCGTTCGGATCGACCGTTTCGGTGTTCTCGATCTGGAACGAGCCCAACCACCCTGCCTTCCTGCAGCCGCAGTGGAACACGAACGGCACGGCCGCCTCACCGCGCATCTACCGCGCCCTCTACCAGGCCGGCTACGCCGGGCTCAAAGCCGGCGGCATCGCCAGCCCGAAGGTGCTGCTCGGCGAGACCGCTCCGACCGGCTTCGACCGCGTCAACTACAAGCGCGAAAAATCGCGCGCGCTGCTGCACGACGTGGCGCCGCTGCTGTTCCTGCGCGAAACGCTGTGCCTGAACAACAAGTACCGGAAATCGGGCTCGTGCACGCCGCTGACGGCCGCCGGTTACGCCCACCACGCCTACACGACCGCCGCCGGCCCGCTGTACAAGCCGCGCGAAAAGGACGACGTCACGATCGGCGTGCTCTCGCGACTGTCGAGCGCCCTCAGCAAAGCCTTCAGCGCGCACGGCACTACGTCGAACCTGCCGATCTACCTGACCGAGTTCGGCGTGCAGAGCAAGCCGAACCGCTTCCTCGGCGTGCCCGTCGCCCAGCAGGCCGAATTCGACGCGATCGCCGAGAAGATCGCCTGGAGCAACGCCCGCGTGGCGGCCTTCTCGCAGTACCTGCTCGTCGATGACCCGCTCGGCGGCAAGCCCGGGTCGAGCGTCAGCGGCGGCACGATCGGCTTCCAGACCGGCCTCGAGTACCTCAGCGGCAAACCCAAGCCGCTGTACTTCGCCTGGCCCGTGCCGCTGACCGTGTCGAAGTCCGGCCACGGCTACTCGCTGTGGGGGCTCGCGCGCCCGACCGCGGGGGCCACCAAGGTCACCGTGCTCATCCAGAAGGAGGGCTCGCGCAAGTACACGACGCTGAAGACCGTCTCGACCGACGGCCTCGGCTACTGGACGCTGCACTCCTCGACCAAGGGCGTGCACTGGCGCGTGCAGTGGAAGAGCCCGGCAGGGGTCAAGTACGAAGGTCCTCCAATCGGGGCACACTGAGCTGAGCGGCCGGGCATCGCCATCGTAAAGTTGACGGGGCGATGCCTGAGTTGCCCGAGGTCGAGATCACCGCGCGGCTGCTCGACCGTGCGCTGCAGGGCGCCGAGATCGAGTCGGCGCTGGCACCGGGCATCAACGCGCTGAAGACGTTCGATCCGTCGTTGTCGGCGCTCGACGGGTTGCACGTGGCCGGCGTGCGCAGGCGCGGCAAGCACCTGATCGTCGAGAGCGATGGCGGGCTGGCGCTGCTGATCCACCTGATGTCGGCCGGTCGGCTGCAGCTGTACGAGAAGCGCGCCGGGCCGCGCGATCGCACCTCGCGGCTGCTCGTGCGCCTAGGCGACGGGCGCGAGCTGCGCCTGCGCGAGTTCGGTTCGAAGCAGGCCGCCTGGGTCAAGCTGCTGCGCGCAGCCGAGCTCGAGCAGGACGAGGCGCTCGCCACGCTCGGGCCCGAAGCGTGGCCCGCGCCGCCCGACGGCGCGGAGCTCGCCGAGCTGCTCGACACGCCGCGGCCGCTGCACTCGCTGCTGCGCGACCAGCGCATGATCGCCGGCATCGGTCGCTCGTGGGTCGATGAGATCCTCTGGACCGCCGAGCTGTCGCCGTTCAAGCGCGGCGCCGACCTCGACGCCGACGAGCGAGCGCGACTGCGCGAGGCGATCGTCACCGTGCTCGGCGATGCGCTCGCCCGTTACGAGGAGCTCGTCGACCTGCCGATCCCCGACAAGCTGCCGATGCCGTTGAAGGTCCATCGGCACGAGGGCGAGCCCTGCCCGCGCTGCGGAGAGACGCTCAAGGCCGTGCACTTCGAGGACTACGTGATCGCCTACTGCCCGCACTGCCAGACCGAGGGGCGCGTGTTGAAGGACCGGCGGTTGTCGCGGCTGCTGCGCTGAGCACGCCGGCTGTCAAGAATCCACTCCTTGATATGGTTGCAACAAACGGCCATCGTGGCGCAATTGGCCGCGCCGCGCCGCGCACAGCCACGAGCAGGGGGTTAGGCATGACCGAGGAGGAGCGAACGGTCGACGACGTCAGCGAGCGGGCGTCGCACGCCCACGCCAACCCGCGCTTCATCAAGCTGGAGGAACCCGTCTCGAGCATGAAACCGGCGCGCCTGCATGCTCCCACACTGTCGTGGGGGCTGTATGACTTCACCGCGATGACCGGTGAAAGCCTGCCGGCGAACAACGGTCACTTCGTCAGCCTCCCCGGTCACCGCTATCTCGTCGTGCTCCGCGCCGAGGATGGCTCCGGAGTCAGCAAGATCACGCTCGATGGTTCCGGCACGTTCGACGCGTGGACGATCCCGACCAGCAGCGGCGTGACCTATGAGGCGCCCTACCACCTGCAGGGCTCGATTCCGCACCAGGAGTTCAACAGCCACGACCACGCGCCGTCGTTGCAGGACCTGGTCGTGATCATGGACCCCGACATCGGCGCGTGGGAATACGAAAGCCTCTCGTGCGGCCACCACGCCTTTGGTGGCATCGGGAGCCAGGAGTATTTCGCCGTCTCGGGAGTGATGACGTTCAGCGGGACCGCCCTCAACGTGTTCGGACGCGAAAGCAAGGCCACGCTCACGACCACCCCCTGAGCCGCGCCGCGCCCCGCCGCAGCGCTCGGTCCCGCATCCGGGCCGCCGGCAGGAGCCACAGCACCGCGGCTAGGATTGTGGCGTGATCGAGAGCGGACAGTGGGCCCCCGACTTCGAGCTTCCCGACCAGGACGGACGCCCCGTGAAACTGTCCGACTTCCGCGGGCAGTCCGCCGTCGTCTACTTCTACCCCAAGGCCGAGACGTACCGCAACAAAAGCAGTAGAGGAACCCTGTGGCGGTAGAGCCCGGAACTGAAGCCCCGGACTTCGAGTTGCCCGACCAGGAGGGCCGGTCCGTGAAGCTCTCGGACTTTCGGGGGCAGCCAGTCGTCGTCTATTTCTACCCGAAGGCAAGCACCCCTGGCTGTACTACGCAGGCGTGCGGTGTCCGCGACCACAAACCTGACTACGAGCAGACCGACGCAGTCGTGCTCGGAATCTCGCCCGACCCGGTGGCGAATATCGAGAAGTTCGCCAACAAGTACGACCTCGGCTTCCCGCTGCTCGCCGACGAGGACCACGCCGTCGCGGAGAGCTACGGCGTTTGGGTTGAGAAGTCGATGTACGGGCGCAAGTACAAAGGCAACGAGCGCACGGCCTTTGTGATCGACGGCGACGGGCAGATCAGCAGCGTGCTGCGCAAGGTGAAGCCGGGCGAGCACGACGAGCTGGCACTAGCGGCGCTGCGGGAGGCTCAGCCGCCGGTCTTGTAGGCGTGATGGGATAGGCAGAGGGGCTAGCGTGGGGCGTGATGGGCGCCGGTCACGGTGCCACGCTTCTATTCTGAAACGTGCGGAGAGCGTAACATCGGCTTCAGGTGCGCTTGCTGCACCGATCTCGAGCTCGCGATCCCGTGGGTACTCGACCACGGATGTGGCATGGCAAGCTGTGGGTACGTTGGCGAGCGCTGGGCGCTCGACTTGTACGAATGGGCCGTCAGAAGCTCGATACCCCAAGAGCAGCGAGAGCGGATACTCGGGCCTGCTCCTGGTGGTACTCGGCTCCCGCTATCGCGGCCTTTGAGACCTTGAGCGCGAGATCCAGCCACTTCGATCCCTTGCGTGTGCGCCCGGAGCGGCGCTTGCCCGCGGACTGGTCGTTGCCGCGGCACACCCCCGCCCAGGAGGCCAGGTGCCCGGCGGTGGGGAACACCGACATGTCGGTGCCGATCTCGGCAATGATGTTCTGCGCGGTGCGGACCTCAACGCCGGGGATCGTGCACAGCAGCCCCACCGCCGGCTCGAAAGGGCCAAGCTGCTCCTCGATCGCCTCAGAGAGCCGCTCGATCTGCTCATCCAGGAAGTCCAGGTGGGCCAGGATCGAGCCGATCAAGAGCGCGTGCAGCTCATCGAAGCGTCCCTGAAGGGCCTCCTTGAGCGTGGGGATCTTCTTGCGCAGCCTCCCGTTGGCGAGATCGGCGAGGATCTCTGGGTCGGTGGTTCCGGCCACGAGCGCGTCGAGCATCGCCCGGCCGGAGACGCCGAGGATGTCCGAAGCGACGCAGTCGGGCTTGATGCCGGTGTCCTGCAGCGCCTTGTGCAGGCGGTTGGCCTAGCGCTGGCGCTCCTTGATCTGGGCCTTGCGATAGCGAGTGAGGCTGTGCAGCTCACGGATCGGCTTGGGCGGCACGAAGCTCGCTTTCAAGAGCCCTGCCTCCAGCAGCTGGCAGAGCCATTCGGCGTCCTTGACGTCGGTCTTGCGCCCGGGCAGGTTCTTCACGTGCCGGGCGTTGACGAGCAGCTGGGAACGGCGGTCTGATCTGGCCCCACTGTGGCGGCTTGAAGTGGCCCCACCTCCGTCCGACTGGCTGCTGACTGTTTGAGGCTCATGGAGCTCGAGCGGGAGGCGGCAGTGAGGAATGGGATCACGAGTGGAGACGTTCGAGCAGATCAGGCGGGATCGGGATCGGGAAGGCACCTCGACGAGGGCGTTGGCGACGAGATATGGGGTGCACAGGCGGGCGGTGCGTCAGGCGTTGGCAGCGCCGTTGCCGCCGGTCAAGCGCAAGCCTGTGGGTCGGCCTGCGCCGAAGCTGGGCCCATACCGGGGGCTGATCGACTCCTGGCTGGACGCGGATCTGGACGCGCCGCGCAAGCAGCGCCACACCGCTAGGCGGATCTGGGAGCGGCTGCGTGATGAGCACGCGGCCGATGTCGCTGAGCGCACGGTCCGGGAATACGTTCACGGCCGCAGGCGTGAGCGTGGCGAAGGCGTGGAGGCGTTCGTGCCGCAGGTCCATGCGGCGGGTGTGGAGGCCGAGGTCGACTGGGGCGAGGCGCAGGTCGCGATGGCCGGCGTGCCGCGCAGGGTCTACTTGTTTCATATGCGTGCGTGTCATTCCGGGGCGGCGTTCGCGATGGCATTTCCGCACTGCTCGCAGCAGGCGTTTCTGGAGGCGCATGTCGAGGCGTTTGACTGGTTCGGCGGGGTGTTCGGCCTGCTGCGCTATGACAACCTGACCAGCGCGGTGAAGCAAGTTTTGCGTGGCCGCCGGCGGGTCGAGACGGATCGCTTCATCGCTTTGCGCTCGCACTATCTCTATGAGTCGCAGTTCACGACGCCGGGGATCGAGGGCGCTCATGAAAAGGGCGGAGTCGAGGGAGAGGTCGGGCGTTTCCGCCGGCGTCATCTGGTCCCCGTCCCGGACGTCGCATCGCTCGGGGAGCTGAACGTGAGGATGCTCGCGGGCTGCGAGAGCGATCTCTCGCGCCGGATCGCGGGGCGCCAAGAGAGCGTCGGTGTGTCCTTCGCTAGAGAGCGCCCGCTGCTGCGCGGCCTGCCCGTTGAGCGGGCGTCCACGGCCGATGAGCTCACACCACGGGTCGACGCAAAGGCGCTGGTCACGATCAAGCAGAACCGGTATTCGGTGCCGATCCGGCTGGCGGGGCTGCGCGTGCATTCGCGTGTTGGTGCCCGCGAGATCGAGATCCATCACGACGGGCGGCTCATCGCCTGCCACGAACGCCAGCACGGCCGCTTCGGTGTCGCAGCCAGCCTCGATCACTATCTCGAGCTACTCGCGCGCAAGCCGGGTGCGCTGGCCGGGTCGCTCGCTCTCTCCCAGGAACGTGAGCGCGGCTCCTGGCCCTCGGTGTTCGACGAGCTGTGGGAGAAGATCGCCGAGCGCTATGGCGCCTCGGAGGCCGCCCGGCAGATGGTCGACGTGCTGATGCTCGCCCGCGAGCATAGCCCCAGCGAGGTCGAGCAAGCGGCCCGTGGCGCGCTCGCCGCGGGCGCCCACGACGGACGCGCGGTCGCGGTTCTCGCCAGCCGCGGCGCTCGCGTTGCCTCACCGGCGCTCGATGATCTCCCGCGGCGCCTGCAGAACCTCGGGGCGCCAGTGCCGACGCTCGATCAATACGACGAGCTGCTCATGGCAGGAGCAGGACGATGAGCGCCCCAGCGAAGGTCCAAGCGATGGAAGCGCTGATTGACGCGCACGCCCGCGAGCTTCACCTGCCGACCGTCCGCGATCGCTTCCGTGGCCTCGCTGAGGAGGCGATGCGTGACCAGCAGACCCCGACCGCTTATCTCGCCGCGCTGCTGGAGGCCGAGGTCACAGAGCGCGCCGAACGCCGCGAACGCCGACGACTCATCGATGCCCGCTTCCCGCTCACCAAGCGCCTGGAGGACTTCCGCTTCGAGGAGAACCCGAAGATCCCCCAGGCCACGATCGCCGCCTTGGCGCAGGGCTCCTGGATCGATGACCGCGAGTCGGTCATCCTCCTCGGCGACAGCGGCACCGGCAAGACACACCTCGCGATATCCCTCGCGGTGCTCGCCTGCCAACAAGGACGACGCGTCAGATTCACCACCCTCGCCGCGCTCGCGAACGAGCTACAAGCCGCTGAGTCAAAACGCGAGCTCGGCCGGGTCATCGCACGCTACGCACGCACCGAGCTGGTCGTCCTTGACGAGCTCGGGTATCTCGCGTTGCCCGAAGGCGCCGCCGAGCTCGTCTTCCAAGTCATATCCGAGCGCAACGAGCGCGCCAGCCTGATCGTCACGACCAACCTCCCGTTCGGTGAGTGGACGAAGGTGTTCCCCGACGCTCGCCTCGCGAAGGCCGTCGTCGACCGCATCACCCACCGAGCGCACATCATCGACACCGGCCAAGAGTCCTGGCGCTTCCGCCACGGACTCGCGCGCACCAAGAAAGGAGCCGCCTGACCCCCAGCCGGGAGACCCGCCGGCGGCATCTCGTCCGCTCCGCGCTCCGCTACACGAGACGCCGCCGCACCCCACCAATCAGAGAAGATCAACCACACACACACCAACCGACGCGAGCTGGGGCCACTTCAAGCCGCCGCGCCGGGGCCAGCGCAAGCCGCCGCTCTCAGCAGCAGCTCGAAGTCGTCCTCGAGAATCGCCCACACGGGCTTCCAGTAGACGCTGGTGGCCTCCATCGCCACCTGGCTCACGCGATGGGCGGCCAGCCAGTCGCCCAGCACCAGAAGCCCACCGACCGTAGTGGCGAACTCGCGCACCTCCGAGGCGCGAGCGCCATCGGCGCCCGGTACCCGCACGCACGCGGTGACCTACGCCTTGTGGACATCCAGCGCTGCGGGACACTGCACGATCACATCCATTTGAGACCTCCCGAGATCGAACGAGGAGAACCGTCGCCCGCCAGGAGCCTCCGAAGCAAACGAGTCTAAAGAGCGTGCTCAAGGCAACAGTCCCGGGGTCCGGGGGAAGCTCCCACGCCAAGCTAATCACGGGCTCACGGGCACCATAGGGAGCGCGGCGTTCAGCGGGCAACGCCCAGATCATCCCCATTTCACCCGCCGCGGGTCGACGCGCCGGCGAGGGGAGCTAATCTGAAAAGTTCGCACATTTCCACGCGCGACCCCTCCACTGTGATGCGATGACGCGGTGGGATCGGAAACTGAGTCGGGGGAAGGGAGAGTGTCCGCTGCGGGCGGAGCCTTGACCCAGCCTGGCGCGCCGTCGTGGTTATTCCCACTTTCACGCGATTGAGTTAGCGCGACTGATCCCTGGACGGGCCAATTGCCGTCATGCGTTGGCCTTGGCCCGTCCGCGCGTCGTCAGGACAGGTTCATCGTCCGGCCGCTCCCGGCGCGGGCACCGCTGATCTGAGTACCGTGCACCGAAGGGAGTCGCTCTTGCATACCGGGCCAACGACGCAGCCTTGCCACAGTCGAATGCGCTTGAATGGTCGCACGTGTGAGCGGCGCGGCGATGGCGGGAGCGTGCCATGACCGCTCAGAGTCCCGCTATCACGATCGCCCTGACCAACGAGCAGGTCGCGCAAGTCGTGGAGGGAGTCTCCAGGCGCGACACGC
This sequence comes from uncultured Solirubrobacteraceae bacterium, assembly GCA_963716315.1. Taxonomy (GTDB): domain Bacteria; phylum Actinomycetota; class Thermoleophilia; order Solirubrobacterales; family Solirubrobacteraceae; genus Palsa-744. Next base: position 1,338,497 of record OY970301.1, on the reverse strand, counting down.
TTGTCGGCCTGTCGCGCGATGTTGACCACGCCGCAGTCGTCGCGGACAACCTGGATCAAACCGAGGCCGATGCGCTGGGCTCGCAATCTCTGATCCGTGGGCTACGCATCCTTGCCGCGCTCCCAGTCGACGGGAGCGAGCTTGAACTCGTTGCTCTAGCTGGCTCATTGGGGATGTCGCCGTCGACCGTGGATCGCTACCTTCAGACCTGGGTCGCTGTGGCGTCGTCGAGCGGACGAGCGGTCGCGTCGGCACAGGCGCTCGTCAGGCGGTGACGTGAGTGGCTGATGTTGGCGCGAGCTGTCGAGTTCCCCCGGAGGCGCACACAGTCTGCAGGACGCCTCTACACGGGCCTTGGCGCAGAGATGTCTGATTGCCCGTGGTGTTTCGCTGCAAGAGTCGAAAACGGCACTCGCGTGCGACGTCTCTGCGAGGTAAGAATCAGGACCAGAACGGCAGATTCGGATAATCAGATTTATTCCATATCTCGCCAGACTAGTGTCCGTTGCGTAGGCAGCAGAAGGGGCAAGTGCCAACGGAATATCTGGCAGCGAACGAAGGGGGATTCCGTTGTTGCGTATCAGAAGGCAACCATCGCAGCAAACTCTACGAGATGCGCACGCGAGCTCCGGGTCGCGCGCACTCCGAAGCCGGATCTCGACGGCGCTGGCGCTTGTCGCTCTACTGGCCGGCACAGACTGCGATCGTCCCGTCTACCGCGTACGGCTGCTTCTACGCAAACGGAGCGCACTGTTACGCCCTCTCGGAATGGAACGAAGTCTCCGTCGCGAGCACGTTGATCGATGCGCATACCAGCCTCGCCGTCGTTCCAGAAGGCGCTGGCTACCACAAAAGCGCGAAAAAATACATCTCGCCACGGGAGCAGGACGAGGCCTGGACCCTCTTCGCTTCAGACCCCCGAAAACCAAAACTCCAAGCCTGGATCGAGGTTGGCGACACGGCCGGGGGCACGGCTGCGGGGTGGCAACCGTCCCCGATCTTCTTCGAGGCCAGTCAGTCTTGGTACTACCCGACGCTCGATAAAGGCAATTTCACGGAGGTGGACTTCCCTGAGCAGCACCCGGGTACTGGCTGGTGGGACGCGACGACCTACACCGAGAATCAGGGTAGCTGGTGCGCGACTATCCAGGAAGTGGACCTCTTCTGCTTTCCAGGGCTGGAACAGTACAGCAGCTACCTTCAAGGCGGACTTGAGTTTGCAGCGAACAACAATCCCGAAGCCGACGAAGGGCAGTACGCTGAGAATCAGGGCCAAGTAATCGGGTACGCGACGAATCCGTCGGGCGAAGCTATGCAGTGGGTCGGAGCACATCTGCAGTACGACGACGCGCAGAAAGGCGACCCCTGGCCTCCTGGCGGCGCTTGGGGAGTCTGCGGGACGCTCAACGCGCTCGGGCAAGGCAACGGAGCGATAACCGTCGAGGCCCCTGCGTGGCTCGATTGGCCCGACTGCACGCCCGCCCCACTTCAGCTCGCCAGCCAGCTAGCTTCAAGCCTTACTTCGGAAGCGGCGACTCGGGGTGAACTAGGCGATTCCAAGACAGTCGCGGCAGCGGGCAAGACGAGCGGAGAACTGCTGGCGGCATTCGGCGCGCCGAAGCCGACGGCCGCTGCGCCGTTCTCCGACTACAGTGCTCCCAGCTCCCAAAGCGCGACGCTTTCAGAAGCTGCGTTGAGAGCAAGGGCGCTCGAAGTTGCCGAAACGTACGGTGGTGAGGCGAGCCCGTCAAACGTCAGAGCCGTGATGAATACCCCACTTGGTTCTGCGCTCACGTCCGCCATGCCGCATCTCCAGGCCCCGCAAAGCGCCACCACCGGGCTGCGCGCGTGGGAGCAAAGCGATGCCGACATTGTGAGCATGGACGGAGAATTCGTACTCGAATCGGCCCCGCGCCCGCCAAAGGCGTCAGCTCCGACGGGGCGCGTGTTGACACTCGCGCTAGACGCGCACACGGGCGCCGTCGACGCCGTTGATCTCGGCACTGTCGATCCGGTGCTCGGTTCTGTAGGATCGGTCCATACACTAGAATCGATCCGGAATTAGGAGTCGTGCGTTGATCCGGCAGAGCCGTCGCGTCATATGTCGAAGGCGATTCCTCACGATCATGGCGATGGGTGCCGTTGCCTTCGCATGGATCATCGGGACGACCAGCGGTGCGCCCACCGGTAAGCATCATCACGCGAGAAAGCCCATGCACTGTCGCCGGACGCGACGGGGGCATCGCCACCATCGGTGCATCGCAGCGCGCCGGAGGCACAGGAGAGCGAGCCCAAGCGTGACTTCGGGAGTACCACGCACAACATCCGCGACTCCGTATACACCTGCTCCCCTGGAATCTCCGTCTGCGACATCGACGCCGCCTGTACAGGTCGAATGCGCGAGGAACACGCCGATCCCGATCCATGTCGAAGGACAGACGGCGATCGTCGGCTACGCAAACGATAACGGAGGTCCCGCCCCTCCCCGAGGTCAGGACGATGGGTGCCCACGCACGTCCGACGGCGACACGGTGCTGCTTGAGAACCTCTCGCATGAAGTGCTTCAAGAACAGGCGCTTGATCCTGGGGAGCCCTTCGACTTCGTGGTGGAACCCGGCGAATACTACGTATTGGATGGGGTCTGCCCGGCGCAGCAGGAAGGCCCGATGTTCTCGCCGCTCAAAGTACACGTGGGGCAACAGGTGCGCGAAGACGTAGGCTGCAATCTGCCCTAGCTGTCGCGTCCGTGCATGTCACGCGCGAGTGCGTGTCGCAGCGGCTCAAGGAGATTGTGAGGTCGTCCTCTCAGGACGCTGAACGGGCTTTGCGGAGCACCGCCGAGGCGGGCTGCAGCGTCAGTGGTTGCCTTAACGCTCGGGCTGTGATGCGAGCCACTGGTCGAGCATGGCCCTCGTGAACCGGATGTGCCGCTCCACCCGCCAGCACGGCATCCGTCCGCTTCGGGCCGCGTCGTAGACCCAGCTCATCTCGAATGTTCAGGGCGAGGCCAAGCGCAGAGCGAGCGCGAGCGGAGGCGAGCGGGCGGCGGCGTTTGCTCCGCCAACTGTCTAGTCGTCGCTCATTTTCGCCGAGTCCGCGAGCCGAGCTATTGGGGCGCTGCCCAACCGTGCCTGACGGCCTATCTCCTGAGGAGCGTGTACGCGGCGTTCGCGGCCCGTAGCTGCGCCCGGCTGAACCTCGCCTCGAGCGCGGGGTCCACGAGGTTCACGCGCTCCTCGATTGCGTCGAGCCAGTTCCGCTCGCTCTTCTTCAGCGTTGCCGCCGCAGCCCTCGGATCCGCGAGAAGTCCGAGCAACGTGACCAAGTCCTCACGTTGATCCTCGGGCCTGGAGTGCACTGGCAGGGCGCGGGCCTTCAGCAGAATCGCGCCAAGGAGCGTGGGCCGCGGCAGCCGTGTGTGCTCGCCGTCGAGCACGATCGTCACGGTCTCTTTGCGTTGCAACGCTTGTGTCCCTCCAGGAATCTGGATCGTCTCGAAGTGAGCGTCGGTCATCGGCGGGCGAGTCAGCCCGTCCGGTGCGAGCACGTCGACGAGTTGGCCGTCCATCGCAAAACGGAAGCCGCGTTCTGCCTCGAAACCGCCGATCTCAGTCCGTGTCGCACCGAGATCCTGCAGGTAGCCGGTGATGGCGGTCGTCGCACTCGGACGCTGGCGCGCATCGCCAAGAATGTCGATGTCCGTAGTCGCTCGCTGGATCTGCCCTGCCTCGATCGCGAACAGCGCGACCATCATGCCGCCGATAAGACACCACTCAACGTGCTGCTGTTCGAGTGCCTTGGCAATCTTCGCGATCGTCCGCCACAACGACATCGCGTCGGGGTCCAACGCGTCGATCACGATCTCGCTCACGGCCACCTGCGTCCATGCTCGAGGTCGCTCAGCAGCTGCTGGCCGACACGTGCTGAGCGAGAATCCGGGTAGGACGTGAGGTCCAGCGCGACCGCTGCGGGCGGTGCGAGCTTCCGGCCGCCAATCATCCACGCCTCCCGAGGTACCGCCCTAAGGGTCAGGTTGGCCTGTGAGGGATGTGTCGGTTCGAGCGCGTGCTCGCGGATCAGTCTGTCGAGCTTCAGTTCGGGAACGTACGCGTCGAGGGTGTTCGGTGCCGCGAGTTCGAGGCCCAGTTTTCCGGCTGCGCTCGAACCGCTCGCGACGACGTCTTCCGATCCGAGGAGACGCTCCAGCTCGCTGTCGAGCCCCCACAGGTGGTGTGGCATCGCCCGGCCGGTGAGCCGGTGACGCATCGCGGCGAGGCCCGGGTGTGCGAGCGAGCGCCGCATCCGCCACAGCACCAACGGATCCACGTCCTTCTTGGGCGGTTCGCCGGAGGCCTCAAGGATTAGCACCCACGCGTTACGCGCAGTGAGCGGCCGCCCGGCAGGGCGCGGGTCGCGCTGGCGTTCACGGACACCCGCGGGGTCAACGAGCCAGCGGCCGGCGACCTTCTCGGCCGCCAGCGAGCCGTCGGCGATCAGCGCGCGCACCCAGGACGGGTCGACGTGCAGCTCGCGGGCGGCATCATTGACGCTGATCAAGTCCCGATCCATATCAAAACCCTAGCAGCTACGTTGGGTATTATGTAATTAGTAGCGGCGGCGCGAGGGTAGTGATATCTGCAGACGTCAACGGGGCGTCGCAATACACACCCCTAAGCACTCCATATATCCAGAGCGAACGCGATGGCGTCCAGCGTCGGCTCGTGCGCGGCCTCGGACACGGAGACGGTAAGGCGGCGCCGACCCGGCTCCCAGTCCAAGAGAAAGAACGGGCAGCACTCCCGCTCGATCGCGATTGCCTCCGCGAGCAGCTCGGCGTCCACGCTCTCATCGAGGTCCGCCACGAGGCGGCGCGGCGTCCGCTCGATCAGGCGAGCGTTCCGGCCTGCCTGCCGGTAGCGCTCCAGCTGTGAGCGCAGCCCGGACTCGTCAAGCGCGCAACCCGGAGCCATCGGTAGGTCCACAGCGCCAGCTTACAAATCAATGGACGTTAGGATGAAACAATGGCAGATGACCGGTGCGACCTCCTTTGCTTGGACCTGCCGCGCGCGGAGAAGTTGCGCCAAGCCAGGCTGGATCCGCAACTCGCCGGACGCTTCGCCGCTGGAGCAAAGGCATTGGCGGACCCGACACGACTCACGCTCGCTGTCGCCTTACGCGATGGCGATGAGCTGTGCGTGTGTGACCTGAGCTGGATCGCCGAGCGCGCGGAGAACCTTGTCTCGCATCACGTTCGAGCACTTCGCACAGCCGGGCTCGTGCGCTCCCGCCGCGACGGCAAGATGGTCATGTACGAGCTCACCGATCGGGGGCGGGCATTGGTCGATGCGGTGCTCGCCGATCAGGTGACAGCGTGAGCGCTGGGCCGGGCGAGTTGCCGATTCTGCAAGTCGACCGACCGAGGGCGGCGACTCGTCCGCGAGCACGGCTGATCCGTCGCGCGAGGCTCCTGGCGTGGATCGGGCTCGGCTGGCACGGCATCGAGGCGAGCGTCGCCATCGCGGCGGGAGTCATCGCCGGCTCCGTCGCTCTCGTCGGGTTCGGCGCAGACTCGGTGATCGAGCTGGCAGCGGGTCTTGTCGTGCTCTGGCGGTTGGCGAGCGTGCGCGCGACTACCGAGCGCAGAGCTCAGCAGATGATCGCCGTGTCCTTTTATCTGCTGAGCGCCTATGTCGCCGTCGAGGCGACCCTCTCGCTGGTTGCCGGTGATCGACCCGACGTGAGTTGGGTGGGGATCTGGCTGTCCGTGCTGACCCTGGTGACGATGCCCGTGCTCGCCACGGCGAAGGCGAGAGTTGCTGAGGAACTCGGATCGTCCGCGACCAAGAGCGAGAGCCGACAGACGATGCTCTGCGCTTACCTTTCCGCCGGACTGCTCGTAGGGCTCAGCTTGAACGCGCTGCTTGGTTGGTGGTGGGCAGACCCGATAGCGGCACTCGGGATCGCCGCCGTTGCGATCAAGGAGGGACGAAATGCATGGCGCGGCGAGGCTTGCTGCACCGCACCGATCGTCGGCGCTGATGGCGGCGGACGCACCGACGGGTGCTGCTAGGTCAGAGCCGAAGAGGCCGGCTGGCGCGTACTGCGACCAGCGAATACATCAAGAGTCCCGCGCCGGCGAACGGCGGAGTGCAGGTAAGCGTGTCGAGCCCGGTCGCTGAGGCTAGTCCCGTTCCCGTTGCGTGGTAGACAGCCGCCGCTCCACCCAGGCCGGACACCGACACGAGGAACATCACAGCGAATAGCGCGACACCGCCGAGCGAGAGGATGATGCTCTTGGCGTCGGGCGCTTCGAGCTTTGGCTCGGAGCCGGTTTCAAGCTGGATGAGGCGCACGTCGAGCAGTGCCGGGCTGGAGATTGCGGCGGCGCCTCCCAGCTCACTCCAGTCGGGACCGCGCACGACCTTGAGCAGCGCTCCGGCCAGGGGGCGGTGCCCGTAGAGCGCGACGGCGCGGCGATCGGCCGCAAGCTCACGACCGGCGATATAGCGGGCGCGCAGGCAGTTCAGCGTCGGCAAGAAGAACAGTGCCTCCGAGAGCACCCTCACGATCGCGGCCTTCAACGGGTCGATATTGTGGACGTGGTAGCGCTCGTGCTCGAGCACCGCGCGCAGCTCGTCGCCGGTCGCGCGTTCGAGTAGTCCACGGCTGACCGCTACGCGGGGTGTCATCACGCCGTAGACGAACGAGAACGAGTCGGCTGCATCAATGAAAACGATGCGGCCTGCGAGGCCCGTATGCCGCGCTGCGTGTGTAAGAGCTTCAGGTGCCGTGCCCGCCAGGGCACGCACGCGACGCGAAAGCGCTCGTGAGGCGACCGCTTGCCGCACCAGTGCGCGTCCGCCGAGTCCCAGGCCCGCCGCGATCGACAGGAAAAGCGCCAGCGGCACGAGCAGCGACGCTCGATCGCTCCAAAGGCCGGCGAGCCCACCGCGAGAGATGCGCGCCAAGCTCACCGGCACGAGGACGCCGCCGAGCACTCCGCAGAGGACGGTTGCGCCGAACAGCAACGCGACGCAAACGAACGCGAGAAAACTGCGGTTCGCTCGATCGAGTCTCATTTGCTCACCCCGAGTAGCGTCCGCAGCCGCCGCAGCACGGAAGGGTCGGTGCGCGCCTCGTCTACGAAATGCGCGACCGCAGCATCCCCGTGCGTGCGAAGCACGTCGCGGACAGCGAGCCCGGCCGCGTCTGTGGCCGTTGCTTCGTAGACGTAGCGTCGTCGCCCACCATGGCGGGCAAGCACGTTCTTTGCGACCAGCCGGTTCATCACGGTCATCACCGTCGTATAGGCCAGCTGCGCGTCTCGTCGCCCGTTGAGCGCATCGAGAACCAGCCGCACAGAGACGGGGGAGTCGGCCTGCCAAACGGTGTCCATCACCTCAGACTCGAGCGGCGCCAGCCCACTGCTCGCCTGTTTTGGCCGACCCGCCATGAACGAAACGCTACTACATTTTTGTCGTGTATTCTCGATCGCATGACCAACGCAACCGAGCACGACTACGCAGCGCAAGCACGTCAGGCCATCGAGATCGTCTGCTCCGGCGACGTATCGCGGATGGAGGAGTTCTACAGCCCCGACTTCGTGGATCACGTCAACGACATGACGTTCCACGGCTACGAGGGCGGGCGCGAGTCGCTTGCCTTCTACGCGACGCTTTTCAAGGACTACCGAATGGGTGTAGAGGAACAGGTCACCGAGGGCAACCGTGTCGCCTCCCGGTGGGTTCTAAACGGCACCTACCACGGCCGAGTCGTCGTGCTCCGAGGCATCACGATCAGCCGTCTCGATGAGGACGGCAGGACCGTCGAAGATCGCGGGCACTCCGACTCGATCGCCCTACTCGGGCAACTCGGCGTGATCCGCACACTCATCCTTGGGCTGGAAATCCTCATCCGCCGCGTCAAGCTCCCCAAGGGAGCTCTCAAGGCGCGCTGAACCCGGCCCGCGCCACCGGCTCCACTTGGGCGATGCGTCGATGCGCCTGCGGGCGTTCATCTCTATACTGAACGAACTGGTTCAGTATCAGGCAGCAGCAGAGCTCGACACGACGTTCGCGGCGCTCGTCGATCCAACCCGCCGCGCGATCCTCGGCCGGCTTGGCGCCGGCACGGCCACGATCAGCGAGCTGGCCGAGCCCTTCGGCATGTCGCTCACCGGTCTGAAGAAGCACGTTCGGATCCTCGAGGACGCCGAGCTCGTCAGCACCGAGAAGGTCGGCCGCGCGCGTCAGTGCAAGCTCGGCCCGCGCCGGCTCGAGGACGTCCAGGCCTGGATCGAGCAGTACCGCAGAGTGCTCGACGGGCGCCTCGATCGCCTCGGCGAGCTGCTTGAAGACGACAAAGGAGAAGCCAGATGAGCACCGAGCAGCAAAACCTCAGCGGCGTCACGGCTGACGATTCCAGACGTTTACACAGGCTTCACCACTGCTTATACTCCCGCCCGCGCGGAAGGTTCCGGCTTTCGGCCGGACCGGGAGTCCAACGGACGGACGAGCGTCCTCGCTCGGCAATGGGCCGAGCCGACGATCACAGCAGTTCCGGGGGTAACGAACGGACGCTGGCCCGTACCGCTTGTCAAACGAAAGGATCGACCAGATGTCACATCGCTCCAGCAGCCCTGTCCGGGCTGGGAGAACGCTCCATCCGACAGTCGCCGTCGTTGGTGTTTGCGTGGCGCTTGCACTAGGCGTGTTCGGCGCAAGCGCCGCACAGGCGGCGACGACCTTGCCGACGGTGACAGCCACGGTCAGCGCCAGCTCGACCGCCGTCTCCGGCGCGTTGCAGGCCGGCGCCGTCAACATCGCCACCACTGCCAGTGGCGGCAAGGAACCCACCCTCGTGCTGTTCCTCGTGAAGCCAGGTGTCAGCTTGGCCGAATTCTATGCATTCCTCGACTCCAACAAGCTCGCAGCCGACCCCAACGCCGCCGCCAAGTATGGCTCACTGGTGTTCGATGTCGAAGCTGGCAAAGGCAAGCCGACCGAAGCCCAGACGATCCTCGCGCCCGGGCAGTACGTGGCGCTCAACGCCGAAGGTGAAAAGCCGTCGGTGTGGCCGCGCTCGAGCTTTGCCGTGGCCGCCTCTGCGTCACCCGCTGCGCTGCCCGCTGCGCAGGCGACCGTGAAGACGATCGACTTCGGCTTTCGCGGGCCGAGCGTGCTGAAAGTCGGCCAGCTCGTGCGCTTCGAAAACGAAGGCTATCTCGTGCACATGGACATCGCCTTCCCCGTCAAGAGCAAGAAGGGCGCCAAGCTCGTGATGAAAGGTCTTGCCACCGGTCGCGAAAAGGGCCTTGGCAAGTTCGCCGCCGGCCCGCCCGTGGCCTTCTCCGGGCCGATCTCGACCGGCGCCTTCCAGCAGGAGCTCATCACGGCCAAGCCCGGCTGGTACGTGCAGGCGTGCTTCATGCCAACGCAGGACGGCCGCCCGCACACGCTGATCGGCATGGAGCGGGTCATCAAGATCGTCAAGTAGCGCAACGCATGCGCGGCATCGCCGCGTCGGACCTGCACGAGCCCGTCCCGCGAAGCAGCGGGGCGGGCTCGTCGCGTCTCGGGCTCAGGCAAGTCGAGCTCAGGTAGGCCCCGGGAGCGGCGCGAGGCTCGGTTGCTGCATTCCGCCGACCAGCATCCCCGCGCCGAGGTGCGCGCCGAGCACGGGCCCCACCTGCGTGCAGAAGAGCGGCTCCGTGCCGAAGATCTCCCTCCCCTGCGCCACGAGCCGCTCGGCGTCGTCGGGCGCCTGTGCGTGCTGCACGATCCAGTCGCTTGCGCCGCGTCCGTGGAGCTCGGCCAGGTAGGCCGTCATCTGCTCGAACGCACGCCGGCGAGTGCGCACGCGCCCGACCGGTGTGATCTCCGTCCCGAACGTCAGGATCGGCTTGACCTTCAACGCCGATCCGACGAGCGCCTGCGCCGCGCCGATGCGCCCGCCACGGCGCAGGTACTCGAGCGTGTCGAGGCAGAACCAGATGTCCAAGCTCGCGCGAGCCGCCGCGACAGCCTCGCTCGCCTGCTGCAGCGACGCGCCTTGCTCGAGCGCGCGTGCCGCCGCGATCACGACGCAGCCGAGCCCGCCCGCGCCCGTCTCCGCGTCGATCACGTGCACGCGCTGGGAGTGACCCGCCTGCGCGATCAACCGCCCCGCTTCGCGCGCGCTCTCGCACGTACCCGACAGCCCGCCCGCCAGGTGAATCGAGAGCACGTCGCGACCGGCGTCCACGAGTGGCTGATAGACGGCCAGGAAGTCGCCCACCGACGGCTGCGAGGTCGTCGGAAGCAGCTTCGAGCTGTGCAGCTTCGCGTAGAACGCGTCGAGGTCGGCGTACTCGCTCTCGCGGCGCAGCTCCCCGTCCCAGCCGACGTACAGGCTGACCTCGTGGATCCCCCAGCGCTCGACCAGGCCGCGAGGCAGATACGGCGTCGTGTCCGTGACGAGCGCCACGCCACGCGGCGTCGGTGTCTCAACGTCCGCGCTTGCACTCATCAGGTGAGGAACCCTACGACGCTTCCGCGCCCGGTGCGCCGAGAGCCTGACCCTGTTCCGCCGTGCTCGCCGCTAACGGATCAGCGGGTCCAGGCGTGCGGCCGCGATCGTCTCGCGCAGCGTGCTCAGCGCGTCGTGCTTCGGTCGCCAGCCCAGCTCCCGCCGGGCCTTTGCCGTGTCCATGATGACCGGCTCGCGGAAAGCGCTGATCCATTGCGCCTGCGCAGGCAGGAAGCCAAGGCGCCCGACCAGCTCCGCCACGGCATCGACTGCCAGCTCCGGCACCGGGATCGAGTACCAGCCGAGCTCCTGCGCGAGCAGCTTGACCGTCATCTCACCCGGTCCCGCCAGGTTGTAGACCCCGCTCTCGCCGCGCCCGAGCACCGCCGCGCGCATCGCGCTCGCCACGTCGTCGTGGTGGACTAGTTGGAAGGGCACGCCCGGGTCGGGCAACACCGGCTTGAGGATCGGCACGCCGTCGAGCAGCCGCAGCACCGGCGCCGGCAGGCGCTCTGAGATCTGCGTGTACGGGAGGCTGTCCAGCAGCAGCGGCGCGTCCGGCCCGGCGACGATGCACGGGCGAAAGACGTACGACTCGGTCGCGCTGCCTGCGAGCGTCTCGCGTAGCAGCGCCTCCACCTCGGCCTTCTGCGCCGAGTAGTAGTGCGCCGCCGTGCCGCGCGCCGGCACCTCCTCGCTCAGCGGCTGCGGGTTCTCCGCGTGGAAGCCGTAGGCCGCGACCGAGGAGGCGTAGACGAGCCGCTGCACCCCGGCCTTGGCCGCTGCTCGGAAGACGTTGCGCGAGCCGTCGAGGTTGACCCGGGCGCTCTCCTCGGCGCCGCCCATGATGATGAACGCGAGGTGCAGCACCACGTCGGCATCCTTCACGAGCCGATCGACCGCGGCGCGATCGAGCACGTCGCCCTGGCGGTAGGAGACCTTCTTCCAGCCATGCGCGCGCGGGTCGAATGGGCGGCGCGCCATGCCGAGCACGCGGCCAACGTCGCGCGAGCGCTCGAGCGCCGCGACGACCGCCTGGCCGATCTCGCCCGTCGGGCCGGTCACCGCGACGGTCAGGCCACGCTTGGAGGCCGCAGCAGGCGTCATCGACAGTTTGTACCGCAGCGGCGGGCCTGGCGTCGGGACCGTCGCTGCCGGCCGGCGCACGCGCGCGAGGCGGGTCCGCGGCCCCGTACGCTTGACTCGTGCCAGCGCTGCTCGCGTCCGCCTCGATCGGTGACACGCTCACCACGTTCTTCGACGCCGTCGGGCAGTTCTTCTCCGATCTCGCGGCCGTCAACTGGGGGATGCTGCTGCTCGGGCTGCTGTTCTTCGCCCTAAACCTGACGCTGCGCTCGCGCGCCTTCTTCCACAGCTTGCGCGCCGCCTACCCGGCCGTCAGCTTCCAGTGGCGGCGCGTGTGGGGCGCCTATTGGGCGGCCGTCGGCTTCAACAACGTCGTCCCCGCGCGCGGCGGCGATGTGATCAAGCTCTTCCTCACGCGCTCCTCGATACCCGGCTCGACCTATCCCACCGTCGCCGCCGCCTTCTTCGTCGAGTCCGTGTTCGACGCCACCGTCGGCGTGCTCGTTCTGATCTTCGCCTTCAGCCAGGGCGTCTTTCCCAAGCCGCCCGACTTCTCCAAGCTGAACGCGTTCGAAATCTCCTACTTCGCCCAGCACTTCCGTTTCACGCTGTTCCTGCTCACCGCGATCGCCGTGGCCGGCCTGATCGCCTTCGCCCTGCTCTCATCGCGCGTCAAGGCCTTCTGGGCACGCGTGCGCCAGGGGGTCACGATTCTCTACGACCGCCCGCGCTATCTACGCGAAATCGCCTCGCTGCAGGTGCTCGCGTGGCTCGCGCGCTTCGCCGCCTTCTGGTTCCTGCTCGACGCCTTCGGCGTCGGCGGCTCCGTGCAGAACGTGCTGCTCGTGTTCGGCGTCAACCAGGTTGCCGGCGCCGTGCCGTTCACGCCCGGCGGCGCCGGCGTGCAGCAGGCGCTGCTCGTCAAGGTTTTCGCCAAGAACGCGCCCACGGCCGTTGTCGCCGCCTACTCCGTCGGCCAGCAGATCGCGATCGCCGCCTTCACCGCCACCGTCGGGTTGGCCTCGGTCGTGTTCATCTTCCGCTTCCGCTCCTTCAAGGAGGTGATCTCCGCCGGGCGCGCCTCACGCGACGCCGAGCGTGAGGAGCAGCGTGCCGCCGAGCGCGGCGGTGGGCCGGGGGGTCGACTCGAGGACGGCGAGGACGGCGACGCTACTGCAGTCCGGCGCGCGCCTCGCGCACGAGCGTGACCGCCTCGGGGAAGACCAGCGCCATCACCGTGCGGATCTGTTCGGCCTGAGCCTCCGCGTTGCCCTGCAGGTTGACCCGCTCGACCGCCGCCACCGTCATGTCGACGGCTAGCTTTATCGCGTTGTCCGCCCACGCCAGCTTCTGCTGTCCCTGCATCTGCTCGGCGAACTCCGCGAGCCGCCGCTGCAGCTCCTCCGGATCTCCGAACAGGTCACCCAGACCGCCGCTCTCCATGCGCTCATCATAGACTGCCCCCGATGCCTAGCTCGAGCGAGATCAAGCAGCAGGTCGCCTGGGAGACCGAGCGGCGCACGCGGCTGGCCGTGCCGGCCTTTGCCGGCGGCGTGCTCTACCTGCTCAGCGGGATCATCACGCAGTCCACGCTCAACGGTGCGCCGACCGTCGGCATCCTGCAAGGGCTCAAACCCGCGCTCGAAGGCGTCGCCAACCCGACGGTCAGCCCGCGCGCGCCGGAGGTCAAATTCATCAGCCACCACGCCGGGCCGCTGATCGCCGGCAGCGTGATCGCCGCGCTCGCGATCGGCGTGCTCACGCTCGTGCTGCTGCTGGTGCTTGCCGCGACGCGCTTTCGCCGCCCCGAGACGTGGGGTCCCGCGCGCATGCTCGTGATCGCCGGCGGCATCGGGCTCGCCGTGATCAGCGTCGCCCATCAGATCGTCGCCGCGATCGAGACGCACAAATTCGCCGTCGGGCTCGACCACTCCAACCACGCCGTCGACAACGCGCTGACCAAGGGCGCCGCCAACCTCGCGATCGACTACCTCTCGCTCGTCGCCGGGCTGTCGCTCGCCGTCGGCATGATCGTGACGATGATCAATGCCATGCGCGTCGGCCTGATCACCCGCTGGATGGGCGTCGTCGGGATCATCAGCGGCATCCTCATCTTCCTGCCGATCGGCGGTGCCACGCTCGAGGTCGTGCCCTCCTTCTGGATCGTCGCGATGGGCATCCTCTTCATTGGCAAATGGCCCAACGGGCAGCCGCCCGCCTGGGAGTCCGGCGAAGCGCGGCCGTGGCCCTCGCGCGCGCAGATGCGCGAGCAGGCGAGCGGCGCAAAGCCCGCGCTCGCCACCGGCGCCGGCGATGTCACTCCGGCGCCCGCCAAGCCGAAGAACGTCTCCGGCGGTCGCTCTTCGCGCAAGCGCACGCGCGGTCCGCGCAGCTGATCGCGGGGCGATGTCGACCGAACCTGATCGCGGAGAGGGGGGCGAGGAGCTCGACGCCGAGCTTGCCGAGCTGCTGAAGGTCGAGACCTTCGATCCTCCCGCCGAGTTCTCAGAGCACGCGCTGCTGAACGACCCGGCCGTCTACGAACAGGCCGCCACCGACCCGCAGGCCTGGTGGGCTGCGCAAGCCGAGCAGCTCGACTGGTTCCAGAAGTGGACGCGCGTGCTCGATGACGACGATCCCCCCTTCTACAAGTGGTTCACCGGCGGCTCGCTGAACGTGTCCTACAACTGCCTCGACCGCCACGTGATCGCCGGGCGCGGCGATCGGATCGCCTTCCACTGGCGCGGCGAGGAGGGCCAGGAGCGCGACATCACCTACGCCGAGCTGCTCGCCGAGGTCGAGCGCTTCGCCAACGCGCTGAAGGATCAGGGCGTGCAGAAGGGCGACGTCGTCGGCATCTACCTGCCGATGATTCCCGAGGTGCTCGTCGCGATGCTCGCCTGCGCGCGGATCGGCGCACCGCACAACGTCGTCTTCGGTGGCTTCTCCGCCGAGGCCGTGCGCGAGCGGATGGAGTTCTCCGAGGCCAAGCTGCTCGTGACTGTCGACGGCGCCGCGCGCAAGGGCAAGACGGCGCCCGTCAAGGACCGCGTCGACGAGGTGATGGGCGATCTGCAGACGCTCCAGAAGATCGTCGTCGTGCGCAGCTCCGGCACGCCGTGTCAGATGCAGGAGGGCCGCGACGTCTTCTACGACGAGATCTGCGCCGCCGCCGATCCGGCCTGCCCGCCTGAGCCGCTCGACGCAGAGCACCCCCTCTACATCCTCTACACCTCAGGCTCGACCGCCAAGCCGAAGGGCATCCTGCATACGACCGGCGGCTATCTCACGGGTGTCTCGGCGACCCACCGCTACGTGTTCGACCTGCGCGCAGAGTCCGACGTGTACTGGTGCGCCGCAGACGTCGGCTGGGTCACCGGGCACTCCTACATCGTCTACGGGCCGCTCGCCAACGGCGCCACGTCGGTGATGTGGGAGGGCGCCCCCGACTACCCTGACAAGGGCATCTGGTGGGAGATCGTCGAGCGCTACGGCGTCACCATCCTCTACTGCGCGCCGACGGCGATTAGGGCGTGCATCAAGTGGGGCGCGGACTGGCCGGGAAAACATGATTTGAGCAGCCTCCGGCTGCTTGGATCGGTCGGCGAGCCGATCAACCCGAAGGCATGGCTCTGGTACCACAAGGTGATCGGCTCAGGGCGCTGTCCGATCGTCGACACGTGGTGGCAGACCGAGACAGGCGCGATCATGATCACGCCGCTGCCCGGGATCACGAAGACCAAGCCGGGCTCGGCGACCTTCCCGTTCCCCGGCGTGTTCGCCGAGGTGCGCGACGAGTCGACCGGGGAGCCGATAAAGGAGGGCCAGGGCCTGCTCGTGCTGACGCAGCCGTGGCCCTCGATGCTGCGCACCCTCTACAAGGAGCCCGAGCGCTTCGTCGAGACCTACTTCAAGCGCTTCGGCAAGCAGACCTACCTTGTCGGCGACGCCGCCCGCCGCGACGCCGACGGCTACCTGTGGGTGATCGGGCGGATCGACGACGTCGTCAACGTCTCCGGGCACAGGCTCTCCACGGCCGAGGTCGAGTCGGCGATCGTCGCCCACGTCGACGTCGCCGAGGCCGCCGTGATCGGCCAGCACGACGAAGACACCGGCCAGGCGATCGTCGCCTTCGTCACGCTGCAGGGCGAGCTCCTCGGCGACGAGCTGACCGTCGAGGGGATTCGCGTGACCGTCGCCGAGCGGATCGGCAAGTTCGCGCGCCCCAAGCGGATCATCTGGGCCGACGATCTGCCCAAGACGCGCTCCGGCAAGATCATGCGCCGGCTGCTGCGCGACATCGCTGAGGGCCGCGCGCTCGGCGATGTGACCACGCTGCGCGACCCCGCCGTGACCGAGCAGCTGGAGCAGCGCGTGAAGGAGCTGCAGGCGCAGGAGGACTGAGCGGGCCGGCGGCGCCCGCCGGGACGGTGTGCGCTCGAGCGGGCCGGGCTAGACCTTGTGATGCTCGGGCACCCAGGAGCCCTCTTCGTCCTGGGTGAAGTCCTGGAACAGCCCCGGCGCCTCGACCTTCATCATCCGCGCGATCGTGTCGAAGACGCTGCGCAGCTCCTCCTCGGCGCCGGGCGCGGTGCGCATCTCGATCACGTGGCGCAGCGTGCGCGCGTTGGCCGTCCAGACGATGTCCGTGCTCAGGCCAATCGGCGCGAGGCGGCGCAGCGCCGAGGTGACCTCCTTCTTGACGTGGAAGGGAACGCCCTCGTCGTCGATCCCCAGCTCGGCGGCCGCGCTGGCCTGGAATTGCTCGAGCTGCTCGACGATCGCGAGCACCTGCTCGCGCACCGGCTCGAGCGCCGGCGGCACGCGGAAGCCGATGTCCGCCAAGCGCACGTAGCGCAGGCTCTCCTGGCTGAAGGCTGAGCCGGCACGATGCCTAACAATCTCGTGGGTAAAAACACGAGAACAATTCCGAATAACGAAAGAGTAATTCGCATGCTCCAGGACGCTCCCGTGCGCCGAGCGCAGGATGTTGGCGAAGTACTCGCGCTGGTCGGTGCGCACGCGCGTGACGTTCGGGTTCAGCCCCGGCTCCCAGCTGCGATAGCAGGCGCGGCCGCCGAACTCGACGAGCAGCTCGCCGCCGTTGGGCGCACCGTCGGACTCGTCCAATCGGCGCTCCAGCCACGACTCGCCGCCGACGTCCGCAAGGTAGCCGCGCATCCCCTCCACGTCGATCGACGGGCGTGCGATCAGGAAGACCTGCGGAGTCGTCTCGTGCATCGGGGCGCGGATGCTAGGCCGTCTCTCGGACGGCGCTCGCGACCCGGCGGACGATCGTCCGCCGGGGTCCGTTATGTGCGCTGGTCCCGGGGTAGGGGTTGTTAGTGTGCCCTCGGAAGTGAGTTCAGCGACCGCCGAAAAGGGCTCTCAGACACTCGTCGAAGCCAGCGACCTCAGCCGTCGCTATGGCCAAGGCGAAGCTGCCGTAGACGCACTGACGGACGTGACCGTCGGCTTCCCGTCGTCGCGCTTCGCCGCGATCATGGGCCCGTCGGGCTCGGGCAAGTCGACGCTGATGCACATCCTCGCCGGGCTCGACCGGCCGACCTCGGGCACGGTGCGCCTCGGTGACGTCGAGCTGAGCGGGCTCGACGACAAGCACCTCACCGAGCTGCGCCGCGACAAGATCGGCTTCATCTTCCAGACCTTCAACCTGCTGCCGGTGCTGAACGCCGAAGAGAACATCCTGCTGCCGCTGTCGATCGCGGGGCGCAAGCCGGACCGCGAGTGGCTCGACCGGCTGATCGAGACCGTCGGCATCGGCGATCGCCTCAAGCACCGTCCCGCCGAGCTCTCCGGGGGCCAGCAGCAGCGTGTCGCGATCGCCCGCGCGCTCGTCTCGCGCCCGGCGGTCGTGTTCGCCGACGAGCCCACCGGCAACCTCGACTCGAAAGCCTCCGGCGACGTGCTCGAGCTGCTGCGCCACGCCGTCGACGACTTCGCTCAGACGGTCGTGATGGTCACGCACGACGCCCATGCCGCGTCGTTCGCCGACCGCCTGCTCGTGCTCGCCGACGGGCGGATCGTGCACGACGGCGAGGCGGTCACGACCGAGCGAGGCGCTCGACCTGATGAAGGCGGTCGGCTGATGCGCGCGCTGGTCCTGCGAGGCTTCCTGCAGCGCAAGCTGCGCGTCGCGCTGACCGGCATCGCGATCGCGCTCGGCGTGGCGCTGATGGCCGGCACCTACATCCTCACCGACACGATCAACCAGTCGTTCGCCGGGATCTTCAAGACCGCCGACAAGGGCGACGACGTCGTCGTCACGCCGACGCAGACACTCGGCAACCAGACGCGGTCGCAGACCTCGCCGATCACCGAACGGATGCTCGCGCAGGTGCGCGCGACGCCGGGCGTCGCGAAGGCCGCCGGCGGGATCTTCACTCCCGCGACGTTCCTCGACGTTCACCGCAAACGGCTGACGACGGGCGGCGCGCCGGCGTTCGTCGCCGCGCTCGTGCCGCAGCCGTTCGAGTCATTCAAGCCGATCGAAGGCCGCTTCCCGACAGGGCCCGGGCGAAGTGGCCATCGACCAGGCGACCGCCGAACGCTCGAACCTGAAGGTCGGCGGCGCGATGCTGTCGCCGGGCGCGGCGCCGGCCAAGCGCTACACGATCGTCGGCATCGTCAAGTTCGGCGGCGGGCGAATCGTTCGGCGGCGCCGGCGCCGCGGTGCTGACGCCGGCCGAGGCGCAGCGCGTCGTCGGCGAGCAGGGACGCTTCGATCAGATCGACGTCGCCGCCGCGTCCGGCGTAACGCCCGCACGAGCTGCGCGCGCGCATTCGCGCCGTGCTGCCGCGGACCGTGCGACGTGCGCACGGGCGCGCAACAGGCCGCCAAGAACACCTCGGACCTCGAAGAAAACCTCAGCTTCCTGCGCACCTTCCTGCTCGTCTTCGCCTATGTCTCGCTCGTCGTCGGCGCGTTCATCATCTTCAACACGTTCTCGATCACCGTCGCCCAGCGCACCCGCGAGTTCGGACTGCTGCGCACGCTCGGCGCCTCGCGTCGGCAGATCATGCGAGCGGTCGTCGCCGAAGGCCTGCTGCTCGGCGTCGTCGGCGCCGTGCTCGGGCTGTTCGCCGGGATCGGCGCTGGCGCCGGCGCTCGATCAGCTGTTCAAGGCGTTCGGCGCCGACCTGCCCGACAGCGGCACCGTGCTCGAGACCCGCACGATCGTCGTCTCGCTGCTCGTCGGCATCGTCGTCACGGTGCTCGCCGGCCTGCGCCGGCGCTGCGCGCGACGCGCGTGCCGCCGCTCGCGGCGATGCGCGAGGGCGTCGAGATCCCACCCCGCGTCGTCACCCGGCGCGGCCTGCTGATCAGGTTCGCCGCATATCTCGTGATCGTCGTGATCGTCGCGAGCGTCGATCACAGCGCCGTGCTCGGCGTCGTCATCGCGTTCGTGATCCTGCGAGGCATTCGGCTGATCGTGCGCATGCGCCGCGGCAACAAGCCCCCGCGCTATCGCGTCGTGCCCGCGCTTGCGCACGCGATCGGCGCGCTCGTCGCCTGGCGCGGGATCACCGGCCGCCTGGCGAAGGAGAACTCGATGCGCCAGCCCGGCCGCACGATGGTGACTGCCGCGGCGCTGACCGTCGGGCTCGCGCTCGTCGCCTTCGTCGCGGTGCTCGCCGACGGCCTGAAGGCGACGATCGACCACGCGATCAGCCGCTCGTTCGCCGGCAACCTGATCGTCGAGAACTCGCAGGGCGGCGGCGAACAGCAGGGCATTCCCGCCGCGCTGGCGCCCCGCCGTCGAAGGCGTGCCCGGGGTGGCCAGCGTGACGCCGATCGCGTTCACGGTCGGGCGCCAGCGCGGCAGCAAGAACAACGCTACGATCACCGCGATCGACCCGGGCACGTTCGGGCAGCGTCTACCGGATCGAATGGGAGAAGGGCTCGAACGCGACGCTCGCGGGCCTGCAGGGCAACGGCACGATCGTCACGCAAGAACTACGCGAAATCCCATCACCTGCAGGATCGGGCAGGCGATCTCCGTGCTCACGCCCGCCAATCAGCACGTCTCGCTGAAGGTGCTCGGGGATCGTCAAGGAAGAATCGCGCGTCCTGCTCGGCACCTGACGATCGGCGCTGCCGCTCGCGCGCGCGGCGTTCGGGCAGCGCGAAGACGCCTTCGATTTCGTCGCCTACGCTCCCGGCGCCGACGAACGCACAGGTGCAGCCCGCGTCGACAGGCTGCTCGCGCGCCAGCTTCCCGCAGGCGCGCTCGCGCACCGCCGCAGCAGTTCAAGGACGAACAGGCCAAACAGATCAACACGCTGCTGACGCTGATCTACGTGCTGCTCGCGCTGTCGGTGATCGTCTCGCTGTTCGGCATCGTCAACACGCTGATCCTCTCGATCTACGAGCGCACGCGCGAGCTGGGGATGATGCGCGCGATCGGAACCATCGCGCCGCCAGGTGCGCCAGATGATCCGCTACGAGTCGATCATCACCGCACTGATCGGCGGCGTGCTCGGGCTCGTGATCGGGGTCATCGGCGCGCTGCTGGTCGCCGCGCTCGCGCTGTCCGGGTCCGGCTACGTGCAGTCGCGATCCCGGTCGGCACGCTGGTGGTGCTGCTCGTCGTCGCGGCGCTCGCCGGCGTGATCGCCGCGCAGCTCCCGGCGCGTCGTGCCGCGCGCCTTGACATCCTCGGCGCCGTCACCTCGGAGTAGCCCGCGTCCCCGGCGGCGCCGCGGCTAAGCTGCCGGGCGATGGCCGCCGCTGCACCCGAGTCGACCGAGCCCGACCGATCAGAGAGCGGCCAGCAGGCTCCCGCCTGGGACCTCGAGCCGCTCGTCGACGGCGAGGGCGCCGAGGGCGTCGAGCGGCGCCTGGCCGAGGCGCTGCAGCGCGCGCAGGCCTTCGCCGAGCGCTACGCCGGGCAAGCTCGGCGAGCTCGACAGCGGACGGGCTGCGCGAGGCGATGCTGGAGCTGGCCGCGATCCACGAGCTCGTCGGGCGCGCCGGCACTACGCAGCGCTGCGCTTCGCCACCGACACGGCCGAGCCGGCCAACGGGGCGCTTGCTGCAGCTGCGCGCAGGAGCAGCGAGCACGGCGATCGAGACGACGCTGCTGTTCTTCGAGCTGGAGTGGGCGGCGCTCGACGGACGAGCGCGCCGAGGAGCTGCTGGCCGGCGACGGGCTCGACTTCTGCACGCCATCACCTGCGCAACGTGCGCCGCTACCGCGAGCACCTGCTCTCCGAGCCCGAGGAGAAGATCCTCGCCGAGAAGTCGCTGACCGGCGCCGGCGCCTGGACGCGGCTGTTCGAGGAGCTGACCTCGGCGATCGAGGTCCGAGCTGCCCGACGCGACGAGAGGTCGCGCTCGACGTCGCGCTCAGCCGGCTCTCGCTGCGCCGATCGCGAGACGCGGCGCACGACCGCCGAGGCCGTCACCGCGGCGCTCGCGCCGGGGCTGCGCACGCGCGCATTCCTGTTCAACACGCTGCTCGCCGACAAGGCGATCGACGACCGCCTGCGCCGCTACCCGCACTGGCTGGCTGCGCGCAACCTCGCCAACGAGGCCAGCGACGAGTCCGTGCAGGCGCTGATCGAGGCCGTGCGCGCGCGCTATGAGATCCCGCGCCGCTGGTACCGGCTGAAGGCGCGGCTGCTCGGCCTGCGAGCGGCTCGCCGACTACGACCGCATGGCGTCCGTGACCGAGGACGAGGTCAGCTTCCCCTTCGCCCAGGCGCGCGAGATCGTGCTCGACTGCTACTCCTCGTTCTCGCCCGAGCTGGGCGACGCTCGCCGGCGCTTCTTCGACGAGCGCCGGATCGACGCGCCCGTGCGCCCCGCCAAGCGCGGCGGCGCCTTCTGCGCCTCGGCCGTGCCGTCGGTGAACCCGTACGTGCTGCTCAACTACACCTCCCAGCGCCGCGACGTGCTGACGCTCGCGCACGAGCTCGGGCACGGCGTGCACTTCGCGCTCGCAGCGCGTCAGGGGATCTTCCACCAGAACACGCCGCTGACGCTGGCCGAGACGGCCTCGGTGTTCGGCGAGACGTCGTGTTCGGGCGGCTGCTCGACGAGGACTCCTCGCCTGCCTCGCGCCTGGCGCTGCTCGCCGAGAACCTCGAGGACACGATCGCCACCGTCTTCCGCCAGGTCGCGATGAACCGCTTCGAGGATCTCGTGCACACGGCGCGCCGCGAGGAGGGCGAGCTGTCGGTCGAGCGCTTCGGCGAGCTGTGGGCCGAGAGCCAGGCAGGAGCTGCTCGGCGACTCCGTCGAGGTGACCGAGGGCTACCGCTCGTGGTGGTCCTACATCCCCCACTTCATCGGCTCGCCGGGCTACGTCTACGCCTACGCCTACGGCCAGCTGCTCGCGCTGTCGGTCTACGAGCGCTACGAGCAGGAGGGCGCGGAGCTCGTGCCGCAGCTACCTTGAGCTGCTCGCCGCCGGCGGCTCGCAAGAGCCCCGAGGAGCTCGCCGCGGATCGTCGGCATCGACCTCGCCGACCCGGGCTTCTGGGACGCGGGCCTCGGACCTCGTCGAGCGCCAGCTCGCGCAGGCCGAGGCGGCCGCTGAGGCGTCGGGGCGGTTGTAAGGCTGCCCGCGAGCGCTTAGGGTGCTCGCGGCATGAAACTGAGGCCCGCGCCGGACGACCTGCTCGAGCGGATCGCGCTCACGTTGAACCTCGCGCCGCTGCCGGGCGCCTACGCGATGTACGGGATGGTCGCCGGGCGCGTCGTCGGCGTCGCGCAGCGGCTCGGCGTGTTCGCAAAGCTGCTCGAAGGCCCGGCCACCGCGGGGCGCGTCGCCGAGGAGCTCGAGCTGCAGGTCGCTGGGACGCGGCTGCTCTGCGAGAACCTCGCCGGGCTCGGTGTGCTCGCGCAGGACGGGCACACGTTCTCGGTCGCCAAGAGCGCGCGCAAGTGGCTCGACCCCGCTTCCGCCACCTACATCGGGACCTGGCTCGAACACACGACCACCTACTGGGAGTGGTACGGCGACCTCGAGCGGATCGTGCGCGAGGGAGGCAGCTTCGAGATTCACCGCGAGCCGGCCGAGGATCAGGAGTACTGGCGCATGTACATCACCGGCCAGTACGAGATCGCGCGCCTGTCCGCGGCCGAAGTCGCCAAGGCGATCAAGCTGCCTGCGCGGCCGACCGCGCTGCTCGACGTCGCGGGCGCGCACGGCTGGTTCTCGGCCGAGCTGTGCAAGCGCCACGAGGGGCTGAAGGCGACCGTGCTCGACCTGCCGGGCAGCGCGCGTGTCGGGCGCGAGATCATCGCCAAGGCCGGGTTCTCGGATCGTGTCGAGCACCGCGACGGCGACATGTTCGAGTCAGAGCTCGGCGGCCCTTACGACGGAGCGCTGCTGTTCGACATCGTGCATCACCTCAGCGGCGAGCAGGTCGTGACCGTGCTGAAGCGGATCCGCGCCGCGATGAAGCCCGGCGGGACGGTGGCCGTGCTTGACATGTTTCGCTCCGATGCCAAGCGGCAGCGGGCGTCGGCTGCCGGGCTCGGGCTGTTCTTTCACCTGACGTCCGGCGCCGACCTGCCCAGCCCGGACGAGCTCGCCGGGCACTTCGCCGAGGCAGGGTTCTCAAGGCCGAAGCGCACCAAGGTTCGGCGGATACCCGATCAGGGGCTGTATCAGGCGCGGGCCGTCTGAGCGCTCACTCGGCGCTGCCGCCGGCCGCCACCTCGCGCTGGCGGCGTAGGTCGGCGCGAAGGCCCTCGCTCGCTACGTATCGGGTGGTCGGCCCCCTACCCTGCTGCACGATCAACCCCGCGTCTTGTAGGCGTCTGAAGTCGTTGCTCGCCGTCGGCGCTGAGACCTCGGCCTCGGCCGCATAGGAGGCACGGTCAACGCCCGCAAAAATGCTCTGCTCGAGAGCGATGACAAGCCGATCCGGCCACCTACGCTGCTCGATGAGCTGCTCGAGGAAGGCCCACCGCTTGCCAGCCTCGGCGAGCTGGGTCAGCCGGCGGCGAGCCTGATCGAGGTGCGCCTGGATGCAGAACCGGACCCAAGGGGAAGCGTCACGCTCGGGCCGGTAGCTGCCCCCCTGGACACTTTCGAGCGTCGCGTAGTAGGCCTCGGTGTTGTGGCCGAGGTACTCCTCGATCGAGACGAACTCAGGAGCGAGCAGGCCCTCGCGAGCCAACACGAGCGACTGCACGATCCGAGCGATCCGGCCGTTGCCGTCGCGAAAGGGGTGCACCGAGACGACGTGGAGATGGGCCATTGCGGCTCGCACGGCCACGTGGGCCTCGACGTCGCCGTGCTCCAGCCACTCGACGACCTCGCTCATCAGCGCGGGCACCTGCTCGTGGGGCGGTCCGACGTACGCAGGCGGGCCGCCGCCCGGACCGGTGACCTCGATGCCGCTACGGCGATACTGGCCGGGATCCTTGTCCTTTTGGAAGTAGCAGGCGTCGAAATGCAGGTCGAGTACGACACGCTCCACCCAGCGGAAGGTAGCGTCGTCGGACATCACACCGACGTGGTCCATCGCCCGGGCGTAGCTCGACAGCGCCATGTGGCCCTCGTCGCGCGAATCCGGCTGCTCGCGAGCGCTGGCCACCGCAAGCGTCTCCTCGGCTGGCACATGGAATCCCTCGATCTCGATCGAGCTCTCCGCAGAGGACGCGCGCCACTGGCGGCGAAGTCGACCGAGCCAGGGGCCGGCGACGCCGGCCTGGTCGCCGAGGCGAGCGCGGAGCGCATCCAACTCGGCGAGCTGGCGAGCGATCGGCTTGTCGGTGGGGGGAGTCTGGAAGATCATCGACATCAGTATAGCCGTTTATACGTATAATCGGATATACACAATGCCGTCTTGAGGCTGGCGTGTACACGCCCACTGAGGTGAGGCCGAGACGCCGGTGCGCGCTTACGCTGCGATCACGAACCGGCGAGTATCCGTTCCAGCAGCTCCGGCACATCGGCGATCGAGTCTGCGACCGCCGTCGGCGTGACTTCGGGCAGCGCGTCCTGGCGGAACTTGCCGGTGCGTACGAGCACGGCCGGCAGCCCGGCGGCCATCGCACCGCCGACATCGGCCTCGACGTCGTCGCCGATCATCACCGCCTGCTCGAGCTCCATGTCCGCGAGTGCCGCTGCGAAGAAGTCCTCCAAGGGCTTGCCGACGACGACCGCTTCGCTGCGGGTCGCGTACTCGAGCGCCGCGGCGTAGGCGCCGACGTCGAGCGCGAGCCCGTCGTTGCGCCGCCAGTAGCGGTTGTGCTGCAGGGCGATCAGCTCCGCCCCGTCCATCATCAGGCGGAACGCGTGGTTGAGCAGTTGCGCGTCGAAGCGGTCGCCGACGTCGCCGAGGATCACGGCGTCGACCGATGCACCCGGCCGGCCGCCGCCGCGCTCGCTCGCCGGGGCGCTGCCGAGCGCAACGAGATCCTCGCGCAGCCCGTCGCTGACGATCAGCTCGACCGAGGAGTACCCGCACTCCTCGCAATGGCGCACCGCGAGCGCCGCGGGCGTGAGGATCTCCTCGATCGACGTCTCGAAGCCCAGCTGCTCGAGGTGCTCGGCAACCTGCCGCCTTGAGCGCGACGTCGTGTTCGTCACGAGGCGCAGCCCGGCGCTCTGCTCGCGCAGCTGTGCGAGCGCCTCGTGCGCCCCCGCGATCGGCTCATCGCCGACATACAGCACCCCATCGATGTCGAGCAGCACGCCGAAGCTGTCGACGGGCGCGCTCATCGGCTCAGAACAGCCCGCCCAGGGCGCTGCCCGCGTGGTGCACGAGGTTGAACAGCGGCTGCGGGACGATGCCAAAGAAGATCGTCGCTGCTCCTGCCAGCACGGCGACGAACAGCACCTCTGGCTGACCGCGCGAGGCGGAGTCGGCGGCCGGCGCGCTCAGCTCGTCGAGCTCGGGCGAGCCGCCGGCGAGCGCCGGCAGGGGTGTGGCCCCCGGGGCTGGGGCACCGGCGGGCGGCGTCGCAGTCGCGAAGCCGGCTTCTGGATCGGGCGCCGGGCGCATCCACATCGCCGCGATCACCGGCAGGTAGTAGCCGAGCGAGATCATCGAGCCGATCACGATCACCACGCCGAGCCACGTGTAGCCGCCCGACGACGGCGGCATCGATCAGGTAGAACTTGCCCGATGAACCCGGCCGTCGCCGGGATGCCGGCGAGGCGCGAGCATCGAGACGCGTCATCGGCCAGGCCAGCCAGCGGGCGCTCGCGGCCGAGTCCGGTGACGCGCCTGAATCGAGTCGCCGAACGCCGGTTTCGCGCTCGCGCGCGACGATCACCGCGAAGGCGGCCATGTTCATGAACAGGTAGACGGCCAGGTAGAAGACCGTCGCCTGCACGCCGAGCTGCGTCGCGACGACGACGCCGGCGAGCATGTAGCCGGCCTGCGCGACCGAGGAGTAGGCGAGCATCCGCTTCAGCGAGGACTGCCCGAGCGCGCCGACGTTGCCGACGAGGATCGTGATCGTCGCGAGCACCGCCAGCGCCGGGCCCCAGCTCGCGCTGCGTGCTGATCAGCGCCACGTCGAAGAAGCGCAGGAACACGCCGAGCGCGGCGACCTTCGTCGCGACCGCCATGAACGCCGTGATCGGCGTCGGCGCGCCCTCGTAGACGTCCGGCGTCCACTGGTGGAACGGCGCCACCGAGGCCTTGAAGCGAGCCCGACGACGCACAGCGCGATCCCGGTCAGCGTCAGCGGGTCGGTCGCCAGGTTGCCGCTCGACAGCGCGCTCGCGATCGCGCCGAAGTCGGTCGCGCCGGTCGCGCCGTAGATCATCGCGAGCCCGTACAGCAGCGTCGCCGAGCCGACCGAGCCGACGATCAGGTACTTCAGCCCCGACTCGAGCGAGTGCTCGCGGCGCAGCTCGCGTCGCGCACAGCACGTACAGCGGGATCGAGAGCAGCTCGAGGCCGACGAACAGCGCGACCGTGTTCTGCGCCGCCGCCAGCAGCGACATGCCGCCGACCGAGGTCAGCAGCAGCGCGAGGAACTCGCCGTGCGCCGCTTCGCGCGCCGCGTGCGAGCGCCACGCGAGCAGCACCGCGCAGCGCGGCCGCCGGCGATCGAGGATCAGGTTGAGCATCAGCGACAGGTCGTCGATCCGCAGCGCGCCGGACACGATCGACTTCTCGGCATGCCCACTGCCAGATCGTCAGGCCTGACCGCCGCGCCGAGCGCGACCAGGCTCAGCGCGGGCACGACGCTGCGCGCGCACCCAGCGCGCGCGCAGCGAGCCCGACGAGCAGCACGATCGATCGCGCCGCCGAGCAGCGCGATCAGCGGCGAGAGCGCCGCGAAGTCGATGTGCGGGCCTTTCAGGTGGGCTGTCGCGATCAGGGGCATCACTTGATCACCAGGACCCTGTTGGACGTGCTCGCGAACGAACCGGACTGGCCGGCGAAGAGCGACAGGCCATGCCCGGAGTCGTGGTAGGCCGCTTCGACGGCGGTCTTCACCGACGCTTCGCTGCGCTGCAGCGCGAGCTGCGGGTACAGCGCCAGGAACAGGATCACCGCCGATCACCGGCACGAGCACGAGCGCCGTCGCTGAAGCTCAGCTCGCGCGACTCGACGTGCGCGCCGACGCGGTTGTGCATCGCGCGGATGAACAGCCGCAGCGCGTAGACGCTCGCCAGCACGACGCCCGTGAAGGCGATGATCGCGATCACGAGCTTGGCTTTGAACACGCCGAGCAGGATCAGGAACTCGCCGACGAAGTTCGAGGAGCCCGGGATCGCGAGCGTGGCGAGCGCGACGATCAGGAAGATCGTCGCGAGCACCGGGCGCGCGGAAGGCGATCCCGCCCATCTCGCGGATGTCCTCAGAGCCGCCTGCGCGCTGCGGCCAGCAGCGCGACGATGAACAGCAGCGGCGCCACGACGAGGCCGTGGTTGACCATCTGCAGCAGCGCGCCCTGGGCGCCCTGCGGGTTCAGCGCGAAGATGCCGAGCGTGATGAAGCCGAGCTGGGCGACCGAGGAGTACCCGGCGATCAGCCGTGCGTCGGTCTGCGTGAAGGCCATCACCGAGCCGTACAGGATCGAGGCCAGCGCGATCAGCAGCATCAGCGTCTGGAAGTGCGCCGCGGCCTGCGGGAACAGCGGCAGCACGATCTGCAGGAAGCCGTAGGCGCCGACCTTCGAGAGCACGCCCGAGAAGACCATCAGCACCTCGATCGGCATCGCCGTGTAGCCGTCGGGCATCCAGCCGTGCAGCGGGAACGCCGGCATCTTCACGAGGAAGGCGGCCGCGAAGAACAGGAAGATCCACTCCTGCGAGCCGCGACCCAGCGGCAGGTGTTCGCAGCGAGGACAGCACGAACGTGATGTGCCCGCCGCCTGCTGTGCCGCGAGCACGCCCGTGGCGACCGCCGCCGCGAGCATCAGCAGCGAGCCGACGAGCGTGTAGATGACGAGCTTGATCGTCGCGTGGACGCGAACCGGCTCGCGGCCCCAGACGCCGATCAGGAAGTAGAACGGGATCAGCATCAGGTCGAAGAAGGCGACGAACAGCGCGAGGTCCTGCGCGAGGAACGCGCCGAGCACGGCCGACTCGGCGAGCATGAAGCTGAAGTAGAACAGGCGCGGGCGCTCCCACGTCGCGCAGGTTGGCCGCGAGTACCGCGACCGTGAACAGCAGCGTCGTCAGCCCGACCAGGAAGACGTTCAGGCCGTCGATGCCGAGCTTGTAGTGGATGCCGAGCTCGGAGATCCACACGACGTCGGTGACGTGCTGCGAGGCCTTGGCGAGCCGGGGGTGTAGTCGGCGATGTAGCCGATCGCGAGGCCGAGCGTGCGCGAGCGAGCCGAGCAGCGCCAGCGATCCCGGGGCGCTCCAGCGCGGCGTGCGCCGCCGGTCTGCCCGGCCGGTACGCGATCGCGGCGCGCGCCGGCGGCGGAGCAGCGAGCGCGCCGAGCAGCCCGGCGGCGGCCGGCAGCCAGAGCAGTGATCGAAAGCGGTGGCATCGCTCAGCGCTCAGGTCTGCAGCAGGAAGTAGAAGCCGACGCCCGCGAGGCCGAGCACGAGCAGCGCCGCGTAGTAGCGCACGAAGCCGCTCTGCACCGCGCGCACGGCCGCCGAGCCGGCCGCACGAGCCCCGTCGTGCCGCCGATCAGCGTCTCGTCGACGAACACGCGCTCGAACGTGTCGCTTGGCAAAGCGGCCGATCGCCGCGAACGGGCGCACGACGAGCGCGTCGATCAGCTCGTCGAAGTACCACTTGTTGACGAACAGCTGATACAGCCGGCGTGCAGCGCTCGCGCACGGCCGCCGCGCGTGCCGGGCCGCTGCACCCAGACGCGGTAGGCGATCGCGATGCCGAGCAGCCCGAGCGACCGTGCCGAGCACGAGGCCGAACGATCAGCAGGCCGTTGCGTTCGTGTGCGGCTCATACAGCCGCGAGCCGCGAACGTCGGAGCGAGGAAGTCGTCGATCACGAAGTCGACCTTCGGGATCTGCACGAGCCCCGCGCCGAACGCGCCGAGCGCGAGCATCGACATCGCGACGCGCATCGGCAGCGCTCGCTCGGCGATCGTGTGGATCGGGCCCGGGAAGCCGACGTCGGTGTCCTCGACTTCGCCGTTCGCCGGGTTCGTCGGCTGCTCGGCGTGGTGCAGGTGGCCCTGCTTCGAGCTCGACCGCCTCCGGCACCGGCTCGCCGTAGAAGGCGCGGAAGATCATCCGGAACGTGTAGATCGCCGTCAGCAGCGCGCCGATGTAGCCGACCACGTAGAGCGCCCAGTGCCAGCCGCCGCGCTCGCCGGTGACGAGCAGGATCTCGTCCTTGGAGAAGAAGCCCGAGAACGGCGGGATGCCCGACAGCGCGAGGCCGCCGATGATGAAGCAGCCGAACGTGAACGGCATCGCCTTGCGGAAGCCGCCCATCTTCTCCAGCGACTGCTCGCCGGCCATCGCGCCGATGATCGAGCCGGCGCCCATGAACAGCAGCGCCTTGAAGAAGGCGTGCGTCATCAGGTGGAACAGCCCCGCCGCGTAGGCGCCGACGGAGACGCCCATGATCATGTAGCCGATCTGCGACATCGTCGAGTAGGCGATCACGCGCTTGATGTCGGTCTGCGCGAGCGCGATCGTGCCCGGCGATCAGCAGCGTCGCCGCGCCGATCGACCGCGCCGACGTCCTGCGGCCGCCGGCGCCAGTTCGAACAGCGGGTGCATGCGCGCGATCAGGTAGACGCCGGCGGTGACCATCGTCGCCGCGTGGATCAGCGCGCTGACCGGCGTCGGGCCCTCCATCGCGTCCGGGAGCCACGTGTGCAGCGGGATCTGCGCGGACTTCGCGAACGCGCCGACGAGCAGCAGCAGGCAGCCCGCCGTCAGGTCGCCGTCGCCGCCCGAGCCGAACGCGCCGCCGCTGGTCGCGTGGAACGCGCGCAGGAAGTCGAGCGTGCCCGTGTGCTTGAAGATGAAGTACGTGCCGAGCACGAGCCCGACGTCGCCGACGACGTTGATCACGAACGCCTTGATGCCCGCCGCCGTCGCCGTCGTGCGCCGGTACCAGAAGGAGATCAGCAGGTAGGAGGCCGCGCCGACGAACGCCCAGCCGACGATCAGCAGCACGAAGTTGCCCGCGAGCACGAGCAGCAGCATCGAGAAGACGAAGAAGTTGAGGTAGGCGAAGAAGCGCGCGAAGCCGCGGTCCTCGGTCATGTAGGAGATCGAGTAGAGGTGGATCAGCGTCGAGACGCCCGGTGACGACGAGGATCATGAACACCGACAGCGGGTCGACGAGGATCGACATCTGCGCGTCGACGCCGACCGTCGAGGCGTAGCTCCACAGCGAGGAGACGAGCTGGCGGTGCGACGGGATCGAGGCCCTGCAGCGCGATCAGCGCGCCCAGCGCGCGCGAGGAACGCGAGGGAGATCGCGCCCGTGCCGATCCAGCCCGCGCTGCGCTGCCGGGCGCCGACTGCGGTAGCCGAGCGCCGATCGTCGAGCGTGCCCGGCGAGCGGGAACGCCAGCACCAGCCAGCCGTAGGTGCGTCGCGTGCTCATCAGCCCTGCAGCTCCCGCAGCTCGTCGACGTCGATCGGCAGGCTGGCGCCGGTAGAGCGCGACGATCATGCCGAGGCCGATGCAGACCTCGCAGGCGGCGACGATCATCACGACGATCGCGAAGATCTGCCCGTCGCCGTTGCCCCACATGCGCGAGAACGCGATCAGCGCGAGGTTGCCGCCGTTGAGCATCAGCTCCAGGCAGAGCAGCACGACGAGCGGGTTGCGGCGCGTGAGCACGCCGACCGCGCCGAGCGTGAAGACGAGCGCCGAGACGGCGAGGTACCAGGCGATGCTCATCGTCGTGCCTCCCGACGCCCTCGGCCATCGTGCCGGTCGAGCGCGGGCGCAGCAGGTTCAGCGGCGTGAGCACGTCGCTGCTCGTCGTCCTCCTCCAGGCCATCGCGGCGGCGCGCCAGCACGACGCCGCCGACGGCGGCGATCAGCAGCAGGAACGAGGCGACCTCGAACGCGAGCAGGAAGCGCGTGAGCAGCAGCTTGCCGATGTAGGCCGGCGTGCCGAACGCCTCCGGTCCCGGGCTGTAGCCGGCGCCCTTGCCGTCGATCGCCTGAAGGCCCGTGCCGAGCAGCGCGATCAGCAGCTCGACGAGCAGCGCGCCGGCGACGATCGCGCCGCCGAGGCGCAGCTGCGAGCCGACCGCGCCCGGATGCGCAGGCGCTCGCCCAGCGGCTCGGTCTGGTCGCCGACGTAGGCGACGACGAACACGTAGAGCACCATCACGGCGCCGGCGTAGACGACCACCTGCGACCGCCGCCACGAACTCCGCCCGCAGCAGCAGGAACAGCACGGCCAGCGAGAGCAGGTGCACGACGAGCGCGAGCACGCTGTAGAAGGGGTTGCGCAGCACGACGACGCCGACCGCGCCGGCGATCGCGCCGATCGCCGCGATGAAGAACAGGACCTGCGCTCATTCGCCCTCGTTCCTCAGCGGCGTGCGCTCGAGCGGCTCGGCGAGCAGCATCTCCTTGGTGAAGATCAGGTCGGGGCGGTCGTAGTCGGAGAGCTCGTAGTCGTGGCCCATCGTGATCGCGTCGAACGGGCACGCGACCTCGCAGTAGCCGCAGAAGATGCAGCGCGACAGGTTGATCTCGTAGACCGCCGCGTAGCGCTCGCCCGCCGAGACGCGGTGCTCGGGCGTGTTCTCGGCCGCCACCACGCGGATGCAGTCCGCCGGGCAGGCCGCCGCGCAGAGCGAGCAGCCGACGCACTTCTCGAGGCCCGTGTCCTCGAAGCGGTGCAGCTTGTGGCGGCCGCGGAAGCGCGGGTACACCGGCACCTTCTCCTCCGGGTACTGGATCGTCGATGGGCCTTCGACGATCCGCGCCGAACGTCGTCTTCAGTCCGCGCACCGTCTCGCGGAACGTGCGCCACGCGCTGCGCGCCGCGCCCGGCTTGGGGTGGCGCGTGACCTCGATCACGTCCTCGCCCGGGCTCCAGCCGTCGACCTTCAGCGCCGGTACGAGCGTGTCGTCGGTGCCGTTCTCGGGAGCGCTCGGCATCAGTGCGTGGCCACGACGACGATCGCCGTCACGAGCGTGTTGAGGGTGGCCAGCGGCAGCAGCACCTTCCAGCCGAAGCTCATCAGCTGGTCGTAGCGCAGGCGCGGCAGCGTCGCGCGCACCCAGATGAAGAGGAACGTGATCAGCGACATCTTGAACAGCACGACGAACGGGTCGACCCAGCCCGGCGGGTGGATCCCGAACGGCAACAGCCAGCCGCCGAGGAAGACAGTCGTGACGATCCCCGAGACGACCAGCACGTTGAGGTACTCGGCGAAGTAGTAGGAGGCGAAGCGCCCGCCGCCGTACTCGGTGTTGTAGCCGCCGACGAGCTCGGCGTCGGCCTCCGTCAGGTCGAACGGCGCGCGGTTGGTCTCGGCGAAGCCCGCCACGAGGAAGATCAGGAAGCCGACGAACTGGGGGATGAAGTACCACATGCCCTTCTGCGCCGTGACGATGCCCGTCAGCGAGAGCGTCTGCGCCGTGAAGATCACGCCGACCAGCGCGAGGCCCTGGGAGACCTCGTAGGAGATCAGCTGCGCCGCGCCGCGCATCGCGCCGAGGAACGAGTACTTCGAGCCCGAGGACCAGCCGCCGAGCATGATCCCGTAGAAGGCGATCGCGCCGAACGCGAACAGGTACAGCGGCCCGATCGACACGTCGATGCCGTACAGCCCGACCTTCGTGCCGAAGATGTCCTGCGTGTCGCCGAACGGGATGATCGCGAACGCCGCCACCGCCGTGAGGATCGAGATCGATCGGCGCGAGCGCGAACAGGAAGCCGACCGACGTCGTCGGGCGGAACTGCTCCTTGGTCAAGAGCTTGAGGATGTCCGCCAGCGGCTGCAGCGCGCCGTACGGGCCGACGCGGTTGGGGCCGTAGCGGCCCTGGAAGCGCCCGAGCAGCTTGCGCTCGGCGATCAGCACGATCGGCACCAGCTGCAGCCCGACGGCGAAGATCACGATCGCCTTGATGATCTGGATCCACCACGGCTCGTAGTAGCCGACGACGGCGAGCTGCGTGATCGGGCTCATGCGCGCTCGCGCTCCTGCCAGCGCACGCCGCGGCCGCCGATCTCCCCGAGCGTCAGGCTGCCGTAGAACGGCACCGCGTCGAACACCTCCTGCGAGGCCGCGCGCTCGTTGTGCACGCCGGACTCGAAGCCGACGCGCTCGCCCAGCTCGGCGATCACCTGCCAGTCGGGCCGGGTCGAGCCCGGCCGCGCCGCCGCCTGGCGCAGGCGCTGGATACGTCCGTCCGGGTGCGTGACCGTTCCCTCCTTCTCCGCGTAGGACTCGCCCGGGAAGATCACGTTGGCGTGCTCGTAGAGGCTCTTGCTGAGCAGCGTCGCGTGGGCCACGACCGTGGTCGTCCGCTCGAGCGCCGTGCTCCAGGCCGCCGCCTCGGCGCTCGCCGCGAACGGGTCGAGCGGATCGAGCGGGTCGGCCGCAAGCAGGTACAGCGCGCTCAGCTCGCCGGCCGCCAAAGCGGTCGCGATGCCGCGCGCGTCGAGGCCGCCGTCGATCTCGGCCGGGTGCAGGCCGGGTGCGGCGTTCGGCAGCACGCCGACCTCGCGCAGGCCGCGGCCGTTCGCCGTGGCCGGGATCTCCAACAGGCCCGCGCCCTCGACGTCGCCGAGTGAGAGCTCGCCGGCCAGATCGAGCAGCGCACGCGCGCGCTCGGCGCCCGCGAACCCCGCGGCGAAGCGCTCGCCCCACACGACCACGAGCTCCTCGCCGGCCTCCTGCGCGAGACGCCGCGCAAGCTCGCGCAGCTGGTCGACGTTCTCGCCCGAGCAGCGCTCGAGCCGCAGCCCGTGGCGACGCACGCCCTTGCGCAGGCGCAGGTCGAGGATCGGCGCGTCGCTCAGCGGGTCGCAGTCCAGCAGCAGCACCGCGTGGGCGAACTCCAGGTCTGAGACCTTCGCCTGTAGCCTGGGATCGCTGAGCGCCTGCAGCAGCTCCAGCGGCAGCGAGCCGAACACGCGTGAGTCCACGTGCGGCGAGCCGAGCCCGTCGCGCACGAGGCGCGCCAGCAACAGGCCCTCCTCGTTCGTCGTCCCGCCACCCGCGATCGCCGCCGTGTTCGCGCCCGCGCGCTTCAGCGCCACGCCCGCCTCCTGCAGCGCCCGCTCCCATGAGACCGGGCGCAGCTCGCCGCCGTCGCGCAGCAGCGGCCGCTCGATGCGCATGCCCACGTGTACCCCGTGCTCGTTCGGCGCCGCGCCGTTGCCCTCCTGCGCGCGCACGCCCTCGGCCAGCGCCGGATAGGCGAAGCGCCCGCGGTCGCACAACCAGCCGTCGTCGACCTCCGAGTGCTCGCGCGAGAGCACGCGCAGCACGCGCTCGTCGCGCACCGTCAGCTTGACGTTGCACTGCGCCGGGCACAGCGTGCAGACCGTGCCCGCGTCCTCGATGTCCCACGGGCGCGCGCGGAAGCGGTAGGAGCGCGAGGTCAGCGCGCCCACCGGGCACAGCTCGATGATGTTGCCGCTGAACGGCGCCACGTAGGGGTGCCCGTCGAACGTCGAGACGAACGAGTGCGCGCCGCGCTCGAGCAGCACCAGCTGGTAGTCCTCGGCGATCTCCTGGGAGAAGCGCACGCAGCGGTAGCAGAGGATGCAGCGCTCGCGGTCGATCGCGATCTTCGGCGAGAGCTCCAGCGGCTTGACGAAGTGGCGCTTGGGCTCGATGAAGCGCGAGATGCCGCCGCCCCAGCCGAAGCTGATGTCCTGCAGCGGGCACTCGCCGCCCTTGTCGCACACCGGGCAGTCGAGCGGGTGGTTGATCAGCAGGAACTCGACGACCGAGCGCTGCGCCTCCTTCACCCGCTCGGTCTGCGTGTGCACGACCATGCCGTCCTTGACCGGCGTCGAGCAGCCCGTCTGCAGCTTGCCGATGCCCTCGATCTCGACCAGGCACATGCGGCACGCGCCGACCGGGTTGCCGAGCTTCGGCTCGTAGCAGAACACCGGGATCTCGACGTCGCCGTGCTTGGCCGCGTCGACGAGCATCGAGTTCTCCGGCGCCTGCACCTCGCGGCCGTCGATCGTGAAGCTGATCGTCCTCGATTCGGGCCTCGGCATCAGGCGGCGCCTCCGGCCAGCGCCAGCTCCTGCCGCGCCCGCGCCGCCTCGATGTGCGCCTCGAACTCCTCGCGGAACTTGGCGATCATCGAGCCGATCGGCATCGCCATCGCGTCGCCCAGCACGCACAGGCAGTTGCCGATGATGTGGTCCTGGACCGAGGCCATGATGTCGAGGTCCATCGGCGTCGCCTCGCCCGCGTCGATCCGCTGCAGCATCTTCACCGTCCAGTTCGTGCCCTCGCGGCACGGCGTGCACTTGCCGCAGGACTCGTGGCGGTAGAACTTCGCCACCTTCAGCGCGAGGTCGACGATCGGCGTCGAGTCGTCGACCACGATGATCGCGCCCGAGCCGAGCATCGAGCCCGCTTTGGCGAGCGAGTCGAAGTCGTACGGGACGTCGAGATCGTCCGCCGTCAGCACCGGCGCCGAGGAGCCGCCCGGGAACCAGCACTTGATCTCGCTGCCCTCCGGCGGGCCTCCCGCCAGGCCGTAGATGATCTCCCGCGAGGGGATGCCCAGTTCGATCTCGTAGTTGCCCGGCCGCTGCACGTGGCCCGAGATGCTCACGAGCTTCGTGCCCGTCGAGGTCTGCACGCCGATCTGCGCGTAGCGCTCGCCGCCCATCGCGACGATCGCCGGCACCGTCGAGAGCGTCTCGACGTTGTTGATCAGCGTCGGCCCCTGGTACAGGCCCTGGTTGGCCGGGAACGGCGGCTTCAGGCGCGGGTTGCCGCGCTTGCCTTCGAGCGAGTCCAACAGCCCCGTCTCCTCGCCGCAGATGTACGCGCCCGCGCCGCGGTGCACGACCAGCGAGAGCGAGTGATCGGAGCCGAGGATGCGCTCGCCGACGTAGCCCGCCTCGCGCGCTTCGGCGAGCGCCGCGTCGAGCACGTCGGCCTGCAGCACGTACTCGCCGCGGATGTAGATGAACGAGCGCTGCGCGCCCGCCGCATAGGAGGCGATCACGATCCCCTCGATCAGCGTGTGCGGCGTCTTCTGCATCAGCTCGCGGTCCTTGAACGTGCCCGGCTCGGACTCGTCGGCGTTGCATACGAGGTACTTGTCCATCGACCCCTGCGGCAGGAACGAGACCTTCTTGCCCATCTGAAAGCCCGCGCCGCCGCGGCCACGCAGGCCCGAGGCTTCGAGCTGCTCGAGCACCTGCGCCGGCGTCATCTCGAGCGCCTTGCGCAGCGAGGAGTAGCCGCCGCGCGCTTCGTACACCGCGAGCGTGTTCAGCCCCGGCTCGTCGATGTCCTTGAACAGCAGCACGTCGCTCATCGCCGGCCCTCCTCGGGCGCGTGGCGCGGGAACTCCTGCGAGTTCGCCTGCGGGTCGGCGACCAGGCGCGTGGCGAGCTGCTTCTCCGGCAGCACCGGGCGCCCCGCGCGTGCGTCCTGCAGCAGCTGCGGCACGTCTGCGAGCTCCAGCGGCCCCACGTAGACGCCGTCGACCGAGGCCATCGGCGCGATGTCGCACGCGCCGAGGCACTCGAATGCGCGCACGTTGAACTCGGGGTCCTCGCCCGCCGCCTGCTCGACCGCTTCCAAGAGCGCATCCGCGCCGCGCAGCGAGCACGAGATGTTCGTGCACACGTACACGCTGTGCCGGCCAACCGGCTGCTGCTCGAGCATGTCGTAGAAGCTCGCCACCGAGTCCAGGTAGGCCGGCGTCACTCCCATCACGCACGCCACCTGCTCGATCGCCTCAGGCGAGCACCAGCCGTGCAGCTCCTGCGCCGCGTGCAGCGCCGGGATCGCCGCCGAGTGGCGCTCCGGGTAGCGCGCCATCAGCGCCTCGATCGTCTTGCGCAGCTCATCCGGGACCGGCGTGCTCGCCGGGTCCGGGATCAGCGCCGGGTCCTTCTCCAGGTCGGCCGGCCGATCCCAGCCGGCAGCTCGCTGACCGTGTTGCAGGCGAGGGACCGGGGCCATCATCTATCTATCCCTCCCAAAATCGGGTCGAGCATCGCCAGCGTGGCGATCATGTCGGCGATGTAGGAGCCCTCGGCCATCCGTGAGAAGGCCTGCAGGTTGACGAACGACGGATCGCGCATGTGCACGCGCGCCGGCTTCGACGAGCCGTCCGAGCGCACGAAGCAGCCGAGCTCGCCGCGCGGCCCCTCGATCGGGTTGTAGTACTCGCCCGGCGGCACGCGCAGGCCCTCCGTGACGAGCTTGAAGTGGTGGATCAGCGCCTCCATCGATGTCGCCAGCTCGTGGCGCGGCGGCAGCGCGACCTTGCGGTCCGTCGTGATGTACGGGCCCTCCGGCAGGCCCTCCAGCGCCTGGTCGATGATCTTCACCGACTCGTACATCTCCGCCATGCGCACCGCGTAGCGGTCGTAGTTGTCGCCCACCGTTCCCACCGGGATCTTGAAGTCGAAGTCCGCGTAGCGAGCTGTACGGCTGCGCCTTGCGCAGGTCCCACGGGTTGCCCGCCGCACGCAGCAGTGGCCCCGTCACGCCGAGCGAGAGCAGCGTCTGCGCATCCAGCGCGCACGTGCCGCGCAGGCGCCGCAGGATGATCTCGTTGCTGTTGAGGATCGCCCCGTACTGGTCCAGGCTCTCCGGCATCCGCTTGACGAAGCCGCGCAGCTTCTGCGCCCAGCCGACCGGGATGTCCTCCGCCACGCCGCCGATCTGGAAGTAGCGCGTGTGCATGCGCTGACCTGTGGAGGACTCGAACAGGTCGAGGATCTGCTCGCGCTCGCGAAAGCAGTACCAGAACATCGAGATCGCGCCGAGGTCCAGCGCGCTCGTGCCCAGCCACACCAGGTGCGACATGATCCGGTTCAGCTCCATGTGGATCACGCGCAGGTACTCCGCGCGCGTCGGCACCACGACCTCCGCCAGCTTCTCCACCGCGCCGATGTAGGCCAGCGAGTTGAAGTGGTAGGCGAGGTAGTCCATCCGCTCGATCACCGGGATGACCTTCCAGTAGGACTTGTCCTCCGCCGTCTTTTCGATGCCCGTGTGCACGTAGCCGACGATCGGCTTGATGTCGTGCACGACCTCGCCCTGCAGCGTCACCAGCAGCCGCAACACTCCGTGCGTCGCCGGGTGGTGCGGGCCGAAGTTGAGCGTCAACAGCTCCTGCGTGCGTTCGCCGTCGTGCGACTGCTGCTCGAGCTGCTCGCCCAGCGGCGAAAGCGTGATGCTCTGCTCGCGCCGGCGGTACTCCGAGGAGGGGGTGACCGGCGGCGAGCTCACTCCGCGCCCTCCAGCACCGGCGACTCGTTGTACGTGAACACGATCGGCTCGCCGCCCACCGGGAAGTCGCGGCGCTGCGGGTTGCCCTCGTAGTCCTCCGGCATCAGGATCCGGCGCAGGTCCGGGTGGCCGCGGAAGCTCACGCCGAACATGTCGTAGACCTCGCGCTCCTGGAAGTCCGCCGCCGGCCAGCCGAGGTGGCCGTCGCCTGTCTGCTCGCCGCCCGCCGCGTCGCCGTCCGGCACGATCGAGTCGACCTCGGCCGCGTCGCTGGGCACGCGCAGCTTGACCGAGATGCGGTCGACGCGGCTCATGTCCAGCAGCTCGTAGATCACGCCCAGGCGCGGCTCCTGCGGGTAGTAGTCGACGCCGTGCAGGCTCGCCAGGAACGCGTAGCCTTTGAGCCGCAGCGCCGCCAGCACGTCGCGGACGCGCTGCTGCTGCACGATCAGCACCGCCCGCTCGCGGAAGAAGCTGGTGTCGAGAACGGCGCTGCCCAGCTCCTGGCGAATCAGCTCCAGGCCGGTCGCGTCAGGCACTGCCGAGGGTCTCCTCTGTGCCCACCGCGTCGTAGCGCTCGCGCCAGCCCATGTCCGGGTCGTCCTGGACCATCTTGCGCAGCTTCAGCACCCCGTGCATCAGCGCCTCCGGGCGCGGCGGGCAGCCCGGCACGTGCACGTCCACCGGCATGAACTTGTCTGCCGGCACGAGCGCGTAGTTGTTGAACACGCCCATCGACGAGCAGCACGCGCCCATCGAGATCGCCCACTTCGGCTCGAGCATCTGGTCGTAGATGCGCCTGACGATCGGTGCCATCTTGATTGACACCCTGCCCGAGAGGATCAGCAGGTCCGCCTGGCGCGGCGAGGCGCGGAACGCCTCGAAGCCGAAGCGCGCCACGTCGACGCGCGCCGCCACGATCGACATCATCTCGATCGCGCAGCACGCCAGGCCGAACGTCGCCGGGAAGAACGAGTTCGAGCGCGCCCACGCCACGGCTTTGTCGAGCGTCGTCGTCAGCACCCGCTCTTCGACGTGGCGCTCGAGGTCGAAGTCCTCGTTGCGTTCCAGCTCGATCGCCGGCGTCAGCCCCTCGATCTCGCCGCCGCGCAAGAGCTGGCGCGCGCTGCGCTCGCGTACGCGCAGGCCGCTCGGATCGACGCTCGCTCCCGTCCCCGTCGCTTCGCCGGGACCGGGCGCCGCGTCGAGGCGCTCGCGTTTTACTTCCACTCGAGTGCTCCGCGGCGCCAGACGTAGACGAATGCGACCAGCAGCAGCACGATGAACACGATCGACTCCGCCAGCGCGAAGCTGCCGAACGCGCGCAGCTCGACCGCGATCGGGTACAGGAACGCGACCTCGATGTCGAACAGGATGAACAGCATCGCGATCAGGTAGAAGCTGATCCCGAAGCGCATCCCGCGTTTGACCTCCGACGGCAGTCCGCACTCGTACGGGTCCTGCTTGTGCGGCGTCGCCCGCCGCGGCCCGATGTATGAATTGAGCGCAGCGAACGCTCCGCCCACGGCGCCGCCGAGTATCAGGAAAACGATCGCCGGGAGATAGCTGCGGAGCACCGGACGCTGTTATATCACCGCTTGTGGCACTCTGTTACATAGTGGCAATCGGCTCGAAATCGCGGCTAGAAACAGGCGTCACGAGGGGCGTGGAGAGGGCCGTGGGCGGCGTCGGTGAGAGCGCCGCCGACGACCGTCCGGCGCGCCCATGACGCAAGCCATCGTCGCCGGCTCGATCGCCGTCGCCACGCTCGACCTGCTCGCCGGTCTGCTCGGCTGCTGGCTCTGGTACGACGGCGATCCCGGCGAGCGCGCCGCCGCCGGCTTCTGGCTGCTGCTGCGCGCCGGGCAGGGCGCCGCGCTCGTGCTCGCCCTTGCCGTCGGCTCGCTCGCCGCCGCCGGCAACTACTCCACCGACCACCTCTTCTACCTCTACGCGCTGCTGCCGCTCGCCGTTGCCTTCTTCGCCGAGCAGCTGCGCCTCGCCTCCGCCCAGGCCGTGCTCGACCAGCGCGAGCTCGCTGACGCCAGCGCCGTCGGTCGGCTTCCCGAGGACGAGCAGCGGCGCGTCGTGCGCGAGATCGTCCGACGCGAGATCGGCATCATGGCCCTCTCCGCGCTCGTCGTCGTGTTCTTGGCGCTGAGGGCGGCAGGCACCGCCCATGGCTTCTAAACGCCGGGCCTATATATTCCGCCGCGCATGAGGCTTAGGCTTAGCGCGAAGATCGCCGCCCCGCTCGCGGCCCTGCTCGTCGCGGCACTCGCGCTCAGCGCGTGCGGCTCGCAGGGCGTGAGCGTCGCGAAGGACAGCCCGTACTACCGCGGCGCCGTGCTGTTCCGCGAACACTGCTCCGGCTGCCACACGCTGTCGATCGTCGGCGCGCAGGGCTCGGCGACGAGCATCAAGGACCGCATCAAGGTGAACGGCCCGAACTTCAACATCCGCAAGGAGAACCCCGAACAGGTCCTCTACGCGATCCGCAACGGCGGCTTCTCGGGCGCGATCATGCCGGAGAACATCGTCGTCGGCGACGACGCCAAGGCGATCGCCGACTTCCTCGCCAAGTACTCCGGCAGCCAGGCGCAGAACACGCCGTCCACGCCGATCACGCTGTCGACGAAATAGGGCGCCCGCAGGGCGGAGAGGCGTGCTCGACCTCAAGCGCATCCGGGAGGACCCGAGCGGCGTCGCCGACGCGCTCGCGCGGCGCGATCCAGCGCTGAAGGCGCTCGTCGAGCAGCTGCTGGCGGCCGACGAGCAGTGGCGCAGCGCGACCACGTCAGCCGAGAGCCTGCGCGCCGAGCAGAAGGCGCGCTCGCAGGAGTTCGGCGCGGCCAAGGCGCGCGGCGAGGACGCGCCCGAGCTGCGCGAGGCGATGCAGGAGCTGAGCGCGCAGGTCAAGCGTTTCGGCGAGCAGGCCGCCGGCGCCAAGGAGCGCCTCGACGAGCTCGTCGCGCGCCTGCCCAACCTGCCCGATCCGACCGCCGCCGACGGGCCCGAGGACGAGGAGCTGCGCAGGGTCGGCGAGCCACCCACGCTCTCCTTCCAGCCCAAGGACCACCTCGAGCTGGCCGGACGGATGATCGACATGGATCACGGCGCCAACCTGTCCGGCTCGCGCTTCGCCTACCTGCGCGGCGAGCTCGTGATGGTCGAGCTCGCGCTCGTCGGCTGGGTGCTGCAGAAGCTGCGCGGCAAGGGCTTTGAACCGGTCATCCCGCCCGTGCTCGTGCGTGAGCGGGCGCTGTACGGCACCGGCTTCCTGCCCGACACCGAGCAACAGATCTACAGCCTGCCCGAGGACGAGCTGTACCTCGTCGGCACCTCCGAGGTCGCGCTCGCCTCGCTGCACGACGATGAGATCTTGAGCGCCGGCCAGCTGCCGCTGCGCTATGCCGGCTTCTCACCCTGCTTCCGCCGCGAGGCCGGCGCCGCCGGTAAGGACACGCGCGGGATCTTCCGCGTGCACCAGTTCGAGAAGGTCGAGATGTTCAGCTTTGTCGCGCCCGAGGACTCCGTCGAGGAGCACGAGCGGATCCTCTCGATCGAGGAGGAGATCCTCGGCGAGCTCGGACTGCCCTATCGCGTCGTCAACATCGCCGTCAACGATCTCGGCAACTCGGCCGCCAAGAAGTACGACTGCGAGGCGTGGCTGCCAAGCCAGGAGCGCTACCGCGAGCTCACCTCTTGCTCCAACACGACCGACTACCAGGCTCGGCGCTTGAACATCCGCATGCGCGGCGGCGACGGCGCGGGTGGCGACGGTGGGGGCAAGGGCGGCGGGCGCACGCAGACGCCGCACACGCTCAACGGCACCGCCGTCGCCGTCGGGCGCACGCTCGTCGCGCTGCTCGAGAACGGGCAGCAGGCCGACGGCAGCGTCGAGCTGCCTGAGGCGCTCGTGCCGTACGGCGCGCCGCCGCGGCTCGAGCCCGCTGGCTAACGGAAAGCGAGCACGACAGGGGACACAGAGGCCCCCGCTCCGCCTCTATGTCACGGGGACGGCGAAGTTCCACAGGCCGGTCCAGTATTCGTCGACGAATTCCTGAATTGCCTGTTGGTCGTCGATCCAGACGCCGGACTCCTCGCAGTAGGCGGGGTACAGGTCATCCGAGCCGACATAGCAGAGCGCATCGTCGACGACCACGAGCTTGGCGTGGTTGGCGTGCGGGGGCGGGTCCGGGTTCCCGGGCGTGTTGTCGACTCTGCGGTATTCCACCCGCTTCGAGACGATTTCCGAAATGCTGCCAACTGGCTTGATGTAGCCCAGTTCGCTCATGCCGGTCATGATCGAGGCTAGCCTCTGACGGAAGACCGCCGGTTCGACTGAATCCTCGTATCCCGTTGCATTGCTCGGCGCGGAGCACACGATCTGCACCTTGCCGGGAATGTTCGGGTTCTGGCTGAAGGTCGCCAGCGCACTGCCGAGCGCGCAGAGAGTGTCGAACGGCCAGATGTAGCCGTTCCAGCTCGTGCCGAGCGTCTCGTTGATCCGGGTGACGAGCTCTTGATATCCCGGTGGTCCGAAGCGGACCAAGTCATCCATCACGAGCGCTTGCTGGCTGAGGCGCAGATTGCTCTGGGCCTGGGAGATGGCGTGGTTGCGGGCGTAGCGGCTCGCCCACGCGGCCGGGTTGATGCTGATTCCCAAGTTGCTCAGCTCGTGGCGCAAGTTCTCGTCGCCGGCTGCATTGACCGCAAGAACCGTCAGCTCGTCGCTCCCGTTCTTCTCTGCCAAGACGGCTATCACGTTGATGATGAAGTCCCGTATCCCGTCGATGACCTGCACCGGATAGCCCGTCTGCGAGGGCCAGTTCCCGATGCGGTTTGCGGTAAGCACGCGGGTGGTGCCCGGGTTTGTCGGAAAGTCCGTAAGTAGCGGAGCCTTGATCGACGGGTCGAACTTGGTCGGGTCGCTCGTCGTGTTGCCGAAGCTGAACGAGCGCGTATCCGTCGCGGGGATGTTGCTCAGGTACATCCATAGATAGTTGGCGTACTTGTGCGCATCGATCGCAGCATCGCCGAAGATCCTCGCCGAGACGTCGAACAGGACGGATTCGCCTTGGCTGTACTCCTGCCAGTAGTTGGCGCCGCCGGTCACCAGCCGACTGCCGTTGAGCGCGAAGATCTTGGCGTGATTCCAGCTCATCGGCGGCAACACCAGTTGCGGGAGCGTCGCCAAGTCGGGCAAAGCTGCGAACAGGCGCTCGGCCTCGGCTTGATAGCCGGCAGGCAAAGCCTTCGCGATCGAGCTGTGCACCGCCTCGACCAATCCATCCTGCGCGAAGTCGTCCCCTTGTCCCCCGGACTGGAACGAGGGCGCGAAGCTGCCGTAGAAG
Source organism: uncultured Solirubrobacteraceae bacterium (assembly GCA_963716315.1). GTDB lineage: Bacteria > Actinomycetota > Thermoleophilia > Solirubrobacterales > Solirubrobacteraceae > Palsa-744. Next base: position 1,294,731 of record OY970301.1, on the reverse strand, counting down.
ACACCCGTGTGTTCGCTGATCCTGCCTGATTCATAGAGCTTTTTGATGAAGCCGGATTCCTGCGGCTGTCGCAGGTTTGTTTCTCCCACCAGGTAACGAATCACAGGCGTCACACCCGATTTGATGAATTCGATGATGTTCTCGATGATCGGGTTGAAGAACAGGCTCGTCCCGGTTCCTTGGTCGTTGAGGTGCAGAATGTCGATGTAACACGGTTGGCGAGGCGGTGGTCCTACGTCCGCGATGGCTTCGGCGATCGCATCCTGCAGCGGACCTTTGGCGGGTAGCTTGGGAGGGGTCTGCCAAGTCCCGTAGGGCATGAACACCCACCACTTCTCCGCGAGCGTGTTGTGCGGCGTCAGGTTGTAGGAGATGCCTCGATAGGCGCCGGTCGGGTCCAAGGCGCTCAGCGCAGCGTCGAGCGCATCGAGGTTGGGCGATCCCGTCTGAGTCGTGGTCACTGCCTCGCACCCCCTATGCCTTCGCCTGACGCGAATACCCCAGATCGCGCACGATTGCAGCGAGTATCCTCGCTTCACACAGTGGCGTCAAGTTCCGAGTGTCGGTGGAATCCCGTGAAGATGAACAGGCGCGACTAGCGCTCAGGCGCTGCCTGCGAGCTGAATGTGATCAGCCTCGGCCGCACCCGGGAACGGCCGCGTCAGCCCGAACTGGTTGAGCGTGGCCTCGGGCACGCCCTCGACGCCGGGCGTGTCGGATGCTTCGCCGCGCGTGTGCGGGTCGTTGGCGAAGCCGCCGACCTCGACCGAGTGCTGCGGCGAGCGGTAGCCGGAGATGCCGATCAGATGCAGGTGCAGCGCCTTGCCCATCGTGTTGAGTCGCTCGGCGATCGCCGGCTCGTTGCCGACGCTGTAGTTGGTGCCGGCGGCCTGGAAGAAGCCGTATTCGCCTTCCGGCGTGCCGTTGAATTCGCCAATCGGGCCGGAGAAGGTCACGCCGGAGGCGGCCAGTTCGCGCTCCTGCACGTGTGCGAGCTCGTGTTCGAGCGAGTGCTTGTGCGACTGCAGTTCTTCCAGCTCGGCGCTCTTCTCGTTGCGTGCACGGACGAACTCGAGCTGGCGATTGACGAGCGCCAGGTGCAGGCTGGGCGACCTCGTCGCGCTGCACCTGCACCGCGCGGGTCTCGTTGGCGTGCGTGCTCTCCAGCGCCGCGAGGTGCTTGGCCTGGGCCGTGACTTCCTTCTGCGTCTGCATCACGTGCGTGGTCGCGGCGGCGTTCTCGCGTGAGATCGCGCGCAGGTCATCGACGCGCTCGATCAGGTCGGCGAAGCCGTGCGCCTCGAGGATCACCGTCGCGATGTCCGGTGGCGGCGACTCGTAGGAGGCGACGAGCTGCGTCACGAGGATGCGCCGGTCGTGGGCGAGCTGCACCTGCAACGCCGCCAGGCGCGTACGCGCGACGCTCAGCTGCGAGCGGATGCTGTCGAGCAGGCTGCGCTCGGCGGCCAAGCTCGATTCCAGCGCCGACAGCCGCGTCTGCAGGTCATCGATGTTGCCCTGGAAGCCGGCGATCTGGTGGCTGTCGGCGTGGATGCCGGAGCGGACCTCGCCTTCCTTGCTGCCCGCGGCGCCGATCTTGCTTTCGAGCGAGCCGGAGCTCGCGCCGTAGGCGACGGAGACGAGCGCGGCGACCGCCGCGGCGGCGAGTGCGAGCAGGGCGATGAGATGCGGGCGTCGGGGCATGAACTCGTCAAGCTAGCCAGGGGTCTTGGGGTGCACAAGCGGCGGGAGCGCTCGTGCAGCGGGGCGAAAGCGCTCGCGCGGGCGGGAGCGGGAAGCCTCAGCCGAGGCGGAACACGATCGACCTGCCGGCTCCGCGTTCGGGTGCGACGGTGAGCAAATAGCGTCCGCGCGGCAGCACTGCGCGACCGATCAGCTGGCGTGTCTGCGTGCCGCCACGCGCACTGAAGCTGAGCGGCGTCGAGATGGCACGCCACCGCATGTGTCCGTGGACGCGCACGCGGCGTGCGAGCGTCGCGTGCACGCGCGCCGGCACGTTCAGCGTGAAGGCGAAGCCGAGCTTGGAGACCCGCGGGCGTTTGCGCAGCGCCGTGAGCGCCCTGCGCGTCAGGCTCAGTGCCGAGACGGTCGGCGTGGGCACGGCTGCCGCCCCGCTTGCGCCCGGCGAGCTCGTCCCGGTCGGCGGCGTTTCGCTGCCCGACGTCGGCGCTGGTGCCGGCGCGGTCACGATGGCCGGTTCGCCGTTGCCGCCACCGCCGGGGACGGCCGGTTTGAAGGCGGCAAGCCCGTTCGGCGTGCCCACGCCGGAGGGGCCGTCGTAGCCGGGGGCGGCGAGGCAGATCAGGCGCGCCGAGCAGCTCTGCGCGTCTTCGGCGCTCGTGCAGCCCGAGACGCCGCTGTTTTTGTGGAATTTCCTCAGGCATTCGCCGTTTGAGCCGACGGTCACGTCGTGCAGCGCGGCTGGGTCCAGCCGCAGGTTTTCGTAGAGCAGTTGCGCCGGGTAGGCGACGCCCTGCGCGCCACCCGCGAGCGCGAAGATCGAGGCGATGATCGGCGAGGCGACGCTCGTGCCGCCGATCGCGCTCCAGCCCTTTTCGCCGTGGGGGGTTTCGGTCGAGTCGTACACGGCCACGCCGCTGTAGGGGTCGCCGTCGGCGGAGATGTCGGTCACGGCGCGCGCGCTGCCGCAGCCGACCGACGTCCAGTCGGCCACGCTCTGCTGCCAGCTGTTCGCGACGAAGCGACCGCTGCAGCCGCCGCCGCTCGCACCGGCGCCTTCGAGGAAGCCGCCGTTCGCGCCGCCGTCGTTCCACACGGTCTCGCTTTCCCACTGCTTCGCCGAGCTGAGCGTCAGGCGCGTGCCGCCGACGCCGATCACGTGCGGTGAGCTCGCCGGGTAGTTGGCGTACGACGACGGTTCTTCGGAGAACCAGTCGAGATAGCCGTAGTCGCCCGAGGAAGCCGTGATCACGGTGCCTGGGTGGTTGAAGGCGGGGCTGTCGGTGCTTCCCTCCTGGCCGCCCCAGGAGTTTGAGATCTCGCTTGCGCCGAGCGCCACGGCGGTCTGCTCGGCCGCGTAGAGGTCGCTGTTGGCGTTCGATTTGGCCTCGACGAGCAGGATGCGACAGCTCTGGCACACGCCGTGCGCGACCTCGACGTCGGTCGCGATCTCCTGCGCCCAGGCTGCGTTCTTTTTCGCCGCTCGAGGCGGGCAGCGGCCCGGCTTTGCCGTTCTGGTTGACCTTGCGGAAGCAGCCGTTGGCTTCGTTACACGCGGGCAGGCCGAACTGTTTGGCGAACACTTCGAGATCGGCGGCGATCGTCGCGTCGTCGTAGGCGTCGACGAGCGCGATCGTCTGCGTGCTCGGCGGCGACGCGCCGCTCAGCCCGTATGCGCTGATCAGGTTGGCAGGGGTGAGGCTGCCGCGAATCGGTTCCGTGAATTCGGTCGCCGGTCCTGTCGTTTCCGCACCGGGCACGGCCGCCGGTTCGTCGGCGATCAGCCGCAGCGACAGGCAGCCCGAGTAGCCGGGTGCGGGCTGCGCGCAGATCGCGCTGGCGTCGTATTCGGATGGGCTCAGCAGCAGGTGGGCCGAGGCACCCACCGGCACGACCGCCGCCGTGCAGGCCACGAGCGATCCGAGCAGGGCGAGCATGGTGAGCCGGCCGCGCAGGGTGCGCGGTAGCGGCCCGGGCCGAAAGCGGGTGATCTGAGGCATGTGCATCGAGTTGGCTCTAATACTCGGCTCGGAGTTGTTACCCGCGCGCTTGACCGGCCCGACGGCGCGCAGACGGACGTTGTAGGCGTTGCGGGCGCCCACTTGACCACTGCTTGCCGGCGATCGAGCACCGCAGACGCCCAGGGCGGCATTAGGCTGGAGTGGCGATGTCCTCGTCGTTCGGCTTCCTGCTGGCGCCCAACCCGCCGCCGCGCCGCGTTGGCCTGGTTGTGGCGGCCCTGTTGGTGGCCCTGTGCACGCTGGTCGTCTACCCGCTCAAGCACGTGGCGCCGGTGGTGTCGCTGTCGGTCGTGTATCTGCCGGCCGTGCTCGTCGTCTCGGTCATCTGGGGCGGCTGGCTGGGCGGCGCGACGGCCGCGCTCAGCGCCGCCGCCTGGAACTTCTTTCACCTCGAGCCGGTCGGGCAGTTCGCGATCCGGAACTCGAGCAACTGGGTCGCGCTGGTCGCCTTCCTCGTCGTCGCCGGCCTGGCAAGCTCGGTCGCCGAGGTCACGCGCGCTCGCGCTCGCGACGCCGAGGCGCGCAGGCGCGAGGCCGACCTGGCCGCCGAGATGGCACGCCTGCTGCTGCGCGGAGATGATCTGGGCGCCGAGCTGCCGACCGCCGCGGCGCGGCTGGCGCAGGCGCTCGAGCTCTCCTCGGCGGCGATCGAGATGGAGGCGGTCGAAGGCGACGAGCGCACGGTCGCCTTTCCTCTGCGCGACGGCACACGCAGGCTGGGGACGCTGCTCGTCGGCGGCGACACCTCCGAGGCCGGCTTGCGCAGGCTGCAGGAGCGCGTCGTGCCCGCACTCGAGGCGCTGTTGAGCGCGGCGCTCGAGCGCGAGGGGCTGCTCGGCGGCGTGGTCGAGACGGCCGCGCTGCGCCGTGCCGACTCCGTCAAGACGGCGCTGCTGCGCGCCGTCTCGCACGACCTGCGCTCACCGCTGACGGCGATCTCGGCGGCCGGTGAGGCGCTCGCCTCCCCTTCGCTGTCGCAGCCCGAGCGCGTCGAGCTGGCGGCCGTGATCGTCGAGGAGGCCAAGCGTCTGTCGCGGCTGGTCGACAACCTGCTGGATCTATCTCGCTTGGAAGCGGGGGCGGCCGAGCCGCGGCGCGACTGGACCTCGGTCGAGGAGCTGATCCGCGCGGCGCTCGCCGAGTTGAACGCAGCTCCGGAGGAATTCAGCCTGTCGATCGACCCCGAGCTGCCGCTGGTCAGCGTCGATCCGGTGCAGATGGAGCGTGCCTTCGTCAACGTGCTCGAGAACGCGCGGCGTCACTCGGGCGGGCACCCGGTGTCCGTGCGCGCACGGGCCGTTCGCGGGTTGGCGCGCGCGTCCGGCGGCGAGCCGGTATCCGGCGCTGGCGGTGAGCGTGGCGAAGTGCTCAAGCCGGGTGCCGAGCGCGTGATCGTGCGCATCGTCGACCGCGGGCCGGGCATCCCGCCGGCGCAGCTCGAGCGCGTGTTCGAGCCGTTCTATCGCGCCGGAACCGCCGCGAGCGGACATCGGGGCTCAGGCCTCGGCCTGGCGATCGCGCGCGGCTTCACCGAGGCCAGCGCCGGCTCGCTGCACGTCGAGTCGCTGCCGGGCCAGGGGGCCTCGTTCGTATTCGAGCTGCCGCTGCGCGAGGGCGCAGGGGACGCGGCCGGCGATGAGGGCAAGCCACAGGCGGATGCTGAGCGGGCGGGGGCGTCGCACGGAGCCGCCGCGGCGGCAGAGAACGCATGAGCAGCGGGGCTGAGCCGGGGACGGCGCGACCGACGCGCGTGCTGGTTGTCGACGACGAGTCGCAGATCGTTCGCGCGCTGAAGGTCGTGCTGCGCGAGGCGGGCTTCGAGGCGGTGCCGGCCGAAACGGCCGCCGAGGCGCTCGACGTCGCGGCCGTGCACCCGCCGGAGGCGGCGATCGTCGACCTCGTGCTGCCCGACGGCGACGGCGTCGAGGTCACGCGCAGGCTGCGCGAATGGAGCGAGATGCCGATCCTCGTGCTCTCGGCGGTCGGCGAGGAGGAGCAGAAGGTGAGGGCGCTCGAGGCGGGCGCCGACGATTACATCACCAAGCCGTTCGGTGCACGCGAGCTGGTCGCGCGCCTGCAGGCGGCGCTGCGCCGCGCGGCTCCGTCCGGCGACGAGCCGCGGATCGTCGTCGAGGGTCTCGAGGTCGACCTGGCCGGGCGCGTCGTGCTGCGCGACGGCGAGCCCGTCCATCTGACACCGATCGAGTTCGAGCTGCTGCGCGTGCTGCTGCGCAACCGCGGCCGCCTGATGACGCACCGCAAGCTGATCGTCGAGGTGTGGGGGCCGGAGTACGTCGACGACATCCAACCGTTGCGCACGCACATCGCGCGGCTGCGGGCGAAGATCGAGCCCGAGGGCTCGGCGGGGCCCCGCTACATCGTGACCGACCCCGGCGTCGGTTACCGCTTCGCCGGCTGAGCGCTCGTCACGAAATCGTTATGCCCGACGCCGGGATTGTCACGCGAGCGTGACGCTCGAGCGTCAATAGTGGTCGCCATGGACGTGCTCGCGATAGTCATCGGGATCGTCACCTTCGTGATCCTGCTCTACATGATCGAGGGAGTCGATCGGATATGAGCATCGAGTTGCCCCTGGGGTTCTTCATCGCGCACATGAGCGGTGCCGACTTCTTCGGCCTGGTCGTCTCGGTGATCGTGATTGCGTACCTCTTCTACGCGCTGATCCGCGGGGAGAAGCTCTGAGATGACTTTCTCCGGCTGGCTGACGATCTTCCTGTTCGTCGTGATCCTGAGCGCGCTCGCGATGCCGCTCGGCAGCTACATGGCGAAGGTGTATGGCGGCGAGCGCGTATTCCTCTCACGGCTGGTCGGCGGTCCCGAGCGGCTGCTCTACAAGATCCTGCGCGTCGACCCCGAGCGTGGGCAGGACTGGAAGTCCTATGCGAAAAGCCTGTTGATCTTCTCGCTCGCGGGCTGGCTGCTGCTGTATCTGATCCTCCGCACGCAGAACGCGTTCTTCGTGCCCCACGCGGTGAATCCGCTCGGCTACCACTCGGCCCCATGGAACGTGACGTTCAACACGGTCTCCTCGTTCGTGACGAACACGAACTGGCAGTACTACAGCGGCGACACGACGATGAGCTATCTCAGCCAGATGCTCGGTCTGGCCGTGCAGAACTTCCTCTCGGCCGGCGTGGGGATCGTCGTCGCGGTGGCGTTGATTCGCGGGATCGTCTCGCGCAGCGGCAAGAGCCTCGGCAACTTCTGGCAGGACCTGGTTCGCACGCTTCTCTACGTGCTGCTGCCGATCGCGGTGGTCGGTGCGCTCGTGCTCGTCTCCCAGGGCGTCATCCAGAACTTCTCGACCTATCTGACGGCGCACACGCTCACGGGCGTGACCCAGTCGATCGCGATGGGCCCGGTGGCCTCGCAGGAGGTCATCAAGGAGCTCGGCACCAACGGCGGCGGTTTCTTCAACGCCAACTCCGCGCACCCGTTCGAGAACCCGACGGCCTTCACGAACCTGTTCGAGATGCTGCTCGTGCTGATCATCCCGGCGGCGCTGGTCTTCGCCTACGGGCGGATGACAGGCAACCGTCGTCAGGGCTACGCGATCTACGGAACGATGATGGTGATGTTCCTCGGCGCCGTGATCGTCGCCTACATCGCCGAGGCGCACGGCTCGCCCGCGCAGCACGCGGCCGGTCTTCACACGCACGCGATCGCCGGCTCCGGCGGCGGCAACATGGAAGGCAAGGAGCAGCGCTTCGGGATCGCCGGCTCGGCGCTGTTCGACGTCGTCACGACCGTCACCTCGTGCGGCGCGGTCAACAGCGCGCTTGAGTCGTTCACGGGCATCGGCGGAGCTGTGCCGATGGCCAACCTCTCAGCGAGCGAGGTGATCTTCGGCGGCGTCGGCACGGGCCTGTACTCGATCTTGCTCTACGTGCTGCTCGCGGTCTTCATCGGCGGCCTGATGGTCGGGCGTACACCCGAGTGGCTGGGCAAGAAGCTCGAGGCGAGGGAGATAAAGCTCGCCGGGCTGGGCATCCTGATCACGCCATTGACGGCGCTGTTCGCCACGGCCCTTGCCACCGCGAGCCACGGCGGTCGCGCGTCGATCTCCGAATTGGGCAAGGGACCGCAGGGCTTCTCGGAGACCTTGTATGCCTATCTCTCCCAATCCAACAACAACGGCTCGGCCTTCGCGGGCTACACCGGCTTCATCCAGCCCAATGCCGGCAACATCGGCTCACACGGTGTCACCTTCGCCGACATCCTCGGCGGCTTGGCGATGCTGTTCGCGCGGTTCGGGCCGATCGTGCTCACGCTGGCCGTCGCTGGGGCGCTCGTCGGCAAGCGGGTCACCCCGGCCGGCCTCGGCACGATGCGCACCGACAACACGACGTTCGTCGTGCTCTTGATCGGCGTGATCATCCTCGTCGGCGCACTGACCTTCTTCCCCGCCCTGCTGCTCGGACCAATCGTCCAGGGCGTGACCGGACACCTCTACTGATATGCGCCGCGACATCGTCACCTCAGTGATCGGCATCGTCGTCCTCACGGTCCTGCTCGGCTTGGTCTATCCGCTGGTGATCACCGGCGTCAGCCAGGTCGCCTTCCCGGGCAACGCCAACGGCCAGAAGGTCTACGTCAACGGCAAGCTCGTCGGCTCGAAGATCATCGGCCAGAGCTTCAAGGCGCCGGTGCTCGACAAGAACGGCAAGCCGAAGGAAGAAGAAGAAGAAGTCGTCACCGAAGCCGACCCCAAGTACTTCCAGTCGCGCCCGTCGGCCACCGAAGGCGGCGCGTACAACGCGGCGGCGAGCACGTTCTCCAACCGCGGTCCGAACGACAAGGTGACCAAGGAAGAAGACGAAGCAAACATCAAGGAATACCTCGAACTTAACAAGCCCTACGACCCCGGGCTGAGCACCGCCACGATCCCCGTGGACGCGGTGAACACTTCCGCCTCGAACCTCGACCCGGAAATCTCACCGGCCAACGCGCGCATCCAGGCGCACCGCGTGGCCGCCAAGCGCCAACTCGCCCTCGACGTCGTCGACGGGCTGGTCTCCAAGTACACGGACGCTCGCGGGCTCGGCTTCTCGGGTGAACCGGGTGTGAACGTGCTCGAGCTCAACCTCGCGCTTGACCGCCTGACCGGAGGAACACACTGATGTCCGCAGAGCTATCCACAACGCACGAGCGCCAGGCGATCTCGCTGTTTCAGCCGGAGATCGTCAAACGAGCTCTGATCGACAGCCTCAAGAAGCTCGACCCGCGCGTGCAGATCCGCAACCCGGTGATGTTCGTCGTGGAGATCGGCTCGGTGATCACAACGGTGACTTGGCTGATCCAGGCGTTCGGCGGCAAACCACTTGGTGGCGGCAACGAGCCCGCTTGGTACACGTTCACGATCGCGATCTGGCTATGGCTGACGGTGATCTTCGCGAACATGGCCGAGGCCTTCGCCGAGGGACGCGGCCGCGCGCAGGCCGATACGCTGCGCTCGATGCGCAAGGAGACCGTCGCGACCTTGCGCGACGGCTCCAAGAAGGCGGCTGCCGAGCTCACGCGCGGCGACGTCGTGGTCGTCCCCGCGGGCGAGCTGATCCCCGGCGACGGCACGGTGATCGAGGGCATCGCGACGGTCGACGAGTCGGCGATCACGGGCGAGTCGGCGCCGGTGATCCGCGAGTCCGGCGGCGACCGCAGCGCGGTCACCGGCGGCACGCGCGTGACCTCGGATCAGATCGTGGTCGAAATCACCCAGGAGCCGGGCCAGTCCTTCCTCGATCGCATGATCGCGCTCGTCGAGGGCGCCTCGCGGCGCAAGACGCCGAACGAGATCGCGCTGAACATCCTGCTCGCCGCGCTCACGTTGATCTTCATGATCGTGGTGGCGACACTGCGCCCGTTCGGCCTCTTCGCCGGCACCTCGATCTCTGAGACGACGCTGATCGCGCTGCTCGTCGCGTTGATCCCGACGACGATCGGCGCGCTCTTGAGCGCGATCGGGATCGCCGGCATGGATCGCCTCGTGCGTCGCAACGTGCTTGCTCTCTCTGGACGCGCCGTCGAGGCTTCCGGCGACGTGGACGTGCTCTTGCTCGACAAGACGGGCACGATCACGATCGGCAACAGGCTGGCCTCGGAATTCGTGCCGATGCCAGGCGTCGCAGAGGCCGACCTGGCGGAGGCCGCGCAGCTCTCCTCGCTCGCCGACGAGACGCCGGAGGGCCGCTCGATCGTCGTGCTGGCCAAGCAGTACGGCATACGTGAGCACGACATGAGCACGCTGCACGCCGAGTTCGTTCCTTTCACCGCGCAGACCCGCATGAGCGGCATCGACTACAACGGCCAGCAGCTGCGTAAGGGCGCCGGCGACGCGATCATCGAGCTCGTCACGCGCGAAGGCGGCTCCCCGCCACCCGAGCTGCAGATCCAGCTCGACCGCATCGGCAACGAGGGCGGCACGCCGCTGGCGGTCTCGCGCGACAGCCAGGTACTGGGTGTGGTGTACCTGAAGGACACGGTCAAGGAGGGAATGAAGGCCCGCTTCGACCAACTGCGCGCGATGGGCATAAGGACCGTGATGGTGACCGGCGACAACCGCCTCACGGCGGGCAAGATCGCCGAGGAGTCGGGCGTCGACGACTTCCTCGCCGAAGCCACGCCCGAGCGAAAGCTCGCGCTGATCCGCGAGCAGCAATCGGAGGGACGCCTCGTCGCGATGACCGGCGACGGGACCAATGACGCCCCGGCGCTCGCCCAGGCCGACGTCGGCGTGGCGATGAACACGGGAACCCAGGCCGCGCGCGAGGCGGGCAACATGGTCGACCTCGACTCCAACCCTACGAAGCTGATCGAGATCGTCGAGGTCGGCAAGCAGCTCTTGATCACACGCGGGGCGCTGACGACGTTCTCGATCGCCAACGACGTTGCCAAGTACTTTGCGATCCTGCCGGCGGTCTTCATCTCGACCTACGCCGCCAGTTCGGGCGCCAAGGGACCGCTGCACGTGCTCAACATCATGGGCCTCGGCTCGCCCCGTTCAGCGATCGTCTCGGCGATCATCTTCAACGCGATCGTGATCCCCCTGCTGATCCCGCTCTCGCTGCGGGGCGTGCGCTACCGCCCGATCGGCGCGAGCGCGCTGTTGCGACGCAACCTCTGGATCTACGGCCTGGGCGGTCTGATCGCCCCCTTCATCGGCATCAAGCTGATCGACCTGATCGTGCACAACCTGCTCGGGGGGTGAGCGGCAAGCCGAACGCGAGCGGCTCTGTGCCTGACGACCGGTCGGGCGAGCGCTCTCGCGGCCGGCTGAAGGTCTTCATCGGGATGGCTGCCGGGGTTGGCAAGACGTTCCGCATGCTGCTGGAGGGCCAGGCTGAGCTCCAGGATGGGCGAGATGTCGTGATCGGCCTGCTCGAGACCCACGGTCGTAAGGAGACGGCCCAGCTCGCGGAGAGGCTGCCGAGCATGCCGCGCCGGCGGGTGAGCTACCGCGAGGCGGTGCTCGAGGAGATGGATCTCCCGGCGATCCTGCGGCGTGCACCTGAGCTGTGCCTGATCGACGAGCTGGCCCACACCAACGCGCCCGGCGTCGAGCACACGAAGCGATACGAAGACGTGGAGGAGGTGCTTGCTGCCGGCATCGATGTCCTCTCGACGCTCAACGTCCAGCACCTCGAGTCGCTCAACGACCACATCACCGAGCTGAGCGGGATTCGCGTGCGCGAGACGATCCCCGACGCGATCCTCGGGCGAGCCGACGAGGTCGTGCTGATCGACCTCACTCCAGAGACGCTGCTCGACCGGCTGCGCGCCGGCAAGGTCTACCCGCTCGAGCGAATCGACGCGGCGCTGAACAACTTCTTCCGCATCGAGAACCTCGCCGCGCTGCGCGAGGTCGCACTGCGCCAGGTTGCCGAAGAGGTCGGTGCCAAGCGCCTCACGACAGAGCTCGTCGGCTCGCGCGAGGAGAGCCTCGCCGCCGACGCGCCCCAGGCTGTCGGCGAGCGGCTGCTCGCGCTCGTCGAGCCATATCCGGGGGCGCAGCGCCTCGTCCGCCGCGCTTGGCGCTCGGCGCAGCGTCTCGGCGCCGATCTCGACCTCCTGTGGGTGCGCGCACCCGGCCGGCGCCTGTCCGACGACGAGGAGCGATCGCTGCTCGCGCTGCGCCAGCTGGCCTCGGTGCTCGGCGCGAAAATGCTCGAAGAGGAATCTGACGATCTTCCCGCGGCGGTCGTCGATGTCGCTTCCCAGCGCGGGAGCACATACATCCTGCTCGGCCGCTCGCGCCCGGCGCGCGGCCTGGCGCGTCTGCGCGTGCCGCTGCCGCAGCAGCTGATGCAGCGTCTGCCCGGGATCGATGTGCGGATCGTCGCCGACCGACCTCAACGCACGAATGGTGGGAAGCCATGAATGGCATCGTGCTGGTGCTGGTCGCTGTCGCGGGAATCTTGCTGGGGATCGCCGCCGGCTACTGGCTGCCACCGCACGGGCGGCTTGCCGCCCGCAACCGCCCGCGCCCTGTCCGGCGCATCCTGCTGCCGTTTACCGGTCAGGCGATCTCCCGCCGCGCGTTCGAGGCTGCCGTCCGCCTGGCCAAGGCCGAGAACGCAATCGTCATGCCCGCCTTCCTGGCGCGTGTACCGATGAGCCTCCCGTTGGATTCGGCGCTGCCCGTTCAGTGTGCGAGCGGGATGCCGCTGCTCGAGGCGATCGAACAGAGCCTGTCCTCCCAAGGCGTCCCGGTCGACTCGCGCGTCGGCCGCGGGCGAACAGCTCGCGACGCGCTGCGCAACCTGCTCGCTCAGGAGCACTTCGACCGGATCATCGTGTCGGCCGACGAAGACCCTCGCGCGGGACTCGGCTACGACGACCTGAGGTGGTTGCTCGAGCGCGTCCCGGCCGAGGTGATGATCTTGCGACCGGCGCCGGAGGACACGCGGCGGATCTCCGTGAAGACAGTCAGCGGGCATTTCTAGCCCCGCTGAGCGGGCGCGCTGGCTCCTACGCCTCGATGCGCGAGCCGCGAGACGCGAATGTCTCGGCGACGAGCTCCCACCAGTCGGGAGCGCAGACTTCGGCCGCGAGCGCCACGAGCGCCTCCCGCAGGCCGCTGCCGCGACCCTCGTTGCCGCGTCCGACCTCGGAGACGAGCCAGTCGCCCGGCGCCAGCCTGAAGATATGCAGCGAGCGCCCGTCGGCCGGTCCAGCGACGATCCACTCGCCTGGCCCGCGCGGCTCGACCACGACCCGCTGGTCGAGGGAGGGAAGCTGTGCCGGCGAGGACATCTCTTGGCTGCGACTTGTCGATGCGAGCAGATCCTCGTGACCTGCCTGCGAGCAGCGAAATCTATCAACGCCGAGGGGCCGCGAAGCGCGATTTCGGCTCGTGTGTGGCACTGTCACGAAATCGTTATGGACGGCGCACCAATCGTCACGAGGCCGTAATCAGGGCGGTGCCACACTCGATTCAACCGCAACAAGTTGACTCGGAGGTGCTCCAAAATGATGGTTCACAGAAGCAGGTACCCGGCGCCGCCCGTGATGTCAGCGACGAGCGCCGTGCTCGAGGCGGAGGCGTCCGTCCAGGACGTTCGATCCCGAGCGGCCGGCGCATCGGTGGCGCTCCGGTTGAAGGTCCTCCTGACCCGCGGCAAACTCGACCGCAAGCTGGCGGCCGGAGGCTCCTGCGAGCCGACCGACGCGCTCGCGCTGCGGGTCCAGCAACTGACGGACCGGGGTATGCGGCGGCGTATCGCCAGCGAGCTTCGGGGGGTTGTCGACTACGTCGACAACCGTGAGTCGGGTGCGGTGATCTCCTCGGTGGTGATCGAACCGGCGGCGGTCAGGGCCGGGCGCGAGATGATCCTCGGCTTGGCAGAGCGGATGGAGGCGATGGATTCGCCGGTGCGCGCGCGAGGCGTCGTCCTTGCACGTGCGCTCCTGATCGACGGGACAAGCCCGCTCTACAACCCCTACTCCGAGCGAACGGTCGGCGAGGCCGTGTTCGACGTGCAGGACGCGCTTGGGGGACCGCCCGCGATCGGGTACGACGCGGTCGCTGCGTAGTCTCCTCCGGAGTGCCGCGGGCAGACGCATGCGCAAGCGTCGGCCTGCGGCGAGCCGGGCTGCGACGCGCCGGCCGGCTGTGCGCACTCACCGTCGCGTGGAATGTGTCCGTCGGTAGCGGAGCGGTTCTCACTGCACTCGCCACCGGCAGCCTTTCGTTGATCGGCTTCGGCATCAACGCAGTCGTCGACTCGCTCGCCTCGGCGGTGCTCATCTGGCGGTTTCGAGCCGAGCGCCGCGGGCACGCCGAGCGCGCGCACCGGGCCGAGCTGCTCGCGCTGCGCCTCGCCGCCGGGGCGTTCTTGCTGATCTCGCTCTACGTGCTCGTCCAGGGCGTGCGCACGCTCGCCAAAGGGCAGGAGTTCAAGGCCACGGCGTTCGGGATCGCCGAGGCTGCCGCGTCGCTCTTTGTGCTGCCGGTCCTCGCATCGGTGAAGTTCTCGCTTTCCGAGCATCTCGAGAGTCGCGCCCTTCGCGCCGACAGTCTGCTCACGTGGTCCGGGGTCGGTCTCGCCGCCCTGGCGTTCGTCGCGCTGGTCGCGCAGAGCATGTTCGGCTGGTGGTGGGCTGACCCCCTTGGCGCCTTCGCGATCGCGGCGCTGCTCGCATGGCAGGGAGTGTGCACGCTTCGGTGAACTCGGGGCACCGGCTGATCGCAGGATCCGCGCTGCCAACTCATCCCGTCGATCTCCCAGAGCGTTCTTCGATCGCGCGCGGCCGCGCACAGTATCGTAGGTCGCGGTGAGCCGGGAAGCCTGGTCGGCGCCGTTTCTTGCTGCCCCAAAGACATGCGCCGCCAGCTCCTCCAGCCGATCTTCAGCCGTCGAGGCCGTGTCTCGATCGGTGCTCGCGTGTCGGCATGAGGCTCTCTGCTCCGCTCCCGTCCGCCTGGCGCCGTGAGGCGCTCCGCACGAACCTCTGGCTCGTGCCAACCGTCGAGATCGCGCTCGCCGTGGCGCTGTTCGCAGGCACCCACGCGATCGATCGGGCCGCGTACGACGGCTCGCTGCACTTCCCCTCCTGGGTGGTCAGCGGCACGGCGGATGCCGGCCGCCAGATCCTGACGGCGATCGCCGCGGCGGTTATCACGGTCGTGACGCTCGTCTTCTCGATCACGATCGTGACGCTGACGCTTGCCTCGACGCAGTTCGGGCCGCGCATGCTGCGCAACTTCATCCGCGACCGGATCACGCAGTTCACGCTCGGCAGCTTCGTGGCGACGTTCGTCTACGCGATCCTCGCGCTCGTCTCGATCGGTCCCGGTGCTCATGGTGACTTCATCCCGCACCTGTCGATCACCGTGACAATGGCGCTCGTGGTGTTGGACGTAGTGGTGCTCGTCGTGTTCATCGATCACATCGCAAAGTCGATCCAGCTACCGCAGGTGATCGCGAGCATCGCACGCGATCTCTCGCAGGCGATTGAGGTCGAAGGCGACGGCGCCGTGCGCAACGCGGCGAAGGCTGGTCCGTCGTTGTCGGAGCTGCTCGTGCGGCTCGACGACGAGAGCGCCGTCGTCCGAGCGCCGCAGAGCGGCTACCTGCAGTACGTGGGGATGGGCAGGCTGATCAACATCGCCACCGGCAGTCATGCCGTCATCCAGTTGCTGCACCGTCCGGGTCACTTCGTCGTCGAGGGCCAGCCGCTGGCACAGGTCTGGCCTGCAGCCGCCGCGCCGGGCGTCGCGCGAGCGCTCGGTGGCGCGCATGCGACGGGCCCTCATCGAACGCTCACGCAGGACCCCTCCTTCGCCGTCGATCAGCTCGTGGAGATCGCGATCCGGGCACTCTCACCGGCGGTCAACGACACGTTCACGGCGCTGGCCTGCATCGACTGGCTGGGGGACGGCCTTTGCAAGGTCGCCGAGCGCTGGCGGCCGACGGCCGTGCATCGCGATCGGGCCGGACACGTGCGCGTGATCACCGCCCCCGTCAGCTTCCGTCGCCTGGTCGAGCGCGCGCACGACAAGATCCGCCAGGCCGGACGGGGAATGCCGGCGGTGATGATCCGCCAGCTCGACGGGCTCGCCAAGGTGATGGTCCACGCGACCTCTTCAGAGCAGCGTGAGCTGCTGCTGGTACAGGCGGCGATGATCGTGCGCGCGAGCGGGGACTCGGTGCCTGAGGAGGCCGACCGCGCCGATGTGCGCCGGCGCTACGAGGAGGTGCTGAGCGCCGGATCTTCCGCGAGAATGGCCCGATGCCCGACGGCCGAGGACACCTGAAGGTCTTCATCGGGATGGCGCCGGGGGTCGGCAAGACCTACCGGATGCTGCAGGAGGGAGCGGCCGATGCCGACAGCGGCCGCGATGCGACGATCGGCTACCTGGAGCCGCACGGCCGCGCGGAGACGCTGGCGCAGGCCGAGGGGCTCGAGCTGATCCCGCGCCGGCGCGTGGAGTACCGCGGCAAAGCGCTCGAGGAGATGGACCTGCCGGGGGTGCTCGCGCGCAAGCCGGAGCTGTGCCTGATCGACGAGCTGGCGCACACCAACGCGCCCGGGGTCGAGCACGAGAAGCGCTTCGAAGACGTGCGCGACGTGCTCGACGCCGGGATCGACGTCTACTCGACGGTCAACGTGCAGCACCTGGAGAGCCTCAACGACCAGGTCGCGCAGCTGACCGGCGCGCGCGTGCGCGAGACGATCCCCGACGAGGTGCTCTCGATGGCCGACGAGGTCGTGCTGATCGACCTGACGCCGGAGGCGCTGATCGGGCGGCTGCGCGCGGGCAAGGTCTATCCCTCCGACCGCGTGCAGGCGGCGCTGAACAACTTCTTCAAGATCGAGAATCTCTCGGCGCTGCGTGAGACGGCGCTGCGCCAGGTCGCCGAGGACGTCGAGGAAAAGCGGCTCGTGCGCGAGCCCGAGGTAGTGCTGCGTCGCGACGAGGAGGGCCTGCTCGCGCCGGCCGAGCCCAAGCCGCAGGCAATCGCCGAGCGGCTGCTCGCGCTGGCCACGCTCGCGCCGCACTCCGAGCGCGTGGTTCGCCGGGCGTGGCGCTCGGCCCAGCGCCTGGACGCGGAGCTCGACGTGCTGCTCGTGCGCCCTCCCGGCCATCCGCCGAGCCGCGAGGATCGCGAGCGCTTGGAGGCGCTGCGCCGGCTGACGGCGATGCTCGGCGCGCGTCTGCGCGTGGAGGAGGGGGAGGACGCGGCCGCCGTCGCCATCTCGGTGGCCCGCGAGTTGGGCGCGACGTATGTCCTGATCGGCACGCCGAGCGCCCCCCGGGGCATCGGCCGCCTCGGCTTGCGCGGCGGCGGACTCGATGGCTCGCTGCTCGGGCGCCTGCTGCGCGAGTTGCCGGGCGTCGACGTGCGGATCGTCGCCGACCCGACGCTGCGCAGCGGACGGGCCGCGGAGCGCCCGCAGCCGGCCGAGCGCGCCGCGGACGGCGAGCACGAGTAAATCCGTCGTAAAGATCAAGCGGCCGTTGCAGGTGGCGGGCTAAACGCCGCGTAAGACTCGTTGCAGTCGCTCGCAAGTCCGCAACCCTGCCCCTCCGACCCTGTTCCCGCGTGCATATGCCCAATCTTCGTAGCCATCTTCCTCGACGCTCCCTGCTGCTCGTGGCACTCGCCTCGATCGCCGCCCTACTCGCAGCGCTCGCGCTCGGCTCCGCCGGCTCGGCGAGCGCGAAGTCAGCGAAGTCCGGGAACTCGGCGAAAGCGGCGAAGGCCGGTCCGCGCGCCCATGCAGCCTCGACGTACTTCACCGGCGTCGGCGACGAGTCGCTGGAGATGTTCACCGACCCGAACTGGATCCAGCTGCGCACGAAAATCGCCCGCTACATCGTCCCCTACGACGCCGCGGTGCGCTCCTATTCGCTCGACCAGGCGAAGCTGTGGATCAAAGCGGCCGAAGCCAAACACCAGCAGGTGCTGATCGCCTTCTACCACTCCGAGTACACGCCGACGAAGATGCCGAGCGTCGCGACCTATCAGCACGACGTGCAGAAATTCGTGAAGCTGTTCCCGAAGGTCCGCCAGTATCAGTCCTGGGACGAGGCCAACCGCGGCAACATCCGCGGCGTGCTGGCGAGCCCGTCGGCCTCGGCGGCGGCGAGGTACTACCAGGCGCTGCTGCGCGTGTGCAAGGGCTGCACGGCGATCGGGCTGGACGTGCTCGACGCCGACAACATCTCGCCGACGCTGGCCTACATCTCCGAATTCAAGCGCGAAATCGGCAAACTGCGCACGGTGATGCCGAAGATCTGGGGCCTGCACAACTACTCGGACATCAACCGGCTGGAAAGCTGGCGCACGCGTGAACTGGTGCAGGCGATGGGCGGTCAGACGTGGCTGACCGAGACCGGCGGGATCGTCAAATTCGGCGGCGCCTTCCCGAACCGGAACGGCTCCGGGCTGAGGCGCGCCGCGAAGGTCCTCTCATACATGTTCAACGTCGCCGCGTCGCACGCGGGGATCAAGCGTCTGTACATCTACGACTGGACGGGCGGCACGGCGAGCACGCGCTTCGACGCGGGCCTGACCGACGCCCACCACGTGCCGCGGCCGGGCTACGTGACGGTCTGCAGGAAGCTGCACGGTGCCAAGTGCAACATCAAGCGCATCAGTAACCACTGACGGCGGGGCTGCCCGGCGGCCCGGGGGCCGCGGGCCGCTCGGCGTTGGCCTCGGCCGGGTCTGGCACCGTGTGCCCCGAGCTCGGCGATTGCGCCGGGCCCGCCGGCGAAGGCTCGTTGCGCAGCAGCCGCGCGAGCGCCAGCGCGGCCAGCCCGGCGGCGGCGGCGATCAGCACGAGCTTGGTTAGCGGGAACGTGCTGCCCGAGTGGAGCTTCAAGTTCAGCGCCGTGTGGTCGCCGGCGCCGACGATGCTCAAGAGACCTTGGTGGTCGATGTCCAGTTCGGTCGGCGCGAGCGCGGCGAACAGCCCCCAGGCGAGCAGCGCGAGCGCCCCGGCGCCGAGTGAGCGCAGCGTCAGGCGCATGCGCGCGGTGGCGAGCGTGGCGAGCGCCACGCCGAGGCCGGTGGCGAGCAGGAACGGCCAGATACCGCCCCAGCCGCGCCCGGCGCCGAACGAGCTGGCGATCGTCGGCTGGAAGAAGCCTTTGCTTAGGTAGCGCGTCCACACGACGGCCTCGTTCTCGTAGCCGATCAGCGGGTGCGTGATCGTGGCGATGACGGTCGTCGCGATCGAGACGGCGGCGAGCGCGATCGTCGGGCCGGGGAAGCGCTTGAAGGCGACCCCTAGCGGGACGGCGAGGAACGGCAGCATCGTCGTGAGGAAGCGCGGGCCCATGAAGCCGCCGCCGAAGGGCAGGTAATAGCCGGAGTTGTAGCCGACGTAGCAGAGGCAGACGCCGCCGATCGTCAGCGCCTCGGCGCGCTTGCCGCGGCGGTAGAGCAGCACGGCGCCGACGGCGCCCATGATCAGCACCGGCGAGATCGTCAAGAGGCCGCGCGAGTCGAACAGCAGCGTTGCGAGCACCTTCAGGCTGGGCAGGTCGATGCCGAAGAAGCCTTTCTGCTGGCGCGGCACGTCGGAGTAGGCCAGGTGCGTCCAGGAGTGGAAGGCGTAGTGGTTGTAGAGCAAGAGCGGCACGATGCCGACGATGCCGCCGCCGATGTAGGCGCCGGCGCGCGTCAGCACACCGCGCACATTCCAGCTGTCGCGGCGCGAGAGCAGGTACAGCCCGAGCACGGCGCCGACGAAGAACAGCGGATACTCCGAGCCCACGGCATAGCCGATCGCGAGGCCCGCAAGCGCCAGCAGCGACGGTGCCGCCGGCCCGTCGCGCTCGCGCAGCATCAGCGCGAAGGCGGCGAAGCCGAGGAAGGCGCTGAAGACGTGCGAGAAGAGCAGCGTGGAAAGCGGCAGCACCATCGTGCCGAGCCCGAGCGCGACGGCCGCGGCGGCGCCGTAGCCGGGCTCGAAGCGATCGGCCACGCGCCACACGAGCAGCAGCAGCAACAGGCCGGGCAGCACGTTGCCCCACAGGCCGATCAGGTAGATCATCTCGTCTTCGCCGCGCAGCGCTTCGGAGCTGCGCGTCCACTTTTCGGCGTCGAGGCCTTTGAGCGTGTCGTAGAAGGGCAGCGCGAACAGCGCCAGGCCGGGCGCGCGGGCCGAGTACCAGTGCCCCTTGTAGAGCACCTTGTCGCCCGTGTTTTCCTGGAACTGGTCGATGTTCGTCCGTTCGACGTTGAGCGAGCGGATCAGGTCGTAGTGCGAGGTCTGGTTCCAGGAGAAGCTCTGGATCATCGTCGCGTAGGCGACGCCGACGAGCACGATCGCGACGAGCGCGAGGCGCTTGCTGGGGAGCCGCGCCCGCATCAGTCGCTTCCGTGCAGGGCAGCCGGGCCGGGCTCGATCTCGTAGATCACGAGCGAGCCGACCCGCTTGCGCGTGATCCCGAGGCCGGCGATCGGCTTGGCGGCGTTTTCGGTCGGTCGCGGTGGCTCGGCCTTGGCAAAGCCGACGAGGCCGGGCAGCTTGGGCATCGTCAGGTGCAGCACGACGGTCTTGATGCCGTAGTAGCGCAGCTTCTCGACGCTGGCCTTGTCGGGGAAGTTGTGGATGCCGCCGCGCAGGTCGTCGATCGCGGGGATGTCGAACGTCGAGTTGCCGATCGGGATCTTGTAGAAGCCGTCGGTCGAGAAGTACTGCCACACGCGGTCGGCGGCGCCGTCGGTCGGCAGGTCCAGGCGCGGCCCGGGCAGGCCGATCTCGGCGCGCGCGGGCTGCGGCACGACGGGGTGGGCCATGTGGCCGGCGCCTTCGCCGACGATCCCAATCACGATCACGACGCCGATCGCCGCGGTGGTGGCCCCCAGCGAGACGCGCGCGGCGAGCCGGCCGCCGTGGCGTGAGAAGAGCGAGCCGAGCCGGCCGGCGAGCATCTGCGCGCCGGCGCCGGCGAGCAGCGCGAGGAACAGCGTGGCGGACGTGAACACGCGTCCCGGCACGCGCACGCCGTCCCAGCCGGGCGCGTAGTTGAACAGCAGGCGATAGGGATAGCCGTAGCCGGTCAGGCCGAGGCCGACGGCGAGCACGGCGCAGACGACGAAGCCGACGGCGAGCCCGAGGCGCAATCGGCGCGTGTAGAAGGGCGCGGCCAGGCCGATCAGCCCGAGCAGCAGGATGAAGCCTCCTCCGAACAGCACTTGCTCGTTCTTGGAGTGGACGTGTTCGCGCATGCCCGAGGTCAGGCCTCCCCACACGCGGTTCTCAGAGGACGCCGACAGCCACGCAGCGGGACCGGCGGAGTACGTTTTGACTTCTCTGAGCGTGCGCTTGGCGGTCGGGTAGTCGTGCGAGATCTTCAGGTAGGGACGCGCCTCATAGGCGGTCACGGCGCCGACGACGAGGATGCCGATGCAGGTGATCGCGATCAGATCGCGCGGCAGCGAGGGACGTCCGGCGCGCAGCCAGTAGATCGCGGCGAGTACGGCGAGCACGGCCATCAGGTAGGCGAACTGCAGCCCCAGCGTGAAGCCGAGCGAGATCTGCCAGGCCGAGACGAGCCAGCCGGCGACGACGAGTCCGCGCGAGGACCGTCGGTAGCCGCGCAGCAGCAAGAACAGCGCGAGCGCGATCCCGCCGGAGGAGATCACGTGCAGGTGCCCGGCCTCGGTCACGCGGTAGGGCGCGTAGGCGAAGGCGGCTGCGGCGGCGGCCGCGCCGAGCTTGCGCAGCCCCAGCTCTCGCGCGAGCAGGTAGCAGCCGACGAAGGCCAGCGACCAGGCGAGCAGGAACAGCAGGTTGTAGCGGACGAGCGCGGCGACGGTACCGGAGCCGAAGAAGCCGGCCGGGCCGTAGCCGAGCAGCGAGTCCGAGAAGGCGAGGCTGAGCGGATGCGGGTAGAAGGCGTTGGCGTCGAACAGGTGCAGCGGCTCGTGCAGCATCGCGTGGCCCACCCAGGCGACCTGCCAGGCCGTGCGCACGGGGTCGCCGAGGTCGGGCGAGATGCGGCTCGGCAGGTGCAGCACGAGCGGCCACGTGACGAGCACGGCGAGCGCGACGCCGGCGAGGATCGCCCACAGGATCTCAGAGCGGCCGAGCTGCGGCGAGGGGGTCCAGCGGCCCTTGCCGGGCGCCGGCGCGCCGCTGTCATCGGCGCGCCCGTTGCGCGCGTCGATCGTGGGTTCGCTGCCGCTGCCCGCGGGCGACTCAGCCGGCGTGTGCGAGGGGGCGGGGACCCCGGTGCTCATCGTCTGCTCGTGTTCGCGACAAGAGGGATCGGCGCAGCATACGGGAGCGGCCTGCGACACAACGGCGCATCGGGCGCCTGCTGATCTGCCTGTCGGGCACGCCCGATTGCGTCACACTGCGCTCGATGAAGATCCTGGTCCTCGGCGCCGGCGGTGTCGGTGCGGCGTTCGCGGCCATCGCGCAGCGACGCCCGGCTTTCGAGCGGATCGTGCTGGCGGATGTCTCGCCGGAGCGCGTGAAGGCGGTCGTCGCCGGGCTCGGCGACCCGGGCCGCTTCTCGGCCGAGCGAGTGGATGCATCGAGCGAGGAGGAGCTCGTGGCGCTGATCGGCCGGGTCAAGCCCGACGCCGTGCTGAACGCGTGCGACCCGCGCTTCAACGAGCCGATCTTCGAAGCGTGCTTCGAGGCGAAAGTGACCTACTTGGACATGGCGATGACGCTGTCGCGCCCGCACCCGCAGCGCCCGTATGAGCTGCCGGGCAAGCTGCTCGGCGAGCAGCAGCTCGCGGCGCACGAGGCGTGGGAGCGGGCGAACGTGCTGGCGCTCGTCGGCATCGGCGTGGAGCCGGGCTTGTCGGACGTGTTCGCCGCCTATGCCGCCCAGGAGCTGTTCTCGAGCGTCGAGGAGGTCGGCGTGCGCGACGGTGCCGACCTGGTCGTCGAGGGCTATGACTTCGCGCCGACGTTCTCGATCTGGACGACGATCGAGGAGTGTCTGAACCCGCCGCTGATCTGGGAGCGCGAGCGCGGCTTCTATACGACGGCGCCGTTCTCGGAGCCCGAGGTGTTCGAGTTCCCGGAGGGCATCGGCAAGGTCGAGTGCGTCAACGTCGAGCACGAGGAGGTCGTGCTGATCCCCCGCTTCCTCGATTGCGAGCGCGTGACGTTCAAGTACGGGCTAGGGGAGGAGTTCATCGACGTGCTGCGCACGCTGCACAAGCTCGGGCTCGACTCGACCGAGCCGGTGCGCGTGCGCGACGTGCAGGTCTCGCCGCGCGACGTGGTGGCCGCGGCGCTGCCCGACCCGGCGACGTTGGGCGAGCGGATGACGGGGCGCACATGCGCGGGGACGTGGGTCAGGGGAATCGACGTCGACGGCAAGCCGCGCTCGACGTACCTTTACCACGTGGTCGACAACGAGCACACGATGCGCGAATACGGCAGCCAGGCGGTCGTCTGGCAGACGGCGGTCAACCCGGTCGTGGCGCTCGAGCTGCTCGACGAGGGCGTGTGGAAGGGCAGCGGCGTGCTCGGGCCCGAGGCGTTCCCGCCGGGGCCGTTCCTCGACAAGCTCGCCGAGCTGGGCTCGCCGCACGGCCAGCAGGAGCTGGCCGTGGGCGCCTCTGAGTCCTAGTCGCGCGCTGCGCTAGGTCTAGAAGTCGACCTGAGGCGGCAGCGCCTCGGGCGGCGGCGCGTCGAGGATTCCTGGCGGCGCGGTTTCGCTTTTACGCGAGAAGAATGCTTTGAAGTAGGGCCGCGATATCAGCATGATCACGGCGCCCAGGATCATGCCGCCGATGCCGAACCACAGCGGCAGGGTGATGTGGGCGATGGGGGCGGAGCCCACGTTTTCTTCGTGGCCGTAGTAGAACGCCGCCTTGATGGCGATCCCAAAGAGCATCAGGCCGCCGAGCAACGGGCCGAGGCCGAGGAGCAGGAAGTTGCGCGCGCTCTTTCTCAGCTCGTGGCGATAGTAGAAGCCGCAGGCGACGCCCGTGAAGCCGTAGTAGAAGCAGATCGGGAAGCCGATAGCCGTTAGCGAGTCTTCCAGAACGCTTTCGGAGAGCAGCAGCAGGACGATCGTGATCGCGATCGACAGCGCGCCGAAGCCGAGCGTCGAGACGGTGGGGGTCAAGTAACGTTTGTGGACGCGCGAGAGCAGGCTCGTGACGGCTTTCCAGTGCGCCATCGAGAGCGTTGTCCGCGCTGTCGGCAGGATCGTCGTCTGCGTCGAGGCCGACGCCGAGGTGAGCACCGCGACAATCAGGAGCTTGTTCAGCGTGCCGCCGAGCACTCCCGAGCCGAGAGCATTGAGGACGTCTTCCTGGTTGTTTTCGTTGGTCAGGAAGCCGACGCCGTGGAATGACTGAGCCGCCGCCGTGACGACCACGTAGATCAGCACGAGCAGGATCGTCGAGACGACCGCCGCCTTCCCTGGCCCATTTGCCGGATCATCGGACTCCTCGTTGACCGCCACGCCGGAATCCCAGCCCCAATAGATGAAGACCGCGAGCAGAAGCGCGACGACCAGGTCGCTGAAGTTCATCGCAAACGGGTTGAACCAATCGGCTGACGGGTGGATCGAACCGTGCGGAGCGCTGCCGCCGTAGACCTTCGCGAGGGCGACCACCGCGAACAGGCCGAGGATGAAGACCTCGGCACCGAGCAGGATCTGCTGGATGCGCGCGGATAGCTCGATGCCCCGGAAGCAGATCCAGGTCATGATCGCGATCCAAACGACAGCAGCGATCACGATCGCGGCTTTCGATTCTCCAAGTTCGGTGAAGCCGAAGAGCTTGAAGGTGTAGACGGCCGCGATGTCCGACAGCGACGCCATCACGATCAGGTCTGCGAGGAAGATCGCCCAGCCGTTCATCCAGCCCGTCGCGGGACCGAACGAGCGTGTGGTCCAGGCGAACGTTGTGCCCGCGTCGGGGTCGGCGCGGTTGAAGTATTTGTAGGCCGAGGCGACGAGCAGCATCGGAATGAACGCCACGAGCATCACGGCGGGCGCGTGAACGCCGACACCCTTGACGGCGACGATGAATCCGAGCGTGGCGGCGAGCGAGTAGGCGGGCGCGGTCGAGGCCACGCCGATGACGATGTTCGAGATGTAGCCGATCGCGCCCTTCTTCAGGCCCTTGTCCATGACCCCGTGGTGGCCGTGCTGCCCGGAACCCGTCGGTACGGCGCCGCTCTCGGTGGCCATCGTTCTCGTCCTCTCCTGTGGTGGTCGTGCGAACTGCAACAAAACCTATGCCCCGGGTCGGTCGCGGGCAATGGGCGCTTGTCCCAAAACGGACGAGATGTCTTGTACGCTCCGTACAACGGCTGCAGGGCTTCTTGACCGCAGACGTACTTGATAGGCGGTGTGTGGCGCAGTACCGTTGTCCTGAGTGTCTATCGGCGATGCTGGGCGCACCGGCGCCGGCACAGGGAGTGGATGCAATGAGCGACTCCGCAGATCTCGATCAGATGACCGGCGCGAGCGAGACGACGGCCGACTCGGAGCAGCAGGGCGAGTCGACGGGGACGCCGTGGGCGCCGGGCCCGGCGGGCATGGCGCTGGCCGAAGACCCGGACCGCCTGCAGCAGTTGGCGCGCCGCCACCTGTGGATGCACTTCACGCGGATGGGCTCCTATGACGAGCACCACTCGGTGCCGGTGATCGTGCGCGGCGAGGGCTGCTACGTCTACGACGAGCACGGCAAGCGCTACCTGGACGGCCTCTCGGCGCTGTACTGCGTCAACGCGGGTCATGGCCGCGCGGAGCTTGGCGAAGCGGCGGCGAAGCAGGCGAAGCAGCTGGGCTTCTACACGAACTGGAGCTACGCGCACCCGCCGGCGATCGAGCTGGCGGCGCGGATCGCGCAGCTCGACGCCGGGCAACCTCAACCGCGTGTTCTTCACGTCGGGCGGCTCGGAGTCGGTGGAGTCGGCGTGGAAGCTTGCGAAGGCCTACCACCGGGCGCGGGGGGACGCGATGCGCCACAAGCTGATCTCGCGCCACCTCTCCTACCACGGCACCTCGATGGGCGCGCTGACGGCGACGGGGCTGCCGCCGCTGCGCGAGCCGTTCGAACCGCTGACGCCGGGCGGCGCGCACGTGCCGAACACGAACTCCTACCGCTGGAGCGAGGATCGCGACCCCCTGTGGGCGGCTGACGTGATCGAGGAGACGATCGAATTCGAGGGGCCGAACACGGTGGCGGCGGTGATCCTCGAGCCGGTCCAGAACGGGGGCGGCTGCTTCGTGCCGCAGGACGGCTACTTCGAGCGCGTGCGCGAGATCTGCGACCGCCACGGCGTGCTCTTGATCTCAGACGAGGTGATCTGCGCGTGGGGCCGGCTGGGGTACTGGTTCGGCTGCGAACGCTACGGCTATCAGCCGGACATGATCACGACGGCGAAGGGGATCAGCTCGGCATACGCGCCGCTCGGCGCGGTGATCGCGGGCGACCACATCGCGGAGCCGTTCCTGCACGGCAAGGAATCGTTCGTGCACGGCTTCACGTTCGGCGGTCACCCGGTGGCTTGCGCGGTGGGGCTGGCGAACATCGAGCTGATGGAGCGCGAGGACCTGGGCGGCAACGTGCGCGCGAACGAGGGCAAGTTCCGCGCGATGCTCGAGAGCCTGCGCGATCTGCCGATCGTCGGCGACGTGCGCGGGGCGGGCTACTTCCAGGCGATCGAGCTGGTCAAGGACCAGCAGACGAAGGAGACGTTCGACGACGAGGAATCGGAGCACCTGCTGCGCGGCTTCCTCTCGGGAGAGCTGTACAAGCGCGGGCTGATCTGCCGCACGGACGATCGCGGCGACCCGATCGTGCAGCTCTCGCCGCCGCTGATCGCGGGCGAGGAGCAGTTCGAGGAGATCGTGTCGGTGCTGCGGCCGGTGCTTAGCGAGGCAAGCGAGCGGATGGCGGCGTGGAGCTCACAGTCGAGAGCCTGATCGCGGAGCTCGGCCTGGAGCTGGCGAGTGGCCACGAGTCGGCGCATGCGCACGTCCGCTGGGTGCACAGCACGGAGCTCGAGGACCCGACGCCTTGGCTGCGCGGCGGCGAGCTGCTGCTGACGACGGGCATCCAGCTGAACGGTCCGAAAAGCCAGCGCGAGCTGATCGAGCGCCTGGCGGACCACCGCATCGCGGGCCTCGGCTTCGGCACGGGCTTCAAGCACAAGCGACTGCCGGCGGCGTTGGTGACGGCGGCGCGCAAGCGTGGCTTCCCGCTGTTCGAGGTGCCGTACGAGCTGCCGTTCATCGCGATCACGGAGCGGGCGTTCGCGCAGCTGGTCAACGAGCGCTACGAAATGCTGCAGCGCAACATGGCGGGTGACGTGCTGGCGGAGGCGCTCACGGGTCACCTCTACCCGGAGGATCTGCAGGCGCGGTTGCGACCGTTCGGGATCGGCGAGCAGGCGGCGGTGCTGGCGTTCGCGCTGGAGGACCCGACGGCGGCGGCGGCGCCGCTGGAACGGGCGCTGGAGCACGAGCGCACGCACAGCCTGGTGGCGATCCGGGCGGGCCTGTTGTGCGCGGTGATCGACGCGACGGGCGTCGAGCCAGAGCAGCTCGCGCGCAAGCTGCGCGGCGAGCTGCGCGCGCGCTTCGGCGAGGTGCGCGCGGCGGCGAGCCGGGCGGGCGCGGCGCACTCGCTGCGGCTGAGTTTTCACGAGGCGCGCTGTGCGCTTGAGGCGGTACGGCTGCAGAACGGCAGCGCACCGGAGGTGGCGACGTACCGTGACCTGGGCGCCTTCCAGCTGTTGCTCTCGCTGCAGGACGACGACGCGCTGCTCTCTTACTGCCGCGGCGTGCTCGGCCCGGTGGAGCAGGACGAGGGCGACTACGGCGAGGAGCTGTTGCGCTCGCTGGACGTGTTCATCGAGCACAACGGCCACTGGGAGAAGGCGGCGGGTGCGCTGTTCTGCCACCGGCACACGCTGCGCTACCGCGTGCGGCGCGTGGAGCAGCTGACGGGTCGCGACTTCTCCAACGCGCGCGATCGCATCGAGTTCTGGCTGGCGTTGCGCGGCCGGGAGCTCGCGCGGTGATGATTTTTTTGATGAAGAGAACCCGTCCGAGCGCCTCGGCGCGGCCGGGCACCACGAGGAAACGGAGCCCGCGGCGATGAGAATCGGCGTACCGAGCGAGATCAAGCAGGACGAGTATCGCGTGGCGATCACGCCGGCGGGCGTGCGCGAGCTGACCTCGCGCGGCCACGAGGTGATCTTGCAGGCGGGGGCGGGCGAGGGCAGCGCGATGGACGACGCGCAGTTCGCGGCACAGGGCGCGCGAATCGCGGCGGACGCGCAGGCGGTGTTCTCCGAGGCGGAGCTGGTGCTGAAGGTGAAGGAGCCACAGGCCTCGGAGGTGGAGCTGCTGCACAGCGCCCAGACGCTGTTCACCTACCTGCACCTCGCGGCGGAGCCGGAGCTGGCACGCGGCCTTCAGCGCTCGGGGGCGACGTGCATCGCGTATGAGACGGTCGAGGACGGGGCGGGGCGGCTGCCGCTGCTGGCGCCGATGAGCGAGGTGGCGGGCAAGATCGCCACGCAGTCGGGAGCGTTCATGCTGGAGAAGCCGCTCGGCGGGCGCGGCATCCTCTTGGGCGGCGTGCCGGGCGTGGCGGCGGCGACGGTGCTCGTGATCGGCGGTGGCGTGGTGGGGATGAATGCGGCGTTCATCGCGATCGGCATGGAGGCGGACGTGTTCGTGTTCGACCGCTCGATCGACCGGCTGCGCGAACTGGAAGTGGCATTTGGCGGGCGCGCCTCGACGGTGTACTCATCGACGCTGGCGATCGAGCAGATGCTGCCGCTGGCGGACCTCGTGATCGGCGCTGTGCTCGTGCACGGCGGCCGCGCTCCGCACGTGGTCACGCGCGAGCAGCTGAAGCTGATGAAGCGCCATGCGGTGCTGGTCGACGTCTCGATCGACCAGGGCGGCTGCTTTGAGACCTCGCGCCCGACGACGCACTCGGAGCCGACGTACGAGGTCGACGAAATCACGCACTACTGCGTGACGAACATGCCGGGGGCGGTGCCGATCACCTCGACGTATGCGCTGACGAACGCGACGCTGCCGTACGTGATCGAGCTGGCGGAGCTCGGCGTGGAAGGGGCGCTGCACGCGAACGCGGCGTTGCGCGGAGGCCTCAACGTGCGCGCGGGTGAGATAACCCATCCGGCGGTTGCCGAGGCGCTCGGCGAGCCGGCGGGAAGCTTGTAGCTTGGACAGCCCCGGAGTCGGCACGGACGCGACAGCCCAGACCCGATCGACGCAGAGGAGAGCAGCGAGATGGCAACGACCGTAGAGACGCTGGAGAACTTCATCGACGGCGAGCTGGTGGGCGCGGAGGGCGAGACCGAACCGGTGCTGAACCCGGCGACGGGCGAGGAGATGGCGCGCGCGCCACGCTCCTCGGCGCGGGAGGTCGACCGCGCGGTGGGGGCGGCGCGGCGCGCGTTCGAGGGTTGGTCGCAGGCGACGCCCCAGCGGCGCTCGGAAGCGCTGCTGGGGATCGCGGCGGCGCTGGAGGAGCACGGCGATGAGATCGCGCGGCTGGAGGCGCTCAACGCGGGCAAGCCGATCGAGGCGGTCAAGGGCGACGAGATCCCGGTGGCGGTCGACAACCTGCGCTTCTTCGCGGGAGCGGCGCGCGTGCTGGAGGGCCGTGCGGCGGGTGAGTACATGGAGGGCTACACGTCGTTCACGCGGCGCGAAGCGGTCGGCGTGATCGGGCAGGTGACGCCGTGGAACTACCCGCTGATGATGGCGATCTGGAAAATCGCGCCGGCGCTGGCGGCGGGCAACACGGTCGTGCTGAAGCCGGCCGAGACGACGCCGATGACGACGCTGAGGCTGGCTGAGCTGACGGCGGAGATCCTGCCGAAGGGCGTGCTCAACGTGGTCACGGGCCCGGGGCAGCCGACGGGGGAGGCGCTGATCTCCCACCCGGACGTGGACATGCTCGCGCTGACGGGCTCGGTCGACACGGGCAAGCACCTGGCGCGCACGGCGGCGGACACGCTCAAGCGCGTGCACCTCGAGCTCGGCGGCAAGGCGCCGGTGGTCGTGTTCGACGACGTCAGCCTGGAGAGCGCCCTCGAGACGATCGCGGGTACGGGCTACTACAACGCCGGCCAGGACTGCACGGCGGCGACGCGTGTGCTGGCGGGCGCGAAGGTCTACGACGACGTCGTCAGCGGCCTGGCCGAGCAGGCCAAAGGGCTCGTGATCGGCGACACGCTGGCGGCCGAGACGACACTGGGCCCGGTCAACTCGGCGAAACAGCGCGAGCGGGTCGAGGGCTTCCTGGTGCGCCGCCCCGACCGTGCGGAGATCGTCACGGGCGGCAAGCAGCCGGATCGCCCGGGCTTCTACCTCGAACCGACGGTCGTGGCGGGCTTGGAGCAGGACGACGAGATGATCCAGCGCGAGATCTTCGGCCCGGTGATCACGGTGCAGCAGTTCTCCGACGAGGAGCAGGCGATCGCGTGGGCGAACAGCACGCGCTACGGCCTTGCCTCGTCGGTGTGGACGCGCGACGTCGGCCGCGCGCTGCGCGTCTCGCGCGCGCTTCGCTTCGGCTGTGTGTGGATCAACGATCACATCCCGCTCGTCTCGGAGATGCCGCATGGCGGCTTCAAGGAGTCGGGCTACGGCAAGGACCTGAGCGTGTACTCGCTCGAGGACTACACGGTCGTCAAGCACGTGATGGCCAACCTCGAATAGCGGGCTTATCCGATACGTAGTAACCCGAAGAAGAGCTCGGCGCAGCTCTGCTGAGCTTTGACGTGCTGATTAGGCGCCGCATTTTCCGGCGAAGCGGGAGATCAAGCGCCCGACTTCTCAGCTAACGTCGTGGCCTGTGAACGGTTCGATTCCGCCGGATTCCGAGCTCGGAGAGGCGCGGACTGAGGATGAGGCACGCACGGACGCGGGTTTACTTCGCGACTACGACATCCTGCGGCTGCGTGCGCCGAATCCCGGCCCGCTGACGCTCACGGGAACCAATACCTGGGTGGTCGGCAGGCGCCCGGCGTGGGTCGTCGACCCGGGGCCGCTGATCGACGAGCACGTTCGCAAGCTGATGTCGGCGATCGAGTCGCGTGGCGGGCTCGGAGGGGTCGTGCTGACGCATGATCACGAAGACCACGTCGAGGCGGTGGAGACGCTCTTGGAAGTGCATCCGGCGCCGCTTGCGGCGGCGCGCGGCAAAGCCGACATCGTGCTTGCCGAGGGCAAGCGCGTGGGCCCGTTCGAGGCGGTCCCGACCCCGGGCCACGCGCCGGATCACTACGCGTTCATCGCCGACGGCGCATGCTTCACGGGCGACGCGGTGCTCGGCGACGGCAGCGTCCTGATCACGCCGCACCCGGGGGCGATGTCGGGCTATCTGCTGGCGCTGACGGGCCTGCGCCTGCGCGAGGACTTCAACGTCCTCTGCCCGGGCCATGGCGACGTGGTGTGGCAGGCACGCGAGAAGCTCGAGGAGTACATCGGCCACCGCATCGACCGCGAAAACCGCCTGATCATCGCGCTGAACGACGGGCTGCGCACGGTGGCGGACCTGCTGGCGGCGGTCTGGCCGGAGGTTCCCGAGGAGCTGCGCCCGGCGGCGACGGCGACGCTGGCGGCGCATCTGGACAAGCTCGAGGACGAGCAGATCCTGCCGCGCGGCGTGCAGCGCCCGAGCTTTGATTTCGAAGAGTGGTGAAAGCCGCGGCGGCTAAACGAAGCGCGGGTACAGCGTCATGCCGCCATCGACGAACAGCGTCGCGCCGGTGATGTAGCCGGCCTGATCGCTGGAGAGCCAGGCGACGGCGCGGGCGACGTCGCTGACGTGGCCCCAGCGGCCGAGCGGGATCTCACCGACGACCTTGGCGCTTTCCTCGGGGTCTTCGAGCACGGACTGGTTGATTGGCGTGTCGATCGCTCCAGGGCCGACGCTGACGACGCGGATCCCGAGCGGCGCGAGCTCCTTGGCGATCGATTGCGTGAACATCATCATCCCGCCCTTGGACGCGCAGTAGTGGGAGAAGCGCTCCCAGGCGATCCGCTCGTGCACGCTCGAGATGTTCAAGATCGTCCCGGGCGATTTCTCGGCATGCATCATCCGCGCGGCCTCGCGCGCGCAGAGGAAGGAGCCGGTCAGGTTGACGTCGATCACCTTCTGCCAGGCGGCGAGCGGCATCTCCAGCAGCAGGTGCTGCTGCTCGAGGCCGGCGTTGTTGACGAGCAGGTCGACGCCGCCGAAGGCGTCCTTGGCTTCGCCGAAGGCGCGCTGCACGTCGGCCTCGGATGAGACGTCCATCTGCACGGCGAGCGCCGTGCCGCCGCCGGATTGGATCTCCTTGACCATGCGCTCGGCCTCGTCGGGCGCGGCGAGGTAGTTGACCGCCACGGCGGCGCCGTGCGCGGCGAGCTCGAAGCAGACGCCCTTGCCGATCCCGGAGTCCCCGCCGGTGACGAGCGCGCGGCGGCCTTGCAGCAGGCACGCGTCGTCGGGGTGCGGTTTGAAGGTCGGCTCGCTCAAGGTGCTCGCTCCGCAGCCTACCCCGCTACCGTTCTCGCAGATGTCTCCGCGCGTTCCCTCTCCGGCAAGGCGTGCGCGGAGCTCAGCTGACGACAGCGGCGCCGTCGGCGCCGGCGGTGGCGGTGGCGGTGGCCCGAAGGCTGGGGCGCAGCCCGCGGGCACGCCGACCTCGCGGAGCTTCGGCAAAGCCTCTCCGTTCCCGCCGATCGCGGACTACGGCTTCCTCTCTGACTGCCACACCGGGGCGCTGCTCGCCTCGGACGGCTCGATCGAGTGGATGTGCCTGCCGTACTTCGACTCGCCGTCGGTCTTCGGCGCGCTGCTCGATCGCGGCGCGGGAAGCTGGCGCGTAGGTCCATACGGGGTGTACGTCCCAGCGGGGCGCCGTTACGTCCCGGGGACGAACATGATCGAGACGACGTGGATGACGCCGCAAGGTTGGATCCGTGTCGTCGACGCGCTGGCGATCGGCGAATGGCACGACAACGAGCACGGCTCCAGCCACACCCGCCCGCCGACGGACTTCGACGCGGACCACCTGCTCGTGCGCATGATCGAATGCATCCAGGGCCAGGTCCAGGTCGAGGTGGTGTGCGAGCCGATGCTCGACTACGGCGCCACGCCGGCGGAGTGGAAGAAGGTCGAGCTGGAGACCGATGCCGAGCAGCCACCCGACGCACACGACGCGCTCGCGATGGACGCTTCCGACGGCCGCACGATGTTCAGGCTGTACAGCGACATCCGCATGGGCATCGAGGGCAACCGCACGCATGGGCGCCACACGATGGTCGAGGGCGAGAAACGCTTCTGCGCGATCTCCTGGACGGAGGCGCGGGGCGGTCCGCACACTGCGGAGGAAGCCCGGCAGATCATCAAGCGGACGGGACACTTCTGGCGCAGCTGGCTGGCCGAAGGCACGTATCCAGACCACCCCTGGCGCAAGCACCTGCAGCGCTCGGCGCTGGTGCTGAAGGGGCTGACGTTCATGCCGACGGGTGCGCTGGTGGCCGCGCCGACGACCTCGCTGCCCGAGACGCCGGGCGGTGAGCGCAACTGGGATTACCGCTTCTGCTGGATGCGCGACGCCTCGTTCACGCTGTGGGCGCTGCACGCGCTGGGGCTCGACTGGGAGGCCGATGACTTCATCGAGTACGTCGCGGAAGTGCCGCGCAACGAGGACGGCTCGCTGCAGATCATGTATGGCGTCAGGGGCGAGAAAGACCTCGAGGAGTCGACGCTCGGGCACCTGAAGGGCTACGAGGGCTCCGTCCCGGTGCGAATCGGCAACGGCGCCTACAACCAGCGCCAGAACGACGTGTTCGGCGCGGTGCTCGACTCGGTCTACCTGCACTCCAAGCAGCGCGACCACATCCCGGAGCGCCTGTGGCCGGTGCTGATCGACCAGGTCAAATGCGCGGCGGACGTGTGGCGGGAACCGGACCAGGGCATCTGGGAGGCGCGCGGCAAGCCCCAGCACTACGTCTCCTCGAAGCTGATGTGCTGGGTCGCGCTCGATCGCGGCGCGCGGCTTGGCGAACGGCGCGGGCACGACGAGCAGGCCAAGGAATTCCAGGGCATCGCCGACGAAGTGCGTGACGATCTGCTCAAGCACGGCGTCGACTCACGCGGCGTGTTCCGCCAGCACTACGACACGGACGCGCTCGACGCCTCGACGCTGCTCGTGCCGCTGCTGCGCTTCCTGCCGCCGGACGACGAACGCGTGCGCGCGACGGTCTGCGCGATCCGCGACGAGCTGACCGAGAACGGGCTCGTGATGCGCTACCGCACCGAAGAGACCGACGACGGCTTGAGCGGCAAGGAGGGCACGTTCCTGATCTGCTCCTTCTGGCTGGTCTCGGCGCTGTCGGAGATCGGCGAGGACCGCGAAGCAGAACACCTCTGCGAGCGGCTGCTGTCCTACTCCTCGGCGCTCGAGCTCTACGGCGAGGAGCTCGAGGCCTCGAGCGGCCGCCACCTCGGCAACTACCCGCAGGCGTTCACGCATCTGGCGCTGATCAACGCGGTCACGCACGTGATCGCGGCGCAGCAGCAGGGCTGAGCGTAGCCAGAGCCCGGGCAGGCTGAGGCCGACAGAGCCCGGGCAGGACCGCCGCCGAGCGCGGCTCAGTAGCCGGGGTCGCCGGGGAGCAGCACGCGGGCGACCTCGCCTTCGAGGAAGACCCTCGGCTCGACGGGCTGGACGTCACGCCCGCGCGCGTGCTCGAGCAGCTCCTGCACGGAGGCGAAGCCGCTCAGCTGTTCGAGGTGCTTGATCGTCGGGAAGACGAGCTCGAGCTTCCCCTCGCCGTGTGCCTCGAGCGCCTGCGCCGGCGTGAACCAGCCGAGATCGACCACCTCCTCGCCGTCGATCCGGGGCTCCTGGCCGGCGGGCAGCGGGGCGAGGAAGAAGTGCGTGTCGAAGCGGATCTTCACCTGCGCCGGCGTGATCCAGCGTGAGAACTTGACAAGCGCGTCGGGGTCATCGAGCGCGATCGCCGCCTCCTCGCGCAACTCGCGGATCGCGGCGGCGCGGTGGGCTTGGTCGCCGGCGCCCTCGTGGGCGTCGACGGCGCCGCCGGGAAACACCCACACCCCGCCCATGAAGCGCGCCTTGGGTGTGCGCCGCACGAGCAGCACCTCCAGCAGATCGTGCTCGCCGCGCAGCAAGATCACGGTCGCCGCCTGTCGCGGCTCGGTCACCGGCCCCGGGTTGTACTGCTCGCCGCTGGTTGCGTCGCGCAGCTCGGCGGGTGCGTCGCCGCCGCCATGGCCGCTCTCCCCGTGCGAGCTCATCCGCTGACCCTACCGGCCGCTAGTCTTTGGCGCATGAGCACCGACACGAAGACCCTGCAGCGGTGGATCTGCGAGTCCTGCGGCTTCATCTACGACCCCGACGAAGGCGACCCGGACGGCGGCATCCCGGCGGGCACGGCCTTCGAGGACATCCCCGACACGTGGTTTTGCCCAGTGTGTGGCGCTCGTAAGCGCGAGTTCGTCCCGTATGAGGACTAGGCCGGTCTGAGCGACTCAGAACAGTTGCTCGCGTTCGACCGCGAGCACGTGTGGCATCCATACGGCTCGCTCACGGGAGGGCTGGCTCCGCTCCCGGTCGTCTCGGCGCAGGGCGTGCGCCTGAAGTTGGCCGACGGGCGTGAGCTGATCGACGGGATGTCCTCGTGGTGGTGCGCGATCCACGGCTATCGCCACCCAGCGCTCGACGGCGCTGTCAGGGATCAGCTCGGGCGGATGGCACACGTGATGTTCGGCGGGCTCACGCACGAGCCGGGCGTGGCGCTGGCGCAGCGGCTGCTCGAGCTCGCGCCGGACGAGCTCGACGCCGTCTTCTTCGCCGACTCGGGATCGGTCTCGGTCGAGGTCGCGATCAAGATGTGCCTGCAGTATCAGCATGCTCAGGGGCGCCCCGAGCGCACGCGGCTGCTCACGGTGAGGGGCGGCTACCACGGCGACACGTTCGGCGCGATGGCCGTGTGCGATCCGGTCGGCGGGATGCACAGCATGTTCACGGGGGTGCTCGCCGAGCACGTCTTCGCCGAGCGCCCGCCCGACGGCTTCGACGCGCCGCTCGACGAGGACTGGGCGGAGGGGGTCCGGGCGCTCGCCGAGCGCCACGCCGGGGAGCTCGCGGCGATCATCGTCGAGCCCGTCGTGCAGGGAGCCGGCGGCATGCGCTTTCACCCGCCCGCCTGCGTGCGGCTGCTGCGCGAGTTGTGCGACGAGCACGGGCTGCTACTCGTGCTCGACGAGATCGCGACCGGCTTCGGGCGCACGGGCGCGCTGTTCGCGTGCGAGCACGCCGGCGTCTCGCCGGACGTGATGTGCGTCGGCAAGGCGCTGACCGGCGGCTACATGACGCTCGCCGCGACGCTCTGCACGCGGCGCGTGGCCGACGCCGTCTCCGAGGGCGAGGGCGGGGGGCTGATGCACGGGCCGACGTTCATGGCCAACCCGCTCGCGTGCGCCGTCGCGCTGGCCTCGCTCGAGCTACTCGAGGGGACCGATGGCTCCTGGCGCGAAATGGTTCCGGCAGTCGAGCGCGGACTGCGCGAGGGCCTTGCGCCTGCGCGCGAGCTGCCGGGAGTCGAAGATGTGCGCGTGCTCGGGGCGATCGGCGTCGTGCAGCTCGACCATCCCGTCGAGATGGCCGCCGCGACAGGCGCCGCCGTCTCCCACGGAGTCTGGCTGCGACCGTTCCGCGACCTGATCTACGCGATGCCGCCCTATGTGATCGACGAGCACGATCTGGCTCGCGTGTGCGATGCGATCCTCGCCGCGGCGCGGAGTGGTTGAGGTCGTGGCCGCACATCGGCAGCGTGCTAGGCTCCACCATGTGACCACGGAAGTGCCCACATGAAGGTCGTGACGGTCCGGGACTTTCGCGACCACGCAAGCGAGATGTTTCGCTCCGAGGACGTCATCCTCGTCACGCGCGAAGGTTCCCCCGCGGGGTTCTTCCTGCCGTGGGATACGCCCGAGCTGCCGGTCGAGGTGCGCCGCGAGGTCTTCCTCCGCCTGTCTGAGCAGGTGGGCGCGCAGCTTGCAGGAAATGGTGTCAGCGAGGCTGAGGTGCACGACGATTTCGCTGCCGCGCGCCGTAGTCGCTGACGCGAACGTCCTGCTCTCCGCGCTCATCGGCGGCCGCGCCCGTCTCGTAGTTGCGTGCTAGTTCAGCGAGCGGTGCTGTCGTTCAGGCCGGCTGCGCCGCCGAGCCGAAGCGCACGATGCGCGCGATCAGGCTCGGCCTGAGCATGTCCGAGGGCGGGCGTTCGCGGCTGCCGATCCGCTCGAACGCGCCCCGCACGACGCTGTCGCGCGCCGCCGCGCGGTACAGCCGTCGCTCGATCGCGTTGATCGGGCGTCCGCTGGCGATGTCGCTGATCATCAGGTAGTGGGGCAGCAGGCGCTTGCGGTGCAGCTTGCGGTAGCGCTCGAGCGCCGCGTCGAGCGCAGCCTCGCCGGACTCGAGCGCGCCGGACGTCTGATCGACGAGCCACTCGGCGCTCTGGAAGGCCCAGCCGCAGCCGATCCCCCACAGCGGGTCGCCGGCCAGCGCGGCGTCGCCGACGAACGCCACGCCCGGACGCGCCGCCGGTCGGTACACGTTCGGCAGCTCGAGCTTGCCCAGCAGCTTTCCCTCGAGCGTCGCCTCGCTCATGTCGGGGCCGTCGGGCAGCGAGCCCAGCATCCTGCGATAGGCGCCGTGCAGGTCCGCCTGGAAGTCGGGCAGGCGGTCGCGGTGTGGCGCCACGAGCACGACCGTCAGGCCGTCCTCGTTGGGGAACGTGTAGGCCGCGTCGGGGTCGATCAGCCACATCTTCGAGCGCTCCGTCGCCGGGCGCAGGCCGCGCCAGTAGCCCCAGTAGAAGAAGCGCCCGTGTGGCTTGACCCGCCCCGGGACGCGCGCCCAGCGCGCCACCTTGGAGTCGCGCCCGTCGGCCGCCACGACGAGCTTCGCGTGGATCTCGCGCTGCGCGTGCGAGTGGTCTTCGATGCGCACGCCCGCCGGTCGCGCCTCGCCGAGCAGCCCCACGGCGGTCCAGCCGGCGATCAGATCGACGCCCGGCGTCTGGGCGGCGAGCCTGCGCAGCAGCGGGTCGAGCGTGCGCCGCGTCACGCTGAAGCCGTATGGAGCATCCGGGCTGGTGCTGATCCAGCCGCTCGGCGCCGTCCACACGTCGACGCCGTTGTGCACGGCGCCGCGCTTGTCGAGCAGCGGCGCGAGCCCGAGCCGCTCGACCGTCGGCGTCGCGCTGGACTGGATGAAGTGCGTGCAGACCGTCTTGTATGCGTCCGGCGAGGGCTTTCGCTCGATCAGCGCCACGCGCGCGCCGCGCTGGGCGTAGAGACGCGCCGCCGTGCACCCGGCCGTGCTGGCGCCGACGATCGCGACGTCGTAGTGCTCGCCGTGCGAGCTCGTGCTCATCGCCGAGCGAGCCGGGCCTGGAGGCGCTGCAGCGCGACCATCCCTCGCTCGGCCGTGCTGCCCGGCGGCGGCACGATGCCGAGCTGGCGGGCGACGTCGTTCATGTCGTAGTACGCGCGGTACAGCGCGATCCGCCCATCGCGCATCGTCCACTGGTCGACCCCCTCGACGCGCATGCGCTTGCCCGTCGGGGCGAAGCCCGGCGGATCGATCGTGCCGCGGTGGGTGCCCTCCATGTACCACGCCCAGAAGACCACGTTGCCGGTGACCGCGAACGACGGCGGATCGGGTTCGCCGAAGTGCAGGTCCGGGAAGGCGCGGAAGCTCGTGCGCATGAACTCCTGCACCTCGGCAACGCCCTGTGCCGGCGCGGGCAGCGCCGGGTCCGCCCACACCACGTCCTCGCTGACGAGCTCGGCCATCGCCTGCGTGTCGCACGCGTTCCACGCGGCCGTGTAGCGCGCCGTGAAGTCGCGCATGTCGAGCGGGACGCCGCTGGCGGGCGTGCTGAGGGCCATCGCTCAACCATAGTCCGCCGACTGTCCGCCACGCAAGTCCGACCGCGAGGCTCCACTCAGGCCGGCTGTCGCACCGTGCGGCGCTCGCCCAGCCAGCGCCGCCACGGGAGCGCGCGACCGACGCGCGCGAGCTCTGCGATCTCCGCGCTCTCGGCCCTCGCCAGCGTGTCGACCTCGACGAAGCCGAAGCGCCGGATCGTCTCCAGGTTGGACTGCTCCAGGCGCGAGGGCTGCTCGGGCCACGGGGTGATCACGGCCGCGCGCACGTCCAGCCCGGCCGCGCGTGCCGCCTGCAGGGTGAGCAGCGTGTGGTTGATCGTGCCCAGCCCCGGACGCGCCGCGATCAGCAGCGGCAGCCGCAGCGAAGCCGCCAAGTCGCACACCGTGAAGCTCTCAGCCAGCGGCGAGAGCAGTCCGCCGACGCCCTCCACGATCACCGTCGTGCCCTCGTGCGCGACCGCGCGCATCAGCTCGGCGCCTGCCGCGAGCAGCATCTCGCCCTCGAGCCGCTCACCTTCGATCTCCGCCGCCAGCAGCGGTGAGGTCGCCGGGCCGTAGCGCAGTGGCGCGACCTGCTCGGCCGCCATTCCCGCCGCCGCCGCGAGCAGCTCGTGGTCGGGCGGCCAGCCCGCGCCATCCGCCGGCGGCTCGGCCAGGCCGGTCACCGCCGGCTTGTGTGCCCTGACCGCCTCGCCCTCGGCTGCCATCGCCGCGAGCAGCGCGGCGCTGAGCACCGTCTTGCCGACACCCGTGTCCGTGCCCGTGACGAACAGCCCGCGCATCTGGCCTCTTCTACTCGAAGCCGTCAGGCCGCGCGTGCGACAGCGCTCTCGCGCTCGACGTCGAACGGTGCGCTCGCGCCGCCGGAGGCCGGCGCCGGCGCCGGCGGTCGCCGGGGACGCGGCGCCTCGATGTCGAACGGCGCAGCTGGGGGCGAGCTTTCGCCACCGCGCATCGTCGCCGTCCACTCGCGCTCGCTGCGATCGTCGAGCTCCAGCTCCTGCGGCTCGACCGCCGTCTCGGGCTCGGGCGGCGAGCCGAGCTCGCTCGGGTCGAGGCCGAGCTTGCGCGCCGTGCGTGCCAGCACTTCCGCCGCCAGGCGCATGTCGCTCGCCGTGTGCGACGCCATCGCCGCCAGGCGCAGGCGCGAGGTCCCGGCCGGAACCGTCGGCGGGCGGATCGCCTGGGCGAAGACGCCCTGCTCGATCGCCGCCTGGCAGAGCCGCATCGTGTCGCGCTCCTCGCCGACGATCAGCGGCACGATGTGCATGTCGCCCTCAGGCACCTGAAAGCCCTCCGCCGCGAGCGAGCGGCGCAGCGCCCGTGCGTTGGCCGCCAGCCGCTCGACGCGATGCGGGCGCTGCTCGAGCAGCTCCAGCGCCGCCAGCGCCCCCGCGATCGACGGCGGCGACGGGGCCGTCGAGAAGATGAACGAGCGCGCCGTGTTCAGCAGGTAGCGGGTCATCTCCTCGTCGCCGCACACATATGCGCCATATGACCCCAGCGCCTTGCCGAGCGTGCCCACGATCGCATCGACCTCGCCCTCCAGGCCGGCCGCCGCGAGCGCGCCGTGCCCGTCGGGTCCGTACGTGCCGATCGCATGAGCCTCATCGACGACGATGCGCGCGCCCGAGGCCTGCGCCAGCTCGACGAGCTCCTGCAGTGGCGCCACGTCGCCGTCCATCGAGAAGATCGAGTCCGTCACGATCACGCGCCCGCCCTGCCCGTCGCGACGGCCGCCGTGGTGGCGCATGCTCCACAGCAGGTGTTCGACGTCGCGGTGGCGGTAGACGACCACCTCGGCGCGCGACAGGCGGCAGCCGTCGACGATCGAGGCGTGGTTGAGCTCGTCCGAGAAGACCGTGTCGCCACTTCCCGCCAGCGCTCCGATCACGCCGAGGTTGGCGAGGTAGCCCGATCCGAACAGCAGGCACGCCTGCCGCCCGGTGAAGTCGGCCAAGCGCTCCTCCAGGCGCCGGTGCACGGTCATCGTCCCTGAGATCAAGCGCGAGGCGCCCGCGCCGACGCCCCAGCGCATCGCCGCCTCGGCCGCCGCTTCGCGTACCTGCGGGTGGTCGGCGAGGCCCAGGTAGTTGTT
The DNA here is from genome assembly GCA_963716315.1 of uncultured Solirubrobacteraceae bacterium. Lineage (GTDB taxonomy): Bacteria > Actinomycetota > Thermoleophilia > Solirubrobacterales > Solirubrobacteraceae > Palsa-744. The sequence continues at coordinate 1,253,971 of OY970301.1, read as the reverse complement.
CGAGCAGAGCAGCAGCACCGGCTGGCCGTCGAGTAGGACGGTGGGACCCTGCGGGCCCGAGACCAGACGCAGGCGGCGGCTCAAGCCGAGGCGCTCCAGCTCGGCCAAACGATCTTCAAGCTCTGCCGTTCCCGTCTCCCCATGCATCGCGCTTGCCCTCCCTTCTCCGTATCTCGCTCAGCCGCTCGCCACCGTCGCGGGCGGGCCCTTGGCGCTTTCGCCGACGCCCGGGCCGTGTGCGCTCGCGCCGTCGCGGGAGCGGTTCGGCGCCCCATCGGGACGCGGCGGTACGAGCCGCTTGGCCCGGAAGCGGAGCTGGCTCGACGGGTCCCACAGGCGGATCTGCAGCGTCTCGTCGGCGTCGGCATTGGCCGCAGCGCCCGCGGCGCCGGAGCCGAGCAGTTGCTCGACCACGTCGGGCGTCTCGCCCTCGAGCCAGCCCGAGCGGTTGTCCGGCCGCGGGTTCGACGCGTTGTCCGCCTGGCGCGCGACGTTCAGGCCGAGCTGCTCGAACATCTCCCGGTCCGTCTCCGGGTCGTTGCCGAGCGTCGTCAGGAAGTTGCCCATCATCACCCCGTTGATGCCAGCCTGCACGGCTAGGAGCTGCAGCTCACCGAGGTTCTCTACGCGCCCGCCGCACAGTCGGAACAGCGCCTCCGGCAGGATCAGGCGGAAGATCGCGATCCACTTGACCGCCTCCCACGGGTCCATGTACTCGCGGTCGCCGAACTTCGTGCCCGGGCGCGGGTTGAGCATGTTGATCGGCACGCTCGTCGGGTCGATCGCGGCCAGCTCGAAGGCCATCTCCACGCGCTGCTCACGCGACTCGCCGAGGTTGAGGATGCCGCCGACGCAGGTCTCCAGGCCGGCCTCGCGAACCGCGTCGATCGTGCGCAGGCGCCCCTCGTAGCGCACCGTGCTCGTGACCTCGTCGTAGTAGGACTCGGCCGTCTCGACGTTGTGGTGCACGCGCTGCACGCCGGCTTCCTTCAGTTCCTGCGCGCGCGAGACGCTCATGTGGCCGATCGACGCGCAGCGCTTGAGGTTCGTGTGCTCGGAGACCAGGCGCACCCCCTGCAGGTACTTCTGGAAGTCGCGCTTGGAGAGCCCCTGACCCTGCGTGACCATGCAGAAGCGGTGCGCGCCCGCCGCTTCTGCCGCCCGCGCGTGTTCGAGGATCTGCTCCGGCTCCATCATCGCGTGCAGCGGCGTCTCGGCCTCGGCGAAGCGAGACTGCGCGCAGAAGCCGCAGTCCTCCGCGCAACCGCCCGACTTCGCGTTGACCAGCGAGCACATGTCCGTCGAGTCGCCGAAGCGCTCCACGCGCGCGCGCCAGGCGCGCTCGATCAGCGCTTCGATCTGCGCGTGGTCCTCCAGCTCGCCCAGCCTGAAGGCCTCCTCGTGGGTGATCAGAGGCGGCATGGCCCGGAGGTTATGGAGCCTTGCGGACGCTACTTGCCAAGCCAGCGCGGGGCGCGTTTCTCGGCGAACGCACGCATCCCCTCGCGCATGTCCTGCGAGGCGAACGAGGCGCGGCGCAGCTCGATCAGCTCCTGTTCGACGTCGGGCGCGAGCTCGCCCTCAGCGTCGAGCAGCGCTGCGATCACGCGCTTGTTGCCGAGCTGCGAGAGCGGCGCGTTGCCCGCCAGCTCGCCCGCCAGCTCGAGCGTCAGCGCCTGCAGGCTGCTCGGCCGGCGCCACGCGCGTGACCAGCCCCCACGCGAGCGCCGTCGGCGCGTTGATGTAGCGGCCGAGCAGGAACAGCTCGCGCGTGCGCGCCGCGCCGATCGCGTCGATGAAGCGGCGCAGCCCCGTGTGCGAGTAGACCAGCCCAAGCTTCGCCGGCGGCATGCCCAGCTTGATCCCCTCCTGGGCCACGCGCAGGTCGCACGACAGCGCCAGCTCCAGCCCGCCGCCGATCGTGTGCCCCGGCAGCATCGCCAGCGTCGGGTAGGGGAAGCGCTCGAGCGCGTCGATCGCTTCGGTGAACGGGTGCGCCACGAGCTTCTCCGCGCGCTCTTCGAATTCCTCGCTCGGTATCTCGCCGATGTCATAGCCCGCCGAGAACATGCCGCCCGCGCCCGTGATCAACACGCAGCGCGCCGGCGGCGGCGCATCCGCGTCCGCCCGCGTGTCCGCTGCCGAGAGCTCCGCCAGCGTGGCCGTGATCGCGTCGAGGATCGGGTGGTCGAGCGCGTTGCGCTTCGCCGGGTTGGAGATCGTCAACCGGACGATCCCGTCGCCCGGCTCGTCGATCAGAAGCTTGCCGTCGGCCAGCTCACGGGAGGTTGCACTCGTGGACACCGCGCCGACAGGCTATTGACTCGCGCGTGCAAAGCCGCGTGAGACGCGCTACTCGAGCACGACCAGCGTGTCGCCCTCGTTGACCGCCTGGCCCTCCTCGCAGAGGATCTCCGTGACCTTGCCCGAGTCCTCAGCCTCGACCGGCATCTCCATCTTCATCGACTCGAGGATCGCGACCGTGTCGCCCTCCTCGATCTGGTCTCCCACCGCGCACTCGATTTTCCACACCGTGCCGGTGATGTGCGCCTCCACTGCAGACATTCACGAACCTCCAGACCGTCCAGATCGCCGATCGTCGCTGACCGGCGGGACAATAGCCTTCGCACACGACGGCCGTGACCGCTGCGCACGACGGTCGGCAGGATCGATGAAGGCGCCCGCGCCGGCCGTCCGCAAGTCATGGATCGTCAAATCTTCATAATCGTCACCGCCTACAACGAGGCGGATCGGATCGGCGCCACGCTCGACGCGCTCGCCTCGGCGTTTCCGGGTGCGCACCTGCTGCTGGCAGATGACGGCTCGACCGACGCCACGGCCGGCATCGCCGCGGCGCGCGGCGCGCATGTCGTCGCCGCCGGGCGGATGCTCGGCAAGGGCGAGGCCGCCACGCTGGCTGCGCGAGAGGCGCTCGGCAACGCTCGCACACAGCAGGTCGAGCAGCAGGCCGTGTTCGTCCTCTGCGACGGCGACCTCGGTGGATCTGCCGGCGCGCTGAGCGGCCTCGCCGACGTCGTCGTGTGCGGCGAGGCCGACCTCGCCGTCGCGGTCTTCAGGCGACGGATCGGGGGCGGGATCGGGCTCGCGCTCCGCTTCGCCCGCTGGGCGATTCGCCGTCGCTGCGGTCTGCACACGATCGCACCCATCTCCGGCCAGCGCGCGTTGAGCGCCGCCGTGCTCGCCGACGTGCTGCCGTTCGCGCATGGCTTCGGCATGGAGGTGGGCATGACGATCGACGCCGTCCGCGCCGGCCACAGCGTTGCTGAGGTCGAGCTCGACCTGGCCCATCGCGCGAGCGGCCGCACGCTCGCCGGCTTTCGCCACCGCGGCGCTCAGCTGCTCGACTTCGCGCGCGTGTATGTGGCGCGTCGCGCCGGGTAGGCTCGCGCGCGGATGATCCTCGCGATTGACCAGGGCACGAGCGGCACCACGAGTATCGTCTTCGACGAGCAGGCCGAGCCGATCGGCCGGGCCTACCGCGAGTTCACCCAGCACTTCCCCCGTCCCGGCTGGGTAGAGCACGATCCGCGCGAGATCTGGGACGCGACAGCGGCCGTCGCCGCCGCCGCGCTGCAGGACGCCGGCGCGCGCAGCGGCGATCTCGATGCGCTCGGCATCGCCAACCAGCGCGAGACCGTCTGCGTGTGGGACCCCGACAGCGGCGAGCCGTTGCACAACGCGATCGTCTGGCAGGACAGGCGCACAGCCGGGCGCTGCGAGGAGCTGCGCCGCCAAGGCCACGAGCCGCTCGTGCGCGCGCGTACCGGGCTCGTGCTCGACCCCTACTTCTCGGCCACCAAGATGCAGTGGCTGCTCGAGCACGTCGACGGCCTGCGCGAGCGTGCCGAGCGCGGGCGCGCCGTGTTCGGCACCGTCGACTCGTGGCTGATCTTCAAGCTCACCGGCGAGCATCTCGACCGACGCGACCAACGCCTCGCGCACATTGCTCTACGACATCGCCGCCGGGCGCTGGGACCCCGAGCTGCTCGAGCTGTTCGGCATCCCCGAGCGCGCGCTGCCGCGCGTGCTGGCAAGCGCCGGGCCGTTCGGCGAGACGCGCCCCGATGCGCTGCACGGGCACGCCGTGCCCGTCAGCGGTGTCGCCGGCGACCAGCAGGCCGCGCTGTTCGGCCACGCCTGCGTCGACCCTGGCATGGGCAAGAACACCTACGGCACCGGCTCCTTCGTGCTCGTCAACGCCGGCTTCACCGCGCCCGAGCCGCCGCGCGGCTTGCTCGCAACGGTGGCCTGCGGCATCGGCGAGTCGCGTGCCTATGCGCTCGAGGCCTCGATCTTCGTCACCGGCGCCGCCGTGCAGTGGCTGCGCGACGGGCTCGGCATCATCGAGCGCGCCGAGCAGACCGAGCAGCTCGCCGCTTCGCTGCACGGCAATGACGGCGTCTACTTCGTGCCCGCCCTGACCGGCCTCGGCTCGCCGCACTGGGATGCCCACGCGCGCGGCACGATCGTAGGCCTCACCCGCGGCAGCTCGCGCGCCCATCTCGCGCGCGCCACGCTCGAGGCGATCGCCTACCAGACCGTCGACGCCGTGCGCGCGATGGAGCCCGCCCTGCCCGAGCCGCTCTCACAGCTGCGCGCCGACGGCGGCGCCAGCACGAACGGCTGGCTGATGCAGTTCCAGGCCGACGTGCTCGGCGTGCCCGTCGTGCTCGGCCCGCTCGCCGAGGTCACCGCGCTCGGCGCCGCCTACCTCGCCGGCGTCGGCGCCGGGCTGTGGACCGTCGAGGACCTGCGCCGCGAGCAAGGGGGGCTCGGCGGCGCTCCGCGCAGCTATCAGCCACGCATCGGCGAGGACGAGCGCGCCACGCTGCTCGCCGGCTGGGCCGACGCGCTCGAGCGCGCGCGCAGCCGCGCGTGAGTTGCATCGCCGTCGTATACGAGAATGCTTGGCATGAGCCGCCGCGTAACTTTGCGCCGCCACCGAGGTAAAGCGCTCAGATGAGCGATCTCGCCCCGATGCGCGAGCAGGTCTACTCAGACCCGCGCCCGAAGGAGTACTTCGACCGCTTCCACGAGCGCGCACGCACGCGCGAACCGGATTGGGTGTACGAGCTGGTGCGCGTGCTGACCTCGCTGTACGCATACAGCTTCCTGCGCGCGCGGTCGATCACCAGCGAGAACGTCCCCGGCAACGGCGCCGTGCTGCTCGCGCCGAACCACTTCTCCTTCATGGACCACTTCCTGATGGGCTGCTTCATCCGTCGCAAGGTTCGCTTCATGGCCAAGTCGCAGCTATTCAAACGGCCGATGCAGTTCATCTACACCCACGGCGGCGTGTTCCCCGTGCGCCGCGGCGCCCGCGACGACGAGACGTTCATCACGGCAGAGGCGATCCTCGCCCGCGGCGGCGCGATCGCGATGTACTGCGAGGGCGGCCGCTCGCGCACGGGCAAACTCGCCGAGCAGGCCAAGCGCGGGATCGGGCGGCTCGCGCTCGAGACCGGCGTGCCGGTCGTGCCGATCGCGATCCACGGCTCCTCGCGCGTGCGCAACTGGAAGCGCCTGCAGTTCCCGCGCGTGACCGTGCAGTACGGCGAGCCGATCCGCTGGGAGCCGATCGAGCAGCCCACGCGCGAGCAGCAGCAGCAGGTCGCAGACGAGATCCTCGTCGAGATCCGCAAGCTCTACGCCGACCTCGATGCGCACGGGCGCAAGGGCATCCTGCGGCGCCTGCGCGAGCAGCGGCGCGCCGACCGCGGAAGGGCCAATGCCGCAGCGGCTTGACGTCGGCGGCGTGATCGGCCGCGTGTGGCGAATCTATGTCGAGCAGGCGTCCGTGCTGATGCCCGCCGCTGCCGTCGTGTTCGTGATCGAGGGCATCGGCGCCGCGCTGCTCGCCTCGACCGGCTCGGCCGCCGGCTTCGTCCTCGCCGAGATCATCTCGATCGTCGCCGGCATCCTCTTCACGGGGATGGTCGTCGAGCTCGTCGCCGACGTGCAGGACGGCAGGCGCGACTCGAGCCCCGGGCAATTGCTGCACGCGGTGACGCCCGTGCTCGGGCAGTTGATCCTCGTCGGCCTGCTCGCGAGCATCGCGATCGTGATCGGCTTCGCTGCGTTGATCGTGCCCGGCCTGATCCTCGTCACGCTGTGGTCCGTGTTCGTGCCGGTGATCGTGCTCGAGCGCCCGCCCGGGCTGGGCTCGCTCGGGCGCAGTCGCGAGCTCGTGCGCGGTAACGCCTGGCAGGTCTTCGGCGTGCTGTTCGTGCTCTACGTGCTCGTCAACGTCGCCGTGTGGATCGCCGACGGCGCGGCCAGCTCGGCGAGCACCGGGGCGGGCATCGTCGTGCGCGTCGTGCTCGGCGTGCTCACGGCGCCGCTCGGGGCGCTCGCGGCGGCGGTGCTGTACTTCGACCTGCGCGCCGCAACAGGCGAAGTCGCATCTGCCGGCGCCTCCGCCACAGGCATTCCGCCGCAGGCGCCGTGAGCGCCGCGCCCATTAGGGTGCTTCCCAGCCAGATGGTGGAGATCGATGCAACCGAGGTGCTGCGGCCGGGGCTGCTCGACGGCGTGTCGATCGTGCTCGCCCATGCGGGGCAGCCGTCCTCGCCGACGAGCGCGGCGGACGGTTCGCTCGCCGGGATCATCCGCGCCACGTGCTCGTCGCTCGGCGGCGCCGTGCACGACTGCGCGCTGATCTGCAGCGGCCAACCGGAGGCCGACGACGCCGAGGTCGCAGCCGCCCTCGCCGCCGTGCCGGCCGGGCCCGGCGGCGTGCAGATGCTGGTCGTCGATGCCGGCGGGCTGTTCGCGCTCGTTGCGCAGGAGGCCGATCGGCGCGGCGAGCCGGCCGGCGAACGAGGCGGCGCCCAGGCCGACGCGCTGATCGCGACGCTCGAGGCGAGCTGGCGGGTGACGCGCGCCGTGGCCAACGCCGCCTTCATCCCGGGCGAGGCGGGCGGGCGGATCGTCTACCTGGCGCCGCCGACGCCCGGGGGCGCCAGTGCGGGCGCGGGCGCGGTGCACGTCGACGCGACCCGCGCTGGGCTCGAGAACCTCGCACGCACGCTCTCGATCGAGTGGGCGCGCTACGGCATCACCCCCGTCACGATCGCCCCCGGGCCTCGAACCACACCGAGCGAGCTCGCCGGCGTCGTCGCCTATCTCGCCTCGCCCGCCGGCGACTACTTCTCGGGCTGCCAGCTCGACCTGCGCGGGCCGGGCGCCTGAGCGCCCGCCCGCTGCCGGCCGTCCTTCGGACTCAGCCGGTCATCCCCCCGAACAGCCCGCCGGTCACGTGCAGCGTCTGGCCGTGCACGTAGTTCGACCACGGCGAGCAGAGGAAGAACACGCCGCCGGCGGCCTCCTCGGGCGAGGCCGGTCGGCCGAGCGGGATCAGCATCGAGGCCATCTGGCGCATCTGCTCGGGGATGCCGAGCTGGACCTTCTCGCCGCCGATTTCCATCGCGTTCTCATCGACCTTGGCCTGCGTCAGGCGCGTGTCGATGAAGCCGAAGGCGACGGCGTTGACGTTGACTTTGAACTGCCCCCACTCCTTGGCGACCGTTTTGGTCAGGCCGACGACGCCGGCCTTGCCCGCCGAGTAGTTGGCCTGGCCGGCGTTGCCGAACGTGCCCGAGGTCGAGGAGATGTTCACGATCTTGCGGAACACCTCCTTGCCTTCCTCGCGCTCTTTCTTGGCCGGCTCGCGCAGGTGCGGCGCGGCGGCGCGGATCACGCGGAAGGGGACGATCGTGTGGATGTCGAGCATCGCCTGGAAGTGCTCGTCGGACATCTTGTGCACGGGTGCGTCGAGCGTGTAGCCGGCGTTGTTGACGATGATGTCGATCTTGCCGAACGAGTCGACCGCCTTCTGCACGAGCTCGTCGGCGGCGCCCGGCTTGGTCAGGTCGCCTGCGTAGACGGCCGTCTCGCCGTCGATCTCGGAGGAGGCCTGCTCGGCGATGTCTCCGTCGAGGTCGTTGATCAGGCACTGCGCGCCCTGGGAGACGAGCAGCTCAGCCGTTGCACGACCGATCCCGCGCGCCGAGCCCGTGACGATGGCCGACTTGCCGTCGAGTACTCCCATGTTCGTTCCGTCTCCTTGTCGTTGAGGTGCGCCGGAGATTATCCGAGCGCCCCGGTCAAGGAGCGATGATTCGCCCGAAGTCCTGCGTGTAGATCGCGCCCGCCTGACCGTGCGCGAGCGAGGCGAGCGGGTGCGGCGAGACGCCGATCCCCGTTTCGCGGAAGGTCGCGTCGAGGATGTTGGCGCGGTGCCCGGGCGAGGCCATCCAGCTCGCCACGATCGCCTTGGGCGAGGCCATCCACAGTGTCGCCCACGCGATGTTCTCGCCGACCGCGTAGCCGACGCGCGAGCTGAAGATGTAGCCCGACGCGCGCATCCGCGAGAGCGGCGTGTCGCCGTGGCGCCCGTCGTGTTCGAAGTAGTCGCCCGCCGACATGTCCATCGAGTGGCCCTGTGCCGCGAGCTGCAGGTGCAAGTTGGGCTTCAGCGCCGCCATGCCGTGGCTGAGGCGTTCGCGGTTGACGAGGCACAGCGTGGCCGCGCGGATCAGCGGCAGATCCTGGTTGGAGGGGCGCAGCCCGGTGTTGGCGCAGACGCCGTTGTGCGGCACCGGCGCCGGGACCACGCCCTTGTGCTGCCGCGAGCCGTGGCGATGGCCCGCGTGGCGGCGGCATCTCGGCGTTGCGCCTGACGCGATGGGTCGCGCGTTTCGTGCCCGGCTTGCCGACCGTGTGGAAGCTGGCGCGGCGCGCGCAGCCGCGGCGCCGGTGCGCGTGGGGAGCCGGCGCGCTTTCGTGACTGGAGGCGCCTTTGGCCGGGTGGCCCGCGCTCAGCGTGGCCGCCGGCGCGGCGCTCGAGGCGATCGCGCAGCAGAAGGCGCACAGCGCGAACAGCGCGGCGCCGACGGCTGCTTGCAGTAGATGACGACGGATTGCTTCATGGGCTCGGCGTGCGGTGGCCACACAGGCGGTATCGGAGCCCCCGCCGGCCCACGTGAGCGGGTTTGCGTGCTTTGGACGAGTTTTTGCAGTGCCTCAGAGCGCGAGCACGCGGCCGAGGATCTCGCGCATGATCTCGTCGGTGCCGCCGCCGATCGGGCCGAGGCGGGCATCGCGCGCGGCGCGCTCGACCCAGTACTCGCGCATGTATCCGGCGCCGCCGTGGATCTGCAGGCACTCGTCCATCAGCTCGTAGCAGGCGCGTTGCGTCAGCAGCTTGGCCATGCTGACCTCCTTCAGTGGCTCCTCGCCGGCGACGAAGCGGCGCAGCGCGTCGTAGGTGGCGCAGCGGCACGTGTAGACCGACGTGGCCATCTCGGCGAGCCTGTGGCGGATCGCCTGGTGACCCGACAGCGGGCGGCCGAAGGCCTGGCGCTCGCGGGCGAACTCGGCCGTGCGCTCCCACGCGAGCGTCATCGCGCCGACCGCGCCGAGCGCCATCGCCAGGCGCTCCCACTGGAAGTTGGCCATGATCAGCTTGAAGCCCTCGTTGAGCTCGCCGAGCAGGTTCTGCTCGGGCACGAACACGTCCTCGAGGGCGATCGTCGCCGTGTCCGAGGCGTGCCAGCCGAGCTTCTGCAGCTTCGACGAGGTGACGCCCTCGCCGCGGTCGACGATCAGGAACGAGATCCCGTGGTGGCCGCCCTGCTGCGTCGTCTTGACGGCCGTCACGATGAAGTGCGCGCGTACGCCGTTGGTGATGTACGTCTTCTCGCCGTTTACCACCCAGCCGCCGTCGACGCGCTCGGCGCGCGTGCTCAGCGAGGCCACGTCCGAGCCGGCGCCGGGCTCGGTGATCCCAAGCGCGCCGATCCGCTCGCCGGCGATCGCCGGCACGAGGTAGCGCTGCTTCTGCTCGTCGGTGCCGAACTTCCAGATCGGCGGCGTCGCGATGTTCGTGTGCGCGCCGAGCCCCGCCGCCGTCCCGCCCGAGCCGATCCGCGCCATCTCCTCGCACAGCACCGACTCGTGCAGGTAGTCGCCGCCCTGCCCGCCGTACTCCGTCGGGTACTTCAGGCCGAGCAGGCCCTGCTTGGCGAGCTTGGGAAAGATCTCGTCCGGGAACCACTCCTCCTGCTCCCACTGCGCCGCGTGTGGCGCCAACTCGCGATCGATGAAGCCGCGGATCGACTGTCTCAGCTCTTCGTGCTCGTCGGAGAAGGGGGGTGTGAGAGTGCTCATGGCATCCAGGTCGAGACCGCTTGGTAATCTGATGGTATGCGAGTTGCCATCGATGGCGTGGGCCGAGTGGTGATCCCGAAGCCGATGCGTGACGAGTTGGGCATAACGGGCCCGACGGAGCTGGAGCTGGCGGCTGTGAACGGCGCGCTGGAGCTGACGGTGCCGTATACCCACGCGTGGGTCGAGGAGCGGGACGGGCTCCCGGTGATCGTCACCGAGCAGCCGCTGCCGTCGCTCGACCAGGACACGGTCCGCGCCGTGCTCGAAAGCGTCAGGAAGTGATCGCGCCGGACTCGAGCGTGGTGATCGCCGCGCTCGGGCAGTGGCACCCCGCTCACGAGGCTTCCCGTGCCGCGATCGCCGGCGATGAGCGCAGGCTGGTGGGGCATGTCGCGTTCGAGGCCACGTCTGTGCTCAGCCGGATGCCCGAGCCGTACCGCATGATGCCGACGGTCGTCATGGATGCGCTCGATCGCATCTCCACCTCGCCATGGCTGGCGCTCGACGCGGCGAGCCAGCATTCCTGTTTGCGCCGCGCTATCGCGGAGGGGCTGAGCGGTGGCGCCCTCTACGACGCGCTGATCGCCGCCACCGCGCGCGAGCACGGCGCGACGCTGCTCAGCGCCGACCGCCGCGCGCGGGAGGCCTACGAGGCGATCGGCGTCGACGTCTCCTACATCGAGTAGTTCCACCTACAGCCCGTAGCTGCGCCCGATCACCTCGAGCATGATCTCGTCGGTGCCCGCGCCGATCCGGTTTAGGCGCATGTCGCGCCACACGCGCTCGATGTTGTACTCCTTCATGTAGCCCGCGCCGCCGTGGATCTGGATGCACTCGTCGGCGACTTCGCAGGCGATTCGCGCCGCGTGCAGCTTGGCCATCGAGATCTCGCGCACCGGGTACTCGCCGTTGGCGAAGCGCCATGCCGTCACATAGACGAGCTGCCGGGCCGACTCGATTTTGGTGGCCATCTCGGCGAACTTGTGGCGGATCACCTGGAAGTGGCCGATCGCTTTGCCGAAGGCTTCGCGCTCTTTGGCGTATTCGAGCGTGCGATCGAAGCACTTCTGCGCCCCCGCCACGCAGCCGGCCGCGCCGATCATGCGCTCTCCCTGGAGCTCCCACATGATGTGGTAGAAGCCCTTGCCTTCCTCGCCGAGCATCGCCGATGCCGGCACGCGCACGTCCTGGAAGGCCAGCAGCGCCGTGTCCGAAGCGTGCATCCCCATCTTCTGCAGCTTCTTCTCGCGGATCACGCCAGGCGAGTCCATCGGCACGAGGAACAGCGTGAAGCCGTCATAGCCCGCGTCCGGGTCGGTCTTCGTCACCAGCACGATCACGTCCGCCCGGTGGCCGTTGGTGATGTACGTCTTCGACCCGTTGATGATGAAGTCATCGCCGTCTCTGACCGCGCGCGTCTTTATCCCCGACACGTCCGAGCCGGCATCCGGCTCGGTGATGCCCAGGGAGAGGATCTTCTCACCCTTGATCGCCGGCACCGCCCAGTCCTGCTTCTGCTCCTCGGTACCGAAGGCGAGGATCGGTGGCATCGCCATGTCCGTCTGCACCGCCACGCCCATCGCCAGCCCGCCGCAGTTGGCGTTGGCGATCGCCTCCGCCAGCACCATCGCCGAGAAGTAGTCGCCGCCCTGCCCGCCGTACTTCTCCGGCTTGTCCAGGCCGAGGAAGCCCAGCTCGCCCATGCGGTGGAAGACCGAGTCCGGGAACGTCGTCTCCTCCCATTCCTCCGCGTGCGGCGCCAGCTCCTTCAGCGCGAAGTTGGTGATCGACTCGCGCAGCTGTTCGTGCTCGTCGGTGAAGATGAAGTGCTTGCGCGCGGTCTTGAAGTCCGGCTTCAGCACGCTCTCGGCGGTCGCGGCCATGTCGGGAAGTCTCCTTGTGATCGATGCCTTGGATGCGGTGCGCCGACGCACGGGAGCAATCGGGGCGTGTCCGGCGCCTGATCGCAGACGCTAACGCAGCCGGCCGCAAAAGTAAACAGTAGAGCTTGCTACTTCTTGCATCCGGGGCGCGGACGCGTCAGCCGGCGAGCGCGCTGCGCGGCTCGCCCGCCGCTTCCTGCTCGGCCGCCAGCGCCGTCGCGATCGCCTGTGCGCGGTCGTGCGTGCCGAGCTTTGCGTGGATGCGCTCGGTGTGCTTGTGCACCGTGCGCGGGCTGATGCCGAGCTCCGCCCCGATCGACTGCGTGCTGCGCCCACGCGCCAGCAGGCGCAGCACCTCCGACTCGCGCGGGCTCAGCCCGAGGCCGCGCAGCGCCGCGTCGCTGAGCTCCGAGCGCGGCTGCTCGAAGACGACGACGAAGCTGTCGCGGCTGCCGCTCGGCAGGCGGCGGATCACGAGGTTGCCCTCCGCGCCCGCCACGAGCAGCGGATCCCACAGCCGCCCCGTCGGGCCCGGCGCGAGCAGCAGCTCCGGCACGGCCGACCCCTCCCGCCAGCCGAGCGAGCCCAGCAGCTTGCGAGCCGCGCGCGAGGCGAACGAGACGCTTCCGCCGTCGACGATCGCGATCGCGTCGCGACTGGCGTCGACGCCACGGCGCAGGGCGTCGATCAGCCGGCTCGCCCGCTCGCGCGCCTGCACGTTGCGATAGGCCTGGATCAGGTGCGGGCGCGTGAGGTTCAGCAGGTCGCGGTCGCGGTCTGAGTAGTCGCGACCGCCGCGCGAGAGCGCCAGGGCGAAGGTCAGCTCCGGCGGCGAGGGCAGCGTGAACGCGATCTGGTGGCGGATCCCGAGCGCCTTGTAGAAGCCCTGGAACAGCTCCAGACGATCGAGCTCCTCGCGCGGCGCTACGTCGGAGAAGCGGTACGCGCGCCCGTCGCGCGTGCGTGCGTGACGACTGGCGAGCGGGTTCTGGTGGGCGTAGCGGATCCACTCGGCCACGAGCTCGTTCGGCACCTCCGGCACGCTCACCGCGACGTGCACCGAGCCGTCCACCCCGACCTCGTTGTAGGAGGCCCAGTCGGTGCGCACCAGGCCACCCAGGCCGGTCGGCAGGAACGCGCGCAGTTCCTGCAGGTCGCCCGCGCCGTGCGCCTCACCGACGAAGTCGAGCACCTTGCGGATGTCCGCCGCCGAGAGCCCAGCCATGGGCGAATACTGTCAATCCGCGCACCCGCCACGGATTGGCCGGGCTGCGGTCGTGGTAATGCCGGGATATGCCCCTGGCGGCAAAGGTCTCCGACCGGTAGCCTGCGCCGCCGGACCGTTTTCAAGATTCAGGAGAGATCGAATGGTTGGGCGCGCGATCGCGCTGGCTTTGGCTGCTGTTGCAACGATTGCGCCGGGCGCTCGGGCGAGCACGTCCGCGTCGGCGCCGCCGGTGGCGCTCGCGCCGGCCACCGTTCCACCCGACCTGCAGGCGCTCGAGCAGAAGATGCTCGCGCTGAAACCGACCAGCGAGCGGTTCTCGGCCAGCATCGGCGTCGCCGAAGAGCCCAAGGTGAAAGGCCCCGTCGGCGGCTTCAACCACGTCTTCGGTCATGCCAGCAGCCTGCTCGTACCGCTGCTCACGGTGGCCGGCGAAGTCAGCCTTGGGCCGCCGCCCGAGGCGAGCTTCACGGCCAGCTTCCTCGGCATCGCGATCAGCGGCCGGCTGATCGGCAGCACGCTGTACACCGACGAGCCCTATGTGTCGCGGTTCGACGGCGGGCGGCCGTGGGTAGAAGAACGCAACCAGAGCCTCGGCCACGCGCTCGGCTCCTCGAGCCTCGCCCCGGGGGCGTCGGGCGCGGAATCGGGTAGCGACTTCAAAGGGCTCTCCGCGCTGATCGCCCGCGCTCGCAGCATCGCCGAGCTCGGGCCGGCGAACGTCGACGGTCAGCCCGTGACCCGCTTCAAGCTGTCCGTCCCGATCGCGGCGATCGAGCAGCCCGGCCGCTCGCGCAAGAGCCGCCGGGCGGCGCGCATCCGGCACAAGCTGTTCGAGCCGCTGCTGCGCATCGAACTGTTCCTCGCCGAAAACGGCCTGCCGGTGCGCACGAGCATCGTCGTGATCGCCCGCCACGGCAAGGGCGAAGTGATCGCGCAGTCGGATATCACGGCGATCGACGTACCCGTGATCGTGCAGGCACCGCCGGCGGCCGAAACGATCACCGCTGCCGAGCTCAAGCGGCTGATGCGCCGGCACGCCCGGCGGCTGGCCGCGAGGCGACGCGCGCATGGACGGCGGGTCGTCGCCGTGCGCCGCGGCAAGGTGCGCTCGCGCAAAAGTAGATAGTAAGGCTGCGCACTTCCCGCTCGTCACAGATCGGGTTAGGATGCGCCGATGGCCGCTGAGGACCCGGTTCTCTACGCGCTCGACGAGCAGGGCGTGGCGACGATCACGATGAACCAGCCCGACACGCGCAACGCGCTGTCGGCCGAGATGCTCGGCGGGCTGATCGCTGCTTTCGAGCGGGCGCGGGGGGAAGACGCGGCACGCTGCGTCGTGCTCGCTTCCTCGCACGAGCGGACGTTCTCCTCAGGCGCCAACCTCGGCGGCTTCGCCGCCGACACGTCGCTCGTCGAGCGCCACTTCGGCTCCGAGCGCTTCGTCGGGCTGTTCAAGCTGATCGGCGAGCTCGGCAAGCCGACCGTCGTCGCAGCCGGCGGGCACGTGCTCGCCGGTGCGCTCGGCATCGCGCTCGCCTGCGATCTGATCGTCGCCTCCGAGGATGCGAGCTTCGGCACGCCCGAGATCAACATCGGCACCTTCCCCTTCATGATCATGGCGCTGATCTATCGCAACGTGCCGCGCAAGAAGGCCAACGAGCTGCTGCTGCTCGGCGAGCGCTGGAGCGCGCAGGAGGCGCTCGCCGCCGGGATCGTCAACCGGGTCGTGCCGAGTGCCGAGCTGGAGACGGCAGTGCGCGAGTGGGCCGTCAAGCTGGCCGGCAAGTCACCCGTGATCATGCGCCTCGGCAAGGAGGCCATGCGCCGCCAGCTCGACATGCAGCTGGACGAGGCGCTCGACTACCTGCGCGCGCAGTTGACGTTGGCGATGTCAACCGAGGACATCGTCGAGGGCGTCAGCGCGTTCTTCGAGAAGCGCGAGCCACAGTGGAAAGGACGCTGATGAGCACGACCGAGAAGCCGCCCGCGGCGGCGAGCGAGCCTGCGAAGAGCTCGCTGCTGCGGCCGCTCGTCGAGGACCTGCATGCGCGCCGCGAGCAGATCAAGCTCGGCGGCGGCGAGGAGAAGATCGCGCGCCAGCACGCCGCCGAGAAGCTGACCGCGCGCGAGCGCCTGGCGCTGCTGATCGACGACGGCACATTCACCGAGCTCGGCATCCATGGGCGCCCGCACTTCGCCCAGCGCGCGATGGAGGGCAAGGTCGCGCCGGCCGACGGCGTGATCACCGGCTACGGCAAGGTCGACGGGCGACTGGTGGCCGTCTGCGCTTACGACTTCACCGTGATGGCCGGCTCGATGGGGATGACCGGCGAGCTGAAGGTCACGCGCCTGCGCGAGCTGGCGCTCACAAAGCGGATCCCCTTCATCTGGCTGCTCGACTCGGCCGGCGCGCGCATCCAGGAGGCCGTCGGCTCGCTGTTCGCCGGCTCCGGTCACCTGTTCCGCGAGGAGGTCGTGATGAGCGGCGTGATCCCGCAGGTCGCCGCGCTGATGGGGCCGTGCGCGGCCGGCACGGCATACATCCCGGGTCTCGCCGACTTCGTGCCGATGGTCAAGGGCCGCGGCTCGATGGCGCTCGCCGGGCCGCACCTCGTGCGCGCGGCCGTCGGCGAGGACGTCACGCAGGAGGAACTCGGCGGCTCGCGCGTGCACTGTCGCAAGTCCGGCGTCGGCGACCTCGAGGTGGCCGACGACGAGGAGTGCATCCAGCGGATCAAGCAGTACCTCTCGTTCATGCCCGCAAAACTGCGAGTCGCGGCCGCCGCTGCGCGCGACCGAGGACTCGATCGACCGCATGGCGACGAGGGGCTGCTCGACGTGCTGCCCGAGTCCAACCGCAAGCCGTATGACATGTACGAGGTGATCCGCCGGATCGTCGACGACGGCTTCTACTTCGACATGAAGCCGCAGTGGGCGAAGACGATCATCACCTGCTTCGCGCGCTTCGGCGGACGCCCGGCGGGGATCGTCGCCAACCAGCCCAAGCAGCTCGGCGGCATCCTCGACAACGACTCCGCCGACAAGGCGGCGCGCTTCGTCAACCTGTGCAACGCCTTCGGCATCCCGCTCGTCTTCCTGATGGACGTGCCCGGCTTCATGGTCGGCACCAAGGTCGAGGCCGACGGGATCATCCGCCACGGCGCCAAGATGCTCTACGCCGTCGCCAACGCGACGGTGCCGAAGATCACGGTGATCACGCGCAAGGCCTACGGCGCCGGCTACTACGTGATGAACGGCCGCGCCTACGAGCCCGACCTGATCGTCGCCTGGCCGAGCGCCGAGATCAGCGTGATGGGCGCCGAGGGCGCCGTCGAGATCGTGATGCGCAAACAGGTCGAGGAAGCCGAGGATCCGGCCGCCAAGAAGGCCGAGCTGATCGAGGCCTACCGCAAGATCATCGACGTCTACATCGCCGCCGGCAACGACATGATCGACGACGTGATCGACCCGCGCGAGACGCGCCTGACGATCTGTCGCGCGCTGGAGATGGCCGAGGGCAAGAAGATCGAGCGTCCCTACAAGAAGCAAGGAGTTGTCCCCGTATGAGCCTCGACGATCCCGTAGTCATCACCTGCTCGATCTCGGGGGCGATCGCCAACCGCGAGCAGTGCCCGGCGATCCCGTACACGCCCGCTGAGTACGCCGCCGAGGCGCGGCGGATCGTCGACGAGGGCGGCACGATGATCCACATCCACGCGCGCAAGCCGGACGGCACGCCGAGCTATGAGATCGAGGACTTCGCGGCGATCACCGAGGCGATCCGCGGTGAGGTCGGCGACGCGGCGATCATCAACTACTCAACCGGCACGATTGGCGTGCCGCTGGCGAAGCGGATCGAATACCTGCGCGCCTGCAAGCCAGAGGTCGCGGCGCTGAACATGGGCTCGATGAACTACGCCAAGTACTCGCGCTCGCGCAAGGGCTTCGTCTTCAGCATGGTCTTTCAGAACCCGTTCGAGGAGATCGTCGAGCTGCTCGAGGCGATGAACGAGCTGGGTATCAAACCCGAGCACGAGTGCTTCGACCTCGGCCACGTCGGCAGCCTCGCGCCGTTGATCGACATGGGCGTGCTGAAGACGCCGCTGCATGTCGACTGCGTGATGGGCGTCGTCGGCGGCGTGCCGCCCACGGCGCGCAACCTCGCGGCGATGGTCGAGAACATCCCGGCCAACGCCCCCGGCGAGCCGCACTCGCACTGGGGCGTGATCGGCGTCTCGCGCGACCAGTGGATGCTTGTCTCGGCGGCGCTCACGCTGGGCGGCTCGATCCGCGTCGGGCTCGAGGACAACCTGTACCTGCCGAGCGGTGAGATGGCGAAGTCCAACGGCGAGCTGATCGCCAAGGCGCGGCAGATGACCGAAGACGTCGGCCGTCGCCCGGCGACGGTGCAGGAGGCGCGCGCCGCACTCGACATTCCGCAGCGTGGCGCCGACGCCTCCGGTGTCGCTGCGCCCGGCGTGGCGGAGGGCGCAGCCGCGTGAGCCTGCCGCTGCAGGGCATCCGCGTGCTCGACCTCTCGCGCCTCTTGCCGGGGGGCTTCTGCTCGCTGCTGCTCGCCGACTTCGGAGCGGACGTGCTGAAGGTCGAGGACACCGGGATGGGCGACTACATCCGCTGGTCGCCGCCCTACTACGAGGGCGCCCACGACAGCGCCAAGTCGGCCCTGTTCCTCTCGCTCAACCGCAACAAGCGCTCGATCCGCCTCGACCTGAAGAACGAGCGCGGGCGCGAAGCGCTGCTGCGCCTGGTGCGCGAATACGACGTCGTGCTCGAGTCCTTTCGCCCCGGCGTGCTCGACCGGCTCGGCGTCGGCTACGAGCGGATGCGCGAAGAGAATCCGGGGATCGTCTACTGCGCGATCTCCGGCTACGGCCAGGACGGTCCCAAACGCGACGCCTCCGGGCACGACATGAACTACCTCGGCCTGGTCGGCCTGCTCGGGCTGACCGGCGAGCGCGGCGGCGAGCCGGTGCAGGCGGCCGGGCAGATCGCCGACCTCGGCGGCGGCGCGCTGATGGCGGCGTTCGGCATCCTCGCGGCGCTGCGCGAGCGTGACGGCGCCGCTCCCCAGTCGGCCGCACCCGGGCGCCTCGCGTGCGCCGGGCAGCGCGGCTCGGGCGAAGGCCAGATCGTCGACGTGTCGATGGCCGACGGTGCGCTGTCCTGGCTGGCGATGGTCGCCGCGACGTACTTCGCCGACGGCAACGTGCCGCACCGTGGCGACCTGCCGCTGGCGGGCTCCTTGATCTGCTACCGGCCGTACGAGTGCGCCGACGGCTGGGTCACGCTGGGCGCGCTCGAGCCGAAGTTCTGGCAGGGGTTCTGCCGTGGCGTCGGGCGCGACGAGCTGATCGCGGCGCAGTTCGAGCGCCCCGGCTCGGCGGCGCACGAGCAGGTGCAGGAGATCTTCAAGGCGCGCACGCGCGAGCAATGGGAGGCGTTCGCGCGCGAGAACGACTGCTGCCTAGAGCCGGTGCTCGAGCTCGACGAGGCGCTCGGCTCGGAGCTCGTCGCCGAGCGCGAGATGGTCGTCGAGATCGACCAGCCCGGGGCCGAGCGCGCCGTGCGGCTGCTCGGCCTGCCGGTCAAGCTCGGCCGCACGCCGGGCGATCACGCGCGCCTGCCCGGGCCGGCGCTCGGCGAGCACACCGAGGAGGTGCTGCGTGGCGCCGGCTACAGCGCGGAGGAGATCGCCGAGCTGCTGGCCGACGGCGCGGCGGCCGGGGCCGCCGGCGAGGCGCAGGACATCTCCTTTCAGGTGTGATGGAGCCCGCCGCGTCGGAGGAGCGCCGCCTGCTGAAGATGAGCGAGCTCGCCGAGCGCTCGGGCGTGAGCGCGGGGACGATCCGCTACTACCTGCGCGAGGGGCTGCTCGGCGAGGGCGAGGACATCGTCAGGACGAGCCGCAACATGGCCTACTACCCGCCGGAGTACGTCGAGAGGATCGAGCTGATCAAGCGGCTGCAGGAGAAGCGCTACATGCCGCTGCGCGTGATCAAGGGCACGCTCGAGGAGGACCCCGGGCGTGTGCACGCGCTGATCGAGCTCGAGGATCGCATCCTCGAGCGTGCGCTCGCGAGCGCCGAGGACTCCAAGCGCGTCTCGCTGAAGGCCGTGCAGGAGCGCTACGAGATCCCGCGCAACGTGCTCGACCGGCTCGCCGAGATCGGCGTGCTGACGCCCAACCGCAACGGCTACGACCAGGACGACGTGAAGATCATCGAGGCGATCGCGAGCTTCCGCGCCGGTGGCTACGAGGAGGCGCTCGGCTTCACCGTGTACGACACGCTGCGCTACCGCGAGGCGCTCGAGCCGCTCGTGCAGGCCGAGGTCCGCGCGCTGTTGGAGCGGCTCGCCGGCGAGGTCGAGGTGGAGCGGGCGATGGAGATCGTCGCCGCCGGCGTCGAACCGCTGCGCGAGCTGCTCGGGGCGATGCACTCAAAGCTGCTGCTCGCCGAGCTGCGCCGCCAGCGCGCGCGCGGCTGAGCGCGGGACGTGCGCTACCAGAGCGCCCGGTGGTGCTCCATTACGCCGAGCCCGTGCGCGAGCGCGACGCCCCCCGGCAGGCTCCCCGAGAACGTGCCGAAGGGCGCGCGGTAGTCGCTCTTGAACAGCAAGAGGTTCTCGCTGCGGCTGCGCTCGGCCTCGGCGTGGAAGCGAAGCTGCGAGCAGTCGGCCGAGTCGACGCGCCGGAGGTCGGCGGCGAAGCGCACGGGCTCGACCTCGTGCGGCTCGCCGGCGATCCACACGGCTCGCTCCGATCCCCGCTCGGGGTCGTTGACGCCGCTCACGAGGTTCCACGCGAGTGCCTCGCCCTCAGGGCTCTCGCCGACGCCGGCCGACCACCACCACTCGGTGTGGCGCGTGTGGTAGCCGGCCGTGTCGTCGATCACCGCCCTGGCCTCGACCGGGCGCGACGGCTCGCCGGCGATGCTGAGCGTTCCACGCGCGGCGATGCCGGCTTGCTTTCGCGTCCACACGTGCTGGCGACCATTGGGGCAGCGTGCCTCGAAGCCCGCGTCTTCGTCCAGCGCGAGGTCGAGCACGAGGCCGCGGTCGCGCAGCAGCAGCCGCCCGCGCTCCAGCTGCAGCTCTCTCCGGCGCGGCAGCAGTCGGGTGCGCTCGTACAGCTCGTCCTCGCCGCGCCAGTGGAGCGCCCAGAACGATTGCCGCGCCGGGCCGACCTGCACGAGCGCCGCGCACGCCATCAGCTGCTCGCTGAACACGCCGACGTAGCGCCAGCGCTTGAGTGGGCGCCCACCTCGCAGTAGCGCCATTCGGTGGGCCGGAGCGGACGCGGCCGTCGCCGTCGCGGGCGTGCCGGGCGTTATGCTTTGCAGTGTTGACTGACCAGTCAATCTATTTGGGGATCGGGGCACGTGCCGGGTGTGCGTGCGCGCGCCGGGCGCACGGAGGGCTCAGTTGAAGGCCGCCGCAGTACAGCTCAACGCCACCGCCGACAGCGCGGCCAACCTGGCTGTCGCCGACCGGCTCGTGCGCGCGGCGGCTGCCGACGGCGCCGAGTTGATCGTACTCCCTGAGAAGTGGACTGCGATGGGTTCGGACGAGCAGCTGCGCGCCGCGGCCGAGCCGCTCGACGGCCCGTCGACGCGCTGGGCGCGGGCGCTCGCGGCTGAGCTCGGCGTCGAGCTGATCGCCGGGTCGATCGTCGAGCGCGTGCCCGACAAAGAGAAGCTCGCCAACACCGCCGTGCATGTCGGACCCGACGGAGAGCTGAAGGCCGTCTACCGCAAGATCCACATGTTCGATGTCGAGGTCGGCGGGCGCTCCTATCGCGAGTCCGATCTGGAGGAGCCCGGCGAGGAGATCGTCCTCTCCGAGACCGCCGGCGGGCTCGAGCTGGGCATGTCGATTTGCTACGACCTGCGCTTCCCCGAGCTGTTCCGAATCCTCGCCGTGCGCGGCGCGCGCGTGTTCCCCCTGCCGGCCGCCTTCACGCTGGCGACGACGCGCGATCACTGGGAGGTGTTGATCCGCGCCCGCGCGATCGAGAACCATGCCTTCGTGATCGCGGCCAACCAGATCGGCTTGCACCCCGGGGGCAACCGCTCGGGCGGGCGCTCGATGATCGTCGATCCGTGGGGCATCGTGCTGGCGCAGGCGCCAGACGGAGAGGGGCACGTGATCGCCGAGCTCGACCTCGAGCGCCAGCACGAGATCCGCGCGCAGCTGCCGTCCCTGACGAACCGGCGCGCGCAGGCCTACCGTTGGCCGCAGGAGGTTCGCGCATGAGTGCCGCGCGACCACGCGCCGGTGCCGGTGGCGCTACGCCGGGCTCTGAGGCCGGCCCGAGCCAGGCCGGGGCGAGCTCGCGCGCCAGCGGAGCGAAGGCCGCGCCGGACAAGCGTCGCCTGATCCTCGATGCCGCCGTGCGCGTGTTCGCGCGCCAGGGCTTTCATGCCTGCCGCGTCGCCGACATCGCCGACGAGGCCGGCGTCGCCTACGGGCTCGTCTACCACTACTTCGGCTCCAAGGACGAGGTGCTCGACACGCTGTTCCTCGAGCGCTGGCAGGTGATGCTCGAGCTGATCCGCGAGGTCGATGCCGAGCCGCTGCCCGTGCGCGAGAAGCTGCGCGCGATCGCGTCGTTCATCATCGACAGCTACCGCCACGACCCCGACCTGATGAAGGTGATCATCGTCGAGGTGACGCGCGCCGCCAACTCGTTCGGCGACACCCACATCGGCACGATCCGCGAGGCGTATGAGCTGATCGGGAGGATCGTCCAGCAGGCGCAGGACGAAGGCGTCTTCAAGCCCGAGATCGAAGCGCGCTTCGCGGCGATGGCCTTCTATGGCGTGATCGAGCAGCTCCTGACGGGCTGGATATTCGACCTGCTGCCGCAGGGCGAGAACGAGTTCGAGCAGGCCAAGTCGGTCGTCGTGGAGACCGTCTGCGGCGGCCTCGAGGTCGGCGCCGTTTCCGATGGGACCACCCCGGGCAATAGACTGCCGCGGTGATGGAGAACGAGATGGTCAAGCGGCTGGCCTGGTCGGGCATCTTGGCGGCGTTCGGCGCGCTTGCGAGCATCGCTGCGCAGCGAGCGGCCGCCGTCGCCTTCCGACGCCTGTTCGCCGAGGAGCCGCCCGAGTGAGCGCAACCTCGACGCCTCCGCCGCCGGAGGGCCCGGAGGCGCCACACAACATCGCCGCGGCGATCGCGGAGGTGTCAGAGCGCGCGCAGGTGCTGGTGCGCGAGGAGATCGAGCTCGCCAAGGCCGAGGTCAGCGAGAAGGCGACGAAGCTCGTCAAGGGCGCCGTCGTCGGCATCGCCGCCGGCATCTTCTTCGCGATGGCGCTGATCTTCGCGCTCGTGGGCTGCGCGTGGCTGCTCTACTACTACCTCCCCGGCAACGAATTCACGTACTTCTGGGGCTTCTTCGCGATGGCCGTGATCCTGCTGCTGCTCGGCGCGCTCGCCGGTCTGCTCGCGGCCAAAGCCGTGAAAAAGGGCGCGCCGCCGATGCCGACGATGGCGATCGACGAGGCGCAGAAGATCAAGGAGACCGTGAGCAAGGGCTCGGAGGCCACCCCCGTGCCGGCCCCCGGCGGCCTCGGCGGCGGCTCGGAGGTCGGCAGCTGATGGCGCAGCGCTCGCCCGCCGAGATCCGCAACTCGATCGAGAGCAATCGCATGGAGCTCGCCGTCTCGATCGATCGCCTGCGCGGAGAGGTCGCGCACATCACCGACTGGCGCGGGCACGTCGAGCGCCACCGCGAGCAGCTGACCGCGGGCGCTGCGATCGTCGGGCTCGCGCTGGGCGTGAAAATCCTTCGCGGTCGCCGCCGGCGACGGCGCGAACGCTAGCGCCGCGGCTCAGCTCAGCAACGACCGCGGCACGCCGCCGACGCGGCCGCTGAGCGGTGCGGGGCGGCGCTCGTGGCGATCCGTGGGCGCTTGGGTGCCGCGCGGCAGAACACCGCCAGAGGCAGTTCTATGCCAGAAAAGATAATCTTTATTTAGATAAAAATATTTATGTTGAAAGACATTATCTAAACTGACATACTAGAGCCATGGTCGATCGAGGCGGCGCTCAGGTGGTCAATCCCTTTCGCTTTGGTGCGCTAGCGCTCGACGAAGCGTTCACCGACCGCGAAAGTGAGATCGACGAGCTCGTCGCGGACGCACGCAACGGCCAAGACGTGGTCGTGTTCGCTCCGCGGCGCTATGGGAAGTCGTCATTGATCTGGCGCGTCGCGCAGCAACTCGTCACCGAGGAGCTGCTCGTGGCCCAGGTCGACCTGATGCGCACGCCGACCAGGGAGAAGCTCGCCGAGAAGCTCGCGCAGACGATCCACGAGGAGGTCGCCTCGCGACTGTTTCGTGCTCGCGAGCGCCTCCGCGTGTTCGCGGGGTTGCGCATCAAACCGACCGTGACGGTCGATCCCGATGACGGCTCGGTGTCGTTCAGCTTCGACGCGCACGCGGACAAGCAGGACATCGACGCCACGTTGGAAGGGCTCTTGGCGCTGCCGGGCCGTCTGGCGACCGAACGGGGCCGCCGCGTCGTGCTCGTGCTCGATGAGTTCCAGGAGGTCGTCGAGATCGATCCGGGGCTGCCCAAGCTGATGCGCTCGGTCTTCCAGGAGCAACCGGAGGTCGCCCATGTCTATCTGGGCAGCAAGCGCCACATGATGCAGCGGATCTTCAATGACGAGAACGAGCCGTTTTGGCGCAGCGCGAAGCAGTTCGAGCTTGGCGTGATTCCACCTGCGGAGTTCGAGGGCTATGCGAGCCGGCGGTTCGAGCAGACCGGCCGTGAGCTCTCCGCCGAGGCCTCCGCCGGAGTGTTCGAGCTGACCGGCGGTCATCCCTACGCGACGCAGGAGGCGTTCTACTTCCTCTGGGAGCAGACACCGGCGGATGAGACAGCCGATGCGTACCGCCTCGAACGAGCCCTCGAGGCCCTGCTGCGCTCAGAGCATGCCCACTTCAGTCTGATCTGGGAAAGGGCCGCCGCGGCTCAGCGACTGGTGCTGCTCGCGCTCGCCGCGGAGCAGCCGGGCCGTCCACTCGGCAGCGAATATCAGAGACGGCACTCTTTGCCGAGCACCGCCACGGTGCAGACGGCACTGGATGCGCTGACCGATGCCGAGCTCGTCCGCCGGATCGGCCGCGGCGAGTATCGGATCGCTGAACCGTTTCTCGCCGAGTGGATTGCACGCAACGAGCGCTGACCGCGCGGCTCAGCTCAGCACCGAGCGCGGCACGCCGCCGACGCCGATCAGGCCGGGGCCGGTGTAGGTGCCGATCACGGGACCGACCTCCGAGCTGAAGACGGGCTCTGAGTCGAAGATCTCGCGGCAGCGATCGATCAGCCGCTGCGCCTGGTCGGGCGCCTGGATGTGCTGCACGACCCAGCCGTCGGCGCCGCCTTCACGCAGCTCCTTGGCGTAATCGACCATCCGCTCGAACGCGCGTCCGGCCGTGCGCACCCGCTCGACGGGCGTGATTTCGTACTCGAGCGAGAGGATCGGCTTGATCTTCAGCGTGCCGCCGAGCCAGGCCTGTGCCTTGCCGATCCGCCCGCCCCGGCGCAGGTACTCCAGCGTGTCGAGGCAGAACCAGATCTTCAGCGCCTTGCGCGTCTCGCGCACGTGCGCGACGACGGCGTCCTTGTCTGCTCCCGCGCGCGCGGCGGCGCACGCGGCGAGCACGAGCAGGCCAGCCCCGCCGCAGCCGCTTTCGGCGTCGAGCACCTCGACGCGCTCGCCGAGCCCGCGCTCGCCGAGCAGGGCGTGCGCTTGGCGGGCGGCCTCGCACGTGCCCGAGATGCCACCGGCGAGATGGATCGAGACGACGTCGTGACCCTGCTCGATCAGCGGCTCCCACACGGCGAGGAAGTCGCCGATCGAGGGCTGTGAGGTGCTCGGCAGCTCGGGGTCGGTGCGCAGCCGCTCGTAGAAGGCGTCGAAGCTCGGCATGTCGAGCTCGCGTTCGGGCTCGCCCCGCCAGCCGACGTACAGGCTGATCTGATGGATGCCTTCGCGCGCCGCCAGCTCTCGCGGCAGGTAATGGGTGCTGTCTGTGGCTACTGCGACGGCGGGCATGCGCCGCGGCACGCTACAGCAACGCCCCGGCGAGCTCCCCGGACTCGTACATCTCGGTCACGATGTCGCAGCCGCCGAGCAGCTCTCCGTTGACGAACAGCTGCGGGATCGTCGGCCAGTTGGAGATCGCCGAGAGCTCCTGGCGGATGCGCGGGTCGGGCAGGATGTCGACGGCCGCGAACGGCGTGTCGAGCGCCTGCAGGGCGGCGACGGTCCGCGCCGAGAAGCCGCAGGCAGGCGCCTCGGGGGTGCCCTTCATGAACAGGATCACCTTGTGCTCGGAGATCGCCTCTGCGATCGCCCCGCGGATCGGGTTCGACTCGCCCGCCGGCGCGGGCGCCGCGCTGGGCGCCGGCTGGCCGGGGGACATGGGAAGCTCGCTGGTGGGGTTTGTGCTGGACATGAAGGGCTCCTGGCTCAGGTGGTTGTCGTCGGCTGCGGCGCGGAGGCGTCCTCGACGGGCGCGCCCTCTGCTTCGGCCTGCTGCGGGACTTGCGTCTTCAACGACAGCGCGTGGATCGGACCACCGATCTCGGCGCCGAAGATCGCATATACGAGGCGGTGCTGCTCGATCCGGCTGCGGCCGGCGAATGCCGCCGCCGTCACCGTCGCGCGGAAGTGGTCGCCGCCGCCGGTGTAGTCCTCGACCTCGGCGCGCGCGCCCGGAATCGAGGCCTCGATGCGTTGGGAGATGTCCGCTGCTGAGGGCATACCTGGCTAGCGTAGAGGATCGCGCCGGGCCTCCCAGCCGCCGCTATACTTTGGAAAGTGTTGAGGTCCCGACGAGGAGTGAAGCGATGATCACGATCAGCGACAAGGGCGCCGAGAAGGTGCGCGAGTTCCTCTCAGCGCAAGAGTCCGACGTGAGCATGGCCGGCCTGCGCGTCGGCGTTCGTGGAGGCGGCTGCTCGGGCTTCCAGTACCAGCTCGCCTTCGACGAGCAGCGCGAGAACGACCTCGTCTTCGAGGACCACGGGCTGAAGCTGCTGGTCGACAACGAGAGCCTGCCGTTCGTGCGGGGATCGATCATCGACTACGAGGAAAGCCTGCAGGGCGCGGGCTTCAAGGTCTCCAACCCCAACGTCGTCGCCGCTTGCGGTTGCGGCTCGTCCTTCCGCGTGGCCGAGGAAGAGCAGGTCTCGGCGGTCTGAAGTCGCCGCGACTGCTCGCGGGCCTGTTGCTGCCCGCGGTGATCTTGGCCGGCTGCGGCGGTGCGCGCAGCAAGACGGGCGCCTCGGCGACGCATCGTGCGCTGCCTGTCACCGAATCCTCCGAAGCTCGCGGACCGGCACTCGGGCTGACCGAGGACAACGCCGATCTACTGTGGAGCCCGAGCTCGGCGTCCAGACCCGGGGGCGCCGCGTTCGAGCAGGCGCGCCGGCAGCTCGACGGCGATTCACCCGCGCTACATCCGGCTGCTCGTCGACTGGGCTGCGATACAGCCCCGGCGCGAGCGACCCCCGGGCCTCGACGGCCCGGTCGACGGGTGCGCGCGAGCCGTCGCCCCGTGCGCGGCCTATTCGGGCATCCGCGAAGAGCTCGCCGCGATCGCCACGCAGCAGCGCGCCGCGCGCGCCGAAGGCCGCGACGGCTTCGAAGTGGTGCTCGACCTCTTCGGCGTGCCCGCATGGGCTGCCGCAGCGGCGAGCGGTTGCGAGCTCGCTGGGACGCAGCCCTTCTCGCGACCGCTGAGCGAAGCCGGGATGGCCGGCTACCGCGCGCTGATCCGTGCGCTGCTCGCGCTCGGCAGGGAGCAGGGCGTGGCGCTGACATGGTGGAGCCCGTGGAACGAGCCGAACAGCCCCGTCTTCCTCAGCCCGCAGCGGTCGGCCTGCGCGATCGATGCGCCGGCGGTGGCGCCGGCTGTGTACGCGCAGCTCGCCGAGGCGATGGCCGAAGAGCTGGCTGCCGACGGCGGCACCCATCACCTGCTGCTCGGCGAGCTTGCCGCGTACGCCACCGACTCCGTTCACCGGACGAGCGTGGCCGGCTTCGTGGCGGCGCTCCCCGCCCGCGTGCTCTGCCTTGGCGACGTGTGGTCGATCCACGCCTACGCCGCCTGGGATAAGGGTCAACCTGAGGCTGACCCTGTGGCGATGCTGACGCGGGCGCTCGACGCTCGAGGCTCATGCGCCGCCGGCGCCCACGTCTGGATCACCGAGACGGGCGCCGGTGCGCCGCGCCCGGGCAGGTCGCGCCCGCCTGGCCTGGCGGCACTGAGGATCGGATGCCAAGCGCTCGGCGAGCAGCTACTGCGCTGGTCTGAGGACTCGCGTGTCGATGCGATCTTCCAGTACAGCTTCCGCGAGGACCCGGCCTTCCCGGTCGGGCTGCTGAGTGCCGACCTGCAGCACACCTACCCGGCCTACCGACTGTGGCTCGCCTACGCGCGGGCCCATGCCCGCGATACCCCGCCGCCGGCGCCCTCGTCGAGCTGCACGACATAGGCTGGAGCACCTGATGGCGATCCTTCCGCAGTCCGTGCGCAGCCTGGCGCCGGTGCGCCTGCGCGACGACGTGCGCCTGCGTGCGCTCGCCGTCGGGACCGGCCTGATCCCGCCGCGCACGATGCACTCGGCAGAGGACGCGCGCGTCCTGCTCGATGCCGTCGCCGGCGCCCGCTGCGTCGTCGAGATCGGCGTCTATGAGGGCTCCTCGGCGCTCGCGCTGCAGCGCGAGCTCGGCGGGCAGGCCGAGCTGCACCTGATCGACCCTTTCGGGCGCCATCCCGATGCCCTCCCCGGGGGCTGGGGGGCCAGCGAGCGGGCAACGCGGCGTCTGGTCGGTCGCGCTGGGCGGCGTCTCGGTGCCCGCGGCCCGACCGTGCACTGGCATGTGTCCCCCTCGCACGAGGTCGCCGCCGGCTGGAGCCGGGAGGTCGACCTCGTGTTCATCGACGGCGACCACTCGGAGGCGGGCTGCGAGCGCGACTGGGAGTGCTGGAGCCCGTTCGTGCGTCTCGGCGGGTGCGTCGTCTTCCACGACGCCCGCGCCGATCGCCCCGGCGGGCGGGGGCTGCCGGGGCCGACGGCCGTCGTCGAGCGTCTCCTACGCCGCGGCGTGACGCCGGGCTGGCAGATCGACGCGGAGGCCGATCGCACCGTCGTCGCGCGCCGGCTGGCCTGACGCTTCGAAGGGCTTGACCAGTGCGCAGGGCGATGGCTTCTCGCGTGCAGTTGACCGCCTAAAACCGGACCAGAACTGCTAAACACTTGACATTACGTCAAGCCCTGTGCTAGCTTCGCCCGGGACATGATGTCGAGCATCGCCATGGGGCCGGTGCGTCCGGGCCCCGGACAGATCGGACGTCTTGCGGGAGGGAATCGAGTGTGTTCCAGGTGTGGCATTCATCGCCGTAGCCTTGGGTCGCGCTCCCTCGCGATGACGAGCGCGAGGCGCTTCGCCAACAGGGATGCAGCGGGTGCGCCGGCAGGGAAGCACATGGTCTAACACTGTTGGACTCGGCTTGACGCAGATGTTTCCATCTGCCAAGGCGGGGATTGGAGGGCCGCTGAACTGGGTACAGCTCAGGGGGTAGGGACTGGCACCGGGGTTCTGGGCAGCGCGGGGACTCGTGCCGGCAACCGGACAAGAGGGAAAAGGAGTATCTAGATGCGTCTCAAGATGATGGGGCTCTGCCTCGTCGCCGTGTTTGCTCTGACGGCCGCCATCTCGGCGAGCGCGTCGGCTGCTGAACCGGCGTTTTACGAATGCCACAAACTGACGACGAAACCGTACACGGGCAAATTCACGGACAAAAAATGCTCGATCGCGGCGACGCCGACGCAGGAAGCGGAAGGCAAAGTAAACAAGTACGAACTGCAGGAAGGCGTAGGAGCCAAAAAAAAGCCGTTCAAGGGTAAGGGTGGCGCCGCCACTCTGCACACGCCTGCAATCGGCGGCGAAGTGAAATGCACCTCGTTCAAGGACTCCGGCTCGGTCAACACGCCGACCACCGAGAACAACGTCATCTCTGAATTCAAGGGATGCACGAGCCTCGGTAAAAAATGCAACTCGCCCGCCGCGAAAGCGGGGACGATCGTCACGAACAAACTCGCCGGCGAACTTGGCTACATCAACAAAGCCAGCAAAAACGTCGGTGTTCTGCTGAAAGCCGAAACGGGCTCGATCCTCGCTGAATTCAACTGCGAAGGCATCGAAATCGTGACTACTGGCTCCGTCATCGGCACGATCGCGCCGGTCAACACCTTCACCAAGGTCGAGACCAACGTGTTCGCTGTCAACGGCGAAGGCTTCCAGTCGGTCAAAAACTTCGAAGGCGGTCCGAACCACGAACTGCTTTCGACGGTCAACGGCTCGGGTCCCTTCCCGTCGGGCCAGCAGGCCGAAGCAGTCAACAAGGGCGAAGAACTCGAGATCAAAGCGTAAGCACAGTCAGCTGACGCTCCGAGCCCGCTGGGCTCGACTCGAGCAGTCGTTAGTGGGGCCCCGGTTCGCCGGGGCCCCACGTCGTTCGGAGGCCCTTGGTTTCGCATGAGGGCCTGCGCGAAACGCTCGGCCGCCACGCGTGTCGTCTGTTGAAAGCTCCTGCTTGACACGAAGGCCTCTATGGCTACACTTCGTCTCAAGAGGGAGGGGGCCCATCGGGGTTGACAAGAGGAGAGGGACGCGGATGAGAGGGAGCTGTGCCGGGAGGGCTGCGCGTGCGATGCGTCGACGGCGGCTCACGCGCGCGGGCATCCTCGGCTTGATCGCGACCGGTCTCGTCCTTCTGTTGAGCGCCACCGCCGACGCGGCTCTCGTCCATCCGTTCCTCGGCACGATCGCGAAAAGCAAAAAAGGCTTCAGCGAAGAAGTCTGCGGCGTCTCGATCGATCCGGCGAGCGGCGAAATCTTCGTCTCGGACCCCGAACTGCCGGATGTCCAGGTCTTCGACAAAACCGGCACGTTCCTGACCGGGCGCACGATCTCGAGCGTGCTCGTGCCCGAAGAAGAAACGGCGCAGGAAATACTCGAACGCGAAGAAAAAGAACAAAAAGAAATCGAAAAAGGAAAAACGCCGAAAGAAGTCGCCGGCAAATTCGAAAAAGAAGAACTCGAAGAGTTCTGCAGCACGGCGGTCAACGACAAAAGCGGCCACCTCTACATCGCCGACGGCGGCGAGCGCGCGATCTACCCCTTCGACAAAGAAGGCAATCAGGTCTTCAAGACCAACAAAGAAGGCAAACGCATCGCGGGCGCCGAAATCACGGGCAAGGAAACGCCGGCCGGGCAGTTCGGCGAAGAACTGAGCATCGCGATCGATCAGGGCACGGGCCGGATGTACGTGTCCGACCGCGAAAACGAAGTCGTCGACTACTTCAGCGAAGAAGGCAAATACGAAGGCCAGCTCGCGTTTCCCGGCGCGGCCGGGAACGAACATCTTCCGGGCCCGCTAGCGGTCGACCAGGAAACCGGTGAGCTCTACGTCTCGGCGCAGGGACAGGCGGCCGACGAAGAAGAAAACGAAGGCTTCGCCTTCATCTACGTGTTCGACTCCTCCGGCAGCTTCGTGAGGGAGATCAGCGGCCACCGCTCAGGTTCGTTCCCGGGCTTCGGCCGGGAAACGGAACCGTTGGTCACCGGAGTGGCGGTCGGCCCGGAAGGGAACGTCTACGTCAGCGATGCGCCGCGCCGCGCCGTGTTCGAGTTCGACGGCTCCGGCAACTTCATCGGCGAAATCGAGTCGACCCCCGCCGGCCCGTTCAGCGAACCGTTCGGCGTGGCCCTCGATCAGCCCGGCAACGTGTACGTCGTCGACCGCACCGAAGAACGCAACAGGGAACGCCTGCTCGGCGGGGTCAGCCTGGAACCGCTGCCGGGCGCGCTCGACAAGTTCGGACCGGCCGAAGTCGGTGGGCCGCCGACGATCGAATCCGAGTCGGTGACGGACCTGACGGCGACCAGCGCGACGCTGCACGCGACGATCGATCCGACCGGCGTGGCGACGAGCTTCTACTTCGAACTGTGTCAGGACTCCTCGTGCACCGATCTTCCGGCGCCCCCCGGGACGAGCATCG
This sequence comes from uncultured Solirubrobacteraceae bacterium, assembly GCA_963716315.1. GTDB lineage: Bacteria > Actinomycetota > Thermoleophilia > Solirubrobacterales > Solirubrobacteraceae > Palsa-744. The sequence continues at coordinate 1,222,558 of OY970301.1, read as the reverse complement.
GGGCGGGCGAAACCGGGCAGGACGTCAGCCAGCCGCTGAGCGGCCTGGCGGCGAACACGATCTACACCTATCGCGTGATCGCGACGTACGCCGGCGGCGCGAGCAGCGTGCTCGGCGCGGTGCAGAGCTTTACCACGAGGACCGAAGGCACGGCCGTGCAGCTGCCCGACGGGCGTGCCTGGGAGCTCGTCTCCTCGCCGGAAAAAAACGGCGCCGGGCTCGAATCGATCCCGCGCGAAGGCGGCCTGATCCAAGCTTCGCAGGACGGCGGCGCGCTGACGTACATCTCGCTGGCGCCCGACGAAAAGGACCCCGAAGGCAACCGCGTGCCGACGTTCGTCCAGCTGCTCGCCAAACGAGGCGCGCAATGGTCCTCGAAGGACATCACGCTCCCCGGCGAACACGCCACCGGCGCGGTCACGGGCAACGGCAAACAGGAATACCGCGCCTTCACGCCGGACCTCGAACTGTCCCTCATCGAACCGCTTGGCCTCTCGCCCAAAGCCGAACCGCGCCTGTCGCCCGAAGACACCGAACGGACGATCTACACGCGCAAGACCGAAGGCTGCGAAGCGCCGCCGTCGTCCTGCTACAGCCCGCTGGTGAACGCATCGAACGTCGCGCCCGGCACCAAATTCGGCGGGCCCGAAGGAACCAAGAAGGGCGTCGAATTCGTCAACGCCACGCCCGACCTGTCGCACGTCATCGTCACGTCGATCGTCCCGCTGACGAGCGAACCCGCCAATCCGACCGGGGCGAACGTCTACGAGTGGAAAGCAGGACAGCTCCAGCTGGTCAACGTGCTGCCGGCGGCCGAGGGCGGAGCTCCGGCTCCAGGTCCGCAGCTCGGCGGCAACCACGTCACCAGGCATGCGATCTCCGACGACGGGGCGCGCGTGATCTTCACCTCGGGCAACCACCTGTACGTCCGCGACATGAACGCCGGCGTGACGACGCGAGTGGACGTCTACGGGGTCGAAGGCGCGGCCGAAGCGCAGGCGGTCTACCAGACCGCCTCGAGCGACGGCATGAAGATCTTCTTCACCGACGAAGCGAGGCTGACGGCGCAGTCGTCCGCCTCGACCGGGGTCGTGCAACGGAGCGATCTCTACGAGTTCAACGTGAGCAGCGGAAAAGTCGTCGACCTGTCGGTCGACCCGAGCTTCAAACAGAGCGGCGAACACGCCGCGGTCCAGGGGCTCGTGCCGGGCGTCAGCGAAGACGGCTCGAAGGCGTACTTCGTCGCCAACGGCGTGCTCACGGGCACTCCCAACGCGAGGGGCGAAGTCGCCAAGCCCGGAGCCTGCTCGACCCGTCTGCTGTCCGAAGAAACGCCCTCCAACGCCACCTGCAACCTGTACATGAAGAGCGGAGCGCAGGAAGGCGAAGCGCCGACGTTCATCGGGCGCCTGTCGATCGACGACCTGCCCAACTGGGAAAACAACAACGGCGACCTGAAGTACGTGACCTCGCGCGTCTCGCCCGACGGCCGCTACTTCACGTTCATGTCCGACCGCCGGCTGACCGGCTATGACAACCGCGACACGAACCCGGCGGCGCACGAAGCGCCCGACGAGGAGGTCTTCCTCTACGACGCCGAAGGCGGCAGCGGTGGCAGCCTGACCTGTGTCTCGTGCAACCCCGACGGCTCTCGCCCGGCCGGCGTGTTCGACGGCGGCACCGCAATCCGCAACGAAGAAGGCATGGGCTTGCTGACCGACCGCATCCTCGCCTGGGAAGGCCGCTGGCTCGCCGGCTCGCTTCCGGGGTGGACCGGAACGGAAGGGCAGACGGCGATCTACCAGTCGCGCTACCTCTCCGACAGCGGCCGGCTGTTCTTCAACTCGCCCGAGCCGCTCGTGGGCGCGGACACCAACGGCAGGACCGACGTCTACGAGTTCGAGCCGAACGCAGTCGGGGGGTGCTCGGGCGAAGGCGGCTGCACCGGCCTGATCTCCTCCGGCAGCTCCACGCACGAATCGGCCTTCCTCGACGCCAGCCTGAACGGCAACGATGTCTTCTTCCTCACGGCCTCGGCGCTGGTCAGCTCCGACCACGACCGCGACTTCGACGTCTACGACGCGCGTGTCTGCGGCGCCGCGGGCTGCATCGTCCCGCCCGAAACGACGACCACCTCGTGCAACTCGACCGACGAATGCCGGCCGTCAACCCCCGCGATTCCGGCATTCCCGACGCCCGTCGGCACGACCACGCCGAGCAGCGGCAACCTCAGCGGCCAGACGGGGGTCCTGCCGAACAAAGCCGAATCGCCGAAACCGGTCGTCAAGAAGCTGACGCGCAAGCAGCAGCTCGCGAAGGCGCTGAAGGCCTGCCGCAAGCTCAAGAAGAAGAAGCGTCAAGCTTGCGAACGGAAGGCACGTAAGAAGTACGGCGCGAAGGCGGCGGCGAAGAAGAAGGGGAAGAGGTAGTGGCAAGCGCCCTGCAGCGCTCGCGTCGCCCGGCGCTCGTGCTCGCGATGAGCATGGCTGTGCTTGCCGCCTGCTTCGTCGCGGCCGCTCCGGCGCGCGCCGCCGGGAGCTGGTGGCATCTCTCTTCCGTCTCCGCGCCGACCGAGCTTCCCGCCGGCGGCGAAGCGCAGATCATCGCGACCGCCTCCAACCTCGGCTACGAAGACGCGAAAGGCCCGCTGACGATCTCCGACAGGCTGCCCGCGGGCGTCGAACTGGTGCCGGGCTCGGTGAAAGGCACGCGGCCGAGCAAGGTCGGGAGCATCGCGCGTGGCGCCGCGAAAAGCGCGCTGAGCTGCTCGGAGGCTGCCGCCCCACTCGTCAGCCTGTACCTCGGCGGCGCCGGTATCGCCGTACGGCGTGCTCGAACTGGTGGCGACGGTCAAAGTCACGGCGGCGGCCGGCGCGAGCCTCGCCAACGAAGTCAAGCTCGAAGGCGGCAGCTCGACGGCGCCGCTCGTGCGCCCGCTCAGCGTCGGCAGCGGGGCTGCTCCGTTCGGCGTCGAAGACTACAAACTGGAGCCTGAAAACGAATCGGGCGAACGCGAGACGCAGGCGGCGAAGCACCCGTTCCAGCTGACCACGACGCTCGAAATGAACCAGGTCCTCAAGCGCGATCCCGGCGGATCGGAAAACGTCGCCGGCACGCCGGCGCTGCTGCGCGACCTGCACTTCGTGTTGCCGCCGGGCCTGCTCGGAAACGTCAACGTGCTCAGCCGCTGCTCGTCGATCGCTTTCTCGACGGTGCTCTCGGGCGACATCAACCTGTGTCCCCCGGATACGGCCATCGGCGTCGCCCGCGTCACCTTCAACGAGCCCAACGTGTTCAAGGGGGTCGCGACCGAAACGGTGCCCGTGTTCAACCTCGAACCTGCACCCGGCGAACCCGCCCGCTTCGGCTTCGAGTTCGACAAAGTCCCGGTCGCGCTGACGACGTCGGTCAAGACCGGCGGCAACTATGCCGTGGAAGTCAGCTCCACCAACCTCTCCCAGGCCGCCGAGGTGCTGACCTCGCAGGTGACCTTCTGGGGCCAGCCGGGCTCGCCCAAGCACGATGCCGCGCGCGGCTGGGAGTGCGTGGAAGACGAAGCCAACAAGGAAAACGAGAAAGGCCATCCCTGTGTGCCGCTCGGCGAAGAAGGGGCCCCGCCGTTCCTCTCGCTGCCCACTTCGTGTCCTCTCGAAGCCCCCGTCACGACCGTCAGCGGCCGCTCGTGGCCGCTCGGCGAAAGCCATCAGGAATTCCCGCTCTCCTCCGAATTTCGCTTCCCGACGCTGACCGGCTGTGAACTGCTCGGCTTCGAACCGACGCTGTCGGTCGAACCCGACACGCACGCCGCGAATACGCCAACGGGCCTCGCGGTCAAGATCGAAACCCCGCAGACCTCGACGCTGTCGCCGACCGGCCTGGCGGAGGCCGACCTCAAAGAAACGGTCGTGACGCTGCCCGAAGGCGTGATGGCCAGCCCGGGCGCCGCCAACAACCTCGCGACCTGCTCCTCGGGCTTTCCCGGGTTCGGCTTCGAAGGCCCGCTCGACTCGCCGGCACAGCTCAACAACGAACCGATCTCGCCCGCGCCGGAGAACTGCCCCGACGCCTCGAAGCTCGGCACGGTCAGCGTGAAGACGCCGCTGCTGAAAAACGAACTGCACGGCAGCATCTACCTCGCCGGCGAGGACACCAACCTGCTCGAAGAACGGCTCGTCCTCTACCTCACCGCCTTCGACGAAGAAACCGGCGTGCGCGTCAAGCTCGCCGGCGACGTGCACCTCGACCAGAGCACCGGCAGGCTCACCTCGACGTTCAAGAACTCGCCGCAGGTGCCCTTCGAAAACATCGTCATCAAATTCTTCGGCGGCCCGACGGCGACGCAGTCGACGCCATCAGAATGCGGCACCTACACGACCCGCGGCGCCTTCACGCCTTGGTCGGGGGCCGCGACGGCGCAGGCGAGCGGCGACTTCGCGATCACCGAAGGCCCGGGGGGCAGCGGCTGTCCGAACCCGGCCTCGCTCGCGCCCTCGTTCGTCGCCGGCAACACGAACACCCAGGCCGGCGCCTACACGCACTTCTCGCTGACGATCGGCCACTCCGACGCCGACCAGCCGCTGGGCGGCCTGACGATGCACCTGCCGCTCGGCTCGGCCGCGATGATCGCCAACGTGAAGCCCTGCCCCGAACCGGCGCCCGGGCAGGAATGGAGCTGTGACTCGGACAGCTTGATCGGCCACTCGACCTCGACGTCGGGCCTCGGCGGCTCGCCCTTCTCGCTCGGCGGCACCGTCTACCTGACGAGCGGCTACGGCGGCGCCCCGTTCGGCCTGCTCGTCGTCACGCCGGCCGACGCCGGTCCGTTCCACCTGGGCAACGTGAACGTGCGCTCGCGCATCTTCGTCGACCGCAACACGGCCGCCGTGACGATCGTCAGCGACCCGTTCCCGACCTTCGTGCGCGGCGTGCCCGTGCAGCTCAAACAGATCAACGTGACCGTCGACCGCGAAAACTTCCAGTTCAACCCGACCAACTGCAGCCAGCAGTCGACGACGGCCACGATCGTCGGCAGCAAAGGCGCGAGCGCCGCCGTGTCGAGCCCATACGGCGTGAGCGGCTGCGGCTCGCTGCCGTTCACACCGAAACTCACGGCGAGCACCAAAGGGAACGCGAGCAAAGCCAACGGCGCCGAGCTGAGGGTCACGGTGACCTCCTCGCCGGGACAGGCGAACATCGCGAAAACCAAGCTCGTGCTGCCGATCGCGCTGCCCTCGCGCCTGACGACGATCCAGAAAGCGTGCCCGGACGCGACCTTCGAGGCCAATCCGGCGGCCTGCGACGAAGGCTCGAACATCGGCAAAGCAATCGCGCACACGCCGGTGCTCAAGGAAGCCTTGGAAGGCCCGGCTTACCTGGTCTCCCATGGCAACGCCGCCTTCCCGGACGTCGAGTTCGTGCTGACGAACAGGGAAGGCATCGAACTGATCCTCGACGGCCAGACCGACATCAAAAAAGGCATCACGACCTCGACGTTCAATGCCGTGCCGGACGCCCCGGTCACGAGCTTCGAAGTCGTGCTTGGGGAGGGTCCACACTCGGCGCTGACATCGAACGTGCCGGCGAGCAAGAAATTCAGCCTATGCGGGCAGAAACTCGTGATCCCCACGACGATCACCGGTCAGAACGGCGCCGTGATCCAGCAGGAAACGAAGGTGCCCGTCGCAGGCTGCGGCGCGGTCAAAGGGGCCAAAGCGAAAAAACTGACGCGTGCCCAGAAGCTCGCGAAAGCGCTGAAGAAGTGCCGCAAGCAGTTCAAGCACAACAAGGGCAAGCGCGTTGCCTGCGAAAAGACGGCGCACAAGAAGTACGCCGCCAAGAAGGCCACGAAGAAGTCGAAGAAGAAGAAATGAGCCGGGCGGCGTCCTGACGGGCGCCGCGCAACTCGGGCGCGACCGCGCTCAGCCCGGCTCGTTCTGCAGCGAGCGCCACAGGTAGCGGCAGGCGATCGTCCGGTAGGGACGCCACGGCTCGCCGATCCGCTCGACCTCGGCCGGCGTCGGCAGCTCACCCAGGCCATATGCCCGTTCGATTGCGCGCCTGATGCCGAGGTCGCCGACGGCGAGCACGTCGGGCCGTTCGAGGTGGAACATCAAGAACATGTGCGAGGTCCACTCGCCGAGGCCCTTGACGGCGACGAGCTCGGCGATCACCTCCTCGTCGGGCAGCGTGTCCAGGCGCTCGAGCTCGAGCTCGCCCGAGATCACGTGTTCGGCGAGCGAGCGCAAGAAGCCGACCTTCGCGCGCGACAGACCGGCCGCGGCGCGCAGCTCTTCGGGCTCGTCGGCGAGCAGCTCCCGTGGCGTCGGCGGGCGCCCGCCGAAGCGCTCTGTCAGGCGCCCGTAGATCGCGCGCGCCGCCAGCACCGAGAGCTGCTGGCCGACGATCGAGCGCACGAGCGCGCCGTAGTGATCGTCGCTGGCCGATCTTCGATCGGTGGGGCGCCCGGCACGGGCGCTCGGCAGCTTGCCGACCGCGTCGATCACGCCCGCGAGGACCGGATCGGCTGCGCGCAGCTGCTCGGTGGCCTTCGCCTGCGAGACCCTGCGCGGCACCGCTCAGGCGTCCGGCAGCGCCGCGGTCAGCGCGATCGGCTCGCCGTCGAGCGCGTTCAGCGCGCGCTCCAGCGACATCGCCAGGCAAGTGAAGCTGGGCGTGTCGCGCACCGTGAAGCGCGAGGCCTCGGTCGTGCGCAGCCGCTGCACGAGGTCGAGGAACGTGCCGACGTCGTCGGTGTCGAAGGCGACGATGAACTCCTGGTCGTCGAGGCCGAACGAGTATGTCGTGTGGTTGTCGACGCCCGGGTATTCGCGCCCGACCTGGATGTGGCCCTGCATGATCCGCCAGCGCTCATCGGCCGGCAGCGCGTACCACTCGCGCGACTTGACGAACGGGTAGACGAACACGTAGGAGCCGCGGAAGCCGCGCGGCACCGTGCGCTCGTCTTCGGAGTACTCCGAGCTCTTGCGCATGCCGAGGAACGAGTGCGAGATCTCGGCCCACTTCATCAGCCCGCTTTGCGCCAACACGACGTGGAACTCGTGGATCCGGTCGAGGTTCTCCGCCTCGGCAAGCAGCATCAGCTCGGCGTCGCCGCGCGTGCCGACGAGCGAGAAGCTCTGCAGCAGGTGGCCGTCGGCGAAGTCCTCGCAGGCGGCGATGAACTCGCGCTTGTCCTGCTCGCGCTGCTCGGCGTCCAGGCGGCGCCACGCCGGGTCGAGCTTGAGGAATGTGTACTTGACGAAGTGGCGCGCGCTCACGCTCATGATTATCGCAGCCGTCGGGTGGCGAGCCGGGCGTCGAACGACACCGGCGGCGGATAGAGTGGGCGCGTGCGGATAGCGCTGCTCTCGCCGTACTCGTGGACGTATCCGGGTGGTGTCACACGCCACATCGAAGCGCTCGCGCGCGAGCTTCGCGAGGAGGGCCACGAGGCGCGCGTGCTGGCCCCGTACGACCCGGACGACCGGCTGACCCGGCGGCTGCATCGCGGCGCTCGCCCGCAACGCCATCCCGTCCCGGAGGGGTTCGTCTCGATGGGACGTACCGTCGGCATCCCGGCCAACGGCGCGGTCAGCAACATGGCGATCACGCCGAGCTCCGTCTACGCGCTGCGGCGCGAGCTGCGCGAGGGCGGCTACGACGTCCTGCACATCCACGAGCCGGTCGTCCCCTGCCTCGGCTGGGACGCGCTGCTGTCGGCCGGGGAGCTGCCGATCGTGGGCACCTTCCACACCTACTCCGAGAACGCGTTGACCAACGGCATCGCCGCCGTCGGACTCGGCGGGCGACGGCGGATGAACCGGCTGCAGGTGCGGATCGCCGTGTCCGAGGCCGCCGCGTGGACGGCGCGGCGCTTCTATGGCGGGCGCTACCGAATCATCCCCAACGGCGTGCGCATCGCGGACGAGCCCGAGCTCGCGCTTGCGGCCCCCGGCGAGCCCGCCGCGGCCGGCGAGCAGGAGCTGCGCATCCTGTTCATCGGCGCGGCCGTCGAGCGCAAGGGACTGCCCGTGCTGCTGCGCGCCTTCGAGGCGTTGCGCGAGCACGTGCCGGCGTCGCTCACGCTCGTCGGGGCGTCCGCCGAGGAGGTCTCGCACATGATGCTCGACGGTCGCGGCGTGCATGCGCTCGGGAAGGTCTCCGAGCAGCGCAAGCTCGCCGAGCTGGCTCGCGCCGACCTGCTCTGCGCGCCTTCGCTCGGCGGCGAGAGCTTCGGCATGATCCTCACCGAGGCGTTCGCGACGGCCACGCCCGTGCTCGCCTCCGACATCCCCGGCTACCGCGACGTCGTGCGCGACGGGATCGACGGCCGGCTCGTGCCCGCCGGAGATCCGCTCGCGCTCGCCGAGTCGCTGCGCCGCCTGGCGCTCGACTCCTCCCGGCGGCGGCAGATGGCGCTCGCGGCGCACGAGCGTGCTGAGCGCTTCGCCTGGCCGCACGTGGCCGCAGAAGTACACGACTGCTACGAGCGGGCGATCGCGCTGGCTGACCCCGCCCGGCTGCGCGCGCGCACCGCCGCGACGCGCTTCGCCCTGCGTCACGGCTTCGCGCCGGCCGACCTGCAGCCGCGCGTGCCCGCGCAGCGGCTGCCCTCGCTCGCTCCCGTGCCGCCGCCGCTCGTCGGCCGCGAGCGGCGCTCGCGTACCGTGCGACGCGCCGGCGTGGCGCTGACCTCGCTCGCGCTCGGCGCGCTCGGCGCGCTTGCGCTGCAGCGCGTCGGCGTCACGCGCATCCTCGCCTCGCTGCTCGCCTCCAAGCCCGGCCTGATCCTCGCCGCGCTGGCGCTGATGTGCGTCGCGATGTTCACGCGGGCGATCTCCTGGCACGCGATCCTCGCCGCGTCGCCGACCTGGCGTCGCGCCAGGCGGCGCGACGCGATGCAGGGCACGTTCATCGGCGTGCTGATGTCGGCGACGCTGCCCGCCCGGCTCGGCGAGTCCTCGCGTGCGCTGATCGTCGCGCGTCGTATCGGGCGGGCACGGGAGACGCTCCCGCTCGTGCTCGGCACGATCGTCTCCCAAGCGATGCTCAACCTGCTGGCGCTCGCGATCCTCTGCGGCGTGACGCTCTCGAGCGTGCGCGTGCTCGACGGGCACGATCGGGCTCTGCTGCTCGTCGCGCTGGCACCGGTCGTGGCGCTCGTCGTGACGCGGTTGCTGCCTTTGCTCGCGCCGTCTGCCGCCGTTCCGCGCGGACGTAGCGCACAGCTCCTGCTCGACGGCGCCCGCCGCGGCCTCGCGCGCCTGCGCGACGGCCTGCGCCTGTTCCGGGTACCCCGCCAGGCGGCGAAGGCGACGCTCGCGCAGCTGGCCGCCTGGACGCTTCAATGGCTGTCGTGCTGGCTGCTGCTGATCGCCTTCGGGCTGAACGTCAGCGCCGCCCCCGAGGCCGCCGCCGGCGTGCTGTTCGCGGTCAACGTCACCGCGATCCTTCCCGCCACGCCGGCCAACGTCGGCGTCTTCCAGGCCGCCTGCGTCGCCGTGCTCGCCGGCGCCTACCACGTCTCCACGGCCGACGCGATCGCCTACGGCATCGTGCTGCAGGTGATCGAGCTCGCCACGGCTCTGCTGATGGGGGTCCCCGCGTTGCTCAACGAGGGGCTCTCCTGGCGTGAGGTGCGCCTGCGCACGCTGCACGGAGCCCCCGTGCGGCTGCGGCCGCTGCCCCAGGGCCAGGCCGCCGCGCCCGTCGTCGCCGGTCGCTGAGCGCGCGACCGCCGATCGAGCAGGCATCCGCTTGCGCGTGCCGTATCGAGCAGCGGTGAGCGATGCCTGGGTCTACATGCTGCGCTGCGCCGACGGCTCGCTGTACACCGGCTGGAGCACCGATGTGGCCCGCCGCCTGCAGCGCCACAACGCCGGCACGGCGAGCCGCTACACGGCCAGCCGCCTGCCCGTCGAGCTGGTCTACGAGGCCGCGATGGAGGACCGCTCGGCGGCCAGGCGCGAGGAGGCACGGATCAAGGCGCTCGACCGTCGCAAGAAGCTCGAGCTGATCGCCGATCGGCATGACCGGCCGGCGGGGCGGCGGGCTCGACGGCCCTCTTAGGGCATGATGGGGGTATGGCAGACCAACCTTCAGCCAGCCGGCCCACGTCGCGCAGCGTCAAAATCGGCGCCGACGAGCGCACCGGCTGGTCCTCGGATCGGCCGCGGCGCGAGGGCGCGCCCGAGCGTCCGCCGAACATCTCGGTGCACTGCAAGGTGCTCAAGCCGGCCGACAGGCTGCGCTACTCGCCGGGCAGCCTCGTCGTGGTCGTCTCCGCCTCGGCCACCGAGCGCGAGGGCTTCGTCGCCCGTCTGATCGAGGATCGTGCCAGCCTGCTCTCGCTGGCGAAGGTACGCGACCTGCTGGGCGGCAAGGTCGCCGAGGAGGAGCTCGAGGAGCGCGCGCAGGAGCTGCTGGCGGCCGCCGTCGCCAAGCGCCTGCAGAACAGGGACACCGTCGTGCTCGTCGCCGAGGGCGTCGGTGCCGAGGAGCGCGAGCCGTTCGTGCGTATCGCCGCCGCGCAGAAACGACCGCGCCACCTGATCCTGCTCGAGGTTGCGCGCGACCAGGTCTCCGAGGACGACCTGCCGACGCTCAACGCGCTACGCCGCGCGCTCGACGCCGGCGAGCTCGGCGAGGAGGGCTTTCAGACCGCGCTGCGGCTCGGCGGCGGGACGGCCTCTGAGGTCAAGCGGATTCTCTTCCGCCCTCCGCCTCGCGAAGACGACTAAGTCAGCGCTGGTTCGTCCTCGGCTTCGACGGCGCCCTCGGGCGGATCGTCATCGCCGATCTCGCCGAACAGCGAGGGGTCGCGTGCCGAGCCGCGGATCAGGTCATCCGGCGAGCCGTCCGGCAAGAGGCGGCCCTGGCGCGTGCCGAAGTAGATCGCCTGCGGATGGTGCGCGATCAGCGCCAGCGTCGACTGCTCCGGTTCGGGCGCATAGCCGTCGGTGATCTTCATGCCGATCTGCTCCAGGCTGCAGCAGCTGCTCGACCTTCAGGTGCTCGGCCTGCTCGGGCACGGCCGGGTAGCCCCATGAGTAGCGACGACCCTGCGCCTCGTCGATGCCGAGCATCTCGGCGCACGCGCCAGTGCAGCCACTCGGCCAGGCCCTCGGCCGTCTGCACGCCGAGGCCGTGCACGAACAGTTGCTCCGCGAATTCGCCTTCGGCCTCGAGCCTGGCCATCAATTCCGTCACCTCCGCGCCGACCGTGACCGCTTGTACGGGGATCACGTCGAGCTCCGCCGGCGGCTTGCCGTCGACGGCGGGGCGGAAGAAGTCGGCCAAGCAGATGCGGTCGCCCTTGGGCTGGCGCGGGCAGACGAAGCGGGTCAGCTCGGTCGCGCGGTCCTCCGGGTCGAGCACGACGATGTCGTTGCCCTGCGCGTAGCAGGGGAAGAAGCCGAGCAGCGCGCGCGGATGCAGATAGGTCTGCTCCTTCCACATCCGCTCCAGGCGCGGGCGGAAGTCCTCGTCGAGTAGCTTCTGCCACGCCTCGCCTTTGACGCCGCGCCCGCCCCAGTGCAGCTTGAACAGCACGTGCGTGTCGAGGTGGCGGTAGACCTCGTCGAGGTCGACCTCGATCTCCTGCACGCCCCAAAACGGCGGCGTCGGGATCGGCACGTCCGTGCGCGCCGCCGAGCGCACCGAGTCATCGGCGAAGTTCAGATCCTCCTGGGGCGCCTCGCCCTTGGCGCGGAACTCGGTCGCGCCCGCGAGCAGCTTCTCCACGAGCGCGCCGCGCGCGTCGGAGTCGATCAGCTGGTCCATCACCGACAGGCCCTCGAAGGCGTCCTTGCAGTAGAAGACGCCAGGCTCGTAGACCTCCTCCGATTCCTTGCCGCCCGGGTACAGCGCGCGATAGCTGAACGCGCGGTTGATCGCCGCGCCGCCGATCAGCACCGGGTAGGAGAGGCCCTTGGCGTGCAGCTCCTCGATGCAGGCAGGCATCTGCTTGGAGGTTGATACGAGCAGCGCCGAGAGGCCGATCGCCGTCGCCTCGTGCTCCTGCGCCGCGTCGACGATCGTCTGGATCGGCACCTGCTTGCCGAGGTCGACGACCGTGTAGCCGTTGTTCGTGAGGATCGTGTTGACCAGTGACTTGCCGATGTCGTGCACGTCGCCGAACACCGTCGCGAGCACGACCGTTCCCTTCGTGTAGCCCTCGATCTTGTCGAGGTATTTCTCCAGCTGCGCGACCGCCTTCTTCATCACCTCGGCCGACTGCAGCACGAACGGCAGGATCAGTTCGCCGGCGCCGAACTTGTCGCCGACCTCTTTCATCGCCGGCAGCAGCACCTCGTTCAGCGTCGGCACCGCGCCGATCTTCTCGACGCTCTTGTCGATCTGTGCCTCCACGCCGTCCTTGCGCCGGCGCAGGATGTGGAAGTGAAGCGCCTGCTCGGGCTCCATCCCCTCGGTCGGGTCCGCCGCCCCGGCCGGGCCCTCCTCCTCGCCCTTGGACTCGAAGTGGCCGATGAAGCGCTCGAGCGCGTCCTCGCGGCGGTTGAACACGAGGTCGTCGGCCAGCTCGCGCTCGTTGTCCGGGATCTCCGAGTAGGGCGTGATGTGGTTGGGGTTGACCATCGCCAGGTCAAGGCCCGCGTCGACGCAGTGGTGCAGGAAGACCGAGTTGAGCACCGCGCGGGCGCCCGGGGAGACGCCGAACGACACGTTCGAGACGCCGAGCGAGGTCTTCACGTGGGGGATCTCAGCCTTGATCGCTTTGATCCCCGCGATCGTCTCGACCGCCGACGGGCGCCACTCCTCATCGCCCGTCGTCAGCGTGAACGTGAGGCAGTCGAAGATCAACAGCTCGGGATCGAGGCCGTGCTCGGAGCAGCACAGATCGCGGATTCGCTTGGCGATCTCGACCTTGCGCTCGGCTGTCTTGGCCATGCCGACCTCGTCGATCGTCAGCGCGATCAGCGCCGCGCCGTGCGCGAGCGCCATCGGCACGACGCGGTCGAGCTTGTCGCGGCCCGCCTCGAGGTTGACCGAGTTGACGATCGCCCGGCCCGGGATCTGCTCGAGCGCCCGCTCGATCACCTCGGGCTCGGTCGAGTCGACCTGGATCGGCGCCGGCTGCGTGAGCGAGACCTTCTTCGCGAGCAGGCGCATCTGCTCGTCCTCGTCCGCGCGCTCGGTCAACGCCACGCACAAGTCGAGCACGTGCGCGCCGCCTTCGACCTGATCTTCGGCGATCTGCACGAGGCCGTCGTAGTCGTCGGTGAGCAGCAGCTCCTTGGCCTTGCGCGAGCCCTGCGAGTTGACGCGCTCGCCGACCATCGTCGGCGCCGGCTCCTGCTGCAGCGGGGTCGACGCGATCATCGAGGAGAGCTGCGGTGCGCGCGGCGCCGGGCGTGGGCCGACCTCGCGTCCCGAGACGCGCTGCACGATCGCCGCGATGTGCGCCGGCGTCGTGCCGCAGCAGCCGCCGACGATGCCGACGCCGTAGCGCTCGACGAACTCCTCCAGCGCGTCCGCCAGCGGTTCGGGCTGCTCGGGGAAGATCGTCTCGCCGTCCGGCCCCTGCAGCGGCAGCCCTGCGTTGGGGATGCACGCGACCGGCACCGGACAGAACTCGCCGAGGAAGCGGATCGCGTCGCGCATGTCCTCCGGGCCCGTCGAGCAGTTCAGCCCGATCACGTCGACCTTCAACGCCTCGAGCGTCGTCAAGACCGAGGAGATGTCCGTGCCGAGCAGCATCTTGCCGCCGTTTGGCAGCAGCGAGACGGAGGTATGGATCGGCAGCGTGCGCCCTGTGCTCTTGAACGCCTCGCGCGCGCCGAAGACAGCGGCCTTGACCTCGAGGATGTCCTGCGCCGTCTCGATGATGATCAGGTCCACGCCGCCGTCGATGAGCGCTGCCGCCTGCTCGGTGAAGACCTCGACGAGCTCGGAGAAGCGGATCTGCCCGAGTGAGGGGTCTTCGGAGGCCGGCAGGTAGCCAGTCGGCCCGATCGAGCCCGCCACGAAGCGCTGCTCGCCGGCCGCCTTGCGCGCGATCTCGGCCGCCTTCGTGTTGACCTCGACCGTGTAGTCGGCAAGGCCCCACTCCTCGAGCTTGATCCGCGAGCCCTGGAACGTGTCCGTCTCCAACACTTCGGCACCGGCCTCGAGCATCGAGGCGTGCACGCCCTCGATCACGTCCGGGCGGTTGAGCACGAGCGCCTCGTGGCACTTGCCCTCGAGGCCGCCGTAGTCCTCGCTGGTCAGCTCGAACTGCTCGAGCGTCGCGCCCATGCCGCCGTCGTAGACGACGACGTGCTCGGAGATCGCTTTGAGGTAGTCGCGGGCCATCGGGCCATGCTAGCTCGCCCCCGGGGTGCCCGGCGTTCGCGCCCTTGACACCCGCGATCCGTTTGCGAACCTGTAATCAGGGTATCCAGCAATCCACGACGTGGGGGACACGGCGTTGGAGGCGAAGCAGCACCGAGCACCGGCGAGGAGGCTGGCGGAGGACGCCACGCTCGCAGGCCGGACCATCCTAGGGGAAAGGGAGAAGCCGTCACATGAGACGAATGAGGATCACCGGGAGCATCCTGTTTGCGACGATCGTCGTGCTGGGCTCGTTCTCGGCCGCGAACGCCGCCGCGGAACTGCCCGAATTGGGGCGTTGCGTCAAAGTCGAAGGTGTGCAGCAGGGCAAAAAACTGGTGTACAGCGGCCCCTACAAAGGCAAGAACTGCACGCACCTGAGCTCGACCAAAAAAGGCAAGTACGAATTCCTGCCGGGACCGGGTCCGGCGAACCACTTCTATGGCATCGGCGAAGAACCGGAACCGCAACTGCAAACGACCGGTGGCGCGCTCGTCGAATGCTCGTCAGAGGTCGTCGAAGGTGAATACACCGGCCCGAAAACGTTCAAGGCAAAAGCCTCCTTCACGGGCTGTGAGACCGGCGTCGAAACGGTCAGGGAGTGCCAGACGAACCCGGCCAAAGAAGGCCAGGTCGAAGGTACCGGGACCTTCGAAGCCGAACTCGGCGTGATCAAAGCCGGCGCAAAGCCGACCGTCGGCTGGGATCTGAAGCGCGAAGGCGGGGGCCCCGCGTTCGTCTTCCAGTGCGGGATACCGCCCCAGACGGTGAGCCTCGAGACGATCGAAGGCTCGGTCGTCGGACCGCTCACGCGCGGCTTCTTCGGAACCGACGTCAACCAGATGAGCGAATTCGCCACGATCAAGTACAAGGCGGCCAAAGGGCTGCAGCTGCCCGAAGCGTTCGAAGGCGCAGAAAAAGACGTGCTCACCACGACGACCGTGAGCGGCGTGACCGTGAGCACAGAACAGACCGGGCTGACCACCACGCTCGACACGCGCTCGGGTCTCGGCCAGCCGATCGAAGAACCGATCAACCGGGAACTGCTGGAGGTGAAAACCTTCACCGTCGGCTGACGCGCCGCGGCGCCGCTTTCGACGGACCTGTAAAGCAGACGGGGCGCCCAGGTGGGCGCCCCGTCTTCGTCGAGCGCGCTTTGTCGAGCAGGTGAACGGCGCGTCGGGCTCGGCTGCAGCAGAAACCCTACGGGTTTTCCCGCGCAGCTCCGTACGCGCTCGAGGGACGCTCGCCACACTCCGAGCGCAGCACGTTTCGGGCAGCCGCCGTCCCCTCGGGACGACGCGCTGTAGGTCTATTGGCACGCGCTCCTAGAACGGCTGTCCAAACGCTTTGGCGAACGCCTGCGCGGTGTGCACACTGCGCCGCGACGAGCAGCGGAACGGGAGGACAACTCGACTCCGCGAAGTCTCGCAACGAACGACAGGGGCTCCTCATCGCGCGACGGTCGCGGTGCGGTACCGACAAAGCGGACTTTACGAATTGGATAAAGGGGGCACCATGTTGCGAGACATCGCGGCCGAGTCGACGGTCGAGCAGATCGGGATCGAGGCCGCGCCGATGGCGGCCTCGGCCGTGGCGGCCCGGGTCGAGCCGGTGGGTGCGCTTGGGGCGCGCGCCGCCGCGCTCGACCCCGCGGGCGCCGCCGTCGCGAACGAGCACGCCGTGGTCGCCGTCGTCGGGCTCGGCTACGTCGGGCTACCCACCGCGATCGCCCTGCGCAACGCCGGCTGCCGGATCGTCGGCCTCGACAGCTCCCCCGCGCGCCTGGCGCAGATCCGCGCCGGCGAGGCCGAGCTGCTCGACACCGAGTGCGCCAGCCTGAGCGAGCACCTCGAAGGCGACGGCTTCGTGCTGACCGAGCGCAGCGAGGCGCTCAACGCGGCCGACCTCGTGCTGATCTGCGTGCCCACGCCGATCGACGAGTGGCGCTCGCCCGACCCACGCGCGCTACAGGCGGCGTGCGCCTCGGTCGTGCGCCACGCCCGTCCCGAGCAGACGATCGTGCTGACCTCGACGACGTACGTCGGCTGCACGCGCGAGCTGCTCGTGCAGCCGCTCGCCGAGCGCGGGCTGCACGCCGGCGAGAACGTGTTCGTCGCGTTCGCCCCCGAGCGCATCGACCCCGGCGTCGAGCAGCACTCGCAGACGAGCACGCCGCGCGTGCTCGGAGGGGTCAGCGAGACTTGCTTCCGCCGTGCCGCCGCCGTGCTGCGCCACACCTGCGAGCGGCTGCATCGCGTCTCCTCGCCCGAGGCCGCCGAGATGGTCAAGCTGTACGAGAACACCTTCCGCGCCGTGAACATCGCGCTGGCCTTCGAGATCGCCGAAGCCTGCAGCGCTCACGGGCTCGACCCGATCGAGGTGACCGAGGGAGCGGCGAGCAAGCCCTACGGCTTCATGGCCCACTATCCCTCGGCCGGCGTCGGTGGGCACTGCATCGGCGTCGATCCGTACTACCTCGTGCATCCGCTGCGCCGGCGCGGGCGCCCGGCGAGCGTCGCCGAGCAAGGGCTGCGCAAGCTGGCCGCGCGCCCGCGCCACGTCGTCTGCCGCGCGCACGAGACGCTCGTCGAAGCGGGCCAGTCGCTTTCGGGCTCCCGCGTGCTCGTCGTCGGCGCCTCCTACAAGCCCGGCTTGGCCGATGCACGCGAAGCGCCCGCGCGCGAGATCGTGCGGCGCCTGCGCGAGGAGGGCGCCATCGTCGACTACCACGATCCGCTCGTGCCCGTCATGCGCCTGGGCGAGGACGAGTTGCACAGCGTGTGCCCCGACCCGCGCGTCGACGCCTCTGGCTTTGGCCCCGAGGACTACGAGCTGGCGATCATCGTCACCGTGCATCCCGGCTATGACCACGGCTGGCTCGAGCGCTGCCCGGCCGTACTCGACTGCACCTACCGCACGCCCGGCGGGCGCCGCCGGCTGGTGCCCTGAGCGATGCTGCTCCTGCGCGTATTGAAGGCCGTCGCGGCGCTCTACCTCGTCGCCCTGATCGTCTCCGTGATGGCCTACAAGGCCGCCTTCATCGACCTGATGTTCTCGAACGTCTTCTTCGGCGTCTACAGCGTCTGCGTCGCCGGCTACATCATCAGCCGCTTCGTGCTGAGCCTGTTCTACCGCTCCTGCAAGGAGACCGGCCAGGAGCCGCGCATCGCGATCGTGATGCCCGGCTTCAACGAGGAGCAGGCGATCGGGCAGTCGCTGAGCGCGCTGCTGAAGCTCGACTACCCCGTGCAGAAGCTGCAGCTGATCGCCGTCAACGACGGCTCCGCCGACGACACGCTCGCCGAGATGCATCGCGTCGCCGACAGCGCCCCCGGCCGCGTGCGCGTGATCGACTTTCCCGAGAACCGCGGCAAGCGCGCCGCGATGGCAGCCGGCATCCGCTGCAGCGACGCCGAGGTGATCGTGTTCGTCGACTCCGACTCGGTCGTCGCGCCCGACGCGCTGCGCAAGCTCGTGCAGCCCTTCGCCGATCCGCGCGTCGGGGCCGTCTGCGGCCACGCCGACGTGCTCAACCTGCGCGAGAACTGGCTCACGCGGATGCAGGGCGTGCGCTACTTCGTCGCCTTCCGCGTCGTCAAGGCCGCCGAATCGGTGTTCAACGCCGTGACCTGCTGCTCGGGCTGCTTCTCGGCCTACCGGCGCGAGGCGATCCTCGCGCGCATGGAGTGGTGGGAGAACCAGACCTTCCTCGGCGTCGAGTCGACCTTCGGCGACGACCGCTCGCTGACCAACTGCGTGCTGCGCGATTGGCGCGTCGTCTACGAGAAGCACGCCGTCTCGCACACGATCGTGCCCAACAGCTTCCGCGGCTTCCTCAAGCAGCAGACCCGCTGGAAGCGCTCCTGGACGCGCGAGTCGCTGCTCGTCGCGCGCTTCATCTGGCGCAAGCACCCGATCGCCGCCTTCTTCACCTACCTCTCGATCGTGCTGCCGCTGATCGCGCCCGTCGCGGCGCTGCACGCGCTCGTCTGGGGGCCGCTGATCCACGGCGGCACGTTGCCGCTCGTCTACCTCGCCGGGATCTACTCGCTGGCGATGGTCTACTCGCTCTACTACGTGCTCTTCCAGGACGAGTACAGCCTCGTCTGGCTCTATGGGGTGCTGTTCGTCTTCTTCTACCTCGCGATCATGCTGTGGCAGACCTACTACGCGATCGCCACCTGCCGCACCTCCAAATGGGGCACGCGCGCACCACCCGGCCCGGCGCCCGGCGCTGGGCTGAGGCCCGGCGGCCCGGCCCTCGTGACCGACGGGGGGAGCATCTGATGGCCGCAGCCAACGCATATCGGCCCGGCAGCGAGGATGCGCGCACACACGTGCTCACGCCAAAGCGCGTGCTCGCGATGCTCGTGCTGCCCGCCTCGCTCTTGCCCGTCACGCTGCTCGGCCCCGGCGAGCTGAACGCGCCGCGTCACCTCGCGCTGCAGGCGTGGGCCGGCGTCGTGCGCCTCGAGCGCAAGCTGCAACCGGGGCGCCCACGAGTGAAGCCTGCGCCATGGCCGGCCGCCGAGGTGAGCCTCGGCAAGGTCTACGGACACTGGCACGCCTTTCCGCAGATCGGGCGCGAAGGCATCGTGCGACCGGGGCCGACGCGATGAGGCCTGTACGTCTCACACTCGCGCTGCTTGCGCTCGCGCTCGCGACCGTCGGTCCGACCGTGCCCGCGTCCGCGACGCCAGCTTCGACGCACCGATGCACCGGGCAGGCTCCGCGCGACCTGCGCCTGACGCGAATCGGCGGGCCGCGCGCGCGCCTGACGTGGAAGGCGCCGGCCGGTGCCGGCTCCGGCATCACCTATCGCGTGCAGCGCTCCGGGCGCACCGTCGGGCAGACGACGCGCGGCTCGCTCGTGCTGCGGGTCACGCCCGGGCGCGTGACCACCTTCTCGGTGCAGGCGCGCGGAGGTCTCGACGGCGGTCAGGGCTGCTGGTCGAAAGTGCGCAGCAAGGTGCCCTTCCGCGGGCCCGGGCGGGTGGCCGGCGTGAAGATCGTCGGCCACGGCAGCGGCAGGATCACGCTCTCCTGGCGCACGGCAGCGCCCGGCGATGCGCCGCTCGCCGGCTACCGCGTCGTGCGTGACGCCGCCGTCGTCGGGCAGACGCACGCGCGCAGCTTCGTGCTGAAGCTCAGCAGCGGGCGCGCCCACAGCGTGACCGTCGCGGCCGTCGACACGCGCGGGCACCTCGGTCCGGCCAGCAGGGCGCTCGTGATCGGCGCCGGTGGGCAGGTCAGCTCGGGCGCCGGCGGGGCGGGCCCGAGCACGCCCAGCGGCGTCGGCGCCGCCGAAGTCTCAGAACAGGGCGCCACGATCGTGTGGGTGCCGAGCAAACCCGGCGGCTCGCGGATCGCCGGCTACCGCGTCTACCGCGACGGCAGGCTCGTAGGCCAGACGCCGGGCAGCTCGATGCGCCTCGCGCACCTGACCTATCCGCACAGCTATGCGATCGCCGTCAGCGCGATCGACGCGAGCAAACACGAGAGCGCGCGCAGCGCATCGCTCAGCCTGAGCACGACGCACACGCCGCCCGGTGGCTCGCCACTGATTGCCGCTGAACGCGTGACCGACACCTCGGCCACGCTCTCCTGGCAGCCCGGCAGCGTCACCGCCGGCTCGCTCGCGGGCTACGTGCTCTACAAGGACGGCGCGCCCGTCGGCGTCGTGCACGGGCAGAGCGCGACCGTCGCGCTCGCCTCGCAACGCTCCTACACGTTCACCGTGCGCGCCGAGGACGCCGCCGGCTACCTCAGCGCGCCGGCGCCCGACGTGACCGTCGTGACGACGCACACGCCGCCGTCGACCCCCGGCGGGCTCTCGGTGGGCGAACTGACGAGCCAGTCGGCGCGGCTCAGACTGGGCGCCGAGCACCGCCGTCAGCGGCGACATCGTCGGCTACCGCGTGTTCCGCGACGGCGAACCCGTCGGGCAGACCGCCGAACCGGCGATCACGCTCGCCAACCTCGCGCCCTCTACCGACTACGAAGTCACCGTCGTCGCCGTCGACTCGCTCGGCGCGATCAGCGAACCGACGCCTGCGCTGACCGTGCACACGGCCGACCCCGTGCCGACGACCGGCATCGCGCAGGCCTTCCTGCTCGCCTCCACCGACCAGAGCTTCCACGACCTCGAGGCCCACTACCAGCAGATCGGCGTCGTCTACCCGACGTATTTCGGCTGCGGCACGGGCGGCTCGATCAGCGGCAACGACGACCCGCTCGTGACCGGCTGGGCCGAGGCCCGGCGGATCGAAGTGATGCCGCGCCTGAACTGCCAGAACCTCAGCCACGAGGAAGAAATCCTCAACCAGCCCTCCGCGCGCGCCGCGATGATCGAAAACCTAGCCGCGCTGTGCCGCGAACACGGCTACCAGGGCATCCAGGTCGACTTCGAGGACGCCCCGCCAAGCGACCGCGCGCCGTTCACCGCATTCATCACGGCACTCGCCCAGAAGCTGCACGCACAAGGGGACAAGCTCTCGACGATCGTCACCGCCAAGTACTACAACGTGCTGACCGGGCGCGCCGCGATGTATGACGACGCGGCGCTGTCGGCCGTCGCCGACTACCTGTTCGTGACCGATTGGGGCCTGCACTGGACGACGTCCGCCCCCGGCTCGATGGACGAATGGGGCTGGTTCAAGCGCGTCGCCGAATACACCGCCACGCTGCCCAACCGCGCCAAGTTCGTGCTCGGGATGCCGATGTACGGGATCGACTGGCCCAACGGCGGCGGGCCGGGCAACCCGGGCACGCCGCTCGAGTACGAAGACATCGTTGCGCTCGAGAATGTTTTCGGGGTACTACCCGAATGGGACGCCACCGCGCTCAGTCCGCACTTCACCTACCACGACGGCTCCGGCGTGCGCCACGACGTGTGGTTCACCAACCAGCAGTCGATCGGCACTCGCATGCAGCTCGCCGAATCGCTCGGCCTGAAAATCGGGCTGTGGCACCTCGGCGCCGAGGATCAGAGCATCTGGTCGCTGCCGCAGGTCGCCGCCGGTTGATGAGCAGGCAGATCCGCGCCCGGCCGGTGCGCGCCGCGCTGCTCAGGCGGTCGCTGCTCGCCGGCGCCGCTGTGCTCGCCGCCGCCGCGCCCGCTGCCCTGGCGGGGCGCCGGCCTGCGCCTTCGCGCCCGCTACTGCAGGCCTACCTGCTCTCCAGCGCGCCCGACTCGCTGCGCGACCTGCGCGCACACGCCCGCTCGATCGGTGTCCTCTACCCGACCTACTACGACTGCGCCATGCCAAGCGGTCGCATCACGGGCGCCGACGTGCCCGAAGACACCGCATATGCACGCGCCCAGCGGATCGCCGTGATGCCGCGCGTCAACTGCCAGGACGGCGCCACCGTGCACCTCATCCTGACCGAGCCGGCGCTGCGTGCCGCCACGCTCGCGCGCCTCGTGTCGATCGCGCGCAATCCCGCCTACCAGGGCCTGAACCTCGACCTCGAGAACGACGGCGCGAGCGACCGGCAGCTGCTCACCGGCTTCGTCGCCGCGCTCGCCGCGCGGTTGCACGCAGTCCACAAGAAGCTCTCCGTCGTCGTCGTCGGGGTCAGCGAAGACAACCCGCGCCGCTCGACCGGCTTCTACGACGATCGCGCGCTCGCCACGCTCGCCGACAGCGTGTTCGTGCTCGCCTGGGGCGCGCACTGGGAAGGCTCCGCGCCCGGCCCGATCGCTCCGCTCGGCGCCGCCTCGGCGACTGCCGCGTACCTTGCCTCGCTGCCGGATCATCAACGCTTCGTGCTTGGCGCGCCGATGTACGGACTCGACTGGGCCGAAGGCGGCGGCCCGCAGAACCCCGCCCAGGCCCTTCAGTACTCCGGCATCGTCGCGCTCGCGCATGCCCAGCACGCACAGGTGCGCAGCGACCCCGCGTCGCACGAGCTCACCTTCGGCTACACCGATGCCGAAGGCGTCGCGCACGAGGTCTGGAGCATGGACTCACAAGCCGTCGCCGCGCTGCTGCGAATCGCCGGTGCCTACGGGCTGGCACCAGGGCTGTGGCGGCTCGGTCAGGAGGACCAGGGATTGTGGTCATCCGCTGCAGTGCAAGCGATCGGGTCAGGCGGCTGATACGAGAGCGAACCCCATGGACGGGGGAAAAGCGCTAGTTGAGACCCTTGTTGAGCCTACTTAGAGTGCGTCTTGACGGTTTGACGCCATCACGCTACCGTGATCCTATGGCCAGGCGCAAGACGACGTACTACATAGATGAAGGGGTGTTGACGGCAACGAAGCTGACCGCCGTTGCGACGCATCGCAGCGAGAGTCAACTGGTCGAGGACGCGCTCCGTGCCTACGTGGTCGACGAGGGTCGGGGAGAAGCGGCCCGCGAGGACATGCGCCGGCTCCTCGACGAGCTGCGTGCCCGGCCGGAGTTGAACGACTTGGACGACGAGCAAGCGATGGCGCTGGCCGTTAGCGAGACGCGCGCGGCCAGGCGCGAGCGTGCCGCCAAGAGACGAGGCTCCGAGGCCGGGTGAGCGCAGAGCTTCGGGCCGTGGCCGACGTAAATGTGCTCGTCTCGGCAGCCCGCTCACCAAACGGGCTATGCGGGCGACTCCTCGACGACGCCACCGCCGGACGCTGGCGCCCCGTCGTCTCGGTGCTGCTTTTCCAAGAGCTAGAGGAAGTCCTTGCCCGCCCAAAGTTCAGAGACGTGCTCGGGCAAGATGCGACGGACCGCTTTCTCGCGGACCTGGTCTGCATTGCCGAGTGGGCGCAGGATCCAACCGCCGCGGCTACCTCGATGACACGGGATCCGGACGACGAGTACCTACTGGCACTTGCACGCTCGGCGAAGGTCGACGTGCTCATCTCAGGCGATCGCGACCTCACGGATCTTTCCGAGACCGAGCCGCCGATTGAAACTCCCTCGCAGTTCTCGCAACGCTTGGCTGAGCGATAGGCGAATCCAGCCGCTCGACATCTGGTCAGATATCGAGAGAGCCCGCCGAAGCGGGCTCTCTCTCATCAAAATAATCGGCGCTCTCAGACGCCCGCGCCTACTTGATGAACAGCATCTCCGAGTACTTCGGCAGCGGCCACAGGTCGTCGGCCACGAGCTTCTCGAGCCGGTCGGCCACGTCGCGCACGTCTTCCATCGCCGGGATCACGCCGTCGCGCATGTAGACGGCCTCCTTCTGCGCGCCCTCCGGGTGGTTCTCGTCGAGGTTGGCGTCCTCGAGCTTGGTGAGCGCGAAGTGCAGCTCCTTGATCAGCGGCTCGACCTCGCCGACGAGCTCCTCCAGCCCGCTCGCGCGCAGTTCGGTCAGGTAGCGCACCGCCGCCGGCAGCAGCATCGTGCGCGCGATCGCCGCCTCCGTCTCGGCCTCGATGTTGAGGTTGATCACGTACTGCTCGGTGAACACCTCGTAGCGGGACTCGAGCTCGCGCTTCGACAGCACCTTGTACTTCTTGAACGTCGCCACCGTCGATTTCTCGACCAGCCACGGCAGCGCGTCGGGCGTCGTTTGAGGTTCGCCAGACCGCGCTTCTCGGCCTCCTTGTGCCACTCCTCCGAGTAGCCGTCGCCGTCGAACACGATCCGCTTGTTGCTCGCCCCAGGCCTCCTTGACGACGCTCGTCACCGCCTTCTCGAGCGTCGCGCCCGAGCGTTTGAGCGCCGTCTTCAGCTTGTCCGGCAGCTCGTCGACCGACTCGGCGACGATCGTGTTCAGCACCGTGTTCGGGAAGGCCGGCGACTGGCTCGAGCCGAGCGCGCGGAACTCGAACTTGTTGCCCGTGAAGGCGAACGGGCTCGTGCGGTTGCGGTCGCCGCCGTGCAGCGGCAGCGGCGGCAGCACCGGCGTGCCCAGGCCGAGGAACGAGCCCGGCTTGGAAGCCTGGACTTTGCCCTTCTCGATCGCCGTGAAGACCTTCTCCAGCTCGGCGCCGAGGAAGATCGAGATGATCGCCGGCGGCGCCTCGTTGGCGCCGAGGCGGTGGTCCTGCCCGGCGCTCGCGATCGACGCGCGCAGCAGCTCCTGGTGCTTGTTGACCGCCTGGATCACGGCCGCGCAGAAGAACAGGAACTGCAGGTTCTCCGCGGGCGTGTCGCCCGGGTCGAGCAGGTTCAGGCCCGGTGTCCGTGCCCATCGACCAGTTGTTGTGCTTGCCCGAGCCGTTGACGCCGGCGAACGGCTTCTCGTGCAGCAGGCAGACCAGCCCGTAGCGGCGCGCCGTGTTCTGCATCACCTGCATCGTCAGCATCTGGTGGTCGGAGCCGACGTTCGAGTTCTCGAAGATCGGCGCCACCTCGAACTGGTTCGGCGCGACCTCGTTGTGGCGCGTCTTGATCGGCACGCCCAGCTTCGCCAGCTCGAGCTCGACCTCGAGCATGTACGCGAGCACGCGCTCCGGGATCGAGCCGAAGTAGTGGTCGTCGAGCTCGTGGCCCTTCGGCGGCTTCGCGCCGAACAGCGTGCGGCCGGTCGTCACCAGGTCGGGCCGTTCGAAGAAGTACTGCTCGTCGATCAGGAAGTACTCCTGCTCGCAGCCCGTCGTCGTGAACACGCGCGAGGCGCTCGTCGACGCCGAGCAGCTCCAGCGCGCGGATCGCCGCGCCCGAGAGCGCGTCCATCGAGCGCAGCAGCGGGATCTTGTGGTCGAGCGCCTCGCCCGTCCACGACGTGAACGCCGTCGGGATGCACAAGCAGCGCCCCGTTCGGGTTCTCCAGGATGAACGCCGGCGAGGTCGGGTCCCACGCCGTGTAGCCGCGCGCCTCGAACGTCGCGCGGATGCCGCCGGTCGGGAACGAGGACGCGTCCGGCTCGCCCTGGATCAGCTCCTTGCCGGAGAACTCCGCGATCGCCGTGCCGTCGCCGACCGGGCCGTAGAAGGAGTCGTGCTTCTCCGCCGTCGAGCCCGTCAGCGGCTGGAACCAGTGCGTGTAGTGAGTCGCGCCCTTCTCCATCGCCCATTCCTTCATCGCCTGCGCGACCGAGTCGGCGAGCGTCGTGTCGAGCGCCTCGCCGCGGGCGAGCGTGCGCTGCAGCGCCTTGTAGACGTGCTTCGGCAGGCGGTGGCGCTGCACGGCCGGCGAGAACACGTTCGCCCCGAAGACCTGGTTGTCGGCGACGGTCAGATCCGGGCGAGCCGAGGGCGGCGCCGTTGGCGCTCCACTGTGCGGCGGTGACGTTCTGCTGACGGGTCCTGGGCATGAGCGGAATCGATTCCTCCTGAAGCGGTCAAGCGAGCGATGTGCGCTCGCCGGGTCGGTCGAAGATCGTGCGAAGGCGGTTTGGGCGAAGGCCCGTAAAGCCGAACGCAATCGTAGTGCCAAGCGCGCTCGCTGACATCATCGCTTGGCGAAATCGCCGAGGGCCCGTTTCGACAGCGGGCCAAACGCGTGCGGCGGGCTGCGGAAAGGCCGCAGCCCCGAGCTACTTGGAGCTCGCCGGGAACGTTCCCGGCGCGACCTTGCCCGTGCTCGGGTCCACGTGCGTCTGCGGCGGCGCCGGCGCGATTTCCGCGCGGAACGTCCCGGTCAGCGTGCCGCCGTTCGGCAGCGTCGCTTTCGCCAGCCCGCCCAGGCCGGCGTTGATTTCGAATTTGACCCGGTGGACGCCGGCCTTCACCGGGATCACCTTCCATTCGAACACGCGCGTCTTGTGCGGCGCGAGCGGGCCGAGCGCCCAGGTGTTGACGTAGTTGGTCTGACCGCCGCCCGGAGGGCTCACGGCCTGGCTCTGGACCGGGGCCTGCGGCGGCGTGCCCGGCCCCTGTTCGACGACCCAGATCGGTCGCTTGTTCGCCGCCAGTTCAGGGTACTTTGCGGTGTAGTAGAAGGAGTCGACCGTGACCGCGATGTTCGGGATCGTGCGCGTGTCGTCGTTGCGCACCTCGATCCGCATCCTCGCCGGCCTGGCGATCGCCTGCTTGGGCGTGAACGTCACGTCGAGCACTTCGATCTTGTACGTGTGCTCGCGGTTCGCCCGCGGTCTGCTGCGTGCCGCCGCCGCAGCCCGCGACGAGCAGCGCTGGCGCGCCGCGCGGCGCGAGCGTGCCCGCACGGCGCGCGACGATGCGCTTCGCCTCGCCTCACCGGCGAGCGGCCACCATACCAGCGGCGTCGTGCCGCGTATCGATGCCGGGCGGCCGCGCCGCGGCGGGCTTGGCGGTGGCGTGGCGCGGGTGCATCGCGTAGAGTTCCCTGACAGCGAACGGCGACCCGAGGAGGGGCCAGCAGAGATGGTTCGCAGCGTAGCCGAGCGGGCGTTCGTCCCGGCGAGGCACGTGCTCGAGGAATTCGGGGACATGATGATCCTCACCGGGCAGGACGATCCTGTCCGCCCTGCGCCCGCCCTATCCCTACGGCGGCGAGTTCGTCTCGCAGTTCCTGTTCGCGCTGCGGCTGTGCTGGTTCCCGCTGCTGATCTCGACCGTCTGCCATCTGCTACGCCGCGCCCGGGCTGCAGGCGGCCAACTTCCTCACGATCTTCGGCGCGCTCGACCGCCTCGGCGGCTTCTTCGTGCTCGGCGCGATCCGCGAGATCGGCCCGAGCGTGACCGCGATCGTCGTCGCCGGCGTGGCCGGCACCGCGATCACCGCCGACCTCGGCGCGCGCAAGGTGCGCGAGGAGCTCGACGCGCTGCAGGTGCTCGGCGTCGACCCCGTCAAGAACCTCGTCGTGCCGCGCTTCCTGGCGCTGATGCTCGTGACCGGGCTGTTCGACATCTACGCGCTGCTGTTCGGGATCTTCGGCGGGATCATCGCCGAGCTCGTCAACGGCGCAGCCGCTCGGCCCGTTCTGGGCGACGCTGTTCGCCAACGCCTCGACCACCGACCTGTGGGGCTCGGTGCTGAAGACGACGCATCTACGGCGCGATCATCGCGATCGTCTGCTGCTACAAGGGCATGACCGCCTCCGGCGGCGCCGAGGGCGTCGGGCGCGCCGTCAACGAGGCCGTCGTGCTCGCCTTCACCGCGATCTTCTCCTTCGACTACGTCTTCACGCAGACGCTGCTCGCCACCCACCCGCAGATCCTGGTGATCAAGTGATGAACGAATGGCTCGGCGATGCCGCGCGAATGGCTCGCGGCGACCGGCGAGATCGGCAAGTTCACGGGCAGATCGTCGGCGACGTCTACGGCCTGCGCGTCTTCCGCTTCTTCGGCGAGTCGCTGCGCCAGGCGGGCATCCTGATCGTCGGCTCGACGCACGATCATCTGGACGCTGATGTTCATCCTCGGCCTGCAGTGCGGGATCGAGGGTGCCTACTTCACCGCCGCCCAGGGCGCGCCCGCGTACTCGGGCGTGTTCACCGCGTGGTGCGACCTGCGCGAGATCACGCCGTACGCCTTCGGCTACATGATGGCCGCCAAGGTCGGCACCGGGATCGTCGCCGAGCTCGGCGCGATGCGCATCTCCGACGAGATCGACGCGCTCGAGGTGATGGGCATCAACTCGATGACCTTCCTCTGCGCGACGCGCCTGCTCGCCGCCTGGCTGGTGCTGCCGTTCATGTACATCGGCGGCGATCGGCGCGGCGTTCCTCGCCTCCTACATCGCCGTCGTGCAGCAGATCGGCTACGTCTCCTCGGGCGGCTACTTCCTGATCTTCTGGCAGTTCCAGAATCCACCGGATTTCTTATACAGCCTGATCAAGGCCATGTTCATGGCCACCGCGATCGTGCTCGTCGCCTGCTACTACGGATACAACGCGAGCGGCGGACCCGTGGGGGTGGGCAGGGCGACGGCCAAGTCGATGGTGCTCAACCTCGTGCTCGTGCACCTGATCGGCATGCTCGGCACGCAGATCTTCTGGGGGGCGAATCCGCGGGCCCCGATCGGAGGGTGAGCTAGCCGCATGGCCGAGCAGCCGCCCGGGCCCCACGGTGACGCCGAGCGCGCCGACGAGGGCGGACGAGTTCGAGTTCCACACCGGCACGATCCGCCCCTCCGAGCAGCCCGACGCGATCGAGTTCATCGACGTGCACAAGTCCTTCGGGCGCAACCACGTGCTGCGCGGCCTGAACATGGGCCTGCCGGAGAACCAGATCTCGATGATCCTCGGCCCGTCGGGGACCGGCAAGTCGGTCTGCATCAAGCACATCGTCGGCCTGCTCTACCCCGACCAGGGCGACGTGATCGTGCACGGCGTGCTCGATCCCGAGCCTGCCCGACGCGGACCTGTTCGAGATGCGCAAGAAGTTCGGCGTGCTGTTCCAGGACGGCGCGCTGTTCGGCTCGCTGAACCTCTACGACAACGTCGCCTTCCCGCTGCGCCAGCACACCGAGAAGGGCGAGGACGAGATCGCCGAGATCGTCAACCGGCGCCTGCAGCGAGGTCGGCCTCGGCGGCGAGGGCGAGAAGATGCCCAACGAGCTCTCCGGCGGGATGCGCAAGCGCGCCGGCTTCGCGCGCGCGCTCGTGCTCGAACCGGACATCGTGCTGTTCGACGAGCCCGACTCGGGCCTCGACCCGGTGCGCACGGCGCTGCTGTGCGAGCTGATCAAGGAAGTCCACGCCGAGAACGGCGGCTGCTACGTCGTGATCACGCACGACATCATGAGCGCCCGCCGCGTCGCCGAGCACATCTCCGTGCTGTGGAAGGGCCGGATCGTCGAATCCGGCCCCGCCGAGGAGCTGTTCGCCTCGGAAAACCCGTTCGTGCGTCAGTTCCTGTCCGGCGAATCGGCCGGCCCGCTCGGCATGGAGTGAGGCGCCGGGCCGCCGCCGGCTCGACGCCAGCGCGTGTGACCGTCGCCCGCGGTTAGCCTTCCTCTGCCTGTGAACGCTTCACGTCTGCTCTCGGCGCTGGCCGGCGCGGCCGCGCGCCGTCCGCGCCTCGTGATCGGCGTGGCGATCGTGCTCGGTCTCGGCGGCGCGCGGGCTCGCGCTGCGGCTGCAGCCGACGGCGGCGACGAGCACGTTCGTCTCGAGCTCGAGCTCGGAGTACCGCGGCACGCAGAGCTTCTACCGGAACTTCGGCGAAGAGCCGGTCGAGGTGCTCGTCAAGGGCGATCTGCAGCAGCTCGTGCTGAGCGCGGACCTCGCAGCGGCTGCTCGGCCTGGAGGGCTGCCTGTCGGGCAACGTGCCGCGTCAAGGCGCTCGCGCAGCGAGGGCGGCGTGCGACGGTCCCTGCGGGCAGCTCGCGCGCGACGCACACCGGTGAAGGTCGTGTTCGGCCCCGGCACGTTCGTCAACGAGGCGGCCGGGCAGATCGACGAACAGCTCACCGGCCAGACCAAGCAGGCCGAAGCTCAGGCGGAGCAGGCCGAACAGCGTCGTGCGGCAGGCGGCGCTGGCGCGCGGGCTCAGCGCCGCCGAAGCGCGCACGCTCGGCCGCGCAGGCGAGCAAGATCACGACGGCGCGCTTCCAGGAGGAGCTCGTCACGCTGGCGCTGCAGTACGGGCTGACCTCGCGCCGAGCCTCGCAGAACCCGAATTCGTCTCGGCGCTCGTGTTCGACTCGAGCCAAGCCCGCGGGCACGCCCAAGCAGCGCTTCGCCTACCTGTTCCCGAGCCGCGAACGCGGCGCTCGTCTCGGTGCGCATGCGCGCCGGGCTGAGCGAGGCGCAGCGCACGCGCACGATCGGGCTGATCCGCCAGGCCGTGGCGATGCCGCAGTGGCGCCTGCGCACGGCGAGCGCTACCTGGTCACCGGCGTGCCGGTGATCGTCTCCGATCTGACCAACTCGATCACGCACTCGATCGAGCTGCTGCTGATCGCCGTGCTGCTCGTGATGGCGGCCACGCTCGGGCTGATCTTCCCCGGGCGCCCGCGGCTGCTGCCGCTGGCGCTCGCGCTGCTCGCCGCGGCGCTGACGTTCGGCGCGCTGTCGCTCGCCGGCGCCTCGCTGACGGTCGCCTCGATCGCCGTGCTGCCCGTGCTCGTCGGCCTCGCCGTCGACTACGCGATCCAGTTCCAGTCGCGCGTGCGAGGAGGACGCTCCGAGCGGCGACCCCGGCGAGGCGCGCGAGACGGTCGTCGTCGCGCGCGCGCCGCGCTCGGCGCGCCGACGATCGCCACGGCCGGCGCGGCCAGCGCGGCGGCGATGCTCGTGCTGCTGCTCTCGCCGGTGCCGATGGTGCGCGGCTTCGGGCGTGCTGCTCGTCGTCGGGCGTGGTCGTCGCGCTGCTCTGCGCGCTGACCGCCGGCGCGGCGGCGCTCGCGCTGCTCGGGCGTCGCGCGCGCGGCGCACCCGGCGCGCGCACGCGAGCGCTGCCGGCGCTGGCGAGCGCGTGGCGGCGGCCTGGCGCGGGGCGCGGCGAGCTGCTGCGCGACAACCCGCTGACGCGCGCCGTCACGCGCGTCGCGCTGGTCGGCCTGCGATCCAGCGTCCGGGCCGCGTGCTGCTGCGTCGGGCTCGCGCTCGCGGCGCTCGGCTGGGGCCTCGACACGCAGACGCAGGTCGAGACCGACATCACCAAGCTCGTGCCGCAGAGCCTCAGCTCGCTGCAGGCCTGGACGCGCTCGAGCGCACGACCGGCGTGGGCGGCGAGATCGACCTGATGGTGCAGCGCGAACGATCTGACCAAGCCGGCGACGATCGAATGGATGAGCTCGCTACGAGAAGCGCGGTGCTCGAGCGCTTCGGCTACAGCGCCGCGCGCGGCTGCGGCAAGGCGCGGCTGTGCCCGGCGTTCTCGCTGCCCGACCTGTTCCAGCGCGCCAGGCCGGCCGCCGGCGCGGCCAAGCCGCCGCAAGCCGCGCCGCGAAGCCAGCCGGCGGTCGAGCGGCCTGCTCGGCGCGATCCCGCCGTACTTCTCCCAGGACGTGATCACGCCCGATCGGCGGGTGGCGACGCTCGCGTTCGGCATCCGCCTGATGAGCCTGCAGCAGCAGCAGCAGCTGATCGAAGGGATGCGCGCGAGCCTGCACCCGCCGGCCGGCGTCAGCGCGCAGCTCGTCGGCCTGCCGGTGCTCGCGGCGCAGTCCGGGCACCGCAGGTCGCCTCGCCGTGGCGGCGCCTGGAGACGCTGCTCGCGGGCCTCGCCGGCGGTCGCGCTCGTGCTGCTGCTCGCCTTCCGCGGCGACCGTGCGCCGCGCGCTCGTGCCGCTCGTGCCGATCGTGCTGGCGACCGGCTGGTCGGCGCTGATCCTGTTCGCCGTGCGCGTCCCGCTGAACCCGATGTCGGTCACGCTCGGCGCGCTCGTGATCGCGATCTCGACCGAGTTCAGCGTGCTGCTGTCCGAGCGCCACCGCCAGGAGCGCGCTGGCGGGCCACGACACGATCGAGGCGCTGCGCCGCGCCTACCGCCGCACCGGGCGCCGCGGTCGCCGCCTCGGGCGTGACCGCGATCGCCGGCTTCGGCGTGCTGGCGCTGTCGGACATCCGCATGCTGCGCGACTTCGGCCTCGTCACGCTGATCGATCTGAGCGTGTCGCTGCTCGGCGTGCTCGTCGCGCTGCCCGCCGCGCTCGTGATCGCCGAGCGCTCGCAGCCGTGCCTGGCTGCGCGCGACGGCTGAGGCGAGGCGGCTCGCGGCGCCGGCGCGGGCGCCTGCGCCGGACCGGCCTGAGGCTCGGGCCATGAGCACGGCCTGAGCCGGCGTCCGCCGCGCCGCACGACGCCTCGCTACGGCCGCTACGTCGGCGCTGCTCGCGCTCGCTGATCCTCGTGCTGATCACGATCAACACGATCGTCGACCAAGCCCAACGGCGGTCAAGCGGCGTGGCGCCCGGCGAACGGGTGCCGCCGTTCGCGGTGCCGCTGGCGCTCGGCACGCTCAAGGGCGACGCCGACGTCGCGACGCGCCGCCAACGAGGGCGCGGCCGGGCGCGTGCCGGCCTGCACGGTGCGCGGCCCGCAGATCCTCAACATCTGCCAGCTCTACGAACGCGGGCCGGTCGTGCTCGCGCTGTTCGTCGACGGCGGCTCCTGCCCCGACGTGCTCGAGCGACATGCAGGCGCTCGCGCCGTCGTTCCCGGGCGTGCGCTTCGCCGGCGGTCGCGATCAAGGGGGATCGCGCGCCGGCTGCGCAAGCTGATCCGCACGCAGCCGGCTTACGCTGCCGGTCGGGATCGACAGCGACGGCGCGCTCGCGGCGCTCTACAAGGTCGGCGACCTGCCCGCAGGTGAGCTTCGTCTATCCCGGCGGCGAGTCGCGCAGGGCGCGCGCGCTGCTGCACACGCCCCTCGCGCGCGACGCTGCGCGCGGCGGCTGGCCGCGCTCGTCAGCGGCGCGCGCGAGCGCGGGCTGGCGCGGGCCGGCGCGATGAGCGCCGCGCCCACCCCCGAGCTCGTGCCCGGCTGGTGCGCGCGCGAGGTCGAGCAGGAGCTGCCCGGCGCTGCGGCTGCTGTGCACGCGAGGTCGAGGTCGCCCGCAAGGGCTCGCTGACGGGCGACTCGCCGCGCCGACATCGAGCGCGCGGCTGCGCGAACTGTCCAACCGCTTCCGCGGCGCCCGCGCGGTCGCCGTCCGGCGCGAGCCGGTCCCGGCGGCCTACCGCGTGTTCTTCCGCCACATCGGCCTGGACCCGGACGTCGTGCGCACGCCGATCGAGGCGGCGGTGCTCGAGCGGATGATGCGCGGCGGCTTCCTCTCCGGCGGCCTGCTCGACGACGTGCTGCTGATCGCGCTGCTCGACACGGGCGTGCCCGTGTGGGCGCTCGACGCCGACAGCGTCGACGGGCCGCTCGGGATCCGCGCGAGCCGCGAGGGCGAGCGGCTCGGCCGCTGGCGCGGACGCGCCTGCGCTGCCCGAGGGACGGCTGGTCGTCGCCGACGCCGCCGCGCCGCTGGCGGTGCTGTTCGGCGAGACCGCGCCCGGCGCACGCGCCCCGCGCGCACTCGCCGCGGCTGGCGCTGTTCGCCGTGCAGGTCGCCGGCGTGCCCGACGCTCTACGCCGAAGAGGCGCTGTGGAGCTGTCGTGCCGCGCTGGAGACCCCGTGAGCCCCTCCAAGAGCGAGTCGCAAGCCGCAACGGTGGGCCTGGCGCACTGGTAGAATTCCGGCGTCCGGCGCGCTACGAGGAGGAGTCGGGGGCGTGAGCCAAACCGAGCAGCTGACGATCGCAGGCGGCATACCGGCCGCGCCGGCTGTCGAGACGTTCGACGAGTCCGCTGCCCGCCGAACGCTTCGCGCGCAGGTCGCGCGGCTCGAGCGCGAGCTCTCGGAGATCGTCGCCGCCGGCTTCCCGCACATCCCGGTCGGCGCCGCCCGCCTGCCGCGCGAGGAAGCATTCGGCGGCCCGCGGCTGCTGAGCCTCGAGCAGCTCGAGCGCCCGCGCGACCGGCTCGCCGCGCGCGTGCAGGACCTGCGCGGCATGGCGCCGTGGACGCGCGCGAGCACGAGCGGCGCGCCCACGAGCTGCTCGAGCGGATGAAGCTCGAACCGGGCCGCTACAAGTTCGCCCGCCTGCCGGTGCGCGACCTCGGCCAGGGCGGCTGCGGGGTATGGGAGGTTCGCCCGCGGCTCGGCCTGATCGGGATGCTCGCCGGCTGGTGGCAGCTCACGCTCTCGTCAGGCTGTCCGTTAGCAAGGGGGTCGCGCTCCAGGCGCGGCCCCGCTCACTGGAGGAGTGCAGCATCGCCGCCAGCGTGCGGCGCTGACGGTCGGTCATCGAGCCGATCGTCTTCTTCTCGGACATCGGGATCTGGGCGAGGAACTTGCGGCAGCGGGTCTGGCCCCAGCGGCGCTGGCTCATCAGCAGGTCGGCGACGGCCATGCTCTGCGCCTCCCACGGGCAGTCGAGGATCACCTCGGCGACGTCGATCTCGTCCATCGAGACCTTGCGCTTGAGCTCGGCACGGGCGAGGCGAACCTTGTTGGCGCGCTCCAGGGCGCGCATGTACTGCGGACGCAGGGGCGACTGTCGCTGTCGCGTTCATTTGGGCACTCTCCCCGTTGCGACCGCGCGGGCAGCGAGCCGCAACATCCGTGCTTGATTTTTTGACGAGTTGCGCGCTCGTGCAGGACGTCCAGAATCACACTCAGGGCCGGAGCCTTCAGCCCATCAAGATTGTCTTGCGAGATGACAGGTGCGGAGCGAACCTCGGACGACATGCAGAGCGCTCCTGCAAGCTATGTCAGGGCGGGGCGTCCGGTCAACTAGGTTCTCGCGCTTCGTACGCTAGAAGCGACCTTTTTCTGTCGGCGTCGGACTTGTGAAGATTTGGACAAGTCGCTCGGCGGGTATTGGTTACATGGCCCGGTGGCGAGACTTCGGTCGCTACTGCGCGACCGGACCCGGAAGTGGACCGTGCTCGGCCTCGAACTCGCGCTTGACCGTCGCGAAGACCTCCAGCGCGCGGTCGAGCGTGGCCGTGTCGTGCGTGGCCATCACGCTCGTGCGCAGCAGCGCGCCGCCGGGCGGCACGGCCGGGTGCAGCGCCGTGTTGACGAACACGCCCTGCGTCGTACAGCGCGCGCCACAGCAGCGCCGCCTTCCAGTCGTCGCCGACGAGTACGGGCACGATCGGCGTGACGATCGTCGGCGCGTCGCCGAGCCGTGCGCCGCGCGCACGCCCGGAGCGTGCTCCTGCACGCCGTGTCGCCCGGCAGCGGCTGCGGGCGCACGACGGCGAAGCCGTGCGCTTCGAGCCCGTCGCGCAGGTGGCGCGCGTTCTCGAGCACGCGCGCGAGCAGCGGCGGCCCGTCGGCGGAGCGCAGCACGCGCAGCGCGGCGAGCGCGGCGCCGACGGCGGCGGGCACGGCCGAGGCCGTGAACAGGAAGGCGCGCGAGGAGATGCGCAGGTAGTCGATCACCTCGTGCGAGCCCGCGACGAAGCCGCCGCAGGACGCGAGCGACTTGGAGAAGGTGCCCATGCGCAGGTCGACGCGATCGGCCACGCCGAGCAGTTCGGCGGTGCCGGCGCCGCGCGCGCCGAGCACCCCGGCGCCGTGCGCCTCGTCGACCATCAGGCGCGCGCCGTAGCGCTCGCACAGCTCGCAGATCTCCTGCAGCGGCGCGATGTCGCCCTCCATCGAGAAGACGCCGTCGACGACGACGAGCACGCCGCCGCCGTCGTCCTGGGCGCGCTGCAGCATCCTCTCGAGCTTGTCCAGGCGGTTGTGGCGGAACGGGCGCAGCTTGGCGCGCGAGAGCAGGCAGCCGTCGAGGATCGAGGCGTGGTCGCCGGAGTCGACGATCACCGTGTCGCCGGGCCCGAGCAGCGTGCCGAGCGTGCCGACGTTGGCCTGATGGCCGGTCGTGAAGACGATCGCGTCCTCGGTGCCCATCCACTCGGCGATCTCGCGCTCGAGCTCGAGGTGCAGCGGGATCGTGCCGTTCAGCAGGCGCGAGCCGGTCAGGCCGGTGCCGTAGCGGTGCAGCGCGTCCTCGGCGCCCTGCATCACGCGCTCGTCGCCGGTCAGGCCGAGGTAGTTGTTCGAGCCGAGCATGATCCGCTCGGCGCCCTCCATCTCCACGACCGGCATCGCCGGCGAGGTCGAGCACGTGGAAGTACGGCAGGACGTCCGCCTCGCGCGCCGCCGCGCAGCAGCTCGGCGCGCTCGTGGCCGCGGACCTTTGCGAAGACGTCGATGGAGGTCGGCATGTAGGGTGCCTCGGCCGTGGGAGTCGAAATCAGAGTCCGTTTCGGGCGGCAGAGATCTGAAGCGATTCATCGACCTCCCGTTCCGCCTGCATGCTAACCACCCGCAGTGGGTGCCCCCGCTGAAGCTCGAGCGGCGGCTGTTCCTCAGCCGCCGCATGAACGCCTTCTTCAGCCACGGCGAGGCCGAGTACTTCCTGGCGTGGCGCGACGGTCGCGTCGTCGGGCGCATCAGCGCGCAGGTCAACCACGCCTTCAACGAGTACCAGGGCAAGAACTGGGGCTGGTTCGGCTTCCTCGAGTTCGAGGACGACCAGGAGGTGCTCGAGGCGCTGCTCGACGCCGCCGCGGCCTGGCTGCGCGAGCGCGGCAAGGAGCGCATGGTCGGCCCGGCGAGCTTCGCCATGAACGACGAGAGCGGCGTGCTGATCGAGGGCTATGAGCTGCGCCCGATGATCGCTCAGCCCTGGAACCCGCCCTACTACCGCGAGCTGCTCGAGGCAGGCCGGCCTGACCAAGGCGATGGACCTGCTGATGTGGAACCTCGAGGTCACCGACCGCGACAAGGTGCTGCCCGTGATCTGGGAGCTCGCCGAGAAGGTCCAGAGCGAGCACGGCATCCGCGTGCGCCCGATGCGCCGCTGGCAGCTGCGCAAGGACATGGACGCGTTCGCCGAGGTCTACAACGCGGCGTGGTCGAAGAACTGGGACTTCGTGCCGTTCTCGAAGAAGGACCTCGACGCCTACGCGCAGGAGCTGCAGCTGGTCTTCGACAAGCACTGGTTCATGATCGCCGAGCGCGAAGACACCGGCGAGGTCGTCGGCATGGCGATCACCGTGCCCGACGCTCAACCAGGTGCTGGCGAAGATGAACGGGCCGGCTGCTGCCGTTCGGCTGGTGGCACTTCCTCAACAAGGGCCGGCTGATCGACCGCGTGCGCGTCGGCTTCCTCGGCGTCAAGCCCGAGTACCAGCACACCGGCGTCGCCGCGCAGCTCTACGTCGAGCACTTCGACGCCGCCGAACGCACGCCCGCAGAGCGGCGGTGAGATGGGCTGGATCCTCGAGACGAACACGCGCGATGAACCGCGGCATGGAAGCGATGGGCGGCGAGGTCGTCAAGCGCTACCGCGATCTACGAGCGCGAGCTCGTAGCGCGGTCCGGCGCTGGGCCGCGGAGCGGCGGGCTGCAGAGAGGTCTGAGCGGCCTCTACACTTCGCCGGATGAGCAGCCCTCACAGCGCACGGAGGCCGCGGCGAGCGCGAGACGCGCCGCGGCATGGCCGACCGCAGGGCCGGTACCGCGGCGCGACTCGCTGCCGGTGCTGGCCGAGGAGGCGCGCGTGGTCGCGCGCCGAGGTCGTCGCCGGCGAGTCGCTCGGCGGCGCGCGAGCGTCAGCTCGTTGCCGGCGGTGCAGGCGGCCGCGGTCGCCGCCGGCGGCTTCGTCGCCGGCGCTGCCGTCGTCGGGCTGGTGACGCGACGCCAACGGCGTTCGCGGCGCTCGCCGAGGGGCCGCGCGGGGCGCCGTCTGGCGCGTGGACGTCGGCGCGCGCGGCTCGGCGGCGGGCGAGCTCGTGCAGATCGTCGGCAGCCGCTCGCTGCTGCTCGACGTGCACCTGCTCGGCGGCCGCGGCGCGCGCTCGCTGAGGCGCGGCCGTGCCGGCACGGTCGAGCTGCGCGTCGAGGTGCGCCCGGCGGGGCCGTTCCGCCTGCCGCGGCGGCCGGCGATGGACGGCATGGTGCGCCGCCGCGGCGGCGTGCTCGAGCGCCTGCTGCACCACGGCGAGCGAGCCGGTGCTCGTGCGCGTCGCGCAGACCGCGCCCGATGCGGGTCTTGTTCGGCGCGCGCGCCGGCACTCGCGCGGCGGCCGTCGCACGGCATCGAGCGGATGCGCTTCGCGCTCGGCGTCGACGAGGACCTCGCGGCCGTTCCTGCCGCGCGCTTCGCGCGCGACCCGCTGATCGGCCGCTCGCTGCGCCGGCGGCCGTGGCTGCGCGTGCGGCGGCGCCCGGAGCCGTTCGAGGCGCTCGCCTGGGCGATCTGCGAGCAGCTGATCGAGTACGAGCGCGCGGCCGCGATCGAGCGCCGCATGCGTCGCCGCGCTGGGGCGGCGCTGGGTCGGCTGGGACGGCGCGGCCAGCGCGCTGCGCGACCTGCCGACGCCGGCGGCGCTCGCCGGGACTGCGCCGGCGCTGCTGCGAGTCCTTCGACCTGGCCGGCTGCCGGGCGATCACGCTGGTACGCGCCGCGCGCGAGGTCGCGCGCGGGCCGTGTCGACCTGCACGAGCGCCGACCACGAGCGCGGCTGGCGGCGGCTGCGCGCGATCCCCGGCATCGGCTCGTGGACGGTCGAGATGCTCGCGCTGCACGGCCAGGGCCGCCACGACCAGCTGCCGGCCGGCGACCTCGGCCTGCTGAAGCTCGTCGGGCGCGCTGCTCAGCGGCGGCGACCCGCATGCGCGCGCGCGAGGAGCACGAGGTGCGCGAGTTCTTCGCGCCGTACGAGGAGTGGGCGGGGCTGGCGGCCGTCCACGCATGGGCGCTCTGAGCGATGGCCGCTGCGAGCGCACTCGCCACCTGAGCCACCCGGGGCGGCTCAGGCGCGGCTGCGCTCGCGCTCGCGCTCGACGAGCAGCGCGAACGTCGGGCACGCCTGCGCGGCGCGCCTTGCGTGGTCGAGCACCGCGCCGGCAGCGGGCTCGTCGTCGAGCGATCGGATAGCCCCACTCGTCGAGCGTGATCCGCTCGGGCAGCAGCTCGGCGCACATCCCGTGGGCCTCGCAGGCGATCGGGTTCACGCCGCAGGCGGTGGCTCATCGCGCCGCATCGCCGGAGCGCGCAGCGCGAGCAGCGCGGGCTGCGGCGCGGCGTCTCGGCTGGCTGGCGGCAGTCGGGCAGCGGCAGCTCGCGCGGGCGCGCAGCAGCGCTCGCAGCGGCCCGTGGCGGGCGTGGTCGGCGAACTCGTCGCGGAACACCTCGAGCGCGCTGAGCGCGAAGCTGACGCGGTGCCGTCGGGATGGCCGCACGCGCCGCGCCGGCGCACGAGCGTGCGCGAGCGCTTCCACGCGCTGCTCGGCGTCGTGCTGCGGCGACGCCGGCGGCGATCTCGCTCGATCGTCCCGGCGAGCGCGCCGAGGCCGTGGACGCAAGGGCCGCACTGCCCGGCGCTCTGCCCGGCCAGCCAGCGCGTGACGCGGGCCGTTTCGGCGACCGGGCAGGCGTCGCTCGGAGAGCAGCGCGACGACGCCGGCGCCGAGTGAGGCGCCGTAGCGGCGCGAGGTGTTCGTCGGAAAGGCGCCAGACGCCGCGCAGCTGGCGCACCGTCGACCCAGGTGCCGGCGTAGCCGCCCAGCAGCGCGGCGCGCGCGGACGCGAGTCAGGCCACCGGCGGCGTCGATCAGCGACGCGCAGCGAGGCGCCGTACTCGATCTCGTAGACGGCCGGCGCGGCGAGCGGCCCGGACAGGGTCACGAGCGTCGAGCCCGGCTGCGCGGCCGTGCCGAGCTCGCGGAACCAGTCCGGCCCGTGGCGCGCGATCAGCGCGACGTGGGCGAGCGTCTCGGCGTTGTTGAGCAGCGTCGGGCGGCGGCTGACCCCCTGCTCGAAGGGCATCGGCGGCGTGAACGTCGGCAGCGCCGGGCCGCCGTTGAGGTGGTTGACGAGCGCCGACTCCTGGCCGGCCGACGTAGTCCGCCCGGCACGACGCGACATCTGCGATCCGCACGCGCGCTCGCGCGGCGTCGCGTTCGGCGATCGCGCGGGCGAGCGTCTCGGCGCCGGCGGAGCGACTCGCACACGCCGACGATCACCTCGTCGCGCGCCGACCGCCTGCGGCGGCGAGCTACAGCGCCGTCGAGCACCAGGTGCGGCAGCGAGCTGGCACAGCGTGCGGTCCTTGAGGCTCGCCGGCTCGCCCTCGGCGGCGTTGACGACGACGATCGCGCGACCGCGCTGCGGCCGCCACGGCGCGCAGCTTCGTGGCCGTCGGGAAGCCGGCGCCGCCGCGCCCGCGCAGCCCGGCCTGCTCGACCTGCGCGATCAGCGATGAC
This sequence comes from uncultured Solirubrobacteraceae bacterium, assembly GCA_963716315.1. Classification (GTDB taxonomy): domain Bacteria; phylum Actinomycetota; class Thermoleophilia; order Solirubrobacterales; family Solirubrobacteraceae; genus Palsa-744. The sequence goes on along the minus strand of OY970301.1, from coordinate 1,182,693 downwards.
TCCGCCGAGGAGCGCCTGCGGCGACGCTCGTGCGGGAGCTCGCCGTGCACGTCGAGGTGCCTGTCGAGCTCGAGTGCTCCGCCGGCCGCCGGGACGCCGCTGAGCAGGCGCGGCAGCGAGCCCGCGCCGCCGGCTCGGCGGCTGCGCAGGCGGCTCGGGCTGTGCAGGGCGCTCGTATACGCGCGTGGCGTCGTCGGCCGTGGAGCTCGGCTGTGGGACGATCCGCTCATTGCGTGCCGCCCTTCGCCTTCGTGGCGTGCGCCGAGTGCCCGAGCAGCGATGCCGGGCGTGCCCGAGCGCCGCGCCCATTCCGAGCCGAGCGGGCCGCCGGGCAGCCACAGCAGCAGGAACAGCGAGAACGCGCCGGCGCCGCCGAGCGCGGCGCTGCGAGCGCGCAGGTGCTCCGGCCAGCCGGAGATCGCGCGGGCGAGCACGGCGCGCGAGCACGACGAGCAGGCAGGCGATGCTGAGCACCAGCAGCCAGCGTGACTTTCACGTCGCTGCCCGTGCCGAAGCCGTGCAGCAGCGCGATCGGCCAGCTCGCGTACGTGAGCCAGTGGACCGCGCGCCAGCTGGCGAAGCCGATGCCGCTGGCGCAGCAGGCTCGTGATCGTCACGGCCAGCAGCAGGTCGAAGCGAGAGCGCGCCGAGGCCGAGCCAGAACGGGCGGTAGGAGCCGACGAACGGGATGAACGCGTCGATCAGCGAGATCGGAGCGAAGCTGTCGAGCACCGAGGTGAGGATGTGCACGCCGAGGAACACCATCGCCAGCAGCGAGACGTTGCGGTGCAGCGTGTCGACGACGAAGCGCGGCCAGCGCGGCGTGCTCCAGCGGCGCACGTCGACGACGCCGAGCGCGACGGCGAGCGTCAGCAGCAGCAGCGCCGACGGCGCCGGTCGAGCGCGTCAGATACCAGTAGGCGCTGCCGCCGGCGACGGCGAGCGAAGTCGCTCATGCCGCCAGCCGCCGTGCTCGCCGGCAGCGGACTGCTCGTGCCGGCCAGCGCGCCGACCGTCGTAACCGAGCCGTCCTGGTCGCCGCAGGCGCGCCGGCAGCCCGAGCTCCGCGAGCCAGTCCAGCGCCGAGCGCCCGCGCACGAGCGCGGCGGTGGTGGCGATGTTCGCGTCGCGCGCAGCTCGTCGGCGGCGACGCTGACCGTGCGCCAGCGCGTGTCCGCCGGGCTGCCCGTGGCGGGGTCGATGATGTGGTGCATCGTGCGGCCCGCGTGGCTCCAGCGCCGCACGGTCGTGCTCGAGGTCGCAAGGCCGCCCGAGCGGATCGAGATCGTCTGCCCAGGCGCCGACGCGTCGCTGCGGTGGTCGTCGGTCACGTGGATGCGCCAGCCGCCGGCCGGCGCCGGCCCGGCCGTCGCGATGTCGCCGCCGAGGCTGACGAGCACGCCGCAGCCGCTGGCCGCGTCGCGGCGGCTGCCGCGGCGCGGTCGGCGGCCCAGCGCTTTGGCGGTCGCGCCGAGGTCGAGCCGCACGCCCGCGGGCAGCGCGAACGGGCCGCGTCGCGCGGTCGAGCGCGACCGCGCGCCAGCCGCTGAGCGTCCGCAGCTCAGCACGGCCGGGTCGCACGCGTCGGCCATCCGCGGTCGGCCGCCTCGGCTCGCGCCGGCTCATCGCCTCGCCGGCGCCGGCAGCAGCCGCCAGTCGCGGTCGTAGCCGGCGCAGCTCGAGCGCGCGCCCGATCGTCGGGTCGACATCGCCGTCGGTCAGCGCGGCGGCGCGCAGCGCGAGCGCGAGCGCCTCGAGCAGCAACGGGCCGAGCTGCGATCGGGCGCCCGGCGCGGCGTTCAGCCGCGAGAGCTCGGAGTCCGGCGCGAAAGCGGCTGCACGCGCGGTCGATCGCGGCGAGCTCGGACTCGACGGCTCGCGCGCGCCGCCGCCAGTCGCCGCGGGATCGGCGGTGCGCAGCACGACGCTCGTGCCGAGCGCCTGCCAGAGGCGCAGCCGGTCCAGCGCGAGGAGCGTGAGCGCAGCAGCGTCACGACCCCCCCGAGACGACCGGGCGCTTCTACTTCCGGCGCCGGTTCCGGCGCCGGTTCGGGGGCGGCTTCCTGCGCCGGCGCCGATTCTTCGGCCGAGGGGCTCGCGGAAGGCGCCGATTCCTGCGTCGCTTCCGGCGAGGGTTCGGTCGGCGCTTCGCTCGAGGCTTCGCTGCTCGATTCGCTCGCTTCGGGCGCCTGCGCCGGCGGCTTCAGCGTGCTCGTCGAGGTCGAGCTGTGCGAGGACGAGTGGCTCGAGTGCTTGTGGCGCGCGGCTTTGGCCGTGGCGCTCGAGCTCGCGTGGGCGCTTCCGGGGAAGGCGTGGGCGACGACCTCGGTGAGCACGCCGGTGAGCGTGAGGCTGCCCGCGATCAGCCAGCGGTTGACGCGGCTGAGCCTGCGCAGCGAGTTGTCGCGTGTCGTGTGTGGTGTGTCGGCGCATCTCAGTGGTGCAGGTTGTGGGCAGAGAGCCAGGGGCCGAACTGCGGGATCAGCACGATCGCAAGCACCACGCCGAAGGCCAGCGCGCTGCTCAGCGAGAGCACGCGACCGGCCCGCCCGTTCACGCCCTCGCGTGGATCCAGGCGCTGCTCCCAGGCGGCTGCGCTGCCGCGCGTTGGGCGGTAGTCGGCGCGCACGCCGCGCAGCATCGTTGGCAGGTGCGCGAGCACGTGCATCGACGTGAAGACGATCCAGACGATGAAGCTGACCTTGTGGATCGGCAGCAGCGTGTCGCGCGAGGACGGGCCCGGCGAACAGCAGCGCGACGCCGCTGGCGAAGACGACGAGCGTGGTCAGCACCACGATCGGCGCGATCAGCCGCAGCGGCAGCGCGCGGCGGGCCCTTGCGGCGGTAGCGCGGGTTCGCCGGTGTAGTAGCGGGCGAAGCGGTAGCCCGTGCTGGCGAGCTTCAGCAGCACCGGGCCGACCAGCAGCATGCCCACGAACAGGTGGACGCGAGAGCAGCGGCCCGAGGCGCATGATCGTCACGCCGATCACGGCGAGCAGCACGATCAGCACCGCGCCGGTGGCCGACGTGAGGCGCTCGTTGCCCGTCGTCCCGCCGCCGACGAGGCCTCCGAGGCGAGCGCCAGGTCGACGGCGGGAACGACGCTTGACGGTCGACTGCCATGGCTCGCAGTGTGTGAGCGGGAACTAAGGACGCGGTAACCGGTAGATGAGAAAGTTCATCTGAAAACCCGTAGGCGCCGATGCCGGGCGGTCCGCCGCCTATCCTGTGGCCATGTCGGCGAGCACGCGCCCAGAGCGCGGCGAGGCGCTTTCAGCCGGTGGCGAGCCGGCTGCACAGCGCGAGTCACAGGCGGCGGCGCGCGTCCTGCTGATCGAGGACGAGCCGGGGATCGTCGACTTCGTGCAGCGCGGCCTGGAGGCCGAGGGCTTCGCCGTGCAGGCGGCGCTCGACGGGATCGAGGGCGAGCGCCTGGCGCTCGAGCGGCGATTGCGACGCGGTCGTGCTCGACCTGATGCTCCCAGGCCGCTGCGGTCTGGAGATCCTCGCGGCGCCTGCGCCTGCGCGAGCCTGACGCTGCCCGTGATCGTGCTGACCGCGCGCGGCGAGATCGAGGACCGCGTCGCGGGCCTCGAGGCCGGCGCCGTCGACTACCTGGTCAAGCCGTTCTCGATCGCCGAGCTCGTGGCGCGCGTGCGCGCGCAGCTGCGCGTCGTCGCGCAGGCCTCGGCCAGCACGCTGCGCGCCGAGGACATCGAGGTCGACCTGCTCACGCGCAAGGTCCAGCCGCGGGGGTCGCGCCGTCGACGCTCTCGACGACCGAGTTCGAGCTGCTCGTCTACCTGATGCGCCACCACGGCCAGGTGCTCTCGCGCGAGCAGATCCTCAGCGCCGTGTGGGGCTACGAGCACGATCCGACGACCAACGTCGTCGACGTCTACGTCGGCTACCTGCGCCGCAAGCTCGGCAGCGCCGGGCGACCCGGCGCCGATCTTCACCGTGCGCGCCGTCGGCTACCGGCTGGGCGGCAGCGGCTGAGCGCGATGCGCGGCTTACGCGAACGCCTCGCGCGGCGTCGGCCTGCGCTGGCGGCTGGCCGGCTGGGTCGCGCTCGTCACGCTGCTCTGCACCGGCGTCGCCTTCGTCGCCGTCTATCGCGGCACGGGCACCCAGCTGCGCCAGCAGATCGACGGCGAGATCGCCGGCGACGCCGACGGAGCTGACGCACGATCTCGCCCGCGGCGGGCCGACGCACGCGCGCGCGGCGCCTACGCCGAGGCCGGCGAGCTACGTGCGCGACCAGCCTTCGCGCGCCAGCTCGACGCTGCTGTTCGCGAACATCCCCGGTGCGCGGCACCGTGACCAACCGCCCGGAGCTGTTCTCCGACGCGGTCAGGCCCGACGACGGCGAGAGCATCGCCGTGCAGGCGCATGAGAATGCGCTCTCGAGCAAGCTGCTCGACGAGCCCGCTCGGCTACACGACGCTGCCGCTCGGCGACGTCGGCGACCTGCGCCTGCTCAAGCGCCACGTTCGGCTGCGCGACGGCTCGAGCGTGACGGTCGGCGTCGGCGAGTCGCTGGCCGGCGTCGGCGCACGCGCAGGCGAGCGTGGCGCGTGCGTTCATCCTCGCCGGGATCGCTCGCGCTGGTCGGCGCGCTGCTCGCCGCACTATCTGATCGGCACGCGCGTCTCGCGCCCGCTGCGGCGGATGGCCGCGGTCGCGGCGCGCGTCGACGCGGGCGATCTGCACCCGCGGATCCACGACCCCGAGGGCGAGGCGCGCGAGGTGCGCGTGCTCAGCGACGCCTTCAATCACATGCTCGACCGGCTCGACCGAGGCGTTCGCCGGGCCAGCGCGCGTTCGTCGCCGACGCCTCGCACGAGCTGCGCACGCCGCTGACCGTGATCCGCGGGCAGCTCGAAGTGCTGGCCGCGCAAGAGCGGCCCTCGCCCGCCGAACTGCGCCGCGTCGAGCGCGCTCGTGCAGGCCGAGATCGGGCGCGATCAGCCGCCTCGTCGACGACCTGCTGCTGCTCGCGCGCAGCGAACAGACCGAGTTCCTGCGGTCTGCAGCCGCATCGAGCTGCGTCCCTTCGTCGAGCGAGCTGTGGGACGGGATGGGGCTGCTCGCCGACCGTCGCTTCGAGCTCGCCGGCAGCGTGCCCGAGGGGGTGCTCGCGGGCGACCCCGACCGGCTCGCGCAGGCGCTGCGCAACCTGATCGGCAACGCGATCGAGCACACCGCCCCCGGGGTGGGCCTCGTGCGCCTGCGCGTCGAGGCGCTGCGCGGAGGGCGACTGCGGCTGCTCGTCGAGGACGACGGCCCCGGGATCCCCGCGCGAGCAGCGCGAGCGGGTCTTCGATCGCTTCCATCGCACCGACGCCGCGCGCGACCGCGCCTCCGGCGGCACCGGGCTCGGCCTCTCGATCGTGCGCGCGATCGCCGCTCGCGCACGGCGGGCGATGTGAGCGCCGGCAGCTCGCCCGAGGACGGCGCCCGGATCGAGCTCGTGATCGCCGGCTTCGCGCCCAGCCCGCCGCCGCGGGCGCACCCGGCCGGGCCGGCGCCGCTAGCGCAGGATGCCGGTGTGCCCGAGCGAGTAGCGGCCCGGCTGGGGCCACACCAATAGGCCGTGCGGTCCCTGGCCGACGGGGATGCGGTGCAGCAGGCGTCCGCTGCGCGTCGAGATCGCATAGACCGAGGAGTCCGAGCGGCCCGACAGCCAGAGGATGCTGCCGTCCGCAGAGACGCCGCCCATGTCGGGCGAGCCGCCGCCCGGCAGGCGCCACTTGGCGATCGGGCGCCGCGTGGCGAACGAAATCACGCTGATCGACCCTTCGGCGCGGTTGGAGACGTAGAGGTCCTTGGCGTTGCGACTCGGGTAGAGGCCGTGCGCGCCCGCGCCGGTGAGCTCGAAGCGGATCACCCGCAGCGTACGCACGTCGATCAGCCAGACGCCGCCGAGCGCCATGTCGGCGACGTAGAACGTGCGCCCGTCGGGTGAGAGCTTGACGTCCTGCGGCTGCGCGCCGGCCGCCAGCGCGATCTTGCGTACGACCCGCTCGCTGCGCACGTCGACGACGATCAGGCTGCCGTCGAACTCGCACGATGCCAACGCGTAGCGCCCTCCCGCGGTGAAGTCCATGTGGTCGACGCCGCGGCACTGCGGCGTTGGCAGCGCACGGTGCAGCGCCATTGTGCGCGGGTCGCGGAAGTCGAGCTCGCGGTGGGCCTCGGCGACGACGATCGCCCAGCGCCCGTTCGGCGTGAAGTACATGTTGTACGGGTCGGTCACCGGGATCGGCGCCCCCGGCCTGCCCGTGCGCGGGTCGATCGGCGTGAGGCTGTTGCCGAGGTCGTTCGTGACGTACAGCGTGCGCAGGTTCCACGCCGGCACGACGTGTTGGGGCAGCGTGCCGACCGGGAAGCTGTCGATCACCTTGAACGTCCTCTGCGAGATCACGTCGACCGTGTTCGATTCGCTGTTGGGCACGTACACGAGTGCCCTGTCGCCACGCACGCGCGGGCTGAAGCGCCCGGGGCGGTCGGCCGCATAGACGTCGGCGTGCCCGAGCGGCGGCGGCACCCGCCCGGGGCGCGGGACTTCGACGCCGTTGCCCGGGCGCGCGCGGTCGCCCGCGCCGCTGCCACTCTCGTTGCCGGAGGCTTCGGTCGCGCCACCGCCGGTGCGGGAGCTGCTCGCCGGGGAGCCGCCGCCGCATGCGGCGAGGCACGTCGTCGTCAGCGCGAGCGCCGCCGTCGCGGCAAGCCTGCGCGGCGCGGTCATCGCGCGTTGGGCAGGAGCGTCAGCGCGCGGTCGTGCACGGTTCCTGCCCGGTCGCGCCCGCCGACCGCGACGATGCGGTCGGGGAGCGAAGCTGCACCGAGGTCGGAGAGCGCTTCGGGCAGGCGCCCGGCTGAGCTGACCGAGCCGCTCGAGGGGTCGATCGCGAGGATCGCCGAGGTCTGATCGGTGAGCCCTTCGCCGCGCCCACCGAGCAGGTACATGAAGCCGTTCAGCGATGCGCCCGCGGCGTGCGTCAAAGCGCGCGGCAGCTCGCCGATCCGCTGCACGCGCCCACTCGCGGGGTCGAAAGAGAGGATCGCCCGCTGGGCCGTTTCGCCCGAGGTGCCGCCGGCGATCAGCAGCTGCCCGCCGACCGCCGCGACGGCGGCGTAGCGCAGCGGGCGCGGCAGCATCCCGACGACGCGCGTCGCCGCGGGCGTGAACGCGACGATCGTGCGCAGCGGCGTCGTCTCGGTGTAGCCGCCGACGACGTAGGCCGTGCCGCCGACCGCGGCCGCGGCCACGTCGGATGACGGCGCCGGCAGGTGCCCGGCCACGCGCCCGCCCGAGCGCGTCACTTCGAGGATCGCGGAGCTGGCGGTGCCGGCATTGCCGCCGCCGAACAGGTATGCGCGCCCGGCGATGCTCGCCGCGGCGGCGTCGTGCAGCGCTTCGGGCAGCTGCGCGACGGTGCTCGCCGAGGCGCCGCCGATCAACGTCACGCTCGCCAGCGAGGAGTCGGCCGCGTCGAGCCCGGCGAGCGCGAGCACGCCGCCCAGGCCGGCGGTCACGGCCGGCAGCTGCACAGCTTCGGGCAGCTTCGTGCTCGCGCCGGCGTGGAGCGCGGATGGGCGTGCGGCAGTCGCCGTCCCCGCTTGCGTCGAGGCGGAGCGGCTCGCGCTCGAGGCGTGCTTGCCGGCGGTGGCCTGCGCCGCGGCCTGGCTGCCGTTGCCTGCGCTCGACCCCGCGCCACCGCAGCCGGCCACAAGCAGAGCGGCGGCCGCGGCACAGGCGGCCGGCAGTGCCGCGGCCGAGCGTTGCGTCTTGAAACGCGAGGCGGCGGACACTAGGGGCAGCTTCTTCGAGCCGTCTAAAGCGGCGCTGAGCGGGCGATGAGAACCCGCTTAGACCCGGCGCGGCACTGCGATGGCCGCTCAGGGAACGAGCACGGTCGCGCCCGTGAAGCGCCCGGCGCGCAGGTCCGCGAGCGCCTCGTTGGCCTGCTCGAGCGGGTACGTCGTGACGTGTGTGTGGACAGGCACCTGTGGGGCCAGCGGCAGGAACTCGCGCGCGTCGTCGCGGGTCAGGTTGGCGACGGAGCGAACGACGCGCTCCTGCCACAGCGCGCTGTAGGGGAAGGCGGGGATGTCGCTCATGTAGATGCCGGCGCACACGACCGTCCCGCCGGGCGTCACCGCGGCGAGCGCGAGCGGCACGAGCGCGCCGACGGGGGCGAAGATGATCGCCGCGTCGAGCGGCTCGGGCGGGCTGTCCTGCGAGGCCCCGGCCCAGACGGCGCCGAGCTCGCGCGCGAAGGCCTGCGTCGGCTCATCGCCCGCGCGCGTGAAGGCATAGACCTCTCGTCCCTGCGAGCTGCACACCTGCGCGAGGATGTGCGCCGAGGCGCCGAAGCCGTACAGCCCGATGCGCTGCGCCTCACCGCACATGCGCAGCGCGCGGTAGCCGATCAGCCCGGCGCACATCAGCGGCGCCGCCTGCTCGTCGGGGTAGCCGTCCGGGATCGGGAAGCAGAAGCGCGCGTCGGCGACGGTCCGCTCGGCGTATCCACCGTCGATATCGCAGCCCGTGAAGCGCGCGTTCGGGCAGAGGTTCTCGCGGCCGCTTCGACACCACGCGCAGGTGCCGTCGACCCAGCCGAGCCACGGCACGCCGACGCGATCGCCGGTTGCGATCGCTCCCTCCGTCGACTCGCCGACGGCCTCGACCGTGCCGATTATCTGATGACCAAGAATCCGCGGCGGCCGCTTGATCTCGACCTCGCCGTCGAGCAGGTGCAGGTCGGTGCGGCACACGCCGCAGGCGTGCACCCTGATCAACAGCTCGCCTGCGCCCGGTGTGGGCGCCTCGCGCTCGATGGCCTTCAGCGGCTGCCCGACCTGCTCGAACAGCATCGCGCGCATGCTGCTAGCCGAAGAACAGCTCGGCCGTCTGGTACAGCCCGGGGTCGAGCAGCTTCGGCTCGCGCAGCGCCTCGGCCAGCGGCGTCTCGACGATCTCGGTACCGCGCAACCCGACCATCACGCCGGAGCGCCCGCCGAGCGCGGCGTCCATCGCGCTGACGCCGAAGCGGGTGGCGAGCACGCGGTCGAACGCGACCGGCGTGCCGCCGCGCTGCACGTGGCCGAGGATCGTAACGCGGCTCTCATAGCCCGTTCGCCGCTCCAGCTCGCCCTCGAGCAGCACGCCGATCCCGCCGAGCCGGGCGTGGCCGAAGGCGTCGGTCGCCGTTCCCTCGCGCACCTGCAGCGTGCCTTCCAGCGGCGTGGCGCCCTCGGCGACGACAACGATCGAGAAGCTGCGGCCGCGCTCGTGGCGCGCGCGCAGGTGCTCGACCACGCGTTCGATGTCGAAGGGGCGCTCGGGCACGAGGATCGCATCGGCGCCGCCGGCCAGGCCGGCGTGCGTGGCGATCCAACCCGTGTGCCTGCCCATCACCTCGAGCACCATCACGCGGTTGTGCGACTCGGCCGTCGTGTGCAGGCGGTCGATCGCGTCGGTGACGATCTGCACGGCCGTCTGGAAGCCGAACGTCACGTCGGTGCCGCCGAGGTCGTTGTCGATCGTCTTCGGCACGCCGACTACCGGCACGCCATCTTCGTGCAGGCGCAGCGCCACGCCAAGCGTGTCCTCGCCACCGATCGGGATCAACGCGTCGACTTCCCGCGATCGAAGGGTCTCGCGGATCGCCGCCGTCCCGTCCTGTCCGTCGGCGTAGGGGTTCGTGCGCGACGTGCCGAGGATCGTGCCGCCGCGTGGCAGGATGCCCGCCGTGCTCGCGAGCGTCAGCTCGATCGCGTCGTCGCCCAGCAGGCCCGCCCAGCCGTAGCGAAAGCCGACGAAGCTGTTGCCGGGCCCGGACAGGCCGCGGCGCACGACAGCGCGGATCACCGCGTTCAGCCCCGGGCAGTCGCCGCCGCCGGTGAGCAGTCCGATGCGCATCGGCTAAGCCTAGATGCCCTGGCCCGGGAGGAACTCGTTGGTGAACGGCGGCAGCGCCGAGTTCGGGTTGTGCTTGAGCAGCGCGTGGTCGAACATCCAGCGCCCGAACGACGCCCACGCCGAGGGGGTCTGCCAGCCGAACGGCTTGCCGGCGCTCGGCAGCGCGGCCGGCAGCGTCTGCTCGATCGAGGCCGAGCTGCAGCTTCTGCTGCAGCGAGGGGTTGGCCTTGACGACGAGCGCGGCCGCCGCGGCCGGTTCGGAGCGGACCTCGCGCTCGCCGCGCGTGAGCGCCTGCATGAAGGCGCGCAGGTCCTGCCCGCGCGCGTGCGCCTCGTCTTCGCGCACGACCAGCACGAGCTCGTTGTACGTCGGCACACCCGCCTGATCGACCGGGATCACCAGCGGGTGCTTGTGCATCAGCCGCAGCTGGATCGCCTCGTAGTTCCAGAAGCCGCCGAGCGTGGCCGCGACCTTGTTCGAGAGCATCGCCGGCACGAGGTTGAAGCCGACGTTGACTTCCTTGACGCTCGCCGGGTCTGCGCCCGCGGCCTGCAGCGGCCGTCTTCAGCTCGGCCGCCTGGTAGGGGATGCCGGCGGTGCCGACACGTCTTGCCGAGCGAGGTCCGCGACCTTGCGCACGTGGCCCTGCGGCAGCGCGATGATCGAGGTCAGCGGCCGCTGCACGAGCGCGCCGATCGAGACCAGCTTGAAGCCTTCGTCGCGTGCCAGCAGCAGCTCGGGCTCGTAGGAGATCGCCATGTCGACCTTGCCCGCCGCGAGCAGCTTCAGCGGTTCGGAGGGGTCGGCCGGCGTCTGCGGCTTGACGTCGAGGCCGACCGCGCGGAAGTCGCCGTGCGCGATCGCCGAGTAGAGCGCCGCGTGGTCGGCGTTGGGGAAGAAGTCGAGCATCACCGTGAAGGGCTTGGTGCCGGGCGGCGAGATCGCGTCCTGCTTGGAGCCGCACGCCGAGAGGGCCAGCAGCGCGACCGCGGACAGCATCAGGACGAGCGCCCTCGCGGCGCGGCGGCGCGCGCGGCGGTGCGGTGCTGGCGGCGGTGCGGGCATCGATCTCAAGTCGTCTCTCCTCGGGTCGGGTGCGCCCACGGCGCGAGCACGCGCTCGGCGAGGGACAGGGCATAGAAGCAGGCGATCGCCAGCGCGAACAGCACGACGGCGGCAGCGTAGGCGCGCGGCGTCTGCAGCGCCGTCAGGTCGGCGTTGATCTCGTGGCCGAGGCCCGCGTGGACGCCGCTCGTCGCCGTCTGGGACTCGGCGATGTAGGCGCCGATCACACCGACCGCCAGAGCGATCCGCGCGCCGCTCAGCGCCGCCGGCAGCGCGGCCGGCAGCTCGGCGAAGCGGAACGCCTGCCAGCGCGAGGCGTCGAGCGTGCGCAGCAGCTTCAGCTGCTCGGGCTCGATCGCGCGCAGGCCGTCGACCGTCGTCACGAGCACCGGGAAGAAGCAGATCAGCACGATCACGACGAGCTTCGGCAACATGCCGAAGCCCCACCAGAAGACGAGCAGCGGCGCGATCACCGCGATCGGGATCGCCTGCGAGCCGACCGCCAGCGGGTAGACCGCGCGACGCAGCCCGCCCGACAGGTGGACGGCGACGGCCAACGCGAAGCCGAGCGCGAGCGCGAGCAGGATGCCGAGGCCGACCTCCTCGGCCGTCGGCGCGAAGTTGGCCGCGAGGAAGCCCGCGTTGTCCCACAGCGCCGAGGCCACCGCGTGCGGTGCGGGCAGCACGAACGAGCTGGTCGTGCCGAGGTCGGCGTAGAGCTCCCACGCGCCGAGCAGCGCGAGCGCCAAGACGAGCGGCGGCAGTAGCGAGCGCCTCATGGCGCACGAGCCAGCAGCTCGAGCGCACGCTCGCGCAGCGCGACGACCCCGGCCTCGGTGCGCCCGCGCGGGCGCGGCTCCTCGACCGCGATCTCGCCGGCCACGCGTCCTGGCCGCGGTGAGAGCACGAGCACGCGGTCGGCGAGCAGCACCGCCTCCTCGACGTCGTGCGTGACGAGCACGACCGTGCGCGGCGCGCGCGCCAGCGCGCTCGCGAGCCAGTCCTGCATCTCTGCCCGTGTGATCGCGTCGAGCGCGCCGAAGGGCTCGTCGAGGCACAGCACCGGCTTGCCGGAGAGCAGCGTGCGCAGCGAACGCCACGCGCTGGCGCATGCCGCCGGACAGCTCGCTCGGGTGCGCGCGCTCGAAGCCCTCCAGGCCGAGCTCGGCGAACAGCGACGACGCGCGCTCGCGTGCCTGTGTGCGCGGCACGTGCGCCATGCGCAGCGCGAGCGCCGCGTTGTCGAGCGCGTCGAGCCACGGCAGCAGCAGGTCGCGCTGGGGCATCAGCACCGCCGGCTCGCTCCGCAGCGTGCCGGCGTCCGGCGCCTGCAGTCCGCAGATCAGCTCGAGCAGCGTCGTCTTGCCGCAGCCGCTCGGGCCGACGACCGCGAGCAGCTCGCCCCGCGCCACGCGCAGCGAGACGCCGGCGAGGGCAGGTACACGCTCGCCGCGCCGGTCCGTGAATGTGCGCTCGACCGCCTGCAGCTCGATCGCGCTGCCCACCGTCGCATCGGGCTCGCGAGGCGGCTGCGCTCCGCCGAGCGGGCGCCTGGTGCGGGACTGCAGTTCGGTGGCCACTTCGCTCCCTTCGCGGGCATTACCCCACAGGTTCTAAGGGTCGGCGCCGGGGGAGCAACGCTCCCGGGCGCCATCTCAGCCGGCCTGCCGCCAGCCCCCCTGGTGTCTTTCCGTCTCGTGGCTGATGCTACCCGCTCGCTCGCGCGCGGGCGAAGCGACGGCGTCGAGGAGCCGTTGGGACAGCCTGACTCGGTATGACGCAGTTATACTCATCCCATGAAAACGGCTATATCGGTCCCCGACGAGACGTTCCAACGCGTGGAGCAGGCAGCGAAGCGCTTGGGGGTGTCTCGCAGCGAGTTCTATGCCCGGGCCGCGCAGAGCTGGCTCGATGCGCTGTGCGCTCCGGCCGAGGACATGCTCCGCGACGCGGGCGCCGCTAGATCGCCGGCCGAGCACGACCGGGCCGCGTCAGCGCGCGCACGAAGTCCTCGAGCTGCGCCGTCGTCCAGCACTCGAAGGCGGTGCAGTACTGCTCGTAGGCGGCGATCACCGAGTCGCCGTAGTTCCAGTACAGGCGCGGCTCGGGGTTCAGCCAGAACGTGCGCCCGGCGCGCGCGGCGATCTGGGCGAAGATGTCCGCGCGCGGGTCGCGGCCGTTGGTGCGCGCGTCGCCGAGCACGATCACCGTGGCGCGCGGGTGCAGGTCGTCCTCGACCTGCACGAGGAACTCCGACCACACGCGGCCGTAGTCGGTGTAGCCGGAGATGTCGGCCACGCCGGCGTCGCTGGACGATCGCGCTCGCTGACCGCCTTGAAGTTGCGCTCGTGTTCGAAGATGTCGGTCACCTCGGAGATCCGCTCGATGAACACGAACGAGCGCATCTTGCGGAACGTGTCGTGCAGCGCGTGCAGCACCGAGAGGAAGAAGACCGACGCCGACGTGACGCTCGTCGAGACGTCGCACAGCACGTAGATCTCGGGCCGTTTCGGGCGCTTGCGGGCGGAACTTCAGCTCGACCGGCACGCCGCCGGTCTGCAGCGACGCGCGCATCGTGCGGCGCACGTCGACGTGCGCGTGGCGGCGGTGGCCCGCGCGTCTGCAGCCCCTGGGTCGCCAGGCGGCGGCGCAGCTGCGCGACGACGCGGTGCACCGCCGCGAGGTCGGCGAGCGGCCCGGACGGCAGCGCGCGGTCGAGCTCGCCCAGCGGTCGCGCCGGCGGCAGGTTGCCGGTGCGCTCGATCTGCGCGCGCTCGAGCTCGCGGCGCAGCAGCGCCTCGAAGCGGCGCAGCGCCTCGCGCGGCAGCCCGTCGTGGCGCGGGTCCTCCTGCGGGCAGCTCCGGCTGGGGCTCGGCGCGCAGGCCGAGCGCGCGGCGGATCCGCTGCACGTCGACGCCGATCACGCCCGAGCCCTCCTGGCGGCGGGCGAACGCGGCGATCGCCATCCGCGCGAGGTCGCGCATCGCGCCCTCCGAGCCGTCGCGCAGCGCCTGGCGCGATCTGCGCGCGCAGCGCGTCGAGCTCCTCCTCGGAGAGCTCGCCGAGCATCGCCAGGTCCTCCTCGCGCACGCCCTCGCGGGCCGCCGCCAGCTCGACGGCGCGGAAGAAGAAGCGCTCGAACACGAGCTCGAACACGCGCCGGTCCTCCTGGCTCTTGGCGAGCGTCGCCGCGAGCGCCTCGCGGAAGTCCTCCTGCTCGGTCCAGCTCGATCTCGCGCGAGCACGGCGAAGGCGTCGAGCAGCTCCGAGGTGCCGACCGCGACGCCCTCGCCGCGCAGCTCCTCGCCGAACTCGAGGATCCGCGCGGGCAGCCCGGCCGCGCTGCCGCGGTCCGGGCCGGCGTCGGCGGCACGCTGCCACGCCGGCCCTCAGGCGACATCGGCCGGCGAGCCGAGCTTCAGCCCGACGCGCTCGGCGACCACGTCCATGTCGGTGCGGTGCTTGACGATCACCGACATCGTCTCCGTGAACGTGTCGGCGTCGATGTCCTCGACGCCGAGCAGCAGCAGCGCGCGCGCCCAGTCGATCGACTCGGCGATCGACGGGCGGCTTCTTCAGGTCGAGCGTCGCGGACCATGCCGATCACCTCGACCAGCCGGCGCGCGACGGTCTCGCGACAGCTCGGGCGCGTGCAGGCGCACGATCTCGAGCTCGTGCTCGAGCTCGGGGTAGTCGAGCCACAGGTACAGGCAGCGGCGCTTGAGCGCCTCGGTCAGCTCGCGCGAGTTGTTCGAGGTCAGCAGCACGATCGGGTGCGTGCGCGACTCGACGCGGCCGAGCTCCGGGATCGAGATCTGGAAGTCCGAGAGCACCTCGAGCAGCATCGCCTCGAACTCCTGGTCGGTCTTGTCGATCTCGTCGATCAGCAGCACGACCGGCTGCTCGGAGGCGATCGCCGTCATCAGCGGGCGCGCCAGCAGGAACTCCTCGCCGAAGATGTCCTCCTGCACCGCGTCCCAGCCGGTGCCCGACGCCTCGGCCTGGATCCGCAGCAGCTGCTTGCGGTAGTTCCACTCGTACAGCGCCTTCGCCTCGTCGAGGCCCTCGTAGCACTGCAGGCGCACCAGCTCGCGCCCGAGGTACGTCGCGAGCGCCTTGGCCAGCTCCGTCTTGCCGACGCCCGCCGGGCCCTCGACGAGCACCGGCTTGCCGAGCTTCGTCGCGAGGAAGGAGACCAGCGCCGTCGACTCGCCCGGCAGGTAGCCGACCGCGCGCAGGCCCGCGGAGACGTCCTGCACGGTGCTCGGCTCGGGCGAGAGCGGGGCGGCTCCTTCTGGGGTGGCGGGGGGCATGCTGAGCGCAATGATAGGCGTCCGCGGCTGGCCGCCTGAGCGCGAGCTCGAGCTCTGTGACGCGAGAGCTACGCGCGGATCTTCTCGGCAAACCGCCCCCCCGTCGCCCAGCGCCGAGACACGAGCGGGTCCGAGCGTTCGGCGCCTCTACGGGCACCGCGACAAGCCGCGCGCTCGACCGCATCGTCGGTGCGTACGCGGCGCACGCCGGCGAGAGCCATCCCAAGCCGCACGGATCATCGGCGTGAAGCCGACCAATGGGCGGCCCATCTGGACGCACTTATGTCAGACAAAAGTGATAGACTCGGAGGACCGAGCGCGCGATTCGCGCGCTCGGCAAGCAAGCACCGGATCTCCAGGGACAGCAGCCAACATGTCATTGCGCACTATCGCGTCAGATTCGAGCAGCCTCCGCCGCCTGAGAGCCCCGCGTCGCGATCGATCCGCATCGTCTACCTCGGCGAGGACATGCACGGCCGCACGCTCGAGGTCATGGCTGTCAAACGACACAGCGGGGAGCTGCTCGTGATCCACGCGATGCCGCTGCGGGAGAGATACCGCAAACGCTATGAGGAGGCGCCGAGATGACCGAGTTCAAGACGGCCGGCGACGACGTGCTCACCGACGAGATCGTTGACGAACTGGCCGAGGAGGCAGAGCGTGGTTATGACCTGACGAAGGCCACGAGGGTCACCTTTGGCAGACCGTCGCTCGGTGCCGCGGGCGTTTCTCCGCGCGTTCAGGTGCGCGTGGACCCCGAGCTGGCCGAAGCGCTGAAGGCCCGCGCCAGAGAGGAGCATCGCTCGGTCAGCGAGATCGCCCGGACCGCGCTCCGCGAGTATGTCGAGCGCGTTGCCTGAGGTTTCGCAACAACGGCTCGGGGCGCGTAGGGGTCTCTGCCCCTACTCGTCCTCGGCCGCCGCGTCCTCGAAGGACATCTGCTCGGAGGGCCCAGGCGGGTAGCGCGGGCGTTCGCGGCGCGAGCGACGCTCGCCGGCCGGTGTGGACGGCGCCGTCGGCGCGGTCGGAGCGTCGCCGTCGGGTGCGCGTGCCGGCATGGCTCTGCCGGGTGCCGGGCGCACCGCACGCTCGTCATTGCCTCTGGCGCCGGTCGATTGCTGCTCGTAGCTCGGCGGCGTGACGACCGTGGTTCGCTCGCCTGGGCGCTCGCTCGCGCGCCGCGCGCTGGACTCATGGCCACGCCGGCTCGCGCGCGACAGCGGCGGAGCGCCGTGCTCGCCGAGGCGCACGCGGCGCCCGACGTAGGCCAGCCCGAGCGCGAGCAGCAGCGCCACGAAGATGCCCCACTGCACGCCGACGGTCGAGACGATCCGCTCGTTGCCCTGCAGGCCGGGCTTGTCGAACAGGCGGTAGAAGATCAGGAGCGCCGCCCATGCGCCGGCGACCATCACGATCGTGCCGTCGCCGCCGGGCAGCTGGAAGTCGCGCTCCTCGGCACGCGCGAACAGCATCGCCAGCACGCCGACGCTGACGAGCAGCACGGCTGCCTCGACGAACGAGAAGGCCTGGAAGGCGCTGAGGCTCTGCGTCCCGGCTCCGCCGCCGCGCGTGCGCACGACGACCGTCTTGCTGTACCACGGCAGCAACATCGAGACGAACAGGCCCAGCGAGGTCATCGCCGCCAGCCGCTGGTCGCGGCCGAGCGCGCCCCAAGCGTCGTGAGCAGCTCATCGCGTCATGCCGAACCAGTCGTAGGCGCGGCCACGGCGCCGAGTCGAGGCGCGCTCGGCGCGTCAGCCGTGCGAGACGACGATCGTCCCGATCGCCGTCGCGAAGTTGCCCGCCGAGGTCGGTCGCGCTGCAGCGTGACGTTGAACGTGCCACCGCCCGTCGGCGTGACCCACAGCAGCTTCGGCTTGCCGCGCGGCGACGGTAGGCGCTGTTGCTCCACACCGTGCGCCGGCCCTGGCGCACGGTCAGGTGCACCGTCGAGATCTTCGACAGCGACAGCTGCACGCCCGCGCGCGTGCCGCCCTTGAGCGTCTTCGAGATCAGCGAGACCGCCGGCGGCGTCTTCTCGTACGCCGTGAATTGCTGGGCGGTCGTGCAGTAGATCTGATCGCCCGCGATCTGCGTCGCCGGCGGCGTCGTGCTCGTGGCGGCCACGCGGGCGCGGGCGGCGCTTGCCGTCGTGCCCGTCCCCGGAGCCGTGCCGCCCGAGGGCGTCGTCGGCGTGGTCGTCGTCGGGGTGGTCGGCGGCGGCGGCGTGGTCGTGGTGGGCGGCGGCGGCGCCGTGCTCATCGGCGGCCCTTTGCGCGTGCGTTCGCACAGGTGCTGGAGGAATTCGGTGAGCAGTTCGTGGTAGTTGAGGTTCGATTCGCCGAACTGGTCATACAGCGACCAGGCGCCCGTGTCGTAGTGCGGCACCTCGGCGCGCGCCTCGGCGTCGCCCGCTTCGAACAGCTTCAGCCCGAGCGGGTCCTTGGTGATCGCGGTGTAGTCGTAGAGCCCGACGACGGCCTGGATGAAGCCGTTGAGGATGCGATCGCTCGGCGCGTAGGTGTACTCGGCGTACTCCGAGCCGGCCGGCGTCGTCACGCGCACGCCCGCCGGACGGCGGCGTCTGGAAGATGCCGAGCGCCTGCTGCGCGGCCGTCAGGTAGTGCGGGTTCCTTGAAGCGCTGCCACGCGCGCGCGAGCACCTGCAGCGCGGTGCCCTGGGAGAGCCCGCTCGTCCACGGCGGCGCGCCGCCGTCGAAGCTGGAACATGTACTCCCACGCGATCCCGCCGGCGCGCTTGGTCGCGAGCGGGATGCACTTCGGCGAGCAGCTGGCGCAGGTTGGCGTTTTCGTGGCCCGAGAGGTAGTAGCCGTTGGCCTCGCCGAACGTGCCGAGCCACTGGATCTCGATGCCCTGGCCCGGCGTAGTGCTCCCAGACGATCTTGCTCCGCGGGAAGCTCACGCGCACGCCGCTGCCGAGAGCAGCGGTTCGGTCGTCCACCACTGGCGGTTGCGTTCGAGCGTCAGGAAGATCGACGGCCAGGCGCGAGGCGATGAAGCTAGCCGGCGGCGGCGATCGCCTGCGACGTTCGCGAGCACCGCGCCGAGTTCTGCGCGGCGCGTGCCGCTCGAGCCGTGCCAGCGAGCGTTTCGCCGCCGAGTAGGTGCCGGCGTAGTCCTGCTGGTAGAGCGCTTCGGCGTGATCTGCCCGCTGCGCTGCAGCCCGCTGCAGGGCGCCGCGGTCACGCTCGGGCCGCGGCGGCGGCGCGGGCGCGGCGGCGGCGCGCGGGGCGCGCCGGCGGCCGCCGGGGCGAGGCCGCGAGCGGCGAGGGCGAGCGCGCCGAGCGGCGAGGCGGCCGCGAGATGCCGCGTGACAGCGCACGCAGGCGCCGATGCTAGCGCGAGCGGCGCGTGCGCATGCGCTGCAGCGGGCGCGTTGCAGGGCGCACGCGGTGACACGCCGCCGCATGCGCTCAGTGCAGACAGCCCGCGCCGGTCGCGCCGAGTTGCGCCGCGTCGAGCTACTCCGGCGTCGAGCTCCTCGTCGTCCTCGTCGGGTCGTCGAGCTCGTCCTCCTCGTCCTCGTCAGCGTCGTCGCCGTCGTCGACAGCGGCTCGCCGCCGGGCTGGTAGGTCGTGCTGGAACCGCTCGATCAGATCGTCGCGCTTGTGCTCGTCGACGGGCGATGTCCTCGGAGATCAGCACCCAGTCGGTGGCTGTCGAAGTCGTCCGCCTCGAAGATCTCGTGGTCGACCTCGGGCGAGTCGTCGACGACGATCATGACCTCGGTCTGCGGGTTGAAGTAGGTCCCCGGGCGGAGCATCAGCTCGTCGAGGGGAAGCGGCGCGCGTTCTTCATGGCGCCGTTTATACCCGACCGGCCCGCCGTCGTGGTTACGAGGGATCGAGCTCGTCGAGCGTGCGCGTGACCTCGGCCTCGACGTCGAGCGGCTCGAGGCCCTGGCGCGCGCGCCGTTCGTTGCGCGCGACGACGAGCTGGCGGACCTCCGTCAGCAGCCCCGGGTCGTGCTCGCGTGCGCTGCGCCGGCGCGAGCAGCCGCGCGACCTCGGCGTCGATGTCGAGCGCCGGCTTCGCCGCGGCCGACCATGCGCGTCGCTGCGCGCGCTCAGCATCTGGCGGATTTCCAGCTCCTGCTCGGCGCGCGCCGGCGGCCGAGTCGGGCGCGGCCGGGGGCAGTTCCGGGCCGGCGTCGCGCTTCGCCGCGAGAGCCCGCCCTGCGCCGATCTGGTCGTACACGCGCTGCCGCGGCGTGACAGGAACAGCACCGACATCACGATCGAGAAGGCGACGGTGCCGAACACGACGAACGGGGAGGCCGTTCTCTGCAGCGCGAAGGCCAAGCTGTGCGCGCACGTCGCTGATTGTTGCCGATCGGCAGCCTGCTCCGCTACCCTGCGATCGGTCGGATTGACTGACCAGTCAATCTATCTTCACGTGCCAGCCCGTTAGGAGGAGCTGAGAATGGTCGATTTCACGCTCACCGACGAGCAGAAGAACCTGCGCGAGATGGCGCACGACTTCGCCGTCAAGGAGATCCGCCCGGTCGCCTGGGAGTACGACAAGGACGGCACGTGGCCGCAGGACATCATCGAGAAGGCCTGGGAGGTCGGCCTGATGAACTCGCCACATCGAGGAGGAGTACGGCGGCGCCGGCGCGGGCTACCTCGACGGCTGCCTGATCGAGGAAGAGCTCTCGTGGGGCTGCTCGGGGATCCAGACCTCGCTCGGCTGCAACGGCCTCGCGACGGCGCCGATCGCGCTCGGCGGCTCGGAGGAGATCAAGAAGAAGTACCTCGGGATGCTCACCGAAGCGCCCAAGCTCGCCTCCTTCTGCCTGACCGAGCCGGACGCCGGCTCGGACGTCTCGGGCATGCGCACGACGGCCGTGAAGAAGGGCGACAAGTACGTCATCAACGGCTCGAAGTGCTTCATCACCAACGGCGGCTACGCCGACTACTACACGGTCTACGCGAAGACCGACAAGGACGCCGGCCACCGCGGCATCTCGGCCTTCGTCGTCGAGCGCGACTGGGGCGTGGTCGTGGACAAGAAGGAGGACAAGCTCGGGCAGCGCGCGTCGAACACCGCGACGATCTCCTTCAACGACGTCGAGGTCCCCGCCGAGAACCTGCTCGGCGAGGAAAACCAGGGCTTCAAGCTCGCGATGATGACGCTCGACCGCACGCGCCCCGGCGTGGCGGCGATGGCGACCGGCATCGCCCGCGCGGCGTTCGAGTTCGCCGACGGACTACTCGCGCGAACGCGTCCAGTTCGGCGTGCCGATCGCGATGCACCAGGCGATCCAGTTCATGATCGCCGACATGGCGACCGAGATCGAGGCGGCGCGCCTGCTGACGTGGAAGTCGGCGGCGATGCTCGACAACGGCGAACGCAACACGCTCGTCTCCTCGCACGCCAAGCGCTTCGCGGCCGACACGGCGATGAAGACGGCCACCGAAGCCGTGCAGGTCTACGGCGGCTACGGCTTCATCAAGGAGTACCCCGTCGAGAAGCTGTTCCGCGACGCCAAGATCATGCAGCTCTACGAGGGCACCTCGCAGATCCAGCGCCTCGTGATCGCGCGCGAAACGCTGCTGCCGCGGCGCGTCGAGGAGCCGGCGGCGGTCGGCGGCGTCGAAACGGTCGCCGTCTAATGCCCAGGTGAGCGCCGCCGCCTCCGCGCAGCGGCGCTCACCCGGTTTGAGGCGCTCGAGCCTCAGTGGATCAGCAGCGGCGTGCCGTAGCGGAGACGACCGCGCCCGGGGCGACCTTGCACGAGCACGCGGTAGACGCCTTTGCGCACGCGCACGACGCGGCTGAAGCGCGAGCTGCGAGGCGTGTCAGCGGCTTGGCGCAGCGTGCCGCCGGCGAGCACGCCGTGGCCGTGGGCGATCCGCAGGATGCCGACCTGGGCGCCGTCCTCGGCCGGGGTGACCGTGCCGTAGATGCGCGCGAAGCCGCGGCGCTGGGCGTGCGCGACGTGGCTGGAGATGCGCACGGCGACGTTCTCGCTCGCCACCGCGCTGACGACCGGCTGGCTTCGTCGTCGTGAACACGCGGAACTGCGTCGTGATCGTGAGCCGAGCACCGTGAAGATGAAGCTGCCTGTCGGGTTCGTCAGCTCCGGGTTGCCGATGCTCTGGAAGCCCGCCGTGAACGGGAACGCGTTGGCCTGCAGCACGACCGCGCGGTTGGCGTTTTCGGTGCCCGAGAGCGTGCCCTGGACGGTCACGGGGCCGCCGAACGGCACCGGGTTGGGCGAGGAGAGGATCTGCAGCGACAGCGGCACCTTCGTCGTCAGCAATGTGTCGGTCATCGCCGATGCTCGCGCCCGCGCTGTTTACCGCGACGAGCCGGTAGTGGTAGACGGTGAGCGGCGCAAGCCCTGAGATCGGCAGTCGCACCTGTACCGCCTTCGTGCCCGCGCCGGCGTCGGCGATCGCCGTCTGCGCGCCGTAGGCTTTGGTCAGGCCCGTACTGGAAGTAGTAGGAGGTGTTGCTGCCGTTCGGGTTGACCGAGCCGGTCAGGACGGCCGAGCCGTAGCTGACGTCGCGTGCGCCGGTCGTGGTCACTTTGGCGCCAAGGTGGCCGCGTGCGCGGCGGCCGGCAGCGCCAGCACGGCGATCGCCGCCGCACCGGCCAGCAGGCCGCGCCGCCGCGCAGCGTGTGCTCGCGGCCCGTCATCCCCTCGACGTTCGATCTGAGGTCCTTCGAGCTTGTTCATGCACCTCTCCTACCCGCGATCGCGATCCCCGTCACCTACAACAACCCGCGCGGGTGGCCGGAGGTGCGGTGCGATGCTGCCGGGCGCCGCGATGCCGCAGGACGCTAGGCTCCGGCAACCCTCAGCCAGAAGGAGTGACCGAAAAGCATGTTCGTGTTCAAAGCAGCCGTCGTTGGTGCCGGAACGATGGGCGGCCAGATCGCCCAGACGATCGCCGCCGCCGGGCATCCCGGTCGTCCTGAAGGACATCGACGACGCGCTCGTGCAGGCGGGCCTCGACGAGGCCGCGCAACGTGACCGCGGGCCAGATCGGCAAACTCGCCGAGAAGGGCAAGATCACCGCCGAGCAGGCAGAGGCAGCAGATCGCCGAGATCCTCGGCCGGATCGAGGGCACCACCTCCTACGCGGCCTTCGGCGACGTCGACTTCGTCGTCGAGGCCGTGCCCGAGCGGATGGAGATCAAGCAGGCCGTGTTCGCCGAGCTCGACGCCTGCCACGCCGGGCCACGCGATCCTCGCCTCGAACACCTCCTCGCTGTCGATCACCGAGATCGGCGAAGCCACGCTGCGCCCCGACAAGGTCGTCGGCTTCCACTACTTCTACCCCGCCTCGATCATGCCGCTGATCGAGATCGTCGAGGGCGAGGAGACCTCCGCCGAGACCGTCTCAGCGGCGGTCACCTTCGCGCAGGCGATCCGCAAGCAGCCGATCACCTGCGCCGAGGTGCCCGGCTTCGTCGTCAACCGGATCCTCAACTCCGGCATCGCCGAGGTCTGGCGCGAGCAGGAGGAGAAGGGCCTGTCGATCAAGAAGATCGACGAGGGCGTCGGCGCGGCCGGCGTCCTCCCGCTCGGCCCGTACACGCTGGTCAACCTGCTCGGCCTCGACACCGTGCTGCACGTCGCCGAACACCTGATCGAGTCCTACGGCGAGGAACGCTTCTACGTGCCCAAGGGCATGCAGAAGCTCGTCGCCGACGGCAAACTCGGCGCCAAGACCGGTGGCGACGGCTTCTACTCGCCGCAGCGGCGAGGCCAACCTCGCGGGCGAGAACGAGCCCGACATCGACGAGCTCGTCGAGCTGCTCTCGCTGAAGACCTTCCTCGAGGCCTGCCTCGTGCTCGAGGAGGGCGTCGCCAGCCACCGCGACATCGACTTCGGGATGATGGCCGGCGCCGGCCTCGACCCGCGCCGCGGCCTGCTTGCCGCCGTTCATGCGCGCCGACGTCGACGGACTCGACACCGTGCTCGAGCGGATGGAGAACGCGCAGGAGAAGTTCGGCGAGCGCTTCACGCCGCCCGCGATCCTGCGCCGGATGGTCGCGCAGGGCCGCCTCGGGCAGAAGAGCGGCCAGGGCTTCTACGCCTACCCGCAGCCCGACGCCGAGCAGCCGGCCGAGGTGATCAAGCTCGAGACGCGCGAGGACGGCGTCGCGATCGCGTGGCTCGCCAACGGGCAGATGAACTCGATCTCGCCGCAGGTCGTCGGCGACCTGGCCAAGGTGTGGCAGCAGATCAAGTCCAGCGGCGTGCGCGCGCTCGTGATCGCCTCCTCCAACCCGATGCTCTACTCGCGCCGGCGCCGACATCAAGGCGTTCACGACGATGGACGAGGCCGCGGGCGAGCAGCTGATCGACGAGACCCACGCGCTGTTCAAAGAGCTCGGCGAGGACGGCATCGCCACGATCGCCGCCGTCAACGGGCTCGCCTTCGGCGGCGGCTGCGAGCTCGCGATGGCCTGCGACGTGCGCATCGCCGCGCGCTCGGCGCTGTTCGGTCAGCCCGAGATCAAGCTCGGGATCATCCCCGGCTTCGGCGGCACGCAGCGCCTGCCGCGGCTCGTCGGCGCCAACAAGGCGCTGGAGATGAACCTCGTCGGCGACCCGATGGGGGCCGAGGAGGCCTTCGAGTTCGGCCTCGTCAACCGCGTCGTCGAGGACCACGAACTGCTCGACACGGCGCTCTCCTGGGCGCGCAAGCTCGCCGAGCAGGCGCCGCTCGCGCTCGAGCAGATCAAGCGCATCTCGGCCGCCGGCGACCTCGACGAGGGGATCGACGCCGAGAAGCGCGCCTTCGCCGAGGTGTTCGCCAGCGACGACGCCAAGGAGGGCATCAGCGCCTTCCTCGGCAAACGCGCGCCGCACTTCCAGGGCAAGTGAGCGGTCAGGGAAGCCGGGCGACCGTGATCAGATACTCGGCCGGCGCCCGGAAGCTGCCGTCGTCGGCTTCGTTGAACTCCCCGTACAGATCGACGACGTCCCGACGCAGCTCCTCGTAGCGGCCCTGCTGCTCGAGCGCCGCCTTGGCCATCACCGATGGGCCCAGGATTCGCTCGTCCCGCTCGACCCACGCCTCGACCGAGTCGCCCTCGAAGGTGATCGTGCGCAGCTCGAACGTCAGCTCGGCGCCGCTGTTCTCGAACAGTCCGCGGACATGGCCCTCCTCGCCCCACATCACCGGTGGGACGAAGCCCTCGGGCGGCGGCGGCATGTACGGGGCCGAGGCGCGGAACATCCGCCCGACCATCCCGTTCGGCGTCCATGCCGCCACGACGATTCTGCCGCCCGGACGGGCGACCCGCACGAGCTCGGCGGCGGCGACCGCCTGGCGCGGGGCGAACATCACGCCGAAGCAGGAGGTCACGCCGTCGAACGAGGAGTCGGCGAAGGGAAGCTCCTCGGCGTCGCCCTCGACGAGCTCGACCTCGACGCCCGCGGCCGCGGCACGCGCACGTTGCTCCTGCAGCAGCTTCGGCGTCAGATCCAGCCCGGTCACCTTGGCGCCCGCCTGCGCGGCCGGCACCGACACGTTGCCCGTGCCCGTCGCCACGTCCAGCAGCTCGACGCCCGCTCCGGCGCCGGCGCGTTCGGCGACGTATTCGCCGACCGGCACGATCCGCTGCGCGACCTCGCCGTAGTCGCCGGCGGTCCACATCGCCTTCTGCCCTTCCTTGATCCCGCTCACGTCGATGCTCATCTGTGTCTCCTCCTCAGGTGTTCGTGCGGTCAGTGCGCCTGCTCGACCAGGTCTCGCTCGGGCGCGATGCGCCAGCGCGCGGCGAGTGTCGATAGCTCTTCGTCGAGCGCCCAGCGGTCGGCCAGCGCTTCGCCCTCGTGTTCGGGGCTCGCGCCCTTCAGCGCCATGCAGCCGTGGTTCTGGCCGATCGCGCGTGATCTCTGCCACCTCCTGCTCGCTGAGCGGAGATCGCGCTGTCGACCGCCGCCAGCTCGGCGCGCTTCTCCTCGACCGGCCGCGCGCCGGGGCCGCTCTCCTGGATCAGCGTCGGCGCCACGCAGCGCACGGCGCGTGCGCGAGGTTCCAGGCACACGCGAGCTGCAGCATGCGTCAGCCCGTGGCGCTCGGCGAACGGGCGCATCAGCTCGAGCTTCTCGCGGCCCTGCTCGACCCATCCGTCGGGGCGGAACTTGCGGTGGTCGTACTCGGCGAAGGTGTGGCCCGGCGCGCACGTCGTCGTGGAACATGCCGCCGTAGTCGACGACGCGCGTGATCAGCTTCACGTCGTGCGTGGCGGCCGCGTCGAGCACGAGCTCGCCGGGCCACGGCTCGAGCGGGTTGAGGATGATCATCGCCCAGTCGATCAGCTCCGCAGAAGCGCTCGAAGCAGTCGATCAGGTCGAGCGTGAAGCCGTTGGCCGGTCCCGGCGCGACGCCGAGCAGGCGCGTGAGCCCCGCCTCGCGCACTGCGCGCATGCCCTCCCACACGGCCGCGCTCGAGTAGCCGGTGCGGTCGGGGTTGTGCAGCAGCAGCAGGTCGAAGCGATCGACGCCGCAGCGCTCGAGGCTGCGCTCGGTGGCCATGCGGATGTAGGCGGCGTAGTCGCCCTCGCCGCGCAGGCGCGGGTCGGTGAAGCGCGGGAAGCCCTTGGCGCCGTCGCGCGCGCCCTCGTAGAAGTCGTGGCCGATCGCGCCGATCAGGCAGTAGTCCTCGCGCGGGCAGCCCGGCGAGCGCGCGGCCGAGCATGGTGTCGGCCTCGCCGGCCCCGTACACGTCGGCGGTGATGACCGTGTCGATTCCCTCGCCGGGGCGCAGCAGGGCCAGCAGGCGCTCGTCGCCGAGCGGCTCGCCGAAGTGCATGAAGCGCCCGCCGCTCCAGGTGCCGATCGCGGTCGTCGTCGGGTCCATGCTCACTGCAGCCTAAAGCCCGTGGCCGTGCGCGCGCGAAGCGTCGCTTCGAGGCGGCCGAGCGCGTGGCGCACGACCTCCTCGTCGAGCGCCTGCGGCCGATCCTCGCCGGGCTCTCCGGCATCGCCTGTGCCGGCGCCGGCGCCCAGCGCTGCGCGAGCCTGGGCCTCGACGCCGTCGCGCAGCTTCTGCAGCTCGGCGATGCGGATCGCGAGATCCTCGCGCCCCTCGGCGGGCAGCTCGGCGAGCGTCGCCGCGTAGGCGCCGCTCGCAGCTCGAGCGCGGCGTGCGCGATGCGGCCCTGCTCGAGGTCGAGCGCGGGCGCGCAGCACGAGGTCCTCGCACAGCAGCGCCGCGCCGCGACCGCCGAGCAGCACCGCGAGGCGCTCCTGCGGGCGCAGCGCGGCGGCGCGGTCGCCGATCCGTTTGCGCCGCACGCCGCCGGGGCCGCGCCAGGGGAGCTCGACGGCATGTGTCCAGAGGCCGTCGGCGACCTGCTCGCCCTCGCCCCAGCCGGCGCGGATCACGAGCGCCTGCCCGGCAGAGACCTCGCGCACGTGCGGATCGGCGGCGGCGATGCGGTGGAAGTGCAGCACGCGATTGAGCGCCGCGATCGCCGAGCCGATCTCGCGCTCGCCGTCGAGCTCGGCCAGCCACGCCTTGGCCTGGCGCTCGGCCGACAGCGACACGGGGTCGACGATCGTCGCCCGCGCGGTCGCCACCGGCTCGGGCTCGGGCTCGGGCTCGACGGGACGCTTGCGCGAGCCGGAGCGCGTCGCCGCGCTCCACAGCTGCCCGCGCGTGGGGGGGCGTTTGCGCGCGCCGAGCGTGCCGAGCACGATCACGCGCTCGGGCTCGGCGTCCGCTCCAGCGCGCATCAGGTAGCGCCCGTCCGGCGGGCCGAGCTCCCAGGGAAACTCGAACTGCATGAACAGGAACAGCGGTCGGACATCGCTGCACCGTATCCTTCCGCGTTGGCGGTGACCGGGTAGCCGCCACGGGCAGCGTGCCCGTTCGATCACGACCACCGAGGAGCGCCGGATGTCAGATGCGAGCAATGTCGCGAAGAGCCTGCGCGAGCGGTTGAGCGTGAACACGGAGGAGCGTCTGGGGAAGGCGCTCTCCGATCTGCTGGAAAACCCTCTGCTCACAGGAGCGATCGGTCGGGCGTTCGACGCCCGCGAGAAGGCTTCTCAGGCACAGGAGGTCGCGATGGGAGCGCTGAACATCCCGTCGGCTGCAGACATCGAACGGCTGACGCGGCGGCTGCGGGCGGTCTCGCATCGGCTGGAGGGCATCGAGGACGGCGTGCAGCGCCTCGATCGCGCGCTCTCGCCGAGTGGCGTCGAGGCACGCCTGTCGGCGATCGAGGATCAGCTCGGGAAGCTCACGGGCAAGCTCAGAACGGAAGTCGCCCGTCCCGCTCGCGCGGCGGCGGCGGCAAAACCGACACGCAGCAAATCGACCAAAGCCAAACCGACGAAAGCCAAAGTGAAAACGAAAGCGAAAGCGAAACCGGCCAAAGCCAAAGCGGCGAGCAAAGCGAAAGCTGCGAGCACCAAAACGGCGGCCAAAAAAACGGCGAGCAAAGCCAAAGCCGCCGGCAAAGCGCGCGTGAAAGCCGCCAAAAAAACGGCGACCAAAACCAAAGCAAAAGTCGCGACGAAAGCCAAAGCGGCGGGCAAAGCCGCGAGCAAAGCGAAAACCGCGGCGAGCCGCAGCAAAGCGGCTAGCAAGGCCGGCAAAGCATCGGCCGCGAAAGCCAAAGCCAAAGTCACGCGCGCGAGCAAACCAAAACGCGCATCGGCGAAACCGGCCAAAGCGAAAGCCAAAGCGCGCAGGAGCTGACGCGCGCCCTCGCGCGCCGCGGCGCCTCGGAGTCGATCGAGGCGCCGCCGGGGGAACTCCTCCGACGCTAGCCGAGCGCGGCGAGCGCGACGGTGCCCATGCGCTCGGCGGTGGCGTGCAGCACGTCCTCGCCGATGCGCGTGCGCGCGCCGTTTGCGTCGAACGTGTCGGAGACCGCGAGCAGGCACGCGACCGGCACCTTCTCGGCGGCGCCGAGCGCGAACAGCGTGGCGGCCTCCATCTCCACCGCGAGGGCGCCCGTGTGCGCATCGGCGCGCGCTGCGCCTTCGCGCTCGTAGAACAGGTCGACGCTGACGACGGCGCCGACGGCTGCGCCGGGATCGCTGCGCGCAAGCGCTCCGGTCAACGTGGCGTCGGCGGCGACGCGCTCGCCGCCGCCGAGCGCGCGCGAGGTGCCGTCGGCGCAGATCGCCTCGCGCGCGATCACGAGCCGGCCGAGCTGCAGTGAGGGGTCGAGCGCGCCGCACGTGCCGACGCGGATCGCCCGCCGCGCGCCGAGCGCGATCAGCTCGGAGAGGACGATCGCGGCCGACGGGCCGCCCATGCCGGTGGCCTGGATCGTCAGCCCGAGCCCGTCGCGGGCAACGCCCGTGTAGCCCCACAGCCCGCGGTTGTGGTTGAACATCAACGGGCGCTCGAGCAGCATCTGCGCGAGCGCGAGCGCGCGGCCGGGATCGCCGGGCAGCAGCACGCGCTCGGCGAGCTCGGCCGTCGGGTGCAGGTGGATCGCGGGGCCTGGGACCGCTGTGCCGTCGCGAGCGGCTGCCTCGCCGGGTGGGGTCGCGCTGTCGGACACCGCGCGCGACTTTAGACTGCGCCACATGGGAAAGCCCTTCGCGTCGCGCCCGCGTGGCTGAGCCCGCAGCAGATCCTGCAAGCCACCAGGCCGAGCCCACCCTCGCCCAGGTGGCCGCGCACGCGGGCGTCTCGCCGGGAACCGTCACGCGTTGGATCCGCAAGGGCCTCGTGCCGGGCTACGAAGGGCGCTGGACGCCGGCCGCGGTCGCCTACGTGCGGGTCGTCGCACGCCTGCGTGCGCGCGGGCACTCGCTGGAGCAGATCAAGCGCGCCAGCGACAACGGCCAGCTTGCGGTCGGGCCGTTCGAGAACCTGCTGGCGGGCTCGGAGGGTCGCTACACCGTGCGCGAAGTCGCGCGCGAGACGGGGCTGGAAGAGGCGCTGATCGAACGCCTCTTCGCGGCGATGGGCCTCGGCACCTCCTCCGGCGAGCTGCTCTCCGAGGAGGACATGGAAATCATCGCGTACGTGGCAGCCGTGCTCGAGGCGGGGCTTCCCGCGGTCGCCTTCCTGCAGCTGGTGCGCGTGTACGGGCAGGCGATCGCGCAGATCGCCGACGCCGAGGTGCGCCTGATCCACCTCTACGTGCACGAGCCGCTGATGCGCGAGGGCATGCCCAACGTGGAGATCGCCGAGGAGATGGAGGGTCTCGCGCGCGAGCTGCTCCCGTTCGCGGCGCCGCTGCTGCGCTACGTGCACGACCGCCTGCTGGGGCACTTCGTCGAGCAGGACGTGATCGGCCACATGGAGAACGACCTCGCCGAGAGCGCCTCCGAGGAGGGCCGCGTGCGCGTGGCGATCGTGTTCGCCGACCTCGCCGGCTATGCGCGCCTGACCGTGGAGCGCGGCGACGAGGAGGCGCTGGCAGCGGTTGAGCGCTTCGTCGAAGCGGTCGAACAGACGCTGCCGCCGGACGCGCGCGTGATCAAGACGCTCGGCGACGAGGTGATGGTCGTCGGCCCCGACCCGGGCAGCCTGGCCCGCTGGGCGGTCGCGCTGCGCTCGGCGACCTCGCCCGGCGATCCGCCGCCGCGGATCGGCATGCACTACGGCGACGCGCTGTATCGCGACGGGGACTACTACGGGCGCGAGATCAACCAGGCCGCGCGCGTGGTCGCGCGTGCCGGCGGGGGCGAGGTGCTCGTCACGCGTCCCGTCGTGGACGTGGCGGCGAACCTCGACGGCCTGCGCTTCGAGCGCATCGGCGAGGTCGGCCTGAAGGGCTTCTCCGAGCCGACCGAGCTGTTCATCGCGGCGGCCAGGGAGCCGTAGGGGCGCGCCGTGGGCGTCGAGCGGCTCGGCGAGGTCGAGCGAGTGCGCGCAGCGGTTCGCGCCGGGGGCCTGCTCGACGGCGCGCGCTCGCTCGTGGCGATGCTCTCGGGCGGGCGCGACTCGGTCTGCCTGCTCGACGTGGCGGTGGCGCTGCGCGGGCCCGAGGCGGTGCGCGCGCTGCACGTCAACTACGGGCTGCGTGCGGAGGCCGACGCCGACGAGCGCCACTGCGCGTCGCTGTGCGCGGCGCTTGGCGTCGAGCTGTCGGTCGTGCACGCCCCGCCCGCGCCCGGGCCCGAGCAGGGCAACCTGCAGGCCTGGGCGCGCGAGCTACGCTACGCCGCCGCCGAGCGCCGCGCGCGCGAGTGCGACGATCACGCGGACGGTGACGCGGCTGCGCTGATCGTGACGGGCCACACGGCGAGCGATCAGGTCGAGACGATCCTCTACCGGCTCGCCGCCTCGCCGGGCAGGCGCGCGCTGCTCGGCATGCCGGCGGCGGAGGGCTGGCTGGTGCGCCCGTTGCTGAGCATCGCGCGCGAGCAGACGGCCGCCTACTGCGAAGCGCGCGGCCTGTCCTGGCGCGAGGACGCGAGCAACGAGGACGAGCGCTTCGCGCGTGCGCGCGTGCGCAAGCTGCTCGTGCCGGCGCTGCGCGAGATCCATCCGGCGGCCGAGGCCAACGTGCTGCGCACGGCGCGGCTGCTGCGCGAGGAGACCGAGCTGCTGGATGCGCTCGTCGAGCGTGAGCTGCAGGGCGCGGACAGCATCGAGCTGGCGCGGCTGGCGGAGCTCGCGCCGGCGCTGGCGCGGCTGGTCGTGATCCGCCTGGCCGAGCATGCGACAGGAAGCTACGTGCCGCAGGCCGGCGAGCGCGTGGCGGAGCTGCTCGCGCTGGGCGCGCGCGGCGGGCACGGCGAGCTGCACCTCGGGCGCTTTGCCGGCGCCGTGATCGACGACGGCGTCTTGAGCATGCGCCGCCTGGCCGCCGACGAGAGCTCCGAGCGACTCGGGGCGCCGCCGGGCGGCGACTAGACTTGGCCCGGTGGCGAGTCCGGTGAGTGCTCCAGAGGAGTCGGCGGTTGGCGAGGTGCTTGTCAGCGCCGAGGAAGTGCAGCGGCGCGTGGCCGAGCTCGGCGAGCAGATCTCGCGCGACTACGCGGGACGCTCGCTGCTGTTGATCGGCGTGCTCAAGGGCGCCGTGTTCTTCCTCTCAGACCTGATGCGCTTCATCGAGGTGCCCGTCGAGGTCGACTTCATGGCTGTCGCCTCCTACGGCTCGGCGACTGACTCCTCGGGCGTGGTGCGCATCCTCAAGGACCTGGACGCGTCGATCGAAGGCCGCGACGTGCTGATCGTCGAGGACATCGTCGACTCGGGGCTGACGCTGCAGTACCTGATGCGCAACCTCGGCTCGCGCAACCCGAGCACGCTGGAGGTGTGCGCGCTGCTGACCAAGCCCGAGCGGCGCAAGGTCGACCTGCCGACGCGCTACGTCGGCTTCGAGATCCCCAACCGCTTCGTCGTCGGCTACGGCCTGGACTACGACGAGCGCCACCGCAACCTGCCGTTCGTAGCGGCGCTGCAGCGATAGCCGAGCGACGCTCCACAAACCGGCGCGAGCGCCCTACGGACATCGCTTACCGCGCTCTGACACGCCTGTACGGAAGCGTACAAGCGGCGGGTCAAATCGCGGTCCCATGGTACGCTAGGGGACTGGTGACCATGCTTTCCGACGGCGCCAGAGCACTCTAAATCAGCCCATGAGTCGTTTCTTCAAGAGCGCCGCTTTCCCGATCCTGATCGTGGTCGTGCTGGCGTTCCTCGCCGTCAAACTGGTCAATCCGGGCTCGAGCGTGCACCGCTCGCACAGCTACCAGACGCTCGTCTCCAAAGAGCTTCCGGGCGGCGAAGTGCACGAAGTCAAGTTCAAGAACAAGGGCAAGTCGCTCGAAGTCAAGCTGAAGAACAAAGAAACGTACGAAGTCGGCTACGTCGACCAAGAGGCGCCGGAACTGTTCAAGGAACTGCGCGCGGCCGGCGTCGCCTACAACGTCGAATCGGAAAAGAGCAGCGCGCTGCTGAGCCTGCTCACGTACATCATCCCGTTCGTCCTCTTCTTCGGCTTCTGGATCTTCTTGATGAACCAGGTCCAAGGCGGCGGCTCGAAAGTGATGTCGTTCGGCAAGTCGCGCGCCAAGCGGCTGTCGGCGGACTCGCCGAAGATCACCTTCCGCGACGTGGCCGGCGTCGACGAGGCCGTCGAGGAGCTGCACGAGATCAAGGAATTCCTCGAGAACCCGAAGAAGTTCCAGGCGCTCGGCGCGCGCATCCCGACTGGCGTGCTGCTGTATGGGCCGCCGGGCACCGGCAAGACGCTGCTCGCGCGCGCCGTCGCCGGCGAGGCGGGCGTGCCGTTCTTCTCGATCTCGGGCTCTGACTTCGTCGAGATGTTCGTCGGCGTCGGCGCCTCGCGCGTGCGCGACCTGTTCGAGCAGGCCAAGCAGAACAGCCCGTGCATCATCTTCATGGACGAGATCGACGCCGTCGGGCGCCACCGCGGCGCGGGCCTCGGCGGCGGTCACGACGAGCGCGAGCAGACGCTCAACCAGCTGCTCGTCGAGATGGACGGCTTCGAGGCGAAGGACAACATCATCATGATCGCGGCCACCAACCGGCCGGACATCCTCGACCCGGCGCTGCTACGCCCGGGCCGCTTCGACCGCCAGATCGCCGTCGACCGCCCCGACCGCAAGGGTCGGGCGAAGATCCTCGAGGTGCACACGCGCGGCAAGCCGCTGGCGAAGGTGATCGACATCGACGCGCTCGCCGGCCAGACACCCGGTTTCACCGGCGCCGACCTGTCGAACCTGATCAACGAGGCGGCGCTGCTGTCGGCGCGCACGGGCAAGCGCGAGATCGGCCAGGACGAGCTCGAGGAGGGGATCATGCGCGTGATCGCCGGCCCCGAGAAGAAAACCCGCGTGATGAGCGAGAAGGAGCGGCTGATCACGGCCTACCACGAGATGGGCCACGCGTTGGTCGGGCACTTCCTCGAGCACTCCGACCCGGTGCACAAGATCTCGGTCATCTCCCGCGGCCAGGCGCTTGGCTACACGATCTCGATGCCGCAGGAGGACCGCTTCCTGACGACGCGCGCCGAGCTGAAGGACACGATGGCGATGACGCTCGGCGGACGCGCCGCGGAGGAACTGATCTTCGGCGAGATCACGACGGGCGCGTCCAACGACATCGAGAAGGTCACGGCGACGGCGAAGCAGATGGTGATGCGCTTCGGCATGAGCGAGAAGCTCGGCCCGCGCGTGTTCGGCCACGACCACGGCCAGCCGTTCCTCGGCCGCGAGTTCTCGACCGAGCCGGACTACTCCGACGAAATCGCACGCGAGATCGACGACGAGGTTCGGCGGATCATCGAGGCTGCGCACCAGCGCGCGCGCGAGATCCTCACCGAACACCAGCAGGAGCTGACGAAGATCTCGGAGATCTTGGTCAAACGCGAGACGATCGAGAAGGAGGAGTTCATCGCGCTGCTGGCCGGAAAGAGCGAGGAGGAGGTGTTCGGCATCGAGGAGGAGTCCAAGCCCGAGCTGCCGGCGCCGCCGATGCCCGACCGCGGCACGCCTGAGCGCGAAGCGCCGCGCACGATCCCGCGCCCGGGCCTCGCGGGCGGCACCGCAGAGATGCGCAGCAGCGACCCCAAGGGTCCTGAGCTCACCTAGATGACCGATCCCACGGGCTACCGCCTGATGGGGATCGTCAACGCCACGCCGGACTCCTTCTCCGACGGCGGACGCTTCCTCGAGCCGCAGGCGGCGATCGACCAGGCGTGCGCGCTGATCGAGCAGGGCGCGGCGATCGTCGACGTCGGCGGCGAATCGACCCGCCCGGGGGCGCAGCCGGTGAGCGCCGAGGAGGAGCTCCGCCGCGTGCAGCCGGTCGTCGCAGGGATCGTCGCGCGCGTGCGCGAGGAGTCAGGGCCCGATGGGGCGGTGGCGCGGGCGCAGGTCTCGATCGACACGAGCAAGGCCTCGGTGGCGCGCGCGGCGCTGGCGGCGGGGGCGAGCCTCGTCAACGACGTGAGCGCGCTGCGCGCCGACGCCGAGATGGCGGCGGTCGTCGCGGAGCGCGGCGCCGACTGCTGCCTGGTACACATGCTCGCGAGCCCCGGGTCGCCGCGACCGGAGCCGCATTATGAGGACGTCGTCGACGAGGTCAAGTCGTTCCTGGAGGAGCGCGTGGGCTTCGCCGTGCGCGAAGGCATCGGCGAGCAGCGCCTGCTGCTCGACCCGGGCATCGGCTTCGGCAAGACGGTCGAGCACAACCTGCAGTTGCTGCAGCGGCTCGACGAGCTCGTCGCGCTCGGGCTCCCGGTTGTGATCGGCACCTCGCGCAAGAGCTTCCTCGGGCGCATCGGCGGCGCCCCGGCCGGCTCGGATCGGCTGGCGGGCACGATCGCCACCAACGTGCTCGCGCTCGAGCGCGGCGCGCGGGTGTTCCGCGTGCACGACGTGGCTCCGCTGCGCGAGGCGCTTGCGGTGGCGGCTGCTACGTTGGCGGGACGATGGACGGAGAGCCGCGGGGCGAGGACCCGGACGACGCAGACGAGCTAGACGACGACGCGCGCGATCCCGAGGAGCGCGAAGAAGCGGCCGAGGCGGTCACGGTCGAGATCACGGGGCTCTCGCTCTACACCCACCACGGCGTCAGCGACGCCGAGCGCGAGGTCGGCCAGCGCCTGGTGCTCGACCTGCGCCTCGACGTCGGCGAGACCGACGCGACGGTGACGGACGCGATCGAGGACACGGTCGACTACGCCGAGGTGTGCCAGCTGGTCGCGCTGATCGCCCAGCAGCGCTCGCACAACACGCTCGAGCGGCTGTGCAGCACGATCGCGAACCGCCTGCTCGACGACTACCAGCTCGAAGGCGTGTGGGTGAAGGCGACCAAGCCCGAGCCGCCGATCCCGCTGAGCGTCGACGAGGTCTCGGTCGAGGTGTGGCGCGAGGGCGAGCCATGAGCGCCACGAGCACGGCGGAGCGCTTCCGCGCGGCGGTCGAGCGCAAGGACCTCACCGCAGCGGGCGAGCTGCTCGCGCCGGACGTCGTCTTCCACAGCCCCGTGACCTTTCACCCGTTCCTCGGACGCGAGACGGTGTCGGCGCTGCTCGGCGAGGTCGCGCAGGTGTTCGAGGACTTCCGCTACACCGACGAGCTCGCGATGGACGGTGCGCACGCGCTGATCTTCCGCGCCGGCGTCGCCGGCACCGACCGCGAGATCGAGGGAATCGACCTGCTGCGCTTCGACGCCGACGGGTTGATCGCCGACTTCACAGTGATGCTGCGCCCGCTCTCCGCGCTCGTGCCGTTCGCCCAGGCGATGGGCGAGCGCGCGCAGGCCGCCGGGCTGCAGACGACACGCGCCTGAGCGCGGGCATGACTGAGCGCATCGGACTGCTCGGCCTCGGCTCGAACGTGGGCGATCGCCGCGCCGAGCTACAGGCGGCGGTGGCCGCGCTGCCGGAGGCGGGCATCCGCCCGCTGGCGAGCTCCTCGACGTACGACACGGACCCGGTCGGCGAGGTGCTCGAGCAGCCGAGCTTCCTCAACGCCTGCGTGCGCGTGGCGACGGCGCTCGAGCCGCTGGAGCTGCTCGACGCGGTCAAGCGCCTGGAGCGCGAGCTCGGGCGCACGGAGGGCGGCGCGCGCCACGGCCCGCGGGCGATCGACATCGACGTGCTGCTGCTCGGCGAGATCGAGCTCGCCGACGAGCGGATCACGCTGCCGCACGAGCAGCTGCTCAGCCGCCGCTTCGTGCTGATCCCGGCGCTCGAGCTCGACTTCGAGACGACGGTGCCCGACGGCCGGCGCCTGTCGGACGCGCTTGCAGCGCTGCCGCTCGACGAGGGCGTGCGCTGGGCGGGCCCGCCGCTGCAGTCTGCCTAGCGCACGATGACCTTGCCCTTCATGCCCTTGTTGATGTGCACGGTGCAGATGTAGGAGAACGTGCCGGCGTTGGGGAAGCGGACGGTCAGCGAGCCGCTGGAGCCGGTGCGCGAGTGGGTGCTGTGGAAGGTGACGTTGTGTTCGCTCTTGGGGATGTGCCAGGACCACGTGACGCTGTCGCCGCGCTTGATCGTTAGCGTGCTCGGGCGAAAGCTGAAGCCGCTGAGCGAGACGGCGTGCGTCGAGGACGCGTGCGCGCCGCCGAGGGCGCCGGCCGGGACAGCACCGAGGACGGCGATGGCGGCGATCGCGGTCGCGGTCGGAAGGAGGAGCCGTTTTCTGTTCATGCCGACTAGACGCCGCGAGCGGGGAGAACTTCCCACGATCGCGACGCCGCCCCGGCCTCAGGAGGCCTCTGCGCGGTGCTCGTCCCAGCTGGCGAGGCGCAGCAGCGTGGCGCCGCCGACGCCGCGACCGGAGACGACGCACAGGTGCCCGTCGCGCAGCCACGTGACGACGGGGGCTCCACCGATCGTCAGCAAGCGGTAGGGCGTGCCGTCGCGCCGGGAGATGACGCCGCCGCTTCCCTGCGACGGCGCGCTGCCGGAGACGATCGCGTAGCCGATGCGCTTGCCGTGGCCGTTCTCGTAGAAGATCGTCTTGACGGTGCGGCCGCCGATCTGGTCGGTGCGCGAGCCGGTCGAGCGCCAGCCGAGGCGCCCGCCCCAATAGGGGAACGAGACGCCGTCGACGGCGGCGGTGAGCTCACGCCGGTTGCTCGGATTCTCGGCCGGCGCGGCTTGGGTGGCGGAGCGGTGCGTGAGCACGGCGGCGTCCCGCACGCTGAGCGTCGAGGAGTTGCCGCTCAGGCTGAAGGCGAGCGCCAGGGCGATCGCGGCGGCGGCGATCGCGCCGATCGCGGCGAGCCGCGGGCCGAGCCCGAACGAGCGCGTCGCGGGGCCCTCGCGCCGCCGGCGCGTAGGGCTCGCGCCGCCGGCGCGCTCGGCGATCAGAGCGTCGACCTTGCGGTGCAGCGACTCGGGCGCGGGCACGTCGATCGAGCGCACGAACTCGATCAGCTCGGCTTCGTCTGCTGGACGTGGTGTAGATGCGCGCGGATCGTTCATGGCAAATCCCTACTCCGAAGGACTCCGCCGGGGCGCAATTGTTCCCGCCTGGACTGGCCGAGCTCGCCGCGTGCTCCCTTTGTCTGAAGCGGCGCGGCGGTCTTGCGCGAGCCGCCCGCCTGCTCGGGCGCTCGCGGGGGCCCTTGGCCGGGGTCGATCTCGTCGCTGAGTCGCTGAGCGACCTGCTTGCGCGCGCGGAACAGGCGCGTCGTGATCGTGGCCTCGCGTACGCGCAGGGCACGCGCGGCCTCGCGGTAGGAGAGGCCGAGCACGTCGATCGCGACGAGCGCCATGCGGAAGTCCTCGGGCAGCTCGGCGATCGTGGCGTAGACCTCCTGGATCTCGAGCGCCTGCTCGGGCCTGCCGATGGGCTTGGGATCGGCGGTCACGACGTCCTCGAGCGTGGCCACCGTGACGGGGCGCCGGCTGGCGGTGCGCCGGCTCGTGAGGAACGTGTTGCGTAGCACGCGCATCAGGTAGTAGAGCTCGTCGTCGCCGTGCAGCATGCGCTGGCGTGAGAGCACGCGCGCGAAGGTCTCCTGCACGAGATCCTCGGCGTCCTCGCGCGAGCCGCACAGCCCCCAGGCCGCCCGGTACAGGCGATCGACGTGCTTACTCAGGGACTCGGGATCGAGGATGCGCATGAGGCGAGTAGGTCGAACGCCGCAGGTGGGCGATCGATTCACTCGCGACTGTAGCGCCGCGTGCCCCGGCCGTGGTGGTTTTGCGCGGGCCCGGGAAGGATTGCGCGGCTACGGGGTCAGAGATCGCATGCGCAGGGGAATGCTTGTCGTGGCGGTGGCGGCGCTGGGGGCGTTGGCGGTGATCCTGCCGGCGGTCGCCGGATCCGAAACGAGCCCGGCGATCACGGCGGTCAACAGCACGGGCATCTACTCCGAACAGATCCACTCGTGGTCGCCATCGCGGCTTGCCGTCGGCGAAGGCGCGAGCGTGCTGCTGAGCAACCCGACGACGGTGCCGCATGGAGTGCACTGGATCAGCTCGCCGGCGACACCGGTCTGCAATGGCGTCCCGGTCGGCACGAGCGAAGCGGCATCGGGCACGGAATGGAGCGGCAGCTGCACGTTCGCCCAGCCGGGCACGTACACGTTCTACTGCACGGTCCACGGCGCGGCGATGAGCGGCACGATCACGGTCGGCGCGCCGGCGGGGGAACCGCCGGCCGGGACGACGCCGACGCCGACGCCGGGCGGCCCCACGGGATCGGGCGGGGGCGGCGCGGGATCGGGCCAGCCGGGCACGAGCACCCCGGGCGGCCTCGTTCCGGGCGCGGGCGGCTCGCCGTTCGCGGGCGGCGCGGCGCATGCGCTGAAGCTGGCGTCGGCGCAGCAGGGCAGTGCGGTGCGCGGCTCGCTGGCGGTCTCGGCGGCGGGCGCGCAGGGTCGTCTCGAGGTCGACGTGCTGGCGAGGGCAGCGTCGCTGGCTCGCGCGGGGCACGCGGCCACGGTGCGCGTGGGCAAGCTCGAGCGCGGCTCGCTGGCGGCGGGCACGGTGCGCTTCAAGGTGCCTCTGAGCGCCCGTGCGAAGCGTGCGCTGATGCGCCGCGGGCGCCTGGCGCTGACGGTCGAGATCACGCTGACGCCGCCCGGCACGCAGGCGGCGAAGATCGAGCGGGGCGTCGTGCTGCGGGCGCCTTCGCACTACTAGCCGGCTGGGCGGTCGCGGGCGCCGAGGCGCCGCGCTCAGAACGCTAGACGCCGGCGGCTGCTGCGGGGATCCACTGGGCGGGCAGCGCCCCGGCGGGCACTTCGCCGACGGCGGGCGGGAAGTAGCGCGCGAGCGCGGCGGCAGGATGCGCCTCGATCAGCGGGCGCATGTCGGCGAGCGTCAGCAGCAGCCGGACGGTGCTGCCGATCTGCAGGTCGGCGGCGTTGGGCTGATCGCCGCCGAGCAGGCCGTCGGCGATCCAGCCGTCGATCCGCTCGAGCTGCGCGGGCAGCGCGGCGAGGTCGGCGCGCACGGCGTCCTCGCGCGCCTTGTTCTTGAGCGCCATCAGCTTCGCGGTGAGCGGCGCGGCGGGGCGCTGCATGGCCTTGGGCAGTGGCAGCTTGGCGTCGGCGGCGTAGCTCAGCATCGCCTCGGGGCGGCTGAGGAAGGCGAGGTCGAGGATCCGCCGCGGCACGCTCTGCAGGACCTCGTCGCCCCAGCGCTCGGCCTCGAGCACCTGCGCGTAGGAGGGTGTGCCGGCGGGCGGCAGCAGCGCGGGCTCGGGCACGAGCTCGTCGAGCCGGCGCATGATGGCGCGCGAGCCGACGAGCCGCTCGCCGTTGATCCGCAGTCCGGGGACGGTGCCTCCGCCGTAGCGCAGCGGGCCGATCACGATCTGGCTGAGCGGCAGCAGGTCGACGCGCCGGAAGTCGATCGACTTGATCCGCAGCGCGACTTCGACGGCGGCGCAGGGATGCGAGCCGGGCAGCACGTACAGCTTGGTCGTAGTTCTCGACATCGGCGTGCCCGAGCATAATGGTTCGCCGATGCTGCTCGTCGTCGACGTGGGGAACACGCAGACGCACTTCGGTGCGTTCAGGGGAGAGGAACTGGTGGAGCACTGGCGCTTTGCGACGGTGCGCCAGTCGACGGCGGACCAGCTGGGCGCGGCGCTGCGCAACCTGATGGAGCTGCGCGGCTACGGCTTCGGCGACCTGGAAGCGTCGATTGTCTCCTCGACGGTGCCGCAGCTGGAGCCGGAGTGGACGGCGATGGCGAGCCGCTACCTGCGCCACGAGATGCTCGTGGTCGGCCCGGGCACGAAGACGGGGATGGCGATCCGCTATGACAACCCGCGCGAGATCGGCGCGGACAGGCTGGTCAACGCGGTGGCGATCCGCGAGCGCTTCGAGGGCTCGGCGGTGTGCGTGGACTTCGGCACGGCGACGACGTTCGACGTCGTCTCCAACAGCGGCGAGTACCTGGGCGGGGCGCTGATGACGGGCATCGAGATCTCGCTGGAGGCACTCTCAGAACGCGGCGCGCGCCTGCCGAAGGTCGACCTGGCCCCACCGAAGAGCGTGATCGGCAAGAACACGATCGACGCGATCCGCTCGGGCGTCGTGTTCGGCTACGCGGGCGCGATTGACGCGATCCTGCGGCGGCTGTGTGACGAGCTCGGAGAACGGGCGCAGGCGATTGCGACGGGAGGCCTGGCTGGGCTCGTCGTGCCGTATGCGGAGGAGCTCGACGAGGTCGATGACCTGTTGACGCTCACGGGGCTGCGGTTGTTGCACGAGAAAAACTCCTAGCCGTCATGCGGCTGGTGCTCGAATCGCTGCGGCGCTACGGCGCCCTCGTGAGGAGCGATCGACTGCACCTGTACGGCGAGCGGGTGGGCAGCAGCTTCCGTCTGTTCGACGGGCGGCTCTATCGCGTGTTCAGGGAGACGAGGGCGCCGCTGGCGGGGAGCGCCCGCACGTCGTTCGAGGTCACGTTCAGGTTGCGTCTGATCGGCTCGGCACGGGCTCCG
The DNA here is from genome assembly GCA_963716315.1 of uncultured Solirubrobacteraceae bacterium. Lineage (GTDB taxonomy): Bacteria > Actinomycetota > Thermoleophilia > Solirubrobacterales > Solirubrobacteraceae > Palsa-744. The sequence continues at coordinate 1,142,019 of OY970301.1, read as the reverse complement.
CACTGGCTGTTCGAGCGCCTGTGCATCCTCACGACCCCGTTCTGGAGCGGCTTCTCGGGGTTCGGCACGAAGCTGTGGATGGTCGATCCGCAGACACGCGGCTACGCGGGTATCTACGAGTGGGCTGGAGTCGAGGCGGCGAAGGCGTACCTTGGCGTGCTGCTGCCGATTCTCAGGTTCGTCTCGGTGCCTGGGTCGGTGGACTACAGGCTTCATGGCGACACGGGCTTGAGCGACTTCCTGGCTTCGCGGCGTCCGCCGGATTTCTCTTGAGGGGCGGCCTGGCGGCCGCTGAGATGGCTGCGTGGGGTATGGCATCGGCCGGGTGGCTGTCCCGTGCGTTTGTGCACGGCATCGGGCCTTCTAGGGCGATGTGTGCGCTGACAAACCCAGCGCGATAAGTAAGCCCGTGGTATTGCGGCACGAGCGCCGATACGCTCGATAGTGATGGACGGTGGCTGAGGCCGCCGCTTCCTTCGATCCGACCGGGAGCGCCTTGACCACTTGGGGCCAGAACCGGCTCCGGGTAACGGCACCGCCCAAATCGGTGCCAAGAAGGGAGCCGCGATGGAGCCCACCATCGTGGCGCTGGCGCTTCTTGCGGCCATTCAGCTCGCGACTGAGTTGGCCCGCAAACTGCGTTAGCACTTCGGAATCCATCTCGGCGGACGGAGGCTGATGTACCGCCAACCCGTCGAGGCGTGACGAGACGTTAGTGCAGGTGGGCAATCCACTCGTCACGCCGACTCCACTCAACGACTTTGCTGACCTGGAGAAGGATGCGCGAAGCGTCGTCAACCGGCTTGTGCTCGCGGTCATCAACAAGCGAATAGAGCGAGTATCCGTTGGCCTTGGAGAGGTCGCCAAACTTCGCGTAGACCGCGTTGATCTGATTCCAGTTCCCGCCGATTGGCTCCAATACCGCCTCTCGGTGCGGCACATAGATCGTGGCGGTGTAGCTGTGTCCTGAGGCGCCTGCGAGCTTGTGCTCTCGCTCTACAGGCACATGCCGATCCTGAAGGGCGTGCTCGACCTCGCTAACGAAGTGGCGCTCTGTTTGCTGACGCCTGCGTGGCCGGAACGCAACGGACGCTTGAGCGATCAGTGATGCGGCCGTGGCGCAGCGCCAGACGGCATCCGCTAGCTCGCCGTAACTGGTCTCGGCTTCGACCTTGCCCGCGCTAGACGAAAGGCCCAGCGGCGCGCAGATCTCAGCGATGGCTTCGTCCAAGGCCTTGTGGTCCTGGGGCGGTCTAAGCGCAAGGTCGGCCAGCGACTCGCCGTAGTCGGTTACCACGTACCGATCCGCGTACGTCTCGACCCATATCGAGATCGCGTCGCCAGACGGGTACTCAAGCGGTGTCAAGCACTCGATCCGGCGCTCCTCGCCCGTCGTGGTGGCGCAGACGATCTCCCCGGCTACGTGATCCCGGAGCAGCTGCTGAATGTTTTCGGCGTCTTCGGTCATAGCATCGGCATCTGATAGGGGATTGAAAGCGGAGTGTAGGGCGGTTCGCATCGAACGTGTGTTCGTATGCAGAACCACTCGAAGATGGCATCGTGGCCGGACGACTCAAGCCCCTCCACGGGCTGTGCGCATTTGCAGTCAAGGCCCTCCACAAACAGGTGCTCGTGGACCGTATCGGTGAGTTTGGCCGGGAACGAGAGCGGCCGATTGCGCGGGTTCGTATGGCGCGAGAGACGATCTCGCACGTCCAGGCGATACACGTCCTCACCTCGATAGGAAAGCTTGAAGCACCAAGACCGCGAGAGAGCCGGGTTGACGAGCAGGATCATTTCCCCGACCCGCGCGGCCTCTATCTCTATCGGGCCGCGCCAATTGGCCATCCCGCCAGGCTTGGGCTGATGCCATTTCATCGGCTGCGAACCGGAGACGACCTTTTCGGCCAGCATGAAATCGTCCGACTCCGCTTGGGACAGCCCCATTCCCTCAAGTTCGGCGTATTGGGACGCTACCCTCTCGGACATGGACGACAGAGAGCGCGACGACACGCGCACGTCGATCCCGCTCGACCCGGAGGAGGCCCTAAAGGCGCTCCTGACGGTCAATCCCGACGACGAGCCGCTCGACGACGCCAAGCAAGCAGCTCTCTCGCGCCTTCGAGCGGCGCTCCCCACAGAGCTGGCGCTGCCCGGGCACCAGGACGCGCTTGTTGAGGCCGCGCGACGCGCGGACGCGACCTGGGATGAGATCAAAGACGCGCTCGAAACTCCGCGCTAGAAGCCCACCGCGCATGATGTACGGGCTACGCCGCTGGCTTGGCAGCGTGGGCCACGCTCAGGCTAGCGCGCTGGGTTTGTCACCGAACACGTCGCCCTTCTAGTCGGGCGGGCGTCGGTTTGTGCAAAACCTTTAGACGGCATCCAGCCTTTTCGCCGAGCCGACCTGCGCTTCTTGATTGAACTTGTGAACGCTCCGGCCGCCACGACCGTTAGCGGGCCGGCCGTCCGGGCCGGCGCTTGTTGCGCCGGGCGGGTTTCGGGACGTTCGTCCCGCCGGGCCATAATTGGGCTATGACCGATGTACCTCGCCTGACGGATCCGTGGATGCTCGGCGAACTGCGCGTGCCGAACCGGGTGCTGCTGGCGCCGTTGGCGGGGATCGGCAACTGGTTCGTGCGGCTGCAGGCCAAGCGCTATGGGGCGGGGATGGCGGTGTCGGAGATGGTCTCGACGCATGCGATCCACTATGGCAACGAGAAGACGCATGTCGAGATGCTGCGGATCGATCCGCGCGAGCGGGAACCGTGCCCGCCGGCCCCGGGCGGGCCGGTGTCGATCCAGCTGTTCGGCGAAGACCCGGAGCTGATGGGCGAGGCGGCGCGGCACGTGGCGGGAGTGGGGGCGGACGCGATCGACATCAACATGGGCTGCCCGGTGCCAAAGGTGTGCAAGACGGGCGCGGGCGCGGCGCTGCTGGCCAACCCGGATCGCGCGGTCGAGGTGGCACGCGCGGCGGTCGAGGGAGCGCAGGGCGAGCGGGGACGCCTGCCGGTGACGGTCAAGCTGCGCTCGGGGCTGCGCGCGGGGGAGACGAGCGGCTTCGAGCTCGCGCAGCGCCTGGTCGAGGAGGCGGGTGTGGCGGCGATCGCGTTTCACCCGCGCTCGGCGGCGGTGCAGCACAAGGGCGTGCCGGACTACGCGCTTGCCCAGCGCCTGGTGTATGAGCTGCCGGCGCCGGTGATCCTGACGGGCGGGATGAACGACGCTCAGAGCGTGCGCGAGGCTTTTGCGCAGACGGGCGCGGCGGCGGTGATGTTGGCGCGCGGCGCGCTGGGGAACCCGTGGCTGTTCGCGGAGCTCGTGGGCGACCGACAGGGGCCGCCGACGCGCGCAGAGGTCCGCGATGAGCTGGAGTGGACGATTGACCGCGCTGTCGAGCATCTGGGCGAGCGGCGCGCGACGCGCTACCTGCGCAAGTTCTATCCGTGGTACGTCGAGCGCCTGCAGCTCGAGCCGCAGCAGGCCAAGCGCCTGCAGTCGGCGCTGCAGCAGTCGGAGACGCTGACGCAGGCACGAGCGCTGTTCGAGCGCTGTGAGGCGCCGCTCGCGCTGGCCGTCTGAGCCCTTTCCATGGGCCGTCGCGGCCCCGCTATACTGCTGCGCTCTCTGGGGGCCGTTATCCGCGAGAAGTCCCGCCCGCAGGCGGGTTTTTGCTCTCTGTCGGCCCCATTCTCCAATCGCGATCGAGGGTCACATGCCGAAGGACGTCATCCTCACCCCTGAAGGCCTGAAGAAGCTGAAGGACGAACTCGAGCTGCTCTCGACGGAGAAGCGCCGCGAGGTGGCCGAACGCATCAAGGAGGCCAGGGAGTTCGGCGACATCTCGGAGAACTCCGAGTACGACGACGCCAAGAACGAGCAGGCGATGCTCGAGAGCCGCATCGCGCAGCTGCAGGAGAAGCTGCGCATGGCGAGTGTGATCGAGACCAAGGACCTCTCGACGGACGTCGTCCAGGTCGGCTCGGTCGTGCACGTCAAAGACGAAAAGACGGGCAAGTCGGTCAAGTACACGATCGTCGGCTCGGCGGAGGCCAAGCCGGAGGAGCAGAAGCTCTCCAACGAGTCGCCGGTCGGCCGTGCCCTGATCGGCCGCAAGCGCAACGAGACGGTCGCCGTCAAGGTCCCCCGCGGCCCAGCCCGCAAGCTGAAGATCACGAAGATCGACGTCGGGCTGAAGTAAGGAGGGCCTGGACGGCCCTCCTCCGTGACGTGTCGTGGCGGACGTAACGGTCTCTGCACTCATAGAGTGGAGTCCGCTGCGACCTTGAAGGCTGGATGCCGGTCTCAAACGCCATGAACGACACACCGAACGATCCTCCAGCCACCGAGTCCACCAAACACGGCCTGCCCGAGCTGATCGCCGAGCGCCGCGCCAAGCGCGAGCGCCTGCGCGAGGCCGACCCGGGCGCCTTCCCCCACGCGTTCCCCGGCGTCGAGCCGGTATCGACGGTGCTGAGCGCCTACGAGCACCTGGAGGCGGGCGAGGAAACGGACGAGCGCCACCGTGTGGCCGGACGGATCACGGCGCGCCGCGGCTCCGGCCGAGCGGCGTTCCTGGATCTCGTCGACCGCTCCGGCAAGATCCAGCTCCACGCTCGCCAGGACGTGCTCGGCGAGGAGCGCTACGCGCTGCTCACGTCATTGGACCTCGGCGACCTGCTCGGCGTCGACGGCAGCGCGATGCGCAGCCGCCACGGCGAGGTCTCGCTGCGCGTCGAGGACTTCCAGATCCTCGGCAAGGCGCTGCGCCCGCCGCCCGACAAGCACCACGGCCTCTCAGACGTCGAGACGCGCTACCGCCACCGCGAGCTCGATCTGATCGCAAGCGAGGAGAGCCGGCGCCTGTTCATCGACCGCGCGCGGGTTATCTCGGCGGTTCGCGCGGCGCTCGACACCGATGGGTTCGTCGAGGTCGAGACCCCGGTGCTGCAGCCGCTATACGGCGGCGCGCTGGCGCGCCCGTTCACGACGCATCACAATGCGCTCGACCGCGACCTGTACCTGCGGATCGCCACCGAGCTGTATCTCAAGCGACTGATCGTCGGCGGCCTGGAGCGCGTCTACGAGCTCGGCAAGGACTTCCGCAACGAGGGCGTCTCGCATAAGCACAACCCCGAGTTCACGATGGTCGAGTGGTACGAGGCCTACGCCGGCTACGAGGCCGCGATGGAGCGCACCGAAGCGATCGTGCGCGCTGCCGCCGCGGCGATCGGCTACGACGGCGAGCTGGACTTCTCGGCGCCGTGGCCGCGCCTCGGCTTCGTCGAGGCGATCCGCGAGACGACGGGCATCGACCTCCCCGCTCACCCGACCGCCGAGGCGCTCGCGGCCGAGACCGAGAGGCGGGGGCTCGCGATCGAGACCAAGGGCAAGGACCTCGCCTGGTTCGCGCTCGCCGACGATCTGATCGGCAAGTACGTCGAGCCGACCCTGACGCGGCCGTCCTTCATCGTCGACTACCCGAAGGACCTCTCCCCGCTCGCACGCGAGCGCCCGGACCGCCCGGAGATCGTCGAGCGCTTCGAGGCGTTTGCCGGCGGGATGGAGATCGCAAACGGCTTCAGCGAGTTGATCGACCCGGACGAGCAGCGCGCGCGCTTTCAGGCGCAGGACCGGATCGACACACTTACGGGCGGCGAGGCCGAGACGATGCCCTACGACGAGGCCTACGTGCAGGCGCTGGAGCAGGGCATGCCGCCGACCGCCGGCGTCGGGCTCGGCATCGACCGCCTCGTAATGCTGTTGACCGGCCGCGACTCGATCCGCGAGGTCGTGCTGTTCCCGGCGATGCGCGACTGAGCACAGCCCGCCCGCGCCGCAGCGCAGAAGCGGCGAAGCCTGCCGTGCCGCGAACGCCGCTCGGCGAAGGTCATGCGCGGGCGCTCGACGCTACTCGGCCCTCAAGCTGCGGGGCCGCGCTGACGATTGACCCCTAACGGGGCCGAAGGACCGGTTGGTAGACTGCCGTTCAGGCCTGGACCCCGTCCAGACAGGCCAAGACCAGACCACATAGCTCACTTTGAGGCGCCGTCCTCGCAGGAAGGAAAAGCATGTTCGAGCGATTTACAGAACGGGCCAGGCAGGTGGTCGTTCTCGCGCAGGAGGAGGCGCGAACGCTCAAGCACAATTACATCGGCACCGAGCACATCCTGCTCGGCCTGCTCCGCGAGGAGGAGGGCCTGGCTGCCCGCGTCCTGGAGAGCCTGGACATCACCGTCGAGCGCGTGCGCGCACAGGTCGTGCGCATCGTCGGCTCCGGTGAGGAGGTCACCTCCGGTCAGATCCCGTTCACGCCGCGTGCCAAGAAGGTGCTCGAGCTGGCGCTGCGCGAGGCGCTGAGCCTGGGTCACAACTACATCGGCACCGAGCACATCCTGCTCGGCCTCGTGCGCGAGAACGAGGGCGTGGCGGCGCGCATCCTGCTCGACTTCGACGCCGACTCGGAGAAGATCCGCAACGAGGTCATCCGCATGCTCTCCGGGCCCGGCGGTCGCCGCCAGGGCCAGTCCAGCGGCTCCGGCTCCGGCGCCGCCGCGGGCCCGGGCGAGGGCAAGAAGTCCTCGAAGCTGCTCGACCAGTTCGGGCGCAACCTGACCAAGCTGGCCGCCGAAGGCAAGCTCGACCCCTGCGTCGGGCGCGAGACGGAGATCGAGCGGATCATGCAGATCCTCTCGCGGCGCACGAAGAACAACCCCGTGCTCGTGGGCGAGCCGGGCGTCGGCAAGACGGCCGTCGTCGAGGGCTTGGCCCAGCGGATCACGAGCTCCGACGTGCCCGAGCTTCTGCGCAACAAGCAGATCTACACGCTCGACCTGGCGGCGCTGGTCGCCGGCTCGAAGTACCGCGGCGAGTTCGAGGAGCGCCTGAAGAAGGTGATGAAGGAGATCACCCAGCGCGGCGACATCATCCTGTTCATCGACGAGCTGCACAACCTCGTCGGCGCCGGCGCGGCCGAGGGCGCGATCGACGCGGCGTCGATCCTCAAGCCGGCATTGGCCCGCGGCGAGTTGCAGACGATCGGCGCGACGACGCTCGAGGAGTACCGCAAGTACCTCGAGCGCGACTCGGCGCTGGAGCGCCGCTTCCAGCAGATCCGCGTGGACGAGCCGACGGTCGACCAGACGGTGGAAATCCTCAAGGGCCTGCGCGACCGCTACGAGCAGCACCACAAGGTGCAGATCACCGACGAGGCGCTGCGCGCCGCCGGCGAACTGGCCAGCCGCTACATCTCCGACCGCTTCCTGCCGGACAAGGCGATCGACCTGATCGACGAGGCGGCCTCGCGCATGCGGATCAAGTCGATGACCTCGCCGCCGGCCAACCGCGAGCTCGAGGGCGAGGTCGAGACGACCCGCCGCGAGAAGGAGGCGGCGATCGAGGCGCAGGAGTTCGAGAAGGCCGCCGCGCTGCGCGACACGGAGCGCAAGTTGACAAATAAGAAACGCGAGCTCGAGCAGGAGTGGGAATCGGGCGAGTCCGGCGAGCGCCCGTCGATCGGCGAGGAGGAGATCGCGGACATCGTCTCGATGTGGACCGGAATCCCGGTGTTCAAGCTGACCGAGGCCGAGACGCAGAAGCTGATGCGGATGGAGGACGAACTGCACAAGCGCGTGATCGGCCAGCACCCGGCGATCGAGGTCATCTCGAAGGCGATCCGCCGCTCGCGCGCGGGTCTGAAGGACCCCAAGCGCCCGACGGGCTCGTTCATCTTCCTCGGCCCCTCGGGCGTGGGCAAGACCGAGCTGGCGCGCACGCTGGCCGAGTTCCTGTTCGGCGACGACGACGCGATGATCCGCATCGACATGTCCGAGTACATGGAGAAGCACGCCGTCTCCAGGCTGGTCGGCTCGCCCCCGGGCTACATCGGCTACGACGAGGGCGGTCAGCTGACCGAGGCGGTGCGGCGCAAGCCCTACTCGGTGCTGCTGCTCGACGAGATCGAGAAGGCGCACCCGGACGTGTTCAACATCCTGCTGCAGATCCTCGAGGACGGCCGCCTGACCGACGCGCAGGGGCGCACGGTCGACTTCCGCCACGCGATCGTGATCATGACGTCGAACATCGGCGCTTCTGAGATCGCGCGCAACACGCCGCTCGGCTTCGCCGTCTCCGAGGACGAGACGGGGATCACCTACGACGACATGAAGTCGCGGATCATGGGCGAGCTGAAGAAGGTCTTCCGCCCGGAGTTCCTCAACCGGATCGACGACGTGATCGTCTTCCACAAGCTGCAGAAGGACGAGATCAAGCAGATCGTCGAGCTCCTGCTGCTGCGGATCCGCGCCTCGATGGCCGATCGCGAGCTGCAGCTCGAGCTGACGGGCGAGGCCAAGGACCTGCTGGTCGAGAAGGGCTGGGACCCGTCGATGGGCGCCCGTCCGCTGCGCCGCGCGATCCAGCGCTACATCGAGGACCCGCTGGCCGACTTCGTGCTGCGCGAGCAGGTGATGCCTGGCGCGACGATCGTCGTCGACCCATCGCCGGACAACGCCGAGGACGTGCGCCTGACGATCGTCAAGCCGAAGAAGCAGAAGACGCCGGTCGGCGTCGGCGCCGAGGGCGGCTCCCCCGAGGAGCTGACCGAGGGCGAGGAGCCGGCGGCGGCAGACGACGCCCCGGCCGACGAGCAGTAAGTCGACGCTCGGCAGTTCGGGTCAGCGGGCCCAAAGCGCTTCGAGAGGGAGCGCCCAAAGGCGATCTCCGAATGGCAATGTGTGCTCGCCCGTGTACATCACGACCCCGAGGAGCAGGCGATCGCCCAAGCGCTCGCGCATGTGTACGAGCCCGCGGAAGTCGTTTGCCTTTACGGTTGCGCTCGCCTTGACCTCGACCCCCAGGACCGCGCCCGAAGGTTGCTCGACGACGATGTCGACCTCATGCTCGCCTTCGCGGTAGTGCCAAAAGCTCACCGGCTCTGCCAACCACGAGGCCTGCCGCTCGAGCTCGGTGGCGACGAAGGTCTCGAACAGCGAGCCGGCGAAGCCGTCGTCCTCGCGCGTGCGGCTCTCGTCTGCTCCAACCAGCGCCCCGAGCAGCCCGGAGTCGGCTAGATAGATCTTCGGGGCCTTGACCTGCCGCTTCCCGAGGTTCACGTGCCAAGCGCGGCGGACGCGCACCAGGAAGAGGCGCTCCAGCACCCCGACGTGGGCCTTGGCGGTCTTGCCGTCGATCCCGGCATCGCGGCCGAGTGAGTCGTAACGCGCGAGCGAGCCCGAACGCGCGGCGATCAAGCGGACGAGCGTCGCCACGGACTCCGGATCGTGTACGCGTGAGGTCTCGGCGACATCGCGCTCGACGATCGTCGTCAGATAGCTGTCGAAGAATCGCCTTCGCGATGGCGCGGGACGCCTGAGCGCCTCCGGGAAGCCGCCGGCGAGAAGTGTGTCCGCGTAGTCGACGCGACCGACACGCTGCGCGCGGAAGATATCCGGCAGCGCCCTGTTGAGCAGCCGGTCGAGCAAGGTCGAGCGCCTGGCTGCGATCTCGGATTGCGTCAGCGGCCAGAGCGTCAGATAGTCGATACGGCCGGGAAGTGCGTCGGCAACGGTTGGGATGCGCCGCAGGTTCGCGGAACCCGTCAGCAGGAACTGGCCGGGCCGGTCGTCGCGATCCAGGCGCGACTTGATCGCCAGCAAGACCTCGGGAGCGCGCTGCACCTCATCGAGCACGGTCCGCGCGCCTAGTGCGGCGACGAACCCCTGAGGGTCTCCCGCCGCCAGCGACCGGGTTGCCTCGTCATCCAGCGTGAGATAGTCGGCCGGCAGTCTCGTGGAGGCGAGTATCTTCGCCAGCGTGCTCTTTCCTGCCTGCCGCGGCCCGAGCAAGGCAACCGCCCGGGCGTATCGCATCGCTTCCACCACAGTATCCTCCAACCCGCGAGCAACAAAGGCTCCAGGTACGCCAGGATGTTGTGATGGCTCGGAGAACATCTTCCGCTAACTCGGAAAAACAACTCTGCTAACTCGGAGATCATAGCCCAACCGAGCAGACCGATTAGATCGTCCCCACCGCGCCGTACGCTGAGGCGATGCCTCGCACCACCGTTTACGTCTGCTCCGAGTGCGGCGCGCAGGAGGCGAAGTGGCACGGCCAGTGCCCCTCCTGCGCCGCCTGGAACACGCTCGTCGAGGAGCGGATCGCGCCGGTCGCGGGCGCCGGCGGCCGTGGTGGGCGAAAGCGCGGTGGAGCCAAGGCCGGCACCGGCCGCGAGCGGCGCCCGACGCTGGCGGCGCGCCCGCTGCGCGACGTCGGCACGGCGCCGGTGCAGCGCATGTCGACGGGCATCGGCGAGCTCGACCGCGTGCTCGGCGGCGGCCTCGTGCCGGGCTCGCTCGTGCTGCTCGGCGGCTCGCCGGGTATCGGCAAGTCGACGCTCACGAACATGGCGCTCGGAAACCTGCAAGAGGCAGGCCACAAAACCCTCTACGTCAGCGGCGAGGAGTCGGCGGAGCAGGTGCGCCTGCGCGCCGAGCGCCTCGGCTCAGGTCCGGCCAACGCGGCGCTGAAGGTTCCGATCCTCGCCGAGACGGATCTCGAGACGGTACTCGACGCGATCGCCGCCGAAGGCCCGGCGGCGTGCGTGATCGACTCGGTGCAGACGCTCAACTCGGGCGAGCTGTCGGGTGCGCCGGGCTCGGTCGGGCAGGTGCGCGAGGTGGCCGGACGGATCATGGAGCTGGCCAAGGCGCGCGGCACGGCCGTGATCCTCGTCGGCCACGTGACCAAGGAGGGTGCGCTGGCGGGTCCGCGCGTGCTCGAGCACCTCGTCGACTGCGTGCTGCAGTTCGAGGGCGAGCGCGAGCGTCCCTATCGCGAGCTGCGCGCGCTGAAGAACCGCTTCGGCTCGACCAACGAGGCGGGGCTGTTCGAGATGCGCCAGGGTGGCCTCGTCGAGGTGCTCGACGCCTCGGCTCGCTTCGTCGCCGAGGCGACGCGGGCCCCGGGAAGCGTCGTGCTCGCCGCGATGGAGGGCTCGCGCCCGCTGCTCGTGGAGGTGCAGGCGCTCGTCGCGCCGTCAGAGCTCGAGCAGCCACGTCGCGTGGTCTCGGGCCTGGATCGCAACCGCCTGGCGCTGGTGCTGGCGATCCTCGGAAGGCACGGGCGCGTGGGCACGGGCGGCGCTGACGTGTTCGTCAACGTTGTCGGCGGCGTGCGCGTCGATGAGCCCGGCTGCGATCTGGCGGTCGCGCTGGCCGTGGCCAGCGCGAGCCGCGGGGTGCCGCTGATGGGCACGCCCAGGGCCTGCTTCGGCGAGCTTGGCCTGACGGGTGAGCTGCGCTGGGTGGGCCACCCCGAGCGGCGCCTGGAAGAGGCGGCAAAGCACGGCTGCACCGACGTGATCGCGCCGCCGGACAGCGGTGGCGGCTCGTGTGAGGCGACGACGTTGCGCGAGGCGCTCGCGCTGGCTCTGCCGTCGGGTTCGAGGGCTGGTACGGGACGCCTGACGGAGGTAGTCGCCTGACCTGCCGTACAGGTGTGTACGAGGCGCTAAAGAAACGCTAAATGCCCTAGAATAGGGCTAGTGGCTCTACGATCCGGCGAAGATTTTCATACAGAAGTAAGGCCGGAGCCGGGGTTGATGAAGGCGCTGGAGATGATCGCTCCAGGCACCGCGTTGCGGGAGGGAATCGAGAACATCCTCCACGCTCGCACCGGTGGCCTGATCGTCATCGGCGAGCCCGAAGACCTCAGTTTCCTGAACTCCGGCGGGATCAAGCTGGACATCGACTACACCCCTGCCTTCCTCTACCAGGTGGCGAAGATGGACGGCGCGATCATCCTCAACGCGAGCGCCACGAAGATCACGATGGCCAACGTCCAGCTGATGCCCGATCCGACGATCCTCTCGCACGAGACGGGCACGAGGCACCGCACGGCGGAGCGTGTCTCCAAGCAGACCGAGGCGCTCGTGATCGCGGTCTCCCAGCGCCGCGAGGTCGTCTCGCTGTACGTCGACGGCGCCAAGTACATCCTCGAGGACATCCCGGTCGTGCTCGCCAAGGCCAACCAGGCGCTGGCGACGCTCGACAAGTACCGCACGCGCCTGGACCAGGTATCGACGCGGCTGACGGCGCTCGAGTTCGAGGGCGGCGCCACGCTGCACGACGTGCTCACCGTGCTGCAGCGCTCGGAGCTCGTCACGCGCATGGCGGTCGAGATCGAGCGCTACATCGTCGAGCTCGGCAGCGAGGGTCGGCTGATCGAGATGCAGCTGGAGGAGACGACGGTCGGCACGGCGGCCGAGAAGGCCGCGCTCGTGCGCGACTACCTGTTCGACTACTCCGACGAGGCGTTCGCGGCAGGGCTGGAGGAGATCGGCCGGCTCGCCCACCAGGACCTGCTCGACTTCGGGCGGCTTGCCGAGCTGCTCGGCTACGACCGCAAGCTGAACACGCTCGACTACCCCGTCTCGCCACGCGGCTACCGCGTGCTGGGCCGCATCCCGCGACTGCCGAAGATCGTCGTCACCGAGATCGTCGGTGAGTTCGGCGGCCTCGACGAGCTGCTGGCCGCGACCGACGCCGAGCTCGAGTCGGTCGAGGGGGTCGGGGAGATCAGGGCCAAGGACATTCGCGAGGGCCTGCGCCGGCTGCAGGAGATCAACCTCGTCGATCGTTACCTGCAGACTTGAAGACGGGCTGGCCTGTGTGGCCGGCCGAAACAAAGGAGAACACCATTCCGCCACAAGCAACGCAAGACGAAGTACTGGACGACGAGATCGAGGTCACGCGCGAAGTCGAGTTCATCGAATTCGAGCTCGGCGATCACGTCGTCTACCCCCATCACGGCGCCGGCAAGGTGCTGAAGAAGGAGGAGATGGAGATGCTCGGCGAACGGCGCGAGTACCTCACGATCAAGATCCTCCACAACGACATGACCGTGAGGGTGCCGACCGAGAACGCCGCCCTGGCCGGCCTGCGCAGGGTGATCGACGAAGAGACGGTCAAGAAGGTTCTGGACGTGCTGCGGGACGAGGTCTCGGAGATGCCGAAGAACTGGAACCGCCGCTTCAAGCACAACCGCGACAAGATCAAGACGGGCGACATCTACGAGCTTGCCGAGGTCGTGCGCAACCTCTCGCTGCGCGAGAGCGAGAAGGGCCTCTCCACGGGCGAGAAGCAGATGTACACGCGCACGAAGAAGATCCTCGCGTCCGAGCTGATGTACGCGCTCGACAAGGATGAGGAAGAGGCCGAGAGCTACCTCGACGAGCTGCTCGCCGCCTCGGCCACCAGCCAGATGGCCGGAGCAGCGGCCGAGTAAACGGGCTTTCGCGCACGCTCCAGGGGCGAGGCTCGCCTGGAGCGTGCGCGACAGTCTCTCAAGCAAAGATGGCCATAAGCGAGCCGTGAGCAGATGGCGATCGCGCTGATCGTGGCCGCCGGCAGTGGTGAGCGCCTAGGCGCTGGGCGCCCGAAGGCGCTCGTCGAGCTGGCCGGACGCCCGATGCTGTACTGGTCGCTGCAGGCGCTCGCCGCGAACGAGCAGATCGAGCAGATCGTCGTCGCGCTGCCGGCCGGCGCCGAGCTGCCGCAGGTCTTCGGCGCGGACGTCGTCGGCGTCGAGGGTGGCGCGACGCGCTCGGAGTCGGTGCGCTGCGCGCTGGCGGTCGCCGGTGCCGGCGATCCCGTGCTCGTGCACGACGCCGCCCGGCCGCTGCTCACGCCGGCGATCGTTCGTCACGTGCTGGCGGCACTCGAGGCCGATGTCGATGCCGACGCCGCAATCGCCGCGGCGCCGGTCACGGACACGATCAAGCGCCTGGCCGGCCACGGCGGCGTGGTCGAGACGCTCGACCGCAGCAGCCTGTGGGCGGTGCAGACGCCGCAGGTCTTCCGCCGCGCCGCGCTCGAGCGCGCGCTGCAGGCGCCCGATGAGGTGCTCGCCGAAGCGACCGACGACGCCTGGTTGATCGAGCGCGCCGGCGGTCGCGTCGTCGTTGCCGCCGTGGCTGGCGAGAACCTCAAGGTGACGACGCCGCTCGACCTCGAGAGGGCCGCAGAGCTCTTGTCTCGTCGCGCCCGCGACGCGGCCACCGATCCTGCTTGAATCGCAGCGCCGACCTGCCCACGCCTCGCCCGGACATGCTGACCGACTACCACCTCCACCTGCGCCCCGACGATCTCGATGCGCGCGTCGACGAGCACTACACGCCGGCGAACGTCGCGCGCTACCGCGCGACGGCGAGCGAGCGGGGAATCGTCGAGCTGGGCGTCTCCGAACACATCTATCGCTTCGCGCAGGCGCTCGATGTGTGGCAGCACCCGTTCTGGGTCCCGTTCGCGCGCGACGACATCGACTCCTACTGCGCGTTCGTGCGCGAGCAGACCGACCTGCGCCTGGGCATCGAGGCCGACTTCGTGCCGGGCGCCGAGGATCGCCTGGCGAACCTGCTGCAGGCACGCGACTTCGACTACGTAGTCGGCTCGGTGCACTTCATCCGCGAGGGCGCCGTGGACATGGACGACTACAGCGTGTGGGACTCCGGGCGCAGCGTCGAGGAGATCTGGCGGCGCTACTTCGAGACGATCGGCGAGGCGGCGCGCAGCGGCCTGTTCGACATCCTCGCGCACCCCGATCTGGTCAAGGTGTGGGGCGGCGAGCGGCCGCTGCCCGAGGGTGACCTGCGCCGCTACTACGAGCCGGCGATCGACGGCATCGCCGAGTCGGGGATCGCCGTCGAGGTCTCCACGGCGGGCCTGCGCAAGCGCGTGCAGGAGATCTACCCGGCGCCCGCGTTCCTGCAGATGTGCCTGGAAGCGGGCGCCCCCGTGGCGCTCTCGAGCGACGCCCATCGCCCCGAGGACATCGGCGCCGACTACGACCGCGCGCAGGAGCTGCTCGCGGAGCTAGGCGTGAGCGAGCTCAGCCTGTTCGAGCACCGGCAGCGACGGCTGGAGCCGATCGGCGCGAGCGAGCGGACGACATGAGCACGCTCGTCGGCATCGGTTACGACTCGCACCGGCTGCTCGCCGGGCGCCGGATGGTGATCGGCGGCGTCGAGATCCCAGGCGAGCTGGGGCTCGACGGGCACTCCGACGCCGACGTGCTCGCCCACGCCGTGACCGACGCCCTGCTCGGCGCCGCCGGCCTCGGCGACATCGGCGAGCACTTCCCCGACACCGACGAGCGCTGGCGCGGCGCCGACTCGATGCAGTTGCTCGCCGAGGTGCTCGAGAGCGTCCACAACGCCGGGCTGCAGGTCGTCAACGTCGATTGCACCGTCGTGATGGAGCGCCCCAAGCTCGCGCCGCACAGGCAGGCGATCCGCGAGCGCCTCGCCGACGCCCTCGGCCTCGACGTCGGGCGTGTCAACGTGAAGGCCAGCACGGGGGAGGGGATCGGCTTCGTCGGCCGCGGCGAGGGCGTCGCGGCGCTGGCCGTAGCCGGGCTCGCCACGCCGGCCGATCTCACCGACGGCGGCGCCTGAGGCCAAGCGCCGCGCGCGCGAGCGCTAGGGTTGCCGCGCGATGCGCGCAGTCCAGCTACACGACACCCGCAGCGGCGAGATCCTGCCGTTGCAGCCGAGCGACCCGGCTCACGTCGGCATCTACGCGTGCGGGCCGACCGTGTACAGCCGCATCCACATCGGCAACGCGCGGCCGTTCGTGATCTTCAGCCTGCTCAAGCGCTTTCTCGAGCACGAGGGCTACGGCGTGCAGCTCGTGATCAACGTGACAGACATCAACGACAAGATCTACGACGCCGCAGGCGCGCAGGGGCGCCCCAGCGCCGAGCTGGCCGAGGAGATGACGCGCTTCTACCGCGCCGATACCGATGCGCTCGGGATCGGCCGGCCCGATCACGAGCCGCTCGCATCGGAGACGATCGGGCCGATCGTCGAGCACATCGCCGCGCTCGTGCAGCGCGACCATGCCTATGCCGTCGGCGGCGATGTCTACTTCCGCGTACGCTCCGACGGGGGCTATGGCACGCTCTCGCACCGGCAAATCGACGACATGGACCAGGGCGAGGGCGTCGAGGGGGCCGAGCGCAAGGAGGACCCGCTCGACTTCGCCCTGTGGAAGGCGCACAAGGAGGGCGAGGACACGCTGTGGGACTCGCCTTGGGGCCCCGGCCGCCCGGGCTGGCACATCGAGTGCTCGGCGATGGCCGAGCAGCTGCTCGGCGTCGGCTTCGACGTGCACGGCGGTGGCTCCGACCTGATCTTCCCGCACCACGAGAACGAGGCGGCCCAGACGCGCGCTGCGCGCGGCGCCGAGCTGACCAAGCTGTGGATGCACAACGGGATGATCCAGTTCACCGGCGAGAAGATGGCCAAGTCGGTCGGCAACATCGCGCTGCTAGCCGAGGTCGTCGCCGAGTACGGGCCTCAGGCCGTCGTGATGTACCTGATCTCCGGGCACTACCGCCAGCCGCTCGCGTTCTCCGAGTCGGCGCTCGAGCAGGCCGCCGCGAACGTCAAGCGCATCCGCGAGGCCGCGAGGAGGCTCGGTTCGGGGCCGACGGCCGTGCCCGAGCCAGACGACGGGCAGCGGCTCGAGTCCTTGCGCGAGGGGTTCTTCGCGGCGCTCGCCAACGACTTCAACACCCCGCTCGCGCTGGCGCGGCTGAACGAGTGGCTGACCGCGGCCGGCTCGCTGGGGGCGAGCGGCGATGCCGATCTGGCCGAGATGCTGGGCGTCTTCGGCCTGGAGGCCCTGCTGCAGCCCGACGAGGCGGCGCCGCCCGAGGTGCTCGAGCTCGCCGAGCAGCGCGAGCAGGCCCGCGCCGCGCGCGACTTCGGCGCCTCCGACCGGCTGCGTGATCAAATCGCGGCGCAGGGCTGGGACGTGCGCGACGGAGCCGACGGCTTCGAGCTGCTCCCGCGGTGATCCTCTACGGGCGCAACCCCGTGCTGGAGGCGCTGCGTGGGCGCCGCGCCGCGGCTGTCAAGGACGTCTGGGCGACGGCCGGCGCGGCGCGCGAGCCGTGGCTGAAGCAGGCCCACGCGCGGGTCGTGACGGGCGAGGAGATCGAGCGCCGCTGCGGCTCGAGCGCGCACCAGGGCGTCTGCGCCGACGCCGGTCCCTATGACTACGCTTCCCCCGAGCAGCTGCTCGGGGGCCCCGAGCCGCTGATCGTGGCCCTCGACCAGGTGCAGGACCCGCAGAACCTCGGCTCGATCTGCCGCACGGCCGAGTGCGCCGGTGCCGCGGGCGTCGTGATTCCCGAGCGCCGCGCCGCCGAGGTGACGCCGGCCGTCTGCAAGGCATCGGCCGGTGCCGTAGAGCATCTGCCGGTGGCGCGCGTGCGCAACATGGCCGATTTCCTCGCCGAAGCCCGCGAGGCCGGCTGCTGGTGCTACGGCGCGAGTGGCGACGAGGATGAGGCGGGAGGCGAGCCGGGGCAGCCGGGCGGCGCCGGCGGCTCGTCGCGCCCCCCGCGCGGGGCGCGGGCGCCGGTCCCCTACGACGCCCCCGACTACGCCGGCGCCGGGGTCGTGCTCGTGCTCGGCAGCGAGGGCAGCGGCCTGCGCCCGCGCGTGGCCGGCGCTTGCGACGAGCTGATCGCGCTGCCGCTGCTCGGGCGGATCGAGTCGCTCGGCGTGAGCGCCGCCGCCGCCGCGATTCTGTACGAGATCTTGCAGAGCAGGGCGGCGGGCCTTGACAACTCTCCATAACTGTGCGAGGCTCGCGCCAACATAACGCTGAACCTAAGGTTGAAGCAGCCTTAGATCCAGCCGTACATAGCTTTGGCGCCAGGGGAGGAGTGCGCCACTGAGCAAATTGGGGCCTGCCCGCAGGGCAGACCGCTGGAAAGGATCTGCTCGTGGCTCGAATCTCCCACAACCCTAACTCTGAACCTAAGGTTGACGACGGGTATCTCATTGCCCACGCCAAGCTGGGTGACCGCTACGCCTATGACCGGCTCGTGCGGCGCTATCACGGCTTCGTCCGTCTGAAGGCCTCCTCTTACTTCCTCGCCGGCGGCGACTCCGACGATCTCATCCAGGAGGGGCTCGTCGGCCTGTACAAGGCGATCCGCGACTTCCGCACCGATCGCGAGTCGAGCTTCCGCAACTTCGCCGAGCTCTGCATCACGCGCCAGATCATCACGGCCGTGAAGACGGCGACGCGCAACAAGCACACTCCGCTGAACCAGTACGTCTCGTTCTCCTCGACGCCCGCCGGCGCCGGCGACGACGTGCCGACGCTCGACCAGATCCTGCCCGGGCCGACCGTGCACGATCCAGTCAACCAGGTGATCAGCTCCGAGGAGCTGCGCTCGCTCGTCGGCTGCCTCTCGAGCGCGCTCTCAGAGCTCGAGAGCCGCGTGCTCTCGCTGTACCTCGACGGCTACTCCTACGAGCAGGTCGGCGAGCGTCTGGAGTGCGACACGAAGACCGTCGACAACGCCCTGCAACGCGTCAAGCGCAAGGTCGGCGCGCACCTGCAGACGCGGGCCGTCGCCGCCTGAGGGCAGCCATCGTCAAGCGCGTCCGCGCCGGTTGAGCGCGGCGCGCCGCCCGCCCGCCCGCGCCTGCCGGGCGGAACCGTCCCTACCGGCCGGTCAACAGGCCCAGGTCGTTCATCGCGAAGGTCTCGGAACGCTCCGCCTACGGCACCGATGCTCGGCCCGAGCTGATGGGTCATTGCCTCTAGGCGCGGATCTTTTCGGCGAACCGCTCGCGTGCCGCCTGGCGAGAGACGCCAAGCGCGATCCCGACTTCTCCCCACGACCGTCCATTGGCGCGCGCACGCGCTACCAGCTCGCGGACGCGAGCCTCACCGCTGCGGACACTGTCGACGGCCTCTGCGAGGGTGCGCAGATCGGTCGTGTCGTCTATCTGGGTACCAGATGGGTCGAACTCCTCCGCGAGCTTCGCTGCTCGTTGGATCTCCTCCTCGGTGTGCATGCCTTTTGCTCCGGTCATCGGTGAGGTAGGTATTGGGGCCGGACCAGCATCGCGTGGACGATCACGGGATCGTCGGTGTCGATGCCGAGTATGCCGACCTCAAGCAGGTTCCCATCACGGTAGCCATCCCGACCCGTTCGCCCCGGCCGGTTCCGGCGAGAAGTCGCGCTTCCCGCCGGAACCTGAGAGCCGGGCGCCCTCTCCGCGTCTTAGAAGTGGCCTTCGGCGGGCGGCGTCGAGTTGCCCGGCGTCTCCGGCGTCAAGGCAGCCGCCGGTGCGGGCGTCACCGCGAGCGGGACCGCCAGGGTCGCGGCGCCCTGGTTTTCGGGATCGCCTGGGATCTTGACGCGTAGCTTGCGTGCCGTGGCCGCGTAGAACGTGTGCGCGATCGCGAACGTCCCGTCGTGCGCGACTTTGGCGACCTCGACCGTGTGATAGCCGACGCCTGATCCGCTCAGCGCCTGCAGATAGACCGGGTGACCTTCGTGGGCCGGCGTCACCGTGCCCGAGAACGTGACCGGCTGGCCGGCCGCGACGCTGGTGGTCGAGGCAGTCGCCGTGATCCCATAGCGGACGCCCTCGAACAGGCGCGAGGAGGATTTGCCTGCGCCCGTCACCTTGTAGAAGGTGCTCTGCGTCGGCGTCTGCACAGGGAACGAGTAGGCGCCGCCGGCGCCGCTCGTCGTGCCCGCCACGGGGACGAAGTCGTGCTGCAGGCGCGTGCGCGCGAGCAGCGTCAGCGGCGCTGGCGTCGCCGATTCGATCTTGCCGCTGATCGTCACCGGCTGCCCGTAGGAGATCGGGTCCGCCGAGCTTTCGATCGTCAACGCCGGATTCTGCGCCTGGGAGATCTCATAGGACAGCGGTTCGGAGGCTCCCGGGGCGTTGCGCCTGGGCGCGCGCACGACGACGCGGATGTTCGCGTCGCCCGGGATGGCGAAGATGTGGACGATCGAGTACGTGCCGCCCTGGCCGACCGTGCTCGCACCGATCCGGTGCCATTCTTCGCCACCGACCGAGCTCTCGCGCTGCAACGCCACGACGGCGCCTTCGTCGGCCGGGCTGACGCTGCCCGAGAAGACCACCTTGTTGCTCAGACCCTGCCGGCGCAGGTGCGAGTGGATGAAGGGCCCTCCGCCCGTGAACAGCTGCGAGCCGTCGGGCGGGCCGGACATCGTGACCTTCGGCGAGACCTTGACCGTGCGGTGCCCGCTCTGGATGCCGTTGGCGATCGCGTAGAACTGCGTGTTCGCCTGCAGCGCGGCAGTCGTGAACGCGTAGTTGCCGTGTTCGTCGGTCGTCGCCGTCCCCAATGCGCTTGCCGGCGGCCCGCCCGCTGGCTGGCCGAAGATCGTGACCGTCTGGCCTGCCGGCGGCGGGGTCGGGCACGTCAGCTCGCCGAAGGCGACCGTCGATTCGCCGGCTTCGATGAAGCGCGGTGCCACGTTGATGTTCAAGCGGCAGCCGCCCATGCCCGTGGCGTGACGTGAAGCGTGCCTCGGGGCGTGGTGTCTCGCGGAAGCCGCCGCCGGATACAGCGCGGCCGCCATTGCGGCGATCGCCGCCAGGGCCCATGTCAGCTTGATCGAACGCATTGCGCGCCTCCTTAGTGCTCGCTCGTGGTGCTGCAAGTAACCCGCGCGAATCGGCGTCGATGCGGTCGCTGGACGACATCAGGCAATTGTGAAACCGATGTTTAAGGCCGTGCAGGGCGGGTACTGAAACGCAAGGACGGAACCGGGGGAAGACAGGGAGCCCCGCTGAAAGCGCAACGCATCGCTAGGTCGTGGCCGAGCGCTCGTGCTCGGCCAGGAACGAGCCCAGCAGCTCGTTGTAGGGCTCGCCAATCGCCGGGATCGTGTGGCCGCGCCCGGCGATCGTCTCGCGACGCGCGCCAAGGCGCTCGGCGACGGCGTCGCAGATCGCCTCGAACACGGGCGAGTGCCCACCTGAGATGACGAGCTTTGCAAACGGCGCCGCACGCAGCTGCCGCAGCGGCGGATCGGCCTCCCACGGCGGGCGTTCGCTCATCAAAAGGCGTGCGCCCGCGAGCAGCTCGCCGCTCAGCCCTTCGGGCGTCTCGTGCGAGGAGCCCACGCCGCCGCGAAAAGCGCGCAGGAAGTCGAGCGGCTCGAGCGTCTGCGCTTGCTCGTAGAGCAGCTCGCCCGAGGCGATCTGGGCGTCGACCGCCGGATGCCCGGCCGCGATGCGCATGCAGCCCGGCTCGGAGATCGTCAGCGAGCGCACCGCCTCCGGTGCCAGCGCCGCCGCGTACAGCGCGATCACCGCGCCGTAGGAGTGCCCGACGAGGTGCGCGCCATCGCCGAGCAGCTCCGCGACCAGCGGCGCCTCGAGCTCGAAGTTGCCGCGCGCCAGCGGCGGGCTCGTGGCAAAGCCGGGGCGGTTTGGCAGCACGAGCGCCCAGCGCTCGGCAAGCGACAGCTGCCGGCGCCACGTGCGCTCCGCCCCAACCACGCTTCCGTGCACGAGCACCACGCGCGGTCCGCTGCCGTGCCGTGCGACGTCGAGATCCTGTGCGCGCACGGCCGCTCGCTAGCGTCTCTCGCTGCCGAGCGAGAGCTGCGACAGCGACGCCGCGCCGTCCACCGCGATCGACTGCCCGTTGATCTGGGCTGCGTCGTCGCTCGCCAGGAACGCCACCGCCGCCGCGATCTCCGCCGGCTCGACGAGCCTGCCCGACGGCAACGTCGCCGCCGCGCGGTCGCGCACCTCCGCCGGCATCGCCAGCACCTGCTCCGTCGCCACCAGCCCCGGCAGCACCGCGTTGACCGTGATCCCGCGCGCCGCGTTCTCGCTGGCCAGCGTGCGCACCATCCCGAGCTGGCCCGCCTTCGAGGCCGCGTAGGCGACCTGCCCGGGGAGCCCGCCGAGCGCCGCGATGCTCGAGATCACGACGATCCGCCCGAAGCCCCGCTCGCGCATCCCGCCGATGCACGCCTGCACCGTGCGGAAGGCGCCCGTCAGGTTGACGTCGATGTCGCGCTGCCACTGCTCCGGCGTCATCCGGTGCGCCGGTGCGATCGTCGTCGTGATGCCCGCGTTGGCCACGCACACGTCGATCTCCTCGAGCGCCGGAAATGGATCGCGCGCCACGTCGAGCGCGATGTCGCAGCCCTCGTGCAGGTCGAGCGTCAGCACCTGCAGCCCGTCCGCCGTCAGGCGCCGTGCGGTCGCCGCCCCGATCCCGCGCGCCGCCCCCGTCACGAGCGCCCTGCGCGTCTCGTTCACAATGAGGCCCCGATCATCATCGAAGGAGGAGACGATGACAGACCGCTGGTTCAGCGAGCACGAGCTCGAGCAGCTCGCGCGGCCGACGATGGACCGCGCCGTCGAGGCGATCGATCGCGGCGACCTCGACGAGGCGCGGCGGCTGTGCGAGGAGATGAAGCACGAGTGGCAGATGCTGCACGACCTGATGGCCTCCGGCGTGCTCGACCTCGTCTCCTTCATCCAGCAGCGCCTCGGCGACGACGGCGTCGCCGAGGCTTGGGCCGAGAGCATGGGGCGCGGCTGGCGCCGCCACCACGACGCGATCGCTGCACTCGAGCGTCGCGACCTCGTCCCCCTGCTCGCGGCAACCTGGCGCGCGCATTCGACCTCCGGCGTCGGCCCCAACCCCGGCAGCTTCACGATCACCGAGGACGAGCAGAAGGTCACCTTCACGATGAACCCCTGCGGCTCGGGCCAGCGGCTCGTGCGAAATGGCGCCTACGAGGGGCTGCCCGACGGCGGCGGCACGCGCGAGGCGCACGATTGGTCCTTCCAGCGCAAGGGCTTTCCCCTGTACTGCACGCACTGCAGCTTCATGAACGAGTCGATGCCGATTCAGTGGTCCGGGTACCCGCTGTATCCCTGCGACCCGCCCGAGGACTACGCCAAAGACCCCTGCACTTGGTACTGGTACAAGGACCCCGACGAGATTCCCGAGCGCCACTGGCAGCGATACGGCGCGACGAAGCCTGGCCGGCAGGCCATCAATAAATAAATAAATAAATAAATAAATAGATCGATCGGCGCTATGGCACGATCACGTTGGCCGGGTTTGGCTGCTGCTCCGGCGGCGCCTGGCTGTAGTCGCCGAACGGGCCGTCGCGCTGGACGACCGCGCCGCTCACGCCCTCGCGTTCGGCCAGCTCGATGAACTCCTTCGCCTCCGGCGTGTTGCGCATCAGCCCGTCGAGCACCGGGCCGAGCAACTGCGTCGAGGCCAGCCCCATGTTCTCGTAGGCCTGGTTGACGATCAGCTTCATCGCCGTCAGCTGCGACAGCGGGATCGCCGCGAGCTGCCGCGCTCGCTCCGCAACCTCGGCCTCCAGGCGCTCGAACGGCACCGCCGCGTTGATCAGCCCCGCCTCGACCGCTTCGATGCCAGAGAGCGGTTTGCCCGTCAGCGAGTATTCCTTGGCCTTCGTCAGCCCCAGCCGGTACAGCCACATGCCCGTCAGGTAGCAGCCCCACATGCGCGAGTACGACGTGCCGATGCGCGCGTCCTCCGAGGCGATCACCAGATCCGCGCACAGCGCCATGTCGCTGCCGCCGCCGACACACCAGCCGTGCACCTGGGCGATCACCGGCTTCGGCGAGCGCCACAGGCTCATGAACTTCGGCACCGGGCCGATCGCCTGCGACGTCGCCATCGCGAAGTCCTTGCCCGCGTCCCACTGCCCGTCCGTCGTCAGCGCCTCGTCCCAGTGGTGAAAGCCGCCGCCCAGGTCGAAGCCCGCGCAGAACGCCCGCCCCGCCCCGCGCAGCACGATCACCTTGACCTGCTCGTCGACGATCGCGCGCTGCACCGCCGCCTCGAGCTCGTCCGGCATCGGCGGCACGATCGTGTTCAGCCGCTCCGGCCGGTTCAGCGTGATCGTTGCGATCGCGTCCTCGGTGTCGTACAGCAGCGTCTGCAAGGACATCTGGCCTCCTCGGAGTAGAACGGCGGACACGCGGGCACTAGATATCTGACGATGTCATCCCGAGCCCTCCGGCGCGATGCTATTGGGGTCCAAGCCGCCGAGCGCCATTTTGGACGCGCGTCGAACGACCCCGGCGCCGCCCCGCCGCACAATTGGTGCATGTCGGGGATTGCGCCAGCAGAGCTGCAAGCCGGACCCGCGCTCGCCGCGCCTGCGGCGGGCGAGCCCTACGACGAGGGGATGCTCTCAGGCGCGCACGCCGGCGAGCCCGACCGGCGCCTGCGCCGCGCGCTCGACCGGCTCGACCTGCGCGAGCTGTGCGAGAAGGTCGCCGGCGAGGCCGACCGGCGCGGCGTTTGCTTCGGCACGGCCGACGGGGTGCAGCCCTTCCGCATCGACCCGATCCCGCGGCTGATCGACGCCGCCGAGTGGCGCGCGCTGTCGGCCGGCGTCGCCCAGCGCGTGCGCGCGCTCGAGTGCTTCGTGCGCGATGTCTACGGCGAGCGGCGGATCGTGCGCGAGGGCGTCGTGCCGCCCCGCGCGATCGACGGCGCCGACCACTACGAGCCGCGGCTCGACGGCGCCGGCGAGCGGCTCGGCACGTGGATCACCGTCGCCGGCCTGGACATCGTGCGCGACAGCGACGGCACGTTCAAGGTGCTCGAGGACAACCTGCGCACGCCCTCGGGCATCGCCTACGCCGTCGCCACGCGCGAGGCGCTGCGCGCGCACCTGGCGCCGCCCAGCGGCGTGCACGTGCGCTCGCTCGATGCCGCCTTCGACATGCTTGCCGCCGCCCTGCTCGCCGCCGCCCCCGAGGGCGCGGGCGAGGACCCCACCGTCGTGCTGTTGAGCGACGGCGAGGGCAACTCGGCCTTCTACGAGCACACGCAAATCGCCCTGCATACGGGCGTGCCGCTCGTGCTCGCCGAGCAGCTCTCCGTGCGCCGCGGGCGGCTCTACGCACGCCTGCCCGAAGGCGAGCGCCCCGTCGACGTCGTCTACCGGCGCACCGACGAGGACCGGCTGACCGGCGCGCGCGGCGAGCTCACGCACGTCGCCGAGCTGTTGCTCGAGCCCGTGCTCGAGGGCACGCTCGCCTGCGTCAACGCCTTCGGCACCGGCGTCGCCGACGACAAGCTCGTGCACGCCTACGTCGAGGCGATGGTGCGCTTCTACCTCGGCGAGGAGCCGTTGCTCCAGTCCGTGCCGACGTATGACCCCGGCGATCCCGAGATGCTCGAGATGATCCTCGAGCGGATCGACGAGCTCGTGATCAAGCCGCGCAGCGGTCACGGCGGCTACGGCGTCGTGATCGCGCCGCACGCGCGGCCCGAGGACGTGCGCAAGGCGGCCCGCGAAGTCGCCGCCGCGCCCGAGCGCTTCGTCGCGCAGGAGACCGTGATGCTCTCGCGCCACCCCACCGTCACCGACGGGCGCCTTGAGCCGCGGCACATCGACCTGCGCCCGTTCGCGATCGCCTCCGGCGAGGACGTGCGCGTGCTGCCCGGCGGGCTCACGCGCGTCGCCTTCGACCGCGGCGCGCTCGTCGTCAACTCCTCGCAGAACGGCGGCAGCAAGGACACGTGGGTGCTCGCATGACCAAAACGACACGACAGGAGGCTGAAGCGACATGAGCAGGCCCGTGATCGGCGTGACCGTCTCCGAGATCCGCCAGAAGGAACACGTGCAGAACGTGCTGCACGGCGAGCCGACGCACACCGAGATGACGCTCGGCCTCTCCTACATGCGCGCCGTCGAGATGGCCGGCGGCCTGCCCGTCGCGCTGCCGCCGCTGAGCACCGAGAACGTCGACTCGCTGCTCGACCACCTCTCAGGACTGCTCTTGACCGGCGGTCCCGACCTCGACCCCTCGACCTACGGCGCCGCGCCGCATCCCGAGCTCGGGCCGACCGACCCCGTCGTCGACGCCTTCGAGCTCGCGCTCTGCCGCCACGCCTACCGGCGCAGGATGCCGATCCTCGGCGTCTGCCGCGGCGCGCAGCTGCTCAACGTCGCGCGCCAGGGCACGCTGCACCAGCACGTGCCCGAGCTCACCGACGGCACGATCGAGCACCGCCAGGCCGAAATCGGCACGCGCACGAGCCACGAGGTGCGCGTCGCGCCCGACTCGAGCCTCGCCCAGACGACCGGCGGCGGCCCGGTCAAGGTCAACTCCTTCCACCACCAGGCGATCGATCAGATCGGCTTTGGCCTGCGCGCTGTCGCCTGGTCAGAAGACGGCCTGATCGAGGCCGTCGAGGAGAACGAGGGCCGCTTCATCCTCGGCGTGCAGTGGCATGCCGAGACGCTCGTCGCCGATGCCGAGCAGCTGTCGCTGTTCGAGCGTCTCGTCGAGGCGACCAAGCACCCCGGCATGCCCGCGCCGCGCGAACGCGACCGCCCCGGCGCCGACCGCGGCGAACAGGAGGACTTCGGTGCCCGCGCAGTCTGAGGCGCCGCCGTTGGCGATACCCGCCGGCGAGTGGTCGCGCTGGGCGCCGCGGGCCGGCGCGTCGTGGACGATCGGCGTCGAGGAGGAGGTGATGCTGCTCGACCCCTCCGACTGGGCGCTCGCCTCCGAGGCCGACGCCGTGATGTCGCGGCTCACCGGCGAGCTGGCCTCGCACGCGAGCACCGAGACGCACGGCTCTGCGCTCGAGCTGCGCACCGACCCGCACGCGACCGTCGCCGAGGGCCTCGCGCAGCTCGAGGAGCTGCGCGGCGACCTCGCGCGCGAGCTGGCGCCGCTCGACCTGCGCGCCGCCGTCGCCGGGCTGCACCCGTTCACGCTGTGGCAGGACACGAAGATCTCCGACGGAGACCGCTACCGCTTCCTGTACGGGTCGATGCGCGAGCTCGCCCGGCGCGAGCCGACCTTCGCGCTGCACGTGCACGTCGCGCTACCCGACCCCGAAAGCGCCGTGCGCGCGATCAACCGGCTGCGCTCGCACCTGCCGCTGCTGCTCGCGCTGTCGGCCAACTCGCCCTTCTGGCAGGGTCGCGAGACGGGCCTCGCCTCGGCGCGCACGCCGCTGTTCCAGGCGTTCCCGCGCGTCGGCATCCCGCGCGCCTTCCTCGACTACGAAGACTACGTCTCGACGATCGACCTGCTGCTGCGCTGCGAGGCCTTCCCCGAGCCGACCTTCCTCTGGTGGGACGCGCGCCTACAGCCGCGCTTCGGCACGATCGAGGTGCGGATCATGGATGCGCAGACGACCGTCGCCGATTCGGCCGCGCTGACGGCGCTCGTGCAGTGCCTCGTGCACCTCGAGGCGACCGAGGGCTCGGGCATCGACCCTGCCTTCGACCTGCCCGAGATCCTCGCCGAGAACCGCTTCCTCGCCGCCCGCGACGGCGCCGAGGCGAGCCTGATCGACGCGCGGCTCGGCCGCCGCGCGCCCGTGCCCGACCTGCTCGAGGCGATCCTCGAGCGCTGCCTGCCGCACGCCGAAGACCTCGGCTGCGTCGAGGAGCTCCAGCTGACGCGCAACCTCGCCGCCACGCCGCGACCCAAGCGCCAGCTCGACCTCGCGCGCGGGCCCGACAAGCTGCCCGGGCTGGTCGAGGCGCTGTCTGCGTTGTTCTGATTTTTTTAGGCCAGCCTCAATGCCGTTTACTTAGGACTGAGCCGGCGTCTGCTCTTGGTGGCGAGCAGCGACCAACTTAATAGTGCTTTGTTAGGTTCGCGGTAGGACTCGCGACTACGGTGCCGAACTTCCACGCGTCTGCTGTTCTCGACGCGAGGAGGGCATCATGGCCGTGATGGCGGTAAGTGCGGATTCTCCGGTGGCAGTGAAGGGACGGCTGGAAGAGTTCGCGGGCGAGGTGCTCGCGGAGGCGATGAACCGGCCGGTGCAGTTGGTCAACGGTTCCTTGTATCTGAGGGGGCTGCTCGAGCAGGGTCCACGCAAGTCGCTTGAGCCGATGGTCGAGCGGCTGGCAGGGGACGCTGATTATCAATCGATGCAGCAGTTTGTGGCCGATAGCCCGTGGGACCCGGCGCTGGTTGTCAGGGCAGTGGCTGAGCGAGTCGCCCCTGAGATCGGTGTCGAGGCGTGGGTGCTGGATGACACCGGGTTTCCCAAGGACGGTAAGGGCTCGCCGGGTGTCAAGCGCCAGTACTCCGGGACGTTGGGGAAGCGGGGCAACTGTCAGATCGGCGTCTCGGTGCACGCTGTCGGCGGGCGCGGCACGGTGCCGCTGGGGTGGGCGCTGTATCTGCCGGAGGAGTGGTGCACTGATGAGCAGCGCCGGCGCAAGGCGAAGATCCCGGATGAGGTCGCCTTCAAGACAAAGCCGGAGCTCGGGGTGCAACTGATCGAGTGCGCCACAGACTGGAACGTCCCGAAGGCTCCGGTGCTCGGCGATCACGCATACGGCGAGAACACCTGGTTGCGTGATTCGCTCGATCGGGTCGAGTGCGAGTACGTGCTGTCGGTCGGCCCGACGACGAAGGTGTTCGAGCAAGGGACCGTGTTCGCCGTGCCGCCCAAGAAACCGGGTGCGACACGCGCGCCTACCCGGCCACGACCGGACCGCAAGCCTCGGCCGATCGGCGAGCTGATCGCCCAGTTGGGAGCGGCCGGCGCGCAGACGGTCACCTTCCGTGACGGCCCCGACGGTGAGCGGGTCACCTCCAGGTTCGTCTTTGCCCGCGTGCACGCCGCACACGGCTGGCGCAATGATTCGAGACGGAGCGGGTGGCGTGAGGGTGCCGAGGTGCCTCCGCGCGAGGAGTGGCTGATCGCTGAGTGGCCACAAGGGCAGGAGCAGCCGAGCGACTACTGGATCTCAAACCTGCCCGCCGACAGCGAGCCCGAGCGGCTCGCGCGGCTGGCACGCATGCGCTGGAAGATGGAGCTCGACTACAAGCAGCTCAAGGGCGAGCTCGGGCTCGATCACTACGAGGGCCGCTCCTGGCTCGGGTGGCACCACCACACCGCGCTCGTGAGCGCCGCCCACGGGTTTCTCACGCTGGAGCGGATCAGCTCTTTTCACCCGCGGCCGGCTTGACGCTCCCGAAGGCCGTGCTGCTGATGCAGCCGATCTTCAAGTGCTGGGCCGGCCGCTGCCAGATCTGCCAGCAACCGATCGACCTCGCCTGCCTACCCCTCCAGCGTGCACGACAAGATGAGTGAACCTAACAAAGCACTATTAAGCGCGATCCCGGCTTTCGCGGCTCGTCCGGAGCGGCAGGGAGCAGTGCTGGCTCAGGACGCCTGCTCCTTCGCTCAAGCGGCAGTGTCGTTCGAGCGTTCACTCGCCCCGAAAGAGCATCCGCCCGGGAGTTGGGAGCTTTGGGGTCGCCGTCGAGGTCGCGGCCGGCTAGAGACTGCCGACTGTTGTTTCGACGGGGAGCGTTGGCGGACGATAATAAAGCTCAGCGTCACCGCCTGTGGCCACCTGTCAGCGTTGCATGGGCCGAGGCCGGCTCAGGGGATGCTGTTGACCCGATAGTTGGTGGTTCCGGGTCTTGATGGTATGGCCTTTCGTGTCCCAGTGGTTGAGGTTATGCTACGCGGCGGAATGGCTAGCGGTGTGTTGCAGATACGCGTGGATGTCGGGCTCGCCCCGGATGCGGACGCGGTGGAGCTTGACGAGGCGACGCGGCAGTTGCGGTCAGAGTTGCTCGAACTCGACGTGGCTGACGTTGCTCTGCTCGCCGAGGGTCCACCTCCGCCAGGGGCGCGGGCCGTCGAGGCCGCTGTGGTGGGGGTGCTCGCGGTAACGGCAGCACGTGAGGTCATGGCCGCGATTTTGCGGTCGCTTGAGCGGTGGGTAGGTCACCACTCAAGCCGAACCGTGAAGCTCACGCTCGGTGACGACTCGCTCGAGCTCTCCGGCGCGTCACTCGTAGATCAGCGCCTATTGGTGGAATCCTTCCTGGCCCACCACGCCACCCCGCCGATGTGACCGAGATCGCGCGCGACGCGTTGATTGTTGCGGTGGCCGACTACAGCGACCGCAAGCTGCGGCGGTTGCGTGCGCCAGCCGTCGACGCCGAACGGCTGGCCAAAGTACTGCGCGACCCGTCGGTTGGAGACTTTCTGGTGAAGGTAGCGAGCGACGTGCGCGAGGGGGAATTGCGTCGGCGGCTTGCGCAGTTCTTTGCCAACCGCCGCCCCGATGATCTGCTCTTGGTGCACTTTTCCTGTCATGGGATCAAGGACGAAAGCGGCGAGCTCTATCTAGCCGCAGCGGATACTGAGAGTGATGTGCTGGCCGCGACCGGCGTCGCCTCAGCGTGGCTCAGCGACCAGATTGGGCGTTGCCGGTCCAAGCGGATCGTGGTGCTGCTCGACTGCTGTTTTAGCGGGTCGTTTCCGTTCGGGTCACGGACGCGAGCAGTTGAACAGGTCAACATTCAAGACCACCTCGGCGGCCACGGCCGAGCGGTGATCACCGCGTCGAACTCGATCGAGTTCGCGTATGAGGATGATGAGCTCACCGGGATCGGGCAGCCATCGTTCTTCACCGGCGCCGTCGTGGAGGCGCTGGAGTCCGGGAAGGCCGACCGAGACGGCGATGGGCTGATCTCGGTCGACGAGCTCTATGACTACGTCTATGACCGCGTACGCGAGTGCACCCCCAACCAGAGCCCGACCATACTGAAGAGGCTCGAAGGGCCGCTCTACATCGCCCGTAGCAGCTATCAACCGCCGATCGAGCCCACCGCTCTCCCCAGGGAGCTTCTCGCCCTCATCGCGAACCGGTTCACCGGCGCGCGTCTAGTCGCAGTCGAAGAGCTCGCAAACCTGCTGAAGTCCAGCGACCCACGCCTCATCGTCGCCGCCCGCGACGCCCTCGAGTCGATGCTCGGCGACGAAAGCCGTAGCGTCTCAACACGAGCCGCGCAGGCGCTCGACGTGGGGCAGGACGCCACGACGCTTGAGTCGTCTCGCTTTCCGCCCGAGGCAGAGGTGGCTGAGACTCCGCCAGCGGTCCA
Organism: uncultured Solirubrobacteraceae bacterium; assembly: GCA_963716315.1. GTDB lineage: Bacteria > Actinomycetota > Thermoleophilia > Solirubrobacterales > Solirubrobacteraceae > Palsa-744. The sequence goes on along the minus strand of OY970301.1, from coordinate 1,111,256 downwards.
CGATCTAGCGTCTGCTCCCAAGTCGAAGGCTTCAACGCCCTCGGCTGAGGCCGAGGCGCCAGGTGTGGACGCCCATCGCAGGAGGGCAGAGCGCTCGCACGATCCTGCCCTGCTCGCGGCTGATCGAACAGAACTGCTCGCGCCGACAGATATGGCCTCTGCGCGACAACTGGGAGAACACACCAGGGCCGACCGTCGGCGTGAGTCGGCTGCGGAGCCCGGGTCAGAAACAGCGAGGCGTGTAAGCAGTTTACCCAGAGCCCTGCTCGCAACCTGCCTCGGAGTGGTCGCTGCGGCCATCGTCGGGGCCGCGGTCATCGCGGCGTCGAGCGGGGGAGGTACGACAGTCGCAAACGCGCAGGTCACGCTGACACCCGTCCGCGGATGGCGCTCCGCTGCATCGAGTCCGGACAGTAACCTTATCGCGCGTCCCGTGACGCTCCGTGACGGAAGCGCCACGCTCTCGGCGGGCCTGCTCGTCCAGCCGGACGCGGTCCCCGGCGGACCTCCGCCCGCGCTCGTGGCGCTCCTGGGTAAGCCGGCGAGCCCGGAGGCGACGTCACTCGACGGCCAACCGGCGCACAGGTATACCTGGAACACCGCGGGGTCGCAGGTGATCGCCTTGGTGCTCGCTTCCTGGGAGAGCGATCTGACGCTGGTCTGTCGCGCCCCGGCAGCGGCTATGCAGCAGTGTCTCAAGGTTGCGCAGGGCGCCCACTTGAAGCTCCGCATTGAACAACCAGGCGCGAACGGGACTCTGACAGCAGCCCTCGCACACCTCCAGAGCAGCCTACTTACCTCCCGCGCAGGGGCTCAGGCGCTGTACGGTAGGGATCCAATCGCCCAGGCAACGGCAGCTCGCACGGTGGCTGCAGGGGACCGTACAGCGGCAGCGACCCTCGTCGAGCTTCGCGTCCCACCGCGCAACCGCCAGACGATCGCCGGCGTCCTCGCTGCGCTTTCGGCAGACACGAGCGCGTATGAATCCGTGGCCAGCGCGCTTCATCGACGCCAGCTCTCCTCGTACAGGAATGCGCTCAACGAGGTGAGCGCGAGCGGCTCCGGACTCTCCTCGGCGCTCGGGCGGCTCGCCGCGCAGGGGCTCGGGCGCATCACCCTCGTGCCTCGGCCGATGACACCAAGCCTTTCGGTCAGCCGCGATACGCGCCGCAGCCAGACACCCGCGTCGTCCAGAAGCTCACAATCCACGGCAGCCACCGGCGAAGCCTCGCGTACCGCCGAAACCCATTCGAACACCACGGGCGGCAGCGGCAAATCGAGTACACCGGTGCAGCGCCATCAACCTAAAAAACCGTCACCCTCGAAACTACAAGAAAGCGAATCAGTGGAAGGGACATCGAAATGACCATGCTTCCCCTCGTACGCCACGCTCGACCAACGAGACTCCTCCTGCGGGCGATCCTGTGTCTGCTGCTCGTGCCGTCGCTTGCGGCCGCGTCGACACAGTTCGGCCACACACACCGCTCGGCGCGGGCTGATGGTCCGATCGCTTTCCAGGCCTCGCTCCCAGCCCTGCCGAGGCCGCGATTCCGGTATTCGGAGGGCTATATGCGGGATTCGGCGGGAGTGCGCCTGGTCCTCAAGACGTTCACGGTCAGTGGCCTGCGTCGAGGAGAGGGCGTCGCACTCGCCCGCGAGCCAGACCGCATCCCGGTTGGCAGGATCCATCACCACGCCGGCCGCAGGAGCGTGACTTTCACCAACCTGAACGAGATCATCAACGCGTTCGGGCGCGAGCGCGTACGCGTGCGCCTTGCGCACTGGCTTTCGCGGATGATGACGGTGATCATGCAGCGCGGCGCCCCGCCCGGGGCGTACGAAATCGAAGAAGAGCACTGCTTCGCGCCAAACTCTTTGGCGGAATATGGGTGGGAATTCGGCGAAACGCCAGAAACGAAATATGAACCGTGTTGAAGCACTTCCGGCGCTCTCAAAGCTAAAGCCTCCCGAAGTAGTGGCGGGCGACCCAGCTGTCTACCGGTCCGACACCGTGCGCCGCATCAGTCGTGCAGCTGACTCCTTGGGGACCAACGATCGCCTCGACGATCACATTCGGCTGTAGACCAAATCATCTTCTTCCAAGTATAAAAAACGCTGGGTCTTTATAGAACTGTCGGTCCGTGCGCCGAGACACCTCACACGCGAGGATAGCCTGGGGGTCTCCACCAGCGGGCGTTACGACGTCATCGAAATCTGCCTACTGCCTGGCGTGAAGTGGTTCTTCGAAGATAAATTCGACGATGTCGTGAGCTGCGAGGGATAGGCCCAGGCAGCCACTGCGCGAGGTCGGTGAGCTTGGCCACGCCTGCCCAACTCGGCCGACTCGTCCTGCAGGCATGGGCGTCCGCAGTCACGGCGTAGCGAGCGCGTTGCGTGTCGAGGCCGAGACTTGCGCAATGGACGAAGAGCAGGCGTGCGGCGAATCGATAAGCCACTCCGCGAACGCTGCACTAGCTCTTCTTCGTGTTGCTGCTCGGGCGCGTCTCGGCCAGGTCGTTTGCGGTGATCGCTTTTGTGACCGGTGTAGCTTTGGGCTTGCCAGGCCCCTTTGCGCTCGGAGGGCGGGAGCGCCGGGAAGCGCTCGTTCCTCCCGCGGCCTTCATCCGTGCTCGCCGCCGGCGCGTCGTCGCTGCCTCGCCCACGTCGAGGGCGACCGTCCGCTCGGGAAACGCGGCTCGAACCTCCAGGCGTCCGCCGAGCGCCTCGACGTAGCGACTCAGCGTGGACAGTCGCACGTCGGCCTCGCCGCGCTCGATCTGCGAGATGTTCTCCTGCGTCACGTCGAGCCGATCGGCGACGATCACCTGCGTCAGGTCGAGCTCGCGACGCAGCTCACCGAGCATCGCTGCCTTGTGCTCCTCGACTCGCCCGCGGCGAGCCGGATCGGCATCGATCTGCTTGCGCAGCTCGTCGAATCCTTTACGACGCTTGATGGTCTTGGTCGGGGTCATGGGATCGCTCCTTCGTCGCGCAGTGCTTGCAGATGCTCGTCGTAGAGTTGGTCGGCGGCTGGGATCGCCTCGGCGTACCAGCTACTCCAGCGGCGGCTCTTGTCGCCACCCATCAGCAGGATCGCCATGCGGCGCGGATCGAAGGCGAACAGCACGCGCATGTGCCCGCCGTGAGGGCGCAGCTCCTTCATGTTGGGATGACGAGAGCCTTTGAGGGTGTCCACGAGCGGCCGTCCAAGCGCTGGACCGCCCTCCTCGAGCAGCTCGACCGCAGCCGTGACGCGCTCCTGTTCCTCGGGCGTGAGCCGATCCCACCACGATCCAAATGTGTCGGTGTACTCGACTTCCCACACCGGATCAGTATAAAGATTGGCTTGTAGAAGTCAAGACTTATGGCGAACTCATTTTGGAGCCTCTGGCCGCTCCCCTTCCACTGAGCAGAAGCCGGTTCCAGCCCTAGTTGAACGGCATTGGGCTGGTCTCGCGCGTTAGGGTCTGCGCACAGATGCGAACGAAAGGGTTGGCCTGAGATCGTGCGTGCGCTCGTCCAGCGCGTCTCGAGCGCGAGCGTCGACGTCGACGAGAGCACGGTCGCTGAGATCGGCCCGGGCCTGCTCGTGCTTCTCGGCATCGCCCGCGAGGATGGCGCCGACGCGGCCGACAAGCTCGCCGAGAAGGTGCGCGCGATGCGCATCTTCAACGACGCCGACGGGCGCATGAACGAGCCGCTCGGCGAGCGCGAGATCCTCTGCGTCAGCCAGTTCACGCTGTACGGCGATGCGCGCAAGGGCAACCGCCCGAGCTTCGTCGCCGCCGCGCCCGGCGAGCAGGCCGAGCCGCTGTACGAGCGCTTCTGCGAGCGCGCCGGCGCCAAGCGCGGCGAGTTCGGCGCGCAGATGGCCGTGAGCCTCGTCAACGACGGACCCGTCACGATCCTGCTGGAAGCATGAGCGAGAGCAGCCCGCAGCCATCTGACGTCCGTGAGGACGTGATCCTCTACGTGATCCACGGCTCGCACGCCTGCCGCGCGGCGATGCTGATGCTCGCGCACAAGCAGATCCCATATCGGCTCGTGACGCTGCCGACGGGCGCCCACCCGATGCTGCTGCGCGCGCACGGCTTCGCCGGCCATCGCAAGCCGATCCGCAGCGTCGACGGACGCACGCATCGCTCGCTCGCGCTGCTCGACCGGATGGGGACCGTGCCGGCGCTGCGCTGCGGCTCAGAGCGCGTGCAGACCAACCGGGCGATCGCGCGCTGGCTCGAGCGTGTGCAACCCGAGCCGCCGCTGTTCCCCGCCGACCCCGAGCGGCGGCGCGCCGTCGAGCAGGCCGAGCAGTGGGGCGATCAGACCTTCCAGATGGCCGCTCGGCGGATCGTGCTGCTCGGTGGTCAGCACGGTCTCAACGCGCTACGCGACCACGCCAACGACGGCCGGCTCGGCGCGCTACTCGCCAAGGGCGAGCGCTCGCGCAAGATCAACAACCAGATCGCCGCGCGCGCCATCTTCAAGGCCGACGACGAGCAGGCCGAGCGTGAGCTGCTCGCCGAGCTGCCCGGCATGCTCGACACGATCGACGGCTGGCTTGCAGACGGCCTGCTCGGCGGGCCCGAGCTGAACGTCGCCGACTTCGTGATCGCCCCGAGCCTTGCGCTGATCGCCTACCGCCTAGACCTGCGAGAGCAGATCGAGGCGCGCCCCGCCTGGGGCTGGCTCGAACGCCTGCTACCCGAGCCTGCGCTGAGCTCGGCCTAGGCCGTAACCGGCTCGCTGCGCGTGCTCGCGGCCGCCATCGGCTGCTCCAGCGCGCGCCCGTGGCGGATCAGGTCGGCCGCGCGCTCCGCCACGGCGATCGCCGGCGCGTTGGTGTTGCCACGCGGCACTATCGGCATCACCGAGGCGTCGACGACGCGCAGGCCCTGCAGGCCGTTGACGCGCAGCTCGCTGTCGACGACGGCGCCTGCGTCCTCGCCCATGCGGCACGTGCCGACGGGGTGGTAGATCGCGAACGTCGTGCGCGCCACGTGCGCGCGTATCGCCGCCTCGCTGTCGTCGGCCGGCGTGTTGAACGGCGTTGCCGCGTAGGGCTTCATCGCCGGCTGCGCGCAGATGTCGAGCAACAGGCGCAGACCGGCGACCATCCGCTGCATGTCGTCGCCCGCCGTGTAGAAGGCGTTGTGGATCACCGGCTTGGCCGTCGGGTCTTTGGAGAGCAGGCGCACCGTGCCGCGGCTCTGCTCGGTCAGCAGGCACGGCGAGGCCCACACGCCGTGCGCCTCCGGGTCGCGCATGCCCTCCTCGACGATGTGCACCGGGGCCACATGGAACTGGATGTCAGGCGCCGGCGCGCCATCGCCGACGCGCGCAAAGCCGCCCGCCTCGGCGAGGTTCGACGCGAACGGTCCCGTCTGCGTCGCTTCGAACTCCTCCAGCGCAGCCGGCTCGAGCGCGAGCAGGAGGCTCTCCGGCTCGGGCGTCGTCCACACGAGCTGCGTCGCCGGGTGGTCTGAGAGGTTCTCGCCGACCTGAGGCTGGTCGAGCAGCACCTCGATCTCGCGCATCGTCAGGTGCTCGGCCGGTCCGACGCCCGAGAGCATCAGCAGCTGCGGCGAGTTGTAGGCGCCGCCACAGAGGATCACCTCGCGCTCGGCGCGCAGTTGTTGCAGCTGACCGAGCTGGCTTGCCTCGACGCCGACCGCGCGCGTGCCCTCGAACAGGATGCGGTGCACGAGCATGTACGGCATCACGGTCAGGTTCGGCCTTTGTTCGGCCGGGCGCAGGTAGGCCACGGCCGTGCTCGCGCGCATGCCGCCGCGCTGGGTCACCTGGTAGAGGCCGACGCCGTCCTGCGTCTCGCCGTTGAAGTCGGGGTTGCGCGGCAGCCCAGCCTGCTCGCCGGCGTCGACGAAGGCACTCGAGATCTTGTTGTGCGAGCGCTCTTCGCTGACCGGCAGCGGGCCGCCCGTGCCGTGCCACTGCGAGGCGCCGCGCTCGTTGTCCTCGGCCTTGATGAAGTACGGCAGCAGGTCTGCTGCGCTCCAGCCCGGCACGTTCCATTCGTCGTAGTCGAGGCGGTTGCCGCGGATGTAGACCATCGCGTTGACCGACGAGGAGCCGCCCAGCACGCGCCCGCGCGGCAGCGTGATGCGCCGCCCGCCGCACTCCTGCTCCGGCGCCGAGTGGTAGTCCCAGTCGACCTCTGTCGAGCCGAGCTGCAGGTAGCCGAGCGGCACGTGGATGTTTTCGTTGACATCCGGCCCTCCGGCCTCGAGCAGCAGCACCCGCACGTCCGGGTCCTCGCTGAGACGGTTGGCGAGCACGCAGCCCGCCGATCCTGCGCCGACGATCACGTAGTCGTACATCTGGCTCCCCTTCCTCGTGTGGGGCAACGATACTCCGACCGCGCGCCTGCCGTGCGGGTAGCATGGCGCCATGAGACGGGCGCTCAGGTCGGGGGGCCTCGCCGTCGTGCTGGTCGCCAGTTGGGCCTCCGGCGCGGACGCGGCGACGTTCGTCGTCGACCGCTTCGACAACCCGGCGGGCCCCGGGGCATGCACCGCCGCGCCGAACGACTGCTCGCTGAACCAGGCGATCAGGAGCGCCAACGCCAAAACGGACGCCGACGTCGTGCAGGTGCCGGCCGGTGAATTCGGCTTCGAGGCTGAAACGATCGAACCCCCCGTATTCGGTGAATCTGCCCCTGTGACGATCATCGGCGCCGGAGCGCGCCAGACAGTGATCGCCCCGAAAGGCGAATTGGGATTCGTGATCGACACGCCCGGCGCAGTCGAAGTGCGCGATTTGAAGGTCACCGGAGCCGGGTCAGGAGGCCCCGCGTTCGGCGGCGCTGTCTTCATCGAGGAAGGCGGGAGTGTGACGCTGCGGCGGGTGGCGCTCGTTGGCAATCACACCTCCGGCGACCCGCAGTACCTGACCCAGCACTACTACGGGTCGGGCGCGGCCGTGCGCGCCGGCAGCGGCGATCTGCTGATCGAAGAAAGCCTGATCGCCGAAAACAAGTCGCTCTCCGGGGCGACCGGCCTGGCGGCCCTGGGCGGCGCGATCGCGCTGTACAACCCGAGCACGGTGATCCGCAACAGCACGATCTCGGACAACCTCGTGGCGGCCAACTCGACCACCGATGGCCTCGGCGGCGGCATCTTCCTCTACGAAGGCTCGTTGAAGCTCGACGGCGTCACGCTCGCCGGCAACTCCGCCTCGGGCGGCACCAACCCGGAAACCGGCGAAACAAGCTCCGGTGGGAACCTCTGGCGATCGAGCACGTCGGTCGTCAGGGCCCGCGGCTCGATCTTCGCGCTCGGCTCGGCGCCGCGGGGCGTCGACTGCAACCTGCCCGTGACGAGCGAAGGCGGCAACGTCGAGGAAGGCAACGACTGCGGCCTGGGCGCCGCCGACCGAATCGGCGTCAATCCCCTGCTGGGGCCGCTCGCGGACAACGGCGGGCCGACCGACACGCGCGCGCTGGGAGCCGGCAGCCCGGCGATCAACTTCGCCGGCGCATGCGGTCTCCCGGTCGATCAGCGCGGCGTCGCGCGTTCGGACGGCCTGTGCGACGCGGGCGCGTTCGAGGCGCCTGTCGCTGCCGGCCCCCCGGGAGTGATCGCGAAAGCGCTCCCGCTGATCGAACCTCCTGTGCCGAAATGCTCGCTGCTGGCGTCGGGCAACACGGCGGGCCTGCGCGTCACTGCGGCGTGCGATATCGCCGTGACGGTCAACGTCGGCGGCACGGCGACAATCTACCCGCCGGCGGCGCACGGCAAGGCGCATGGCGCCAAGAAGAAGCGCCCCCGTCCACGAATGGTCGCGCTTCGCGGCCTCACGCGAACGCTCACGCCGGGCAAGCTGACGATCGTGCGCCTGAGCATTCCGGCGTCGGTCATCCAGGCGGTCAAGCATCACCGGCGGGTCTCGCTGAAGCTGACGCTCACGGCGCGGACGGCGGCCGGTGCCAAATCGTCAGCGACCAAGTCGATCTCGAAGCTCGCGCTGGCCAGGCCCAAGAAGAAGCGCTAGCCGATGACGGCGCCGGTGCGCGGAGGCGGTGCGCTGTCGTGGCCGGTTCGCCTGATCCTGCTCGTGGCGACGGTCTTGAGCGTGGCGGGCATCCACGCGGTGTGGGCAAATCGCCAGCTGCTCGACACGGGCTACTGGACGCGCACGAACACGAAGCTGCTCGAGAACCACGCGATCCAGCGCCAGCTCTCGACCTATCTGACCGAACAGCTCTACGCCAACGTCGACCTCGCGGGCGAGCTGCGCTCGGGGCTGCCGAAGGAGCTCAAGCCGCTCGCCGGGCCGGCGGCCGGCGGGCTGCGCACGGTCGTCGAAGAAGGCGTGCTGGCGGCGCTGCAGACCGCGCAGGTGCAGCAGCTGTGGCGCAAGGCGAGCGAAGCGACGCACGAACAGCTCGTGAACCTGATCGAGAACAAGGGAACGGTCGTGCGCACGCCGGGGGGCGGCGCGGTCGTGCTCGACCTGCGGCCGATCGTGGCGAACGTGGCAGATCGCTTCGGCACGCCGGCCTCGGTCGTCGAAAAACTGCGCAGCTCGGTGGGGGAGGTGACGATCCTGCGCGCCAAGCGGCTCGAAACGTTGCAGGGGGCGGCACGCGGCCTGCACGACCTGGCGATCGTGCTGCCGGCGCTCGTGCTGGCGCTGCTCGCGCTCGCGATCGGCCTGTCGCCGGGCAGGCGCAGCCGTGCGCTCGTCGCCGGCGGCCTGGTCGGGATCGTCTCGGGAGTGGCCGCGCTGATCTTGCGCTCGATCGCCGGCAACGAGGTCGTGGGCGAAGTGATCGCCAGCGAATCGGTGCGCCCGGCGGCGGAGGCGGCGTGGTCGATCGTCACGAGCGTGCTCGTCGAGATCGCCGTCGGCACGATCTTCATCGGCGCGCTCGCCTCGACCGCCGGCCTGATCGCGGGGCGCTCGCGCTGGGCCGCGGCGCTGCGGCGTACGCTTGCGCCGTACCTGCGCGATCGACCGGACCTCGCCTTCGGCGCGACCGGCGTTGCGCTGCTGCTGTTCTTCCTATGGGGACCGATCCAGGCGGCGCACAGGCTCGTCGGGATCGTCCTGATCTCCGTGCTCACGCTGATCGGGGTAGAGCTGCTCAGGCGCCAGACGACGTCCGAGTTCCCCTCCGCCCACTACGTTCCCGAGCGCGACGGCCTGCGTGGGCGCACGCTCGGCGCGCGCGATCTACTCGTGCGCGGAGGGAGCCGCTTGCGCACAGGCGTGGCCGCAGCCGAGCACGGCGGGCCGGCGACGTCGACAGTCGCGGGGCCGGCGTCGCCCGTAGAGCAGCTCGAGCGCTTGGCGGCGCTGCACGCCCGCGGCGAGCTGACCGACGAGGAGTTCGCCGCGGCCAAGCGCAGACTGCTTTCTGATTAGTCCCCGTGCCCGCGCCGCGGGCCGCGCGCGGGCTCGCGGTGAAGCTCAGCCCTCGGCCAGCGCCTGGCGCTTGATCTGCTCGAACTCGGCCTGGTTGATCGCGCCGCGCTCGAGCAGCTCGTGCGCTTTGGCGATCTTGTCCGTCGGATCGGCCTTGCCGGCGACCGACTGCACGTACTTGCCGAATTCGTCTTCGACCGCTTTCTGCTGGCGCTGCGCGCGTTCGGTCATCCCCGTGTGCTGCGTGATCAGGTAGATGAACGTGCCGAGGTAGGGCAGCACGATGATCGCGACGATCCAAAGCACCTTGATCGCGCCCGTCGTGTCGTGGCGGCGGAAGATGTCGCTGAGCACCGTGAACAGGATCATCAACCAGACGATGAACGCGAAGAAGACGAGGATCGTCCAGAAGATTTCGAGCAGTGGGTAGTCCGTAGCGAGGATCATGCCGCCGAGCATAGGTCAGGGGGGAGACGAGACTCTCGTGCCGCCGGCAGAGCGGACGCATTGGCCAGGGGTCGTCAGCCCTTGCGCATCCGGGCGTAGCCGTACGCCGCCCTCCCGAGGAAGCCGACTGCGAGCAGGGCCCAAACGAGAGCTACGAACGGGGCGCCTTTGACGGCGGCGAGGATCGTGACGATCAGGCAGGCCAGCGCGGCGCAGAGGGAGAAGACCAGGTTGGGCACCCGCTTAGCTTGGCCGATCGCAGTGCCGCAGCGGAGCGAATGAGGTCGCTACTGCAGGTGGTAGCGACCGCGCGAGTCCAGTTTCGTGCAGTGCAGGCCGTAGCGCGTGTACTGCGCGGCGTAGCGGCGTTTGCAGTACTGACCGCGCGCAATGCACTTCGATTCACCATGGATCGTTGCCCGCATGCAAGCGGCCCTGGCCGCCGGCGAGGCGGGCGATGCGCTAGCTGACACCGCCCCTGAGAGCACGACGGCAGCGAGCGCGACGGCGGCCGAGGTTCGCGCCTCGCTCGATATCGACAACCCTCGCCAGATTCGGATCATTTGAACGTGGATCATTGCAGACCGTCGCTTAAATTAAGCGCGCTTGGCCTTGCGGTGGCCGTCTGACCATCGTCCGCCGAGTGGCGAATCGCTCGTTAGGCGCCGTCCGGCCGAGGCTCCCGGTTGGCGTTGCGAAGACACCACGCGCACGGCTAATTGCGGTCAGGCGCTCAAGCAGTACAGTTCGACTGTGCCGAACCGTCGGATGGGCGTCGTTTCAGCTCCCTCTGCTCGATAGCTCGTGTGAGATGAGATCCATTGGACGCGCCGTAATAGGAGCATCGCTCCTCTTGCTGCTGGCAATGGTTGCTATGGCCACCGCGCTTGGCGGGTCGAGGGCCGTGCCGGCGGGCTGCGGCGGTGTAGTGAGCACGGGCCCGTCGAACTGGCACCATGACTACCGCGCCCCGCTGGCGATCGGTGACTCGACGATGCTGCTTGCGCTGCCAGACCTGTCGCGTGAGGGCATCTCTGGCAATGCGCATGGCTGTCGCCAGTATCCCGAGGCGTTGAGCCTGCTGAGTGCGCTACGTCAAGCGCACGAGCTTCCGCGCGTCGTCGTCATCGCGCTCGGCGCCAACGGCGAAATCAACGACAGCGACGTGAATCGAGCGCTGCAGTTGCTGGGTCGTGACCGGCTGCTCGTACTTGTAACGCCGCGCGAGCTTGGCGGTGGCGCGGGTTCGGACGCGCAGTTGGTGCGGTCGGAGGGGCGCCGGCATCCGCAGCGCGTGGGGGTTCTCGATTGGGTCGCCTACAGCGCCGGGCATCCGGAGTGGTTCGAACCGGATGGGCTCCATCTGTCACCGAGCGGGTCTGCGGCGCTGGCTCGTCTGATCGGTCGCGTCCGTTCGCTGGCGGCGCCACCAACGTCCGTGCAGCCTCCAAAGTGCTCGTCTTCGAAGCCTTCCACGCCGACGGCTCTCACCGGCGTGAGCGTTGCTCCGTCGGGTGGGAGGCTGAGCGTGCATCCGCCTTCGTCGCGCCTGAGGATTACGCTCGTCAACACGAATCCGTTCGCCGTCGAGGGTGTGGCGCAGCTGCGCGAAGCCGTCGCCGGCGGTCGAACGATCGCTGCCGCCTGCGTTTCAGCGCCGCCCGGAGGTCTCGGCGCGGCGACACTCCACCTTGACGCTGCTGCGCTCGCCGATCTCGAGCTTCGCCAGCGCTACCGAGTCCGCCTGGACGTCTCGCTGAGTGCGCCACCGAATCTCAGCGCCACGGTCACGGACATTTATTTGCTCAGGCAAATGCCGCGTTGACCCGAATCGAGTTGCATCGGTTGGCGTGACCGCTCGCCTGGCCGCTGCAGCGGGTGCACTCACTGCGACGACTGTTGCCCTAGGCATCTTCGCCTGCCGCGAGGAGACCGCCGACCGATCGCGAACTTTGTTGCTGGAATCCTGTCAGTCGAAACTAATCGGGGTACTGCAGTGGATACAGGTAGCAGCGATCCTTCTATGCCGGACGACCCAGCAAGGCAGAGGTGGGGCGGACTGCCCCGACTGCCGTACCGGCAGCTTGTAATCGCCGTTCTGGTTGTCTCGTCAGTGCTCAGCTATGCGCTGGTCAGCCGAGCATCGACGCCCCCGCGGCCACGTGTGCCGGTCACGTTGGAGTGGGTTGGCGACATCGCGCTCAGTACCCAGCGCGGGCTTCCGCCTGGCGGGCTCGATCGCGCGCTGAGGCCGGTGCGTCCGTTGCTGCGCCATGCTGATCTGACATTGGGCAATCTCGAGGGGACGCTCTCGGTCGGCGGATCGTCGAAGTGCGGCGGGATCGGCGGAGGTACCTGCTTTGCCTTCCAGGCGCCTCCGTCGGTGGCGCACGAACTTAGCTCCCTTGGCTTCGACCTGGTCAACCAGGCCAACAATCATTCGCTTGACTACGGCCTGACAGGCCGCGAGCAGACGATGTCCGCTCTAGGGCGTGCTGGGGTCGCGCACACTGGGCTGCCCCACAAAGTGACGATCCTGCGCGCGAAAGGAACCCGCGTTGGGTTCGTCGGCTTCGCGCCGTACCCCTACGATGGAAACCTGCTCGATATCGCTGCTGCCCAGCGGCTGGTCCGCTACGCCCGCGCCCGAGCAGCTCTCGTCGTGGTGACAATCCATGCCGGTGGGGAGGGCGCCGGTGAGCTGCATACGCCAAGCGGAAATGAGAGCTACCTCGGTGAGAACCGGGGCGACGCGCGAGCCTTCGCTCATGCCGTCATCGACGCCGGCGCCTCGATCGTGCTCGGCTCCGGACCCCACGTGATCCGAGGCATCGAGCGCTATAGAGGTCGCTTGATCGCGTATTCGCTCGGCAACTTTGTCGGCTACAACACGCTTGGCGGCGGGGGAGTGCTCTCTCAGAGTGCGATTTTGCGTGTCACGCTGGGAGCCGGGGGGCGCGTGTTGGCGGGGCGCTGGATTCCGATCAGGCTCATCGGCGGACTGCCGCGTCCAGACCCCAGCGGCACCAGCGCAAAGTTGGTCGCGACGCTCTCGAGGGCCGATTTTCCAAGCGATCACTATACGATCGGACCTAGCGGCAGGTTCCACCTACCGGCACCTGCCGCGAGTGTGCCCCGTTGAGGAAAAGCTGCAATCATGCGCCCGTGGCTCGACGTTTGGCGACGATACTTGTGGCCCCCCTCGCAACTGGCTTGGTCCTCGCGGCCCATGCCGGTGCGAGCCCCACCGCCTTTGCCTCAGGCTGCCGGATACCACATCAAGGTGAGCACCTTGGGCCGACTTACCTAACGGCGCTGAGCGTCAGCGGGACGAGTTGCGCCACGGGACTCTCTGTCGTCAGCGCCTATCACGCTTGCCAGCTAAAGCACGGCGGTGTCAAGGGCAAGTGCGCCTCGGCGGTCGACGGGTTCCGCTGCACCGAGAAACGCGGACCGTCGATTCCCACGGAGTTCTTCAGCAGCGTCGCCTGCCGGAATGGGTCCAAGCGAGTGAACTACAAGTACTCGCAGTTCACCTGACCTGCGCCTTGCGATCATGCATGTGGCGCCGAGCATTTGCAATCCGAGCCTACGCATCTCCCTGGCAGCAGGCGTGACGGCGGCTGATGAGTAGCGTGAGGTCGGGGTCACGCGGCCGGTTCTTCGCGATGCTGGCCCCAACCGCCGTAATAGTCGGTTTCTGCGCGCTTGCCTGCTCGGCGGCAGCGTCGGTCCACACATGTGGGACGCGACACATCTACACGATCACCGGACATATTACGGCGGAAAGCCTCTCGTGCGCCGCTGCGCGCGAGGTCTTCGGAGCCGTCGAGCGAGCCCCCCTCAGGAGCGATGTAGCTGCGACGCCGTATTTCCATTTCAGTCCCAGTTACTCGGTGGCAACACCGGTAGGACGTTTTTCGTGTCGCCGCGAACCGCACGGGCTCGCTGGAAGCGAACACACGATCCAGTGTGGCCGAGGTCGGGCGCGCGTCCGCTGGTACACGGTGCACGACTAACGTAGCCGTTCGTGGCCGAGATCGCCCGAGATCGCCGGTGATCATGGCAGCACGCCATCGCGACGAAGCTGCGCGATGAACATCCGGGCAACGATGCGGTCGGCTGATTCGGAGAGATGAAAGCCATCGGACTCATGCACGGTGATTGTCTGCCCGTCGTGCGTGAGGCCGTTGATGTAGTGCCCACCCGGGGAGAAGGTCGGACGCAAGTCGAAGAAATGCACGCCTTCGGGGAACTGCGCCGCCGCGCTGACGATTCCGCGGTTTACGGCTCGGACGACCTTGACGAACGGTTCTCTGCTGGGTGTCGGAATCAGAAACCAGTACACCTTGGCGACGCCTCCTTGACGGTAGGTGCGCATCATCCCGGCGACCCGCGCCGCGTACTCGCGGGACCAGTCGGCGCCGCAACATTCGGCGCTGCCCAGTCGAAAGCCCTCGTTGCCGCCGAGGAACATCGCGACTACGTCAGGGTGATGGTCGGCTACTTGGCCGAGGGCGTGTCCCGGCCAGTTGAAGAAGAACGGTGAGGAGATCGCCGTGCTCTGGCGAGCATCGCTGGTCACCGTCGCTCCGCCCGCTCCAGAAAGGTCCGAAGCGAGGTCGTCGTCGAGCACCTGCATCTCCGAGTCGCCGGTCGCGAGCAAGACGGGGCGCGAGGAGAGCACGTGCAGCGTCAGCTGGATCTTCTGCCAGGGATCGGAGAGTTCAACGGTGGAGCGGCCGGCGGAGCTCGGTCGCAGACGGACGAGCGTGTCGCTACGTCCTGGCTTGAGCGTCACGGCGAGACATGAGCGTGAGCGGCTGGCTCCAATGCACGCGTGTACTCGCAAGCCGCCCAGCCGCCAGCGGTCGGTCACGGCGATGGTCGCGGGATAGCCACGATGCGGGCGCATCGGCAGGACGTGCGCGAAGAGTCGCGTCGCGCACGACGGCGTGGTCACGGAGGTGTTGGCGGATTGTTCGGTCCCGTCGGGAAGGGTCTCTGCAACTCGGAAGGAACGCGCTGTGCGATCGCACGACCAAGTCAAGCCGGTGGCAAGCGAAGCAGCCCCCCTTTCCGTAGCGAGAACGCCCAGCGGCACAGGCGTCGGCGCGCCCAGGTCCAGTTCCGTGACGGTCACTGAGGGCGTGAGCGCACCGTGGACCGACAGGCCGATACAGCCAGTCGTCGCGGTGGAGGCCGAGAGCGTCAATGGACCGCCTTCGCTTGCTGGGGCAGGCGGTAGCGAGGAGCAGGGCGCTTTGACCACACGGTCAGTCGCCGCCCCTGTGGCAGGCGTGACGCTCAACGCAAGGGCGATCGCAACGAACGTCGCCCCGCAAGCCTGCCGGACGCCGGACGGACGCTTATGGGTGGCTGAGCAGGCGTCGCTGTTCACGTTTCTCCTCGGGTCAGGTGTGGTCTCAGTAGGTGAAGTCATGGCTCAGGTCGGCAAGCACATAGCTCGCCAGCAGTTTTGATCCTGCGTCGTTGAGGTGAACGCCGTCGCTTTCGCGCACGATTCTGTTCGTGCCCGCAACCGGCATCGCATCGCGGTAGCCGCTGGGCGTGAAGATCGACACAGCATCGATCACGCGCACCTGACTCGCCCATGGTTGGGCACCCACCTGGATCGCGGCATTTACCACGCGCGCGATCGACTCCCGCGCGGCGTCGCGCGGGTCGGGCAGGGTGATCCAATAGACACGGCCCCGCCCTCCTTGGCGGTAGTAGTTGGCGATGATCCTCACACGCTGGGCATAGATCGCTGCCCACTCGGCACTGCAGCATTGGATCTGCTTGCCACCGAGGCCTGCCATCGGGAATCCCTCGTTGGCGCCAATAAAGACGACTACGGCGTCGGGGTGGTCGCTACGCACCTGGTTCGCCGACAGCTTGCCCCAGTCGACGATGTGACTGTTCGATATGCCGGTGCCGATGTGCGGGTCCTGAATCACATGCACGTGGGAGACGAGGCTTTCGGCCAAATCGGAATCGAGTGGCATCGACATCGAGTCACCTGTCACCAGCAGCGTATGCAGGGCATGTCGCGGCGGTGCCGGCAAGCCAAGCGTGACGGGGTCAAAAGCTTCAGGGGAAACCGCTGGGATCTGAGTGGCGGAGGCGCTGAGCGCTCCACCCGCAAAGCCTCCGCCGGAGGAGCCCAAGCTTTCCTCAGGAGCGAGAAAACCCGTCGCATGCTGCGCGACATCTGCCAGCTCGAGGTGCGTGGATGCGCTTGCGGCCGGCCGACCGACCGCGCGGACGATCTTCCCGCCAATTCCCGTCATGCGTTCCCCTGCGTGGAGAATCGAGCGCCCCTCGAACAATCCCAGCAGCACTGCGACGAGCAGGACGACGAGTACCGCGTCGCGCGCGCGGTAGCGCCGAGCGCCCTCCTCGTCAAAACGGCTCATCAGGCTGTCGTCGCGCGGTTCGCTCATCAGAATCGGAAGTAGATGAAGGGCGGAACGCCTTGACTCGGGACGGTGGCGCCGGCGAACGCTATGACAGTGGCCAGTCCGACTGCCAGCAGGGCGGGTTTTACGCGGTCGATGCGTAGCTGCAGCGCCTCGAGAGGCTTGGCGGGGACGAGCTGAAGGCCGATCACGACCAGTAGTGCCAAGAGCACCTGCGGGCTCAGCAGTGTCGCTGCGCCTGGGTGCGTAAGACGCGAGAGGAATGTGCCCACGGCGCCGAAGTTCGAAGAGCGGAACAAGATCCAAGCGAAGACAACCACATTGAACGTCACCAGCCAGCGCAACCAGCCAGGTAGACGTACTCGCCCGGCCCACATGTGCTCGACGATCAGGCCGACGCCATGTAGGGCACCCCACGCAACGAACGTCCAGGCGGCCCCGTGCCAAAGGCCCCCGAGCAACATCGTGAGTAGCAGATTGCGATATGTCAACAGCCGCCCGCCACGGTTGCCGCCGAGGGGAATGTAGAGGTAGTCACGCAGGAACCGCGAGAGCGTCATGTTCCAGCGTCGCCAGAAATCGCGGAGCCCAGTGGCGCGGTACGGGGCGCGGAAGTTCTGGGGGAAGACATAGCCCATCAGCAGGGCGAGGCCGATCGCCATGTCGGTGTAGCCCGAGAAGTCGCAATAGATCTGCGCGGCGTAGCAGTAGGCAGCGAGCAGTGCGTTCAAACCGTCGTACGCCTGGGGCACCGCAAAGACGCGATCGACGACAGCGCGGGCAAGGAAGTCGGCGATCACGATCTTCTTGACCAGGCCCAGGGCGATCAGCGAGACACCGGCGCCTACGGCGACCTTTTGCGGATCCCTTGGTGTAGCGAGCTGGGGCAAGAACTCGCGAGCGCGGACGATCGGGCCCGCGATTAGATGGGGAAAGAAGCTCAGGTAGACGGCGGCGTCGACAAGCCGAGCAGGCGCGAGCAGCCCCCGCTTGACGTCGACGACGTAGGAGATTGCTTGAAACGTGAAGAAGCTGATCCCCACGGGCAACGCGAGTTGCACAAGCGGTAGTGGCATTCCCAGCCCGACGCGATGAAGGGCATCTGAGAATTGCTGGGCGAAGAACCCGTAGTACTTGAAGATCCCCAGGAGGCCTAGGTCGAGCGCGACGGCCACGGCCAGCACGGCGCGCTTCTGGCGCTCGCTGCTGCCGCGGTGTATGAGTGTCGCAGCGAGCTGATTTCCCAAGGTGACGCCTGCGAGCAAGAAGCAGAAGCTCCAACTCGCTGCGCCGTAGAAGACGTAACTTGCGCCCACGATGAACGGCTTCCACAGTTGCGGGCGCTTCATGAGCAGCCACGAGATTGGCAAGACGATCGTGAAGAAGATCGCAAACTGAACTGAGGGAAAGATCACGCGTCCCGGGCTCCTCGACCACGACAGTCACAGTAGTTCCAACGCTAACCAGGCGGGAAGCCTAGAGCCGACAGCCGACGTTGAAGGACTCCGATAGTTGAGAGCGATCCGAAGAGCCGCCGTATCACGATGCGACCCGCGTGTGCAAGCATTCCCGGTTTAGTGGGCATTCCGGGGCGCAATGATTACCGGGCCGTGGGAGTCGTCATGCTGGCGATCGCGGCTCTCACGTGGGGCCCTGCGCCGGCCGCAGCTCAATGCGGCCAGGACTACCACGCGGCGCCCGCGCACAGCGACATTCCCGGCGGCGCGCCCCTCGCGATCGGCGACTCTGTCCTGGCGGACGCCGTGCCGCTCCTGGTTCGCGAGGGCTTTGAAGCAGATGGCATGGTCTGTAGGCAGATGGGACAAGGCTTGGCGCTGTTGCGAGCAAGGCGTCCGGTCCTGCCGCACCTCGTCGTCCTGGCCCTCGGCACGAACGGCGAAGTCACACCCGAGCAGATCGATGCTGCGCTCGCGATTGTCGGCCCGGGGCGGGTCCTTGCGCTTGTCGTGCCGCACGGCAGCGTTGCACCCGCTTCCCCGAAAATCATCCGCGCTGCTGCGGCGGCTCACCCTCGGCAAGTCCTTTTGCTCGACTGGGACCGGCTGGCAGCTGCTCATCCCGACTGGCTGGCGCCCGACGGTGTGCATCTCGGCGGCTCTGCCGGTATCGCCGCCTTCGCCCAGATGATCGCCGGCGTCCTGCCCAACGCGACTTCGGGTGTACCCGAAGTGGAAGCGACCGTGGACCCCGGCGCGCCGATCACGATCAAGCCACCTCCCGGGCATGATGGTTCGCCCAACCGCACCGACGGGTCGGCAGCGAGGCTTGGCGGCGCAGCAGTCAAAGCGGCGCTCGCGAGGGTCGGCGAGCACGTTGCCGGGATCGTCAGGATGACCGCGATCTCCTGGTGATCGGCGATCGAGTCGCGTTCGAGTACCGGCCGGTATAGGGTGAGGTGATCGGGGTGAAGCAGCTAATTACCGTCTGCTCGTCGGGACTATGCGCCTTGGCGGTCGCCCTTCTCGGCGCTTGCGCCGGACCGCTCGAGGCACAGAGCGCATGGGCCGTGCCGGCGACGTTTGCAGGGCGCGTCGTCCTGCGCGACTGCGAAGCTACGGGAGCCCCACCTCCGATCGTCGTACGACCCGTCCATATCGGATGTGGCGCCGTGGGGGCACCTGATTTCACCAGACTTCGTTGGCAGGGGTGGGGTGGGGCGAGGGCAAGCGCAACCGGACTTCTGACCTATCGAGATTGCCCCGGGGTCCCCGAAACTGGATGTGCAGATCCGCGCAATTACCACACCGTGCAGGTGCGGCTCACCGTTGAGCAAATCGAGACTTGCGACAGCCGGCGCGCCTACACGCGGCTCGTAGCGCGCTTTCGCAGGGTCGACGGAGTCATCGACGGTTATCACCTGGACCTAGCTCAGGCTTGGCGTGCGTGCCGACCCGGCTCTACCGACCGCACACCGCGCTCTTTTCGCAGCTGCGGCCCAGCTCCAGCGCTGATCGGTCGGCTGCAAGCAAGAGGGATGACGTGCGCGACAGCCAGGCGCCTGAGCACTGACTACTTCAGCTTCACCCCGCCGGGAGAACACGTGGGGCCCGCCCACGTCGACGGATTCAGCTGCACGGGGTCGACCGTCATGGCCGGCAGGGACAAGGTGCTCTTCCACATAGCGTGTCATCGTGGCAGCGCCAGGTCGAACTTCCTCGGAATCGGTTAGCCGGGGACCTCGGCGAGCGCGCCGGCGTTCGGTTCTCCCTCGCTTGCGCTGCATGCCGACGAGCATCTCGGCGTGCAATAGCGGCACGTTGGGAGCGCGCGTGCCCTGCACGCGACCGCAGCCTAACCGGCGCCGGCGCCCGCCACGAGCCAGCTCCCTCCCGAGCGGACCAGCTTCAGCGGCGCCGCTTTTTCGGCTTGTACCTCGGCGGCCGTCTTCGACTGCGAGACCAGGCGTACATGCACGTGGGTGAGCTTGCTCAGCCGCGCGCTGCCGCCGAAGTGCTTCAGCGTCAGCTCGACGGCGGCCGAGCAGGTGCTCGCGCCGGTCTTGCCACCTGGAAGGCGCTTGCCGATTTCGATGAAGCGGCGTTGCCGGTCGGCGGTGCTGAGCTCACACATCTTCTTACCGTTCCCCGCCGCCGTCGCGCGGTACCACTGTTCGCCGACTTGCACGGGTGTTGATTCCGACGAGCCGCCGCAGCCTGCGAACGCGATTGCGGCGAGCACCGCCGTCAAGGTTCCGATTCCTCTCGTCAAGATCGCCCTTCCTCCAGTCGATTTCCGCGCGGCGTGGCCGGCGCGCGTTCCTGTCGAGCACGGCGAACCGGCCAACTTCGGCCACCGTATACCGCGCCAAGCCGGAGAGGGGTCTCGAACCCCTGACCTCCTGTTTACAAGCGGGTCTATCTGCCCGAACAGGATCGTCAGCAGTCGAGCCAAATTCCAGTCCTGGTGGGGGATTGCGCCGGTTCGGCCCGGAGGACAAGCGCGGCCCATACGCGGTCAAGAAGTGTAGCCGTTTGCTGCAAGGTCGCTGCAAGAAAACAGAGCCGACGCGGGGACTCGAACCCCGAACCCCTTCATTACAAGTGAAGTGCTCTGCCAGTTGAGCTACGTCGGCGACGAGCCACGAATCGTACAGCCGGACGGTGCGCTCATCGCTCTGATCCTCCCGCCGGGGCGTTGCCGGCGACCGCTTCCAGCGGGTAGCGGCGGCGCATGAACGGCGAGAAGTGCGGCACGGTGAAGTCGACCGCTCCGTGGTCGGGGCTGAAGATCAGGCCCTTCTTGATGAGCGCGTCGCGTAGTGAGGAGGCTGTTGATGGTCGGCTAGCCATGCGCTCCGCGACGTCGCTGCTGCGATAGGGGCCGTCGCCGAGGTCGGCCATCGCGGCCATGTAGACGCGCTCTCTCGGGGTCGCCTTCTCGAAGCGGACATGGAAGAACTCCTCATCGAGCTTGGTCTGCACGATCGGCGCGGAAGCCTCGACATCATCGGACGAGATCGTCGGTCCAGGCGCCATGTTCCAAGCCTCCTTCCCGTATGCCTGGATGAAGGTCGGGTAGCCGCCCGAGATCTCCACGATCTGAGCCAGCGCCCCGGGGTCAAACTCGACTCCCTCCTCCTCGGCGGGCTTCAGCAGCGCCTCGCGAGCGGCCTGCTCGCTGAGCGGTCCGACTTGGGGGTAGGAAAACAGCCGCTCGGCATAGGACTCCGCCTCGACCATCAAGCCGGGAAGCTGCGGCAGACCGGTCCCGACGACCGCGATCGGCAACTTCAGTTGAGACATCCGGTGCATCGCTGCCGCGATCGCCTCCATCTCCACGCGACCGAGGAATTGCATCTCGTCAACGAGGAAGACGACGCCTGTGTCGTGGCTGCGAGCCGTCTCGCCGAGCTCAACGAACAGGTGGATCAGGTCTCGCTCGAGGTCGCCTGTGCTAGCGCCGATCGCGTTCGGGTCGAAGGAGAACTCGAGGCTGCCGTCCGCGCCCACGCCGGCCTTGAAGCCCGCGAGTAGTCCGGTGAAGGACTTGAGCCCATCCCCAATCGCCTTGCGGCGGTTGAGCCGCAGCAGCGCTGCGTAGGCGGCGTCGGCGAGCTCGGCACGGAAGTCGGTGTCCGAGCGGATCTCGATTGGCTCGGAGGGAGTCCAGCCCTCCTGATCGGCGACGCTCTCGAACTCCAGCAGCAGCACCGTCTTGCCAACCCCGCGTAGGCCCCAAAGGATCATGCTCGGCTCGTTCAGGCCATTGCCCAACCGCCCGATCAGGCGCCTGAACTGCTCGATCTGCGCGTCGCGGCCGGTAAGGGCTGCGGGCGGGTTGCCGGCGCTCATCGAGAACGGATTGCGCAACGGGTCCACGGTGCGACCGTACCAGAACTATCGGGAAGTATCCGCCAGTATCCGAAAAAGCAGATATTGGCGGATACTTTCCCAGAGACGGGTGGCAGATGCGGAATTTGTTCCCGGCAAATGCGGAACGTGGAAGCCGCCATGCGGAAATGCGGCCACCACCGAAGCCACCACCGAACCTTCAAACGCCGAATTTGGCCCCGCGGCGCGGACGAAGATCCTGTTGCAGCGAGCTCTGGCAGCTTTCGGGCCAGCTCGACGGCGTCACCTTCGCGACCGGCGACACCGCCGTGCCGGGCGCTCGGCGGCATCCGGCCGACCGCGCTGCCCGACGAGTACCGACGCGAGCGTGAGCGGTAGTCGCCAGCGATAGAGATCGAGCCTGTTCTGTAGGGGTAGAGGCCGGAATGCGATCCGGCGAAGACCTCTAAACAGGAGCTACTCCGGCATGCGGGGCATCGTACCGTCGCTGTGCGGGTCAGGATGGCGGAACTCGGCACCGTCCGGTTTATCTTGGCGCCAGTGGGTTGAGGCCCTGAGCTTCTGCCGCGGTGTGCAGGTCGCTGTCGTAGACGAACAGGGCTCCGAGGTCCTCGCGCATCGTGAGCGCGGTGGCGAGATGGATCGCGTCCATCGCCCTGAGCGGGTGTGCATAGGCGTCGGTCGCGAGCTCGATGATCTGCGGGGATAGCGGGACCAGGGTGATTTGCTCGAGCGCCGCGCCCGCTCGCCGAAGGGTGTCCTCATCGCCGAGGCGTCGCGCAGTGCAGATCGCCTCGACGCGGATCAGCTCGCTTGCAACCTGCAAGGGCCAGTCCTCCAGCGCTGCGCGAAACGCTTCCGTCTCGCGCTCGGACTTGAACAGCTTCACGAGCGCCGAGGCGTCGACGTATGCGGCGCTCACTCGCCGCGAACCCACCGCAGCGCGTCGAATGCCGGCGCTGTGCCGGCCGGGTCTGGCTCGCCCGGCGGCGGCTCCAGCTCCAGCAGGCTGCCGCAGCCCGGCTTCGCGCCGTAGCGCTCGGCGAGCTTGGCTCGCAGTTGCGACTCCGAGCCGGCATCGGCCAGCACGGCCTGCGCCCCGCGCAGCGTGAGCGCGCGGATCTGCGCCGCCGCCGAGCGGGTCTCCGCGGGGTCGAGTAAAGGCTCAGTGAGCGCGAGCGCCCGTTCCATCTCTGGATCGCGCACCACGCCCAGGCGGGGGTGACGGGAGGCCATTCCTAAACGGTAGCACTCTGATGTAGCACTATGCCTCGGAGGTTTGGTCGACGCTGGAATCGGACAGCGTGACCGTTTGGTGCCACTCGGTCGGAGTAGGCAGCATCAGATCAACTTCAGTTATCGAGTTCGATTGGACCGCGGTCCCATGCTCTCGTCGGCCCAGTCGGCGATCATTGGGCGTTGTGGACGCGACCGAGCTCTTTGACGGCCTATCCGGGCTTGCCGGGAGTCGAGACGCAGGGGCGACAAGCGGGATCTCTGCGAGTCGCCTCGTCAACGGTGTGGAGTACGCGCATGCGGCGACGATGGACGAGCGGCGACTGCGGGCGGCCTGGAAACGGCGTTGGGGCGGAGGGGCGATACCGCTGCTGTTGATAGCCGACGATCCTGAAGGCGAAGGGCAACTGCGCGTCCTCGGACCCCAGCCGGAGGGGCCGGTGCGACGGATTCGAGCCGAGTCTCTCCTAGGTGTGATCTCTAGGAGCGCCGGTCTGCGCAAGCTCGAGGCTGTGCGGCAGGTCGCGCAGGAGGTCGAGCGGCTCGATACCCAAGGCGTGGCGGGCCTCGCCGTGCGCGGGTTGGGTAGCGAACATCTCTACGCGGTCCGCCTGCCGCGGTCAAAGCAGTGGCGGACGCTGGTAGAGCTGACCCAAGGTCTGGCTCCGGTCGGCTGGCGCGAGATCCTGATTGGCTTGAAGTACCAGGTCGCTTCGCTCCCCAAGCGTGGCTACCTGGCGAGCAGCGGCGGCAAGCCAATCATCGTGGTTCATCCCCGACAGTCCGCCGATCAGTTCGCGCGACTGGATGAGGCTGGGCGGTTGCCCGAGGGCGCTCTTGTGGCGGACTGCCTTGCAAGCGGCGCCCCCTATGGCCTGTTGGCTGCCGGTACGAGGGTGAGGCTGCTGCGTGCCGGCCGTGACGATGCTGGATCGACTATGCGCTACCTCGAGCTGGACTCGGCTGCGATGGAGCCCGAGTATCTGCCTCTCATCGGCCTGTTGGCGCCTGCGTTTCTTGCTTCCGAAGGCTTCGAGGAGCTGCTGGTCGAGGCGCGCGACTACGGATCGAATCTGCGTAGGCGCCTCGATCGTTCGCTGCGCCAAGACGTGCTGCCCGTCCTTGGACGGGAGCTCGGCCGCTGGGCCACATCTGCTGGCCATGATGTAGCGAACGACGAGGTTCGGGGAGAGCTCGAGGCCGCTGCGCTCACCTGGGTCTTCCGGGCTTTGTTCTTGCTCTACGCCGAGAGCGCCGGGTATCTGCCGATGTCGAATCACACCTACGCGGGGCGTAGCTTCACCCGTATCGCAGAGCGCGCCGCCGAAGAGCTGGATGTCGCCGATGAGAATGCGAAGACGCTTTGGCGCGATGTCGGTGCTCTGGTGGAGGCAATGCGCACGGGACAGAGTGCGTGGGGTGTGCCTCCTTACAACGGGGCACTGTTTGCCCCGGATGGATTCGACGGTGCAGAGATTCTGGAGGCGGCCTCGATCCCAGACGCCGCTCTCGCTCCAGCGCTTGTTGCGCTCGCTCGCGATCCGGACGACCAAGACATCGGGGTCGACTTCTCTGGCCTTGAGATTGGTCACCTGGGTCATATCTACGAGGGTTTGCTCTCCCTGCGCCTGTCAGTTGCCGACCGCGACTTCCGCTACGACGTGAAAAGCGATCGCTACGTACCCGCGAGCGCCGAGGAACTCGAGATCGCGCACGGGGATCTGCTGTGGTTGACCAACGAGGGCGGGCGCAAGGGCGGCGGCGTGTACTACACACGCACGGAGCTTGTGCGTCACCTCATACGCGAGGCGGTGCGACCGGCGTTTGAGCGGCATCTTGCCGAGGTACGCGAGCTTGCGTCGACCGACCCGCGGGCCGCTGCTGCTCAGCTGTTCGAGTTCTTCGTGCTCGACCCGGCGTGTGGCAGTGCCCACTTCCTCGTCGAAGTGGTTGAGGAGCTCGCCGACCAGATTGCGACGCTGCTCGGCGAGCTGGCACTGCCGGCGGTGCGCGAGGAGCTCGACGGACTGCGGCGAGCGGCGGCAAGTACGTTCGGAGCCGGCATCGAGGACACCGCCTTGCTAAAGCGCTTGGTCCTCAAGCGTTGCGTCTACGGGGTGGACCTCTCTCGGATGGGCGCGGAGATAGCAAAGGTGTCGCTGTGGCTCGGCTCGTTCGTCCCCGGGTTGTCACTCGCCTATCTGGACCACAACGTTCGGGTGGGCAACTCGCTCATCGGGGTGGCGCGGCCCGAGTCGATGACTGCGCCCGGCACCGAGCACGGTCAGGGCGTTTTCTTCGGCGATGCCCTATCGAAAGCGGTAGCTGACGCTGCGGAAGAAGCTGCTCGGCTACGCGCGATCGACGATCGCACGCCCGCTGAGGTCGAAGCCAGCCGCACTGCCGACGCGGCCCTCCACGACAGCGTGGCAGCGGCCGAACGAGTACTCGACCTGTGGGTCGCACAGCCGCTGGGTCTCCGGGGGGCGCGTGACGAGGCGCTCCATGCTGGCGACGAGATAATCGCGGGACGGATGTCGCGGCTCGCTGAGGAGGCCGCAGAGCTGGCTCGTCGCCATGGCGCCCTGCACTGGCCGCTGGCGTTCGCCGAGGTCTTCGCCCGTGAGCGCCCCGGGTTCGATGTAGTTGTCGGGAATCCGCCGTGGGAGGAGGTGACGGTCGAGGAACAGTCGTTTTACGCCTTGTTCCGCCCCGGTCTTCGGCGAGGTATCTCTGAGCAGGCTCGCAACGAGGCTGTCGCCGAACTCATTACCGAACGACCTGAACTACCTCAACGCCTTGCCGAGGCGCAAAAGCAGGCCGAGGCGAGCCGCGACTATTGGTCTTCTGAGTACGATGGCGCCGCTGGTGATCCTGACGTCTATAAGTTCTTTTGTCAGCGCTACCGCCAGATACTCCGACAGGACGGACGGCTCGGAGTGGTCCTTCCTCGTAACGCGTTCTTGGCAAAGGGTTCGGCAGGATTCCGCTCGTGGCTGTTGGATAAAGCCGTCCCGGGGAGAATCGACTTCCTGCTCAACAACCGTAGGTGGGCTTTCGACACGCATCCACAGTTCACGGTTGCGCTAGTCTCGGCGATAGCAAGATCCCCCGTTCCGGATCAGTCGTTTGAGGTCGCCGGTGTCGCGCGCTCAGCGGCAGAGTTCATCGCGCAGTCAACTGCGCCTGGGCTACGACTTCAACGAGCTGCCCTCGGACCAGCGCTGGAGATCCCGCTGCTTCGCGATCAGGCCGAGGCGGATCTCTTGGGCAAGCTGCGCTCTGGTTCAGCCTTTCCTAATGGTGGCGGGCGTTGGCGCTGCTTCCCGGTCGCCGAGTTTCACGAGACGAACGACGCGAGCCTATGGGAGGGCGCAAGCGTCGGGCGTCCTCTATGGAAGGGTGAGAGCTTTGATCAGTTCGATCCACACGGGGCTGGAGCACGCATTTGTCCGGCCAGCGAGAAGGCTCGTGCGAAGGCGCTCAAGCCGCGACCGGGCGCCAAGTCGTTGGTCGCCGAGGAGGTGTCGGTTGTGGCCCGGCGCAAGGCTGTCGAGCGCACCCTTCGTCGCGCACGGGTGGCATTTAAGGATGTGACACAGCGCACAAACTCGCGGACCGTCCTTGCCTGTCTCGTCCCGCCCGAGACCTTCCTCGTCAACAGCGCGCCTTACCTCGCCTTCATCGACGATGACGCTTGCGCTGAAGCGGCATGCCTAGCCCTGATGAACAGTCTCGTGTTCGACTGGCAAGCACGACGCTTCGTGGAGACTCACGTCAACTTCTTCGTCCTTGAGGGACTGCGCCTGCCCAGCCTAGAGGATGACGCCTTCTCTGATCTCGCAACTAGTGCTGCGTTGCTCTCCTGCCCTGACGAGCGATTCGCCGACTTCGCGGCGGCCACCGACGTCGAAGTCGGGCAGCTCGACGATGACGAGCGCACAAGACTGAGGGCCGAGATCGATGCCCGTGTCGCTCAGGCGTGGGGGCTAACTCCGGCCGAGCTCGAGCTCGTGTTCGACGACTTCACCGAGGCCGCAGTCCCACTCGCCTACCGCGAGGTCGTACGCCAGCGCTTCGCCGCATAGGCTGACTCCCCCGTGGACTCCCGGCCATACCTGCTCGACAACCGCACCGACGATATGCGTCATGGCGCGGCGCTCGTGTATCTGATGACAGACGTCGACGTCCGGCACGGGTTCTCGGTTGCGACTGGCTACGTGAACCTTGCCGGCCTTCATCATCTGGCGTCGCTAGCCGACGGCCGGCCAACGCGTCTGCTGCTCGGCGCGGCTCCGGACCCGGGACTGGGCGCCCAGCTTCCGCCGATCGATCGCTTCACTCTCCAGCTCGAGCGTCTCCGCGACGAGCGCGACTTCTCCCGTTTCCCACCGTCCCGTGCAGCCCGCCAGCTCAGCGCTGTGGAAGCGTGGCTCGCGCGCCCCGAGGTCGAGGTCCGTCGCTTCGTCCGTCAGTTCCTGCACGGCAAGGCTTATCTGTTCGGCGATCACACAGACGCGCGCGTCGCGCTGGTCACCTCCGCGAACCTCACCGGCGCGGGGATGGAGCGCAACCTGGAGCTGGGGCTAGCAAACTACGACGTGCCGGTCGCACGCGACGCGATCGCGTGGTTCGACGATCTCTGGCAGCAGGCGCCGGCGTTCGAGGACGAGCTGCGCGAGCTGCTGTTCCCAGATCCCGGCCGGGTCGATCCGATGACCGTGTATCTGCGTGCTCTGCTGGAGCTCCACAGTCCGGAACCAGACGATCCGCTGCGACCCAGTCGCCCGACCGGGCTCGAGCTGGCTCCCTTCCAGCGTGACGGCTACGAGCGTGCCAGGGCGATCGCACGACGACATGGCGGCGTGATCTATGCGGACGGGGTCGGCACCGGCAAGACGGAGATCGGCCTCGCGTTCATCGAGGAGCGCACAAAGGAGGACGGCGTTTTCGCGCTCGTCATAACCCCTGCGCAGCTCGCCAAGCGCTGGCGTGAGCGGATTGACCAGACCAAGCTGCCTGCGCAGGTCATCTCCTTCCAGGAACTCGCTTCGGACGAGCAGCTGATGCCGGAGGCGAGCAACCGCCATCGTCATCTCAACAACGCCAAGGACTCCTACCGGCTGATCATCGTCGATGAGGCGCATGCCCTGCGCAACGAGGACACGAGCTGGTATCGAGCAATGGAGCGCTTGCTGGGCGGTACGCCTAAGCAGGTCGTGCTGCTGACCGCGACGCCGATCAACAACGGGCTGTGGGATCTCTACAACCTCGTGATGCTCTTTGCCCGTCACGACCGCGCTTTTGCAGGAGCTGGGATCGACTCCGTCAGGAATCTATTCGTCGCCGCTGGCGCCAACAGCCGCGATCCGGAGAATCTCGACCCCGACGTCTTGTATCCACTGGCCGATGCCGTGAGTGTGCGTCGAGATCGGGTGTTCATCGAGCGCGAGTACGAGGACGCCAGCTTCCCGGACGGCACTCCGGTCCGCTTCCCGAAGCCGACGCTTCGCACGCGCCGCTACGACCTCGACGTTGCGCACCCTGGCCTGTTCGAACGGATCACCGACGAGATCGACGAGCTCACAATGGCCCGTTACCGACCGAGCGCCTTCGAGCTCGGTGGTGAGGAGGCCGCAGTTGAGGCGCAGCTCGGCGGTCTGCTGAAGTCGGGCATTCTCAAGCGCTTCGAGTCCTGCTGGCGCGCATGCCGGGACACGGTCGAGGCGATGCTCGCGGCTCACGATGCCTTCCTGCTCGCCTGGGCCCAGGGAGAGGTGCTCTCGCGCGAGCAGCTACGCGCTGCCGCCGCAGGCGAAGCCGACGACGCAGGGCTGGCCGCTTGGGTGGAGCAGCAGCTCGAGGCGACGGACTCTGTACGACTCGCGAGCGAGTTCGATCCCACATACGGCGACGCGGTTGCGGCGGACCAGGCTCGTCTCGTCGTGATCCGCGACGCTCTCGCCGAGCTCAACGCCGCGACCGACCCCAAGCTCGCAGCGCTGGTGGACCTGCTGGAGAGCTCGCCCGCGCAGAAGATCGCGGTCTTCTCGACGTTCGGCGCCTCGATCCGCTACCTCGACGAGCACCTCCCCGCGCGCGTTGGTGGACGCGAGCGAGTCACGGTGATCGGTAGTGAGAGCACGCCCGACCAGCGCCTCGCAGCGCTTGGCCGCTTCGCTCCACGTACCGTCGTACGCCCAGGCTACGAGCCTCCCGACGGCGAGGTCGACCTGCTGCTCTCGACCGACGTCCTCTCCGAGGGCCAGAACCTGCAGCAGGCGCAGGAGGTCATCTCCTACGACATGCCGTGGAATCCGCAGCGCGTTGTCCAGCGCAACGGCCGCGTGATCCGGCTGCTCTCAGATCACACCGAGGTCTATCTCTGGACCATGCTTCCCAAGCAGGGTGAGCTCGAGCGACTACTTGGACTGGAGGCGCGGATTCAAGCCAAGGTGAAGGCGGCGAGCGGCGTGTACGGGATGGAGGCCGAGGTCATCGAGGGCCTCGAGACACAACTTCGCCACTACGCCGAGCGGCTCGCCGACGGCGACGCGGAGCTGCTCGACGAATCCGAGGAGACCTCTGGCGCGTTCATCGGCGAGGAGTTGCGGCGACTGATCGATCGAGCGCTGGCCGAGGGCGAGGTCGAGCGCGTGCTGCGTCTGCCGTGGGGGATAGGAGCGTGCTTTCGCCAAACGCCGGGAGGGCGTTCCCAGGGACCGCCGGGCGTGTTCTTTGCCACCCGCACACCGGTGATGACCGACGCCCCCAGAGGCTACCGCTACTGGCGCTTCGTCGAGCTGCCTGATAACGAGCTCGTCTCGAGCGACCTCCAGATCCTGCGCCGGATCGACCCGCATGGCGGCGAGGCTGCGGAACTCGAAGGAGTCGACCTCGAGCGCGCGTGGGACGCGGCTGCCGAAGATATTGTCGCGGCGCACAACGATCGCACCGATCTTCGCGCAGTTCAGGAGCAGATCGGTCCCAAGCAGCGCTGGGCCCTCGATGTGCTTCGCGATCCGGCCGTTGCCCTTCCCCCCGGCGCGGACCTGGCTGACGAGGCGCTCTCCGTGGAGCGAAGCTCCGCCGTTCGGCGGGCGATCGGCGATGTCCAAGACCGCGTCCTCGGGGCGGCAATCTCTCGGGACGAGGCTGCCGCCGAGATCGTTCGGGTAGTGGAGGACTTTGGCCTCCAGCCAGTCGAGGCGCCGCCTCTGCCAGAGAAGATCACGGTCGATCAGCTTGGCGTCGTGTGCTGGATGGCGGTGCTTCCGCGCTGAGGATCAAGGGACGCACGTGACCCGCGCCGGCTAGTGACCATGTGCGCCGCTGCCGCGAACCGTCTGCCACGAAGCCCACGTGATCCGTAGGATGACCAGCGTGATCGCCAGCCCGATCAGCGGGTCGGCGACCGGCGCGCCGAGCGCGACGACAGCGGCGCTGAGAACCACCGACAGCGAGACGTACGCGTCGGCGCGCGCGTGGTTGCCGTCGGCCACGAGCGCCGCCGAGTCGAGTCGCCTTCCCGCGCGCGTGCGGATCTGCCCGGCCGTCCAGTTGCCGGCGTAGCCGACGACGCCGGCTGCCGCCAGCGCCCACAGGTCGGTTGGCGTGCTCGGGTCGATCAGGCGGTGGACCGCCTCGACGCCGGCGACGGTCGCCGAGATGAAGATCGCCGCCACGACCGCCAGCCCCGCGTAGCCCTCGGCGCGCCGTGAGCGCAGCATGAAGGCAACGCCCAGTGGCACGGCCGTCAACGCGTCGCCGCCGTTGTGGATCAGGTCGGCCAGCAGCGCGATGCTGCCCGACGCGGCGAAGATCAGCGCTTGCAGCGCCGTTGCCAGCCCTAGCACGAGCAGCGACAGCGAGACCGCGCGCACACCCTCGCGCGAGCGCTTGATCGAGTCGTCGATCAGCCCGTGGCTGTGGCCGTGCCCGGCCACGTGAGCCGCCTCGTGGCCGGTGGTGCGCCGGCTGGTCTGTGCGTGTGCTGCCTCGAGTGGCCTCGCCGGCGCGGGCAGCCAGAATGTGGCGGTGGCGCCCCGTGTGCGCATGGCTGTGGACGTGGCGGCCGTGACGATGGGTCAACGTGTCGTGCATCGCCTCGACCCACTGTAACGACGCCGTCGCGCCCGGTGTACTCAGGGCATGGAGCAGCAGCGACAGGGCACGGCCGACCTCGATTCCTTCCGCGAGCGCTCGCTGAGCAAGGGCGTCAACCCCTTCGTCTACTGGACGCTGCGGGCGATCCTCGTGCCCGCGTTCCTCGTCTACTTCCGCATGCAGCGGATCGGCCGCGAGCATCTGCCCAAGCAGGGCCCGCTGCTGCTCGCCTCCAACCACCGCAGCTTCCTCGACCCGTTCGTGATCGGCATGCTCGTGCGCCGCCCCGTCTACTACATGGCCAAGCGCGAGCTGTTCGAGAAGCGCTGGCAGGCTTGGATCCTCAATGCCCTCGGCGCCTTCCCCGTCGACCGCGGCCGTGGCGACAGCGCGGCGATGGACACGGCGCGGACGATCCTCGAACGGGGCGACTGCGTCGTGCTGTTCCCCGAGGGGACGCGCGTGCGCCGCGGCCAGCTCGGCAAGCCGCGCCGCGGCGTCGGGCGCCTCGCGCTCGAGACCGGCGTGCCCGTCGCGCCCGTCGCCGTGATCGGCACCGAAAACGTCCGCCGCGGCTGGCGCATCCGCCCGCGCAAGGTCCGCGTGCGCGTCGGGCGCCCGCTCAACTTCCCCACCGCCGGCAGCTCCTCACCCTCGCTCGCCGAGGGCGTCACCGATCGCGTGTGGTCGTGCGTGAGCCTGCAGTGGGAGTGGCTCGACGGCGCCCGCGCCGAGGGGGCAACGGGGGTCGAGCGGCGCGCCCTCACGACCTTCGTGCGACGGCACCGCAGCGAGCAGTCGCCCGCCCGTGGCGAGCGCAACGCGCGTCAGGCTCCGGCCGTCGCCAGCGGAGCCGCGCAGGCGGGCTCGCAGCCGGCCGGCGACGAGGAGAGCCGCGCGGCCTGACCAGCCGCGTCCGCATGTGCCAGAGCGGGCCGGACGCCCACGACCGCGGGATAGGGTGTGCCATGAGTGACCGAGACCCACGTCAAGAAGTCCAAGGCCCAGCTCGACGCCGAGTTCTCCGAGCTCTACCGCGCCCATCTGCGCGACGTCTACAGCTACGCCTACTACCGCGTCGGCGACCATCACGACGCCGAGGACCTGACCGAGCAGACCTTCCTGCAGGCCTACCGGCACTTCGAGCGCGCTCAGCAGGAGTCCAACGGCCGGCCGCTGCGACCGTGGCTGATCCGCATCGCGCACAACCTCGCCGCCAACCTCTACCGCGACCGCTCGCGCAAGCCGGCCTCGCCGATCGACGAGAACAGCAACCTCACGGCGCTGCACACGACCGAGCAGCTAGTCGAGGGGCGCGACGAGCTGAGCCGCGTGCTGGCGGGCGTGCAGCAGCTGCCCGACGACCGGCGCGAGGCGCTGATCATGCGCTTTGCCCTGGGCATGGACAACCGCGAGATCGCGCGGGCGATGGATCGCACCGACGGCGCCACCAAGGTGCTGATCCATCGCGCCATCAAACAGCTCGAGGAGCTCGTCGGCGATCCGCGCAAGGAGGTCAGCGATGACTGAGGCCGCGCACAACTTCGAGAGCCTGCTGCGCGAAGCGCTGACACCCGTCGAGCCGCCCGCCGACCTCGCCGAGCGGCTCGAGTCGACGCTCACCTCGATCACCGAACTCGCCGCCGACGAGCTCGAGGCGTGGGAGCTCTCGGCGATGCGCGACCCGCGCAACTGGGTGCGCCCGGCCGCGGCGATCGTCGCCGGCAGCGCCGCCGGCACAGCGCTCGTCGTGCTGCGCGCCCGCCGCCGCGCCGCCGCGCGCACGAGCAGGCCGCTTGGCTTCGACCTACCCCGTCTCGATCGCGCCGGCGCCGAGCGCGCGCTGAGGGATCTCGGCCGCGAGACGCGCAAGCTGTTCGGCGAGCGCTGAGCCGGAGGTAGGGCCTCGCGGCGTGCCGTGGGCCCGGTGCCCGCGGCGACGCCGCCCGTCGGCTGCGCTCGGCCCGCAGGACGCCAAGCTAGTCTCTGCCCAGCGCATGGCCACCTGCTACCGCCACCCCTCGCGCGAGACCGCCGTCTCGTGCTCGAACTGCGGGCGGCCGATCTGCCCCGACTGCATGACGACGACGCCCGTCGGCATGCGCTGCCCCGAGTGTGCCGGCGAACGCACCAAGGTCAAGACGATCCGCAACGTCTCCAGCCGCCCCGAGCTGACGCTCGCATTGATCGCGATCAACGTCGTCGCCTTCCTCGCCGAGGGCAACGTCAGCATCACCGGCCAGCCGACCGACAAGGTCTATGAAAAAGGCGCCCTGTTCGGCAGCCTCGAAGGCATCCCCGGCCAGGGCGTTGCGCACGGCCAGTGGTGGCGCATCGTCACCGGCGGCTTCCTGCACGAGAACCTGCTGCACGTCGGCTTCAACATGTACGTGCTCTATCTGCTCGGGCAGATGCTCGAGCCCGCGCTCGGCCGGCTGCGCTTCGGCCTGGTCTACGGCGTCTCGCTGCTCGCCGGCTCGCTCGGCGCGTTGCTCGTCTCGCCGCACGCCGTCACCGTCGGCGCTTCGGGCGCCGTGTTCGGCGTGATGGGCTGCGCCGCCGTCGAGATGCGCGCGCGCCAGATCCCGATCATGCAGAGCGGCGTCGGCGGGCTGATCCTGATCAACCTCGTGATCAGCTTCGCCCTGCCCGGGATCTCCTGGGGCGGTCACGTCGGCGGTCTGATCGGCGGTGCGCTCGCCGCGATCGCGCTGCAGCTCGGCCTGCGCTTTCGCCAGCAGGCCGCCGCGATGGCGGCCTGCGCCGTGCTCGGCGCCGCCTGCTTCGCCGGCTGCATCGCCGTCTCCAAGTCGACCGAAGCCGAAGCCGGCACGCCCGTGCGCCTGATCGAACCCGGCCAGTAGGCCGCCGGCGAGAGCCTGCCGGCGGAAGCTCGCCGGCGCAGACCGCTATCGCGCGGGCGCCGGGAGCTCGACCTCGAGCGCCTCGGCCGGCGACGCCGACAGCTGCTCGGGGTGCAGGATGTGACCGAGCAGCTCCAGGCCGTCGATCAGGCGCGGGCCCGGGCGCGAGAAGTAGGCCGACGCGTTGACCGCCACGACCCGCCGCGCGCCGAGCGCCGCCAGCTCGCGGGCGTGTTCGAGCGCCTCCTCGCGTGCGCGGGCGGCGTCGTAGCCGCACGGCATCACCACGATGAGCTCCGGCTGCGCCGCCGCGACTTGCTCCCACGAGAACACCTGCGAGTGTTCGCCCGCCAGCCCGAGCACGTCCTCGCCGCCGGCCAGCTCGATCATCTGCGGCGTCCAGTGCCCTGCCACGTAGACCGGGTCGAGCCACTCCAGCGCCGCCACGCGCACGCGCCGCTGCCCGCGCACGGCCAGCTTGACGCGATCGATCCGCCCCGCCGCCTGTGCGATCAGCTCGACGCCGCGATCGCGGCTGTCCGTCGCCTGCGCCAGCGCGCGCACGTCGTCCAGCGTCTCGCCGAGCGTCTTCGGGTCCAGCGCGATCACGCGCGGGTGGGAGGGCAGCTCCTTGGCCAGCGCCGCGACCTCGTCGTAGGAGACAGCACAGACCGGGCAGAGCTCCTGCGTGACGATCAGATCTGGTGCCAGCTCGCCGAGCTTCTCGCGGTCGAGCGCGTAAATCGCCTCGCCCTCGAGCGTACGCTCGCGCACGGCTACGTCGATCTCGCCCGCGCTGAGCCCCGCCGGCAGCACGTCGCGCGTGACCTTCGCCAGCTCCAGCGCCTGCGCCGGGAAGTCGCACTCGTGCGTCACCGCCACGACCTGCGGGCCGAGGCCGAGCGCGAACAGCAGCTCCGTCGCGTGGGGTACGAGGCTGACGATGCGCATCGACATGACTTTACGAGTCGCGCTTCGCGCGCACGCTCGTCGCGGATGCCCGCTCGCTATGCTCGGCGCTCGGATGACCCTGCTCAGCGAGGCGCAGATCGAGCAGCAACTGCAAGGCTCCGAGTGGCGACGCGAGGGCCAGACGATCGTGCGCGACTACGAGCTCGCCGACTTCGTCGCCGCGATCGAGCTCGTCGAACGCGTGGCCGTGCAGGCCGAGGCCGCCAACCACCACCCCGACATCCTCGTGCACGGCTGGAACAAGGTTCGCCTGACGCTCTCCACGCACTCCGCCGGCGGCTTGACGGCAGCCGACTTCGCGCTGGCCGAGCAGATCGACGAACCCGTCGGGCCCGTGTTCGACGGTTGAGCGCGCCCCGAATCCCTCCGCGAGCCTGGTCCGACCCCCTCTGCTTCCGACGCTGTGCCTTGCTACCTTTGGCGGGTCGGCAAAGCATGAACGACGACGAAGAACTTCCCCGAAGTAGCGCGGCCCTGAAGGGCCTCCCGCGTCGCCGTCAACTCCGGCGGCGCGTTCGCGCCGGGCGCTCGGGCCCACAGGTGCTCGCCGCCGCGTGAACGCACTGAAGATCATCCTCGCGGCCCTGCTCGTCGCGATCAACGCGTTCTTCGTGATCGCCGAGTACGCGCTCGTGCGCTCGCGTCGCACGCGCCTGGAGCAGATGTCCGACGAAGGCGTCAAAGGCGCGCGGCTCGCGCTCGCGCAGCTGGCGAATATCAACGAGTACATCTCGGCCGTGCAGATCGGCGTCACGCTGACCTCGATCGGCATCGGCGCGCTCGGCGAGCCCGCGCTCGCCGACGTCTTCAAAGGAGCGCTCGGAACGGCGCTCGCGCACGGCGCCGCCGTAGCCGTCTCGGCGACCGTCGCCTTCCTCGTGATCTCCTCCGCTCAGCTCGTCGCCGGCGAGATGGTGCCGAAGTTCTACGCCATCGACCGCGCCGAGTCCGTCGCCCGACGCGTCGCTCGCCCGCTGCAGGCCGTCAGCGTCCTGTTTCACCCGATCACCGCCGTGCTGACCGGCATCGCCGACCGCATCCTGCGGCTGCTCGGCGTCGACATGAGCGAGGAGCGACGCGGCGGCTCGCCCGATGAGCTCAAGCGGCTGATCGCCGAGTCCCACGCCGGCGGGCACATCGATCTCGGCGAGGCCGGGATGCTCAGCGGCGTCTTTCACCTGCACGAACAGGAGGCGCGCCAGGTGATGACGCCGATCCCCGCCGTCGTTACCGTCGACGCCGCCCAGGACGTCGAGGCCGCGCTGCAGCTGTGCGTCTCCAGCGGCCACACGCGCCTGGTCGTGACCGAGGCCGACGACCGCGACCGCGTGCGCGGGATCGTGCACGCCAACACGCTCGTGCAGCAGCTGATGGAGGACGGCCCGCACTCGCCGATCGCGCCGCTCGTGCACGACGCGCCGATCGTGCCCGAGACCAAGCCGCTCGACGACCTGCTCGCCGACCTGCAGCGCGAGCGCACCTCGATGGCCGTGATCGTCGACGAGTACGGCCGCGTCGTCGGCATCGTCACCGTCGAGGACATCATCGAGGAGGTCGTCGGCGAGATCTCCGACGAGACCGACCCCGCCGGCGGCGAGATCCGCAGGCTCGCCAACGGCGACTGGTTCGTGCGCGGGCACGTCGCCGTCACCGACCTCGCCGACTACGGCCTGCACCTGCCCGTCGACAGCGACGCCTACAACTCGATCGGCGGCCTCGTCTTCGCCGAGCTCGGCCGGCTGCCGCGGCGCGGCGACACCGTCGCCATCAACGGCTTCTCCGTGCGCGTCGAGTCCGTCCGCGACAACCGCATCGAGGCCGTACGCATCCGCGAGCGCCGCCCCGTGCAGACCGGCGACGCGCGCAGCGAGAACGAGGACTGAGTTCCCAGGCCTGCCGGGCCGTTAAAGCGATCCGGCCCGCGGGGGGAGCGGGCCGGACCGTTGCACTGGGAGGAGGCGGGTGTGCGTTGCGACTTAATGTCGCTGATAACCAGTATTGCCCGCTCGATGAATGCCAGCTAAAAGTCTCCTGAGCGTTTCTCAAGATCCTGCTGTGCGGATGCTCACAAGCGGCTGCTGAGCTGGACGCCTGGCCGCGCCCCTACGCTGCGATCTCATCTGAAGGCGCGCCAGCGCCTCGATCTCAATAGACGTGAAAGCCGCGCTTGCTCTTGCGACCGAGCGCGTCTTCGCCGATCAGCTCCTCCACGCGCGGCGGGATCGGCGCGCCGATCGTCTCGCCGATCGCCTTGCTCACGTCGAGGCCGACGAGGTCGAGCAGCGCCAGCGGCCCCATCGGGTGTCCTGCGCCGAGGCGCATGCACGTGTCGATCGCCTCCGCCTCCATGCCCGTCTCTTCCTGCAGGCGCACCGCGCTGAACAGATACGGGAACAGCAGGCGGTTGACGACGAAGCCCGGCACGTCCGGCACCTCGACCGGCGTCTTCTCGAACGTCTCACACAGCGTCAGCGCCCTTTGGCGCGTCTGCTCGCTGGCGCCCTTGGGGAAGATCAGCTCGACCAGCTGCATCTTCGTCACCGGGTTGAAGACATGCAGGCCGACGAAGCGCTCCGGGCGCCCGCTCGCCTCGGCCAGGCGCTCGATCGACAGCGACGACGTCGTGCTCGCAAGGATCGTCTCCGGGCCGACGATCTCGTTCAATTCCGCGAGCAGGCCCGCCTTGACGTCGTGGTCCTCGACGACCGCCTCGACCACGAACGTGTCTCCCGCGAGCTCCTGCGGGTCCGTGACGATCTGCACGTGCTCCGGGTCGACTTCCGCGCCCAGGCGCGCCAGCGTCTTCTCGACCGTCGCGCGGGCGCGATCGGCCGAGCTGCTCGAGCGCGCCAGCAGCTGCACCGGCCCGTGATGGGCCGCCGTCGCGGCAAGGCCGCACGCGATCGCGCCGCTGCCGGCCACGGCCAGGCGTTTGGGTTTTGTTGACTGACCAGTCAATCTACTCGTGACTCCACCACGGTAGAGTATGTCCTGCAGGGGCCGGGCACCATTTTCGAGCGCGCCCGACGGTCGGGAGCGCCCCGCGTTTTCCCCACATCCGCCGCGCAAAACCGCCGCGAACAACGCCCTAGGAGGCAAATCAAATGAGGCAAGCAGAGGGCCGCGAGGTCGTAATCGTCGAGGCTGTGCGCACGCCGATCGGACGCGGGCACAAGGAGAAGGGCTACTACAAGGACACCCACCCCAACGCGCTGCTCGGCAAGACCTACTCCGAGGTCATCGCCCGCTCCGGCATCGACCCCGCCGAGGTCGAGGACGTCGTCGCCGGCTGCGTGCAGCAGTTCGGCGAGCAGGGCTTCAACATCGCCCGCAACGCCTGGCTGCAGGAGGGCCTGCCGATCGAGACGCCCGGCACCACGATCGACCGCCAGTGCGGCTCCGCCCAGCAGGCCGTCAACTTCTCGGCCGCGCTGATCGCCGCCGGCGTGCACGACGCGATGATCGGCTCCGGCGTCGAGCACATGGGCCACCTGCCCTTCGCCGCCGGGATGAAGACGCAAGAGGATTTCGGCTACGCCTTCACGCCCGAGCTGATGGCCAAGCACAACATCGTCGGCCAGGGCCTCGGTGCCGAGATGATCGCCGACCAGTGGGAGATCTCCCGCTCCGAGCTCGACGAGCTCGCCGTGCGCTCGCACAAGCTTGCCCACCAGGCAACCGAGGAGGGCCGCTTCGAGCGCGAGATCGTGCCGATGAGCGTCGACGGCCAGGAGTACGTCACCGACCAGGGCATCCGCCCCGAAACGAGCCTCGAGGCGCTCTCGCAGCTGAAGCCCGCCTTCAAGGAAGGCGGCAAGATCACGGCCGGCAACGCCTCGCAGATCTCCGACGGCGCGGCCGCCGTGCTGCTGATGGCCGCTGACAAGGCCAAGGCGCTCGGGCTCACGCCGCGCGCGCGGATCGTCGACCAGACGACCGTCGGCTGCGACCCCGTGAAAATGCTCGAGGGGCCGATCCCGGCCACGCGCAAGATCCTGCAGCGCAACTCGATGTCGATCAACGACATCGACCTGTTCGAGATCAACGAGGCCTTCGCTCCCGTGCTCGCCGCCTGGCGCCGCGAGCTCAGCCCCGATATGGACCGCGTCAACGTCAACGGCGGCGCCATGGCGCTCGGGCACCCGCTCGGCTCCACCGGCGCTCGCCTGATCACCACCCTGCTGCACGAGCTCGAGCGCTCCGACAAGGAGATCGGCTTCGTCACCATGTGCTGCGGTGGCGGGCTCGGCACGGGCACCCTCATTCAGAGGGTCTGAGCCTGACTTAGCCTGTCGGCCCGCCGCCGGTCCAGTTCACTGCGACCGGCGGCAGGGTCAGCAGCGCCGCCCACGTGGGTGCTTCGGCTACGCCGTTGGCCGTCAGGCCGTGGGTCGCCTGGAAGGTCTTCAGGTTTTCCTGGGTCTGGGAGCCGAACAGGCCGGTCACTTCCTGCGTCGGGATCGCGCTGGCGAGGTGCTCCTGCAGCCACAGCACCTGATCGCCTTTGGCGCCTTTTTTCAGTTCGGGGTAGGACGTGTTGGGCACGACGCTCGTCAGCGGCGCCAGCGGCGCAGCGAGCGCGCTCCAGCCGCTGGCCGGCGTCTCCTGCCAGTCCCAGAAGGAGAAGCCCGTGGCGCCGTAGTCGACGGCCTCCTCGCGGAAGCGCAGCACGTCGCTTGCGCTGACGCCGCCGTAGGTCTGCCCGAGCGGGAAGATCGGGCGGGCGTAGATGCGGTTGCCGATGTACGTGTTCGCGTAGACCGTGTCGACCGAGGTGCCGATGTCCTTCCAGTACATCTGCGGCGCGTTGTACTGCGCGCCGTTCGGGCCGAGGAACACCGAGTAGGGCAGCGACGGGTGGTAGCTGACGTAGGGGAACGAGGCCAGCGCGAGCGGGTAGGCCGGGCCGATCTTCGCGCGCAGGTCTTCGATGTAGGTCTGCGCCGCCGCGTAGTGGCCCTCGTACTCGCTCTCGGCGTCGATCACGAGGCAGTCCGCGCCGTTCGCCGCCGCCTCCGCGCCGAGGTTGGCCTCGCCCGCCGGGTTGGTGCCGTACACGTACTGCCACGCGCACGCTTTCAGCCCGTTCGCGTGCAGTTCGGCCACGAGCTGCGGTGAGAACTGGCTCCAGTAGTTGCTCGAACCGTCCGAGCTCTTGATGAACAGCGTCGTCACCCCGGCCGCGTGCGCCTGGGCGACGATCGAGGCCACGTTGCCGCCGTTGGATTTGCTCACGTACCAGATCCACATGCCCTGCCCGTCGAACGGCGAGCCGCTGACCGCGCCGACCGTCGCCGGCAGCGGGTGCGGTTTGACCGGCGGGTGCAGCGCGTGTTTGTAGATGTAGATCGGGCCGTAGGAGCTCGAGTGCCGCGCGTGGCTCAACAGCACCTGGATGCGGCCAGAGTGCGCCGAGCTCGGCACCGTCAGCACCAGCCCCGCGCTCGTCTTGCGCAGATGCGAGACCGGCGAGTTGCGCACGATGCGCCCGCCCGGGACACGCGGGAAGGCGATCGTCGAGCCCGCCGCCAGGCCCTTGCCGGCGATCAAGAGCGTCCCGCGCGTCGAGACCTGACGGGGGTTGCCGCTGCACCTCGCGCTCGGCACGCAGCTGACGCTTGTGATGCGAACGGTCAGCACGTGCGGACTCGCCGTCGTGCGGCCGTTCGCTGGTGCCGCCGCCGGTGTCGGTGTCGGTGTCGCCGCCGGGCTCGCGCCGCCGCTGACGCTGCCCTGGGAGGTGCCGCCCGCGCTCGTGCCGGCCAGGCCGGCGGCCGGGTGCAGCAGCGCTCCGAGCAGGCACAGCGAGATCGCGGCCGGCATCGCCGTGAGCCGTCTGAGCCGGAGCCTGGATCGCTTGTGGGCGGCTTCGATCGCCAAGACAATCCCTTCTACGCGGGCGTGCTTGCAGTGCCCGATTGAGGCGGCATCAGAGCCTAGCCGCTCTCTTTGGACAAACCGAGCTGCGCCATGGAAGTTGCGTGCGTCCCGATGAGAGGGCGCTCATCGGCGCCGATCAGCCGACCGAGCACGGGCCGCTTCGATTACGGCTTGTGCGTCTGGGCACGGCTGTACGCAGGGAAAGATTCGACTATCAGGGACCAATCAAAAACCTGGGTGTCGCCGACAGCCTCGCCACGTCATCATCACGCTTCAACTTTGATGGTGCTCACGGGGTGAAGGCATCGGTCGCGGTGCTTGTATGCGCAGTTTGCGTGTGCTTGCTCACGCCGTCCACTGCGGCCGCCAGCGTCGATGACGTGGCGGCCACGCGCGCGTACCTGCGCGCCGGCTACGCCTATGAGCGCAGCCTCAAGCGCGAAGCGCCGGTCGGCGAAGCCGTGCTCGAGGCAAGTGCGAGCCGGATCGCCGGCGAATGCCCGTCTGCCTTGACCTATGCGCCGCGAGACGAAGCTTTCGGGGGGATCGACGGAGAGATCTACGCGACGCTGGTCAACGCGTATTGGCTGGGAACCCCGACGTTGCGCGCCGCGACGCTTCGGTTCGTTGGCGAGATCGCACATCTGCGCTGGAGCAATCGCAGGCTCACGCGGCTGGTGCATGCAGAGGACGCTGAAGAACGCGCGGACACGACGATCGTGCCCCCCGACGTGTGCGCCGACATCAACGCATGGAAGGAGAGCTCGTATGCGACGCTCCCGCCCGACGCGATGCGGTTTCTCGCCCGCATGAGCCGGATCGAAGCGCTGTCGTTCGTCGGCTTCACCGAAGAATCGCGCGAAGCGATCATCCGGCGCCTGCTCAGGCGCTTCGAGGGGGCCAAGGAGCGGGCGGAGGCAAAGCGCCTGGCAAGGCTGGCAGCAAGCGTGGACGCGCGAGCCGCAGCCGTGAAAGCTTCCGCACGGAAGAAGCTCGCGACGGCTTTGGGGGTTCCGTTCCTATGAGCGCCGGCTCTCGGCTTACCGCCCTGTGCCTCGCCGCGTGTGCAGCCCTGTCGCTGCTCGTGCCGGCCGGCGTCGCGGCTGCGCAGCCGGTCCCATTGACGTTCGGGGCGTGCCCGCCCGTGCACGTGGCAGTCCGCGCGGCCGGTCTGCAGTGCGCCGCGCTGGATGTGCCGTTCGACCGGGGAAACCCGGCGGCCGGCAGTATCGCGCTGGCCGTCCAGCGCGTGCCCGCGAGCGCGCCACGCGTCGGCGCGATCGTGCTGCTCGCCGGCGGCCCCGGCCAGCCGGCACTCCCCGCCTTCGAGGACCTGATCGCGCCGCTCGCGCGCGAAGCTGCCCTGCGCGGCTTCGAACTGGTGGCCTTCGATCAGCGCGGGACCGGCCAGTCGCAGGGGCTTGAGTGCCCGGAAGCCGAGCCGCTCAGAGGTGGACTGAGCTCGTACATGGGCACGTGCGGCGAAGGGCTGGGCGCGACGCGCTCGTTCTACACCAGCCAAGAATCCGTCGAAGACCTCGACGCGCTGCGACAGGCGCTCGGCGGCACGCCGCTGTCGCTGTTCGCCGTCTCGTACGGCACGCGTGTCGCCGGCATTTACGCGCGCGAGCACCCGCAGGGCACCGCGCGGATGGTGCTCGACTCGACCGTCCCGACGACCGGTCCGCTGCCGCTCGACAGCGAGCGGCTGCGTGCGCTGCCGCGCATGCTCGACGAAGGCGTCTGCGGCGCCGGGGCGTGTCGTTCGTTCTCGAGCGACGTCTACGGGGATCTGGCGCGCTTGGTCGCGGTGCTCCACCGCCATCCGCTGCGCACGAGGATCTACGACGCTCGCGGCCGGCTGCGGCCTGCGCGCGTGACCGAAGCAGGTGTGCTGAGCCTGCTCGTCGGACTCGACCTCGCGCCGACGGTTCGCGAGCTCGTTCCGGCCGCGATCGCCGCGGCTGCCCGCGGCGACGTGGCGCCGTTGGCACGCCTCACTCATGTGCTGCAGCCCGAACGCCGCGGCGCCGGCTTCGCCGCGACGCGCGCGGCCACTCGATCGCGCACTCCCGTCTTCGCGCCCGGTCCGCTCGGCGGAGAGCCATCGGCCGTCGAAGCGCCGCGCAGCGACTCCGCAATCTCACTCGCCCTGTACGCGGCGACCTCGTGCATCGAGAACGAACTGCCGTGGCGCCCGGACTCGGCCCCGAGCGGACGCGCCGTGACGCTCCGTCGCTGGCTGGCCTCGTTGCCCGCCGGCACGACCACGCCGTTCGCCCCGGCCACGGTGGTCGACTCGTCGGGGCTCGACGCGTGCATCGGCTGGCCCGCGACGCCACCGGCCCCGCCTTCGCCGACGGGTGTCAGCGCAACGCCGACACTGACCCTCTCGGGCAACGACGACCTGCGCACGCCTTACGAACAGGCCGTCACGATCGCGGCCGGCTACAGCGATGCTCAGCTGTTGAGGGTCCCCGACGTCGGGCACTCGACGGTCAGTGAGGACCAGACGGGCTGCGCCCGCCGGGCGATGATTGGGTTCCTCGCATCCGGCCAGGCGCCCGCGTCGTGCCCGGGCTCCGGCGAACCACAGGCTCTGCCGCTGCCGCCGGCATCGCTTGGCCAGGTGCCGCCCGCGGCATCTCGATCGCGCTTGGCCGGGCGTGTTGCGAGTGCGGCCGCGATGACGCTGGAGGATCTTTTCGGCCAGACCGGCTTCGACGGCGGGGGCCTGCGCGGCGGCGCGTGGACGATTCAACGCCGCGGCTTCGCGTTGCGGCGCATGATCGACGTCCCGGGGGTCGCGCTCAGCGGCCCAGTCCGCGTCCGCACAACGGGCAGCTCACGCACGTTGGCAATCGTCGCCAAGCTGAGGGTTAGCGGTCGCTTGACCGGCGAGCTGACGCTACGCGGCCACACGCTGAGTGGCCGTTTGGGCGGAGCGGTCGTGTACGCGCGCCTCGGCGCGCTGTAAGACCGGACGTCGGCGCCCCGGCGGGGCGCGATCAGCGCCAGCGAAAGCCGAGCGTCGAGGGCGCCGGCGCGAGCGGGCTCGCGGGCAGTCCCTGTGGCGTCTCGGGCAGGTTGAAGCCCGTCGGCGCAACGTCGTTCGGCGCGTCGCCATGGAACAGCGAGGCGAGGTACTGGATCTGCTCGCGCCCCACGCCCAGCTCGAATTGCCCGCCGCCGTAGTTGCCGATCCCGCGCTCGGCGCAGTAGTCGTAGGTGTCGAGCAGCTTGCGCAGGCCGCCGATGCGCGAGGGCTTGACGTTGACCATGCG
The DNA here is from genome assembly GCA_963716315.1 of uncultured Solirubrobacteraceae bacterium. Taxonomy (GTDB): domain Bacteria; phylum Actinomycetota; class Thermoleophilia; order Solirubrobacterales; family Solirubrobacteraceae; genus Palsa-744. Next base: position 1,067,349 of record OY970301.1, on the reverse strand, counting down.
CGGCGGGTAGGGCAGCGCCTCGATGTCCGCGATCGAGTGGATCGGCGCGTCCCAGGAGAAGCGCTCGCGATGATCGGCCAGCAGCTCGTCGATCTCGGGCGTCAGCTTGGGGTCCTCGATCCACGCCTCCGGGAAGGCCTCGACGACGCGGCGATAGAGCACCGGGTCGGCCGGCTGGTCGACGATCGTGCCCGTGTACAGCCCCTTGAAGTCGACCGAGTCGACCGCGCCGGTCGCCTTCAGCTCGGCGATCAGCTGCTCGTCCCACGAGCTCGTCGGGTCGAGCTTGAAGCGCAGCGACGGATAGAGCGCGAGGCGGCTGCTCACCGGCGCCAGCGTCGGCGGCTCGCCGAGGCGCAGCGAGACGACGAAGCGCACCGGCTGCGGCTCGCGCCCGAGCGCCGCGTGCAGCGTCGTGCCGGCCTGACGCAGCGCGAGGTCGAGCGCGGCCGACTCGTACGCCCACGTGCGGTAGTTGCGCGAGACCTCGCGCTGCGGCGGCTGCGGGAACAGCTCGAGGCCCGTCAGGTGATCGGCGAAGGAGGCGATCGTGAAGCTCCCGGCCAGCGGCAGCGAGGGCCCGGCAGCCTGCAGGATCTCGTGGTCCTCCGCGTCGTAGGTGACGTCCTCGCCGACGCCCTGCTCGCCCTTGCCGCGCAGCCTGATGACCGTGCTCTTGCGCGTGAACTCGCTCGACACGCTCGCCTCCAGCGGGTCGAGCGCGTAGCCCTCGATCGCGACCGGCAGCTCGGCGAGCAGCTCCCACGTGCTCATCCGGCGGCCTCGCGCTCGAGCCGGCCGACGAGCTCGTCCAGGCGCAGCTCCTCGAGCGCATCGCCGACCGCGCTGAGCTCGCGCGCGCACAGCTCGATCAGCAGCTTGCCCTCCTTGACCAGCTCGAGCGTCTCGTTGAGGCTCGCCTCGCCCGAGTCGAGGCGGCGGATGATCTCCTCGACGCGCGCCGACGCGGCCTCGTAGCTGAGTGGCTGCGCGGCCGTCGCGCTCGCGGGCGGCAGCGGCTCGCTCTGCTCGGGCTCGTTCATCGCTCGCCCGCCTGCTCGTCGCCGGCCCGCTCGTCGCGCACCTGCGCTGGCACTGCCCCGTCGGCGAAGCGCAGTCGCAGCTCGCGTGCCTCGCGCGCCCGCGCCGCGCTCGTCAGCGGCTCTCCCGCTGTCGACTCGACGACCGCGTACCCGCGCTCGAGCGTGCGCTGCGGATCGTGGGCGGCGAGCGCCATCGCGAGGCTCTGCAGCTCGCGCGGCTGGCGGCGGCGGCAGTTGAGCAGAGCCGCCTCGGCCTTGCGCTGAACGACCAGCGCGCGGCGCTCGGTGACCGCGTGCTCGCCCTCCAGGCGCCGGCGCGAGCCGGCGCGGATCTCGCGCAGCTGCTGGTGCAGCCGCACGCGCTGGCGCTCGACGTGGGCGCCGGGCGCGCGCGAGAGCGAGGCCAAGAGGCGCGCGCGGTTCAGCACGGCGCGCCTGCCGTGCTCGCGCAGCCGCCGCGCCATCCTCGCCTGCTCCAGGCGGGCGGCGGCGCAGTCGATCCCGACCGCTGCCTCTGCGGCGTGGGTCGGCGTCGAGCAGCTCGACCGCAGCGACGTCATCGAGCAGTGTGCGGTCGGTGTGATGGCCGACAGACGCGATCACGGGCACGCGCAGCAGCGCCACCGTGCGGCAGAGGGTCTCGTCGCAGAAGCACAGCAGGTCGGCGAGCGAGCCGCCGCCGCGCGCGACGATCACGACGTCGACCTCGCCCAGCGCCGTCAGGTCGCCGAGCGCGCGCACGATCGCCGGCGCCGCGTGTCGGTCCTGTACGGGCGCGAAGCCCCACACCAGGCGCCCCGCCCAGCCACGCCTGGCGAGCGCCGCGAGCACGTCGTCGCGCGCCTTGCCCCGCTCGGCCGTGATCACGCCGATCGTGCGCGGCACGAGCGCGCGCGGGAGCAGCTTCTGCGGCTGAAGCAGGCCCTCGCCGTCGAGCTGCTTGCGCAGCCGGTCGATACGCGCCAGCAGATCGCCCTCGCCGGCCACGCGCAGGTCGGTGACGGCGAAGGAGAAGCCCGGCGAGGAGGTGGCGCTGCCCGCGTAGTAGTCGCAGCCGCCCGCGACGACGACCTGCACGCCCTCGCTCGGCTCGCCGCCGGCGCGCGCCACGATCGTCTCCCAGTCGGCACGCCACGCGGCGCAAGGCAGCGCCCCGCCGGCGTCGCGCAGCTCGAAGTACACGCGGGCGCGCGACGGCCGTAGGTTGACGAGCTCGCCGACGACCTGAACGCGCGCGAACGAGCGCAGCTTGTTGCGCAGGGCGGCCGCGTACTCGCCGACCGGGAACGGTCCCGCGAGGTCGCTCTCGGGGATGCCGCCGGCCGTCGGCACGGGCTCGATGGAGGGGTCCGTCCGGGCCATCAAAGGCCAGCATAGGCGGTACGATCGACGTCAATGCGCGGCATTCGACCCCGGCACTCCGGCGCCTAGCAGCGGCTGCCGTGGCGAATCGCAGCAAGGGCGGCCGCGGGCGCTCGCGCAAGCGCAGATCGGCCGGGCGCGCCAAGGCGGCCAATGCTGCTGCAGCGGCGCCAGCCGAGGGCGAGCAAACTCAGCAGACCGGATCGGAGCCGTCGAGCGCGGCCGCGACGAAGGCCGCACCGAAGGCCGCAGGGGGGCAGCGCGAACGACGCCCGCGCGCCCAGCGTCGGGGCGGCGCCCAGGTTCCATCCGACGGCTACCGCGCGCCAGGCTCGGTCGGCGAGCGCCCTCGCGCCCCGTGGCACCCGTTCCCGCTGGCAGAGCTCTCGATCCTCGTCGGCCTGGTCGCCGTGGCGATCGGCGCCGCGCGCGGGGAAGCGGGCAAAACGCTGTTGCTCGTCGGCGTGCTCGTGGTCGTGCTCGGCACGCTCGACACGACGATCCGCGAGCACCTCAGCGGATATCGCTCGCACGCCGGGCTGCTCTCGGCTGTGCCGACCGCGCTCGTGCACGGCGGCATCGCGCTGGGCTTGTTCGCGCTCGGAGCGCCCCGCGTGACGTGGGTGCTCGTGCCGATCGTGATCGACGTGCCGCTGTTCGCGGTGCTGCTCAAACTGCTGCGCGCCCGCTTCGAGGATGCGCGCCGCGAACGCGTCTTCGCCGGCCGGCGCTAGAAGCTCGCCTGCCGGGTGCTGGGCCGACCGCTGGGTGCTAAACGCGCCCGGCTGCGCTGTCGTCGAGCGAGGGCAGCGTGCGCTCGCCCGGAGCCCCCCGCTCGCCGCGCACCTCGCCCTCGCGGCCGAGGCGCTCCAGCCGGGCGATCTCGCGTGCGCCTTCGATGTGCGCCGGATGATCCTCGGGCAGCGCTTCGATCAGCTTGGCGATGCGTTCGCGCAACTGCAGGGCGAAGTGCGGCGTGGAGGCGCCCATCAGCTTGCGCACGTCCTCGACGGTGACTTCGCCGGCGCGCTCCTTGCGCAGCATCCGGGGGTCCTCTGCCTGGCTCATGGCGTCCTCATCCGCTGGCGATCTCCCGGTTCGGTCCTGTCTCGTCGTCTCGTCGGTGCTGTCATTCGGCTTGGGCGACCGACTGTTCGGCGGCCGACTGCTGGCGCGGGGCGATCTCGAGAACCGTGTCCAGTTCGGCCTGCGCGAGCGCCGAGATCGCATGTTCGTCGCCGATCAGCCAGCCGTGATTGTAGACCTCGCGCACGGGCGGGATCGCCGCCGTGTAGCCCGGCTCGATGTTGCTCAGGTAGTGCGTCAGCGACGCCGGCACGGAGGCGCTGTGTTCGAGCAGCAGCAGCGGCCCGTAGTCGCCGTGCGCAGACAGCGGCGCCGCGGCGGGCGCGTCGAGCGCTCGCGCGACGTTGGCGAACACGAGCCCGTGCCCGGCTTCGTGGATGCCCCAGCCGAACGAGCCATGGGAGAAGCGCGAGACGGAGATCGCGTTTTCCACGGGGTCCCCGCTCGCGCGCGCCGCGCCTTCGCCGGGCCCGGTTTCGCTGGTGACGTGCACGACCGTGCCGAGCCGCGCCAGCGCCGCGTATGGAGCGGAGCGCAGCGTCGTCGGCGCGACCACGTAGATCGTCGGGTGCCCGAGTGCCTTCAGCGCGTCGCCCGTCGCCTTGGGCACGCTCGAACGGGTAACGAACAGGATCGGCGCGCCGCTCTCGGCTGCGAGGGCGGCGGCCGGCATCTGCAGCGCTCGCGGAGCGTCCGCGGCGACGACGATGACCTCGCGTGGAGCGCGCCCTCGCGCGTCCTCGAGCAGCCTCAGCACGGCGACCCCCGCGATCGCGGATTCTTCGCCTCCGGCGCCGGCGGCGGCGATCGCCCTGACCTTGTAGCCGGCAGGCACGGCGACGTCGGCGCCGGCGGTGATCACCTGCGCGCCGCCGAGTGCGGCGGCGCCGATCGGGCGCATCGCGCGCAGCGCCTGTTCGCTGATCTCGGGCAGCGTGCCCCCTTCGGCGTAGAGCAACGGTGCCGCGAGTGGGGCGGACGCGAGCGAGGACGCGGCCAGCGCGGCGGGCCAGTCGCGCTCGTCGACGACTGCGACGGCCTGCGGCCGGGTGGCCGGCGTGAGGCCGGGAAAGACAGCCCGTGCAACGGCGGCTGCGTCGTCGGCGGCATCAGCGCCGCCGAGCCTGGTCGTGTTCTTCGTGGCGACGGCGGCGACGCCCTCGGCTTCGGGCGGGGGTAGCGCGACGATGGAGCTCGTGCCATCGGGATGGGTGCCCTTGCCGCAGCCGGCGAGGACGGCGAGCGTGCCCCCGCAGAGCGCGAGCGCCGCAAGCAGCCGGGGCGGGGGGACGCGCATGGCCGCGGACACTAGCGGGAGTGCCGGAGCCCGAGCCGCGGTCGAATCGCTCACCGGCGCCGGCTTGATGCGCACTTTGCGGGATGGGAGCAGGAAAGTGGGCGGCGAGCAGGAATACCTAGGTTTGAGCCCGAGTCGCTCGGGTATATGAGGCGATTATTTTGCTTCTTTGCAGGCAAAACGTGCACACCGGCGGCCACGTGCTGCAAGCGTCATTGCAGTTTGCTAGCGTGCGCCGCCAAGAACGCCGAGTCCCTGACCAGAAGTCAGAGACCGGGGGACCCAAGTTGTTTTGGGGCGAATCACACGGAGTTCCCGTGAAGAAGCGCAGGCTCTTTCAGCGCTAGCCCGTCAGCTAACCCCGGAGGCCGACGAAAGAGGTTGTTGTCTTGCGGGTGCGAACCCTCAGTAGTTTTCTAAGCAGCTTGACGATCCTGGCCATCGCGGCCACCCCCGGCATGGCGGCCAGCACAGGCGGAGCCGCCGCCGGTAGCACCACAACCCCGGCGGCACCGACGACGGCGCCGGCGATCCACCTGTCCCCGATCGTCTCGAAGTCGCGGCACCTGACCTACAAAGGCCCGGTCTACGAGAAGACGGCGACAGGCGAAGTCGTTCCGTACGTGCCGGCGGCACCGGCGGCGCAGCTCACGACGGCCACCGGCGGCAGCCCGGTCGGGACGGCCGCCACGGCGAGCACGACGACCGAAGCGACGACGACGACCGCGGGCACGCCGCAGCCGGAGCTGCTCGTGCCGGGCTCGATCGCGCGCTACGTCAACGGCTATGCCGCGGCGCCGATGAGCGCGCCGGCCAACGTCCAGCAGGTGATCTGGACGGCGAACGAGATCATCGGCCTGCCGTACATCTTCGGCGGCGGCCACGCTTCGTTCAACTCGCCCGGCTACGACTGCTCGGGCACGGTGTCCTTCGCGCTGCACGGCGGCGAACTGCTGAAGACGCCGATGGACTCCTCGGAATTCATGCACTGGGGCTCGCACGGAGCGGGACGCTGGATCGCGGTGTTCGGCAACGCCGGTCACGCCTACATGGACGTGGCCGGGCTGCGGCTGGATACGAGCGCGGCCGACGACCCGTCAAACCAGCAGGGGCCCCGCTGGCGTCCGCTGCGCACCGAAAACGGCGGCTACACCGTCCGCCACCCGCTCGGCCTCTAGAAGACAGCGGCATCTGCGTGGCTCCCGGTCGGCTAGGCTTGAGAGAGCCGGTCGATCCGGGACCGGCTGCCCCCGCGCAACGCAATAGGAGGATCACATGGCCGGCCTGACCGGGCGCATGTCAACCGTCGTAAAGGCGAAGGTCTCGAAACTGCTCGATCGCGCCGAAGACCCGGCCGAGACGCTGGACTACAGCTACCAGAAGCAGGTCGAACAGCTGCAGAACGTGAAGAAGGGCATCGCCGACGTGGTGACCGCCAAGAAGCGTCTGCAGATGCAGGAAAAGTCGCTCCAGCAGAGCGTCGTCAAGCTCGACACGCAGGCGCGCCAGGCGCTCTCGGCGGGCAACGAAGAGCTCGCGCGCACGGCACTCGAGCGCAAGAACGTGGCGCAGACAGAGCTGCAGGGCCTCGACACGCAGGTCTCAGAACTGGAAGCGCAGCAGGAGAAGCTGACCGACTCAGAGCAGAAACTGCGCGCCAAGATCGAGGCCTTCCGCACGAAGAAGGAGGTCATCAAGGCGCAGTACTCGGCGGCCGAGGCGCAGGTGCGCATCTCCGAGGCGGCGACGGGCGTGGGCGAGCAGATGGCCGACGTCGGCCTGGCGATGCAGCGCGCCGTCGACAAGACCGAAAACATGAAAGCGCGCGCCGACGCCGTCTCCGAGCTGGAAGCGGCCGGCACGTTCGACGACATCACGGCGCTCGGCGGCGGCGAAGACGACATCGACCGCCAGCTCAAGCAGCTCTCGAGCCAGCCAGCCGTCGATGACGACCTCGAGAAGATGAAGGCCGAACTCGGCAAGGGCGGCGGCGAGACGCCGCAGATCGCCCCGAGCGGCGACGTCGAGACCAGCGCGCCCGCTGCGGCTCCGCCGAGCGAGGGTGGCCAAGCATGATCGTGCGCGTCTCCGGCGAGGACCAGTACCGCCTCGCAGACGACCAGAAGGACCGGCTGAACGAGCTCGACAACGCCGTCGTCGCGGCTGTCGAGTCAGACGACGAGGCGACCTTTCAGAGCTCCTTCGCTGCGCTGCTCGACTTCGTGCGCGCCAACGGCGAGCGCGTCGGCGACGACGAGCTGGCGGGGTCGGACCTGATCCTGCCGCCGCCTGATTTGTCGCTAGCCGAGGCCGAGCACGAGTTCACGGGCGAGGGGTTGATCCCGGACTGAGAGTGCCGAGCTCGGTACTGCTTGGCATGTGGTGGGGCGTGTCGCTCTAGTGTGCAGCCTTAAGGCGCTCTGCGAGGTCTGAGGGTGGCGTGAAGAGGTAGTTTCGTCCCACTCGACGCTGCTCCAGAAAGCCCCGCTCGACCAGCGGCAGCAGATCGGCTCGTGCTGTCTCGTGCGTCACGCTGTAGGCGGCCGCGTGCGTCTTGAAGGTGTAGGACGCATCTGGACCGCGGAGTGCATCGCCGAGAAGGGCAAGCTGGCGGTGATTGAAGTTGCTTGATCCTTTGAGAAGCTTCTCGACGTCGCGCACCTCCTTCACCTTGCGACGGAGATAGGCGTGCAGCTCCTCCACTGCGCGTTCGAGCACTTCTAGCTGGTAGGCGATGAAATAGGTGGCGTCTCGCTCGTCGGTCTCGGTCAGTAGGTACGCACGCGTGTACTTGGCTGGAGCGTTCTGAAGGATGCGCGATATCAAGAGGTACTCGACAAGCCAGTACCCGCGGGTCCGCATGTACCAGTAGAACAGCGCCCGTGCAGTGCGCCCGTTGCCATCCTCAAACGGATGGTCGTATCCGAGCCAGAAGTGGAGCAGGATCGCCCGAACAACGGGATGCATGAAGTGGTCTGCCGACTCGCCTTCATTGGCAAACTCGCAGAGCCTCTGTAGGCGCTCCTCCAGTTGATCTGCTGGGGGTGGCTGATGTATCAGCTCGCCGGTCTCGCGCTCGACGACCGCGACTCGCTCCTCATCTGGCCTTTGCAGCCGACCGGCCGCGCTGGGGTTGTCCAGGGTTCCTTCGGTAAGGATCCTCTGGAGCTCGAGCACCGACGCTGGTTCGAGCGTGCCACCCATGTCGCGCATGAAATGGAGCGCGCGATAGTTGTTGAGGATCATCCGCTCGCTGCGATCGTGGGGTTTGCGCCCAGAGCGAAGCATCTCCTTGGCGACCGGCCGCGAGGTCGTGGCCCCCTCCAGCTGGCTGGATCGGATCGCCTCCTCCATGAGCGAGTTGACGAGGTAGTGTTGGCGCGCCTCGGCGTCGGTCGTGACGACCTCCGACATAGCCACCTCGCCGCTGCATCGTTGATCTACGTAATGCAGCCCACGCGCGACCAGATCAGGCGTGCTGTAGGTGAAGTGCTGGCCCTTGGGATCGGTGAGGGGAAACTCGCGAGCCGCTTGCTGGCGCGCCCACTTGGTCAGTAGCCACCACTCCCTTGTCGTTAGATCAGCCGGTGGCTGCAGGTGCCGTAGCTTGTCCCAATGGACATATTCGCGCCCGTCGTGAGGCAATCCGCGCCGCATGAGCGCAAGAAGGCGATCGCCCTCCACCTCGGCGATGAGGCTTACGAGCGTGGGGGCGGGCTCTACATGCATTTGATCCAGAATGATCCAAGCTGATCAAGATTTCTGGAGCATAGCAGGATCTCCAAGTTCTGGGATAGACTTGGATCAGCTTGGATTGGGCCCCCGGGGAAGCACATCCAGATCTCTGGAGAAATCTGGAGTATTTTGGATCAGGAACCCCCTGCAAACGGACGGTTTGTCACGTGGGCCCGCCTATCGTCACAGCGATCCGATCCGCTTAATAGTGCTTTGTTAGGTTCGCGGTAGGACTCGCGACTACGGTGCCGAACTTCCACGCGTCTGCTGTTCTCGACGCGAGGAGGGCATCATGGCCGTGATGGCGGTAAGTGCGGATTCTCCGGTGGCAGTGAAGGGACGGCTGGAAGAGTTCGCGGGCGAGGTGCTCGCGGAGGCGATGAACCGGCCGGTGCAGTTGGTCAACGGTTCCTTGTATCTGAGGGGGCTGCTCGAGCAGGGTCCACGCAAGTCGCTTGAGCCGATGGTCGAGCGGCTGGCAGGGGACGCTGATTATCAATCGATGCAGCAGTTTGTGGCCGATAGCCCGTGGGACCCGGCGCTGGTTGTCAGGGCAGTGGCTGAGCGAGTCGCCCCTGAGATCGGTGTCGAGGCGTGGGTGCTGGATGACACCGGGTTTCCCAAGGACGGTAAGGGCTCGCCGGGTGTCAAGCGCCAGTACTCCGGGACGTTGGGGAAGCGGGGCAACTGTCAGATCGGCGTCTCGGTGCACGCTGTCGGCGGGCGCGGCACGGTGCCGCTGGGGTGGGCGCTGTATCTGCCGGAGGAGTGGTGCACTGATGAGCAGCGCCGGCGCAAGGCGAAGATCCCGGATGAGGTCGCCTTCAAGACAAAGCCGGAGCTCGGGGTGCAACTGATCGAGTGCGCCACAGACTGGAACGTCCCGAAGGCTCCGGTGCTCGGCGATCACGCATACGGCGAGAACACCTGGTTGCGTGATTCGCTCGATCGGGTCGAGTGCGAGTACGTGCTGTCGGTCGGCCCGACGACGAAGGTGTTCGAGCAAGGGACCGTGTTCGCCGTGCCGCCCAAGAAACCGGGTGCGACACGCGCGCCTACCCGGCCACGACCGGACCGCAAGCCTCGGCCGATCGGCGAGCTGATCGCCCAGTTGGGAGCGGCCGGCGCGCAGACGGTCACCTTCCGTGACGGCCCCGACGGTGAGCGGGTCACCTCCAGGTTCGTCTTTGCCCGCGTGCACGCCGCACACGGCTGGCGCAATGATTCGAGACGGAGCGGGTGGCGTGAGGGTGCCGAGGTGCCTCCGCGCGAGGAGTGGCTGATCGCTGAGTGGCCACAAGGGCAGGAGCAGCCGAGCGACTACTGGATCTCAAACCTGCCCGCCGACAGCGAGCCCGAGCGGCTCGCGCGGCTGGCACGCATGCGCTGGAAGATGGAGCTCGACTACAAGCAGCTCAAGGGCGAGCTCGGGCTCGATCACTACGAGGGCCGCTCCTGGCTCGGGTGGCACCACCACACCGCGCTCGTGAGCGCCGCCCACGGGTTTCTCACGCTGGAGCGGATCAGCTCTTTTCACCCGCGGCCGGCTTGACGCTCCCGAAGGCCGTGCTGCTGATGCAGCCGATCTTCAAGTGCTGGGCCGGCCGCTGCCAGATCTGCCAGCAACCGATCGACCTCGCCTGCCTACCCCTCCAGCGTGCACGACAAGATGAGTGAACCTAACAAAGCACTATTAAGCTCAAAGGCGGAACAGCGGGATCGGTATCGGGAGCGACTAGATCGGGATCCCCCAAAGCGGAAACCACCGCTCGATCTCGGGCTCGACGGGCAGCTCTGACCCAACCTGCGCCTTCAGCTGCAGCTCGCGCTCGACGGAGCGCTCCTGCGCATCGCCGGCAGCGGGCACGAACGGGTACCAGGCGCCGCGCTTGTAGTTGTAGATGAAGTAGATCCGCTGCCCCTTGGCGTCGCTGAAGCCGAACACGGCGCACAGCAGACGTTCGCCGAAGCCGGCGGTCTCGATCGAGCTGGAGACGGCGTTGATGCCGACGGCGAGGTCTTCGACGCTGGGCGCGCCGACGGGGCTGCGCAGGATCATCCAGCGGTAGCCGTAGCTATCGTCTTCGGTCTTGACGGTCGTGCCGTTGTCGCCGCCGGTGGCGGTGACGACTTCTTCCATGTCCTTGATGGTCGATTCGAATTCGCTCGTGGCGAGCGCCTGAAAGACGATGGCGGCGCTGCCGGAGGGGTCGACGCCGTGCTCGGCCTGCAGGTCGACGTAGGCGGTTGTGATGGCGAACAGGCGGTCGGGCGCGGGCCCCTTGACCTGATGGCGGCCGGTGAGGATGTCGCGCAGACCCAAGGCTCAGGCGCTCAGGCGTTGGCGGCGCTGAGGCCGCCCTGCAGCTGGGACTCGAGGCGCTCGAGCGCGGCGAGGCGCTGCTCGAGCGGCGGGTGGTCGGCAAAGATGTTCATCAGCGACTTCTTGGCGCGCGGGGGGATGATGAAGAAGGCGCTCGAGCCTTCGACGCGGCGCAGATCCTGGCTGGGCGCCTGTTCGATCGCGCCGCTGATCTTGATCAGCGCCGAGGAGAGCGCGCTGGGGCGCCCGGTGAGCACGGCCGAGCCGCGGTCGGCGGCGAACTCGCGGTAGCGCGAGAGCGTACGCAGGAGGATGAAGGAGACGGCATAGACGACGATGGAGACGAGGATCACGAGCATGATCTCGCGCTCCTCTTCTTCGCCGCCGTAGCCGCCGCCGAAGAAGAAGGCGAACTGGAGGATCAGCGCTGCGAGCGAAGCGAAGAAGCTGGCGAGCGTCATCACCATCACGTCGCGGTTGATCACGTGCGTGAGCTCGTGCGCCATCACGCCTTCGAGCTCGGCGGGCGAGAGCATCTGCAGGATGCCGCGGGTCGCGGCGACGGTCGCGGACTTCTGCGAGCGCCCGAGCGCGCAGGCGTTGGGCACATTGGTCTCGATCACGCAGACGCGCGGTTTGGGCAGGTCGGCCTGCACGCAGAGGCGGTCGATGATGCCGTGCAGCTCGGGCTCTTCGTCGGGCGTGACCTCTTTCAGGCCCATCGCGGCCATCGCGAGCTTGTCGGAGCCGAACAGCTGACCGAGCAGCAGCACGACGGCGACGACGACGATCAGCCCGGCGCCGGCGCCGGCGGCGAACAGGACGCCGATGAAGACGACGTAGAGCAGGCCGAGCAGGAACAGCGTGAGCGCCATGCGCGCCTGCAGCCCGGTGTCCTTGCCGAAGTTCCGACGGTTGGCGGCCATGCGTGGATTGTCGCAGAAGCGGTTACACGTGCCCTAAAGTTGCGCGGGCGCGCCGGTCGCCCTGGGGCAAGCGGCGCAGCCACCCGCCGATGACGCCCGACACCCGCCCGCGATGAAGCCCGAGATCCACGTCCTGGGCATCTCGATCAAGACGTTCGGCGTGACGTTCGCGCTCGGCTTCGTCGCCTGCGGCGCGGTCGTGGCGCGGCGCCTGAAGGAGCTGGGCAAGCCGGTGGACTGGGCCTATGAGATCACCTTCGCCGCTCTCGTCGGCGGCGTGGTTGGCGCGCGCGGCTACTACGTGATCCAGAACTACGACAGTGTCAAGCACGACCTGCTGGGCAGCATCTTCTCGGGCTCTGGCCTGGTCTGGTACGGCGGCGCGATCGGCGGCGCGATCGGCGTGATCGGCTGGATGCGCTGGCGCAAGATGCTGAACCTGCCGATGCTCGACATGTGCGCGACAGCGCTTGCGCTGGGCTATGCGATCGGGCGCATCGGCTGCCAGGTCTCGGGCGACGGCGACTACGGCATCCGCTCGAGCCTGCCGTGGGCGATGGGCTATCCGCACGGCACGCTGCCGACGCCGCCGGGGGTGAAGGTGCAGCCGACGCCGATCTACGAGACGATCGCGATGTGCCTGGTGGCGTGGGGGCTGTGGCAGCTGCGCGACCGCGTCAGGCCTGGCGTGGTGTTCGCGCTGTACCTGCTGCTGAGCGGCTTCGAGCGCTTCCTGGTCGAGTTCATCCGCCGCAACACGGAGGTCTTCGCGGGGCTCACCTCGCCGCAGCTGGAGAGCCTCGGGCTGATGGCGATCGGCCTGCTCTGGCTCGCGCTGATGGCGCGCCGTGGCGGGGCGGCCTCGCTGCGCGCCTCGTCGGCCTAGCGCCGCCCTCGGCAGGCGCGCGAGCGTCGTCTCGCCGCGGCACGCGATAATCCGCATCGATGGCGACCGAGACGATGCTCTCCGACGTGTTCCCGCTCGGCAGCCGGCTGAACGAGGCCGGGCGCCTGGAGGTGGGCGGCTGCGACACGATCGAGCTGGCGAGGGAGTTCGGCACGCCGGCCTACGTTGTGGCTGAGGACGACCTGCGAACCCGTGCGCGTGCGTTCGTCGATGCGGGGGCGCAGGCGGGCCACGAGGACTTCCACGTCGTGTTCGCCTCCAAGGCCTTCCCCTGCACGGCGGTGCTCGCGCTGTTTGCGCAGGAGGGGCTGTGGTGCGACGTGGCCTCGGGCGGCGAGCTGCACCTGGCGCTGAAGGCGGGCTTCGCGCCAGAGCGGATCGTGATGCACGGGAACGCCAAGTCGGAGGATGAGCTGCGCACGGCGCTGGCGCACAACGTCGGTCTGATCGTCGTCGATAATTTTGATGAGATTGATCGATTGCAGCGGCTCGTGGAGTCGCACGGCGCGGGCGCAGCCGGGGCCGGCGCGGATGTTCAGCGGGTGCTCCTGCGGGTCACGCCGGACGTGCGCGGCGAGACGCACGAGAAGATCTCCACCGGCCAGGCGGACTCGAAGTTCGGCTTTGCCGTCGCGCGCGCGGCGGAGGCAATCGAACGGGTGCAGTCCGTCGAGGGGCTCTCGCTCATCGGTCTGCACGCGCACATCGGCTCGCAACTGCTCGAGCTGGAGCCGTTTCGCCGCGAGGTCGCCGAGCTGGCGAAGCTGGGCGACTTCGAGCTGTGGGACCTCGGTGGCGGGCTCGGCGTGCGCTACGTGAGCGATCAGCCGCAGCCGCCGTCGATCGAGGACTACGTCTCGACGCTGCTGGCGACGGCGGCAGCACACGGCATGGGCGCGCCGGGCAGGCGCCTGCTGATCGAGCCGGGCCGCGCGCTGTGCGCGAACGCGTGCGTGACGCTGTACACGGTCGAGTCGGTCAAGCAGAACGTCTCGCGCTGGGTGGCGGTGGACGGCGGCATGTCGGACAACCTGCGCCCGATGATGTACGGCGCGCGCTACGAAGCCCACGTGGTCGATCGCTTCGACGGCGAGACGCGCTGCGAGCTGGCGGGCAAGCACTGCGAGTCGGGCGATGTGATCGTGCGCGAGACGCTGCTCGATGACCCGCGTCCGGGCGATGTGATCGTGACGCCGGCGACGGGCGCCTACGGTTATGCGATGGCGAACAACTACAACGGCGTGCCGCGGCCGCCGGTCATCTTCTGCAAGGACGGCGACGCGCGCGTGGTGGTCAGGCGCGAGCGCTTCGAGGATCTGACGGCGCGCGATGTCGGCTGAGGCGCGCACGGCAGAGGCCACGGCGCCGACGGCGACCGGTGGGAAGCGCCCGTTCCAGGTTGGGCTGCTCGGACACGGCACGGTGGGCGGCGCGTTCGCGGGACTACTCGACGAGCGCGCCGATGAGATCGAGCGCTTCAACGGCCGCCGGCCGGTGATCTGCGGCGTGCTCACGCGTTCGAAAGGCGACTTCGAGCAGATCCTCGCCGACTCGGACCTGCTGGTCGAGGTGATGGGCGGGATCGAACCGGCGCGCGAGTACCTGCTGCGCGCGCTGCGCGGCGGCAAACACGTGGTCACGGCGAACAAGCAGCTCGCTTTCCCAGCACGGCGAGGAGCTGTTCGAGACGGCGCGCGAGCACGACGTGCGCCTGCGCTTCGAGGCGGCGGTGGCGGGCGCGGTGCCGGTGGTGCGCGTGCTCGAGGAGTCGCTCTCGGCGACGCCGATCGAGCGCATCCACGGGATCGTCAACGGCACGACCAACTTCATCCTCTCGGAGATGGCCGGCGGCAAGAGCTACGCGGAGGCGCTTGCCGAGGCCCAGCGCGTGGGCTACGCCGAGGCCGACCCCTCAGACGACGTCTCGGGTCGCGACGCGGCGGCGAAGATGGCGATCCTGGCGCGCCTGGCGTTCGGCTCGCCGGTGCACCTCGACGAGGTCCGCTACGAGGGCATCGACCAGCTCGACTCGGACGACCTGGAGTACGCGCGCGAGCTCGGCCTCGGGCTGAAGCTGGTCGGCACGGCCGAGCGCCGCGGCGGCGGCCTGTCGGTGCACGTGCATCCGACGTTCCTCTACTCGGGGCACCCGCTGGCGTCGGTGTCGGGGCCGTTCAACGCGGTCACGGTCGAGTCGGACACGATCACGGAGATCACGCTGTCGGGGCCGGGCGCGGGGGGGCGGCAGACGGCGAGCGCGGTGCTGGGCGACGTGGTCAGCGTGATGACGGGCGGCGCGCGACCGCCGGCTCCGCCGCTGCAGCTGGAGCTGATCCAGGACGTCGACAGCGCGTTCTACCTGCACCTGGACGTAGAAGACGTGCCGGGCGTGCTGGCGGCGGTGACCCGTGTGCTGGGCGAGCACGACGTGTCGATCAAGTCGGTCGTGCAGCGCGGCATCGCCGAGCACGCGCGGCTGGTGATGGTGACGCACCCGGTGCTCGAGTCGAGCCTGCGCGCGGCGGTGGCGCAGGTCGACGGATTCGACTTCATCCGGGCCCCGACCCGCGCGATCCGCGTAATCGAAGAGGAGTTCGTGTGAGCGTTCCGATTGACATCGAGGAGCGGCTTCGCTCGACGCCGCCGGTCCCGCTGCCGCGTGTGGAAGGCGCGGCGTTCTCGGGCACGCACGTGCCGCTGATCGAGCGCTACCACGAGCGCCTGCCGTTCGACGTGGGCGACAAGCTGGTCAGCCTGCAGGAGGGCTCGACGCCGCTCTTGCGCGCGCCGGTGCTCTCGCAGATGGTGGGCGCGACGGTGCGGCTGAAGCTCGAGGGCGCCAACCCGACGGGCTCGTTCAAGGACCGCGGGATGACGTGCGCGGTCTCGGCGGCGGCGCGCGACGGCGCGAAGGCGGTGATCTGTGCCTCGACGGGCAACACGGCGGCGAGCGCGGCGGCGTACGCGGCGCGGGCGGGGATCACGTGCGCGGTGATCGTGCCGGAGGGCAAGATCGCGCAGGGCAAGATGGCGCAGACGCTGGTGCACGGGGCGCGCGTGATCTCGCTGGCGGGGAACTTCGACCAAGCGTTGACGCTCGTGCGCGAGCTGACGGCGACGCACCCGATCGTGCTCGTCAACTCGGTCAACGAGTTCCGCATCGAAGGCCAGAAGACGGCGGCGTTCGAGATCCACGAGGCGCTCGAAGGCGGCTGCGAAGCGCTGTGCATCCCAGTGGGCAACGCGGGCAACATCACGTCCTACTGGCGCGGCTTTGGCGAGCTGGGGGCTGCGCCGAGGATGCTCGGCTTCCAGGCGGAGGGCGCGGCGCCGCTGGTCGAGGGTCACCCGATCGAGCACCCCGAAACGGTGGCCAGCGCGATCAGGATCGGCAACCCGGTGCGCTGGGAGGACGCGATGGCGGCGGCGACGGACTCGCGTGGCGCGATCCGCGTGGTCAGCGACAAGGAGATCCTCACGGCCTACCGCCTGCTGGCCTCGCGCGAAGGGATGTTCTGCGAGCCGGCCTCGGCGGCGTCGGTGGCGGGCCTGTTGAAGTACGGCGCGGAAGGCGCCGAGCAGATCGTCTGCGTGCTGACGGGCCGTGGCCTGAAGGACCCGGAGACGGCGCTGGTCAACAACGACGGGCGGATCATCCAGTGCGTCGCCGAGACGGCGGCGATCGAGGAAGCCGTCCTCGGCGACCCGTGAGCGACGAGCTTGTGAGCGCGGGGGCGTGATTCGCAGGCGCCTGGTGCGCGTGCCGGCGTCCTCGGCCAACCTGGGCCCGGGGTTCGACTGCATGGCGGCGGCGCTGGCGCTGCACGTCGAGCTGGAGGTGCTCGAGACGGGCAGCTTCGCGGTGGACACCGCTTTGGCGGTGGCGCGCGGTCGCGAGAACCTGTGCGTGCGCGGATTCGAGCGGCTGCACCCGGCGGACGACTTCACGTTCAAGATCTCCTCGCAGATGCCGCTGTCGGGCGGTCTCGGCTCGAGCGCAGCGGCGATCGTGGCGGGGTTGATGGCGGCGGACCACCTGTTCGAGCTGGACGTCGATCTGCTGGCGCTGGCGAGCGAGCTCGAGGGCCATCCAGACAACGTGGCGGCCTCGCTGCAAGGCGGCTTCGTGATCTGCACGGACGGCCAGGCGACACGCTTCGAGCCGCCGACGGGCCTGGAGGCGCTGGCGGTGGTGCCGGAGGAGGCTGTGCACACGAGCGAGGCGCGCGCGGCACTGGCGGGCGAGGTCCCGCTGGCGGACGCCGTGTTCAACGTCGCCCACGGCGCGCTGCTGACGCTTGGCCTGGCGCGTGGCGACTGGGACATGCTCGGGCGCGGGCTGCAGGACCGCCTGCACCAGCAGCAGCGCGCGCACCTGTTCCCGCGCTCGTACGAGCTTGCGCTGCGGGCACGCGAGCTGGGCGCTTTGGGGGCGACGATCTCGGGCGCCGGGCCGACGGTGCTCGTGTGGTGCTTCTACGAGCAGACGGGCGCAGTGGCGGAGGCGTTGCGCCCGGAGATCGACGGCTGGGCGACGCTCTTGCGGGCGCCGTTCGAGCCACAGGGCGCGTACGTGACCGAGCTGTAGCCGGTTCGGGCGCCGCTTGGGCGCCGGCGCCTGGCGGGCCGCTACCGCAGCTGTGCGAGGCGCTCGGAGGCCTCGCCGAGCGCTGGCAGGCGCTCGAGCACTTCGCCGGCGAGGTCGAGGTAGTCGCTGCCGAGGTCGGGGCGGTGGTCGAGGATCGAGCGAGCACGCTCGGCCGACTCGGCGTAGGCGATCGAGGAGCGGATGGTCGTCTCGAAGACGAGCTCGCCGAAGCGCTCCTTCAGCGAGACGAGCGCCTCGCGCGAGTGGATCGTGCGCATGTCGGCGAGGTTGAGCAGCACGCCGACGACGGACAGCCCTTCGTTGAGCCCGTCGCGCGCGAGCTCGACGACCTCCATCGCCTGCTCGACGCCCTGCAGCGCGAAGTACTGAGCCTCGGCGGTGACGAGCGCGCGGTCGGCGGCGACGAGCGCGTTGACCGTCAGCAGGCCGAGCGAGGGAGGGCAGTCGATCAGGATCAGCTCGTAGTCGTCGGGCAGCTTGGCCAGCGCGCGGCGCAGGGTCAGCTCGCGGCCCATCTTGCCGCCGAGCATCAGCTCGGCCTCGGCCAGCGTCAGGTTGGCCGGGATCAGGTCGTCGTGGATCGCCTCGGCGGCACTGGCGCGGCCGGAAAGCACGTCTGCAATCGTCGGCTCGGCGTCGGGCGGGACGTCGAAGTAGTCGGACAGGTTGCCCTGTGGATCAAGGTCGATCGCGAGCGTGCGCACGCCGCTGCGGCGGAACGCGTCGGTCAGCGTGCGGACGGTCGTGGTCTTGCCCGTGCCTCCCTTCTGGGAGAGCACCGCGATCGTGTCAGCCATCGGCTGATACTACGTCGCCGCGCGCCGGCGCGCGCATTCGCTTGGCCGGATTGCTCGGGCGCCGGCCCGTTCGAGCGGGCGGGCTACGGCGCGACCGCGACGTAGCTCAGGCGGTAGCGCCCGACGATGATCTCGTCGCCGTCCTTGAGCAGCTTGCCGTCGATCCGCTGGCCGTTGACGAACACGCCGTTGAGGCTGCGGTCGTCGAGCACGCGCACGCCGTCCGGCTGGCGCACGATCAGCGCGTGACGGCGCGAGACGGTCGGGTCGTCGAAGCGAACGTCGGCGGCGAGGCTGCGCCCGATGCGGGTCCACTCGCGCGAGAGCGGGACGGTGCGCGTCTCGGCGCCCTCGGCGAAGCAGAGGTACTCGCCGGGCTGCTCGATCCGCCGGCGCGCCTCGGCCAGCATGGCCTTGTGGTCGAGCGGGGCGGGCTCGGAGAGCACTCCTCCGTGGCGGGCGGTCTGCTCGCCGCTGGCTTCTCCCGCGCCGGCGGGCTCGGCGCTGAACAGGGAGGCACGCACGAAGTCGCTGCCGCCGCAGCCCGGGCAGGCGCTCAGCGTGTCGTCGCCGCTCAGCGTCAGCACGTAGCCGCAGTTGCGGCAGCAGAACGAGCCGGCACCGACGAACGCTCCAGCCGCAGAGTCGCCGCCTCTGAGGGGGCCCTTGCTGAGTAGATCCATGCTGCTCCTCCTTCCTCTTTGCTCGGCGCTCCGCGATGCGCTGCTGGTGCTTCCGTCGAGGGAAAGATCGTGGCGATCATAACAAGTTGGCCAACCCGGCAGATTCCGGGTTTCCGCATTTTCCGGGAAGGTCAACGATGCCGCTGTCAACCCCAACCGATCGCCGACACCTCGGCAGAGGTATAGCTACCCGACGCCATCTGCGGACAAACCCGTAGGCGCCTGCGGGACGACTCCGGGTGCGGTGGTTGTCGGGCATGAGGTGAGCGGTGCGAGCCAGGTCGGAGCGGGTCTCGGTCGGCCCGGACGGAGGGCAGGAAGGGGCGCGCCGGCGGCGAAAAAGCCCGAGATGGCTGATGCGACCAACGATGAGGACCAGTTCGAGCGCTTCCTGCTGCGCCGCGGCGTGGGCGCGCTGGAGGCCGACCGCGACCGCTGTGCCGACTGCGGCCGCACGCCGCTGACGGGCGAGCACGTGCATCTGTACGACGGGCACAGCGGCGGCATCGTCTGCGAGCTGTGTCGGATGCTGCGTCGCGAGCCGCCGGCCGCGAGCGAGATCGTGCGCCATTGCGAGCACGGCCAGACAGTCCGGCTAACGGCCCGCGCAGCGTAGCGGCGCGATAGGCGGCGCGCTCCTGCGTCCTCAGTCGCTCGCGTGCCGCTAGCACGCCACGCTCCCTGCGTCCTTGTATCGCTTGCCTCTAGCGCCGCTAATGCATGTCCTGTCCACGGCGCTCTAGACTGGCGGGCGCTGTGGACCCATTGACCGTCTCGACAGTGATCTCGGCACCGCGCGAGCAGGTATTCGACTACCTGCAGGACATCGCCAACCACAGCGAGTTCACCGACCACTTCATGGTCGACTGGCACCTGACGCGGATCGACTCTGTCGGTCGCGGGGCGGGGGCGCGGTTCCGCGTGAAGGCGCCGGGTAATCGCTTCGCCTGGGGCGACGCGACGTTCGTCGAGGTCGACCGGCCGCACCGCATCGTCGAGGCGGGTCGCACGGGCAAGAACAACCGCATCCGCACGCTCGGCACCTACGAGCTGGCGCCGGGCGCATCGGGCACGACGCGCGTGCGCTTCACGCTCGAGACCGCACCGGCGACGCTGTCGGATCGGCTGCTGGAGTCGTTCGGCGCGCGCGGTTGGCTGAAGCGAAAGAACACGCGCGCGATGAGGCGGCTGCGCGCGATCATCGAGCGTGGCGAGCAGCGCGGGGACCGCGTGACGGTCGCCGCCGGATAGACTGCCGCGTCGCATGTCCAGCCGTCTGCGAAAGCTCCCGCTGCTCGGGCTCATCCTGCTCGCGGCCGGCGCCCTCGGCGCCTGCGGCGACTCGCACACGAAGGTCACGACGGGGACGTACGCCGGCGAGTCCGGCCAGAACGCGCCCTACCTGGACGTCGGGCCGCTCGTCTACGAGGTCCAGCTCTCGCGCGAGTTGAACCCGTACGACGTCGAGGACGCCGCCTACCTGGAGGGTCTCTCGCCCGAACAGCGCAAACTCGAACCAGGCCAGGAGTGGTTCGCGGTGTTCATGCAGGTCTACAACAACCACTCCCAGCCCCAGCAGGCCTCGACGGACATGAAGATCTACGACACCCAGGGCAACACCTACGTGCCGCTGGTTCCGGCTGGGCACAACTCGTTCGCCTACAGCGGCGGCACGGTCGAGGGCAAAGAACGCCTGCCGGTGCTCAACACGATCGCCTCCAACGGCGCGACCCAGGGCTCGATGCTGCTGTTCAAGATCCAGACGGTCTCGCTCGACAATCGCCCGCTAGAGCTGAGGATCGTCGACCCCACGGACGCGGCCGAGACGGCCACGGCCGAGCTCGACGTCTAGCGGCTCGCTCCAGCCACGACGCCGATCGGCTGGCGCTCGGCGCTCACGGCTCAGCGACTGGCCTGCAGCCCGGTCTCGAGCACTTCACGTGCGACCGGCGCGGCGGTGTCGCCGCCTGCGCCGTCTTTCACGAGCAGCACGCCGACGACGATCCGCGGACGCAGCGCCGGCGCGAACGCGGCGAACCATGCGTCGGTGTTGCTCGCTTCGCTGTCGGCGCCGACGCAGCCGCCCGCGCTCGATTCGCCCGAGCTCGATTCTTCGCCGGATTCACCGGAGGAGGTGCACTCGGTCTTCAGTTCGGCCGTGCCCGTCTTGCCGGCGATGGTGACCCCCGAGATCGCCGCCGAGGTGCCGGTGCCTTCTTTGACGACGCCGATCATCAGCCGGCGCACGGTGCGCGCGACGTCCGCGCTCGTCACCGACGGTCCGGGCGCGGGACGCTCGATCGCAAACGTCGGCGTCGGGCGGTGCCCGCCGTCGGCGATCGTGGCGGCCACGATCGCCATCTGCAGCGCGCTGGCCTGCACCTGGCCCTGGCCGATCGCGGTCGAGCCGACGTCGAGTTCGCCCTGGATGCTCGTGGCCGCCGGCAGCGTGCTCTCGGCGGCGCCTTCGATGCCGGTCGGGTGGTTAAAGCCGAAGCGTTCGGCCATCGCCACGAGTCGCGGCGCGCCGAGCTTGACGCCGAGCGGCGCGAACACCGAGTTGCAGGAGACGGCGAAGGCGAGCGCGAGCGAGCCGCCGCATTCCTCGCCGTTGGCATTGCTCAGCTTGACCCCGTCGAGCGTCGCGAAGGTCGCGTAGGGGAAGGTTGTCTTCGGCGTGGCGATGTGCGCCGCGAGCGCGGCCGTGAGCGTGACCATCTTGAACGTCGAGCCCGGCGGTTGCACGCTGTTCAGGGCGATTCCGGCCACGGCCAGGATCTGCCCGGTCGAGGGCTGCAGCGCGACAACGCCGCCGAGCCGCGAGCCGAGCGCGGCGACCGCGGCTTTCTGCACGGCGGGGGAGACGCTCGTGCGCACGGCGTGGTCCTCGTGCGCGGCCGCCGTCGCGATCACACGCTGGCCGGCGAGCAGCTCGCCGCCGGGCGTGCCGCGCAGGCGCGCATCGAGCGCGCGCTCGAGGCCGCTCGTGCCGACGGTCGCGTCGGAGGGCACGCCCTGCGATTCGAGCGCCGTCCGCTCCGAGCTTGGGATCGGGCCGACTTCGCCGACGACGGCGCTCGCCGATTCGCCGGCCGGCGAGATGCGCGGGCCGGTCGTTTCGGCCGAGCCTTCGGCGAGCACCGAGCCATCGCGCGCGAGCAGCTTCGCCCGCTCGGGCAACGTCGTCTTGCGCGAGAGCTGCTCGCCGGCGCGCAGGCCGGGGAAGGCCAGCGAACGCGACCAGGCGATCTTCTCGCCGCCTTCGCCGCCGCTGCCGACCGGCACCTCGACGCTCAGCGCGAGCGTGCCGAACAGGCGCGTGGTGACCTTGACGGGCACCGCGACGAGGCCGTTCGGCGCGCCGTGCGCCTTGCCGGCGACGCGCAGGCCGGTGGCGGTTGCCATGTTCATCGCCTCGTGGTAGGCCGAGACGAACTCGTCGGCCGAGACGGAGTGCCGCGAGGCGGCGTCGAGCTCGGCGTACATCGCCGTGTATTCGGCCTTCGCCCACTGCGCGACGAACTTCTCGGCCAGCGAATCGGCCGGCGAGGACCCGCCGTTGGCGCCGACGATCGCGCCGATCGCGAAGGCCACGGCGGCCAACGCGATCACCGGGCGCGCGCGCCTGACCCTAAGCGTCTGCTCTTCGCTCAGGGCACGGTAGAACATGGCGGGTGACGGGCCTCGACTGGATCATCGTCGCGTTCGCGGCAATCCTCGCTGCTTTCGGCTTCAGGCGGGGGTTCATCGTGGGGGTTCTGTCCTTTACCGGGTTCGCCCTAGGGGCATTCCTCGGAACTCGCCTGGCTCCTCTACTGCTCTCAGCAGGTTCCTCCTCGCCATATGCGCCCGCGTTCGGCCTGTTCGGCGCGCTGCTGGCCGGCGCGATCCTCGCGAGCGGTGCCGAGGGGCTCGGATTCAGGGTCAGGCGCGCCCTGCTGTTGCCCGGGATCGGCGCCCTCGACGGCCTGCTCGGCGCCGCGCTCGGGATCGCCCTCGCGCTCGGCGTCGTGTGGATCGTGGCAGCAGTCGTCGCCCAGGCGCCCAGCGCGACGCAGCCTGCGCGAAGACATCCAGCGCTCGGCGATCCTGCGCGAGCTCAACGCGCTGCTGCCGCCTTCGGGGCCGATCCTCAACGCGCTGGCGCGCTTGGATCCGCTGCCTTCGATCTCGGGTCCCTCGCCCGACGTCCCGGCACCTCCCGCGAAGATCGCGCATGCGCCGGGCGTGCGCACGGACTCGCCCAGCGTCGTGCGCGTGCTCGGTACGGCGTGCGGGCTGGCGATCGAGGGCTCGGGCTGGGTGGCGGCCCCCGGCGAGGTCGTGACCAACGCGCACGTGGTCGCCGGCGAGCAGGACACGACGGTCGAGGTCGGCGGCCATGCCCCGGGCCTGCCGGCGCGCGTGCTCGCCTACGACCCGCTCGAGGACGTCGCGGTGCTCGAGGTAGCGGGTCTCGACGAGCCCGTGTTGCGGTTGGTCTCCGACCCTTCCTCGGGAGCGCCCGGCGCGATTCTCGGCTATCCCGAAAACGGCCCGTTCGACGCGCGCTCGGCGCGTATCGGGCGCACGCAGACGGTGCTCACCGACGACGCCTACGGCAACGGCCCCGTGCACCGCCTGCTGACGCCGCTGCGCGGGCTCGTGCGGCCGGGTAACTCCGGCGGCCCGCTCGTCGACGGCGACGGGCGCGTGCTGACGACGGTGTTCGCCGGCACCGTCGGCGGCGGCCCGCACGGCGGCTACGGCGTCGCCAACTCGACGGTCGCCCGTGTCCTTGCGCAGGCGGCCGCCCGCGCCCGAGCGGGGGAGAGCGTGAGCACCGAGGGTTGCGCGGCCGGGTGAGCGTGTCGCCGGGCTTCGCCGCTGCCGGATTCGCGCCACCGGGATAAGCTTTGGCGCGAGGCGGTTCGGCGGCGGCGCAAGGAGCTCCGGTGATTGCGGAAGTTGACGATCGGCTCTCGGCGATCTTCAAGAGGGCGGCGATGGCTGGGGTCACGGCGCTCGTGACCGTCAACGTCTGGACCGGCTGCCCGCTGCTGGCCCTGTGGGTTGGCTCACGCGCGGTCGGCAGCGGCGATCTGAGCATGGCCGCGGTCGTCGTCGTGCTGATCGTGCTCGGGTTGCTGGAGCTCGCGATGATGTTCGTGCTCGCATGGCTGACGAACCTCTACGACGAGCTGATCGGGCTGCAGCGAACCGAGCATTCGGCGACGTGGATGCGCCGGCTGTGCGCGCCGGAATCGGCGGGGCTGAATCGCAGGCTGCGGATCACGACGCTCGAGGGCATCGTCGTGATCAACGTCTACGTCGCCGTCTCCGCGCTGGTCGTTTGGTTGCTGCTCTCCGTGGCTCATCCGTAGGGCTGAGGCGCCCGATCCACGGCCGAGCGAGCGGCTGAGGCGATCGCGATCGCTCAGCCGCCGGCCGGCGCCGGGCGCGAAGTCGCCCGTGCGCGGGGGGCTTTCTTCGGTTTCTTCGCGAGGGCCGTGGCCTGCGCCTTGGCCTGGCGGGGCTCGCGCGCGGGCGCTTTCGTCGTGGCGCCTGCGCGTCGCCGCTCGATGTGCTCGTCGATCGCGGCCTGCACGACCATCAGGCGCCGGATCAAATCGGTTCGAATGCGCGCGAGCTCCTCGACGGTCAGCAGTGCCGGGCCGATCCCGCGGCGACGCCGCGAGGGCGTCGGGGCGACGCCGGGGTGTTCGGCTTCGAGCTCTGCGATCGCGCGCTCGAATGCCGCGATCTGGCTTCGCAGCGACCGGCGTCGGGCCTGCTCGGACTGCTCCTCGGTCGACTCGGCGGGCGCCGCGGCGTCGTCGATGTAGAGCGCCGCCGCGACCTCGCGCGGGTCGACGCCGGTCTCGCGCGCTTCGTGCGCGGCGTTGGCCGTGATCGTGCCGACCGCCGCGGCTCCTTGCGGGGTGCCGGCGACGAACGTGCCGCTGCCCTGCTGGCGGTCGATCAGGCCGCTCTGCTCAAGGCGCTGGTAGACGGCGCGCACGGTGTTCACGTTGACGCCCGTCGCCTCGGCCAGTTC
Organism: uncultured Solirubrobacteraceae bacterium; assembly: GCA_963716315.1. GTDB lineage: Bacteria > Actinomycetota > Thermoleophilia > Solirubrobacterales > Solirubrobacteraceae > Palsa-744. The sequence goes on along the minus strand of OY970301.1, from coordinate 1,042,544 downwards.
GCGCAGGCCCGGGAGACGCTGGCCGGCGGCATACCGCCCTTCGGCGATCCGCGAGCGCAGCGCCCACGTCAGACTGAACGCCGATCGGCACGTCGGCCTTGCGGTCGATCGCGAGGCCGACGAGGTCGAGCTCGGAAGCCACGGGGGCGTTGTCAATTGGGCGAGTCACGTCTCCAGAGTACCCGCTGCATGGGCAGGACACATAGTGTGCTAGTTCACTAGTACACTTGCACAATGAGCGAGCGGCTGTTTCGCCCGATGCGCGGAGTGCTCGAGGAATTCGGCGACGTCGTGCTGCTGACTGGGAGGACGATCGCCTCGGCCGCCCGCCCGCCGTATATCTATGGCGAGGAGCTCGTCTCGCAGTTCCTGTTCGCGCTGCGGCTCGTGTGGTTCCCGCTGCTCGTGACGATCGTGGCGATCAGCTACGGCGCGCCCGGCCTGCAGGCGGCCAACTTCCTCACGCTATTCGGTGCGCTCGACCGGCTCGGCGGCTTCTTCGTGCTCGCGGCGATCCGCGAAATCGGCCCGCTGATCACCTCGCTTGTCGTCGCCGGGATCGCCGGCACCGCGATCACCGCCGACCTCGGCGCGCGCAAGGTGCGCGAGGAGCTCGACGCGCTGCAGGTGCTCGGCGTCGACCCCGTCAAGAGCCTCGTCGTACCGCGCTTTCTCGCGCTGCTGGTCGTGACCGGCCTGTTCGACATCTACGCGTTGCTGTTCGGCATCTTCGGCGGGATCGCGGCCGAGCTCGTCAACGGCCAGCCACTCGGCCCGTTCTGGGGCACGTTTTTCGCCAACGCCTCGACGACCGACTTGTGGGGGTCGGTGCTGAAGTCGAGCTGCTTCGGCGCGATCATCGCGATCGTCTGTTGTTACAAGGGCATGACCGCCTCCGGCGGCGCCGAGGGCGTCGGGCGCGCGGTCAACGAGGCCGTCGTCGTCTCGTTCCTCGGGATCGGGGCGTTCAACTACGTCTTCACGCAGACACTGCTTGCCACGCACCCGCAGATCCTGGTGTTCAGGTGAACGAGCTGCTGTTCGGGCCGCGCGAATGGCTCGCCGCGACGGGCGAGATCGTGCGCTTCGGCGCGCGCATGGTTGGTGACGTCTATGGCCTGCGCGTGTTCCGCTTCTTCGGCGAGTCGCTGCGCCAAGCGGGCATCCTGATCGTCGGCTCGACGCTCGTGATCTGGTCGCTGGTGTTCCTGATGGGGATCGGCGTGTGCGGCATCGGCGGGGGCTACTTCACGCTCTCCACGGGAGCACCGGCCTACGCCGGCGTGTTCGCCGCTTGGTGCGACCTGCGCGAGGCGGTGCCTTACGCCTTCGGCTACATGATGGCTGCCAAGGTTGGCACCGGGATCGTGGCCGAGCTCGGCGCGATGCGCATCTCGGAGGAGATCGACGCGCTCGAGGTGATGGGGATCGACTCGATGGTGTTCCTTTGCGCCACGCGCCTGCTCGCTTCGTGGATCGTGCTCCCGTTCATGTACGTGGCGGGGATCGGCGTGGCCTTCCTCGGCTCCTACATCGGCGTCGTCCAGCAGCTCGGCTTCGTCTCCTCCGGGGGCTACCTGCTGATCTTCTGGCAGTTCCAGAACGCGCCCGACCTGCTGTTCAGCGTGATCAAGGGCATGTCGATGGCGACGGTGATCGTGCTCGTCGCCTGTTACTACGGCTACAACGCCAGCGGCGGACCGGTCGGCGTGGGCACGGCCACAGCCAAGTCGATGGTGCTCAACCTCATCTTCGTGACGCTGATCGGGATGCTCGGCACGCAGGTCTTCTGGGGCGCCAATCCGCGGGCTCCGATCGGCGGGTAGTTGCTCGCGCCGTCCTCGGCACCGCACTCACCCGCTACGCTGCCGCCATGTCCAAGACCCTCGTGATCGCCGAGAAGCCCTCCGTCGGGCAGGACCTCGCGCGCGTTCTGAAGGGTCCCTTCAAGAAAGGCGAGGGAGTGCTCGAGGGTCCCGAGCACGTGGTCACGTGGGCGGTCGGGCACCTCGTCCAGCTCGCCGAACCGGACGAGTACGACCCCAAGTTCAAGCGCTGGCGCATGGAAGACCTGCCGATCGTGCCCGAGCACTTCAAGCTCGTCGTGCGCGACGAGCGTTCGCGCAAGCAGATGTCGGTCGTGACCAAACAGATCGGTCGCGATGACATCGCCGAGATCGTCAACGCCTGCGATGCAGGGCGCGAGGGCGAGCTGATCTTCGCCTACCTCTACGAGAAGGCCAAAGGCAAGAAGCCGGTGCAGCGACTGTGGCTGAACTCGATGACGAGCGCGGCGATGAAGGAGGCGCTCTCCTCGCTGCGCCCGGCCGAAGAGTTCGCGCGCCTGGAGCAGGCGGCGCGCTCGCGCTCGGAGGCCGACTGGATCGTCGGCATGAACGCCACGCGCGCCGCGACGATCCGCCTGCGCAGCTCCTTCGATGGCGCCGTCTCGCTGGGGCGCGTGCAGACGCCGACGCTCGCGATCATCGCCCGCCGCGAGGAGGAGATCAAAGCGTTCGTGCCCGAGCCCTACTGGCTCGTCGACGCGACCTTCGAGGCCGACGGCAAGCGCGTGTATGAGGGCCGCTTCCACGAGGGCGCCAAGCCGCGCATCGCCACGGCCGAGGAAGCCGACGCGATCGTCGCCGCCTGTCAGGGCAGGCAGGGCACGATCTCCAAGCTCGAGAAGAAAGAGCAGCGCGAGAAAGCGCCGATGCTCTACGACCTGACGACGCTGCAGCGCGAGGCCAACAACCGCTACGGCTTCTCGGCCAAACGCACGCTCGCCGCGGCGCAGCGCTGCTACGAGGAGCACAAGGCGCTGACGTATCCGCGGACCAACTCGCGCTACCTGCCGAGCGACATGGTCGCCGAGATCAAGCCGACCGCCGAGCTCGTCGGTCACAACCCCGAATACACCAAGGGCGCCGAATACGTGATCGGCCTCGACCTGCTGCCGCTGGCGCGCGTAGTCAACGACGAGAAGGTCACCGACCACCACGCGATCATCCCGACCCGCTCCGAGCACAACCTCGACAAAATGGGCGCCGACGACCGGCGCATCTACGACATGGTCACACGGCGCTTCCTCGCCGTCTTCCACCCCGAGGCCGTGTTCGAGAACACGCGCGTGGAGACGACGGTCGGCGAGCAGGGCCACATCTTCCGTACGCGTGGCAAGCTGCTGATCGTGCCGGGCTGGCGCGGCGTCTACGACGAGGTCGCCGCCGACACGAGGCCGAAGGGCGAGGAGGACGAGGGCGTCGATCAGCAGCTGCCGAAGCTCGAGGACGGCGAGACGGTCGACACCAAGGAGATCGCCGCCGAGCGCAAGGAAACGAAACCGCCGCGGCGCTACTCAGACGCCTCGCTGCTGGGCGCGATGGAGACGGCGGGCAAGCTCGTCGACGACGACGAGCTGCGCGAGGCGATGAAGGACTCGGGCATCGGCACGCCGGCGACGCGCGCCGCGATCATCGAGCGCCTGATCACGGTCGGCTACGTCGAGCGCGACGGCGCGCGCGCTGGTGGCCACCGAGAAGGGGCTGAACGTGATCCGGCTGCTCGACGAGCACGCGCTGACCTCGCCCGAACTGACCGGCAACTGGGAGCACCGCCTCGGCAAGATCGAGCGCGGCGAGGACTCGCGCGAGAAGTTCATGAGCGACATCGCCGGCTTCGCCGAGCAGACCGTGCACAGAGCTCGACGAGACGCTCAAGGACGTGCGCATCCCGCGCGCCAAGCTCGGCCCGTGCCCGGTCTGCGGTCACGAGATCATCGAGAACCGCAAGGGCTACTCGTGCTGGGCGCGCGAGGATCCGGGCTGCGGCTTCGTGATCTGGAAGGCCAAAGCGGGCAAGACGCTGACCGTCGCCGATCGCGCGCGAACTGATCAAGACGGGCTACACCGAGCAAGCAGGTGACGGGCTTTCGCGGTCGCAGCGGGCGCTCGCTTCAGGGCGCACCTGGCGATGAGCCAGACCGAGGAGGGCAAATGGCGCGTCGAGTTCGACGAGGAGTGGGCCAAGGAGGGCGCCAAAGCGCCGGAGGGCGAGGCCGACGCGAACGAGCTTGCCGCCGCCAAGTCGAAGTCCAAGCACTCGGCGGCAGTCGGCCAGCGCAGCGCCGCCTGACGCCTCGGCGCGCCTGAGCGCCGCCGCGACCCTCGCCGCCCGCTCGCCGGATCCGCTGAGCCGCCGCTCCGAGCATCGGGCCGGCGGCGATGTCGGCCGCTTGCGCCAGGATGGGTCGCGATGCCGATCACGCTGATCACCGGCCCCGCCAACGCCGGCAAGGCCGAGCTCGTGATGGACGCGATGCGCTCGCACCTCGCCCGCGGGCAGGAGCCGATCCTGGTCGTGCCGACGCGGGCCGACGCCGAGCACTACCTGCGCGAGCTCGCCGGCGAGCGGGCCGCGATCGGCGTGCGCGTGGAGCGCTTCGCCGGGCTGGTCGGCGAGGCGGTGCGGCGCGCCGGCATCGCCGAGCCCGTAATCGGCGGCCTTGCGCGCGAGCGCCTGCTGCTGGCACTCGCGGCGGGCGAGGACCCGCAGCGCTCGAGAGGAGCGCAGCGCGGGTTCGTCCGAGCGCTGTCGGACCTGCTCGCCGAGCTGCAGTTCCGGCGGATCGCACCCGGCAGGCTGCTGCGTGCGCTCGAGGATTGGCGCGCGGCCGACGGCGCCGACGCGGCCCCGCTCGAGCTGGGCCGCATCTACGGCGGCTACCGCGACGCGCTGCGTGCGCCTGGGGCGCCTCGACGCCGAGCAGCGGGCGGTGCACGCGCTCGACGCGCTGCGCGAGCGCCCGGCACTGTGGGGGCGCACGCCGGTCCTGTTCTACGGCTTCGACGACCTGACGACGCTGCAGCTCGACGCGATCGAGACGCTCGGCGTGCTCGTCGACGCGCCGGTCACGGTCTCGCTTCCCTACGAGCCCGGCCGGGCGGCGTTCGCGCGGCCGCGCGAGCACCTTCCAGGCGCTCGCCCCCTGCTCGGCGAGCGCGGCGAGCATCGCGCGCTGAAGGCTCGCGGCGACCACTACGCGCGCGCACGCGCGCCGCGCGCTCAGCCATCTCGAGCGCTCGCTGTTCGAGCCCGGCGCGGCGCGCATCGACGCCGGGTCGGCGGTTCGCCTGCTCGAGGGCGGCGGCGAGCGCGCCGAGCTCGAGCTGGTGGCAGGTGAGATCGCCGCGCTGCTGCGCCGGGGGATGGCGGCGGAGGAGATCGCCGTGCTCGTGCGCGGCAGCGGCACGCTCGACGAGCTGCTCGAGGAGGTCCTCTCGGCCGCGGAGGTCCCGTTACGCGATCCAGCGACGGCGCCCGTTCGGCGACACCGCGATCGGCCGGGCGCTGCTCGGGCTGCTGCGCTGCGTCCCGGCGGCCGACGGCGCGGAGCTCGACGCGCCGGGCGAGGCGGGTGAGCTCGGCGACCTGCTCGCCTGGCTGCGCGCGCCGGGGTTGCTCGAGCTGCCTGCGCTGGCCGACCGGCTCGAGCTGCGCGCCCGGCGAGCGGGCGCGCGCAGCGCGGCGCAGGGCGAGAGCGCTGTGGGAGGAGCGCCACTGGCCGCTGGAGTCGATCGACCGCCTGCACGAGGCGCAGGCGCGCGGTCCGGCCGCGCTGATCGAGCGAGTCTCGCGCGAGCTCTACTGGCTGTTCTGCGCGCCGCGGCGCTCGGCGGCGGCCGTGCTCGAGCCCGAGGAGCTCGACGAGGCGGCCGCGCTCGCGGCGGGGCGCCGCGCGCTCGCCGAGCTGCGCGAGCTCGCGCGGATCGCGCCTGAGCTCGCCCCGGCCGGGGCTCGCGAGCTGGCCGAGCTGCTCGCGCAGCGTGAGCTTCCTCAGTGGCGAGGCCCCCAGGCCTGGTGCGGTCGCCGTGCTCGACCCGCTTGCGCTGCGCGCCCGGCGCGTTCGCGCGCTGTTCGTCTGCGGGCTGCAGGAAGGGGCGTTTCCGGCGCGCTCGCGCCCGCAGCCGCTGCTGTCGGAGGAGGAGCGGCGACGCCTGGCCGAAGTGTCCGGCCTGCGCCTCGGTGAGCACGTCGACGGCTCGCAGTCCGATCAGCTCGCGGCCGAGCGCTACCTGCTCTACGCGGCCGTCTCGCGACCCGCAGGAGCTGCTCGTGCTGAGCTGGCACGTCGCCGACGACGAAGGCCAGGCGACGCCGCGCTCGCTGTTCGTGGACGACGTCTGCGATCTGTTCGAGCGAGCGCCTGCTCGAGGGCAGCGGGCGCCGCGCGCTCGGCGCGGTCGACGTTCGGGCCGAGGCCTTCGCCACGCAAACGAGCGAGCGGACGATGCCCGCCGACGGCGTTCGGCGCTCTGATGAGCCACTTCGCGACGAGCTGCTCCTGGCCGATCTGCGCGGCGCGCCCGTGGTCGGCCTCCTCGATGGAGCGCTGGATCGCCTGCCCGGTGGCTTGGTTCGTCGAGCGCCTGCTGCGCCCCGAGCGAGTTCGAGCCCGAGCCCGAGCCGCTGGCGCGCGGCGGCGCTCGCGCATGCCGCGCTGAAGGACACGCTCGAGGCCCTGCGCAGGCGAGACGGGCAGCGCGCGGCTGACGCCGGCCACGCTGGAGCTCGCGCGCGAGCTGCTGGACGCCGCGCTTTCGGCGCGCGAGGCCGAGCATCCGCTGTCGGTCGCGCCCGAGCGCCGCGCCGCGCGTCCGCCGCGCGGCTGCGGGCCGACCTGGAGCGCTACCTGGCGCACGCGGCCGAGGCCGACAGCCCGCTGGAGCCGAGCGAGCTCGAGCTCGGCTTCGGCTTCGACGGCTCAGACGATCGCGGCGAGGCCAGCACGCTGCCGGCGCTCGAGCTTGGCGGCGGCTTCAAGCTGCGCGGCCGGATCGATCGCATCGACGTGGGCGAGTCGTGGCGAGGCGGTCGTCTATGACTACAAGGGCAAAGACCGCACCGGCGGCAGCGCGCTGGATCAGGGACGGCAAGCTGCAGGTCGCGCTCTACATGCGCGCCGCCGAAGAGCTGCTCGGCCTGCGAGGTGATCGGCGGCCTCTACCAGCCGCTCGCGGGCAGCGATCTGCGCCCGCGCGGAGTGCTCGACGGCGACAGCGGCGTTGAGCTCGACTGCGTCTCGACCGACGTGCGCGAGCACGCCGAGCTCGCCGAGCTGCTGAACGAGGCGCTCGCGATGGCTCGCGACGGTGGCCGAGCAGACAGCGCGCGGTGCGCTCGAGGCGCGGCCGCAGACGTGCGCCTGGCGTGGCGGCTGCCAGTACCCGACGATCTGCCGGTGCGAGCGGTGAGCAGCCGCGACGTGCCGCAGCTGGAGACGTTGCCGGGGATGGAGCCGGCCGGCGCGCCGCCGAGCGGCGACGGTCCTGCCCTGACGATCGAGCAGGAGCAGGCGATCGGACGGCGTGCCGAGCCATTGCTCGTCTCGGCGGCGGCCGGCAGCGGCAAGACCTCGGTGCTGGTCGAGCGCTTCGTGCGAGCCGTCCGCGAGGACGGCGTCGCGCCGGCGCAGGATCCTCGCGATCACCTTCACCGAGCGCGCGGCGGGCGAGCTGCGCGAGCGCGTGCGGGCGCGGCTGCTCGAGCTGGGCGAGCGACGAGGCGGCGCGCGACACCGAGGCGGCGTTCGTCGGCACCTTCCACGGCTTCTGCGCGCGGCTGCTGCGCGCCCAGCCGCTGGCGGCCGGGCTGGACCCCGACTTCGCAGATGCTCGACGAGGGCTTGGCGGGGCGCCTGCGCAAGCGTGCCTTCGAGGGGGCGGTGCGCTCCTGGCTCGCCGAGGACCGAGCCGAGGCGGTCGACCTGCTCGCCGCCTACGGCGTCGATCGCGTCGCCGGCATGCTCGAGCAGGTCTACGCCGAGCTGCGCAGCCGCGGCGAGCGCATGCCGCGGCTGCCGGCCCCGGCGCTCGACGGCGACGCCGCGGAGGAGGAGCTCGAGGCGGCCGGCGTTGCGCGCTGCTCGGTGAGCTGCTCGAGCACTTCGGCGCTCGCCTACGAGCGGCTCAAGCGCGCGCGCTCGGCGGTCGACTTCGACGACCTCGAGCTGCTCGCCCGCGCGCTGCTGCTCGAACGCGCGGCTGTGCGCGTCGCCTGGGCGGAGCGCTTCGAGCTGCTTGATGGTCGACGAGTTCCAGGACACCAACCCGCGCCAGCTGGCGATCCTGCGATGCGCTCGATCGCGGCAACCTGTTCACGGTCGGCGACGAGCTGCAGTCGATCTACGGCTTCCGCCACGCCGACGTGAGCCTCTTCCGCGAGCGGCGCGCGCAGCTCGATGAGCGCGGCGGAAGCCTGCCGCTGACGTACAACTTCCGCAGCCGCAGCGAGCTGCTGGAGGTCGTCAACGCGGTCTTCGCCGAGCGCTTCCCGGATATGGCGGAGCTCACGGCCGGCCGCGAGGACACCGGCGGACACGACGGCCGGCCGGCGGTCGAGCTGCTGCTGACCGACGCCGACGGATGGGAGGAGCGCGAGGAGCTGGCCGAACGGATCGCCGCCGGCCTGCCGCCCGCCCAGTCTTGGCGCCAGGCCGAGGCGCGCCTGCTGGCGCAGCGGGTCGGCGAGCTCGTGCGCAGCGGACGCGCCCGGGCGGGGGAGATCGTCGTGCTGCTGCGCGCCTCGGGCGACCTCGAGGTGTTCGAGCGCGCGCTGCAGCTGCGCGGGCTGCGCACGCTCGCCGCCGTCGGGGCGTTCTGGGGACACCAGCAGATCGGCGACCTCGTCACCTATCTGCGCGCGCTTGCCAACCCGCTGGACGAGCAGGCGCTCTACGGCGTGCTGGCCTCGCCGCTCGGCGGCTGCTCGCGCGACGGCCTGGCGCTGCTGGCGCGGGCGGCGCAGGCGAGCCGGGGCGGCGTGTGGGAGGTCGCCAAGCGAGCTGTCGCGTCCGGCGGTGACTCGGGCGGCGGCGACGACGCCGCCGCAAGGCTGCTGGCGAGAATCGACCCGCAGGACCGCTCCGCGCTCGCCGCGGCCGTCGAGCTGCTCGAGCGCGAGCGGGCCGGCGCCGCTCGGCGCACGATCGCCTCGCTGATCGAGCGTGCGATCGATGCGAGCGGCTATCGCGACCACGTGCTCGGGCTCGACTGGGGCGAGCGTCGGCTGGCCAACGTGCACAAGCTGCTGCGACTCGCGCGCGCGCTTCGAGGCGAGCGAGGGGCGCGACCTGCGGGCGTTCCTCGACCAGGTCGAGTACCTGCAGGACGCCGCGAGGATCGAGCCGGACGCCCCGGTCGAGGGCGTCGAGCCGGACGCCGTTCGCCTGATGACGGTGCACGCGGCGAAGGGCCTCGAGTTCCCGGTCGTGTGCGTGGCCGACCTCGGCCGCCAGCCGAACGCGCGCATGCCCGACCTGCTCGTCGACGGCGAGCGCATCGGCCTGCGCCTGATGCGCCTGGACGGCGGCGGCTCGAGCCCGGCGCTCGACTTACGACGAGCTGTGCGCCGAGCGCCGCGAGCGCGAAGCCGAAGAGGAGGACCGGATCCTCTACGTCGCGATGACCCGCGCGCGCGAGCGGCTGCTGCTGAGCGGCTCGGTCGACTTCGCGCGCTGGCCGCGACCAGGGGCCTGGCGCGACGCCGATCTCCTGGCTCGGCCCGGCGTCTCGGCACGGCTGCCGGAGCTGCTGGCGAAGGGCGAGCCGGCGCCGGCGGACTTGGCGGTCGGTCCGGCGGGCGCGGCGCGCGTCGGGCTGCTGCTCAACTCGCCCGGCTCGCCTGCGCTCGACGATCCGTTGACGACGATCGCGCAGCCCGACGGCGAGCGCCAGGCAGCGGACCCGAGGCCGCCGAGGAGCAGATCGGGCAGCTGGGCGGCGGGCATGGCGGGGCGGTGGCGGGCGCGGGCTCGGCCGGACGCCCGACGACGCGTCCCTCGGCGCAGACGGCGCCGATCGCGACGCTCAGCTACAGCTCGCTGACCGAGCTCGAGCGCTGCGGCTATCGCTACTACCTGGAACGAGTGCTCGGGATGCTCGAGGATCGCGCGGCGGCGCGAGGCCGCGAGCGGCGAGGAAGGGCTCGAGGCGCGTGCGCGCGGGACGCTCGTGCACAGGCTGCTGGAGCTGCTCGACTTCGCCCGTCCGCAGCCGCCGTCGGGCCCTGAGGTGGCCGACCGCGGCGCGTGAGCTCGGCATCGCGCGCGGGCGCCGCGGCGAGCGTGAGCGAGATGGCCGGCGCTGATCGCCGGCGCGCTGCGACGCCGAGCTGGCCGCCCGGCTGGCCGCCGCGGGCAGCGTGCGGCGCGAGCATCCGTTCGCCTTCTCGCTGGCCGCGAGCGAGCCGCTGATCACGGCGTGATCGACCTGCTGGCGCTCGAGGCAGACGGCTCGAACCTCGTCGTCGACTACAAGAGCGACCGCGTCGGCGCCGAGGTCGACCTGGAGGCGCTCGTCGAGCGCGACTACGGAGTGCAGCGGCTGCTCTACGCGCTCGCCGTGCTGCGCGACGGGGCGCCCGCGGTCGAGATCGTCCACTGGTTCCTGGAGCGCCCGGCGAATGGGTCATCGCGCGCTTCGAAGCGGCCGACCGGCTGGTGCTCGAGGAGCAGCTCGCCGCAGCGCATCGCGCGCACGCGCGAGCATCCCTTCGCGGTCAGCGCCGATCCCCATCGCGCCCTCTGCCTGACCTGCCCGGGCCGGGCCGGACTCGTGCTCCTGGAGCGAGGCGAGACGCTGCGCGAGACCCGCGACGGGCGAGCGCCGCGGGCTGAGAGTCGGTCGTTTCAGCAACGCGCCGGGGCGGTCCGCGCTGCTACGCTTTCTGGCTCCGCCTCAGGTGCCCGCCTGCCCGCCGCGCCCGGGGCCCGACGCGCGGGATGCACCGCCCCAAGGGAGCACTCCCATGAATCCGCACATCAAGCAGCCGCCACAGGCCGTCGGCCTCTACGACCCCCGCTATCGAGCACGACGCGTGCGGCGTCGGCATGGTCGCGCGGCTCGACAACGAGCCGACCCATGAGGTGATCACGCGGGCGATCACGGCGCTCGAGAACCTCGAGCACCGCGGCGCCTACGGCGCCGACCCGCTGCACGGGCGACGGCGCCGGGATCCTGATGCAGATGCCCGACGAGCTGCTGCGCGCGGTCGTCGACTTCGAGCTGCCGCCGCCGGGCGCGTACGGCGTGCTGATGTGCTTCCTGCCGACCGACGAGCAGCGCGCGCCAGCGTCGAGGCAGCTGCTCGAGCGCACGGTCGCGGCCGAGGGCCAGCGGCTGCTCGGCTGGCGCGACGTGCCGGTCGAGCGAGAGCCAGGCCGGTGCCGTCGCGGGCGCCTGCCGCCCGGTGATCCGCCAGCTGTTCGTCGGCGCCGGGGCCGAGCAGACTGTCGACCAGGACGCCTTCGAGCGCAAGCTGTACGTGATCCGCCGCATCTGCGAGCTGACGGCGAGGAGCCCGGGCTGTACATCGCGTCGAGCTCCTCGCGCACGATCAACTACAAGGGCATGCTGATCAGCTTCCAGCTGGCGGCGTTCTACCCCGACCTGCGCGACGAGCGCTGCAAGAGCGCGCTCGCGCTCGTGCACTCGCGCTTCTCGACCAACACGTTCCCGAGCTGGGAGCTCGCGCATCCCTACCGCGTGATCTGCCACAACGGCGAGATCAACACGGTGATGGGCAACGTCAACTGGATGCGCGCGCGCGAGAGCGAGCTGCGCAGCGAGCTGTTCGGCGAGGACCTGCCGAAGATCCTGCCGGTCGTGAGCGCCGGCAACTCGGACTCGGCGACGTTCGACAACGTGCTCGAGCTGCTGATGCTCGGCGGGCCGCTCGCTGCCGCACGCGGCGATGATGATGATCCCCGAGGCCTACCGCGAACCGCGAGGACCTGCCGGAGGACCTGAAGGGCTTCTACGCCTTCCACTCCTGCCTGATGGAGCCGTGGGACGGCCCGGCCTCGGTCGCCTTCACCGACGGGCGCGTGGTCGGCGCGACGCTCGACCGCAACGGCCTGCGCCCGGGCCGCTGGGTCGAGACGACCGACGGGCACGTCGTGCTCGGCTCGGAGATCGGGCTGCTCGACATCCCGCCCGCGCAGATTCGTGCGGCTCGGCCGCCTGCAGCCGGGCAAGCTGTTCCTCGTCGACCTCGAGCGCGGGCGGATCGTCGAGGACGAGGAGGTCAAGCGCGAGGTCTCCACGCGCACAGCCCTACGGCGAGTGGTACGCGCGCAACGCGGTGCCCTTCTCCGAGCTGCCGCCGTCCGACCAGGTGACGATCTCGGACCAGCCGCTGCGCACTGCGCCAGCGCGCGTTCGGCTACTCGCCAGGAGGACCTGCGCGTGCTGCTCGCGCCGATGGCGCGCGACGGCGCCGAGCCGGTCGGCTCGATGGGCAACGACCTCTCGCTGGCGGTGCTCTCCGACCAGGCACCGCCGCTGTTCTCCTACTTCAAGCAGCTGTTCGCGCAGGTCACGAACCCGCCGATCGACCCGATCCGCGAGGAAATCGTGATGAGCCTGGCGACGAGCCTGGGCACCGAGCGCAACCTGTTCGACGAGACGCCCGAGCACGCGCACAAGCTCGCTGCTCGAACAGCCGATCCTGCTCAACCGCGAGCTCGAGACGCTGCGCCACGTCGACCACGACGTCTTCGCGGCGCGCACGATCGACATCACCTGGCCGGTCGAGACGGGCGCCGCCGGGCATGGCCGAGGCGCTCGAGCGGCATCTGCCGCGAGGCCGCGCGAGGCGATCGAGGAAGGCGTCAACATCATCATCCTCTCCGACCGCCTGCTCGGCCCGCGGCGCGTGCCGATCCCCTCGCTGCTGGCGGTGGCCGCCGTGCACCACCACCTCGTGCGCGAGGGCACGCGCCTGCGCGCCGGGCATCATCCTCGAGTCGGGCGAGCCGCGCGAGGTGCACCACTTCGCCACGCTGATCGGCTACGGCGCGAGCGCGATCAACCCGTACCTGATGCTCGAGACGCTCGACGAGCTGGTGCTCGAACGCAGAGCAGCGATCGACGGCGGCGTGCGGTCGAGCGCCGAGCAGCGCAGAACGTCGTCAAAGCGATCGGCAAAGGCGCTCCTGAAGACGATCTCGAAGATGGGCATCTCGACGATCCAGTCCTACTGCGGCGCGCAGATCTTCGAGGCCGTCGGCCTCGAGCGCGAGCTGATCGACACGCTACTTCACGGGCACGGCGTCGCGGATCGGCGGCGTCGGCGCTGGACGTGCTGGCGACCGAGGCGCTCGAGCGCCACGCCCGCGCCTACCCGGTTCCACAGGACGAGCTGCTGCCGGTCGGCGGCGTCTACGCGTGGCGCCGCGACGGCGAGCACCACATGTGGAACCCCGAGACGATCGCGCTCGTCCAGCACGCGGTGCGCGCGGCCAACGGCGACGTCGGCGCCGCGCTGCGCGGCGACACCGAGGCGCTATGACGACGGTCCGCGGCAGCGCCGGCCTTCGAGAAGTACCGCGAGTACGCGCGCGATGTCAACGAGGACGCGGCGCGCAGGCGACGCTGCGGGGTCTGCTGGAGATCGGCCCGCCGGGAGCGGCGGGGCCGGCGACGCTGACAGCCGGTCGCCGCTCGAGGAGGTCGAGCCGGCGAGCGAGATCGTCAAGCGCTTCTGCACCGGCGCGATGAGCCTCGGCTCGATCTCGCGCGAGGCCCACGAGACGCTGGCGATCGCGATGAACCGCCTCGGCGGGCGCTCGAACACGGGCGAGGGCGGGGAGGACCCGTCGCGCTTCACGCCCGACGCCAACGGCGATCGCCGCCGCTCGGCGATCAAGCAGGTCGCCTCGGGCCGCTTCGGCGTGACGATCCACTACCTCGTCAACGCCGACGAGCTGCAGATCAAGATGGCCCAGGGCGCAAAGCCCGGCGAGGGCGGCCAGCTGCCGGGCCACAAGGTCGACGACTACATCGGCTCGATCCGCCACACGACGCCCGGCGTCGGCCTGATCTCGCCGCCGCCGCACCACGACATCTACTCGATCGAGGACCTCAAGCAGCTGATCTACGACCTGCGCTGCGCGCAACCCCGAGGCGCAGGTCTCGGTCAAGCTCGTCTCCGAGGTCGGCGTCGGCACGGTCGCGGCGGGCGTGTCCAAGGCGAACGCCGACCGCGTGCTGATCGCCGGTCACGACGGCGGCACGGGCGCCTCGCCGCTGTCCTCGATCCAGTCGGCCGGGCGTCCCCTGGGAGATCGGCCTGGCCGAGACGCAGCAGACGCTGCTGCTCAACGACCTGCGCTCGCGCATCATCGTGCAGACCGACGGGCAGCTGAAGACCGGACGCGACGTCGTCGATCGCGGCGATGCTCGGCGCCGACGAGATGGGCTTCTCGACCGCCCCGCTGATCGCGACGGGCTGCATCATGATGCGCGCCTGCCACCTGAACACGTGCCCGGTGGGCATCGCCACGCAGGACCCGGAGCTGCGCAAGCGCTTCAAGGGCACGCCCGAGCACGTCGTCAACTTCTTCTTCTTCGTGGCCGAGGAAGTGCGCGAGATCCTCGCCTCGCTCGGTCTGCGCTCGCTGGACGAGGCGATCGGCCGCGTCGACCTGCTCGGCGGTGCGCGAGGCGATCGACCACTGGAAGGCGCGCGGCGTCGACCTGACGCACATCCTCACGCACATCGAGCTGCCCGAGGACGCGCCGCGACGCCGCGTCGAACCGCCGCCGGCGGTGCTCGAGGACGCGCTTGGACTGGGAGCTCGTGGAGTGCGCCAAGTCGCTGCTCGCCCGCCCGGCGACCCGGCGCTCGACGGTCGCGCGCGAATCGCCGGCGAGCAGGTCAGGATCGAGCTGCCGATCCGCAACCGCAACCGCTGCGTCGGCGGCATCCTCTCGAGCCAGCATCGCCGCGCGAGCACGGCGCCGACGGCCTGCCGCGAGGACTCGATCGTGGTCGACTTCGAGGGCTCCGCCGGGCAGAGCTTCGGCGGCTGGCTCGCGCCGGGCGTGACGTTCACGCTGCACGGCGACGCCAACGACTACGCGGGCAAGGGCCTCTCGGGCGGCGTCCGTCGCCGTGCGCCCGCGCGAGGGCATGGGCGAGCACTTCGTCGCCGAGCAGAACGTGATCGTCGGCAACACCGTGCTCTACGGGGCGACGCGCGGGCGCGCGTTCTTCCGCGGCCTGGCCGGCGAGCGCTTCGCCGTGCGCAACTCGGGCGCCAGCGCAGTCGTCGAGGGCGTCGGCGACCACGGCTGCGAGTACATGACCGGCGGTCGCGTCGTCGTGCTCGGCCCGACCGGGCGCAACTTCGCGGCGGGGATGAGCGGCGGCGTCGCGTACGTGCTCGACGAGGAGGGCGACTTCGCCGAGCGCTGCAACATGGGCATGGTCGGCTTCGAAGCGCTCTCCGGCGCAGGACGCCGAGCGAGCTGCGCGAGCTGATCGAGGAGCACTCGCAAGCGCACCGGCTCGCCGGTCGCGGCGCGCGTGCTCGGCGAGTTGGACGAGCTGCTCGGCAGGGGCGCGTTCGTCAAGGTGATGCCGCACGACTACAAGCGCGTGCTCGCGCGAACGGGCCGAGCGGCCGAGCGACGCCGGCGCGAGCGTCGCTCGACGCGGTGGCGAGGCGCCTGATGGGCAAGCTCGGCGGCTTCCTGCAGATCGAGCGCCACGGCGTCCCCTACCGGGACCCGGCCGAGCGGGCGCATGACTACCGGAGTTCCTGCTCACGCGCCCCGAGGCGGAGCTGCGCGACCAGGGCGCACGCTGCATGGACTGCGGCGTGCCGTTCTGCCACAACGGCTGCCCGCTGGGCAACCTGATCCCGGACTGGAACGACCTCGTCTACCGCGACCGCTGGCGCGACGCGATCGCGCAGCTGCACGCGACGAACAACTTCCCCGAGTTCACCGGGCGGCTGTGCCCGGCGCCGTGCGAGGCGGCGTGCGTGCTGGAGATCCGCGAGGGCGACGCGGTCACGATCAAACAGATCGAGAACTCGATCATCAACCGCGCCTGGGAGGAGGGCTGGGTCGTGCCGCGGCCCCCGCGCAGCGAGACCGGCCAGGCCGTCGCCGTGGTCGGCTCCGGGCCGGCCGGGATGGCCGCGGCGCAGCAGCTGCGCCGCGCTGGGCCACCGCGTGACGCTGTTCGAGCGCGACGAGTCGATCGGCGGCCTCGTGCGCTTCGGCGTGCCCGACTTCAAGATCGAGAAGACGCGTCGTGCGAGCGCCGCGTCGAGCAGCTCGCCGCCGAGGGCGTGGAGCTGCGCTGCGGCGTCGACGTCGGGCGCGACGTGACCGTGCGAGGAGCTGCGCGGCGGCTTCGACGCGGTCGTGCTGGCGACCGGCTCGCGCGTGCCGCGCGACCTGCCCGTGCCCGGACGCGAGCTCGACGGCGTGCACTTCGCGATGGACTACCTCTACCAGCGCAACCGCTGGGTCGGCGCGCGAGTTCGGCCCCGAGCCGACCGCCGCGCAGCCGCCGGTCCCGTACGAGATCACGGCCAAGGGCAGCGACGTCGTCGTGATCGGTGGCGGCGACACCGGCGCCGACTGCGTCGGCAACGCGCTGCGCGAGGGCGCGCGCTCGATCACCCAGCTCGAGCTCCTGCCCGAGCCGCCGCCGCAGCGCCCCGACGAGCGCACGCCGTGGCCGGAGTGGCCGCTGAAGTACCGCCTCAGCTACGCGATGGAGGAGGCCAGGGATGCGCGGCGTCGGCGAGCAGGACTACTCGGTCGTGACGACGCGCTTCTCCGACGACGGCCGGGGCGGCGTGGCCGCGCTGCACGTCGCGCAGGCCGAGCCCGCGCCGCCGTTCGCGCCCGTGCCGGGCACCGAGCGCGAGCTGAAGGCGCAGCTCGTGCTGCTGGCGATGGGCTTCCTGCATCCCGAGCCGGCGCTGCTCGACGAGCTCGGCGTCGAGAAGGATCCACGCGGCAACGTGAAGACGGCGGCGCCGTACACGACGCTCCGTGGAGGGCGTGTTCGCCGCGGGAGACGCTCGCCGCGGGCAGTCGCTGATCGTCTGGGCGATCAACGAGGGGCGCCAGTGCGCGCGGATGGTCGACCGCTACCTCGCCGGGCGCCGCAACGGCGGCGGCGAGCAGTCGCTGTCGCAACGGGACGAGGGGATCGCCGGGCACGCAGATGCCGACGCGGGGCCCGAGGGGCCGCCGCGGCACGTCAGCCCGGGCGTCCCGGCGAAGGACTAGTGGCACTTCCGCGCACCTGCATCATCGGCGCCGGCTCCTCGGGGATCGCCGCGGCCAAGGCGCTGCACGAGCGAGGCGTCCCGTTCGACTGCTTCGAGAAGTCAGACCGCGTCGGCGGCAACTGGGTGTTCGGCAACAAGAACGGGATGTCGGCGGCCTACCGCGACCTGTTCATCAACACCTCGCGCCAGCGGATGGAGTACGCGGACTTCCCGATGCCGGAGTCCTATCCGGACTTCCCCCATCACACGCAGATCGCGGCGTACTTCGACGACTACGTCGACCATTTCGGCTTCCGCGATCAGATCATCTTCGAGACGGGGGTCGAGCACGCCGCGCGCGACGAGCACGGCGTCTGGGCGCTGAGGCTCGAGGGCGGCGAGACGCGCAGCTACGACGCGCTGCTCGTCGCCAACGGCCATCACTGGAACCCGCGCTGGCCGGAACCGGCCTTCCCGGGTAGCGACACGTTCGAGGGCGAGCAGCTGCACGCCCACTCCTACGTGGACAACTCGATCTTCGAGGGCAAGCGCGTGGTGGTGCTCGGCATGGGCAACTCGGCGATGGACATCGCCGTCGAGTCCTCCTACGTCGCCGAGCGGACCTACCTGGCGGCGCGCTCGGGCGTCTGGATCCTGCCGAAGTACGTGTTCGGCAAACCGGTCGACCAGATGCGCAACGACCCCCGCGTGCCCTTCGAGATCCGCCAGCGCATGATCCAGCAGCTGGTCAAGAGCTACGTCGGGCCGCCCGAGCGCTACGGCCTGCCGAAGCCGACCACCGCTTCGGCGAGGCCCACCCGACCGTCTCCGGGCGGATCCTCGACCGCATCCAGCACGGCACGATCACGCCGAAGCCGAACATCGAGGCGCTGCAGGGCACGCAGGTGCGCTTCACCGACGGGACCGTCGTCGACGCCGACGTGGTCGTCTACTGCACGGGCTACAGATCTCATTCCCGTTCTTCGACGAGGACTTCATCTCGGCCCCCGACAACCACATCGAGCTGTACCGGCGCGTCTTTCACCCCGAGATCCCGAACGTCTTCTTCATCGGGCTGCTGCAGCCGCTCGGCGCGATCATGCCGCTCGCCGAGGCCCAGGGCGCGTGGGTCGGGGACTACCTGCGCGGCGACTACCGGCTGCCGTCGCAGGCCGAGCTGCGCGCCGACATCGCCGCCGACCAGGCGGCCATGCGCAAGCGCTACGTCGCATCCAAGCGCCACACGATCCAAGTCGATTTCGACGACTACATGTACGCGCTTGCAAAGGAGCGCGCCGCCGGAGCCGAGCGTGCGCGTAAGAACGGATTCCAGCCGCCGGTCGATGCCGACCTTCTGCCGTCACGACCGCTTCCTAGAGCGCTGCCCGATCTGCAGTAAGACGCTGCCCGGCGCCACCCCGGCGGGCAGGTCCTCGGGCGCGGGCGCGAAACGGCGCTCGTCCTCGTCCGCTGCCGGCGCGCGGGCCGGCGGCGCCGGCCGTGCGCGGCGAGGCGGCGCGCATGGCGGCAGCCTGCGCGTCAGGCGCCAGGAGCGGGCCGTCGAGGACGGCTACAGCAGCGTGCTGCTGCCGGGCGTGCGCGCCTCGGCCGACGCCGCCCGCCTGGCTGAGGAGCTCGCCTTCTCCCACGGACGGCTGCTTGCGCTGGCGGGCTCGCCGAGCGCCGCCCCGCCCCCCGATCTCTACGCCGAAGTCGGCTCGCTCGCGCTTGGCGGCGAGCTCGAGCGAGCCGCCTGGTGCTGCTTTCTGATCGCGTACCTGTGTCCTCTGCAGGACCCTGAACCGTTCGCCGGCATCAGGCGCGCGCTGGCCGCCGCCCCAGACGAGCTACCCGATCTCTCCGAGATCCCGCTGGGACCGCGCACCTCGCACGATCCGGCGCGCGGCGCGGCGACGCTTGAGGCGTATCGCGCCTGGTACGCCCCGGCGGGCTCTCAGGCGGCCACATTCGCCGGCGATCCCGGCTGGAGCCCGGTACGGCGCTTCGAGCGCTTGTTCGAGCGCCTGGCGTTGCCCGGGATGACACGCGCCGCGCGCTATGAGCTGCTCGTGCTGCTCGGCACGCTCGGGCGCTTCGAGCTCGAGGCCGACTCGCTGCATCTCTCGGCGGCGCGCGCCGGCGGCAGGGAGGACGCGACGATGCTCGCCGCCAAGCGCCTGTTCGCGATCGGCGATCCGCTGCTGCTCGAGCGCAGGGCGCGGGCGCTGGCCGAGGCTGTCCCCTTGCCGATCGCGGTGCTCGAGCTGGCGCTCGCCAACTGGCAGACCGAAGAGCGGGCTACGCTCGGCTTCCCGCCCGAGACGGCCGACGACGAAACGCTGCAGCTCGCGCGCGAGGCGCTGGGACTCTGAGCCGCGCATCGGCGCCCAGGACGCGCGAAAGTGCCGTCCACACCGCTCCCTACAGTCCACCGCAGCCACCTGTTTCCCACCTTCGCGGGAGTCAAGATGCCACTCTGCTTCATCGAGCCCCAGGACGCCATCCGAGTCATCGCCGAGTCGGTCGGTCGCGAGGCGCGCCGCCAGCTCGTCAGCGAGGTCGTGCGCGCGTGGGTCGATGACATCCCCGAGCCGGAGCTGTCGGTCCATTACGCCAAGGCGATCGCCGATCTCGACGAGGACGACCTGCACCTGCTCGCCGCATGGCACGCTTCGCTCGAGGTCGGCCAGCCGATCCCGAACACGGACTTCCTCGTGGGCGTCTTCCCGAGTCTCGGCGACAACCGCCGCGAGGCGCTGAAGATCGCGGCGGGCTTCCGCGGCGAGGAAGCCTTCCAGGCGGGCGTCTCCGAGGAGCAGGCGCTCGACACCGTGCTCCCGCGCCTGTCGCGCGATCGCGCGATCGCGCTGGCCAACGAGTGCATTCAGCTGTATATGTGGGACCGCCTCGGCTGCGACAACTAGGACGCCGATGGCCGGCGCGAGGCGGCGTCCTCGGTCGCTCGCGTACGTAGTACGCCACGCGAACTGCCTGTGCCCCGAAGGGGTGCGTCCTTGCCTCACTTGGCCCTCGACGCCCTAGCCGCGAACGACGACACCGCTAGACTCGGGGCATGTCCGAGGACTTCAGCTCAGAGCAGCCGCTCGCGCCGGAGGGCGCGGTGGTTGCGCCCCAAGCTTCAGCCGGCACCGGCGCGGCGCCTTCGGTCGATGACGTGATGGACGCGCTGTCGAACGTGATCGATCCCGAGCTGGGGCTCGATTTCGTCGAGCTCGGCCTGATCTACGGGGTGGAGGTGCAGGACGGCAACGTCCACGTGACGTTCACGCTGACGACGCCGGGCTGTCCGATCGGCCCGCAGGTGACAGAACAGATCGACGAGTTCGTCGGCGAACTGGACGGGGTCAAGTCGATTGACTCCGAGATGGTCTTCGTGCCGCCGTGGTCGCCGGAGAAGATGAGCGAGGACGCCAAGTTCGCGCTCGGCTACTAGCGACTGTCGCTAGGCCGGCGCTGGGACCGACTCGCGCGCAAGGGTGACCAGCGTCGCGAGTTCTTCGGCGATGTTGTCGCTGATCTCGTCGATGTCCGGCAGCGCATCGAAGTCGCCGAGCAGGCCGAAGTTCATCTGGCCGTTGTAGGACATGATCCCGATCGCCAGGGCATGGTTTTCGGGCAGGAAGGCCACGGGGTAGGCTTCGAGCATCTCGCGCCCGAGCACGTAGAGCGGGAACTGGGGCCCGGGAACGTTGGTCACGATCAGGTTGAACAGGCGCGTTGAGAAGTTCAGTCGCGACGCCTGAGCGAGGATCGTCGGCGGCGCGAAGCTCTGGGCGCCGGCGATCACCTCAGCGCCGAGTGCCTGCTTGGACTCCTTCAGGCCGTCCATCGCGTGCGAGACGAAGCGCAGCCTCTGCACGGGGTCGGAGATGTACACGGGCAGCGGCCCGCGCATCACGACGATGCGGTTTCCGCCCTGGCCGTGCTCGTCCTCGACGCGCACCGACACGGGGACGAGCGCGCGCATCTCGACACCCGCCGTGCTGCGCCCGCGCGAGATCAAGAACGTGCGCAGCGCACCGGTCACGACGGCGAGCACGACGTCGTTGACGGTGCCGCCGAAGGCGTTCTTCACGGTCTTGAAGTCGTCGAGCTGGCTGCCGATGCCGAAGAAGCGCCGGTGCGGGCCGATCGGCACGTTCAGCGGCGTTTCCGGAGCGGGGTTGAGGCCGGCCCAGACGATCTCGCCGACACCCTCGGCCGCCTCGCGGGCGTGCGTGAGCGCGCGCTCGGGGTGGGTCAGCGCGTCGATCGCGCCCTCGGCGAGCTCGAGCCCCGCCTTCACGGCGCCGCGCAGGCCCGCCGCGACGAGTTCAGCCGAGTTCGGTTCGCGGTGCGGCTGCCAGGCCTTGCCCGAATGTTTGATCGGCGGCGCGTCGGGCGAGAGGTCGAACAGCACCGTGGCGAGGTCGACGCCGGCGATCCCGTCGATCAGCGAGTGGTGCGTCTTCGTGATCAGCGCGAAGCGGTCGTCCTCGAGCCCCTCGATCAGCCACATCTCCCACAGTGGCTTGGAGCGGTCCAGCTGCTGGGAGAAGATCCTCGCGGTCAGCCCGCAAAGCTGCTCCCAGCCTCCGGGGCTTGGCAGCGCGGTGTGCCTGACGTGGTACTCGAGGTTGAAGCTGGGGTCGTCGACCCATACCGGTCGCCCACTGTCGAGCGCCGTCGAGGCGAGCTTGTGGCGGTAGCGCGGGACGAGGTGCAGGCGCCGGCGGATCTGCTCGAGGAACTCACCCATGCTCGGCGGCGGGCCTTCGACGATCGTCAGCCCGCCGATGTGCATGTGCGAGTGGGGACCCTCCTGGTGCAGGAAGGAGGCGTCTACCGGTGTCAACCTGTCGAGGTGGCGCTGGGGCACGAGCGCCTAGCGTACCTGGGTGGGCCCTACAATGGCAATCGTGCCGAACACGGTTGAGAAGTTGCTGCTCGCGGCGCCCCGCGGCTATTGCGCAGGCGTCGATCGGGCGGTGCAGACGGTCGAACGTGCCTTGGAGATCCATGGCGCGCCGGTGTACGTGCGCAAGGAGATCGTGCACAACAAGCACGTCGTCGAGCAGCTGCGCGAGCGCGGTGCGATCTTCGTCGAAGAGGAGACCGAGGTGCCGGAGGGCGCCGTCTGCGTGTTCTCCGCCCACGGCGTCGCGCCGAGCGTGCGCGAAGGGGCCGAGGCGCGCAGCCTGCGCACGATCGATGCCACCTGCCCGCTCGTGACCAAGGTGCACCGCGAGGCGGTGCGTTTCGCCGAGCAGGGTTACACGATCGTGCTCGTCGGCCACGACGGTCACGAGGAGGTCGAAGGCACGATGGGGGAGGCGCCCGAGCGGATCGTGCTGGTGCAGGACGAGCAGGACGTCGAGACGCTCGAGATCGAGGACCCCGATCGCGTCGCCTACATCACCCAGACGACGCTGGCCGTCGATGAAACGACGGCGATCCTGGCCCGCTTGCGCGAGCGCTTTCCGAAGATCGTCGGGCCGCGCACCGACGACATCTGTTACGCCACGACCAATCGCCAGGCCGCCGTCAAGCAGATGGCCGAGCACTGCGATCTGCTGCTCGTGATCGGCTCGCGCAACTCGTCCAACTCGGTGCGGCTCGTCGAGGTCGCGCGCGAGTGCGGAACCGAGTCCCATCTGATCGATCGTGCCGAGGAGGTGCGCGAGGAGTGGCTGCACGGCACGCGCGTGGTCGGTATCTCCTCCGGCGCAAGCGCCCCCGAGAATCTCGTTCAGGATCTCGTTCGAGCTGTTTCGCGATCGCGGCGTGAGCGACGGCGAGATAAGCGAGTTCCACGTGATCAAGGAGGACGTTCGCTTCATGCTGCCGAAGACGATTCGCGAAGCCGCGACCGTCGGCGAGGCGGGCTGACCGTCGCACGCCCGGCGGCGCAGCTCCTGGGGTAGGGCGCGGCGAGACGCGCCCTTAGGGAGCCCGGAGCGGACGAGCTGATGCGCACGCTGGTCGTCTCTGATCTGCATCTCGGCAGCGTCTCGCGCTCGGACCTGCTGCGCCGCGCCGAGCTGCGCGCGCCGCTGCTGGAGCTCGCGGCGCAGGTCGATCGCGTCGTCCTGCTCGGCGACGTGCTCGAGTTGCGCCATGGGCCGCCGCGCGAAGCGCTCGCGGTGGCGCGTCCCTTCTTCGAGGAGCTCGGACAAGCGCTGGCTGGGCGCGAACTGGTGCTCGTGGCCGGCAATCACGATCACGCCATGGTCGAGCCGTGGCTGGCGCTGCGCGCCGAGCTCCCGGACCCCCAGCCACTGGGCCTGGAGCAGTTGATCGAGCCCGCCGAAGTCTCGCCGACCGTCAAGCGGCTGGCCGACTGGGCCGCCTCGGCGCGCGTGCGATTCGCCTACCCCGGTTTGTGGCTGCGCCCGGATGTCTATGCGACGCACGGGCACTATCTCGACTGCCATCTGACGGTGCCGACGATCGAGCGGCTGAGCGTCGGCGCGATGAGCCGGCTGATGCGCCGGCCGGCGAGCTCGTTCGAGCGCGTCGGCGACTACGAGGCGGTCACCGCGCCGATGTATGCCTGGCGGCACGCCGTCGCACGCGATGCGATGACCGGCGATGCGCTCAACGGGATGGGCACCGTGCACGCCTGGCGCGCGCTCAGCGGCAGCGGCGCAGACGTGAACGGTCGCGCAGGACAGAGCGCCGGTGTCCGCAGGCGGCTGTCCTCGCTCGCTGCAAACCTGCGCACGCGCGCGCTCGTCTACGGCTTCCCGCTTGCCGTCGCCGCGCTCAACCGCGCCGGCCTCGGCCCGCTCAGCGCCGAGATCTCCTCGGGCGAGCTGCGTAGCGCCGGTCTACGGGCGATGGGCGAGGTCGCGGCGCGCCTCGGGCTCGGCGACGCCTACGTCGTGTTCGGGCATACCCACCGCGCCGGGCCCCTGCCCGGCGACGATCCGAGCGAGTGGGCCCGGCCCGCGGTGGCCGGCGAGCCGGGGGCGACGCACGGCTCGGGCGCACGGCTCGTGAACGTCGGCTGCTGGACCTATGACTCGATCTTCCTCACCAAGCAGCCTGGCGAGAGCCCGTACTGGCCCGGCACGTGTGCGCTGATCGACGATCACGGGCCGCCTGAGCTGAGGCGGCTGCTGCTCGACCGCTCGCACGACGAGCTGTCGCCTCGCCGAGCGCTCAGGCCACGCCCGGCATGAAGCACGTGGCGATGCACTGCACGCCCTCGCCGAGCTCGAGCTCGAGCATGCCGCTTGTGTGGCGCTCGTGCTCGATCAGCGGATAGGCGCCGGGCTGCTCGATGCTCAGCTCGCTGCCCTCCGCGGCGCTGCCGCCGTTGACGCGCACGACGCCCGCCCCGCCGAGCACTGCCCACACGCCACCGGCCTCATAGGGCCCCGAGTAGGCACCTGGCTGCTCCGCCGTCGGTGGCGCGAGCACGGCGCCCGCAGCATCCTCGGCGCGCAGCGGCTGCAACGTCTCGCGCTCGACGCCCAATAGCTCCTGGATCGCCCGCTCGGTCTCCTCGTAGCCGCCCTCGCCGAAGTGGTACTCGAACAGTCGCGCGCCGCCGTCGAACAGATAGCGCGCCGGCCAGCCCTCGTTCTCGTACTCACGCCACAGCTCGAGCTCGAGTCGATCAGCACCGGGTACTCGATGCCCAGACGCGTCACGGCCCCGCAGACCGCGTCCTCGCCGCGCGAGAGATCGAAGCCGGGGCAATGGACGCCGACGACGCGCAGCCCGTCCTCGGCGTAGCGCTCGTGCCACGCCTTCACGTACGGCAGCGTGCGCATCGAGTTGGGACGGCAGAAGTCCCAGAACTCGACCAGCAACGGCCTGTCGCGCTGGATGATGCTGACCTGCCCGCCCGCCGGTGTGTTCACCCACGGCAGATTCCGCGGGAACAGCGGCGCAGCAATGTTGTCGACTGGCGCCCTCAACCGGCGCGCCTAGCCAATCGAGCCGACCATCTCCAGTTGGATCAGCCGGTTGAGCTCGACCGCGTACTCCATCGGCAGCTCCTTCGTCACGGGCTCGATGAAGCCGTTGACGATCATCGCCGCGGCCTCGTCCTCGGTGAAGCCGCGCGAGCCCATGTAGAAGAGCTGGTCGTCGGAGATGCGCCCGACCGTCGCCTCGTGCGCGACCGTCACGTGCGGGTTCTGGATCTGGATGTCCGGCCACGTGTCAGAGCGCGATTCGCCGTCCATCATCAGCCCGTCGCACTGCACGCGTGCTTTCGAGCCGGCCGAGTTGTGGCCCATCTTGACCAGGCCGCGGTAGCCCATGATGCCGCCGTCCTTGGAGATCGACTTGGCGAGGATGTTCGAGGTCGTGTTGGGGGCCAGGTGCACGACCTTGGCGCCCGTGTCCTTGTGCACGCCTTTTCCGGCCACGCCCACGTTGAGGTGGTCGGCGCGCGCGCCCTCGCCCATCAGGTAGGAGCCCGGGTAGAGCATCACGTACTTGGCGCCCATCGACCCGCCGACCCACTCGACTGTGCCGTTGGCGTCGACGATCGCGCGCTTGGTGTTCAGGTTGTAGACGTCCTTGGACCAGTTCTGCACGGTCGTGTAGCGCGCCTTGGCGCCCTCGTGCACGAAGATCTCGACGACCGCCGAGTGCATCGAGTTGACGCTGTAGGTCTGCGCCGTGCAACCCTCGATGTAGTTCACCTCAGAGCCCTCGTCGGCGACGATCAGCGTGTGCTCGAAGGTGCCCTCGCCGGCGCCCTCCATGCGGAAGTAGGACTGCAGCGGCAGGTCGCACTTGACGCCCTTCGGGATGTAGCAGAAGGCCCCGCCCGACCAAACGGCGCCGTGCAGCGCGGAGAACTTGTTGTCCTGCGGCGGGACGCACTTGTTCATGAAGTATTTCTGCACCAGCTCCGGGTACTCGTTGATCGCGGTGTCCATCGAGCAGAACAGGATCCCGAGCTTCGAGTACTCCTCCTTCAGGCCCTCGTACACCGGCTCCTGGCGCCACACGCCGACGACGCCCGCGAGGTGCTCGCGCTCGGCCTGCGGGATGCCGAGGTCCTCGTAGGTCTGCTTCATCTCAGCCGGCACTTCGTCCCAGCTGTTGAAGCGCCCGGCTGTCGGCGGCGAGTAGAGCACGAGGTCGTCGAGCTTCAGGCCGCTCAGGTCTGGGCCCCAGTTCGGCATCGGCTTGCGTTCGAAGATCTCCAGCGACTTCAGCCTTTTCTCGGCCATCCAGTCGGGCTCGCCCTTGATCTTGGACAGCTCGGCGACCACCTCACGCGAGATGCCCTGGCGGGCGTGCAGCTGGCCCTGGTCGTCCTCGACGATCGGGCTGGGCTTCGTTATCTTCGTGCGGTCTAGTGTTGCCATTCCGCTCCTTGCAGCGTAGCTCTGGTGAATCCTGTGCTCTGAGGTAGGAATTGTATCGACGCTCGCGGCCCGGTCCGAGCCGGCGGTCCACGGCGCGCTCGGCGCTACGACCTACTCAGGCCGCGGCGGCCGTTGTGGTCGGGGCTGCGGCGGCGCCGGCCGTCGCCCCCTTCGCCGCTTTGCGGCGCTGCGTCGCCAGGAACGCGGCGACGACGCGCGGGTCGAACTGCCGTCCCGCCAGCCGCTCGATCTCCTCGAGCGCCTGCTCCACCGGCCACGCCTCCTTGTACGGGCGGTCGTGCGTCAGTGCGTCGAACACGTCGGCGACGGCGACGATCCGCCCGACGAGTGGGATCCGCTCGCCGGCCAACCGCGCCGGATAGCCGCTGCCGTCCCAGCGTTCGTGGTGACTCGCCGCGATCGTCGATGCCATGTTCAGGACCGGCGCGCGGCCGCCCGCGAGCAGGCGGGCGCCGATCTCCGCGTGGGTCTCCATCTCCCGGCGCTCCTCGGGGGTCAGCGGCCCCGGCTTGCGCAGGATCCCGTCGGAGATCGCGAGCTTGCCGATGTCGTGCAGCGGTGCGGCTTCGCGGATCAGCTTGACCTGCTCGGCGTCGAGCCCGAGCTGAGTAGCGATCGCGGCGGAGGTCGCGCCGACTCGCTCGGTGTGCTGGAACGTGTCGTCGTCGCGGTACTCGCCCGCGCGTGCGAGTCGCGACAGCGTCTCCGCGCGCGCCTCGTCGAGCTCGGCAGTGCGTGCGGCGACCATCTCTTCGAGCAGCTTCGCGTTGTTGTTGAGCTGGCGCTCGGCCTCGATCTGAGCGGTGACGTCGCGCGCGGTCGCGTGAACCAGTCCGTCTCGACGCGAGGCGTGGGCGTTCCACTCGAGCCATCGCCACTGGCCGTCGGCCGTGCGAGCGCGGTTGCGGAATTTCACGACGTCGGCGCCTCGGGTCCGGAGGCTCGCGAACTGCTCGCGCGACTCCTGGTAATCATCCGGATGCACGAACTCGATCAGGGGCCGCTCGAACAGCTCGTCGACCGAATACCCGAGAGTCGCCTGCCAGGCCGGGTTCGCGCGCAGCAGGCGGCCACTCGGGTCCACCGTCGCGAGCATGTCGAGCGAGGCGTCGAAGTAGCGCAGCAGCTTCGCTTCGGCCCGTCGCCGCTGCCCGACGAAGACTCCGATCACCAGCCCGACCACGACGAAGGCGGCGATCCGGCTGGCGTAGCCGAGGAATGTCACCGTGGCGTCTCCGTGTCCGAACTCCCATGCGCCGGTGAGTGCCGTCGCTACGAGCGCGCCCGCCAGGCCACCGCGCCATCCGAACCTCAGCGCGAGCAGGGCCACGGGCAGTAGTTCGTCGGCGTCCACCGCGTTCGAAAGCCTGTGCCGCAGCGCGAAGCTGCCGGCGAAAATCGCTACGGCGACCGCCACGGTAGCGACGTCGAGCTGGCGCGCTGAGGGCATGAGGCGTCGTACCGCGCCGAGCGCGGGCAACCTCAATCCGCGATGCAGCGTCGAGGGCATCAACAGTCTGTCGTGCTGACTGCCCGCTTGAAGTGCCTGCCGGTCCCGACCTGGACGGATGGTCGAGGCCGCGACCGCGCGCATCCGGCGCGCCGGTCGGGGCCTCACGCCGCTCGCGGGGGCCAGCCCTGCTGGTATCCGAAGATCTCTGCGAGCGAGGCCGAGCCGTAGCGCTCGGAGACGACCTCGATGTGATCGGGCGTTACGAGCGCCGGATGCGCCACGCCGCAAGAGCGCGCGAGCGCCAAGAGCTCGGCGCGAAGCGCGACGATGTAGTTCGCCGCGCAGCTCGACTTCAGCTGCGGGTCGAGCCCGTGCATCAGCCAGCGAGACTGCGTCGCCACGCCCGTAGGGCAGCGCCCGGTGTGGCAGCGCTGGGCCTGGATGCAGCCGATCGCGAGCATCGCCTCGCGGCCGACGTTGACGAGGTCGCAGCCGAGCGCGAACGCGAACAGCGCCGTGTCGGGCAAGCCGAGGCGGCCCGAGCCGGCGAACACGACGTCGTCGGCCAGCCCGGCTGCGGCGAACGTTCTGTAGACGCGGGCGAATCCGAGCTTGAACGGTAGCGCGACGTGGTCGGCGAACGCCAGCGGGGCGGCCCCCGTACCGCCCTCGCCGCCGTCGACGGTGACGAAGTCGGGCCCGCCGCCGGTGCGTGCCATGCGCTCGGCGAGCGTCTCCCAGAAGCCGATCTCGCCGACGGCCGACTTGACGCCGACCGGCAAGCCGGTCTGCTCGGCGATCGTCTCGATCGTCTCGATCAACTCGTCGACGTTCGCGAACGCCGAATGGGCGGGTGGGCTGACGCAGTCCTCGCCGACCGGCACGCCGCGGATCGCGGCGATCCCGGGCGTCACCTTGACCGCGGGCAGCAGACCTCCGAGCCCCGGCTTGGCGCCCTGGGAGAGCTTGATCTCGATCGCGCGGACCGGCGCCTGCTGCAGGCGCTCGCGCAGGCGCTCGAGGCTGAAGCGTCCGCGCTCGTCGCGACAGCCGAAGTAGCCCGTGCCGATCTGGAAGACGAGCTCGCCGCCGGTGCAGTGGGCCGGGGCGAGGCCGCCCTCGCCGGTGTTCTGCAGGCACCCGGCGAGCTCCGCTCCGCGGTTCAGCGCCTCGACGGCCACGGGTGAGAGCGAGCCGTAGCTCATGCCCGAGAGGTTCACGACCGATTGCGGGCGGAAGGCGTGGCGCCTGTGGTGGCGGGCGCCGAGCACCTTGGCCGCCGGAATCGCGTATCCCGGCGGCGAGCCCGGCTCCCCGGCGGCGGGCGCAGGCGCCGGGAACGGCGAGTGCTTGATGATCACGAGGCTCTCGACGGCCTCCATCTCGTCGTCGGTGCCGAAGCCGAACACGTTCGGCTTGCCTTCCGAGCAGGCGTCGATCCAGCGGCGCTGGTCGCGCGAGAACGGCCGCTCCTCGTTGTTCGAGGTCACGATGTACTGGCGCAGCTCCGGCCCGAACGCCTCGAGCAGGTAGCGGAAGTGCCCGACGAGCGGGAAGTTGCGCAAGATCGCGCGCCTGCGCTGCAACAGGTCGTAGCCCAGCAGGCCGGCGAGCGCGCCCGCCGCGGCGGTCCTGATTCGACCTCTGCCCTCGGCCCTCACCCTCGCTCCCCCGATCGCACGGCTCAGGCGGGGCGGCCGCTCACTCGGGCCACGCGTTGTCGCCGGTCACCGCGCCGCGTACGGCCTTCAGGTTCAGCAGCGCGCACTTACGCCGCGTCGCCGAGACCGGGATGCCGAGCAACTCGATCATCCAGTCGGCGCCGAGCTCGCCGACCTCGGAGAGCTCCATGCCCTTCAGCTCCTCGGAGGCGATCGAGGCCGAGGCCTGCGAGATCGCGCAGCCGTGCCCGTGGAAGCGCAGGTCCTCGATGCACCCGTCCTTGACGCGGATGTGCACGCCGAGCTCGTCGCCGCACAGCGGGTTGTGCTCGAGCGCCTCCAGGTCGTGCGGCTCGAGCTCGCCGAAGTTGTGCGGGCGCTTGTAGTGGTCGAGGATGTAGTCGCGATACAGGTCGTCCATGCGGGTCCTTCGTGCCGATCAGAGTTGGAAGATCTCGCGCCCGGCCTGCAGCGCGTCGATCAGCGCGTCGATGTCGCTCGCCTCGTTGTAGACGCCCACCGAGGCGCGCGCCGTGGCACCGACGCCGAGGCAGCGCATCAGCGGCTGGGCGCAGTGGTGGCCGGCACGGATGCACACGCCGCCGCGGTCGACCAGCTCGGCGACGTCGTGCGGGTGGATGCCCTCGACTGTGAACGACGCGAGGCCGCCGCGGCGCTCGGCCTCGGGCGGGCCGACGACGCGCAGCCCCGGCACCTCGCCCAGTCGCTCGAGCATGTAGGCCGTCAGCAAGCGCTCGTGCTCGCGCACGCGATCCATGCCGAGCGCGCCGAGGTAGTCGACGGCCGCCGCCAGGCCGACGGCCTCCGCGATCGGCGGCGTCCCCGCCTCGAACTTGTAGGGCAGCTCGTTCCAGGTGACCGAGTGGAAGTCGACCGAGGCGATCATGTCGCCGCCCGTGAGGAATGGCTCCATCCGCTCGAGCAATGCCTCGCTGCCGTGGAGCACGCCGATGCCGGTCGGCCCGACCGCCTTGTGGCCGGTCCACGCGTAGAAGTCCGCCCCCAGCGCGCCGACGTCGACCGGCATCTGCGGCACGGCCTGCGCGCCGTCGACGATCGAGACGGCGCCCGCGTCGCGCACGCGCGCCGTGATCTCGGCGACGGGGTTGATCGTGCCGAGCACGTTCGAGACGTGCGCGAAGGCGACCAGCTTGACGTCGCCGCGCGCCAGCTCGGCATCGAGCTGATCGAGCGACAGCTCTCCGCGCTCGTCGACCTCGAGGTAGCGCAGCTCGGCGCCGCGCTCGCGGCACAGCACCTGCCACGGGACGAGGTTCGCGTGGTGCTCCATCTGCGTGATCAGCACCGCGTCGCCCGGGCCGACGTTGGCGCGGCCCCACGAGTAGGCCACGCAGGTTGATCGCCTCGGTCACGTTCTTGGTGAAGATCGTCGTGCGGGGGTCGCCGCCGACGAACGCCGCCACGCGCCGGCGGGCGCCGTCGTAGGCGGCGTCGGCCTCCTGCGCGAGCGCGTAGACGCCGCGGTGCACATTGGCGTTGTGCCGGCGCAGGTGCTCGGCCTGCGCGTCGATCACGACCCGCGGCTTCTGTGACGGTGGCGCCCGAGTCCAGGTAGATCAGCTCGCGCCCGTCGAAGCGGCGCTCGAAGATCGGGAAGTCCGCCCTTACGCCAAGCGATGACTCAACGGCTGGTGGCATACGCCTCGATGTCCTCGCGCGCCGCCGCGAGCTTGTCGGTCACCTTCGCCCGCACCGTCTCCTCCAGCGGCTCGTCCTCGAGCTCGGAGATGAGCGGCTCGAAGAAGCCCTCGACGATCACGCGCACCGCGGCCGGCCGGTCCAGGCCGCGCGTCTGCATGTAGAAGATCGCCGTCTCGTCGAGCTCGCCCACCGTGCCGCCATGCGAGGCCGAGACGTCGTCGGAGGACACCAGCACCGAGGGGATCGCGTCGACGCGCGCCTTAGGCGAGAGCATCATCGAGTGGATCTGCAGGTAGGTGTGCGTCTGCTGCGCGCCCGGGTCGATCTGGATCAGGCCCTCGAAGCTCGCGCGGCTCTCGCCGGTCGCGGCGCCGCGCCAGTGCACGTCGCCGCCGGAGGGGCCGGTCTCGTGCAGATCGACCGCGAACACGTCGAGGTGCTCGCGCTCCTCCGTGAAGAACAGTCCGCGGAAGGCCATGTCGCCGCCGGCCTCCGAGACGGCCAGCTCGAGGTGCTGGCGCACGAGGTGGCCGCCGAGCAGCGCCGGCAGCCAGTGGCAGTAGGCGTCGCGGCCGACCCCGACGAAGCGCGTGGAGACGTCGTACACCTCGCCCGAGCCCCAGTCCTGGAGCTGTGCCAGGCGGCAGCGAGCGCCGTCCTGCAGGTAGAGCTCGAAGGCGCCGGCGTGCAGTGCCTGGCCCTCGAAGTCCTCGGCCAGGTCGTACTCGTGCACACGAAAGTCGCTGGTCGTGGCGCCGAGTACGAGCGTGCGCCCGTACTGGGCGACGCCGGGCTGCTCGATCGCGTAGACGATCTCGAACGGGTCCTCGACGACCAGGCCGGGTGGTACGTAGAGGAAGGCGCCGCCGCTCCAGAAGGCCGCGTTGGCAGCCTCCAGCTTGTGACGGTCGATCGGCAGGCGCTTGGAGTACCACGGCGCCACCAGCTCGGCGTGGTCGCGGAAGGCATCCTCCAACGAGCACAGGATCACGCCCTTCTCCCGTAGCGTCGGGTCGAGCTCGACCTGCTACCACGGCGCCCGCGCTCTGCACGATGCGCCCGGCACGCGGGCGGTCGGGCAGCGTCTGCGCGACGATGTCGGGCACCCCGTGCGGCGCCGGCGAGGGCTCGGTCGCGAGCGAATCCAGCTCGAGGCTCTGCGAGGCTCGTCGTCCAGAAGCCCGAGCGGCGCCAGACAGGCAGCTCGAGGCGCTCGAAGGCGCCGCGCGCCGCCTCGCGCAGCTCTGACAGCGTGCGCCCGTCGCCCGCGCCGACGCCCGCCAGCGCGTGGTAAAGCGTCGCCTCGCGGTGTCGGCCCGCCTTCATCGGCGCCGGCGCCGCGCCGCCGGGCGTGCCGCTGCCGCCGGGGCTTGCGCCGTCGGGGCCTCTGCCGTTGCCGTTGGGCTCGCTCGCGGCTGCCGGGCTCGTCTCAGACACCGCTGTCACCGGCGGCCACGGCGTCGAGATCGCCGCCGAACTCATGGCGGATCTCGTCATAGCCCTCGCGCTCGAGGCGCTCGACCAGCTCGACGCCGCCCTCGAGCACGATCCGCCCGTCCATCAGGATGTGCACGAACTCGGGCTTTACGTAGTGCAGGATGCGCTGGTAGTGGGTGATGATCAGCGCGCCGAGGCCCTGCTCGTCGTGCAGCCGCTGCACGCCCTCGGCGACCGTGCGCAGCGCGTCGATGTCCAGCCCCGAGTCGGTCTCGTCGAGGATTGCCACGTCCGGCTGGAGCATCGCCATCTGCAGGATCTCGGCGCGCTTCTTCTCGCCGCCCGAGAAGCCGTCGTTGAGGTGGCGTGAGGTGAACGTGCGGTCGACGTCGAGCAGGTCGATCGCGTGCTGCAGCTGGGTGCGGAACTCCTTGACCTGGATCGGCTCCTCGCGCTTGGCGTTGATCGCCATGCGCAGGAAGTTGGCGACCGACACGCCCGGGATCGAGACGGGGTACTGGAAGGCCAGGAACAGGCCCGCCTTGGCGCGCTCGTGCGGCTCGGCCTCGGTGATGTCCTCGCCCTTGAACGTGATCGTGCCCTCGGTGATCTCGTAGGAGGGGTGGCCGAGCAGCGTGCTCGCGAGCGTCGACTTGCCCGATCCGTTGGGGCCCATCAGCGCGTGGATCTCGCCGCGCGAGATGTCCAGGTCGACTCCCTTGAGGATCTCGCGCTCCTCGATGCGCACGTGCAGGTCTCTGATCTCTAGGTCGGCCATGTTCTCCGTTCGTGCTCCAGGTATCGGGGGGTTTCTCGGGTGCGGATGCGGCGGGTCGGGGATGCGACGGGTCAGGGTGTGGCGGCGCGCGCGACGGTTTCGAGCGCCGGCAGCGCCGGGCCCGTCGTGAGTGGCCCGGCCGGCAGCGACGGGCCGAGCACGAGGTCGGCCAGCGTCGTTTCCTGCAGCGTGCGCACGATCGAAAAGCGCACGCGGGTCCACAGCAGCTTGGTCGGGCACACGTGGGCCGGGTCGGTCTCGCGCGAGCAGACGATCGAGCCGTCGGCTCCCTCGGTGATGCACTCGATCGGAGCGATCGACCCCTCGAGCGCCTCGACGACCTCGGCCATCGTGATCTCGGTGGGCGAGCGTGCGAGCAGGTAGCCGCCGCGCGAGCCGCGGCGGGAGTCGACGAGGCCGGCCTTGCGCAGGCGCGCCACGAGGTGCTCGAGGTAGGCGAGCGGCAGACCGCCGCGCTCGGCGATCTCGGCGAGCGGGATCGGTTCCTCACCGGACTGCCGAGCCAGCTCGACCATCACGCGCACGCCGTACTCGGACTTGGTTGAGAACATCATCAGATCGAATACCTACCTGCGCGCTAGGGTATCAACCGCGCCTGTGCCTCCAGGCTTTTCTTCAGGCCCCCGTTCGGCTTGTTGGGAGCAGAGGCGAGCGGCTATCCGAGCAGCTTGCGCAGATCGTGCGAAAGCGCTTCGGGTGTCAGCTGTTCGAGCTGGAAGATCACGCGCTCGCGGCCCTCGCGATCGAGCAGGAAGACCGACGCGGACTGCTCGAACGCCGTCCTGCCCGCGCTCGCCGGCACGACGCGGAACGAGCGCCAGACCCGCTGCAGTTGCGCAGGCGAGCCGGTCAGGTAGCGCACGCGGCCGGTCAAAGAGGTTCGCGCGAGCAAGGCGCGCACGCGGCTCGGCGTATCCGTCTGTGGGTCCGCGCTGACGAACAGCACCGGCACCGGCCGGCCCAGTTCGTCCAGCGCGCCGCGAATCTGCTGGGCGATCACGACGCATGCACCGCCGCACGTCGCATACGGAAAGGCGAGGATCGTCACCTTGCCGCGGTAGTCAGCCAGCGACACCCGCGCGCCGCTCTGGTCGATCAGCGTGAAGTCGCGTGCCGGAGCGCCGAGCGGGATCGCCGCTCCGTCGAAGCCGCCGGCGCCGGCGATCGAAGTCGGGGCGCTCGTCGACAGCGAGCCCCGCCGCGGGCTCGAATCGCTCGTCGAGCCCGAAGAGCAGCCGCTCGCGACCAACGCGAGCGTCGCTGCAAGGCAGGAGAGGAGGCTGTGCAGGGCATTCGGGTGGCGGGCCGGCATCGCCGCCAGCGTACGTGAAGGGCTCAAGCGCGGACGGATCGCTTCCGATGAGCGAAACACCTGACCGCACGACGTGTTGGAACGATCCAAATCCGAGGACTGGGGGAACCGATGGACGATTTCCGCTTGCACCGATGCTCGACCTTGCTGCGCAACTCTCACTTTCGAGCGAGCGGCCCTGCGGTGAAACGCGCAATCACCGCATCAGCGACGACGCTGGCGCTGCTGGCGGGTGCGCTCGGCGCGAGCGGCGTCGCGACGGCTGCCACGACCACCACGCCGCCGCCGAACGACAGCTCGGCGAACGCGCAGATCGTCCACGGCCTGCCGGCGACGCTCGCCGGAACGACGATCGGCGCAACCAGCGAAGCGGGCGAACCCGCCTCGAACTGCGCCGGTTCGACGGGCAACTCGGTCTGGTACAGCATGCGGCCTTCGAGCGCCGAGCGGATCTCGGTCGACCTCGAAGCTGGCGGCGCGCTCGACGCGACGGTCGACGTCTACCACGCCGTACGCTCGCAGCTCGGCGAGGTCGAATGCGATCGCACCGACGCCCAGGGCAAGGCGTCCCTCTCGTTCAAGGCTTCGAAGAATGGCCTCTACCTGATTCGCGTTGCCGCGCTCGAACGCTCTCAGCTGGCGCCGTTCAAGCTCAACGTGTTCCTGCCGACGCCGGCGGTGCGCCCGCCAGGAGCGTCGCTGCCCGGCGGCGGCGCCGGCGGACAGGTCGATCCGATCCAGAACGTCAACGCGGCGTATGCGGTCACGCTGCGCGCCGGTGTCAGCTACCTGATCAATCTCGCCAACGAGCGCGAAGGCGGCTGCGTCCGCGGAGCGCTGTTCCCACCTGGCACGCACTCCTTCGAAGACGGCTCGCCGGTCCTGCACATCGGCTGCGGCGGCTATCGCCTGTTCACGCCGGGCGCCGGCCAAGGCGGGCGCTACAGCTTCGAGATCACACCCGGCAGTCGAGGCGTCCAGCGCTTCCACATCGAGATCGCGCGCGCCGACTCCTCGGAGACGGCTCCCGGGCTGTCGCTCGGCAACTACGGCGTCGGGCGCGGGCGCCTGGACGGACGTGGCGTGCGCGTGCTGCGCCTGTACCGGATGCAGGTGACGAGCCACTCGAACCTCACGCTCAAGCTCAAAGCGCCGGGCTCGGCCGAATTCAACCTGCAGCTTCGCAACGCGAACGGCAACCTGATCGAATGCCAGTGCGGCGACAGCGGCTCGCAGACGCTGCAGCACCAGCTCCGCCCCGGTCGCTACTACGCCGTCGTCTCGGCGCGCGGCACCTCCTCGGGCAACTTCACGCTCGTGCGCCAGTCGCGCACGATCACGACGACGAGGCTGTCGTTCACGAGCGGCAGCGTGCGCGCCGGTCAGCCGGTCGGGATCGACGTCAAGGTCTCGCCTGCCGTCTCCGGGCCGGTGACGGTCGAGATCGAGCGCTTCGACCCGGTCTTCGGCTGGCAGTTCTACCGCGAGTCGCATGCGGCCGTGAGCAGCGGCTCGGCGAGCGTCTCGTTCACGCCGCCGACCGTCGGGCGCTGGCGCGCGAACGCCTCCTACGGCGGCTCGCGCACGGCGAGTCCGAGCGCCGTCGGCTTCTCCTACCTGTCGGCTTCCTGAGCCCTCGCGCCCGGGCGCCGTATCGTGCCGAGCGCCCCTCTTCGGAGGGGCGTTTTCGGCGCTATACTTTGTGAAGTCAATAAAACCCGACCGTGGTTTAGGAGTTTCACGATGAGTCCCTCTGGAGCTGAGCTTCTCCGCCGATATCAAGAGCCGGATCGAGGAGATCGACCCCTCCGAGGTGAACGAGCTGATCGACGAGGGTGTCGTGATCGATCGACGTGCGCGAGACCGAAGAGTTCGCGTACGGCACATCTGCCGGGCGCCAAGCACGTCCCGCAGAGCTACCTGGAGACCCGCATCGAGGGCGTCGTGCCCGACCGCGACGCGCACGTCGATCCTCTACTGCCAGTCGGGCAACCGCTCGGCCTACGGCCGCGCGCACGCTGGAAGAGGACCTCGGCTACGAGCACGTCGCGCTCGATGACCGGCGGCATCACGCTGTGGAAGGACCGCGGCTACGAGGTCGAGGTGCCGCGCACGCTCACCGCCGAGCAGCGCGAGCGCTACTCGCGCCACCTGCTGATCCCCGAGATCGGCATCGAGGGCCAGCAGAAGCTGCTCGACGCGAAGGTGCTGCTGCTCGGCGCCGGCGGTCTCGGCTCGCCGACCGCGCTCTATCTCGCCGCGGCGGGCGTCGGCACGCTCGGCATCGTCGACGACGACGTCGTCGACCTATCGAACCTTCAGCGCCAGGTGATCCACTCCACGCAGCGCGATCGGCATCCCCAAGGTCGACTCCGCCGAGGAGTCGATCCACGCGCTCAACCCCGACGTGAACGTGGTCAAGTACCAGACGCGGATCGACGCCTCGAACATCATGGAGATCATCGAGGGCTACGACGTGATCGTCGACGGCGTCGACAAC
Source organism: uncultured Solirubrobacteraceae bacterium (assembly GCA_963716315.1). Classification (GTDB taxonomy): domain Bacteria; phylum Actinomycetota; class Thermoleophilia; order Solirubrobacterales; family Solirubrobacteraceae; genus Palsa-744. Next base: position 1,005,263 of record OY970301.1, on the reverse strand, counting down.
TTCCCCACGCGCTACCTGCTCAACGACGCCACCGTGCGCCTGAAGATCCCCGTCGTGTCGGCCTCGATCCTCGGCTTCGACGGCCAGCTGTCGGTGTTCAAGCCCTACGAGGGCCCGTGCTACCGCTGCCTGTTCCGCGAGCCGCCGCCGGCCGAGCTGGCGCCGTCGTGCGGCGCCAACGGCGTGCTCGGCGTGCTGCCGGGCACGATGGGCCTGCTGCAGGCCACCGAGGTCGTCAAGCTGATCCTCGGCATCGGCGAGCCCGCGATCGGGCGCCTGCTGCTCTACGACGCGCTCGGTGCGACGCTGACCGAGGTCAAGGTCCACCGCGACCCGGAGTGCCCGATCTGCTCGCGCGATCCCGCCGAGATCGCCGACGAGGAGCTCGGCGTGTTCCCCGACTACGAGGCGTTCTGCGCCGCAGCCGGCTAGCAGGTAGTCTCGCGCCCGAGCTCATGGCGACGATCAAGATCCCACCGGTGCTGCGCGCCTCCGTCGGCGGCGAGAAGGAGGTCAGCGCCTCCGGCGAGAACGTCGGCGAGGTGCTGCGGACCTCGCCTCGAGTCACCCGGCGACCGAGAGCCAGCTGTTCTCGGCCGAGGGCGAGCTCAACCGCTACGTCAACGTCTACCTCAACGACGAGGACGTGCGCGTGCTCGACGGGCTCGACACGGCCGTCGGCGACGCGCGACACGCTGGTGATCCTGCCGGCGATGGCCGGCGGGCGCTGAGTCGGCGACTGTCGCGTTCGCGGCGATCGCACTGAAGCGCTCGCGAGCGACCCGTGACCGGTCATACCTGCGTCCAGGGTGGCGCGCATGTCGCCGGACGCCGCTACCGTGCTGCGCTTCATGGCGCGCCCGAATCGACCTCTGATCCTGCTCGGCGCGGCGCTTGCGTCGTGCGCCCTCGCGCTGGCGTTCGCCGTCGCCGCGCTCGGGATGGCCGACCACACGGGCTGGCCGCATACGACCCACCACGAGGGCCACCCGAACAACGAAAGCGGCGTGATGCGCGGGCTCGACGGCCGCCACAACCTGCTGCTCGGCGGCGATGGCAACGACACGATCTGGGCCGGCGACGAAGGCGATGTGATCTGGGGCGACTCCCATCCGGCGGGTCAGCCGGAAACGCAGCGCGACTTCCTCCACGGCGGCCCGGGCGAAGATTGGCTGTACGCGAGCCACGGCTACAACGTGATCTGGACCGGCGCCGGCAACGACCACATCGCGCTCGTGTACGGATACGGGACCGTCTACTGCAACGGCGCTGGCCTGAAGACGATGGTGATGCGCTTCCTGCCGGCCAACCGCCACTTCAAGCTCGTCGGCTGCGCGCACAAGGTCATCGACCCGTATCGCGCTTAGGCGCTTTGCCCAGGGCAGGTTATTATATATAATTATATATAAGATGACTCTCGCAGAGTTGGTCGGGCAGCGACGACGTGAAAGCGGTCTCAGCCAGCTTTCGCTTGCACGCCGCGCCGGCACGACGCAGGCCGCCGTGAGTAGGATCGAGCGAGGGCTGACGTCTCCGACGTGGGAGACGGTTCGGGCGCTGTTGCTGGCGATGGGCTACGAGCTTGAGCTGAACGCGCGACGCCTGCGCGGCCGCTTCGACCCGGTTCATCTGGCGGCGATGGGCGAGCGCACGCCGGCCGAACGACTTCAGCTGGCGATCTCGGCCGACCGGCTTGCCGTGCGCCTGCGCCGCGCAGGCGCAGAGGCGCGCAGTGGAGGCTGATGCGCCGCTCGACGCCGAGCACATCTTCTCGGCGCTCGCCGAGCATGGGGTCGACTACGTGCTCGTCGGCGGTCTCGCCGTGCAGACGCACGGCCACGTTCGCACGACGGTAGACGTGGACGTCTATCCCCGCCCGGATCGCCAGAACCTCGGACGGTTGGCCGAGGCGCTCAACGCGCTCGATGCGAGCGTGCTCAACGCGGGCGCCGGCGAGTTGCCGATAGATGCCTCGATGTTGCCTCGCGCGACGCTATGGCAGTTCGCGACTCGCCACGGCGCGGTCGACGTGCTCCACGATGCGCCCGGAGCGCCGCCGTATGACGAGTTGCGCGAGCGCGCGCTAGAGGTAGAGCTCGGCGATCTCAGGATCGCAGTCGCGGGGCGCGACGACCTGATCAGCATGAAGCGCGCGAGCGCGCGCCGCGTCGATCTGGAAGACCTCGCGGCGTTGACCGAGCCCGAGTCGAGGGGCTCCTGAGTCGCGCTGATCGCCGCTAGGCTACGGCCCGCTCGACCGGCTCCGCCGCCGCCTCCCCTGCCACAGGGACCCGGCTCATCGCGTGCTCGGCGAGCGCCGTGATCGTCAGCGACGGGTTGACGCCGACGTTGGCCGGGATCGCCGAGCCGTCGCAGACGAGCAGGTTCTCGTAGCCGAACACGCGCTGGTGCGGCGTCGACGACGCCCTGCTCGGGCGTCGGGCGCGATCACGGCGCCGCCGAGGATGTGCGCGGTGGAGGGGATGTTGAACAGCGCCTCCATGATCGAGCTCTGCGCGATCCCGCCGGTGCGCTTGGCGAACCATTCGGCGGCCTCGTTGGCGATCGGGATGAACGTCGGGTTCGGTCGCTCGGGATCCTGTTCGGTCTGCAGCCAGAACGAGCCGAACGGGCCTTTGCGCGGGCGCAGCGCGATCGCGTTGTCGAGCGTCTGCATCACGAGGATGATGATCGTGCGCCGCGACCAGTGCTTGGCGAACAGCACCTTCGCCAGGCGCCCGGGGTGGCGCAGGAGCTGCGCGAGCAGCTTCAGCGGCCGCGTCACGCGCGTGCCGTCGCCGGTCAGCAGCGTGTACAGCATGCGCATCGAGTCGCCGTCGTCGCCGTAGGTGACCGTCTCGATGTGCGTGTTCGGGTCGGGGTAGATCGAGGAGGTGATCGCCACGCGCTTGATCAGGTCCTCGGGGTAGTCCTCGGGCACGGTGACCGTCAGGATCGACTCGGAGTTCGTGCGCACGAGCTCGCCCAGGCGCGAGCGAGATCCGCGGCAGCGAGCCGTCCAGGCGGCAGCGCTGCAGCAGCTTGTTCGTGCCGAGCGGGCCCGCCGCGACGACGACGCCGCGCGCGCGCTGCACGCGCCGTTCCTTGCGCAGCCACGCGCCCGAGCGCACGCGTTTCGACCTCGTAGCCGTCGCTGCCGTCGGCGGCGCCGAGCGGGCGGATGTCGATCACCGTGCGTTCGGGCATCACGCGCGCGCCGCGCTTCTCGGCGAAGTACAGGTAGTTCTTGACGAGCGTGTTCTTGGCGCCGTGCACGCAGCCGACCATGCAGCGCCCGCACAGCTTGCAGCCCGTGCGGTCGGGGCCCTCGCCGCCGAAGAACGGGTCCGGCACGGTCTTGCCGGGCTCGCCGAAGTAGATCCCCACGGGCGTGCGTTTGTAGGTGTCGCCGACGCCCAGCTCCTCGCCCAGCTCGCGCAGCAGCTGGTCGGCGGGGTCCTCGTGCGGGTTTTCGACCACGCCGAGCATCCGCTGCGCCTCGTCGTAGTGGGGCGCCAGCTCGCTCTCCCAGTCGGCCATTCCCGCCCACTGGCGGTCCTCGAAGAACTGCTTGGGCGGCACGTACAGGGTGCACGCGTAGCCGAGGCTGCCGCCGCCCACGCCGCAGCCGGAGACGACCGACACGTCCTTGAAGGTGGTCAGGCGGAAGATCCCCTTCATGCCCAGGCGCGGGTTCCAGAAGTAGCGCTTCAGATCGGCCGTGTTCTTCGGGAACTCGTCGTCGGCGAAGCGCCGGCCGCACTCGAGCACGCCGACCGAGTAGCCCTTCTCGGCGAGGCGAAGCGCCGAGACGCTGCCGCCGAAGCCCGAGCCGATCACGAGCCAGTCGAAGTCGTAGCCGTCGTGCGTCGTCGTCGCCATGCCCCGCTGCCCCCTGGATCGAATTGGAATCGGCTCGATCTTAGACGGTGACTGGCTGCACAGCCAAATCGCAAGCGCGCCCGACGCTGGAGACAGGGCCAGGGCGCTCGGCTAGCTGGTCGAGTGGCGAGCCTGCCCGGAGTAGTACACGGCGAGTGTCGCGTGGACCCCGGCCTTGACTATGTTCGTGATGATCCCCAGACGCCCCGCCAGGAGTCGCTCGGCCTCCTGTGCATGCTGCTCGGCGCGTCGTTCCTGCTCATCTTTGCTCATGAAAGGAAGCGTAGGCCGGCGAGCGTCACGCGCCGTCCGCCTCTGCCACGGATCAGGCTCCGTAAAAGACCGATCCAGATTGATTAGCTACCCCTCCAGAACCCCGCTATATTCCGTGAAGTAATGGCGGTTGAGAGGGTTCGAAACCGGCCGTGCGGCGGCCGCTACGGCGACATCGTCCAGTCGATCGGCAACACGCCGCTGATCGAGCTGCCGGGCCTGTCGCCTAAGCCGGGCGTACACATCTGGGCAAAGCTCGAGTCGCGCAACCCGACGGGCTCGGTCAAGGACCGCGTGGCGCGCGCGCTGATCGAGGACGCCGAGGAGAAGGGTGCGATCTCGCCGGGGCAGACGATCCTCGAACCGACGTCGGGCAACACGGGCATCTCGCTGGCGATGATCGCCAAGCGCAAGGGCTACAAGCTGAAGGTCGTGATGCCGGAGAACGTCACGCCCGAGCGCACGCAGCTGCTGCAGATGTACGGCGCCGAGATCGTCTACTCGCCCGGCGACCAGGGGTCCAACGGCGCCGTGGCGATGGCCTTGGAGATGGCGGCCGAAGACTCTTCGGTCTACATGCCCTACCAGTACGGCAATCAGGCCAACCCCAACGCCCACTACAACGGCACGGCGCTGGAGATCCTCGAAGAGCTCGACGAGATCTCGGCGTTCGTCGCCGGGCTCGGCACGGGCGGCACGCTGATGGGCAACGGCAGACGCCTGAAGGAGACATTCGGCGACGCCTGCAAGATCGTCGCGGCCGAGCCGATGCAGGGCGAGCCAGTACAGGGCCTGCGCTCGCTCGACGACGGCTTCATCCCGCCGATCATCGACATCTCGCTGCTCGACCGCAAGATCTTCGTGACGAACACCGACGCGATCGTGTGGACGCGCAAGCTGCTCGACGAGGAGGGCGTGTTCGCCGGCGTCTCGAGCGGCGCAATCGCGAGCATCGCGGTGCGCATCGCCGGCGAGCTCGACGAGGGCAACGTCGTCTTCGTCGTCGCAGACGACGGCTGGAAGTACCTCTCCAGCGGCATCTACACGCTGCCGGTCGATCAGATCGAGAACCTGGACGCGACCGTCTGGTGGTAGGCCGCGCGCCGCTCGCGCACGGCTCGCAGAGACGCCCGACCCCTAGACCCCCAAGACGCACGAGGCTCGCATGAGGATCGCCAAAGAGCTGCTCGCTGAGATCGTCGCCCATGCGCAGGAGAACCTGCGCATCGAGTGCTGCGGCGTCGTCGCCGTGCTGTCCGCCGAGACCGGCGGCGCCGAGAGGACGGCCGCCCGGGTGTACCGCGCCGAGAACGTGCACGCCAGCGCGCTGAAGTTCGAGATCGCCCCGATGGAGCTGTACCGTCTCAACGAGGAGATCGAACAGGAGGGCTGGGAGATCGGCGCGATCTACCACTCGCACGTACGCAGCGACCCCTATCCGTCGCAGACCGACATCGGCTTCGCCGCCGGCTGGCCGGGTCTGGAGTGGATCATCGTCGGCCTCGCCGGCGGCGGCGAGCCAGAGGTGCGCTCCTATCTGATCGACGGCGCCGCGGTCAGCGAGCTCGCCGTCGAGGAGACCGCGAGCTGAGCCAGACGCCGCTGATCTGCCCGAGCTGCGGCGTGGACTACCCCCGCACCGAGCGCTTCTGCGCGAGCTGCGAGATGCCGCTCGTGTACCTGCCCGGCAGCGAGCGCGGCCCGGCCAGCGAGCGCCAGCGCAAGGCGCGCAAGATCAAGCCGCAGTACGCCGAAGGCCGGCTGGTCAAGGTCGCCCGCGCCGGCAGCCAGCCCGAGGCGGAGCTGATCGAGACGCTGCTGCTCGAGGAGGGCATCCCCAGCATGTCGCGCCGCTCGGGCGGCTTCGACGTGCCCGACTTCCTCGCCGCCGGCCCGCGCGACGTGCTCGTGCCCGAGTCGGGCGCCGAAGCGGCCCGCGAAGCCTTGGCTCCGCAAGCGCTCGCGTCCGACGAACAGCGCCCTGCAGCCGAGGCTTAGGCGAAAACGGGCTGGCCGGCTTCGGCGCCGGCGGCTTCGCTCGTGATCGCGCGGATCTCTTCGGAGGCCCGCTCGAACTCGGCGTCGGAGAGCACGGGCGTGCCCTCGAAGGGAAGCTCGCGCTGCAGCTCGATCCAGGCCTGCGCGGCGGTGTACTCGTCCTTGACCTTGACGGTCACGGGGCGGGGGATCCGGTAGGTGCGCAGCAGCAGCACGTGAAGCGGCTGGTGGCGGCGCCAGCCGAGGCGCTTTTCGGCGTAGTCGGGCGTCCACACGTAGAACGGCGAGAGCGCGTCGACGCAGCGCGGGTCGGCGATCGTGAAGTGCCCGGCGACCTCGGCCCAGGCGCGGATGCGCACGCGGTCTGGCTGCTGCACGGGCGCCCCCGAGGTGAACGCGCCCAGCAGCGGCTCGCCGTCGCTCCAGACACCCTCCTCGAGCGCCCTACGCAGCTCGGGCTGGTGGGACTCGCGCACGAGGTCGCCCGGCTGGTGCTCGAAGGTCGGGTAGAGGAAGAACCGTTCGTGGGCCAGCCTCAACGACTTGCCCGGTTGGCGGATGCCGCCCTTGCGGAGTGTTATGAGCTGCTCACCTTCGGCTAGCGCGCGGACGGTGACAGCCCATTCTTTGAAAGCAATTGGCATAAACGGGTGAAGCTAGGAGTACGTCTCTGTCTCTAAGCCCGCTTGCCGGCTGATTCGGCGGCGGCGGACCCCTTAAAGATACGAAACCCAGGCGGAAATCCCAAATCCCCTGCAAATCGTGGACTTATTTTGTGCGCCGAGGACTGTCTGCGCGGCCAGTCTCGCCATCGACGTGTTTCCAACGCGTGTTTCTGACTCCTCAGCGAGGCGCGCCGAAGCCGCCGCCGCCGGGCGTTTCGATGCGCAGCCGCTGCCCGGCACGCAGCGTGCCGGTGACCTTGCCGGGCAGCGGCTCGCCGTCGAGCTCGTCGTGCCCGGGCGCGCCGGGCTCGCCCCCGGCGGCCCCCGGCGGCGCGTGCCGGCGGCGCTCGGCGATCAGCGAGAAGGACATCTCGCGCAGCGCCTGCAGCTCGCGGATCACGCCGTCGCCGCCGCGCGTGCGCCCGGCCCCGCCGGAGCCGCGCCGCAGGGCGTACCGCACGACGCGCAGCGGGAATTCGCGCTCGAGCGCCTCGACGGGGGTGTTCAGCGTGTTGCTCATGGCCACGTGCACGCCGCTCGGCCCATCGGCGTCGGCGCACGCGCCCTGCCCGCCGCCGAGCGTCTCGTAGTAGGTGAACGAGCCCTCGCCCGCAGGCCCGTCGGCGCCGAGCGTGAGGTTGTTCATCGTGCCCTGCCCGAGCGCGCGGCCGAAGGCGCCGAGCACGAGGTCGGCCACGCGCGAGGAGGTCTCGACGTTGCCGGCGGCGACGGCCGCGCCGGGGCGCGCGTTGAGCAGCGAGCCGAGCGGCGCGCGCACGTCGATCGGGCGGTAGGCGCCGGCGGAGGGCGGGATGTCGGGGTCGGTCAGCACGCGCACGGCGAAGTAGCAGGCCGAGCGCGTGACGGCGAGCGGGCAGTTGAGGTTGCCGTCGTGCTGGGGCGCGCTGCCGGCGAAGTCGAGGATCAGCCGCTCGCCCTCGACGCTCGCGTGCAGGCGCAGGAGCAGATCGCCGTCGCGCCCCTCGAGCAGGTCCTCGGCGTGGACGTCGCTGTCGGGCAGCGCAGCGATGCATGCCCGCGTCCGCCGCTCGGCGTAGTCGAGCACGGCGTCGGTCGCCTCGCGCAGCCGCTGCACGCCGAGGTGCTCGGCAAGCGCGCTCAGGCGCAGGGCGCCGACGCGGTTGGCGGCCAGCTGGGCGCGCAGATCGGCGCGACGCTGCTCGGGCTGGCGCATCTGCGCGACGAGCTCCTCGATCGCGGCGTCGTCGAGCGGGCGCGGCGAGATCACGACGCCCTCCTCGGCCAGCGTGCGGCTGTCGGCGGGCATCGACCCGGGCACGCGCCCGCCGACGTCGGCGTGGTGCGCGCGGCTGGCGGCGAAGCCGATCGGCTGACCCGTAGTGCGCCCGCGCTCGCCCGGCCCGTCCCCGGCGAAGACGGGCGTGATCACGGTGATGTCGGGCAGGTGCGTGCCGCCGCGGAACGGGTCGTTGAGGATCCACGAGACGCCCGGCGCGTGGCGCTCGCCGAGCACGGCGGCGACGGAGGCGGGCATCGAGCCGAGGTGCACGGGGATGTGCTCGGCCTGCATGATCATCTGCCCGTCGGCGTCGAACAGCCCGGTCGAGGCGTCGTGTCGCTCCTTGATGTTCGACGAGTAGGCGGAGCGGATCAGCGCGATGCCCATCTCTTCGCAGGCGGCGCGCAGCGCGCCGGTGACGACCTGCAGCTCGATCGGGTCGAGCGCGCTCATCCGCCGTCCTTCAGCACACACGTCCCGTGCTCGTCGACGACGCCGCTCCAGCGGGGCGGCACGAGCAGCGTGGCCTCGGGCAGCGCGCACAGGGCGGGCCCGGAGACCTCGGTCCCGGGCGCGAGCTCGCCGCGCAGGACGCTCGCGTGCAGCGCCTCGCCGCCGAACACGATCTGCGCGCTCGATGGCTGCGGCTTGGCGGCGACATCGGCCTGCGGGCGCAGCTGCGGCGCGGGACCCCAGACGGATACGCGCACGTTGACGAGCTCGACAGGGGCATCGCCGTCGCGATAGCCGTAGCGCTGCTCGTGCGCTACGGCGAACGCCTCGCACAGCGTGGCCGGGGCGGGCGCGGCGAACCCGCCATCGGTGCCGCGGTCGGTGCCGTCGCCGCCGTCGCCGTCGCCGCCGTCGGCGTCGCCGCGCCGGCCGTCCTGGCGCCCAGCCGCGCCCGGCTCGACGGACAGCTCGAAGGCCTGCCCGACGTAGCGCAGCTCGTAGGCGACGCGCACGCGGGCGCGCGGGCCGGCGAGGGCGGCGTCGGCTTCGGCGATCAGCCCGTCGCGCAGCTCGTGCAGGCGCTCGCGGCTCAGCGAGGCGCCGCGCAGCATGACGGTGCGCGAGACGTCGTGGCGGGGCGCGGCGGCAGCGAGCCCGAGCGCGCAGAGCACGCCGGAGGCGCGCGGGCAGAGCACGCGGCGAATGCCGAGCTCGCGGGCCATGGAGCAGGCGTGCAGCGGGCCGGCGCCGCCGAAGGGCATCAGCGCGAAGCGGCGCGGGTCGATGCCGCGCTCGACGGTGACCAAGCGCAATGCGCCGAGCATCTCGTGCTCGGCGACGCGCACGATGCCCTCGGCGCAGGCGAGCGTGTCGATGCCGAGCTCGTGCGCGACGGCAGCGACGGCGCGCTCGGCGGCGTCGCGGTCGAGGCGCATCCCGCCGGCGAGCGGCGCGTCGACGAGCAGCCGCCCGAGCAACAGGTTGGCGTCGGTCACGGTCGGCAGCTCCCCGCCGAGCCGGTAGCAGGCGGGCCCGGGCGCGGCGCCGGCGCTCTGCGGCCCGACGCGCAAGGCGCCGCCGGAGTCGCGCCAGGCGATCGAGCCGCCGCCTGCGCCGACGGTGTGGATGTCGAGCGCGGGCAGCGCGAGCGGGCGCCCGGCGACGGCGCGCTGGGCGGTCTCTGAGACCTCGCCGCCGTCGATCAGGCAGACGTCGCAGGAGGTGCCGCCCATGTCGAAGCAGAGCACGTCGGGCTCGCCGGCGAGCTGGGCGAGCAGCAGGGCGCCGCCGACGCCGCCGGCGGGCCCGGAGAGCACGGTCAGGGCGGCGTGCGCGGAGGCGCGGGCGATGTCGGTGAGCCCGCCGGAGGACTGCATGACCTGCGGCTCGACGAGCCCCTGCTCGCGGGCGGCGGCGGCGAGCCGGCGCAGGTAGCTCTCGAGCAGCGGCGAGAGCGCGGCGTCGAGCGCGGTGGTGGCGGTGCGCTCGTACTCGCGGAAGGTGCCGACGAGCTCGCCGGACAGCGAGACGGGCACGCCGGGCAGGAGCTCCGCGAGCAGCTCGCCGAGCATCCGCTCGTGGCGCGGGTCGGCGTAGGAGTGCAGCAGGGCGACGGCGACGGCCTCGGGCCGGGCGTCGGCGAGGCGCTGCACGAGCGCTCGCGCGGCGTCGGGATCGAGCGCGCGCAGCACGCCGTCGGGGGCGATCCGCTCGGGCGCGGCGAAGCGCAGCTCGGCGGGGACGAGCGGCGCGGGCGCGGCGTCGCACAGCCGGTAGAGGTGCGGGCGCGCCTGGCGGCCGAGCTCGATCACGTCGGTGAAGCCGTCGGTGGCGATCAGCGCGGTGCGCGCGGTCTGCCCCTCGAGCAGGGCGTTGGTCGTGACGGTCATGCCGTGCGCGAAGCGGTGCACGTCGCCGGCCTGCGCGCCGGCTCGCTCGAGCACGAGCTGCACGGCCTCGAGCACGCCGCGCGCCTGCTCCCCGGGCGTGGTCGGGACCTTGGCCGTGTGCACGGCGGAGTCCTCGCCGACGAGCACGGCGTCGGTGAAGGTGCCGCCGACATCGACTCCGAGAAGCACGCCTCGGAGCCTATGTCACGGCTATGCGGCTGCGAGCTCCCGGTCCTCGGTGTCGGCGAGGTGCTGGTGGGAGGGGCAGTAGCCGTTGTGCGGCAGCGGCACGCGCTGGCAGGCGGCGCCCTTGCGGGTCGTGGCGCGGCACTGCGGCGGGGCGCCGCTGACGGCGGCGTAGGCCTCGTGCGGGTGCAGCGTGAGGTAGTCCTGGGCGAGCTGCACGTAGCGGCAGACGACGTGGTGCACGTGCGACTGCGCGGACATGGGGAAGTAGTTGCGGATGTCGGCGAACAACGCGCGTTCGGGCCGCGCGAAGTAGTGGCGGTCGGTGGCCAGGCGGGTGACGACGGCCTCGCAGGCGCGCAGCACGGCGGCGTGGTTGGCGGCGGCGGGCTCGCCGGGAGGCGCAGGGACGATCTGCGGGGCGAGCTCGCGGTAAATGGCTCGGCTGAACTGGTACATGGCTACTCCTGGCCCTCCTTCATGGTTGGAGCAAACCCGCCTACTTGGAAGGACTCCGATGGCCTCGGATCCTTCTACGTGCCTGAACACGTCTCCGATCTCAAAAGGACCGAGATAAAGAGGTAAAGACGATCTTTTTATCTAGAGAGAGACGATCGCCGGCGCGTGCCGGCGCGGGTCGGGCGCGCGCTCAGCCCCAGGTCTGCCATTCGACGGCGGGAGCCCCCACTGCCTGGCCTTCTCCCTCGCCACCGCCATTGCCCTCGCGGCGGCCGTCACGATCGGCGCCGCGCACGACGACGTGGTGCAGGTCGAGCGCGGGGTCGCGCTCGGGGTAGTCGCTGCGCTGGTGCGCACCGCGGCTCTCACTGCGCGTTAGCGCGCACTGCGCGATCGCGCGCACGAGCGGGTGGGGGCTCGCGAGCAGGCGCGTGAGACCGTCGGCGTGGCGCACGATGCCGGCGTCCTGCCACAGGGCGGCGCGCGTGCGCCGGTCGCCGACGGGTGGCGCTGGGAGTGCGACGAGCGCGTCGAGCTCGGCCGCGCTCGCACCAGCGCCGGCGCCGGCGCGGGCGGGCGCGGGCTCGGCGAGCGCGTGGGCGATGGCGCGGCGGGCGAACACGAAGCACTCGCTGAGCGAGTTGGAGGCGAGCCGGTTGGCGCCGTGCAGGCCGGTGCAGGAGGACTCGCCGACGGCGTACAGCCCGGGCAGCGTGGAGTGCGCGTGCAGGTCGGCGACGATCCCGCCCATCGTGTAGTGGGCGGCCGGCGCGACGGGGATCAGCTCGCGCGTGGGGTCGAGCCCGGCGTCGCGCAGCGCGCCGACGACGTTGGGGAAGCGCGCGGGGTCGACGTGGCGCATGTCGAGCCCGACGGAGCGCTCGCCGGACTCGGCCAGGCGCGCCTGGATCGCGCGCGAGACCTCGTCGCGCGGCAGCAGCTCGTCGACGAAGCGCTCGCCGTTGTGGTCGTGCAGCGTGGCGCCCTCGCCGCGGATCGCCTCGGTCACGAGGAAGCCCTCGCGGCCCTTGACGCCGATCACGGCGGTCGGGTGGAACTGCAAGAGCTCGAGGTCGGCCAGAGCGGCGCCGGCTTGCTGGGCGAGCAGCAGCCCGACGCCCTGGGAGCCGGGCGGGTTGGTCGTGCGCGCCCACATCGCGCGCGCAGCCGCCGGTGGCGATCACGACGGCGCGTGCGGCGAGGATCTGCCCGTCCTCGCCGATCAGCCCGGCGCAACGCTCGCCGGAGCGCCACAGCGCGCGGGCACGGGCGCCCTCGAGCACGGCGATGCGCTGGTCCTCGGCGGCGAGCGCGGAGAGCTGGCGCACGACGCGCCGGCCGGTGGCGCTGCCGCCGGCGTGCACGACGCGGCGGACGGAGTGCCCGCCCTCGAGGCCAAGCGCGAGGCGTCCCTCGCGGTCGGCGTCGAAGCGCACGCCGAGCGCCTGCAGGTCGCGTACGCAGTCGGGCGCCTCGCGGGCGAGGATCTCTGCGGCGGAGCGGCGCACGAGACGGCGCCCGGCGAGCTCTGTGTCGCGCAGGTGCAGCTCGATGCTGTCGTCGCTGGCGAGCGCGGCGGCGAGGCCGCCCTGCGCCCAGTAGCTGGCCGTCTGTGCGAGCGGCGTGGCCGAGATCAGCGCGACGGACGCGCCGCTCGCGGGCGGCGCACAGCGCGGCGTACAGCCCGGCGGCGCCCGCACCGACGACTGCTACATCGGACTCGCGCACGGCTCGGCGCGAGACCGGCGGGGGGGATGCGGGCATCGCGGGAACCGTATCTGGCGGCGGGCGGCGAGCGCTGCGGCGGGGCGCCGCCCAGCGCCGCGGCGGGCGGCCGTGGCTAGCGCCCGGAGTTCTTCTTGGCGCCGGGTTTGATCAGTTTTTCGACCCGTTCGCGCTCGGCCGGCGAGAGCCCGCCGAGTCCGGGGATCGATTTGACGCCTTTCTTGGCGGTGACGGTCGGGGTCGTGCTCGGGCTGGCGATGCCGCCGGCGTTGCCGGGCTGCGCGGTGACCGTGGGCGTGCTCGCCCCCGCGGTCGGCGTCGTCGAGGGCGTCGTCGTGGCGCCGGGCGTAATCGTCGTCGGGACGCCTGCTGTGGCGGTGCTCGGCGTGGCCGGCGTGCTCGCGGTGGGCGCGACGGTGACGGTCGTCGTGCCCGTTGCAGCGCTCGAGCCGGAGTCGCCGGCGAGCTTGACGAGCGCGGCGGCGAGCACGCCGAGGGCGAGCACGGCGACGACGGCGATCGCGGCGACGGGGGCCTTCCAGTTGGGTGTGGCCGCGAGGCGCGTGCGGGCGGCGGCGCCGCAGCTCAAGCACCAGTCCTGGCGTGGGTCGAGCGGTGCACCGCACAGCGGGCAGGCCTCGATCACGGCCGGGCGCGTCGGCGGGGTGCCGCTCTCAGGCGCGGGCGCGGGAGCGCTGCCGGGTGGGCTCTCGGCGGGCGCGGTGGCCGTCACGAGCCGGGTGCCGGCGGGCGGATGATCTCGGTCGGCTGGTTGTCATCGCCGGCCGGCGCGGGGTTCTGTGGCTGCCCGCTCGGCGGCGGCGGCGAGGGTGATCGCCCGGCGCCGGTGCCGGCTGCGGGAGGGATCGCGGGGAAGGCCTGCGTGGCGGGCTGCGGCGCGGCGTGTGGCTGAGCCTGGCCACCGGCCGGAGGGGCGACGGCGGCGTGCTGCTCAGTGGCCGGTTCGGGGCTCGCCGGTGAAGCCGAGCCACCGGCTGGTGGCGGCGCGGCGCTCGCGGGCGGCGCCGGTGCGGTGCCTGCCGGTGCGACGCCTGCCGGTGTCGGCGGCTGTGCGGCGGGCGCGCCCTGGCTCGGCGTCGGCGCGCTGGTCGCGGGAGCCTGCGCGGCGGCGCCGGCCGATGCGCCGGCGATCGGCAGGTCGCTGCGGCGGCTCATCGACAGGCCGCAGCTGGGGCAGAAGCGGTCTTCGCCGCTGTGGATGGCGGCGCAGCGCGGGCAGGCGGTGATGCCGGCCTCACGCAGCACGGTGACGGGCTGGCGCTCGGACAAGCTGTCTTCGAGCGCGCGCAGCTCGGCGTCGATGCGGCTCGAGCGTGGCGAGCTTGGCGAGCACGAGCGCGTCGTTGCGCTGGCCGAAGCGGTGCAGGCTGAAGACGAGCCCGCCGAGGTCGCGGTAGGCGAGCTCGCGCGCCTTGCGCAGGAAGCGCGCGCGTCGGCGCAGGCGCCCGCGCGAGCCGAAGCCGGGCTGCGGCTCCTCGGCACCGGCCTCGGGCACGTCGGTGGCGGCGGCGTCGCTCGGCGCAGCCGAGGCTGTCGAGCCGGCCGTGGCGGCCGTGGCGGGGGAGGCAGCGCCTGCAGCGGCGGGCGATGCCGCCGTAGCGGCGGCTGCCGGCGAAGCTGCCGAGGCTCCGGCGCCGGGAGCGGGCGTCGCGGCATCGCTGCCGGGCGGGGCGGCTGCGGCGGGATCGTCGTGCGGCTGCGCAGGCGCAGCTGCGGAGTCGTGGCGGATGTCTGGCTGTCCACGGCTATCCCATGCTACCCAGCGCGCCCGCGGGCTGTGCGCCATGCATCGGCGACGCGCTGCGCCATGCGCGTGGCGGACCAGCGCTCGGCGCTTGCCCGGCCGGCGACGCGCGGGTCGGTCTCGCCGAGCAGCCGCTCGAGCGCGGCGCCCCAGCGAGCTGGATCGAACGGCGCGCAGAGCGTGCCGGGCACGCCGGCGAGCGCCTGCTCATGGATCCCGACGGGCGTGGCGAGCACGGGCACGTCGCAGGCGAGCGCCTCGAGCACGGCCAGGCCGAAGCCCTCGCGCTCGGAGGGGACGAGCACGGCGTTGGCGGCGTTGACGAGCAGCGGCACGCGCGCTGGCTCGACGCCGCCGAGCGTGAGCAGCTCGGCGCCGGCCGCGGCGGCGAGCGCGTGGGCGCGGTCATAGCGCTTCTCGGGACGGGCGGGGTCGGCGGCGAACAGCGCGTAGCGCCGGTCGGGCTCGAGGCCGAGCTCGGCGCGCGCCTCGGCTCGCGGCAGCGGGCGAAAGCGCTCGAGCTCGACGCCGCACGGCAGCACCTGGGCGCGGCGCGCGGCGCGGGCGGGCAGCTCGTCGGCGAGCGCGGGGGAGACGACGGCGAGCAGGTCGACGCTGGGCAGCGCGGCGAGCGTCAGCAGGCGCGTGCGCGGGTGACGCAGGTCGGTGCCGTGCAGCGTGAGCGCGCGCGCATGAGCGGGGACGGCGAGCGCGGGCCAGGCGGTCAGGCCGAAGTGGGCGTGCACGATGTCGAAGCGCTCGTCGGCGGCGTCTGGCGCTTTGCCCGCTGCGCCTGTGCGCCGCCGCGCGAACGTGCGGCGCAGCTCGCGCGCGGCGCGTGCGAGCGCGGCGGCGCCGGGCGGGAGCTCGTACAGCTCGACGTCGAGCCCGTCGAGTCGGCGCAGCGCGGCGACCTGGTCGCGGACGAAACTGCCACGCTCGGGGTGCGCCGGGTCGGGCCGCATGTTGGAGAGCACGAGCGCGCGCACGTGCCGACGGTAGCGCCGGCACGCGACGGCCCGTGCGGGCGACGACGGCGCGCTTTGGAATGATGGCCGTGTGGGCAGCGACTTGCCGAGGCCAGCAGATCCGCGCGAGCGGCCGATCGGCGTGTTCGACTCGGGCGTGGGCGGGCTGACGGTCCTGCACGAGCTGCTCGTGCAGTTGCCGCACGAGGACTTCCTCTACCTGGGCGACACGGCGCGCTTCCCCTACGGCGAGCGCACGCCGCAGGAACTGGCGCGCTTCTCGGCGGAGATCGCCGAGGAGCTGTTGCGCCGGCGCACGAAGCTGCTCGTGGTGGCGTGCAACTCGGCGACGGCGGCGGCGCTGCCGAGCCTGCGCAGGCGGATGCTCGAGACGACGCTCGGCGTCGACGTGCTCGGCGTCGTGCGCCCGGAGGCCTCGCAGGCGGTGGCGAGCACGCGCACGGGACGGATCGGGCTGCTGGCGACGCCGACGACGGTGGCCAGCGGCGCCTACGAGCAGGCGGTGACGGCGATCGACCCGCACGTGACGCTGTACTCGGTGCCGTGCCCCGATCTGGCGGGGATCATCCAGGCGGGCGAGCAGTTCGACGAGCGCGCCGTGCAGATGGTGCGCGAGGCGTGCGCGCCGCTGCGCGATGCGGAAGTCGACACGGTGATCCTCGGCTGCACGCACTACCCGCTGATCCGCCCGATGCTGCAGCGCATGCTCGGCCCGCAGGTGGGGCTGATCAGCTCGGGGGCGGCGCTGGCGCGCCAGGTGGAGCACGCGCTGAGCACGCGCTCGCTGGGCAACCGGCGCGGCGGCGAGGGCGACTACCGCTTCCTCTGCACGGGCGACGCACAGGCGTTCCACGAGCTCGGCACGCGCTTCCTGCAGATGCCGCTGGGCGAGGTCGAGCACGTGCAGCTGGCCGAGGTCGAGGCGGCGGCATGACTGGCGCACGAGACGAGCAGGCGGCGTGATGGCCCCGGAGAGCGAGCAGGGTGCACCGCAGCGCAGCTACGGGCGCGCTGCGGGCGAGCTGCGCCCGATCGAGATCGAGCCGGGCTTCATGCGCACGGCGACCGGCTCGGCGCTGATCTCGGCGGGCGAGACGCGCGTGATCTGCACGGCCTCGGCGGAGGAGAGCGTGCCGCGCTGGATGAAGGGGCGTGGCACGGGCTGGGTGACCTCGGAGTACGGCATGCTGCCGGCCTCGACGGGCGAGCGCAAGCAGCGCGACGCCACGCGCGGGCGCCAGGACGGACGCACGGTCGAGATCCAGCGCCTGATCGGACGGTCGCTGCGCGGCGTGGTCGACTTCAAGGCGCTCGGCGAACGGACGATCTACCTCGACTGCGACGTGCTGCAAGCCGACGGCGGTACGCGCTGCGCATCGATCACGGGCGCATACGTGGCGCTGGCGCTGGCCTGCGCGCGCCTGCGTGAGCAGGGCCTGTTGGAGCGCTCGCCGCTGACGGGCTCGGTGGCGGCGGTCTCGTGCGGGATGGTCGGCGGCGTCGCGCTGCTCGATCTCGACTACTCGGAGGACTCGACGGCGGAGGTCGATGCGAACGTCGTGATGACCGGCGACGGCGGCTTGATCGAGGTGCAGGCGACGGCCGAGCGCACGCCGCTCTCGCGCGCGCACCTGGACGAGCTGCTGGCGCTGGCGGCGGTGGGCATCGAACTGCTGCAGGACGCCCAGCAGCGGGCGATCGCGAGCGCGGCGGGCCAGGAGCAGACGGCTTCGCCTTGAGGCTGCTGCTGGCGACGCACAACGAGCACAAGCGGCGCGAGCTCGCGCGGCTGCTGCCGGCGCACGCCGCCAACGAGGAGGAGTGGGAGCTGGACGTGCTGCTTCCGCAGGTCACGCTGCCGCCGGAGGAGGGCGAGACGTTCGCGGAGAACGCGCTCGGCAAGGCGCGCGCAGCGGCGGCGGCGACGGGACGCGCGAGCATCGCCGACGACTCGGGCATCGCGGCGGCGGCACTGGGCGGAGGCGCCGGGCGTGCGCTCGGCGCGCTATGCGGGCGAGCACGCGAGCGACGGCGAGAACCTGGCGAAGCTGCTGCGCGAGGCGCCGGCGGGCAGCGGCCTCGAGTACGTCTGCGCGATCGCCTACGTCGACCCGGCGGGCGGCGTCGAGCGGCTGTTCGACGGGCGCTGCGCGGGCAAGCTCGCGCCGGCTCCGCGCGGCGAGCGCGGCTTCGGCTACGACCCGGCGTTCCTGCCCGACGAGGGGCCGGAGGGGCTGACGATGGCCGAGCTGAGCGACGAGCAGAAGGACGCGATCAGCCACCGCGGGCGCGCCGCGCGGGCGCTTTTTCAGTGGCTCGGCGAACGTCCCGTGGCGGGACGTCCCGCGTGAAGTGAGGCCCGACGAGCGCCCTACAGCAGGTTGATGGCGGCGGCGATCGCGACGGCGAGCCCGAGCGCGGCGTAGCCGTTGTAGCCGCCGAGCAGCAGCAAGAAGCCGGTGAGCAGCGCGACGAGCACTGTCACCAGCCAGGCGATTCGGGTGACGCTCATCGGGGCATTGTGGCGGATGGCCCGGTGTACGGGTCCAAGACGGCACGGGCGGCGCCACGGCGGCGGGGCGCGCGGCGGGCGCGCGGCTTGCGCCGTGTCCGTGCAGGGTGTTAGCGTCGATAGATCGGTTTCACGAACGAGGAGGATCCAAGTGACGAAGGCCGAGCTGGTCGACCAGGTGGCGGATCGCGCCGATCTGACCAAGCAGGATGCCGGGCGCGCGGTGGATGCGGTGCTGGCCACCGTCGAGGACGCGCTGCGTCGCGGCAGCGAGGTCACGGTGGCGGGATTCGGCAAGTTCCACGTGAGTGATCGCGGCGCGCGGATGGGAGTGAACCCGCGCACGGGCGAGCGCATCCAGATCGCGGCGAGCCGCGTTCCCCGCTTCACGGCGGGCAGCGGTCTGAAGAGCGCGGTGAAGGGCCGCTGAGCCTGGCGCAGCCGTTCGGGGACGCACTGGCCGCTCGCGTCGCCGAGCGCGAGTCGCAGATCGTGATCGGGCTGGACCCCGATCCGGCGGCGCTGTGGCCGGATCGGGCGGTCGCCGCTCCGAGCGAGGCCGAGCAGGCGCGCGCGCCGGCCGAGCGTGCGGCGCAGGCGGTGCTGCGCCATTGCCGCGCGGTGATCGATGCCACGGCGGGCGCGTGCGTGGCGGTCAAGCCGCAGCTGGCGCGCTTCGAGCTGCTCGGCGCGCCCGGCTGGCAGGCGCTCGAAGCGGTCGTCGGACACGCCCGCGAGCGGGGCCTGCTGGTGATCGCCGACGGCAAGCGCGGCGACATCGACGTGACCGCGCGCGCCTACGCCGGTGCGCTCTTCGAGGGGCGCGACACGCCTTTCGGCAGGCTCGACGGCCTCGGCGCGGATCTCGCCACGGTGAACCCGCTGATGGGCGTGGACGCACTCGACCCGTTCGTGACGGCCGCGCGCGCGTGCGGCGCGGGCGTTCTGGTGCTCGTGCGCACGTCTAATCCCGGGGCCGCAGACTTCGAGGACCTACGGCTGGCCGACGGCGGCACGGTGTGGCAGCGGATCGCGGCGATCGTGCACGAGCTCGGCGCGGCGGGGCTGGGCGGGTCGGGCTTGAGCGACGTCGGGGCGGTGATGGGCGCGACCGAGCCGGCGCACCTGACGAGCGCGCGCAAGCTGATGCCGCACGCGTTCTTCCTGCTGCCGGGCGTCGGCGCGCAGGGCGGACGCGTGGAGGATCTGGCGCCGGCCTTCGCGCCGGGTCGCGCCGGCGGCCTGGTGACGGCCTCGCGCGGCATCGTCGACGCGCACCTGAAGAACGGCGGCGATCCGGCGCAGGCGGCGCGCGCGGAGGCAGAGCGTCTGCGCGAGCAGGCGTGGGCGCTCTCGGCCGTGCCGGTCTGAGCCGGCGGGCGTGCGCCTGGCGTCCGCTAGCCTGTGCTTCGTCCCGCCGCAGGCCCGCTGCGGGACGGGGTGGAAGGTGGAAGGGAGCCCACGATGATCATCACGGTCACGCTCAACGCCGCGATCGACAAGTCGCTTTCGGTGCCGAACTTCCAGCTCGGCAGGCGTCACCGCACGGTCGAGCAGCGCACGATGGCGGGCGGCAAGGGCGTCAACATCGCGCGCACGCTGAAGGCGCTGGGCCAGCCGGTGATCGCGACGGGCTTCGCCGGCGGGGCGACGGGCACGCACATCGTGGAGCAGCTCACAGAAGAGTCGATCCTCAACGACTTCGTGCGGATCCGCGAGGAGTCGCGCACGAACACGTCGGTGCTCGACCCGACGACGGGCGAGCAGACGGAGATCAACGAACGCGGCCCTGCGATCTCCGAGCGCGAGGTCGAGCTGTTTCGCGACAAGCTGCTGTACCTGGCGCGCGGCGCGGCGATCGTCGTGTTTGCGGGATCGCTGCCGCGCGGCGTCGAGCCGGACCTGTACGCGAGCCTGATCCACGATCTCGAGCGCCTCGACGTGATCACGGTGATCGACACCGACGGCGAGCCGCTGCGCCAGGCGGCGCGCGCCGAGCCGGACGTGGTCTCGCCGAATGTGCTCGAGGCCGAGGAACTCGTGGGGCACGAGTTCGCGGGCGAGGAGGAGCGCCTGCAGGTCGTGCGCGAGATCGCTGCGATCGGCCCGCGCGAGGCGATCATGACGCTGCCGGACGGCTGCATCGCCCAGGTGCTGATCGACGGTCAGCCGCAGACCAAACGTGCGCGCATCGAGCAGCGCGAGCCGGTCGCCAGGCGCGGCTCGGGCGACGCCTTCCTCGCCGGCTACGTGGCGGCGCGCTACGAGGGCCGCCCACCCGACCACTGCCTGCGCCTCGGCGTGGCCTGCGGCGCGGAGTCGACTGGCCGCCTGGAAGCCGGGCTGATCGACCCGCGCGAGGCGCGGCGGCTGATGGGCGACGTCGAGCTCTCGCCGGTCGAGCTGCCGGCGCAGGTCAGCTAAGTCGCGCTGAACAGCTCGATCTCGGCTTGATGCCCTGGCGCGGAGGCGAGGCGTGCGTCGCAGGTGACGAGCGGCACGGCCAATAGCTCGGCCAGAGCGACGAACGTGGCGTCGTAGGCGGTGAGGTTGCCCCGCAGCGCCCAGACGCGATCGCTTAGGGGCTGGTGCGGATAGCGAACGAGCGTCAGTTCTGCGAAGTCGCTGCGTGCGTCGGCTGCGCGCTCGTGGCTGATCGTGCCCCTCATGGTCATGCGACGAAGGGCTTGGAGCAACTCCGTGTCGATCAGATGCGGCGCATGCAGGTCGCCGTCCTCGACGAGGCGCGTCAAGAGTCGCGTGGGGTCACGGCGAGCCGCGAGCGCGTCGAGCACAGCCGAGGTATCGACTACGAGCACGGCTCAGTCGCGGTCGCGACCGGCGCGAATGGCGGCAACGATCTCGGCACTGTCGGCGCCGCCGGCGCGCGAGCGTGCGCGCGCGAGAACATCCGCGACGGGCGGACGTTGGGCAACTCGCTCGAGCTCGCCGAGCGCGAAGTCCGAGAGAGATACGCCGGCCGCCGCCGCCCGCGTACGCAAGGCGCGGTGGACGTCGTCGGGCACGTTGCGTACTTGGATGGTCTTCATCCACCCATCCTACCAAATTGGGTGTGACACACCCAATTCACACCCAAAGCTGGGGAGCAGGCTGGCGGTGCTGGTTTCAGCCGCCGGCGACGTCGCGCCTGAGGAACACCAGGTATGCGGCGGTGAGCGACGCGCCGGCATACAGCGCACAAACCCACAGCGAGTGCAGGATCGGCGCCCAGTCGGTTGGCGTGCGCAGGAGCCCGTGCCAGTTCTCGTACTGTTCGGTGATGAGGTAGGGCTTGATCGCTTCGACGCCGGGGATCTGCGCGACGATGAACAGCAGGATCGTGAAGCCGATCGTGCCGACGACGGCGGCGGCGCTGTTGCGCGTGACGGTCGACAGCAGCAGGCCGAAGCTGACTACGGCGAACAACGGGATCAGGTAGACGGCGTTCGAGGCGAACACGAGCAGCAGGCCTTCGGGCGCGGAGACGACCGTGCCGGAGAAGGTGACCACGTCGTGGAAGCCCCACGAGGCGACGCCGGCGCCGGTCGCGACGAGCGCTGAGAGCAGCACCGCGATCGCGGCGTACGTGAACGCGGCGAGCGCCTTCGCCGTGAACACCTGGCCGCGATCGACCGATCGCGTGAGGATCGTCTTCAGCGTGCCGTTGCCGTCCTCGGCGGCGACGATGTCGCCGGCGACGAGGGCGGCGATCAGCGGCAGCATGAAGACGGAGAGGAACAGCAGCATCAGCACCGGGGTGGTGAGGCCGGATTGCGTGATGTGCGAGGCGAAGATGTTTCCCCGGTCATGACCCTGCGGCCCCCGTAGCCGTTGCACTAGCACGAAGATCAGCGGCAGGATCACGGCGAGGCCGAGCCCGAGGTAGGTCCGCTTCTGTGAGATCAGCTTGCGCATCTCCCAGCGCCAGACCGTCCACGTATGCGGGCGCGGCGAGCGGGCGTCACGAGCCGCTACGGGTGCGAGCGCCGGGGGAGAGGCGGTCGTCGCGTTCATGCGACCTCGACGGGTGCGGCCGGGCTCGAGCTATTGGCGCCGGCTTCGTCGGCGTCGCTACCCGCCTCGGCGCTCGCGCGATCGCCGGCGGCGCCCTCGGTCAGGCGGAAGAACAGGTCCTCGAGCGTCGCCAGCTCGGGTGTCAGCGCGAGGATGCCGATGTCGGCTGCGCCGAGCGCGAGCGACAGTTCGCCGACGGCGCGCTCGTCGCCTTCGAAGCTGACGCCGTGCTCGCCGGAGCTCGCATACTCGAGCGCCCTCTGTCCGCGCACGATCTCGAGCGCCCGCGCGTCGTCGGTCGTGCGCAGCCTGTAGCCGGCGCCGCCCTGGCGGCGCAGGTCGGCGAGCGCGCCCTCGTAGACGACGCGGCCGGAATCGACGATCGCGACGCGATCGCACAGTTCCTGCACCTCTGGTAGCTGGTGGCTGGAGAGCAGCACCGTGATGCCCTCGTCGGCGAGGCGGCGGATCAGCACGCGCATGTCGCGCATCCCGGCGGGATCGAGGCCGGTCGCGGGCTCGTCGAGGATCAGCAGGCGCGGGCGGCGCAGCAGCGCCGCGGCGATGCCGAGGCGCTGGCGCATGCCGTGCGAGTAGCCGCCGACGCGGTGCTTTGCCCGGGGCGCCAGCTCGACCACCTCGAGCACCTCCGTCGATCCGCTCGGACGCGCCGCCGCCGTCGAGCGCGGCGAGCAGTTCGAGGTTCTTGCGCGCGCTGAGATAGGGATAGAAGCGCGGCGCCTCGACGAACCCGGCGACGCCCTGCAGTGCGCGTGCGCCATGGCGCATCGGGTCACGGCCGAACAGCTCGATGCTCCCCTCGCTCGGCGTGATCAGACCGAGCGCCATCCGCAGCGTCGTCGTCTTGCCGGCGCCGTTCGGCCCGAGGAAGCCGTACACGTCACCGCTGCGGACGTTCAGATCGATGTGATCGACGGCGAGGACGTCGTCGTAGCGCTTGACGAGGCCCCTCGCCCGCACCGGCGGCGCGGCGGCGTCGCTCACGCTAGAGGCCTCGCGCGACTGCCTCGATCTGCGGCGGGCGTGATCGCGCCGGCCAGCACATAGCGGACGCCCGAGCGCTCGAAGCTCAGCAGCGTCCCGAGCGCCGTCGGCAACTCGGTCGCCGTGGTCGTGCCGTCGATCTTGACCTTCTGCAGGCCTTCGGGCAGGTTCGGCGACTTCTCGCCGGGCTTGACCTTGCTTTCGAGCACGTGCACGGCGGTGATGCCGCTGCCCTGCGTCGTCATCTTCGGGTGACCGCCGCCGGAGGTCGCTGCGCCGTGCTGCTTGCCGGCGCCGGCCGGCAGCGTGATTTCTTCGACTTTCGCGTTCGACGGCGGCGTGAATTCGAACACCGAGCTCGCGACCGGGCCGAACGAGACTTCGCTGGCGGCGAGTTCGATCACGGGCGAGGAGCTCGTCGAGGAGTACAGCGCCGCGCGCAGCGGCAGGCCGTTTTCGGCGTCCCACGAGAGCTCGGCGCCGCCGATCAGGCTGCCGCCTTCCTTCGGCGAGACGCGCGCCGTGTAGGCCGGCCGCCCGGCGACGTCGGTCGGCGTCGCGCCCGACACGTTGACGTGGTCGAGCTTGGCGATCGCTTCTTCGATCTTCGCCACGCTCGGGACTTCGTGCTTGTCGGCGTTGCCCGGCGAGGACTGCGTGTCGGTGCCTTCCTTGCCCGCCGGCGGCGTGTAGCGGTAGAGCGTGTTCGAGGAGGCGTCGTAGGCGGTCAGCGTGTGGCCGTCGTAGAGCACCTGCGTGTCGCCCTTTTCGGCCTGCAGCTCGAGCCGCACGCGCCCGTCCTTGGCGATCCACAGTCGGCCGGAGGCGCCCGACAGCAGCGGGCTCTGCGAGAGCTGACCGGCTTCGCCGCCGCTGCCGCCGCTTGCGAGGCTCGCGCCTTCGAGCAGGTTGTCGGTCAGCTTGACGTTTGCGCTGACGCCTTCGACCGGCGCCGCCGTGAGGGCGTCGTGGACGGCCTGCGCGAGCGGCTTGGGCGGCGGCGTCGGCCCCGAGCCGAGCGCCAGCGCGAGCGCGGCGAGCGAGCCGCCGAGGACGGCGACGAGCGCGCAGACCAGCAGCAGGCGGGAGAGGGGGAGGCGGCGGAGGATGTTCACGACGGCGCGTCCATGGTCAATACCTCGGAGACTCGGTATGAGCCCGACTTCCAGGGTAGCGCCGGACCTTGGCGCCGCCTAAAGAAGGCGCGCCGCAAGAGCGCCGCCGAAAGGGGCGCCGGACGGCCTCGATCGACCGTTCGGCGGCGCCAGGCGATATGTTCTCGCGCGCATGGTCATCGTCATCGTCCTCATCTGGGTCCTGCTGGGCCTCGCGGTGTTCTTCGTCGCGATGCGCGGTGGGCCGCGCGGCGCGCGCCAGGCGTTGCACACCGAATCGAGGTTCAGCCGCCGCTCGGTCACGGCGGGCGTGATCGTGCTGTTCGCCTTCGGCCTGGCCGTCCCGGCGATCGTGATGGCCTTCAACGGCGACCACAAGGCGAGCGTCGGCGTCGGCGGCGTGCACCTGAACGCGGGCGAGCAGAAGGGGCGCGAACTGTTCTCGAAGTCCTGCGCCGTCTGCCACACGCTCGCGGCGACCAAGTCGGTCGGCGTGATCGGCCCGAACCTCGATGTTCGCGTGGGCGCCGACATCTCGACGCCCTCGGGGCGAAAAGCGCTCGTGCTGAGCGCGATCGCCGAAGGCCGCGCGCGTGGCCTCGGGCAGATGCCGGCGCTGCTGTATCAGGGCAAGGAAGCCGAAGACGTCGCCAACTTCGTCGCCGCCGTCGCGGGACGCTGACCCGATCGAGAGCCGCCTGCCGACGGACGGCGATTTAGCCATCCGTCGATACCGGCGGGCGAGAGCCATCGATAAGGTCAGACGGGCATGACGGAGTCGCCGAAAACCGCGGAGGACGTCAAGACGATCGTGGCCGAGCGGGAGATCCGCTTCATCCGCTTCTGGTTCACCGACATCCTCGGCCAGCTCAAGTCGTTCTCGATCAACGTCGAAGAGCTCGACGACGCGTTCGAGAACGGCATGGGCTTCGACGGGTCCTCGATCACCGGCTTCAACGCGATCGAGGAGTCGGACATGATCGCGATGCCCGACCCGTCGACGTTCGCGGTGCTGCCTTGGCGCCCGGAGGAGCAGGGCGTTGGCCGCATGTTCTGCGACGTCGTGACCCCGGAGCGGACCCCATACGAGGGGGACCCTCGCCACGTCCTGCGGCGCGCGCTGGAGCGTGCCCACGGGATGGGCTTCGATGTCTTCAACGTCGGCCCGGAGCTCGAGTACTTCTTGTTCAAGGACTCGCGCTCGACCGAGGTGCTCGACGAAGGCGGCTACTTCGACCTGACCACGCTCGACGCCGGCTCCGACGTGCGCCGCGAGACGGTGCTGGCGCTCGAGCAGCTGGGCATCCACGTGGAGTACACCCACCACGAGGTCGGTCCCTCCCAGCACGAGATCGACATGCGCTACGCCGACGCGATGAAGATGGCCGACGACTGCATGACCTACCGCATCACGGTCAAGGAGTACGCGATGAAGTACGGCTGGCATGCGACGTTCATGCCCAAGCCGCTGTTCGGTGAGAACGGCTCGGGGATGCACACGCACCAGTCGCTGTTCAGCGGCGGCCACAACGCGTTCTACGACGCCGAGGACCAGTACTTCCTCTCCGACGTCGGCAAGGCGTTCATCGCCGGCCAGCTCAAGCACGCGCGTGAGATCTGCTCGATCTTCGCCCAGTGGGTCAACTCCTACAAGCGACTCGTGCCGGGCTTCGAGGCGCCGACGTACGTCGCCTGGTCACGGCGCAACCGCTCGGCGCTCGTGCGCGTGCCGCTGTACCACCCGGGCAACGAGAAGGCCACGCGCATGGAGCTGCGCTGCCCCGACCCCGCCTGCAACCCCTACCTGACGTTCGCCGCGCTGTTGCAGGCCGGCCTCGAGGGGATCGAGAAGGGCTATGAGCTGCCCGAGCCGATGGAGAAGAACCTCTACCACCTCTCCGGCGAGGAGCGCCGCCGCCTCGGAGTCGAGCAGCTGCCGGAGAGCCTCGGCGAGGCGATCGAGCTGACGGCGCAGTCCGAGCTCGTGCTGCGCACGCTCGGCGAGCACATGTTCAACCGCTACGTCGAGATCAAGCGCCAGGAGTGGGACGACTACCGCGTGCAGGTCACGCAGTGGGAGCGCGACCGCTACTTGGCGATTCTCTGACGTGCGTTGGAGGTTCGCCTGCGAGCGAGGCAGGGCGGAGATGCGTGGTGAGACACCGCCATTGGTAGCAATGGCATATACGCCGCCGTATATACGATTGCTACCGAAGTCCCAAGATGCGCACGGCCCCTCCGCGCCTTTCTAGCTGCGCGCGGGCACGGCGCAGGCGATCGGCCGCGCGGGGGACAGGTACCAGTGCATCACCTGCAGCACGTGCCCGAAAGAGCTCGGGTGGCGCGGCGCGATCTCGGCGAGCAGCCGCAGCACGGAGACGGCATGGCGCTCGTAGCGCTGATCGCCGGTCAGCTGCGAGAGGCGCAAGAGGCCCATCGCGGCGCTCGAGCCGCCGGCCGGGATCGGCGAGTCCTCGAGGTCCTTGCGCCGTGCGATCAGCGGCTGCCCGTCGGCGGGGGTCGAGAAGAAGCCTCCGCGCTCGGGATCTGAGAAGCGTTCGATCAGCTCGTCGGCGAGCGCCAGCGCCTGATCGAACCAGCGCTCCTCGCAGGTCGTTTCGAACAGGACGAGCAGCGCCTCGAGCAGGTACGCGTGGTCCTCGAGATAGGCGCCGATCTTGGCGCGGCCGTCGTTGTAGGTGCGCAGCAGCCGTCCGTGCTCGTCGCGCAGGTCGCGAAGCACGAACTCGGCGCACGCGACGGCAGCGCCGAGCAGCTCCTCGCCGAGCGCCGGATCGACTCCGTCGACGGGCTCCTCGCGCAGCGCCGCGCCCGTCTCGGCCAGCGCGCAGATCATCAGCGCGTTCCACGAGGTCAGGCGCTTGTCGTCGAGGCCCGGGCGCACGCGCTCGGCGCGCGCGCCGAGCAGACGACCACGGATGCGCTCCAGCGTGGCGGCGTCCAGGTCGGCATCGGCGGTGCGAGGGCCCTGCAGCACGTTCAGCCCCGGCTCGGGGTTGTGCGGGTCCGTGAAGTTCCCTTGCTCGGTGGCGCCAAACCGCTCGATTGCGGCGTCGGCGTCCTCGCCGAGCAGCTCGCGCAGCTGCGCGATCGTCCACACGTAGTAGCGACCCTCGACGCCCTCCGAGTCGGCGTCGAGCGCGGCGTAGAAGCCTCCCTCGGGGCCGCGCATCTCGCGCATCGCCCAGCCGAGCGTGTCGAGGCAGACATCGAGCAGGCGGCGCTCGCCGAAGCGCTGGAAGCCGTGCAGGTAGGCGCGCGCGAGCAGCGCGTTGTCGTAGAGCATCTTCTCGAAGTGCGGCACCGTCCAGGAGCGGTCTACGCTGTAGCGAGCGAAGCCGCCGCCGATCTGGTCGTGGATGCCGCCGGCCGCCATCGCGCGCAGCGTGGCGAGCGTCATCTCGCGACCACTGCCTTCGGCGGCGGTGCCGCCGCGCAGCATCAGGAACTCGAGCGCTGAGGCATGCGGGAACTTCGGCGCGGCGCCGAAGCCGCCGTCCTCGCGGTCGAACGAGTCGCGCAGACGCTCGACCGCGGCCTGCAGAGCGGACTCGTCGATCGGCTGCGAGGAGGGGGCGAGCAAGGCGCCGCCCGAGAGGCGCTCGCGCAGCTGCTCGCCGCCGGCACGGATCTCGGCGCTGCGCTCGCTCCAGGCCTCGGCGATCGCCTGCAGCACCTGCGTCCAGGCGGGTATCCCGTGGCGTGGCTCCGGCGGGAAGTACGTGCCGCCGTAGAACGGCAGCTGCTCTGGCGTGAGGAACACGTTCAGCGGCCAGCCGCCCTGGCCGGTCATTCCCTGCACGGCCTCCATGTACAGCGCGTCCACGTCCGGGCGCTCCTCGCGGTCGACCTTCACGCAGACGAACTCCTCGTTCATCAGCGCCGCGGTCTGCTCGTCCTCGAAGGACTCGCGCTCCATCACGTGGCACCAATGGCACGAGGAGTAGCCGATCGAGACGAGCAGCGGCTTGTCCTGCTCGGTCGCGCGCCGCAGCGCCTGCTCGCCCCACGGCAGCCAGTCGACCGGGTTCTCGGCATGCTGGCGCAGGTAGGGCGAGGTCTCCTGGGCGAGCGCGTTGGTCATTCGGTTGCTCCTATGTCAAGCCCTCGGAAATTGCGAGGAAGTGCCCTGCTCGTCGGCCGGACGTCCTGATCGCAAGCGTCGACTGACCTCCGTGCGCCGCGACCCAGGGATGGGTCACGGTCCGACGAGACCTTCTCGCTACCGCGTCGCTGCACCGACCAGCAGCTCGCACGGCCCGGTGAAGCCATCAGCGTCCTCGAACTCGCCGAGCGCCTCCCCGACCTCCTGCCATGCCCGCTCCCGACCGGCCTCGTCCAGTCCCGCCAGCATCTGGTGAAGGGCACCGAAGGACTCGCGCTCAAAGCGCAGACACTCGACGGCCGAAGTCATGCGCAGCGGTGAGCTTACGGCCTGGACCTGAACGTCGCGAAAGCCGGCTTGCTCGTAGGCGTCGGCGAGGACCCCCTCGCCGCCCAGGCTGAACGGTCCCGGCTGGCCCGGCAGCGGCGGCCCCAACTCGGCCCGCCGTCGGATGATCCCGACCGGCACCGAGAAGAATCGGTTGCTCTCGGGCGTCGAGTAGACGACCGCTGCGACCCGCCCGCCGGGGCGCAGCACGCGCCGCATCTCAGCCAACGCACCCTGCCGGTCGGGGAAGTAGATCAGCCCGACGCGCGATATGACCGCATCGAACGACGCGTCCTCCACGCCGGCGAGACTCTCGCCGTCCAGCTCCCGGGTCTCCACGTTGGCCAAGCCGGCGTCGCGCGCGGTGGCCGCGGCGTACTCGAGGATGGCGGGTGAGATATCGGTGGCGAGCACATGCCCGTCGGGTCCCACGCGGCGCGCCGCGGCCAGCGTCTGGCCTCCGGCGCCCGCCGCCACGTCGAGCACGCGCGCGCCGGGTCGAACGCCGGCGGCGTCGAGCATCGCCTCGGTCGCCGGGCCCAGCCAGTCCTCCAGCGTCGGGCCCCAGCGGTCCCAGGCTGCGGCCGCCTCCTGCCACTGCTCGCGCGTGGTCGCCTTGAACTTGTCCGGGTCGAACGTTGGTGTCGCCACGGCTGCCTCCTCGAATTGGCGTAGACATTGCGCGGCGGTCAGCTCGACCGCACCTCATCCACTGCGGGCCGAGTCTATTCACGATCGTCGCCCCGGCGATACCCCTCGCCCATCAGCCCGGGACACGGTACGAGTGGCGCCGGAAGGGTAACGTTTGGACGATGGATCAGGAAGAGGCACCCACGCCTGAGGATCTGCCGGCCTCGGGCCCCGGCGATCAGGCGCCTGCGAGCGGTGAGGATGGACCCCCCGCAGAGTGGAACATCGCCGAATGGCACGGGCGGATGCTGCTCGATGTGGACGGTGAGAAGATCGGCAAGCTGCAGGACGTTTACGTGGACGTCGAGACCGACGTGCCCCAGTTCGCGACCGTCAAGGAGGGCTTGATCGGTCGGCACCTGACGTTCGTCCCACTCGGCGGGATCAAGATCGGGCCCAGCGAGCTTCAGGTGGCGGTGTCGAAGGAGCAGGTTCGGTCGGCACCGAACATCGAGCAGCACGGGGAGGAGCTCTCACAGGCCGACGAGTCCTCGCTCTATCACCACTACGAGCTGAACTACACCCCGCCCGACACCGAGAGCGGCCGGCGGCTCGCTCGCCGCTGAGCTCAGCGGACTCGATTCGTCGATTCGCGCACGAGCCCCGGCAGCGGGAAGCGTGCGCGAGCGGGCCATTCCGCCCCGGTGGCACCCGTGCGCGAGAGCTTGACCCTGGCGAGGCTCACGTTGAAGCGCTTGCCGCCGAGCATGCCCGTGACGCGTTTGTCAGAGGACAGCCTGACGCTGCCCGCTGCGGCGCTCCCGCCGGAGATGCGGATCGTCGCGGGCTGCAGTTCGTGGTTCTTCACCGGGAACGTCCCGCTCAGCTTGACGCCGTTGACGAACGAGAAGTTCCTCAGCGTCGCCGCCGAGGAGGTCAGCTTGGCATAGCCGCCGCGCAGCCCGCCGAAGCTCGAGCCGCTCGGCAGTTCCTGCTCGGCCTGCAGCGTCGCCGCCACGACCTGGCGGTCGAGGTCGACGATCGCGTCGAGCACGGCCGTCAGCGTGCGTCCGGGCTTGCCACTGAGCCCCGGCGGCGAGCGTAGGTAGGCGAGCTTGCGCGGCGCAACCGGCGTCGGCGCGAACATGTTGGCCGTCGTCGTGCACGGCTGCACCGGAGTGCTCGTGAAGAAGGCGCCGACCGCCGTCTGGGCGCACCCGCTGAAGTCGCTGCCGAGCACCGAGTGCCCGG
The DNA here is from genome assembly GCA_963716315.1 of uncultured Solirubrobacteraceae bacterium. Taxonomy (GTDB): domain Bacteria; phylum Actinomycetota; class Thermoleophilia; order Solirubrobacterales; family Solirubrobacteraceae; genus Palsa-744. Next base: position 974,738 of record OY970301.1, on the reverse strand, counting down.
TGAAGGGAACCGTCAGCACCTGCGCGTCGGGGATCAGCGCGGCGACCGCCTTCGCGCCGGAGGTCGGCGTGCGCAGGTCCTGTTCGCCGGAGAGGATCAGCGCCGGCACGTTCGGCAACGGGCTGGCCGTCGGCGGCGGGGGCGAGGCGTCGGGCCAGGCGTCGCATACCGGTACGAGGCTGCTCTGCAAGGCCGTCGTCGTGTCGAATGGGTAGAAGTCGCTGCTCGGCAGTCCGTGTAGTGCGTTGGTCGCTTCGGCCAGCTTGGTCTGGGCGGTGGCCGCTCGCTGCCACGGGAACAGCGTCTCCTCGCACGAGGTCGTGATGAACAGCGCGTTGTTTTCTTCTTCGTTGCCGACCCGTTCGCCTTCGCGTTCGCGATTGATCGGCACGCTCGGGACCAGGCCCTCGGCGATCAGGTTCAAGCGCAGCAGCGGATCGGGGTCGCCGTTCAGCGCCGAGTGCACGGCGGCCGGCAGCAGCGCGCGCAGCGCCGGGTTCAAGTCGCCTGCCTGGAGGATGTTGAGCACGTCGAGCTCGCCCATCGAGACCGCGTGGCGCTTGCCCGCGCCGTCGAAGGCCGAGCCGCTGAGGCGGTGCTTGCGCAGGCGCGCGAGCAGCTTGGCGAGTTCGCCGACCGGGCTCGTCGTGATGCCTGCGCAGGCGCGATTGGCGCACAGCTCGGTCAGCACGGGCGTGATCGCCTGCAGCCTGTCGATGCCGAACGCTTCGGGGCCCGAGCTCGGCACGACCGAGTCGAGCACGAGCGCTTCGACGTGCTGCGGGTAGCGTTCGGCATACTCGAGCGCCACCTTCGTGCCGTAGGAGGTGCCGTAGAGGACCAGCTTCTTGTAGCCCGTCGTGTGGCGGATCGACTCGATGTCTTCGACCGATTCTTGGGTCGTGAACGACCCGCGCGCCTGGCCGATCTGAAGCGCGCACAGTTCGATCAGCGACCCAAGCGTGCTTTCGGTCGCCTTTTCGAGCGCCGCCACGTCGTTGAAGATCGGGCAGTTCAGCGGGCTCGCATGACCTGTGCCGCGCTGGTCGAACACGAGCAGGTCGTGTGAGCTCAGCGCCGGAGCGATCGCCGCGGCGAGCTGTTCGCCGAGCGGGTTGGCCGCCTGGCCCGGGCCTCCGGCGAGTGCGATGACGGCGCTCTGCGTCTGGATCGTGCCCGCCGATTTGCGCTCGATCGGCAGTGCGATCGTGCCTGCAACCTTGCCGCTGCGGTCGAGCGGCACGGCGAGCGACGCGCAGGTGAAGCCAGCGAGGCTGGTGCACGGGGCGAACGGAAGCGCCGCCCCGGCCGGCGCGGCGGCTGCCGCCGCGAGCGCGCAGGCGGCGAGGCACACGGCGAGCGTCCAGGTAAGCAGTCGCCGTGGCATGTCGGCGAACGTTAGCGGCACGCGTGGTCGAAGCGAGGCAGTTGCAGGGCATTCGCCACGCCTGGAGTAGCCCCGGGCGCTCGTGTGTAGAAGCGCTGGCGCGCGATAGCCTCTGGCCGATGCCGGGCGAACGCGAGACGGTCGACGCAGCGGCGGCGCCGCCGGCGGTTGGCCCCTATAGCCACGCCGTGCGCGTGGGCGGCCTCTTGTTCTGCTCGGGGCAGATCCCGCTGGACCCGTGCAGCGGAGAGCTCGTCGGCGACACGCCCGCCGAGCAGGCGCGGCGCTGCCTGGAGAACCTCGGCGAGGTCTGCACGGTCGCCGGTACCACGCTGGCGCAGGCCGTGCGCCTGACGATCTACACGACCCAACTGAGCGCGTTCGCCGAGATCAACGAGGTCTACGGCTCGTTCTTTCAGCAGAGCCCGCCCGCGCGTGCGGCCGTCGGCGTGGCTGAGCTGCCCAAGGGCGCGTTCGTCGAGATCGACGCGATCGTGGCGCTCTAAGCGACGGTCGCGCTGAGCGACTCGGACGGCTCGCAGGCCGCGTCGAGCTCGGGCTCGGCGCCGCGCAGCGCGCGGCCGAGCAGGCGCCACAGGGTCGCGCGCTCGTCGTCGTCGAGCGCCTTCAGCACGTCGTCCTCGATCGTCTCCTGACGGTGCTCGGCGTCGCCTAGCGCCTTCGCGCCGGCTGGCGTCAGGTCGACGAGGTGGCGGCGGCGGTCATCCGGGTCGCGCCTGCGGCTGACATAGCCGAGCTCCTCGAGCTCGTTGAGCAGCAGCACGACGTTGTTGGCGTCCATGCAGAGCGCCTCGGCGAGCTCCTGCTGTGGCCCGCCGTTGTGGTCGCGGACGTAGCTGAGCGACATCAGGTGGCGCATGTGCATGCCGAGCAGGTCTTCAGAGCTGCGCCTGTAGACCTGCTTCGCCAAGCGCGTCAACAGGGCCATCGAACCAGGAGCACAAGGCCTCTCTGCACCCATCGCGTGGGATTTTACACCATTTCGCATCAGTTGTCACTATAGCAGCGATGTTAAATTTTAGATTGATCTTCCTTGTTATAGGGATGATCCTTGCTATGTTGTTCCCATCGCAACCGATGGGAGCCATATGAGCACTACGATCGAACAGCTGAAGCACGAGAACCCGGAGGCCGCCGAGGAGTCCCGGCAACCCAACAACGCCTCGTCGAGGCCGGTCGACAGGCTGCACGAGGACGCGCAGCTGACTGCGTCTGCCGCCGAGGTCGCGAGCAGGAGCGAGCGCCGGCGCTGGATCGCGCTCGCCGTGCTCTGCCTCGGGCAGCTGATGATGGTGCTCGACGCGACGATCGTCAACGTCGCGCTGCCCTCGATCCAGCACGACCTGCAGCTTCTCCCAGAGCAACCTCACGTGGGTGATCGACGGCTACCTGATCACGTTCGGCGGCTTCCTGCTGCTGGCCGGGCGCCTAGGCGACCTGGTCGGGCGCAAGCGCGTGTTCCTCAGCGGGCTCGTGCTGTTCACGGCGGCGTCCGTGCTGTGCGGGATCGCCGACAGCCAAGGTGCTGCTGATCGGCGCGCGCCTGCTGCAGGGCGTCGGCGGCGCGGTCGCCTCGAGCGTGATCCTCGCGATCATCGTCACCGAGTTCCCCGAGACGACGCGAGCAGGCCAAGGCGATGGGGCTGTACGCGTTCGTCTCGGCCGGCGGCGGCTCGATCGGGCTGCTCGCGGGCGGCGCGCTGACGCAGTCGCTCGACTGGCACTGGATCTTCTTCGTCAACGTGCCGATCGGCATCGTCGCCTTCGTGCTCGGCTCGGCGGCTGATCGACGAGAACGAGGGGATCGGCCTGCGCGGCGGCGTCGACGTGGCTCGGCTCGGTGCTGATCACGCTGGCGACGATGGCTCGGCGCCTTCGCGATCGTGAAGTCCAGCGAATACGGCCTGACTGTCGGCGCGCACGCTCGGCGTCGGCGGCGGCGTCGCTCGCGCTGCTCGCCGCCTTCCTCTGCGCTCGAGTCGCGGCTGGAGAACCCGATCATGCCGCTGCGCATCCTGCGCCTGCGCGCTGCTGATGGGCTCGAGCCTCGTGCGCGGGCTGCTTGTCACGGGCATGTTCTCGGCCTTCTTCCTCGGCTCGCTCTACCTCGAGCACGTGCTCGGCTACGACGCGATCAGCACCGGGCTGGCGTTCATGCCGCTGACGATCGCCATCGCTGTCATGTCGATGGGCGTCTCGGCGCGCATCGTCGAGCGCGTTGGCGCCGTCAACACGCTCGCGGCCGGGCTCGTCGGGATCATCGGCGGGCTCGTGCTGCTGGCTACGGAGGGCGTGCACGCGAGCTACTTCCCGGGCCTGTTCTTCGCGTTCCTGCTGCTCGGCCTCGGCGCCGGCGCATCGTTCCTGCCGCTGCTGACGATCGGCATGTCCGACGCGCCCAAGCGCGACGCCGGTCTGGCCTCGGGCATCGTCAACGTCTCGGTGCAGCTGTTCGGCGCGATCGGCCTGGCCACGCTGGGCACGATCGCGACCGATCACACGAAGGCGCTGACGGCGAGCGGCCACGCGCTGAGCAGCGCGCTGACCGGCGGCTACCACCTCGCCTACATCGTCGCCGCGATCTCCGTCGCGGTCGGCATCCTCGCCGCCTTCGTCACCCTGCGCCCGCCGTCGCGCACGGTGATGCAGGAGGTCGAGGAGCTCGAGCACGACTTCGGGCGCGCGAGCGCCAGCGCTCAGACCGCAGAGCAGCTCGTCTGAGCCGCCGCCCGACGCGCCGCCCTCCGCCGGCGCCGCGGGCGGCTTACGTTTGCAATGGGGCGCTGGGTGCTAGCTCTCTGTGCGCAGCTGCGCGCGCTTGATCTTGCCGCTCGCCGTCTTCGGCAGCTCGCGCGCGAACTCGACGATGCGCGGGTACTTGTAGGGCGCCGTCTCGCGCTTGACGTGCTCCTGCAGCTCGCGCACCAGCTCCGGCGACGGGGCGTAACCGTCGTCGCGCAGCACGACGATCGCGCGCACGACCGAGCCGCGCTCCTCGTCGGGCGCCGCGACGGCCGCCGCCTCGGCCACGGCCGGGTGGGCGACGAGCGCCGACTCGACCTCGAACGGGCCGATCCGGTAGCCGGCGGAGACGATCACGTCGTCGTTGCGCCCCTCGAAGTAGCAGCCAGCCGTCCTCGTCCTGCTCGACGAGGTCGCCCGTGCGCCAGGCCTCGCCCGTCGCGGCGGTCCTCGACCGACCACGTGCCGTCCTCGCCGCGCTGCACGTGCTCGCCGAGGTAGCCGAGGAAGAACGTCGGCACGCGTCGCGCGGGTCGGCCGTCAGCTCGCCGTCTCTCGACGCGCAGCCCGATCGCCCGGCAGCGCCGTGCCCATCGAGCCCGGCCTGCGCCGGCTCGCCCGGCGGGGCGCCGGTCAGCTGGCCGGTCTCGGTCTGCCCGTAGCCGTCGCGGATCTCCAGGCCCGTCGCCTCGCGCCAGGCGCGCAGCACCTCCGGGTTGAGCGCCTCGCCGGCGGCCACCAGGCCGCGCAGCTCGGGCAGCGGCGCGAGCGTCGCGCGCTTGGCGATCACGCGGTACTCGGTCGGCGCCATGCAGAGCACGTCGACGCGCTCGCGCGCGAGCAGCTCGCAGGCGCTCGTGCGGGTCGAAGCGCGCGTCGTGCAGCAGCGCCGCGGCGCCCCGCAGCCATGGCGCGATGAACACGTTGCGCGCCGACTTCGACCAGCCGCTCGCGGCGGTGCACCAGACCAGCTCGCCGCGCGCGGGCGCCGAGCCAGTGCTCGGCCTGCAGGCGCTGGCCGTCGAGGTAGCGCTGGCCGTGGACGACGCGCCTTCGGCTCGCCGGCCGTGCCGCTCGTGAACGTGATCAGGCAAGGCTCCTGCGCCGAGAGCTCGACGGGCGGCGCCGGCTCGGCCGCGTACAGCGCCTCGTCGGGGACGAGGATCACCTCGCACTCCGGCCGCGCCGCCTCGAGCTCGGCGCGGTTGCGCTCGTCGGCGACGATCAGCGCACGGTCGCGCCGTGTCGAGGCGCAGGCGCAGGTCCTTGGCGCGCAGCTGCTCGGTGCACGGCAGCACGACGGCGCCGAGGCGAAAGCACGCGACCATCGCGAACACCCACTCCGGGCGGTTGCCGATCAGCGTCATCACGACGTCGCCGCGGCCGACCCCGCGCGCGGCGAGCGCGCCCGCGAGCGCGCGCCGAGCGCTCGCGCGACCTCGCCGAAGGTCCACTCGCGCCGGCTGCCCTCGCGCGTCAGCTCGACCAGCGCGAGCCGCTGGGCGGGCATCGCGTCGACGACGTCGCGGGCGAAGTTCATGCCGGTATTCTCCCTTGTACCCAGACAAAAACGACCTTGGAGCGCTAATCCGCATGGCCGTAGCCGCGACGCCGTACACCGAGAAGACCGACGAGCAGAAGGCGATCACCGAGATGGTCCACCAGTTCGTCGACGAGCAGATCCTGCCCAACGCCGAGCACTACGACCACGAGGACTCCTTCCCCGAGCCGATCGTCGAGCAGATGAAGGAGCTCGGCCTGTTCGGCGTGACGATCCCCGAGGAGTACGGCGGCATGGGGCTCGACCTGACGACCTACGCGATGATCGTCGAGGAGCTCTCGCGCGGCTGGATCTCGATCTCGGGCGTCGTCAACACGCACTTCATCGGCTCCTACCTGCTGATGAAGTTCGGCACCGAGGAGCAGAAGCAGAAGTACCTGCCGCGGATGGCCACGGGCGAGATCCGCGCCGCCTTCTCGCTGTCCGAGCCCGAGCTCGGCTCCGACGTGCAGGCGATCAAGACCTCGGCCAAGAAGCAGGACGACGGCACGTGGGAGATCAACGGCCAGAAGATGTGGGTCACCAACGGCCTGCTCTCCTCGCTCGTCTTCACGCTCGTCAAGACCGACCCCGACGCCGACCCCCGCTACCGCGGCATGACCTGCTTCATCTGCGAGAAAGAGCCGGGCGTCGGCGAGAACACGGGTGCCGCTGAAGGGCTTCAACGTCCCGCCCGAAGATCAAGAAGATGGGCTACAAGGGCGTCGAGTCCACCGAGCTCGTGTTCGACGGCTATCGCTGCCCGGCCGAGAACATCCTCGGCGGCGAAGAGGAGGGCCTGAACAAGGGCTTCGTGCAGATGATGGACGCGCTCGACCTCGGGCGCGTGAACGTCGCCGCCCGCGGCGTCGGGCTCGCCCAGCGCGCGCTCGAGCTGGCGCTGCGCTACTCGCAGGAGCGCAAGACCTTCGGCAAGCCGATCGCCGAGCACCAGGCGATCCAGTTCAAGCTCGCCGACATGGCCACGCAGGTCGACGCCGCGCGGCTGCTCGTGCGCCGGGCGGCGCGCGATGAAGGACGCCGGCGAGCGCTCCGACCTGGAGGCCGGGCATGGCCAAGCTGTTCGCCTCCGAGGCCGGCCGCTTCTGCGCCGAGGAGTGCCTGCGCATCCACGGCGGCTACGGCTACTCCAAGGAGTACGAGATCGAGCGCATCTACCGCGACGCGCCGCTGCTGCTGATCGGCGAGGGCACCTCGGAGATCCAGCGCATGGTGATCGGCCGCAAGCTGCTGCAGCGTCATAAGATCTGACACACGCGACGGACCGCCAAGGTCCCGGAAGGGAGCGCCATATGGCGGAGGACGCCAAGGCTCTGATCGAACTCGCGACGCGGAGGTTCATCGAGGAGGTGCCGGCGCTCGCGCCGATCAAGCTCGTCGTCGGCGTCGAGCTGCGCGGGCGCGGCGACGTCCAGCACTTCCGCCTGGAGATGCCCGACGTCAAGGTGACCAAGGGCCCGGCGGCCGACGCGCGCGTGCGCGTCGACATGCGCCGCGAGTTCTTCAACGTGATGGCGCGCGAAGGCAAGGTGCCCGACTGGATCGAGGCCTTCACCTACGGCCAGGCGAAGGCGACCGGCCCCGATCAGATCCTCAAGCTGATCGTCAACGTCGTCGAGCGCCAGCAGGAGCGCGAGCGCACGCGCAAGGCGCGCAAGTCTGCCTAGTCCGGCTCAGTGGTACGAGGTCAGCTGCTGGGCCAGGAACGCCAGCGAGCCAAGCAAGAACAGGCACATCACGATCAGCGAGAAGTTTTCGTTCATGGCCCTGCTTCCAAGATAATGCACCCGGCGGCCCAATGCGCGGGGCAGTCGCGCCGATCGCTCAGAGCGTCGCGCCGTCGTCGTAGAGCTTGATGATCTTCACGGCGCCGTCCGGCGCCGCATCCAGGCACAGGCGGCAAAGGACGCACTCGTCGAGGTTCTTCTCCACGAGCTCTAGCGAGCCGCCGCCGTTCTGCGCGAAGATGTCGACCGGGCAGGCCTCGGTCAGCTTGCGCACCAGCTCGGCGTCGGCTGCCGCCGCGTCGTCGACCTCGACGGCGATGAAGAGTCCGTCCTTCCTCATGCCCCGGTCCTCTCTGCGATCTTGGCCTTGACGAGATCGGGGATCTCGTCGATCCGCTGCACGACAGGGATGCCGGCTGCCTCGAGCCGGGCGATCTTCTCGGTCGCGCTGTCCTCCTTGCCCTCGACGATCGTGCCGGCGTGCCCGAAGGACATGCCCTGCATCTCCTCGTCGTCCATGAACTTGCCGGCCATGAACGCGATGATCGGCAGGCGCGAGTCGTTGTCGGTGACCCACTGCGCCAGCTGGGCCTCCATGCGGCCGCCGGGCTCGGTGTAGATCACGATCGCCTGGGTCTGCTCGTCGGCCTCGAAGTACGGCATCAGCTCGGCGTAGGTCGAGCCGATGATCGCGTCGCCGCCGATCGAGACTGCCGTGGAGACGCCGAGGCCAGCGGCGGTCAGCGTGGAGGAGATCTCCGTGGTCATGCCACCCGAGCGGCTCATCACACCGACTGCGCCCGGCTGGTAGGCCACGGCGGCGTTGCGTGCCGGGCCGCCGATGCCGCCCATCTTGGCGACGCCCGGGACGATCACGCCAAGGCAGTTCGGGCCGATGATCCGCGCGCCGCTTGGCGTCGGCGAGCTCGACCATCATCGCGACGTCGCGGCGCGGGATCCGCTCGGTGACGATCACGATCGTCTTGATGCCCGCGTGCAGCGCCTCGAACACGGCGTCTCGCGTGCCCGCCGGTGGGACGGTGACGACCGAGCCGTCGGGCACGACGCCGCCGTTGTGCTCGACGACCTGCTCGACAGTGTCGAAGACGGGAACGCCGTGCACCTCGCGGCCCTTGCGGCCGGGGGTCACGCCGCCGACGATCTTCGAGCCGTAGTCGAGGCACTCGCGCGTGAGGTTGACGGCCTCGCGGCCGGTGATGCCCTGGATGATGAAGGTGGTGTCCTGGTCGATCAGGATCGACATGACTAGGCCGCTGCTCCCTGGATCTTGGCGACCGCCCGCCCGGCGGCCTCCCACAGCGACACGGAGCGGTCGCAGTACTCGATCCCGTACTTGTCGAGGATCTTGAAGCCCTCCTCCTCCCAGGCGCCCGGGATCCGGAAGATCGCGATCGTCTCGCCGGGGTCCTTGCCGAGCTCCAGGCAGGCCTTGATCACGCCGCGGGCGACGATGTCCACGCGCGTGTTCGAAACGATCGACATCATCACGGCGATCTTCTCGACGCCGTCTTTCTGGAGGACCTGCTTGGCCAGGCCGCAGGCCTTGGCGACAGACGGGTTGCCGCCGATCTCGGAGTAGTTGGCGGGCTTGCCGCCCTGCTGGCGCACGGCGTCGGTCAGCGTCAGCGAGCCGCCGCCCGCTCCGATCACCAGGCCGATGTTGCCATTGAAGCCGGTGTCCTTGCCCTGGATGACGCCACGGTGATCGGCGGCGTCGATCGCCTTGACGGCCTCCTCGAACGGGGTCGGGGTGTGGCCCTCGCGGGTGCCGTCGTCCTCGCCGATGCCGAGCGCCTTCAGCAGGCCCTTCTGACGCGGCATGCCCTCGTTCTCCATCTCCATGTGCGCGTCGAGCGCGACGAACGAGCCGTCCTTCAGCTCCGCCAGGGGGTTGATCTCGGCGAGCGTCATGTCGTTCCCGAGGAACAGCCGGGCCAGGCGGGCGAGCACCGGGGTGGCGCGCTGCAGGGCCCTGCCGGTGACGCCGGCCGCGGCGATGACCTGCTTGGCCTGGAAGTCGGAGAAGGGCTCGAGCGAGGAGAAGTGGCCGCGACCGACGTGGTCGGGGTGCTCCTCGGCGACCTGCTCGATGTCGATGCCGCCCATGTCGCTGAACAGCATCAGCGGCTTCTTCGCGCTGCCGTCCCAGACGACGCCGGCGTAGTACTCCTGCGCGACCTCGGCCTTCGGGTCGACGAGCACGCCGCGCGGCATGTGGCCGCCGATCTCCAGCGCGAGGATGTCGCGTGCGTAGGACTCGGCCTCGCCCGGCGTGTCGGCGAACTTGACGCCGCCCGCCTTCATCCGCCCGCCGGAAAGCACCTGCGACTTGATCACCGTCGGGCCGCCGATCCGCTGCGCGATCTGCGCAGCCTCGGCCGGGTCGGTCGTGAAGCCGTAGTCGGTCACGGGGATGCCGGCGCGCTTGACGATCTCGCGCGCCTCGTACTCGAAGAATCTCATGGCGGCGCGGAAGCCTACAGGCCCGGGGCTGGGCTGTGCGGTGGCCGCGCCGCGCCTACGCCGATCGAGGTGGCTCAGCAGTCGGCGAGGGCATGCAGCGCAGAGCACATCTCGAGGTTTGGCGAAAGCGAGCTCTCCTACGCGCTCGGTGAGCGTCGAGCGCCGGACCATCAGCAGGTTGTCGAAGGAAGCTGCGCATTCCACCGGCAAGCCCTCACTTTCGCCAAGCGCGATCTCCGTTGGTATTTCCCGGACGTTGCTGGTGATCGGCGCCACTACCACGCCGGTGAGCACCGGAATCGCCTCGGATCGCGTGATGACGAGGACGGGACGCCGCTTGTGCTCGGTCTCGGCCCACCAGATCTCGCCCTGCTTGGGCACGCTCACCAGGGCTCAGCCTCGATCATCGCCCGCGTTGCCTCGTCGGCGCCCGCAAGCTCCTCCTCGGTCTGGGGCTGACGCCTGTATCCCTCAACGATTTCTTCGCCGATCTGCCGTCGCCGGTGTTCGTCCACCAGTTTTTCCAAGCCGATCCGCACGGCCTCCGAGCGGCTGGCGACATGACCGTCGGCGACGAGGCCGTCGAGGTCGGCGACAAGCTTGTCATCGATGCGAGTGACTACTTGCGCCATGCGGAAAGTATAGCAAGATGCAATGCGATCGTGTGCGGCACGCAGCTGCGTCCCCCGGGCGAGACGCGACGTCTGCACGGCGACCGTCGCGATCAGGCGACGGCGCCCGCCGGCGCAAAGCCGTAAGCGTCGGCCAGCTCCGGGTCCTTCTTGGCGAGCATTTCGGCGAGGTTGACCATCACCTTGCACTGCTTCCACGTCGCGTCATCCTGCATCTTGCCGTCGATCATGTGCACGCCGCGCCCGTCCGGGATCGCCTCGATGACCTTCTTCGCGAACGCCACCTCCTCGGGGTCGGGCGAGTAGACCTTCTTTGCGATCGCGATCTGGTTCGGGTGTAGCGACCACGCGCCGACGCATCCGAGCAGGAAGGAGGCGCGGAACTGCGTCTCGCAACCCTCCGCGTCGGAGATGTCGCCGTAGGGGCCGTAGAAGGGGAGGGCACCGACCGATGTGCATGCGTCGACCATGCGCGCGATCGAGTAGTGCCACGGGTCCTGCTGGTAGCTCGGACGGGGGGCGTCCGGGTTCTCCGGGTCCGGGTCGGCGATCGTGCGGTAGCCCGGGTGCCCGCCGCCGACGCGCGTCGTCTTCATCCGCCGCGAGGCCGCCAGGTCGGCTGGGCCGAAGCTCATCCCCTGGATCCGCGGCGAGGCGCTCGCGATCTCCTCGAGGTTGGCCACGCCCTGCGCCGTCTCCAGCACGCAGTGGATCAGGATCGGCCGTTCGATCCCCGCCTTCGCCTCGAGCTGGGCGAGCAGCCGGTCGGCGTAGTGGATGTCCCAAGGGCCCTCGACCTTCGGGATCATGATCACCTCGAGCTTGTCGCCGATCTCGGTCACGAGCTGCGTGAGGTCATCGAGCACGTAGGGCGAGGCGAGCTCGTTGACGCGCGTCCACAGCGCCGTGTCGCCGAGGTCCATCTCCTTGCCGACCTTGATCAGCCCGGCGCGCGCCGCCTCCTTCTTTTCGAGCGGCACCGCGTCCTCGAGGTTGCCCAGCAAGATGTCCACCTTCGGCGCCAGGTCCGGCGTCTTCTCGACCATTTTCGGGTTCGAGAAGTCCATGAAGTGGATCATCCGGGACGGCTTGAACGGGATCTCGCGCGCCGGCTCGGGGGCGTCGATCGCGAGGGGCTTGAAGAAGTCGCGGGGGTTGCGCAAGTCTGGTCTCCTGGGTCTGCGGACGTCGGTCGTTTACGGCGTCAACGCTATCGGCTCAGCCGTGCCTATTAGAGTCTCAGGCCCAAGACAAGCCATCCGAGGAGACTCCAGGACCCCATGAGCGAGACGCAGACCGTCGAGACCGAGCAGGCCGCGCGCGAGGCGAGCGGTGCACACCCGTATGGACGCTACCTGGAGGAGTTCGAGGTCGGCGCCGTCTACAAGCACTGGCCCGCGAAGACGGTCACCGAGTCCGATGACCACCTGTTCTGCCTGATCACGATGAACCACCACCCGCTGCACATCAACGACGTGTACGCGCACAAATCCCAGCAGGGCCGCAACGTCGTCGTCGGTCCGCTCGTCTACTCGCTGGCGCTCGGCATGTCCGTCTCGGATGTCAGCGGCAAGGCGATCGCCAACCTCGCCACCGAAGAGCTCAAGCACCCGGCCCCCGTGTTCCACGGCGACACGCTGTTCTGCGAGTCCGAGGTGCTCGAGAAGAAGGAGTCGCGCTCAAAGCCCGACCGCGGCACGGTCAAGGTGCACACGCGCGTGCTCAACCAGGACGGCGTGCTGGTCGCCGAGTTCAAGCGCCTCGTGCTCGTGCCGCGCAAGAGTCGGGCACCCGAGGCGGAGCCTCGGGTCGGCGGCGAGGCCGAGGGGAACGTCGAGTAGGAGGCGCCTCGCCGAGGGTCCGTGCCGCTCCCAGGCCTACGTCGAGGGGCCCTTGGTCCAGGCGGAGACGCGGTGGCCAGTCCAGTCGCGTGAGCGTGCGATACCCTCTCAGGAACCGCCCGTATGGGCGTTTTTTCCGTTCCCGGGGCCATGACGAGCCCCCGGACGGCGCCGACCGACAGAGGAGCGAGTCGGCGTGCCGATCATGACCGCGATCGAGGAGCCGCTTTACCCCATGAACACGACCGCCTCCGCCCCCACGACGAACGAGCGCCTGCTGACCTGGGTCGGCGAGGTGGCGTCGCTGACCGAACCCGACGACATCCATTGGTGCGACGGCTCCGCCGAGGAGTACGACGCCCTCTGCCAGGAGCTCGTCGACGCGGGCACGTTCGAGAAGCTGTCCGACGCCAAGCGCCCCAACTCCTACCTCGCCCTCTCGGACCCCGGCGACGTGGCGCGCGTGGAGGACCGCACGTTCATCTGCTCGCAGACCGAGGACGAAGCCGGCCCGACGAACAACTGGCGCGACCCCGAGGAGATGCGCGGCACGCTGCACGAGCTGTTCGCCGGCTCGATGCGCGGACGCACGATGTACGTGGTGCCGTTCTCGATGGGCCCGCTCGGCTCCAACCACAGCTACGTCGGCGTGCAGCTGACCGATTCCACCTACGTCGCCGTGAGCATGCGGATCATGACGCGCATGGGCCAGGGCGCGCTCGACGCGCTCGGATCAGAAGGCGAGTTCGTCCCCTGCCTGCACTCGGTCGGGATGCCGCTGGGCGACGGCGTCGAGGACGTGCCGTGGCCGTGCAACGCCGAGAACAAGTACATCGTGCACTTCCCCGACACGCGCGAGATCTGGTCGTTTGGCTCCGGCTACGGCGGCAACGCGCTGCTCGGCAAGAAGTGCTTCGCGCTGCGGATCGCCTCGGTGATGGCGCGCGACGAGGGCTGGATGGCCGAGCACATGCTGATCCTCAAGCTGACCTCTCCCGAGGGCGAGGTCAAGTACATCACCGGCGCCTTCCCGAGCGCGTGCGGCAAGACGAACCTGGCGATGCTGATCCCCACGCTCGAGGGCTGGACGGTCGAGACGATCGGCGATGACATCGCCTGGATGAAGTTCGGTGAGGACGGCCGCCTCTACGCGGTCAACCCCGAGTACGGCTTCTTCGGCGTGGCGCCGGGCACCGGCGAGGAGACCAACCCCAACGCGATCCACACGATCGAGCGCAACTCGATCTTCACCAACTGCGCCAAGACCGACGACGGCGACATCTGGTGGGAGGGCCTCACGAAGGAGAAGCCCGCGCACCTGATCGACTGGCACGGCAACGACTGGACGCCCGACTCCGACGCCCCCGCGGCGCACCCCAACGCGCGCTTCACGACGCCCGCCGCGCAGGACCCGGCGATCGCGCCCGAGTGGGAGGACGCCGCCGGCGTGCCGATCGACGCGATGCTGTTCGGCGGTCGGCGCTCGACGGTCGTGCCGCTCGTGACCGAGGCGTTCGACTGGGAGCACGGCGTGTTCCTCGGCGCCGTGATGAGCTCCGAGAAGACCGCTGCCGCCGCCGGCACCGTCGGCGAGCTGCGCTTCGACCCGTTCGCGATGCTGCCCTTCTGCGGCTACAACATGGCCGACTACTTCGGCCACTGGCTGGAGATGGGCCGCCGCCAGGGCGCCAAGCTGCCGAAGATCTTCTACGTCAACTGGTTCCGCAAGGACGAGGGCGGGCGCTTCCTCTGGCCCGGCTTCGGCGAGAACTCGCGCGTGCTCTCGTGGGTGTTCGCGCGCTGCGCCGGCCACGGCGCCGCGACCGAGACGCCGATTGGCTTGATCCCGCCCGTCGGGGCCGATGGCATCGACACGCGCGGCGTCGACGTCTCCGACGCCGACATGACAGAGCTGCTGCGCGTCGACGTCGATCAGTGGAAGGCCCAGCTTCCCCAACTGCACGCGCACCTGGCCCAGTTCAACCGTCTGCCCGACGCGCTCAACGTGCAGCCTGCAGGCGCTCGAAGAGCGGCTCGGCTAGAAGTCGGACAGCCGCCGTGGCCGCTCGCGCCGGGGCTTGCGTGCGCCGAGGCAGGGGTCGAAGCACAGCGGCGGCGCGAAGCGGCTGCGCTTGCGCTCCGGTCGGCACGGGGTTGCACCCCAGAAGTAGCACTGGCGGGTGCGGCCGCGCGGGCGCGCTTGCTTACTTTTTGAACAGGACCGTCGCATCGGTGTAGCCGGTCGAGTGCGCTGTCAGCGTGTCGGTAGACCAGCTGTTGCTGCCGGGCGAGGTGTAGGTGACGGTGCTCGTCCTGGCAGAGCCGCTGGACGGGAGCGACAGGCTGCTCTGGGAGACAGAGCCGATGGTTGCGCTGAACGTCACGGAGTGACCGCTGCCGAGGTTGCTCACGATGTTGCCGCCCGCGTCGGTGACGGTCGCCTTCGCGCTCCATTCATTCCCGCGCCCGATTTCCTTCCAGGTGCAGGTGAAGAAGCACGAGGTGCTTTCTTTTTTGCCGGAGAAGTTGAAGCCGGACGGTTCCCACGCCAGCCTGGCGGCGGCACCTGCGTTGACAGCGAAGTTGTTTGAGTTGCCGGTTGCGGAGCCCTGTGCAGCAGTCAATTCGTTCGTGGAGTCGGCCTTGAAGAGCGTCATCGACGCTGTGCCCGTGCCCCCACTGAAGCTGACCGACGCGGGGTATTTCGGAGCTTCACCGCTCGGGCTGGATTCGGGGCCGGTGAAAGCGATGACCTTTTCTCCGCTGTAGCCGGTGGCGATGTTGCCCCCCGCGTCAAACGCGCTCAACGTCTCGTTGAAGGCGATGCCCGCCGTCTGCGTCGAGGGGGTGGGCACCGTGAAGCTCGTGGCGTTCCCCGCAGCGACAGCGAAGCCGGCCGATGTGCCTGTGATGGTAGTCGGCGTGCTCTGTTTGGCCGTGAGCGTCGTCGTCTGCACGTCGTACAGCGTGATCGTGGGACTGCCGACGCCTGAGGTGAAGCTGACCGATGAGGGATAACTCGGCGGTTTGCCGTTCGGTCCCGAAGCAGGCCCGCTGAAGCTGAGCGAGTGAGAACCCGTGAATCCGGTCGTCGTGTTGCCGTATGTGTCGGTCGCGGCGATCGTCTCGGTGAACGGGCTCCCCGCGCTCGGCGACGGTGTAGACAAGAGGAATTTGCTGGTCGCGCTGAGGCCGTTGACCGTGAAGCTCCCAGAGCTGCCGCTGACAGAAGCGCCATCTTTTGCGGTCAGCGTCGTGCTGCCGGCGTCGTACAGCGTGATCGAAGACGTTTTGCCTTCGCCGCTCGTGAAGCTCACGGTGGCTGGGTATTTTGGCGCTTCTCCTGCCGGACTGGCTTCGGGGCCGCTGAATGTAATCGCTTGGTTGCCGGAGTACCCCGTGGCCGTGTTCCCGTAGCCGTCTTTTGCGGTGAGCGTCACGCTGAACGGGGCGCCGGCTGTCTGCGTTGCCGGTGTCGGCACGGTGAAGCTGGCGGCGGAGCCGGGGGTGACAGCGAAGCTCCCGGAGCTGCCGGAGATCGAGATCGAGTTGTCTTTGGCGCTCAGCGTCGTCGTCTGCGCGTCGTACAGGGTGATCGAGGCTTTGCCTTCGCCGCCGCTGAAGGTCACAGGCGAGTATTTAGGCGCCGTGGCGTTAGGGCTGTTGGCGGGTCCCGAGAACGCGATCGTCTTTTCGCCCGCGTAACCGGTGGCGATGTTGCCGTAGGCATCCTTGGCGGCCAGCGTCTCTTCGAAAGGCGCGCCCGCTGTCTGCGTAGCAGGGGTCGGCACCGTGAGGCTTTTCGCGCCCGCCGCGCCGACCGCAAAGCTGCCGGAGGTTCCCGAGATCGGCGTCTGGCTGGCGGTCAGCGCCGTCGTCTCCGCGTCATACAGCGTGATCGTGGCTTTGCCGACGCCCGCCGTGAAGCTGACCGGCGAGGGGTAGATCGGTTTGGTGCCGGTCGGGCTGTTCGACGGACCGGCGAACGCGATCGCCTGGTTGCCTGAGTATCCCGTCGCCGTATTGCCGTAGGCGTCGAGCGCGGTCAGCGTGACGGTAAACGGACTGTTTGCTGTCTGTGGCGAGGGTGTTGGGACAATGAAGCTGCTCGCCGCGGCGGGGCTGACAGCGACCGAGACGCCGCTGCCGTTGCTCAGCATGCCGTCGGTGACCGTGATTTTCGCAGTCTCGGCCTTGTACAGCTTCATCACTCCGTTGCTTGCGCCCGACACCGTGGCGACGCCGTTCGTGAAGTTCACCGTCGTCGCCGTCGCGAAGTTGGTCGCCGTGCCGCTGCTGCTCGTCACGGTCGGGTGGAAAGAGCCGATCGTGCTCGCGCCGGCGAACGTGAGACTCTCGGCACCGGTGTAGCTCGTGACCGTGTTGTTGCCCGCGTCCTGCGCCGTGATCGTCAGGTTGTCTGCGGCACCCGCCGTCGGCGTTGTCGTTGCCGGTGTCAGCGCGAGGTGCGTCGCTGCGCCGCTCGTTACCTGCGCCGACGCGCTTTCGCCCTTCGCCGTCCACGAGTGCCACACGGCCGTGACGGTGTAGCTGTGGCTGCCGGTCGAGACATTCGTGTCGGTGCAGCTCGTCTGCGTACCCGGCGCGCCCGAGCTCGGGCAGGCGCTGCTCGCGGCGCCGCCGTCACGGCTGACGTAGTAGCTGACCGTGCCGCCGGCGGGCGGGGTCACGGTCGTCCAGTTGAGCGTCACCGTGCCGCCGCCAGGGGCGGCCGAGCTGATCGTCGGCGCCGAGAGGCTGCCGACGTGTCCGCTTGCGCTGCCGCTGCTCTTGCCGGCCCAGTAGGCCCAGGCCGCCGTGCTCGCCACGAGCACGCCGAGCAGCATCAGGATGGAGATATGGCGGCGCCCGAGGACACGCGCGAAGGAGGTTCTCATGAGTGCGCGCTCCCGCTGTAGGTGAAGGTGAACGCCGCGCCCTTGCACGCGTCTTGGTTGACCGGCAGATCCTTCATCAGCACCTGCGGTGCGCTGATCGCGCCCGACGGCAACGTGGCGTGAGCGCCGGCCGGGATCGTCAGCGCTTTGGCTTCGGAGAGGTTCGACTGCGTCAGCGCCAAGTTGGTTGGCCCGTCGCAGCCAGCCTTGCTCGAGCCCGGCGCCGTCGCCACCGTCAGCGCGGTGACCGTGATCGTCACGTTGTTGGGGTTCGACAGCGTGATCGCCAGCGGTTGGGTCATGCCGGGGGCGAGCGGACCCGCGGCGCCACCGGAGACCGTGAACGGTTTGCCTTCTTCTTTGGCGAGTTCCTTGACGATCGTCCACGAATAGGAGGCCGCTGCGCTCGTGTTGCCGACGGTGTCGTGCGCCTGCACCTGGAAGCTGTGCGCGCCGAGCGACAGGCCGCGATACGCCAGCGGGCTGGCGCATCGGTCGTAGCGGCCGTCGTCGCGGCGGCACAGCAGCGTCACGCCGTGCTCGAGGTCTGTGAAGGAGAAGCTCGCGTCGCGCGAGGTCGTCGATGCTGCAGGCTGCGCCGTGATCGTGGGTGTCGGAGGCGGCGTCGTGTCGAGCGTGAAGTGCGCTGTGGCCTGCGAGGCCGGGCTCGTCTGGTTGCCTGCCTCGTCGCTCGCGCGCACGTGGACCGTGTAGGAGCCGTCCGCAGGCAGGTGGAGCGGGTAGCTCCAGCGCGCGGAGCTGCGTCCGCGCGTGTCGACGGACGCGTCCACGAAGGTCTCGGTGGCCTGGTCGAAGGCGCTGCCGCCCCACCACTTACCGCCGTCACGCTGAATCGAGACCGTGACGGCGCTGACGCCGCCGCCGTCCCGCACGCTGCCGCAGATCGCCGCGTGGTCGGGGCAGTGTGAGCCCCAATCGCCCGCACTCATCGCGGCGCCGTTGTCAGGGAAGGAGATCGAGGCGCTGGGCGCCGTCGTGTCGATCGTCCACGAGTAGGAGGTCGTCGAGCTCGTCTTCGAGCCACCGACTGCCCTCACCTTGAACGTGTGCGAGCGCTCCGATAGCGGGCCGTAGCTCATGCCCGATGCGGGGCACGAGCCGAACGATCCACCGTCCATCTGGCACTGGAAGCTGACGCCCGACTGCGCGTCGGCGTAGGCGAAGTGGGCCGTGGCCTGGCTCGTCGGATCGGCCGGCCGGCTCGTGATCGTGGGGGCCGGGGGCGTCGGCGGCTCCGGCGGGCGCGGCGGCGCCGGGCGCAGGAGCGGCGCGAACGCTCCTGCCGCGGCGAGCGAGATGCTCGCCGCGAGCAGGACCGTCAGCGAGGCCAACAGCACGAGGGAACGGCGGCTGCCGATCGACCGGCGACGGTTCCCGTCGCGGGTGGCGCCGTCCGCTCGCCTCGCCTTTCTCTTGCTGTTGTCCGTTTGCAGGCCCATCTCGTTACCGCTCGTTCTCCTCGTTGAAGTTCAAAGTCGCGCCGGCTGGTGGCCGGGCTCTGGAAGTCGCAGCCGGCCGGAGGCCGGCAAATCAGTGGAGGGGAGGCGTCCGTGCCTCCCCTCCACTGCCCCCTTCGCTAGCTCGTGAGAGCGAGCGAGATCGTGGCGCCCTGGCAGGCGTTCTGGTTTTCGGTGGTGTCGGCCATCGCGATCGTGCCGCCGTGCGTGAGGGCGACGCCAGACGATTTCGCCGGGATGATCTGTGTCTCGGCGGTGTCCGCGATCGTGAAGTCGAATGCTTTGCAGCCGGCTTCCGCGTGCGTTTCGTCGATCGAGACGACCGCGTGAACCGTGCCGACCTGCAGGCTCGAGGACCCAGCGTTGTCGGCGGAATAGGCGACCGGCGAGCTGCCGCCAGGCGTCAGTGCGTTGGTGATCGTGCCGTGCAGCACGAGCGTGCCGTTGCTTTCGGCGACCGCACCCGAGCCATTGCCCGAGCCGCTCGTCGTCCAGTAGGCGACGGCGATGCCGGCGACCGCCAGAACGGCGACGGCGCTGAGCACCAGTGCGGTGCGCTTTTTGAGTAGTTTGCGGAACACAGGCTCCTCCTTGGTTGGATTCCTTTCTTTGGAGCCAGGTGCTCCAGTGGCGGTCATGGTGGACTGCGCCCCGTTCGATCTCGCCGGAAGTTCGGCTAGTTCGACCTGCACCTTCCGCTAGGTCGGCGCCCAGCTGCGGTGCGTGGCCGGATGGTGGGATGGCGATCTAGACCAAGGTGCAGTAGGCCGCAGATCGCTGCGGCGCAAAGCTGTTCGCATGGATCTGGGTGAGACATCGGATCGGGCGCAGGTGATCAGGCTGCGCCCAATGCGGGTGCTCGTCGTCTCCGATGACGAGCCGTTCCGCGCCGTAAACGCGATGCTCATCGCAAGGCGGGGCTGCCGTGTGTTCAGCCTCACCGGCGCATACGCCGCGGCCGAGTTGATCGCGCGCGAACGAGTCGACGTGGTCGTGGTGGACGGCCCGGACCGCGCGCGCGCGCTGATCGACGAGCTCGCGGTCACCGCCGATCTGGTCCCGCCCGTCGGGGTCGTCTGCGCCGGGGATGCAGGGGAGCTCGGGCCGGCGGGCGAGCCAGTGCTCGAGAAGTGGGCACCGTTCGAGGATCTCTTCGCTGCGATCGTGCGAGCCGACCGTGCGCGCGTGCGAGCTCGCACGAGTGCTCAGACAGACGCCGGCACGGCGGGCACGCTCGGTCCCCTGACCGGTTGAGCTTTGCCGGCGAAGTGCCGATAAACCCAGCGCGCGCCGTCGTCAGGCGGCGCCACAGCGATGAGACGTCAGACCACGGCACGAGACACACCAGTGCGCGACCTCGATCGCGTCGAGAGGGCCTTCGCCGAGCTCGGCATGCTGCCCCACGCGCCGGCGCGTGAGCGGGCTCGGGAGGCCGCCGACGCGGCGCTTCCGCCGCCGGACTCGCCGGGCGCCGAGACGCAGACCGCGATGCTGCTGCTCGCGCGAGGACTGTTTGCACACGCAGCTCGCACCGTCGTGGAGGACCCCGCGTTGGTCGCGCGCCTCGTCGATCGCCTGGCCGACGAGCTCGGGGACACCCGCGCGCACCTGGCTCGCGAGCTGCTCGGGGCGCCTGAGCTCGAGGCCGAGCCGCGGGTCTTCGCGGCTGAGGCGCTGCTGGCCCTGGTCGAAGGCAGCGACCGTCGTCTCACGCGCCTGGGCTTCGATCTGCATGACGGGCCGCTACAGGAGCTGCTGTTGCTCGGCGAGGATCTGCGGATGTTCCGCGGGCAGCTCGCCTCGGTGCTCGGCGAGGATCGCGAGGCATTGCTACTTCAGGGCCGCCTCGATGACCTCGACGCCAGACTCGTCGCGCTCGAGCGGGGCCTGCGCCAGATCTCGACGGCGGTGCACGCGAGCTTCCTGATCGAGCGGCCCTTCGCAGAATGCCGTGCGCGAGCTGACGGAGATCTTCGCAGCGCGCACCGGCATCGCTCCCGCGCTCAGCCTCCACGGCGAGCCGGCGAGCATGTCGCCGTCGCAGCGGATTGCGCTCTTGAGCGTCGTCGGCGAGGCGCTCAACAACGTCCGCGAGCACGGGCGCGGGGCGAGCGAGGTGGAGGTCTCGATTGCGCTCGGCGCGGCCGGCGTGAGCGCGCGCGTGCGCGATGACGGCTGCGGGTTCGACGTCGAGGCGGCGCTGCTCGGCGCGGCGCGCCGGGGGCGCATCGGGCTCGCCGGCATCCACGAGCGTGTGCGGCTGCTCGGTGGCGAGTGCGTCGTCGACAGCAGGCCGGGCGGACCGACGAGCGTGTCGCTGACGCTGCCGCGCTGGGAGCCGCTCACCGGCTCGGTCGCCGCGGCCGGCGGCGAATGATCCGGGCCAAGCTGCGAAGGCCCTGTAGGAGACTGCGACACCGGCCGTGGCCGACACCGGGTCTCAGCCGGCGACCGGGACGATCCCGTGCTCGTAGGCGTAGCGCACGGCGCCGCTGCGATTGCTGACGCCGAGCTTGCGGTAGATGTTGGTGAGGTGGAACTTCACGGTGTGCTCGCTGACCCACAGCTCGCTCGAGATCGCCTTCGTCGTCAGCCCACTGGCCACGGCGGCAAGGATCGTCAGCTCGCGCTCGGTCAGCGTCGCCTCGGAGCCCTCGCTCGCTCCCATCCCGTCGCCGAGCTCGTCTTTCGGCGAGTGAAACAGCGTGTAGCCGGCGGCGACCTGGCGCAGCAGCGCCGGCACGTCGAGCGAGCTGACGCTCTTGATCACGTATGCGCTGGCGCCGGCCTTCGTCGCCGCGTCGATCGAGCCACGATCGTCGGAGCCCGACAGCACCACCGCCTTGACCTCCGGCCAGCGGCGCTTGAGCTCGGTGATGCATTCGACGCCGTCCATCTCGGGCATGCGCATGTCGAGCAGCACGATGTCCGGGTTGCGCCGCTCGATCAGCGGCAGCACCTCGGCGCCTGAGCGCGCCTCGCCGACCACGTCGATGTCGTCGCACGCCTCGAGCGCCCGCCGCAGCCCCTGCACGATCAGCGGATGGTCGTCGGCGACCAGCACCTTCAAGACCTGCTCCATGCGATTGCTCCCGTCGTCGATGCCTACAGGAGCAGCATCGACCGACGTCGGCGTCGACTCAAGTCGCGGCGCCGGGAGCGGACGCGACCGCTCGTCGCCCGATGGCGCCTATTCGTGCCCGTGGCTATCGCCGGCGGCCGCCGCCGGTGGGCGCGACTCCTCGGCCAGCGAGGTGATCGTCAGCGCTCCCCGTGCCGAGGACTCCAGCACCTCGGTCGCCTCCTCCAGCGAGCGGGCGTAGAGCTCGACGAGCAGGTGCACGATGATGCGCGAGTCGTCCTCGTGCTTGTGGAAGCGCACGTGCGTGAAGAACTCGCGCACGCCGTGGTCGCCGAACGCTGCGTAGGAGAGCGCGTCACCGGCCTCCGGCCCGGAGCAGCTCTCGACCTCGTCGGCGTCGACCGTGACCGTGCAGGACGCCACCCACGGCGTTCCCGCGATCATCCGTTCCCAGCGATCCTCGATTGGCTCTACGCGGCTGTTGTTGAAGCCGAGGTGCGGCTGGTCGTGCATGCAATCCAGGCACTGCACGACGGCCTCCTGCAGCTCGTCGATCACTTCCGCGCGCTCGCCCGTGTCTGGGTCGATCTTGTGAATGCCCTCGTAGTGGACCTGCACCTCGAGATCCTGCGACCAGCAGCGGTAGCAGCGCAGCCAGCTACGGGCGCCGGTCTCTGGGGTGGAGCCCTCCATGGCGCAATTGTAGGAGGCGGAAGGCGAGGCAGACGACAGCCACCTGGCCTCACGCCCCGAACCCGGCTAGTGCAGGCCGAGATTCTGCTTCAGTTCCACGACTCGAGCGGCTGCCTGCATGACGAGAGAGGACGGAATTTCACGTCTGCTGATAGCGGTCGTGATCGCGGCATAGGCAAGTTCTGAGCCGCTTTCCCGCTGAGCGAACATGAGAATCTCGTCGCCTGCGAGAACGGCCCTGACCGCTGCGTTTGAGTACTGCCTCACGGATGGAACTTCCAGATCGTCCGTTATCGCAAGGCGTTCGCCCATACCGGCCACGGCTAGTTGAGTGCGAATGATCCTCCGCGAGAGCACGGCGGGCAGACCGCTCGAATCGAGAGCCGGGTAGCTGGCGTCGGAGATCATCACCATCGGCGCGACGTCGCTTCCCAGTTCTGACATGGCAAGGTATGGCGCGTAGGAATCCTGCAGTTGGCTCTTGGTTGCCGAGATCGAGACGAGCGTGAAGTCGCTGTCGCGCGTGCCAGCGGCGCCGAGTCCTGGGAAGTGCTTGGCGCTCCCCGCGACCCGCGCTTCGGCCAGTCCTTGCGCGAAGCCGCTGGCGCCCTCGAGCACACTCCGTTGTGTGTGCCCGAATGCTCGGTCCTGGAGGAAGTTGTTGGCCGTGGTCGGTATGTCCGAGACCGGCGCGAAGTCGAGGTTGATTCCTACCCGGCGTAGATGCTCACCGGTCGCGCGTCCTTGGCTCTCGGCCAGAGAGAACGGATCGGCGGAGGCGCCCATCTGTCGGGCGGAGAGCGTTGGCGGGGCATCGCTGAGCCGCTTGACCGAGCCCCCCTCCTGGTCGGTGCCGACGAACAGGGGCGGATTGCCTCCGGCTCGTGCCGCTTCCTGCAGCGAGGCCGTCAGGCGTCTCACCTGGCTGTCGCTTTCGATGTTTTCGCTGTACAGGATCACGCTGCCGACCTGACCGGCACGAATGCGCGCCAGCAACCGAGAGGATGCAGTCGTGCCCGTGACGTGACTCATCAGCAACTGTCCGACGGCGTGCGCAACCGTGAGCTGCGCTGCCTTCGAGGCTCTCGCGTGGGGCGCTGCTGAGTTCCGTGCGGTCTTGGTCACCGACGCAGGTCTCGCAGGTACCGGATCTGTCGCCTGTTCGGCCGGCGCTGCGTGCGGCGGCGCGCTGCGAGTGCTCTGCGAGCTTGCGAGAAGATGGACCGGCTGCTCGCTTCCACAGCCACCGAGGAGGGCGATCGGCAAGCACGCGCAGGCAGCCGCGGCGATCGAGCGACGATCCCGGAGACGACCGGCCCAGCTCAGCACGGGGTGGGATTCACGTTTGCTTCGCTGATTCGCCACGCGCCATCGATCTTCGTCAGGCCCCAGCTCCCTGACCACGTTTTGCACCCGCTGCCGTCGAGGGTGGTCATCGTGGTGACCGTAGCTGTAGCGCTGTCGGGCCCGTGCAGTGTGGCATCGACTGACACGTCGACCTTGTAGATGCCGTCTTCGCGATGGGCCTGCACCCAGCTCGATTCGCCCGTTTGGAGGCTTGGAGCCAACAGCGCATAGGCGGCCGAGAAGTTGTGCTGACTGATCAGCGAGAAGTGGCGTTCGATCGTCTCGGCCACCGCCCTTCGTTCCCCGGCTTCGTTGGTCGCCCGACGGGCGAGGACCGGTGGCGTTGTCGAGGAATGGGTGATCGGTGCGCCGGTCGCCGGTGGCGACGATGGGTTGGAGGCGGGATGATGTCGGACCGGGGTGGAGTCTTCGCTGGCCGGTGGGGCTGTCGCGGCCGCTGCCGTCGTCAGTACGGGTGTATTCAGCAGCTGCGCTGGCTTATCCGAGTGGCCGGAGGCGGCGAGGTATATCGCGATGGCGATGCCGAACAGAGCCAGTACTCCACCGATCGTGCCGCCGATCAGCCATCCGTTGATGCCCTTTGGCTGATGCACCTGCTGGGGCGGCATTCCGTACGTAGGCTGGACCGGGTACGCCGATGGCCCGCCGCCGAAGTCCTGTGAATAGCCTGGCGGGGGCGGAGCGCCGGGTGGCTGTGGGTACTGCGGTGGCGGCTCTGGGTAAGCGGCACGACCGAGCGGGTCCTGGGCCGACCGCACCCTAGATGGCGCGGAGCGCCCCATCTGGCCGCTGGGGTCGGAGCCATCGGGCGACGCGGAATCGGCCGGCACCTCCTCGGATGCCCCGGGGCTCACGTTGCGGTGCGTAGAAGCCTGCTCGGGGGTGGGTCGTGCGCGTTGCGTCCCGCCCGAATCTCCGCGAGCGCTCGAGGGCTCGTCTGTGAGCGTGGGTTGCTCGCCGTCCTGGCGGCGCGCACCGCAATGGCGACAGAACCGTCCACCGTTTGTGAACTGCCTGCCACAGCTACCGCAGAAATTAGGCTCACCCATGGCCTCGGCCCCCGTGCCGTGTGCGCTTTGAACTGTCTCGTCGTCGGATCTGACGACGAGACCCAGTGGAACCGGTTTATAGTACATTTATTCGGCATACGTCGAGTAAGTAGAATCCCTGGGCCTCGAGTCTAGGTTCGGTAGTGCAGAACAACTCCAATTAGCAGGGGGGATGATGGGCACGCAGGAGTACCCTCAACTCGAACGCCCAACCGCAGGCGCTCCGCCGGTGACGTCCGGGTATGGCGCGCCTGCCCCGGCCTACTACGGTCCACCGAGTCATCCGGGGGCGGTGCCACCGATCCCACCGCGCGCACGCTCCGCGGGGTTTTGGGTGGGCGTAAGCGCCGCGATCACGCTTGGCGTCGTCGCCGCTCTGTTGATTGGCTTCTTCATCGGCAGGGGCACGCGTCTCTCGAACGACTCGGTGCAGGGCAAAATCGTCCAGCAGTCGCAGGCCGACCAGATCGCCGAGCAACAAGCGCTCGACGCCCAGAAGTCCTCGCTTGCGAAGAGTGAAAAACGCGCAATCGACGCCGCGCGAAGGAGTGCTTACTCGGCAGGGCGCAGCGCTGGATTTACCGCGGGTCAGCAGGCGGGCTTCTCCAGTGGGCAGTCGGCGGGCTTTGCCCAGGGTCAAGCTACCGGCACCGCTCAAGGCGAAACGGCCGGCTTTAGCCAGGGTCTCAACCAAGGGGCCTGTTTGGCCAACAGCATTTTCTGCAGTGGCGGCTGACGGTCGTTCGCTCGAGCAGGGCAGCGCCCCTTCGTCGGGTGGCGGCACGACGCCTGGGCCGCAGTGGGACGAGGGTGTCCTGCAAGCGCTGTACGAGGCGGCGTTCAGTCAGCCCGGTGCGGAGATCGTCGGCGTGCTCGTGGGCTACACCTCCAGGACGGCTGTCCCCCCGCGGATCGCGGCGATGATTCCAGCGAGCTCAGCCCGCTTCCCCGAGCACGCGCAACTCGACCACGATGCGTGGTCATATATTCACGCGACGATGGCTCGTTACTACGCGGGCCTGGAGATTGTCGGCTGGTGGGTGAGTCGGCCGGGCCCTGACGCGGCGCTTGAGCGTGCCGAGCTGGAGGCCGCCGGCGAGTCGTTCGCGCGCCCTAACCAATTCGGTTTCGTGTTCGACTCCCAACATCGCCGCGCCGCGCTCTACGGCTGGCAGGACGGCAGTTACGTGCGCGTCCACGAGGGCCCAGTGCCGCGGCGGCTAACGCGCCCGCAGGCACCGGCAGCCCACCCGATGCTGGCGGCGTTCGGGGCCGTCGGGCTAGGAGCCGCGATGGGCTTGGCCGGTTGGCTGATCGCGGGCAAACCGGGACTTTCGATGGGGTCCATGAGCGTCAACTGACACTGGAGGCGGGCAGAGGAGCAATGGACAATTACGACGAGTACTGTCACAACTGCGGCGTGGCACTACGCGAGCCGAGTGCATTCTGCGGGCACTGCGGGGCCGCGCTGAACGACTCGGGGTCACCGGAGGCACAGCTTGCTGCCGGCGGGTCCACGGGGGAGAGAGAGTCAGAGGCGGCGCGTGCGGAGGGCGGCCGATCGCCGCGTCCGCAAGGTGGAGCAGCGGTGGCCGATGCTCAACACCGTCCCTCGACTGGGCCGGGGCGCGCAGCGCACGCGGTCACATCGCAGCCTGGATCTGTGCCACCGACGGCGCATTCCTCCTCATCGCTGCCTCCGTCGCAAGGGCCGCCTGCTCCCGGCGACGGCGCGCAATCCGGTGGTGCCCGACGCTGGGCCCCGTTCGTGGCACTCATCGGTGTAATCGTCCTCGTTGCAGGGTTGGTCGCAGTCTTGCTGGTCGCACTCGGTGGCTCTGCCGGCAAGGACGTCAAGGGTGCCGCGGCGACGCGAGCCGAGGCTCTCCAGCTACTCGCTGCAAACGGGACGACGACGGTCTCGCGCGCGGCCCCCGGGCTGTTCGCGTCGGTCTCGACCGGAAAGCTGAGCACGATCGTGCCCGCGGGCTGGCGGGCCACCAGCCAGGCGGCAAACGGCGCAGCGCGCGCCGAGTTTGCCGATCCAAAGCACCCGAATTCTACCCTTACGATTGTCGCCGAGAGTGGCGCTGGCACGAGTGACCACCGTCGCGCTCTTTCGGCGCGTCACGCTGTAAAGACGAGGGGTTACAGCGAAGGCGCGTTTGGCTCGGTCGCGTTTCCCGGCCGCGAAGTGTGGCGCGTGACGTACGTGAAGGCCGGCGTCACCCACGAAACCTTCTTCTACTCGGCGTGTGAAGGCGCAGCTGCGATGGTCGTCGACGTCTCGGCGACGAGTGGCTTGTTCGCGCACGAACAGTCGACCCTGCGGGCGGCCGCCGCCAGCGCCGAGCCCATCTGCTGACATGCGGGTCGCCCGCCAAACGCTCGCCTAGGCCCTGGATCATGGGAGTCCGCACCGAAAGCTGTCCGCAGTGCGACGCAAGTCCGGTTCGCGGCAGATACTGTCGCCGCTGCGGAGCTGAGTTGCTTCCACCCTCGCCTGCTCCTTCCGCTCCTTCGCCTGAAGCCCGGCGCCCGCCTCGAGCGTCCGGGGTCGCCTCTAGCTCGACGGCGACGGGCGGGCGAGTACGAACGCGCGGCGAGGAGCGATCCGGTGAGACATTTGGGGCGCAGGTGCCACCGATGCCCCAGGCGCCGCGTCTGCCGCTCGGGTCGCGGACGCCAGCCTCGACTCGAATGTACGCCGCCCCCGCGCCGCCGCCCGTGGCATATGCGCCGCCACCACCACCGCCGCCACCCCCGCCGTATCCGCCACCTCGGCGCAGCTCGCCGGTGGTCACCGTCGGGCTGACGCTCGTCGTGCTGCTCGCGGCGCTGGCTATCACGGCAACCGTGATCTTGCTCGTGGCGAGCAGCGGATCCAGCCACACGACGCTGTTGACGCAGACGTCGGTTGCGCCGTCTGTCAACGAAGCTCCGTAGACGTGGAGCGGCGGGGTAGATCGCGAATCGGCCTCCGTGCCATGCTCGGCTTGGTGCTTTGCGGTGCGGTGGCCGGCTACACGCTACCCGCTCTGGCGAGCTCGCTGATACGCCAGGAAAAGCGCCAGCCCGACGTCCGGCTCTTGCCGACGCCGCCGGCCCGGGTTGAGCAGCCGAGCTCAGAACCCGAGCAGGCCGATGAAGCGACCACGCCGATCACGATCGCGCCGGGGAAGCGACCGAAACCCCTTACGCGCGCGCAGCTCAAACGGAAAAACCCACCGCCTCCGGCCCGGATCCTGGCCGGTCCTCGCTTGATTCATCGTCCTCCTATCGCATCTCATCGGGGCGCTGCCGAAAATTCTTCACCCGCTCCCGAAAAGCAGCCCAGAAACACGCCCAAGGTGAATCCGGCAGGGGGCGTGCCGTCGGGTGAAAGCGGCGGCCAGGAAGCGAGATGACAGCGACGCGATACTGTCACAGGTGTGGCTCACCGCTTGCCGCCGACGCCAACTTCTGCCGTGGCTGCGGCGCACCTCGCGCCCAGGACCCCGAGGCCGGAGACGCGCGCGTGCAAGCCCCTGGTGGGGCTGCGCGCTCGACCGCACACGATCTAAGCGCGGCAGCCGGCGGAGGCCTTCATCCGCCTGCTGCGCCGCAGATGTGGTCGGGTACGACCTCCGGGGGGCCGCCGCCGGACGCGTCGCCGCATGGGCGTGACGCAGGAGGCTCGCTGCCCAGTTGGGCCATCGCCGTCGCCGCGACGGTTGCCCTAATCCTGATAGGCGGCGTCGTCGCGGCGCTCGCGCTCACGAGCGGAGGCCAAGGGCGGGAGATCCATCCGGCGACTGTGCTGACCGTTACCACGGCAGAAGCAGGCGATAACGCATCTGTCCCGGCGACCGATGCAAAGCACTCGAGCTCATCGAAGGCTCCAAGCGCGCCGCAATCCACGTATGGAGCAGGTGAGGCAGCCGCACCGGCCAGCTACACGCTGTACGGCGGGCGGAGGTTCACGGCGAGAGTTCCGTCGGGTTGGAAGCAGCTCGAGGACGAAACGCAGAAGGAAGGCTACGTTGAGAGTAAGTGGCAAAGCCCCGGCGGTACAGAAGACACGATTCTGATCGATACGAGCCCGGCCACCGATCTGACGCTCGAACAGGACGCCGCGCCGGTCCATGCCGATCTCAAGAGGGTTTCCGGTTATGAGCAGCTCGTCCTACGGCCCTGGCGATCTCAGCGGAGTCGACTCCTGGATGTGGGTCTTCCGCGTTCCCGGCGATGAGCGCATCGACTACTTCTTCAACAGCTGCGCCCGAGGTTTCGGCGTGCTTGGGTCGAGCCCAGTCAGCCACTTCAAGCAGATGCGGGCTACTTATCGTGCGGTGGCACAGTCGACCCAAGCCGTGTGCAACTAAGACCGCCGGGCGGACCTTAGCCGTCCGCCTTGGAGCGGAACGGATCGAGCATGACTGCCTTCGGTAAGAGGGATGGGGCGCCAAACGCCTCGTGCCATGGCCAAGCGACGCGAGTCGCTCGGTGGTGCCTGGCCTTACGTGAAGTGCCCCCCTTCGCGGCCGGGCCCCGCCGAGGGCGGACTCGTGGTCGGCTGGACCTTAGCCTGGGTCATGGATCGCGTGGCTGCGCTCGGCATCGGCCGCGCGAGGTTTCACGTGAGCCTGCGATCAGCAGCGGCCGCAGCGTAGCCCGCTACGACGCTGATCTCTGGGGTGGAGCGCAAGCGCCCCACCGGCCCGGCAAGTCGATTCCCACTTTCGTCCGGCAGTCGACAAGCGATCGCCCCGGCGGTGTAGGTTTGTGCATGTCCCGATCGGGTCCCGGGGGCAACGTCCGGGGGCCCGCATCCCACGTACTTAGGAGGATCCATGCGGCGCTGTGCGCTTTTGGGAGTGAGCTCTCTCGCTCTGTTCCTCGTGTCCCTCGTGCCGTCCGCGGCGAACGCTGCCTTTACGCAGTGCCCTGCGGTCGACCTGGATACGAGCTGCCAATTCCTGTTCAACGTGACCGATACTGAAACGACGATCGAACAAGACACGTCGCAACCGCCCTACGAGGGCGCCGACGACGCCTTGATCGGGATCGTCAACAACTCCTCCAAATCCATCTCCTCGATACCCGTTTCGGCCGAAATCGAACTGTTCGGCTTCGAGGCGGACGGTATCTGCGGCGTCACTAACCCGGCCCCGGGATGCGAAGTCACGCCGTTCGACACGACCGGCGCGGCAAATCTGAACGCCGGCGAAAAATGCCCGCCGGCAATCTCGGGCTGCGCCTTCAAAGAACCCGCGGGCGAGCTTGCCGGTTCGGTTGTCTATCCAGCTGGAGCCGAAGCTGTCGGCCAGGGCGAAAAGCACAACCCCGTGTCGGGCTATGAGGGACCGCATTCGTGGTTCACGAGCATCGAACCGTTCGGTAGCTTCGGGACCGGCAAGGGGATCGTGCACTTCGATCCGCCGATCCCTCCAGGAGGCTCGGACTACTTCTCGCTGGAGTCCCCGCCGGTCGGCGGCTTCGGCAGCACGAGCTCGCTGACTACGACGCTTCAGGGCGGCGGTGCGATCGGGTCTTCGATCAGCGTCCTGCAGGGCGCGCCGGTGACCGACTCGGCGACGCTCGGAGGACTCAACGCCACGACAGCGACCGGGACGGTCAACTTCGCCGTCTACAGTGACGCGACGTGCACGCTGCTGGTCACCCAAGCCGGTTCGGCAAAACTGTCGAACGGGACGACGGGACCGTCCAGTCCCGAGACGCTGGCGCCGGGCAAATACTACTGGCAGGCCCACTACGTCGGAAACGCTGAAAACCAGCCCGCGACGAGCACGTGCGGTACCGAGGTACTGACGGTGCTGGCGCCGACGACGACAGCGACCGTGCAGACGGGTGAAGGCCTGAGCGGCGCGAACATCACAGTGCCGGTAGGTACGCCCGTTGCCGACAAAGCGAGCATCGCCGGTGCGCTGGCGGCCTCGTCGAGCGGAACCGTTGCGTACGCGCTGTACAAGGACAGCAAATGCACGGTTCCGGCGGCCCCCGTGAGCGCCGCCGCCGAGAGCAAAGGCGTGGCCGGCGCCTCGCTGCCGGTCAAGCCGGCGGCGGGTGTCTACTACTGGAGGGCCTCCTACGGGGGCGACGCGCTCAATGCGCCGTCGGTCAGTACGTGCGGCAGCGAGGTGCTGACCGTCGCCAAGAAGATCAACCTCGGCCTGGGTGCGTTGAGCAAGAAATGCGCCAGCAAACGCCGCTTCGTCGCCCACCCGAAAGCGCCGCGCGGCGTAAAGCTGCTCAAAGTCGAAGTGCTGATCAACGGCAAACGCAAGGCAGTAGGCAGCCTGAAGAAAGGCGCAACGACGATCAACCTGCGGGGGTTGCCCAAGGGGGCGTTCAAAGTCGCGATGATCGCGACGTCCGCGACCGGGCAGACCTACGAGGACGTGCGCACCTTCCACACGTGCGTACCCAAAAAACACCACAAGAAGAAGCACTGATCGCCCACCCCCGGCGCCGGTCGACCACCGGCGCCGGGGTGGTCGTTACGTCCATTAGCGGCGCCGCTTGCGGCCCCTGGCCGTCAGCTGAATCGTGCGCTTGGCAGCGGCACCGCCGAGTCGCGACTTGTAGGTGAGCTTCGTTGTGAGCCGGACGGTGCGGCCTTTCGCCAGCGCCCTGCTGAGCTTGTGTGATGGCCTGACGGTGAGGGTCAGAGCCCGTCCTGCCGTCCCGGCGACGGACGCCCTGCCGGAGACCGTCGTCGGCGCCCGGCACCGATGCTTGATCATCACCAGCCCGCCCTTGCATCTGCGCCGCTTTGCGCCGATCGCCGAACTGCGCGAGATCGTGGCGGTCGGCTCACTCACCTCGGCCGTCGCCGTGCCGTCCTGAAGCGGCACGAGCACGATCTTCACCGTGCCCTTGGCGCCGGCGTGGACGCTCTGGAGTCGGAAGCGGCCGTTCGCTGTAGGCGTAGCGGCGATCCAGGTGACCTGGGCGGCGGACGCAGGGTCGCTGGGCGTCT
The DNA here is from genome assembly GCA_963716315.1 of uncultured Solirubrobacteraceae bacterium. GTDB lineage: Bacteria > Actinomycetota > Thermoleophilia > Solirubrobacterales > Solirubrobacteraceae > Palsa-744. Next base: position 942,793 of record OY970301.1, on the reverse strand, counting down.
GCGAGCCGCTCCCGCCAAGGTCGAGATACATGCCAACGGAGTCTTGACCTTCGGTCGTGCCAGCGTATGCGATCGTCGCGACGCCGGATGGATCGGTGAGCACGCTGCCGGATTTCGGGTTCGCAGGGCCGATCGAATAGACGAGCCGGCGGTTGGAATAGGGGGCGCCGGTGTTGTCCGTCGCTTTGACGAGGACGGTCGCGGTCTGCTCCACGGTGTGTGTCTGCATCGCCGGCTGGACGGTCAGGGCGCTCGGGGTCTGGGCGCGGGTGACGATCGTGTAGAGCGCATGTTCGCCTGGTTTCAAAGCTTTGCCCAGATGGTCGTCCCAACCAACACCCGCCGCGTCGTCGATCGGATGCAGGTCGATGTCGTCGTTGAACACCGGTGCTTCGCCGCTGGCGGCGCGCACGGCTGCCCAGATGCCTCCGTCAGCTGCGCTCGTTGCCGGACAGCGCCCTTCGACTTCCGGCACCACGTCCCAGCAGCCTGACTGATAGTCGCTCCACGGCGGCGACGGTGGGGGCGACTCGATGAATCCGCCAAATGTGCCTGCCGCTTCGTTCGCGCCTCCGATCTCGCGTGGCGGCCCGGCCGAGAAGACGCCGGTTCCGAAGTCGCTGTCGCCGGTCAGCAGATCGCCGGCGTAGATCGCGTGGAACTTCAGCGGCGCCGACGGCGCGGTGCTCAGCCCGGGGATCGATTCGCCGGTGACGTTCTCCACGTTGAAGGTCGAGGTGAACTGCGGTGTGCCGTCGACGTAGCGTGTCATGTCTTCGATCAGTACGTAGTCGTTGTTTTCGGTCTTCGTTGCGTCGCTGACCTTGAACGTCGTGTTCAGCTCGTAGGGATCCGACGCGGTGCCAGTGCCGGTCACCGCGCCCTGGCCTACCGCGGCGTACTGCCAGGTCAGTCCTGGCCCTTGGATGCCGTGGAAGCCGAAGACCTTCTTTTGCAGGAAGGCGGGATTGCCGGCTTCGGGAAAGCCCATGAAGAACCCGCAGTCGCCGACGGCGCCGTCGGCCGGATAGAAGTTGTTGCCCACGCCCGGATAGCTGGACTGACATTGCCCAAGCGTCCCGACGGACACGCTCAGCGGGCCACCGGGCAGCGTGACGGCCGCCGCGCTCGCACAGACCGTCGCCGCAAGGAGCAGGATGGCGGCCAGCGCCGCGCAGCGCGCGCGTGGGGGAGGGATCTCTCGAAGCATCTCCGAAAGGTACGGCAGGACCTCGTGTCGCGCTGAGCCCCGTGGACGCCTTGGCATTGCGTTCGTCGTGGCCCGTGCGCCGGCGTCGTCGCTCATCGCCTCCGATCGCCTACCCGAAGGTGAATGCGTAGCCGCTCACTCCCGGCGCGAAACGCAGGCTCAGCCGGTGGCGCTCGTCGCGCGGCAGCGACACGAGCGTATAGAGACGCTGCCCGCGCACGGTCGCGCTGCCACCGTGCACGTCCGCGCCGGCATCGGCAGCGTCGATCGGCTTGCCGTCGAGCAGCACCTGAACCCGTCGCGGGCGCGCGCCGGCGGAGCTCAGCACGAGGTAGACGTTCTTTGCCTGGAACTCGACGTCGACCCCGGCGTTCGAGACGGCTTCGCCGGCTGCGCGGCGATCTTCCACGTCCCGCTGTAGGCGAATTCGTTGACTGCGAGCCGACCTGTGGCGGGAGCGCCGTAGTCGTGCACGCCGTCTTTCGGGCGCTGCAGCCAGCCTTCGGCGCGCTCGGTGCCGAGATAGGTCTCCGGCGTGGCCTGCCGGCGCGGCACGACGACGTGCTTCGGCGCGCTGCGCCCGCCGAGCCGGCTGCCGGCTTCGGCCAGCAGCGCGCGGATCGCGGTTTCGGTCTTGTCGTAGTCGCCCTCGCCGAATGTCGCGTAGCGGACCTGGCCGTGCGCGTCGATCAGGTAGTCGGCCGGCCAGTACTCGTTGCCGTAGGCGTTCCACGTGCCCATTTCGTTGTCCTGGACGACCGGGTAGCGCAGCCCGAACTGCTGGATCGCGTTCGCCACGTTGCCCGCGTCGCGCTCGAAGGAGAACTCGGGCGTCTCGACGCCGACGATCGTCAGGCCCGTCATGGCGGTAGCTCGCGTCCCATGCCTTCAGGTAGGGCAGCGTGCGGATGCAGTTGATGCACGTGTACGTCCAGAAGTCGACGAGCACGACGTGCCCGCGCAGCGAGCCGAGCGACAGCGGTCTCATGCCGGCCGTGTTGAACCAGTCCTGGGTCTCGCATGAATTCGGGCGCCGGGCCGAGCTTGCGGCAGTCCATGCGCGTCGGCGAGCAGCGTCGCCTGGCTTGCGTTGGCCGGGGCCGCCTTCACGCTCGAACCCGAGCCGTGGCAGGTCGAGGATCCGTTGGCCGGGGCGAACTTGGGCTGGTGCCCGGTGATCTCGTGCAGGCGCTTGGTGACCGTTTCCGAGCACTCCAGCGACGCCGTCAGGTTGACGTCGGGGATGTGCTCGGCGACGAACTGGTCGAAGTTGACGTCGAGGTTGGTCGCGATCGCTACCGCCGTGAGGACCATGATCGCGCCGAGCGCTCGCTGCAGCACGGGGCCGCGGCCGGCCCTGCGGATGCGCTCGAACAGGCGCCGCCCACCGAGCGTGAGCGCGAGCAGCACGAGCGCCGAGCCGAGCGCGTAGGCGAGCGCGATCACGATCGTTTTCCCGCTTGCCGCGCTGACCGAGATGACGGCCGCGAGGATCGGGCTCGCGCACGGCGTGTAGACGAAGCCGAGCGCACCGCCGACGAGCATGCCCGACCAGAAGCCCTCGCCGCGCGAGCGCGGGCCGAAGCGCGCCAGGCGCGACAGCGGCGCCTCGATCCGGTCGGCCAGCGCGCGGCACGATCAGCGCCGCGCCGAACACGAGCAGCACGACGATCGCCACGTCGCGCAGCGGATCGCTGCCGAGGCCGACGCCGTCGACGACCTGCGCCACGCCGACGATCGTGACCGTGAACGTGATCGACAGCCCGAGCACGATGCCCAGCGGCCGGCGCCTGCCGCCGACGCCGCCCGCCGACAGCAACGCCGGGAGCACGGGCAGCACGCACGGCGAGAGCGCGGTGCCCGCGCCGGCGAGCACGGCGAAGCCGAGGAGGACGAGCATCGAGATTGCAGACGTACGCCGCGTCTTGCGCCGTCAGGCGCCGATTCCGACGCGCAGCGTGGCCTCGAAGTCGGTCTTCGAGATCGGTCCCACGCACGGCGTCGTGGCGCCCGCCCGGCGGTAGCGCTCGATGCCCGCGCGCACCTCGTCCGCGGCGCCGACCGCCGTCAGCTGCGCGAGGAAGTCGTCTGAGATGGCCGCCTGCATCGCCCCGAGGTCGCCGGCCGCGGCGTCGTAGGCGCTCGATGTCGGCGGCGAAGCCAGAGCGCTCGATCATCGCGCGGTAGAAGGGCAGGCCGAAGTACGGGATCAGGTCCATGCGCATCGCGGCGTAGGCCGACGTCGCGCTCGTCGGTCAGCGCTGCGGGCACGGCCGGCACGACGTCGAAGCCGTCGAGTGTCCTGCCCGCGCGTTCGCGCCCGCTGCGCAGCTCTGGGATCACGACGTCCGCGATGTAGCTGCGGGCTGCACAGCCACAAGAGCACGCCGTCGGCGACCTCGCCGGCCAGGCGCAGCATCGCGGGGGAGAGGGCGGCGATGTAGATCGGCAGCTGCGGCCGCGGGTCGACCCCGGCGAGCTGGAAGCTCGTCTGCCACTTCTCGCCGCGCGGCGGAGCTCTCGCCGCGCAGGATCGCGCGCACGATCGAGACGTACTCGCGCATCTCGGCGACCGGCTTGTCGATCGTCTGACCGTGCCAGCCCTCGACGACGGGCCGGTGCGAGACGCCCATGCCGAGGTTCAGCCGCCCGCCGGAGAGCTCGTCGATCGTCGCCGCCGTCTGCGCCATCGTCGCCGGCGTGCGCGTGTAGATCGGCACGACGCCTGTGCCGACGCGGATGCTGCTCGTCGCCAGCGCATAGGCCGTCAGCGACCGTGAGCGACTCGCGCCCGGCGATGTGGGTGACGTAGACCGCCTCGTAGCCGAGCGACTCGGCCAGCCTGACGCGCTCGATCGCGCTGTCCAGCGAGCGGCCGGTCGAGACGAAGCAGCCCGTTCCCATGCGCCGCAGCTTATGCGACGGCCGGCTCGGGTGAGGCGGCCCGCGACGCCTCAGCGACGCAGCATCACGTACACGACGGCCAGTGCGAAGGCGATCTGTCCGAACGAGAACGCCGTGCCGAGGTTGATCGCGCCGAGCAGCCCGGCGAGCGCGCTCGCGAGCACGAACGCGGCGAGGATCAGCAGCAGGCTGCCGCGGCCAGCTCATCGCCTTGCCCGCTCGCCATCGTTCGCGCCCTGCTCGAGCGCGGCCACGAGCGCGGCCGTGTCGAGCGTCGGCTCCTGCGCCGCGAGCAGCCGCTCGGCGGCGCGGCGCCCGCCGAGTGCGCGCAGCCCGCGCTCGCCGTGCTCGTGCGCGAAGTCGGCGAGCGCGTTGGCGCGTCGCGCGCGCAAGCGCCGCTCGGCGATCACGGCCCGCTCGCGGTGCTCGCCGAGCGCGGCGACGAGCTCGTCGATCCCCTGTGGCGGCGAGAGCGAGGAAACCGCCACGACGCGCGTGTCGCGCGAGCCGAGCGAGCGCAGCGCGGCCGTGACGTCGCGTCGCGTGCGCATCGCGATCTGGCCGAGGTCGGCCTTCGTCACGACGAGCACGTCGGGGATCTCCATGATCCCCGACTTCAGGAACTGCAGCACGTCGCCGCTGCCGGGCTGCACGACGACGGCGACTGTGTCGGCGACGTCGGCCACCTCCGTCTCGGCCTGCCCGACGCCGACGGTCTCGATCACGACGACGTCGAAGGCAGCCGCCAGCGCATGCGCAGCCGCGCGCGTCGCCCAGGCGAGGCCGCCGAGCCGCTCGCCGGCCGCGGTCGAGCGGATGAAGACCTGCTGTCGGCCGGGTCGAACTCGATCGCGCGCGCGATCGCCGAGCAGCGAGCCGCCGGAGCGGCGCGAGCTCGGGTCGACGGCGAGCATCGCGACCGTGCGCTCCTGCGCGCGCCACGCGTGCAACAGCGCCGAGAGCAGCGTCGACTTGCCCGCTCCTGGCGGACCCGTCACGCCGATCACGTGTCCGGGCGCCTCGCCGCCGAGCGCGGCGGGGGAGACCTCGCGCAGCAGCGCCGTCGCCTGCTCGCGATCGGCCGCAGTCGTGCTCTCGAGCAGGTTCAGCGTCGCCGGGCGCGGCGCTCAGGTCGCGCTCGCGCAGGCGCGCGCCGAGCGCCGCGCCGACCCCGTCCTGCGCCCGCGGTGCCGCGCTCACGCCGCGCCGTTGGCGGAGGAGCCGTTGCCGGCCACCGCCACCGGGGCGCCCGCGGCGACGCCGTTGGCGCCCGCTTCCTCGGCGCCCACCAGCTCCACGATGTCGCGCATGATCCGCGTGATGTCGAAGTCCTTCGGCGTGTAGACGGCGGCGACGCCCGCCTCGCGCAGCGCCGCGACGTCCTGCTCGGGGATGATCCCGCCGACGACCACCGGCGCGGTCACGCCCGCCTCGCGCAGCGCGTCGATCACGGCCGGGATCAGCTCGCGGTGCGAGCCCGGAGAGGATCGAGAGCCCGATCACGTGGACGCCCTCCTGTAGCGCCGAGGCGGCGATCTGCGCGGGGGTCAGGCGGATGCCCTCGTAGACGACGTCCATGCCCGAGTCGCGCGCGCGCACGGCGATCTGCTCGGCGCCGTTGGAGTGCCCGTCGAGTCCGGGCTTGCCGACGAGGATCTTCGGCCGGCGGCCGAGCTTCTCCTGCAGGCGCGCGACCTCCTCGCGCAGCTCGCCGAGCTCGCCGTCGGCCGGCGCCGCGGCGGCCTCGCCGACGCCGGTCGGCGCGCGGTAGCTGCCGAACACCTCGCGCAGCGTGCGCGACCACTCGCCGGTCGTCGCGCCCGGCGCGGGCGGCGGCGATCGTCGCTGTCATCAGGTTGATGCTCTGCTCGGGCTCGCCGCGGCGGCCTCCGCGAGCTCGGCCAGCGCGGCGTCGACGGCGGCCTGGTCGCGCGCGGCGCGCCAGGCGCGCACCGCCTCGATCTGCTCGGCTTCGACGGCGGGGTCGACGACGAGGATGCCGCCCTCGGCGTCGGCCGTCAGCGGCGAGGACTCGGTCTCGGTGAAGCGGTTCTGCCCGACCACGACCTGCTCGCCGGTCTCGATCCGGCGCAGGCGCTCGCGGTGGGAGTCGACGAGCGCGGCCTTCATGTACGGCGACGGCCTCGACGGCGCCGCCGTGCTCGGCGACGACGGCCATCTCGGCGCGCGCGCCCTCGAGCAGCTCGGCGACGAGCCCGTCCATCACGATCGAGCCCTCGAAGATGTCGGGGTACTCGAGGATGTCGGTCTCGTACGCGAGCACCTGCTGGATCCGCAGCGACCACTGCTGGTCCCACGGGCGCGGCAGGCCGAGCGCCTCGTTCCACGCCGGCAGCTGGATCGCCCGCGCGCGGGCGTCGCGCCCGAGCGTGACGGCGAGCGCCTCGAGCACGATCCGCTGCACGTTGTTCTCCGGCTGGGCCTCGGTCAGCCCGAGCGAGTTGACCTGCACGCCGTAGCGGAAGCGCAGGTGGCGCTCGCTCTGCGACGCCGTAGCGCTCGCGCCCGAGCTCCTCCCAGAGGATCGCCATCGCGCGCAGCTTGGCGTGCTCCTCGACGAAGCGCACGCCGGCGTTGACGAAGAACGAGATGCGCCCGAAGACCTGTTCCATGCGCGCTCGCCGTCGCCCGCGCGACGCGCTCGCGCGCCGCGTCGAGCACGGCGATCGCGTTGCTCATCGCGTAGGCGATCTCCTGCACCGGCGTCGCGCCCGGCCTCCTGCAGGTGGTAGGAGCAGATGTTGATCGGGTTCCACTTCGGGCACGTGCTCGACCGTGTAGGCGATCATGTCCGCGATCAGGCGCATCGAGGCGGCCGGCGGGAAGGCGTAGGTCCCGCGCGCGAGGAACTCCTTGATGATGTCGTTCTGCGTCGTGCCCTGCAGCTGCTCCTGTGCGACGCCCTGGTCCTCGGCGGCGACGATGTACAGCGCCAGCAGCCACGCCGCGGTCGCGTTGATCGTCATCGAGGTGTTCATCTCGCCCAGCGGGATCCCGTCCATCAGCGCGGCCATGTCACCGCGATGAGAGATCGGCACGCCGACCTTGCCGACCTCGCCGCGCGCGAGCTCGTCGTCGGGGTCATAGCCGGTCTGCGTCGGCAGGTCGAAGGCCACCGACAGGCCCGTCTGGCCCTTGGCCAGGTTGCGCCGGTAGAGCTCGTTGGAGGCCTTCGCCGTCGAGTGCCCGGCGTAGGTGCGCATCATCCACGGCCGGTCGCGCTCGGGCAGGCGCGGGAACCGCTCGCCGCTGCTCTGCTCACCGCTCATGTGCTCAATTGTAGGGTTGCGGCGCGCCCTTTATCCTCTGGGGCGTGGCAGAGACGATCGAGCTTCCACGCGTCGGCGGACCGGGGAGTGGCCTCGGCGGCTCGTGGCGCGTGATCGTGCGCAACGACAACCACAACACCTTCGAGCACGTCGCACGCACGCTGGCGCGCTTCATTCCCGGCATCTCACTCCCCCGCGGGCACGAGATCGCCAACGTGATCCACAGCTCCGGCCAGGCGATCGTCTACACCGGGACGCAGGAGCCCGCCGAGCACTACTGGGAGCAGCTCAAGGGCGCGGGCCTCACGATGGCCCCCCTCGAGCAGGGCTGACTTAGCTGCTCTCGCCCTCGACGACGTGCGGCGTGCCGTTGGTGTGACCGTGGCCGTTGCCGGCCGGGCCGGCGGCGTCGGTGAGGATCTCCCCGCCGGCCGTCTTGTCCCACCAGCCATACAGAACGGGCACCTGGTACCAGCTCGAGTGCACGATGCGGAAGTGCGTCATCTCGGGGCCGTCCCAGTAGCGGTCCCACTGCAGGTGGTGCTCGAAGCTCGCGAACTGCTGGAACTTGTAGCGGTCGTCGCGGGCACGGTAGATCGCGTAGGAGCTCGCGCCGTAGCGCAGCGCGGCGGCGGCGACCGGCTCGAGCTCGGACTCGAAGTCGTCCGCGCGGAAGCCCGTGGCGTACCACGGGACGATGACGGTGCCGGCCATCAGGCCCCCACCTCCGCGCGGATCGCGCCGGGCCCCTCGGCGGTCTTGCCCTCGCCCTCGCGCTCGGCGCCGACGAGGATCGAGATCTTGCCGAGGTGCTTGTTTTCGAGCATCAGCTGGTGCGCTTCGGCGACGCCGTCGAAGCCGAGTGTGCGCCACAGCACGGGGCGGATCTGACCGCTCTCGATCAGCTCGTTGGCCTTCATGCACTCGTACGCGTTGGCGAAGTGCGAGCCGAGGATCTCCTTCTGCTTCATCCACAGGTAGCGCACGTCGAAGTCGAGGTTGTAGCCGGTCGTGCCGGCGCAGATCACGACCTTGCCGAACGGCTTGACGGTGAACACGGACGTCGGGAAGGTCGCCTGGCCGACGTGCTCGAAGACGATGTCGGGCGCGTCGCCGAGGATCTGCTTGACGCGCTTGGCGAATTCGCGCGAGACGCCGAAGCGCGCCTTCTCCTCCTCTGGAGTCTCCGAGCCGGTGCGCATCATCCCGGCGAACTCGGCGCGGTCGATGTAGTCGACGGCGCCGAGGCGCTTGACGAGCTCGCCCTTCTCGGCCGATGAGACGACGCCGACGCAGTGCGCGCCGGCGGCGGCGCAGAGCTGCGTGGCGAACACGCCGAGTCCGCCGGCGGCGCCCCAGATCAGCACGTTGCGCCCGGCCTGCAGGTTGCAGCGCGTGATCAGCATGCGGTAGGCGGTGAAGTACACGAGGCCGTAGGAGGCGGCCTCCTCCCAGGTCAGCGCGTGCGGCTTGGGCAGCAGCTGCTGGGCCTGGACCTTGGTGAACTGGGCGAACGAGCCCCACGTCGTCTCATAGCCCCAGATCTTCTGCGAGGGCGCGGCCATCGGGTCGAGACCGTGCACCTCCGGGTCCTCGTAGGAGGCCTGGTTGCAGTGCACGACGACCTCGTCGCCGGGCTTCCAGCGGGTCACGCCGGCGCCGACCTTCCAGACGACCCCGGAGGCGTCGGAGCCGCCGATGTGGTGGCCGAACTCGGGGTGGTCGCCGTACTTCATCACCGACACGGGCTTGCCCAGCGCGGCCCACACGTTGTTGTAGTTGACGCCGGCGGCCATCACGCGCACGATCACCTCGAAGGCGCCCGGCTCGGGCACCTCGATCTCCTCGACCTGGAAGGCGTCCTTCGGTTCGCCCTGGCGCTCCTCGCGGATCACCCAGGCAGCCATCGTCTTCGGCAGCTCGCCGGGCTCGGTGCTGACGTCGGATACTTGCTGCAGGTCGAGTGCCACTTGCGTTGGAACCTCGCGTGTTCGGGAACGGTTTGCGCCCGCCATCCTACCCCGGCCGGCGTGGAGCGGGTTGGACCGCTTGCGGCTGGCCGTCACGGCCGCTCGCCGCAGCCGCCTGGACGTTCGGTCGATCGGCCTCCGCAGCGTGCTGTAAGTTGCGCGAGATGGCCAGGAAATCGGGGGTGTTGGTTGGGGCGGTGCTCGCGCTGGGGCTACTTGCCTCGCCGGCGAGCGCGGCCGAACGCACGGTCAACTGCGGCGAACTTCAGACTGCGCTGAACGAAGCAAAAGCCGGCGACAAGGTCACCCTGAACGAACTCTGCAAAGGCAGCTTCCCCTACAACCTGCCAGCGGTGCCGATGACGCTTGCCGGGACCGCAGGGGCCGGCTTCGACGGCGGCAAAACAGCGCAGGTCGAAGGGAGCAACGTCTCCATCACGATCGAAGGCCTGATCTTCGAGAACGCCAACAACGAAGTCGGCGGTGGCGGGGGCCTGAGCGTCAACATCGGGGGAAGCCCACCGGCGGTGACGCTCGTGCGGGACTCGTTCGTCAACGACACCGCCAAAGGCGGGGGTGGGGGCGCGCGCATCAACACGGCGACCGCGACGGTGACGGTCATCGACTCGACGTTCGTCGGCAACAGAGCCAACAGCGACGGCGGTGGCCTGGCGGTATCCGCGAACGCAGCGACCCTGATGGGCGACACGTTCAGCGCCAACGACGCCGGGCCCAACGGGCTGGGCGGCGGGCTCGTGCTCGACTCCGGCCCGGTCACGCTGACGAACTCCCAGTTCAGCGGGAACATCGCGGCGGACAGCGGCGGCGGCGCGGAAATCACGACGCTGGCGGCGGGCGGCGTCGGCGTGACGCTGAGTGGAAACAGCTTCAGCCATAACAGCGTCGCTGACCCGGGCGGGTCCAGCACCCACGTCACGGGCTATCTCGGTGGAGGGCTCGCGGTGCAGGCCGTAGGCGCAGAACCGACGGGGCTCGTGCAGAGCGACAACACGTTCGACTCGAACAGCGTGAGCTTCAAAGCGGCGCCGGTCTCGGCGATGGGCGGCGGCGAGTCGACGACGCGCGTGGCGCTGCAGAGCGCGGGCGACCGCTTCACGAACAACACGCTGCAGCCGCCGAGCGAAGCGAAAGGCCCGAAAGGCGAACGCTTCTTCGGTTGGGGCGCGGGTCTCTCGGTGGTCCAGTGCGGGGACACGATCGAAGAACCGCCGGCGGCGCCGACGGTCGTCTCGAGGCTGGCCGACGCGGTCGTCTCGGGCAACACCTTGATCAGCGGCCCGGGCGCCAACGGCGCCGGCATCTATGTCGGGTTTACGTGCGTCACCGCCTACACGACGCTGCAGGTTCAGGACTCGACCGTCTCAGGCAACGTCGTCTCGGGCGCGGCCGGCCCGGTGGCGGGGATCAGCGGCGGCCCGCGCGACGTGCTCTCGCTGGCGAACACGATCGTCTTCGGCAACGGCGGCGGCCCGGAGCTCGGCGGTTTTCAAGGTCTCACGGGCGTGAGCGCGACCTACAGCGACGTCTGCTCGGGCTCGGCTCCGTTCACGGGCAGCGGCAACATCTGCGCCGACCCGTTGCTGGTGGGGCCGGGTCCCGGCAGCGCGAACGTGCGCGAGACGGCGGCCAGCCCGACGCTCGAGCGAGGCTCCAGTGCGCTGATCCCGGCGGGGCTGAGCACGGACGCGTTCGGCGGCCCGCGCGTGCTCGGGCCGATCCTGTGCGGCACGAGCCCGGCTGCGATCGTCGACATCGGCGCGGCCGAGTTCGCCTACCCGGCGCCCTCGTGTCCGCCGCCGGCGCCGATTGCGCCGGCGAGCGCGCCGACCCTTTCGAACCTCGGTCAAAGCGCCAAGACGTGGCGCGAGGGCAAGCTGCTCGCGCAGCTCAGCTCGACCGGTGCGAAGCGCAAGAAGAAGCTGCCGGTGGGCACGACGTTCTCGTTCAAGCTCGACCAGCCGGCGCAGGTGACGTTCACGTTCACCAAGGCGACCCCAGGGCGCAAGGTCGGCAAGCGCTGTGTGGCGCAGACGCACAAGAACAGGCACAAGCGCCGCTGCACGCGCACGGTCGTGGCCGGCACGCTCGCGTTCTCCGCCCACGCGGGCACGAACAAGGTTCGCTTCCAAGGCCTGATCTCCAGGCGCAAGAAGCTGAAGCCGGGCACCTACAAGCTGCTGGTCGTTGCGACCGTCGCAGGCAAGCGCTCGCGCACGGGCACGCTGAGCTTCACGATCGTCCGCTGAACTCCGCCGAGCGGTGGCTCAGGCGGTGATCGTCTCGGGCTCGCGAGTGCGGCCGGCGGGCTGCTCGTCAGGCGTGGCGAGCGTGTCGGGTCCCTCCGGCGCCGGCTGCGCCTCATCCACGGGTGCATCGACGGGCCGCTTCCTGATCAGCGTCACGGCGGCAAGCGCCCCGAGCAGCGCCACGCCGGAGCCGAGCAGCAGGCCGTAGTGCAGGGAGTAGACGAACGCCTGCTGCGAGGCGTCGATCACGTGCGCCGGTACGCCATGCGCGACGCCGCCCGAGCCGAGGCCTTCGGCGAGCTTGCCGCGGGCGCCGTCGGGCAGGCGCGGCAGCAGTTCGTCGATCTTCGAGCGCCCGAGCGTGGCGACGAGCGCGCCGAGGATGGCCACGCCGAAGGTGCCGCCGACCATCCGGTTCATCGAGAGGATGCCGGAGGCGACGCCGGCCTTGGCCCGGTCGACGGCGTTCATCGCGGCGAGGCTCATGGGCGACATCACGAAGCCCATGCCGACGCCCATCAGCATGAAGCCTGGCAGCAGCGCGCCGTAGCCGCTGGAGACGGTCAGGTGCGACTGCCAGAACAGCGCGCCGGAGACGGCGAGCAGGCCGAAGGTGATCAGCGGGCGCGAGCCGACGCGGTCGGCCAGGCGCCCGGCGAGCGGCGCGATGATGATGATCATCACGGTCGAGGGCAGGAAGCGCACGCCGGCCTGCAGCGGTGAGTAGCCGCGGATGTTCTGCATGTACAGGGCGAGGAAGAAGAACATCGCGAGCATCGCGAAGCTGACGATGAAGGCGACGATGTTGGCGCCGAGGAAGGTGCGCGAGCGGAAGAAGCTGAAGTCGACCATCGGCACCTCGCGGCGGCGCTCGACGAGCGCGAAGGCGACCAGGCCGACCGCGGCGAGCGCGAACATGGCGAGCTCGAGCCCGGAGCCCCAGCCCCAGCCGTTGCCCTCGACGAGCGCGAGCACGAGCGCGGCGAGGCCGGTCGTCAGCGTCAGCACGCCGGGGATGTCGACGGAGCGCTCGACGGTCTCATCGCGCGACTCGCGCACGGCGAACAGGGCGATCACGACGGCGCCGACGGCGACGGGCAGGTTGAGGAAGAAGATCGACTGCCAGCTGACGGACTCGACGAGGAAGCCGCCGACGACGGGACCGATGGCGAGCGCCATCGCGGAGACGCCTGCCCAGGTACCGATCGCCTTGCCGCGCTCCTCGGGCGGGAAGGCGTTGGTGATGATCGACAGCGTCGCGGGCATCATCAGCGCGGAGCCGACGCCCTGCACGGCGCGCCATGCGACGAGCCAGGTGTCGCTGGGGGAGAAGCCGATGGCGGCGCTCGAGCAGGCGAAGATGACGACGCCGGCGAGGAAGATTTTGCGCCGTCCGAACAGGTCGCCGAGGCGACCGCCGGTGACGAGCAGCACGGCGAAGGACAGCGTGTAGGCGTTGACGGTCCACTCGAGCGAGGACGTCGATGCGTTCAGGCTGCGCTGGATCGAAGGCAGCGCGACGTTGACGACGGTGTTGTCGAGCATGATCATGAACAGGGCGAAGCACATCGCCCCGAGCGCCCACCAGCGGCGGTTGTCGTCGTGCATCTGCAGGGCCCGGATTCGCTCAGTCATGCGCGGCTCTTTCGTCGGCGGGTCGGTAGGCGGCAATCTCCTCGCGGCGGCCCAGGATCAGCCCGAGCGCGCGGGCGAGCGCTTCGGCCTGCTCGTCGTCGAGCGAGTCCATCAGCTCGTGCAGCGCGGACAGGCGCGCCTCGTTGAGCGCGAGCGGCGCGGCGCGGCCGGCGTCGGTCAGGCGCACGCGCTTCATCCGCCGGTCGACGGCGTCCTCCTCGCGTCCGACGAAGCCGCGCTCGAACAGCCCGTCGACGGCGCGGCTCATGGCGGGAAGCGAGACGCCGAGCGCCTCGGCGAGCGCCTTCACGGAGCGCCCCTCGCCGTCGTCGTCTGACTCGAGCACGCACAGCGCCTTCGATCTGCGTGAACGACAGGTCGAGCTCGCCGATCGTCTTGAACGTGCCCACGTTGGCGCTGCGCATCAGGTAGCTGGCGAGCGCGTACATATCGCGCGTCAATGCGTCTCGCGCTGCTGCGTCCGGTGGCGAAATTGATTGCATCTAATTAATTATATATAAATAGATAATCATTCCAACTGTGATATGCATCACAGTGGGCTCCGGTCGGACCGCGGGAGGCACGTTTGAAGCCGGCGAGGGCGGGTAACGCGATCACGTTGGGCAGTTATTCGTGCCCCATCTGCGATCGGGATGTGCCTCCCGTCGCGTACAGGGGACCAGTCGCGAGATCGGTCCAGGCCGACGACGTCGAGGTGGGCATCGGGCCCGACGGCTTCCCAAGCGAAAAGCGCAACTGCCCCGAGTGCGGCACGAGACTCGAGCGCGAACCGCCCGGGCGCTGGCGGACTGCTGCGTAGGAAGTGGCGCCCCCGCTCGCTACGGCTGAAGGGGCAACTCGACGACCTGTGCGCTGACGCCGGCATCGCCGACCTGCACCGTCTCGCCGGGCATCGCCTCGCGACGCACGAGCGCCAAGGCGATCGGCCCGAGCGTGGGGGAGACGACCGAGCTGCCGACGTGCCCGACGACGCGCTCGCCGAGCCGCAGCTCCTCGCCGCCGGCGACCGGCGCCGAGAGGCGAAGTCCGCGCAGGTGGCGGTTGGGCTTGCCCTTGTAGTGCAGGCGCGCGACGGTCTCCTGGCCGACGTAGCAGCCCTTCGTGAAGCTCACCGCGCGCTCGTTGAGCCCGGCCTCCTGTGGAATCGTGCTCTCGTCGATGTCCACGCCGTAGCGCGGACGACCGCGTTCCACGCGCACGCACTCGGCTGTCTGCTCCGAGACCGTTTGCGCCCCGCGCGACAGCAGCGCCTCCCGCAGGCGCTCGGTGTCGACCGCGTCGCACAGCACGTCGATACCGACGTCCGTGCGGATCGCCAGCGCCGCGATGCCTTCGATCTGCACCGGTGCGTTCGCGTGCTCCTGCGCAGCCAGCACCGTCGAGGGGTCGTCGGCTCCATCCGCGCCCGCCACGCGGTCGGACCCCGGCCCGATCAGCGAGAGCAGGCCGCGCTCGAGCGTGCGCTTGTGCAGCTCCACGTCGTAGCCGACCTTGAAGCGGCGGATCATGTCGAACAGCTCCTGCAGCGCCACGCGCTCGGTGTCGAGCTGCAGCTCCGCCGGCGCTCCGTCCGTGCCCTCGCCGCTCGCGATGATGCGCAGGTCGCCGAGCATCTTGCCCTTGTGCGTGAGGAACGCCGCGTAGCGGCCTTCGCCCGGGGCGAGGTCGGCCAGTTCGTTCGTGACCTGGCCGTTGAGGAACTCGACGGCGCCGGCGCCGGTGAGCGCGAGCTTGCCGCGCTCGGAGCGGTCGAGCAGCCCGCAGCGCTCGTTGACGATGCCGTGCTCTGCGGCGAGCGCGCCGGCCTCGGCGGCGCGGGAGTCTGTCTCTGTCGCGGCCACTGATTCGAGCATAGCCACGCTAGGCTTGCGGCCATGGGCCTCGCCGACACCTTCCAGCAGATCGTCGACTCGCTGCCCGACGACTGGACGGACCTCGAGCTGGACATGCGCATCGCCGACGAGTCGCGCTACGTCGAAGCGGCGCTGTACCTGGCGACGTGCAACGCGCGGCCGTACTCCAAGCACGACTGGCACTGGCGGCTGCTCGTCGCCCATCGCTTCGGTCATGCCGCCTCGGCGCCGACCGTGCACGGCACGCTCGCGCTGCTCGACGAAGCTGGCATCGAGGCCGAGCTGGTCGTGCGCGAGACGCGCAGCGGGCGCGCCGAGATCACGCACGGCTGGGGGCCGGCCGCAGTCGGCGCGCGAGGAGTTCCGCAAGCTGCGAGCGCAGTAGCCGATGGCGCGCGTCTTGGCGCTCGTCCCGGACCTGCTGTTCGGCTCGCGCGTGCAGGGGACGCTGACGGCGGCCGGCGACGAGGTCGAGCTGATCGGCGACGTCCCGCGGCTGCGCGAGCGGCTCTCGGCGCCCGACGAGCCTCGCGCCGACGTGCTCGTCGTTGACTTGACCGATGCGCAGCTCGACGGCGCCGCGGTGCGCGAATCGCTCGTCGAGCACGGGTTGCTCGACGGGGTCAAGACGCTGGCGTTCTACTCGCACGTCGACGTCGAGACGGGCGCGCGTGCGCGCGAGGCCGGCTTCGACTTGGTCGTGCCGCGCTCACGCATGGCGCGCGAGGGCGCCGAGCTCGTCGCGCGCCTCGCCGGCGATGGCTGAGCGCGCGCGGGGCCTGCTGTCGAGCCCGTTCTTCGACTTCGCGCCGTGGATCGTGATGTCGGTGATCGTCGGGCCGCAGCGCTTCGTGCTCGCCACCGGGCTCGCACTGCTCACGGCGCTCGCGATCGCCACGGCCAACTGGCTCGTCGAGGTCAAGCCGATGGTGCTCGACGTGGTCGGCATCGGCTTCTTCGCCGCGCTGTTCGGCGTCGGGCTGTTCGTCGACGATCTCACGCGGCACTGGCTCGAGCGCTGGTCGGGCGACCTGTCGAACGTCGTCATCGCGCTGATCGCGATCGGCTCGATCGTCCTGCACAAACCGTTCACCGTCCAGTACGCACACGAGTCGGTCCACCCGTGCCACTGGGACTCGCCGCTGTTCATGCGGATCAACTACCGCGTCACGTGGGTCTGGACAGGGGCGTTCCTGATCACCGCCGCCGTCGGCTTTCTCGGCGACGGCCCGCTCGATCAGCCCGACAACATGTGGACCAACTGGGTCGTGCAGATCGCCGCGCTGATCCTCGCCTTGCGCTTCACCGAGTGGTACCCGCAGATGGCGCACGCGCGCGAGGAAATCGAGCGCGGCGAGCGGACCGAGCCGGCGCCGACCGTGCGCGAGCTCGTGCTGCCGCTGACCAGCTACCTCGTGCCCGTCGGGATCCTCGTGCTGTCGCTCGACACCGCGCCATGGTGGGTCGGCGCTGCGCTGATCGTGATCGGCGTGCTCGCCACGCGACTGCTCGCCGAGCAAGAGGCCGAGGTCGAGGCCGGCGCCGCCGCGCGCTGAGGCGGCTATGCGGCGCTCGGCTGCTCCGCGGCGTCGCGTTCCTGCGCTGCAGCGTGCTCGGCTGCCTCGCGCTCGCGCTTGAGCAGCAGGGGGTGCTTGGGCGAGGCGCCCGGCCCCGGCAGCGCGCGCGATTCGCGTGCGCTCAAGGGCTTTCCGCACTTCTCGCAGACGCGGTGCTCATCGACGGCGCCGCCGCAGCCGCGGTGTTCAAGCACTACGGCCGGACCGCCGGCGGGCGCCGTGTGGCGGTCGCCCCACTGCATCAGCGAGACGACGATAGGCCACAGGTCGATGCCCTTCTCGGTCAGCCGGTACTCGTAGCGCGGCGGGCGCTCCTGGTAGAGGCTGCGCTCGAGCACGCCCTGCTCGATCAGGCGCTCCAGGCGCGACTGCAGCACGTTGCGCGCGATGCCGAGGTTGGCCTGGATCTGGTCGAAGCGGCGCAGCCCGAGGAACACGTCGCGCACGATCAACAGCGACCAGCGCTCGCCGACAACCTCGAGCGCGCCGGCGATGCTGCACGTCTGGCTCTTGTAGTCGTTGCCGAGCATCCCGAGGGAGCATAGCCGCTCTGAGTTTCATCACGCAACCCTTGTGCTAGGGTCCGTTTCGTCATGCAACCGAAGGGGCGTCAAATGCAACGGAAGTGGACGGTTTCCCTGATCGTGTGCGTCGGCGTGTTCATGTCGAGCCTCGACCTGTTCATCGTCAACATCGCCTTCCCCGCGATCGGCAAGCACTTCGGTGGCGCCTCGCTCGGCTCGCTGTCGTGGATCCTCTCGGGCTACGCGATCGTGTTCGCCGCGCTACTCGTCCCGGCCGGGCGCTGGGCGGACGCGTTCGGGCGCAAGCGCGCCTTCCTGCTCGGCCTGGCGATCTTCGTCGCCTCCAGTGCAGCCTGTGCCCTCGCTCCCTCGGTCGGCTTCCTGGTCGGCGCACGGATCGTGCAGGCCGTCGGCGGCGCGCTGATGCTGCCGACCTCGCTCGGGCTGATGCTGCCCGAGTTCGGCCCGCACGAGCGCCACGTCGCGATCGGCGTGTGGGCCGCGACGGGAGGGATCGCCGCCGCCGCGGGACCCCCGCTCGGCGGGCTGCTCGTGCAGGCCGACTGGCGCTGGGTGTTCCTCGTGAACGTGCCCATCGGGCTGCTCGGTCTCGGCTTCGGACTGCGCACGCTCGTCGAGCGCCGTCAGCGCGACGCGCTGCGCCCGGACCTCGTCGGCGCGGGCGCGCTGATCCTCGCGGTCGGCGCGCTGGTCGTCGCGATCGTTAAGGGCCAGGAATGGGGCTGGGCCTCGGCGCAGGTGATCGCGCTGCTCGTCGCGACTGCTCTGCTCTTCCCGGCGATCTGGTGGCGCTCGGAGCGCCACGAGGCCCCGATCGTCGAGCCGGCGATGCTGCGCGTGCGCACGTTCGGCCTCGCCGTGGGCGCCTCGATCCTGTTCTTCGCCGGCTTCGGCGCGATGCTGCTCTCGGGCGTGCTGTTCCTGACCGGCGTGTGGCACGAGGGCGTGCTGAGCGCGGGGCTGATGCTGTTTCCCGGCCCGGCGATGGCCACCGCATTCTCGATCCCCTCGGCCCGGCTGGGTGCGCGCCTCGGCTACCGCCTGCCCGGCGTGATCGGCGCGCTGCTGTTTGCCGGCGGGTCGGTCTGGTTCATCACGCGCACCGGCTCCACGCCCAACTACGCCGCGGACTTCCTGCCCGGCTTCATGATCGGCGGTGCGGGCGTTGGTCTGATGATTCCTACGCTGACCGGCGCCGGCGCCTCCTCGCTTGCGCCCGAGCGCTTCGCGACCGGCGCCGCCGTGCTGACGATGGGCCGCCAGATCGGCGCCGCGCTCGGCGTCGCGCTGCTCGTCGCGGTGCTCGGCACGGGTGTGGCCGACGTCGCGGACTTCCACGCCGCCGCTCTCATAACCGTCGTCAACGGCCTCGCCGCCGGCCTCGCACTGGCTGCGATCGGGCCGCCCGCGCTAAATGCGGCGGGCGCGGACGGCCCGGCGCGGCCGGTGATCTCAGAGCCGATCGCCGATCCGTTGATCGTAGAGCCGCTGATCGCAGAGGAGGCAGTATGAGCACGCAACCGCAGTTCACCGCGGCGACACGCACGCGCACGTTCAGCTGGCGGGACCCGGCGGCGACGGCAGCCGAGGGTATGAAGCTGGCCGGGATCGACTACATCCGCGCGATCCAGTCAGGGGAGCTCCCGCCGCCGCCGATTGCCAGGTTGCTGGAGATGGACATCATCGACGCTGAGGAGGGGCGCGCCGTGTTCGCGCTCACGCCGGCCGAGTGGATGTACAACCCGATCGGCATGGTCCACGGCGGCATCGCCGCCACGATCCTCGACTCGTGCATGGGCTGCGCCGTGCACACCACGCTGCCCGCGGGTGTCGGCTACACGACGACCGATGTGCAGGTCGCGCTACATCCGCGCGATGGGTGGTGCCACCGGGCGCGTGCTCGCCGAGGGGCGCGTCGTGCACGCCGGCCGGCGCACGGCGACGGCCGAGGGGCGGGTGTTCACGGAGGCCGATGAGACGCTGATCGCGCATGGCAGCACCGGCTGCGCGATCTTGCGCTGAGGCGGAAGCTCACGCCGCGGCGCGGCGCTCGGCACTTGCGAATACCTCGTCGGCGAAGCGCGTCAGCTCCTCGGCGAAGCGCTCGGGCTCGCTCGTGTGGGGGACATGTCCCGTGTCGAGCTCGACGAGCCGCGCGCCCGGGATCGTGCGCGCCAGGCGTCTGCCGATCCGCGGCGGGATCACCGGGTCGCGCCGGCCCCAGACGAGCAGCGTGGGCGCGGCGATCGAGGCCGCCTCGCGGCGCAGGTCGTGACCGGGAGAGGCGAAGCTGCGCCACAGCTCGTTGATCGCGGTGAGGCCGGGGTCGCTGCGTGTCGTGGCGATCGCGGTGTCGCGTGCACGGGTGTCGGCGGCGGTGCGCGCGCGCATGTAACGGCGGCTGAAGGAGGGATAGATCGCGCGCAGGAAGCCGGGGCGGCCCATCAGCGCACAGAAGGCGCGCACGTGCGGCGGGCGCCCGGCGAAGCCGCCGCCGTCGACGAGCACGAGCCCCTTGACGAGCTCGGGGCGGCGGATCGCCAGGCGCGCCGCCGAGAAGCCGCCGACTGAGTTGCCGAGCACGATCGCGCCGTCCGGCACGAGCTGCCCCACCAGCTCTTCGGCTACATCGGCGAAGCGCATCGCCGTGGCCGGCGCGCTGCCGGGCGGCGACTCGCCGTGCGCCGGCCAGTCGAGTGAGATCGTGCGGTAGCGGCCGGGCAGCAGCGCGCGCAGCTCGTCGAAGTCGTGGTGGTCGTGGGCGCCGCTGGGGAGCAGCACGATCGTCGGGACGGGCGTGCTGCCGGCTGCCTCGACGTCGCGCTGGCTGCCGCCCTGGACGTCGTAGGCGATCGGGCCGGTGGGGGTCTCGAGCAGCGGCACGGCGCGGCACTCTAACATATGACTGACCGGTCGGTCATCTCAACCGACCAGCCGGTCATCTAGAGTGAGGAGGATGCCGCCGAAGACCGCCGGTGGCCCTACGCAGAGCGCCACCCGTACATCGCGCGACGCCGCGCGCACGCGCGAGGCGCTGCTCGACGCGGGCGTTGCCGTCGCCGAGCGGGACGGGCTGGCCGGGCTCAGTGTCAATCGCGTCGTCGCTCAGGCGGGCGTGGCGAAGGGCACCTTCTACGTCCACTTCGCCGATCGCGAGGCCTTCGTCGACGCGCTCCATGCTCGCTTTCACGAGCGCGTGCAGGAGGCGGTGGCGCGGGCGACGGCCGACACGCCGCCGGGCGCCGAGCGCATCCGGCGCGGCGCGGAGGCCTATCTGGACGTGTGCCTCGCCGACCGCGCGATTAAGGCGCTGGCGCTCGAGGCGCGCACCGACACCGCGCTGACGGCGCCGATGGAGGCGCGCCACGAGCGCTTTGCGGCGAGTGCTGTGCCGAGCTTCCGCGCGATGGGCTGGCCGGACGCGACCGCGGCGGCCCAGCTGCTGGCGGCGATGACCTCGGAGATCGCGATCCGCGAGCTCGCCGCGGGGCGCAGGCTGCCTGCGGCAAGGCGCTCGCTGCGCAGGTTCCTTGGCGCCGGCGTCTGAGCGCCGCGCGTCGCTGCGCGGGTTCCCGGGGCGCCCGGGCCGGCTCAGCTCGCCTCGGTCGCCTGCGCACGTCCGATCTCGGCGAGTTCGGCCTCGCTCGGTTCGAGCGGCACGATCGCGCCGTTGGGCACGCGCTGGCCGTAGGGCAGCCAGCGGCCGATGCGCACGGACAGGGCGGCGCGGATGACCATCCCGTGACAGACGACGAGCGCGGGCAGCTCGCCTGCTTCGACGTCGTCGAGCGCAGCTCCGACGCGTTCCTCCTGCGCCACGAAGGACTCACCGCCCGGGAACGCGAAGTCGGGGTCGGCGTTGGCGAAGGCCGCGAACTGCTCCGGCGCCTCGGCGATCACGTCCTCGAAGGAGCGGTTCGTCCAGTCGCCGGCGTCGGTCTCCATGAAGCGCGCGTCCTCGCGCGGCTGCAAGCTGATCCGCGCGGCGACGGCATCGGCCGTTTCGCGGGCGCGCAGCAGCGGGCTGCACCACAGGGCGGCGAAGCCGTAGGAGGCGGCGCGCTCGGCCAGCTCGACCGCCTGCTCGCGCCCGAGCTCGTCGAGCGACACGGCCTGCTGGCCTTGGAAGCGTCCCTCGCGGTTGTAGGCCGTGCGGCCGTGGCGCGCGAGGAAGACGCCGGTGGGGGAGGGGCCGGTCAGGATCGGTCGAAGCGGTCGAGGTTCATGACCTTGTCCCAGGCGGCGACGAAGTCGCCTACGAACTTCTCGCCGGCGTCGTCGGAGGCGAACACCTCGGCGAGGGCCCTGAGCTCGGAGTTCGAGCCGAACACGAGGTCGACCGAGGTGGCCGTCCACTTCTGCTCGCCCGTCGCGCGATCGCGCCCCTCATACAGGTTCTGAGGCGATCCGTTCCCGCTGGTGCCGGCCGGCGTCCACTCCGTGCCCATGTCGAGCAGGTTGACGAAGAAGTCGTTCGTCAACACCTCCGGCCGGTCGGTGAAGACGCCGTGCGGAGACTGCCCGTGGTTCGCGTTCAACGCGCGCATGCCGCCGATCAGCACCGTCATCTCGGGAGCGGTCAGCCTGAGCATGTAGGCCCGCTCCAGCAGGCCGTGCTCCAGCGGGACGGACTCGCCTGGGCGGAAGTAGTTGCGGAAGCCGTCGACGGTCGGCTCGAGCACGGTGAACGACTCGGCGTCGGTCTGCTCCTGGGAGGCGTCGGTGCGCCCCGGCGTGAACGGGACCGAGACGTTGTGCCCGGCGTTCCTCGCCGCCTGCTCGACGGCCGCGCATCCGCCGAGCACGATCAGGTCGGCCAGCGAGACCTTCTTCCCGTCCGACCGTGAGTCGTTGAAGTCCTGCTGGATCTGCTCGAGCGACGCGAGCGCGCTCGCCAGCTCAGCCGGTTCGTTGGCCTCCCAGTCCTTCTGCGGCGCGAGGCGGACCCGCGCCCCGTTTGCCCCGCCGCGCTTGTCGGTGCCGCGGAACGAGCCGGCGGCCGCCCACGCCGTCGCGACCAGCCGCGGGATCGACAGCCCTGAAGCAAGCACCTTCTCCTTCAGAGCGGCGATGTCATCCGCTCCGATCAGCTCGTGATCGACCGCGGGGGTGGGGTCCTGCCACAGCTGCGGCTCCGGGATCCACGGGCCGAGATAGCGCGAGATCGGCCCCATGTCGCGGTGCAGCAGCTTGTACCAGGCCTTCGCGAAGGCCTCGGCGAGCTGGTCGGGGTTCTCGTAGAAGCGCCGCGAGATCGGCTCGTAGACCGGGTCGAGCTTCAGCGCCAGGTCGGTCGTCAGCATCATCGGCGCGTGGCGCTCGGATGGGTCGTGGGCGTCGGGCACCGTGTTCTGCGCCTCGGGGTTCTTCGGCGTCCACTGCTTCGCGCCGGCCGGGCTCTCGGTCAGCTCCCAGTCGTACTCGAACAGGTTCTCGAGGAAGCCGTTGTCCCACTTCACCGGCTGCTTCGTCCAGGCGCCCTCGAGCCCGCTGGTGAGCGTTTGCGCGCCGTTGCCGCTGCTGGCGCTGTTCTTCCAGCCGAGGCCCTGCTGCTCGATCGGCGCGGCCTCCGGCTCGGGGCCGAGGTTGCTCGGGTCGACTGCGCCATGGGTCTTGCCGAACGTGTGCCCGCCGACGATCAGCGCGACCGTCTCTTCGTCGTTCATCGCCATGCGGGCGAACGTCTCGCGGATGTCGTGCGCCGCCGCGAGCGGGTCCGGGTCGCCGTTCGGTCCCTCCGGGTTGACGTAGATCAGGCCCATCTGCACGGCACCCAAGGGCCCCTTGAGCTTGCGCCCGTCGCTGTAGCGCTCGTCGCCTAGCCAGGTGTCCTCGCTGCCCCAGTAGATCTCCTCGGCCTCCCAGATGTCCTCGCGGCCGAAGCCGAAGCCGAACGTCTGAAAGCCCATCGATTCCATCGCGACGTTGCCGGTGTAGACGAGCAGGTCGGCCCAGGAGATCTTGCGGCCGTACTTCTGCTTGATCGGCCACAGCAGCCGGCGCGCCTTGTCGAGGCTCGCATTGTCCGGCCAGCTGTTCAGCGGTGCGAAGCGCTGGGCGCCCTGGCCGCCGCCGCCGCGTCCGTCGGCGATGCGGTAGGTGCCGGCGGCGTGCCAGCTCATGCGGATGAACAGCGGGCCGTAGTTGCCGTAGTCCGACGGCCACCAGTCTTGAGATGTCGTCATCAGCTCGACGAGGTCGCGCTTCAGCGCATCGAGGTCGAGCGTCGCGAACTCCTTGGCGTAGTCGAAGCCCTCGCCCATCGGGTCCGAAATCGGCGAGTGGCGGTGCAGCACGGTGAGGTCGAGCTGGTTGGGCCACCAGTCGTGGTTCGTCCTCGGGTGGGGCACCTCGGAGGTCGGGCTCGGGATCGCCGGGTTCTCGCTCTCGCTGACGCTCTCAGTCATGGTTGTTCCTGTCCTTTTCTCTCTCTACGCGATGGGCAGCACGAGGGTATCGATGCGGCACGCTCGCGCGGCGCTTGGTCATACCGTGACGAGGCGCCCGTCGCGCGCGGCGGCCTCGGCGAGCGCGCCGTCGAGCGTGATCAGACCGACGTCGAGCCAGCGCGCGAGCGCGAGGTACGCGGCGTCGTAGGTCGTGAGGTTGAAGCGAAGCTCCCAGATCGGTCGCGTCAGCTCGCGGAGCGGGTAGGTCAACGCGCGCAGGTCTGAGAGTTTCGCCAGCGCCTCGGCTGTCGCGAGATCGCTCAGCTCATTGCGTAGCGAATAGCGCCGCAGGGCAGACAGCACCTCGGCGTGAAAGTGCGCCGGGACGTAAAGCTCATCGTGGAGCGAGAGGGCAACACGGATCGCGGTCGCGCGTGATCGCGCCAGCAGCACCTCGGTGATTGCACTTGCGTCGACGACGATCAAATCGGTCTGCGAGCCCGCTCGGCCGCAATCGCCTCGGCGGGCGAGAGATCGGTCTCGACCGGCGTCAGCTTCTCGGTGCTTGCCAGCCATTCCTTCATCGTCGGTCGGACGGCAAGCGTGCTCAGCTCTCTGAGCAGGTAGTCCGAAAGCGTCATCCCGTTCTGTGCCGCGCGCACCTTCAGTTCACGGTGCAAATCGTCCGGCACGTTCCGAATCTGGATCATCGACATGGCTTTCTGAGAGTAGCATGCGGTTCGCATGCACGGTCTCGTTGGGTCGGCTGGGGTTGACTGGCTCCTCCGACCGGACGGCGAGGGCGTGACACATACGCTCGCGCGGCCTGTCGCAGTCGGCTCTAACCGTGAAACACGGCCTCGACGTTGTGCCCGTCGGGGTCGAGCACGAAGGCGCCGTAGTAGCCCTCGCCGTAGTGAGGCCGCGGCCCGGGCGGGCCGTGTTCGCGCCCGCCGGCCGCCAGCGCGGCGGCGTGGAAGGCGTGCACCTGCTCGATCGAGTCGGCCGCGAAGGCCACGTGGATCGGAGCGCCGACGTCGTAGTCGGTCGAGATCGCGAAGTCCATCTTCTCGGCGCTGCCGAACTCGATCTCGCTCGGCAGGATCTCGCTCGTGTTGGTTTCGTCGAAGCCGAGCGGCGCGAGCGCCTGCAGGTAGAAGTCGCGGCTGCGCTGCAGGTCGCTGACACCGATCGTGATGTGGTCGAGCATGACGCGACGCGTGGGCATGGCGGGGTGATACCCGATCTGGCGCGGGCCTGCACTTCACGCCCTCCGGCGAGCGCGCTGGGCCGTCATAGACTCCAGCCATGCGTCGCCGAGTGACCTTCTCGCGCAATCTGACGCTGTCTTTGTCGCGCACTTGCCGGTGCTACTGCAAGTACTGCGCGTTCGCCACGCACCAGGCGCACCTGTACTCGCCGGATGAGGTGATCGAGATCCTCGACGGCGCCGCGCGCAGGCGGGTCAAGGAGCTGCTCGTGCTGACGGGCGAGAAGCCGGAGGTCAACTCGCAGGTGCGCGCGCGCCTGCGCGAGTACGGCCACGAGGACTTCACGGCCTACGTCGTGTGGGCGTGCGAGCGCGCGCTCGAGCGTGGTCTCTTGCCGCACACGAACCTCGGCGTCCTCTCCGGCGAGGACCTCGCCCGGCTTCGGGAGGTGACGGCCTCGCAAGGGCTGATGCTCGAGTCGATCTCCGAGCGGCTGATGCAGACGGTGCACGCCGGCTCGCCGACCAAGCACCCGCAGCGTCGCCTGGAGACGATCCGCGCCGCCGGCGAGCTGAAGATCCCGTTCACGAGCGGGATACTCGTCGGGATCGGCGAGTCCGAGCAGGAGCGCGTGGAATCGCTCGAAGCGCTGGCGGCGGTGCACGCAGAGCACGGACACCTACAGGAGGTGATCCTGCAGAACTTCGTGCCGCACCAGCGCTACTACGGGCAGGAGCCGGCCGAGATCGCCGACGCGGCGGCGCGTGCCTACTGGCGCACCGGCGTCGGCGACTCGAGCAGCGAACGGCCCGAGGGCGGCGAGGCGGCCGCGTTGCCTCGGCCGAGCCTGCCACTGCCGGACTGGGCGTGCCCGGTGTCGATCGAGGAGATGAAGCGGCTGATCGCCGAGGCCAGGCGGCTGATGCCGGACGTGGGCATCCAGATCCCGCCGAACCTGGCCGACTGGTGGGGCGAGCTGGTGGCAGCCGGCGCGACCGACCTCGGCGGCCTCTCGGCCAACGGCGACCACATCTCCCCGGAGCACCCGTTTCCCTCGCCGCATCAGGTGCGCAAGGAGCTGCAGCGCGACGGTTACGCGTTGACGGAGCGCCTGTGCGTGTACCCGAAGTACATCGACCAGGAGTTCCTCGCGCCGGGCGTGCTCGACACGATCAAGGTCAAGTACTGGAGCTTCATCCCGCGGCGCGGCTCGGGTCGCACCGATCCGAGCGCAAGCGGTGCCCTGCCGATCCGCCTCGACCTCGTGCCGCGCGCGATCGAGCGCGGCCGCGCCGGCGAGGCGCTGAGCGCGGCCGAGCTGACGGCGCTGTTCGCCGAGACGCGGCCGGAGGCGATCGAGGACATGCGCCAGGCGGCCGACGAGCTGCGCGCGGAGCTGGCGGGGGAGACAGTCACGTTCGTCGTCAACCGCAACATCAACGTCTCGAACGTCTGCACCGTCGGCTGCGCCTTCTGCGGCTTCGGCCAGGGCAAGCGCTCGCCCGACGCCTACGAGCACGACCGCGACGAGTTCGCCCGGCGCGTGCACGAGGCGGTCGACTATGGCGCCAGCGAGCTGTGCATTCAGTCGGGCATCCACCCGGACTGGACGCTCGAGGACTACCTCGGCTGGCTGCGCTTCGCCAAGCAGCTCGCGCCGCAGCTGCACCTGCACGCGTACAGCCCGATGGAGATCGCGCACATGTGCGACATCTCCGGCCTGCCGCCGAGCGAGGTGTTCGCGCAGCTGCGCGAGGCCGGCCTCGGCTCGACGCCGGGCACGGCGGCCGAGGTGCTGCACGACGGCGTGCGCGAACGCATCTCTCCGAACAAGCTGCCGGTGGCGCGCTGGGTGCAGATCATCGAAGCCTCGCACCGCGCCGGGTTGCGCTCGACCTCGACGGTCATGTTCGGCCACATCGAGGAGCCGTGGGAGCTGGCCGAGCACATGCGCGTCGTGCGCGAGCTGCAGCAGCGCACGGGCGGGATCACGGAGTTCGTGCCGCTCTCGTTCATCCCCTTCCAGACGCTGCTCGGGCGCACGCACGGCGTCGAAGAGATCTCGCGTGAGGAGAACCTCAAGCACACCGCCGTCTTCCGCCTCGCGCTCGGGCGCACGATTCCGAGCGTGCAGGCCTCGTGGGTGAAGATGGGCCTCGACGCCGCCACCGAGTCGCTGCGCTGGGGCGTCAACGACCTCGGCGGGACGCTGATGGAGGAGTCGATCAGCCGGCTCGCCGGCAGCTACCACGGGACCAAGCTCGATCCCGATGAGCTCGTCGCCGCGGCGCACCGGGCCGGGCGCCCGGCCGCCGAGCGCACGACGCTGTACGAGATCCGGCGTCGCCACGAGCTCGCAGTAGCTGCCTGAGGCCTACGGTCAGCCGCCGGCTTTGGCGCGCGGCGCAGGCTGGGCCGGGCGCGACCAGGCGTGGGCTTCGACTGCCCCGACGGCGGCGGCGACGGTGTAGGGATGCGTGTACGGCGCCATGTGCCCGCCGGGGATCATCTCCAGGCGCGCATCGGGCAGCGTCGCTGCCAGCTTGCGCCCGTGAACCGGCTCGACGAGCTTGTCCTTCTTTCCCTGGATCACGATCGCCGGGATCTGGATCGAGCCGAGCCGCTTGTCGATCTCGTCAAACACGCCGTTGGCCTCGAGCTCCTCGCCGGCGTAGGCCTTGAGATTGCCGCTGGTCATGTTGATCGCGAGCAGGCGGCGGCGGTGGGCTGAGTTGACCGGCTGCGGGTCGAAGGCGGCGCCGTCGAGGATTTCGACGGAAGTCGTGCTCAGCAGCTGGCTGAACGTGGCATTGGCGATCTGATGCACGACGGGCACCTGCAGGAATTTGACGACGTGCGCCTGGACGTGCTCGAACGAGCCGACGTGCGTGCCGGCGGCGGCGGGGTCGACGAGCACGAGCCCGCGCAGCTCGCTCGGATGGCGCTCGGCGAAGGCGAGCGAGATCGTGCCGCCGTAGGAGTGCCCGACGAGGATCGGGCGCGTCACGTGCAGCCGCCGCAGCAGCGCGTCGAGCACTTCGATCTGCCGGTCGAACTTGACATAGCCGCCGCTGGAGTAGCCGAAGCCGGGGCGGTCGATCGCGATCGTGCGGTGCCCGGCGAGCAGCGGCGTGACCTCGCCCCAGTCTTCGGCCGTCCCGGGCAGCCCGTGCAGCAGCACGACCGGCGTGCCGGTGCCGGCGCGTTCGAGGTAGTGGATGCGCAGGCCGTCGACGGTGACGAACGAGCCGTGCGGCTTGGGCTCGCCGGGCAGGCGGCCGTAGGTCCAGTTGAGCACGACGACGATCAGCGCGAGCGCCGCGAGCACGTAGAGCAGGATGCGCAGGGCCCCGCGCATCAGCTGGACAGCTCGTCGAGATAGGTCTCGGTCGCCTGCAACAACAGGCGGTTATACGTGATGCCCGCGATCAGGCTCGCGCGCACGCCCCGCCATGGATCTTCATCGGGGCACGCCTGGAGATAGCCCTCGAGCTCCTGCAGCTTGGCGCCATAGAACTCCTGCCGTGCGCGCAGGTAGAGGAGCGGGTCGCCGCCGGCGAACAGCTTGAGCACGCCTTCGTCGCGCAGCTGCGGCGGCGCGACCTCGGGCGAGTCGCGCCACTCGTGCAGCGCCCGCCGGCCGCTATCGGTGAGCGAGTAGAGCCTGCGCCGGCGCCCCCGCTGCTCGCGCCGTTCGGTGAGGAGCCCCGCGGCGGCGAGCCGCTCGGGCTCGGAGTAGAAGCTCGTGTGCGGGACGGGCCAGAAGTTCTGGATCGAGCGCTCGAGCGCCTGCTTGAGGTCGTACGGCGTGCTCTCGCCGTGCACTTCGAGCAACGTGAGCACGGCGTAGGAGGTGCCGGTGAGGCGGATCGCTTGCTCGCTCATGGAGATGGGAATCTAGCTTGACCTGGATCGTACGATATGTATAGTTCCGATCGAACTATTGACGCGATGCCCGGAGGTGGCCAGATGAGCGATTCCAGGGACTTCGATGCGGTAGTCGTCGGCGCGAGCCTCGCGGGCTCGGCGACCGCGATCATGCTGGGGCGCGCTGGGGCGCGCGTGGCGCTCGTCGAGCAACGCCCCGACGCGGCGGCCTACAAGCGGGTCTGCTCGCACTACATCCAGTCCTCGGCGGTGGCGACCCTGCAGCGACTGGGTCTGCTCGAGCCGATGATGCAGGCTGGCGCGCTGCGCTCCCGCGCTCGTATCCACGGGCCTTGGGGGTGGATCGAACCCCAGCCCGGGAGCAAGGTCCCGAGTGGGGTGAACCTGCGCCGCGAGCTGCTCGACCCGTTGATCCGCTCGATTGCCGCCGAGACGCCGGGCGTGGAGCTGCTCCTGGGGCAGACGGTGCGTGAGCTGCTGCACGAGGAGGGCTCGGTCTGCGGCGTGCGTGCACGCGACCGCGCGGGCGCAGAGCTGACGCTGCGCGGGCGGCTCGTCGTCGGCGCCGACGGGCGCGGATCGCGTGTGGCAAAGCTCGCGGGCGTGCGCGAGCGACGGCACCGCCACGAGCGGTTCGCCTACGGCACCTACTTCGAAGGGCCGGCGCCGAGCGGCTCGCCCGACGCGTCGCTGTGGCTGCTGGACCCCGACATGGCGGCGGCGTTCCCCACCGACAACGGGCTCACCTTCTACGCGGCGATGCCGACGAAGCAGCGGCTCGAGCAGTTCCGCGAGGCTCCGGCGCAAGCGCTGACGGAGTTCGTCGCGAGCGTGCCCGACGCGCCGCCGATCCGCGAGTCGCGGATGGTGGCGCCGCCCGAGGGCAAGCTCGACATGACGAACGTGTGGCACGAGCCCGCTGCGCCGGGCCTGGCGCTCGTGGGCGACGCGGCGCTTGCGATCGACCCGCTCTGGGGAGTCGGCTGCGGCTGGGCGCTGCAGTCGGCCGAGTGGCTCGCGGACAACGTCTCGGATGCGCTTGGCCGACCGGCTTCGCCCGCGGGGGTGAGCGCGCTGAAGCAGGGTCTGAAGCGCTACCGGCGCAAGCACGCGCGGGCGCTCAACGGCCACGCGCTGTTGATCTACGACTATGCCGGCGCTCGCCGGCTGAACGTGTCCGAGCGGCTGCTGTTCTCGGCGGCGACGTACGATCAGGGTGTGGCGCGCGTGATGGAGGCCTACGGCTCTCGCAACATCGGCCCCGGGCGGATGATCGCGACGGCGGCGCCGCGAGCGCTGATCGCGCGAGCGCGGCACGGCTTGAGCACTCGCGCTCGCGGCGCCGCTGGGGCGCCTGCCCTCGCCGGCGCGCAGGGCGAGCCGACGGAGGCCGCGCGTTGAGCCCGCTGCGACGGGCGCTGAGCGTCGCGGGCACGCAGACGCCGCTGCTCGAAGCGGGCCCGCCCGAGGCGAGTGAAGCGGTTCTGTTCGTGCACGGCAACCCTGGGTCGAGCAGCGACTGGACGGCGCTGCTCGACGCGGTTGGCACGGTGGGCCGCGCGGTCGCGTTCGACATGCCTGGCTTCGGCAAAGCTCACGCGCCGGCCAGCTTCGGCTTCGACGTGCAGTCCTACGCGGACTTCATCGAGCTGGCGCGCGCGGAGCTGGGCATCGAGCGGATGCACCTGGTGCTGCACGACTTCGGCGGTCCGTTCGGCCTGTACTGGGGGCTGGCGCACCCCGAGCGGTGGGCGAGCGTGACGCTGATGAACGTCGGTGTGATGCCGGGCTATGAATGGCACTCGCTGGCCAAACGCTGGCGCACGCCCGTGCTGGGCGAGCTGCTCCACGCGTTCATCCCGCGCGCTGCGTGGCGGCGGGAGATGCAGAAGAACAACCCCAAGGGCTTGCCCCCGGAGTTCGTGGACAAGATGTACGACGACTACGACCGCGAGACGCGCCGCACGGTGCTGCGGCTGTACCGCAACACGCCCGATCCCGGGCAGACCGCGAGCGAGCTGGGCGAGGCGATCGCGGCGCTGCACATCCCGGCGCTCGTGATCTGGGGCGCGGCGGACCCGTTCCTCGGCATCGAATACGCCGAGCGCCAGCGCGAGTTCTTCGACGTCGAGGAAGTAGCGGTGCTGCCCGAGAGCGGGCACTGGCCGTTCCAGGACGATCCCGAGGGCGTGCGCGCGGCGCTCGTTCCCTTCCTGGAGCGCCGGTTCGCCAGCTCGCAGGCCGGCGCCGCGGCCGACGGCGGCTGAGCTCTACGCGCTCGCGACGGGCCGGTAGCCCGAGCAGACGATGCGCATCCAGCCGATGCGCCCGTCGGGCGAGGGCGAGAGGTAGGCCTGCTGCTCGACGAGGAAGCGGCCTTCGGGGTTCTCGACGCTGAGCCGGTAGCCGACCCGCTCGCGGTCGGCGAACTCGTCGGTTTCGACGTGCTCGAGCGCACGGATCTCGTCGTCGTCTTCGAACCAGTGCCCGAAGATGATCGAGATCGCCCCGTCGGGGTCGCTCGCCTCCCAGGCTCGTTTCGGGGTCAGCGCGCGGAAGTCGAGCTCACGGGCGAGCAAGTCCGCGAGACGCTCCGCATCCTTGCGCTGCAGCGCATGGGCGAACTCGCTGCCGAGTGTCGTGGTCTCGCGCGTCGTGGCTTCGGACATGGCGCGATTCTCATCGACCTCGAGGGCCTCGTCAATGCGGTTCGTCACAGAAGCCAGGCGCCCGCTCGCCCCGGCGTCTCCTGGTTCGCTCGGGTCGCCGTCAGCCGCTAACGGAAGAGATCCTCCTGCGGCGGGCGCAGCAGTGCCGTCGCGCCGGCTCCGTCCTCGTCGGCGATGTAGCGCTCGAGCCCATCGACGACGACGACGGGCTCGCGCGAATCCTTGGCCCGCGTCAGCTCGCCGAGCGCGGCGGCGGCGTCGGCGACGGCGAGCCAGGTTGCGCGCAGCTCCATCCCGCGCGCGTCGGCGCGCCCGCGCCAGTCATCGAGCGGCTGCATCCCGGCGAGGCCGATGGCGACGTCGAGTTGCCCGTGGCGCCAGGCGCGCCCGAAGCTGTCGCTGATCAGCACGCCGAGGCGTGCGCCGGTCAGCTCGTGCAGCCGCGCGCGGATCAGCCGCGCCGAGCCGTCGGGGTCGCGCGGCAGCACGATCAGCGTCTCGTCCTCGGCCGAGTTGGATGTGTCGACGCCGGCGTTGGCGCAGAGCAAGCCGTGAGGGGTGCGGCAGATCAGCACGCCGCGCTCGGCGCGCACGATCTCGGCGGACTGGTCGAGCACGACCTGAACAACGCGCGGGTCGCGCAGCTCGCCGGTGCCCTCGGCGGTCAAGCGGCCGGCCAGCTCGATCGCGCGTTCGCTCGGCCGCACGTCGCTGAGCGCGACGAGGGCGCCCTCGGCCTTGGACACGACCTTGTGCGCGATCAGCACGAGCTGCCCGTCGCGCAGCCGCTCGCCATCCGCCGCGGCGGCCTCGGCGATCAGCCCCGCGAGATCGTCGCCGCCGCGCAGCTCGGGCAGGCCCGCGAGGGCTCTGGCGCTCAGGCTTGCCATGTACGCCCCCGTTCAGCCGGCGCTGTTTGTGAGGATTTCGAGATGGGCCGCGGGCTGCGCTAGCACGGCCCGCGTCCGCTCGGCCGCGGCCTCGGCGCCGGCCAGACGGTCACGTAGCGCGGCGAGGTCGGCGCCGGTGTCGACGTCGAGCAGCAGCGAGGGGGGGTGGGCCACACGGCAGCTGACCCCGGCATCACGGGCGAGCGCCCCGTGGCGCTCGCAGCTATCGGGCCCGAACGCCGGCACGATCGCGTCGGGCGGCGCCAGCAGCAGCCCGTTGGTGCCGGTGCCGTGGCGGTCGGGGACGACCACGACTGAGCCGTCGTCGGCCGAGCCCAGCAGCGCGTCGAGCTCGGCCGGGTCGAGCGCGGGGCAGTCGCCGGGGATGCACAGCACGCGCCCGAAGCCGTCGCTCAGCGCGCGCTGCACGCCGAGCGTCACGGCGGCCGACTGGCCCTGCTCGGCGGTGTCCTCGATCAGCAGCGCGCCATGCTCACGCGCCGTCCGCGCCATGCTCGGCTCGCGCGAGACGACGATCGTCAGCTCGATCGATGCCGTTCGGGCGAGCGCCTGCAGCACATCGGCGACCATCGCGCGCGCCAGGCGCGCGCGCAGCTCCTCGGCGACGCTTTCGCCGAGCCGCGACTTGGCCGCGGCGAAGCGCTTGACCGGGAGGATCGCTGCCGTGCGCATCTGCGCCCACGATAGTGGTGCGGGATTGGCCGCACCGGCGCCCGCCTTTGACGCGAGCCGAGCCCTACCGACTTGCCCGGATCACCAGCCGAGCAGCATCAGGCCGACCGTCACGCCGGGCCCGACAGTGACGGCCAGGCCGCGCTGGCCGGGCTCGGGCTCGCGCGCCTCGACCGTGTCGCGCAGGACGTACATGATCGATGGCGTGCCGACGTTGCCGTGCTCGGCGAGCACGCGCCAGCTCAGCTCGGTCTGCTGTTGGTCGAGATCGAGCGCGGACTCGACGTTCTCGATGATCCGCCGCCCGCCGGGGTGCACGATCCAGTGGTCGATCTGCCCGCGCTGCAGGCGGTTGCGCTGAAGGAAGCGGTCGACGACGCCGCCCAGCCCGGCGCCCGCCAGGTCGGGCAGCTCGCGGGCGAGGTGCAGGTGGCTGTCGCCGTCGCTGCACTCGAGTTCGACGGCGCCGAGCGTGCCGGCGATCTGGTGGACCTGCGAGTCGAGGATCAGCGGACCGTCGGCTTGCGGCTCGGCCGAGAGCAGCGCGGCGGCACAGCCGTCGCCGAAGATCGCCGAGCCGACGGTCTTGGCGCGCGGGTCCTCGTCGGTGGCGCCCATCAGGGTGCCGCTCATGCTCTCCGCGGCGATCACCAGCGCGGGGCGGTCGGGGTGCTCGCGCATCGCCTGCGCCGCGAGTTTCATCAACGGCACGGCGCTCGCGCAGCCGATGCCGGTGATGTGGTACTTGTCCGTCGCCGGGTCCATCTCGTAATGGTCGACGAGACGGTGCGCCAGCGTCGGGCAGCCGAGCGAGTAGAGGCTCGAGCTGATCACGGTGCCGATCTCGCGCGGGTCGACCTCGAGCGCGTCGATCGCGCGGATCGAGTGGTCGAGCAGCTGCATCTCGACCTGCGCCGTGCGCCCCTGCAGCGTGAGCGAGAGGAAGTCCTCGCTCAGCTCGAGATGACGGTTGTGCACGCCGCATCGCGCGAAGATCCGCTCGGCGAACTCGTCTCCGGCGAGGCCAAGGCGATCGAGCACCTCGTGCTGGGAGAGGACCTCGGGCGAGTCCGACACGGCCAGCCCCGCGATCCGCGTCCCGGTGCGGCGGGCACGGACGCGCCGGCGGGCGCGGGCCTTGATCGTCGTCTCGGCGAGCGCAGATGGATCACCGGGGCGGTGAAGGCCGCTTTTCACAGTCGAAGCTCCTTGATCGCGGGAGGGGCGGACATCAGCGTCCGGCTGAGGTGCCTGCGACGATATGACCCCTCAACACCGATCGACGGCGCTTTTCTGCCGTTCTTATCCAGTTCTTCGGCAGGCGATTGGGCCGATCTGCTGGCATTGGGCCGCTGCTTTCAGGCGGATCGCACCGCACGCTACGACGAAGGGACGCGATGAAGGTAATAGGCGCAGGACTGCCGCGCACGGGCACGCTCACGCAGAAGCTCGCGCTCGAGCAGCTCGGGCAGGGGCCCTGCTACCACTGGGTCAACGTGATCGCCGACCTCGACCAGGTCGAGCTGTGGGACAGCGCGATGGACGGCGAGGCGCCGTGGGAGCAGGTCTTCGCGGGCCACGAAAGCACGGTCGACTGGCCGGGCGGCTACTTCTACCGCGAGCTGATGGACGCCTACCCCGAGGCGAAGGTGCTGCTCAGCGTGCGCGACCCGGAGAAGTGGGAGGCGAGCTTCCGCGAAACGATCTGGACGATGAGCCACGGCCGCACGTTGATGCCGCTGTTGGCACACGCGCGCGCCGAGGTCGACCCGCGCTTCAAGCGCTACCTCGAGCTCGTCGATCGCATGTTCTGGGGGCCGCAGGGCACTTTCGCCGACGGGCACGAGACGCCACAGCAGCTGATCGAGCAGATGCTGCGCCACCACGAGCAGGTCAAGGCAGCCGTCCCGCCCGAGCGCCTGCTCGTGTGGGAGGTCGGCGAAGGCTGGGGGCCGCTTTGCGCATTTCTCGACGTGCCCGTGCCGGACGAGCCGCTGCCGCACGCCAACGATCGCGGCGAATTCGTCGAACGCGTGATCGGCGGCGCGCTCGACGCGCTGGGAGCCTGGCGCGAGAGCGGCGCGAAGGTCGCGAGCTAGTAGGCAGCCGGCGAGGGTCGGCGCGGCGGCTCGGGGCTAAATGGCGGCTGCAAGCTAGCGGCCGGCCAGGAGCTAAGCAGCGGGTGCGAGCGCCTGCGCGAACGCGAGCGTCTCACGCGCAACACGCTCACGGGCCGCTGCGCCGTCCATTCGCGTGCTCGTCTGCAGCGCCGGCACGCGCGGCCCGGCGTCCTCGTCGGCGACGATGCCGTCGAGCAGCTCGCCGTAGAAGTCGGCCACGCCGCGCGCGCTGCACCCGAGCGCGGCGAACGCCATGAACGCCTCCGTCGGCCCCTTCAGCACCTCGCCGCCGACGATCGGGCTGACCGCGACGACCGGCGCGCTGGCCTCGGCGAGCGCCTCGCTGATGCCCGGCACGGCGAGGATCGGCGCGATCGAGGCGAGCGGGTTCGACGGTCCGATCACGATCGCGCTCGCTCGCGCGATCGCCTGCAGCGCCTGCTCGCTCGGCCGCGCCTGCTCGGCGCCGCGGAACTCGAGGCCCTCGACCGGCCCGGCCGCGCGCTCGCGGATCATGAACTCCTGGAAGGAGCGCCAGCCGAAGGGAGTGCGCACCCACGTGCGCACCGGGTCGTCGCTCATCGGCAGCACGCGCGCCGTCAGGCCGATGCTCGCCGACAGCTGCTCGTGTGCGGCCGTCGCCGAGAGCCCTTCGCTCGTGAAGCGCGAACGCTCGATGCACCACGCCAGATCGCGATCGCCGAGGTTGAACCAGATCTCCGATCCCATCGCCCGGAGGGCGTCCATCACAAAAAATGTGTCCCCCTGCAGACCCCAGCCGCGCTCGTCGATCAGGTCGGCAAGCCAGAACGAGACGAGATCGGGGTCGGGCGAGACGTGCGCGCCGTAGATCTCGATGTCATCGCCCGTGTTGGCGATCACGCTGAGCCGCTGCGGCCCGACCACGTCGAGCATGCCGCGCGCCAGCTTCGCCCCGCCGGTGCCGCCGGCGAGCACGACGACGGGGTCGCTCACTCCCACTCGGGGTCGGCGAGCCCCGTCAGACGGATGCCCGCGTGGACCTTGTAGCGGCTGTTGACGCCGATCAACAGCGCCGTCAGCGACTCCGTGATGCGCGCCATCTCCAGGCGCCCGCAGTCGACGCAGCGAAGGCCCTCGATCCGCTCGATCAGCCGTGCGGCCTCGGTCTTGTCGGCCCGCTTGTCGCCGCACAGCAGCACGTCCTGCTCGAGCGGATGCTCGAGGTCGGTCAACGAGGCAGCGCTGATCGTGTGCAGCGCCGAGACCACGCGTACACCCTCGGGCACCATCTCGGCCACCTGCTGCGCCGCCGAGCCCTGCCACACGCCGAGCATGCGCGTCGCCTTGCCGCTGACCGCCGCCGCCAGCGGCACCGTCGCGTCGATCACGAGCTGCCCCGGCTGCAACGCCTGCTTCAGGTTCGTCAGCGTCTCCGAGTGGTTGCGAAACGGCACGCTGAGGATCACGATCGGCGCCGCGCGCGTCGCCTCGGCGTTCTCGTGCCCGCTGAACGAGCCGGCAGGGACGACCGCGAGGGCGCGCTGCGCGGCTTCCTCGGCGCGGTCCGGGTCGCGCGAGCCGATCGCGACCGGCACGCCCGCGCGGGCCAGCCGGATCGCGACGCCGAAGCCGAGCGCCCCCGATGCGCCGATGATCGCGACCGCGTCTGTCGCGTCTGGCTCGGCATCAGGGGACGGCATCGCGGCGAGTATAGGCTTCGGCCCTATCGTGGGCCCGACGATGGACGAGACGCGCAGCCACTGATGCAACGGACGCAGGGGGAGTGATGGAGCCAACGCCGAGCGCCGTGAGGATCCGCGAGGTAGGTCCGCGCGACGGCTTCCAGAACGAGCCCGAGACGATCGCGACCGACGACAAGGTCGAGCTGATCGACGCTCTAGCGCGTACCGGTCTGCGCCGGATCGAGGTGACGAGCTTCGTGCGCGCCGACGTGATCCCGCAGCTCGCCGACGCCGCCGAGGTGCTGGCGCGGATCGACGTGCCCGAGCAGGTCGCCGTCAGCGTGCTGATCCCCAACGCGCGCGGGCTGGATGCGGCGCTGCAGGCACGCGAGCGGCGCGGCTCGGCCCGCCCGGCGTTCGACGAGATCAACGTCTTCATGTCGGCCTCCGAGACGCACAATCGCAAGAACGTCAACCGCTCGATCGCCGAGTCGCTGAGCGAGCTGGAGGGGGTACTCGCCCGCGCGCGCGAGGCCGGGCTACGCTGCGAGGGTGTGATCTCGACCTCCTTCGGCTGCCCTTACGAGGGCCACGTCGCGCCCGAGCGCGTGCTCGAGATCGCCGCGCGCCTGCGCGACGCCGGCGCGCAGGAGATCGGCTTCGGCGACACCACCGGGATGGCCAACCCGCGGCAGGTCTCCGAGTTCTTCGGAGCCGCGCGCGAGGCGCTGGGCGGCGAGGTCGAGCTGACCGCGCACTTCCACAACACGCGTGGGCAGGCGCTCGCCAACGTGCTCGCCGCGCTGCAGGCCGGCGTCGAGAGCTTCGAGTCGAGCTTCGGCGAGCTCGGCGGCTGTCCAGTGCCGGCCGGCGCCACCGGCAACATCGCCACCGAGGACCTCGTCTCGATGCTGCACGAGATGGGCGTCGAGACCGGCGTCGACTTGACCGCGCTGCTCGCCTGCGCGCGCCGCGTGCAGCAGGTCCTCGGCCGCCCGCTCGGCAGCCATACGCTCGTCGCGGGGCCCGTCGATTGGCGCTGAGGCGCTAGCCGGCTACCGGTTCGCCCTGCTGCTCTGCCGCCTCGCGTGCGCTCTCGCGGGCGGCGGCCACGCAGTACTCCTGCACGGAGACCTCCATCTCGAGCGTCTGCGCCAGCGCCGGGCGCGCCGAGGCGTCGATCACGCGCTTGGCGCGGCCGACGGCGACGTGCGAGTTGGCGAGCAGCTCGTCGACTAGCTCCTGTGTGGCCTGCTCGAGCTGCTCGGGCGCGACGACGCGGTTGAGCAGGCCGATCCGCTCGGCCTCCTCGGCGTCGATCGTGCGCGCCGTCATGATCAGCTCCTTGGCGCGGCCGAGGCCGACGACGGCCGGCAGGCGCGTCGAGCCGCCGACGTCGGGGATGATCCCGAACTTGACCTCCGGCAGGCCGAGCTGGGCGTCGCTGGAGGCGATCCGCAGATCGCAGCCGAGCGCCACCTCCAGCGCGCCGCCGACGCACGTGCGGTGGATCTGGCAGACGACCGGCTTGGCCATCTCTTCACAGAGGTTCGCGCAGTCGAGGAAGACTTGGCGAAACGGGCGCAGCTGACCTGGCGTGCCGGCCGATTGGCCGAGCTCGACGAGGTCGACGCCGGCCGAGAAGACGGGTCCTTCGCCGCGCAGCACGACGCAGTGCACGTCGCTGTCGGCGGCCGCTACGCGCAGCTCCTCGCCGAGCGCTCGCAGCAGCTCCTGGTTCATCGCGTTGCGCTTCTCCGGGCGGTTGAGGATGACGTGGCGGACGGCCCCGCGGTCCTCGGTGAGGACGATGCTCATCGTTTTGGCTCCTGGCGGTCGTGCGATTGTTGGTCGGCTCGGACGCTCCGGGCCTGCCGCTGAGGCTACAGGCCGGGCGCGGGCAGGCACGACGGAGCCGATCCCGCTGGCCCCACCCGGATCGGGGGCAGGACCAGCGGGACCGGCTCCGCCCTCACGCCGCTGGGGGGGATAGCGGCGTGGGGAGGAGGCGACCCGGGGCCAGTTCACCCGTGCCACCGCACAGGCGTTAGTGCTTCCAGCACTCGCCGGCGCCTCACACACCCAGACGCCGGCTGTCGGCGAACCTTCCCGGGCCGTGAAAACTCCCGGCTTCAGCCAAACTTGCTTTGACGCGTAATAGGCTGCCCGCCACGAAGAGGGTCACTCGAGCGGAGGTCAGATGGCGAAGATCGAGAAGGTCGGAGTGCTGGGCGCGGGCCTGATGGGCCACGGCATCGCGCAGGTGGCGGCGCAGACGGGCTATGACGTCGTGCTGCGCGAGGTCGACGAGCAGACGCTCGCCAAGGGCATCGCAAAGATCGAGAAGCAGCTCGCGCGCGCCGTGGAGAAGGGCAAGTCGAGCCAGGAGGACGCCGACGCCGTGCGCGGGCGGATCAACGGCACGACCGACTACGGCGAGCTCGCCGGCTGCGACCTGGTGATCGAGGCGATCACCGAGGATCTCGCGCTGAAGCTCGAGATGTGGAAGGAGGTCGATGCGATCGCCAAGCCGGAGGCCGTGTTCGCGACGAACACCTCCTCCCTGGCCGTGATCGACCAGGCCGCAACGACGGGGCGTGCCGAGCGCTTCGTCGGCCTGCACTACTTCAACCCGGCGCAGGTGATGAAGCTGGTCGAGGTCGTGCGCTGCGTGACGACGAGCGACGAGACGTTCGACACCGCGCTCGAGTTCGCCCGCTCCGAGGGCAAGCTCGCGATCCCGACCAAGGACAAGGCCGGGTTCATCGTCAACCGCCTGCTCGTCCCGTACATGCTCGACGCGATGCGCGCCTACGAAGAGGGCGTCGGCTCGATCGAGGAGATCGATGAGGCGATGAAGGCCGGCGCCGGGCATCCGATGGGTCCGCTGACGCTGGCCGACTTCGTCGGCCTGGACACGCTCGGCTCGATCTGCGACGTGCTGTTCGACGAGTTCCGCGAGCGCCGCTTCGCGCGCCCGCCGATGTTGCGCAAGATGCTCAGCGCCGGCTGGTATGGGCGCAAGGCCGGGACCGGCTTCTACGACTACTCCGGCGAGGCGCCGCAGCAGAACGCGGCGCTGTAGCGCCTGCATCGAGCGACTAACCTTCTCGGCATGAGCGATCTGTCGAAGCTGCGCGCCGGGGACGCCGATCGCGAGCAGCTGATCGACGAGCTGCGCGAGCATGCCGGCGCGGGGCGGCTCACCGCCGAGGAGCTCGAGCAGCGCATCGGCGAGGCCTACGCGGCCTGCACCCGCGCCGATCTCGATGCGCTGCGCGCCGACCTGCCGGTCAGCTCGACCTCCGTCAAGCTGGCGCTGACCAAGCGCAAGGGGCAGCTGCGCCGCCGCCTGCTGCAGGAGACCGGCGGCTCGCTCGGCGTCTCGGCCTTGGCCGTCGGGATCTGGTTTGCCAGCGGGCCGAGCGGGAGCTTCTGGCCGGGCTGGGTGATCGGCGCGACGCTGCTGCCGGTCGTGCGCGACGCCTGGCGGTTGTTTGGCCCGGCCTCGGATCTCGACACGGTCGAAGCGCGCCTGCAGGCGCGCCACGAACGCCATCTGGCTCGTGGGCGCCGCCACCGGTATCGAGGGCTTCCGCGGCCGTGAGCGACTTGGGCGGCGCCACCGAGCGCGCGCTCGGTGGCGGACCGCAACGCCACCGCGAGAAGGCGCGCGAGCAGGGCAAGCTGCCCGTGCGCGAGCGGATCGCGCTGCTGCTCGACGCGGACAGCTTCGCCGAGGAGGCATTGCTGGCCAACTGGCTCCAGGACGGACTCGGGGCCGACGGCGTCGTCACCGGAGTCGGCGAGATCGAAGGCCGCCCGGTCGCGCTGATGGCCAACGACCCGACGGTCAAGGCCGGCTCGTGGGGGCCGAAGACGGTCGAGAAGATCCTGCGCATCCAGGAGCGGGCGCTGTCGCTCGGCGTGCCGATGGTCTACCTCGTCGATTCCGCCGGCGCGCGGATCACCGACCAGGTGCAGATGTTCCCCGGTCGCCGCGGCGCCGGGCGGATCTTCCACAACCAGGTGAAGATGTCGGGCGTCGTGCCGCAGGTGTGCGTGCTGTTCGGCCCGAGCGCGGCCGGCGGCGCCTACATCCCGGCCTTCTGCGACATCGTGATCATGCGCGAGGGCAACGCCTCGATGTATCTCGGCTCGCCGCGCATGGCCGAGATGGTGATCGGCGAGCAGGTCACGCTCGAGCAGATGGGCGGCGCGAAGATGCACACAGGCGTCTCCGGGTGCGGGCACCAGTTGGTCAAGAGCGACGAGGAGGGGATCGAGACTGCCCGCCGCTATCTCTCCTATCTGCCGAGCAACTGGGAAGGGGCGGCGCCGTCGGACACGCCCGCAGCGCCGGCCTCGCCCGCCGGCGGGGAGTCGATCGGCGCAGCTGATCCCGGCCGATGAGAACAAGCCGTTCGACATGAAGGCGCTGATCGGCGCGCTCGTCGACGAGGGCTCGCTGCTGGAGATCCATCCGCGCTGGGCCAAGGAGCTGATCGTCGGCTTCGCGCGCCTGCACGGCCAGGCGATCGGGATTGTCGCCAACCAGCCGAAGTTCAAGGGCGGCGTGCTGTTCGGCGACTCCGCCGACAAGGCCGCGCGCTTCATCTGGTGCTGCAACGCGTTCAACGTGCCGCTGCTGTTCCTCGCCGACGTGCCCGGCTTCATGATCGGCACGCAGGTCGAGCGCGAAGGCATCATTCGCCACGGCGCCAAGATGATCAGCGCCGTCAGCGAGGCGACCGTGCCGAAGATCTCGGTGATCGTGCGCAAGGCCTACGGCGCGGGTCTGTACGCGATGGCCGGGCCCGCCTTCGAGCCCGACTGCTGCCTGGCACTGCCGAGCGCGTCGATCGCCGTGATGGGGCCGCAGGCGGCGATCAACGCCGTCTACTTCAACCAGATGCAGGCGATCGAGGACCCGGTCGAGCGCGAGCAGCGCACCGAGCAGCTGCGCACCGAGTACGCCGAGGACATCGACATCCTGCACCTCGCCTCGGAGCTCGTGATCGACGCCGTGATCGAGCCCGAGCTGCTGCGCGACGAGCTGATCCGCCGCTTCGCGCACGCTGCCTCGAAGCGGCGGACCTGGCCAGCCAAGCACAACCCGATTACCCCTGTCTAGGGCGCGGCGCTAGCTCGGCGAGGGCGTCTCGGGAATCGTCGGTCCCGGCGTGCCGGCCGTGCGCGTCGTCTCGTCCTGAAACGGCGGATAGGTCTCCGTTAGCAGGTACAGGTAGGCGTCGCTGCGGGCCGTATAGGAGTTGGCGAGCACCATCAGGTCGAACAGCCCGCGCGGCATCTTGCCGGTCACGACGATCACGACCCACGCGGCGAACGCGCCGATCTCCAGCAGCAGGCCCATCACGTAGCGCAGGATCATGATCGGGATCGCCAGGATGATGCGGAAGAACGTCTTCAGCCTGCTGTAGCTCTCGAGCGGCCCCGAGAACGCCATGCGCACGGGGTAGGAAGGGTCGTCGGCTCCGTTGAACGGGGGATAGGCGTCGGTCAGCAGCGCCGCGTAAGCCGTCACTCGCGCCACGAAGCGGTTGAAGTTTGCGACGAACTCGTACAGCCCGGCGGGATAGCGGCCGGTGATCACGATCGCAAACCACGCGATCAAGATCGCGATGCTGGCGACGATTCCGAACACGTACAGCACGATCGCCACGGGGATCACCAGGATCAGGCGAAAGAAGCTCGTCAGCCGATTGCGTTGCTCGGCGTAGTCGGCCTCGAAGGTGACTGGATAGGACACTTGCACACTCCCTTTTCGGTTTAGCCGTATGGGACCGCCCGCGTTATGCGTGCTCTTTCATGGCCATACGCCAAACCCCGCGAGCTCGCATGGCGCTCCAGCGAACATCCTATGGGCAAGATCGGCGGGCGCGGCCGAGTTTTCAATAGATTCCAGACGACGATGGACGCCTCTGAGATCGTCTTCGCAGGGATCGCGCGCCAGGCCGAGCTGATCGCCGCCGGCGAGCTGAGCTCGCGCGAGCTGGTCGAACTGTACCTGCGCCGGATCGAGCGCACGCAGCCGGTGCTGAACGCCTTCCGCGTCGTGTTCGCCGAACGCGCGCTGCTCGAGGCCGACCAGGCCGATGCGCGGCGCGGCGCCGGCGACCGATCGCAGACCGGCCAGCGAGCGCTGCTCGGCGTGCCGATCGCGGTCAAGGACGACATCGACGTGGCCGGCGAGGTGACCGCGCTCGGCAGCAACGCCTACGGCGAGCTCGCTGCCGCCGACGCCGAGGTAGTCCGCCGGCTACGCGCCGCCGGCGCCGTGATCATCGGCAAGACCAACGTGCCCGAGCTGTGCGTGTGGCCGTTC
This sequence comes from uncultured Solirubrobacteraceae bacterium, assembly GCA_963716315.1. Classification (GTDB taxonomy): domain Bacteria; phylum Actinomycetota; class Thermoleophilia; order Solirubrobacterales; family Solirubrobacteraceae; genus Palsa-744. The sequence goes on along the minus strand of OY970301.1, from coordinate 899,651 downwards.
ACCGAGACGGCGACGTTCGGCGCGACGCGCAACCCGTGGGACCTGCAGCGCGCCCCCGGAGGCTCGAGCGGCGGCAGCGCCGTGGCCGTCGCCGCCGGGCTCGTCGGCGCGGCGCTCGGCTCCGACGGCGCCGGCTCGATTCGCATCCCCTCCGCCTGGTGCGGCCTGTTCGGGCTGAAGCCCCAGCGTGGCCGCGTCTCGCTGGCGCCGCGTCCGCGTGCGTGGAACGGGCTGTCGGTCGACGGCGTGCTGACGCGCCGCGTCGCCGACACGGCGCTCTTCCACGACGTCGCCTCGGGCGCGATCGACGTCGACGAGGACAAAGCGCCGGCGCCGCAGGTGTCGTTCGCGCAAGCCGCCGCGACGGAGCCGGGGCGCTTGCGGATCGCCTACTCGACGCGGATCCCGCCGGGCGTGCTGGCGAAGCTCGACGACGACGGCGCGCGGGCGCTGCGCGAGACGGTCGAGCTGCTGCGCTCGCTCGGGCACGAGCTGAGCGAGCGCGACCCCGACTACGGCATGGGCACGGCCACGGCGCTGATCCCCCGCTACGTGCGCGGCGTCTACGAAGACGCGCGCGCGATGGCGCACCCCGAGCGTCTTGAGCGCCGCACGAAGGGGATGGCGCGCCTCGGCGCGCTCGCCGGCCCGCTGTTTCAGCGCGCGCTCGCCGGCGAGGCCGAGTTCGCGCGGCGGCTGAACGCGATCTTCGCCGAGCATGATGTGCTGCTCACGCCCGCTACGGCGACCGGGCCACCGCGGATCGGCGCAGCTGCAGGGTCGCGGCGCGTTGTGGACGCTGAACGCCGTCGCCGGCTGGGTTCCCTACAACGGAGTGTGGAACGTGACCGGCCAGCCCGCCGCGTCGGTCCCGGCCGGTTTCGGTGTCGATGGTCTGCCGCGCGGCGTGCAGATCGTCGGCCGTCCCAACGACGAGGCGACGCTGCTCTCGCTCGCCGCGCAGATCGAGGCGGAGCGGCCGTGGGCCGACGCTCGTCCGCCGGAGATCGCGTGAGCGGGGACGAGCAGCCGCCGAGCGCCACGAGCGAATCGCCAAGCGCCCCGCGCCATTCCTCGAGCGACGCACGGGCACTGCTCGAGCTGGCCGTCGAGGCGGCGCGCATGGCCGGCGGGCTGCTGCTGGCGCGCGCGCGTCACGGGGCCGAGCGCGAGGTGGCGAGCAAGAGCACGCCGACAGATCTGGTGAGCGAGGCCGACGTGGCCTCGCAGCGCGCAATCCGCGCGCTGCTGCGCGAGCGGCGCCCCGCGGACGGCTTCCTCGGCGAGGAGGAGGGCGACTCCGAGGCGGGCACGAGCGGCCTGCGCTGGATCGTCGATCCGCTCGACGGCACGGTCAACTTCCTCTTCGGCATCCCGCAGTGGAGCGTCAGCGTGGCGGTCGCCGACGAGACCGGCACGCTGGCCGGCGCCGTGTTCGACCCAAACCGCGGCGAGCTGTTCAGCGCCACACGCGGCGGCACGGCCGTGCTCGACGGCCCGCACGGCGTGAGCGAGCTCGGGCATGGCGGCGCCGGCGGCGATGACGCCCATCAGCGCCGCACGGGGAAGGACGCCGGACCCGGCGGCGAGGCGCTCGCGAGCGCGATGGTCGCGACCGGCTTCTCCTACGACGCCGCTGTGCGCGACGCGCAGGCGAAGGTGCTCGAGCGTTTGCTGCCGCGGGTGCGCGACATCCGCCGGCTCGGCAGTGCCGCGCTCGACCTCGCGTGGACGGCGGCCGGTCGCTACGACGCCTACTACGAGCGCACGGTCAAGCAGTGGGACATCGCCGCCGGTGCGCTCGTCTGCGAACGCGCGGGCCTGCAGGTGCGCGAGCTGCCCGAGCGCGAGGGGCTGCCGTGGGGCATCCTCGTCGCGCCGCCCGCGCTGGCCGAGCCGCTGCTCGCGCTCGTCGACCGGCCCTAGCCGGCGCCGACGAGCGCGTTTGCCTCGCGGTCGCGCAAGGCCGCCAGTGGAGCCTCGTACAGCCTGCGCTTGATCGCGCCGAGCGTGGCCGGGTCCTTCGACGCGAGCGCCGCCGCCAGCTCGATCGCCTGGGGGAGCACGCGCTGCTCTTCGACGGCGTGGTTGACGATCCCGGCGGCTTGGGCGTCGAGGCCGCCGTAGCGGCGGCCGGTCGTCATCGCCTCGTGGGCGGCGTGCTTGCTCAGGCGCGCCGCGATCAGCGCGTTCATGCCGTGCGTGAAGGGGATGCGGATGTCGACCTCGGGCAGGCAGAAGAAGCCGCGGTCGGCGCGCATCACGCGCTGGTCGTGGGCGAGCGCGAGCATCGCCCCGGCGGCGAACGTGTGGCCCTGAAGCGCCGCCACGCACGGCACGTCGAGCTCGAGCACGCGCGCGAGCAGCTCGTGCAGACGCGGCACGAACTCGCCGATCAGCTCCTGGTTGGCCGCCATCCACTCGAGGTCGAGCCCGTTCGACCAGATCTTGCCGCTCGCCGTCGTGACGAGCGCGCGCGGCGCCTCGGCCGCCTGGACCTCGTCCAGGCACCGCTCGATCGCCTCGAGCGAGCCGTCGTTGAAGCGGTTCTCGCCGTCGCCGAGGTCGAGCACGAAGACCTCGCCCTCGCGCGTCAGGCTGGGAAGCGTCTGCACCTGCTCGTCTTGGCTCACTCGCTGCTCCTGTCTCGTGGTCTGCGTGGGAGGTCTCGCTGGGAGGTCTCGCTGGGCCCGTCGTGGCGCCCTGTGCGATCTTTTCATCCCGTGAGCGATCGGAGGAGGACGCATGGTCGAGCAGGCCGAGCAGGCACGCCGGTTCCTGGAGCTTCACCACGAGGCGCGGCCGCTGCTGCTGCCCAACCCGTGGGATCGCGGCTCGGCGAAGCTGCTCGCCTCGCTCGGCTTTCAGGCGCTGGCGACGACGAGCAGCGGGTCGGCCGCCGCGCTCGGGCTGCTCGACGGGGCAATTGGGCGCGAGCGGGCGCTCGAGCATGCGGCCGAGATCGTCGCTGCGACCGATCTGCCGGTCTCGGCCGATCTCGAGAACGGCTTCGCCGACGATGCCGCCGGCGTCGCCGAGACGGTGCGCGCGGCGATCGAGGTCGGGCTTGCCGGCTGCTCGATCGAGGACTACTCAGGCGATCAGGCGGCGCCGATCTACGAGCTCGCCGAGGCGACGGAGCGCGTCGCGGCTGCCGCCGCGGCGGCGCACGGAGGCGACCATCGGCTCGTGCTCACGGCTCGCGCCGAGAACTACCTGCACGGGCGTAAGGAACTCGATGACACGATCGTCCGGCTGCAGGCCTACGAGCAGGCCGGTGCCGACGTGCTCTACGCGCCTGGGCTGATGGAGCTCGAGGAGATCGGCAGGGTGGTCGAGTCGGTCGGCTTGCCGGTCAACGTGCTTGCACGACCGGGGGCGCCGTCGGTCGGCGAGCTGGCTTCGATCGGTGTGGCCCGGATCTCCGTGGGCGGCGCCTTCGCCTTCGCAGCGCTCGGCGCGTTGGCGGAGGCGGCCGAGGAGCTGCAGCGGTCTGGGACCTACGGCTTCTGGGAGCGCGCCAAAGTCGGCGCCAAGGCCGCGCAAGCGGCGTTTGGCTAGCTCAGATTGAGGCTGCTTTCAGACAGTGCGGCGGGTGGGATTCGAACCCACACGCCCTTGCGGACAAGGCCTTTTGAGAGCCTCGCGTCTGCCGTTTCGCCACCGCCGCACGTGCGGCTCTCAGTGTAAGTGAGCTCAGGCGGGCTGTGGCGGGGCGCCGGCGAAGGTGTCCGGCGCGGCGGCGGGATCGCGACGCTCCAGCTCGACGTTCCAGCCCTGCTGGAAGCCGCGCATGGCGAAGGCTACGAGCAGGATCTGCAGCGGGACGATCAGCAGCGTCAGCACGCCCAGCAGGCCCGCGTCGATCGACGGCTGTTCGAAGCCCGCTTTGTCGCGGTTGAACCAGCCGGGCCCTGCGACGAGGGCGAAGATCAACAGCAGCACGGCGAGCACGGCCGAGACGGGCAGCACGCCGCGGTTCCAGCGCATCGCGTAGAACGCGAGGGTCAGATACACGAGCACGTAGGCGATCTGCACCGGAACGGCTCCCTGCAGCACGCTCCAGCCGCCGACGGTCACGATCAGCACGAGCGCCGCGCTTGCGACCAGCAGCAACACGACCGTCGCCCGCGTGGCCTGCACGACCGGCTTGTCGCGGTTGGGATGAGTGACGATCACGCCGGGCGACGCCGAGTCGCCGGACGACTGCCTGCCTGCGCTGGAGGACATCGCCGCATCACCATACAATCTCTCACCGCGCCACGCGCGGGCGTGGTGGAATTGGTAGACACGCCGGCCTTAGGAGCCGGTGGGCGTTCAGCCCTTGGGGGTTCGAGTCCCTTCGCCCGCATTCTTGAGGACCCTTTGTTCCTCGTTGAAACCCTTGGTAGCTTTGTGGCTGTGGCCAACCACAAGCGGAAGCGACCAAAGCAGCGCCGGGCTGGCTGCCTGTTGTGCAAGCCGCAGAAGCTGCCGTCGCTGAAGAAGGCCGAGCGCAGGCGCGACAAGCGCGAAGCGTTCGTCCATGAGCTTCATGCCACGCAGCGGCAGGAAGATGGTTGACCGGCTTCACGCATTCCAATTCCAGGGCCTCACCAGAGCCGCTACCGTGTTCCCATAACCGCTAAGGAGCAGTTGCGGCAAACGGTAGAGCGGCTATCTGAGGCTGAGGCGCAGGATGCGCTCGGCTACATAGTTCGTCGCCACGGCAAGCGCGACGCCCTGTCCCACCTGCTCGAGCGGGCGCCACTCGATGACGAGCCGACGACCCCGGAGGAGGATGAGGGGGTACGTGAGGCCAAAGAGCAGATCGCCCGAGGAGATGTGCTCTCAGCCGATGAGATCAGACGCGAGGTCGCTTGAGCGACGGCGGTTGGGTCTTCTCGGCGCGCGCCGAGCGTGACTTCAAGCGACTCGATCCGACCGCGACTGACACGGAGCCAGAGGGGCGTCAGCCGGTGAACCCGGTCGGTGGCGCCGTCTCGCGACTGAGCGACCACGACGTCGAGCTGGGGTTGAGGAAGCTCGGCGGCTGCTCGGAGGCGAGGCGTTCGTCGTAGTTGTAGTTCTTGATGTAGCCGCTGCCGCCCGATCCGCCGGTTCCGACCGGTCCCCGCCAGAACTGTGCGATCGAGCCCCATACGGTCAATTTGCCGAGTTTGCTGCCGCATTGCCAGTTGTCGACGATGAACGAGTGTTTGGTGCTGAGGATCGCCGCGTCTACAGTCGGGTTTTCGAGGTCACCCCATTTGTTGGGGTCTTCGGTGGAGTTCAGGTTCGTCGCTTTCGACGTGCAGCCTTCCGAGTTCATTTCTTCGTATTTGCAAAAGCCTTCGCTGACGTAGTTCGTGTTGTTTTCGCAGGACTTCGAGTAGAGCGTTTCCGATTCGTGGAAGGTGTAGCCGACTTTCCCTTCTTCCACGCAGAGTTTGATCGCTTTCGAGTAGATGTACGGGAGCGTGAACGTCAGTTCCGTCGTTTTGCTGCTCGTCGCATTTTGGCTCAAGAGGATTTTTGTGCTGCTTTCGATGGTTTTGATCGTCGTGCCGTTGGGAATGCCGCTCCCTGTCACCGGATCGCCGACGGCTAGTTCTTCGGTCGAGGACAGCCCCGTGACTTTGGCCGATCCATTCGTGATCGTGCCGTTGATTTTCACGGTCGACGTCGCCGAGCAGGTTTCGCCGCTGGCCGGGGCCGTTTTCGGCGTGTAGTGTTCGACTTCGTATCCGCGTTTGACGGGGTGGTAGAGGCGCACGAAGTTTTCCGCGATCAGGCCCAGGGTGCCGCCGCCGGTCGGTTCGCCACTCGCTTCCGCGCTGGTCGTGATGTTGCCGTTGACGATCACGTCGTTGGCGGAGGCGATCGTCAACGATTCGGTGTACGTGCCGCTGACATAGACGTTGCCGCAGCCCGTGTCATTTTCGGTGTCGCTGTCGAACGGGTTGTATTTGATGCCGCAGCCGGTGCTCGAGTTCTGCACGTAGACGACGCCGTTGCTCGGGAAGGATTTGGTCGTCGTGACTTCTTTGCCGGCTTCGAGCACCGTTACTTCCATCGTGTTCGGGGTGCCCGATTTAAGCTTGATCAGCGTGCGGCCCGTCGTCTTGAGCCCGGCCGATTCGAGCAGTTCGGCATCCGTTTCGGGCGGCAGCAGCGTCGCGCCGCCTTCGGTGTATTTGCCGACGATGTTCGCCGAGTTGGTGCACCCCGGGTAGGCGTAGTGGCCTTCGACCATCTCGATCGAGTCTTCGCTGTTGCGCCCGAACGTCGGCTTTTGCGTCCCGGCGCCGCAGACCGCGGCGGCGTCGTTGGTGTGCATCGGGCCCTTGACGACGTCTTCCGGCGCAAACTCGATCGGCGGGCATTTGCCCGTCAGGCTGTGTTCTTTGCGATAGGTGTAATAGTGTTCGCACACCGTGGGTTCGGGTTCGAAGTTGGCCGGGTCCTCCAGTTCGTAATTGCTCTCGTACACGTACTTGGTGAAGCCCGGGTGCGCGAACGTCGCGACGATCTTGCGTTCGACTTTGGTCGAGCCGTATTCGACGGTGCCCGTCGAGAGCACGCGGAACGTGCCGTTGGCGGTGCCCGAGGTTTCGAGGATCGACGTCTGTTTGCTGGCCACGCAGCCGCTCGGCGAGCTGGCCGAGCCGAGCGTCTTGTAGGCATATTTCTCGTCGGTCGTGCCGGTCACGGTCGTGGCGGCTTTGCTCGGGCATTCGACCCAGTAGTTCGGGTTCGACGTGAGCTGGTCCTGATAGCGCTCGATGCCGGCGACCGCCGCGTAGTAGGCCCGCGCCTGCAGGTTCGCCTGCTTGGTCAGTTTGATGTCGTTGTTGGCCGCGCTGAGCGCCGCCGCCACGAGCAGCGAGCCGACGAACAGCGCGAGCAGTGCGAACAGCATCGTGAAGCCGTCATCGCCGGCGGCCCGGTCTCGCAGGGTGATGGGGTATCTCATGCGCACACCGTTCCTTCCGATGCCAGTTCAGGACCGGTGAAGCGGAGCACGACTCCACCGTTGAAGCTCGTCGTGTGCCCCGCACGCGAGTCTCCGCTTTCGGGCGCCTGCGCGAAGCTGACCGTGACCTTCGCGACTTTCTTCGCGATCGTCGTCGTCAGCGGCAGTTCGCCGGCGGGAATTTCGATCAGTTCGCCGTAGGTCGTGTTCGTCGAGACCGTGTCGTACTTGTAGTAGTGGAAGACCGTCGTGCCGCTCGATGGCGGGATCACGTTTTTGGCGAGCACCTTCGCCGTCGCGTTCGTCGTCGTCAGCGCCGGGAACGTCCAGTTCGGCGATTCGCCCGAGCCCGCGAAGCTGTAGTCGGTCAGCGTGCCGAGCCGTTCGCCGCTCGAGTTTTTCGAGGTTTCGCTCCAGTTGATGTCGTGCTGGGCCAGGTTGGAGATCACCGCTTTGCCGCTCGTCGCGTTGCCGTAGGCGCTGAGGAACCAGAGGTTCGAGCCGTTGCCTGACGCGAGCGGGCTGGTCGGCGTCGTCGACGGCGCCTGGATCGCAGTCGCGCCGAAGCCGGTGCAACTCGAGTGCAGCTCTTCGACGATCGTGTTCATCGCGATGCGCCCGATCCGGTCGGTCTGCACGTCGTCGCTGATGCGAGCGTTCTGGCGCAGGGAGAACTCGAGGATCGCGAGCAGCGCACCCGTGATGATCAGACCGCAGAGGATCGCCACGAGCATCTCGATCAGCGTGAAGCCGTCGGCTGCTCGCACCACACCCCAACGGCCGGCCGCTGGGTCTCGCAGGAGCGACGAATTGTCTCCCGGGATCAGCATGTCGCCGGCGAGCCGCTCGTGGTGTATGTCCCGAATTTTTTGAGGTAGAAGGATTCGGTCGTGCCGGCCTTTTTGATGTTGCTGAACGTCTGCGTGCTCTTGTAGTAGGTGCCGCTGATCAGACCGACGACGCAGAGCGCGAGTTCTTTGGCGTAAGGCTGGTACTTCTCTTCGAGCAGGCCCGTGGTGGAGATGTGGGCGGTGCGCTTGTAGACCAGCGGTTCCTCGTTCAGCGCCGATTTGCCTTTGCAGGCGGAGTTCGTGATCGATGCTGAGGTCGAGCCCGCGAGCACGCCTTCGTTGTTGGACGAGCTCGAGCCTTTGTAGACCGTCATGTTGAGCGCCGGGACTTCGACTTTGACTTTCGTCGTGGCGCCCGGTTCGACCTGGGCGAATTCGTTCGTGACGGCTTTGCCGCTGTCGACTTCAGGATTGTTTTCGGCGCAGTCGCCCGCCCAGACGGCGTAGGAGTTCGTCGGCGCGAACGGGAAGATGCCGGTGAGCGTCGCCGTCGAGCCGCGCACTTCCGGTTTGCCGCCGATGTAGGGGCCGCTGGCGCTTGCCTGGTAGGCGTAGAAGGTGTCGCTCGTGACGCCCACCGCCGAGCCGTTGCTGACGAATTCCGCTTCGATCTTGCCGGCCTTCGCGATTTTGAATTCAGCCGACGTCAGCGACGTCGAGGAGAGCGTGTATTCCTTGGCTGCCGGTTCGGTTTCGCCGTTGGCGTTGACCCATTCCGGCTTCGTCGCGGTGACTTTGACTTTTTTGTCGGTGATCGCACCGAAGATCACGCACCCCGCCGAGGGCGTGTACTGCGAGGCGCTCGTAGTGGCGCCGGTGACGGTCACGAGCGCGCCTTCGACCGGTTCGTTGCTCTGGTTCGTGACCTTCACCAGCAGCGCCGTCGACCCCTTGATCGCGACGAGGCTCGACTGCTTGACCGCTTCGCGACTGCTGCCGAGCGCGTTCCACGTGACCTTCGAGGTCGTCTCGATGTAGTCGGCCGTGCCCGACGTCGTTTCGCACGTGAACGATTCTTTGGCCGCCGAGACGAAGCGAGCCGAGGATTCGATCGTGAACTTCGTGCCGTTTTCGGTCACCGTCGGCAGCGTCACGGTGCCCATCTGGCCGAGTTCGGAGGCGTTCAGCCCGCGCAGGCGCTCCTCGTCGGCCGCGGCGAGAACCGTCGCCTGGTTGTGCGCGCGCTCGTCGGCCGTCGCGCGCCCTGCGCTGTCGAAGCCCGCCAGCGTGCCGATCGCGATGATCGCCACCAGCATCGCGCTGATCATGACTTCGATCAGCGTCACGCCCGACTCCGAGCCGCCGTCGGCGGTCAGCGCCACGACGGCGCGTGAGTTGCGCAGCCCCGTCGCACGCCGACCCGCGCCGGCGCGGGCACCGCGGGCAGACCGGAGCATGGCATGGAAAGTAAGCATTGTTACGAGCAACCCCTGAGCAACTGTGATTCCGACTAGTTCCGTGTCGGCATCGCGCGGGGGCGCCTTGAGTCACGGGGGCGCCACTCGGCGCACTGGCGAGGGCACTCGGCGGGCGCGCGAGCGCCTACAATCCCGACTCTCCGGGGGACTGGTGTATCGGTAACACGGTGGTCTCCAAAACCGCAACGCCAGGTTCGATTCCTGGGTCCCCCGCTCTCGGAAAGCCCCGCAGATCCGGCATATGGCCAGGACTCGCGGGGGGAGCGAACGCGGCTTTAGCCGCCGGGCTTGGCGCCGGGGCGGCGCTCCACGCCCGACTCGCCGGCGATCACGACCGAGCTGACCATCTCCGGCGCGAACAGGCCGTGCTCCACCACGCCCGGCTGCTCACTCAGCCTGCTCGCCAGCGCCGGCGGATCGCCGACCTCGCCGAGGTAATCCGCGATCAGACCGCCGTCTGGGCTACGCGGCACGTCGCGCAGCTGCGCGTGCCCGAGCGCCCGTAGCGTCGTCTGTACGGCGAACGGCACCAGCTCGAGCGGAACCGGAGCGGTCAGCCGCTCGACGACCTTCTCCGCCGAGACGATCACGACGAAACGATGCGCCGCCGCCGCCACGATCTTCTCGCGCGTGTGCGCCGCGCCGCCGCCCTTGATCAGCCAGCCCGCGGGGTCGATCTGGTCGGCCCCGTCGATCGCCAGGTCGAGCTCGCCCAGCTCGTCGAGCTCCTCGACGCCGAGCCCGAGCGTGCGCGCGATCTCCGCCGTCTGCGGCGAGGTCGCAGCGCAGCGCACGTTGGCCAGCGAGGAGGCGCGCTCGCCGAGCGCTTGCAGCAGGAAGGCGACCGTCGAGCCCGTGCCGAGTCCGAGGCGCATGCCGTCTCGCACCTCCTCGGCCGCAGCGTACGCAGCCTCGCGCTTGCGCTGCGCGATCGGCCCCGCGTCGCTCAGCGCCGCCGGCTGCTCTCGCCCAGTCGCACGCGCGGACGCCATGGCGCGGACGTTACAGCCCCCGCATCGCCCGTGAGACGCAGCCGCTCCGGCGTGTCCGGGCGATGCAGCAGAAAGCCCTGGCCGACCCGGCAGTCGAGCTCGCGCGCGAGCGCCAGCTGGCGATTGGTCTCGATCCCCACCGCCACCGCCGTCAGGCCCGCCTTGTGCGCGAGCGCGATCATCGCCGCCACCATCGCGCGCGTCTCGCGGTCACGCTCGAAGGACTGGATCAGGCCGCGGTCGAGCTTGAGCATGTCCAGCGGCAGCTTGCGCGGCAGCATGATCGACGCGTCGCGCCCGCCGAAGCTGTCGAGCGCGATCGCCACGCCCAGGCGACGCACGTCGCCGAGCGCAGCGCGCGCGCGGTCGGGGTCGCGCAGCACCGCCTCCTCAGTCACCTCCAGGCACAGCGCGCGGCCCGGCAGCTGAAAGCGCGTGAGCTCCTTGTGCACGCGCGCCGCCAGGTCGAGCTCTGACAGCTCGCGCGCCGAGATGTTGATCGAGATCTGCATCGAGACGCCTTGGCGGCGCCATGCGGCTGCCTGGGCGCACGCCGTGTGCAGCACCCAGTCGCCGATCTGCACGATCAGCTCGCTTTCCTCCGCGCGCGGCAGGAAGGTCGCCGGCAGCAGCTCGTCGATCTCCGATTCCTCCGCGCCGTCCGGATGCCAGCGCACGAGCGCCTCGCAGGCGATCGCGCGGCCGCCGCCGAGCGGCAGGATCGGCTGGTAGGTGAGCACGAGCTCGTCGTGCGGGAGCGCCCGCAGCAGCCGTTCCTCGATCTCCAGGTGCGCCGTGATCTCCCGCCGCAGGCTCTCGTCGAACATCTCCGGGCGCCGCCCGCCGGCGCCCTTGGCGCGATACATCGCGACATCGGCCTCGCGCAGCATGCTCTCGGGGTCGGCTTCCGAGTCGTGCGTGATCGAGATGCCGACGCTCGCCGGCATCGAGACCTCGACCGGGCCGACGCGAAACGGCTGCTGGAGCGTCTGCACGACGCGCTCGGCCAGCCCGAACGCTTCCTCGTCGCTTTTCATTTCCTCGCCGAGGATCACGAACTCGTCGCCGCCCAGGCGCGCCACCGTGTCGCTGTCGCGCATCATCTCGGCCAGCCTGTCGGCGACCGCGATCAACAGCCTGTCGCCGATGTCGTGGCCGAAGTTGTCGTTGACCGCCTTGAAGCGGTCGAGGTCGATGAACAGCAGCGCCACAACGCCGCCGCTGCGGTGCACCCGCGAGAGCGCCTGGCGCGTGCGGTCCATCAGCAGCAGCCGGTTGGGCAGGTGCGTCAACGGGTCGCGCAGCGCCTGGCGCTCGAGCCACATGCGGTCGGTGACGTCCTTGGCCGCCGCATACCACTCGTCGCCGTCGCAGCGCGCGCTCCACAGCAGCGAGCGCCAGGAGCCGTCGCGGTGGCGGTAGCGGTTGGTGAAGTTCTCCAGGTGCGCCGGGCGGTGGTTGCCGGCCAGCAGCAGCGCGAGCGTCTGCTCGACGTCATCCGGGTGGATCAGCTCGTGGATCGGGTTCGCTTCGAGCTCCTGCAGCGTCCAGCCCAGCACCGCCTCCCAGGCCGGGTTGAGCAACGTAAAGCGGCCGTCGAGCGAGATCGTCGCCAGCAGGTCGCTCGTCATCTCGAACAGCCGCTCGATGCGCTCGTCGGGCGTTTGCGCGCCCGGCGGCGAGGCCGGCTCGAGCGGCGCGAGCGTGGGTCCACTCGCGGCCGGCGAGCCCGCTGCGCCCGCCGCCGTCGCGCCCGGCGCCTGCGGGCCGTCCTGCGCGTCCGCGGCAGCGGCGCCTGCGGAGGCCGCGCCCGCTGCGCTTGCGCCGGCCGCGCTCGGGCCGACCGGCCGCAGCGGCTCGATCCGCGCGACCTCGGCGTGGGTGCTTGAGCTGGGAAAACGCATTCGCCTGCTCACCACGTCGGCCGCCACGCGCGCGTGCGAGCGGCAAGACCGCCCATCTGGACGGATTTACTAAGAAGAACGCCCGTGTTTTCGGGCTCTACGAGCCTTACGTGCCTAGTGGCGCCGCGGCCTCGCGGGGGCTCGCGTCCGATCGCCGCGCGGCTTCGTACGGGGCCGGGTCGCCGCGCAGGAAGCGCCACACCGACAGGCCCATCAGGATCGTCACGATCACTGCGCTCGAGACGCAGTACTCGCAGATGTGGTGGATCGAGAACAGCTCGCGGTAGGTCAGGTAGCCGCTGAAGCCGAAGCCGACGACCGTGAAGGCGACCGTCGCCAGGCGCGAACTCTCGCTCTCGGGCACGAGCAGCGAGCCGAGGATCGCGATGTAGCCGAGCAGCCCGATCAGCGCCACCGGCACGCCCACGAGCTTCGAGTACTGCGAGGTCTGCACGATCTCACAGCCGCCGCCGTTGGTCCCGCACAGCGGCTTGATGCCCGCGTAGTGGATGTACGTCAGGTAGCTCGCCAGCGCGATGCCGAGCGCGGTGAGGACGATCATCGCGATCCTCAGCGTGCGCGCGCTCATCGCCGTGCCCGAGCTACTTGAGCAGGCCGTTGATCGCCGATTCGAAGCCCGAGGGGTTGGTCAGCGAGGATTCGAACTTCTTCAGCTGCTGGCCGGTCTTGCCGAGCAGGAACGACGGCGTGCCCGTGAAGCCAGAGTTGTTGGCTGCCTGTGCGTCCGTCGTGATCGTGTTCGTGAATTCGCCGTTGCTGCGGTCGGAGGTCCACGTCGAGAGCTTCAGGCCGGGCACCTGCTTGGCCAGTTCCTGCAGGTATTTCTCGGTCACGTAGCCCGTTTCCTCCTGGCCCTGCTGGTGGTAGAAGAGCTCGATGTAGTCCCAGCTCTTCTGCTGCTTGCCCGCCGACAGCGCCGCGATCTGCTGCGTGCGGAACGTTTCCGGTTCGCGCGTCGCCGTCTCGAGGTTGCGGTATTCGATCTTCAGCTTGCCCGTGCGCACGTACTTTTCGATCAGCGGCTTCAGCGAGCCTTCGGTGAACTGCTTGCAGATCGGGCACTCGAGGTCGCCGAAGTACTGCAGCGTGACCGGCGCGCTCGGGCTGCCGAGCGTGTTTCCGTTTTGCGGGATGCCGCCGAGCAGCGAGGTCACTTCGGTGACCACCTTCGGCGTCTTCGTGCCGGCGCCCGTCGTCGGGGTTGTTTCGATGCCCGTTTTCGAGCTGCCGCCCGTGGCGAGGAGGATCACGACGATGATCACGGCCACCGCGGCCACGACCGAGCCGAGCTGGATCAGCCGTTTGCGGCGCTGCGCGCCGGCGGCTTCGGCTTCCTCGATCGCCTTGCGCTGCTCGCGGGCATGATCGCGCCGCTGCTTGCGCGTGAGATCCTGCTCGTCGTCCTCCACCGTGCTCATGGCACGAACTTTTACAGATTTCCCATCAAGCGTGCCTAAGTTCGTGCCACGATTGCAATTGCGCGCGCGTGTAAAGGGCGCTCGACAGCCTGCCGAAGCGTTGTCAGGCGCGTCCGAGCGCAACGCCCGTCGCGTCTCGTGCCCCCGTAGCTCAACTGGATAGAGCACCGGCCTTCTAAGCCGGGGGTTGCTGGTTCGAGTCCAGCCGGGGGCACTCAGCGTGCGCTGAGACGCCGCGCGCGCTGCAACTGCGCTCGCACCGATGCTCCGCTTTCAGTTCGCGGTTTCTCCGTCGACGCAACGGGTACGAAGCAAACGGGGCCCCGCTCACCCCGGCATAAGGGGCTCCGATGGGGACGGGACCGAATCCCGGCGCTCTCACCGTGCAGCCCCAATCCCCCGCGCGGGGCTGTCGAGGGCGGCGGGGCGGTCCTGGATCGCTTGCGGCGCGTCCGGCACTGAGCCGGGCGCGCCGCGAGGCCTATCGCGGCTCGGCGCCGGCCGAATCGAGGATGATGGCGCCGTTGTTCGCGCTCACCGTGTTCGCCTATCCGCTGGTGCTCGCGCTGCTGTGCCTCGGCGCCGGCCTGGCGGTGGACCGCTGCAGCGGTCGCTTCCTGCCGGCTGCGCTGCTGCCGAGCGTCGGCGCCGCCGCGCTGATCGCGCTCTCGCAGCTGAGCACTTGGATCGTCGCGCTCGCCCCGGCCACGCCGTATCTGATGCTCGCGCTCGCGCTGCTCGGCTTCGCGCTGGCCCCGAAGCGCGAACTGCTCACGCGGCTGGCGGCGCACCGCTGGCTGCTGCTCGTGCCGCTGCTCGCCTACCTGCTCGCGCTCGCCCCCGTGTTGCTCAGCGGGCGCGCCGGCTTCTCCTCGTTCATGGCGCTGTCGGACTCGGCCGTGCACATGATCGGCGCCGACTACCTGATCCACCACGGCCAGAGCTACGGCCAGCTCGACCTGCGCAATTCCTACGGCCAGTTCATCCAGGCCTACTACGGCACGGGCTACCCCTCCGGCGCAGACACGCTGCTCGGCGGCAGCGCGCTGCTGCTCGGGCTGCCGCTGATCTGGGCCTTCCAGCCCTTCTGCGGCCTCGTGCTCGCGCTCGGCTCCGGGCCCGCCTGGGTGATCGCGCGGCGTTGCCGGCTGCGCGGCGGCTGGGCCGCGCTCGCCGCCTTCACCGCCACCTTGCCGGCGATCGTCTACGGCTATCAGCTGATCGGCTCCGTCAAGGAGCTCGTCGCCGTCGTCATGCTGCTCGCGCTCGGTGCGCTGCTCGCCGAGCACCGGCGCTGGCTCGCGCGCACGCCGCGCCACGCCGTCCCATGTGCGCTCGTGCTCGCCGCCGGCGTCTCGGCGCTCGGCGTCGGCTTCGGCGCATGGGCCTTCGCCGCCGGCGCCGTCTTGCTCGTCGCGCTCGTGCAAGGGGTGCGCGCGGGGCAGATCGAGGCGCGCGCCGCCTGGGCGAGCGCCGCCGCCGGCGGCCTCGTGCTGCTGCTCGCCGCCTGGCCGACCTGGAGGCACGTCTCGCAGTCGCTGCACGTCGCGCAGAACATCGCCTCGACCGCCAACTCGGGCAACCTGCACGAACCGCTCAAGTGGACGCAGGCCTTCGGCGTCTGGCTGCGCGGCAGCTACAAGCAGCAACCGGCCGGCGTCGCCGGCGCTCTCACGTACGCGCTCGTCGCCGTCACGCTCGCCGCCTGCCTGCTCGGCGCGCTGCATTTGCTGCGCTTGCGCCGCTTCGCGCTCGCCGCCTGGATCGGCCTGACCGTGCTCGTCTGGGTCGTGCTCAGCCGCACCGCCACGACTTGGGTCGACGCCAAGGCGCTCGTGCTCACCTCGCCCGTGCTCGTGCTGCTCGCCTGGGGCGGCGTCGCCGCGCTGCTCCGTGCGCGCGTGGGTCCAGTCGCCGGCCTGGCCGCCGCGCTGCTCGCGCTGGCGCTCGCCGGCGGCGCGCTCGCTTCGGATCTCGCTCAGTACCACAGCTCGAACCTCGCGCCGACGGCGCGCTACGAGGAGCTCGCCTCGATCGACAAGCGCTTCGCCGGGCGCGGGCCGACGCTGTTCACCGACTTCGACGAATACTCGATGTACGCGCTGCGCCGGCTCGACGTCGGCGGGCCCGACTTTGTCTACCCGCCGCGCGCGCCCGCCGGCGGGCTCGCCGTCGCCTACGGGCACCCCGTCGAACTCGACCGGCATCTGCCGAGCGCGCTCGCCGGCTATCCGCTGATCGTCACGCGACGTGACCCGAGCGCCGCGTCGCTGCCCGCCGCCTACGCGCTCGCCTGGCAGGGCACCTACTACGACGCCTGGGCAAGGCGCCCCGGTGTAGCGCCCGCGCTCGTGCACGTCCCGGCCGACGAACGCAAGAGCCCGCTCTCGTGCGCGCGCGTCACGCGAGTCCTGCGCATGGCCCGCAGCCACGGCGCGCGCGCCGTGGCTGCGCTTGCTCCCGAGATCGTGCGTGTGCGGCTGCGACACGTTCGCCGGCCGCCCGGGTGGGGGCGCTCGCGCGGGGCCCTCACGATGCGGCGCGCCGGATCGGTGTCACTTCACTTCAACCTGCCACATGCCGGGACATGGCGAGCTGTGGCTGCAGGGGCAGTTCATGCCCGAGATCCACGTCGCCGTCGACGGCCGGGCGCTCGGCACGATCTCGGGGCAGCTCGCCGGCAACTCGCTCGTCCCCGACACGGCCACGCCGCCGCGCGCGCAGCTCGCCGCCGGGGCGCACAGCTTGACCGTCACCCGCGCCGGCTTCAGCCTCGCGCCCGGCAACGGCGGCTCCGCCGTGCTCGCCGCCGCCTTCCTCACCCCGGCCGGCACACCCGCGCGGACGCTCGTGCAGCTTCCCGCAGGCGCCCCGCCGGGCGCGTCGTGTGCGCAGCCCTACGAATGGATCGAGCTCGTCCGTCGCTGAACGCCCGGCCTCGCACGATGCGGTCATCTTTCTCTCAATAAATATTGACGAGAGGAGAACGCGTCAGCGCGATTGCTCCATCCCCGCTGCGACGTAGGCTCTCGCTCGGTGCGCCCTGGCGAGCAACCCGAGACCGATCAGATCCTGCTCGGCGAGAACCTGCAGCTGCTGCCGTCCTTCGGCGATGGCTCTTTTCAGCTGATCTACATCGACCCGCCGTTCAACACCGGTCGCGCGCAGGTGCGAAAGACGCTGTCGGTCGTCGGCGACGAGCGGGGCGAGCGGACAGGCTTCCAGGGCCGGCGCTACCGCACGCGGCTGCTCGCCGAGTCCTCCTACGGCGACGCCTTCGACGACTACCTCGGCTTCCTCGCGCCGCGCCTCGAACACGCGCGCAGGCTGCTGCGCGAGGACGGCACGCTGTACTTCCACATCGACTACCGCGAGGCCCATCACTGCAAGCTGCTGCTCGACGAGATCTTCGGGCGCGAGTGCTTTCTGAACGAGCTGATCTGGGCCTATGACTACGGCGCCCGCGCCAAGCGCCGCTGGCCGGCCAAGCACGACACGATCCTCGTCTACGTCAAGGACCCAGCCGCCTACTTCTTCGACTCCGCCGCCGTCGACCGCGAGCCTTACATGGCGCCCGGGCTCGTCAGCGCCGAGAAGGCCGCCCGCGGCAAGCTGCCGACCGACGTCTGGTGGCACACGATCGTCCCCACCAACGGCTCCGAGAAGACCGGCTATCCCACGCAGAAGCCCGAGGGCATCGTGCGCCGCATCGTGCAGGCCTCCTCGCGCCCCGGCGACTGGTGCCTCGACTTCTTCGCCGGCAGCGGCACGCTCGGCGCCGTCGCCGCCAAGCTCGGGCGCCGCTACGTGCTGATCGACTCCAACCCCGAGGCCGTGCGCGTGATGCGCGCGCGGCTCGGCCCCATGCGCGACGCCGCCGTCACCGCCGGCGCCGGCTGAGGCGCGCGGCCCGCACCATGCCGACATGCGAGCCTTAGGTCGCATGTACCACCTCGAGCTGCGCAAGTTCCCCCACGTCGTCTGCCGCTTCAACCAGTCAGAGGCGCAGCTGCGCGCGCTCGTCGTGCCCTGGACCCGGCAGGAATGGGTCGAGGAGGGCGAACGCAAGTGGAACGTCAACGAAGCCAGCCTCACGATCCTCGAGGGACCCAAGCTCTCGATGCCCGAGCTGGCCATGGGCAAAGGCTGGCGCAACGCGCAGAAGCGCAGCCAGGACGTGACCGAGCGGGTGCTCGGCGCCGTGCGGCAGGGCGGGGTGCCCGAGCAGCAGGCCGGCGCTTCGGCCGGTGCCGTCGCCGGCGCGGGGGAGGGGGCGCCGGCGCCGGCTCAGCCCGGCGATGCCCGCGACGGGGGAGGCGAGGCCCGGGATCTCGACCTGCTCGCCGACTCGCTCGCGCTCGAGGTTCTTGCGCTGCTCGGTGAGCAGCCCGTCGCGCCTTCGCGCGTGTGGTCGATGGCGCAGGCGCGGCTCGCCGCCGAGCGGGGCGGGGCGGCGTCAGCCGCCGAGGCGCTTGCGCTCGGGGAGCGTGCCGTCGGCTCGCTGCTGCGGCGCGGGCTCGTCGTGCTGCAAGGCGGTCGGCAGGATGGGGAGGCCCTCGCGGCGCGGCCGCAGGAGATCGTCCTCGCGTCCGTCGAGACCTGGGCCGGCGGCGGTCACGAGCAGGTCCTGATCGTCCGCAAGACGTGACTCTGCGGCGCTAGACTGCGGTTTCCCGTGGTGGGCGTAGCTCAGTTGGTAGAGCTCCTGGTTGTGGTCCAGGCGGTCGGGGGTTCGAGTCCCCTCGCTCACCCTTCTGTCATGAGTCGGGACATAGGTCTCGCCTGAGTCGGGACTTGGGTCTCAGCTTGAAGTGCTGGGCCAGCGGCCTGGTTGTCGGTTTTGGTTGCGCCAGTAGGTTTTCTCGGGCTCGATCAGGTGGCGGCTGAGGATCTCGCCGGTGGTGAGGTCGGTGACGGTGATGTGGTGGTCGTCGGCGAGCGCGAGGACGCGTTTGCGGGCGTGTTTAGCGCCGACGCCGAGGTGGTGCATTCGGCCTGCTCGGCGGAGGCTCATCTTGCCGGTGTCATCGAGCCGGTCGTAGCGCAGCCGGTAGTGGCCTGGTGGGTGTCCGTTGCTGGCTGGGAGCGCCTTCGGTGTGGCACGGTAGGCGTTAGCTGGTGTGCGTCGGTCAAGCGCGCGGTGCGGGCGCTTCTCGTTGTAGTGCGCTCGGAACTCCTCGAGCTGGCGTTGCAGCTGCGCGATGTTGGCGGCGGGTGCTCTGGCGCGCAGCCAACGCTGCTGGGTCTGGTGGAAGCGCTCCGTCTTCCCCTGGGTCTGTGGGTGTCCCGGGGACCCGTTCTTCTGCTGGACTCCGAGCAAGGGAGTGGTCATCGAGCCAGTTGAGGATCTCGACGTCGGTTCCGTCCCGAAGGCGCCAGTGGATGAAATCCGACTGCCACATCTCATTCGGTTGCGCCGCCTGGAAGCGGATGTAGCTGCTTCTGGGGCGCTTGCGCGGCTCGGGGACGATCAGCCCAGCCTGGTGCAGGATCCGCCTGATCGTGGACGTCGACGGTGCGCCCAGCCCCTCTTGCTCGAGATGCCAGGCGATCGTGACTGGCCCCGCGTCCAGCCCGTCCGCGGTCAGCCCTCGACGCAGCTCGATCACCCGCCCACGAACGTCCTCGGACGTCGCGATAGGCGTCGTCTTCGGGCGCCTGGACCGCGGCTCAAGCGCCTCCAAGCCTCCCTCCCGGTAACGGGCCAAAAGGCGGTGAAGATGCCGGCGGGAGAACCCGTACTCGGCAGCGGCAGCAGTGACGGACAGCTGGTCGGAGACGACCTGGAGAACAGCAACGCGGGCTCGTGACATACCCGCCAAGGTGGCCCTACCCCCAGACACCGCGTGGGAAAGACGCTCAGCCCAAGGCGAGACCTATGTCCCGACTCACGAGAGACCTATCACCTGGGACACATGTCCTGAACCCAGACACTCTCGCTCACCCTCGCTCACCCTAAAAAGTACTTGCAAATTGGCAGTATTTGGTGGTCGCGTGCGCTAGCAAACCGGGCCGGTCGGGAGTAGTTGGGAAACAAATCCTTCGTGAGCCGTGCGATCTGCGTCTCGCCCGCTCGCCACGCCGGCAGGCTCGACCGAGGTTGCGCGAGCGGAGAGGACCATGCCGCACTGCGGCTGAAGCGGCCGGCACACACGTACCGCCTCTCGCGCCGCGGTCGGGGGCATCGCCTCGTGCGCGGGTGTACCTCGAACGAGCTGGAAGCCAGGAGCGCGAACGTCGCAGTTAGTCCGATTTCGAGAGCAGAGATCAGGCCGGCGCAGGCGGCTGGCTGAAAGCACTCATCAAACCGCTCGATCGTCGCGAGACGTTGCGGCGCGCGCGCCGTGATTATCGTCGCGGGCCGCTTCGATGTGCTCGCAGCGGCACGACCTCCCCTTGGTCGCGTGGGTAGGTCACCCCGCAAGACGGCGGATTGAGTAGCGCAGGCGCGGGGCAGACGGTTTCAAGGAGATCGTCCGGGGACAGGCCGAGCTCGGCAAGGCACTCCCGGGCGCCCTGCCTGGCATCTCTGAGATCACGCTCGGTCGTCTGGCTGCACGGCGTTTCGGCAATCAGCTCGAGCGCCCCGAAGAGGACCTGAGCTGCACCGATTGCCTCGCTGCTCACGCGGTAGTTCGCTGCACGGCGTTGCGGGCTAGAAGCCATGGGACACCTCCTTGAACTGAATCGCGACGGCAGCCGCGATCTTGGCCTTGTTGCGCTCCAGTTGCTTACGCGCCGCATCAACGCGCTGCTTGCTCCAGCCGAGCTCGTCGGCCATATCGGCGGCCGTGTAGCCCTTGCCCTTCAGCTCGGCCACTCGCCTTGCGTCCGGGCCGGCGATCTGTTCGATCGCCACGCACGCCTGGATCAGACGCGCGTCAGGTCCCGAGCCGGCGGCCAGCAGCGCGGTTGGCTCGGCGCTGAGGTGCTCTGGCTTGCGATCGCGGCGACGATAGTAGTTCGCCCGCTCGCGTTTGAGCGCAACGTGCGCACGAATCTCATCCGGCGGCGCGCCCTCCTGGGGAGCCTCTCGCAGGAAGCG
This sequence comes from uncultured Solirubrobacteraceae bacterium, assembly GCA_963716315.1. Lineage (GTDB taxonomy): Bacteria > Actinomycetota > Thermoleophilia > Solirubrobacterales > Solirubrobacteraceae > Palsa-744. The sequence goes on along the minus strand of OY970301.1, from coordinate 879,047 downwards.
GATCATTGCGTTCTGCACTACGTCCTCGGCATCGCGACGAGGCACGTTGGCGACGGGGCCTTGTGCACTCTGCAGAAGCCGCCGACGGATGCCCCGGAGCCGCTCGGGCTCAGGGGGCGTCGGCCAAGCGTCAAGCTGTGAGTTCATCGCCCTCTACTCCCCCGCAAACGGCGGTTTTTGGGACATCGGCCCGATGTCCGAAATATCGGGGTCGCCGGCGGAGGATGCAGTGAACGCTAGCCGCCCGTGCGGCGCCAGATCTGCGCCGCAGGCCAAGGCGCAACATCGAATCTAGGAGATCCCATGAGCGAGAACGACGCGCCTGATCGACCCGGCGAGCCACATGAGCAGCCCAAGCCACACCCTCATCCCGGACCAGGCCCCACGCCGCCGCCGCCCGGCCCGCCGCCGCCTCCCCCACCCGGCCCGCCCGAGCCGCCGCGCCCACCAAAACACCGACCCGTCGGAAGCGCCTATGTGCTGTGATGCGGCGCTGGGTCGACGCATATCCGCAGCGGTTGGCGTACGAGCTCGCCGAGTTCGAGCGGCGTGGTCTCAACTTCGCCCTCGATGAGGCCTATCTCGCTCGCAGTGGGCTCGTCGTGCTGGCGGGCACCGTCCTCTACGGAGAGCAGGAGATCGAGCTGCTCGTCGCGTATCCGGACAGCTTCCCGTTCATGCGCCCCGAGGTATTCGCACCGACGCTGGAGCTAGATCGCCACCAGAATCCGATCGAGCGCAACCTCTGTCTGCTGGAGCGATCGTCGCGGGCGTGGAGCGTCTCTGACACGGGCGCTTGGCTGGTGGCTGAACGCGTTCCATACTTGCTCGGACTTCTGGATGCCGGTGGTGATGATCTCTTAGCAGCCGAGGCGCCACAGGGCGAGCCGGCAAGCGTCTACTTCGGGGGTGAATCGGGCGCTGTGGTGTTCATCCCAGAGGAGATGCTCGCGATCTCCCCCGAGAACAGGGTTGGGCTCCTGCAGTTGGCTACCGGCGTAAACGATCCGCCGCAGAAGCTCTTGAGGGCATGCCTTTCCAGGGTCTCGGTAAGAACCCACGGCAAGAAGAAGCAAACGCTCGCCGAATTTGGCAAGCCGCTCTCAGAGCGGTTTGCCGGCACGACGCTCGATGGGCGCTGGGTGCGACTCGCGCGGCTGCCAACGGGCAACAGGCCGCGTGAGCTGCTCGCGGCGATCGCGGAGGTCGAGCCTGCGTTCGGCAAGCCTCGTTGGCAGCCGCTCGGCGCCGGCGACATCTCCGTCGTTGGCGCGGTCGTCCCGGAGGAGGTAGCTCAGGGTGAGTGGCAGGACACGTGGCTATTTGTAGTGGCGGTGCGCGACTCGCCGAGTTCGCCGGAAGGCATCTACATCGCTCGCGGCGAGCGACTCAGTGCCCCCGACCTTCAAGCCCGCCTGCCGTCGAGTTCACGCCTCGACCAAGCCAAGATCGGGGTAGTTGGTCTTGGCTCGCTGGGAGCGCCGCTGGCGGCCGAGTTTCTCCGCGCCCAAGTTGGTGAGCTGCGGACGATTGACTTCGATCGTGTCGAGGCGGGCAACACTGTGCGCTGGTCGCATGGACTCTCTGCGGTTGGCTACCTGAAGAGCGACGTCATCGCGGGCTGGGCGGCCACGGAGTATCCGTTCACGCGCGTTAAGGCCTACAACCATCGCATCGGCGGGGTTGCCCCGCCCTTTGAGGACGCCCAAGTAGCGGCCAGCGAGTCCGATGGCCTGGGCGAGTTCCTTAACGGCCTTGACCTAGTCATTGACGTGACCGGAGAGCTTGGCGTCCAGCACCTCGTGGCGACGCTCGCGCAAGAGTTCGACCTACCGCAGATGTTCGCGTGGGGCACAGAGGGGGGCTGGGGCGGTGCCGTGGCGTGTGTATCGCCAGGACTTGGGGGGTGCTGGATGTGCCTGCAGTTGGCCTTCGAGGACGGGACGATCGAGCTTCCGCCAGCCGCGTCTGAGCCGCCGCTACAACCCCGAGGCTGCGCGGACCCGACCTTCGCCGCTCCGGGATATGCACTTAGCCCGATAGTTGCCCAGGCCGCCAGGGCGACCGCGAGGATCGTCAACGACGGCGGCTCTAGTGAAGTGCACGTGTGCGCCCTGCAGGATCCCGACGGGGAACTTCCGGCTCCGCGCTGGCTGAGTACGCCGATACCGATCCACGAGTGCTGCCCGTGCGGACATCGCGCATTGACGGTGTAGCGACAGGCCGGCTGTGGCTGGCCGCGTCCGCGCTCGAGCTGATGATCGCGGAGGCTCAACGGTCCGAGCCGCTTGAGACTGGCGGGGTACTGCTCGGTTGGACTGGCGCCGAGCGCGACGAGCTCCTGGCCGCGGCGATGCTCGGTCCGGGTCCCAAGGCGACGCACAAGCGCGCCCGGTTCTCGCCCGATGCGAAGTGGCAGGATCTGCAGATTGCGGCAGCCTATGAGGCCTCGGGCCGCACGCATACTTACCTAGGCGACTGGCACTCGCATCCAGGTGGGGGCCAAACGCCCAGCCGAATAGACCAGCGCACCGGAAAGCGCATCTCGCGCAGCCGCACTGCGCGCGCGCCACGACCGCTGGTGGTAATCCTCTCCGGACGAGCAAGCAAATGGCGTCCGATCGCCTATCGGTACCTCAACGGACGACTGCTAGAGATGGATCTGCACGTGACTGCGCACAACGAGGACTTCGACCGGGGCCAGAGATCTGCACGTTAGGGCGAAGTCCGGTCGCGGCTTTAGAAGACCAGGAACTGTTGAGACAGGGCGGCGAGCCGCGACTCGAACAACAGCACAAGCAGCGCGCGCTCGAACTGTTGGCCTATTTCCCTGAGCTCCATGAACAGCTCGGAGTCCATGCGGGTGTCCCGCCGCAGCGATTTGATCTCGGCTCTGGCTTGCTCGTTCAGGCTGGATCTCAAGCCAGCGGTCATAGGCGCCCAGAGCGCGCGCCCCCTCGGGCTGCGCGTCAGCCCATCTGAAGGCAGCTGCAATCCGATCGAGTGGCGGCGCTTTAAACCATTGCGTCAGGAACGGCGTCATCTGGTCGGTAGTAAAGAGCTCGCACAGCAGGATCGGGACCAGGCCGCCGGCGAAGAGCAGCTTGCGCGAGGTTCGCAACTTCACGTTGCGCGAAACCCACTTCGGGTCCTCCCCCTGGGTGTCGCGATGCTTGCCCTCGAAATCGACACAGATCGTGCGCCAGTAGCGAACGAGGTCGTTCAGCAAGAACCGTGGGACATGGTAGTCCTTGACGCCATACGGGGTCATGTAGCGGTTGAACACTTCGGTCCAACCCTGCTCGTGGACGTCCCCAGTGAGCGCAACGGACTCAAGCAGCAGAAGTATCCGCCGCGTGAGATTGGTGTTCGTATCCGCGTCCAGCCCGATCTCACGCTCCAAGCTGCGCACATCGAATGGAACGCCAAAGACCGCCTGGGCGCCCGGGGCCTGCTCATCAATACCTAGGTGGCGCTGCGCGATTGCAGTCGCCCTGACGACGTCCTCGTCGTCTGGGGCGAAAGGCTCGGCGACGAGCACCGCCCAGTCGTCGTCGCTACCGGGCGTCAGCTCTTCTCTGGCCCATGAGCCAAAGACGCATACCGATACGTGCTCGGGAAGTTCCTCGTTGTTGAGCTTGTCGCGACGGGCGGCGATTTCGGTCCGGGTGTACTCGCGTGCCCGGGTGATGTGTGGGATCGCAATGCCCGCCTCTTCGGCGAGCAGCTCACACTGCCCTCGAGGGTCCTCTACGAGGCGGGGGGCGCCTCGAGAATCCACGGCACGTCCCGACACCTCTGAAGAAGCGGCGAATAGGACTCCTCGTCCTCAAGCGTCAGAGGCACGTGGTGTGAGTCCGTATCGAGGGAGCTGAGATGGACGTGGCGCAGACGGCCGGCGTAGCGGCCAAGGATCGCCTGCCCCTCAGCCATCGTCTCATCGACCGATTTGGCATGTGCGATGTCAAAGCACAGTCCGACATCGGGGAGCTCCTCAAAGAACCGCTCGAGCTCGGCGACGGTGCGACCGGTGTGCTTGCGGGCATCCATGTTCTCGAGCACGAGTCGCCTACCGAGTGGTCGGTAGCAGTCAACGTCGCGTAGCGTGTCGGGATGCATGACGATCGCGTCTATCCAGCGAGGCAGTCCCGCGAGCAACTCGACGAGATCTCGCTCTTCTAGCTGGCAGTCCTTCGATGGCCCATGGACGCTTAGGTAGCGGAACGGCAACTGGGGACTTTCGTGGAGGTACTCAAGCAAGCCGGGCAGTTCTGGCTCAGAAAGGGCCGAAAGCTCGACCGCTAGGCCCGAGACGGCAGCTGCCTCAACGACGAGCTGATCCCAGTCTTCGCGCTCTGACTCCATGTACCCGGTGGAGCAGCCGACCAAGGGATGACTGTTCAACAACGAGGATCGAGTTGCAAGAAGGGCAGGGGCCATAGCTAGAAAGAGCCTAGCGGGCGTCGCGGGAGAAGCGACCCGACGCAGAGAGCATCCTGTCAACCATGATCTGGGAGACCCAGCCCCGAGGCGGGGGGACTTCCATCCCTCGCGAGCGTCGTTCAGGGGTGCTGAAATCGCTCCGCAGACTTGACGCGATCGTGTGGCCGCCAGGGGACCTCCGCGGGTCACCGCGCTCGGCGACCATGGGAATTGAGTTTCCAAAAACTATCTGAATTGGAGACTCATTGCGTTATGCTTTTGCTCGATGGGAGCCGTGAGCCACAAGCAGGAGCTCTTCGAGAACATCGTGCGGTTGCGCCGGGCTGGTCGCGGTCTGCCGGGCAACCGCGATCTCTCCACCGTGCGCATCTCCCTCGAACGCGAGTTGGGCGAGACCGTCTCCCGTCGACTTGCGGCTCGGGCGCTAGGGGTTACGCACACGGCGCTCAATCGATGGATCGACGCCGGTGACTTCCCGGTCGTCTCCGCGCCCAGCGGGCGACTCGAGGTGCCTGTCGACGCGCTCGTCCGGCTTCGCGAGGCTGTCGAAGTCGACCAAGACGAGCACGGAGGGCGATATCGCCTGGCCCCGACGATGGCGCGCCAGCGCGAGGCAGCGACGCGCTTGAAGCTCACGGATCGGAAACCAGGAGCAGAAAGCGGTCACAGCCGCGCGTCGGCACGAAGCCTCGCCTATCACTCCGCGATCGCGAGCGGGCTCGACCAGTCGATGATTGACGAGGCACGACACGTGCTGCTTCGCTGGCAACAGCAGGGCCGGATCGACCCGTCCTACGTCGCGCGCTGGGAAGGCGTCCTCGACCTGCCGATCCGAGAGATTCGAGAGGCCCTCCTCGACGAAAGCACAGCCGGCGACGACCTACGCCAGAATTCGCCATTCGCCGGACTGCTCAGCGAGCCCGAGCGGCGTCGCATCTTGAGCGAGGTCTCCTAGCTTGCGCCCGAGCAAGAAGCTGCCTTGGTCCCAGGCGGCCGGGGGGTTCGCTCACCCTCCGCAGAGTCGCGTCCCGGCCGGTCGCTCCGACGCTGCAACCTCCGTACGACCTCCGTAGATCTCCGCACGGCGTAAGTCCACCCCGTCGTTGCAGGCTTCAAGCCAGCGCTGCCGCGTGGCGATGCTTTTGACAGGGTGTGCACAGGCAGGCACGCACGGACGCACGATTCGCTCTCCGAGTCGCAGCCGCGGCTGCTGCTCGCCGGCTTCGCGGGCCTCGCGCTGGCGCTTGTCTTCCACGCGACGCACGCGCTGAGCCACTTCGGTGGCGCCGGCCTCGAGACGTTCTCGAACGACTACCTCTACACGGCGATCGAGCTGGGCGCGGTCGGCCTGTGCTTTGCGCGAGCGGTTCAACGCGCGCAGGACCGCGTGGCGTGGCTGCTGATCGCGACGGGCCTGCTCGCGTGGACGGGCGGCGATCTGGTCTGGACATTGTGGCTCGATCACGTCGCCAGCCCGCCGTACCCGTCGATCGCCGACGCGCTCTACCTGATGGAGTACCCGGCGGCCTACATCGGCCTGGCCCTGTTGATGCGCTCGCACTTCCGCCACACCGGCGCTGCGGTGTGGTTCGACGGGATCGTCGTCGGCCTGACGCTGGCGGCGCTCGGCGCGGATCTCGTCTTCCCGGCCGTGCTCAGCGCGAGCAAGGGCTCGGCGGCGGCGGTCGGCGTGAACCTCGCCTATCCGTTCGCCGACGTCCTGCTGCTCGCGTTCGTGGCCGTCGGCTTCGCCCTGACGAATTGGCGGCCCGGGCGCCAATGGACGCTGATCGCCTGCGGCATCGCGCTCAATGCGATCGCCGACATGATCTACGCCTACCAGGTCGCGAAGGGCACCTACGTCGAAGGGAGCGTGCTCGAAACGATGTGGCCCGCCTCGATGGTCGTGCTCGCCGCGGCCGCCTGGCAGCGGGCGCCGGCGCAGTCGATGCGCCCGACCACGGGCCGGCATACGATCCTCCTGCCTGCCGGGTTCGCGCTCGTGGCGCTCGCGTTGCTCGTGAGCGCATCGCTCGACCGGCTGACGCCGCTCGCCGTCGGCCTGGCCGCCGCCGCGCTGCTGGCGGCTGGTGCGCGGGCGGGTGTCACGTACAAGGAAAACGTCAGGCTGCTCGAGCGCGAAGTCGAGGGCGCGACGACCGATCCGCTGACCGGGCTCGGCAACAGGCGCGCGTTGATGGACGAGCTCGATACCGCCATGAGATGCGCGGTCGCGGGCGTGCCGGCGACGCTGGCCTTCTTCGACCTCGACGGCTTCAAGCGCTACAACGACAGCTTCGGTCACAGCGCCGGGGACGCGCTGCTCACCCGGCTCGGCCGCGCGCTGGCCAGCCGGGTCGGTTCGGCCGGGACGGCGTTCCGCCTCGGTGGCGATGAGTTCTGCCTGCTGCTGCCCGGCACGTTCAAGCGCGAGGATGCGCAGATCGCCGCCTGCCGTGCGGCGCTGTCGGAGCGTGGAAGCGGATTCGTCGTCACGGCCTCGTGCGGTGTGGTCGCACTGCCGGCGGATGCCAACACGGTCGGCGACGCCCTGAACCTTGCCGACGAGCGGATGTACGCCGACAAGTCGGCCGCCGGCCGTGCCACCCGCGCGTACGTCCAGAGCGTGACGATGCAGCAGCAGGTCCTGATGCAACTGCTCAACGAGCGCCAGCCCGAGCTGCACCAGCACGTCCGCGACGTCGGCTTGCTCGCGACGGCGATCGGCCGCAGCTACGACCTCGACTCCGAACAGCTCGACGAGCTGCGCAGGGCGGCCGAGCTGCACGACCTGGGCAAGCTCGCGATCCCCGATCGCATCCTCGACAAGGCGGGGCCGCTCAACGAGGCCGAGTGGCGGCTGATGCGCCAGCACACGATCATCGGCGAGCGCATCCTCAACGCGGCGCCCGCGCTGAGGCCGGTCGCCCGGCTCGTGCGCTCGAGCCACGAGCGCTGGGATGGCGGGGGGTACCCGGACGGACTCGCCGGCCGCGCGATCCCGCTCGGCTCACGGATCATCGCCGTGTGCGACGCCTTCGATGCGATCACCTCCGAGCGTGCATACGACGCTGCGCGTTCGACCGCCGAGGCGGTGGCCGAGCTGCGCCGCAACGCCGGCTCTCAGTTCGATCCAGAGGTCGTCGAGCGCCTCTGCGAAGCGCTCGATCGGCTGGACCCGGCTCGCGTAGGCGAGCTCACATCGGCCTAGGGCGAGCCTCCCAGGCACTGCGTCCCACGACCCGCTCGAGGCGCGAGCGTTGCTCGTTCGAGTTGCCAGAACCGTCAGCAAGGATGGTAAGAAACGAATATTACTTCGAACGACGCCATCTGCAAGGCTCGCGGGGAAAGGACGATGACCCGGCTCCTGTTCACCGCCGACGGCCTCCTGCGCGAGCAGACGCGTGGCGCTGAGTCACGCGTGTTATCGCGCGTGACCGAGGATCGGGACGGCGCGCGGACGCGGCTCGTCTCGGGCGAGGCAGAGCACGAGATCGTGCCGTTCGCGCAGACCGGCTGGGCATTGGAGCTGCGCGACGGCGACGGCGGGCGAAGCGGCGGCTTTCAGCCGTTCCGGCTGCGCCGTGGCGGCCGTTTGCGCGTGGGCGAGGTCGGCATGTCGCTGCACGGCAGGCCGTGGAGCCACGACGGCTGGGTCTTCTCGCTGCCCGACGGGCGCAGGGTGGAGGCAACCGTCACGGTGGCGGGCGAGGATGCGTCGTCCGGCGATGGCGCGGGCGACGGCGGACCCCGTTTGCGGGCGTGCGTCGTCGTGCTCGAAGTCGTGGAGTCGCTCGAGCTGCTCACGCTCGTCGATGTCCTTGCCCTCGGATGCTGGCTGATCGCACGCTGGCATCGCACGCCGGTGGTCGATCATCTGCTCACCTCGGCGGTTGCCGGGACGGGCCTTGCGGCCGGCTCGGGCAAGCCCGCCTCCGCAGGGATCCGCGCGCAGACGGCGAACTAACAGCGGTCCCTCGCCGGCGATCTCGAGTAGGAGGTTGGGATGGCTCTCAAGCGTGCTTCTGCAGAGTTTTTGGGCACCTTCGTGCTCGTGTTCGGCGGTGTCGGGACGGCTGTGATCGCGGGCGATCACGTCGGCTACCTCGGCGTGGCGTTCGCCTTCGGCCTGTCGCTGCTGGCGATGGCCTATGCCGTCGGCCCGATCTCGGGCTGTCACATCAACCCGGCCGTGACGATGGGCCTGCTCGTCAGCGGCAAGGTCGAGCTCGGCGAGGCTGTGCGCTACTGGATCGCGCAGATCCTCGGCGCGATCGCGGCGGCCGGCATCCTGCTGGCCGTCGTCTCGGGGCGCAAAGGCGGCTACGACGTGCGCATGGAAGGGCTCGGCGCGAACGGCTACGCGGCGCATTCGCCGGGCGGCTTTCCGATCGGCTCGGCGCTTGCCGTCGAGGTGATCCTCACGGCCTTCCTCGTCTTCACCGTGCTCGCCGCGACCGATCGGATCGCAAACGTCGCCTTCGCGGGCATCCCGATCGGCCTCGTGCTGACGCTGATCCACCTCGTCGGCATCCCCGTCACGAACACCTCGGTGAACCCGGCGCGCAGCATCGGCCCGGCGATCTTCGTCGGCGGCTGGGCGCTGAGCCAGCTGTGGCTGTTCATCGTCGCGCCGCTCGCCGGCGGGCTGCTCGGGGCGATCGTGCATCGACTGCTGTTCAGCGGCAGCCGGCAGATCGCGCCCGGCGAGTCGGCCGTCGAGGCCGGCAGCTAACGCGTAGCATCGGCGCCGCCGCGTCGCCGCTTCGCTTCCACGGCAGCTTTGTCGACGGCCGGCGATCGACATCTGCCCACGGAAGGAAGGACGACGACCATGCTCACGCTCAACGGCCTCGACGAGGTGAAGGCCTACATCGGCAAGGAGCTCGGCGTCAGCGACTGGCTGACGGTGACGCAGGAGAAGATCGATCAGTTCGCTGAGGTGACGGGCGATGACCAATGGATCCACATCGACCCCGAGCGCGCCAAGCAGAGCCCGTTCGGCGGCACGATCGCACACGGCTACTACACGCTCTCGCTGGCGCCGCGCTTCTCCTACGACATGGTCAAATTCGACGGCTTCGCGTTCGGCGTCAACTACGGCCTCAACCGCGTGCGCTTCCCGGCGCCGATGCCGGTCGGCGACAAGGTGCGCATGCGCTCGAAGCTGATCGCCGTCGATGACATCCCGGGCGGCGCGCAGATCACGATGGAGCTGACTTTCGAGCGCGAGGGTGGCGAGAAGCCGGTGTGCGTCGCCGAGTCGCTGTCGCGCGTGTACACCGCCGGCTGAGCGGCGAGGGCGGCGGCCCTGGCGGTCGAGTAGCGCTCAGCGCCCTTTGGGCGCGACGATCGCGACGGCGGCCTCGGGCGTGAGCACGCGGAAGCTGTAGGACTCCTCGATGTACAGCGAGACGCTCTCGGCGTCGTGTGACTCGTAGCCGACGGACAGGTCCTGGCCGCAGTCGAAGGCGAAGTCGCCGCCGCGCATGCTCAGCACGATCGCGCCTTTGACGCCGGGCGCCCACACGAGCGGCCCCTTGACGATCGCGCGTAGGTGCTCGAGCAGCGGGTAGCCGCCGTGCTCGGCGGTTTCGACGACGCTCGTGTAGTCCTCGCCGCCGAGCGCGACGCCATATGGCCCGGCGATGCCGTTGCGCAGCAAGAGCTCGACGGCGCGGGCGACACAGCCGGGGTAGTCCTCGAAGCTCTTCTTGCGCACGATCGGCGGGTGCGGCGAGCTGCTCGCGATCCCCTCGACGCCGGCCTTCGGCCAGGAGTGGAAGACGGCCGCGTTCTCGGCCTCGACGATTCGCTGCGCGGCGACGTCGAGATCGTCGAAGTCGACGTCCTCGGCGCCGCGGTCGCCGGCGCGCAGCTCGGCGCGCGAGACCTGGAAGCGCGAGCGCAGCTCGATCAGCGGCTGCACGACGCGGCGGTTGGCCTCGATCCCTTTGAGCGCGCTGACGTCGGCATCCTCGACGCGGCCGAGGTTGGTCGCGGAGTGCTCCCAGCCATGCGGCCCGGAGAAGTCGAGCAAGCGCCGCGCGGCGAGCCCCGGCAGCAGGCGATCGCGCGCCTCTTCGTCGATCAGCTTCCACCCCTCGGCGGTGATCGGCGCGTGCTCGCGCAGCAGATGGCTCACATTCCCTCCCCTCGCAGGCTGCCGATGCCGAGCGAGCCGCCGCCGGGCACGCCGCCGCCGGCATGCGAGCCGGCGCCGGGAGCGTCGCCTCTGCCGGGCTCGCCCTCGTCGTCGGCGGCCGCCTCGGCGGCCTCGCCGTGCTCGACGATGTCGCCCTCCTGAAACAGCACACCCTGGGCGATCTCACGCCACTTCGGCGTGCGCCGCAGCAGGAACTCGAGGTCCATGCTGAAGTGCTTGTACTCCTCGCCGACGGCGTCGGACATCACGGCGACGGCCTCGGGATCGCGCTCGACGGCGAGCCGCTGCTCATACCAGCCGATCGCTTCGGCCTCCTCGGTCAGCGAGGCGCACAGGCGGGCGAACGTGCGCGTCTGCTCGGGCAGCTCCTCGGGCGGCTCGTGGTACTGATCGAACCCCATCCGGCGAGTCTATTGCTCGGCCGCGCCTCATCTCAAACGGAGGGGCGTTCGGGCTCGGGCGTCGCCGCGGCTTCGCCGTGCCCGCGCAGCGTCCCGCCGACGAACAGCACGGCGACGAGCAGCGCGCAGAAGGCGAGCGCCGTGTCGAGGCGAAACGCCGTGTGCAGCCCGGCGACGAACGAGTCGCGCACGAGCGAGGAGAGCCGGTGCGCGACGGCGGCCGAGAACTGGCCGAGCACGTGCTTGCCCGACGCCGTCCCGGCAAGGATCCCGTGCACGAGATCGGATTGCGCTTCCGTGACAGTCGCCCCGACTTTGTCGAGATGATCATTTAGATTCGTCTTCGACGACGACGTGAAGATCGTCGTGTTCAAGCCGAGCCCCACTGAACCCCCGGCGATCTGGAACATGTAGACGATCCCGCCGGCGAGCCCCGAGCGCGAGGCGTCGAGCGCGGTCACGCCGGCGGTCGTGATCGAGGAGTAGAACAGCCCGATGCCGACGCCGAGCACGAGCATCCCAGGCACGAGGCCTTCGTACTGCGAGTCGCGGCTGATCAGCGAGAGCAGCAGGATGCCGATCGTGATCGCGGCGCAGCCGAGCGAGACGACCAGCTTGGCGCCGAGCTTTTCATACAGCGGGCCGGCGGCGAACGAGGTCAGCGCGAAGGTGCCCATCATCGGCACCAGCCCGACGCCGGATTCGAGCGGCGAGTAGCCGAGGATCTTCTGCATGAACTGCGGTAGGTACAGGAGCGAGGCGAAGAACACGGCCGACATCAAGAGCACCGCGAGGCAGGCGGTGGCGAAGTTGCGGTTGGCGATCACGTCGCGCGGGATCAGCGCGGCCTCGCCCATCCGCCGCTCGACGAAGCCGAAGCCGAGGAGCATCGCCGCGCACAGCACGAGCAGGAACAGGATGCGCGTGTCGCCCCAGCCCCAGTCGGTCACCTGGTCGAGCGCGACGAGCAGCGAGACGAGCCCGAGCGAGAGCGTCGCGACGCCGGCGTAGTCGATCCGGTGGTCGGCCGGTTCGGGTTCCTTCTGGTGGATCGCGAGCCACGTCGCGAGCACGCCGAAGGCGGCGATCGGGACGTTGACGAAGAAGATCCAGCGCCAGCTGAGCGCGTCGGTCAGCACGCCGCCGAACATCGGCCCGACGGCGTTGCCGATGCCGGCGGCGCCGAGGATCAGCCCGCCCGCGAGGCCGGCCTTGCTTTCGGGCAGCGCGGCGAACGTCATGCCGAGGATCGCGGGCCACATCAACGCGCCGCCGATTCCCATCAGCGTGCGGCAGGCGATCAGCCAGGCGGTGTCCTGGGCGGCGCCGCCGAGCAGCGAGAAGCCGGCGAAGATCGCGGCGCCGATCACGAAGATGCGCTTGCGCCCGAAGATGTCGGCGAGCCGTCCGCCGACGACGATCAGCACGCCGAACGTCAGCGCGTAGGCGTTGATCACCCACTGCACGGTGCCGACGTCGGTGTCGAACTGCTTCTCGATCGCCGGCAGCGCGACGGCTAGCGCGGTGAAGTCGTTGGCGATGATGAACACGGCGACGCCCATCGCGACCAGCGCGAGCACGGTCGCGCGATCGAGGCCGCGCTCGGAATCGCGCTGCTCGGCTGAGCCCACAGATGCCATGCGGGCGACGATATCCGCGGCCCCCGACGCCGCGCTCGATCTGGACATCCGGTCGAGCCGGGCCGCGGCGGCGATGCCGCGTATGCTGGGCGGATCGTCGACTCAGGCGACAGCCCAGCCTCCTTCGCGAAGCTCGACCGCGACCACGGCGAGCGCTTTCAGACGCTGCGCAAGGACCAAGTGAGCGAGCGCTTGGATCCCGCGAGCAGCCCGCGCGAGCCGCTGCAGCTGCTCGAGCGCTGGCTCGCCGATGCGCGCGAGGCGCGACTGCCGGCGGCTGAGTCGGTCGCCTTCGTCACGGTCGGCGAGCAGGGGCGCCCGACGGCGCGCACGGTCTCGCTCAAGCGGCTGCAGGACGGCGCGCTCGTCTTCACCTCGGCGCTGTGGACGCGCAAGGCGCGCGAGCTGGCGGAGAACCCGCACGTGGCGCTGCTGTTCCACTGGCCCGCGCTCGGGCGCCAGGTGCACGTGGCGGGCGAGGCCGTGCTTGCCGAGCGTGTGCTCGCCGAGGAGCTGTTCGGCGAGCGAGCGCCCTCGCACCAGGTGCAGACGCTCGTCTCGCGCCAGGGCGAGCCGATCGACGACCTCGCGCCGCTGCAGGCGCGCCACGCGCACCTGCTCGAGGCGATGGAGGCGCCGCCGGCCTGCCCACCGGACTGGGGGGCGATCCGCGTGAGCCCGCAGGCGGTCGAGTTCTGGTCGGAAGGCGCGGATCGCTTGCACGACAGGCTGCTGTACGAGCGCGACGGCGAGCGCTGGTCGCTGACGCGACTGTCGCCCTGAGCGCTCCTCGGCCTCGCTGCGCCGTCACGAGGCCCAGCTCCGGTAGGCTCGCGCGCTGGGGTCAACGCCGAGGAGTCGAGGGAGAGATGGCGATCCGAACACAGATCATCGGCACGAGCGAGTCGCCGCTGCGCGCCGCGCAGCGGCTCGCGCCGCGCGCGGCCGAGCTGGCCGAGCAGTCAGAGCGCGAGCGCGCGCTGCCGGGCGAGCTGGTCGGCGAGCTGCTCGACGCGGGGCTGTTCTCGCTGTGCCTTCCGGCGGTGCTCGGCGGGCGCGAGGCGCAGCCGGCCGAGATGGTGCGCGCGCTCGAGGCGCTCGCCTGCGGCGACGGCGCGAGCGCTTGGTGCGCGATGGTCGCCTCGACGAGCAGCCTGCTCGGCGCGTACCTGCCGCAAGCCGACGCCGAGCTGATCTTCGCCGGTGGAAACAACATCACGGGCGGCGTGTTCGCGCCGCGCGGGCGCGCCGAGCGCCGCGACGGCGCCTACGTCGTCAGCGGCCGCTGGTCGTTTGCCAGCGGCGTGCAGCATTGCGACTGGGTGCTCGGCGGCTGCGTCGTGCACGACGGCGAGGAGCCCGAGCTGCTGGCGAGCGGCATGCCCGACGTGCGGCTGATGCTGATGCCGGCGGACGCCGTCGAGGTGCGCGACACGTGGTCGGTCTCGGGCCTGCGCGGCACGGGCAGCCACGACATGACGGTCGTCTCCCAGGTCGTGCCGGCATCTCGCGGCGTCTCGCTGCTGAGCGACCCGCCACGCCACCCGGGCGCGCTCTACGCCTTCCCCCTGTTCGGGCTGCTCGCGATCGGCATCGCCGCCGTGGCGCTCGGCATCGCGCGCGGCGCGGTCGAGGACTTCCTCGCGCTGGCCGGCGCGAAGACGCCGGCCGGCGGGCGCAGGACGCTCGCAGAACGCTCGACCGTGCAGGCCGAGCTCGCGCGTGCGGAGGCGGCGCTGCGCGCCGCGCGCGGGCTCGTGCTGGAGGAAGCCGAGCAGGCGTGGCAGGCAGCGCAGGGCGAGGGCCCGATCCCCGAGCGCCGGCGCGTCGGCCTGCGCATGGCGGCCACCCACGCCACGGGCGTCGCAGCGGAGGTGACGACGTCGATGTACCACGCGGCGGGCGGCTCGGCGATCTATGACTCGAGCCCGCTGCAGCGGCGCTTTCGCGACGTGCACGTGGCCACGCAGCACGTGATGGTCGCGCCGGCCACGTGGGAGCTGACCGGCCGCCTGCTGCTCGGGCTGACCACGGACACGACGCAGCTCTAGGCGCCGAGCGACCGTGCGCCTGCTGACCTTCGACGACGGCGCGGGCCCGCAGGCCGGGATTCAACTCGGGCAGGAGCTCGTGCCGGTCGCCGCGCTGGGCGCTCCGGCCGACTCGCTGCGCGGGCTGCTGCACGCGCTCGACGCCGACGGCCTGGCCGAGCTGGGAGCGCGCGCGGGCGAGTCCGAGCTGCGCGTGGCGCTGGCCGACGTGCGGCTGCTGGCGCCGGTGCCCGACCCCGAGAAGATCGTCTGCCTCGGCCTCAACTACCGCGACCACGCGGCCGAGGCGGGGCAGGAGATACCGGCGGCGCCGATGTGGTTCGCCAAGTTCGCGAACTCGCTGATCGGCAGCGGCGAGCCGATCGTGCTGCCGCCGGCCCACGCCGACCACGTCGACTACGAGGCCGAGCTGGCGGTCGTGATCGGGCGCGCGGCGCTGCGCGTGAGCGCCGAGCAGGCGCTCGACTACGTCGCCGGGGCGATGCCGTTCAACGACGTCACGGCGCGCGACCTGCAGTTCCAGAACCCGCTGTGGACGAGCGGCAAGGCGATCGACACGTTCGCGCCGTGCGGGCCGGCGCTGGTCACGCTGGACGAGATCGAGGACCTGCAATCGCTCACGCTGCGCACGCGCGTCAACGGCGAGACGCTGCAGCAGGGCACGACGGCGAACCAGATCTTCGGCGTGGCCGAGGTGATCGCGTGGCTCTCGCGCACGATGACGCTGCTGCCGGGCGACGTGATCGCCACGGGCACGCCAGCCGGGGTCGGCGCCTCGCAGAACCGCTTCCTGCGCGCCGGCGACACGGTCGAGGTCGAAGTCGAGGGGCTCGGCGCGCTCGCCAATCCCGTGCGCGCGTAAGCTGGCGCCAGCGCAGTCGAAAGCGAGGAGCGAGGGAATGGCACAGGTGCAGACCGTCCAGGGACCGGTCGAGGCGGAGGAGCTCGGGCTGACGCTCGCGCACGAGCACGTGCGCTTCCGCGACGAGGCCGTCGCCGAGCAGTGGCCGGGCCGCTACGACGAGCAGCTCGAGCTCGACGCGGCGCTGCTGGCCGTAAACGACGCGAAGGACAGGGGCGTGCGCACGATCGTCGACCCGACGGCGATGTTCGGCGGGCGTGACGTGAGCTTCATGCGGCGCGTGGCCGAGGAGACGGGCGTGCGGATCGTGGCGTGCACGGGGATCTACAGCTACGACTACCTGCCGCACTACTTCGAGAACCGCGACGTCGACGTGATGGCCGACCACTTCGTCGAGGACATCGAAATCGGCTGTCAGGGAACCGACATCCGCGCGGCCTTCCTCAAGTGCGCGGCCGATGCGGCGGGCGTGACCGAGCACGTCGAGAAGGTTCATCGCGCGTGCGCGCGCGCGAGCGTGCAGACGGGGGCGCCGATCATGGCGCACTCGATGCCGGCCGTCGGCACCGGGCCGCGCCAGGTCGAAATCTTCCGTGAGGAGGGCGTGGACATGGCCAAGGTGCAGATCGCCCACTGCGGTGATACCGAGGATGTCGCCTACATCCAGGGCCTGATCGACAGCGGCGTGTACGTGGGCCTCGACCGCTACGGCCTCGAGATGTACCTGCCGATCGACAAGCGCAACGCGACCGCCGCGGAGCTCCTGCGCAGAGGGCACGCCGAGCGGCTGATGATCTCCCAGGACTTCTGCGCGACGATCGACTGGTTCCCGCCGGAGGCGGCGGAGGTGTTCGAAGGCCAGGGGGCGATCCGCAACTGGTCGATGACGCTGGTGTTCGACGAGGTCGTGCCGTGGCTGCGCGAGCAGGGCGTGCTCGACGACGACGGCTTCGAGACGATCTTCGTGCAAAACCCCAAGCGCTGGCTGACGGCGTGAGGCGCACTCGCCAGGCGAAGCCGGCGCGCGCCCCGGCGCTCGACGGCCTGGTCGTCTCGGGCCTGAGCGAGCTCGCGCTCGGAGCGCTGACTGGCTGGCCGTACGCGCTGGCGATCGCCGATCCGCAGCGCGCGAAGGCGCTCGGTATCCGCTCGACGGCGAGGATGCGCCAGTGGCACCTCGACCTGATCGCGCTGGGCGGGCTGACGGTGCTCGCCGGCACGGCGCTGCCGGGCCTGCCGGCGCGCGTGAAGTGGCCGCTCGGCGTCGGCGCTTGGACGAACGCGATGGCCTTCGGCGTGCTCGTGGTGGCGCCGGAGGCGAAAGACCATCCGGCTTACCGCGCCGGCGTCGTCGGCTCGTTCGTTGCGACGAGCACCGGCTTCGTCGGCATGGCGGCTGAGGGATTCAAGCGCCGGCGCCGCAGCGGCTAGCGCAGCGCGGCTCGGCCTCGGAGGGCCTTGGTAGGGTGATCCGCGAGGTGCCGCGCTGAGATCGAGAGAGGGCAGGGGCAAGGGCGAGCAGCCGGCGCGACGCGCCTCGGCGGGCACTCCGTCGCCGGCGCCGGTGACGCCGCTGCCGGCACAGTTCGACGAGTGGCAGATCGAGCTGCACGGACGGCGCGTGATCTATCGCGTCGCGGGCAGCGGGCCGCCGATCGTGCTGATCCACGGGATGCTCAACTCCTCGAGCCACTGGCGCTCGGTGGCGCTCAACCTGGCGAGCGAGTACACGGTTATCGCCCCCGACCTGATCGGCCACGGCGACTCGGCGGCGCCGCGGGGCGACTACTCGCTCGGCGCGCACGCGGCGAGCATCCGCGACCTGCTCGCGGCGATCGGGATCGACCGCGCGACGATCGTCGGGCACTCGCTCGGCGGCGGCGTGGCGATGCAGTTCTTCTACCAGTTCCCCCAGCGCGTCGAGCGCCTCGTGCTGGTCTCCAGCGGCGGCCTCGGCAGGGAGGTCAAGCCGACGCTGCGCACGGCGGCGATGCCGGGCGTCTCGGCGCTGCTGGCGATGACGATCCGCCCGCGCCTGCTCGGCGGGCTGTACGGGGCGGGCGCGCGGATGCGCGAGCGCGGGGTGGGGGCGGGCGTCTACCTGCAGGCCGCCGCGCGCGCGCTGCGGCCGCTGCAGAACGCGGACGCGCGCGGCGCCTTCCTGCACACGCTGCGCTCGGTGATCGACATCCACGGCCAGCGCGTCAGCGCGACCGATCGCCTGTATCTGCTCGAGGCGCTGCCGACGATGATCGTGTGGGGCGAGCGCGACAACACGATCCCGCTCGCACACGGGCGCAGCGCGCACGAGGCGATCCCGCACAGCCGCTTTCGCACGCTGGCGGGGGCGGCGCACTTCCCCCACCTGGAGGACCCGGACGGGCTCTCGGGCCTGCTGCGCGAGTTCATGCGCACGACGCAGCCGGGCGCGATCGCGGACGAGGACTGGGGCGCGATCCTGGCGCGGCGCTCGCTGCCCTCCCGGCGCATCGGCAATGCGGCGTAGCACGCGGCTACGCGCCGGCCTCGCGCTGATCGCCGGCCTGTTGCTGCTCCTTCTCGTTGCCGGCACGCCCGCGCTTGGCGCGCCGACGCCTTCGGCCTCCCCGCCGGCCGCCTCCACTTCGGGCGCCCCTGCGTGGTGGACGCCGCCACAGCAGCTGACCTGGTTCTGGCAACTGCAGGGCACGGTCGACAACGGCAAGCCGGTCGCCGCGTATGACATCGACGGCTTCGAAAACGAAGCCTCGGAGGTGGCTGCGCTGCACGCGCAGGGCAAGCACGCGATCTGCTACATCGACGTCGGTACGGCCGAGAGCTTCAGACCGGACTACGGCGAGTTCCCGGCCGCGACGCTCGGGCGCTCGAACGGCTGGCCGGGCGAGCGCTGGCTGGACATCCGCCGGCTCGACGTGCTCGAGCCGATCATGGCCTCGCGCTTTCGAGATGTGCCGCGAAAAGGGCTTCGATGCGGTCGAGCCGGACAACATGGAAGCTTTCTCGAACAAGTCTGGATTCCCGATCACGGCGGCGCAGCAGCTCGAATACGACCTGTGGATCGCCGGCGAGGCGCACTCGCTCGGGATGGCCGTGCTGCAGAAGAACGACGGCGAGCAGTCGGTGCAGCAGCAGCCGTACTTCGACGGGGCGCTCACCGAGCAGTGCAACCAGTACCGCGAATGCGCCGACTACGAGCCCTATCTGGCGGCGGGCAAGCCGGTGCTCAACGCCGAGTACTCCAAGCAGAACGCCAAGTTCTGCCCGGCGGACGCGGCGGCCGGGATGATGGGTGTGCGCTTCGCCAAGAGCCTCAACGGCAAGAGGTTCCTGCCCTGCTGAAGCTCGGCCGCTAACGTGAGCGGCATGATGATGAGCACCGAGCCGATGGTCGCACGCAGCGCGCACTACACGACGCTGCTCGAGCTGATCGACCACCACGGCCCCGCCAAGCTGCACCCCGGTGAGCGCGAACAGCTGCTCGAAGCGGCCGACGCGCTGCTGTTCGGCGAGCCCGAGAGCGAGCGTCAGGTGCGCGCGGCCGAGGCCCAGATCGAGGCGCTGGAGACGAGCGGCCGGTGGTCGGCGGAGAACTGCGATCAGCTGCGCGAGCACCTGTACGGCTGCGACGCTCCAGCCGAGAAGGCCTGATAACTCGGGCGATTCGGGTGTGTCTTAGGGTGGCCTAACTTAGGGTTACCTAATCTGATAGCGTGCCGCCCCGATGACGGGTACGCAACAGGCGGCGAGCGCCGGCCGGAGGCCTCGATGACACGGGCCGAGGCGACGAGCGCGCGGTCGCCGGCCAAGCGCGCACACGAGCGCGTGAGCTTCTATCTCTGGACGCTCGTCGTGCTGGCGGTGTCCGTGACGGCGGTAGTGCTCGGCTGGCACGCGAGCGGCGGCACGGCCAACCCGACGGCGCTTCCGCCGGGGCGCAGCCTCAGCCACACGACGGTCGTCGTCAACAGCGCGATCCTCGTGTTCCGCGAGGGCCTGGAGACGATCCTCGTGCTCGCCGCCGTGCTGGCAAGCTTCCTTGGCGCGAACAAGCTCTACCGCCGGCCGGTCGTGGCGGGCGGGGGCGGTGCGATCCTCGCCTCGATCGGCACGTGGTTCCTCGTCGTCTGGTTCATCGGGCAGTTCCACGGCGGCGAGTTCGACGTACAGGCGGCGACCGGGCTGCCCGCGCTGATCGTGCTCTTGATCGTGATGAACTGGTTCTTCCACAAGGTCTACTGGACCGGCTGGATCTCCAGCCACCACAAGCGCCGGCGCAGCCTGCTCTCCTCGGACCCCGAGACCAACCAGCGGCGGATGCTGCTCGGGCTCGCGCTGCTCGGCTTCACCTCGGTCTACCGCGAGGGCTTCGAGATCGTGATCTTCCTGCAGAACCTGCGCGAGCTGTATGGCTCGAGCGTCGTGCTCGAGGGCGTCGCGATCGGGCTGCTGTTCACGGCCGCCGCGGGCGTGCTCACGTTCGCCCTGCACCAGCGCCTGCCCTACAAGCGGCTCTTGGTCATTACCGGCGTGATGCTGCTGTTCGTGCTCGTCGTCTCCGTCGGCGAGCAGGTCAACGAGATGCAGCTCGCCGGCTGGATCGGCACGAGCGAAATCACCTGGCTGCACATCCCCGGCTGGATGGGCACGTGGTTCTCGCTGTTCAACAACTGGGAGACCTTCATCGGCCAGGGCCTCGCGCTGCTGCTCGTGCTCGGCTCCTACGTCGCCGCGCAGTACCTGCGCGTGTGGCGCCCGCGCCGCCGTGGCCTGAAGAGCGCGAGCCGCGCCGAGGCGCC
Source organism: uncultured Solirubrobacteraceae bacterium (assembly GCA_963716315.1). Taxonomy (GTDB): domain Bacteria; phylum Actinomycetota; class Thermoleophilia; order Solirubrobacterales; family Solirubrobacteraceae; genus Palsa-744. Next base: position 858,688 of record OY970301.1, on the reverse strand, counting down.
GCCCGAGCGTCCGGCCGACCTCGCGCCGGCGCCCACCGGTCGCGCGCTGGGCACGCTGGCCTAGCGCCCCCCGAGCTACCGCGTTGCACGGCGCCCCCAAATATTTGGCATGCCATTGCTGGAGTCGTCGAGCCGGAGCGACGCGTCGCCGGGCTCACCCCGGACGAGGAAGGACCATCAGGCACGCGGCGACTTCTTTGCGCCTCGAAGTCGCCGCTGGCCCTCGTCAACGCCCAGGCGGGCGACTGTTTTGGTCGGGTTTGAGCAGCCTGCCGACTTTTTCCTCAGCGAGCAGAACCCCATAGCGAGAGACATCGTGCTGCAAAGCGATCAGCCATAGCTCCTCCCACTCAGCTCTCTCCCGATCACGAACATGCTCGCGTAGGCGGACCTCGACCCCGCGGGTTGTTGAGCCCACGTATCTGGCAGTCCGGTCGACGCAAGCCACGTAGATCACATTCCTGGCCGAAGGAAGTCCGCACGGGACGCCTCGGGTAAGCAAGAAAGGTCGCGCGTGTGGCGGTCCGGTGCTGCGGCCTGCCGCCCTCCAGGCCGTGGTGTAGACATCAACGCCCATCCGTAGACCCATCACACCGCGACCTCCGGTTGCGAGGCGCGAAGGTGGTCGGCTCCCTTGCGGCCGAGATAGTCGAGCTCGCCTGCCTGATCCATCAGTAGCTCAACCAGATCCTTCACCTTGTTCGGAACGAGCCCTTCGCGAACGACATCTGGGAGTTCCTTGAGCTCCTCGAGCAGTGGGCTGATGTCGTCGCGTGCCACGGACAGCAGCTCCGCCAAGACATCGTCGTGGGTCCTGGCTTCAACACCGGCTTCGTCGCCGGACCCTGCGCCGTCATCCGAGAACAAGGCATGGAGGTTTGCCAAGTCCATCTGGACAATTCGATTCTCCGCGTCTCTTCCCTTGGGGTCATGTGTCTCGGGGTCCCTCGCCGGCAAGCCGCTGCTTCCCTTGCGCAGTGCCGCAATCGCCTCGCCAAGGAGCTGCTGGCCGAACTCGTCGTGAACCATGCGCTGGATTACGGCGTATGGCCGAGGCCCGTTCGCCACTGCGCCGTGCGGGCGAGCAAGAATCCCGAGCATCACCATGGCCACTCCGCCCTTGACGCCCAACTCTACGTGGGCGGAAGACAGTACGCCCGGCTCAATCTCCTCCGCCGCCTTAGCCCGTGCGACCATCTCGTCGGGGTGGGGGTTGCTTGCGACGGGCAGCTCGGGCACGCCGTTCCCGTAGAAGGGGGACGACCCGAGGATGTCTCGGAGCGTAGTCTCCACCTGCCGCCGGAGGCTCGGATCTGCACTCCTGAGTTGCTCTCCGATGACCGCGGCGATGATCTCTGCGCGGTTCTCCAGCTTTGCCGACGGCGTCCCGTAGGCTTCGCGGATCGGCTTCCGTGCGTCGCCGCTATGAAAGATCCGGACCGCTTCTCCGATTCGGAAGTCGGGCTCCGGATACATTGCGTAGCGTTGTGTGGCCTCCTCAAACCGAGGACCAAGCAGCATCGCCTTCGCCTCTCCGATCGCGGCTGTTCGCCAGAGGGACCGGACGACGGAATTGCGGCTGTCCAGTGCCGCGGCAGCTGGCTGCCATTGAAGCGGCCCCCGCTTGTGCTGATTGGCGACCATCTGGTCGATGGCGTCCAAAATTGTGGCGGACCCGTTGGGGCGGAATCCGACGACCACTAGCGCTGGGGCAACAAGAGACCGCTGTGCCTGATACATGCGACTGCGGACGAGCTCCTCGGCAGGACGCGCGGAGAGCTCGACTAGATAGTCGCGTAGGTCTCTCTCTGCTACCGAGTCGTCGAAAATGGTTGCGGGCTGGTGGGCCCGCAGCGCGCGCTCCATCTCTTCTAGCCCTTTCCGGCGCTTGTGCTTAGTTGCGTACTCTTTCTCCTTCTCGCGGAGGAGGCAGGCAATCGCCTCGGCGAGGTGTTCCTGGGCGATGGTCACCCGGGAACTGCCGTCGGCTGCAATAGCCACGATCGGTCTTACGGGCTGGTCGGGGCCGTCGATCACGAGCCGCGTCATGACGACCAGCAGAGGCTCCTCGATTCCCTCGCGGCCCACGAGCTCGGATAGTTCTGCCTGGAGAGCCAGCACCTTGTCCGCCGTCTCGCGTGACGACTCGATGAGAGCGTCGATCGAGTTGCTCTTTTGCGTGAGCCGCTCGCTGGCCTCATGGTCCTCTGTCACATCGGCCGGCGCCCACCCGACCGCGACGCGCCCGTCTGCGTCCGCCTTCGGGATGGCGATCATCGAACCTACGCGGGGATTGAGCAGGCTTGGGTTCACGCGGGTGAGGAAAACGGGGCTGTGGATCATCGCCACCGTGCCCGCCTGCACATGCTTATAGAGGGGCGACTTAAGCGTCATGGCCGCCGTCTTCGGATATGCGAACACACGCGCGAGCGCGCGCGCGCCATCTCCGGCGGGACGGGCGATCTCCCGTTCCGCCTCGTCCTGAATGCCGTCCCGCTCGATCTGGCGGGCCATTGCGTTGTATGCCGGTGCCTTCGGCAGCTCGGGCTGACCGTAGGTGAGTGGCTTGATCCCCGCCTCTTCAAACTCGGGGGGGACTGTGCTGCCGTCGTAAATGTCAGACATGACGTTGACCTCCGTTCTGTGCGCCTGCCCGCTTCTGGGGTGAGGCAAGCTATGTCGACCCTCTGGGGGCCGACACGAACGGTGAAGATCACGTCAGCTCCCCCTCCGGCAGCGGGTCCAGCGGACTACTCCCGGGGCGGCGGGGCGCATCACCTTCACGCGTAACTTTGGACTGCTGACGCCTACGGCGCCTGCTCATCCAGTCACTAATGCGATTTAGTGACGAGCTTCCGTCAAAGTCAAACGCTAGCAGAAGGCGCACCGCGATGACTCGGACTCCGCGGTGTGGTATGGCATTCTTGGCAGTCCGAGGACATTGTGTGCCGACGCAGGGCCTGCGCGCGGCTCAGCGCTTGCCGCTCCACTCCTTCTTGTGCACCCGCTTGGCCGCCTGGTAGTCGACCAACGCCTGCGCCGAGTCCACGTCCCCAAGCGTCGGGTGCCACGGCACGAGGTCCTTGGCGGCCTTGACGCCGAAGCGCTTGGCGAGCACAGCGCTGAGCGACTTGACCTTCATCTCGCCGAAGCCGGGCAGCGCCTCGATGTTGGCGCGCAGCTGCTGGGCGTCCTTCGCGTCCTTCCACACGCGGGCGGCGTCGCCGCCGTACTCGTCGCGGATGTGGACGGCGAGGTCGTGCACGCGTCCGGCCATCGAGCCCGGGAAGCGGTGGATCGCCGGTTTCTCGCGGAAGATCGGCTCGAGGTCGGCGTCGGCGAGCTTCTTCGCGTCGAGCGACCCGAGCCGCTCGCGCAGCACGAGCGGTCCCATGAAGGCCTTTTCGACTTTGACCTGCTGATCAAGCGTGAAGCCGATCAGCAACGCCATCGCGTCGTGCGCGATCAGCTCGTTCGCTTCGTCGGAGTCGGTGAAGTGCAGGCGGTCGGGCATTCCTAGCCGCTGACCGTCCAGGTTCCCGAGCCGGTGAGAAGACCCGGTTCTTTGGAGACGAGCACGACGAGGAAGCCACCGCGTTCGGTGCCGGCGTTCGCAGCCGAGGAGAATTCGCCGACATTCGCCCGCTGGATCGGCGGAACGTAATTGGGGACCACGTCGCTGAGCGCGGCCTCGTAAACGCACAAGTAGCCGCCGTCGGCGCGTCCCACCCCCGGACAATGCGCCGTGCTCGTGCCGGCCGCTACATAGGAGGCGTGGTCGCCGGCCAGCGGGGCGGGAAGCGGAATCGGGAAGGTCTGCGCCGAGATGAAGGGCTCGGTGCCGCTCGGCGCGTAGTTCGTCATTCCCCAGGTGCCGCTCTCGCTCTCGCCGGGCTGCAGCGGGGAAAGCGCCGAGCGTCCAGCTGCGCCTTGCGCGCCGTTGGAGCCAGCGGGACCGGTCGCTCCCGCTGGACCCTGTAGGCCTTGCCCGGCGCGCTGCGCCTGCTGGTTCAGGGCGAGCGCTCGTTCGTCCTTCTGGCATTTCCCGGCCGAACCTCGCTTGGCAGGATCGACGACGCGCAGCCGGCCACCGCTCTTGGGGTAACACGTGTGCACGACGCCGTCTTTGCCCGGGATCGCCGCGAGCGCTCCGCCGGCCATCGCGACGACGAGCGCGAGCAGTGCGACGACGAGTGCTGGAGATGGCCTGCGCGCGCGGGCGAACATCGTGTGCACCCTACGTCATCGCCGGCCGCGCTTCACGCTGACCCTGATGGCGGGGCGAGGCGGGGTGAACCGTCTGATCGCGCATGGGCGAACTTATCCGTCGCGCGGAGCGAGCTGGAAGATCGGGATCGTGCGTCCCGCGTGCGCCGCGCGCTCGCGGTAGTCGGCGTACTCGGGGAACACACGATCGGCGAGCGCCCACAGCCGCGCGCACTCGGCCTCGTCCTCGACGAGCTCGGCGCGGAACGGCAGGCCGCCGTAGCGGATCTCGGGGTGCTTGCGCAGGTTGTGGTACCACGCCGGGTGCTCCGGCAAGCCGCGCTTGGAGGCGACGATCGTCACACGCTCGCCGTCGTGGAAGTACAGCGTGGCGTTGCGGCGCGGCTTGCCCGTGCGCGCGCCGCGCGACTCGAGCAGCGCCGCCGCGAGCGGTCCAGTCGTGCTCAGGCGCCCGCCGCTGAGCTTCAGCAGCGGCGGGTCGAGCTTCCACGCGACGCGGGTCGAGAACCACGCGCCGAACTTCGTCGAGGAGAGCCGGGCCACGGCCAGATACAGACGGCCGCGTGGTTTGTGCGGATCGACGTATGGCAGCGTTCGTGCACGGGCCATGGCGGGCGGGTCCTCGGCGTCCTCGTCGCTAACGCTCGTCCGGCGGGAGCTCGCGCTCGGGCGGCTTGGTACGCCTCTCGCCGACGTTCATGGCCATGCCGATCACGACGACCACGGCGGCCAGGCCGAGCACGACGGCGACCACGCCGCCGATGCCGCTGTTGTTGAAGATCCTCACGCCGGCGATCAGCACGAGCACCCCGAGCATCGCCGGCAGGCCGAGCACCTGCGAACCGAAGGCGAAGTGCAGCGACCACAGCAGGGCCGCGATCAGCACCACGTAGATCGCGACGTTGCCGAGCGATTCCAGCAGTTCGGTCACAGCCGGGACCGTAGCGCGCGCGCCGCTCAGGTGGCGACGGCGCCGAGCGCGGCCACGTAGACATCGGGCAGGCGGCGCTCGCGGGCGCCGTCGAGCAGCGCCTGCAGGTACTCGCGCGAGGGCTGCACGTGCTCGCCGTCGCGCGCGATCACGGCGTAGGCGATCGCCTCGATCTCGCCGCCGCCGGCCTCGCCGCTCGTCTCGCCGCTCGCGCTGACCGGGACGACCCGCACGGCGCGGCGCTCGTACGCCCAGCCGTTGCCCTCTTTCTCGTCGATCGCCGAGAGCTGCGCGTCGTCGAGCTCGTACAACGCCCCCCACACGCTCTCGCCGGGCGCCGCGAGGATGTCGGCGACGCCGGTGCCCGTGCGCAGCGAGCGCCGCGTGAAGGCGAGGCGGTGACCGCGCAGCTCGGCCGCGCCGAGGTAGCGATGGCCGGGGCACGCGAGCTCCATCGCGCGCGTGCCCATGTTGCGCCCGTAGGCGAAGTAGAGCGTCGGGTTCGACCGCGCAGGCGCCACCCCTAGATTCTGACGTACGCGTCAGTTTGTTATGGTCACCGCCAGCCGGAGAGGGCCGGCTCTGGCGCGTCGCGCTCAGGACGAGGGCGCGCTTCAAGGACGAGAGTGGGGACCGGCCTCCCACAGAGCCCAGAGGGGGGTTCAGGATGAGGATTCGCTCCATCTCGGCGGTCGCCATGACCGTCTTCGCGCTCGCTGCGATGCTGCTGACGGGGGTCGCTTCGGCGTCGCCGCAGCGCACCGGCACGGCGGGCCACAAAACCCAGGAACCGCTCCCGCCGATCGAAACGTCGGGCGGCTGCGAGTTCATCGCCAACCCGGGCAGCCCGGTCTGCATGCTGCCGTTCCCGGACGACTACTACACGACGCCAGACCCGAGCAGCGCGACCGGCCGGCGGATCGCGTTCAAAAACGAATCGACGCCGACCAACGTGCTCGGCCAGCACGTCGAAGGCGCGCCGTACAACGCCGCCGACGGCTTCAGCCCCGGCTCGGTGATCCTCGCCAAGGTGCCCGGCATCGAAACGACTGCCGACGTCAAAGCGATGGGCGCCGTGCCGATCAACAAGCTGCACCAGTACAAAATGGCGAACGCGCCGGTAGTCGTGATCGACACGAGCACCGGCCAGCGCTGGCCGATCTGGGTCGAGATCGACTCGACGGCCAAAGAAGCGAACAAAGCCGACCTGGAGATCCACCCGGCGGTCAACTTCACCCCTGGTGACAGCTACATCGTCGCGTTGCGCAACTTGAAGAACGCGGCCAACGAAAAACTGCAGGCGCCGGCCGGTTTCCGCTACTACCGCGACAACGTCGCCTCCGAACAGGAAGCGATCAACGCGCGCAGGCCGCACTTCGAAGAACTGCTCTCGACGCTGCAGAGCGCCGGGATCGAACGCGCCAACCTGTACCTGGCGTGGGACTTCACGGTCGCGAGCGACGCCAGCAACACGAGCCGCGAGCTCGCGATGCGCAACGACGCGTTCGCGCAGCTCGGCGACACGAACCTCGAAGACGGCGTGCCGCAGGGCGTCTCGCCGACGTTCGCCGTGACCAAAGTCGACAACGAACCGAACCCGGGGCAGATCGCGCGCCGGGTCAAAGGCACGTTCACCGTGCCGTGCTACCTGACGCCGAGCTGTGCGCCCGGCGGCAAACTGAACCTCAACGGCGAAGGCGTGCCAGTGCAGAACGGCACGTGGACGGCCAACTTCGACTGCATCGTCCCGCTGTCGGCGACGACCGGGCCCGCTGAACAGGCGCGACCGTCGCTCTACGGGCATGGCCTGCTCGGCAGCGCCTCCGAGGTGGCATCCAGTCCGCAGCGCAGCCTCTCGCAGGAACACAAGATCGTGCAGTGCGCGACCGACGAGATCGGCATGGCCGAATCGGACGTGCCCGTCGTGATCGGGGCGTTGATGAACGCCTCGAACTTCCCGGCGATCCCCGACCGGCTGCAGCAGGGCTTGCTCGACGAGCTCTACCTCGGCAGGGCGATGATCAGCTCGAGCGGCTTCACGACGAACGCGGCGTTCCACCAGGACGGCACGCTGTCAACTGGCTCGGTGCTCGACACGAGCCACCTGTTCTACAACGGCAACAGCCAGGGCGGGATCATGGGAGGAGCGTTGACGGCGGTCTCGCCGGACTTCACCCGCGCCTCGCTCGGCGTGCCGGCGATGAACTACTCGGTGCTCTTGCCGCGCTCGGTCGACTTCGACGAATTCGCTCAGGTGTTCTACCCGTACTACCCGAACGAAACGTCGCGGCCGCTCGTGCTCGACATGATGCAGATGCTGTGGGACCGCGGCGAGCCGGACGGCTACGCGTCGCGGATGACGTCGAACCCGCTGCCCGGCACGCCGGCGCACCAGGTGCTGCTCGACATCGCCTTCGGCGACCATCAGGTGACCGACTACCAGGCCGACGTCGAGGCGCGCACGGTCGGCGCATCGGCGCACAAGCCGGCGCTCTTCAAAGGCCGCTGGCCGAGCACGAACGTGCTGTGGGAAGTGCCCAAGATCAGCAGCTACCCGTACACCGGCTCGGCGGCGTACTACTGGGACATCGGCCCCGTGCGCGAAAGCTCGCCGGGCTCGGGCAAATTCATCGGCACCGAACCGCCGCCGTATGAGAACCTGCCGAACCGCACCGGCGAAGACCCACACGGCACACCGCGCGCCGCGCCGGGCGAGCAGCAGCTCGTGTCCGACTTCTTCAACGGAGCGATCCAGAAAGCGGACAACTGCGGCCACAAAGCCTGCTACGCGGGCAGCTTCACCGGGCCGTAGCGAGTAGCAGCAGACAGTTCTGCGGAGAGGGCCTCGGGAGCGATCCCGGGGCCCTCTCTTCGCTCAGCGTTTGCTCAGCGCCCGCCCGCTTCGATCCGCGCGATCCGCGCCGGCTTCTCACCGCCGAGCCCGTTGAGCACGCGCGCGGCGCCGACGACGTCGCCGCTGTCGTAGAAGTCGGTGAGGATCAGGTTGGGCAGCTTGTGGCGTTCGCGCTCGCACTGGCGCGCGCGCCCCACGATGAAGTCGCGCTTGACGAGCGCCACGTTGGGGCTGCGCCGCGGCGGGAACACGTCGGCCCAGTCGTTCATCATCAGCAGCGGGCTGCTCGGCAGCCCGCGGTAGAGCTTGCACGTGAACTGCTTCGGCTTCACCGCGCCGAGCGGCGTGTCCTGGATGAAGCCGCCGAAGGCGTACATGTCCCACGGATAACGCCCGCTGACGGGCTCCTGCGTGAACACGACGACGTTGTGCTGCGAGCGCACGAGCTGGCCGAGCGTCGGCATCTGCTGGCCCACGCGCAGCACGGCGAGGTGCGAGAACAGCCCGGCTTTCTCGAACACGTCTTCAAGCGACTTCTCCGAGACGTAGTCCTCGTCGAACATCACAATCACGTTGCCCGGGTTCAGCGCCAGGAAGTGGCGGATCGTCGAGAAGAAGCCGACGGCGTTGGTCGCGCCGAGCTCGCACAGCGTGTGGCACAGCCACACTTCGCGCTTGCCCTTGCGCGGACCGCCGAAGCCGACGGAGCCGCTGAAGCGCTGCAGCGCGGCGCGCGCTTCGTTCGTGAGCTTCTCCGAGACGCGGTTGGCGCGCGCGCCCTCGGCGGTGACGTCGGTGCGCACGTTGCCCGGCTTACCCTCGCCGTAGTGCGTCGAGATCTTGAACGCGCGCAGGCCGTCGTCGAGCTGGCGCGCGATCGCGCGTTGCTGGTTGGCGATGAACCAGCCGGGCGAGTCGGCGGCGGACATCGCGTTGTGCGTGCCCGCGAGCACGACCTGATCGAGTCGCCGCGAGCAGAGCTGGGCATAGCCGTTGCACGTGCTCAGCGCCTCGGCCGCCGGCGGGCGCGAGGGGGTGTGGCCGCTGACGCCGAGCGCGATCGCGGCGCCGCCGATCAGCACGCCGAGGCTGACCGCGGTCGCGGCGATGCCCGCGCGGTAGCGCCGCAGCGTCGGGCGCTCGTGCTCGGGCGGCAGCCCGGCCGCCGAGAGCAGCTCGCCGACGCCGAAGTAGGAGAGCAGCACGCCGCCGAGCACGCCGATGATGTCGATCGACAGCGACGGGTCGCCGACGAGCAGGAGGCCGAAAAGCAGCGCCAGCGCCCCCCGCGCGACCACTCCCCGCTGCGAGCGCGGCGAGAGGCGCGCGCGCAGGCGCGCGAGGCCGGCGTCGGCCGTGTACGGACGCAGCACGCTCGCCGACGCGGCGGCAACGATCGTGGCGATGATGGCCAGGCCGAGCGCCCAGCTGGAGAGGTTGCCGAGGTAGGAGTCCCACAGCGCCCCGGCGGCTGCACGCACGTCGGCGTTGCTCAGCTCTTCTGCGCCGAACAGGTTCGAGATCGTCGCGTGGCGCAGCAGGATCAGGTCGAAGAACACGGCCGCGCCGGCGACGGCGAGCGCGACGGCGCAGCGCGTCACGGCCTGGCGCCGGCGCGGCGCGATCGCCACGGCCAGCGCGAGCAGCGCGAGCGCGAGCAGCGGCCCGACGATCCCGAGCAGGCGGACTTTGTCGGCGATCCGCAGCGTGCGCACGGCGAAGCTCTGGCGGCGCAGGTCGAGCAGCTTGCCGTCGATGTTCTTCGGGATCTTCGACGCGATCTGCGGCGAGAGCGTGCGCAGCGCCGAGATCACGACAGTGCTCGCGTCGGCGATGTCGAAGACGACGTTGCCGCCGCGGTCGAACAGCAGCCGGTGGGCCTGTTCGGCGACGAGGTGGAACGCGCCGTGGAACTGCTGCGTGCCGACGACCGTGTCGACGACCGTCGTGATCAGCGGGCGCGCCGCGAGCAGGTCGGGCGAGCTCTGGTCGATCACCTGCACGACGATCTCGCGCGAGGCGACGCGGCGCACGGGCGCCTTCGCCAGCGCCGAGACCGTGCGGTCGGCGAAAGCACGCGAGCTGAGCAGCTCCTCGCGCACGTACAGGCAGCTGCCGCCGGCGATGACCACGACGGCCGCGAGGACTGCAAGCGCGAGGCTGCCCGCCGAGCGTGTGCGTCCCTGCGCACGCGTCTCGGGCGAGCGCGCAGCCGGCGGGGCGGACATGCGCCGATCCTATACCGACCCCCCGGCGCCAAGCTGCTGTCTCGGACTCTTCGCCGCGCTCCGCGGCACTCCGCGGGCTGCGGAAACCCGCTGATCCATATATTAATAATTAAAATAGAAAAAATGATCTTCTGGTGGAGCGGCCACGGGCTCTTGACGGCCGTCTGCGCGCCGGGTTAGGTTGGGCCGGTCCGCGCTTGGGGGAGAAGGGACGCGCTGATGGGGACCCCTGGGCGCACGCAAACCGCAGCACGAACCAGGGGAGAGTCATGAACAAGCTTGCCCGCGTGGTCGGCTTCCTCGCCGTCCGCGACACTCGGCCACGTTGCCCGCAGGCATGTTTTGGAGTGCTCCCGGCGGGCTAACCCTGCTCTGTAGGATGGCGCCAGAGCTACATCGGTGGCGCCAAGGTCAAGCGCGCCGCACGGTCGCAACCACGGATCGGGACAAGGAGGCAGACGATGCATCGACCGGTGATCTCCACATTGGCATCGGTGATGCTCGGGATCGGCCTCAGCGCCGCCCCCGCCCTCGCCGCCGGCGCGAGTCCTCCGCCGGCCTCCGCAAACGCCGTCCAGCTGCAGGGCAGCGCTCCCGACGCCGCTCGCGGCACGCCCGTCGGGGCGACGCCCGCCGCGACGCCGATCGAATTCGACGTCGGGCTCGAACCGAGCGACCCCGCCGGTGCCGCCGCCCTGCTGCGCGCGGTCTCCGACCCGAGCAGCCCCGGCTACCGCCACTACCTGACACCCGCGCAGTGGGAGAAGCGCTTCTCGCCGAGCAAGGCCTCCGTCGAAGCCGTCACCGGCTGGCTGCAGTCGCAAGGCGTCGCCGTCGAAGCCGTCAGCCCCGACCGCCTGAGCGTGCAGGCCACGGCGCCGGCGGCGACGATCGAACGCGCCTTCGGCACGAGCCTCGCCCAGTACAGCCGCGCCGGCCAGGTGCTGCGCTCGAGCTCCGGCCCGCTGTCGGTGCCCGCCTCGATCGCGCCGCTGATCTCCGGCGTGAGCGGCGTCGACCAGCGCCCGCAGGCGCCGAGGCGCCTGACCGGCGCGAGCCTGCCCGCGCGTAAGAAGGCCGCCGCCGCGCCGCAGGCGAGCGCGCCGCTCGCGAAGAAAGCGCCCGAAGAAATCCCGCAGCCCGAAGGCTTTCGCAACGCGCCGCCGTGCTCGCCGTCCTACGGCAAGATCTCCGACACGAGCGACCCCGAATACGGCGGCGGCTTCCCCAACCCGCTGCCCTACGCCTTGTGTGGCTACACGCCGCCGCAGCTGCAGGGCGCCTACGGCCTGAGCGCTCCCATCGCCGGCGGCCTCGACGGGCGCGGCTACACGGTCGCCGTGGTCGACGCCTACGTCTCGCCGACGCTGCTCGCCGACGCGCAGCAGTACGGCACGCGCCACCAGGCCTCACAGCCGCTCAGCAGCGCCCAGTACAGCCAGCTCTTGGCGAAGAAGTTCAACAACGCCGCCTTCTGCGAAGCCAGCGAATGGTTCGGCGAGCAGACGCTCGACGTCGAGGCCGTGCACGCCACGGCGCCCGGCGCCAAGATCCTCTACGTCGGCGCCAAGAACTGCGAAACGGCGCTGTATCGCTCGGTGCAGCAGGTCGTCGACGGCCACCTCGCCGACATCATCACCAACTCGTGGGGCGACGGCGGCGGCGACCTGCTCGACTCGCCCGGCTCGCGGCGCGCCTTCGACAACATCCTGCTGATGGCCGGCGCCACTGGCATCGGCGTGCAGTTCTCCTCGGGCGACGAAGGCGACGAGTTCACGACGCTCGGCATGACCGTCGCCGACTACCCGGCTTCGAGTCCCTACGCGACGTCGGTCGGCGGCACGAGCCTGCAGGTCGGCGAAGCAGGCGAACGCCTCGGCGAGCTCGGCTGGTCGACTTCGCGCAGCTACCTCTGCACGGCGCTCTTGCAGGAAGAAGGGCTCCCCGGCTGCACCAAGAAACGCCTGGGCACGTGGACGCCGAAGGCGCCTGGCGAATACCTCTACGGCGGTGGCGGCGGCACCAGCTACGAGTACTCCGAGCCGTGGTACCAGGAAGGCGTCGTGCCAGCGCCGCTGGCCGCCCGCAACACGGCCGTCACCGGCATCGCCAACCGCGTCGAGCCCGACATCTCGATGGACGGCGACCCGACGACGGGCATGCTCGTCGGCGAGACACAGACCTTCCCCGACGGCACCTACTACGACGAATACCGGATCGGCGGCACGAGCCTGTCCTCCCCGCTGCTCGCCGGCGTGATGGCCGACGCCGACCAGGCCGCAGGTGCGCCGCTCGGCTTCGTCAACCCGCTGCTGTACAAGCTCTACGCCTCGCCCGGGGGCCCCGCCGCCTACTACGACGTCGTGCCCGCCGGCAAGCAGGCCAACGTGCGCAACGACTACCTCGACGGGGTCGATGCGGGCGAAGGCATCCTCACCACGGCGCGCGTGCTCGACTACGAAGGACGCGAGACGTTCTGCAGCGGCAGTGGCAACTGCACGCACCAGAAGGTCGCGCTGGGTGCCGCGCCCGGCTTCGACTCGATGACCGGGCTCGGCACGCCGACGGGTGGACTGCTGGGTGCGTTGGCGGCGACGCCCTAGGTTTCCTCGGCGACCCGCGCCTCGATGAACTCGTCGCTGTCGCGCACGCCGAGGAACGGCGTCAGCCACAGGTGCGCGATGTGCGGCAGCATCGCCGACACCTCGGGGCGGCCACGATCGCGCGCCTGCAGGTAGATGATCTCGAAGATGCTCGTGACGATCACCTCCATCGCCAGCCCCGAGGGAGGGTTGCGCTGCTTTCGGTACACGAGGCCTTCCTGCAGGAAGAAGGTGAAGGCGAGGGCGCTGTCCTCGACGCGCTGAATCGCCGTCGGGCCGACTGCGTAGGCCTCGACGAAGCCGACGTGGGCGACGAGCGGGTTGTCCTCGATCAACTGGGTCAGCGCGCGACCGCCTTCCCAGCTGCGCACCGGCCACGTCTCGCCCGAGAAGAACGCTTTCGAAGTCAGGTCCATCACCTGCGCGTAGCCCAGTTCGTGCACCGTCAGGAATGCCTCCTGCTTGCCGGCGAACAGGCTTGCGAAGACGTCGTCATCGACGCCGGCCAGCCTCGTGATGTCGGCGACGGTCGTCTCGATGTAGCCCTTCTGCTCGGCCATCCTCGCCGCCGCGTAGAGGATTCGCAGGCGGTTGTTCTCGGCCACTTCCTCCTCGGTGAAGCGTGGCCGACCGGGCGCGTGCACGTTGTCCATTCGCTGGATCGGCTCCTCCGGCACGTACGGCGAAGGTGCCAGGCGCGCGGTCGGCCGCAGCGCTCGCCAGCGATGGTTGCGCAGGGGGCGCTGATAGGTCGCCAGCCAGCGCTCGAGCTCGTCGGCCAGGCGTGAGATCGCCGGCTCGCCCCTGCGCAGCCGCGGCGCGATCAGCCGGTACACGCCGCCGATCAGCACGCGATGCTCGACGTCCGGGGCGATGCTGTCCTGCTCGGCTGCCGCGAGCGCGCGCTCGATCGACTCGGCGATCGCGGCGATGCCGGCGTCGCGTGCCTCGCGTCCCTGCGCGCCCCCGGCGAGCGCTTCGCTCATCGCAAAGCGCGCCCTCGCTGGCTCGGTGCTGGCATATGACACGACCGCTTCGACGGCCGCGCATGCGGCCTCGCACGCGGGTCGCGCCGCGATGCTCTGCTCGACGAGCGTCGCCAGCCGCAGCTGCACGTCCTCGATCGCCGCCCTGAAGCACTCGTCGCAGCTCGCGAAGTGCTCGTGGAAGAGTGACGGCGAGACGCCTGCGCGCACGCTCACCGCCAGCACGCTCACGCCGGCATAGCCCGCGTCGTTGGCCGCATCGATCATCCCGCGGAGCAGCCGCTCGCGGTCGGTGCTCTGGCGTGGCTGTTGCATTCTGGCTGTCGATTGCCAACTGCCCGCGATGCGGGCGAGCCGGCGGCGGCCCTCTCCCGGGTCGTTGCCGCCACCGACTCTACCGGCGCCGGCGCCGGCGCCGAGCGATCGACCAATGTTCGTCTAGCCGCTGCGATGCTCTCACACGCTCGAGCTGTGAATCTGCGATCGTCCATGCAGTAGCGCCTGTGCGAGGTTCGATATCCGCCGAGGAAGGGAACCGTCATGCCCGGCCCGCAGACAGCCGACCGCCGAACGCCGTGGCGCGCGGCTCGCCTTCTCGCGCCGGCCGCGCTGCTGAGCGTGCTCGCAGTCCTGGCGCTCGCTGCGGCGTCCGCGAGCGCAAGCGTCAGCTTCGAAGTGAAGGGTCAGTGGCTGTGCAACAACCACGGCACCATCAGCCCGCTCGCCGGCGCGCGCGTCGAGCTGTGGAAAAGCAACACGCTGTGGTTCGACGACAACCTCGGCGCGACGCACACGAGCGCGACCGGCTCCTACAGCTTCGGCGTTCGCGCCGATAGCAACTTCGACCTCTACGCCAAGGTCGTGATGAACGACGACGCGGGCGTGCATCTCGGCGAGTGGTACTCGTTCAGCGACTGGGACACCGAAACCCAGACGACCGGCAGCCACGCCGGCCTCGTCAACCTCGGCACGTATGAAATCTCCAAGGACAACGGCGCGGGCACGCCCAAGTGCGCCGTCTTCCAGGGCGCGCACAACGCCTACCAGAACTACGAGCAGGTGGTCGGCAGCGCGCCGCCCGACTCTAGCTACCTGATCAACGCGGACTTCCCCTGTTGCGGCGTGCCGTTCACCACGATCGACAGGACGCAGTGGCCAGGCGGCTATGAAACCGGCTATCGCGGTGACCCCGACGGCGGCTACTCGGTCAACTTCCACGAGTTCGCGCACTCCGTGCGCCACAGTTTCGACGGCAGCTTCCTGCACTTCCTCTCCGACGCCGCGAGCTTCGGCTACGCCAAAAACCACGAACTCTGCCTCGTCTCCAACGAAGGCTTCGCCTTCAACGAGGGCTGGGCCGAGTTCTGGGCGCACACGCCGGCGACGTGCGGCGCCGGCACGGACTTCAACCAGGAGGGCAACGTCGCCGCCGCGCTGACAGGCCTTGAAAAATGCGCCAGCCGGGCGACGATGGTCAGGGTGCTGAGGGAAAGCCCCGGGAGCATCCACAGCTACGAACAGTTCAAGGCCAAGTTCTTCGCGCTCGTCGGGCAGCGCGCCTGCTTGATCTCCTCGATCGGGGGCCTGCAGGCCGTCGAGGGCACGATCGCCGCGTCGACGCTGCTGGCCGGCGGCGAAGCCCAGATCGCGGCGCTGACGAAATCGATCGCGACGATGTCGCGTCGCACGGCGCTCGTGCGCTCGCATGCGCAGACGTCCGGGAAGTGCACCAAGCGCAACTGCCTCGCCGGGCTGCAACGAGCAGCCGAACCGTCCGCGCTGGGCGCCGAAATCGCTCAGGCCAAGCTCGTCAAGGAACGGCTGCAGAGCGGCCTCGCCGCCGCGAGGAGTGCGATCAACGGTCCCGAATCGGCGCAACTGAAGCTGTTCGAAACGCTCGACGCCGAACGGGCCTCCTTCGAACGCGCCAACCAGGCGATCCTGATCGCCGGCCTGCAGCAGGCCGTCAAGGCGGTCAAGTCCAAGCCCGGTCTCGCCGCCGCGCACTCGAGCTCCGCCTACCGCACGATCGGCCGGCGCCTGGCGAGCATGATCGCGGCGCGCAAGCGCGGAGCGACTACGCCGAGTGGGCTCGCCACGCTGTTCTCGGCGCCGCAGATTCCGACCGATTCATCGCGCCGGGTCTCGGGCTGAGCGCCGAGTGCTGGGCGTGCGCTCAGTAGCCGTCGGAAGCCGGCGGGGCGCTCGCCGTCAAGCGGGCACGACCGTGACGGGCACCGGCGAGTGCTTGAGCAGCTCGCTCGTGACCGTGCCGATCGCCTGATGCACGCGCGAATGCTGCTGGGAGCCGAGCACGATCGCGTCGGCGCCGTGGCGGGTGGCGGCCTCGCGCAACGCGCTGACCGGGTCCTGCTCTGAGACCTCCGTGCTGATCTCGCAGTCCAGCACCGCGCCCTCGGTCTCGAGCAGCAGCTCGTCGATCGCGGCGCCGGCAAAGCGGCGCCGCTCGGCGGGCGAGGAGAGCGGCGACTGCGGTACGTGCAGCGGCTTCTCGGCGAAGACGATCACGAGCCTGCCGTCGGCGGGAAGCTGGCGCGCGGCCCACTCGACCGCCGCCCGGGCGCTCTCGCCGCGGTCGTAGCCGACGACCAGGCAGCGCTCGCTCGCCGGCTTCGGTGCCTTGCGCTTGCGCGCGCCGGCTGCCTCGCGCGCGCTCATGCAGCCGCTCGCCTGCTGTCGAACGCGTCCAGGTAGGGCGCGAGGTACTTGGCCGCGATCTTGCTGACCGGCTGCCACAGCGGCTCGCTGCTGAACTCCGAGCTGTAGCCGTGACCGCCGGTGATCTGCGCCGTCATGTAGTAGGGCTTGTCGTAGGTCATCAGCATCCCGCGCAGCACCGGATTGAACGGCTTGGGCTCGACCGGGGCGCCGGCCAGGGCTGCGATCGATTCGGCCACCGCATCGGCCTGCTGCGCGCTGACGCCGCCCTGCTTGACGGCGAAGTCCGTCGCGTCACCGGCCGCGAACAGCGGCCCGCAGTCGGGCACCTGGCCGAAGCGGTCGACGCGGATGAAGCCGTCCTGGCTGAGCGGAAAGCCGTGTATCGAAGGCCCATAGAGCTCTGGAAGCGCGACGATCCGTGCGGCATGCACGTGACGGTCGCCGGGGGCGATCGCGATCTGACCCTGCTCGGGGATCTCGGCGAAGGCGTCCGTGATCGTCTCGATCTTCGCCTTCGCCAGTAGCTCGGCGACACCTTCGCTGGCGCGGTCGCCGAAGATCGCCAGCGGCTTTTGCTCGGGCGTGACGATCGTGATCGGGAGCTCCACGTTCATGTCGTATGCCCGCCCGGCCGTCATCAGCGCGAGCTCGTACAGCGGCAGCGGCCAGGCCATGCGGCCCGGTGCGACGAAGGCGAGGCTGTCGACGTAACCGAGCTCGACGTCCTGGATCAGGCCGTGCAGCGTCTCGTCCATCGTGCGGTCGTCGATCGTCAGCGCGTGCTTGTAGCGCGCCGAGACGCGGGTGCCGAGCGCGAGCACGAGCGCGTCGTATTCGAGCTGCTGCTCGTTCTCGGTGTGCGCGACGCGCAGCTCGTGGTCGACCCATCCGAGCTTGTCGCGGACGAGCTCGGCGCCGACGTGCTCGAGGATCGGCTCGAGCGGGTAGCGGCGGGCGCCGAGGAAGGAGAACGGTTCGCGCACGGTCATCGGGCGGTACACGAACTCGTCATTGGGGGCGATCACGGTCATCTGCACACGGTCGGCGGCGAGGTGCTTCAGGGCGAGCGCCGTCTCGAGCGCCGCGACGCCGCCGCCGGCGATCAGCACCCGGAACTTCTCTGGGTGGGTGTCTTGAGTGGTCATATCCGGCAGGCTAGCTTGCGCACGCCGAGTGCCAGCCGAGAAAAGCCGCCGAGTAGGGTGGTGAACTACGTAGCCTCGGCGATGCGCCCGCGCGAGTGCCCGCGGCGGTCGAGCGCGAGCGTGACCTCGTTGGCCTGGCGCTCGAGCGGTAGCTCGCAGTCGAGCTCGTGCGTGCACTCCTCGGGCAGCTCGCTCGGCGGCTGGAACTCGCGGTAGTGGGCTTCGACCACCTCCGGCGTCGCGTCGGACACGTGCCCGGGCTCGCCCATGCGCTCGCGCGCGCGCCGCATCGCCGTCGCTAGGGTGACCCGGCACTGCACGAGCAGCAGCCGCTCGGCGACGTTCGCGATCGCCGCCAGCAGTGTCGCGCGCTGCTCGACGGTGCGGCACGTCGCGTCGACGATCACGCCCTCGCCTTGCGCCAGCCGAGCGGCGGCGGCCTCGCCGAGTGCCGCGTACGTCGCCTGCGTGAACTGCGCGCTGTAGTGCTCTGGGCCGGCGCGCTGCCCCGGCGGGATGCCGGCGAGGCGCTTTCGCTGCTCGTCGCTGGCGAGCACCGCCAGGCCCGAGCGGGCACCCAGCTCAGCCGCCAGCGTCGACTTGCCGCTAGCCGCCGGACCGCACACGATCAGCGCCAGCGGTCCGCGGGCGCGCCAGCGCAGCCGCTCGGCGAGCGCACGCAGCCGCTCGGCTTCCCCGAGGCGAGCCGGGTCGCCGCCCGATGACGCCGCGATCACGGCGACCTTCGCGCGCACGAGCGCCCAGTAGGCCGCATGGAATGCCAGCAGCGCGTCCTCGCCGGGCGCCCCTCCCGCTTGGCGATACTCCTGCAGCAGCCGCCGCGCGGCGCGCGGCTCGCCGTTGGCCTCGAGGTCCATCGCGAGGAAGGCGAGGTCGGCGCCGACGTCGAGTCGGCGCAAGCGGGGATCGAACTCGATCCGGTCGACGACCTGCACGCCGTCTTCGAGCAGCACGTGCTCGCAGCGCAGATCGCCGTGCCCGTCGCGCACGCGGCCTTCGCGCAGGCGCTCGTTGAGCGTCGCGACGTGCGTCGCGACGAAGGCGTGGGCGAACTCGCGCACGAGATGCAGCCGCCAGCGCACGGGGTCGACGATCGCTTCGAGCTCGTGCAGGTTGCGCTGCCAGCGCTCGAGCACGTGTGCCGGCTCCGCGCCCGTTGCTACGGGGGTACGCTCGTGGAAGCGCGCGAGCACGACGGCGACCTCCGATATGACGCCGTCGCGCAGCTCGCCGGCGTCGATCAGCCCCCGCAGCGTGCGCGACTCCTCGAAGCGGCGCATCTGCACGGCGTACTCGAACGCACGCCGGTCGTGCTCCTCGGCGAGCGCGAGGCCCGCCGGCGTGCGCACAATGGCACGCACGCCGAGATAGACCCCGGGCGCGAGCTCGCGGTTGACCCGGACCTCCTCGTGGCACGCCGCGCGACGCAGCGCCGGCGTCGAGTAGTCGAGGAACTCGAGCTTCACCGGCTTCTTGACCTTGTACGCGTAGCGCCCCGCCAGGAACACCCACGAGGCGTGGGTCTCGCGCAGCTCGACTCGCCCCGCGCCGAACGTCGCTGCCGCCTGCAGGGCCCGCGGCAGCTCGGCCGACGCCGTCATCGCCTCGTGCGCGGGCTGTTGGAGATCTCCGTTCACACCGAGATGGAAGCTACCTGTCGAGGATCGCCCGCCTGCGGCCCCGGATAGTGCAATCATCAACAGACGGTTGGCCGACGGCGTCAACGAGCACTTCGCCTACGCGCTATAGCCAGGAGCAGCCAAGCAGTGGATCGTGCAACTCAGGGGATACTCGATGTGGCTCGCGGCGTACTCAGCGAGCTCGATCTCGACGTCGTGCTCGACAAGGTGCTGCAGTCGGCGCAGGAGCTGACCGAGGCGCGCTACGCTGCGCTCGGCGTGCTCAATGAGTCGCGCACGGAACTGGTGCGTTTCCTGACGAGGGGGATGGACGAGACGGCGCATGCCACGATCGGCAGCCTGCCGCGGGGGCGCGGCGTGCTGGGGGCGCTGATCGAGGACCCGGCACCGCTGCGCATCGCCGACGTCAGCGAGCATCCGCGCTCCTACGGCTTCCCCCACGCGCACCCGCCGATGCACTCCTTCCTCGGCGTGCCGATCCTCGTCGAGGGGATCCCCTACGGCAACCTGTACCTGACCGAGAAGGCCGGTGAGGGCGAGTTCACCGAGGCCGACGAGCAGTCGGTCGCAGTGCTCGCCGAATTCGCCGGCGTGGCGATCGACCACGCGCGCAGGTACACCGGCGCGCGCGACCACCGCGACGAGCTGCAGCGGACCGTCGACGCGCTCGAGGCCACGACGCAGATCGCGCGGGCCGTCGGAGGGGAGACCGATCCCGAGGTGGTGCTCCAGCTGGTCGCCAAGCGGGGACGCGCGCTCGTGTCCGCGCGGGCGCTGGTGATCGAGCTCGAGCGCGGCGAGGAGATGGAAGTCGCGGCCGGGGCCGGCGAGATACCCCCGGGACTGGTCGGAAGCTGCCTCCCGATGACAGACACCGTGGCTGCCCATGCGATTCGGACCAAACGCATTCAGCGCCTGCAGGAAGAGCTCAACCGGGCGCGCTTCGACGAGCATGGCCTCGGGCAGGCGGGCATCGACGCCCGTGCGGGGATCGCGGTCCCGCTGATCTTCCGTGGGCGCAGCCACGGGGTGCTGCTCGCCGTCGATCGACTCGAGGACGGCCCGGACTTCTCGGCCGAGGACGAGCGCCTGCTCGAATCCTTCGCGACGAGCGCCGCGACTGCCGTGGCGACGGCGCAGTCGGTCGCCGCCGAGCGCCAGCGACAGCGTGTCGCGGCCGCCGAGGGCGAGCGCCATCGCTGGGCGCGCGAGCTGCACGACGACACGCTGCAGAGCCTCAGCGCGCTGCGCTTCGGGCTCTCCGCCGCGCGACGCTCCGGCCGCGAGGGGGGGCTTGATCGGGCGGTTGCGCAGGCGATCGAGCAGATCGAGGAATCGATCGCCAACCTGCGCGCGCTGATCACCGACCTGCGTCCCGCCGCGCTCGACGAACTCGGCATCCAGGCGGCGATCGAAGCGCTGGCGGAGCGAAACGCCCGTCACGGACTCGAGGTCGACGTGAGCGTCGAGCTCGCCCACGAGCAGGGCGATGAGCCGGGGCGCATGTCGGGCGAGCTCGAGAGCGCCCTCTACCGCCTCACCCAGGAGGCGTTGACGAACGCCGCCAAGCACGGCAAGGCGTCGCGCGCTGTCGTCGAGATCCGCGAGCACGCGGGCGCGGTGAACCTGCTCGTTCGCGACAACGGGGGCGGATTCGACCCGCAGGCCAAGAGCGAGGGCTTCGGGCTACTCGGCATGAACGAGCGCGTAGCGCTGCTCGACGGGGAGCTGCGCGTCACGTCCTCGCCCGACGACGGTACGACGATTCGTGCGCAGTTGCCCATTCAGCGCCGCGAGTCGGGCGCCGACGGCCGGGCAGCAAGCGCTACCGGCGCCTGAACCGTTTCTCACCGGCATCGGGCAGAACTACGGAGGCGGCTACGGGCGATTGCCGATGTGGCGAGCCGCGCGCGCTCGTAGCTTCGAGGTATCCCCGCCCACGTATCGCCTCGATCCACGAGATCGCGACTTCCAAGGAGAACCAGATGCCAAAGGCTGCGGTAGTACACGACTTCAAGGCACCGCTCACGATCGAGGAGCGGCCGATCCCGACCCCCGAGGAGGGTCAGGTGCTGGTGCGCCTGGAGGCCTCCGGTCTGTGTCATACCGACATCCACGCCGCGCACGGCGACTGGCCGGTCAAGCCGTCGTTGCCGCTCGTTCCCGGCCACGAGGGCGTGGGTCGGGTGCAGGCGCTCGGGCCCGGCGTGCACGGCTCGGTCGGCGAGGGCGACAGGGTTGCGATTCCCTGGCTCGGCTACGCATGCGGCGAATGCCGTTATTGCAACGACGGCCGCGAGACCCTGTGCGAAAGCCAGCTCAACAGCGGCTACGGCATGGACGGCGCCTATGCGGAGTACGCCACGGGCTTTTCCCGTCACGTGGTGAAGGTCCCCGACGGAGTGCCGTCGCTCGTCGCCGCGCCGCTGACATGCGCCGGCGTCACCACGTACAAGGCCGTGAAGGTTTCCGGCGCGCGACCGTCGATGCTGGCTGCCGTGTTCGGCGTCGGCGGGCTCGGACATATGGCGGTGCAGTACGCGCGGATCGCCGGCTGCGCCGTCGTCGCCGTCGACATCCACCAGGACAAACTCGACTTCGCCCGCGAGCTGGGCGCCGAGCACACGGTCAACGCGGCCGAGGAAGACCCCGTCGCCGCGATCAAGGCGCTCGGCGGCGCCGACGTGGCGATCGCCACGGCTGTGTCACCGAGGGCGTTCGAGCAGGCCTACGCGGCGATGGCGCGCGGCGGCACGCTCGTGTTCGTCGGCCTGCCGGCGGACAACTTCGTCAAGCTGCCGATCTTCGAGACCGTGCTGAACGGGATCACGATCAGGGGCTCGATCGTCGGCACCCACCACGACCTCGAGGAGGTCTTCGCGCTTCATCAGGACGGGCGCACGCGCGTGCTGTACGAGACGCGGCGCCTGGACCAGGTCAACGAGGCGTTCCGCGAAGTCGAGGATGGAAGCGCCGGCACCGCGCGTCTGGTGTTCGAGTTCTAGAGATCGAGTTCTAGAGAGAGAGCGGGATCAGGCCTCGACGGCGGGTCCTCGACGATCGACGCCTGTGCGCTCATCGTCGATCGCCGCTCGCGCTCGTCGCGTGGATCAGGAAGCCTTGCTCAGCGGGATAGAACAACGACTCGTGCTGCTCGTCCCAGCGCACGCGGAAGCGCTCGTGGGGCCCGCTGCCGAGCACCTCGAGAATCACGCCGCGCCTGGGCGAGGCATCGCCCGTGCCGTCGACCTCGATCCAGTCGCCGGCCGCCGCCTCTGCCGGCGATCGGTGATCGTCGCGCCGGGTGGCGGACCGTGCAACCTGGCTAGGGTATCCCGCTTCGCTCACCTTGATGCGCAGGCTACGTTTGCGCCGCCGCCGGCGCGACGGGGGAATCCCGACATCGCCCTGTGGCGAACTACGCGCCGCTCACTCGCTGCCGGGCCGTCGGCCCGCTTGGACGAGTGCGAAGCAGGCCTTGTGGTAGCGGTGGGTGTCTTGCGGGATGTTGCCATCCGAGGCCGCTCGCGAGGTCAGCAGCGTCTCGCCGTCGAGCAGCACGACCATCGGCTCATAGACGCCGATCACGTCCCGGCAGTGCCGACACGTCGCGTGTTCTTCGGAGGGGACGGCGAAGCTCAAGACTCGAGTAGCCCGCAGCGCAGCGCGTAGCGCACCAGCTCGGCGCGCGTGCGCAGCCCGAGCTTGCCGTGGATGTTGGCCCTGTGCGTCTCCACGGTACGCGCCGAGACGCCCAGCTGGCGGGCGATCTCGACGTTGGTGTGGCCGAGCGCGATCAGCCGTAGCACCTCGGCCTCGCGCACGGTCAGGCGCCCGTCGGTGCGCGCCTGGCGAAGCGCCGCCAGACGGCGGGCGACCGGCGCGCTGAGGTACTCATCGCCCTGGGCGGCCGCATAGATCGCGACGGCCAGATCCTCGTCGGCGAGCTCCTTCAGCACGAAGCCGCTTGCACCCGCCGCGAGCGCTCGCTGCGCGAAGCCCGGTGCATCCTCCATGCTGACGATCACGATCCGCGTCTGCGGCGACTTCGCGCGCAGCTCGCCGAGCAGCTCCATCGCCGATCCGTCGGGCAACGTCAGGTCGAGCACGAGCACGTCCGGCCGGTGTTCGCTGACGGCCTGCGCCGTCGACTGCAGGTCGATCGCCTCGCCGGCGAGCGTGATGCCCTGCTCGTCTTCCAGCAGCTGGCGTAGCCCACGACGCATCATCGCGTGATCGTCGGCAACGACGACGCTCAGCGTCGCCAGGTCGGTCGGGTCACTGGGGAGGACCGCGGTGAGCTTTGGACGGGTCGATTCCATGACGGTCACGCTACGCGTCGCCGTCGCCGCCGCCGACGGGGTAAACAGCTCTTTCGTCTGCGGCAAAGGACTGATCGTGGCGAGCTGTGAGGATCGGGGAAGAAGGCATCTCAACGCTCCGCGGAAGCTTGGGTCGTCGTGCTCGCGGCGACACCGGCCACCGGTACGCCGCGCGGCACCACGAGCACCGGGCAGTGCGCGCCACGCATCACGGCGGCGGAGACGCCGCCGAGCAGCGCATGGCGGATCGGACCGTATGCACGCGAGCCGAGCACGAGCAGGTCGAGCTGCTCGCTGGCCTCGAGCAGCACGCGGCAGGCGTCGCCGCGACGCACGTCGAACTCGCAGCCCTCGCCGGCGAGCAGCTCGGCGGCGACACGCTCGGCGGCCGCCTTCGTCTCGGCGTAGATTTCCGCTTCGGCCGCGGGCAGAGCCGGCGAGCCGGATGCGTAGCTGAGCAGCTCCGGGCTGAGCCCGGCGCCGGCGATCAGCCGAACGCGCGCGCCGGCGCGGTCGGCCACGTCGCGTGCGAGCCCGACCGCCGCGTGACCCTCCTCGGTGTCGGCAAAGCCGACCCCGATCGAGCGAAGCGGGTGAGCGGTGCTGTCGGCGTAGCCGGCCGGCGCGAGCGCGACAGCGCACGGCGCACCGTGGACCATCCGCTCCATCACGCTCACGTGGCGACGCTCGAGCCGGACCGGCGCGGCGCCGAACACGATCAGGTCGGCTCCTTCCCAATCCGCGAGCTCGTGCAGGGCGCGGATCGGCCACGAGGAGTTGGCCCAGTGGTAGCGGGCATCCGCCAGGGCCGGGCTGTCGCCAAGCAGCGCATGGAGCTCGTCGCGGACGTGCTGCTCGCTGACTTCCCCGGGGACGGTCGCGAGCATCGGGTGATAGGGGAACGCGACGCTCAGCTTGCCGGAGCAGAGACGGGCGAACTGCTCGGCGAGCACCGCCGCGTCGCGGCCGGCCCGGTCGCCAGCGTAGCCGAAGAGGATCCGCTCGAACATGCGATCAGCCTACGTTTCGCGGCATCAGCCGCAATCGGCAGTTGGCCGTTGCTGTAATGCGGGGGACTACTGAGCTTGGCCCGATGCGGCGATGCACGCTCGATCTGCGGGAAAACCCCGGATGGCGCTCTTCCCGGGCGCATCGATGCTGCTAGGCATGCTGCAACCCGTCTCCGTCGGTCGCTGGTCGCTCGACTCCTATGAGGGGATCGTCCCGGGCGCGATCCTGCATGAACTGCGCGAGGAGGCGAAGAAGCTCGCCGGTGCGCGCATCCTGCACGTGAACGCGACGCCCTATGGCGGTGGCGTCTCCGAGCTGCTGCGCTCCTCGGTGCCGCTGTTGCGCGACCTCGGCCTGACCGTCGACTGGCAGGTGCTTGGCGGCAGCCCCGAGTTCTTCCGCGCGACCAAGGTCCTGCACAACGCGCTGCAGGGCGCCCCGCAGAGCCTCACCGAGGAAGAGCAGGGGGCGTATCTGGACTGCACGCGCGAGAACGCGCCGAAGCTCGACCACGGCTACGACTTCGTCGTGATCCACGACCCCCAGCCCGCTGCGCTGCTGAGCATCCACGGCGCGGGGGACGCGCGCACGGTGTGGCGCTGTCACATCGACACCTCCGAGCCCAACCCCGACGCCTGGCGCTTCCTGCGCCCGTTCATCGCGGACTTCGACGCGGCGGTCTTCACGATGCCCGAGTTCGTGCCGCCCGACCTGCCGGTCGCGCGGGTTCGCACGATCGCGCCGGCGATCGACCCGCTGAGCCCGAAGAACATCGAGATCCCGCAGTCCACGGCCAGTCAGATCCTCGACTGGATCGGCATCGACCGCCCGGGCCCGCTGGTCACGCAGGTCTCGCGCTTCGACCCCTGGAAGGACCCGTTCGGCGTGATCGCCGCCTACCGCCTCGTGCGCGAGCAGATTCCCGACCTGCAGCTCGCGCTGGTCGGCTCGATGGCGCTCGACGATCCCGAGGGATGGGAGATCTACCGGCAGCTGACCGAGCACGCCGAGCGCGATCCGCTGATCCACATCTACACGAACCTGACGGGCGCGAGCAACGTCGAGGTGAACGCCTTCCAGCGGCTCTCGGACGTGATCGTGCAGAAGTCGATCCGCGAGGGGTTCGGCCTCGTCGTCTCGGAGTCGCTGTGGAAGGGCACGCCGGTCGTCGCCGGCCGCGCCGGCGGCATCCCGATGCAGATGCCCGAAGGGGTCGGCGGCCTGCTCGTCGACTCGGTCGAGCAGTGCGCGACGGCGATGCTGAAGCTGCTGGGCGACCGCGCGCTGGCCGAGCAGCTCGGCGAGTCGGGACGCGCGCACGTGCGCGAGCACTTCCTGCTGCCGCGGCTGCTGGGCGAGGAGCTGCGGCTGCTGACGACGCTCGACGGGGCCGCCGGCCGGCATTCGTCCGGTGGCCGCGAGCGGCGAGGCGACGATCGTCGGCCCTCGGCTGGCGGCGCCGCAGCGGCGGAAGGGCGCGGATGAGCGCGCCGGCCGCGGAAAGCGCGGGCGCCGCAGTCTCCGCGGCGTCCGTCGAGATCGATGCCGAGGAGGCCATCGAGCTGCTGCTGCGCGACCTGCGCAGCTCGCGTCAGGGCCTTTCCTCGCGCGAGGCACAGCGGCGCCTCGTGCAGCACGGGCCCAACGCGCTCAGCAGGCGCGGGGGCCCGCGCTGGCCAAGAGAGCTCGCGCGCCAGTTCAGCCACCCGCTCGCGCTGCTGCTGTGGGCGGCGGCCCTGCTGGCCTGGCTCGTCGGCATCCACGCCGTCGCGATCGCGATCGTCGTCGTGATCGTGGTCAACGCGATCTTCGCCTTCATCCAGGAGGCTCAAGCCGAGCGCGCGGTCGAGGCGCTCGCGGCGTTCCTGCCCGAGCAGGCGAAGGTGATACGAGACGGCAGGACGGTCGCGACGGCGGCGGCCGAGCTCGTCCCCGGCGACGTGCTCGTGCTCGAAGAAGGCGATCGTGTCTCCGCCGATGCGCGCCTCTTGACGGGCGCTGTCGAGGTCGACCTCTCGATGCTCACCGGGGAGTCCGCGCCGATGCTCCGCTCGGCGGAGCTGCTCGACGTGCGCGTGCCGCTCGATCAGGCGCGCGACCTCGTGCTGAGCGGCACGAGCTGCACCGAGGGAGAAGCCCGGGCGCTCGTCTTCGCGACCGGAATGCGCACTGAGCTCGGACGGATCGCAGCGCTGTCCGAGCGGGTCGAGGCGGAGGAGAGCCCGCTGGAAATGCAGGTCCGCCGCGTCGCCTGGCTGATCGCCGCGATCGCGGTCGCGCTGGGGATCGCCTTCATGCCGATCGCGATCGTCGGAGCGGGCCTGCCGTTCAACGACGCGGTCGTGTTCGCCGTGGGCCTGCTGGTCGGCAACGTGCCCGAGGGCCTGCTGCCGGTGATCACCCTTGCGCTGGCGGTCGGCGTGCGCGGGCTCGTGCGCGAGGGCGCGGTCGTCAAGCGGCTGAGCGCCGTCGAGACGCTTGGATCGACCGATGTGATCTGCACCGACAAGACCGGCACGCTGACCGAGAACCGGATGCACGCGACATCGCTTTGGGTGCTCGGGTCCGAGTGGCTGCTCGATTCCGCGCATGAGCCGCGCGACGGCGAGGTGCCCGACCGGCGCCTGGACGCTCTCGCACAGGCGATGGCGGCATGCAACAACGCCGAGCTCGACGCCGGCGGTGATCCGGCGGGGGATCCAACCGAGGTCGCGCTGCTGCAGGCCTCCGCATCGCTCGGGGCCGCATTCACCAAGCGCGAGCGCGCCGAGCTGCGCCGGCGCGAGTTCCGCTTCGATCCCACTTTGAAGCTGATGTCGACCGTCGACGAGCTGCCGAGCGGACTGTGGCTGGACGCGAAGGGTGCGCCCGAGGCGATCATGGCGCGCTGCACGACGACGTTGGGCCCAGCCGGCGAGCAACGCCAGCTGAGCGATGCCGACCGCGAGGCGGTGAGCGCCACCGTCGAGCGCTACGCCGGCGAAGGGCTGCGGGTGCTCGCGCTGGCGCGTCGCGAGCTTGCGGCGGATGCCGAGCTACCCGCCCGCCGCGAGCAGGCCGAGCGAGAGCTGTGCCTACTCGGGCTCGCCGCGCTGATCGATCCACCGCGCCCCGAGGTGGCCGCTGCCGTCGAGCGCTGCCACAACGCC
This sequence comes from uncultured Solirubrobacteraceae bacterium, assembly GCA_963716315.1. Lineage (GTDB taxonomy): Bacteria > Actinomycetota > Thermoleophilia > Solirubrobacterales > Solirubrobacteraceae > Palsa-744. The sequence continues at coordinate 830,889 of OY970301.1, read as the reverse complement.
GGGATTCGCGTGATCGTGATCACCGGCGACCACGGGCTGACCGCCGCCGCCATCGCACGCCAGGTCGGGATCAGTGCCGACGCTTCGGCGATCGTCACCGGCGAGCAGCTCGATCGCATGAGCGAGGACGAGCTCGACCATGCGCTGGAGGGCGATCGCGAGCTGATCTTCGCGCGCAGCTCGCCCGAGGCGAAGCTGCGAATCGCCGATGCGCTGCGGGCGGGCGGGCACGTGGTGGCGATGACCGGCGACGGGGTCAACGACGCCCCGGCCCTGCGGCGCGCCGACATCGGGATCGCGATGGGTCGCTCGGGCACCGACGTGGCGCGCGAGGCGGCGACGATGATCCTCACCGATGACAACTTCGCGACGATCGCCGCGGCGGTCCAGGCGGGGCGTCGCGTCTACGACAACATCCGCAAGTTCATCCTCTACATCTTCGCCCACGCGACGCCCGAGGTCACGCCGTTCCTCGTATACGCGCTCAGCGGCGGCGCGATCCCGCTGCCGCTGACGGTCCTTCAGCTGCTGGCCTTCGACGTCGGCACCGAGACGTTGCCGGCGCTCGCGCTGGGGCGCGAGCCCGCGGAGCCGGGGCTGATGGAGCGCCCACCGCGCCCACGCAGCGAGAGCGTGATCCAGACGCCGATGCTGCTGCGTGCGTGGCTGTTCCTCGGCGTGATCTCGGCGGCGCTGGAGATGGGCGGCTTCTTCTACGTCCTCACGAAAGGCGGTTGGTCGCTGGGCGCCGCGACAGGCAACGGCCACCCCCTTCACCACGTCTACCGCGAGGCCACGACGATGACGTTCTTCTCGATGGTCGCCTGCCAGGTGGGGACCGCCTTCGCGGCGCGGACGGAGCGGGCGTCGCTGCGCTCGGTCGGCGTCTTCTCCAACCCGCTGCTGCTGTGGGGGATCGCCTTCGAGCTGCTGCTCGCCGCGGCGATCATCTACCTGCCGCCGCTGCAGTCGCTGCTCGGGACGGCCGCGCTCGGCCCGGACGCGCTCGCGCTGACGCTGCCGTTCCCGTTCATCGTGTGGGGGGCCGACGAGCTGCGGCGGCTGCTGATCCGGCGGCGCACAGGGTCTGACGAGCCTGCGCCGGCAGCACCGCCGAGCAGCTTGCCGGCCGGCTGAAGCCCGACAGCTCGCTCGCCGAGCTTTGCGAAGCCTCGCCGAGGGTTGTCCAGCGTTGGTCCACTAACCCGCCTTAATCCAACAATCGGTATTACGGGTAAGTACGGTACCTGGCGGGCATCCAACCATCGATGCTCTGCTCATGCTCGAAAGGACTCGGGAGCTAGGACGCAAAAGCATGGGGGCGCTTCGGCCCGACGGCCGTCGCCGGCGCGCGACGCTCGTGGCCTTCACGATCCTCCTGACCGGGGCGATCGTCTCGGTGGCGGGCGGGTTCTGGTGGCGCTCCAACGTGCACAGCGAGCACAGGCGGGCCTTCGAGCGCACCGCCTCCGACGTGACATCGACGCTCGGGGCGATGCTCCGCCGCGATGCCGACTTCGTCACGACGCTGCGCGCCGTGATGGCGATGCAGCCCGAGATGAGCGCGTCGCGCTTCGATCGGTGGTTCTTCGAGCTGCGCGGTCGCGAACGTCAGCTCGGCAGTCTCGGAACCTCGGTGATCGCGAGGGTTCCGGCGAGCGCGCTGGCCGGCTTCCTCGCGCTCCGCAACTCCGACCCGGCGTTTCGCGCCTTCCTCGGGGGCACGCCCGAGCACGTGTCCAGCCAGGGCGACGCGACGTGTCTGCTTTCGGCGGGCGTGTCGGTCGTGGGACCGCTCACGGCGCCTATCGCACACCAGCTGCAGGGCGACTGGTGCGACCCGTCCTCGCCGATCGGCATCGCGCAGGCCACGGCGCTGCGGGCGCAGGCCGGCACTGGCCAGATGCTGGTGCTGCCGGTCACGGCTCGGGGCGTGGAGACGATGTTCTTCCAGTCCGCGTTCTACCGCGGAGGCATGCCCGCGCGTGACCCGGCGCAACGGCGCGCGGCGCTCGCCGGCTGGGTCTCCAGCTCATTCGACATCCCCGCCGTGATCCGCGAGGCGCTGAACGGACATGGGGGGCTGGGCGTGGCGCTCTACCACGCAAACCCCGGTCAGCCTGAGGAACTGGTCGACCGCGTCGGCGTGGTCACGCGGACTGGTGTCGAGCGCCGCCGGGTCGACTTCCAGATCGACGGCAGGCTGGGCCGTGGTCGTTGCGCAGAGCACGGTGCCAAGCGGCTTGGCGCCGGGTCTGCAAGGTCTGCTCGTAGCGCTCGCCGGGCTTATCGTCAGCGTGCTGCTGTTCGCGCTCGTGTTCGTGCTGTCGCGCTCGCGGGAGCGCGCGCTCGGGATGGTTCACCAGAAGGCGGGAGAGCTTCGCCACCAGGCGCTCCACGACGCGCTGACGGGCCTGCCCAACCGGCTGCTCGCACTCGATCGCGCCGAGCAGATGCTCGTCCGCGCGCAGCGCACGCGGCGGCCGATCGCGGCACTGTATGTCGATCTCGACGGCTTCAAGCACGTCAACGACACGTTCGGGCACGCCGCCGGCGATGACCTGTTGAGGATGGTCGCCGACCGTTTGCAGACCGTGCTGAGGGACGGCGACACCGCCGCTCGGCTCGGTGGCGACGAGTTCGTCGTGCTGCTCGAAGGCGCTGCTCTGGACGCGGGCCCGGAGCTCGTGGCCGAGCGGCTGCTCGAGGTCCTGCGCAAGCCGTATGAGGTGAGTCATGCCCATGGGCGTCGCCTGTCGGTCACCGCCAGCATCGGCATCGCCTTCGGGCTTGGCGGCACGGCAGATGAGCTGCTGCGAAACGCCGACCTCGCCTTGCATCGGGCGAAGGCCGACGGGCGCGACCGCGGCACCCTGTTCCGCTCGCAGATGCAGACGGCTTCGCGAGACCGGCTCACGCTCGAGATGGATCTGACCGAGGCGCTCGAGCGCGGCGAGCTGTTCCTGCTCTACCAGCCGATCGTCGAGCTGCGCACCCGGCGAATGATCGGCGTCGAGGCGCTCGTTCGCTGGCGTCATCCGAGGAGGGGCGTGCTTTCGCCGGCGGAGTTCATCCCGATCGCCGAGGAAAGCGGCTTGATCGTCCCGCTCGGGCGCTGGGCTCTGCGGGAGGCGACGCAAAGGGCCGCGCAGTGGTGCCACGACGGTCACGAGCTCGGCGTTGCGGTGAACGTCTCCGCGCGCCAGCTCGACGGCGATGAGCTGATCGACGACGTGCGCTCGGCGCTGAGCGAAAGCGGCCTGCGCCCGGATGCGCTCACGCTCGAGATCACGGAGACAGCGTTGATGCGAGACGCACGCGCCGCCGCGCAGCGGCTGCGCAGCCTCAAGCGCATCGGCGTGCGCATCGCGATCGACGACTTCGGCACGGGCTACAGCTCACTCGCCTACCTGCGCCAGTTCCCCGCCGATTCGCTGAAGATCGACCGTTCTTTCGTCGCCGGCGTTGCGAGCAGCTCGGACTCCCGCGCGCTGATCGAGACACTCGTGCAACTGGGCTCCTCGCTCGGGATCAAGACGCTGGCCGAGGGCATCGAGGACGCCGCGCAACTGCATGAGCTGCGCCAGGCCAACTGCGATCTCGGGCAGGGCTTCCTCTTCTCTAGGCCCGTCACGGGGGCGAGGATCGACGATCTACTGGAGCACGAGCCCACGCACGAGGAACCTCGCGTGAGCGAGGCGCTCATGCAGTAGCGGTACTAGCGCGCGCCAAGCGCCGCGCGTGTCTGGCGGGCGATCTCGAGGTCCTCGCGGGCGGCGATCACGAGCACGCCCACCGCTGCGCCAGACGCTGAGATGAGGCGATCGGACTTGTCTTCGTCGTTCGCCTGCTGTGCGAGCTCGACGCCCAGGAACCCGAGCCCCGCGCAGGCGCGGTGGCGCAGCTCGGCCGAGCGCCCGCCGACGCCTCCCGTGAAGCACAGCGCGTCGAGACCGTCCATCGCCGCCGTCATCGCCGCAACATGCGCCCGCAGCGAACGCAGGTAGATCGCGACGGCGAGTGCCGCCGCGGCCTCGCCATCGGCCTCTCGTGCGAGCACCTCACGCATGTCGGGCGTGCCCGCCAGGCCGAGCAGCCCGGAGCCGTGCTCGAGCGTCTCGGCCAGCTCGTCGATCGAGATCCGCTCGCGCTGCGCCAGCCACAGCAGCATGCCCGGATCGATGCTGCCCGAGCGCGTCGCCATGACCAGACCCTCCAACGGCGTGAAGCCCATCGTCGTGTCGATCGAGCGGCCGTCGCGGATCGCGCAGAGCGAGGCGCCCGCGCCGAGGTGGCAGCTGACGATCCGCAGGCCGGCTGGCTCGCGGCCGAGCAGCTCGGGCGCGCGGCGGGCGACCCAGCCGTGTGAGAGCCCGTGGAAGCCGAAGCGGCGCACGCCGTCACCGCTCGCGCCAGATCGCAGGCACCGCATATGTGCTCGCGGCCGCCGGCAGCGTCGCGTGGAAGGCCGTGTCGAAGCAGGCGACGGCCGGCAACTGCGGCAGTCGCTCGCTCACCGCGTCGAGCGCGGCGAGCGACTTCGGCTGGTGCAGCGGCGCGAGGTCGGTCAGCTCGCGCAGCGCGCGCTCGACGGTGGCGTCGATGCGGACCGCCTCGCGGAAGCGCTCGCCGCCGTGCACGATGCGGTGCCCGACCGCTTCGGCGTCGGCCAGCGGCGATTGCAGCGCCTCCGAGAGCTCGCCGGCGTCGATCTGCGCGCGCGGCGCCTGCAGCTCGTGCTCGGCCAGCGTTTCGTCCTGCTCGCCGAGCAGCGTCAGCTTCAGGCTGCTCGATCCGGCGTTGACGACGAGCACGCGCACGCGCTCAGCCGACGTCGCCCGCGTCCGGGCTGCGCATCTGCGCCGGGCTCGCCTCGGCCGGGTCCGGCCACACCCACTCGCGCAGCTCGGGCGGGTCGTCGCCGTGCTCGCGCGTGTAGGCGCGATGGCGCAGCCGCTCATCCTCCATGTGCTGGCGCAGGTGCGCCGCGCGCTCGCGCAGGTCGGGCACCCGATCGATCACGTCGATCACGAGGTGGAAGCGATCGAGGTCGTTGAGCATGACCATGTCGAAGGGCGTCGTCGTCGTGCCCTCCTCCTTGTAGCCGCGCACGTGGATGTTGTCGTGGTTGGCGCGCCGGTAGGTGAGGCGGTGGATCAAGCAGCGGGTAGCCGTGGTAGGCGAAGATCACCGGCTGGCCGGTCGTGAACAGCGCGTCGAACTCCTCGCTCGGAGAGCCCGTGTGGGTGCTCGGTGTCGGGCTGCAGGCGCATCAGGTCGACGACGTTGACGCACCCGCACCTTCAGCTCGGGCAGCTCGCGCCTGAGGATCGCCGTGGCGCCGAGCGTCTCGAGCGTCGGCACGTCGCCGGCGCAGGCGAGCACGACGTCGGGCTCGGAGCCTTCGTCGTTGCTCGCCCAGTCCCACATGCCGATCCCGCGCGTGCAGTGCGCGATCGCCTCCTCGATCGTCAGGTAGTCGAGCGCGGGCTGCTTGCCGGCGACGATCACGTTGACGTAGTCGCGGCTGCGCAGGCAGTGGTCGGCGACCGACAGCAGGCAGTTGGTGTCGGGCGGCAGGTACACGCGCACGATCTCGGCCTTCTTGTTGACGACGTGGTCGATGAAGCCGGGGTCCTGGTGGGAGAAACCGTTGTGGTCCTGGCGCCAGACGTGCGAGGAGAGCAGGTAGTTGAGCGAGGCGATCGGCCGGCGCCAGGGGATCTCGCGCGTGACCTTCAGCCACTTGGCGTGCTGGTTGAACATCGAGTCGACGATGTGGATGAACGCCTCGTAGCAGTTGAACAGGCCGTGGCGGCCGGTCAGCAGGTAGCCCTCGAGCCAGCCCTGGCAGAGATGCTCAGACAGCACCTCCATCACGCGCCCGTCGGCGGCGAGGTGGTCGTCGTCGGGCAGGCGCTCGGCCTCCCACGTGCGGTCGGTCGCCTCGAACACCGCGTCCGAGGCGGTTGGACGCCGTCTCGTCGGGTCCGACGATGCGGAAGCTCTCGCGGTTGAGCGAGATCACATCGCGCAGGCAGCCGCCGAGCACGCGCGTCGCCTCGCTCGAGCTGCTCGCCGGCTGTGGGACCTCGACGGCGTAGGCGCGGAAGTCGGGCAGCTCGAGGTCGCGCAGCAAGCAGCCCGCCGTTGGCGTGTGGGTTGGCGCCCATCCGCAGCTCGCCGCTCGGCGCAAGCGCTGCCAGCTCCGCGCGCAGCGCGCCGCCCGCGTCGAACAGCTCCTCGGGGCGATAGGAGCGCATCCACGCCTCGAGCTGGCGCAGGTGCTCGGGCTTTGCCTGCAGGTCGGCGAGCGGGACCTGATGGGAGCGAAACGAGCCCTCCGCGGGCAGCCCGTCGACCTCCTTCGGCCCGGTCCAGCCCTTCGGCGTGCGCAGCACGATCATCGGCCAGCGCGGGCGCTCGCGCGCGCCCTGCCCGCGCGCGGCGCGTTGGATCTGCGGCGATCTCCCCGGTCACCTCGTCGAGCGTCGCGGCCATCAGCTGGTGCATCTCCTCCGGGTCGGAGCCCTCGACGAAGCGCGGCGCGTAGCCGTAGCCCTCGAGCAGCGAGCGAAGCTCCTGCTGCGGGATCCGCGCGAGCACGGTCGGGCTGGCGATCTTGTAGCCGTTGAGGTGCAGCACGGGCAGCACCGCGCCGTCGCGCACGGGGTCGAGGAACTTGTTCGAGTGCCAGCTCGCGGCCAGCGGCCCGGTCTCGGCCTCGCCGTCGCCGACCACGCAGCAGACGAGCAGCTCGGGGTTGTCGAATGCCGCGCCGAACGCGTGCACGAGCGAGTAGCCGAGCTCACCGCCCTCGTGGATCGAGCCGGGCGTCTCCGGCGCGACGTGGCTCGGGATCCCGCCGGGGAAGGAGAACTGGCGAAACAGCCGGCGCAGGCCCTCCTCGTCGTGGCCGATGTGCGGGTACAGCTCGGTGTAGGTGCCCTCGAGATAGGTGTTCGCCACGAGCCCGGGGCCGCCGTGGCCGGGCCCCGTCACGTACAGCACGCTCAGCTCGCGTTCGCGGATCACGCGGTTGAGGTGGGCGTAGATGAAGTTCAGCCCGGGCGTCGTGCCCCAGTGCCCGAGCAGCCGCGGCTTGACGTGCTCGATCCGCAGCGGCTCGCGCAGCAGCGGGTTGTCGAGCAGGTAGATCTGCCCGACCGAGAGGTAGTTGGCTGCGCGCCAGTAGGCGTCGAGTCTCGCCAGCTCGTGCGGTGAGAGCGGGGGCGTGCTGTCGGCGGTCGAGGGCGAGCTCACGGCGTCAGGCAACGTTAGCCCCGTTCGTCTTGGCCCGAGGTGACGAGCGCGTGACGCGGTTGCTTGCGTGACGCCCCGGCGTCCGGCGAGCATCCACGCTCGTGGAAAACCCGCAGCGGGTTGCGTGCCAGCCCCGGATACCGCCTCGCCGAGCCCGCCATAGCTTGAGAGGTGCAATCCGTTCCATCCGGACAAGGAGACAGACGATGTTCACGAACGTACTCGTCGGAGTCGACGGCAGGGTCAGCGGTCGCGACGCGATCGCGCTCGCCGCGCAGCTCACCGAGCCGGGCGGAGCGATCACGCTTGCTCACGTATACCCCGGTATCTACATGCCCTCACACGCGGTCGTTCGCGGCATGGTCGCCGAGGATCACGAACGCGCCGAGGCGCTGCTCGAGAAGGAGCGCGCCGAGGCCGGCGTGCAGGCTACGCTCGTCGCCGTGCAGGCGCCGAGCCCGGGCCAGGGCCTGCACGAACAGGCCGAGGAGCAGGGCGCCGACCTGATCGTGCTCGGCACCTGCCGGCATGGCATCGTCGGCCGCGTCGTGCTCGGCAACGACACGCGCGCGGCGATCAACGGCGCGCCCTGCGCGATCGCGGTCGCGCCGCTCGGCTACGCCGAGCACGCGACGCCGTTCGCGACGATCGGCGTGGGCTATGACGGCTCGCCCGAGAGCGAGGCGGCGCTCGAGGTCGCCAAGCAGCTGGCGCAGCGAACCCGCGCGGAGGTGCGCGCGCGCGAGGTCGTCTCGATTCCCTACACCGGATTCGTCGGGCCGATCGGCTCCGGGTTGGACGAGATGATCGCCGACGCCCAGCAGCACATGGAGTCGCTGCCGGGCGTGCGCGGCGACGCCACCTACGGACTGACCGGCGAGGAGCTTGCGGAGTTCAGCGCGGACGTCGACCTGCTGATCGTCGGCTCGCGCGGCTACGGGCCGATTCGCCGGGTGATGCTCGGCAGCACCTCGGTCAACCTCCAATCCCGAGCGCGCGGGCCGCTGCTGATCCTGCCGCGCGGCACGCGTTATGCGTCGTCGAGCGATCCCGCCGACGCAGAGGGCAACGAGTCGCCGATCGTGGCCTGATAGCCGATCCGACTCTTGCGCCACGTCGCGACGCAGCGACCGCGGAAGGCGGTACCGTCCGCGCGATGGAGGCAGGCGCCGAAAAGGGTGGCGGGGCCGGACAGGCGGTCCGGATCGTGCTCGCCGACGACCACCAGGTTGTCCGTAGCGGGCTGCGCCTGCTGCTCGAGAACGAGCAGGGCTTCGAGGTAGTCGCCGAGGCCAGCGACGTCGACAGCGCGCGGCGCTACGTGCGCGGGCACCACCCCGACGTGCTCGTGCTCGACCTCAACATGCCCGGCGGCTCGAGCCTCGAGGCAATCCCGCAGATCCGCGATGAGTCACCCGAGACGCAGATCGTCGTGCTGACGATGCAGCAGGAGCCGGCCTTCGCGCGCGAGGCACTCGGTGCCGGCGCACTCGGCTACGTGCTCAAGGAGGCCGCCGACGACGAGCTCGTCGAAGCCGTGCGCAACGCCGCCGCCGGCGAGAGCTACCTGAACCCGCGCCTCGGCGCCCGGATCGCGTCCGAGCCGCCGCCCGGCCCGCCCGACGACCTCTCCGAGCGCGAGGTCGAGGTGCTGCGCCTGATCGCGCTCGGGCACACCAACGCCGAGATCGCCGAGCAGCTCTACCTCTCCGTGCGCACGGTCGAGACGCATCGCTCGCACATCCAGCAGAAGCTGAGGCTCTCCACGCGAGCCGAGTTGGTTCGCTACGCGCTTGAGCGCGGTCTGATCGACTCCGGGGGCTGAGACGGCAGAGGCAGGCTCGCGCGTGCTGGGCAGGGAGCGCCTGCGCGGTCGCGTCTACCCGCTGCTTGCCCTGAGCGGGCTCGTCGCCGGCGCTGCGCTCGCACTTCTCTCAAACGCCGCCGCCGCCGACGCGGTGTGGGCGGCGACGGTCGCCTTGATGCTGATCCCGCTGTCCTGGTCGGTCGCCCGGGCGCTGATGGCTGGCGACCTCGGAGTCGACCTGATCGCGCTGCTGGCGATGGCCGGTGCGCTGGCGCTCGGCGAGTACCTCGCCGGCGCCGTGATCGCCTTGATGCTGGCCGGCGGGAATGCGCTGGAGGAGTTTGCCTCCGCGCGCGCCCGGCGCGAGCTGACGGCGCTTGTCGATCGCGTGCCGCGCCTGGCCAGACGGCACGCCGAGCAGGGGTGGGAGGAGATCCCGATCGCCGAGGTCTCCGTTGGCGAGCTGCTGCTGGTCAGGCCCGGGGAGGTGCTTCCGACCGACGGCGTGATCGTCGGCGATCGCGCGGTGATCGACGAGTCGAGCCTGACCGGCGAGCCGCTCCCCGCGACCTATCCACCCGGCCGCCTCGTGTCGGGGGGAACGGTCAACGCCGGAGACGCGTTCGAGCTGCAGGTGACGACTCGCCCGGAGGACAGCGTCTACGCGGCGCTCGTCCGGCTCGTCGCCGAGGCTGAGGGACGCAAAGCGCCGTTTGTGCGGATGGCCGATCGCTATGCCGTGCTGTTCCTACCGCTGACGCTCGTGATCGCGGCGGCCGCTTGGGCGGTCAGCGGGGATCCGGTCCGCGCCCTGGCTGTGTTCGTCGTGGCGACGCCGTGCCCGCTGATCCTGGCCGCGCCGATCGCCTTCGTCGCCGGTCTGTCGCGTGCCGCGAAGTCGGGAGTGATCGTCAAGGGAGGTGCCGCGCTGGAGGCGCTCGGCGCCGCGCGCACGGTTCTGCTCGACAAGACCGGGACGCTCACGCTCGGCGTCCCGGCCGTCGAGCGCGTGCTGTCGATCGACGGCCGAGCGCGCGAGGAGCTGCTGCGTCTTGCCGCGTCCTTGGATCAGCTCTCGGGCCACGTGATCGCGCAGGCGCTCGTGCGTCAGGCGCGCAGCGAGCGTCTCGCGCTCGCCCATCCGAGCGATGTGCGCGAGTCCCCCGGGGCGGGGATCGCCGGGATCGTCGACGGCGTGCACGTTTCCCTCGGAAGCCATGGCTGGCTGCTCGAGTGCGGCGTCGAGCTGCCGCCCGAGCGGTCTCTGCCGTCTGCCCCGGCAGGCAACGCCGTCGTGCTGGTTGCGCTCGAGGGTCGCCTGAGCGGCGCGCTGATCATGGGTGATCGCCTGCGCCCCGATGCACGCGAGCTCGTCTCGCGGCTGCGTGCCCAGGGGGTCCGTCACATCGCGCTGCTGAGCGGCGATCGCGGAGACGTCGCGCGGTCGGTGGGCGAGCGTCTGGGCCTCGACCGCGTCTACTCCGAGCAGCGGCCGGCCGACAAGCTGAGGATCGTGCGGCGCCTGCGCGCCGATTCCCGCCTTGCGCCGGTCGTGATGGTCGGCGACGGCATCAACGACGCTCCGGCCCTGGCCGAGGCGGATGTCGGGATCGCGATGGGCGGCGCCGGCGCGACGGTTTCCTCCGAGTCGGCTGACGCGGTGATCACGGTGGATCGCATCGCCCGTGTCGCCGACGCCGTCGCGATTGGCCGCCGGGCCACGCAAATCGCCCGCCAGAGCGTCGTCGGCGGCATCGGCCTGAGCGCCTGCGGAATGGTGCTGGCTGCCGTCGGGCTGCTCGCGCCGATCGAGGGCGCGCTCGCGCAGGAGGCGATCGACGTGGCGGTGATCCTCAACGCGCTGCGTGCCCTGCGGCCAGGCAGCTGATCGGCCGAGCGAGTCCGAACGCGGCCCGATCGAGTCCGAACGCGGCGAGTCCGAACGCGGGCCAGGGTCAGCTCAGACGGCGTAGCGCTCGCGCGCCAGGTGCCAGGCCGAGGTGGGGAACTCCACGCGCTCGATCCCGTCGCGCCACGAGACCTCGGCATCGAAGCCGTCACGGAAGACGTCGAGCATGGCGTCGTTGTCGGGCAGGACTTCTGCGACGAACACGGCGACTGCACGTCCCTCGGCGATCTCCGCCAGCCGGTCGATCAAGATCGTTCCCAGACCCAGCCCGTGCGCGTCGTCGGCGACCTCCACGGCCACTTCCGCGCGGCCGGGCTCGTGCGCTCCGAGCTGAATGCAGAGCGCATGGCCGATCAGCACGCCCTGCTCGTCGAACGCGACGAGACCAAAGCGGTCGGGACTGCTTTCGGCGCTCAGATGCGCCGCCTGATCGACGTCCACGGCGCCGGTGAAGAAGCGCAGACGTCGTGCCTCCAGGCACAGGCCCGCGAGGAACTCGCGCAGCGCCGGCTCATCGTCGGCCGTGCTCAGGCGGATCGTGACCCGCGACCGATCGCGCAGGGCTATGTCGATCGGTTCACCGAGGCTCATCGCTCGTCTGTCTCCGGATGCCGGCGGCCGTTGCAAGATGGGGAGATCCTCGCTACTCGCGCGCCTTGCTCCATCGGCAGGATCACGCGATCTTCGGCCGGGTCTCCACGCAGCCGAGACGGGGTTTTCCACCGATGAAGCCAGGCTCGTCGCGGCGTACGTTGCGATCAGCAAGACACCAGCGGAGACATTTCAAAGGAGACGCGGCCATGGCGACCAACAGCAGCCCGGCAGGAGCGCTTGTCGGCACCCATGCCGACACGGTCGTGGGATATCTCAAGGGGATCGGAGTGCCGTATGAGCTGATCGAGCACGAGCAGACTCAGAGCGCGGGCGCCGAGGGGCGGCTCGCGGGGCAACCGCTGGAGAAAGTCGCCAAGACGATCGTCCTGCACGACGGGCGGGCGTACCTGATCGTGGCGGTTGCCGCCGCGGACCGCCTCGACCTGCACAAGCTGCGCGAGCTGCTCGGCGCCGGGCGGGAGCTGCGCTTCGCCGAGGAGCAGGAGATCGCGCGGGATTTCCCGACCCTCGAAGTCGGCGCCGTGCCGCCGTTCGGGCCGATGGTGCCGGCAGCGGAGGTGATCGACACGGCGCTGGCGGCGAAGTCGCCGATCCTGTGCCCCGGCGGCGATCATCGTCACTCGGTGCTGGTCGCCACGGAGGCGATCATCCGCGCCACGGCGGCGACGGTCGCAGACATACGGGAGGACTGAGCACGGATGTCGCCCAGCGCGACGATCGACGAGCGCGAGACGATCGCGGCGCTGCGCGCGTACGCCCATCCGCTCACGGGAGATCGCAGCGACTACGACGTTCTGCTCGAGTTCGTCGATGACGCCGGCATCGTGCTGCTGGGGGAGGCCAGCCACGGCACGCACGAGTTCTACCGTGAGCGAGCGCGGATCACGCAACGGCTGATCGAGGAGCGCGGCTTCTCGGCGGTCGCGATCGAGGGCGACTGGCCCGACGCCCACCGGGTCAACCGCTACGTGCGCGGGGGCGACACGGACCGCGACGCGGAGGAGGCGCTCGGCGGCTTCGCCAGGTTTCCGACGTGGATGTGGCGCAACGCCGACGTCGTCGATTTCGTCGGCTGGCTGCGCGCGCACAACGAGTCGCTGGACGAGCTTGCCCAGGTCGGCTTCTATGGATTGGATCTGTACAGCCTGGGCACCTCGATGCAGGCCGTGATCGCCTACCTGGAGCAGCAGGATCCGCTCGCAGCCGCCCGCGCGCGCCGGCGCTACGAGTGCCTGCAGCCCTACGCCGGCGAGGGCCCGAGCTACGGGCAGGCCGTTCTGGGAGGCGTGAGCGAGCCGTGCAGGCGGCGCGTGGTCGAGCAACTCGTCGAGCTTCGCCGGAGTGCCGGCGAGCTGCTTGCGCGCGACGGCGTGGCTGCCGAGGACGAGTACTTCTTCGCCGAGCAGAATGCCGCGGTCGTAGCCAACGCCGAGGAGTACTACCGAACGATGTTCGGCGATCGCACGGAGTCCTGGAACCGGCGCGACCGGCACATGGCCGACACGCTCGACCACCTCTTGGCACATCTCGATCGCCATGGCGGCTCGGCGAAGGTCGTCGTCTGGGCACACAACTCGCATGTGGGCGACGCCCGCTTCAGCGAGATGGGGCACAGGGGCGAGCTGAACATCGGTCAGCTGATGCGCGAACGGCACGGCCTCAGCGTCCGCAGCGTCGGGTTCACGACCTATTCGGGCACCGTCACGGCCGCGTCGGATTGGGGCGCCCCGGCCGAGCTCAAGCACGTGCGACCGGCACTCGCGGAGAGCTACGAGGCGCTGCTGCACGCCACGTACATGCCGGCCTTCCTCCTCTGTCCGCTGAGCGAGGGCGGTGGCTGGGGGTTGCGCGAGCCACGCCTGCACCGCGCGATCGGCGTGATCTACCGGCCCGAGACAGAGCGCGAGAGCCACTGGTTCGCCGCGAGCCTCGCGCGCCAGTACGACGCGCTCGTTCATCTCGACATCACGCGAGCCGTCGAGCCGCTCGAGCGCAGCGTGGCGAGGCAGAGCGGGGAGCCGGCTGAGACCTACCCGAGCGCCCTGTAATGGACGCGCACCCGAGCACTCGCTGGACAGGCGCGGTCACGGCGGTCGAGGATCCACCGCAGCTCGTCGCGCCAGAGCTCCGCTTCAAGGATCGCCGCGATGCCGGCCGGCGGCTCGCGGCCGAGCTCGAGCGATTCCGCGATCGCCAGCCCTTGATCGCCGGCATGCCGCGTGGCGGGGTGCCCGTCGCGGCGGAGGTCGCCCGTGCGCTCGACGCGCCGCTCGACGTGGCGATCGTGCGGAAGGTCGGCGCACCGCGCAACCCGGAGTTCGCGATCGGCGCTGTCGCCGAGGGGGGTGTCCGTCTGCTCAGCGGCGAGACCGCGCGTGAGCTGGGGCTTACGCGCGGCGACGTGCAGGCGCTGTTCGCCCAGGCCGACGCGGAGCTGTCGGAGTACGTAGGCCGCTATCGCGGCGCCCGCGAACCGCTGGACGTCGAGGGCCGCACCGTGATCCTCGTCGATGACGGGCTCGCCACGGGTCGATCGGCACACGCGGCGCTCGAGTCGCTGCGTGCCAGAGGCGCTGCCCGCCTGATCCTCGCCGTGCCCGTCGGCGCGCCCGAGTCGGTACGCGCGCTCGGCGCCGTCGCGGACGAAGTCGTGTGTGCTGAGATGCCCGAGCAGCTGTGGGCCGTCGGCTACTGGTATGACCAGTTTGCGCCGACCAGCGACGCCGAAGTCGAGGAGGCGCTGGCCCAAGGCGGCAGGCGGCCGCTCCCACTCGCATCCGGTCACGCGGCGGGGAGTCAGGCGATCACGATTTCGGCCGACGGCGTACAGCTGCCCGGCGAGCTCGTCCTCCCGGCTGGTGCCCTCGCCGTCGTCGTGTTCGCGCACGGCAGCGGCTCCAGTCGCCACAGCTCGCGCAATCAGGCCGTCGCGCGGGAGTTGAACGAGGCGGGCTACGCCACGCTGCTGTTCGATCTGCTGAGCGAGGCCGAGGCGAGTAGCCGGGGCAACGTATTCGACATCCCGCTGCTGGCCGCGAGGCTGCTCGCGGCGAGCGAATGGCTGGGCGCACGCGGGGAGACGGCGCACCTTCCGCTGGCCTACTTCGGCGCCAGCACGGGAGCTGCCGCCGCGCTCAGCGCCGCCGCCGTGCTCGGCGATCGCGTGCGCGCGGTGATCTCGCGCGGTGGACGTCCTGACCTGGCTGCGAACCTACCGGCTGTCCGCGCGGCGACGCTGCTGATCGTGGGCGGCGCAGACCCCCAGGTGCTCGAGCTCAATCGCGCCGCGCAGGCGCAGCTGCGCTGCTCCAGCGAGCTGGCGGTGGTGCCCGGGGCGACTCACCTGTTCGAGGAGCCTGGCGCGCTCGAGCAGGTGAGCCGGCTCGCGATCGAATGGCTGCAGCACACGTGCACGCCGACGCCTGCCCACTCCGCTTGATCGACCTGCACTGCCACATCCTCCCGGGGCTCGATGATGGGGCGCAGGACGTCCAGGACAGCGTCGCGATGGCGCGCCAGGCCGAGCGGGACGGCATCGAGATCGTCGCCGCCACGCCGCACATTCGCAGCGATCACGTCGTTCGCATCGACGAGATCGCACGGCGTGTGCGCCAGCTGCAGCAAGAGCTCGACGGCAGCGCCGTGCAGGTACGCATCGTTCCGGGCGGCGAGCTCGCACAGACCGAAGCGGACGGCCTGAGCGACGAGGAGCTGCGTACGATCGCGCTCGGCGGAGCCGGTGGCTGGATGCTGCTCGAGCCCGCCCCAGGACCGCTCGGGGACGATCTCGAGCGGACCGTCGCCGAGCTCGCCGAGCGTGGGCTTGGGAGCATCGTCGCCCACCCCGAGCGCCACGCGGGGAGCGACTTCGAGCATCGCCTGCAGCGGCTGGCAGGGCTCGGCTGTCTGATCCAATGGACCGCGCAGTTCGTCGCCGACGCTGCCCCCGGGGACCTCGCGCTCGAGCTCGCGCGCGACGGGCTCGTGCACCTGCTCGGAAGCGACTCGCACTCGGCCGCGATCGGACGCCCGGTTCAGCTCTCAGTCTGGCTTTGCGCGTCTGGAATCCGTCTGCTCGCCGGAGCGCGTGCGGTGGATGCGCGAGCACGCGCCCCACGCGATCTTGCGTGGTGAGCGGGTGGGTGCTATGCCGTGAGCGCTTCCAGCACGGCGCCTTGCGCGAGGCGTTCTGCGACCTCGCCCGAAGCGCTGCCGAGCCCGTGGCGGAGGAAGTTCGCAGCACCCGCGCCGGCGCCGAGTTTGAGCGCCTCCTGCAGGCTCTCGCCGCGCGCCATCGCGGCGAGCAGCGCTCCCAGCATCGCATCGCCGCAGCCCTCGCGAAAGCCGGCGCTGAGTTCCGGAGCTTGCAGCCACCACGCCTGATCGCCTGACAGCACGAGCGAGGAGCGCTCGCCGCGCGTCACGACGACCGTCTCTGCGCCCGCCTCGAGCAGCTGCTCGGCTGCGGCGCGCAGCTGGCCCGGCTCGCTCACCGGGCCACGCACGTAGCCGGCGAGCTCCCAGTCGTTCAGCTTCACGAGATCGGGTCGGCCCCGCAAAGCGCTGTCCAGCCGTGGGCTCGACAGGTCGACGAGGGTGCGACAGCCGCCGGCGCGAGCGTCCGTGACGAGATCGCCATAGATCTCGAGCGGCAGCGCCTCTCCCGGCATCGGGTTGGTGACGGCGAGCCATCCGGCAGCCGTTCCCTCGGCGCAGGCGATCGAGAACAGCTCGTCGAGCTCGTGCCGGGACGGCGGGTCGCTGAGCGTGCATGTGAGCAGCTCGCGCTGTCCGGAGCGGCGGTCGGTCACGTAGCAGCCGCTGGACGATGTCGTTGCGACGAGTCGCAGCTCCCCGTCGAGCTTCTGCAGCAGTCCCTCGAGCAACGCGCCGCTCTCGCCGCCGCAGAACGCACACAGCACCGGGCGCGCGCCGAGCTGCGCAGACATGCGCGCCACCCAGACTCCCTGTCCGCCCGCGTGGAAGTGGACGGCCTCGCGCTCGCTGCCCTCGCGCTCGAGCGTGACCGTCAACAGGGGATGGGGGGCGAAGATGGCGACACGGGGCTCGGGCTCGGCGGGCTCTCGTCGAGCCTCACCGTCGCGAGCAGATGCCTCCTCGCTCATCGACCGTGCCCGCTAGTGGCGCCTGAAGCGACGTCCGCAGGCGCGCGCTCGCGTGAGCGTGTGCCCCGCGGCGAGCGGCGAGCGATCGCGCTGAACGCCGCGCACGTGGCCCCAGCGGTTGCTGCGCGCCGGGCAGATCAAGGGCGGCATCGTCACGGCACCGCGCGCCAGGTGGCGTGCCGCGCCCACGCGCGTGCGTCGCAGCGCTTGATTGCTGGGGCGATGACAGGCCGCTCGCGACAGCAGGCGCCCGATCACCCCGTCCCGCGCCGGTGCGCTCTGATCGCCACAGAGTCGGCGCCTCGAGCCGGCGCTCACGCGGGTCGTCTCCCGCGCGTCGCATGGCGCTTTCGCCAAGGCCTGGTCACCACGATTTGCCGCCTGGCAGGCGGCGGCGATCATCGCCGTCAGCATCACCCATACGAGCCCTGCGATCACAAGAGGGAGCATGGCTCCACGCTACGCCCGTGCGGTGCAGCCCGGCCTCCGTACAACGCCACATCGCGCGCAGAGCAACTACGCAACGTGGGTGCTTGGACTCCCGCTCGGATCGCGGGCGTCACGCGATCAGTAGCTTCCCGCAGCCGTTGCGCGGCCGCCTGCGGAGGCTTTGCCGCCGCCGCCGTGACAGCTTGTGGGCATGGACGCATCCGCAGCTACAGAGTCACCCTCGCTGCAGGAGCTGATCTCGCTGTCGGGCCGTGTAGCGATCGTCACCGGCGGCGCGATGGGGATCGGGCTCGGCATCGCGCGACGCCTGCACGAGGCCGGGGCGAGCGTGGTGATCGCCGATCTCGACGAGGCAGCCGCGCAGGACGCGGCGCGCTCGCTCGAGTCGCTTCGCGCCGAGAGCGCTCTCGCGGTTGGCTGCGACGTGGCCGACCCGGCGAGCGTCGAGCAGTTGATCGCTCGCACCGTCGAGCGCTTCGGCGGTCTTGACATCCTTGTCAACAACGCCGGCATCTACCCGATGGTGCCGCTTGTCGAACTCGACGCAGACACCTTCAAACGCGTGCTCGACGTCAACCTCACAGGGCTGTTCCTCTGCACCAAGGGCGCTGCCGACTGGATGATCGCGCGGGGTCGCCCGGGACGGATCGTCAACGTGACCTCGATCGACGCGCTACACCCCTCGATGATCGGCCTCGCGCATTACGACGCCTCCAAGCACGGAGCGTGGGGCTTCACCAAGAACGTCGCCCTCGAGCTCGCGCCGCACGGCATCTGCGTGAACGCCGTCGCCCCGGGCGGGATCAAGACACCCGGCACGGGCGGCACCGACCAGCAGAGCCTGCAAGCCTTCGAAGCGATGATCCCGATGCGGCGCATGGGTGACCCCGACGACATCGGCCGCGCCGTGCTGTTCCTGGCAAGCGAGCTCTGCAGCTACACGACCGGCAGCCAGCTCGTCGTCGACGGCGGGCGCCTACTCGCCTGACTGAGTCAGGTCCGCTCGGGGATCATCTCGATCGCGCTGCACGGGCACTCCTGCACGCAGATCCCGCAGCCCTTGCAGTAGTCGAGGTCGAACGCATAGCCGTCACCCTGTTCGACCTTCAGCACGGCGTTGTCGGGGCAGACGCCGAAGCAGTTGTCGCAGCCGAAGCAGTTGCCGCAGCTCATGCAGCGGCGCGCCTCGAACAGCGCGTCGTCGGCGTCGAGTCCCTGCGTGACCTCGGCGAAGCTCGACTGCCGGCGGATGGCGTCGAGCTGGGGAGCGACCGTCTTCGGCGCGTCGGCGTAGTACCACGTGTTGAGCTCCTCGAAGGCGACCGGCTCGCCGCTGTCGGGATGCGTGTACGCCGCGCCGCTCAGCCACGCGTCGATGTTGCGTGCGGCAAGCTTTCCGTGGCCGACGCCGACGGTGACGGTGCGCTCGGCCGGCACCATGTCGCCGCCGGCGAAGATCCCCTCGCGGCCGGTCATCATCCGCTCGTCGACTTGCACGACGCCGTCCTGCACGACGAGCCCCGGCACGCCGTCGAGCAGCGAGAGATCCGCCTCCTGGCCGAGCGCGAGCACGAGCGAGTCGGCTTCGAGCTCCTCCAGCTCGCCTGTGGGCTGGGGAAAGCCGCTCGAATCGAGCTCCATCTTCTCGAGCACCAGCTTGCCTTCGTCGGCGCGCTTGATCGTCGAGAGCCACTTCATCAGTACGCCCTCCTCGAGCGCCTCCTCGACCTCGACGTCGTGGGCCGGCATGCGCTCGCGGGTGCGCCGGTAGACGACGACGGCCTCGCTCGCGCCGAGCCGCTTGGCCGTGCGCGCGACGTCCATCGCCGTATCGCCGCCGCCGTAGACGACGACGCGCCGGCCGAGCATCGGCCGCTCCTCGCCCTCCATGCTGCGCAGCAGCGTGACGGCGTCGAGCATGTGCGCCGCCTCGCCCGCCGGGATGTATGCACGCTTGCCGATGTGCGCGCCGACGGCCAGGAAGGCCGCGTCGAAGCCGCCTTCGCTGATCGCCTCGAGGATGCTCGTGACCTTCGCGTCGCACTGCAGCTTCACGCCGAGGTCGACGATCCGTTGCACCTCGGCGTCGAGGATCTCGCGCGGCAGGCGGTATCGCGGGATGCCGAAGCGCATCATGCCGCCGGCTACCGGGCCGGCGTCGCGGATCGTCACCTCGTGCCCGCGGCGGGCCAGGTGGTAGGCGGCCGAAAGCCCCGAAGGGCCCGCCCCGACGACGAGCACGCGCTTGCCGCTCGGCTCGGCATCGAGCGACAGTCGCCAGCCGCGGCGGATCGCCTCGTCGCCGAGGAAGCGCTCGACGCCGTGGATTCCGACCGTCTCGTCGAGCTGCGCACGGTTGCAGGCGCTCTCGCAGGGGTGGTAGCAGACGCGCCCCATCACAGCCGGGAACGGGTTGTCCTTGACGAGCTCGCGCCAGGCGGCCTCGTAGTCGCCTGACTCGGCGTGGTAGAGCCACTGCTGGATATTCTCGCCGGCCGGGCAGCCGTGGTTGCACGGCGGCAGACGGTGCACGTACTGCGGGCGCTCCTCACGCCAGGAACCGGTCTTGTTGGCGAGGCTCGAGCCGACGTCCAGCGTGATCGCAAATGGCTTGTCCATCACGCGCCCTCCTCGAGCAGCCCAAAGCGGCGGATGTTGCGATCGGCGCCGGCCTGGATGCGGGCGATCACGTCGCTGCGGAGCTCGGGTGCGAACAGGTGGGCAAAGCGCTTCTGCGGGCGCAAGTAGTCCTCGACCGGCACCTGCCGGCGGATCTTCGAGACCGAGCTGACCTCGCCGTCGCGTGCCTCGAACACCGGGAAGATGCCCGACTCCTTGGCTAGCCGCGCGATCCTGATCGTGTCCTTCGAGGCGCTGCCCCAGCCGAGCGGGCAGGGCACGAACACGTGCAGGTAGCGCGGCCCGCGGATCTCCATCGCGCTCTGCACCTTCGCCTCGAGGTCGCGCAGCTCGGCGACGGTCGCAGTTGCCACGTACGGGATCTCGTGCGCCATCGCGATCAACGGCGCGCTCTTGCCCTGACCGAACACGTTGCCCGGCTCCGGGCCGACGGCCTGTGTCGTGGCCGTGCGCGCGGCCGGCGGCGTCGCGCCCGAGCGCTGCACGCCGGTGTTCATGTAGGCCTCGTTGTCGTAGCAGATGTAGAGCACGTCGTCGCCGCGCTCGAACATCCCGGACAGGCACGCCATGCCGATGTCGACGGTGCCGCCGTCGCCGCCCTGCCCGACGACGCGCACGTCCTCGCGTCCCTTCGCCTTCAGCGCCGCCGCGATCCCGGTCGAGACGGCCGGCGCGTTGCCGAACAGCGAATGGATCCACGGGATCCGCCACGACGTCTCCGGATAGGGGGTGGAGAAGACCTCGAGACAGCCCGTCGCGTTCGCCGCGATCATCCGGCCGTTCGTCGCGCGCATCGCGGCGTCGAGCGCATAGCGCGCGCCGAGCGCCTCGCCACAGCCCTGGCAGGCGCGGTGACCGCAGGTGATCGAGTTCGTTCGCTGCTCATCGGCTTGCAGCGAGCGCTGCTCGGGGTCGAGCAGGCGATTGCCGACCGCGAAGCTGCCGGTCTGGTAGAAGCGGATCGCCGGGGCCTTCATTCTCGTGCGCTCCTCACACCGGCCCCGCGGCGACCGTGCCGACATCGCGCAGGATGTTCTCGGCGTGCGGCCCGGAGGCGGCCGAAGCCCGCATCCGTGCGAGCTCGCGCTCGACCAGCTGCCAGTCCATGTCGAGGAAGCTGAGCGGCTGCAGGCGATCGGCCACCGCGTCTGCGAACAGCGCGAGCAGCGAGGCTTTCGTGATCGGTCGCCCGCCGAGCCCCGCGATCACCGTGTAGCCGTGCAGCTGGATCCCGGCGAGCGCCATTCGCACGTTCGCCGAGACGATCCCGCCGACGCCGACGGCGAGCGCCTTCTCGAGCACGACCACGCGCTTGGCACGGCCCAGTGCCTCACGGACCTGCTCCATCGGGAACGGGCGGAAGGACTTCAGCGCGACGGCGCCGATCGCGATGCCCTGCTCGCGCAGCTCGTCGACGGCGTCCTTGATCGTGCCGAGCACCGAGCCGAGCGCGAGCACGATCGTCTCGGCGTCCTCGGTGCGATAGCAGGAGATCAGCCCGCCGGAGTCGCGGCCGAAAGCCTCGCTGAAGTCGCGGGCGATCTCGGGGATCAGCTCGAGCGCCTGCATCTGCTTGGCGTGGGCGAGGTACTTCACCTCCATGAACGCCTCCGGGCCGACCATCGCGCCGATCGACACCGGCTCGTCGGGGTCGAGCACCTGGCGCGGGGCGAACGGGGGCAGGAAGGCGTCGACGGCCTGCTGGTCGGGCATCTCCACGCGCTCGACCGCGTGCGTGAGGATGAAGCCGTCCATGCAGACCATCACCGGCGTCGAGAGCTGCTCGGCCAAGCGGAAGGCCTGGATGTGCAGGTCGAGCGCCTCCTGGTTGGTCTCTGCATAGAGCTGGATCCAGCCGCTGTCGCGCTGGGACATCGAGTCGGAGTGGTCGTTCCAGATGTTGATCGGCGCGCCGATCGCGCGGTTGGCGACGGTCATCACGATCGGCAGGCCGAGCCCGGAGGCGTTGTAGAGCGCCTCGGTCATGTACAGCAGCCCCTGGCTGGCGGTGGCAGTGTAGGCGCGCGCGCCCGTCGCCGAAGCGCCGATCGCGACCGACATCGCGGCGAACTCCGACTCGACGTTGACGAACTCGCACGGCGCGAGCTCGCCGCCCTTGACGAGCTGCGAGAGGTTCTCGACGATGTGCGTCTGCGGCGAGATCGGGTAGGCGCAGATCACCTCCGGCCGGCACAGCGCGACCGCCTCGGCGACCGCGCGCGAGCCCTCAAGCTGGCGAAGCACCGCTCAGCTCCAGTACCTCGGCTGCGACCCACGCGTGGGCGGCGTGGGCGGCCGCGACGTTGCGCTCGCCGAGCTGCCCCGGAAAGCGCTCGCGGATCGCCAGCGATACGGCGTCGAGCGAGATC
This sequence comes from uncultured Solirubrobacteraceae bacterium, assembly GCA_963716315.1. Classification (GTDB taxonomy): domain Bacteria; phylum Actinomycetota; class Thermoleophilia; order Solirubrobacterales; family Solirubrobacteraceae; genus Palsa-744. Next base: position 808,710 of record OY970301.1, on the reverse strand, counting down.
CATCCGGTCAGCGAGGCGAAGCCGCCGAGCAGCGCCGCGTTGGCGACGGCTCTTCCCGTGTGCTCGCGGGCGAGCTCGCCCGCCGGCACCGTCACGAGACGCTCCGCGCGAAAGCCTTCGACGAACTCGCCCAGGCCCAGCTCGGCGAAGCTCCTCGCAGTGTTGATCAGGATGAAGCCGTCGCGCTTGCAGCCGGCGAAGACGTCCACCTGGTGAAGCAGCGTCGGGTCCCCGACGATCAGGGCGTCCGGCTCCATCACCGGCTCGCGCGTGCGGATCTCGCGATCGTCGATCCGGCAGAAGGACACGACGGGCGCGCCCATGCGCTCGGAGCCGAAGCTCGGGAACGCCTGCGCCGGGCGCCCTTCGTCGAACGCCGCCAGCGAGAGCAGCTCGGCAGCCGTCACGACGCCCTGACCGCCACGCCCGTGGATGCGGACCTCGAACATGTCTAAGCGCCGCGCGCGGCGTCCAGGATCACGCGCTGCTCGGCGGCCGCGACAAGCGAGCGCGTGCGCGCGACGACGTCGACGTTGACCGAGATCGCGTCGATACCGGCGCGCACGAGCAGCTCCGCGTACTCCGGGTGCACCGAGGGCGCCTGCCCGCAGATCGAGGTGCGCAGCCCGAGCTCACGCGCGAGCGGGATCAGCTGGCGCAAGTACGACGTCACCGCAGGGTCGCGCTCGTCGAAGGTCTCCGCCAGCACCTCGTTGTCGCGATCCGCACCGAGCAGCAATTGCGTTAGGTCGTTCGAGCCGATCGAGATGCCCGTGATCCCGAGCTCGGCGTACTCGCGCAGGTTGAATAGCACCGAGGGCACCTCGGCCATCACCCACAGCTCGAAGCCGGGTCGCTCGAGCAGGCCGGAGGCGGCGATCAGCTCGCGGCAGCGGTGCAGCTCGCACGTCGTGCGCACGAACGGCAGCATCACGTGCAGGTTCGAGCCGCCCGCGTCCCACACTCTGCGGATCGCGTCGAGCTCGAGCGCGAAGATGTCGGGCTCCTTCGTGTAGCGCAGCGCGCCGCGGTAGCCGATCATCGGGTTCGCCTCGTGCGGCTCGAACTGCTCGCCGCCGCGCAGCCCGGCGAACTCGTTCGTGCGGAAGTCGATCGTGCGGTAGGTGACCGGTCGTGGCGCGAACCCAGTCGCGAACGTGCTGAGCCCGTCGGCCATGCGCGCGACGAACTCCTCGCCACGACCCTCCTGCAACAGCGTTCGCGGGTGGTCGCCGGCGAGCGCCTCGAGCACCATCATCTCGGCGCGCAGCAGCCCGACGCCGTCGACGGGCAGGTCCTTGACGCGCTCGACCTGCGAGGGCTCGGAGAGGTTCACGAGGATCTGCGTCGCCGTGACCGCTGGACCTGCGCCGCTCGCCGCCTGGGCAGCGGCCGCGGTGGCAGATGCCTGCGCGGTGGTCGCCGCGACAGCGCCCTCCAGCACGATCCCGCGCGTGGCGTCGACCGTCACGACCTCGCCGTCGCGCAGCTTGGTGGTCGCTTCGCCGGTGCCGACGACGCAGGGGATGCCGAGCTCGCGCGAGACGATCGCCGCGTGGCAGGTCATGCCGCCGGAGTCGGTCACGATCGCCTGGGCGCGACGCATCAACGGCAGCCAATCCGGCGCGGTCATGTGCGTGACGAGCACGTCGCCCTCCCGCAGCTTCGGCGCGTCGGCGAGCGAGGCGAGGATCCGCGCGCTACCGGCGGCGCTGCCCGGCGCGCCGCCCAGCCCGCGCAGCAGGACGGTCTGCGGCTGACCGCTGCTCGCCTGAGCGGCGCTCGGCGAGGCCTCGTCGTGCAGCGTCGTGATCGGCCGGCTCTGCAGCATCCAAAGCGCGCCGTCGGGGTCGAACGCCCACTCGGTGTCCTGGGGAGAGTCGTAGTGCTGCTCGATGCGCCGGCCGAGGCTCGCCACGGCGATCACCTCATCGTCGCTGAGCACCGGCTGCAGCGCCTCCTGCTCGGAGAGCGTGCGCGTTTGGGTGCCGCCGTCGGGCGCGTACTCGATCACGAGCTCCTTGTGATGGACCTCGCGACGGCGGATCGCAAGCGTGGCCTTCTCGACGATGTAGCGATCGGGCGAGACCGAGCCCGAGACGACGGCCTCGCCGAGCCCGAAGGAGCCCTCGATCACGAGCTCGTCGCGCTGGCCCGTGGCTGGGTTGACCGTGAACATCACGCCGGCGCGCGTCGATTGCAGTCTGGCGCTGGACGACGACGGCGATGTCCATCTCGGCCTGCCCGAGGCCGTTGACGCCGCGGTAGTAGATCGTGCGCGCGCCGAACAGCGAGCGCCAGCAGCGGCGCACGGCGTCGATCACCTCGTCGGCGCCGCGGACGTTGAGGAAGGTCTCGTTCATGCCGGCGAACGAGGACTCGGCGGTGTCCTCGGCGGTCGCCGAGGAGCGCACGGCGACGGGAACCTGGCCATGCTCGCCGGCGAGGCGCGCGTAGCTTTCGCGAATCGAGCGTTGCAGCCCATCGGGCACGGGCGTCTGGTCGAACAGCGCGCGGGCGGCCTCGCTCGCGGCCTGCAGCGCCGCGGTGTCCTCGACGTCGAGTGGGTCGAGCAGCTCGGCGAGCCGCTCGCGCAGCCCGGTCTCGGTGCAGTAGGCGGCGTATGCCGGCGCGCCGACGACGAAGCCGTCGGGCACCGGCAATCCGGCTGCCGTCAGCTCGCCGAGGTTCGCGCCCTTGCCGCCGGCGAAGGGGACGTCCTCGCGGGTCAGCTCGGCGAACGGGCGCACGGCCTCCAGGGCGGGCTTGGCGGGTGCCGAGGACAGGGCGTTCACGGTTTCTCCTCCTGGATCGATCGGGATGGCCGGCAGCGGACACCTCGAAGTCTCGCGCGCCCCGCGCCCCGCGCCCAGGGCACTTCTCCCGGAAGGATCTACGTAGTTGTCCCTCATGACGCCGACCGTGGGCGGCGTACCGTTCTGCTCCGTGAGGACGATCTCCGTGGAGCAGCTGCAGCGCGAGCTCTCGGCGCCGGCGAGCGCAGAGCCGCGCGTGGTCGCGAGCGGCAACCACGCGAGCCCGCGCGTGCTGCTCGGCGCGCTGGAGGCCTCGCTGGAGCGCTACCGCCTGTTCATGCTCGCCGCGCAGGGTCCGCTGCCGGCGCGCGAGGCGGTGATCTTCGAGACGCCGTTCGTCGGGCCGGGGATGCGCGACGCGGGCGAGCGACTCGACTACCTGCCGATGCGCCTGTCGCTCGTGCCACGGCTGTTCGACACGCTGCGCCCGCCGGACGTCGTGCTGCTGCACACCTCCACGCCCCGCGCGGGGCGCGTCTCGCTGGGCATCGAGGTCAACGTGCTGCCGGCCGCGATCGAACGCGTCCGCGCGCGCGGCGGCCTCGTGATCGCCCAGCTGAACCCGCGCATGCCCTACACGCTCGGCGACGGCGAGATCGCAGAAGATCTGATCGACCTCGCCGTCGAGTGCGACGAGCCGCTCGACGTTCCCACCTCCGGGCCGGGACACGAGCACGCCGAGGCGATCGCCGAGCTCGTGGCCGGGCTCGTGGCCGACGACGCGACGCTGCAGCTCGGGATCGGGCAGGTCCCCGACGCGACGCTGCGCGCGCTCTCTGAGCGCCGCAGGCTGGCGATCTGGTCAGAGATGATCAGCGATGGCGTGATGGCGATCGAGCGCGGCGGCGCGCTCGATCCGGCGCGCTCGATCGTGTGCTCGTTCCTGTTCGGCTCGCCCGAGCTGTACGAGTGGGTCGACGGCAACCCGCGGCTGCGCATGACGCGCACGGAGACGACCAACGACCCCTCGCGGATCGCCGCGCGCGCGGCGATGGTCTCGGTCAACACCGCCCTGCAGGTCGACCTCGCCGACCAGGCCGGCGCCAGCCACGTCGGCCGGCGCGTCTACTCGGGCTTCGGCGGGCAGCCGGACTTCGTCGAGGGCGCGCTGCGCTCGAGCGGCGGGCACGCGATCATCGCGCTGCGCTCCTGGCACGAGCGCAGCGACAGCTCGACGATCGTCCCGCGCCTGGCCGGGCCGGCGACGTCGTTCCAGCACTCGGCCGTGATCACCGAGCACGGCTGTGCGCGGATCTTCGGTCGCAGCCAGCGCGCGCAGGCTCGCCTGATGATCGAAGAGGCCGCGCATCCCGATGCGCGCGAGTGGCTGCGCGAGTCGCTGGCCGGCGGGCTCAGCTCCCAGCGGGCGCCGGCACCTGCTGCGTGATGCAGTGGACGTTGCCGCCGCCGAGCAGGATCTCGCGCGCCGGCACGCCGATCACCTCGCGCTCTGGGAACACCTCGCGCAGGATCGAGGCCGCCTGCCCGTCGTAGCGCTCGTCGAGCAACGGCAAGACGATGCGAGAGTTGGCGATGTAGAAGTTCGCGTAGGACGCGGCCATGCGGTCGCCGGCACGGCGCGGCAGGCTGCCCTCGACGGCGTCGACGCCGCGCGCCTCCTCGTCGCTGATCGTGACCGGACCGGGGGAGGGCAGGTGGATCACCTCGAGCGAGCGACCGCGCGCGTCGGTTGCCGCGGTCAGGCGCTCGTGCGCGTCGTGCGAGATCGCGTGCTGCGGGTCCGACTCGTCGTCGGTCCACGTCAGCAGCACGACGCCGGGACGGGCGAAGCACGCGAGGTTGTCGACGTGGCCGTCGGTCTCGTCGTTGTAGACGCCCCGGCCGAGCCAGATCATCTTGCTCGCGCCGAGGTGGTCGAACAGCGCCTGCTCGATCTGCTCGCGCGAGAGCTCGGGGTTGCGGTTGTGGTTCAGCAGGCACTCTTCGGTCGCCATCACGGTGCCCTCGCCGTCGACGTGGATCGAGCCGCCCTCGAGCACGATCGGCGCCCGGTAGCGTCCGGCGCGTTCGATCTCGAGCACCTTCGCGGCGACGCGCTCGTCGCGGTCCCACGGGAAGTAAAGCCCTCCCTGCAGGCCGCCCCAGGCATTGAAGTGCCAGTCGACGCCACGGCGCCCGCCGCGCCCGTCGATCACGAAGGTCGGGCCCATGTCACGGATCCAGGCGTCGTCGGTCGAGATCTCGACGACGCGGATCGTGGGGGAGAGCACCGATCGGCAGTGCTCGAACTGCGCGTCGGAGACGGCCATGGTGACCGGCTCGGACGCGGCGATCGCCTCGGCGACGGCGGCGTAGGCCTCCTGCGCGGGCTTGGCGCCGAGCCGCCAGTTGTCGGGCCGCTCGGGCCAGGCGAGCCAGCAGCCGGAGTGCGGCTCGAACTCGCCGGGCATGCGGTAGCCGTCGGCGCGCGGTGTCGAGTCGATCGCGGCGCTCATCGCGATACCACCGTACATTCACTGAGATGACAAAGCAGACTCGCTTGATCGCGTCGCTAGGGCCGCATTCCTCACCGGCGCGCAAGCGCCCACCGCGTCGCACGCCGTTTCGCATCGGCGCGGTGCAGGAGCGTTGGCATCCCGACCCGGAGGAGCACCAGCAGGCGCTCGCCGAGGGCATCCGTCGCGCCGCCGAGCAGGGGGCGCAGCTCGTCTGCCTGCAGGAGCTGACGCTCAGCCGCTACTTCGCGACCGATCCGGGCGGGCCGGCGGCGGCCGGCGTGGAGTCGGAGCCGCTGCCGGGCGGCCCGACGTTTCAGTTCGCCGCGCGGATGGCGGCGGAGACGGGCGCGCACGTGCACGCCTCGCTGTACGAGCGCGCCGAGGCGGAGGACGGACTCGGCTTCAACACGGCGATCGTCGTCGCACCCAGCGGTGAGCTCGTGGCGCGCACGCGCAAGCTGCACATTCCGCTGACGGCTGGCTACCACGAGGATCGCTACTTCCGCCCGGGACCGGGCGAGGGCGAGCGGCCCTACCCGCTCGTTGCGCTGGCCCAGGCGCGGCTCGGCCTGCCGACGTGCTGGGACCAGTGGTTCCCCGAGGTCGCGCGCGCGTACAGCCTGGAGGGCGCCGACGTGCTCGTCTATCCGACGGCGATCGGCTCGGAGCCCGACCACCCCGAGTTCGACACGCAGCCTCTGTGGGAGCAGGTGATCCTCGGCAACGCGATCGCCAACGGCGTCTTCATGGTGGCCGTCAACCGCATCGGCGCGGAGCCGCCGCTGAACTTCTACGGCTCGTCGTTCGTCTGCGACCCGTACGGGCGAAAGCTCGTGCAGGCGCCGCGCGAGGAGCCCGCCGTGCTCGTCGCCGAGCTCGACCTCGACCAGCGGGAGGACTGGCTCGAGCTGTTCCCCTTCCTGCAGACGCGCCGGCCGGACGCATACGGACGGCTCGCCGAGTAGGGGGCGCGGGATGTTTTTGATGGGAGGGTCGGTCTCGGAGGAGACCACCCTCAGGAGAAACCCGCAGCGTGTTGGGGTGCTCCGCACGGAGGGAGGACGACGCCGCTGCGCGTAGCTTGCGATGTAGGCAGTCGAGAGCTGCGATCACGCGATCCGATCCGAGGAGACCGACGATGTTCAAGAACGTGCTGGTGGGAATCGACGGGAAGCCCAACGGGCGCGACGCGGTCGCCCTTGCATCACGGCTGCTCGCCGACGACGGCAAGATGACGCTGGCCCACGTGCACAGCGCCGATTTGCGCGTCTTCCAGGCGATCGGCCCCGAGCTGCTTGCCGAGGAAGCGGCGAGCTCGGAGGAGCTGCTGCGACACGAGCGCGCCGAGGCCGGCGTCGAGGCGGACCTGATCAGCGTGACCGCTCCGACGCCCGGGCGAGGCCTGCACGAACAGGCCGAAGCGCAGGGGGCCGATCTGATCGTCGTCGGCTCCTGCAGCCGGGGATTGCTGGGACGCGCGATGCTCGGTGACGACACACGTGCGGCGCTGAACGGCACCCCATGTGCCGTGGCGATCGCGGCACGCGGCTATGCGACGGCATCGACGCCGCTGATGCGGATCGGCGTCGGCTACGACGGCTCACCCGAGAGCACCGCTGCGCTCGCCGCGGCGAGGGAGATCGCCGGCCAAAGCAAGGGTTCGGTCAGCGCGCTGCAGATCGTGACGATCCCGCCGGTGATGTACACAGGGCTGATGCCGCCGCTTCTCGGCGAGAGCATCGACAGCTTGATCGAGGAAGCACGCGGTCGGATGGAGGGGATGCCCGACGTCGAAGGTCGCGCCGTCTACGGCGTACCCGGCGAAGAGCTCTCGGCGTTCGGCGACGAGCTCGATCTGCTCGTCGTCGGCTCGCGCAACTTCGGACCGGTGCGGCGCCGCGTGGTCGGCAGCACGTGCAACTACCTCGAGCACCACGCCCGCTGCTCGCTGCTGACGCTGCCGCGTGTCGGCGCGGGCGACGCGCCGAGTGACGAGGTCGCGTCGACCGCATTTGTCGCCATCTGAGCATGTGAGTCCCGCGAGGCGGCGGGGGCGCTCGCTCGTTCTTCGCGCCCGACGGCGCGATCGACTATGAGGCTGGCGAAGGAGTCGATCGTCAGCGTCGCGAAGTCGCTCTCGCAGGAACCTTGCCCGCCTTCGCCTTCCCAGCCTTCTTCCTCGCCCCATACCGCTTGCGCGCCGCCCTTTCGCAGCTCGCCCGCTTGCGCTTGCCCTGCCTGAACTGCTTGCGGCACTTCTTCAGCGCCTTCGCAAGCAACTGCGCGCGCGTCACTTTCGATCCCTTCACGCCGCCGCAGCCGGTCACCGGGATCGGCGTGCTCTGCTGGATCACCGCGCCGTTCTGGGCGGTGATCGTCGTCGGCATGCTCAGCTTCTGCCCGCACAGGCTGAATCGCTTGGCGGCCGGAACGTTGGAGGTCAGCGCCGAGTGCGGTCCCTCCGGCAGGGTCGTTTCAAAGCTGCTCACCGGCGCGTCGGGGACGGAGTTGAAGGTCGAGGTGGTGACCCCTTTTTTGATGTCGGTCTGGCCGTCGAGGATCAGCGTGATGCCTTCGCCCTGCAGCACGAACTCGACGTCGGGGAAGGCCGCGTTGCCGTGGGAGACGAGGTAGGCCGGCCCGCTCAGCGCGCTCTTCAGCACCGGCGTGTGCACGGTCGCCGAGCCGATGTTCGAGCCTTCCGGGCAGGCCGCGGGGTTGGCCTCGAAGACCGCGTCGGGGCACGCTTTCTGGATCGTGCTCAGGCGCGCCGGCAGCGCGATCGGCAGCACGAGCCTGGTTTTGGCGATGTTGGCCTGGCCGGGCGAGGAGCTCACCTTGACCGTGAAGCTCGCGCCGTTGAGTTTGCTGGCGTCGCCTTTGGTGGAGGCGGTGAGCGTCGGGTGGAAGGGCAGCGCTCCGCAGTTGCCCACCTGGAAGGGGCTCGAGACCGCCTGCGAGCCGCCCTGTGCTCCGCTCAGCGTCGCCGAGATCGACTTCGGCTCACAGCTCGTCGGGTTGAACTGGAAGTTGGGCCGGTCCACGGTCACGTCGATCCGTTTGATCTGCGCAGGGACGCCCCTGACGAAGGTCGGGAAGGGGTCGCTTGTGATCGTGACGGCGGCGGTGTTCGGGTCGACGTTGATCTTCGAGCGCACGTTGACGTTGCCGAAGTCGAATGGGCCGGCCTTGGCGGGCGTGACGACGAGCAGGCCGAACGGCGCGCCACCGTAGCCCGTCGTGAGATACACGCTCCCGGGCAGCGTGAACGGTTCGCCGCCGAGCCCCGAGGCTGCGCTCGAGTGTCCGATCAGGCTGTCGGGGCCGCACGCCCATTCATGCCCGGCCGGCGGTTCGAGGCAGGGCGTCACGTTCGCGAGCATCGCGGCGATCCCGGGCGCCAGGTGCACCGTCAGGCTGCTCAGCGGCTGATCGCCGTCGGGCTTTGTGATGCTGAGGCTGAAGGACGTGAAGGCGCCGGCCTGCAGGTTGGCCGAGCCGGCCTGCATCGAGGGGGCGAAGGGCAGCGGGCTCGGCGAGCACGGCGCGCCGCCGGGGCCGGAGGTGATCTCAAACGGCTGGGCCTGGGGCGTCTGGGTCACGCCCGACCAGGACGTGAAGGAGCTCGTGCTCGTGTAGGCGCCGCAGAGCGCCGGCGTGGAGAGCGAACCGCGCGGCCCACCGAACAGGCTGCAGCCTGCAGTTCTTCGAAGGGGACCTGCGGCGTGTCGGTGAAGCTCGTCGTGATCTGGCCGGTCTGCTCGTCGAGCTTGCCTTCGCCGGCGAGCTTCACGCGCAGGCCGAGCTTTTCGCTTTCGGCCACGATGTAGATCGCGATCAGCGAGTGAAACGGGTTGGCTTCCTGGGCGGCCAGGTAGGCCCAGCCCGAGAGCTCTTCGCCGAGCAGCGGCGTCTTGATTCGCACGCTGGCGATCTTCGAGGCCTGCGGGCATTCGGCCTTGGCCGTGGAGAAGCGCAGCGGCGAGGGCGCTCCGGGCGAGAGCGGGTCGCTCCCGCCTGGGCCTTCATAGCCGATCTGCTGCTCAGAGCAGGCCTCCAGCCCGTTGGCGGCCGAGGGGTTGAGCACGACGCCTTGGGGCAGGGTCACGCTCGCGCTCTTGACATCGGCGTCTGCCAGCGCGCCTTCGGTGAGCGTGCCCTCCTGGGGCAGCTTGACCTGCACGTCCAGCCCCGTGGGAGTGCTCGCGGCGCTCGTCGGCTGGCCTTCTTCTTGCTGGGGCTGGGTTTCGATCGCGGGGGCGAAGGGCAGCTGATCGCAGCCTTCGAGGCTCGTGAGCGGTTCACCGAGCTGGCCCTGGAAGGCATATTCGCCGCTGAGCCGCTCGCCGGTCCAGGCGAGGCCCTGCATCGTCGTGCTCGAGCTGTCCGGTGCACGAGCTCGGCAGCAGCAGGAACGGGGTGCTCGGGCGAGGGCTCGGCGGCGCGCACGTCTCGCTTTCGAACTTCAGCCTGCCTTCTCGCAGGCACGCCCAGCCGCGCGCGCCGTCGTGGCTCTGCGCGCTGGGCTGACCCCAGAAGATGACCTGCGTGCCGAGCACCTGCGCGGCCGCGGTCGCACTGCTGACGCTGGCCGTCACGCCGTAGTCGCCGTCCGTGCGAACGGAGGCGTCGATCACGACCGGCACCGCTTCGGTCTCAAAGCCAAAGCGCGCCGGCTCGCCCTGGGCCGGTTCGAGGTTGAATAGCGGCACGGCCAGCGTTTTGTAACCGACCGGGCTGGGGGCGAGGATCGTGACCGTCGCGACGCCGATCGCCGAGTCCGCGGGGCAGAGGTTTCGCACCCCTCCGGAGGTGCCCGCCAGCGAGGAGAAGTCCCTGTCTGAGCACTGCTGCGCGGCGGTGAGGTTGCCGAGCAGCCCTGGCGGAAGGTCGAAGCTGAGGTTCTTCGCAAGCGCCGGGGCGCCCGGCGCCAGCCGCCTGGGCTGTCCCGGCTTCTGGATTTCCTCGAGCGTCTGATTGAGGAAGAGCGTGCTCATCAGCTGATAGGGGTGCGAGCCGGCCTGCGTGTCGGGCGAGCCGTCGGAGTTTTCGAGCGCGAGCGCATATCCGCCTTCTTCGAGGCCAAAGGAGACCGGTTCACCGCTGATCTTCACTGCGCGGGTCAGCGAGGTGCCCGCCACGGCGCCGCCGCCGATCGCTTCGCCGCCGTGCACGCTCAGCTGGTTGGGCAGCGAGAGGACCGTTCCCGGCGGCTCTTCGACCTTCACCGGGATGTCCACTTCCAGGCGTTCGAAGGGCGGGACGGTAAGTGAAGTGCTGCAGGTGACCACCCGCTCTTGTTCGGTGACCGAGCATTGCCAGGTTTCTTCTTTTTCTTCCAGGGACTGGCTGCGCGCCCAGTGCGGGTCCACCGCGCTGGGATCGCTCACCTTCAGCCCGCTGGGCAGCACATCGGTGATCGTCACCTCGCTCGAGGCACCGCTGACCCCGACATCGCCCAGATCGTCGGCGGCGACGTTGACGAGGTCTTCGCTGCCCGGCGGCAGGTTCGTCGGCGCTGCGCGTGAAGAGAGCTGCCAGCGCGCGGCCGCCAGCGCGGAAGGAGCGAAGGCCAGTGCGAGCACGAGCACAGCTCCACACGCCATCGCGATGACCCTGCTGTAGCGGCGAGCTTCACGCGATCGGGGCGCAGGCGCGGCGTTTCGGCGGGCCTGCATCCTCATCGGCTCCTGCCGGCGCCGTGAGCGGGCTTGCGCGAGGAGCCACGCGCCTTCTTCGCCTTCTGCGCGGCGTATTTCTTGCGCGCTTGGCGTTCGCATCTGGCGCGCTTGCCCTTTGCGTGCTTGTAGCGCTTGCGGCAGGACTGGAGCGCCCTGGTGAGCTTCTGCGCGCGCGTGAGACGTCGCACAGGCTTGCCCGTGGCCTTCGTCGCGCGAACCGTCTGCTGAGCCTCTACGGCGGAGTTGCCCGGGCCGGAGAAGGTCGCGCTCGCGGGGCCGGCGGCGGGCTGGGGCGGCACCGAGCCGGGGCGGCACGTCTCTGAGGATTCGCACTGCGAGGAGGAGGGAACGGGATATTTCAGGCACGGCGAGCTTTCGCTGCAGAGGTGCGCGTCATAGATGTCGATCGCCTGATCGGTGTCCGGCGCGAGGAGCTGTGCCGCGGTGAGGAAGAACACGTCATCGCCGTTCTGGCTGGCGTCCAGGAACGCCGATTCGCGTCCGGAGCTGCCGGAGGAGATCAGCCCGGTGCAGCCACCGGAGTCCCCGCAGGAGCCAACGCCCTGAGGCTCGTACTCGTAGACGTCCTGCTTGCCGTTCTTGTCCTGAGCGACCAGGGCGTCTGAGCTGTTGAAGAACAGGCGCCCCGAGTCGGCTAGATAGCGCGGCTGGTAGAGCGCCGCGGGCTGGGATTTGCCATCGCGGTTGAACCCCCACCCGGGGATCGAGCCGGCCAGCCACCGCGCGCTCCAGATTTCCGGGCGGTCGACCTGAAGGCCCACGCCTTCTCCGGCCAGTTCGGTGTCGAACACGCCGTGGGGGCGGCTCCAGCCGCCGCCTTCGGCGCCCGCGTTGCAGGATGCGCACAAAAGCCGGCCCTGCGCGGCGTCAAAGAGGAAGACCTCCTCGTCGGGCAGGCCGCTGCTCGCGTCGCGATTGTCATACCCGGTGAGGCTCTGCTGAGACATGAACGCCAGATAGCGCCCGTCCGGGGAGACGCGCGAGGTCACAGAGCTGAGGTTCAACTGCGAAGGCGTGAGCTTGGAGCTCGCGCCGGCGCCCCAGTCGGCGGCGTCTTCGCTCGAGAGCTCGGCGATCAGGCGCGTCTGGCGTAGCCCGGGATGAGCGGGGTCGGCCTCGGAGAGGTACAAGTTGCACGTCGCGCCGGGCGGCGAGGCTTCGCCGCCTTCGGGGTTGCGGGTGCACCGGCCCGGCCTCGCGCCCGGGGCGAGCGCCGCGTTGGCCACGAAATAGACGCTCGAGCCATCCTCGGAGCTGCCCGGGATCACGTTGAGCACGTCGCCGCTTGAGCCCGCGGCGCCGCTCGTCAAGTCCCTCAGGCGCCCGCGCAGCGGGTCCTGGCTCGTCAGTTCGAACTCATAGAGGTCCATCGGCGATTCTTCGCCGGTCGGTTCCTGGGTGGAGTCTTCGGTCAGGCGCGCGGTGTCTGTGAAGAGCACCTTCGAGCCGTCGGCGCTGGCGCTCTGAAAGCGCACTTCTCGCCCGGACTGCCCTTCCGGGGGTTCGGGCATTTCCTGGCCGCCTTCGCCGGCTTCGATCGCGCCATGACCCTGCGCGGCGTTCAGCTTGATCGTCTCGTTCTGCACTGTGTCGCGCAGATAGAGGCCCGTGCCGGTGCCGTCGGTCCAGAACACGCGCTGCCCGCTGGAGGAGATCGCGCCCCGCGTGCTGAGGCCTTCCGGGCTCCCTAGCGAGGGTTCGGTGAACCCTTCGTCGGGCGCCGGCGTGCCATCCGGCAGCACACTCAAAAGCGACAGCGGCGCGCCGGCCTGCCACATGTACAGTCCTGCCGCCGACGGCGCGGCGGCGGTGAGGCCGGCCTTTGAGTGAAACACGACATGAGAGAGATCGCTGGTGGCGCCGAGGAAGTCCAGGCCGCCGCCGAACTTCGTGGCGGCAGTGTCATTCTGCGCGGTCACAAGCGGTGAGAATTCGCCCGGTGGCACGGGCAGATTGCCCCGCAAGTACATCGTCTTTTCGCTGGCCAGCGGCGAGAGTGCGGGGTGTTCGACGACCCCTTCGGTCTTGCCCGCGTCGTATTCGGTGGGCTCGACCAGGCTCGCCGAGAGATCCGGCGTGAAGAAGTGATACTCGCTCGGCGAGGGCAACAACAGGCCCCACCCCTTCGTGTGCGGGGTTTCCAGGCTCTGGGTGCTCCACCCCTGCGCTTCGCGCACCGACATCAGCTGTGAGAGTTCGAAGCTGCGATTGCCCTCCGGTTCGGCGACGACCGGGCCGGCCGCCAGCCAGGCAAGGCGATTGCCGTCGAGCGAGGCCTGGATCGAGCCGCTGCGCAGCGCGGAGACCATTTCGATCGTCGAGCCGTGCTTCTGGGGGGGCGAGACCATCTCCCAGCCACGACCGTCGGGCAGCGCGCTCGCTGAGGGCAGCGTCTGAAACGTGCTCGATGAGGGAAGGCCTTCTGCTTGGCCGTGGGCGTTGCTCGCCAGAACGCGGTAGTAGTAGGCGGTGGCAGGTGCGAGGCCATCCAGCTGCACGCTCACGGCGACATCGCCGTAGCCCGCCGGGATGTGGCTCACCGGCAAGTCCGTGCACGCCGAAGGGCTCTGCGCGCAATCGCTGCCCCCGTACTGGAAGTGGTATTCGGTTTCTTCGCCCCGCGGATCGATCTGCGCGCGCAGTTCGGTCGAGGAGGGGGTCAGATTCTGCGAGGAGACGCTGTCTATCGCTGGCTTTTCAGGCGTCGCTTCGGGCCCGAACACGACCACCCGGTCTTCACCGGCGTCGGGCACGAGCACCTCGCCATGCGCCGAATCGACGGCCACGCCGCTGCCGGCGCTCATCTGCCCGGTGCCGAAGCGCTGGATCAGCACGCCATCGGGGGTGTAGGCGGCGACGCTGCTCGCGTTGTCCAGATACAGATCACCGCTCGAGGCGTCGACCGCCGCGCCCGTGGTGTTGCGGTGGTCCAGTTCTGCGATCGCGGTCCCCGACGAAGGCGCCTGGCCGTCGAGCTTTGCCACCACCGTCGGATCCGGCGTCCCGCCCGCTTCGCCCGGGCATTCTTCGGCGGCGTTGCGGCGTTCGTAGCCGACGTAGAAGGAGCCTGTGTCGGGGGCCACCGCGAAGGCAGGCCGCGCATAGCATTCAAAGCGCTCTTCCATGCTGCGCCGAAGCGAGGGGTCCCACGCCAGCTTCGTCTTGCCGCCACCGCCGCTCACTTTGTCAAAGCCGTCGATCAGCCCTTCTTCTTCCCAGTAGACCCACAGCACCCCGCCGGCGTCCACGGCCACGCCGGAGATGCTTTCTTCGAATTCTTCTTCGCGTTCTTCCCCGCCTTTTTCCTTGAATTTGAAGCTGTGGATCTTGTGGATCACTTCGCCTTCACTTGGCGAGTACACATACAGCGCGTTGCGCAGCCCTTCTTCCTGCTCTTCGGCGTTCAGCGCCCCCGCCACGTACACCTCGCCGCGCGACAGGTCTGCTTCGCTAGTGGAGTTGTCGACGGCGATCGGGCCCGGATCGCGGACCTTGAACTGCGATAGGTATTCGTAGCCGCCGCCGGCGGCGCGCTGGAACACATCGACGCGGTCGTTGGCCGTGTCTGAGACGTAGGCCAGGCCGCCGGCTTCGTCCACGGCCACGGCAGAGGGCGCGCTCAGTTGCCCTTCGCCCGCGCCGGTCGTGCCGAAGGTCGAGCTGAACACATGGCCCTGGTGGGTCAGCGCCTGGGCGGCAGGGGAGCACAGCGTCATCGCCGCGGCTGCGAGAACGGCGATCGCGGCGATGACGCACGCCGGCCGCCCGGCAGGCGGAGCCTGACGCGTCACTCCTCGCCTCGGCAGATCGCCGCCACCCACCATCATCCCGGACTGCTCACCTCTGTTCATCGCCCTCTCGCTCTCACAAGGTCCCCTGCGACACGTGCGCGGCACCCGAGCGGGCGCCGCGCACGCCACGGCAGAGCATCACACGAACGTGTTCAACTCCAGCGCTTCTTCGTTCTGCACCGTCGAGGTGATCGACTGGCCGGACTTCGCCCAGCCTTTGCCTTCGAAGTTCGCTTCGAGGACATCTTCGACGAGCGCTTCGCCTTCTTCGTAGAATTTGACTTCCTGGAAGCCGTTTTTCTGCTTGTACTTCAGTTTGAACGTAGTGCTCATCTTGTTCGCCTGGATCGGCACGAGGATCGAGCCCCGCACTTCGACCGTCAGCGCGCCGCAGCTGAACGCGATGAACTTTTCTTCGCCTTTGGCCGGGAACAGGTCGAGCGCAGCTTCGTGTTTGGCTTTGTTTTTCCACACCGCTCGGCCTTCGAGTTCTTTCGTTTCAAGCTCGCCCGCCGGGTGCCCGGGGGAGGTACAGATGAACGGCGGCACATGGCAGCCTTTGAACATCACGAACAGTTTCTTGGCTTCTTTGGTGCCGCTGTATTCGCCGGTGCTCGACTCCGATTCGCAGCCGACGGCGTATTTGCCGACTTCCTGAAGCGTCGCTTTACCGCCGGTGCTCGTTTGTTTGAGTTTCACGCCACCCGGCAGCCAGTTGTACTTGTTCTTTTTTCCTTCTTCTTTTTCTTTAGCCGTCGCTTCTTTGGTGCAGCCCTTGTCGGTGTAGGTGCCGGTATAGAGTTTGCCGACCTTTTCGACTTTGACGCACCTGCCGTATTCCGGTGCTTCGGCCGAGGCGCTGGCTGCTGCGACAGCGCTCACGACGAGCGCTGCCACAACGGCTAGGCCCAGCACTTTCAAAAGTCTCATCAAAACACTCTCCTTGTCAACCCCCCTCGCCCTCTGGGTGGGTGAGCCTCTGACTGAACGGGTTTCGCGACCTAGGGAGTCGCCTGTCGTTGTTGCCGCGGCGGGGCCCCATCCGAGTGGGATGGGGCCCCGGGCCGTAGCTGGCTTTGCTTCTTGCTTGTTTCTACGGATACGCCTACTTGCTAACTATGGGAGTTCGCCGGTTGCTTCGCCGCTCACTAGAACCTGTTCTGCAAGGCCGTCGTGCAGGTTGCCCTTGAGCACAACGATTCCGGTTCGTTTCGGGGACGACATTTCAAGCAACTTTTCCAGCCCCGCGTCGATGTACGATTCGTATTCGCCTCCGCAGCCTTTCGGTGCCGATGCCGCTTCGATTTTCCACCGCGTGTCGACCAACTGGCTTCCCGGGATTTCGATGTTGTCGAATTCTTCATTGAATTTGACGCCACTGCTGCCTGCCGAGCCAGCGCCTTCCGTGGTCAGGTTGATGTGGATCGGGTGTTCGTCGCTGCCGATGTAGCAAGGACCGCTGCCCAGTTTTTCAAGCCACGGCGCCGTGATTTTCACCTTCAGCGGCAAATTGAACGCGACGCCGCTCTCGATGAGGATGTTTTCGACGTTCACGCAACCCGGAACTTCAAAACATTCGCTGCCGGCTGTTTCGATTTTGACGTTTACGCCAGCTTCTTTAGCTTTTTTGGCCGCCTTCCAGCTTTCCGTCAGAGCCGCCGGCCATTTCTGCTGTTCCTGAAACGCCTTAGTGAATAGACCGATACCGCCGGTCACCTTCAGTTCGGGGGCTTCCAGCGATGCCCCGCCGCGCACAGCGGGGACCACTTCGGTTGTAGGGTTTTCGCCCCTGAGCCCGCCCTGAAGGATGATCGACTTGTCCAGCTTCACCTTGACTTTGCCGTATTCGAAGAAACCACCCTTGCTTCCACCCAGCGTGACGCCGGCGATGCAGTCCGTGACTGTCGGGTTTTCGTATGGGCAGTACTTGTATTGGCCCCAGGTGTTCACCGTCCATGGATCCTTCGCGAGGGCGGACCCTGCGCCGATCGCGCTCAGCGCCAAAGCGGCGCTCAGACACGCTCCTATTATCCTTAGATGTCTCACTCCTCAGCGAGCGGCCGGTCTTGCCGGGAAATCACGCGGTTTTCGCGGCCTTGCGCCAGGATTTGCGCCAGTCGAGCGAGGGCGATGTCAGATTTGCGCCAGTCGAGGCTGGCGCCAGCGGCTTATGAGACGGGGCGTGGTTGCGACCTCTCGGCAGCGCGACGATGCGCAGTGGCGCGACTGCGCGGGGGGTGGCCGCGGGGGCAGCGGCGTCGCGTTGAGTGATCCTATGAGCGGACCTCGCCGTCCTACGAACGAGCCCTGGCGAAGCCCGACTGGCCCGGCGGCCGGCCTGTCAGATCACCGCGCGAAGCCGGCCTTTCTTAGCGTCAATGAAAGTGCCCGTTATTTATTGAAAACCTGGGCGTTATGCAGAAAGCGCGCTTGGAGACCCGGGAGTGCGTCCCGGTGTGGGCCCGGCATTGGTCAAGCCCCCAGGTTGGGCTTTTAGCTCGCTTCAGATAGCTCCGCGCACCGTTCGGTCGAGCGTAGTGACGAGTGCGCACCGGTTCTCTGTCGCTGTTCGCTGTCCCTCTCAGGGCGGGTCCGGCAGGGCAGTTCTTCCACGGTCGTGCGCGGCGCCACATGGTATCATTCATGAGCATGAGAGTTGCCAAGATATCCCGGGGCGGGCAGATCTCAATACCCTCCCGAATCCGCCACCGCTGGGGCACCTCGACACTCGCGCTCGAGGATCTGGGCGACCGGATCGTGCTCAGACCGGCGCCGGACGATCCGATCGCGGCCGCGCGTGGCGCTCTCGCGGCTGAGCTCACGATCGGCAGCGAGCGGCTGCGCAGCGCCGCGCGTGAAGCCGAGACGGCCGCCGAGGACAGGCGCGCGCGAAGGTGAGCGTCCTTCTGGACGCCTATGCCCTGATCGCGCTGCTCGCCGAGGAGCCGGCCGCCGAGCAGGTCGAGACGATTCTGCGACGAGGCGAAGCGGCGATCACCGCCGTCAACCTCGCCGAGGCGCTCGACGTCCTGCAACGCGTCCAAGGGATCCCCCGCGAGCGGTTGCACGAGCTCACAACGCCGCTCGTCAGCGAACGGATGGCGCTTGTCGAGATCACCGAGCCGATCGCCCGCGACGCAGCCGACATCCGCGCCCGCCGCTACCACCGCACTCGCACGCCCATCTCCCTCGCCGACAGCATCCTGCTCGCCGCCACCGGGCAATCCGACGAGCTCGCCACCGCCGACCGGCCACTGATCGCGGTCGCCGAAGCCGAGAAGCTGAACGTCCGGGCGCTCGCGCGCTGAGATGCGCCGGCGAAGCCCACCTCCGCGCGGCCCGTTGGCAAGATCGGCGCCGACTCGGCTGGGCGGCCGCCAGATGAGCTAGCTCGGGAAGCAACCTGGACGGGGCTCGACATCCTCGAATCACGGACTGCTTGCCCCTCGAATCGCGGAAAAAGAATGCCGAGCGATACGGAAATAGCTGTACGTAGGAGCGTGCCAGCGACGCTTTCGAAGACCGTCGATCGGCGGCTCGGCGATGTTGTACGCCGCCGACTCGACGTCGAGCCTGTCGTCGTGCTGGAAGGCCCACGCGCCGTCGGCAAGTCGACCCTACTGCGTGCGCTGGCGGACTCCCTCGGGCGAGGGATCGTCGACCTCGACGATCTCGCCACGCGCGACGCCGCGCGAGCGGACCCGGCGCTATTCGTGCGCGGCCAGGCGCCGGTGCTGATCGACGAGTTCCAGCACGCTCCCGAGCTCCTCGACGCGATCAAGGCAGAGCTCAACCGCGATGCCGCGCCAGGCAGGTTCGTGCTCACGGGCTCGACTCGGTATGCAACCCTGCCGGCGACGGCTCAAGCGCTCACAGGCCGCGCCCATCGGGTGGATGTCCTTCCGCTCTCCCAGGGCGAGATCGCCGAGGTCCACGAGGACTTCTCGGAAGCGCTCATCGGCGATCCGTCGTCGCTCATACGCGGAAGCTGGCCACCGATCGCCCGCGAGGAGTACATCGGTCGTGTCGTCGCCGGAGGATTTCCACCTGTGCTTCGCCGGGCTCGACAGGTCGACCGTGCGCGCTGGTTCGACGACTACGTCGATCTCGTGATCGAGCGTGACGTGATGGAGCTCACGCGCGTCCGCCAGCGCCGCCAGCTCCCGCTTCTGCTGCGCCAGCTCGCAAGTCAGACCGCTCAGACGCTCAACATCGCTAAGGCTGCTGCCACGATGGGCATGGAGAAGTCGACGGCCGAGAACTACGCCAAGCTGCTCGAGGCCGTCTTTCTCGTCTATCACCTGCCCGCCTGGGGCAAGACGCTAGGCTCGCGCATCGGCGCCGCGCCGAAGGTCCATGTCGTCGACAGCGGGCTCGCGGCGCGTCTGTTGCGCTTGACCGAGCAGAAGCTCGCGGTAGCCTCGGCGTCCGCGCTGAGCGAGCTCGGGCATCTGCTGGAGACGTTCGTCGTGGGCGAGGTCTCCAAGCAGCTCGACTGGCTCGATGCGCCGGTGCAGCGGGGACACTGGCGAACCCATGACGGCGACGAGGTCGATCTGGTACTGGAGCGCGAAGACGGCAAGGTCGTGGCGCTCGAGGTCAAGGCCGCCTCACGCGTTCGCCCCAGCGAGCTGCGGGGACTGCTCAAGCTGCGCAGCAGGCTTGCGAGCCAGTTCCTCGGCGGCGTCGTGCTCTACACCGGCGAGCGTGCATACTCGCATGACAGCAGCTTGCACGTCGTTCCGATGGCACGGCTCTGGCGAGCATCGTCGCGAACATAAGCCACTTTGCCCGTGGACCCTTTCGAGGTCAGAGGAGCGTAGGCACAGTCGTTTCGAGTGTGTATACTATGCGCATGGCTCGCGTCAACGTCTATCTTCCGGATGAGCTAGCGCAAGAAGCACGATCTGCGGGGTTGAACATCTCGAGCATCGCCCAGGAGGCGCTGAGCCGGAGGCTCGCGCACAACGAGACCGATCGCTGGCTGCAGCGACTCGATCGCTTGCCGCGGGTCGAGATCAGCCATGAGCGCGTGATCGAGGCAGTCGCCGCAGCTCGAGCCGAGCTGGGTGAGGACACCTCTGCCTGAGAGCCTCGTCGTCGACGCCTCTGCCGCCGTGGAGGCTCTGCTCGGCAGCGAGCTGGGTATCGAGGTCCGCGCTCGTATGCGTGGGCACGAGCTCCACGCCCCGGCACACCTCGACGCAGAGGTGCTTTCAGCGCTCGGGCGTCTGCACCGCGCGAGTGAGCTGGACCCAGCGACCGTGACCGCTGCGCTGCGCGAGCTCGAAGCTGCGCCGGTCCGCCGGCATTCGCTGGCGAACCTCGTCTCCGGCGCGTGGGAGCGTCGCAACCAACACCGACTCGTCGACGCGTTGTATGTGGAGCTGGCCGCCTCGCTGGGCTCAGCGCTGCTAACCACTGACGCCCCGCTGGCGCGGTCGTTCGATCAAGCCGAGCTGGTAGCTGGCGACGGCTGATATCGAGTTTCTGCACTGCGTCAAGCTCGAATTGATCCTCCGGGTTGGCTGGGCCCGCGAGTGAGCAGGGGGCTTCCGTCCGGCCAAGGAATCTCAGCGATACGGCCGCACGCGTTGTGGGTGGGCCGAGAGACGCGGAGCACCGATCAGCCCTTGAGCCCGCCAACCTCCACCGCCGGCGCCGGCGCCCTAACCGAAACCCCCCGACCCCACCCCGAGAAGCGCGTGCGCCCCCGTTCGCGCCCGCCGCTCTTGACCAGCTCGATCGGGTAGGGCTTGCCCGTCGTTGCCACGTAGAGCACTCCTTCATAGAGCTTGGCCTTCTCCTTCAGCGCGATCGCCTTCTGCCCATCGATGGTCGTGCTCGCGCCCTTGGTGAGGTAGGCGGAGGTGGAGAGCATGAGGCTGAGCTCCTTGGGCAGGTCGGTGAGCGCGGCGAGCTGACCCAGCGGGCCGCTGCCGGCGGGCGCCTTCAGCCAAGTGCCGACGGGCACGTGCAGGGTCTTGCCGAGCGATGCGCCGAGACGTGCATAGAAGGCCTGAGAGCCTTTGAGATAGACGGTCTCGCCGATGCGGATCACTTCGTAGTCCAGGCCGAGCAGCGAGATGCGAGCGCGGGCGCTGCCCAGTGCCAGGTGAGCGTTGATCGTGAAGCTCGAGCCTCGCACCTTGCTCACCCCCACGACACGCACCGAGCTCGCGCCGATCGCCGCCGCCTTGCTCGCCTGCAGGATCTCCTTGGCCGATTTGGCGGCCACGCCGTTATCAGAGGAGCCGCAGCCTGAGAGCGCCACGAGGAGCGCCAATGCCGTCGACAGCAGCCAGGCCGGCGCTCGCCTGCGCGCCGGGCCCGACGAGCCGAGCCCGCCGCAGCGCATCGTCTTGAGCATCGCCTCAACCCTTCCCACGGCGGGCCGAGTGTATGCCCGAGCTCTTGCCCGAGGAGCCCTTGGCGCGCTTGGCCCCCTTGCCCTTCGCCTTCTTGGCCCCATAGCGCTTGTGGGCCTGCTTTTCACAGCTTGCCCGCTTCACCTTCAGCCGCTTGGCCTTGAACCTCTTGCGACAGGCCTTCAGGGCCTTCTGCAGCTTCTGCGCGCGGGTCAGCTTCTTGGCCTTGTTGGCCAGGACCTGGCCACATCCGGTCACGGCGACGTTGGTCGTGGTTGTGATCTTCGCCCCGTTCTGCGCGGTGATTTCGGTCGGCATCTGTAGCTTCTGCCCGCACAGGCTGAAGTTGGCCGATTGGGGCACGTTGGCCGTCAGCGCGCCGTGCGGGCCGGCGGGAAGGGTCGTTTCGAAGGTCGAGAAGGGCGCGTCGGGCGCCGCTTCAAAGCGCGAGTAGGTGATCCCGGCTTTGATGTCGGTCTTGCCGTCGAGGATCAGCATGACGCCTTCGCCCTGCAAGAGGAACTCCACGTCGGGGAAGGCTGCGTTGCCGTGGCTGACCAGGTAGGCGGGGCCTGAGAGCGGGTTCTTCAAGACCGGCGTGTGGATCGTGGCGTTGCCGATCACCGATTCGGGGCTGCAGGAGGCGGGGTTTGCGTTGAAGCTGGCCTCGGGGCAGGCTTTCTGGATCGTGCTCAGGCGGCTTGGCAGCTGCTTTGGCAGCGCCAGGGCGACTTTGGCGATGTTCGCCTGGCCAAGGCCCTGAGACTGGACCGTGACCGTGAAGGTAGTGCCGTTGGCTTTGCTTGCGTGCCCGGCCGCCGAGGCGCTCAATTTGGGGCCGAAGGGCAGGCTCTGACAGCCCCCGACCTGGAAGCGCTGGGAGACCGGCACGGAGGCTCCGCCCGAGCCGCTGAGCGTGCCGGCGATCGACATCGGCGCGCAGCTGGTCGGGTTGAACTGGAAGTTCGGGCGATCGACTGAGACGAGCACGCGTTTGAGCTGTAGCGGGATGCCCCTGATCTGCGTGGGCAGCGGGTCTGAGAGGATCGTGACAGAGGCGTTGTTCGGGTCGATATAGAGCTTCGAGCGGACCGTCACGAAACCCAGGTCGAAGGGGCCGGCCTTGGCCGGGGTCACGATCTCGAGGCCAAAGGGGGCGCCGCCGTAGGGGCCGGTGATGAACACGCGCCCGCCTTCCTGGATGATCGGTTCTGAGCCGAGGCCCGCGATCGCCGTGGCGTGGCCGACTTCGCTGTCCTGCGGGCAGGCGCTTGCGGCGGCCTGTGCTTCTGAGCAGAGCTCAACCGAGGAGAGCATCGCGGCGATCCCCGGCGGCAGGTGCATCTGAAGGCCACTGAGCGCCTGATCGCCGTCGGGGCGGGTCAGTTCCAGTTGGAAGCCCGTGTATGCGCCTGCTTGGGGGTTGGTCGAGAAGGCGCTGAAGCCTGGAGCGAAGCCGAGGGCGCCGGCGGGGCAAGCGGAGCCGCCGATCCCCGAGGAGACCTGGAAGTCCTCGCCGGGGGCCTGAACGGCCAGCGGGCCCGTGCCAGACCACGGCGTGAAGGTGGCGTCGCTGGCGTAGGGGCCGCAGGTGGCGGGCGTGGACAGCGAGGCGCGGGGACCGCCGAAGAGGTCGACTTTGAGGTCTTCGAAGGGGACCTGCGGGGCGTCGCGGAAGCTCGTGGCCACCCGCAGGCTCCCTTCATCCAGCACGCCTTCGCCGGCGAGCTTGACAAGGACGCCGGAGACCGGGTCCTTGGCGATCAGGTAGAGGGCGACCAGAGAGCCGAAGGGGTTCTTCCCGGCTTCGCCGTTGGGCGCGGGGTCGGCCAGATACAACGCGCCTTCCAGTTCGTTTGGCAGGAGCGGCGTCTTGACGTGCACGACGCCGAGCTTGGAGGCCTCGGGGCACTGGGCTTCTGCGGTGCTGAACTGCTGCATGTGCGAGGCCGCCTCGAAGCCTTCGAAGCCGACCTCGCTCTCAGAACACCCGACCAAGCCATTCGCGGCAGAGGGCGAGAGCTGCACGCCCGCAGGCAGCGTGACGGTCGTGTCGCGGATGTCGGCCTCAGCGAGGCCTTCGGCTTCGGAGAGGCCTATCTGGGGCACGTGCACGTCGACGCTCATGCCCGAGGGGGTCGAGGCGGTGTGCTCCACCGGCTTGACGTCGATTGAGGGGGCGAAGGGGAGCTGTGGGCAGCCGGCGAAGCCGAGCGGGTTGCCTGCTTCATCCGCCCAGGTGTATTGCGAGCCGACCAGCGTGCCGGGGTTTGCCCAGGAGTCGGTGGTCATTGGGAAGGAGATCGGTTCGGCTGCCGGGACACTCGCGCAGGAGGTTGGGAGCGTGAGGAAGGGGTTCTGCGGGAGTTTGGGGTCTGTGGGGCAGGGTTTGCCGACCTGGCTGGCGAAGGAGCCACCAGAGACGCATTCCCAGCCGCGCGAGGCGTCGTGGCTGGGGTCTCCCGGGATCCCCCAGATGCTCGCCTGGCTCGCAAACAACCCCGCCGTCTGCGTCGCGTTCTTGACCGTCACGTCCACGCCGTAGTCGCGGCCCGAGCGAACCGAGGTGTCCAAGACGATCGGCACCTTCCCGGCCGCCTCGAAGCCAAGCCGCGCAGGCTCACCCTGAGCAGGCACCAAGTTGAAGATGGGGACCGTCAAGACCACCAGTGGGGCGTTGATCTTCGGTTCTGAGATCTCCACCGTGGCGACCCCCACTACCGTTTCCGCCGAGCATAGGTTGGCTTCTTCTACGATCGAGAAGAAGTCAGACATCGTGCATTGCTTCGCTGCGCTGGGGTTGCCCAGCAGGCCCGGCGGCAGATGGAATGCGAAGTCCTTCGGCAATGCGACGAGTTCGCCCGAGTCGCTTCGGTTCACAGAGACCGTCGTCGTGAACTGGAATGGATGAGAGCCCGCCTGGGCGGCCGGGGTCCCGTCCTCGCTGAACAGCTGGGCTTCGAAGCCTGAGAGACCATATTGGGTTGGCGAGCCACTGACCGGCACGGTGAGTGTGCGCGTTAGGGTTGGTGTCTGGCCGCCTTCCACGGTCACCGTCTGGGGCAGGCGGACGACCGTGCCGAGCGGCTCGTTCACGCTCACGCCGATCGCCTCAACTATCTCCCCGTAGGGTGCGATCGTGCCTTTGAATTCGCATTCGAGGGTCGCAAGGGAGCAGCTTGGCCCGGTGATCGACGTCGCCGTGAGCCCTGGCGGAAGCACGTCGCGAATGTGCACCGGCGCCGCCGAGGCGTCGATCGGGGCATCGCCGAGGTCGGTTGCAACTATAAGGATTCGGCCTTCATGTCCCGGCGCGAGGTTGGTTGGGGCGGTCTCTGTGCGGATGTGCCACCAACGCGCTTCCGCCTTGGCGCCGGCAGCAGTCAGCAGGCCACAGCAGAGCGCCAACGCAAGGCAAGACGCGAAGAAGGCAAGGCGCTTAGGGCTGAGCGGGTTCGTTCGCGACCGCATCAGCGATGCCCCTTCCTGGTGCCGGCTTTGCGGCGAGCCGTACTCTTGCTCGCGTGCGTGCCATAGAGCTTGCGCGCGTGGCGTTCGCAGGCCTTGCGCTTGCGGGCTGGGTGCTGTTTGCGGCACTGCGCGAGGGCTTTGGCGAGCTTCTGCTTGCGCGTCAGCGGCTTGGGCTTCGTCGTCTGTTCACCTTTGACGCCTCTGGTTGGGGGCGGGGCGGCTGTGGCCGTGTGATTGCCGGGCCCCGCGAACGTCGAGCTGCCGCCACTGACGCCGGGGGTTTCGCTGCCCGGTGACGCGGGCCGGCAGGTCTCGGTTTCGCCGCACGGAGCTGGGGCAGGCGGCGGGATCGTCTGGCAGGGCGAGCTTTCGCTGCACGTGCGCGCGTCGTAGATGTCATAGGCGGTGTCGGTGTCCTGGGGCAGCAGCTTGCTCTCGGTCATGAAGAACACGCTGCCTGCATCGGGCGTTGCTTCCAAGAACGCCGATTCGCGGGGTGAGGTGCCCGAGGAGATCAGCGAGACGCATCCGCCGCTTGAGCTTTCGCAGTTGCCCACGCCCGAGGGCTCGTACTCGTAGACGTCGTTCTTGCCGTTGGTGTCTGCCGGCACGAGCCGCTCGGGGCTGTTGAAGATGAGCCGCCCGTCGCTTGTCAGATAGCGCGATTGGAAGACGGCGCTCGTCAGCGATTGCGAGGTCCAGCCCGGGATGTTCCCGGCGAGCCAGTGTTCGCGGCTGAGTTCACCCCACACCTTGCGGCGGTCGACGAGCAGGCCGAGCCCTTCACCGGAGTTGACCTGGTCGAGCACGCCCGTGGGGCGCTCGCCCGTCGGGTTGCAGGAGACGCAGCGCAGCTCTCCGGCGGTGTTGTCATACAGGAAGACCTCCTCGTCGCGCGCTCCATGCGCCGCGGCTGAGGTGTCGACGTTGTCAAAGCCCGTGATCGGCGCCTGGGACATGAACGCGAAGTAGCGGTCGTTTTCGGAGATGTGTGCGGTGAGGAACGCCGGGTTGGCGCTTTGCGCCCCGCCCGCTTCCCACTCAGGGATGTCCCCCGGGGCCAGTGTGGCGATGAAGGTGGTCCGGGGTTCTGAGGGGTCGAAGCGGACTTCATAGAGGTTTGGGGCGCCGCTGACCGCGCCGTCCCCGTTTCCGTTGGGATTGTCCGCGAGCACGCCCTGTGCGATCACGTAGGCGACCCCGGCTTGCGGGTCTGAGCCGAGCACGAAGCCCTGGACCGCCGCGTGTTCGCCTTCGATGTGGTCGACCGTCAGATCGGTGAGATCGCATGTGAGCTTGCCCGCTTCTTCGACCAGCTGGCACATGTACAGGTCGGGACGGCCGAGGTTCTGGCCCGCTTCGGCCGTCGAATCCGCAGTCAGCTGCTGCTTGTCGGTGAAGAGGATCCTCGAGCCATCGGCGCTTGCGGCCTGATAGCGGGCTGATCCCGACCCCGGCGGTTCCGGGGCGCCGTGGGCCGCATCGAGCTGCACCGTTTCCCCTCGCGCGAGGTCACGCAGGTACAGGTGGCCACGACCCGTGCCTTCTTCGCGTTTTGTCCAGATCACCCGGGAGCCGTCGACAGACACCGCATGTGCCACCGAGCGGTTGAAGAAGCCGAGATCC
Source organism: uncultured Solirubrobacteraceae bacterium (assembly GCA_963716315.1). Taxonomy (GTDB): domain Bacteria; phylum Actinomycetota; class Thermoleophilia; order Solirubrobacterales; family Solirubrobacteraceae; genus Palsa-744. The sequence continues at coordinate 782,477 of OY970301.1, read as the reverse complement.
GTGATGCCTGAAGCGGGCGCCCCCGAGGGCAGCAAGCTGACCTGCTGCAGGCTGCCGTGAGACCACTCATATAGGCCGGGGGTCGAGCCTTGGCCGGTCAGCGCCACTTCGGAGGTCATGATCACCCCACCAAGGTCGGGCGATGCACCGACGAAGTGGACGTGGTTGCCGAATGCGGTTCCGGGCGCGGTGTTGGTTTCGGTCACGAGCGGTAGGTAGGCGCCAGCGGCGTTGTCGCGGATGTAGGGCGTGGCTTGGATTACGCCGGGGGCGAGCGGCGGCGAGGCGAAGGGTCCCAGCTCGGCTGGTTCGACGAGCGCGGACTGGAGCTTGGGCGTGAAGAACTGGTACTCGGGAGTAGCGCCAGCCGCGTTCCCCTTCGCCTTCCCGTTCGGCGTGGCGATGTCCTGGCTTGCCCAGGAGGAGCTCCCGCGATCGGCCAGGATCTGCTGCTCTTCGGGGCTGCGGTTGCCTTCGACGTTTTCCCCGAGCGCCCCGTCCACCACGTAGGTCAGCTTCCCCCCGTCTTCAGAGGCCAGGATGATCCCCCCTTCGCGCGTGAGCGCTTCCACCGGCGCCCCTTCCTTGTCCGGCGGGGTCACGAGCTCCCAGGCGCGGTTGTCGGCGAGCGCGAAGGCCTGCGCGGGCTTGGGCGTTGAGAGCGTGTGTTCGGCGCTCGCAGCTTCGCCGAGGCTGTTGATCGCGACCACGCGGAAGTGGTAGGTGCTGTCGGGTTCTAGGCCCGTGAGCTTCAGCGTCTTTGTGATCGCGGCTTCGCCTGCGCCGAGGTCTTCCCCGGGCGGGGCTGGGCTGTTCGTGCAGCCCGCCGGGTTGGGCGCGCAGGCTGCGCTGCCGTACTGGAAGTAGTAGGTCGTCTCGTTGCCCAGCGGGTTGACTTCGGCGTTCAGCGTGGCTTCGGTGGCCGAGACTCCGCTGGCCCAGCTCGTGGTGAGCGCCGGCGGGATCGTCGTGAAGCTCTGGTCCGGGCCGGTCGTGGTCTTGAAGGCGTTGGTCGCCACGACCCGGTAGTGGTAGGTGACGCCTAGCTTCAGGCCCGTGAGCGGGGCGGAGACGGCCACCGGCGTGCCGCCTTTGCCGATGTCCTGTCCGCCGATGGGCGCTTCCTGGCCATATCCGGTGTCCTGGCCGTACTGGAAGCGGTAGGTGGTCTCGATCTCATCGGGGTTGACTTCGGCGTTCAGCGTCGCCGTTTCGTGGCCGATCGCCGTGACCGGCTTTGCGGTGATCCGCGGCGGCCCCGAGGTCGTGAACTTCTGATCGGCGCCGAATGTGCTCCCGAAGCTGTTGGTGCCCACCAGGCGGTAGTGGTAGGTCGTGTTCGGCGTGAGCCCTGAGAGATCCGTTTGCGCGGCGACCGCGCCTTTTTCGCTACCTGCGTCGGTTCCCGGTGCTTCGGGGCTTGTGTTGCCGTAGCTGGTGCTCGTGCCCCACTGGAAGTAGTAGTGGGTGTCAAAGCCGTTGGGGGCCAGCGAGCCCGTGAGCGTGGCGCTTTCGGGCTCTAGGTTCGAGACCGGGCCGGTTGAGAGTTTTTCAACCGCAGGCGCCATCGTCACTTCGCGGATCAGCCCGTAGCTTGAGCCGTCTTCGCTTTCGCCCACCAGGCGGAAGAAGTAGGTGGCACCGGCCGTGAGGCCTTCGAGCGTCGCGCTGACGGCCTGCTGGGAGCCGGGCAGCGCCACCGGCGCGGTGCTCGAGCCCAGTGCCGCGCTCGTGCCCCACTGGAAGAAGTAGTGGCCCGCTTTGCCCAGGCCGTCGACGCTGCCGTTGATGACCACGCTCGTGCGCGCGGGTTTGGAGGCCTTTTCGGTTGCGACATCCGGCACCACGGCGCCCGGGCCGTAGACGTCGAGCTTGCCGAGCAGGGCGTCGGCCACGAAGAGGCGCCCGGTTGAGTCGAGCGCCAGGCCGTGCGGTTCGCCCAAGGGCGTTTCAGCCGTGCTCGGGACCCAGCCGGCCCATTCCCCGGTTGCGCTGAACTCGCTGATGTCCCCGCGTTCGGCTTCGGCCACCAACAGGTCGCCGCTGAGCGGGTCCACCGCCACGGCGCTGACGTTGCCTTCGGCTTCTTCCTTGCCGAAGGCGCCCTGCGGCGAGGAGGCCCCGTTCATCTTGCCTTCCGCGACTCCGCTCGCGGAGAACTCATAGACCGACCCCTTGGCGCTGTCGGCGACGTAGACCCGGCCTGTGGAGGAGTCCACGGCCACGCCGTTGGGTTCTTCCATCGCTCCTTTGGAGAGCACCCGCAACAGTTCGCCTTCCTGGCCTTCTTCGGGGCCTGCGGGCTTGGGCTTGAAGACGTCCACGACGCCCACCGACAGGTTCGCGTCTTCGCCGTCCACGACATACACATCGCCGGCCGAGGGACCGGCTGAGTTGTCCACCGCCACGCCCGTGACTTCGCCGAAGCCCTGGCCGGGGAGCGCTTCGCCTTCCCATTCGCCGATCGCTTCATAGCCGCCTGAGCCGTTGGCCTTGAAGACCTCAACTGCGTTGTTGAAGGAGTCGGCGACGTAGATGAGGCCCGTGGCTTCGTCTACGGCGATGCCCGCTGCCAGGAGGGTGCCTGAGCCGAACTGGGTCAGGTAGGCGCCTGAGGAGTCATAGACGTCGATCACGCCTTCGCCTGAGTCGGCGAGGAAGGTCTTGCCGCTTGCGCGGTCGACAGCTACGGCGGTTGGTTCGGAGAGGGCCGAGCCTTTGGCCTGGGTTATGGCGGACTGGAAGCTGTGGCCGGTGGCGGCGTTGGCGGCGGTGGCCAAAGTCAGGGCCAACGCGAGGCAGGCCGCCAGGCAGAGGGCGAGGCGGGCCATCGGGCGGGGCGCCGGGCGGGCCAGCGGCGCTTGGGGCGCGGGGCAGGGCGGCGCTCCTTGCGCCATGCGTGCGGGCGAGGCGGCAGGCGAGGGCGCCGGGTCGTATGTCGAAGTCCGCTGGTTCATCGCAAGGTCAAGGTCATCGCAAGGTCATTGCTGCTGCGAGGTCATCGCTTAGAGACGGGTGGGGCCGGCTTGCGCCGACCCCACACTCATCGATCACGAAATCAATACCTGCCGATCAGTATTTGATCTCGCCCGGTTTTTCGGGCGTGTTGACGTTCGTGATTTCCTCACCGGCGGCGGACCACATGGACTGGCCGTAGAGCGTTTCACCCTGGAAGGTGCTACTGAACTCTTCGAGGCTCGAGCGCGGCTTGCCTTCGAATTTGTTCGGGAGGTTTTCGATGTCTTCTTCCAGGTTGGTTGAATAGACCTGTGTGAATTTGCTGGTCATCTGGTTGACCGGCGTAATCGGCGAGATCACTTGGTCGTTGCCGCCCTTGTTTTCAGGCGTCCAGAACGCGCCATCTTTTTTGTTGCCAACTCCCACGGTGATGAAGGTGCTGCCACTGAGGCAGACAAACTTCGCGAATGGCCCATGCTTCGTCGCAGGTTCCAGGAGGGCGCCGACTTCTTTCGTGGTTTTGTTGATTGCGCCAAGGCTGCCCTTGAGCGTAGAGGTCTTAATTTCACCCGATGTCAGCCCCGCACCTGTGCAAGGGGTCGAGCCAAAGAACTTGCAGCCTTTGAACGTGACCTGAACATTCACGAGGCTGTTCTTGCCGGACGCTTCACCGGTCGCGCTCTCTTTTTCGCATTCGATTTCGTTGTCACCAGTTTCGGAATATTTGAATCCTTCGGATTCACACGTTTTCCGCGACACTGGATGTTCGGGGTCGGCGTAGTGTTCGTTGCCTTTTAGACATTGGAAACTGAGCGAATAAAGCACGCCGCCGTTCCCAACGCTTTCGCCCGTGAACGGCACGTTCGGCAGGGTCGCGCCCTTGTGCCATTCAAAGGCGCCTGCGCCTTTGCTGGCTTTGGTCTGGCAGTTGCCGTCGGCGTATTTGCCGCCTACCTGCGCTTCGCATTTGCCCCATTCGGGGGATTTGGCCGAAGCGCTCGCAGCCGTGACCGCCGCAAGGGCGAAAACAGCGACGAGGCACAGTCCAACCATCCTTAGATGTCTCACTCCTCAGTGATGTGCCCGAATTAGTTGACGTTTCGGGGGTTATCGAGGGGCTTGCGCCAGGATTTGCGCCAGTCTGGCGAGAGCGGTGTCAAATCTTGCGCCACTCACGCCTGGCGCAAGGCCCTATGGAGACGGACCCGATTGCGGCTCTTGGGTGCCCGGAAAAGAGCGGGTCTTGGCGCGACTCAGCGATCGCGCCAATGGGAGGAGGGGCTCACGATGTGGCGTCGGCCGACCGGACTAACCGTGTCGCGGGCGGGTTCCGACGCGCCAGCGCGCCGCCCGCACGAGCCCCCTCTGACCACTGTGCCACTCGCCTGTTCCCACCGCGCGATTGAAAGCCGTCGTGATTTATTGGAAATCCGCGTGTTATGTAGAAACCGCGCTTCGGGACTCGGGAGGCGCTGAAATCCGGCCTTGGATCTCGGCTCGCCATGCTGGCGCGAAAGTCGTCGAGCCTGATGTCGAGCATCCGAGTCAGCTGGCGCTAGTCTCCGAGTTGGCAGGGACGAGCTTCCAAGCCTCCGACCTACTATTCCGGTGGTCAATCCGGTGGGCAACCTACGCCTTCGGGTCTAGTCGGCCTCTTATTCGATCACGCCTTCTGCCCACTCGATCGCCGCTCTGGCCCAGTGCAGCGCCGCATCGCGATCCGGAGCGCTCGCCTGGCCATCCCGTACCGCATGTGCACGCCATACGGGGCGAGGCGATCAACTCCATCAAGTGGGGGGGGGCGTGGCGTGTCCGCGGCGCTGGCACAGCTCGAGCGGGCCATCGAGATCGTGGGTATGGGGAGTCGATCTCCTTCGACTTGAGCGCCGCCTTCAGCGCCTTCTCAACGGCCTACGGCAATGGAACCCGAGTATCGAATCCGTGCTTCCCGCCACGGGCCGCAGCGATCTCGCGGCGAGCTCGTCATCGCGCGCGAGCTGCACCAGGACGCCGGGAAGGTCGGGAGCGTAGGCCATCACGCCATCGAGCGACCTTCGACAAGCGCTGAGCGGATCAAGCTGGCTTGTACGTCTCCCCACTCTTGCGCTTCACGCTCGCTTACGACGACGATGTCTGCAAACAGGCCAAGGCCGCGCATCGTCCTGCGAAGACGCACCGACTCGGCCGGCGGGTCGTCAACGGATGGCTCGACGATGAGGAAATCAAGGTCGCTGCCGGGTCCAGCGTCCCCGCGTGCGTACGAGCCGAAGAGGATCACCCGCGCCTGCGGCGCTGCCACGCCGAGGCGGCGCGCAGCCTCGACTATGACGCTCTCATCGAACATCGGGTTACGGTACCGACACCACCAGACTTGGCGCAAGACTGCTGCGCGGCCTCGCGATGTGCCCGATCGCAACGCCCGCCCCCAAGAGGAGATCGCTCACCGACGTGCCGGAACGCGGGGCGAACAAGCAAAAGCCGAGGTCTACCGCCAGCATCGTGCACCGGCCCCGAGGAACTGGCGATAACGCCGAACGCCTCGGCGGTGTGGATGGGTAGTCGAACGCTCCTCCGGGTAGAATTGATCGCATGACGACGCGCGAGCAGGCGCACAAGCTGCTGGATGAGCTGCCCGACTCTGAGATCGAGCCCATAGTCGAGCTGATCACGTCGCGAGCGGAGCTCAAAACGGAACCCGATGTCGTTGGGCTTCCCGACGGTTGGGGGGAGACGCTGACAGGCGAGCCGATGCCAAACGTCGTCGCCGCCATCCACCGGTCGCGCAGCGAACACTGAGAGTGCTCGTCATCGACGCGACGGTCGCCGTCGAGGCGACCCTGGAGCGACTTGGACTCGACGCACTGAGCGCGCTCGGCGACGAACAGCTCGTGGCGCCCTGGCTGCTGTGGAGCGAGGCTCCATCGGCACTCAGTGCGATGACATTTCGCGGTGAAATCTCCCACGAGCTCGGCGAAGCAGCAATCGAGCGGTTGGAGGGGCTGAACATCGAACCGCAGCATCCCAGTGAGCTGATCGGTCGAGCCTGGCGCATCGCCAACGAGTTCGGCTGGGCGAAGACCTATGATGCCGAGTACATCGCACTGGCTCAACTCCTCGGTTGCCGCCTTGTTACGCTCGACGGCCCGATGTGGCGTCGGATGAGAAAGCTCGGTTTCGTCGTCACACCCCGCGAGTTGGGTAGCTCGGGGGGAACGTAGACGGGACGATCACCCCTTCAGCCCGCCAACCTCCACCGCCGGCGAAGGCGCCCTGAGCGAAACCCCCCGACCCCACCCCGAGAAGCGCGTGCGCCCCCGTTCGCGCCCGCCGCTCTTGAGAAGCTCGATCGGGTAGGGCTTGCCCGTGCTGGCCACGTAGAGCGTGCCTTCATAGAGCTTGGCCTTCTCCTTGATCGCGATCGCCTTCTGCCCATCGATGGTCGTGCTCGCGCCCTTGGTGAGGTAGGCGGAGGTGGAGAGGATCAGGTTCAGCTCCTTGGGCAGGTCGGTGAGCGCGGCGAGCTCGCCCAGCGGGCCGCCGCTTGCGGGCGCCTTCAGCCATGTGCCCTTGGGCACGTGCAAGGTCTTGCCGAGCGTCGTGCTGAGGCGTGCATAGAAGGCCTGAGAGCCTTTGAGATAGACGGTGTTGCCGATGCGGATCACTTCGTAGTCCAAGCCGAGCAGCGAAACGCGAGCGCGGGCGCTGCCCCGCGCCAGGCGGGCGTTGATCGCGAAGCTCGAGCCTCGCACCTTGCTCGTGCCCACGACACGCACCGAGCTCGCGCTGATGGCCGCCGCCTTGCTCGCCTGCAGGATCTCCTTGGCCGATTTGGCGGCGACGCCGTTATCGGAGGAGCCGCAGCCGGCAAATGACACGAGGATCGCCAACGCTGTGCCCAGCAGCCAGGCCGGCGGTCGCCTGCGCGCCCGGCCCGACGGGCAGAGCCCGCCACAGCGCATCCTCTCGAGCATCGCCTCAGCCCTTCCCACGGCGGGCTGAGTGTATGCCCGAGCTCTTGCCCTTGCGCGGATGCTGTGCCTTCTTAGGCCCGTAGCGCTTGCGCGCGGCCTTTTCGCAGGAGGCGCGCTTGGAGTGCAGCCGCTTGGCCTTGAACCTCTTGCGACACGCCTTCAGCGCCCTCTGCAGCTTCTGCGCGCGGGTCAGCTTCTTGGCCTTGCTGGCCAGGACCTGGGAGCAGCCGGTCACGGCGACGTTCGTGGTCGTTGTGATCTTCGCCCCGTTCTGCGCTGTGATTTCGGTCGGCATCTGTAGCTTCTGCCCGCACAGGCTGAAGTTGGCCGATTGGGGCACGTTGGCCGTCAGCGCGCCGTGCGGGCCGGCGGGAAGGACCGTTTCGAAGGTACTGAAGGGCGCGTCGGGCGCCGATTCAAAGCGCGAGTAGGTGATCCCGGCTTTGATGTCGGTCTTGCCGTCGAGGATCAGCGTGACGCCTTCGCCCTGCAGCAGGAACTCCACGTCGGGGAAGGCCGCGTTGCCGTGGGAGACCAGGTAGGCGGGCCCGGAGAGCGGGTTCTTCAAGACCGGCGTGTGGATCGTGGCGTTGCCGATCACCGACTCCGGGTCACAGGAGGCCGGGTTGGCGTTGAAGCTGGCCTCGGGGCAGGCTTTCTGGATCGTGCTCAGGCGGCTGGGCAGACTGCTTTGGCAGCGCCAGGTCGACTTTGGCGATGTTCGCCTGGCCAAGGCCCTGGGAGGTGACGGTGACCTTGAAGCTCGTGCCGTTGGCTTTGGTGGCGTGCCCGGCCGCCGAGGCGCTCAGTTTGGGGCCGAAGGGCAGGCTCTCACAGCCCCCGACCTGGAAGCGCTCAGAGACCGGCGCGGAGGCGCCCTGATCGCCTGAGATGCTGCCGTCGATCGACATCGGCGCGCAGCTGGTCGGGTTGAACTGGAAGTTCGGGCGATCGACGCTCACGAGCACGCGTTTGAGCTGCAGCGGGATGCCCCTGATCTGCGTGGGCAGCGGGTCTGAGAGGATCGTCACCGAGGCGTTGTTCGGGTCGATATAGAGCTTCGAGCGGACCGTCACGAAACCCAGGTCGAAGGGGCCGGCCTTGGCCGGGGTCACGATCTCGAGGCCGAAGGGGGCGCCGCCGTAGGGGCCGGTGATGAACACGCGCCCGCCTTCCTGGATGATCGGTTCTGAGCCGAGGCCCGCGATCGCCGTGGCGTGGCCGACTTCGCTGTCCTGCGGGCAGGCGCTTGCGGCGGCCTGTGCTTCTGAGCAGAGCTCAACCGAGGAGAGCATCGCGGCGATCCCCGGCGGCAGGTGCATCTGAAGGCCACTGAGCGCCTGATCGCCGTCGGGGCGGGTCAGTTCCAGTTGGAAGCCCGTGTATGCGCCTGCTTGGGGGTTGGTCGAGAAGGCGCTGAAGCCTGGAGCGAAGCCGAGGGCGCCGGCGGGGCAAGCGGAGCCGCCGATCCCCGAGGAGACCTGGAAGTCCTCGCCGGGGGCCTGAACGGCCAGCGGGCCCGTGCCAGACCACGGCGTGAAGGTGGCGTCGCTGGCGTAGGGGCCGCAGGTGGCGGGCGTGGACAGCGAGGCGCGGGGACCGCCGAAGAGGTCGACTTTGAGGTCTTCGAAGGGGACCTGCGGGGCGTCGCGGAAGCTCGTGGCCACCCGCAGGCTCCCTTCATCCAGCACGCCTTCGCCGGCGAGCTTGACAAGGACGCCGGAGACCGGGTCCTTGGCGATCAGGTAGAGGGCGACCAGAGAGCCGAAGGGGTTCTTCCCGGCTTCGCCGTTGGGCGCGGGGTCGGCCAGATACAACGCGCCTTCCAGTTCGTTTGGCAGGAGCGGCGTCTTGACGTGCACGACGCCGAGCTTGGAGGCCTCGGGGCACTGGGCTTCTGCGGTGCTGAACTGCTGCATGTGCGAGGCCGCCTCGAAGCCTTCGAAGCCGACCTCGCTCTCAGAACACCCGACCAAGCCATTCGCGGCAGAGGGCGAGAGCTGCACGCCCGCAGGCAGCGTGACGGTCGTGTCGCGGATGTCGGCCTCAGCGAGGCCTTCGGCTTCGGAGAGGCCTATCTGGGGCACGTGCACGTCGACGCTCATGCCCGAGGGGGTCGAGGCGGTGTGCTCCACCGGCTTGACGTCGATTGAGGGGGCGAAGGGGAGCTGTGGGCAGCCGGCGAAGCCGAGCGGGTTGCCTGCTTCATCCGCCCAGGTGTATTGCGAGCCGACCAGCGTGCCGGGGTTTGCCCAGGAGTCGGTGGTCATTGGGAAGGAGATCGGTTCGGCTGCCGGGACACTCGCGCAGGAGGTTGGGAGCGTGAGGAAGGGGTTCTGCGGGAGTTTGGGGTCTGTGGGGCAGGGTTTGCCTGCTTGCTTGGCGAAGTGTTCGCCCCAGACGCATTCCCAGCCGCGCGAGTTGTCATGTCGTGAATCCCCCGGAATCCCCCAGATGCTCACCTGGCTCGCGAGCAGGCCCGCCGTCTGCGTCGCGTTCTTGACCGTCACGTCGACGCCGTAGTCGCGGCCCGAGCGAACCGAGGTGTCGAGCACCACCGGCACCTTGCCCGCCACCTCGAAGCCGAAGCGCGCGGGCTCTCCCTGGGCGGGGACGAGGTTGAAGACGGGGACCGTCTCCACCAGGTACTGCGTGACCTTCGGTTCATCGACCTCCGCTGTCGCGACCCCTATGACCGAGTCTGTCGGGCAGAGATTCGTTTCGAGCACGAGCGCGAAGAAGTCCGCCATCGTGCACTGGCCCGCGGCGGTCGGGTCTCCGACCAGGCCGGGCGGGAGGTGGAAGCTGAGATCCTTGGGCAGCTCGACTGGCAGGCGCGGCACGGCCGTCTGGTTCATCGCGAGAGTCGTCGTGAGCTGAAAAGGATGCGCTCCCGCCCGGCTAGCGGGTGTGCCATCCTCGTTGAACGGTTGCGCTTCGAAATCGGCCACTCCGTACTTCGCCGGCTCGCCACTGATCGGCACTCCAAATGCCCGTGACAGCGATGGCACTCCCCCTCCTTCGACCGTCACGATCTGTGACAAGTGGGTCACCGTCCCGAGCGGCTCGTTCACCTTGACCCTGAGGAACTCGGTGATCTGCTGGTATGGCGCGAGGATCCCTTTGACTTCGCACTCGAGCGTCGCAAGGGTGCACCCCGGTTCGCTAATCGAGATCGCGGTCAAACCGGCCGGGAGCATGTCGCGGATGTGCACCGGATTCCTCGTCGTGTCCACCGGCACATCACCAAGATTGCTCACGTCGAGGAAGATTTCGCCTTCCTGGCCCGGCGCGAGATTGGCCGGGACCGTTTCCGCCCGCACGCTCCACCACGGGCCTTGGGCGTGAGCGGACGCTGCCGTCGCGAGGGCCAGACACGTGAAGACCCCTGCGACTACCAACGCGGTGCCGACCTGCCTAATCAGGCTCCTGTGAGGTGTTGCAGGCATCAGCCCCGCCCTCGCTTCGAGTCGTGCTTGGCCCTGCTCGTCGCCTTGCCCTTGCCGGGATGAGCCCCGTAGCGCTTGCGTGTGTGTGCTTCGCAGGCTTTGCGCTTGTGCTTCGAGCGCATGCGGTGGCACTGCTTGAGCGCCCGGGCGAGCTTCTGCTTGCGCGTCAGCGGCTGGCTTTGTTGTTCGCCCTTGACTTCTCTGTGTGGCGGTGCGAGTGCCGCCGGGTTGCCCGGGCCGCTGAAGCTGGCGCTCCCGCCGCCTGCCCCTGGGATTTCGATACCGGGAGAGGCGGGGCGGCAGGTTTTGGTCTCAGCGCACAGCGCGGGTGTGGGTGGAGGAGTCGTCAGGCATGGCGAGCTTTCGGTGCAGGTTCTTGCGTCGTATATGTCAAAGGCCGTGTCGGTGTCCTGAGGTAGCAGGTTGCCCTCGGTCACGAAGAAGACATTGCTTCCGTCTGGGGTGGCTTCGAGGAAGGCCGATTCCCTGCTTGAGCTGCCTGAGGAGATCAGCGCCACGCAGCCGCCGGTGGCGCTTTCGCAGCTGCCGACCCCGGAGGGCTCGTACTCGTAGGCGTCGTTCTTTCCGTTGCCGTCAGCCGGCACGAGCTGGTCGGGGCTGTTGAAGTAGAGGCGGCCGTCGTTTGAGAGGTAGCGCGACTGAAGGAGGGCCCTCGTCAGTGACTCCGAGGTCCAGCCCGGGATGTTGCCCGCGACCCAATGTTCGTGACCCAGTTCGCCCCAGACCTTGCGCCGGTCCACGAGCAGTCCCAGGCCTTCGCCGGAGTTCGGCCGATCAAGAACCCCGCTTGGGCGCTCACCGGCCGGATTACATGACACACAGCGCAGGGCGCCGACTTGCGAGTCGTAGAGGAAAACCTCCTCGTCGCGGGCACCATGCGCCGCGGGGCTCGCATCGACGTTGTCATAGCCGGTGATCGATGCCGAGGACATGAACGCCAGGTAGCGGCCGTTGTCAGATACGCGAGCTGTCAGAAACGCGGGGTTCGGGCTTTGCGGGCCGCCCGTGTCCCACTCGGGGCTGTCTTCCGGTGAGAGTGTGGCGATGAAGGTGGTCTGCCATTCCGATCCCGTCTGGCGCAACTCGTAGAGGTTCTCTCCGCCACTGACAGCCCGCGCGCCAAGCCCGTTGGCGTTGGTCGCCAAGACTCCCTGCGCGATCACATCGATGACCCGCAGATCCCCGAGATGCGCCGAGCACGAAGCCCTGCGCCGCTGCGTGTTCGCCTTCGATGTGGTCGACCGTCAAGTCGGTGAGCTGGCACGTGAGCTTGCCCGCGACTTCGACGATACGGCACATGTACAGGTCCGCGCGGCCGAGGTTCTGCCCAGGTTCGGCTGTCGAGTCCGCCGTCAGCTGCTGCTTGTCGGTGAAGAGGACCGTCGAGCCGTCCGCGCTGGCTGTCTGAAAGCGCGCGCTGCCGGGCAGGAATTCGGGGGGTTCGGGGGCGCCGTGAGCTGCGTCGACCTGGACCGTTTCGCCGCGACTCGTGTCGTGCAGATACAGGTGACCACGGCCGGTGCTTTCTTCGTGTTTCGTCCAGATCACACGGGAGCCGTCAGTGGAGACCGTGCTCGCGACGGCGCGGCCGGAGAAGCCCAGGTCGATCAAGCCTTGGGCCGGCGCGCCGGAGGGAAGCACGCTGACGAGCTGCAGGCTGGCGCCGGACCACTCGTAGAGGCCGGGCGCGGAGCCGGGGCCCGTCAGCGGAACGGTCGAGTTAAGGATCACGCTGCTCAAGTCAGACGAGGCGAATGCGAAGGTCGCATGGCTACCGAATGCGGTGCCGGGTGCCGTGTTGGCTTCGGTCACGAGCGGGGTATACGCGCCAGTCGTGTTGTCGCGCACGTATGGGGTGGCCTGCACCACGCCGGGGGCGAGCGGTGGGGAGGCTTCCGGTCCCAGCTCGGCAGGTTCGACGAGGGCAGCCGAGAGGTCCGCCGTGAAGAATTGGTACTCGGGAGCAAGTCCGGCAGTTACTCCCTTCGCCTTCCCGTTCGGCGTGGCGATGTCCTGGCTTGCCCAGGAGGAGCTCCCGCGATCGGCCAGGATCTGCTGCTCTTCGGGGCTGCGGTTGCCTTCGACGTTTTCCCCGAGCGCCCCGTCCACCACGTAGGTCAGCTTCCCCCCGTCTTCAGAGGCCAGGATGATCCCCCCTTCGCGCGTGAGCGCTTCCACCGGCGCCCCTTCCTTGTCCGGCGGGGTCACGAGCTCCCAGGCGCGGTTGTCGGCGAGCGCGAAGGCCTGCGCGGGCTTGGGCGTTGAGAGCGTGTGTTCGGCGCTCGCAGCTTCGCCGAGGCTGTTGATCGCGACCACGCGGAAGTGGTAGGTGCTGTCGGGTTCTAGGCCCGTGAGCTTCAGCGTCTTTGTGATCGCGGCTTCGCCTGCGCCGAGGTCTTCCCCGGGCGGGGCTGGGCTGTTCGTGCAGCCCGCCGGGTTGGGCGCGCAGGCTGCGCTGCCGTACTGGAAGTAGTAGGTCGTCTCGTTGCCCAGCGGGTTGACTTCGGCGTTCAGCGTGGCTTCGGTGGCCGAGACTCCGCTGGCCCAGCTCGTGGTGAGCGCCGGCGGGATCGTCGTGAAGCTCTGGTCCGGGCCGGTCGTGGTCTTGAAGGCGTTGGTCGCCACGACCCGGTAGTGGTAGGTGACGCCTAGCTTCAGGCCCGTGAGCGGGGCGGAGACGGCCACCGGCGTGCCGCCTTTGCCGATGTCCTGTCCGCCGATGGGCGCTTCCTGGCCATATCCGGTGTCCTGGCCGTACTGGAAGCGGTAGGTGGTCTCGATCTCATCGGGGTTGACTTCGGCGTTCAGCGTCGCCGTTTCGTGGCCGATCGCCGTGACCGGCTTTGCGGTGATCCGCGGCGGCCCCGAGGTCGTGAACTTCTGATCGGCGCCGAATGTGCTCCCGAAGCTGTTGGTGCCCACCAGGCGGTAGTGGTAGGTCGTGTTCGGCGTGAGCCCTGAGAGATCCGTTTGCGCGGCGACCGCGCCTTTTTCGCTACCTGCGTCGGTTCCCGGTGCTTCGGGGCTTGTGTTGCCGTAGCTGGTGCTCGTGCCCCACTGGAAGTAGTAGTGGGTGTCAAAGCCGTTGGGGGCCAGCGAGCCCGTGAGCGTGGCGCTTTCGGGCTCTAGGTTCGAGACCGGGCCGGTTGAGAGTTTTTCAACCGCAGGCGCCATCGTCACTTCGCGGATCAGCCCGTAGCTTGAGCCGTCTTCGCTTTCGCCCACCAGGCGGAAGAAGTAGGTGGCACCGGCCGTGAGGCCTTCGAGCGTCGCGCTGACGGCCTGCTGGGAGCCGGGCAGCGCCACCGGCGCGGTGCTCGAGCCCAGTGCCGCGCTCGTGCCCCACTGGAAGAAGTAGTGGCCCGCTTTGCCCAGGCCGTCGACGCTGCCGTTGATGACCACGCTCGTGCGCGCGGGTTTGGAGGCCTTTTCGGTTGCGACATCCGGCACCACGGCGCCCGGGCCGTAGACGTCGAGCTTGCCGAGCAGGGCGTCGGCCACGAAGAGGCGCCCGGTTGAGTCGAGCGCCAGGCCGTGCGGTTCGCCCAAGGGCGTTTCAGCCGTGCTCGGGACCCAGCCGGCCCATTCCCCGGTTGCGCTGAACTCGCTGATGTCCCCGCGTTCGGCTTCGGCCACCAACAGGTCGCCGCTGAGCGGGTCCACCGCCACGGCGCTGACGTTGCCTTCGGCTTCTTCCTTGCCGAAGGCGCCCTGCGGCGAGGAGGCCCCGTTCATCTTGCCTTCCGCGACTCCGCTCGCGGAGAACTCATAGACCGACCCCTTGGCGCTGTCGGCGACGTAGACCCGGCCTGTGGAGGAGTCCACGGCCACGCCGTTGGGTTCTTCCATCGCTCCTTTGGAGAGCACCCGCAACAGTTCGCCTTCCTGGCCTTCTTCGGGGCCTGCGGGCTTGGGCTTGAAGACGTCCACGACGCCCACCGACAGGTTCGCGTCTTCGCCGTCCACGACATACACATCGCCGGCCGAGGGACCGGCTGAGTTGTCCACCGCCACGCCCGTGACTTCGCCGAAGCCCTGGCCGGGGAGCGCTTCGCCTTCCCATTCGCCGATCGCTTCATAGCCGCCTGAGCCGTTGGCCTTGAAGACCTCAACTGCGTTGTTGAAGGAGTCGGCGACGTAGATGAGGCCCGTGGCTTCGTCTACGGCGATGCCCGCTGCCAGGAGGGTGCCTGAGCCGAACTGGGTCAGGTAGGCGCCTGAGGAGTCATAGACGTCGATCACGCCTTCGCCTGAGTCGGCGAGGAAGGTCTTGCCGCTTGCGCGGTCGACAGCTACGGCGGTTGGTTCGGAGAGGGCCGAGCCTTTGGCCTGGGTTATGGCGGACTGGAAGCTGTGGCCGGTGGCGGCGTTGGCGGCGGTGGCCAAAGTCAGGGCCAACGCGAGGCAGGCCGCCAGGCAGAGGGCGAGGCGGGCCATCGGGCGGGGCGCCGGGCGGGCCAGCGGCGCTTGGGGCGCGGGGCAGGGCGGCGCTCCTTGCGCCATGCGTGCGGGCGAGGCGGCAGGCGAGGGCGCCGGGTCGTATGTCGAAGTCCGCTGGTTCATCGCAAGGTCAAGGTCATCGCAAGGTCATTGCTGCTGCGAGGTCATCGCTTAGAGACGGGTGGGGCCGGCTTGCGCCGACCCCACACTCATCGATCACGAAATCAATACCTGCCGATCAGTATTTGATCTCGCCCGGTTTTTCGGGCGTGTTGACGTTCGTGATTTCCTCACCGGCGGGGGACCACATGGTCTGTACGCCGACTTTTCCTTCTTGTTCGAGGTTCAACTGCGATTCGAGGCTCGAGCGCGGCTTGCCTTCGAATTTGTTCGGAAGGTTTTCCGGTTCTTCAGATTCAGGGGCCGAGAAGACCTGCGTGAATGTGCTGGTCGTTTCGTTGACCGGCGTGATCGGTGAGATCACCTGGTCGCCGCCACCCTTGTTTTCAGGAAGGTAGAACGCTCCTTCTTTCTTGTTGCCGACCCCAACTCTTATGTGGTCGATGGTCTCGCACGCAAACGTCGCGAAGGTGCCATGCTTTACGGCTGGTTCAAGCAGAACGCCGATGTCCTTTGCCGGCCCATTGATCACGCCAAGTTTGCCCTTCAGGGTGCTGGTCTGGATTTCGCCTTCTTCAAGGCCTTCGGTGGTGCACGGGTTGCTGCCGAAGAGCGTGCAGCCTTTGAAGGTGACGTGAACGTTCACGATGTTGCTCTTGCCAGAGGCTTCTCCGCTGCTGTTCTCTTTTTCGCATTCAACCGCTAGCGCACCGTTGGCCGTGGGCGTCCCGCCCATCGATTCGCACGTTGACCTCGACGGCGGTGCTTTGGTGTGGGATCCCGTTCCCCCTCGACATTCATAGAAGCCGCCCCATAGGAGACCGCCGCCACCGACGCTTGCGCCCGTGAACGGGACGTTCGGCAGGGTCGCGCCCTTGTGCCATTCAAAGGCGCCTGCGCCTTTGCTGGCTTTGGTCTGGCAGTTGCCGTCGGCGTATTTGCCGCCTACCTGCGCTTCGCATTTGCCCCATTCGGGGGATTTGGCCGAAGCGCTCGCAGCCGTGACCGCCGCAAGGGCGAAAACAGCGACGAGGCACAGTCCAACCATCCTTAGATGTCTCACTCCTCAGCAGTAGGCCCTATCTCCGGGTGATTTGGGTATTTCTTGCGGGCATGCGCCAGGACTTGCGCCATTCCACTGGGCGCCAGGCGCGGCGGGGAACCTGGCGCACGCACGCCCGTCCCGACGCTAGGCACCCCGGGCGCGCACTGATGCGAAGACGCGGTGGCGAGGGTTCAGAGCTTGCCGTCGAGGTCGCGGGCGGACGACGGCGGCGAGGCCGACAGGCGCGCTCGCACGGGAGGCGCTCCTGGAGGCGAGGGACGGCTCCGAGGCATGCTCTTGATGCCGCGAAGGCGCCGACGAAGCCTTCGGCCGCCGCCTTGCGTGAAACACAACGGTATGATAAGAATGCACTTGACAGTAGGGAACGAGGGATTCCCAAGGGTTTTGGAGGGGGAACACAGCGTTGGTCGGATGCGTGGCGGGGCCTGATCTCGGCATTTGGAGTAGCCGCCAGCCACAGGGGCCGGACGGGGGGCTTCGGCATGGCTAATGGGATCCGGCAGCGGCATGGCCGTAACTGCAGGGGCGGGCGCTGCCAGTGCTCTTGGGAGGCGTTCGTCTACTCCAAGCGCGACGGCAAGAAGATCCGCAAGACCTTTCCGACGCTGCAAGCAGCCAGAACGTGGCGTCAGGAATCGACGGTCGCCGTGCGCAAGATGCTGATGCGGGCGCCCACGGCGATCACCGTCGCGCAAGCGGCCGATGCCTGGCTGAAGGGCGCTCGCGAAGGTTGGATCCGCAATCGCTCGGGCGACCTCTACAAGCCGGCGGCGATCCGCGCCTATGAGATCGGCTGGCGGATGCGCGTAAAGCCTGTGCTCGGCTCGATGCGTCTGTCGGACGTCACGCGCAACGACGTGCAGGATCTCGTCGACACGCTCGTGGCCGACGGCTGGAGCGCCTCTACGGTCGTCGTCACGATCGCGTCGCTGAGGGTCATCTGCAAGCGCGCGCTGATCCGCAACGAAATCGCCGTGAACCCGGTCGTCGGCATCCAGAATGCCTGCCGTCCGCGGCGGGCGCAGCCGCATCGCCACGCCGAGGGAATGCACGGAACTGCTTGACGCGCTTCCGCCGCGTGACCGCCCCGTGTGGGCCATGGCGATGTACGCCGGCCTGCGCCGCGGCGAGCTGATGGCGCTGCGCATCGAAGACGTCGATCTCGAACGCGGCGTGATCCACGTGCGGCGCGGCTGGGACACGCTGGAGGGCGAGATCACGACGAAGTCCGGGCGCGAGCGCACAGTGCCGATAAACAGGACCCTGCGCGGCTATCTCGAGCCCCATCTGGCGGCGCTCCCGTGGGGCGAGGGGCTCGTGTTCGGCGTGAACGAGCGCAGTACGTTCAACGGGACCCCTCTGATGAAACGCGCCGGGCGCTTCTGGGAGGCGGCGAACCTGCGTCGGATCACGCTTCACGAGTGCCGTCACACGTTCGCTTCGCTGATGATCGCCGCCGGGGTCAACGCGAAGGCTCTATCGACTTACATGGGCCACGCGACGATCTCGATCACGCTCGATCGCTACGGCCATCTGATGCCCGGAAACGAGGACGAGGCGGCCGAAATGCTCGAGGAATACCTCTCCAGAAATGCGCCACGCTTGCGCCAATCGAGCAATGGGAAGGCGCCGGCCCACCGTTCGGCGGGCGAGCTGGTGCTGGCGGGCCGATGAACGGCGACGGCCCGCAGCGGCGCGCCGTCGCGCCTACGGGCTCGTCACGGTCATCCAGCGCCGGCGAGCGTCGCGCGAGCCTGCGTCACGGCCCGGATCGCCTGCTCGCGCCCCGTGAACGGGACGAGCGATATGTAGGTCAGCTGGGGCAGATAGCGCTGCAGCTCGGCGCTTTCGCCGCGCGCGACCTTTCGCGAGAGCACCTCGAGCACGGCGCCGCTGATTGCCTGGGTGCAGAGGCGAGGCAGCGAGCGGTTCTCCTCGCGATAGCTGAAGCCTTCCTCCAGGAAGATCGTGGCCGCCCGCACGAACTCCTCGATGCTGCGGATCGCCGCTTCTCCGGCGGCGTAGCCCTCGACCAGGCGAAGATGAGCGATCGCGGGGTGCTCGGCGATCAGCTTCAGCATCGCCTCCAGAGCCCGCCAGACCCGTTCGGGCCAGTCGCTGACGCTGAAGTACGCTGCAGCGCAGGTGTTGAGGATCGCCTGGGTCGCGAACTGCTGAGCCTCGAGGAAGGCGTTCTGCTTGTCGGCGAAATGGTCGTAGAACACGTCGCGGGACACGCCCGCGGCAGAGACGATGTCGGCGACCGTCGCGTTCGCGTACCCCTTCGCCGCCATCACCTCGGCCGTGCCGGCGATCAGACGGTTGCGCTGGCTGCGCGCCACCACGCTCGGTGGAAGCCCGTGCCGCCCGCGCGGCAGTCTCTCCGGAGACTCGTCAGTGCCATTTCCGGGAAGGCTCGCTTCAGCATTCGCCGATGCCGAAGGGGAGGCCGGGAGCAAGGCGGCGGGCCCCGTGCTCCAGCGTTCCTCGCCCACGGGAACCTCGTAGCAGGACATCCAGGAGAGCAGCTCGTCGGTGCGTGAGGCCAGCAGATCCTCGCTGTGCGTGCGCAGATGGCGGGAGACGATGTACCGGCGGGCTCCCTCGAGCGCCACGACGGGGATATCGAGCGTCTCGCTCCCCTCGGGCCTGCTGCCGAGGAACTCCTCGACGCGCTGCTCCTGCTCGGCCAGCGCCTGCTCGCGGGCCTCACGCATCCGCTCCCCGCCGGCAAGCGACTCGACGAACAGCAGCCGCCCGGCCACGGGATCGGCCTGCAATCCGGCAAACAGCCCTTCAAGGGTTTCTCGCGCCGCCTCGGACCACGACTCACTCGCCGCCCGCCGATCCATCTGTCTGTACACGCGGGCGCGTGCCGCACGAAAGGCGGCCAGTAGGCAGTCTTCCTTGCCGTCGAACTGCTCGTAGAAGGTCGCGCTCGACACGCCCGCACGGGAGCTCACTTCGGCGACGCTCACGCTCTGGTAGCCGACACGCGCGCAGAGCTCGATCATCGCGCTCACGAGGCGCTGGCGTTGCGTCGGCTTGGGCCCTATCGCCGACACGCTGTCGCCCGAGGAGGAGCGGTGTCGACTCGTGGATGCCCTTGGGCGGGGAGGCTGAGGCACGGTCGGAGTTCGCCGGGAGGATACATCACTCCGAGCAAGTCAGACCGCTCGGTTTCAGTCCCCCGCCCGAGATGCCAAGCCTCTGCATACTCCTCGTTTTGCGCCACCGATTCCTCCCCCAAGGCGTCGGTTCAACAATGCGAAAACCGTAGACGGCGCAAGGGTACACGCTGTACGTTCTTGACAGTCCCGTGGGGTGTGTGGTTAGATACCGTCGTCGTTCAGATCTAAAGCCCTGCAAGAGGCAGCGGCCGTTCGATCTGATGGACCTCAAGTTTGGGGAAAGGGAGTGGAGCAGGTGGGGAAGGTCGGGGAGCACGGTCCGCATTGCGGATCTCCGGAGGGGAGCAGCCGCTCACTGCGTAGCCGCCGCGAGGAACCGTTGGCGGCAGGGCTGACAGCGCCTGCGTCTCCCCTCCGGGAGCTCTCGGGTGACCCAACTGCTGCGCGGGCACGCCGGAGTCGAAACGGCGTGTTCAGCCCTCGGCGACTGGCGGACCTGACGAGCCTGGCCCAGCGCGCATCGCGCGGCCGGGCTTGTCTGGCCGGCCGACCGCCATGTTCCCGCCCGTCGGCGCCCGACTCTGGGTTCGCCGGCCACAGACGTCCGTCGAGCGTGCAGATCGATGCCCGACCGACGACGAGCGTGAAGCCGAGCAGGGGGGCCGCTGGTCCCGGTCGGACACGCTGTCGCGCATCCGCCGCCAACCCTTACGGGGCGGGCGCTGGATGCCGATCGATCATGACCAGAGGAACTAAGGAGGATAAGTGAGACATCTAAGGATGGTTGGACTGTGCCTCATCGCCGTTTTCGCCCTTGCGGCGATCACGGCGGGTAGCGCTTCGGCCAAATCCCCCGAATGGGGCAAATGCGAAGCACAGGTAGGCGGCAAATACGCCGACGGCAACTGCCAGACGAAAGCCAGCAAAGGCGCAGGCGCCTTTGAATGGCACAAGGGCGCGAGCCTGCCGAACGTCCCGTTCACGGGCGAAAGCCAGGGCGGCGGCGGCGTCCTGTGGGGCGGCTTCTTGGAATGCCGTCACGGACCGCCTCTCACCAAAACGCCGCCTAGCCGGAGCAAGTGCGAAGAAGGTGGTGGCGAAGTCGTCTCGAACGGCGCGCTCCCGATCGAATGCGAAAAAGAGAACGCCACCGGGGAAGCAGCCGGCAAGAGCGGCATCGCAAACGTGCACGTCACTTTCAAAGGGTGTGCGCTCAATGGAAATATACCTTGTCACAACGAAGGCGCCGCAGAAGGTGAAATCAAAACTAACCCGCTCAAGGGCAGCCTTGGTGTGATCAACAAAGAAGCCAAGGAAATCGGCGCTCTGCTTGAACCCGCAGTAAAGCATGGTGCCTTCGCGACGTTCACGTGCTCGGGCAACATCATAATTCGGGTTGGAGTCGGGAACACCAAAGAAGGCGCCTACTGGACTCCCGAAAACAAGGGCGGCAACGACCAGGTGATTTCGCCGATCACGCCGATCAACGAAATGACCAACAAATTCACGCAGGTCTACTCGCTCGAAGAAGCATCGGACACAGAATTCTGGAACCGTCCGGTGAGCTTCGAAGGCAAGAAACGCTCGAGCCTGGAAGTGACGCTGAACGTCGAAAACGAAGGGAAAGTATTCGGCCAGAACATGTGGTCGCCGGCCGGCGAGGAAGTCACGAACGTCAACACGCCCGAAAAACCGGGCGAGATCAAATACTAATCGGCAGTTATTGATTTCGTGATGAATGAGTGTGGGGTCGGCGCTTTGCCGGCCCCACACCGTCTCTGGTGAGCTCGAGCTAGACATGGTCAGACCCCGCGCAACGAAACTGGCGTCCCCCGCCCACTGGGCGCGGGGGGCTGCGGCCTGCCTGGCCCTGTGCCTCACGCTGGCCCTCGCGCTAGCCGCCTCTGCTCATGCCGCCACCGGCCACAACTTCCAGTCCGCAATAACCCAGGCCAAAGGCTCCGCCCTCTCCGAACCAACCGCCGTAGCTGTCGACCGCGCAAGCGGCAAGACCTTCCTCGCCGACTCAGGCGCCGGCGTCGTGGAGGTCTACGACTCCTCAGGAGCCTTCGTGACGCAGTTCGGCGCCGGCACCCTGCTCGCGGCGGGCATCGCCGTCAGCGAAGCCACTGGCCTCCTCTACGTGGCCGACTCCTTCAACAACGCAGTTGAGGTCTTCAAGGCCAACGGCTCAGGCACCTATGAAGCGATCGGCGAATGGGAAGGCGAAGCGCTCCCCGGCCAGGGCTTTGGCGAAGTCACGGGCGTGGCGGTGGACAACTCGCCCGGCCCCTCAGCCGGCGATGTCTACGTCCTCGACGGCGAAGACGCGAACCTGTCGGTGGGCGTCGTGGACGTCTACAAACCCCAGCCTCCAGGCCCCGAAGAAGGCCAGGAAGGCGAGCTGGTCCGCGTGCTTTCCAAAGGCGCGATGGAAGAACCCAACGGCGTGGCGGTCGACTCCTCCTCGGGACGCGTTTACGTCGCCGACAGCGCCAAGGGGTCGGTCTATGAGTTCTCCGCGAGCGGGATCGCCGAAGGCAAGCTGAACGGGGCCTCCTCCCCGCAGGGCGCCTTCGGCAAGGAAGAAGCCGAAGGCAACGTCAGCGCCGTCGCCGTGGACCCCGTGAGCGGCGATCTGTTGGTGGCCGAAGCCGAACGCGACGAGCTCAGCGAGTTCAGCGCAGCCGGGGAATGGGTCGGCTGGGTCCCGAGCACGGCCGAAGCCCCCCTGGGCGAACCCCACGGCCTGGCGCTTGACTCAACCGGGCGCCTCTTCGTGGCCGACGCCCTGCTCGGCAAGCTCGACGTCTACGGCCCCGGCGCCGTGGTGCCGGATGTCGCAACCGAAAAGGCCTCCAAACCCGCCCGCACGAGCGTGGTCATCAACGGCAGCGTCGACGGCCTGGGCAAAGCGGGCCACTACTTCTTCCAGTGGGGCACGAGCGCGGCACTGGGCTCGAGCACCGCACCGGTGGCGCTGCCCGGCTCCCAGCAGGCCGTCAGCTCAACGCTCGAAGGCCTCACGGCGGGAACCACCTACTTCTTCCGCCTCGTCGCCGAAAGCGAAGACGGCTCAAGCTACGGGCTGATCCGCGAAGTCACGACGGCGCCTGCGATCGAAAAACTCTCAACCGGCCCGGTGGCGAACCTGCAGCCCGAAAGCGCCACGCTCACGGGCTCCCTTGCCCCCAACGGCTTTGACACCCACTACTACTTCCAGTGGGGCACCACGACCAGCTACGGCAACACAAGCCCCGAAGCACCGGGAACCGACGCGGGCAGCGAAAAAGGCGCGGTCGCGACGAGCACCGAACTCACGGGCCTCACGCCGAACACGACCTACCACTACCGCCTGGTGGCAACCAACAGCTTCGGCTCGACCTTCGGGGCCGACCAGAAGCTCACGACCTCAGGGCCCCCGCGGATCACCGCCAAGCCGGTCACGGCGATCGGCCACGAAACGGCGACGCTGAACGCCGAAGTCAATCCCGATGAGATCGAGACCACCTACCGCTTCGAATACGGCGAGGACACTGCATACGGCCAGGAAGCGCCGATAGGCGGCGCGGACATCGGCAAAGGTGGGGCACCGGTGGCCGTCTCCGCCTCGCTTAGCGCCCTGAAGCTGGGCGTGACCTACCACTACCGCGTCGTGGCCGAAAACGCCTTCAAGACGACCACGGGGCCGGACCAGAGCTTCACGACGA
The DNA here is from genome assembly GCA_963716315.1 of uncultured Solirubrobacteraceae bacterium. Taxonomy (GTDB): domain Bacteria; phylum Actinomycetota; class Thermoleophilia; order Solirubrobacterales; family Solirubrobacteraceae; genus Palsa-744. The sequence continues at coordinate 759,611 of OY970301.1, read as the reverse complement.
TCCCGCCGGCGCTCACCACGAGCTGGGCCAGCGGAGTCTCGGCCACCGAAGCCACGCTGAACGCCGAAGTCAACCCGCTGGGCAACGAGACCACCTACTACTTCCAATACGGCCCCCAGCCGTGTGCGCCCAACCCCGCTGGCTGCACCTCAACCCCCGCCCCGCCGGGGGAAGACATCGGCGCGGGCGAAGCGGCGGTCACAAAGACGCTGAAGCTCACCGGGCTGGAACCGAACAGCGCCTACCACTTCCGCGTGATCGCGATCAACGCCCTGGGCGAAGCCGCGAGCGCCGAACACACGCTCTCAACGCCCAAGCCCGCCCAGACCTTCGCGCTCGCGGACAGCCGCGCCTGGGAGCTCGTGAGCCCGCCGGATAAGGAAGGGGCGCCGGTGGAAGCGCTGACGCGCGAAGGGGGGATCATCCTGGCCTCGCAGGACGGGGGGAAGCTGACCTACATCGTCGACAGCGCGCTGGGCGAACACGTGGAAGGGAACCGCGGGCCTGAAGAGCAGCAGATTCTGGCCACGCGCGGTGGCTCCTCGTGGAATAGCCAGGACATTGCCACGCCGAACAGTAAGGCGAAGGGCGTAACTGCAGGCGAAGCTCCCGAGTATCAGTTCTTCACGGCGGACCTAAAGACCGCCCTCGTCGAACCGGCCGAGCTCGGACGAGAAGCTTCCCCGCCGCTCGCACCGGGCGTGGTGCAGGCCACCCCATACCTTCGCGACAACACGACCGGCACGTATATCCCGCTCGTGACCGAAGCCAACACCGCGCCCGGCACCTCATTCGGGAGCAGTTTGAGCTTCTCGTCTGCCTCACCTGACCTGAGCCACGTGATCCTGAGCTCCGCGGTAGCGCTTACCGGGTCCGGCTCCTCCCCCGGCCTCTACGAGTGGTCCGGCGGCGTTCTTCAGCTCGTGAGCGTTCTGCCCACCGGAGTGCCTGCGCAAGGCTTGATCGACCTCGGGTTCTTCGGCCGGGTTCTCACACACGCAGTGTCCATCGAAGGCTCCCGCGTGATCTGGACGAAACGCGAAGAAAACACCGGCCGCGGCCACCTGTACCTGCGCGACACGAGCCGCGGCGAAACGGTCCAGGTCGACGCGGCGCACGGCGCACCCGAACCTCCCGGGTTCCTGCCCGGCAGCGCGCGCTTCCAGGCCGCCAGCGCGGATGACTCGACGATCCTCTTCACCGACAAGCAGCCACTGACGGCAGACGCTACGGCCGAACCCGGTCAGGGGCTCGGGCGCGCGGACCTCTACATGTGCCACATCGTCGAAGTCGAAGGCAAGCTCACGTGCAACCTCACCGACCTGACGGTCGATCAGATCGAAGGCGAACACGCGGCGGTGCAGGGCTTTCTGCTCGGCGCGAATCCGGAAGCTGGAGTCGCGTACGTGGTCGCACAGGGAGTGCTTGCGGCCAACGCCAACGGTCTCGACGCCCGCGCGGTCAGCGGCGGAGACAATCTCTATGAGCTGCGCTTTCAGGGATCAGAACGGCAGACCACGTTCATCGCCACGCTCTCGCCCGAAGACAGCCCGGAGTGGGAAGCCGGCGGCGCTCAAAGCGCGAACGCATCGTTCCTCACGGCGCGCGTGTCTGAAAACAGCCGCTACTTCGCGTTCATGTCCTCGGCGCCGATCACTGGCTATGACAACGTCGACACGAGCCCTGCGGCGCACGGAGCCCGCGACGAGGAGGTCTTTCTCTTTGACTCGCAAGCTGGCGCCCTGCGCTGTGTGTCGTGTAACCCGACCGGCGAGCGCCCCAACGGCGTGCTCGATCATCTGGAAGCAGGCGAAGGCCTGGGCCTACTCGTGGACCGGCGCAAAATCTGGGGAGAACTGAGCCACGAACACTGGCTGGCCGGCAACATCCCAGGCTGGACGGCGCAGACGCTCCAAAGCGCCCTCTTCCAGTCTCGCTACCTCTCAAACGACGGTCGCCTCTTTTTCAACAGCCCCGACCAGCTCGTGCCGGCTGACGGCAATGCCAAGAACGACGCTTACGAGTACGAGCCCTCGGGAGTCGGCAACTGCGAAAGCAGCACCGCCGGGTGCGTGGCGCTGATCTCCTCGGGCACCTCGAAGAAAGAATCGGCCTTCCTGGAAGCCACCCCGGACGGAGGCGACGTGTTCTTCGTGACCGAGGGCAACCTGCTGTCACAGGACACCGACACCGCCTTTGACATCTACGACGCGAGAACTTGCACCGAAAGCTCTCCGTGCCTGACGACTCCCGCGCCCGCGCCCGCGCCGTGCGCTGAGAGCGAAACCTGCCGCCCCGCTGCCCCGCGCAGCGAAATCCCAGGTGCGGGAGGCGGCAGCGCCAGCTTCACGGGGCCGGGTAACCAGGCGGCCTCCGCACCGCCACACAGGGAAGTCAAGGGCGAACAGACGAGCAAACCGAAGCCCAAGCCGCTGACGCGCAAGCAGAGGCTCGCCGTGGCGCTCAAGCAGTGCCACCGCATGCGCTCAAAGCACAAGCGCAAAGCCTGCGAAGCGCACGCGCGAAAGCTCTACGCATCCCACCTGGGCAAGGGGAAGACGAGCGGGGCCAGATACGACTCGAAGCGAGGGCGGGGCCGGTGAGCGCAATAAAGCATGGGGGCCCGATGAGGCAGATTTGCACTGCCTTGATGGCCATGGGGCTCTTCGCCTGCCTGGCCCTGGCGACGGCAGCCACCGCTCACGCCCAGGGTCCTTGGTGGAGCGTGCGGGCGGAGACGGTGCCGACCAATCTCGCGCCGGGCCAGGAAGGCGAAGTGTTCCTAGTCGTGAGCAACCTTGGCGATGCACCGGTCGATGCGAAGAGCAGTCCGGTGCACATCCGGGACCTGCTTCCGGCTGGCTTGACCGCGACCGAAATCAGCCAGCCAGGATGCACCCTCGCAACACTCGAATGCGAATTCAGCGGAACCCTGGCGCCATATGAACAGATCACCGAGTTCATCAAAGTCAAGGTCAACGAGCCGCTCGGGACGGTGGCCCGCTTGCCGCAGACGGTGTCCGTAGAAGGAGGGGGCACCCCTTCAGCGTCAAGGACGCTTGCAATCCCGATCAGCAGCGAAGCGGCGAAGTACGGAGTGGTGGGCTTCGAAGCGCAGCCACTCAACGAGAATGGCACGCCTGCAAGCCAGGCCGGCGCGCACCCATTTCAGTTCACGACGACTCTGGCGATGAACCAGAACGCGAACCCGCGCATGCCCATCGAGTTGCCCAGGGACTTCAGCTTTCACCTCCCCCCGGGGCTCGTCGGTAACCCGAGTGCCGCACACCAGTGCACGATGGCGGACTTCTTCGCGCTCGTGCTCGAAACCAATCTCTGCTCTCCGCAGTCGGTGATCGGAGTCGCAACCGCGGAGGTCGACGAACCGAAGGTCGCGAAGTATCTGGTGGCGACGGTCCCCGTCTTCAACCTCGTCCCCGCCCAGGGCGAGCCGGCGCGGTTCGGCTTCGAGGTGGCGGGCAAAGTGCCGATCGTGCTCGACACCTCGGTGCGCTCGGGCCGCGACTACGGGGTGGACGTGACGGTCAAGGACGCCACGCAGACGGCAGGCATCCTGGCGAGCCAGGTGTCGATCTGGGGCGTGCCGGGCGATCCCAGCCACGACGCCTCGCGCGGCTGGGAATGCGTGTCGGGCGAACGTTTCGTAAAGCAAGTCGGCAAACCCTGCCCCACAGACCCGAAACTCCCAGAGAACCCCTTCCTCACACTCCCAACCTCCTGCGCCGCCTCGCCGGCATCAGAACCGATCTCCTTCCCAATGACCACCGACTCCTGGGCAAACCCCGGCACGCTGGTCGGCTCGCAATACACCTGGGCGGATGAAGCAGGCAACCCGCTCGGCTTCGCCGGCTGCCCACAGCTCCCCTTCGCCCCCTCAATCGACGTCAAGCCGGTGGAGCACACCGCCTCGACCCCCTCGGGCATGAGCGTCGACGTGCACGTGCCCCAGATAGGCCTCTCCGAAGCCGAAGGCCTCGCTGAGGCCGACATCCGCGACACGACCGTCACGCTGCCTGCGGGCGTGCAGCTCTCGCCCTCTGCCGCGAATGGCTTGGTCGGGTGTTCTGAGAGCGAGGTCGGCTTCGAAGGCTTCGAGGCGGCCTCGCACATGCAGCAGTTCAGCACCGCAGAAGCCCAGTGCCCCGAGGCCTCCAAGCTCGGCGTCGTGCACGTCAAGACGCCGCTCCTGCCAAACGAACTGGAAGGCGCGTTGTATCTGGCCGACCCCGCGCCCAACGGCGAAGCCGGGAAGAACCCCTTCGGCTCTCTGGTCGCCCTCTACCTGATCGCCAAGGACCCGGTCTCCGGCGTCCTTGTCAAGCTCGCCGGCGAAGGCGTGCTGGATGAAGGGAGCCTGCGGGTGGCCACGAGCTTCCGCGACGCCCCGCAGGTCCCCTTCGAAGACCTCAAAGTCGACCTCTTCGGCGGTCCCCGCGCCTCGCTGTCCACGCCCGCCACCTGCGGCCCCTACGCCAGCGACGCCACCTTCACGCCGTGGTCTGGCACGGGCCCGCTGGCCGTTCAGGCCCCCGGCGAGGACTTCCAGGTCTCCTCGGGGATCGGCGGCTCCGCTTGCCCCGCCGGCGCCCTCGGCTTCGCTCCAGGCTTCAGCGCCTTCTCGACCAACCCCCAAGCAGGCGCATACACGGGCTTCCAACTGGAACTGACCCGCCCCGACGGCGATCAGGCGCTCAGTGGCCTTCGAATGCACCTGCCGCCGGGGATCGCCGCGATGCTCTCCTCGGTTGAGCTCTGCTCAGAAGCACAGGCCGCCGCAAGCGCCTGCCCGCAGGACAGCGAAGTCGGCCACGCCACGGCGATCGCGGGCCTCGGCTCAGAACCGATCATCCAGGAAGGCGGGCGCGTGTTCATCACCGGCCCCTACGGCGGCGCCCCCTTCGGCCTCGAGATCGTGACCCCGGCCAAGGCCGGCCCCTTCGACCTGGGTTTCGTGACGGTCCGCTCGAAGCTCTATATCGACCCGAACAACGCCTCGGTGACGATCCTCTCAGACCCGCTGCCCACGCAGATCAGGGGCATCCCGCTGCAGCTCAAACGCGTGCTCGTGAGCGTCGATCGCCCGAACTTCCAGTTCAACCCGACCAGCTGCGCGCCGATGTCGATCGACGGCAGCATCTCAGGCGATCAGGGCGCCTCCGCGCCGGTCTCTGAGCGCTTCCAGGTCGGGGGCTGTGAGAGCCTGCCCTTCGGCCCCAAACTGAGCGCCTCGGCGGCCGGGCACGCCACCAAAGCCAACGGCACGAGCTTCAAGGTCACCGTCACCTCCCAGGGCCTTGGCCAGGCGAACATCGCCAAAGTCGACCTGGCGCTGCCAAAGCAGCTGCCCAGCCGCCTGAGCACGATCCAGAAAGCCTGCCCCGAGGCCAGCTTCAACGCCAACCCGGCCTCCTGTGACCCGGAGTCGGTGATCGGCAACGCCACGATCCACACGCCGGTCTTGAAGAACCCGCTCTCCGGGCCCGCCTACCTGGTCTCCCACGGCAACGCGGCCTTCCCCGACGTGGAGTTCCTGCTGCAGGGCGAAGGCGTCACGCTGATCCTCGACGGCAAGACCGACATCAAAGCCGGGATCACCTACTCGCGCTTTGAATCGGCGCCCGACGCGCCCTTCAGTACCTTCGAAACGGTCCTTCCCGCCGGCCCGCACGGCGCGCTGACGGCCAACGTGCCCCAATCGGCCAACTTCAGCCTGTGCGGGCAGAAGCTACAGATGCCGACCGAAATCACAGCGCAGAACGGGGCGAAGATCACAACGACCACGAACGTCGCCGTGACCGGCTGCTCCCAGGTCCTGGCCAGCAAGGCCAAGAAGCTGACCCGCGCGCAGAAGCTGCAGAGGGCGCTGAAGGCGTGTCGCAAGAGGTTCAAGGCCAAGCGGCTGAAGGCTAAGCGGGCAAGCTGTGAAAAGCAGGCCCACAAGCGCTATGGGGCCAAGAAGGCGAAGGGCAAGGGGGCCAAGCGCGCCAAGGGCTCCTCGGGCAAGAGCTCGGGCATACACTCGGCCCGCCGTGGGAAGGGTTGAGGCGATGCTCAAGACGATGCGCTGCGGCGAGCTCGGCCCGTCGGGCCCGGCGCGCAGGCGAGCGCCGGCCTGGCTGCTGTCGACGGCATTGGCGCTCCTCGTGGCGCTCTCAGGCTGCGGCTCCTCTGATAACGGCGTGGCCGCCAAATCGGCCAAGGAGATCCTGCAGGCGAGCAAGGCGGCGGCGATCGGCGCGAGCTCGGTGCGTGTCGTGGGGGTGAGCAAGGTGCGAGGCTCGAGCTTCACGATCAACGCTCACCTGGCACTGGGCAGCGCCCGCGCTCGCATCTCGCTGCTCGGCCTGGACTACGAAGTGATCCGCATCGGCGAGACCGTCTATCTCAAAGGCTCTCAGGCCTTCTATGCACGTCTCGGCGCATCGCTCGGCAAGACCCTGCACGTGCCCGTCGGCACTTGGCTGAAGGCGCCCGCCGGCAGCGGCCCGCTGGGTCAGCTCGCCGCGCTCACCGACCTGCCCAAGGAGCTCAGCCTCATGCTCTCCACCTCCGCCTACCTCACCAAGGGCGCGAGCACGACCATCGATGGGCAGAAGGCGATCGCGCTGAAGGAGAAGGCCAAGCTCTATGAAGGAGTGCTCTACGTGGCAACGACGGGCAAGCCCTACCCGATCGAGCTGGTCAAGAGCGGCGGGCGCGAACGGGGGCGCACGCGCTTCTCGGGGTGGGATCGGGGGGTTTCGCTCAGGGCGCCTTCGCCGGCGGTGGAGGTTGGCGGGCTGAAGGGCTGACGATCGAGGGCAGCCCGCAGGGGTCCGGCTAACGGCCGTGAATGAATCCGCTCGCGGTTGAGAAGCTGGCCAGGACAGGACTCCGGCGAGAAGCTGTTCAGCTAGCCGCACGGTCCTCGCGGAGCTTGCCCGCGATGAACTCGATCGCCTCGTCGCCTCCCAAGAACGGCGCGAGGATCATGTACACGAGCATCGGCAGCAGCATGAACAGCTCCCCGGCGCGATCGCGCCTGATGTAGGACGCCGTGGTCTCCATGACGGCGCCGGCGATGGCGGTGGTGGTCGCGACAGACGGAGTGGCGCTGTCGCTGACGTAGCGGTGTCCGTCTCTGAGGAAGACGGTGAAGGCGAGCACCGATTCGTCCGTGCGTCGCGAGATGGATGGGCCGAGTGCGTACGATTCGACGAAGGCGAAGTGTGCGAGGCTCGGCGAGGTGACGACCAAGGCCGTGGCGGCGCCCCAGCTGTCCCAGACTCGCTCGGGCCACGCGCCCGACGATGCGATGAACGCGCCTGCCGCCGTCGCCATCATCTGCTCGAACACGAGCGTGTGCGTGGCGCCGAACGCGTCCGAGCGGCTGTGGAAGTAGGAGTAGAAGACCTCGCGAGACACCCCGGCCTGCGCGACGATGTCCGCGACGGTGGTGTCTTCGTAGCCCTTGGCGCGGATCACATCGGCTGTCGCATGCAGGATGCGTTCGCGCTGAACTCGGCTGACGAGCGCTGTGGGAAGCCGGTGGCGCCCTCTGGGAAGCGGCGCAGGCCCAATCACGGCGGGCGCAAGTCGCTGGTCGGGCGCGAGCTCGGCCTCGGGGAATTGGATGGGCCGGCGCCCCGCGCGCCCGCGCGTGCGATAGCAATCGACCCAGGCGAGCATTTCGCTGAGCAGCTCCTCGGAGTCGTATGGGCCCCGGCGCATCCGCATGCCGAGCGTGCGCACCAGTCCTCCGAGCAGGAAGCTCGCCGGTATGTCCGGCAGCAGGGCTTGCTTGCGTACGCGCCGGTGCGCCTGCTGCACCTGGTCATCCAGCTGCGCCAGCAGATCGTCTCGCTCTTGGAGTGCGGCAGGACCGGCGAGCATTGCCTCGTGGGTAAGGAAGGCGAATCCAGGCGGGTCGCGGTGGGCGAAGTCGATCAGCGAGGCGAAGGCGGAGTCGATCGCTCGTGCCGTCTCGCCGTCGGCGATCGCGTCGCTTACCCGACTGCCCAGCTCCGTCGCCATCCGGCGATGGGCGGCCAGGAAGCAGGCCTCCTTGTTCTCGAACAGCTCGTAGAAGGTCGCGCGTGAGACGCCCGCGCGAGTGGCGATGTCGCCGACTCGCGCCGTCGGATAGCCGTTCTCGGCAGCGATGTCGACGATTGCCTTTAGCAGGCGTGCCCGCTGGCCTGCCCTGCTTGAGCCAGCCGCCTCCCCAGTGGCAGCAGCTTTTCGATCGCGCTCGGGCGACGTTGTCTCGTCCTCGGCCACGGACACCGGAGGGTACACAACTCTCTAGTCTACATATAGCGACCACGAAATTTCACGAAGATTAATCGGCGGGATCCCCACGCCGGTTCGGGTGACGCACTTTGGACCGCATTGAATCCCTATGTCAAGCCTGCAAATGCCGTCTGGCGGCGTGACGACTTGATCAGCACGCAAGCCTTCATCTTTAGATACTCGGTTCGTTTATGCACGGCCGCTTTTGCCAGAGCTAACCCGTCTCCGAGTCAACTCGCTGAACGTACCGGCAGCGGACACTGCACCGGTGCGAGCCGGATCGCCGACATTTGCCATGGACACCCCCGAAGGGCCTGTCGAGCGCTGCCGGCGCTCTTATGCGTTCGCCGCGAGCGGGGCTCCGGTCGGGCTACGCTCGCTGAGCTCCTCGATCAGCCGGACGGCCTCCTCCGGCCCGGTGAACGGCGCGAGCGCAATGTAGGTCAGCTGCGGCTGGATCGTGGGCAGGCGCGCGAAGTCGTGGCGGACGGCGTAGCGTTGGACGATCTCGAACACGGCTCCGGCGATCGCCTCCGATGAGAGACGGGGCAGATGCTGCGACTCTGGGCGATAGCCGTAGCCTTCCTCGAGGAAGATCGTGAACGACCGCGTGATCTCCTCGCCCCGGCGAATCGCGACGGGTCCCGCGGCATAGCACTCGACCAGCCGCAGATGTGAGACTGCGGGCGCCGACGCGATCAGTCCGAGCAGCGCGCCGAGCCCGTTCCAGACGCGTTCCGGCCAGCTCGGCGTGGAGAAGTAGGCGCTCGCGCAGGTATCGACGATGTGCTGCGTCGGGTGCTGTTGGGCTTCCAGGAACGCTTGCTGCTTGTCGGTGAAGTGCTCGTAGAAGACATCTCGCGCCACGCCTGCCTTGGCCACGATGTCGGCGACGGTCGTGTTCGCGTAGCCCTTGGCCATCGTCACCTCGGCCGTCGCGTAGATGATCCTCGTGCGCTGGCTGCGCGCGATGACGGCCGGCGGCAAGCCGTGCCTTCCGCGCGGCAGTCTCGTAGGGGTCGGAGCGTCCGATTTCGGCAACTCGGCGCGCTCGCCGGCCAGCAGCGCCCGTGGCCCTGTGCTCCAAGCTTCGGCGCCCGGCGGGATCGCGTAGGAGGCGAGCCAGCCGATCACGTCGTCGGTCATCTCCGGCAACTGGTCGGCCGCGTTCGTGCGCAGCCTGCGCGAGATGATGCTTCGCAGCGCGCCGACGAGTGCCGCCGGCGGAAGGTCGAGGCGCCCCTCGCTCGCCGGCATGCTGTCGAGAATCGCCTGGGCGAGGCGCTCGAACTCGCCCAGCACTCGTTTGCGCTCCTCGCCGATCATCGGACCGCCGGCGGCGGCCTCGACGAACAGAATCCTGCCGGCGTCGGGCTCGTCGCGAAGGGCGCTCAGCAGCGAGCGCAGACCTGCGTTGAGCATCTCGCGCCAATCCTCGCTCTCGCCTGCGCCGGTTGCGCCGGTGCGGGCGCGCTTCAGCAGGCGCTCGGCGACTGAGCGGTAGGCGGCCAGCAGGCAGTCTTCCTTGCCGTCGAAGAGCTCGTAGAAGGTCGCGCTCGAGACGCGCGCGCGCGAGCTCACCTGGGCCACGCTGACTCCCTGGTAGCCGTCCTTGGCCGAGAGCTCGATGATCGCGTCCATCAGCCGGTCGCGTTGAGTTCGCTTGGCCGCGCCCGCCACGCGGCCGGCGCCGCGTGATTTGGAGCGACGCTCTCCTAGTCCTTGCGCGGGTCGGTGAGCAGGCGGTGACATGGCTGGCTTGGACGGAGAGCATACAGCAACGCGCCCAACTCCGACCACTCGATTTCATTACTAGCGTACGCAAGCCACCACTGAGAGCCAGGCAGGACCCGTGCCATTGCGGCTCTGTACAGGGCCCGAAACGAGTGGATATGGCATAACTACGGTGCTTCTCTGGGGATCGCGATATGCCGCAGAGCGAGCAGGCTTGACGGATGAATCATTTTATGTTTAGATAACGATCTCGTTCAAATATCGGTCGATCGACTCATCGCGTCGGGTTGCCCCACACGTGGGTCTGTCGGTCGAGGGGGTCACAGGAGGGGGAATGTCAGATCCAGCGCGGATCTGCCGGCGTGCTTGTCCGAGCATCACGAGTGGGCATCCGCTCGCGGTGGTGCTCGCAGAAGCTCGGCGGCCCCTCTGTCCCTCTCCGCTGAGACTCGACGGGCGCCGGGCATGCATCCTGCCCGGCGCCCGCCCTTGCGGAGCCCGCTAGGTCCGTTCGATGTACGGGGCGATTGCTGGGCATGAGGGGGTTTCCCCCGCCTTCACGGTGCGCGAATCCGTCCTGCCGGCGAGGGCTCGCGTCTGCGACGGGGCCCCATGAGCGGTGAGCCTGTCATGCGCGTGAGCGGCGCGCACGGCGAGTCTCCCGCACAGCTCATGCCCGAGGCCGAGCGTGAGCTCGTGAGGAGCGTCCAGCGCGGTTGGCTGATGTCGGCGTTCGCCAAGGTCGTCTGCGAGTACGGACCCGAGGGTGTCAGCGTCAGGCAGATCGTCGCCTGCGCCGGTGTCTCCAGGCGCCGCTTCTACGAGCTGTTCGCGAGCTCCGACGATTGCTTCAGGGTGGTCTTCGAGGATGCGATCGAGCGGGCTCGCGTATGCGCGTCGCGTGCATATGCCATGGAGGGCCCCTGGAACGACCGGCTTCGCGCCGGTCTCTTCGCGGTGCTTGCCTTCTTCGACTCCGAGCCGGAGCTGGCTCGTCTGCTGATTCTGCACACCACTTGCAGCGGTCCGGCGACGGCGCGACGCAACGAGCTGCTTTGGCAGCTGATCGAGCTCATCGACGGAGAGGGGCGCGCGGCCAATCCGGCGTTGAACCCACCGCCGCTTACCGGCGAGACCGTCGTGTGCGGCGTCGTTGGCGTGTTACGGGCGCGTCTGTCGGAAGACTGCGAGGCGCCGCTTACGTGTCTCGTGAACTCGCTGATGAGCGTGATGACGCTGCCCTATCTTGGTTCCGAGGCCGCTTGGGAAGAGCTCGCGCGGCCGACCCGCAAGGGCACGAATGGGCGGCCGCCCGTGAGCGCCGACCGTGATGCGCCAGCCGCGCTGGACATACGCCTGACCTATCGCACCCTCCGCGTGCTCGCCGAGATTGCCGCGACTCCTGGCATCAGCAACCAAGCGGTCGCCGAAGCGGCGGGGATCCGCGACCAGGGGCAGATCTCGAAGCTGCTCAGCAGGGTTGAGGGCCTCGGCCTGGTCCGCAACGCCGGCGCCGGTCAGGCGAAGGGCCGTCCAAATGCCTGGTACATCACCGACCGAGGCGCCGCCATCGGACGCGACCTCGGGCAGCGGCTGCACCGCCTTGCTCCTCCAGCGGAAAGGGTCGGAGAGGTGCGGTGAGCGCGCGGAGCGATGCGCGCGCCGGTGGCAACGGCAGCCGGCCTACGGCCGGCGGGCTCGGTATGGACATGGGTCTCCGCGCGATGAGGCGACTCGCCGAATCGGAGATGCTCGATCGCGTCGGCGCGCGCAAGCGCATGGAGCGAGTGCTGTTTCGAACGACGAGGGGCGGGTTGCGTTCGGCGAGCGCGGCAGGACGTAGGTTCAAGTCGGTCAAGGGGGGCGGGCGCCCAGCCAGGCAGGCGCCGAGCTCCTCCGTCGGCCTGTTCGACGTCAGCCCCGACGCCGAGCAGTCGCTGATCCAGGAGACCGCGCGCGAATACGCCGCGGCCGAGGTGCGGCCGGCCGCCGCCGACGCGGACGCGAGCGCGCGCACACCCGCCGCGCTTCTGGCTGGAATCGGCGAGCTCGGCGTCAACGCGCTCGGGGTGCCCGAGGATCTCGGTGGGGCGATGCACGAGCAGGCGGCCGTCACCGCCGTGCTCGTCGGCGAGGCGCTGGCGCACGGCGACATGGGCATCGCCTACGCCGCACTCGCCCCCGGGGCCGTGGCGACCGCGATCGGCCGCTGGGGGACAGCAGATCAGCAGGCGACCTACCTGCCGGCATTCACCGGCGAGGACCCGCCGGCCGCCGCGCTCACGATGCTCGAGCCGAGTCCGCTGTTCGACCCGTTGCACCTGCAGACGAGGGCGTTTCGCGATCGCGGCGGCTGGCTGCTGGAAGGCGCGAAGACGCTCGTCGCCCGCGCTCGGGAATGCGAGTTGTTCGTCGTGGCGGCCGACGCCGCCGGCCTCGGACCGTCGCTGTTCGTGGTCGAGTCCGGCGCCTCGGGTCTCGCGGTGCAAGCCGAACCGGCGATGGGACTGCGACCGGCCGCGACCGGCCGGCTGTCGCTGGACGGCGTTCGTGTCGCCGACGGCGCGCTGCTCGGCGACGGTGCTCGCGACGTCTACGTCGAGTGCGTGCAGCGAGCTCGCATCGCCTGGTGTGCGCTCGCCGTCGGGGTCGCGCAGGCCACGCTCGACTACGCGGTCCCCTACGTCAAGGGGCGCACCGCGTTCGGCGAGCCGATCGCCGATCGTCAAGCCGTCGCCTTCGCGATCGCCGATATCGCCGTCGAGTCGAGCGGGATGCGCCTCGCCACCTATCGCGCGGCGAGCCTGGCAGACCAGCAGCGGGACTTCACCCGAGCGGCCGCGATCGCGCGAGCGCTGTGTGCGAGGCACGGCATGCGGATCGGCTCCGAAGGCGTGCAGCTGCTCGGCGGCCACGGCTACACCAAGGAGCACCCCGTCGAGCGCTGGTATCGGAACATGCGTGCGGCCGGCGTGATGGAGGGCGCGCTGCTCGTCTAGGGCGATGCGAGCCGATGATCAACCTCGAGACGCCGAAGAAGTTCGAGCAGCGCGTCAGCCAGGCTCGCCATGTCGCCGCGGAGGTGTTCCGCCCGATCTCGCGCAAGTACGACCTCGCCGAGCACGAGTACCCGAAGGAGCTGGACATGCTCGCGTCGCTGATCGACGGCCTCAACGAGGGCACCGGCGGCGAGGGCGCCGGGGCTACGTCGGTTCGCCGCAAAGCCGGTGACGAGCGCGACGGGAGCAACCGCAACGGCTCGAACCTGCTGACCGTGCTCAGCGTGATCGAGCTCTGCTGGGGGGACGTCGGGCTGCTGCTGTCGATGCCGCGTCAGGGCCTTGGCAACTCGGCGATCGCGTCCGTTGCGACCGACGAGCAGCTCGCGCGCTACGGGGGCAGGTGGGCCGCGATGGCGATCACCGAGCCCGAGGCCGGCTCGGACTCGGCCGCGATCCGCACGACGGCTGTGCTCGACGGCGAGGAGTACGTGCTCAACGGCGAGAAGATCTTCGTCACGGCGGGCGAGCGCGCCGAGCTCGTCGTCGTCTGGGCCACGCTCGACCGCTCGCGCGGGCGTGCCGCGATTCGCTCGTTCGTCGTCGAGCGCTCCAACCCGGGGCTCAAGCTCGAGCGGCTCGACCGCAAGCTCGGGATCCGCGCTTCCGACACGGCGACGTTCAGGCTCGAGGACTGTCGCGTGCCCAAGCACGCGCTGCTGGGCAGCGCCGAGACGGCCGAGCTGGACGCCAAGCAAGGCTTCGGCGGGGCGATGCAGACGTTCGACAACACGCGGCCGCTGGTCGCCGCCATGGCTGTCGGGGTTGCCCGGGCGTCGCTCGAGGAGACTCACGCCAAGCTCGCCGAGGCCGGCGTCGAGCCCAGCTACGACAAACCCGCGCTGGCACAGTCGGCGGCGGCGGCGCGCCTGCTCGAACTGGAAGCCGAATACGAGGCTGCCCGCCTGCTGACGCTTCACGCCGCATGGATGGCCGACAACGGCCGGCCCAACTCGCTGCAGGCGTCGCTCGCCAAGGCCAAGGCCGGGCGGATGAGCGTCGATGTCACGCTCGGCTGCGTCGAGCTGTGCGGCAGCGTCGGCTACAGCGAGCACGAGCTGCTCGAGAAGTGGGCGCGGGACGCCAAGATCCTCGACATCTTCGAGGGCACGCAGCAGATCCAGTTGCTGATCGTCGCGCGAGCGCTGCTCGGCCGCAACTCGGCCCAGCTGAGGTAGTCGCAGCGGCGAGCGACGGGGTCGAACAGCGCAGGCCCGAGCCTTCACGGGCGCCGTGGGACGCCACACCTACGACGTCCGTGAAGGCCCGGCCACGCCAGGGCGGTCAAACGCCGAGCGACGGGTCCGACGGCCCGTCAGCCGGAGAGCGGCCGGGCGATTCCGCTCGTGCCGGGCTCGCCCGCGGTGCGGTCCGGATGGTCGCGCTCGTTGAAGCGGCGCAGCCCCTCCGCCATCTGCGGGTCGCCGATCAGGCGGTTGAAGCAGCGCGCCTCGATTCGCAGCCCCTCGTCGAGCGGCTCGCCGAAGCCGCGCACGGCCGCCTCCTTGTCGGTGCGGATCGCCGGCTGTGGCAGCTCGGCGATCGTCTGGGCCAGCTCGCGCGCCCGCTCGCGGCAGGTCCCGCTCGGGACGACCTCGTTGACGAGGCCGATCCGCAGCGCCTCCTCGGCGTCGATCACGCGGCCCGTGACGATCAGCTCCATCGCCCGGCGGAAGCCGACGATCCGCGGCAGTCGCTGCGTGCCGCCGTCGGCCAGGCCGATGTTCCAGCGCCGGCAGGTAACGCCGAACGTCGCGTGCTCGTCGGCGATTGCCATGTCCGTCCAGCACGCCCACTCCAAGCCCCCGGCGTAGGCGACGCCGTTGACCGCGGCGATCGTCGGCTTATAAATATCGGTCCAGCGGGAGGGTCCGAGCACCCCCGGTCGCTCACCACGATCGTGCGCCGCCAGCTCCTGCGGCGCGAATCGCTCGGGCGCCTCCAGCTCGAAGCCCGCCTTGAGATCGCCCCCGGCGCAGAACGCGTGCTCGCCCGCCCCCGTCAGCACCGCCACATAGGCATCGTCGTCGCAGCGGAAGCGGTCCCACGCGGCGACGAGCTCGTCGGACACCTGTGGCCCGATCGCGTTCATGCGCTGCGGGCGGTCGATCGTGATCGTCACCACGTGGCCGTCCTGCTCGTAGCGGACGAACTCGGCTTCCTCCGGCACTGTGGGCCTCCTCGCTCGTGGGCAAATTGGGAACGCCTGCATCATTGCGCGGTCGCGTAGGGGACTCGTCGGCGACGTGGGCGAGCGCGCGACGGTCGACGTTGTTCGGGAACGCCGCTACGGACCGGGCGCCTTCAGGTCGCGCACGAGCTCGGCCGGGTCGACGCCGAGGCCGCCCGCGATCTTCAGCAGGTTGTGCAGGCTGAGGTTGCGCCGGCCGCGCTCGACCTGCCCGAGGAAGGTCCAGTGAACGGCGCACCTGTCGGCCAGCGCCTCCTGGCTGAGGCCGAGCTCCGTGCGCCGCCTGCGCACTCGCTCGCCGAGCAGGCGCGTGGCATCGGACAGCGGCTCGGGCATAGGAGTGTCAACAACATCCGACAGCGACTGTCTATGTCCAGAGCAAGTAGGCCTAATGCATTAGAGTCCCAACTATTCGTATCCTGGTACAGTCCGCGTCCCCACGCGGAGAGGCCGGGGAGGCAGGCTCCCACTCAGCCTGCCTCCCCGAGCAATCGGGGGCGAGCAGTAGACTGCCACCCGCTTCGCCACGCGCGCGAAGCAGAGCGCCATGGCACCGACAGCTCCCGAGCCTCCATTCCACCTGCTGCTCGCGGCCGACGAGATCGGCGTGACGACAACCGCGCTCAAACTGCTCATCTCAGACGAGGCCCACGAGCAGCAGATCCGCGGTCTCGCGCGCGAGGTGCTCGCGCAGCTCGACGGTCAGCCCGACGAGCACGGCATCCTCTCCGTCACGCTCGGCTCGCGGCAGATGAAGATCACGCACACCGCGCTGCGCTCGCTGTTTCGCGACCTCGGGCGCGACCAGGCCGATGACCTCGAGCGCCTTCGTGCGATTCTCGACAAGCTGCCCGACGAGCACACGATGCGTGCAATCACGCTCGACTAGCCCGCCCCGACCCTGCCCAAGCCGATCCGCTTCATGCTCCCACACAGCGCTCGCTCGAGGCAGGCGGTCCGGGCGCCCGCCTCGGCACGTAATGCCACGCTCGCGCTCGCGCTCGTGGCCGTGCTGGCGTGCGTGCTGCTCGCCGGCGGAGCTCCACGTGCCGCCGCCGCAAGCCCGCCGAGCTGCACGACGCGCGGCCTCGTCATCTGGCTCGACACGCAAGGGTCTGGAGCCGCCGGCAGCACCTTCTACACCGTCGAGCTCACCAACCTGTCCGGCCGCACGTGCACCCTCTCCGGGTATCCCAGGGTCGTCGGCGTCGATCTCGCCGGTCGCCAGCTCGGCAGCGCCTCGACCCGGTTCGTCTCACAACGCGCGTTGGTCACGCTCGCCAACCGGTCGACCGCGTCCTTTGTGCTGCAGATCACCGAAGTCGGCAACTTCCCGGCATCGGCCTGCCGGCAGGTGACCGCCGCCGGCTTGCGTGTCTTCCTACCACTCCAGAGTGCCTCTAAGGTGATCCCCTTCCCGTTCCAGGCCTGCTCGCGGAGTGGGCCGGCGTATCTCTCGGCACAGGCCGTGCAGCCACACGCCTGAGCGGCCCTGAGTGCGTGAGCGCGCCGCGGGTGCGGGGCCGGCGCGCCGGCTATTCGCTGGGGGTCATGAACGAGCGCAGCTCGCCGTGGGCAGTGCCCGACTTGTTGTGCGCCACTAGCTCGGCGCAGTAGTTCTGGTTGGGCGCGAGGCCGGTGAGCGTGATGATGATTTCGCTGAACATGACGTTGCCCGAGCCCAGCTTGATCGGCGCCGTCTTGCTTGCTTTGCCCTTCGCGCCGTCGCTCTGGACGGGGCGTAGTAGGCACGCAGCGTCGTGACGGAATTTACTACACGCTGGGGTGCCGGAACGATCTGTCCCGGCACCCCGTAACGACTATGGAAGGTCGGTCCCGGCCCCGGCGCAGTAGCCCGTCCCGGCCGCCGCTTCGTTGCTCCACAGCGACTGCACCGCGAACGTCGTCCCCGCGTTGCCCTTGATGTCGTCCATCGCCCCCGGGATCGGCAGCACGTTCGGCGCGCCCGGCAGCCCGCCGATCAGCGGCTCGCCGACCCACGCGCACTTGTCGCCGTTCTCGTTGGCGTCGATCGTGTCGTACCAGCCGCCGAGCTTCGCAGCGCTCGTGCCGCTGCCGATGATGTCCTCGGCGCCGGGATCGGTGATCGTCTCCTCGAGCTCGTGGCCGAGCACGATCGAGAAGCCGTCGAGCTTGCCTGCTTCGCCACTGTTGACGGCGTTCTTGCCGCAGTCGTTGGTCGATTCGCCGTTTTCGGAGGTCGAGTTGATCGCCAGCGCGTAGGGCATGTTCGTGTACGCGATGTTCGGCTGGATCCCGTCGTAGATGCCGCCCTCGATTTCTGGCTGGGTGTAGTCGTGGAAGGCGCAGTAGCCGCTTTCGAGCGCGTTCGGGTCGCTCGAGCCCGGTGGCTGGGCGACGACGATGTCGGCGTCGGCGAGGTCGCTGATGTGGAAGTGCTTGACCGCGCGCGCCGCCTCCGTGGCGAGGTCCGTGTAGGTGTTCCCGGGGCCCGGTGGATTGCTCGCCGAGGTGCCCGTCAGGCTCGGCGCCGTCTTTGTGTCATCGACCCAGATTCCCGCGAGTACGTTCGTGGGGTTGGTGATGTTCTGCGTCGAGCCATCCGCTGCGGTCTGGAAGAACTGCGTGCTGACGGCCGCCCATTCGGTTCCGCCCATCTGCTGCACGAAGTCGGCCATGCGCGCGCCGGCGCCGTCCGGGTCGCACTTCAGTCGGGCCTTCAGCGTGCCCTCCTTGACAGTCTCCGGCTTGCATGCGGCGCCTTCGGGAAACGCACCCGGCTGGCCCCAGCCGAGATACACGATGTAGACCTGCGGGGCGACCTGGACGTGGCCGCCCCAGTAGGCCATGTTGCCCGGGTAGGGGAGCGTCGTCGCCGGTGCCTCCGGCAGGCCGCAGTTGGAGAACGGTTCCGGCAGCATCCCCGTCTCCGGGCACGGCGGCGCCGGCGGGTTAATCGCTTTGTGCGCCGCGACGATTTCCTGCTGCTGCGCGATCTCCTTGCTCAGCGTGGGCATCTTGATCGGGATTGCCGACGCTGCCGATGTCGCGAGCATGGAAGTGACAAGGGCGAGCGCGAGCGACACGCCGAGTAGGCGACCTTGGGGCATCTATTTTCCTCCGGCTTGAGGTAGAGAACTGGGACGTTCCGCGAGATCAGGGCCGCGGAATGGACGCTCGTTACCCGGCTTTCCGAACTCTGAAACTCACTTGCGCAGCAGGCTCATCAGCTGTGCCGCCGTGAGCCTTGCCTGCCGGCGCAAGCCGCGCTCGGAGATCAGCTCCACGCCGACCGATCGCAGCAGCGTGTGACGGTAGGAGAACGGCGCGAACGTCAGCGAGACGAACAGCAGCACCGCCTCCTTGACCTCGAACGGGCGCAGCGCTCGCCTGGGCCCGGCACGCCGCAGTGCTTCGAAAGCATCTTCCATCGCCGTCGAGGAGCGGCTTGCCCGGCTCAGCCTGTGCCCACCGTCGAGCTCCTCGCGCATGATCAGCGCGACGAACTCCGGGTGCTCTTGCAGGAAGCGCATGTATCCGGCCGCCGCCGCCGCCAGCGCTGTCGGCAGCCGCTCGAGCTCGGCATCGCCCTCGCACCACGTGCGAACCGGCAGGAAGGCCTGCTCCGTCGCTTGCTGGCGGCTGCTGAACACGGCCGTCAGCACCTCGCCGTAGAGCGACTGCTTGGAGCCGAAGAAGTAGCCCGGCGCGCCGCGCGAGAGGCTGGCGGCCGCGCCGATCTCCGACATGCTCGCTCCGTCGTAGCCGCGTGCCGCGAACAGGCACGTGGCGGCGTCGAGGATCGCGCTGCGGCTGCGCTCGGCGTCGCGGATGCGCTCGGGGCGTAGAAGCGCTGAGCCCCTTCGTGCCCGACCGCCCGTAAGAGCCTGCTCGTCTGCCGAGGCTCCAACCACGCAGGGCATCTTAGCTTGTCGAGCGGCAAGCTAACTTGATAACTTGTCGGGCGTCAAGTTAGTGCGCTCGCTGTGACGCTCGCCCGTGGAGGATCGCTTGCCCGCCGACGACCCAGTCATCTACTTCGACCTTGGCTCTCCCTACGCGTACCTTGCGCTCGCGCGCGCTGGATCCGTTCTCGGCGTGCAGCCCGAGCTTCGGCCCGTCCTGCTCGGCGCGATCTTCGCGCGTCGCGGCTTCGCCTCGTGGGGGCACACGCAGGCTCGTGAGGCGCGGATGGCCGAGGTCGAGCAGCGCGCGCTTCGCTACGGGCTGCCGCCGCTGCGCTGGCCTGCGGGCTGGCCGGCCAACGGTCTCGTCGCCATGCGCTGCGCGACGTGGGCTTGCGAGCAGGGGAGGGGGGAGGCGTTCGCGCGGGTCGTGTTCGACAGGCAGTTCGCTGCGGGGGCCGACATCTCCGATCTGGATGTGCTGCTTGCTTGCGCCGGTGATGCGGGTCTGGACGCTGAGGCGCTGAGGGCGGCGCTGGAGCTGCCGGTCCTGAAGGAGGCGCTGCGTGAGGCGACCGACCGCGCGTGGGGGGAGGGGGTGCGCGGCGTTCCGACGCTACGCGTCGGCGAGCTCCTGTTCTACGGCGATGATCAGCTCGAGCTTGCGGCCGGGGCGTTGCAAGGGCAATGAACGGCGCGGAGCCCTGGAGTTCCGGCACCGAGACCGTACATTCGAGTCAACGATCACGATTGAGCGCTCGGTGGAGGACGAAAGCGCGGCGCACCCTTGCAGTAGGCTGCAGCAGTGAGACGGAGGGTGCTACTAGGCCGCCGCGCCGTGACGGTCCACCACCCGCATAAACAACCTCAATCTGACCGGCAAGATACGACCCGGCTCGCAACGAACAGGTCCGCACTCGTGACGGTTCCCGTCCTTGCTTTCGCCCTCCCGGCGCCTGTCGGGCGGCGTCAGCCGCTACTCAACTCGTCGCGGCTGCAGGCTTCAATCCGACGGCTTCATTGACCTTGCCGAGGGCGGTCAATAGGGCTTCCAAACGTGGGTCCGTGACCTTGAGCGCAGGCGGAAAAGCCTTGCGTGCGAGCAGGCGGTCTGCATGATCCTCGTATCGCTTCAGACGTCGCTCGACTACCCCTTCGGAGTTCAGGAAGTTTTCGCTGTGCGGTTCGCTTTGAGGTTCAGGTTCTATCGTCGCGATCGAGCTGATTGCGTCCACGCGCTTGACGAGGGACTTCGTCTCTGGCGAGGTCTCCGTGTAGCCGCTCGCGACCCAGAACTTCAGGTCTGCGCAGAGCGGCGGCGGCGCAAGCCCCGACTGCTCGTCGACTTCCAGCGCCAACGAGTGCAGCAGCTTCGTCAGTTTGTGATTGGTCCATCGCAGGCTGCGAACCTTTTGGTAGAAGCGCGCCAGCGCCAGATGGTCGAGGTGTTCGCCCGGCTGAAACTCAGCGAAGGTCAGCTCCTCGCCGACTTCTCCGCGCGAGGTCCCTTTCGGTTCGGCTTCGCCGCGTGGCATAGCCCCAAGGACGTCCGGGCATTCGAGCTTCACCTTCTCTGCGAATGCTTCGGTGGCCTGGATCGCGTCCTGCACTGCCCCTTCGGGCGCGCGCCGTTCGACGATCTTCGCCTCAAGGTAGGCATGGGTCGCGGCGGCATCTTTCGCACTCAGCGTTGCCGATGCTGGGCTCGCCCAGAGCATCGCCAAAGCGACGGCGCATGTGGTTGCTCGGATCGTTCGCACCGATGGCATCCTACGGATCGCCTCCCTGACCCGTTGGGTTACGGCGGTGGCTCGAAGAGCCCAGGACTTCGCGCGCCGCCGGGGTCGACCCTGCTATCGGGGTTGCGCTTCTGAATGGCGAACACGCGCAGCGCGATGAGCAGCACAAGCGGCGCGGCGCCAGCGAAGTAGAGGTACCAGTTCCTCGTGCTGGGCTCGCTGATGTACAGCGTCGCGGCCGCGAACAGAAGGACGACTGCGAATGTCCATAGCACCCTGACCAGGATCACTTCGGCGATCGTAGTGCAGTAGGTATGCGAAGCCGCTCAGGTTATAGGACCCTCGGGTCGCCAGTTCGGCGACAAGCGCCGCTCCCAGGAATGACTCGCCAACTGGTCATCCCTCCGGTAGCTCCGCGCAGATCAACCGCACCCCAACATCCAGTTCAGGCGCACTGCGCAGGTGGCCGTGCCGCTCCTCCCAGCGGCCGCTCTCCAGATCGTCTCGCAGCGAGGCGAGACCCTGCTCGACCTCCTCGGACGGCATCAAGTGCCAGACCGAGCTCGCCCGCCGAACGTCGGGGTCGAGGTGCATCTCGGGACGGTCCCAGAGCGCACAGAAGAAGCCGTCCTCGCAGAGCCGCGGCACCGGCACCGCCTCCACGCGGGCGCCCGGCAACATAGCGAGGAGATCCTTGATCGGGGGCATCGCGTCCCCGTGGATCTCAAGCGTTCGCGGGAAGTACTCCTTGACCAGCCACAGATCACCGAGCGGTGTGGGATCGAACGTGAGGATCAAGACCCGCCGGCAGGCGACACGTCGCATCTCGAGCAGCCCAGCCTGCAGATCGCTCCAATGGTGGACGCTGATGATCGCCATCGCCGCGTCGAAGCTGTCGGCAGCGAACGGCAGCGCTTCGGCGCTCGCTTGCACGACCGCTGCTGCGCCCTCGGGGCGCTGGTCGATCATCCGCTGCGAAGGCTCGACTGCCACGACCCGTCGTCCCGGCGGCTCATAGGAGCCGGTGCCGGCACCGACGTTGAGAACGCTCGCGGCGTCGCCGAGCGCAGCTTCGATCCGCGCTGCGATACGTGGATCGGGTCGGCGGACCTCACGGTAGCCTCGCCCTATCTGGTCATAGATCGCGATGTCGCACGATAAGTCTTCCTCGCGGCGCTCGGCCATCAGTTCAGCACGCGCGTGGCCTGTGGCCGCCTGACTCTCTGCTCGCCCCCGACTCGCTTTCCGCCCCGGGCGCTCTGCGCCCGCCTTCGCAGCCTCGCGCCTGCTCGCTCACGCCTCCCTTCGCTCGCCGTCTCACACGTCCGGCACGCAGCGCCAAGCCCGTTGCTCTATTTCGAGTCACTGACGAATTTGCGGCGGTCGGAGTCACAAGCCGCTTTGCGTTTCGCTCGGGTGCGCCAGCCGAGCACGAAATACGCGAGCGGCAGCAAGAGCGATACAAGACCGACGGCCGTTTCGCCTCGCGAGAAGAAGATCCCATCCAACAAGAGCCACATGCCGCCCATGAAGATGCGCTGGGTCGCAACTGACGCGGCCTTTGACGGGTCACCTTTAGCTATCCGCGCCAAGCGTGGTGGTTGTCGACGCTGCGCCGCCGTTTCTGTTCCTCGAAACTCCACTGACGGCACTCTCGCGTGGACAGCCGACTATGTCAAGCAGCGCATCGGAGCGGGGGCCGTTCCGCAAATCACCGGCGAAGTGGCGCTTGCAACAACGCATCGCCTCGATGCGGCTCTTGCAGGTTGCGAAGAATCTCCTCGTCCTACGCGCTTGGCTGCCCTTGCCTGTACGACGGGTGAGGCGTAGTGAAGCAGGACGTGTCCGGGCTTGTCGCACTCCGGTTCACAGGCAAGGCTGGTGGGAGGACGAGCAACATCTTGAGATGCTCTGCGCGCTTGCCTGTTGGCGGGCGCAGATAGACGACGCTGGGGTCGATGTGCAGGAAGAGCTCGCATTTCAACGCCACTCGTGCACTACTCGGCGCTGCTTCGCCAAGAAGGTGGGGGGTGTCGCGCAGGTCTGGAGCCTGGGGCACCGCCGGAGCAGTGGAATGGGCACGAGTCGCCAGCTCAAGCGAGAGCGCTTCGTATGACCGGCTGCTTGTCAGCCCCGGTCTTATCGCCGGCAGGAGACAGTCGTCTTCGCACTGGTACGGCTCCCATCCAGGAAAGAGAAATCAGCGCTGAAGCGAAAGCCGCCACGGGGGCATCTCCTCGGCAAAAGAATCCCGCGCGGCTTGTAGGGCACGAACTTGCCGCGGACTCGTTCGTAATAAGTGAGACCGAGCGGTCCGAACGTGGCGTGCAAGCTCGTCACTGCCACGTCTGGCCCGGCGGGAAGGCCCTGCACGAGAGGGACGTTCACGACGATGCGTTCGCCGCCCGTTGTCGTGGCTCCCGCGAGCAGGCCGCTGAAAGCAATTTCGGCGCTTACCGGTTCTTCGCCAGCGGCGAAGAACCACAGTGCGATGTCGCCTTCGTGAGGTGCGCGCAGAATCGTCACGGGAGCCCGCTCCTTGACGACTTCGGGACCGATAGGGATCGCCACGACGACGCTTCCTCTGCCCATATGCGAGTTCGCAGGGCAGCGAGCGGGACCGAGGGCTTCTAGCCTCGCCTGCGAGCAGGTGGCAAGGCCAAGTCCGCTGACCGCAAAGCCAAGCGAGCTCGGGTAGTGCATATCCAGCTCGCTCAGGGGAGCGGGAACGCTCCCGCTTGTTGCATATATCCGCACGCCGAACTCGATGCTTGTGCCCCGACCCAGACGGTTCGGGAGAAAGCGGACACTTAGGTTGGCCGTTTGCGACGCGCCGGCGCTCGCTGGCGCCAAGGCGCTCAGCAAGAACAGCACGGTCAGATAGCGAACTTGCCCCACTTTGGCGCCCAGGCGCAGGCGCTCAGTAGGAGAGGCTGCCTTCGGTCTGCACGACAACCGAGTCGGTTCTGCGGTCGAACACGCCATAGAGGCGCGCTTCGCCGTGGACGTGGGCATAGCGCCCGGTGCCACTCACTGCTCGGAAGGAACCGTGAAAGCTCTGGTAGCGCCCGGCCTTTGACGGCGTCGCTCTGCCGATACCTGTGATCGCTCCGGCAGCGGTGCTCATCGTGAAGTTCGCGGTGTAGGAGGCGCCCGTTTTCAGTAGCGCCTGGGCGCTTCCCACGAGCACGCCTGAGACCGGCCCCTTCTCCGTCAGGGTCGATCCTTCGGCCTTCACCAGGTGCAGATGCGCCGTCGCCAAGCCTCGCAGCGTCCGCGACCCCTCGCTCGCGCTCGCTCCCAACGCGAGCACGAGCCCCATCGCCGCGCACAGGACCGCAGGTGCCAGCCGAGAGGCGCGCCCGCCGATTTCGTCTGACTGAACAGCTCGCATCCAGTCGAACGATACTCCCACGCCGATTAGCCGTGCCAGATCGCCCGCGTGCTCAGCGCGTTGCGCATTCATTCCGGCCTGTAGCGAGCAATCAGAATCTGCTTGCGCCAGTTCGGCACTCTCGCGCGTCCGGCGTGTCGTCCGAATCCCTCGCGTTCTATCTGGCGCAGGATCTCGCGATAGAGCACGCCGGATATTCCCATCGCGCGACGACCCTCGCGTAGAAGCGGGATCGCGGCGAGTCCCTCCACAAACAGCTCATCGGCGCGAGCGATCTGGTCGCGCAGAAGCTCCTCGCGCTGGCCTGGATGGGGCAGGCCGAAGCGCTCGATCGTGCTCGTGGCCACATAGACACGGCCCCGCGCGGCGTCCTCGTCGATGTCGCGCAGGATGTTCGTCCGCTGCATGGCTCTCCCGAGGACGGCCATCTTCGCCACGCCCTCGGGATGGGTCGTGCCCAGCAGGCCGGCGAGCATGATCGCGACCGTGCCAGCCACGTATTCGCAGTAGCGTTCGAGGTCGGCTTCGGTTTGCATGACCTCACCGTCGAGGTCCGCGCGCATCCCCTTGCAGAAGTCCGCGAAGGCTTGCTGTGAGAGCGGATAGCGCTCGCAGAGGCGCGTCAGCGTCAGCACCTCCGGCGTATCGAGGTGTCCACCTGCGGCCCAGTCTTCGACCGCTGCGACACGCTCGGTCGCGCGCGGATCGTCCTCGTCAACTAGATCATCAAGCGTTCGCAGCAAGTAGTAGAGCTGCCGCGCATCTCCCTGAAGGGCGGGGGGCAGCATGAGCAGGCCGGCGCTGAAGGTGCTACCGGCAAGGACAAATGCCGGATCGCGCCTCGCGTGGTTCGTTGATGCTCGATCGCCGGTCGCAGGCGCTTGCGGCATAGGCGGGTTGACATTAGCCTCCTCGCGTGGCTCCCCCTGTAAGGGACGTCGACGCGGCATCACTCGATCGAGAAGAACTCCCGCCGCCTCACTGCCGCGATCTGCGCCACAACGATGATGCTCGCCACTGCGCAGATTCCCGCTGCGGTCACCACGGTCCGCACCCCGAGTATCCACGCAGGCGCGTAGCGCAACGATGCGCCCGTGGTCTCGTGCAGCCAGCCGTCGATCAGGTACTGCCCGAGCAGACCGGCAAAGACGCCAAGCAGACAGCCGCTGAGCAGCATCAGACCGCTTTCGTAGCTCACCAGCCGAGCGAACTGGGCTGGGCTCAGACCGAGCGAGGTCAGCGCATCGATCCGTCCGCGCCGCTGCCAGATGGCCGAGGCCATCAGCGTGATGACCGAGACGATCGTCGCGACGAGCACGACGATCGTCGTCGCGTTCAGCCTCGAGAGCGTGCTGCCGAGCACGGAGCTGACTTCAGTCCTCCGTTCTGCATCGGTCTGAACATGTAGGGCGGGGTTGCTCGCCAGTGCGCGTTCGATCGCGGCCTTGCCTCGCTCGATCGAGACCGCTGGGCGGAGTCCGACAGAGAGCGTCGTCGCGGCGCCGCTCCCCCAGAATCGCGCTTGATCCTCGCCGTTCATCACGATCGCGCCAGGGAGCCATCCGTAGTTGGCGATCGTTGCGGCGAGGCGCAGGCGCTGCTGGCCGCTTGGCGTGGGCAGCACGAACGAATCGCCGAGCTGGATGTGTCGTTCGCGCGCGATCGTTTGGCTGATCGCGGCCCAACCGCCTTCGCGCAGACGGCGATCGGCGACTGCGAGAGATCCGTCGATCAGCTGGCTCGGCGCGATTTGCGCTTGCAACTGCGGCGGCACGCCAAGCACCCACACTCGCCTGTTGGGGATGTCGAGGAATGCATCGCGCCAGGGAAGCACCGATGCCACGACGCGCGAGCGTTCGAGGCGCCGCACTGTTTGGCTGTATGCGAACGGCTGGGTGGTGTAGACGTTCTCTGCTCCGCCAGGCTTGATCCATAGCTGCCCGCTCGAGAGCAGATCGGTGGCACCGGTTCGCGCAGCGTGCTTGACATCCGTCACCGAGCCGCCGATCAGGACCATCAGGAACGCTGCCACCGTGCCCGTCGCCAGCAGAGCGACCGAGCGGGTGGGCGCGGTCTGGAGCTCGGCGACCGATAGCTGCGCAGCCACATCTGCCGAGCGCTGGGAGACGCTGCGCGCGAGGCGCAGTATGTAGCGGGTGCCCAGCGGAAGGCAGAGCACCAAGCCCACCGCGAGCCCTATGAGGCCCACCACCGTCGTCTCCGGCGCGAGCAGCGAAACTGCCACCGAAGCACATATGAGAGCGAGTCCCCAGACGCAGATGAGCCTCTCCGACAGGCGTAGCCTGCGTGCGAGCGAGAAGCTTCGCCCAAGGCTCTCGTTGCCCGCTTCGGTGCCCGTGCTGCGCAGGATCGTCAAAGCTGGAATCACGGCCGCCGCAAACGCTGCGAGTAGTCCGCCGGCCACCGCGATCAGAACGGTTTGCAGCGTGACGACCCGCTGGCCCCCGATCGCGAACGCCGCTGCGATATAGCCCGGCACCGAGCGGTAGGCGAGTAGCGAGATGAGATCGCCTGCTAGTAGACCGATCAGCACTCCGAGGACTCCCAGCACCAGCGCGTCGAATGCCAGCGTCGCGAGGA
This sequence comes from uncultured Solirubrobacteraceae bacterium, assembly GCA_963716315.1. Taxonomy (GTDB): domain Bacteria; phylum Actinomycetota; class Thermoleophilia; order Solirubrobacterales; family Solirubrobacteraceae; genus Palsa-744. The sequence continues at coordinate 732,714 of OY970301.1, read as the reverse complement.
TCATCGATTCCGGCGCCGCGATCTCGACCAAGTTCGCGACGAACCGCCGCCGGCGCTGGCTCGCCAGCAGCAGGGCGTTGAAGGCGAGAATGATCCCCGCCACAACGCTTATCGCGCTGAAGAGCAGCGTCACCTGCTTTTCGGGTGCGGCAGCGGCGCCGAGAAGTTTTGCTTCCGTGCTCAAAGGCCGCGCGTTCAAGTACGTTCCGTAGCGCGCCTGCAGTGTCCGCAGGACGGCCTGTTCGCGGCGAGCGCGCGGCTCGATCAGGATGCGGCTCAGCCGTCTCGGCGCCCCCGCCAGGCTCTGCACGACGGGCAGCGGGGCAGCAGCTATCGGGCTTCCGGCCGCCGCTCCGAGCTTGCCGCTGGGAACGGTCGCGTCGAGAGTTAGGCGCACGCTTCGTCCAGCGATGAGAGCTCTTACCTCCTCGCCGGGGCGCACCCCGATCGCGCGGGCCGAGGACTCGGTCAAGATCAGCAGCCCACGCTGGTTGCCTTCTGCGGCGTGCTGGAATGCCGAAGAGAGCCTTCCGCCGAGCGGCAGGATCTGTTCGGTCGCTCCGATCAGCGTGAGTGCCCGGCGCCCTTTCAGACCCACCGCGACGATCGGCTGCTGAAAGATCGGAGCTGCGACCTTGACGTCGGCCATGCGTTCGACCTCTTCTGAGACACGCTGATCGAAACCTAGTGGACCTCGCGCTGCCACTTCGAGTGTCGCGTGTCCAGCGACCCCGCGCGTTATCTCTTCGAAAGAGCCGGTCACGCTGCTCTGCGCCACCTGAACGGCGAACAGCAGGGCAACGCCCGCCGCGACGCCGCCGATCGCAAAAAGCTCACGCAGCGGTTGGACGCGCAGGTTCGGCTTGTAGAACAGGAACAGGGTTCGCAGCTGGCCGATCATTCGCGCGCCGCGATCGGCCGCGTGCCCGCGTCGAAGGCGCCCAGACGCCCGTCGTGCATCGCAAGCACACGATCAGCGAACTCGGCGACGCTCGGGTCGTGCGTCACCACGATTGCGCCCGCCCCGCGTTCTCGAGTAAGGCCGCTCATCAGCTCGAGCACCTCGTTACCTGCCGCGCTATCGAGGTTTCCAGTGGGCTCGTCGGCCAGGACGAGCATCGGGCTACCTACCAGGGCTCTCGCGATCGCGATGCGCTGCTGCTCGCCGCCGGATAGCCGATCGGGAGTGTGCTGTGCTCGTCGCAAGAGCCCGACGTCATCGAGCGCTTGCCGGGCACGTTCCCGCGCCTCACGGCGGTCGATCTTCCTGAGAAGCAGCGGAAGCGCCACGTTCTCCTCAGCGTTCAGGCCTGCCGTTAGATTGAAGCCCTGAAACACGATGCCGAGCTTCGTTCGCCGATAGGCGAGCGTCTCGCGTTTGGGGAGGGCTCCGATGTCGGTCCCTTCGAACCGCACACACCCAGAATCTGCCTGGATCAGGCCGGCGACTAGGGAGAGGAGCGTGCTCTTGCCCGAGCCGCTGGGGCCGAAGATCGCGATGAGCTCCTTCGCCTCGACAGCCATGCTGACGTCATCCACAGCGCGAATCTGCTCGCCGGGGCTGCTGTAGGACTTGTGGACGTGTTCCAGCTCAAGCATCGGCCGCGGCTCGTCGTGACCGGGCCGTGGGGAAATCCAGCACCGCGGCTTGCTCGCCTCTTGGCTCTGGCGTGACGAGGCGTCCGTCACACAGGTAGAGCAGTCGGTCCGCTCGCATCAGCGTGTTGTCGTTGTTCTCGGTGACCAGCACGCCCATCTTCCCCTCCCGAGCCAGAACAGCGAGCAGGCTCATGACGTCTTCCTGTTCCTCTAGCGAGAGGTGCGATGCGGGTCCGTCGGCAAGCAGTATGCGAGGCTCGATGACGAGCGCACGGGCGATCGCGACGCGCTGGCGCTCACCGTCTGAGAGATCCTCGAAGTGCATCGCCGCGCACTGCTCCACCTCGCAGACAAGCAGCGCCTCATGCGTGCGCTTGGTCGCGGAGCGAAGCCCACGCTTGTCAGCGAGCAGCGGCATTCGCACTTGATCGAGCACGCTGAGGCCCACGGGCCACTCCTGCCTGCCCCAGACGCAGCCGAGATCCTGCCGGCGCATCCGGTCCCGCTCGCCCTGGGACATCTCAACGACTCGCTCACCTGCCCATCTGACGCTGCCACTGTCGGGCCTTTCTAGGCCCGCCGCAATGCGGAGCAGGGTCGTCTTGCCCGAGCCGCTCGGGCCGAAGATCCCGACGATCTCGCCCTGATTGAGCGTGAGCGAAACCTCGTCCAGAGCGACCTTCTCGGCACCTCCCGGGCGCCTGTGCCGCTTGGACACCTGCTCGATGCTGAGTTTCATTCCCCGTCTCGGTCGCGCGTGGCCAGCCTGTCGAGAAGGCTCTGTCGGGCCTCGTCTCGCCGGGCCTGCGCAGCAGTGCTTTGTGGCCCGTCGCGGTGAGTAGGAGTCGGCCAGATCGGGTTGCTTCGACGCAGCCAGGAGACCATCTCGCGAGCGTGCCGCGTCCAGGCCAGCTCTGCGCGGAGTTGGAAGACGTCCGCGTCCATCCCGAGCCCCGAGAAGACACGTTCAGCACGCGGCCTCAGCTGGTCGTCGGGCAGCAGCCCATCACGCAGGCCGCCGATCTCGTTGATGCGGTTGATGCAGTCCTGCTCGTAGTCGTCGATCTGCTCCAGGACCCCGCCGAGGCGCTCTGGGCCGGCGAGGGCGATCTTCACCAGCAAGCTCCTGCGGGCGAGCTGGGTCACGTTCGGCCCGGACTCGAAGAACTCCTCGAAGTCGACGCGGCCGCTCTCGGTAATCGCGTAGACCTTGGAGCGATCGTCCAGCCTTGATGGCGGCGAATCGATCAGCGCAATGAGCTCCTTCGCGTGGAGGCCGCGCAGGATTTGCGTCATCTGACCCGAGTTGATCCGGTAGCCCGGGCCGAGCAGCTCCGGGATACGTCTCGCGAGCTCATACGAGTAGGCGGGACCCTCTCTCAGCATGCCCAACACCGCGTACTTCGCCGACATCCGTCCCCTCTCGAACGATCGCGTCTCGCCGTCGCCTCCGCATATCCGGCTGAGCGGAAGGTTTCGGTACGTCAAAACCCTACACAGCGCGCCTGCGTGACGTTGGCCGCGTCAAGCGCTAGCTACTTAAAGGGTCTGGCGAGCGCTGTCGCTCAAAGACGCTTCCTCAGCCTCGTCGTACGCAAAACGCCCGTAATACGGGCTTGGAGGGCAATTGGTGACGGCCGTCGCCAGTGTCGACCGGCTTCCTAGAAACACGTCTCTTAACGGTATTGGCGCGAGCTCCCATGCCGTGCATGCTCTGTCAATGAGACCCCGGAGAGGCGGAGAGGTCGTACCGGGCCGGGCCTGTTCACCCACTGCAGGCTCGGCTCGGTACGAGTTCTGTTCGGCGCTAACGCTGCTCGGACGGATCTGCCGTGACCGGTCACGGACGCACGATGCGCGAACTGACTGACGCAAAGGCACTGCGGCTCCTCGGTCGTGCCTTTGAAGGATGGCTGTGGGCCAGCTCAACAGCCGCGCCATTGTGAGCGAGCACTACCTCCACCAGATGATCGCCGAGAACCTCCTCAGCTATCGCCAGGGACGGAACGTCGACCAAGAGGCCCTCGCCGACATCCTCGGCGTCGCTCCGACCTACGTCGCCGAGCTTGAGCGAGGTGAGCACAACCTGACGCTCGCGAGCGTCGAACGCTTGGCCCGCCGGCTCGAGATCGACGTCCTCGACCTTCTCAGCCCCAGCGCTCGACGGGCTGGACCGGCGAGCGAGTCCTCGTGAACGACTTCAAGCCCACTCCGACCGATCCAGTCGGCGGAGACGTCTCCGCGGCAATCGTCGGCCAATCGTCGTCCCATCTATCGCTAGCGCACGACGCCGCGACCCCGGGTGGCCTGTCCGCGGCGATCCGAAGCTCAGACCGCTCGCGACCGATCGTCGCTTTCAGACTTCCAGGCGGGGCTCCTCTGGAGCTGACCCTCGATGAGGCGCAAGCGATCGTAGAAGTCGCTGCCGAGGTGTACTTCGTGACTGATCGCTGTCAGTCGCGTGACCCGGCGACCCTGGAGGGCGGTGTCCCGCTGAAGCTCGCTCGAGCTTCAGCATGGATCTGGTGGCCCACGGCCGGGCGATCCTCGCGCAACGTACTCACGCTTGCCGATCAGATCGCCCTAAGCCGCCCAGCCGCCAGCGCCGAGCTCGGGCGCATCGCAAGCAGACTCGCCGAGTCTGAGCGGGCGGTAGAAGACCTACAGTTTGCGCTCGACGCTGCGGCGCTCGACGCCGATTGCAAGGCAACTGCCCTACAGATTGCGGAACGGTGCATGCTCGATGCGTGGACGAAGCTCCAGCTGCTCTCAGACTTGGGCGTTGAGAGCGAGGACCTAGCAGGCGCGAGCTGGTCTGACCGGCTGCGATGGCTGATCTTCCGCGAGTGGATGCGACTCAATCCAGACGCTCGCCAGAAGCGTCCGCTCGTCTACGTCTTTGGCCCCGAGTTCGTCCAGTCTGCAGAACGTCACACCGCCGTCGAGACACGCCTCGCTTGGGCGTGTGCGTCGGTGGCCGGCGGCGTCCGTCGCGACGGCCTGAAACTCCGTGCCGTCGGCGGGAGGTCCGAGGGCCGTACCGGGCAGCCCAGGCGCGCTGACGGCGCAACGGCTTGGGAGGCCATAGTGGAGACAGAACCCAGCGTAACCGGCGCTCGGCGCGGGCTGGCGCTTCTCTACTGGGCGCATCGCTCGGGCTGTGTCGAGTTCGCTCGCGTGGCGCACCACGTGAACGACTCTCCGTCGCAACTCGCTTGCGAGCTCCGTCGACTCGGGATCTGTCGAACCTCGCGCACCGGCGAAGATCGCCGCCGCAGTTGCCCTCGCGGACTTTGATCGCTAGCCAGCCACATCGAGCGCGCGGCAATACCCAGCCCGCCGAGCAGAAACGCTTCCCGGTTGCGATCGGGCAGTTTGGGCGCCTGGTCAGTCTCGGCCTCTGGGCGGTCCTCAGCGAGGATCGAACCGTGCGCATAGTCGGCGACAACTTCGACTACCAAGAGCTGCTCCAGCTTGTCGTCGAGCCGCGGGCCCCCGCAGCGGTGATCCTCGACGCGGCCCGATCGGGGGCGGCCGCCTTGAGAGGGCTTCGCGAGGCTGCACCCGCGGTCGGCCTGCTAGTCCTCGTGCAGGGGCACGATCGCGGCTTGGGCGCACGCCTCCTAGACGAGGGCGCCACCGAGTGCTTATCGATCGACGCCGCACCGGACGACATACGCGCCGCCGTACGACGGACGGCGAGCGTGGGCGAGAGGTGCCTAACGGCAACGCCCGCCGAGCCGGACCACAGGGCGGTCAGTCTGCAGGCGCTTGCGCGGTTGACAGATCGTGAGCGTGATGTGCTCGAGTTGCTGGTGGATGGCCGCTCCCGCGCGGTCATCGCCGTGACCCTGCATATCGCCGAAGCCACGGTCGACACCCACGTCAAGAACATCTACCGCAAGCTCGGAGTCAACCGCCGTTCCGCACTGCGCGGGCTAACTCTGCCTCCGGCCTGAGTCGGAGATTCGCGGTGAGCCCTGCGAGCTGCACCGCACTTGTTCACTATTGCCACTACCCATTTGTCATACCCAGAAGATACCCGGAACGGCCCTTGCTCTCCGGCTTGACGTCCGGTAGAGCTTTGTCCGCCACCGCGGGGTAGACCGCACTTGATAGCCGCAATCAGCATTCCGGCCCGACCTGCAATCCAATGCCACTCAAACACACAAAGCTGAGTCCGACCCAAACCGGTCGGAGCCTGGATGTCCTGTCGAGCCGCACCTGCGCACTCGCCTGGGCTAACATCCGGCGCACCAACTGCGATCAGCCGGCGAGCCCGTGATGACCCGGTTCTGTTCGCGAGACGCTTCGATATCGATCGTGTAAATAACATCCTCGAAGAACTAAAGCGTGTATACAGTTCGGGCACGGAACTAGAAATCGCTATTGGAATTGTGGAAATCGCGCACTTCTACTTCGCAACAAAGGACGAATCTTTCATATCGAAGAACGCTGGCAAGACGGCCTGCGGAATCGTCTTTCAACGATTTGGATTCAACATCCTGCTGTGGGGAAACTACATCTATTCGACGCTAACCGAGTGCCGCAAAGGCCTTCACGAGCACGGCGGAGGCGGCACATGCCGAGTAGAAAGCTTGCTCGACAGTATCGAAGTGAACCAAGGTCTCTGGCTGCAGAATACCTTTCTCACGGACTTCAATGTTGCCCCCGCAGTCTCGATCTGTCCCGTTGGCGAATGGTGCACGCGCCTAAGCTAATGCGTGCTGCAGTGTGGCGTGCGAGGCTGGTACGTCTCCAGACCCCAGAGCTAGCCCTGATCCACCACTAAGCCTGGATCCACCGCATGATGGCCTGGTCGGGGGTGATTGATGTTGTTGGCGTGTTTCTCGGGCGCGTTGCTGGTGTTGGTCGGCGTGTGGGAGCGGTGGCGTTCTTTCGGAGGCTCTTGGCGACGTGTTTTCGGGCAGCGCTGAGCTGTCGGTGTTGACGGGTGGCTCGGCTGGTCCTCTGCTCGCGGCGGTTTGCGTTCAGGCGAGTTCTGGGAGTCCGCGGATGCGGGCGAGCGCGCTGGTGAAGTCGTGTTGCCATGGCCAGCGAGCGGGAAGGTGAAGCGTCCACTGCCGGCCGGTGCGGGTCAGCCGGCCGGGGATCTGGAGCAGTCGGCGGCGCATGGTGCGCGCGACGCGCACGGTCTCGCCGGAGAGCCCGATCGCGCTGGTCCAGCGCAGCAGGTTGTGCGCGATGCAGGCGATCACTGTCCAGGCGCTGTTCGCGTTGAACTGGCCAGAGGGAAAGTGCGCGAGCGCCTGGTCTTTGAGGTCGCGGATCGTGAGCTCCACGACGGCGTGCTGGCGGTGCTCTGCCTCGACGACCTCCAGAGGGTCGGTGCGGTTGGTGATGAACGGGAAATACCGCCAGTCCGGCCACAGCTTTGCTTGCGGGCCGATCAGTCGGGTGCGACGCACGATCAGCCGTCGTCCGCCGGCGGTCGTCTCGGCGATCTGCGCCTCCCCGTCTTGGGAGTAGTCCTTCAAGGGCCGCCACGCCGACTCGGGGATCTGTTTGATCGCGGCGGGAACCCAGAACTGCAGGCGGACACTGATCGAGTAGAGCCAGCCGGCGCTCTCGAGCCTCGCGATCAGCTTTCGGTTCCAGAACCCCGAGTCGGCCCTGAAAAGCTTCTCGCTCCTCGCGCCTGCTCGTTTGACGCGAGCGATCAGCTCCTCGGCGAAACGCACGACACCGCGCTGGGTGTTCGCCTGTCCCTTGCGCAGGCGAACGTGCAGAACCTCGCCGCTGCCCGCGCGACTCGCGAGCAGCGGGTGATACCCGCGCTGTTTGGTGTATCCGAAACCGACACCCTCCTTGTGGTAGCCGTAGGTCTGGCCGATGAAGCTGTCCACGTCAACGATCAGCCGCTCATCACCCGGGCCGGCGCCCGCCCGCCACGCGCGTGTCAACGACTCTGCGAGGACCCGGTCGAGCTGGCGCACATGCCCGAAGGTGAAAGCCCGAAGAAACGTTCCGAGTGTCGAGGGCGCCGGCAGCCAGCCACCCAAGAGACGACGCGTACGCCCAGCCCGCAGCACATCACAATCATCGATCGAATCCGCGCCAAGCAGCATCGCGAACACGAGCGCCATCACCTTCCTGCCCGCGTTCGCTGCGCCCGGCCGGTCACGACGAAGTGCCACGAACCGGCCCACGAGAGCCTCGATCCCGAGCCGCCCCGCGAGCGTCGCGACCAACGCGATCCCCGCGTCCGAAACCACGCGATCATCGTCAAAGACGACACGCACCCCGTCCAGTCCGACCCGCTCGTCATCCTGCACCATACGAGTGACCTCCTGACCCCGGGCCGCGACAGCCGCAATCTGTCGCTACCAAGCCCGATTCAGGAGGTCATTCTTTGCTCACCACCGGACAACACCGGTGGATCCAGGCTAAGGATCTAAGAAAGCCCGCCGGGAACGTCCTCCTGGCCGATGAGAATGCGGTTTGCGAAAGCCCATTCCCCGAGCCAGGAGGACACCCGGAAGGTGAAGCCGAGAACTACGCAGCGAACCGTAGAAGTCAGGGCGGACGGCGAGGGGCTCGTCTCCCACGCCGGCGCCTATCTGTTGGTTGAGCTGGCCGACCGGCTCGGGCTCACCGCGGCGCTCTCTGAAGCGATGGCGCCGACTCGCCAGCGCCGCTGCGCCCACGACCCCGGCGTCGTCCTGCGCGACCTCGCCGTCGCCGTCGCCGACGGCGGCGATCACGTCAGTGATCTCGGCGTGCTGCGCGGCCAGCAGGCGCTGTTCGGGGCGGTCGCGTCGGAGACCACGGCCCACCGGGTGCTCAAGTCGATCGACGCGAGCCTGCTGGAAGCGATCCGCACTGCCCGTGCAAAGGCGCTGGAGCGCGCCTGGGACGCGGGCGCGCGAGCAGAGAGGATCATCCTGGACATCGACGCCTCGCTGCTCTCTGCCCACTCCGAGAAGGAGAGAGCCGCCGGCAACTACAAGGGCGGCTTTGGCTTTCACCCGCTGCTCTGCTACCTGGCCGAGACCGGCGAGCCCCTGGCCGGCCTGCTTCGCCCCGGCAACGCCGGCGCCAACAGCGCCGCCGATCACTTCGAGGTGCTGCAGCTCGCGCTCCAGCAGCTGCCCGAGGCCGACCTTCACCGCGAGATCCTGGCGCGCGCGGACATCGGCGGGCGCACCCACGCCTTCACCCAGGACTGCCGTGATGCCGCCGTGCGCTTCTCGGTCGGCTACGAGGTCGACGCGCGGGTGCGTGAGGCGATTCTCTGCGTGGGCGAATCGGCATGGCAGAGCGCGCTCGACGCGGAGGGAGCCGAGCGCGAGGGAGCCCAGGTCACAGAGCTGACCGACCGGCTCGATCTCGCAAGCTGGCCCGAGGGCACGCGGCTGATCTGCCGTCGCGAGCGCCCCCACCCCGGCGCCCAATTCGCGCTCTTCGACGCCGACGGCTACCGTCACACCGCCTTCATCACAGACCAAGACGACGCCGACATCGCCGCCCTGGAGCTGCGCCACCGCCGCCGCGCCCGCGTCGAGGACGCGATCCGCACCGGCAAGGACACCGGCATGCGCAACATGCCCTTTGGCTCCTTCGCCCACAATGAGGCCTGGCTCGAGCTCTCGCTGATCGCGCAGGCGCTGCTTCGCTGGAGCGCGCTGCTCTGCCTGGAGGGCGAGCTCGCGCTGGCCGAGCCCAAGCGCGTTCGCCAACGCCTGCTGCACGTCGCCGGCAAGCTCGTCCGCTCCGCCCGGCGTCTGACCCTGCGCCTGCCACGGAGCTGGCCCTGGGCCGATGCCCTGGCGAGAGCCTTCGCGCGGCTGCGAGCGCTGCCCACCGGGGCAGGCCCATAGGCGCGCCGCCACCCCCGCTGATGATCGATGCCGTCCTGGCGCAAGGCGACTTCAGCCTGCGCTGAAACGCCTCGCAACGTCGAAGCGAATGGCCGAGATGCCATGAGCAGCACCCCCAGGGCGGCTCAGCGGAACCACCCTGGGGGATTTGCCCGTCTCAACCCGGCGAACTGCACGCGCCGAGGTGAAAACGGTGGATCAGGGCTAGTAGACGGGCCTGCTTCGGGCCGATAACAGTAGCGCTGGTGACAGCGCTAGCGATGACAGGCTTCGGATGCGGAAGCGATCGCCACGTAGGCCCGACGACCCTGATCAAGGAGTCCGCGGAACAACAGGGCGCAAAGATAAAGGAAGTAGTGTGTCTGGAAGACAGCGCACCGCACACCTGGCGTTGCGTAATCGCCGAGCTGGGCGGACCTCGTAGAGAAGTTGAGGTCGTTCTCTCGACCGACGGCAAGAGGATTATCAGCACGAAGAAAGCGCCGAGTGCGCCGAAGACGCTGCCGGTGCAGCCGCTCAAACAACTACACCCACCGGCTACGCGCCATCCAGACTATCGAAGCGAGCCCAATGTCATGACAACGCAATAGCGAGCTTTCTCCGGACGTCGGAGGCGTTCGCGGCGGAGGCTCCGCGCCGTCCGGTGTTCCGTCTCACCGGGCAGGCGTTGGGCCAAGGGCCACGAGCGTCGCTCGCACGAGCGTCGCCGCGGGGTCATACTCAAAGGTGAGATGTCGGAGAACCTCGTCGAGCTGATTAGACGCCACCATCTGACCTCGGCGCCGACGGCGGTCGAGGCACTGAAGGAGGCAATCGAGCAGCGCGGTGAGATCACCGATGCCGACCGACGCAGCGCGGCCGCGCTCTCGGGTCTGCCCGAGGCCGCCGTGCACGGCGTCTCCACCTTCTACGACGACCTGCTGCAGCCGCGCGGGGCACGTCACCTGCGGGTCTGCACAGGGACCGCATGCTTCGCGGCGACCGCGGGCCGGCACGTCGAGGAGCTGAAGCATGCGCTCGGGCTCGAACTGGGCGAGCGCAGCGCGGATGGGACGGTGTCACTGGCCGAGACCGTCTGCCTCGGGTTCTGCCATTCGGCGCCGGCGGTTCGCGACGGTGACACGGTCGACGCCGGCGCCGACGTGCTCGTGCGTGTGCTGGCAGGGAATACGAGCGCTGCAGCCGAGCCGGCCTGGCAGAGCCTGCTCGAGCAGCCGGTGCTGACCCGTCCCGGCGACTGGAGCGGGCTCGGCCACGCGTTGGAGCGACTCGCCCCCGAAGAGCTGCTCGAGGAGGTGAAGCGCTCGGACCTGCGGGGGCGCGGCGGAGCGGCATTTCCAGCAGGGCTGAAGTGGCAGCTCGCGCGCGACGCCGAGGGCGCGCAGCGGTTCATCGTGGCCAACGGCGACGAGGGCGATCCGGGCTCGTTCATCGACAAGTACCTGATGGAGCGCAGCCCCACGTTGCTACTCGAGGGGCTGGCGCTCGCGGGGTACGCCGTCGGCGCCAGCGACGGCTTCGTGCTGACGCGCTCGGAGTATCCCGGCTGCAAGCCGGCGCTGGAGGAGGCGATCGCCGCGGCGCACGCCGAAGGATGGCTGGGCGAGCGCATCCAGGGCAGCTCGTTCAGCTTCCACGTGACCGTGCTCGAGGGCGCCGGCTCCTACGTGGTCGGCGAGGAGACGGCGCTGCTCGCCTGTCTGGAGGGGTTGCGAGGGATCGTCTCCGCGCGACCGCCGTTTCCGGCCGAGCGAGGCCTGTACGGCATGCCGACCGTCGTCAACAACATCGAGACGCTCGCCAACGTCCCGTTCATCGCCCGCCGCGGCGCGCACGCCTACAAGCAGCTCAGCCCGGGGGCCTCGGCGGGGAGCAAGCTCGTGTGCTTCAACGAGCGCTTCAAGAGGCCCGGCGTGTACGAGGTTCGCTTCGGCATGAGCGTGCGGGAGCTGTGCGAGGAGGTCGCGGGCGGCGTTCCCGACGGGTTGAAGGCCGTGCAGATCGGCGGGCCGCTCGGCGGCATCCTGCCGTCGTGGAAGCTCGACACCGCGTTCGACTTCGACGCCCTTGCGGCGGAGGGGTGCATGCTCGGCCACGGAAGCATCCTCGCCTTCGACGAGCACACCGACATGCGGGCGCTCGCGCGTCACCTGCTGCGCTTCGGCGCGCACGAGAGCTGTGGCAAGTGCTTTCCGTGCCGCGTCGGCCTTTCTCGCGCGCACGAGATGTTCGAGGCCGACGCCGCCGTGGACCGGCGCCTCTTGGAGGAGCTGCTCGAGGCGCTCGAGCTCGGCAGCCTCTGCGCGCACGGCGGCGGGATGCCAGCCCCGATCCGCAGCCTGCTCGAGCATTACCCCGAGGAGCTCGGACTGGCGTGATACTGCTGAGCATCGACGACATAGAGGTCGAGGTGGAGCCCGGGACGACGGTGCTCGCCGCGGTGCGCCAATTGGGCGGCGAGCTTCCAACGCTCTGCGACGACGACCGCCTGGCGCCGTTCGGGGCCTGCCGACTGTGTTTGGTGGGGGTGGCGGGCACGGGCGGGCCGGTGGCAGCGTGCACGACCCCATGCCGCGAGGGGATGCGCATCGACACACACGATCCAGTTGCCGCGCGGGTCGCGAGGATCGTCGTCGAGCTGCTGCTCTCCGAGCTCCCCGAGCCGCCGGAGCCGGACACCGAGCTCGCGCGGATCGCACGCCGACTCGGGGTCCTCGGAACGCGCTTCCAAGGCCCCACGCACGCGGTCGCGCACGACGAGCACCACCCCTACCTCGCCTTCCGCCACGAGCTGTGCATCTCCTGCGGGCGCTGCGTGCGCGCCTGCGACGAGCTGCAGGGCGCGTTCGCGCTGACGGCCACCGGCCGCGGCTTTGGATCCAACGTGGCCGCCGGTCTGGACGCCGGTTTTCGCGACTCGAGCTGCGTGTCCTGCGGCGCTTGCGCCGACACGTGCCCGACCGGTGCGATCATCGAGCTCGGCGCGCTCGAATCCAACGGAGGGCGACCGAGATGAGCGACCAGCTGGAGATCACGACCACCACCACCTGCGGCTATTGCGGCGTGGGCTGCCGTCTCGACGCCCACACGGCGGATGACCGGATCACGTTGATTACGCCGCGACTGGACGGTCCGGCCAATCGCGGGCACGCGTGTCTGAAGGGGCGCTTCGCGCACGCCTTCACACGCTCCCCAGAGCGGCTGACCACGCCGCTGATTCGCGAAGGAGACGGCCTTCGCCCGGCGAGCTGGGGGGAGGCGATCGGGCTGATCGCGGATCGCTTGACCGAGATTAAGGCGGCGCACGGAGCGGACGCGATCGCCGGCCTGGCCTCCTCGCGCGCGACCAACGAGGACTGCTACGCGATGGCGCGGCTGATGCGCGCCGCGATCGGCACCAACAACATCGACAACTGCTCGCGCGTGTGCCACTCGCCGACCTCGTTCGCGCTGCGCCGCTCGCTCGGCCTCTCCGGCGCGACGGGCTCGTTCGACGACATCGAGGCGGCCGAGGTGGCGATCATCATCGGCGCCAACCCGACCCAGGCGCATCCGGTCGTCGGCGCGCGCATCAAGCAGGCGGCGTTGCGCGGGCTTCGGCTGATCACGATCGACCCGCGCCGGATCGAGCTCGCGGACTACGGCGAGCTGCACCTGTCTCCGCGGCCGGGCGCCAACGCCGCCGTGCTGCTGGGTCTCTGTCACGTGCTGGCGCGCGACGGGCTGATCGACGAGCGGTTCATCGCGGCGCGCACCGAAGGCTACGCCGAGCTTCGCGCGCTGCTCGAGCAGTACCCGCCGGAGGCGGTCGAGGAGATCACCGGCATCCCGCCGGCCGACCTGCAGGCCGCCGCGCGGATATACGCCAGCGCAAAGAGCGCATCGATCATCTGGGGGCTGGGCGTGACCGAGCACAAGTACGGCTCGGAGGTCGTGCAGCTGATCTGCAACCTGGCGCTGATGTCGGGCAACATCGGCCGTCCCGGCGCCGCGCTCCTGCCGCTGCGCGGCCAGAACAACGTGCAGGGCTCCTCGGACATGGGGGCGCTGCCGGACACCTACACCGCGTACCGCAGCGTCGCCGACGAGCAGGTCGCTCAGAGCTTCGAAGCCGCGTGGGGCGTGGCGCTCTCGCGCAAGCCCGGCCTCAAGATCCCGCAGATGCTCGACGCGGCCGTTGGGGGCGAGCTGAAGGCGATGTACATCTTCGGCGAGGACATCGCGCAGACGGACCCGAACAGCGCGCACGTGGCCGAGGCGCTGCGCTCGCTGGAGCTGGTCGTCTGTCAGGACATCTTCGAGAACGAGACGACCGAATACGCCGACGTCGTCCTCCCCGCCTCGGCGTTCCTGGAAAAGGAAGGCACGTTCACGAACGCCGAGCGGCGAATTCAGCTCGTGCGACCTGCGCTCCCGCCACCGGGCGAAGCGAGAACGGACCTGGAGATCATCACGCGCGTCTCACGCGCGCTCGACCACGAGATGGGCTATGCGAGCCCCGCGGAAGTGATGGACGAGATCGCCGCGCTGACGCCCCACTTCGCCGGGGTCAGCTTCGAGCGCCTCGGCGAGCGCGGCCTGCAGTGGCCGGTCGCCCCCGACGGCACGGACACGCCGACGCTCTACGAGCAGCGCTTCGAGCTCCCCACGGGCCGAGCGAGGTTCGCGGCGCTGCCGTTCAAGCCGCCCGGCGACGCCGTCGACGAGGAGTTCCCGCTGATCCTCGTAACGGGGCGGGTGCTCGAGCACTACAACGCGGGCACGATGACCCGCCGCACCGGCAACCTCGAGCTGGTCGGCCGCGATCTGCTGGAGATCCATCCCGACGACGCGCAGCGCCTGTGGATCGAGGACGGCGCGCTCGTCTCGGTGCGCAGCCGCGTCGGTCGCGTGGAGCTCCACTGTCATGTCACGGATCGCATCGAGCCGGGTCACGTGTTCACGAGCTTTCACTTCCCCGAGACGAAGGCGAACCTACTCGTCGGCCCCTCCGCGGACGTCAACACGTCCTGCCCGGAGTACAAGGTCGTCGCCGTCGACGTGAGGCCGATGCCCGAGCTGCTCGGTCGGCGCTCGATTGCTCAGACGGTCGTCTGACGATCCTGCGCGCCAACGCGGCTCGTCGGGCTAACGGCCTGCTCCGTCCAGCGCTCGGCCCACGAACAGCCCGTGTCGGGGGGCGTCGCTAGTTACCGTGAGTCGACGCGACCTGCTCGCGCGCCGTCCGCGACGGCGCGCTCACCGCTGGTGACGCGCGCTCGGCGCTGAATGAAATGGCGATGTCGCTCCACGCGACAGAAATTGATGAAGCCGGACAGGGCGTTGAACATCGGGGCTTGTCCTTTCGGGCAGGCCCCGCTCCGGCTTAAGACTCCGGCTTACGAAGCCGCCAGCGACCGGCGGCTACCAACCACGTTGGAACGACAAATCGGGCTCTGCCGTGGGCGCCGGTTTCTCCGCCGCGAAGGCCCCTTACTCCGCCGCGAAGTTTCGGGCTGATCTGCCCGTTCTCGGCTCTGTGATGCGGATTTGCCGATTGGCGGCGGAGTAGGGTGCCGCCCTGCGCTACCCCGCCGCGAGTATCCCGTGGCTTGGCCCCCTCTGGCCCGGAGAACTAGGCTTGCCGATGCGATCTCGCCGACCTCGCGGCAGACCGGCATACGGTGACAAGGTATCCAGGTGTAGCTCGCTGGGGATGCCTGGCCGCTTGCCACATGGTGTGGGTGTGTGGGTCTCGATCTGGCTGCTCTGTGGCCGGCAGGCGCTCGAGCTTCAGGTGGTGGCGGCTTGCCCGGTGCGCTGAGGGTGCTCGGCGCATCCTCCTCCTCGCCATGCGATAGGTCCTACCGAACTCCGATGCGTTGTGGGCTGGCTTGAGATAACTGCCTCTGATCGAGATTCGCACGGGGGAATCAGGGCCCTCGCGACGATGTCTAGGTAGTGGCCAATCATGAAGCAGCCCCGTCGATCAACCTGCCCGAGGCGAGCACTGGCTCCTGCAGCCCTGCCTCTGTGCCAACACTGCGCGACAGCAAGGATCTCAGCACGCACGGTTGCCCGTCGCGATCCACGGCGGACCTCCAGACGGACGCTGCGAGCGCCCCCGCGCCTCGGCGCTTCGGGCACCCGGTCGACGGTGCTCTTGCGTCCTGGCGGGACGTCGAGAGGGAGGAGGAGTGGCGTGATCTGCTGCTCAGCAACGGCTTCAGCAGCCACATCTGGCCGGCCTTCGTCTACGGCTCGCTCTACGCACGGGCCTGTCACTTGGGATTGCTCGCGGGCGGCGATCGCGAGCTCTTTAAGGCAAGCGCGACCGAGAACTTCGAGAGCGTCCTGGGGGCACTCGCGGTCTCGATCCGCACGTTGAACACGCTCGGAGAGCCGGCGGCGGTGAAACGACTGCGCATGCGCTACCTGCACATCCAGAGAGCGCTGGGCGCGGCCGTCAGAGGCGTGCACGTCCCGTTGGCTCAGTTGCCGGCCAACACGCGGCGCGCGGTCCGCTTCACGCTGCGCGCCTACCGCTGGGTCTTCACCACCAACTACTACCTGGTGCTGTACTGGTGTGCCGGCTACGGGGAGAGCTTCGACGGATTCGCCGATCTCTTCTTCTGCAACGACCGTCTCGAGTTCGACCCGGCGAGGACGGCGCTCGAGCGCGGCAGCACCGGCCTCGTCTATCTACACGGTGCGCTGCACCTGCTCGTCGACCGCAACGGCGTCGCGCGCAAGCGTCGCAGCCGTGCATCGACGCTGCTTGCACAGTTCGGCGAACCAGACACGACCGATTCGCTGACGCGTCCGCTACTCGTCGCAGAGGGTTCCGCACATGAGAAGTCGCGCATCATCAATGAGGACGACTATCTCTGCTTCCGCCTGAACCAGCTGCGTCGCGGCCGGTGCGGACTGGTCATCTTCGGCTTGGGCCTGCGCGAGGAGGACGCGCACCTACAAAACGCCCTGAACTTCCGTGTAAAGCGGCCGATCGCGGTCGGGATACGCCTAGGCACCAGAACCGAGAACCGGCGCCGCCAAGCCCGCGTCCGAGCGCTCCTTGACGCCGAGGAGCTGCTCTTCTTCGACGCGAGCACTCATCCCCTCGGCGATCCAGCGCTTTCCCCGGCCCCGACGGGTCAGCGCCGGCGCATCGTCACAAACAGTGATGGCGAGGCTGCACACGCTTTCACTGACGCACTGGATCGTGCCTATGACTGATCGCGCACGTGGACGGTTCTACGACCCTCAAGCGCTGACCCGCGAGGAGTTCGCAGAGCTGCTCGAAGGCGCCGAGTGCCCGGCCCAGCACTTGCCCGGCATGGTCGAGCGCGACAGGCTTGTGCTGTTGGCGCTCCTGCTCACCGGGATGCGTCCCACGGAGCTGATCGCGGTGCGCTGGGCCGATCTCGATCTCGGCTGGCCGCGTCCCTCGCTTCTGATTCCTAGCGTCAAGGGCACCAGATGCCGACGCCAGCCGCTGCCCAGGCAGGAGCTGCGAGACTGGCGAGAGTTCCGATGGCCCGCGCGCACAGAGACCGTGTTTTGTGGCCTGACCGGCGCACGCCTGCGAACGAGCAAGCTCGAGCGCGTCATTGGCCGTGCCGCCGATCGCGTCGATCTGAATAAGCACGTCACGGCTCACATCCTGCGCAACACCGCCGCCACGTGGCTGAAGCAGGCCGGCGCCAGTCGCTGGCTCATTGCCCGGTATCCGGGGGAGGCCGACTCGCCCACCGGCCAGTACGCCAACGACGAGCGCGAGGACTTGCGCGTCGCGCTGCAGTGTCTCGCCGACCATGCCATCGAGGACCGTGATCTCGCGATAGACCGCAACGACAGCGTGCGGCCGCCGAGAGCTGATTGGCCGTTCGGACCTAGGTTGGGTCAGTAACCGCATGGAGAGCGAGCAGCAGAGCCTGACCGAACTGCTGCGCAGAGGTTGCGGCGCGGCTGGGTGTCTCGAGAACCTGGCTCTACGACGCCGCTCGTGACGGGCGCATCCCCTCGATTCGCATCGGCGGACGCGAGGGGCCGCTGCGCTTCGTGCCCGAGGATCTCGCTCAGTGGCTCGACGAAGCGCGCGCGCAGTGGACACCCGGGCAACGCCGCGGTGCGGTGCGGCCCGCTGTCCGAGAGCACCTCGACGGGCTCTCCCAGCCTGGGCGCACCAGTCGGCACGCCGCTGATAGCGCAAGTTCAAGCCCCTACGCCGCTGCCGGAGCGGCACGCGCGATCGCTTCTTCCGTGGCGGTCGCTCCCGCCGTCAGCACGTTGCGCTCGAGGTGTCCGTAGTAGCGCTCGGTCGTCCTGATATCCGCGTGTCCGAGTTGGCGCTGGACATACATCAGCGAGTTGCCGGCGGCCAGCCACGCGGCGGCGGCTGTGTGGCGAAGCGCGTGCAGCGGCATGTCGCGAAGCGCCGCGTCTTGCAGCGCTGCCTTGTGCCAGTCGCGCGAGATCGTCGTTCGATCCATCGGTCCACCGTTTCCTCTGCCGTCCCAGCGCCCAGGCTCGTTCTTGCGTGTCCGGATCGGCATGACGAACGCGAGGGCCTCGGGATCGTCGCCGTCGTCCATCTTCGCGCGGAGGGCGAGCTGATTCTTGAGCACACGTGCGAGACCGCGCCCCACCTCGACCGAGCGCATCCGTCGAGACTTCGTCGCATAGACGACGATCAGCCCGCCGCTCTCGCTCAGCTCGAGATCCATTCTCCGCAAAGCCAGTGTTTCGGAGATACGCAGGCCCGCACCGATCTGAACCTCGGCCACGGGGCGGTACAGCTCAGAGCAAGAGTCGAGGTAGACCGGGATCTCGTGCAGACGCAGGTACTCGCGCTCGATGTTGCTCGGCGGCAGCCGCGGCACCTGCAGCGCCGGGTTGACCACCATCAGCCGATCCTTGACCGCCGCGTTGAGGGCGACCACCAGCGTCCCGAGCGTGTTATTGATCGTCTTGGCGGCAATCTCGCCGGCTTCCATCGCCTCGGCCAGCTCGTCGACGATGGCGCGGACGTGCTCGACCTCCATTCTGCTTAGCCTGGTCGACTCCAACGCCGGCAGCAGTCGCAGGCGACCGTCGCGCTCATATGCGCTCCAGGTCCCTTCGCTCAGATAGGGCTTGCGCTGCTTCAGCCAGCGCGGGAAGAACGACCCGAAGGTCTCCGTGCTGTGGACGAGCTCGCCGCGCTCCTTCTTCTCGATGATCCGTCGGCGAGCGTTGCGCGCAGCCGTCTCGCTCGATAACCCGCGCTTGCTGGTGAGGCTGCCATCCGAGCGACGCGCCACGTAGCGCCACTTCGTTCCAGACGAGGTCTCATAGGGGTAGACGCCGCCCTGCTGTCCGCGGCGTCGAGCGCCATTGCTTCGCTCGACGACATCGTGATCGTGGATCGAGTCGTCGAACTCCTTGGCTGCTTCCTCGCTGCGAAAACGCTTGGCGCGATGGCGACCTGAACTGTCGCGCCAGCGCACTTCGTATCGTCCTCTCGCGAGCCTGTAGCTCATGGCTCCTTCCTCCTCGCCGGAGGCGTCGGCGATGTACGGAAAATTGTACGGAGTTGCCAATGGCAACTGTACGGAGTCTAATCGCGAACTGCGATAGACGCGCCCTTAACGCGGAAAAGCCCCGCTATGCAGGGCCTTTCGCATGCGCTCGAATGGACTCGAACCATCACGGGCCGTAAAGCCCACAAGGCCCTCAACCTTGCGCGTCTACCAATTCCGCCACGAGCGCAGAGTGCGCGAGTATAGCCTCGCCGGGCCGCCGCGAATCGGCCGCGCCGGCCGCCGGACCCGGCGCGTGATCACGTCCGGCCGTGGGCGCGGCCTTGCAGACTGGTCGGCCGCATCTTGCATCCGTCCACGGCCGTCGCTACAGTGCGAACAAGTGTTCGTTTCACGACATCGCCCACCCGACCAGGGAGTCGAGCAGAAATGGATCTGACCAAGCGCCAGCAAGAGATCTTCGACTTCATCCGCAAGTACTCGGCGAAGTACGGCTACCCGCCGACCGTGCGCGACATCGGCAAGGCCGTCGGCCTTGCCTCCTCCTCGACGGTGCACGCCCACCTCGCGAACCTCGAGAAACTCGGCCTGCTCAGGCGCGACCCGTCCAAGCCACGCGCGATCGAGTTGCTCGACCGCGCAATGGGCGGGGCCGTGGAGACGATGCGGGGGCTGGTGCGCTCGGACGGGCTGCCGCTGCTCGGTTCGGTCGCCGCCGGTCAACCGATGCTGGCGGAGGAGAACATCGAGGACTACGTGTCGGTGCCCGAGGTCGCGGGCGGCGGCGAAGGCGAGTACCTGCTGCGTATCCGTGGCGACTCGATGAAGGAAGCGGGCATCATCGAGGGTGACTTCGTCGTCGTGCGCCCGCAGGACACGGCGCGCGACGGAGACGTGGTCGTGGCGCTGCTCGGCGAGGAGGCGACGGTCAAGCGCTTCTTCCGCGAGTCCGACCACATCCGCCTGCAGCCTGAGAACGAGACGATGGAGCCGATCCGCAGCAAAGAGGTCACGGTGCTCGGTCGCGTCGTCGGTCTGCTCCGAAGCGTCTGAGCACCCGACGCGGCGACGCTCGCCGATACCCGCCGACATCTGCCAAAGGCGACGGCTGCGGCGCGGCCGTCCCAGCCCTTCTCACGGTGCCGGTCGCGCGCTACCGTGGTCGTGCAGGTCAGGCAGCCGCGGAGGCGCAAGCCTTCGAGGAAAGTCCGGACATCACAGGGCAGGGTGGTCGAGGTATCGACCCGGGGAAACCCGCGGGAAAGTGCCACAGAAACAAACCGCCGATGGGGCCGTCCCACGTGAACGGCTCACAGGCAAGGTTGAAATGGTGCGGTAAGAGCGCACCAGCGTCGCGGTGACGCGGCGGCTGGGTAAACCCCACCCGATGCAAGGCCAAACGGGACCGCTTGCAGGTAGCCCGCCAAGGTCCAGGTAGGCCGCTCAGATGGATGGCTGCTCAACGACAGAATCCGGCTTATCGACCCGCTAAGGAAAGGCCCCGCTCCGGCGGGGCTTTTCTATGGACGCACGTCGAGCTCGGCATTCCCCGAGGCGCAACGAACGAGTGAGCCCGTCTCGCAGCTTGCGGAGGTACGCTGCCGACCTGGAGCGCAGAGTGAGCGAGGCTCGGCGCGATCATCAAGCCATGAGCAACCACCGCCACTACAGCGAGCAGGAATTCGAGGAGCTCGTCCGCTCAGCGCTCGACGAACTGCCGATCGAGTTCCAACGCGCGCTCGAGAACGTCGCGATCGTCGTCTCGGATCGCGGCGCCGAGCACCACGCGTACGGCCTGTACGTCGGCCTGAAGATGGGTGGCATGGGCTTCTTCGGCGGCGGTGGCCTGCCAGACGAGATCCTGATCTTCCGCGACACGCTCGTCCGCGACTTCGGGGACGATCCCAAGCGCCTCCGTCTGAGGGTCAAGCAGACTGTGCTTCACGAGGCTGGGCACCACTTCGGCTTCGACGAGGCGGGCGTTCGCAAGCTCGGGTTGTGACGGCGCATCGGCACCGCCGGGCGCAGCGTCAACCGCCGCCGTAGCTCACGATCAGGTCGGTCGCGACGCCGGCGAGGAACCCGGCGGCGAGCATCAGCAGGCCGAGCGTACGATGCCCGTAGCGGCGCATGCCGGCCCAGATCTCGCCGATGACATAGAGGATGGCGCCGCCGGCGAGCGCATAGAAGCACAGCTCGAGCGCGTCGGAGTGCACCTGATAGCCGACCATGGCGCCGATCAGCGTGGGGGCGCCCCCGACTAGCCCGACCATGCCGAGCCATTTCCACGAGGGCCGCGTCGAGCCGAGCGGGCCGACGATGCCGAAGCCCTCGGTCGTGTTGTGCAGGGCGAAGCCGACGACGAGGACGGTGGCGAGCGTAACCTGGCCGGCCTGCGCGGAGACGCCGATGGCGAGCCCCTCGGCGAAGTTGTGCAGCCCGATGGCGACGGCGATGGTCATGCCCGTCTGCAGTGCCTGCCGGCGCGCGCTTGCGGTCTGCGCGTCGTAGGCGGAGACCTCGGTCGCGCTCAAGACGGTGGCGCTGTCGCCGCCGGCCAGCGGCGGAAGCTCGGTTCGCCTGGGGCGGAGCCTGCGCTCGATCGCCGAGATGCCGGCAGTGCCGAGCGTGAAGCCTGCGGCCAGCAGCGCGAACATCCCGAGCACGCCGGCGAAGTTCGCGTTGTGATGCTTGAACGCGTCGAGGCGCGCGCTGACGATCTCCTGACCGTGGGAGGTCACGTCCATGAAGATGAACGCGAGAATCCCGACGGAGATCATCGCGAGCGCAACGCGCAACCGGTCGTCGACGCGCCGCAGGCGGCCGATCGGGAGACCTATGAAGATTGTGAATCCGGCGATTGCGCCGAGCAAGGCCGTTTCTGCGAAGCTCACCGGGCCTCCGAGTTAGGGCAACCTAATCAGGGTAGCCCATCGCGTGTCACGGGTGCCGGGTAGCCGTGGAGGCGGCGCGCCGCGAGCGTCCAGACACAACTCTTATCCACGCCACAGCTCCGTCTTACGGCCTCGCTCGACGATGCGTTCAAGGTCGAGCTCGGACTTGCTCGGCAAACCGCAGAGCAGGAGGTTCCAATGTTCCGCAAGAAGTTGATCGGCGTGATCGCCGCGATATGCGCGATCGCGGCCGTCACGGCGGCGATCGCGCAGGGCTCGGGCACGTCGCAGAGCTCGAGCACGAAGAGCAAGGGCGCGACGGCGCACGCAGCCCAGGCCGGCTACCCAGGCCCGCCGGGCGACGGCATCGGCGGGCCGCATGGCATGGGCGGGCCCGACGGCGGCGCCGTGCATTCGGTCAGCGTCGTGCCGGACAAGGCGGGCACGTCGTTTATCACGCTGACGACCGACCGGGGCACGGTGCAGAGCGTCGACAGCGGCGCCGGCACGCTCGCGATCGTCGAGGGCACGAAAAGCGCGACGTACAAGACGCTCACGCTGAGCGTGCCGTCGGGAGCGAAAGTGATGCGCAACGGCGCGAGCGCCTCGCTCGGCGACATCAAGGCCAAAGACGACGTCTCGGTCAACTCCTCCTCGGAAGGCACGACGGTGTTCGCGATGGACTCGACGTTCCGCCCCGATCACGGTCACGGCATGGGTGGGGCTCCAGGCATGATGGGCGGCCCGCCGCCAGGTCAGGAAGCGTCGGGCGCCGAAGCGAAAGCGGGCACCGGCACGAAGACGGGCACGGGCACAACGATGACCGAATAGCGCCGTCGGGCAAAGCGACAGCCCGCAGTAAAGGTCCCGGGCCGGGTCGAGCATCCCGGCTCGGGGCTAGTCGGTGAGGTGCTCCTCGTCGGCCTCGCCGTACTCGGCGTTGCTGGCCTCCTCGTCACCCTCGCGAAAGGCGTCCTGGGAGATCTTGGCCGGCGCGTGCTCGTCGCCGTGGGAGGTGTGCTCGATCAGTTCCTGCTCGGCGAGCTCGAACCCCTCGGACTCACCGCCACCGGCCTCTTCGACGGCCTCGCGCTCTTTGCGCCGGCGCTCGTCGAGGTCGAGCAGCGGGTCGGACGGGGACTCTGCGGCCATGGGCAGACTGTATCGGCTCGCCGTCGACGGGTATCCGCTGAAGCCCGCAGCGCGTGTCCGTGCAAACCCCATCCCCCCTGGGGGTATCCTGTTGCCGATGCCGGAGACCAAAGCGAAACCACCTGTGCGAGCACCGGCGCGCGGCTACACGGCGAGCAAGGACGAGTTGCAGAAGCGCCTTGCCCGGATCGAGGGCCAGGTGCGCGGCGTCTCGAAGATGGTCGCCGAGGACCGCTACTGCATCGACGTGCTCACGCAGATCGCCGCGATCGAGGCGGCGCTCGACAAGGTCGCGCTCGGGCTGCTCGACGACCACGCCCGCGTCTGCGTGCTCGGCGGCGAGGAGGGCGAGCGCGAGCAGCGCACCGAGGAGATGATGGCCGCCGTCGGGCGGCTGCTGCGCCGCGGTTGAGCGTCGGCTGGCCGGAGACGGCCGGGTTTGGGCCGCGTCGTCGAGCTAGAGCTGCAGCGCTTCGTGCGCGGTCTGCATCAGCGAAGGCGTGGTCTTGAGCTCCTCGAGCGCCCCCCGCATCGCATCGAGCTCGCAGGCGATCTTGGCGGGCCACTGCTTCTGCGGGTGCTCGTCGAGCGTCTTCAAGCCGTTGCCTGTGATCAGCGCGACGACGGTGTCGCCGTCGCCGAAGCGCCCGGCGCTGGCGAGCTTCTCGAGCACGGCCACCGTCGTGCCGCCGGCCGGCTCGGTCAAGAGGCCCTCGGTCGCTGCGAGCAGGTCGATGCCGGCGAAGATCTCCGGGTCTGAGGCGAAGGCCGCCGTGCCGCCCCGTTTGTGCACGGCGTCGATCACGAGGTAGCCGTCGCCGGGCGCGCCGATCGCAAGCGAGTGCGCAGCCGTCTCGGGCATCACCGGATGCACCTCGGCCTCCTCGGCGAGGATCGCCGAGGCGATCGGGTTGCAGCCGCTCGGCTGGGCGATGTGGATCGCCGTGCGCGCCGTCTCGGCGAGGCCGAGCAGCTCGAGCTCGTTCAAGCCCTTGTGCATGCGCGAGGAGAGGGTGCCGCCGGCGGCGGGGCTGACGATGTGGTCGGGCGAGTTCCAGTCGAGCTGCTCGACGATCTCGAACGCCGCCGTCTTGGCGCCCTCGGCGTAGAACGGGCGCAGCGTGATGTTGGCGAAGTCCATCCCCGTCGCCTCGGCCAGCTCGCGGCAGCGGCGGTTGGCCTCGTCGTAGTTGCCCTCGACCTGGAAGACCTGCGCGCCGAGCGCCATGCACGAACGCGCCTTCATCTCCTCAAGGCGGTTGGGGTAGCAGATGAAGGCAGCCACGCCGGCCTTGGCAGCGAGCGAGGCGACGGCCGTGCCGACGTTGCCTGTGGAGACGCAGCCGATCTCGTGCTTGCCGCGCTCGAGCAGCCGTGCGACGGACATCGAGACGACGCGATCCTTGTAGGAGAGGCTCGGGCGGTTGCTCGAGTCGTCCTTCAGGTAGAGGTTGGCGATGCCGAGCTCGGCGCCGAGGCGGTCGGCGCGGATCAGTGGCGTGTAGCCCGAGTGCTGTCCCACGCGCGCTTGCGCGGCGGCGTCGACGATCGGCAGCAGCTCCTCGAAGTGCCAGACGTTCTGCGGACGCTCGGCGCCGGGGACGTCCTTGAAGTGGCTGGCGGCGAGCTCGTAGTCGTAGACGAT
This sequence comes from uncultured Solirubrobacteraceae bacterium, assembly GCA_963716315.1. GTDB lineage: Bacteria > Actinomycetota > Thermoleophilia > Solirubrobacterales > Solirubrobacteraceae > Palsa-744. The sequence continues at coordinate 708,083 of OY970301.1, read as the reverse complement.
GTCCAGGCCCTTGCCGCAGTCCGGGCACGAGAACACGGTTGACTCCAATGGATAACTGTTCTCACAGCGATGACAGACGAGGCCCGTTGCGCACGAGCGCGTCCTCTGTCTGGCCCCCGTGGGGCTCTCGATCGTCTGCGGGCTCATGCGGCTATCTCCTGCAACGATACGCCGGGCCAAGGCGTTTGCACAGCGCTCTCGTCATTTCCGAGTGAGATCCACAGCTCCTCGGCGACGTGCGGGGCGAACGGCCCGAGCAGTTGCGCGAGCAGCGAGAGCGCCTGCAAGAGCGCCTCGTTGTCTGCCTGAGTCAGCGCGGGCTGGCGCGCGAGCACGCGCTTCTCGAAGTCCTTGATGCGGTCGAACAGGCGCATCACGTTGCGCACGGCGCTGTGCATCTCGAGGCCCTCCATGTCCTCGGTGATCTTCTCGACGCCCTTCTCGGTCCACTGCGAGAGTTTCAGCCGCAGGTGCTCGCTGGTGTCTCTGATGGGCTCTCCGCCGGCGGGGGCGGGGGCGGTGGCGTCTGCGCCCTGGTCGTCGCCGGCGCCGAGATCCGGCGCGGCTGCGAGGCGCGACTGGGTGAACTCCCACACCTGCGTGAGGAAGCGGTGCGCGCGCAGCACGGCCGAGTCGCTCCAGTTGAGTGTCTTCTGCGGGCGCGCGGCGTACAGCACGGCGAGCCTCACCGTGTCCGCGCCGTAGCGCTCGACGAGCGCGTCGGGGTCGACGACATTGCCGAGATGCTTACTCATCTTGCGCCCGTCGCTTATGACCATCTCGTGAAACAAGCAGCCGGCGAACGGCTCGCCGTCCTGCAGGAAGGCGAGTGGGCCGATGTCGCGCAGCGCCTTGGTCACGATCCGCTGGTCGAACACGAAGTTGCCGCTGTCGGACCCGGCGACGACGCGCTCGGAGGGCAGCCAGTGGCGCAGGTCCGGCAGCGCGAGGATCTGCTCAAGCGGCTCCTCGCGCGACTCGGGCGGCACGCACGCCGGCACCCACAGCCACAGCGCGTCGAAGTGGCAGTCGAGCGTGTCGGTCTCGCGCTTGGCCGGCCCGCCGCACAGCGGGCAGGTGGTCTCGACGAACGAGCGCAGCTCGGCGAGCGGGTTGCCGGTGCCGGTCGGCGTGATGTCGAGCGGCAGCAGCACCGGCAGCTGCTCCTTCGGCAGCGGCACGGCGCCGTGCTGCTCGCAGTAGACGATCGGGATCGGCGTGCCCCACGAGCGCTGGCGCGAGATCGAGAAGTCCTCGGCCTTGTAGCGGACGGCCGGGCGCGCCTGCGCACTCGCGGTCGGCTCTTCGCCGGATATCGAGGAGAGGACGCCCTCCCGGGCGTCTGAGACGAGAGCGCCGATGCGCTCGGCGAGCACCTCGTCGGTGCGGTCGGCCTCGGGGATGCCGAACACGGCGGTCGCGCCGAAGCGCCCGTCGACGCCGGGGGAGATTAGCACCGGCAGGGGGGCACCGCCGGCGAGGGCAGGCAGCGTGCGCCCGGTGTCGACCAGCGGGATCTGGGCCGCGTCGCGCGAGCTGCGCTGCAGGCCGCCCGAACGCAGCTCCTCCAGGCGCTCGCGCACCTCGGGCTCGACCGCCCAAGCGTCGATCTCGGGGTGCTTCGGTGAGATCAGCACGAAACGCGCCTGTGCGAGCGCGTCGGCGTGCGGCGTGAACACGGTCAGCTTCGGGCCGTCGCCGGCGCTCAGCTCGACCTCGACGCCGTCGACGCGGCCGAGCACGAAGCGCTGGCTGGCGAGCGCGACCTCGTCCCATTTGCCCGAGTCGGCGCGCTCCTGCAGCCGGCGGTCGTTCTCGGGCACGTAGGCGCTGATCCGCAGGTACCACGTCGGTCGCTCGATCAGCCGCACGGGGTTGTGGCAGCGCCAGCAGAGGCCGTCCTCGACCTGGATCGTGGCGAGCGTCGTCTGGCAGGTGTCGCACCAGTCGACCGTGCCGGTGCCGCGGTACACGAGCCCGGCCTCGAGCAGCGTGAGGAAGAGCCACTGCGACCAGCGGTACATGACGGGGTCGGAGCTGAGGAAGGTGCGCTCCCAGTCGAAGGAGAAGCCGAGTCGCTGCAGCTGCCCGGTCATGTGCGTGGCGCAGCGCGCGACCCACTCGCTCGGCGGGATGCCGCGGTCGATCGCGCCGAGCTCGGCGGGCAGGCCGAAGGCGTCGAAGCCGAAGTTGAACAGCACCTGATCGCCGCGCGCGCGGCGGAAGCGGGCGTAGGCGTCGCCGATCGAGTAGCTGCGCACGTGCCCGATGTGCACGTTGCCCGAGGTGAACGGCGCCGAGGGCTTTATGTACAGGTGCGGGAGATCATCCTGGACGGCCGGCGTCCGGGCGGCATCGCGCTCGCGCCAGGCTGCTTGTCGGCGAGCCTCGATCGCGTGTGGGTCATAGCTCGTGGGCGAGCCCATGTTCGTCTCCCTCGCTCATATAAGACGAGGATATCCAAGGGCCTCGGACACAAGGCCCCGTTGCTATGCTCGAAATCCGTTGGCCGACGTCCGTGACAACACCATCCAGGCGCCTCGCCGACCCCCTTCCGGCCCCGCTTCCAGCGGGGTCTTCTCGTCCGGAGCGATTGCGAGGATCAACCGATGGAGATAGAGATTGGGCGCGGCAAGAAAGGCCGTCGCGCATATGGATTCGACGACATCGCGATCGTGCCTTCACGGCGTACGCGCGACCCGGATGACATCGACATCTCCTGGAAGCTGGGCCCCTACCAGTTCGAGCTGCCGATGCTCGCCTCGGCGATGGACGGCGTCGTATCGCCGCGCACGGCGGGCCTGATCGGCAACCTCGGTGGGCTGGCGGTGCTCAACCTCGAGGGCATCTTCACGCGCTACGAGGACGCCGAGGAGCAGCTCGAGCGGATCGCCGGGCTGCCGAAGGAGCTCGCGACGCGCGAGATGCAGGAGATCTACGCCGAGCCGATCAAGCCCGAGCTGATCGCCCAGCGGATCGCCGAGATCAAGGAGCAGAAGGTCGTGGTGGCGGCGTCGCTGACGCCCCAGCGCGTGCTGCAGTTCCACGAGATCGCGATGGAGGCGGGCCTCGACGTGCTCGTGATCCAGGGCACGGTCGTCTCCGGCGAACACGTCTCGACTGTCTCCGAGCCGCTCAACCTGAAGGAGTTCATCCCCTCGCTCGACGTGCCGGTCGTGGTCGGCGGCTGCGCCTCCTACCACACGGGCCTGCACCTGATGCGCACCGGCGCGGCGGGCGTGCTCGTCGGCGTTGGTCCGGGCGCGGCGTGCACGACACGCGGAGTGCTAGGCATCGGCGTGCCACAGGCGACGGCGATCGCGGACGTGGCCCACGCGCGCTCGACGCACATGCTGGAGACGGGCGAGTATGCGCAGGTGATCGCGGACGGCGGCATGCGCAACGGCGGCGATGTCTCGAAGGCGATCGCGCTGGGCGCGGACGCGGTGATGATCGGCTCGCCGCTGGCGCGGGCGTACGAGGCGCCGGGACGCGGCTTTCACTGGGGCATGGCGACGTTTCACCCGAGCCTGCCGCGCGGCGCGCGCGTGGCGACGCACCAGAACGGCACGCTCGAGGAGATCCTCGCCGGCCCGGCGCGGGAGAACGACGGCACGTTCAACCTGTTCGGCGGACTGCGCACTTCGATGGCGACGTGTGGCCACAAGGACCTGGCGGAGTTCAACCGCGCGGAGGTCGTGATCGCGCCGTCGCTGCAGACCGAGGGCAAGTCGCTGCAGCGCGACCAGCAGGTCGGCATGGGCGCGACCAACGGGAAGGCAGCCGCGCTCGTCAATGACTGACGGCGGGACGGTGGCCGACGTTTTACCGGCGATCGTCCGGAGCGGTCCCGGCGAGGATGGCAAGGACGCAAGGAGCGAGATGGGCTCCGCCCATGAGCGACCGAGGACGCCGCCAGACGAAGTCGGGGGCGTTCCGGAGATCGTCGTGCTCGACTACGGCGGCCAGTACAGCCAGCTGATCGCGCGGCGGATCCGCGACTGCGGCGTGTTCTCGGAGCTCTTGCCGCACACGGTGGCGGTGGAGGAGATCGCCAAGCGCAAGCCGTGCGGGATCGTGCTCTCAGGCGGGCCGGCGTCAGTCTACGCGGAGGGCGCGCCGCGTCTGCAGCGCGAGCTGCTCGAGCTGGGCGTCCCGGTGATGGGCATCTGCTACGGCATGCAGCTGCTCGTGCACGAGCTGGGCGGGCGCGTCGAGCAGGCCGAGGTGGGCGAGTTCGGCCGCTCCGACCTGCACGTCTCAGAGCCAGGCGTGCTGCTGCGCGACCTGCCGCGCGAGCAGACGTGCTGGATGTCTCACCGCGACACGGTGTACGAGCCGCCGCCGGGCTTCACGGCGCTGGCGTCCTCGAGCTCCTCGCCGGTGGCGGCGGTGGAGGACACGACGCGCGGCATCTACGGGATCCAGTTTCACCCGGAGGTCGTGCACACGCCGTACGGCCAGGAGATCCTGACGCGCTTCCTCACGGAGATCTGCGGCTGCGAGCCGACGTGGTCGCCGACGTCGATCGTCGAGGAACAGATCCGCCGCATCCGCGCCCAGGTGGGCGACGCGCAGGTCGTGTGCGGGCTCTCGGGTGGCGTCGACTCGTCCGTCGCGGCGCTGCTCGTGCACCGCGCGATCGGCGATCAGCTGACGTGCGTGTTCGTCGACCACGGGCTGATGCGCAAGGACGAGGGTGAGCAGGTCGTGAGCGCATTCCGCGACACGTTCAAGGTGCCGCTCGTGGCTGTCGACGCCGAGCGGCGTTTCCTGGACAAGCTCAAAGGCGTGACCGAGCCGGAGGCCAAGCGCAAGGTGATCGGCGCCGAGTTCATCCGCGTGTTCGAGGAGGAGGCGGCGAAGCTGGCCGAGATCAGTGGCGGCGAGGACGCGCGCTTTCTCGTGCAGGGGACGCTGTATTCGGACGTGATCGAGTCGGGCGGCGGCACGGGGGCGGCGACGATCAAGTCCCATCACAACGTCGGCGGGCTGCCTGAGGACTTGCAGTTCGAGCTGATCGAGCCGCTGAGGGCGCTGTTCAAGGACGAGGTGCGCGCGGTCGGCATCGAGCTGGGCCTGCCGGAGCGCCTGGTCTGGCGCCAGCCGTTCCCCGGCCCGGGCCTTGCGATCCGCGTGGTCGGCGGCGAAGCGACGAAGGAGCGCCTGGACGTGCTGCGCGAGGCTGACCACATCCTGCAGGAGGAGATCCGCAAGGCGGGGCTCTACCGCGAGCTGTGGCAGTCCTTCTGCGTGCTGCCGGACGTGCGCACGGTCGGCGTGCAGGGCGATGAGCGCACGTACGGCTACGTCGTCGTGCTGCGTGCCGTGACGAGCGACGACGCGATGACGGCCGACTGGGCGCGCCTGCCGTATGACCTCTTGGAGGCGATCGCCTCGCGCATGATCAACGAGCTGCGCGAGGTCAACCGAGTGGTGCTGGACATCACCAGCAAGCCGCCGGGCACGATCGAGTGGGAGTAATCCCGAAGTAGTCGGCGAAGTCGCCGGACTTCGCCTATGATGTCGGCCTCGCCGCGCGTCCGGAGCACTCGGCACGCGTGGCCTTTTTCACGCCTTATGGCCTTCTCGACCAAGACATACGTAGCGAAGCCGACCGACCGCGAGCGCAACTGGCTGCTCGTGGACGCAAACGGGCTCACGCTCGGCCGTATGGCTACGCAGGTCGCGGACATGCTGCGCGGCAAGCGCAAGCCGGAGTACACGCCGCACTGCGACACGGGCGACTTCGTGATCGTGATCAACGCGGAGAAGATCCACGTGACGGGCAACAAGCGCCAAGACAAGCGCTACTACCGCCACTCGGGCTACCCGGGCGGCCTGCGCTCGCGCACGTTCGAGGAGATGCAGGCGCGCCGCCCGGAGGAGATCATCCGCCTGGCGGTCAAAGGGATGATGCCGCGCAACCGCCTGGCGCGTAAGCAACTGACGAAGCTGAAGATCTACGCCGGGCCCGAGCACCCGCACGTCGCCCAGAACCCGCAACTTTTGGAGATCGAGCGCTGATGGCCGACGAGCAGACCCCCGAGACCCCCGACGCTGCAGCCGAGGGCGCCGAGCCGACGGCCGAGGGCGCGGAGACGCCCCAGCACGCCGTCCCGAGCGAGCAGGCGCAGGAGATCGCGGGTTCTGCGGAGGACGCGGCCCTGGAGGCTGCCGAGGAGGCGCGCGATGCGCCCGCCGAGCACCCGGCGCCCGAGCCGGCGACGGTCGAGCCGGCCGGCGAGGGTCACGCGGTGCCGACGGACGACGCTCAGGAGATCGCGGGCTCTGCCGAGGATGCGGCGCTCGAGGCCCTGCAGGAGTCCGAGGACGCGACGGCCGTCGCGGCGGCGGTCGACGAGGACGAGGATGAAGGCGACGACGCCGACATCGCGGCACCGAGCGCCAAACCGGCCGTACCGGGTGCGCACCTGGAGGTCGACATCGTGCCCGAGGGCGCCGACCCGCTAGGACGCGGCGAGACGGGCTACGAGGACCCCTACGCGGTCGAGGACGAAGAGGGTGAGCCGGCGGCGCAGGGCGAGGGCGATACCGGCGAGGGCGAGGAGACGCTGAGTGAGCCGATCGCGACGGCGGCGATCGACCTGGCGGCCGGCGCGCGCTACCGCGCGACGGGCAAGCGCAAGACGGCGATCGCCCGCGTGACGCTGCGACCCGGCAAGGGCACCTACCTGATCAACGGGCGCACGCTCGAGCAGCACTTCCCGCGCGACACGCTTCAGCGCAACATCCGCCAGCCGCTGGAGACGGTCGGCTACCAGGAGAAGATGGACGTGGTGGCGCGCCTGCACGGCGGCGGTATCTCGGCTCAGGCGGGGGCGCTGCGCCACGGCGTCTCGCGCGCGCTGCTCGAGGCCGACCCGAACCTGCGCGGCGAGCTCAAGCGCAGGGGCTTCCTCACGCGCGACTCGCGCGCCAAGGAGCGCAAGAAGGCCGGCCTGAAGAAGGCGCGCAAGAAGCCTCAGTTCTCCAAGCGCTAGAGCCGATACCACGAGGGTGAGCATGCCCCGCAAGCTGTTTGGCACGGATGGAGTTCGCGGACTCGCCGGTGAGTTCGTGACGGCCGAGCTGGCGCTCGCGCTGGGCCGCGCGGCCACGGAACAGACCGGCGTGGAGCACCCGCAGGTGCTGATCGTGCGCGACACGCGCGAGTCGGGCGAGATGCTCGAGTCGGCCGTCGCCGCGGGCGTCAGCGCGGCAGGCGGCGATGCCCTGCTGGGCGGGGTGCTGCCGACGCCGGCGGCGCCGCTGTTGCTCGGGCGCTATGGCTTCGACCTGGCGGTCGTGCTGTCGGCCTCGCACAACCCGTTCCACGACAACGGCATCAAGTTCTTCGCGGGCGATGGCTACAAGCTGACCGACGACGCCGAGCACGCGATCGAGCGACTGCTCGAGCGCGAGGCGCCGCCGGCGAACGCGGCGATCGGGCGCGTGCGCGAGCTACGCGGCGCACCGGAGGACTACCTGCGCGAGCTGCACACGCGCTTTGTGGACCTGGACCTCTCCGGCATCGACGTGCTGCTCGACTGCGCCAACGGCGCGACCTATCACGTCGCACCCGAGATCTTCCGCCGCCTCGGCGCGAAGGTCAGCGTGATCGCCGATGAGCCCGACGGGCGCAACATCAACGACGGCGTCGGCTCGACGCACGTCGAGGCGCTCGCCGAGCGCGTTGTGGCGGGCGGGCACGCGCTGGGCTTCGCCTTCGACGGCGACGGCGACCGCGTGCTGGCGGTCGACCGCGAGGGCAAGGTGGTCGACGGCGACGAGCTGCTGGCGCTGGCGGCGCTGCACCTGCGCGCCAAGGGGCGGCTCAGCGGCGACGGCGTGGCGGTGACGGTGATGACCAACTACGGCTTTCACGCGGCGATGGCGCAGGCGGGCGTGAACGTGGTGACGACGAGCGTCGGCGACCGCTACGTGCTCGAGGAGCTGCGCGCGCGCGACTGGGCGCTGGGCGGCGAGCAGTCGGGGCACATCATCGAGATGGGCTTCAACCGCACGGGCGATGGCATCGCAAGCGCGCTGCTGACGATGGAGGCGCTGGACGGCGGGGACCTGAGCGAGCGCCACGCGATGGCGAAGCTCCCCCAGCGCCTGGTCAACGTGCGCGTGCGCGACCGCAACGCGCTGGCGCAGGCGGCCGGGGTCGATCAGGCGGTGCGGGAGGCAGAGCAGGAGCTGACCGGGCGGGGGCGCGTGCTCGTGCGACCGAGCGGCACAGAGCCGCTCGTGCGCGTGATGGTCGAGGCGCCGACGGAGGACGAGGCGCACGAGGTGTGCGACCGTCTGGTCGCGCTCGTGCAGGCGGAGCTCGGCTAGAACGGGCGTCTGGTGGCGCCCGTGCAGCCCGAGCTGGGCTGAGGAGCGCTGGTATCTTCGATTCGATGTGCGGCATCGTTGGCTACGTTGGCGGACGTCCGGTACGTGAGCTGCTGCTCGAGGGCCTGAGCAAGCTCGAGTACCGCGGCTACGACTCGGCTGGGATCTCGGTGATCGCCGATGGCCAGATCGAGGCGGTCAGGGCGGTGGGCAACCTGAGCGCGCTGGAGGCCAAGCTGGACGGCGCCTACGCGGCGGCGCAGGGTAACGGCTCGGTGGCGGTCGCGCCGAAGCCGGCGAGCACGGGAATCGGGCACACGCGCTGGGCCACGCACGGGCGGGTGAGCGAGGAGAACGCGCATCCGCATTACGACAGCGAGGACCGCGTGCACGTCGTCGTCAACGGGATCGTCGAGAACTACATGGCGCTGAAGGAGCGCCTGCTCTCCGAGGGCTGCGTGTTCACCTCGGAGACCGACGCGGAGGTGATCGCACACCTGATCGCGGGCCACTACACGGACGACCTCGCCGAGGCCGTGCGGCTGGCGTACAACGAGCTCGAGGGCCACTACGCGTTCGTGGCGATGGCGCTGGAGGAGCCCGAAGTGCTCGTCGGCGCGCGCAAGGAGTGCCCGCTGATCATCGGCCGTGGCGAGGGTGAGCAGTTCGTCGCCTCGGCCGTGCCGGCGTTCCTTTCGGAGACGCGCACCGTGCAGTACCTGGAGAACGGCGAGATCGCGGTGCTGTGCCCCGAGGGCGTACGCATCATGACCGGCGCCGGAGAGCAGGTCGAGCGCGAGGTCGAACAGGTCGACTGGGACCAGGAGACGGCCGAGAAGGGCGGCTACGACACGTTCATGCTGAAGGAGATCCACGAACAGGCCGACGCGGTGGCCGACACGCTGTTTGACCGCACGGCGCGTGGCGACGGCGTCGACCTCGACGAGGAGGGCGCGCTCGATGAGTCGATCCTCGCGGACGTCACGCGGATCGTCGTGGTCGCGTGCGGCACGGCCTACCACGCGGGGCTGATCGGACGCTATGCGCTGGAGGAGTGGGCGCGCGTGCCGGTCGAGATGGACATCGCCTCGGAGTACCGCTACCGCAACCCGGTCGTCGGGCCGGGCGATCTCGTGATCGGCATCTCGCAATCGGGCGAGACGGCCGACACGCTCGCGGCGATGCGCCTGGCGCGCGAATGCGGCGCTACGGTGCTGGCGATCACGAACACGCGTGGATCACAGGCCACGCGCGAGGCCGACGGCGTGCTCTACACGCGCGCGGGCCTCGAGATCGGCGTGGCGGCGACGAAGACGTTCGTCTGCCAAGTCGCGGTCATGTACTTGCTGGCGCTGCGTCTGGCGGAGCTGCGCGGCACGCTCGAGCCGGCTCGCCTGGCCGAGCTGGTGGGCGAGCTCAAGCGCCTGCCGCACTGCATCGATGAGATGCTCGAGCGCGCCGAGCGCGAGGCGCAGGAGATCGCGCAGACGTGCTGGGACGCGGACTTCTTCTTCTACATCGGCCGCCACGTCGGGCTGCCCGTTGCGCTCGAGGGCGCGCTGAAGCTGAAGGAGATCTCCTACATCTCGACCGACGCCTACGCGGCGGGTGAGATGAAGCACGGCCCGATCGCGCTGCTCGACGACGCGACGCCGGTCGTCTGCGTGGCGACGCGCTCGCCGGTGCTCGACAAGCTCGTCTCGAACATCCAGGAGGCGCGTGCGCGAGGCGCGCGCGTGATCGCGGTCAGCACCGAGGGCGACGGCGTCGTCGAGCCGCACGCCGACGCGACGATGACGGTGCCGGCTACCGACTGGATGCTGCAACCGATCCTTGCCGTGATCCCACTGCAGCTGCTGGCCTACGCCGTGGCGCGCAACCGCGGGCTGAACGTCGATCAGCCGCGCAACCTGGCCAAGACGGTCACGGTCGAGTAAGCGCACGACCATCTAGCATCGCTCCTCGTGGAGAGCCTGCCGGACTGGCTTGAGCCGCTGCCCGACGCCGAGACGATGCGCGGCGTGGACCGCTGGGCGATCGAGGATCAGGGGGTCTCCGGCCTCGATCTGATGGAGCGCGCCGGGACCGGCGTGGCACGCGCGGTCGAGGTGCACGGCTGCGACGGGCCGGTGGCGGTCGTCTGCGGCAAGGGCAACAACGGCGGCGACGGGCTGGTCGTGGCGCGGCTGCTGCGCGACTCGGGGCGCGAGGTGACGGTCGTCTGCGTGGCTCCGCCGCAGGAGTTCAAGGGCGACGCGGCGGCGAACCTCGCGCGGCTGCCCGGCGATGCGCCGGTCTCACTCGCGCAGGGCGCGGGCGCGATCGAGCGGGCGAGCGTGATCGTCGATGCGCTGCTCGGCACGGGCTTTGTCGGCGAGCCACATGGCGCGGTGGGCGAGGCGATCGCGCTCGTAAACGCCGCCGGCGCGGCGGTCGTCGCCGTCGACGTGCCGAGCGGCGTCGACGCCTCGACGGGCGTCGTCGCCGGCGAAGCCGTGCGTGCCGACGTCACCGTCACCTTCCACGCGGGCAAGCCGGGGCTGTGGATCATGCTGGGCAAGCGCCACGCGGGGGAGGTGCGCACGATCGACATCGGCATTCCGCGCGGCGCGCCGATGCAGGCAAGGGTCGGCCTGACGCGCGTCGCGGTGGCCGAGCTGCTTCCCAGGCGGGGTGGGGACTCGACCAAGTTCGCTTCGGGCCAGGTCGTCGTGGCGGGCGGCTCGCGTGGGCTGACGGGAGCGCCGCGCATGGCGGCGCACGCGAGCATGCGCGCGGGGGCGGGTTACGTGATCGCGTGCGTCCCGGCGTCGGCGCAGGACGTGGTCGTCAGCGCGGCGACGCCCGAGCTGATGACGCGCGGGCTGGCGGAGCACGACGGCGCGCTCTCGCCGGATGCCGTGGCCGAGGTGATCGAGAACATCCGCCCCGGCGGCGCGCTTGCGCTCGGGCCGGGCCTCGGACGCAGCGAGGATGCGTTCGCCTTCGCGCGCGGCTTGGCGGCAAAGGCAGAGGCGCCGATGGTGCTCGACGCGGACGGCCTGAACGCGCATGCCGGGCGGCTCGCCGAGCTGCGCTCGCGGCGCGCGCCGACGGTGCTGACGCCACATGCAGGTGAGCTCGCCCGCCTGCTGGGACTCGACAGCGAGCAGATCGAGCGCGAGCGGCTGCGCCATGCCTGTGCGGCGGCCGAGCAGTCGGGTGCGGTCGTCGTGCTGAAGGGCGATGACTCGCTGATCGCTGATCCGTCGGGCCACGTGGCGGTGAGTCGCGGCGGCAGTCCTGCGCTTGCGACGGCGGGCACGGGCGATGTGCTGACAGGCGTCGTGGCTGCGTTGCTGGCCCAGGGCCTCGAGCCGTTCGCAGCCGCTACCGCCGCCGTCTGGCTGCACGCTGCAGCGGGACGCGAGGCGGCGCGCCGCCACGGCGCCCCGGAGGGCGTGATCGCGAGCGACGTGATCGAAGCGCTGCCGGCGGTGCGTGCCGAGGAGCGCCCATGAGCTCCGCGCCACTGACCCGAGAGGGTCTCGATCGTGTTGCGCCGCGCGCCCAGGCGAGCGTCAACGTGGGGGCGATCGCGCGCAACTGCGCGCGGCTGCGCTCGGAGCTGCAGGCGGGCACGCAGCTGTGCGCGGTCGTGAAGGCCGACGGCTATGGCCATGGAGCCGTGCAGAGCGCACGCGCGGCGCTGGAGGGCGGCGCGAGCTGGCTGGCGGTGGCAAGCGCGCAGGAGGCGTGCGAGCTGCGCGCGGCCGGGCTCGAGCAGGTGCCGATCCTCGTGATGGGCGCGCTCACGCAGGGCGAGCTCGCCGAAGCGCTCGCCGTGGGCGCCGACGTGGTCGTTTGGAGCGAGCAGCAAGTTCGCGAGGTTGCGGCGGCCGGCGGCGGGCGCGTGCACGTGAAGCTCGATTCGGGGATGGGCCGTCTCGGCACGCGCGACGCAGGCCTGGCCTCGCGCGCGCTGGCGCTGGCCGAGCAGAGTGCGGGCGTTGAGCCGATCGGGCTGATGACGCACTTCGCCACGGCCGACGAGCTCGATGACGACGGGTTCTTCGCGAGCCAGCTCGAGGCCTTCGCGCGCTGGGCCGGCGAGCTGAAGGCGCGGCGGCCGCAGCTGATCGTCCACGCGGCGAACAGCGCGGCGATGCTGCGCGATGCAGGCGCGCAGTTCGACATGGTGCGCTGCGGCATCGCGATCTACGGGATGGACCCGTTCGGCGTCGATCCGGCTGAGCGGGCGCTGGAGCCGGCGCTGCAGCTGAGCTCCTATGTGGCCGAGGTGAAGCTGTGCCGGGCGGGGGAGAGCGCGGGCTACGGACGGCGCTTCGTCGCCGAGCGCGACACCTGGCTGGGCGTGCTTCCGATCGGCTACGGCGACGGCTGGCGGCGCGGGCTCTCGAACAACGCCGAGGTGCTGATCGACGGCGTGCGCCGGGCGCTTGTGGGCACGGTCAGCATGGACAACGTGACGATCGACCTGGGCGCCGAGGCGAGCGCGGAGCGCCTGCGCGGGGCCCCCGCCGTGCTGATCGGCGTGGAGGGGGACGAGCGGATCACGGCCGAGGAGGTGGCGCGGCGGCTGGACACGATCAACTACGAGATCAGCTGCGGCCTGACGCCGCGCGTAGCGCGTGTGTACCACCGCGACGGGGTCGCGGTGGAGCCGGTCGATGGCTGACGCGCTGCAGGCCGCCCGCGAGGCGCTGGCCGGGCGCCCGGCGTGGCTCGTCGGCGGCGCGATCCGCGATCGCGCGCTGGGGCGCTCGACGGCCGATCTCGACGTGGTCGTCGACGGCGACCCGCGCGAGGCGGCGCGTGCGATCGCGCGCGCGGCGGGGCGCGCGGCGTGCTTCGCGCTCTCGGAGGAGTGGGGCGCATGGCGCGTTTCGGCGCGCGACTGCACCTGGCAGGTGGACGTGGAGCCGCTGCGCGGCGGGTCGCTCGATGCCGACCTCGCGCTGCGGGACTTCACGGTCAACGCGATCGCCGAACCGATCGGTGGCGGCGCGCCGATCGACCCGCTGGGCGGTCTGGGCGATCTGGCCGCCGGGCGCCTGCGCACGGCCGGCCCGGGCGCGTTCGCCGACGATCCGCTGCGCGTGCTGCGCCTCGTGCGCGTCGCGGTCGAGCTCGGGCTCGAGCCGGAGGCGGAGACGCTGCAGCGGGCCCGCGCGCATGCGGGCGAGCTCGTGCGCTGCTCGCCCGAGCGGGTGTTCATGGAGCTGCGCAGGATCGTCGCCGCACGCGAGGTGCTGCGCGGCCTGGAGCTGATGAGCGACCTGGAGGCGACGCAGGTCGTCTTGCCAGAGCTCGAGGCGCTGCGCGGGGTCGAGCAGAACCGCTTCCACCACGCCGACGTCCACGGGCACACGCTCGAGGTATTGAGGCGCACGATCGAGCTGAGCGACTTCGCGGCGGCGCGGATCGATGCGGCGGCGGGTGTGGCGGACGCGACGACTCAGCCGGATGGCAAGCAGACGGGAGCGCTGGGCATGGTCCTTGGCGAGCACCGTCAAGCGGTGTCAGCGCTGCTCGCCGAGCCGCTGGCAGACGAGCTCACGCGCGGGGAGGCGCTGCGCTGGGGTGCGCTGCTGCACGACGCCGCCAAGCCGCTGACGCGCGGCGTGCGCCCGGGCGACGGCCGGGTGACGTTCATCGGCCATGACGAGCGCGGCGCGGCGCTCGCGCGCGAGGTGCTTGGGCGGCTGCGCACGAGCGAGCGCCTGCGCGGCCACGTGGCCGCCCTCGTGCGCCACCATCTGCGGCTCGGCTTTCTCGTGCACGAGGCGCAGCCGCTTTCGCGCCGCACCGTGTTCTCCTACCTGCGCGCGACCGATCCGGTCGAGGTGGACGTCACGCTGCTGTCGATCGCCGACCGGCTGGCGACGCGCGGCGATCGCGCGCAGGAGGCGATCGCGGCCCACCTGCGCGTGGCCGAGAGCATGCTCGGCGATGCGCTGCGCTGGCGCGCCGAGGGCCCACCGCGGCCGCTGCTGCGCGGCGACGAGCTGGCGCGGGAGCTCGAGATCTCGCCCGGCCCACGCCTGGGTGCGCTGCTGGAGCAGCTCGCCGAGGCGCAGTTCGCCGGCGAGGTGGCCACGCGCGAGCAGGCGCTCGCGCACGCCCGCACGCTCGCCTAGTCAATAGGCTTGCGCGATGCGCGACCCGGACTGCATCTTCTGCAAGATCGCCGCGGGCGAGCTGCCGGCGACGATCGTCGGCGAAGATGAGCGGACGATCTCCTTCATGGACATCTCCCCGGCCACGCGTGGGCACGCGCTCGTGATCCCGCGCGAGCACTCGCCCGACCTGCTCACGATCGAGCGCGAGGACCTGACGGCGGTGGCGCTCGCTGCCCAGCGCCTGGCCGGGCGGATCGAGCAGCGGCTGGGCGCCGACGGCGTGAACCTGCTGAACTCGTGCGGTGCGGTCGCCTTCCAGACGGTCTTCCACTTCCACGTGCACGTGATCCCGCGCTACGAGGGCGATTCGCTGCGCCTGCCGTGGGTGCCGGCGGCCGGCGACGCCGAGGAGATCGCGGCGGCGGCGCAGGAACTGGGCCAGGAATAGCGAAATGTCCATATCGCTACATCTGCCCTCCCGGCGTGTTGCATTGGCAATGATCAAACGCACATACATCGCCCTCATCTCAAGCCTCGCGCTGCTGCTCGTCGTGCCGGGCTTCGCCACGGCGACGATCACCGAAGTCGGCGTGATCCCGCCGACGACGCCGGAAACGACGCCGAGCTGCCCTGCAAGCCCGTGCCTCGCGGTCAGCCGTACGACCGGCTTCCAAGTCAAGGTCGCGGCGAACACGACGCTGATGAGCGTCCCCAAAACGGGCTCGGTCGTCGCCTGGACGATCAGCCTCGGCAAGCCCAACGCGACGCAGGTCAAGTTCTTCAACGCCAACGAGGGCGGGGCGGCCGAAGCGGGGATCGCGATCCTCGCGCCGCAGAAGAAGCCGAACCTGACGTACAAGCTGATCGCGTCGAGCCCGACGATCAAGCTCGAAAAATACTTCGGCAAAACGGCGCAGTTCCCGCTGGAACGCTCGATCCCGGTGAAAAAGGGCTACGTCGTGGCCTTGACCGTGCCGACGTGGGCGCCGGCGCTGGCGCTGGGCTTCGGCAAGGACACCTCCTGGCGCGCGAGCCGCGAAAAGAAGCAGTGCGCGAGCACGAGCTCGCAGAGCACGCAGACCTCGATCGGCTCGGCTGTGCAGTACTTCTGCCTGTACCAGACGGCGCGACTGACCTACAGCGCGACGCTCGTCTCAACGCCCTGACGCGGGCGCGCCCGAAGCCTCGATAACCGGACGAGCCGCTTTCGACGGCCCGTCCGTCGAGGCGATCTTGCAGGTTTTGAGGAACGCGCTGCGAGGCCGATAGAGAGGCCGTGAGGACACTCCGCCTTTCGCGGCCGCTCGGGGGTTTGAGCCGCGCAGGGAGCGCTGCTCGCACTGGTGCAGCGGCGAACGACACGGCCCCGGACAAGCTGGGCACCCCGCGCTCGGGGCGAAGCTCGGGCGCGAGCCTGCTGTGCGAAGACGAGTCGACCCGCCAGCGGCTGCTGGACATGGAAAGCCACATGGTCTCGGCGCGGCTGGCCGTGTTCGCGATGATCACGGCAGGCCTCGCGATCCTCGCCCCGTGGGTCGGCTGGTGGCCGCTGCTGGCGATCCTGACGACCTTCCTCGGCTACTGGCTGGCGGGGCGGCGGATGCCCGACAGCGCCCGCCCGGAGTACTGGTTCATGGGCGCCTGGGCCTTCTCGCAGGCCGCCACGGGCGTGGCGGTCGTCGCCACGGGCGGCCCGCGCAGCGTGTTCCTGCCGTGGCTGGCGATCCCGGCCGTCACGCTCAGCTCGCGCTTCAGGTTGCGCGGCGTGATCACGGGCGTGGTCTGGACGGTTCTCGTGATGCTTGCCGTGACGGTCTGCGTGAGCCCGGCGGCGGTCGCCGAACGCCCGCAGCGCCTGATCGTGCCGCTGGTGCTGCTCGGCGGCGTCGTGGTGCTCTCGACGGCGCTGATGCGCTCAGACGTCAAGCACCGGGCCGAGGCCGTCGTCGATCCGCTGACGGGGCTGTTCAATCGCCAGGCGCTTTCGGTGCGGGCGCGCGAACTGATCGAGCAGGCGCGCGTCTCGGGGCTGCCGCTGGCGGTGCTGATGGGAGACCTCGACGAGTTCAAGCGCGTCAACGACCGCCACGGTCACCACGTCGGCGACGCGGTGCTGCGCGAGACGGCGAGCACGCTGCGGGCGACGCTGCGCACGTTCGACTACATCTACCGCTACGGTGGCGAGGAGTTCGTGATCCTGCTGCCGGGCACCGACGAGGCGCGCGCGCTGGCGACGGCCGAGCGGGTGCGCGACGCGATCGGCGCGTCGCATCCCGCCGGCATGCGGATCACGCTGTCGCTTGGCGTCAGCGTGGGCGACGGCCGCGAGATCGACTTCGAAGATCTGCTGATCGCGGCCGATCGTGCGCTGTACCGCGCCAAGGCGGAAGGGCGCAATCGCGTGTGCCTCGGCCGCGCATACGACGGCGTCAACGTGGAAATGCCCGAGGCCTCGCCGGCCGCTAGGGGAGTGGAAGGGGAGCAGTACGGGCACTCCGCCAACGGCCGCACGCCGGCAAATGCCTTCGAGCTTGCCCGGCGCACGTACATGGACGGCGAGGCGCTCGACATGCAGGCGCTCGCCGACCGTCTGCGAGTCTCACGCGAGACGCTCGAGGAATGGTGCGGTGAGCGCGAGTCGCTGCTGGGCGAGATCAACGCCTCGCTGGGGCTCGACCTGCTGCAGCGCGCGAAGGCAGAACACAGCCACGAGCGCGGCACGGCACGCGTGCTCGCCGTCTATGAGCAGTTCGCCTGCAGCGCGGCGAACTTCCGGCCGCTGCAGATCCTGCTGCACGACGATCCGCAGATGGCGCAGCGGATCCTGACCTCGCGCACCGGCCACGTCCATCCGGCGATGGTCAACGCGATCCACGCCCTGCTCGGCGAGGAGCACGAGCTGGGCGCGCTGGCGACGCCGAAGTCGGAGCTGCGCAACCTCGCCTACGCGATCGTGCGAATGGCCGAGGCCTTCCTCTACAACGACGCGATGCTCGCGACCGAGCCGCAGGTCCAACGCTCGACGCGAATGGTCGGGCGCTTGATGACCTGAGCGGCTATTTGCCGCTTGGAGCGCTGGCGCCGCCCGACGGGCTCGAGCCGGCAGCCGATTTTTCTTCTTCTTTTTCGGCCGAGGCGCCGCCGGAGGGGCTGCTCGATTTTTCTTCGCCGGCGCCGCTGGAGCTGCCGCCGCTTTCGGGTTCTTCGGTGGCTTCGTTGCCGCCCGATTCGTTGGCCGGGCTTTCGCTCGTCGAGGTTTTGCTCGTCGAGGTCGACGAAGTCGAAGTCGTCTGCGCGGCGGCCTGTTCGGCGCTCGTGTCGCTTGGTGGCGTGATGTTCGGCGTGCTCTTGGGCACGGCGTCGGAGGCGCTGCTGCCGCCACCGCATGCGCCCAGCGTCACGCCGGCGAGCAGCAGCACGAGGGCGAGCAGTCCGGCGCGAATGCTCAACGATCTCCCACGGGCGATCCGAGCGGTCCCATGCGCCGGCCACAGGTGGGGCAGTCGTTGAGATCCTTCTGCGCGAGCTGACCGCACCACGTGCAGAAGCGCAGGTTCTCGACGGACCACGGCAGTCGCGAGCTGGAGGGGGCGAGCGGCAGGACCTTGCCGACGACTTCCATCGGTTCGCCGCTGTCGCGGTCGAGGTAGATCTCCCCCGACTCCGCCTCGATCACGATCTCGCGCCCGCTGGCGGCGTTGCGCAGGCGATAACGTTGACTGCTCACGGACGGGACTTTATCGGAGCGACC
The DNA here is from genome assembly GCA_963716315.1 of uncultured Solirubrobacteraceae bacterium. Lineage (GTDB taxonomy): Bacteria > Actinomycetota > Thermoleophilia > Solirubrobacterales > Solirubrobacteraceae > Palsa-744. The sequence continues at coordinate 689,864 of OY970301.1, read as the reverse complement.
CGCGGGAGCGTGCTCGAGCCAGGAGGCCGGACGCTAGGCTCGCGCGGTGCGCATCCTCGTGTTCCACGGCTACCTGCTCGCGGGCACGGGCTCGAACGTCTACAACGCGCGCCTGGCGGCGGCCTTCGTCAAGCAGGGCCACGAGGTGCACCTGCTCTGCCAGGACCGCCACCCCGAGCGCCAGCCGTTCGTCGACGCGGCGGGAGACTGGGATACGGGGTCGCTGCGGCTACGCGAGCTGGACGGCGCGCGGTCGCGTGCGGGCGAGGGGGGAGCGCCCGGCGCAGGGCACTGCACGGTCTATCGCCCGGACATCGGCGATCTGCTCCCGGTCTATGTGGCGGATCGCTACGAGGGCATCGAGGCGCGCACGTTCGCGGAGTGCAGCGACGAGCAGGTTGCCTCCTACGTCGAAGCCAACGTGGCGGCCGTGCGCGAGGTCGTGGAGCTCGTCTCCCCGGACGTCGCGCTGGCGAATCACCTGGTGATGGGCCCGGCGATCCTGGCTCGGGCGCTGCGCGGGCAGGTCCCCTACGCGGTCAAGGTGCACGGGAGCGCCCTGGAGTACACGGTCAAGCCCGAACCGGCGCGCTTCCTGCCGTTCGCGCGCGAGGGCGTCGAGCGCGCGGGGGGGATCCTCGTCGGCTCCCATCACACGGCGGCGAGCCTGTGGCAGGCCCTCGCAGACCCGCAGATCGAGCGGCGCACGCGGCTCGGGCCGCCCGGCGTCGACGTCGAGCGGTTCGCGCCGCGCGAGCGGCGCGAGGCGGCGGCGGTGCTCGACGCGCTTGCCGCTCGGCTGAGCTCGCTGGGGGAGCTACGGGAAGGCGTCGCGGGCGGCTCTGGCTCGGATGCGCGTGGAGGCGGCGACGCGTTTGCCCGCGACGAGCGCGCGGCGGGTGAGGCGCTCGGGCGCCTCGATCTCGGCGAGGACCGGCTGGTGGCGTTCGTCGGCAAGCTGATCGTCAGCAAGGGGGTCGACCTGCTGCTCGCGGCGTGGCCGCTGGTGCTCGAGGAGGTGCCCAGCGCGAGGCTCGTGGTGATCGGCTTCGGCGCATACCGCGAGGGGCTCGAACGCCTGCGCGACGCGCTGCAGCAAGGCGACATCGCGCGGGCGCGGGAAATCGCTCGGGCGGGGCGCTCGCTGGAGGCCGATCCGGCGGCGAGAAGCGAGCTGGCGGGCGACGCTCTCCCGCTGCGCCACCTGTTGGCGTTCCTCGACGGTCTGCGTGGCCCGGCGGGCGAGCGCTACCTCACTGCGGCGCGGGCGCTGGGCGAGCGCGTCGTGCTCACGGGCCGGCTCGAGCACGATGAGCTGACCGAGCTGCTGCCGGCCTGCGAGGCGCTCGTCGTGCCGAGCACTTTCCCGGAGGCGTTCGGGATGGTCGCGGCCGAGGCAGCGGCATGCGGCGTGCTGCCCGTCAGTGCCGCGCATTCCGGGCTGGCCGAGGTCAGCGAGGCGCTCGCGCGGGCCGTCCCCGAGGAGGCTGCGAGCCTGCTGTCCTTCGCGGTCGACGATCGGGCCGTGCCGGCGATCGCGCAGCGGCTGATCGGCTGGATGACGGCCGAGCCCGCGCTCAGAGAGCAAACTCGAGCAGGGCTGGTCGCGACGGTGCGCGATCGCTGGTCCTGGGAAGGGGTGGCGCGCAGCGTGATCGCGGCGGCGCAGGGGCACCTCGACGAGCTTCCGCTCCCCTGAGAGGGCACACGCAGAAGGCGCCTGGCCTGGCCAAACGGCGCGCGAGCGGCCGTCGAGCCACCCGCCCGTTGGGATAGTGTTCCGCCCGCTTATGCGCCGCAGACACGCTTCAACGGCCCCAGACACCGCCGCCGGCGGGCGGCGAAGGCTGCTCGTACGCGCCTCTGGGCTGGGCGCGCTCGTCGTGCTCGCCGTCGCTACGAGCGGCTGCTCGGTCAAGGGCGCCGACAACGCCAACCTGATCTCCGGCAAGAAGGCGTTCGTCGCCAAGTGCGGCTCCTGCCACACGCTCGCGCGCGCCGAAACCAAGGGCGTCGTCGGGCCGAACCTCGACGAAGCCTTCTACGCCAGCTTGAAAGAAGGCGCCAGCCGCGACACTGTGCGTGGGGTCGTCGAAAAACAGATCCAGATCCCCAACCCCGAAGGCGCGATGCCGAAGAACCTCGTCAGCGGCTCGACGGCCAAAGACGTGGCGTCCTACGTCGCCCAGTCGGTCGACAAGTCGGGCAAAGACGGCGGTCTGCTCGCGAGTGCCGTGCAGGCGCCGGGAGCGGGCAAGCCGGCCGCCGAGAAGGCCGGCAAGCTCTCGATCGCGGCCAGCTCGAGCGGCCAGCTCGCCTACGTGACCAACAAGGCGACCGCCGAAGCGGGCTCTGTGACGGTCGAAATGCCCAACACCTCGGGTGTCTCGCACAACATCGCGATCGAAACCGGCGAAGGCGGGGCGACGGCGAAGGGCAGCAAGGTCGGCGCCAGCCCGTTCACGACGAAGTCGACAGCCACGGTCAACGTCACGCTGAAGCCCGGCACGTACACGTTCTTCTGCGAGGCCCCCGGGCACCGCGCGGCGGGCATGTACGGCACGTTGACCGTGAAGTAGCCCTCACGCAAGCGCAGAGGGCAGGCTCGCAGCATGCTCCGCCAGCCCGGCGAGCTCCGGATCTGGGCCGGTGCGCGCGAGGATCTCGGCATCCCTTTCGGCGATGAGTCGCCGACGCTCGCGTTCGAGCGCTTGCGTGCGGCCAATCTCCCTAGCGTGCATCTCTGACTTACACCCGCAGCAGCGGGTCGTGCGCGAAGAACAGGAACCAGACGACGAAGGCAACGATCGCCAGCACGACAACGAGCGTCGCGACGGTCTCGATCGTGCCGATCAGCGCGCGTCGCTCGCGCTCCTCTGGCTCCATTCGCTCAGGGTACGCCGACCGGGTGCGCGCCGCTTACGAAACGGCGCGCACGATCAAGATCACGGCGATCGCCACGACGACCACGCCGAGCACGTACAGCAGCAGCCGAAACGCCCCTTCCTCGGTGCGCAGCGGATTCAGCAAGCGAGGGGCGCTAGAGGATGTACACGGTCGTGTACACGACCAGCCACATGATGTCGACGAAGTGCCAGTAGATGCCCGGCACCTCGACGCCGCGATGGGACTCCGGGCTGTAGTGGCCGCGGAAGGCGCGGATCGTGACGAACAGGAGCAGCAGCAGGCCGATGAAGACGTGCGCTCCGTGCAGGCCGGTGAGCGAGTAGAAGATCGTCTGCTGGGCGCCGTCCTGCGGGGCGAAGCCGATGTTGGCGTACTCGTTGATCTGGATGAAGAGGAAGGTGCAGCCGAGCAGGAAGGTCGTCAGCATGCCGGCCTTGAAGCCGAAGCGGTTGCCTTTCTTGATCGCCTGCTCGGCCCAGTGGATCGTGAAGGACGAGGAGACGAGGATCGCCGTGTTCATGCCGGCGACTTCGACGGGCAGTTTGGTCCCGGGCGCTGGCCACGGGTCGCCCTGGGCGATGCGGATGAAGAAGTAGGCCGTGAAGAAGGCGCCGAACACCATCACCTCGGAGATGATGAAAAGCAGCATCCCGAGCAGCGCCGGGTTCACGCGCGAGCTGGCGTGCGCCGCGGGCGGGCCGTGGTGGTCGTGCGCGTCGTCGTGCGCGGCGACGCCGGGGTGGGGGAAGCTGGCGGCCTCCATCTCGTTAGGCGGCGGAAGCGGCGGTCGAGTTTGCCTGGAGGTCGACGACGACGTGCTCGACGGGCGCCGAGGTCATGTGCTGCACGCGCTCGATCAAGTTGGCACGCATCCAGCCCGAGCGCTGGTCGGGCAGCGTGGAGATGACGACGTCGTCGACGCGGAACAGCTCGAGCGCGTTGACGGCGGCCGTGTACGGGTCGGGGTCGCCGATCATGCCCGAGCCGAACAGGCCTTCGCTGTGCAGCCGGTCGAGCATCGTCGCCAGGCGCGCCCGCGCGAGCTGCGCCGCGCCGCCGCTGCCGTCGGGCTGCGGCACGATCACGACGAACAGCCGGCGCTCACCGCCGGCGGCCTTTTCCTTCAGCCGGTTGAGCAGCTCATCGCCGCCAAGCGTCTTGGAGGCGATCACGAGCGTGGCCTTGAAGGGCAGCCCCTCGGCCTCGATGTCGACGACGACGTGCTCGACGGGCAGGCCGGAGGCGTTGCGGATTCGATCGACCAGGTCGCGCCGCAGCCAGCCCGAGCTGACGGCGGGATGGGTCGAGATGATGATCTCGTCGGGGCGGCGCTCGGCGACGGCGTCCATCGTGGCGAGGAACGGGTCGGAGTCGCCGACCTCGCCGCTGGCGTCGATTCCCTCGGCCGTGACGAGCTCGAGCGCGAGGTCGACGCGAGCCTGCGCCGATTCGCGCACGGCCTCGTCGTAGATCACGAGGCCGGCGCTCGGGTCGCTCTGCGGCACGACCAGGCGGAAGCGCGTCTCGCCCTCAGCGGCGCGCGAGCGCACGGCCTCGAGCAGCTTGGCGCCGCCGAGCGTGCGGTTGGCGACTACGAGGACTTCCTTCACGAGGCCACCTCGAAGCTCACTCGCTCGGCCCCGCTACCTGTGTCGCGCCGGCCGCGCCGACGGTGGCCGGCGTGGGGGTGGGCGCGAACGTGCCGTGCACGGCGCCGGGGACGCCGTACTCGTAGGGCCCGCCGACGACGGTCGGCAGCTTGTCGAAGTTGAACACGGGCGGCGGCGAGGAGACCTGCCACTCGAGCGTCATCCCGCGCCACGGGTTTTTCACGGCCTTCGGCCCGCCGCGCCAGCTGGTGACCATGTTGTAGATGAAGATCAATGTGCTCAGGCCGAGCGCGAAGCTGGCGATCGAGACGAACAGGTTGAGGCTCGAGAACCTCGAGGCGTAGTCCTCGACGCGGCGGGGCATGCCCTGCAGGCCGAGCAGGTGCATCGGGCCGAACGTCAGGTTGAAGAACACGAACGTGCTCCAGAAGTGCCACTTGCCGAGGCGCTCGTCGTACATCCGCCCGGTCATCTTCGGGAACCAGTAGTAGACGCCGGCGAAGATCGTCATCAGCGAGCCGCCGAACAGCACGTAGTGGATGTGCGCGACGATGAAGTACGTCGCCGAGACGTGGATGTCGAAGGGGATCATCGCGAGCATCACGCCGCTGATCCCGCCGAGCGTGAACGTCGTGAGGAAGCCGAGCGCGAACAGCATCGGCGTATCGAGGTGCAGCACCCCGCGCCACAGCGTGGCTAGCCAGGAGAAGATCTTGATGCCCGTCGGCACGGCGATGATCGCAGTCGTGATCGCCATCGGGATGCGGATCCAGGCGGCCATGCCGGAGGTGAACATGTGGTGCGCCCAGACGGTGAAGCCGAGCGCGACGATCGCCAGCAGCGAGAAGGCCATCATGCGGTAGCCGAAGATCGGCTTGCGCGACTTCACGGCGATGACTTCGCTGATGATCCCGAACCCGGGCAGCATCATGATGTAGACGGCCGGGTGCGAGTAGAACCAGAAGACGTGCTGGTACATCAGCACGTCACCGCCCTTGGCGGCGTCGAAGAAGTTGAAGCCGAGCGCGCGGTCGAGCAGCACGAAGAACTGCGAGGCGGCGATGAACGGCGTGGCGATCACGACGAGCAGCGAGGTCGCGAAGTTGGCCCACACGAGCAGCGGCATGCGGAAGAAGCTCATGCCCGGCCCACGCATCGTGATGATCGTCACAAGGAAGTTGAGCGCGGTCATGATCGAGGAGGCGCCGGCGAACTGCACGGCGACCGAGAAGAACGTCTGCCCGATCGGTGCGTTGACCGACAGCGGCGCGTAGGCCGTCCAGCCGTCGGCGAAGGCGCCGCCGGGGGCGAAGAAGCTGGCGAGCATCATCACGCCGGCGACGGGCAACAGCCAGAAGGACAGCGCGTTCAGCCGCGGGAAGGCCATGTCGGGCGCGCCGATCATCAGCGGGATGACGAAGTTGCCGAGCCCCGCGAAGACGGGGATCACGAACAGGAAGATCAGCAGCGAGGCGTGGACCGAGAAGAGCCCGTTGTAGGTGTTGGCATCGACGAACTGGGCGCCCGGGGCGGCGAGCTCGGCGCGCATCAGCATCGCGATCAGCCCGCCGACGAGCAGGAAGAAGAACGAGCTGACCGTGTACTGGATGCCGATCACCTTGTGATCGGTGTTGATGCGGAAGTAGTCCTTCCACGTGTAGGCGCCGTGGCTGGAGTGATCCTCGGGGCGGGTCTTGCGCCCGGCGGCCCAGTAGAACCAGTAGTCGAAGCCGCCGATGCCGACGAGGAAGGTCAACGGCACGGCGAGCAGCGAGACGCTCAGGATCGCTTCGCCGTCGATGAAGTGCTTGAACGTCGAGTGGCCCGTGCTCATGCGCACGATCCACGTGATGAAGAAGGCGAAGGCGACGCCGAGCACCATCATCCAGGTGGCGCGGTAGAAGCCGGGGGCGCGCAGTTTGGCGCCGAGCGACAGGTTGCCGCCGTAGCCGGGGCTCGACTGCGGCGGGCGCTGCGCGGGAACGGTCGTCGTGGCCATCAGGCCGTCTCCCCGCCGCTTCCGTTCGACCTGCCGCGCACGCTCATCGCCGACATTATCCCGCAGCCGTCCCCGTCGTGCTCGACGTGAAGCCGCCGCCGGAGCCGACCGTGGCGCTGGCGCCGGCGCCGGAGGCGGCCGCGCGGCTCTTGAGGAATTCCTTGAACTTGGCCTCGGTCACGACGTGGACCTGGGCGCGCATCAACGAGTGCCCGACGCCGCACAGCAGGTTGCAGACGATCGGGTAGGTGCCGAGGCGATCGGGGGTGGCGCGGTAGTGCATGGTGATGCCCGGGACGACGTCCTCCTGCAGGCGGAAGGCGGGGATCCAGAAGGCGTGGATCACGTCCTTGGAGTGCAGGCCGAAGCGCACCGACTCTCCCTCGGGCAGGTACAGCTGGTCGGATTCGACGGGCTTGCCGCCGGTCACCGACGGCGGGTACTGGAAGGTCCAGGCGAACTGCTGGCCGGTCACGCCGATCTCGATCTCGCGCGTCGGCTTCTTCTCGTTGTCGCGCAGCACGACGAACGAGTAGGAGACGAGCCCGAGCAGGATGATCGCGGGGATCGCCGTCCAGAAGACCTCCAGGCGCGTGTTGCCGTGGATCGGCGGGCCATCCTTCAGCTCCTCGCCGGGCTTCATGCGGAACTGCCAGACGCAGTAGAGCACGACGCTGGTCACGAGCACGAAGATCGGGATCGAGGCGTCGACGAGCACGTGGTAGAGCCGGTCGGTGTTGTGCGCCTGCGTCGAGGCCTGCACGGGGAACCAGTGGATCACGTAGCTCAGCGTGACGCCGATCGCGACGGCGATCACGGCCGCGACGATCGTGAGGACCATGGGGCGCTGTTTGTTCACGAGCGCCGCCGCCTGTCGCGACCGGGTGAAGGGGTGTCTGCTGCGGTCCTCTCCATCGGGAGGCGTGATCCTAATGCCTTCGCTCCCCGAACGACTCGGCGCTGCCGGAGCAGCGCGGGGCGGCGCCCTCGTGGGGCGATCGCGGGGCGACTACGGCCGCCGCCCGATCGCCGACGACCACGCTTGACGATTGCGCATCCGGGTAATACATTGAGCCAATCGTTGCAAGTGCTTGACGAGCGCCCTGAGGAGAGGGCGGGGCGCGAAAGGAGCGGCCATGCAGGTAAGCGAAGGCATGAGTCCGACGGTCCTGGCGGTCGGCCCGGGCCACAGCCTGCGCGCGGTGGCGCAGCTGATGTCGCGCCGCGCCGTCGGTGCCGCCGTCGTGATGGACCCCGAGGCGGCCGGCCCGGGCATCATCACCGAGCGCGACATCCTGCTCCTCGCTCGGCGCCGGCGAGGACCCGGACTCCGAGCTCGTCGCCGAGCACCTGACGAGCGACGTCGTCTACGCCGCGCCGGACTGGTCTCTGGAGGAGGCTGCAGCCGCGATGGTGCGCGGCGGCTTTCGCCATCTGATCGTCGTCGAGAGGGGAGAGACTGTGGGCATCCTCTCCGTTCGCGACGTCGTGCGCTGCTGGACCGAGGATGGAGCGATCTGTCCCGTGCCGGCAAGCGCTGCAGTGGGGTGAATGAGGGTTCGCGCGCGGTGTGGGGACCGCGCGCGGCACCCCTCCCATGACGGTGCTACTCGAGCGGGAGCTCGTCGATTTCGCGGCGCGTGTCTTTGATCCAGCGCACGATGCACCACGAGCGTGAGCACGCCGCCGATCACGGTCAGCTCGATGAACGTCGTGATGCCGACGAGCGTCAGCGTGATGCCGACGGCTGTGAGCACCGGCAGGATGCTCGGCCCGGGGAGGTGGATCTCCTCGCCGACCGGCGGGACCTCTGGGTCGAGCGGGCTCATGACACGTACACGGCGGCGACGACGAAGGTGATGCCGAACATGAACATGCAGATCGCGGCGACGATGAAGCCCGTGCGGATGTTCTTGTTCGCGAGACGGCGGTTCATCGGCGCAAAGCCTAGCGATCCGATCTACAGATGCGCGTCGGCGACCATCGCGCAGAACAGCAGCGCGAGGTAGGCCAGCGAGTAGAGGTACAGGCGCAGCGCCGAGGCGCGGTCGGCGCGGCGGTACAGGCGCACGGCGCCGCCGATGAAGCCGAGCCCGAGCACGAGCGAGCAGACGAGGTAGATCGCGCCGAAGCCGCCCGCGCAGAACGGCAGCTGGGTGACCGCGTAGAGCAGGACCGAGTAGAGCAGGATCTGCCGGCGCGTCTCGGCCTCGCCGTGCACGACGGGCAGCATCGGCACGCCGACCTTCTCGTACTCGTCCTTCATCAGCAGCGAGAGCGCCCAGAAGTGCGGCGGCGTCCAGAAGAACACGATGAAGAACAGGATCACGGCCGTGCCGCTGACCGAGCCCGTCACGGCCGCCCAGCCGACGAGCGGCGGCACGGCGCCGGCGGCGCCGCCGATCACGATGTTCTGCGGCGTGCGCCGCTTCAGCCAGACCGTGTAGACGAGCACGTAGCCGAGGAAGCCCGAGAACGAGAGCGCCGCGGCAAGCGGGTTGACCGTCAGCGAGAGCTCGAGCAGCGAGAGCGCGGCGAGCACGCAGCCGAACGTCAGCGCAGCGCGCGGCGAGATCCGCCCGGCCGGGATCGGGCGGGTCGCCGTGCGCGCCATCTGCGCGTCGATGTCGCGGTCGAACCAGTGGTTGACCGCGCCGGCGCCGCCCGCGGAGAGATAACCGCCGAGACACGTCAGAGCGACCAGCCACGGCGACGGGTCGCCGGCGACGTACATCGTCGTGATCGTCGTCAGCAGCAGCAGCGACTGGACCTTCGGCTTGGTCAGCTCGACGTAGTCGCTCAGCACCTGGCGCGTGCGGGGTGCAACGCCGAGGCGCGGTGCTGCGTCGAGCGATGAAGCTGCGCTCGGCACGTCCGGCTCCTAGACCCCGACCTGCGTGGCCCCGGCGGGCACGACCGCGCCCGATGCCGGTGCTGCCCCCGTGCGCCGCTCGATCTCGCGGCGGATGTCCTTCATCGGTTCGACCGAGCGCACGGTCGGCACGATGTCGAAGTTGTTCGCCGGCGGGGGCGACGTCGTGAACCACTCGAGCGTGTTCGCCTTCCACGGGTCCGGCCCCGCCGACGACGCCGACCTTCAGGCTGCGCGCGACGTTGACGATCGTCACCAGCACGCCCAGCGCGAGGATGAACGAGCCGACCGTCGAGATCAGGTTGTACAGCTCGAGGTGGCCGACGTTGTCGTACTCGTACACGCGCCGGGCATCCCGTCGAGGCCGATCACGTGCTGGATCAGGAAGGTCGTCAGCACGCCGAGGAGCATCAGGCCGAAGCTCAGCTTGCCGAGGCCTTCGCTGAGCATCCGCCCGTGATCTTCGGGAACCAGTAGTAGATCGCCGCGAAGATCGTGAACACCGAGCCGCCCAGCAGCACGAAGTGCAGGTGGGCCACGACGAAGTACGTTTCGTTGACCTGCCAGTCGATCGGGAACGTCGCCAGGAAGACGCCCGAGATGCCGCCGATCAGGAACACGCTGATCGCGCCGACGCAGAACAGCAGCGGCGTGCGGAATTCGATCGTGCCGCGCCACAGCGTGGCGATCCAGTTGAGGATCTTCACGCCCGTCGGCACGGCGATGAAGTAGGAGCTGAGCATCACGAACACGAGGATCGCCTCGGGGATCGGCGCCGTGAACATGTGGTGCGCCCACGTGAGGAAGCCGAGGAAGGCGATCGCCACCGTCGAGGCCGCGATCGCCTTGTAGCCGAAGATCGGCTTTCGCGCGAACACGGGCAGGATCTCCGAGATCACGCCGAACCCGGGCAGCACCATGATGTAGACCTCGGGATGGCCGAAGAACCAGAACAGGTGCTGCCACAGCATCGGCGAGCCGCCGTTGGCGGGGTCGAAGAAGTGCGTGCCGAAGTGCCGGTCGGTCAGCAGCATCGTCACCGCTCGCCGCGATCACGGGCAGCGCGAAGATGATCAGCACGGAGTAGACGAGGATCGTCCACACGAACAGCGGCAGCCGGCCCCAGCTCATGCCGCGCGCGCGCATGTTGGCGATCGTCACGTAGAAGTTGATCGCGCCGAGGATCGAGGAGAGCCCCGTCAGGTGGACCAGGTAGATCCACGCGTCCTGCGCCGCCGCTCGGCGAGTAGGTGTTGTTGGCCAGCGGCACGAAGCTGACCCAGCCCGCTTCCGGCGGGTTCCAGAAGATCGAGGCGTAGAAGACGATGCCGCCGGCCAAGAAGCAGCCAGTAGGACAGCGCGTTCAGGCGCGGGAAGGCCATGTCGCGCGCGCCGATCATCAGCGGCACGAAGTAGTTGGCGAGGCCGGCCATCATCGGCACGACGAACAGGAAGACCATCGTCGTGCCGTGCATCGTGAACAGCTGGTTGTACTGCGTCGGCGTGACCAGCGTGTTGTCCGGTGCGCCGAGCTGCAGGCGCATCATCAGCGCCTCGACGCCGCCGAGGCAGAAGAACACGAAGGTCGTGACCATGTACATGATCCCGATCCGCTTGTGGTCGGTCGTCGTGATCCAGCTCGTCCAGCCGCGCGAGCGCGCGCTCGACGCCGTGGGCGGTGACCTGGGGGACGGGTGCGAGTGTCGTGGTGGCCATGTCGTGCGCTTGGTTCCTCGTGTCCTAGGGGTTTTCGACCTGTCCGGCGCCGGTCTGGGAGTTCAGTTTGGCGCGTGCCACCTTCGCCTGCGGCGTTGGCTTCGGTGAGCAGCTTCTTCTGGTAGGAGAGCCATTCGTCGAACTGCGCCGGCGGCACGGCCTTGACCGTGGCGATCATGCGCGCGTGGCCGCGTCCGCAGAGCACGGCGCACTGGCCGTTGTAGACGCCCGGCTTGTCGATCTTGAACCACGTGTAGTTGTGGTAGCCGGGCACGGCCTGGAACTTGCCGCCGAGCTGCGGGATCCACCAGGAGTGCACGACGTCGGAGGAGACGATGTCGAGCGTGACCGTCGTGTTCGTCGGCACGACCATCTGCTCGTAGGAGTACGGCGCGCCGAGGCCGTCCGGTTCGTTCGCGCCGGGGTAGACGTACTGCCAGATGTACTGCCGGCCGATCACGTTGATGTTCAGCGACTTGCCGTTCGGCGGCAGCTTGCGCGCGGCGCTGGCGTACAGGCGGCTGACGTCGCTGCTCGCCAGCTTGTCGCCTTCGGGGCCGGAGTTCGGCGGGTTCTGGATCGAGTCGAGCTTGACGAAGGTGACGACCGCCAGCCCGAGCAGCATCGACGGCGGCGGCGACCGTCCAGCCGACCTCCAGGCGCGTGTTGCCGCGGATCTGCGCGGCCACGGTGCCCTTGCGGGCGCGGAACTTGAACAGCGCGTAGAGCAGGCCGCCCTCGACGAGCACGAAGATCACGAGCGCGATGACCAGCGTGATCTTGTAGAGGCTGTCGATCTGGTTGGCGTTCGGCGAGCCGCCCGACTCGGGGGTGAAGAACGCGAGCGTTGCGGAGAGCAGATGGCCCAAGGCGGCCGGGATTCTATTCAGGCCCGGGCGGAAGGCGCTTGATGACCTGGCACTGCGCAAGCGGCCTGGATGGCCGGCCAGGTGACTGCCGTGGCGCCGAGCGTTCTGAATCGAGACGAGCCGGCGGCCTGAGGCAGGCGTCATCTCCCCGTGAAGCGCGCCGGGCGCTTCTCGATGAACGCCACGCCCTCCGACGAAGTCGTCGCTGCCGGCCATCTCCTGCTGGATCTTGCGCCTCCAGCTCGAGCTGCTCGTCCATGCGCGTGTACAGCCAGTTGTTGAGCTGGCGCTTGGTGCCCGGCGTAGGAGCGCGTCGGCCCGGCCGCCAGTGCGCGCCGCCAGCGCGCCGACCTCCTCGGCAAGCTGCTCGTCGGCCGACGACGCGGTTGATCAGGCCCCACTCGAGCGCCTTCGGCGCGGGCAGGCGCTCGCCGAGCATCGCCAGCTCGCGTCGCGCGCGCCATGCCGATCCGCGTCGGCAGCGAACAGCGAGGAGCCGCCGTCCGGCACCAGTCCGATGTTGACGAAGGCGAGCAGGAAGTAGGCGCTCTCGGCGGCCACGATCAGGTCGCAGCAGAGCGCCAGCGAGCAGCCGATGCCGACCGCCGGGCCGTTGACCGCCGCGATCACCGGCTTTGGCATCTCGCGGATCGCGTGCATGATCGGGTGGTAGCGCTCGGTCAGCGTCTTGTAGACGTCCGGGCGACCGTCGGGCGTCGTGTCGGTGCTGATGTCCTTCAGGTCCGCGCCCGAGGAGAAGGCGCGCCCGGCGCCGGTGAGGACGACCGCGCGCACGGCGTCGTCCGCCGCGACGCTGCGCAGCGCGGCCAGCAGGTCGGCGCCGAACTGCGCGTTCCACGCGTTCAGCGCCTCGGGGCGGTTCAGCTCGATCGTCGCGGTGCCCGCCGTCGACGCTCACGTTGACGGTCTTCAGTTGCGTGCTCGGCTCGCTCATCGCTCGTGGCCGTGCGTCTTGCGCGGCTCGGGCGCCGTCGCGTTGATCCTATGGTGTGAGCATGGATCGACCGGTGATCGGCATCTGCACCGCGCTCGAGCGCGCGCGCTGGAGCGTGTGGGACCAGCCCGCCGTGCTGCTGCCGCGCAACTACGTCGACGCCGTGCAGCGCGCCGGCGGCCTGGCGCTGCTGCTGCCGCCCGATCCGCAGCTCGTCGAGCAGCCCGGCGAGCTCGCTGGCGATGCTCGACGGCCTGATGCTCGCCGGCGGCGCCGACATCGACCCGGCGACCTACGGGCAGCGCCCGCACCCGCAGACGCACGGACACCGTGCCCGAGCGCGACGTCTTCGAGATCGCGCTGACGCGCTGCGGCGATCGAGCTCGACGTGCCCGTGCTCGGCATCTGCCGCGGCATGCAGCTGATCAACGTCGCGCTCGGCGGCACGCTGATGCAGCACCTGCCCGAGCACCTCGGCCACGAGGAGCACCGCCGCGTGATCGGCTCCTTCGACGGCTCCGACCACGACGTCGAGGCTGCTCGACGGCACGCTCGCGATGCGCGTGGTCGGCGCGGCCAGGCACGCCACCAAGTCCCACCACCACCAGGGCGTCGACCGCGTCGGCGACGGACTGCTGGTCAGCGCCACGGCGACCGTCGACGAGCTGATCGAGGCGTCGAGCTGCCCGAGCGGCGCTTCGTGCTCGGCGTGCAGTGGCATCCCGAGGCGGACGCCATGAGTCCCGTGATCGGCGGCCTCGTGCAGGCCGCCGAGGAGCGCGCGCGCGGGCGCGTGCTCGCGCCCCGGCCGTAGCCGCCGAGCCGACACCGTCGCTTCCGCGCGCCGCCCGGCCGAGTCGCTGGGCGCGCCGCAAGCGCCCATATACTCGGCTTGGTGCGGCGGTCCAGCGCGATCAGAGCAATCGCCTGGGGGATCGTGGCTGCCGGGATCGCCGCGCCGCTGCTGCGCAAGCGGGTACAGGCGCCGCCTGTGCTCACGCAGAGCGTCGCGTACGCCGCGCCGCTCGGGCTGGCGGTCGCGATGCGGCGCACGCGTACCCGTGACGTGGCCGTCTGCGCGCTGCAGATGTGGGCCTACCTGGCCGCCTACAAGTCGCCGCACGACGACCCCGACGCGCAGGAGCAGAAGACGCACTTCGGCTACCCGATCGCCGCCGATCGCGTGCTCGGCCTCGGCGAGCTACCGACGGTGCGCCTGCAACGCGCGCTCGCGCGCGTCGGCCCCGACGGCCCCGAATGGCGCGCGCTCGATCGCACGCTCGTGTGGGCGCACTGGGTCTGGTTCATGGTCCCCCACGGCACTGTCGCCTACATCCTGGTGCGCCATCCCGCGCGCTTCTCGCGCGCGGCGGCGCTGACCTACGCCGTGTTCAACACGGGCGCGCTGGTCTACTGGGTGCTGCCCACGGCGCCGCCGTGGTACGCCGCAGAGGGGGCCTATGAGCTCGACGGCCTGCCCGCCGTCAGCCGCGCTCCGGGTCCGGTCGCGGCGGCTCGGGGCCACGCCGCCGGCGAGGCCGACGGCGGCGCGTCCGTGCGGCGCATGATGGTCGAGTACGGCGAGCATTTCTGGCGTGACGGCTGGGGCCCTCTCTACAGTGTTCTCGGGGGTAATCCCCTAGCCGCGATGCCGTCGCTTCACTTCGCCACATCCCTGATGGCCGCGCTTCTGCTCGCAGAGGTGGGGCCGCTGGCGGGCGCGCTCGGGCTCGGCCTACGCCGCCACGCTCGGCTTTGCGCTCGTCTACCTCGGCGAGCACTACGTCGTCGACCTGCTCGCCGGCGCCGCGCTGACGGTTGCGGTGCGCCGGGTTGCACCGCGCGTCGCACCGCTCGCCGACCGCCTCTCGCGCACGGTGGCTGCGCTCGAGGCGCTCGCCCATGAGGGAGGCGGCGTGACGGCGTGAGCGACGAGCACAGCGACCCGGACGTGAAGGAGGCCTTGGAGGAGGCCGTGCCGGTCGGGGAGAGAGGCGGAGCCAGCGAAGAGGAGATGCCGCGCGTGGTCGTCACGCGCAGGCGCGCCGTCGGGTTCGGTCTGTTCGTGCTCACCGCGATCGCGTTCTTCTACTTCGTGCTGCCCAAGCTGAGCGGCGTCGGCACGACCGTGCACCGGATCGAGCGCGGCGACGGCTGGTGGATCGCCGTCGGGGTCGTGCTCGAGCTGTTCTCCTTCGCCGGCTACGTGATGCTGTTCCGGGCCGTGTTCGTGCGCGGTCACGGTCGCATCGGCTGGCCCGAGAGCTACGAGATCACGATGGCCGGCCTGGTCGCCACGCGATTGTTCGCCGCCGCCGGCGCCGGCGGCATCGCGCTGACCGCCTGGGCGCTGCGCCGCTCGGGCATGGAGCCGCGGATCGTCGCCTGTCGGATGGTCGCCTTCATCGTGTTGCTGTACGTCGTGTTCGCCGGCTCGCTGCTGCTCGACGGCATCGGTCTGGGCGCCGGCATTTTTCCCGGCGGCGGCTCTTTCGCGATCACGTTCGTCCCGGCGATCGTCGCCGTGATCCTGTTCGGCGCGGCCGCCGCCGTCGCGGCGCTGCCGGGCGACGTCGAGCGCCGGCTGCAACGTCGTGCCTCCGGCTCCGGGCGAGTCGCGCACTGGCTGGCGCGCGCGGTGACCGTGCCGGCGCTGGCCGCCAGCGGCGTGCGCACGGCGGTCGATCTCGTGCGCTCGCGCAACGCGGGCCTGCTCGGGGCGATCGCCTGGTGGGGCTTCGACATCAGCGTGCTGTGGGCGATGTTCCACGCGTTCGGCTCGGCGCCGCCGTTCACGGTCATCTGGATGGCCTACTTCGTCGGCAAGTTCGGCAACCTGCTGCCGCTCCCCGGTGGGCTGGGAGGGGTCGAAGGCGCGATGATCGGCGCGTTCGCCGCCTTCGGCGTCGACTTCAACCTGTCCGTGCTCGCGGTGCTGTCCTATCGCGGGATCTCCTTCTGGTTGCCGACCGTGCCCGGGGCGATCGCCTACTTCCAGCTGCGGCGGACGGTCGCGCGCTGGCGCGAGGAGCAGAGCTCGCAGGGCGCCGGCGAGCTGCACACCGGCTCGGTCGGCGCCGCGGGGGCTGTCGGGGCCAGATGAGGTATACAGAAGCCCGTGGCAACGCTATACTTTACTTTGTGAAGTACCCTTGGTGAAGCGATTGGAGAAGAGATGAGCGACGTCGAGAACGTGATCATCATCGGCAGTGGGCCAGCCGGCTACACGGCGGCGCTGTACACGGCGCGCGCCAACTTGAGCCCGCTCGTGTTCGAGGGCTTCGCCTGGGGTGGCCTGCTGCAGCAGACGACCGATGTCGAGAACTTCCCCGGCTTCCCGGACGGGATCATGGGCCCCGAGATCATGCAGAAGTTCCGCGACCAGGCCGAGCGCTTCGGCGCGCGCCTGGAGACCGAGGACGTCGATCGCGTCGAGCTCGCCGACGAGCCCGGCGGCCTGCACCGCGTGTGGGTCGGAGACACCGAGTACCGCACGCGCACGGTCGTGCTGGCGATGGGCGCCGAGCACAAGAAGCTGTGCGTGCCCGGCGAGGAGGAGCTTTCCGGACGCGGCGTCAGCTACTGCGCGACCTGCGACGCGGCCTTCTTCAACGGCGCCGAGACCGTGATCGTCGGCGGCGGCGACTCGGCGATGGAGGAGGCCATCTTCCTCGCCAAGTTCGCCTCGAAGGTGACGATCGTGCACCGGCGCGCCGACTTCCGCGCCTCGAAGATCATGCTCGAGCGCGCCCGCGCGCAGGAGAACATCGAGTTGCTCACGCCGTACACCGTCGACCAGTTCGTCGCCGGTGAGAACGGCGCGCTCGGACACGCCCAGCTGAAGAACGTCGAGACCGGCGAGTTGCGCGACCTGCCCGTCTCGGGCGCCTTCATCGCGATCGGCCACGAGCCGCAGTCGGGCATCGTCGGCGGCCAGGTCGTCCTCGACGACGAGGGCTACGTCAAGACCGACGGCAAGTCCACGCGCACCAACCGCCCCGGCGTGTTCGCCGCCGGCGACCTCGTCGACCACACTTACCGCCAGGCGATCACCGCCGCCGCCTCCGGCTGCGAGGCGGCGCTCGACGCCGAGTGGTACCTGCGCGACACGCCCGAGGTGCCGACGCCGGCGGGCCTGCCGGAGGGCGACCTCGCCGAGGCGCAGTGGGCGCCACCGGCGGTGGCCGCAGAGGCCGCCGCGGCAGACGCTCCCTGAGACAGCCGTCGATTACGAGCGGTCGCTCGGGTCCCGTTGCGGCGCGGTAGGCACCGTGGCGCGGTTGGACTCGCGCTGCTCCTTGACCCGTTCGTCGAGAGAACGAACGTACTCCTCGGTGGTGATCTTTCGCTCGACGAGCTGGCGGAAGGTATCGGGCTCGGCAGGTGGCACTGGTCGCTCCATTGGTAGGACCCTTTCAGTATGGCTAGTTGGGCGGCTGTCTCACGCTTTCCGCGACGTCGATAACGGACGCCAGGAGGGTTATGTAGGTCCGGTCGATCGGGGAGAAGGCGTTCTTGCGCGTGGCGATCACGTTGAGGACCCCCGCAATCTGTCCTGAGCGCCACAGCGGAACGGACACGATCGATTGGTAGTTGCGCTCGGGCGAGGCCTTCGGGTGGCGTTGGAAGCGCGTGTCTCCGTCGAGATCGTTCGACCACTGCACGCGGCCGTGGTCCAGGGCGATCCCGGCGAACGATCCTCTGATCGGCAGGTGAAACCGCTGCCGGCTCTCTGCGTGATGACCGAGTGCCGGCGCGAGCTCGTCGCCGTCGGTCATCACGAAGTCCTCACCCCGTGGCCGCAGGATCGAGAAGCGCACGTCGCCGCGTGCCAGATTCAGGTGATCGTGCTGCAACAACGCGTGCGCGGGAGCGAAGACGCCGGTCTCGATGAAGTCGCGTGTAGAGAAGCTCGGCAGTTCCTTCGCAAGGACCTGGCGAAGATCGCGCAGCGCATCCCTCAGGTGCTCGGCGTAAGTCTCGTATGCGCCGAGCTCCCCCGTCCGCGACTCGAGCTCGCTGATCTTCGCGCTTACCGCTGCACGGTCGTCGGCAGTGTCGATCGCGGCGCCGAGCGCGAGTCCAACGATGAGCGTCACGGAGGCAATCAACGCGGCGATCCAGGCTTGGAGCCGATCGTCGGTCAAGAGCGCCACGAGCGGCGGGGCCGCGAGCGTAGCCAAGATCGTCGCCAAGACGGCGACTGCCAGTACGTGTGACGGCGGACCCAGGAGGCGCCGCAGCCGTGTGATCGTCGTCTTCACGCACGTGACGTAGGCGTTCCGGCAGTCGGTACTGCTGCGCCAATCGGATCAATGCCCTTGCCCTGAGCTATGCCGACGGCGTTTCGTGCGACACCGCTCCCTCGAGCTCCAGCAGGAACCGCTTGCGGTCTAGCCCGCCGGCGTAGCCGCCGAGCGCGCCGCCGCGGCGCAGCACGCGGTGGCAGGGCACGACGATCGGGATCGGGTTGGCGCCGAGCGCGTTGCCGGCCGCGCGCGAGCCGCGCGGGCTGCCCGCCTCGGCGGCGATCTCCGTGTACGTGAGCACGTTGCCGTAGGGGATCTGCGAGGCCGCCCCGAGCACGCGGCGGCCGAACGGGCCGACCAGCGTCCAGTCGAGCGCCAGCTCGAAGCTGCGCCTGCGACCGGAGAAGTACTCGTCGAGCTCGCGGCGGATCGGATCGAGCTGGGCCGGCGCCTGCACGATCCGCGGCGAGACGTGCGCCGCGAGACGCTCGAGCACGCTGTCCGCGTCCTCCTCGGGAAAGGCCAGCCGCAGGAGGCCCTGGCCGCTCGCAGCCAAGAGCAGCTCGCCGAACGGCGATTCGACCGACGCGTAGCTGATGTCGGCCAGCCCCTGCTCGGCCAAGCGGTCGCTGAGCCGCTGCGCCGCCCTGCGCGCCGCGTCCGCTTCCGCTCCCGCGCCGGCGCGTGCTCCCAGGTCATCGCCAGCCTCGCGGGCGTGCGCCGGGCCGCGCCGCAGCGCCTCTTCGACCTCGGCCACCGTCGTTCCGTCTCGCCTGCTCATGCCTGCACCACCTTTCGCAGCTTCGTAAGTCCCTCGTGCAGCGAGCGCCGCGCCGCCTCGACCGAGCAGCCCATCGCCGCCGCGATCTCGCGGTGCGGCAGGTCGGCCACGTAGCGCAGCACGACCGCCGAGCGCTGGCGCTCGGGCAGCGCGCCGACCGCCTGCCACAGCCCCTCCTCACGCGCGAGCAGTTGCTCCTGCGCGCTCGGCGCCGAGACTGCCGTGCCGTCGCCGCTCGCCACAGCGTCGTGCTCGCTCGACGCCGTCGCCTCTGCCGCGATCTTCGCCCGGCGCCCGCGCGCGCGGTGCGCGTCGAGCGCCTTGTGCTGCGCGATCGTCAGCACCCACGCGCGCAGGTTCGACTGCGGGCGCAGCCGTGGATAGGCGCGCAGCGCCGCGATGAACGTCTCCTGGAAGCAGTCCTCCGCCTCCGCCGCGCCGACCTGCGCGACGAGGTAGCGCCACACGACCTCGCGTTCGCCGTCGAGGAAGCGCTGGAAGGGGGGGAGGCCCGTGGGCCGCAGCTGCGTCGCGCTCACATCGGCATAACGCCGCCCAACGCGCGAACGTGAGGTTGCCCGGCGGGCTGTGCTCCCGTCGCTCGGCGAGATCCGCTCAGCTCTCGCCGTCGTAGTCGAAGAAGCCGGCCCTGCTGACGCGGCCCAGTCGCCCAGCCTGCACCAGCCGCCGCAGTTCCGGCGCCGCGCGGTAGCGCTCCTCGCCGTACTCCGCGCGCAGCGCAAGCAGCACGCTCAGCACGCGATCCAGGCCGATCGTGTCCGCCCACCCGAGCGGTCCCCGCGGATAGCTGAGGCCGAGCATCATCCCCGTGTCGATGTCCGTCGCGTCGCCGACGCCTTCGCCGAGCGCGAACGCGCACTCGTTGATCACCTGGCAGACGATCCGCCCGAGCACGAGCCCAGGCGCGTCGCCGACCCACGCCACGTGCTTGCCGAGCGCCGCGAAGAAGCGCTCCGCGCGCGCCGCTGCCAGCGGCGAGGAGCCCTCGTTGCGCGTCAGCTCGACCAGCGTGCCCTGCCCCAACGGCGCAAGCACGTGAAAGCCGACCGCGCTGCCGCCCGGGTCCAGGCGGCCGAGCGAGCCCGCCTCGCAGAGGAGCAGGTGAGCGCCGCCCTGGGGCTGCTCGTGCGCGCCCGGCGTATCCTGCGCCGAGAGCTCGTCGGGCCCGGCCGGTGCCCGGTCGCATTCGATCACCAGCGATGGCAGCACGCCGCCCGTCGGGTCGTGCGGCGAGCGCACCTCATAGCCCGCCTGCCCCGCCTCGTGGCGCAGCTCCTCCGCGACCAGGCCGGCGCCGTCGATCACGACCACCCCCTCGCCGCTGCCCGGCGATAGCGCCTCGGGAGCCTGCGGGTCGGCCGGGCGATGGCCCGGCCCGGCGCCTGGCGCCGGGCGCTCGGCTGGGTAGGTGTAGTAGCCGCGGCCCGTCTTGCGCCCGTGTAGCCCGGCCGCCACGTAGCGCGCCGCGATCGGCGACGGGCGCCAGCGCGGCTCGCCGAAGCTCTGCGCGTAGAAGCTCTTGGAGATCTCGAAGCCCACGTCGACGCCGACCAGGTCCATCAGCTCGAACGGGCCCATGCGAAAGCTGCCCTCCATGCGGCAGATGCGGTCGATCGTCTCGACGTCTGCGATCCGCTCCTGCAAGAGGCGCAGCGCCTCCAGTCCGAACGGCCGGTTGCAGCGGTTGACGAGGAAGCCCGGCCCGTCGCTCGCGCGGATCACCGTCTTGCCCATCGCGCGGCCGGTCGCCTCCGCCAGCCCGAGCGACCGTCCCGAGGACTGCTCGCCGGCCACGACCTCGAGCAGCGCCATCAGCGGCGCCGGGTTGAAGAAGTGCATGCCGACGACGCGCTCCGGGTGGCTCGCCGCCGGGCCCAGCGCCGTGACCAGCAGCGAGGACGTGTTGCTCGCCAGCACGCATTGCTCGCTGACGATCTGCGAAAGCCGGGCGTAGAGCTCGCGCTTGAGCTCCATGCGCTCCGGCGCCGCCTCGATCACGAGCTCGCACGGCGCGAGCTCCTCCAGCGTTTCGACAGCCTGCAGGTTCGCGCTCGCCTGCTCGGCCTGCTCTTGCGAGAGTCGGCCCTTGGCCGCTTCCTTGGCCAGGCCCTCGCGCGCGCGCTCCAGGCCCTTTGCGAGCGCCTCCGGGACCGGGTCGTGCAGCAGCGTGCGGGCTCCGCTGCGCGCGGCCAGCTGTGCGATCCCCGAGCCCATCGTGCCCGCCCCGAGCACCCCGATCACAGCAGCAGCGCGGCCATCTCGGCCGGCGGAGCCGGCCCTCTCATCATCTCCCTGCATCTGCTCTGCGGACAAGCCGATCGACCCTGACTCGCCTCAGGCCGGGACGAGCGCGCCGATCCCGGTCATTTCGCGACCGATGATCAATTTCTGGATCTGCGAGGTGCCCTCGTACAGCGTCGTCACGCGCGCGTCGCGGTAGTAGCGCTCGACCGGGTGGTCGTCGACGTAGCCCGCGCCGCCGTGGATCTGGATCGCGAGGTTCGCGCACTCCAGCGACGCCTCCGTCGCGTGCAGCTTCGCGATCGACGTCTCCAGCGTGTTCGGCCGGCCCTGGTCCTTCAGCCAGCCCGCTCGCCACACGAGCATCCGCGAGGCCTCCGTCTTCACCGTCATGTCCGCGATCATCGCCTGCACCAGCTGGAAGCTCGCGATCGGGCGGCCGAACTGCTCGCGCTCCTTGGCGTAGTTGACCGACTCCTCGACACAGCCCTGGCAGATGCCCACGCAGCCCGCCGCCACCGAGTAGCGGCCCGAGTCGAGGTTCGACATCGCCACTTTGAAGCCCTGACCGACCTCGCCGAGCACGTCCTCGTCGGACACCTCCACGTCTTCCAGTGAGATCGATGCCGTGTCGGAGGCGTGCAGCCCCATCTTGTGCTCGATCGTCTGCGCTTTGAAGCCCGGCTGGTCGGTGTCGACGATGAAGCACGCCAGGCCTTTGTGGCCGAGCTCAGGATCGGTCTGGGCGAAGATCAGCGCGACCTTCGCGTAGTTGGCCATCGAGATCCACATCTTCGCGCCGTTGATCACCCAGCCGTTGTCGGTCTTCTTCGCGCGCGTCTTTTGATTGGCCGCATCGGAACCCGTGTCCGGCTCGGTCAGTCCGAAGCAGCCGAGCCACTCGCCCGAGCACAGCTTCGGCAGGTACTTGTGCTTCTGCTCCTCCGTGCCCCACTTGAGGATGCCCGAGCAGACCAGCGAGGTCTGCACCGAGATCACCGTGCGGATCGCCGAGTCGCCGCGCCCGATCTCCTCGACGATCAGGCCGTAGGACAGGTAGTCGAGGCCCGCTCCGCCGTACTCCGCCGGGACGATCGCGCCGAGATAGCCCTGTGCCGCGACCTTGCCGACCATCTCCACGTCGAAGTGGTGGTTGCGCGCGTTTTCGCGCGACTGCTTGACGATCTCCTTGTCCGTGAACTCGCGCGCAGTGTCCTTGATCAGGCGCTGCTCGTCGCTCAGCTCGAAGTCCATCCCGCTCCTCTCCGGCGCCCTAGGCCAGCTTTGGTGTTTGCCACGGCGCCGTCACGCGCCGCTCGATCTCCTCTGCGATCCCCTCGATCGGGATGCGCTCCTGCTCAAGCGTGTCGCGGTCGCGCAGCGTCACCGTCCGGTCCTCGAGGCTCTGGTGGTCGATCGTCAGGCAGTACGGCGTGCCGATCTCATCCTGGCGGCGGTAGCGCTTGCCGATCGAGCCGCCCTCGTCGTACTCCGACTGGACCATCGCGCGCACCGCGCGGTGCACCTCCTGCGCCAGCTCCGGCTGGCCGTCCTTTCTGAGCAGCGGCAGGATCGCCGCCTTGACCGGTGCCAGGCGCGGGTGCAGCCTCAGCACCGTGCGCAGCTCGCCCTCGCCCGCCCCCTCGCCTGTGACGACTTCCTCGTCGTAGGAGTCCACGAGGAACGCCAGCGTTGCACGGTCCGCCCCAGCCGCCGGCTCGATCACGTGCGGGACGTAGCGCTGGCCGCTCTGCTGGTCGAAGTACTCGAGCTTCTCGCCCGAGAACTCCGCGTGGCGTGTCAGGTCGAAGTCGCCGCGGTTGGCGATGCCCTCGAGCTCGGACCAGCCGATCGGGAAGAGGTATTCGACGTCGCTCGTGCCCGAGGAGTAGTGCGAGAGCTCATCCGCGTCGTGCGCGCGCAGGCGCAGGTGATCCGGGCGGATGCCGAGCTTCGTGTACCACAGCTCGCGCTCGGTGAGCCAGTGCTCGAACCAGTGCTGGGCCTCCTCCGGCGGCACGAAGAACTCCATCTCCATCTGCTCGAACTCGCGCGTGCGGAAGATGAAGTTGCCCGGCGTGATCTCGTTGCGGAACGACTTGCCGACCTGCGCGATCCCGAACGGCGGCTTCTTGCGCGCGAACTGCAGCACGTTCTTGAAGTTGATGAAGATGCCCTGCGCCGTCTCCGGGCGCAGGTAGGCGACCGAGCCCGATTCCTTGACCGGGCCGATCGTCGTCTCGAACATCAGGTTGAAGTCGCGCGCGTCCGTCAGCTCGCACTCCTCCGCTTCGCCCGGGTGCTTCGACGGTTTACGCCCGCACTCGAGCTCCATCAGGTGGTCCGCCCGGAAGCGCTTGCCGCACGTCTTGCAGTCCACCAGCGGGTCCGTGAAGCCCTCGAGGTGGCCCGAGGCCTCCCACACGCGCGGGTGCTGCAGGATCGCCGAGTCGATCGCCACGATGTCGTCGCGCTCGGTGATCATCGCCCGCCACCACTCGTTCTTCACGTTCGTCTTCAGCAGCACGCCGTAGTGGCCGTAGTCGTACGTCGAGCCCACGCCGCCGTAGATCTCCGAGGACGGGAAGACGAAGCCGCGGCGCTTGCACAGCGCCACGATCTTCTCCATCGTCACCACGTCTTCCGTCTCAGGGCTATCTGACTCGTTCACGCTCATCTGTCTCAATCGTCGCACGGCGGGCGCCGTGGCTGGAGGGCCGCGGCCTCGCGAAGAGGCCCGGCGGCGATCATAGGCCACGCCGCTCCCTAAGATGGCGCGCCGTGGACGGCGCGTGGCCAGGATCCTGATCGTCGCCGGCGGCTGTCGTGGCCGCCGCTTCGCCGAGCGGATGGTCGAGCAGGGCCACGCCGTGCGCGCCACCACCCGCACCGAGGCCGGCCGCGCCGCGATCGAGGCCACCGGCGCCGAGTGCTGGATCGGCACGCCCGACCGCCTCGCCACGTTGCGGGGGGCGCTCGAGAACGTGACCTTCGGCTGCTGGATGCTCGCCTGCGCGCGCGGCTCCGAGCAGGAGCTCGCCGCGCTGCACTCCTCGCGCCTGGAGTTCTTTCTCGGGCAGGCCATCGACACGACGGCGCGCGGCTTGATCTACGACGCCCGAGCCGTCTGCGCGACGGGCTCCGGCGGGGACTCGGGCTCCGGCGGGGACCCGGCCCCTGGCGACGGCTCGGGCCCTGGCGACGGCTCGGGCGAAGCTGAGGCGCTGCGCCCGTCGGCCGAGATGCTCGGCGAGGGTGCGCGGATCTTCCGCTCGCTGACCGAGCTCAATGCGATCCCCGCCGTCGTGCTCGGCGCCGGCGAGGGCCTGGCGGAGGACACGCCCGAACAGGGCTCGGCCGATGGCGCCTGGCTCGCCGAGGCTGAGGACGCTGTCGCTGCGCTGCTCGGCCGCGTGCGCTGAGCGTCGATTTCTCGTTGCAGCGGTAAAGCGCAGGAACCGGCAGGCCGATGCGATCTCGCAATGGGGGAAGCCTCGGGGGAATCGCGCTCCACACATGGCCCGCTCGTCTCGGTGCTCGGCGCAGTGCTGCTCGCCGTCGCCGTGTTTCTTCCGTGGTACGGCGTCAGCTTCAACGCGCACGGCATCGCCAGCGCCGAGCAGGCCAGCGAACAGTTCACCGCGCAGTACGGCAATGCCGCGCTGCAGAGCCATCTCGCCAGCCTCCACGCCAGCCTCACCGGCCTCGTCAACCGCGAACTGTTCGCGCTCAGCGCACACCAGGTGCTCAGCACGCTCAACATCGTGCTGCTGATCCTCGCCGGGCTAGGCATCCTGATCGCGCTGCTCGCGCTCGCCGGCCCTGCCTCGGCCTCCTCGGAGGCGAATCGGGTACCGCTCGCGCTGCTCGGGCTGCTCGGCGCCGCGTGCGTTGTCTTTCGCATGGTCGACCGTCCCGCGCCCGCCGGCGAAGTGATCTCGCTCTCGCTGCGCGAGGGCGCCTGGCTGGCGCTGCTCGGCTGCATCTGCGTGGCCGCCGGCGCGATGTGGACGCGCCGCGCGCCGGTCGTGCGCACCGCCTCACAGGGCGGCGACGTCTGGTCGGAGCTGTCCGGCTGGACGCCTGAGACCTAGCGTTCCGCGGGTGCCGCGAGCGGGGTGCCGGGGCTCGCCCGCCGAGCCTCTTCCGCTATCCTGTAGGTAATCCCTGTAAAGCCGATCAGGATTTTATCTCGAGGTAGGCCAGCCGACCGCTCTTGAAGGTTCGGGAGGGCTGCCTGTCGAGAAAGGAAGACATAAATGACGCTGAAACTTGGCGACGTAGTACCCGACTTCGAGGCCGACACGACCGAGGGCCGGATCAAGTTCCACGACTGGATCGGTGACTCCTGGGCGGTGCTGTTCTCGCACCCCAAGGACTTCACGCCCGTCTGCACCACAGAGCTCGGCTACATGGCCAACGCCAAGCCCGAGTTCGACAAGCGGGACGTGAAGATCATCGGCCTGTCCGTCGACGCGCTCGAGAACCACGAGGCGTGGGCCAAGGACATCGAGGAGACGCAGGGCACCGCCCCCAACTACCCGATCATCAGCGACGACGACTTCAACGTGTCCAAGCTCTACGGCATGCTGCCGGCCGAGACCTCGGGCGACGTCGCCGTGCGCACGCCGGCCGACAACCAGACCGTCCGCAACGTGTTCGTGATCGCGCCCGACAAGACGCTCAAACTGGTGCTCGTCTACCCGATGACGACCGGGCGCAACTTCGACGAGGTTCTGCGCGTGATCGACTCCCTGCAGCTGACCGCCAAGCACAAGGTCGCCACGCCGGTCAACTGGAAGCAGGGCGAGAAGGTCATCATCGCCGGCTCGGTCTCCAACGACCAGGCCAAGGAGACCTACCCCGACGGGTGGGAGGAGCCGCGCCCCTACATCCGCATCGTCCCTCAGCCGAGCTAACCGCTCGGCAGGCGCAGGCGGGCGTCGTCGAAGGCGCCCGCCCGCAGCCGCTCGAGCAGGTTCTCGATAATGCGGAACGTCGCGCCCCAGATCAGGTTGCCGTCGAGGATGTAGGCGTCGACCTCGAACGTGAAGCCGCGGCGTTCGATCGCCGTGCGCGTGCGGCTCTCGCGCACGTCGTGCAGCGGCAGCTCGAGCACGACGTCGACCTCTCGCGGCGAGACGCGCCAGCTCTGTCCCGGTGGGATCAGCCCGACGAACGGGTGGATCAGGTAGTTGGTCGCGAACGTCGAGATCGCCGGCAGCTCGCCGAGCGGCGTGACGAGCTCGCGCGGCAGGCCGATCTCCTCCTCGGCCTCGCGCAGCGCCGTCTCGCGCAGGTCGACGTCCTCCTCGTCGCGGCGCCCGCCCGGGAATGAGATCTCGCCGGCGTGGCGGCGCAGGTCGGCGCGGCGCCTGGTGAGCACGACCGACGGAGGACCGGGCTCGGTCGGGAGGAAGAGCGGCACGAGCACCGCCGCCGGCGTCTGCTCGGCCGGGTCCTTCGCGCGGAACCGGCTCGGGTCGGGTGTGCCCGTGGGCAAGCGGGGTGCCTGCGCGGCAAGCGCCTCGGCGGCCGCCTCAGGCGGCCATGTGCACGCGCTCGAGGCGCTCCAGGAACATGACCTCGCCGTCGAGCACGCGGTGCACCGGGCACTTC
Organism: uncultured Solirubrobacteraceae bacterium; assembly: GCA_963716315.1. Classification (GTDB taxonomy): domain Bacteria; phylum Actinomycetota; class Thermoleophilia; order Solirubrobacterales; family Solirubrobacteraceae; genus Palsa-744. Next base: position 663,025 of record OY970301.1, on the reverse strand, counting down.
GCCGCGATCACGCGCAGGCGCTCGACCTGATCCTCGGGCAGGTCGTCGGGCAGGCGCGTGACGAGCTCGAACTTGGTCGGGCAGCCGCGTTCGGCCGGGCTGTACTCGACGTCGACCTCGACGTGGCCGATGTCCCAGCCCTTGCGCGCCGCGTACATCTCCATCGTGATCGCCGTACACGACGCGAGGCTCACGGCGAGCAGCTCCTGCGGGCTCGGGGCGGCGTCCTGGCCGCCGACATGCAGCGGCTCGTCGACCGTCAGCTGGTGGTCGCGCACCTGAACGGTGTGCCTGAACCCGCCCCCGTCGCGGCGCGCGGTGGCTTTCATCCGTGTCAGCCCGTCCGATCCACCCATGTCGCTCCTTTCGAAGACCCCCAGAGAACTCTTGCTTACATGGTACTGCGCGGACCCGCCTAGGAAAGCGGGTTGAACAGCAGGCCCGTCAGCAGCTTAGGGAAGAAGTAGGTCGACTTGGGCGGCATGTTCTCGCCCTCGGCCGCCACGTCGCGCACCTGCTCGATCGGGGTCGGGCGCATCAGGAAGGCCGCGTCGTACTCGCCCGAGCGCACCACGCGCAGCGCCTCGTCGGTATCGCGCGCGTAGAAGAGGCCGTTGAAGTGGGAGATGTCATCGTCGCTGAGCCCCAGCGCGCCCTTCAGCAGCAATGTCTCCAGGATGCCTGTGTCGAGGTGGCGGTAGGCCTGCGAATGGCCGCTGAGCGCGTCGTCGGCGATCTTCTGGTCCTTCAGCGTGAGGCGGTAGGCACGCTCGTCATCGCTCGTCACGTAGCCGAGCTCGAGCGGGCCCTCGCCGGGGGACGGCGCGAGGAGATCGAGCGGCACCTCGCGCATCTCGAAGTCGCGCGCGAGTGCAGCCGCCAGCGCCGCGCGCCGCTGCTCGTCGAGCTTGTTGACGAGTCGGTGCGTCGGAAAGACCGTCAGTCCCGGGTCCTCGAGCGCCACCAGGCACATCAGGATGTAGCGGTGCTCGTCGTTTGGCGGCGTGCCGGCCGCCTCGACCTCTTCGGCGTAGGCCTGCATCGTCTCGTAGCGATGGTGCCCGTCGGCGATCAAGAGCTCCGCGTCGCGTGTCGCTGCCTGCACGGCGGTGATCGCCTGCGGGTCGGCCACGCGCCACAGCCGGTGCACGGTGCCGTCGGCGTCGCTCACCTCGCCGTAGGGGGGCTGCTCGGTCGCCGGCGCAAGCGCCGTCCACGCCGCGTTCTGCGGGTCCGAGTAGAGCGAGAAGATCGGCGAGATGTTCGCGCGCGTCGCGCGCGTCAGGCGCAGGCGGTCCTCCTTTGGACCCGGGTGCGTGCGCTCGTGCGGGCGCACGCGGCCCGGCCCGTAGCCCTCGATCCGCACGCGGCAGAAGAAGCCGCGCCGCGTGCGCCGCTCGCCGTCGGGACCGACGTAGTCCTGCGTGTGCGCCCACAGGGCCGGCTGCTCGTCGCGCACGAGCGCGCCCTGGGCCTGCCACGCCTCGAACTGCTCGCGCGCGGACTCATAACGGTCCGGCTCGCCCTGCGGCAGGTCGACCGCGACGACGTTGAACGGCGAGCGCTCGATCAGCTCGGCGCGCTGGGTTGAGTCGATCACGTCATACGGCGGCGCCACGACATCGGCGAGCGGCCCGGCGACGGCCGGGTCGTAGTGCAGCGCGCGCAGCGGTTGGACGTCTGCCATGAGCGGTGGCGGAGGCTAGCAGCGGGGTGGGGCGGGACGTTCGGGCGAGGCTCGGGTGAGCACGGGATCCACCTCGTGGAGCCAAATCCGGGAGTTGGGTGACGAGTATGCACGTCTGGCTCCTCTATGCGAACATATGTTCGTATGGCGCACTCACGCTACCTCCGGCAGATGGCGCGCTCGCTGCGCGCCGAGCAGCAGCTCACGGTCGACGAGCTGGCTGCGCGGCTGTCGCTGCCGCGCAGCACGATCTACTACTGGGTGCGCGATCTGCCGCTTCGGGGTGGCGGGCAGCGCGAACCGGGCGACGGCGAGCACCGCTCCGGCCGGAAGGTCTCACGCGCGCTCAGTGAGGCCGCCTACGAGGAGGGGCTCGAGACGTTCGATGAGCTCTCGGCGCAGCCGACGTTCCGCGACTTCGTCTGCATCTACCTCGTGCAGGGCGAGCAGCGCGACCGCACCCGCGTGGCGCTGACCAACTCTGATCCGGCCGTGATGCGCCTTGTCAGTCGCTGGCTCCGCAGGCTGACCGACAAGGCGCCGTTCCTCTCGCTGCAGTACGGGCCCGGCCAGAGTCTGAAGGATCTGCGGCGCTTCTGGGGCGAGGCGACCGGTGCAGAGCCGCGCGCGATCCGTGTGCGGGGCTCCGCCGAGCGCGAATCCGACGGGCAGCCGGCCCCGGGCTCGCCGCACGGGCTGCTCACGGTGACCGTCGATGACACGCTGCTGCGAGCGCGGCTACAGGGCTGGATGCACAGAGCACGCGAGAGCTGGCGGTAGAATCGTCCATCACTCGGGGCGTGGCGCAGCCTGGTAGCGCACCTGCTTTGGGAGCAGGGGGTCGCCGGTTCAAATCCGGCCGCCCCGATTGGGAGCCCTGATCGGCGAGCCTTGGCCCGGTCTTGTATTTGCGTTTCGCTCGTCGCCGATCGTCAGAGGCGGCGGCCGACGACAACGCTGACGTGCACCGCGTGCCTCACGAAGGATCGTGATCGAAGAGTTTCACGCTAGTCGCGAACGCGGTGGGGTGCTGGCACTTCTAGCCTAGGACAGAGAGACAAAGTGCCATAGACGCGCTGCGGACGCGCTGCGCAAATTGGAGACAAAGGTGTTCAATTTTGTGCGCTGCCGTTATGGTGGGCGCGCAGTCTGAGGTGACGTTCCGTGCCGCAAGATGTTCGTGGACTTGCGGCTCGCAGACTGCACTCCGGCCCATATGAGCACTGACTGGTGCTCTGGGGCCATTCCTGCATCTCTATCAAGGAGACGAAAGTGAAGACGATCCGAATCAGGATGGTTCTACTTGCCGTAGTGTCGGCGCTCGCGATGTGTGCTGTTGCGGCGACGGCGGCTTCGGCGGCCGAACTCGAACAGGTCCCGGCTAAAGGGGCATTCACGGTAAAAAGCGAATCGGGCACGTTTGAAACAGTCGGCAAACAGAAAGTGACGTGCAAATCGGACTCGGGCTCTGGGGAAATCACCGGCGCGAAAACGGACAAATCGAAAGTTACGTTCGAAGGATGCACTGGCCCGTTGGGGGTCAAATGCACTTCTTCGGGCGCGAAAGTAGCGGGCACGATAGAAACCGAAGTGAACAGCGAACTGGTCTGGCTCAGCAAAGCGTCCTTAAAAGCTGGCGAGAAGCTGGCGCTGGCAAAAGAAGTCACGATCTCGTGTTCGTTCGTAAAACTCGTGGTCAGAGGAGCAACGCTCTGTCCGGTCGAACCGGTCAACACCAAAACGACGGCGTTCAAAATCGTCTGTAAACAGTCGGCCGGGAAACAGGAATTCAGGGAATACGAAAACGAAAAAGGCGAAAAATTCAAAGCCATCACGGAAACCAACGTAAACGGGAGCTTTGAAGAGTCCGCGCTTGCAAGTACGGAGACGCTGACCTTCGGCGAAGAAGCGGAAATCAAGGTGAGCTAGCGCGCAGCATCACGCGATCCCGCGGAGTGCGGCACGGGTCATGTCGGCCTGTGCCGCACGGTCGCGTTCGGCGCTGCGCGCCTACCCTTCGAATTAGCGCGGGGCAGGCGGCTGCGCTCGGTTCGTGCGCGCCGGGCACCCACCGGGCGCGACCCACACGCTCAGTGCTCGGCTGCGGTAGCGAAAGTCGCCGACTGGTACGGCGCCCCGGTCGGGGCCGGCGCGCCCATCCTCGACGTAGACGGTGCAGTCGTAGCGACGATGGCGGAGCTGGTACCAGCTTCCCAGCCTGGCGTCGGTGCCCGGCGAGAGCGGGTGGATCCCACGTCGCACGAGCGCATAGCGAGCGGCCATTTTGAAGCGGAAGGTCGTGTTGTCGAGCGAGCCGATCAAGCGGACGGTGCGCCCGGTCGGGATGGCCCGGTTCAAGCTCGCGAATAGCGTCCCGAGGGGGCGATACTCGGCGAGGTGTTCGTCGGGTCGCTGCGCCGCCGCGACGGCCGTTGCGATGATCGCGACGACGGCGAAGGCCGCGCCCGAGGCCAGCATCGGGTTGAGCCCTCGAGGCAGCCCACGGCGGGCAAGCAACCCGATCGGCATCCAGGCGAGCACCACCCAGGCGAACATCCCGACAGGCGAGGCGAGCCACAGCGTGTAGGCGACCGTGCCCGAGAGGAGGCGGCTGGTGGGGGTCGCCGAGGCGATCGCCGCCACGCTTGCGCACAGCGCGAGGGCGATCAGAGCAGCGGCCCACAGCTCGACGCGCCGGCGCAGCAGACCGATGCCGGCGAGGAGAAGCAACCCGCACAAGACGAGCGCCGCAGAGGCGATCGCAAGCGTCCCCGGGGCCGGCCGGACTTCGTGCTTCTTGCTCCACGGCGACGACGGGTTCTCCAACCACCACGGGCGAATGCCGACGGTCAGCGCCACGGCGTGCCATCCGACGGCTGCGCCCAGTCTGGCGTGCTTTGCGGTGGCGGTCCTCACGACGGCGGTGAGGTTGCCCGGGCTGCCCTCGAGCTGCTGGATCGCGGGGGCGGCCCAGCAGATGCCGGCGACGAGCAGTGCGGCGAGCACCCAGCGCCGCACGCGCCGGTCGCCGCCACGGTCCCCCTCCACCGACTCGCCAGGGGATTTGAGCGAGACGACGAGACCGGCCGACGCAACGGCTAGCGCGCCGAGCGAGGGGGCGAGAAAGGCGAGCTGGCATTGGACGACGAAGCTCGCCACGAGGACGGTCAGCGGGAGCAGGCGGTATTCGCCGCACGCGAGCGACCAGCACAGGAAGATCAGCAGCGTGAACGGGAACAGGCCGGCCGAGGGGTTCCACACGTCGTGAAGCACCTCGGTGGCCAGCGAGCGGGACATCAGGACGATCGCGAGAGCCGCAACGAACATCAGCGCTCGCCCGCCTCGGCGTCGTGCGAGTAGCACGGCTACAACGATCGCCGCGGTGTTGAGCAGACCGATCGTCAGCGTCAGCGCACCGGGGCTCGCCAGGCGCGCGGGGAGCGCGAGCAGCCAGTACAGCATCGGCCCGAGGCTGTACACGGCTTCGTGTGTCACGGCCCCCGCGTCGGAGTGCTGGCCGACGAGCGGCGTGTGCGAGGTGAGCACGTCGTAGGCGCGCGTGGCGATGATCGCCTGGTCGCCGGCCGGAAGCCAGCCGTGGAGGATGGCTCGCAGCGTCGAGGCCATCACCGGCCCTGCGGCACAAAGCCCTACGAGGAGCGTCAGCCAGCGATCGCGCTGCCGGGCCGCGGCGAGTGGATGCGCCCGCACGTGCCCGGCGAGCGGCGATGCACCCCAGGCGAGATCCATCCCGGCAAGGTACTCCCCTCGGTTCGCCTGTCGCCGGGGCGCCGGGGGGACCGTCCGCGGTGCGTCGTGGGTGAGGCGGAGCGCGCCGGCCGCTAGCGCGTCGAGCGACCGACGACCGGCGGGCGCCGGGGTGCGCTGGAGCGCATGTCGGCTGTCCGCGTCCGCAGCCTGCGCATCAGCTCGCGCTCGGCTTCAGCGGCCTGCCGCGTGACGGCGCCGGCGATCTCCTGCGGCCCGCGCTCGACGACCCAGTAGTTGGTCGCGGTCTGCTTGACAGTGAGTTGCTCGTCCTCTCGCACTGCACTCACGCTAGCGCGCTCTTGTCTTGGCCGGTTGCCAGCTTGTGAACGAATTCGACAGTCGTGGACCTCGCTTGTGCGCTCGGCAGCGAGCTACGGTGGCAGCATGCGAATAGGCAGCGACGCGACGGTCAAGCGCGTCACGCTCGTGGCATGCATCCTCGGGTCGGGTATTGCGCTGCTGGATGGCACGGTGGTCAACGTCGCGCTGCCGACGATTCAGCGGGCGCTGGGCGGCAGGCTTGGCGGCGCAGCAGTGGGTGGCCAACGGCTACCTGCTGACGCTTGGGTCGCTGATCCTGGTGGGTGGGTCGCTCGGTGACCTGTACGGCGAGCGCAGGGTGTTCGCGATGGGCGTCTCGGGCTTCGGCGCGGCCTCGGCGCTGTGCGCCCTGGCGCCGTCGATCGGCGTGCTCGTGGCGGCGCGCGCACTGCAGGGGATCGCCGGCGCGCTGCTCGTGCCGAGCTCGCTCGCGGTAATCGTCAACACGTTCGGAGCCTCCGAGCGTGGCGCCGCAATCGGCACGTGGACGGCGTGGGGGGCGATTGCAGGGGTGCTCGGCCCGCTGGCGGGCGGCGAGCTGTTGGCGATCGCGTCGTGGCGCTGGATCTTCGTGATCAACGTGCCGCTGGCGGCGGCGTGCGTGTGGCTGATCCTGTCGGCGATTCCGCGCAGCACGGTGCGCGATCGCGCCGGCAGGCACGTCGACTACCAGGGAGCGCTGCTGTGCGCGCTGGGGCTCGGGGGCCCGGTGTTCGCGCTGATCGAGCAGCCGCGGCTCGGCTGGTCGAGCGCGGCGGTGCTCCGGCCCGCTGATCGCCGGGGTGCTGCTGCTGGGGATCTTCACGCTGTACGAGTCGCGCGCGAAGGACCCGATGCTGCCGCTCGTGCTGTTTCGCCGGCGCAACTTCTCGGCGGGCAACATCGAGACGTTCGCGATGTACGCGGGGCTGTCGATCCTGTTCTTCTTCCTCGTGCTGTTCCTGCAGCAGATCGGCGGTTACTCGCCGCTGAAGAGCGGGCTGGCGACGCTGCCGGTGACGGTGACGATGTTCTTCCTGTCGCGCCGCTTCGGAGCGCTTGCCGATCGCTTCGGTCCGCGTTTCTTCATGGGCGTCGGGCCGCTCGTCGCGGCGGGCGGTCTGCTGCTCTTTCAGATGACCGGAGCTGAAGGTCGACTACGTCTCAGAAGTGCTGCCGCCGCTCTTGATCTTCTCGCTGGGTCTGTCGATGACCGTGGCTCCGCTGACGGCGGCCGTGCTCGCGGGCTCGGAGAAAGAGGCGGGCATCGCCTCGGGCGTCAACAACGCGATCGCGCGCGTCGCCGGGCTGCTGGGCACTGCCGCGGTGGGCGCGGCGATCGCCGGATCGTTTGCCTCCTCGTTGGACGACCGCCTGTCGGGGACGGCGCTCGGGGCCGCCGCGCGCGCGGCGGTGGCGCAAGCCAAGCGCCTGCCGCTGGGGCGACCAGAAATCAAGGGCATGCCCTCGGCACAGGCGCACGCCGTGACGGTCGCCGCCGAAGGCGCTTCGCTGCACAGCTTCCATCTCGGGCTGGTGATCGCCGCGGCGCTGGTCGCGCTCGGCGGCATCGTCGGCGCGGCGGGGATCCGCAACCCGTGCAAGGAAGAGGAGGAGATCCACGCTGAGAGCTGCGCGGGCGGGCAGCTCGTGGGCGCGAGCTCGGAGATCGGTGGGCCGGCCGGCGAACCCGAGCCGGCCCGGGTGTGAAGCGCGCCCGTTAGACCGGTTCGGCGTAGGCGCGCATCGCGTCGATGATCGGCCCGAGTCGCCGGCCGCGCTCGGTCAGTCGGTACTCGACGGTGGGTGGGCTCGACGGGATCACGGTGCGCTCGACCAGTCCAGCGGCCTCGAGGTCGCGCAGGCGCTCGGAGAGCATCCGCGGCGAGATGCCGGCGACGGCCTCGGCGAACTCGTTGAAGCGCAGGGCGCCGGTCAGCGCGGCGTAGATGATCGACAGCTGCCAGCGCCGCTCCAGGAGGTCCGCCGTCTGGCGGACCTCCTGCGGAACGGGCTCACAGCTACGAGACGTGCGCGACATCGCGGGCCGGCTCCAGTGCGCGGTCGAGGACCTCCTGCACGGTCATCACCGGGTGGAAGGTCATCTGCTTGCGGACCTCCTCGGGGATCTCGTCCAGGTCGCCGCGGTTGCGCTCGGGCAGGATCACGTCGGTCAGGCCGGCGGCGTGGGCGGCGAGCGCCTTCTGCTTGAGCCCGCCGATCGGCAGCACGCGACCCTGCAGCGTGACCTCGCCGGTCATGCCGACGGTGTGCTTGACCGGGCGTCCGGACAGCAGCGAGGCGAGCGCGGTGACCATCGTCACGCCCGCGCTCGGGCCGTCCTTGGGGATCGCGCCGGCGGGCACGTGGACGTGGAACTCGCTGTTCTCGAACGCGCTGCTCGTCGATGCCGAGCTCCTCGGCGTGGCCGCGCACGTAGGAGAGGGCGATCCTGCGCCGACTCCTTCATCACGTCGCCGAGCTGGCCGGTCAGGACCAGGCTCGTTGCCGCCGGAGCTGCCGCCCTTCATCGCGGTGGCCTCGACGAACAGCACGTCTCCGCCGGCGCCGGTGACGGCCAGTCCGGTGGCGACGCCCGGCGTCGCGGTCCGCGCGGCGGACTCCTGGAAGAACTTCTGGCGTCCGAGCGCGTCGCGCACGGCGTCCAGGTCGATCTTCACGGGCGTCTCGAGGCCTGCGGCCTTGGCCGCCTTCGACTCGGCGGCGACTTGCCGTCGTCGCGGCGAGCCTCGCGGCATCTTCGCCGCGGCCTCGCGCCGCGCCTGCGCGGAGGCGATCTGCGTCGCGGTCTTGCGCAGCACCGTGCCGAGCTCGCGCTCGAGGTTTCGCACGCCGGCCTCGCGGGTGTACTCGCTGATGATCGTGCGCAGCACGTCGTCGGAGATCTCGACCTCGTCCTCGCGCAGGCCGTTGCGGTCGCGCTGGCGCGGCCACAGGTAGCCCTTGGCGATCGCGAGCTTCTCCTCGGAGGTGTAGCCGTCGAAGCGGATCACCTCCATGCGGTCGAGCAGCGGGCCGGGGATCGTGTCGGCGACGTTGGCCGTGGCGAGGAACATGACCTGGCTGAGGTCGAGCTCGACGTCGAGGTAGTGGTCGCGGAAGGAGTGGTTCTGCGCGGGGTCGAGCACCTCGAGCAGTGCCGCCGAGGGGTCTCCGCGCCAGTCGGCGCCGACCTTGTCGACCTCGTCGAGCAGGATCACCGGGTTCATCGTGCCGGCGTCGCGCAGCGCCCTGACCAGGCGGCCGGCAGCGCGCCGATGTAGGTGCGCCGGTGACCGCGGATCTCGGCCTCGTCGCGCACGCCGCCGAGCGACATGCGCACGAACTCGCGGCCGGTGGCGCGGGCGATCGACTCGCCGATCGAGGTCTTGCCGGTGCCGGGGGGACCGATCAGCGTCAGGATCGCCCCGGACTTGGGGTCGGCCTCGATCCCGCGGTCCTGGCGCAGCTTGCGCACGGCCAGGTACTCGGTGATGCGGTCCTTGACGTCCTCGAGGCCGGCGTGGTCGGCGTCGAGCACCGCACGCGCCGCGACCGGGTCGAGGTGCTCCTCGGAGCGCTTGCCCCAGGGCACCGCGATCAGCCAGTCGAGGTAGGTGCGGATCATGCTCGACTCGCCCGTCTGCTCGCCCATCCGCTCGAGGCGGGCGAGCTCCTTCAGCGCCTGCTCCTTGACGTCCTCGGGCATCTCGGCCTCCTCGATCTTGGTGCGGTACTCCTCGGCGACCGAGGCGTCGTCGTCGCCGAGCTCCTTGCGGATCGAGTCCATCTGCTTGCGCAGGAAGTACTCGCGCTGCTGCTTCTCAGCGCCCTCCTGCACGTCCTCGCGGATGCGCTTGCGCACCTGCAGCTCGGCGAGGCTCTCGCGCTGCAGAGCTGACGGCCAGCTCGAGGCGCTCGGTCACGTCGAGCGTGCGCAGCAGCTCGACCTTCTGCTCGTAGGAGAGGTTGGGGGAGTAGCCGGCGGAGTCGGCCAGCGCGCCGGGCTCGGCGATCGCGCGCAGGAAGGCGGCGATGCGTCCGTCGTCGCCGCGCAGCTCGAGGATCTCCTCGACGATCGCGCGGTACTCGCGCTCCAGCTCGCGGGTGCGTCCGTCGACGGGCACCTCGTCGGGACGCTCGTCGACCTCGACGCGCAGCTCGCCGCCGGGACCGGTCTGGGCGGCGCCGATCAGCGCGCGGTGCTCGCCGGAGATGGCGACGGCGCGGCCGCCGCCGGGGAGGCGGATCTGCTCGGTCACCTCGGCGATCGTGCCGACCTCGAGGAACTCGTTCTCGTGACGCGGCACGAGCACGACGCGCTCGTCGTCGCCGACGTCGATGGTCAGCGTGATGCCCATGTTGGGGAACACGACGGTGTCGTCGAGCGGGATCAGCCGCAGTACCTGCTTGGGCTGCGAGGGCTCTGTCTGGGGACTGTCAGCGGGAGAGGCATAAGTTATTGCTCCATATGAGCTTACGAAAGTGTAGTTAGTATAGCGCGGGGTGGTTGCGCGCGCAAGTACCTGGATGTGATGCCGGAAATGGCTTGCTGGAGCCAAATCTTCTCGTTCGGGTCTAGTTCGAAGGGAAGGCAGGCCCGCATGTGCGGCCCCGCCGGCGGCGCATGCCGCCGCCGGAAGGGAGAGCCGCATGCGGCTCTCCCCAGACGGGTGCATGCACCCGTCTGAACTGCGACGAGAACCGTCTCGACGTCAAGCCAGTCATCGAGTCCCATCCCAAGCGCGATGTACAAGCGGAGGATGGGCGATTCGATCGAGCGACTGAGCTTCGAGCTGAGCACGCGCGCGCTGGCCGAGCAGGAGCGGATGCTCGCCGGCATGCGGGCGACTGCCGGGACGCTGATCGCCGCGGCGTCGGTCGCGGCGTCGCTGCGATCGCCGTCGACCGCTCACGTCTCGCTCGGGGGCGTGATCGCCCTGGCCGCTTGCGCGCTTTCTGTCGCATGCGCGGTGTGGGTACTGCTGCCGCACGGAGTCGCGTTTGCCGTGCGCGGCGGCGACCTGCGTCTGGTCGATCGCCAGGCGCGCTCCGGAGGCGCTGCCCGAGCGCATCACGTTGCGTCGCTGTGGTCTGAACACCGAGTCCGCGCGAATCAGCGCGTGCTAGCACGCATCGCGTTGTCGCTATCGCTCGGCTGTGTTCTCCTGCTGGTCGAGATCTTCTCTCTGATCCTCGCGGCGGCTTGGTAGCCTGAGAGTATGACTGCAGACAACACGCAACAGCAAGAGGTTGGCTGGCGGGATCCCGATTGGCCTGACTGGGTGCCGTCCGAACCGCCTACGTTCGCGATTTGCGAAGAACTCACAGCCCCGCAACGCGCGCTGCAGCGGCTCGGCTGGTATCTCCGCAAAAAGCTAACGAGGCGCCCCGCCGCACTGGGCGGGACGCCTCGTAGCGCTCGGAAGGCCTAAATCCCGGCCCCGTATTTCGAGCAGGTCGCGCTGAACGACCCGTTCGGGCTGGCGCTCGAGCTGGTTGAGCACGTTCTGCAGCGCTGGCGAGTCCTCGAACATGCCGATGTGAGCGACGGGATCGCTCGGGCACTGGTTCTGGATCGTGATGTTGGTGACGCTCGAGCCGCTGAGGAACGCGTTGGCATACGGCGTGACGACCTCATCATGCGTCGTCTGGATCACGACGTAGCGCGGCCCGGCGACGGTGTCGCCACCGCTGAACAGCTTTTTCTCGAACGCCGAGCCGGACTCCTGTTGCGGTAGCGCCGGGGCGCCGATCACTTCGAGGAAAATCGGCACGAGCAGCGAGGCGAACGGGAACTTTTCGATCAGCGTCGTCAGCCCGCTGACGGTCGTGCCGTGGTTGCTCGGCGAGAGCCCGATCAGCGTGTGCACCTTGCTCGCGCCGCCGAGGAACTTGAGGTAGTAGTTGGGCATCATGCCGCCTTGGGAATGGCCGACCATGTCGACCTTGGCGGCGCCCGTTTTGCTGAGCACTTTGTTGACGAACGAGCTCAGTTCTTCGGCCGAGTGTTCGATGTTGCCGAGACCGTCGATGCTGCCGAGCAGGCCCGAGAGGATCGTCTCGCCGTAGTTGAAGCCGTACACGCAGTAGCCGTTGTTGGCGAGCAGCGGTGCGAGCGTGACCCAGTTGGAGCCCTCGTCGGCGAACGTCGCGTGCACGAGCACAACCGGGTACGGATGCGCGGCGCTCGGTTTGCAGTTGTTGTTGCCGCCCGACAGCGCCGTCGGGTTCCACGTCTCGTTCCACGCCCCTTCGACGAGCGCTTCGCTGCCGTAGGGCACGTACAGGCTGGCGCCCGCGCTGGCGCTCGCGACGGCGCCGACGGCGACGGCCAGCGCGGTGGCGAGCAGCAACGTCTTGACTCTCGACATCGGCATCCCCTCTCGTGTGTTTGAGCACAGCCCCCGCTGCACCTCGATACGAACGTATCCGCGCGCGCCGCGCGCTGTCAACGATCGGACGCCGTTGTCTCCGGCGGCGCAGTCGCCTCGTCGAAGCTGACCTCGACGTTCTCCTGCTCGATTCGCTCCTCGACCTCGGCTGATGAGGTCAGCGCGCGCCTGTCCGCATCGAGCAGCGGCTCGGAGAAGAAGCTACGCGGCCACAGCTTACGCGCCCGCACGACGTTGATCTCGGCGGCGAAGATGACGAGCTGCGCGCCGATGTAGAGCCACGCCAGCAGCCCGAGCACGACGGCGAAGATGCCGTAGAGCGGTTGCGTGTGCTTGAGCTCGTGGTCGATGTAGTAGCCGCCGAGGTGCTGCAGCAACTGCCAGAGGACGGCGGCCACGATCACACCGGGTAGGTAGTCGCGCCAGCCCGCCTCGACGGCGGTGAGCAGTTTGAAGGCGGTCATGAACAGCGCGAGGTTGACGACGAAGGCGATCAGCACGCCGCCGAGCACGGCGGCCGCGGCATGCGAGCTCGTGCCGACGAAACCCGCGGCGGCCGTCGAGATCACGGTCATCGTGCCGAGTATCGCCAGCATGCCGAGCCCGCGCAGGCGCGCGAGGAGGAAGTTGGGCCTGCTCTTGAACGGCACCTGCCAGATGCGGTTGAAGGCGTTCTGCGTGGCGCCCGTTATGCCCAGCCCGGCGAGCAGCGCGCCGACGCCGCCGATCACGAGCGCGACGGCGCTGCCTTTGAGCGAGTGCAGCTTCAGCTGGTCGGAGAGGATCGGAAACTGGCCGAGCGTGCCGTCGAGGATTTTCCTCTGGTCCTCTGGGTGGCCCTGCAGCACGAAGCCGAGCACCGTCACGAGCACGAGCAGCAGCGGGAAGATCGAGACGAAGCCGTAGTAGGAGATCAGGGCCGCCATCTGGCCGGCTTGGTCGTCGGTGAACTTCTTGTAGACGGCCGCCACGAAGCGGACGCCGGGGGTTTGCTGCTGGCGGCGGTCGAGCGCATTGAGATGGTCGCCGAGACTCATGCCCCGCCGTCCGCCGCCTGCGTCGTGCGCGTTTCTCTCTGGCTGGATTCGGAGGGGGGTCTGCGAGCGATGAGCTGCGACATGAGTATGTGTCTACCCGAGGCGGAGAATTCCGAGCCGGCGACGGACGTTCGCTTGCGGACAGTAGCGGCAGGCGCGCACGCGACCTGTGTGAGGAGGTCGCGATGGTTGCCTCGGCCAAGCGTGGGCTGCTGCTGCGCATGCATCGGCATCGACTGCGGCGTGAGGATCTGGAGGACTGCTTCAGCCAGGCGACGCTCGAGTTGATCACCCACGTCAAGGCCGGCGGTTTGTTCGCCGGTATCTATCGATCGGGTGTCCGTCCGATCGCCGAAATCCTCGCGCAGAACCCGCTTGCACAGGATTACGTCCACTGGGGCGAGCCCGGACCGGGCCGCTGGGTGACGATCTACTCGACGACGACCCCGACGGATCACACGTTCATCGTGATCGCGGGCCTGCGCCTCGACACGAGCCACGACGGCACCGACGTCGGCCCCAACCGCGCCGAAGACGGCCCGCGCTGGCGCACCCTCGACCAGATCCCGACGTGGGCGCGCTGGTCGGTGCGCCATCCCCCGGGGCTCTGACATGCACTAACCCCGAGCGCACGCGAGCTGGCGAACCGTCTAACCGGCCATCGAAGCTTCAAGGCTTTTTTTGGCGAACTCGAGCATCCCGAGCGAGACCCATGGGTACTGCCCGGCGCGCACGCGCAGCCCGACCTCGCCGTCGGGCCCCGTGACCTCGACGATCGTGATCACGCGCCCGATCTTGTAGCCGTCGCCGAAGTCGGCTTCGATCGCATCCATCTGCTCGGCGACTTCGTGCATCAGCTTGCCGCGCGGGTCCGGTTCGTCGCCGTCGGGGCTGGGGGGGTCCTCGGTACCGGCCATTAGTCCTCCTGATTGAAGTCCGGGAGAGGGAATCATGTCATCGATCCGGCACCGCTTTGATCGGATGCCCGGGCAGGCCCCGCCCGGCACGCGCCGTGGCGGAAACGGCCGGTCTTTGTAAGGTGCTCTCATGCCGACGCACAAGGTCGACTACCTGCTGATCGGCGGCGGCCTGGCCTCGGCCAACTGCGCTCGCTGGCTGCGCGAGGAAGGAGCCGAGCGCGAGGTGCTGCTGGTCGGCCGCGAGCCCGATCCGCCGTACAACCGCCCGGAGTGCACGAAGGGCTACCTGCGCGGCGAGGAGCAGCGCGAGGAGACGTTCTTCCGCCCCGATGGGTGGTGGGAGGACCGGGGGATCGAGCTGCTGCTGCGCACGAGCGTGACGGCGCTCGACGTGCAGGGGCGCATGGCGAAGCTGTCGAACAAGCACGAGGTCGAGTTCGGCCAGGCGCTGATCGCGACGGGCGCGAACGTGCGCCGGCTGAACGTCGACGGCTGCCACCTCGAGCAGATCCACTACCTGCGCACGCTCGGCAACTCCGACGCGATCCGCGAGGGCACGAAGGACGCCGAGCACGTCGTGCTGATCGGCGGCTCCTACATCGGCTGTGAGGTCGCGGCGTCTCTGACGAAGCTCGGCAAACGCTGCACGATCGTGATGCAAGAGGGCCATACGCTCGAGCGCGGCTTCGGCGCGAAGGCCGGCGCCTTCTTCCAGCGGCTGCTCGAAGAGCATGGCGTGACGGTCTATGCCAACGACGAGCTCGAGCGCTTCGACGGCGAGGGCACGGTCGCGAAGGTGGTCACGCGCGCCGGGCTCGAGCTGGATGCCGACGCGGTCGTGATCGGCGCCGGCGTGACGCCGGATGTCCAGCTCGCGCAGCGCGCCGGCATCGAGATCGGCGAGCGCGGCGGGGTGCGCTGCAACCCGTATCTCGAAAGCTCCGTCCCGGGCGTGTTCGCTGCCGGCGACATCTGCGAATACGAGTCGCCGGTGCACGGCAATGCGCACATGCGCATCGAGCACTGGGACGTCGCCTTCAACCACGGCAAGACGGCCGCCCTGAACATGCTCGGCCGAGAGCTGCCGCACACGGAGGTGCCGTACTTCTACTCCGTGTCTCGCCGACTGGGGCGAACTGGAGTACGTCGGCCCGGCATATGAGTGGGACGAGGAGATCGTGCGCGGCTCGCTCATGGACGGCGCCTTCACCAATTGGTACCTGAAGGACGGCGTCGTCAAGGCGGCGCTCACGTTCGGTCGCTCAGACGACCTCGACGCCGCCAGGAAGCTGATCGTCGATGGCAGCGTGCTCGACCAGGCGCAGCGCGCGGCGCTCGGCGACGCTGACAGCGAGCTGGACGCGCTCGGGCGCTAGCGGGCGGGGGAGGGTCGATGATCGCCGGAGCGGTCCCGCAGTTCACGCGCGAAGCAGAACACCTGCTGCGCGCGCCCGGGCATTTCGAGTGGTCGACCGTCACGCTGCTCGCGCTCGTCGTCTACGTCTACGCCGTCGAGGTCCAGCGCGAGAGCTGGAGCGCGATCCTCGCCGGCCTCGCCTTCTGGCTGATGGACTGGTTCAACGAGATCGTGAACGCGCTCGTGCTGCATTTCGACGGCCACGCCGCGCTGTGGACGGTGACCGGCACGAGCAGCTTCGTGATCTTGATCGGCCTGACCGTCGAGATCTCGCTGTTCTTCGCGATCAACGGAATCATCTTCACCAAGCTCCTGCCGGCCGATCGCACCGTGCGCATCCTCGGGCTTCCCAACCGCTGGGCGCTGGCGATCGGCCTGTCGCTCGTGTCGGTCGGCGTCGAGCTGCTGCTGCACGCCGACGGCGTCTTCCACTGGCACTACTGGTGGTGGAACGTCGCCAGCTTCCCGGTGATCGTCGTGCTCGGCTATCTCACCTTCTACATCGTCGCCTTCGTCGTCTACGACGAGCCGCGCCGCGCCCGCCAGCTGCAGATCGTCGGCTCGCTCGCCGCGCTCGATCTCGCCGGCGGCCTCGTGTTCGGCCCGCTGCTCGGCTGGATCTGAGCGCCCCTGCCGGCGCCGGCCAAAGCCGGCCGGCTAAGCCTCGCCACTGGCCGCTCGCCCGGCGAAGCCGGTCGGCAGGCGGTTGAGCTCGTGCGAGGAGATCACGCGGTCGATCAAGCCGTACTCGCGCGCCTGCTCGGCCGTGAAGTAGCGGTCGCGGTCCATGTCGTCGTGCACGCGCTCGACCGGTTGGCCGGTGTGAAGCGCGTAGATCTCGTCGATGTGACGCCTGAGCTCGAGTGTCTCCTTGGCGTGGATCTCGATGTCGGCCGCCTGACCCTGGAAGCCGCCCGAGGGCTGGTGGATCAGGATGCGGCTGTTGGGCAGCGCCATCCGCTTGCCCGGCGCGCCGCCGGCGAGCAGCAGCGAGCCCATGCTCATCGCCACGCCGAAGCAGATCGTCTGCACGTCGGGCTTGACGAACTGCATCGTGTCGTAGATCGCGAGGCCCGAGTAGACGACGCCGCCCGGCGAGTTGACATACAGCGAGATGTCCTTCTCGGGGTCCTCCGACTCCAGGTGCAAGAGCTGCGCGACGACGAGGTTGGCCACCTGATCGTCGACCGGCGTGCCGATGAACACGATCCGCTCGTTCAGCAGGCGGGAGTAGATGTCGAATGAGCGCTCGCCGCGCGCGCTCTGCTCGACGACCATCGGGATCAGGGGCATTGGGCTATCCTTTCGACAACTGGACGGTTGTCAAAACACCATAGCAACCAATTGGTTGTCAAGGAGGCCGAGATGGCGGAGCGGACGCAAGAGCCGGCGACTGTGCGCAGAGAGGTCGAGATCGAGGCCTCGCCCGAGCAGGTCTGGGAGGCGCTCGTGACCGAGCAGGGACGCGAAACTTGGCTGCAGGAGCCCGATCGCGAGGTCTATGTCGAGTCCGTGCAGGCGCCCAGCCGGCTCGTCTGGTGGTGGGTCGGCGAGGACGAGCCCGCCACGCGCGTCGAGTTCGAGATCCTCTCCGCGCCGGGCGGCACGCGCGTCGTCGTAACCGAGTCAGAGCCCGGCTTCCCGATCTCGATGCTGGCAGCGAGCTTCGCGGTGGTGGCCGCTTGAGCGACGACGTCGGTCCCGTGTTCGCCGCGCTCGCCGATCCGACGAGGCGGGCGATGATCGAGTCGCTGCTGCGCGAGGGCACGATCAGCGTGCCGCGCCTAACCGCCGAGCTACCGATCACGCGCCAGGCCGTCGCCAAGCACCTGGCGGCGCTCGACGACGCGGGGCTGGTCGAGCGCGCCGCGCCGGACGGCCGTCAGGTCCGCTACCGGCTGCGCCCGGGTGCCCTCGCAGGAGCTTCTGCCTGGATGCGCCGGACCGAAGCCGCCTGGGAGGGGCGACTGGCGAGGCTCAAGGACAGCCTCGAGCGCTAGAGCTGGGGTGGCGGGCCGTGTTCTTTGGGCCCCACGAATCCGGCTGGACAGCCGCCGCCGTGGTAGCTGCCGTCCGGCAACGTGACTTCGCAGTAGGTCACGCCGGTCATGTTCGCCCCTGTGAGGTTGGCGCTCTGGAAGTTGCCGTACAGCTGCGCGCCCGTCAGGTTGGCGCCTTGGAAGTTCGTCCCCGGCGCGCCCGCGATTTCAAGCCCCGAGAGGTTGGCCCCCTTGAAGCTCGTGTTGGCGAAGCTGGCCTGCACGAACTGGGCGCTCGTCAGATCGTCGCCGTCGAAGCGCGCGCCGCTGAGGTAGGCCTGCGAGAGGTCCGCTTTCGTCAGCTTCGCGCCGATCAGGTTGGCGCCCTGCAGGTAGGCCTGCCCGAGCGAGCTGCCCGTCAGGTTCGCTTTCGACAGGTTCGCTTTCTCGAGGTGCGTCTGGATGAACACGGCACCCGTTGCGTTGGCTCCCGACAGGTTGATTCCCTGCGCTTCGGCCTGACCGAACCTGGTGTGCGAAACGGTCGCGCCCTTCAGGTTGGCGCGCTTGAGCCGCGCCTGGATCAGGTCGGCCGAGCTGAGGTTCGCGAAAGCGAGGTTGGCTTTGTTCAGCTGCGCCCCCGAGAGCTCCTTGTGCCTGCAGTTGGCGTGCGGCGCAACGTGGCAGCCTTTGATCGTCTGAGCGTGCGCCGCGGCGGGGAGCGCGAGCAGCATCGTGGCCGCCGCCGTTGCCAGCACGGCCGGCAGCTTGCGGGGGCGCCACAGCGGGGCAGCGGGCTGGCTGAACATCGGCCGTGACCCTACCACCGGCCTTGGCGCTCGTGGAGTACGATCTCGGGTTCAACGGCCGGTGGTCAAGGGAAGTCGGTGCGAATCCGACGCGGACCCGCCACTGTGACCGGGGATGCCAGCCGCGGCGCGCGACAGCGCGCAGCCACCGGGACCGCTTTCGCGGCTCGGGAAGGCGCGGAGAGGTAGGCCCGGGAGCCAGGAGACCAGCCTCCGGCCGAAAGCCCACAAGCCCTCGTGGAAAGGGGTTGGCTCATATGTCCTGCTCTCTCCGTAGTGCCCGAAAGCCCTCGATGCTGCTCGCGTCGCTGACGCCCGCCGTGTCGCTGATCGCCGTACTCGCGCTCGCGCTCGCCGCCGCACCGTCCGCGCTCGCCGGATCGACCGTGACCGTTCGCGTCGAGGGTCTCAATCAGACGCTGCTGGCGCCGACCGAAGTCACGACCGACCCAACGCCGGTCGTCAAGGACGGCAACTCAGCACACAGCTGCAGCGGTCTCACCGCGGCCGGGGCGCTCGAGCGCGCCACCGCAGGCAGCTGGGGCGGGGAATGGTTCGAAGGCTTCCACGGCTACTCGGTCGAAACGATCCTTGGCGAGACGCACGCGTTCGAACCGGCTGCGGCGGCCAACTACTTCTGGAGCTTCTGGCTCGACAACAAAGCTGCCTCCACCGGCATCTGCGAAGGCGAACTGCAGTCCGGGCAGAGCATCCTGCTGTTCCCCGAATGCTTCAGCGAAACGGGCGCGTGCCCGGCGCCGCCCAACCCGCTCGCCATCTCGGCCCCGGCCGTCGCGCAGCGCGGCGCGCCTGTGACGGTGACCGTTAGCTCCTACGACAATGCCGGCGGCGCCGCTTCGCCGGCGGTCGGGGCTGCGGTGACCGGCGGCGGCGCCGGGGCGATGACCGACTCCGGCGGGCATGCGACGCTCGCGATCCCGCAGGCCGGCAACGTCCAGCTGCAGGTCACCGCGCCGGGATCGGTTCGCACCGAGACGACCGTGTGCGTGCACGACGGCAACGACGGGACGTGCGGCACGACGAGCCCTTCCGGGATCTCGCTGCCGGCGCCGGGCGTGACGACGAGCGCCTACAAAGGCCCGTACGCGATCGTCGCGCAGGCAACCGGGCTGCCCGACGGGCACGTGTACCCGCGCGGGCGCGGGCCGAAGTTGCTCGTCGGCACGATCGCCACGCACTCGAGCGTCGCCTCGGTCGGCCTGAAGCTGCGCCGCTCCTACCGCGGGCGCTGCTTCGCCTACGACGGCGCCGCCGAGCGCTTCAAGCGCGCTCGCTGTGGTGAGGGGAGCTTCTTCGCCGTCGGCTCTTCGCCGAGCTTCTCCTACCTGCTGCCGGCCGCGCTTGCGCCCGGGCGCTACGTGCTCGACGTGCAAGCCAGCGACGCAATCGGCAACCGCACGACGCTCGCGCGCGGCAGCTCGAGGATCGTGTTCTATGTCCGCTAGCGCCCCGGCACGCGGGCGAGCGCGGCGATGAGCTGCAAGCGCCGCGAGGGGCTGCCGGCCAGGCCGCTCGCGGCGCTGCTCGCCTCGGCGCTGGCGGCGCTCGTGCTGCTCGCCTCGGGCTGCGGCCTCGGCGCGGGCCCGGCGCCGAGGGGCGTGCAGCTGCTCGTCACACGCGACTTCGGCGCCACGACGATGCGCGCGTGGAGCGCGCCGCAGGCGCGCGGCGAGGAGACCGTGATGAGCCTGCTGATGCGCAACGCGAGGGTCGCCACCCGCTACTCGGGCGGCTTCGTGCAGAGCATCGACGGCGTCGCCGGCGGGCGCGAAGGCGGCCAGCCCGTCGACTGGTTCTACTACGTCAACGGCGTCGAGGCGGCCAAGGGCGCGGCGGCGACGAACGTGCACCCGGGCGATCACATCTGGTGGGACCGCCACGACTGGAGCGAGACCGACGACGTGCCGGCCGTCGTCGGCTCCTTCCCCGAGCCGTTCCTCAACGGGCTCGAAGGCAAGCGCCTGCCGGTGCGCGTCGAATGCGCCGACGCCGGCGGCGAAGCGTGCCGAGACCGTGACCGAGCGGCTTGCGCACGCAGGGCGTGCCGGCCGGCGTCTCGGCGCTCGGCGGCGGCGCCGGCGCCGAGCAGACGCTGCGCGTCGCTCGTCGCGCCGTGGAGCGAGCTGCGACGACGAACCCGCGCTGCGCGAACTCGAAGCAGGGCCCGCGCGCGAGCGGCGTCTACGCGCGCTTCTCGCGCCGGCGGCGCGCACGCTCACGCTGCTCGACGCGCGACGGGCGCGTCGACGCACGCTCGGCGCAGGCGCCGGGCTGATCGCGGCCACGCGCAGCGGCGAAGAAGCGCCCGTGTGGGTGGTCACCGGCACCGACGAAGCCGGGGTGAACGCAGCGGCGCGTGGCTTCGACGCGGTCACGCTGCGCGACCGCTTCGCCCTGGCGCTCGGCCCGGGCGGGGCGCTCGCGCTGCCGCGGCCGCAGAGCGAGCGAAGGCGGGCGCGAGCTGAGCATGGGCACGCTGTTCTTCTACCGCCGCCTCGCCAGCCCGCTGCACGCCACGCGCGCGAGCATCGGCGCGGCGTGGGCGCTGGCGCTGACGGCGGCGGCGCTTGATCCTCTACCACCCGCTCGTGCTGCTCGCGCTGCTGCTCGCCGTGCTCGGCGCGGGCTGGCGGCGCGGGCGTCGGGCGGCGCGCTGGCGCGCTCGCTGCGCACGGCGCTGATCGTGGCGCGTGCCGATCGTGCTCGTCAACGTGCTCGTCACGCGCGAGGGCCTGACCGTGTTCGCGCGCCTCGGCGACCTCGGCCCGTTCGGGCAGGGCAACCTGACGGTCGAGGCGCTCGTCTACGGCGTCGTGATCGCGCTGAAGGTCGCGCTGCTGATCCTGATCACGACGCTCGCCGGGCTGGCCGTCGACCCGGACGAGCTGCTGCGGATCTTCCGCCGCCTGTCGTTTCGCTCGGCGCTGACGGCGTCGCTCGCGACGCGCATGCTGCCGGTGCTCGCCGCCGACTCCCGGCGCCTGGCCGAGGCGCAGCGCACGCGCCCGGGCGGGGCCGTCGGCGGCGCGCGCGGGCGGGTGGCGCTGCTCGGCGCCGTCGTCGGCGGCTCGCTCGACCGCGCGATGGACGTGGCGGCGACGCTCGAGGTGCGCGGCTTCGCGCACGCGCGCGCCGCGCGCCGCGCGTCGCGCGCGGCCCGTGCTCGCGCCACGACCTCGCCTTCGCGGCGTCGGCGCTTGCCGTGCTCGCGCTGTCGCTCGCCGGCCGGCTCGCCGGCGGTCGCGCTCGTTCGACGCCTACCCGCGGATCGCACGCTGCCGCTCGGCGCCGGCACGCTCGTGCTCTGCGTGGCGCTGCTCGCCGCCGTGCTGCTGCCGTTCTGCGACCGCCGGGGGATCGAGCCGTGAGCGGCGCGCTGCTGGCCTTCGAGCACGTCAGCTACAGCTACCCGGGCGCCGAGCGCCCGGCGCTGAGCGACGTCGACCTCGACGCTCCAGCCCGGGCGAGTTCTGCCTGCTCGCGGGCCTCTCGGGCAGCGGCAAGTCGACGCTCCTGCGCGCCGCCTGCGGGCTCGTGCCGCACTTCCACGGCGGGCGCTTCGCCGGGCCGCGTGACGCGTCGCGGGCCTCGACACGCGCGAGCACGGGCCGGCGCGGCTGGGCGCGTTCGCGGGCGCGCTGTTCCAGGACCCCGAGACGCAGCTGGTGATGAGCACGGTGCGCGCCGAGCTCGCGCTCGCGCTCGAGAGCCGCGGCCACGGCGCGGCGGCCGTCGCGCGCGGCGTCGAGGAGGTGGCGCTCGCGCTCGGCATCGACGCGCTGCTCGACCGCTCCACGCACGAGCTCTCGGGCGGGGAGAAGCAGCGCGTCGCGCTCGGCGCGGCGCTCGCCGGCCGCCCGCGCATGGTGCTGCTCGACGAGCCGACCTCGCAGCTCGACCCGGTCGCCGGCGACGAGCTGATCGGCCTGCTGCGCCGGCTCAACCAGGAGTGGGAGACGACGATCGTGCTGGCCGAGCACCGCCTGGAGCGCTGCCTCAGCGCGGCCGACCGCGTGATCGCGCTCGACGGCGGGCGCGTCGTCTGCGACGGCGACGCCGCGGCGCTTCTCGCAATGGGCCGCGGCGCGCGCGCCCGCGCTGCAGACGCCCGGCGCGCAAGCTGTTCGCGCTCGCCGGCCTGCGCCCGGCGCCGGTCGGCGTCCGCCAGGCGCGCGCGGCGCTGCGCGTCGGCGGGCTGCTGCCCGGCGGACGCCGGCGCAGCGCCGCGAGCGCGGCGGCGGCCGAGCCGGCGACGCGGCGCGGGCGACGGCTGCGCCGCGCTCGCATCGCCGTCGCGCGCGGCGCCGCAGGGCCGCGCAGCCGGCGCTCGAGCTGCGCGGCGTCTGGCACGAGCTGCGCGACGGCCCGGCGATCCTGCGCGGGCGTCGACCTCGAGCTGTGCGCCCGGCGAGACGCGTCGCGCTGATGGGCCGCAACGGCGCGGGCAAGTCGACGCTGCTGCGCCACGCCGCCGGGCTGCTGCGAGCCGACGCGCGGGCGCGTCGCAGCGCGCGGGCGGGTGGCGCTGCTGCTGCAGAACCCGGGCGACTACTTCATCCACGAGCGCGTCGGCGAGGAGGCCTCGGCGCGGCGCTCGAGGCAGTCGGGCTCGAGCGAGCTGGCGGCAGCGCAACCCGCGCGACCTCTCCGGCGGCGAGCGCCAGCGCCTGGCGCTCGCGATCGTCTCCGAGCGGCGAGCCGCCGGCCGGTGCTCGCGCTCGACGAGCCGACGCGCGGCATGGACCGCGCGGCCAAGGCGCGAGCTCGCCGAGGAGCTGCGCGCGGCGCGCGGAGCAGGGGCAGGCGGTGATCGTCGCCACGCACGACCCCGAGTTCGCGGCGGCCTGCGCCGACGCGCGCGGTGCTGCTCGCCGACGGCCGCGTGATCGCCGACGGCCCGACGGCGGAGCTGCTCGCCGGCGGCTGGTACTTCGCGACCGAGACGGCGCGCATCCTCGGCGGCGCCGGCGGCGCGCTGCTGCCCGAGCAGGGCGCGGCGCTGCTGGCGGCGCGAGCGGCCGCGTCCGGACGGCGGTGCGGCGGTCCGTGAGCTGGCCGCTCGCCTCGTTCGCTGATCGTCGCGCTCGTGCTCGGTGCTCGGCTGGCTGGCCTACGAGCGCAGCGCGGCCCGTCGGCGCGGATGGTCGCCGTCGTGGCGACGCTCGCGGCCCTCGCCGCGCTCGGCCGCGACGCGTTCGTGGCGCTGCCGGACGTCAAGCCGATCACGGCGATGACGCTCGTCGTCGGGCTACGCGCTCGGCCCGCTGCCCGGCTTCACCGTCGGCGCGCTCGGCATGCTGGCCTCGAACATCGTGCTCGGCCAGGGCCCGTACACGCCGTGGCAGATGGCCGCCTGGGGGCTCGTCGGTCTGGTCGGCGCGGCGCTCGGCACGCTCAGCGGGCCGGCGCCTCGGGCCGCGTGCAACTGGCGCTCGCGTGCGCGCTCGCGGCGCTCGCTGCGAAGGAGGTGATGAACGTCTACACGTGGACGCTCGGCGCGAGCCACACGCCGGCGGCGTTGCTGCGCGATGGCCGGCACGGCGCTGCCGTTCGACCTCACCGACATGGTCGCGAGCTTCCTCTTCGGCCTCGCCTTCGCGCCGGAGCTGGCGCGGCTGCTGGCGCGGATGCGCGCGCGCATGGAGGTGAGCTGGGAGGCGGTCGAGCCGACCGTCGCCGCCGGCTCCGCCGCCGCGCGCCCTCGGAACGCTCGGCTCGCCGGGATCGCTCGTGGCGCTCGTGCTCGTCGCCGGCATCGGCGTGAGCCTCGCGGGCGGCGCTCGCCGGACGCACCGGCCGCGGCCGCGGCGTCGCTCGGCGCGCCAGCTCGCGCTACCTGGACTCGGCGCCAGAACCCGACGGCGGCTTCGGCGGCGCGCGCGGGCAGCCAGCAGCGAGCTGTACACGGCGTGGGCGGCGATGGGCTCTGCCGCGGCAGGGCGCAACCCGGCGAGCGTGCGCCGCGGCGGCCACTCGGTGCTCGACTCGCTGCGCGGCGAAGCCTCGACGCTGCACGGCCTCGGCGACGTCGAGCGCACGATCCTCGCGGTGCGCGCGTGCGGCGCCTCGGCGTACTCGTTCGCCGGGCGCAACCTCGTCGCCGAAGTGCTGCGCGCGCGTGGCGGCGACGGCTCGTTCGAGCGCCAGGTCAACCTCACCGCGTTCGCGGTGTTCGCGCTGCGCGCGGTCGGGCACTCGGCGAGCTTCAGCCCGATCCGCGAAGCGGCGGGCTGGATCGAGCGCCAGCAGAACGGCGACGGCGGCTTCGGCTTCGGCGGGCGCGGCTCGCGCCAGCGACGTCGACGACACCGGCGCGGCGCTGCAGGCGCTGGCGGTCGCGGGCGCACGCAACGCTGCGCGTGCTCGCGCGCGCGGTCGGACTTCCTGACGCGCGCGCCAGAACCTCGACGGCGGCTTCCCGCAGCAGCACGGCGGCGAATCCAACGCGCAGTCGACGGCGTGGGCGGTGCAGGGGCTGATCGCGGCCGGGCGTGAACCCGGGCGCCGTGCGGCGCGCGGCAGCCGCTCGCCGGTCGGCCTACCTGGAAAGCCTGATCGCGCCCGACGGCAGCGTCCGCTACTCGCGCACGGGCGCGCAGACGCCGGTGTGGGTCACCGCACAGGCGCTGATCGCGCTCGCCGGCAAGACTTTCCCCGTCGGCTGAGCCGCCCGCCGCGTGGGGCTTCAGCGGCGCTTTAGCCGTGCTCCTACGCTTGAGCGATGTCCGCACGCGCGTACACGGCCGGCGCGCTGCCGCGCAACAGCTCGGCCGCCCGCTCGCCGCACGGCGGCGTGGCGCTGCCCTGTGCTCGCGGCGGCGCTGTGCGTGGCGGCGCTGGCGCTCGTTTGGGCGGTGCCGACGCACGTCGAAGTGTTCCGCGTGCACGACGCGGAACTGCTGCGCCGCTTCGCGCTGGGCGCGGCCGAACGGACGAACGACGTCGCGCGCGATGCCTGCTGCACCTGCTCGACCCGATGCTGTTCATCGATCTGGGCGCTGGCGATCGTGCTGTTCGCGCTCGCGCGCGGAGCGTCGCCGGCTGGCGTTCGCCGTGGCGGTCGTGATGGCGCTGGCGCCGTTCAGCGCCGAGCTGCTCAAGCCGCTGCTGGCACAGCCGCACGTCGGCTTCGGGCGCGCGTACATCGGGGCCGGCTCGTGGCCGAGTGGGCACTCGACGGCGGCTACGGCGCTGGCGCTCTGCGCCGTGCTCGTCACGCCTCCTCGCTGGTGCGGCGCTGGCGGCGCCGCTGGCGGCGCTGTTCATGCTCGCCGTCGGCGTGGCGTTGCTGATCCTCGCCTGGCACATGCCGAGCGACGTGCTCGGCGGCTACCTGCTCGGCGCGCTGTGGATCGCGCTCGCGGTGGCCGGCCTGCTGCCTCGGAACGGCGCTGGCCGCTGCGGCGCGCCGACTCGCCTCGCTGAGCGGACGCGCTAGGACTCGCCGCGCTCTTCGGCCTCGTGCGCGCCGGGCTGCCACAGCGGCTCGGCGTGCTCTGAGTCGCCCTCGTTGTTGGCGGCGCGGCTGAGGATGAAGAGCAGGTCGGAGAGTCGGTTCAGGTAGCGCACGACCTCGGCGTTGCCGTCCGCGCCGACGGCGATCGCGCGGCGCTCGGCGCGGCGGCAGACGGTGCGGCAGACGTGCAGGTGCGCGGCGGCGGGGGTGCCGCCGGGGATCACGAACGAGCGCAGCGGCGCGAGCGTGGCGTTGACCTCGTCGCAGGCCCGCTCGAGCCACTCGGTGTAGTCGGGGCCGACGCGCAGGCGCCCGCGCGGGTCTGAGCCCTCGCCGGCATCCTCCTGCGGCGGCGGCACGGACAGGTCGGCGCCGACGTCGAGCAGGTCGTTCTGCACGCGCCGGAGCCACTCGGCAAACTGCTCGGGCAGGCCCGGCTGCAGCAGCGCGAGCCCGATCGTGGCGTTGAGCTCGTCGACGGTGCCGTAGGCCTCGACGCGCGGGTGCAGCTTGGAGACGCGGCTCATGTCGCCGAGGTGGGTCTCGCCGCCGTCGCCGAGCTTGGTGTAGATGCGGGTGAGGTTGACGGTCATGCGTGCGTCGAGTCATAGGCGCGCGGCGAGTATCTGTGCCGAGGAGCACACCGCGCGTCGGCGCGATCGGATACGTTCCCGCCCTTCATGCGGATTGGCGTTCCGAAGGAGACGGCGGCGGGCGAGCACCGGGTTGCGCTCGTGCCCGAGGTCGTGGGCAAGCTCAAGGCCAAGGGCCTCGACGTCGCTCGTGCAGAGCGGCGCGGGCGCGGATGCGCTGCTGCCGGACGCGGCCTTCAGGCGAGGCGGGCGCGGAGCTGACGCAGGACGCGGGCGAGGTGTGGCGCTCGGACGTGGTGGTGACGATCGCGCCGCCGGACGCGGAGCAGATCCGCGCGCTCGGCCAGGGCTCGATCCTGATCGGCTTCCTGGCGCCGCTGACGAGCCCGCAGACGACGCGGCGCTGGCGGACGCGGGCGCGACGGCGTTCGCGATGGAGGCGATCCCGCGCATCTCGCGCGCGCAGTCGATGGACGCGCTGTCCTCGCAGAGCAACGTCGCCGGCTACAAGGCGGCGCTGCTTGGGCGCCGAGGAGATGGGCCGCTTCTACCCGATGCTGATGACCGCGGCGGGCACGATCCCGCCGGCGAAGGTGCTCGTGCTGGGCGTCGGCGTGGCGGGGCTGCAGGCGCTCGCGACGGCCAAGCGCCTGGGCGCGCGCACGACCGGCTACGACGTGCGCCCGGAGGTGGCCGAGCAGGTCCAGTCGCTCGGCGCGCAGTGGCTCGACCTCGGCCTCGAGGCCAGCGGCGAGGGCGGCTACGCGCGCGAGCTGACCGACGAGGAGCGCGCGCGCAGCAGCAGGCGCTGACCGACGCGATCAAGGGCTTCGACGTGGTCATCACGACGGCGCTCGTGCCGGGCCGCCCGGCGCCGAAGCTCGTCACGGCGGAGGCCGTCGAAGGAATGAAGCCGGGCTCGGTGATCGTCGACCTGGCCGGCGAGACGGGCGGCAACTGCGAGCTGACCGAGCCGGGGCAGACGGTCGTCAGGCACGACGTCAAGATCGTCTCGCCGCTGAACCTGCCGGCGAGCATGGCCGAGCACTCCTCGCAGCTGTTCGCGCGCAACGTGCTCGCGCTGCTCGAGCTGCTCGTCGGCGAGGACGGCGCGCTGAACCTCGACTTCGACGACGAGATCATCGCCGGCGCGTGCGTCGTGCGCGACGGCGAGATCGTCAACGCGGCGGCTAAGTCGGCCGTGGAGAAGGCGTCCGGCGCGACGCCGACGGCCCCGAGCGGAGGTGCCCAGTGATCCTTGCGAGCACGCTCACGACCAACCTCGCGATCCTCGTGCTGGCCGGCTTCATCGGCTTCGTCGTGATCTCGAAGGTGCCGAACACGCTGCACACGCCGCTGATGTCGGGCACGAACGCGATCCACGGGATCGTGCTGCTCGGCGGCCTGCTGGTCGTCGGCGCGTCGGGCAACGGCACGTTCAACAAGGTCATCCTCGTGATCGCGATCGCGTTCGGCACGATCAACGTGGTCGGCGGCTTCCTCGTGACCGACCGCATGCTCGAGATGTTCAAGTCCAAGCCGAAGCCGCCGAAGGACACGGACGACGGGCCGGACGGAGGCGGCGCGTCGTGATCCTCGCGAGCTCGTTCCTGCAGGACCAGAGCTTCCTCGACGTCCTCTACATCATCGCCTTCGCGCTGTTCATCCAGGGGCTGCGCGGGCTCTCGGGGCCGACGACGGCGGTGCGCGGCAACCGCATCGCGGCGGTCGGCATGGCGATCGCGGTAATCGCGACGCTGCTGAACCCGGGCGAGGGCAACTGGGGCCTGATCGTGCTCGGCGTGGCGCTCGGCACCGCGGTCGGCGTGCCGGCGGCGCGACAGGTGAAGATGACGGCGATGCCGCAGATGGTCGCGCTGTTCAACGGCGTCGGCGGCGGCGCGGTGTTCCTGATCTCGTGGTCGGAGTTCCGCCTGACGGACGGCTTCACGGGCGTGGCGACGTACGTCACGATCTTCTCGCTGTTCGCGGCGATCGTCGGCTCGGTCTCCTTCTGGGGCTCGAACATCGCCTTCGGCAAGCTCCAGGAAATCATCCCCGGACGCCCGATCAGCTTCGGCTCGGCGCAGCAGATCGTCAACCTCGTGCTGCTGATCCTCGCGCTCGCGGCCGGGATCGACATCGCGGCGGGGAGCCACTCCGAGGGGATCTTCATCGGCCTGCTCGTGTGCGCGGCGCTGCTGGGCAACGCGGTCGTGCTGCCGATCGGCGGCGCGGACATGCCGGTCGTGATCTCGCTGCTGAACGCCTTCACGGGGCTGTCGGCGGCGGCGACCGGGATCGCGCTGGACAACACGGCGCTGATCGTCGCGGGCATGATCGTCGGCGCCTCGGGCACGATCCTGACGAACCTGATGGCGACCGCGATGAACCGCTCGATCCCGGCGATCGTCGCGGGCGGCTTCGGCGGCGGAGGGGCGGTCGCGGGCGCCGAAGGCGCGGGCGAGCACGCGGGCACGGTCAAATCGACGAGCGCGGCAGACGCGGCGATCCAGCTGGCCTACGCGAGCCGCGTGGTGATCGTTCCGGGCTACGGCATGGCGGTCGCGCAGGCGCAGCACGCGGTGCGCGAGCTGACCAAGGAGCTCGAGAAACGCGGGGTCGAGGTCAGCTATGCGATCCACCCGGTCGCGGGGCGCATGCCGGGGCACATGAACGTGCTGCTAGCCGAGGCCGACGTGCCGTATGACCAGCTCGAAGGAGATGGACGACGCCAACCCCGAGTTCCAGCGCACCGACGTCTCGCTCGTGATCGGCGCCAACGACGTGACCAACCCGGCGGCGAAGAACACGCCGTCCTCGCCGATCTACGGCATGCCGATCCTCGAAGTCAACGACAGCCAGTCGGTGATCGTGATCAAGCGCTCGATGAACCCCGGCTTCGCGGGCATCGAAAACGAGCTGTACTACGACCCGAAGACGGCGATGCTGTTCGGCGACGCCAAGTCGGCCGTCTCGGAGATCACGGCCGAGCTCGCCGACATCTCGACAACGCCTCTGCGAGACTGCGCGCGTGATCGAGCGCGGCCAGGCTCTATCGGCGCTGAGCGAGGAGGAGTTCGACGTCGTCGTCGTCGGCGGCGGCATCACGGGCGCGGGCGTGGCCCTCGACGCAGCCTCGCGCGGCTACAGCGTGGCGCTGCTGGAGCGCGCCGACTACGCGTCGGGCACGTCGAGCCGCTCGAGCAAGCTCGTCCACGGCGGCCTGCGCTACCTGCAGAACTTCGACCTCGGCCTTGTGCGCGAGGCGCTGCTCGAGCGCCAGCTGATGGTGGCGCTGGCGCCGCACCTGGTGCGCCCGCTGCCGCTGGTCGTGCCGGCCTTCGAGGGCGCCCACCCGGACCGCCTCGTCGGGGTCGGGCTGAACCTCTACGACGTGATGTCGGTCGAGCGCGGGCGCCGGCGCGCGCGTCGGGGCAAGCGCAAGGGCGCCGAGCCCGCGCCGGAGGGCGCGGAAGCTGCCGACGGCGCCGACGGCGGCGAGTCGTGGAGCCCGGAGCGCCACCGGATGATCTCGGGCGAGGAAGTGCTCGAGTTGCTGCCGGCGCTGGCCGCGCGCGAGCCGACGAGCGGCTACCTGTTCTACGACTGCCAGACCGACGACGTGCGGCTCGTGCTGACGGTGCTCGGCGAGGCCGAGCGCTTCGGCGCGGTCTGCGCGAACCGCGTCGAGGTGACGGGGCTGCTCGAGCACGACGGCCGCGCGCGGGGCGTGCGCGCGCGCGACGGCGAGAGCGGCGAGTCCTTCGACGTGCGCGCGAGCAACGTGATCAACGCGACGGGCGTATGGGCGGACGAGCTGCGCCCGCAGGAGCTGCACGACGAGGCCGAGCTGCCGCGCATCCGCCCGAGCCGCGGCACGCACATCACGCTGGCGCACGAGACGCTGCCGCTGATCGGCGGCGCGATCGTGCCGGCCGGCTCGGGGCGCTCGATCTTCGCGCTGCCGTGGCTCGGGCACACGCTGGTGGGCACGACCGACAACGACTACGAGGGCTCGCTGGAGCACGTCAAGCCCTCGCAGCGACGACGTCGCCTACCTGCTCGACGCGATCAACGCGTTCTTCGGCTCGGAGCTGGCGGAGGGCGATCTGACGGGAGCGTTCGCCGGTGTGCGCCCGCTGATCTCGACCGGCGACCCGAAGAAGTCGGTCGACATCTCGCGCAAGGCCGAGCTGTATGAGACCTCCTCGGGGATGATCACGATCACGGGCGGCAAGCTGACGACGTGGCGGCGGATGGCGAAGATGACGGTCGACCGCCTGGTCGCTGCGCGACGCGAGCGACGCGCCTTGCCGTACGCAGGAAATCCCGCTCGGGCAGGCGATCTCGGCGGATGAGCTGCCGCGCGTGGAGGGCGTGCCCGAGCAGTCCTACGCGGCGCTCGCGGCACGCTACGGGCACGCGGCGCACGAGGTGCTGGCGCTGGCGGCCGAGCGCGGCGAGCTGGCGCAGCCGATCGTCGAGGGGCTGCCGGACCTGCTCGCCGAGGCGGTGCTCGCGGCGCGCCAGGAGCAGGCGCGCGGGGTCGGCGGACGTGCTGCTGCGGCGCACCCGCCTCGGACTGCTGGCCGCACGCGAGCTCGCCGCCGAGCAGGGGCCGGCTGCGCGCGTGGCCGACGTGCTCGCGCGGCGAGCTCGGCTGGGATGCGCAGCGCACGCTGGCTGAGATCGAGCGCTTCCGCGAGGAGGCCCGCGCCGAGGGCCTGCTCGGCTCGTGAGCGGGACGGGGCCGCAACCGGCGCCGAGCAGGCGGCTGCGCGCCGGGACGCACGTGCTCGAGCTCGGCTCGCGGCCGCTGCTGATGGGGATCGTCAACGCCTCGCCGGACTCCTTCAGCGACGGCGGCCGCCACCCGACGCTCGACGATCAGGCGCGGCTGGCCGAGCAGCTGCTGCACGACGGCGCCGCGATCCTCGACGTCGGCGGTGAGTCGGCGACGACGGGTCGCCCGCCCGTCTCGCCCGAGCACGAGGCGGAGCTGGTCGTGCCGCTGATCGAACGCCTCGCGGGCGGCCTCGGCGCGCTCGTCTCGGTCGACACGTACAAGCCGGCTGTGGCGCGCGCGGCGATCGCGGCGGGCGCGAGCATCGTCAACGACGTAAGCGGCCTGCGCGACCCCGAGCTCGCGACGGTCTGCGCGCAGACGGGCGCAGCGCTCGTGCTGATGCACACGCGAGCGGCGCCGCGCGAACGGCTGCAGGACCCGGATCTGTACGAGGACGTAACCGGGGAGGTGCTGGCGTTCCTGCGTGAGCGAATCGCAATGGCGAACAACGCGGGCGTGGCGGCCGAACAGCTGATCGTCGACCCGGGCCCGGACTTCGCCAAGACGCCGGCGCAGACGATCCGCCTGCTCTCCGAAGTCGGGCGCCTGCACGAGCTGGGGCGCCCGCTGCTGATGGCGATCTCGCGCAAGGACTTCATCGGCGCGCTGACCGGGCGCGCGCCGCGCGAGCGGCTCGCGGGCACGCTCGGGGCGCTCGCGCACGGCGCCGACGCGGGCGCGCACATCTTCCGCGTGCACGACGTCGCCGCGGCGTCGGACTTCCTCACCGTGCGCGCCGCGCTGGCGGGCGAGCAGAGCACCGGCAGGGATCTCGCGCTCGCCGAGGAATTGCGTCACGAACGGCCTAGCGGCCGTAGCAGCCGCTAGGCTGACAACAGCAACGGGTGCCCGCCGCTGTCCAACGCAGCGGGACGCCAACCACCCATCCAAACGAAGAGGAGAAGACTCAAATGGCATCAGTGCTCGACCGCTCCGAGCTGGAGGCAAGTCCTCTGGCCGACCTGCACGCGATCGCAGACCAGTTGGGGCTCGACGGCTTCAGGCGGCTGCGCAAGGCGGACCTGATCGACGCGCATCCTCGGCGAGCAGCCCGGCGGCGACGCCGAGGGCTCGCAGGACGAGGAGTCGAGCGAGGATAAACCGGCGCGCTCCTCCAGCCGCGGCCGGCGCGGCGGACGCTCCCGGCGGTCGCGCTCGGCCGACGCGGATGCCGACGCGGATGCCGACGCCGAGACCGATACCGACGCCGAGCCCGAGGAGGAGCAGAAGGAGGAGCCGCGCGAGCGCCGCCCGCGCTCCAGGCGCGGCGGCGCCGGACGTGGCACTGGCAGGAGGGAGGCCGCCAAGCAGGATGCGGGCCCGAAGGACGCCGCCGCCAAGGACGGCGAGGCGGAGGACTCCGAGGAGCGCGAGGGCGGCGAGCTCGCCGAGGGCGTCGTCGAGGTGCTCGGCAACGGCTCGGCGTTCCTGCGGATCGACCCGCCGGAGCCCTCCGACGATGACATCTACATCTCAGCCGCCCAGGTGCGTCGCTGCGAGCTCGTCTCGGGCGACCGCGTGGCGGGCCCGGTGCGCACGCCGCGCCGCTCCGAGCGCTACCCCTCGCTGATTCGCATCGACACGATCAACGGCGACTCGGCGGACGCGGTCTCGGACGGGCGCCCGCTACGAGGACCTGCCGGTGGACTACCCGAGCGAGCGCTTCGCCCTGGAGGCGAGCGACCCGACGCTGCAGGCGATCGAGTGGCTGACGCCGTTCGGCCGCGGCTCGCGCGTCGTGATCGTCGGCGCCGCCCGCGCCGGCAAGAGCGAGACGCTGCGCGCGCTGCTGTTCGCGATCTCGGCCCGCGAGGGCGTCGAGGCCTCGGTCGTGCTGGCCGGCGCGCGGCCCGAGGAGATCGGGCGCTGGCAGCAGGACGAGCAGCACGCCCCGGTGGCCGCGCTCAGCTTCGCCGCCTCGGCTGACTCGCAGGGTCAGGCGATCGAGCGCGCGATCGACGCCGCCAAGCGCGTCGCTGCGCGCGGCGGGAACGCGGTCGTGCTGATCGACTCACTTGACGGCCTTGCACCCGCACGCGGCGCGCAAGGCGCTGGCGGCGGCGCGCAACCTGCGCGAGGGCGGCTCGCTGACGGTGATCGCCACCGCCTCGCGGCCGTTCGGCGGCGAGACGCACGGTGATCGCGCTCGACGTCGCGCTCACCGCGACTGGCCGCCAGCCGATCCTCGATCTCGCCGCCAGCGGCACGCTGCGCCCCGAGCTGCTCGTCGGCGAAGACGGTGCAACAGCCATCCTCAAGGCCCGCGCCGAAGCGATGGACGTCAGCTAGAAAAACCGGCCGGCAGGGCGCCGCGCCAGCGGCGTCCGGCTAGCGCCGGTACGCGACCCGGCCCCAGGAGGGCTCGGGGGCGAGTTCGATCGGTTCGCCGCCGGTCTCCGTCAGGGGATCGGTCGGCTGCACGTAGGCGAAGCTGCCGGTCTCTTCGTCGAAGGCCACGCTCGAGCTCGCCCTCGTTGACGCGCTGGTCGAGCCAGGCGCCGCGGAACACGAGGCGGCGCAGCCAGTGCACGAGCGAGCGCTCGGCCGGGCCGACGAGCTCGGGCCAGCAGTCGTTGACGTGCTCGCCGAGCGCCGAGGCCGGATCGGAGATCTCGCCGTTGACGGCGAGGTTGACGAGGTCTTCGAGCTCCTCCTCGCCGAGGCGGCCGCCGACGAAGCCGAGCCTTGATCGCCGCCTGCTCGCAGCGCTCGGAGAAGTCGGCCTCGTTGAAGGTGAAGCGCAGCTCCCCGTATTCGAGGACGAAGTCCTCTCCAGAGTCGTAGTTTCCGCGTCGCGAGGTATCCATGGGGGCAGGCCGGGGAGATCGCTTGCCCCCGGACCGTCGGGATCATACGGCGGCTTCCTGCTCGGCCGGCTGCGGTGCATGGGATTTTGCATCGCGCCAGTCGCGGCGCGGCGGCGGCGAACGGGCGCGCCGGTGGCCGCGCCGCTATACGCTGCCGCGCGATGGCACGTCTCACCGAGCACGGCCTGCGCCGCTCGGTCGGCGTTCCGGGCCTGTTCGCGACCGCCTACGGCAACGTCGGCTCCTCGATCTACTACGCGCTCGGGCTCGTCGCCGCGCACGCGCTCGGGCTGACGCCGCTCGTCTTCATGTTCGCCGGCGGGCTGTTCGTGCTGACCGCCAAGACCTACGCCGAGGGCGCCGCGATGTTCCCCGAAGCCGGCGGCTCCTCCTCGTTCGCCCGCCACGCCTTCAACGACGTCGTCTCGTTCTTCGCCGGCTGGGCGCTGAGCTCGACTACATCATCACGATCGCCATCTCGGCGTTCTTCGTGCCGCACTACCTCGGCGCCTTCTTCCCTGCGCTGACGCACAACCCCGGCGACATCATCGGCGGCCTCGTCACGATCGCGCTGCTCGCCGCGCTGAACATCCGCGGGCTCGGCGAGTCGGCCAAGCTGAACCTGTTCCTCGCCGTCGCCGACCTCTGCACGCAGGTGCTGCTCGTCTGCCTCGGCGTCGTGCTCGTGCTCAACCCGTCGCTGCTCGTCGACCAGGTGCACCTCGGCATCGCGCCCGACCTGGACCCAGCTGATCTTCGCGCTGTCCGTCGCGATGGTCGCCTACACCGGCATCGAGACCGTCTCGAACATGGCCGAGGAGGCAAAGGACCCCGGCCACGACATTCCCAAGGCGGTCAACCTCGTGCTGCTCGCCGTGCTCGGCGTGTACGCCGGCATCTCCGTCGTCGCGCTCTCCGCGCTGCCTGTCGTCGAGCACGCCGGGCACTTCTCCACCGCGCTCGGCACGACCTATCGAGAACGACCCCGTGCTCGGCATCGTCTCGCGCCTGGGCCTGCACGGCACGCTGCTGACGATCGCGCGCGACTACGTCGGCGTGCTCGCCGCGACGATCCTGTTCATCGCCACCAACGCCGGCCTGATCGGCATCTCGCGGCTGTCCTGGTCGCTGGCCGAGCACCGCCAGCTGCCGAGCATCTTCTCGCGCCTGCACCCGAGCTTCCGCACGCCGTGGTTCACGATCGTGTTCTTCTCGATCCTCGCCGGCGTCTGATCCTGCCCGGCGAAACCAACCTGCTCGGCAACCTCTACTCGTTCGGCGCGATGCTGTCGTTCACGATCGCGCACGTCGCCGTGATCGCGCTGCGCATCAAGAAGCCCGATCAGGAGCGCCCGTATCGGATGCCGTGGAACGTGCGCATCCGCGGCGCGACGATCCCGCTGACCGCCGTGCTCGGCGCGATCGGCACGTTCGCCGCCTGGTGCGCCGTCGTCGTGCTGCACCCCGAGGCGCGCACGATCGGCATCCCGTGGATGCTCGTCGGCATGGTCGGCTACCTCGTCTACCGCCGCCGCCAAGGGCTCGACCCGCGCACGACGTACAAGATCGAGCGCCCTCAGCGCCCGCCCGACTTCGAGGAGCTCGACTACCGCACGCGCGCTCGTGCCGATCTTCGGCGACGACGTCTCAGCGCAGCGTGCTGCGCAGCGCCGCCAAGCTGATCGGCGAGGAGGGCGTCGTCTACGCGATCTTCGTGCTGCCCGTGCCCAGCCAGCTCTCGCTCGACTCCGGGCTGGAGGAGGAGGAGGCGCACGGGCGCTCCGTGCTCGAGAGCGCGCGCATCCAGGCCCGCCGGGCCGGGATCAAGATCCACACCGGCCTGATCCGCACGCGCAACCCGGGCGCTGCGCTCGTCGAGGAAGCGCAGCGGATCGGCGCCGACGTGATCTACTGGTCGACGATCCACGCGCCCACCGGCGAGCAGGGCATCGGCCCGACCGCCGCCTACCTGCTCGGCAAGCGCCCCTGCCGCGTGATCGTCGAGACGCAGAACCGCGCCGGCGCCAGCGAGCGGCCGAACGGCTTGCCCGCGTGAGCCGCGTGCCAGTGCCGAGCTGAGCGCCTCCTCGAGCGCCGGGTGGGCGAACTCGTAGCCGAGCACGAGCGCCTTCGCCGGCACCACGCGCGCGCCCGTCGGTGACGATCTCGGCCATCTCGCCGTAGAGCAGCCGCAGCGCCAGCGCGCGGCACCGGCAGCAGCGCCGGTCGTTGAGCGCGCGCCCGAGCGCGCGCGAGAACTCGCGATTGGTGACCGGCGTCGGCGCCGTCGCGTTGACCGGACCGCTCCAGCGATCGTCGCCGACCGCCGCGACGATCATGCCGACGAGGTCGTCGCGATGGATCCAGGAGATGTACTGGCGACCGCCCGCCACCGGGCCGCCGACGCCGAGGCGGAAGGGGGGCAGCATCTTCTCAAGCGCCCCGCCGTCGCTGTGCAGCACGACGCCCGTGCGCACGCGCACCACGCGCAGCGCCGAGCCGCCTGCGCCTTCTGCGCCTCCGCCTCCCACTCCACGCACACCTGCGCGAGGAAGTCGCGTCCCGCGCGGCGCCTCCTCGTCGAGCGGCTCTTCGCCGTGGGCGCCGTAGTAGCCGACGCCGAGGAGCTGACAGCGTGCGTGGCGGATCTGCCGCCTGGCGCAGGCCCGCGAGCAGGTTGCGCGTGCCCGTCACGCGGCTCTCGCGGATCGCCTGCTTGGCCTGCACGCTCCAGCGTTGGGCGATGTTCTCGCCCGCCAGGTGGACGACCGCGTCGCGGCCGTCGAGCGCCGCTGCCGGCGCCGGTTCGGCCATCAGGTCCCATGCGTGCGCCTGCAGCGGCTCGGCGCCGTCACGCTGCAGGCTCCGCCGCGCTCGCTCGGGGTCGCGCGAGAGCACGCGTCACCTGCGCGCCCGCGCTCTGCAGCGCTGCGACGACCGGCGGGCCGATCAGGCCCGTCGCCCCGGTGACCGTCACGCGCCGCGCGGTCCCCGGTGGGTGGCTCACTGCGGTGCTGCCGAGCTCGGCGTCAGCGTATCGCCCTGGGCGAAGCCGACCTCATGGCCCGCGCGCGCCGCGCCCGTCGCGCGCGCCTCGTCGGCCACCGCCGCCGCCACCGCCGGCGCCACGTCGCGGTTGAAGACCGACGGGATGATGTAGTCCTCGCGCAGCTCCGTCTCGTCGACGATCGTCGGCGATCGCGTGCGCCGCCGCCATCTTCATCTCCTCGGTGATCGTCGGCGCGCGCACGTCGAGCGCGCCGCGGAAGATGCCCGGGAAGCACAGCACGTTGTTGATCTGGTTCGGGTAGTCCGAGCGGCCCGTCGCCATGATCCGCACGTACGGCGCCGCCTCCTCGGGGTTGACCTCCGGGTTCGGGTTGGCCATCGCGAAGACCATCGCGTCGCTTGTTCATCCGCGACAGCGCCTGGCCGGCATCGCCCGCGCGCCGGAGAGCCCGATCAACAGGTCCGTCGCCGTCGATCACGTCCGCCGGCGTGCCCGCGCGGCAGTCCGGGTTGGTCTGCTCGGCGAACCAGCGCTTGACCGGGTTCATCGTAGCCGTCGAGGTAGTCCTCGCGCTTGACGTGCAGCGCGCCCTTGGAGTCGGCGCCGACGATGTTGCGCACGCCCGCCGCGAGCAGGATCTTGCGTGACCGCGATGCCCGCCGCGCCGAGGCCGATGATCAGCACGCTGCAGGTCCTCCATGCGCTTGCCCGGTCAGCTTGACCGCGTTGAGCAGCGCCGCCATCACGACGACCGCCGTGCCGTGCTGGTCGTCGTGGAAGACCGGGATGTCGAGCTCCGCCTTGAGGCGATCCTCGATCTCGAAGCAGCGCGGCGCCGAGATGTCCTCGAGGTTGATCCCGCCGAAGGCCGGCGCGATCAGCTTGACCGTGCGGATGATCTCCTCGGGGTCGGTCGTCTCCAGGCAGATCGGGAACGCGTCGACGCCCGCGAACTCCTTGAACAGGCAGCACTTGCCCTCCATCACCGGCATCGCCGCGCGCGGGCCGATGTCGCCGAGGCCGAGCACCGCCGTGCCGTCGGAGACGACCGCGACCGTGTTGCGCTTGATCGTGTACTGGAAGGCCTTGTCCTCGTCGTCGGCGATCGCCAGGCAGACGCGCGCCACGCCCGGCGTGTAGGCCATCGAGAGGTCGTCGCGCGTCTTCAGCGGGTGCTTGTTGTGCTGTTCGATCTTGCCGCCGACGTGCAGCAGGAACGTGCGGTCGGTCGTGTCGATCACCTCGACGCCGTCGAGCGCGCGCGATCGCCGCGAGGATCTGCTCCCAGTGGTCCTGGCCGGAGGCGTCGACGACGATGTCGCGCAGGCTGTGCGCGGCCGTCCATCTCGACGAGGTCGACCGCGCCGACCATGCCCCCGGCGTCGCCGATCGCGCCGGTCAGCACGGCCGAGCATGCCGTGAGCGTCGTCGATGCTGACGCGGATGGTCAGGCGGTACTGCGCGCTCGGTCGTGGCGCTCACTGAAGGCTTCTCCTCATCGATTGGGCGGCACGGCATGTTAGGGCCAACGTGGCGCACGCGGCGGAGCGCCGAGCCGCGTGCTCTCCTGCGAAGCGGCCAAACGGCGCTTCGCGTCTCCTCGTAGAGTGACCGACGATGGCCGCCACCAGCACGAGTGCGAAGACGCCGGCGACGGGCGCGGGCGAGGGCGAGCGGCGCCTGTTCCTGATCGACGGGCCGAGCCTCGTCTACCGCGCCTTCTTCGCGCTGCCCGAGTCGATCGCGACCTCGACCGGCGTGCCGACCAACGCGATCTTCGGCTTCGCCTCGATGCTCGTGAAGATCGTCACCGAGTACGGCGTGCAGCCGACCGTCGTCGCGTGGGACGCCGGCACCTC
This sequence comes from uncultured Solirubrobacteraceae bacterium, assembly GCA_963716315.1. Classification (GTDB taxonomy): domain Bacteria; phylum Actinomycetota; class Thermoleophilia; order Solirubrobacterales; family Solirubrobacteraceae; genus Palsa-744. The sequence goes on along the minus strand of OY970301.1, from coordinate 624,115 downwards.
CGGGCGCACCGAGCTGTTCGCCGAGTACAAGGCCCAGCGCCGCTCGCGCCCGGACCTGCTCAAGCAGCAGTGGCCCGCGATGGAACCGCTCGTCGAGGCCTTCGGCTACCGCAACGTGAAGATCGAGGGCTACGAGGCCGACGACGTGATCGCCTCGCTCGCCGAGCGCGCGCTGCGCGGCGAGCCGCCCGTGCCCGTGATGATCGTGACCGGCGACCGCGACGTCTTCCAGCTGATCGACGAGCGAGGGTCTCGTCAAGGTGATGGCCACCGCGCGCGGCATCACCGAGACGAAGATCTACGACCGCCAGGCCGTGATCGACCGCTACGGCATCCCGCCCGAGCTGATCCCCGACTTCTACGGGCTGAAGGGCGACACCTCCGACAACATCCCCGGCGTCCCCGGGATCGGCGACAAGACCGCCAGCGAGCTGATCCAGACGCTACGGCACGCTCGAGGAGGTGCTCGCGCACATCGACGAGATCAAAGGCGCCAAGCGCAAAGAGAACCTGATCGAGCACGCCGAGGACGCGCGCGTCTCCAAGCAGCTGGCGACCGTGCAGCGCGACGTCGCCGTCGACTTCGACATCGCCGCCGAGGCCGTGCGCGAGCCCGACCGCTCGCGCGTGCGCGAGGTGTTCCGCGAGTACGAGCTGCGCGATCCGCTGCGGCGCCTGGAGGAGGCGCTCGGCGACCCCGACGTCGCCGCGCCGGCGACCGCCGCCGAGGTCAAGTTGAGCGGGCGCGTGCGCGGCGGCAACGCCCGCCGACATCGCCAGGCTCGGCGACGCGGGGGACGAGCTGATGCTCGTCGTGCGCGCAGACCGAGACGCCCGAGGGCGAGCTGTTCGCCGAAGGGCCGCCGTGGCGCTTCGCCGCGGCTGTGGTCGGTGGGGAGGGCGGCAAAGGCGCGAAGGGCGCGAAGGGCGCCGAAGTGCTGGCCGGCGACTGCGACGGGCCCGAGCAGGTCGTGCGCGGCCGTGCGGTGAGCGCGCCGTCGTCGCGCACGACGCCAAGGCGCTCGGGCTCGTGCCGCCCGGCCTCGCGCACGACACGCTGCTCGGCGCCTACCTGCTCGAGCCCGGCCGGCGCGGCTACCCGTTCGCCGAGCTGTGCGAAGAGCGCGGACTGGCCAGCGATCTCGAGGATCCGCTCGCCGCCGACGCCGTGATGCTGCGGCGCGCTGGCCGACTGGCAGCGCGAGCAGATCTCAGAGCGCGGCCTCGACGGCGTGATGAGCGACATCGAGCTGCCGCTCGTCGCCGTGCTGCGCGAGATGGAGCTGCTCGGCGTGCGGCTCAACCTCGAGCGCCTCGCCGAGATCACGGCGCGCGTGCGCGAGGAGCTCGATCGCGCTCGAAGAGGAGATCTTCGTGCTCGCCGAGCGAGGAGTTCACGATCGGCTCGCCGCAGCAGCTCGGGCGAGATCCTGTTCGAGAAGCTCGGCCTCTCGCGCAAGCGCCGCGGCAAGACCGGCTACTCGACCGACGCGCGCGTGCTGCAGGCGATCCGCGCCGAGCACGAGATCGTGCCCAAGATCGAGCGCTGGCGCGAGCTCTCGACGCTGATCAAGACCTACCTCGACGTGCTGCCGCACGCTGGTCGACGAGCGCTCGCGCATCCACACGACCTTCCTGCAGGCCGGTCGCGCAGACCGGGCGCCTGTCGAGCACCAACCCGAACATGCAGAACGTGCCCGATCCGCACGCCGCTCGGGCGCGAGATCCGCGGCTGCTTCGAGGCCGAGCACGGGCAACGTGCTGATCTCCGCCGACTACTCGCAGATCGAGCTGCGCGTGCTCGCGCACGCCGCCGACGAGCCCGTGCTGAAGGAGATCTTCAAGCGCGGCGAGGACGTGCACACGGCGACCGCCTCGCAGGTCTTCGGCGTCGCCGCCGAGCAGATCGACCCCGGGCATGCGCTCGAAGGCGAAGATGATCAACTACGGGATCGTCTACGGCCTCTCCGACTACGGCCTCGCCGATCGCCTGAACATCCCGCGCGAGGAGGCCAAGGAGTTCATCGACGCCTACCTCGAGCGCTTCCCGCGCGTCGCCGCGTTCATGGCGGAGACGATCGAGCGCGCCAAGGAGGAGGGCTACGTGACGACGCTGTGGGGGCGGCGCCGGCAGATCCCCGAGCTGCAGGCACGCAACTACCAGGTGCGGACGCTCGGCGAGCGACTCGCCGTCAACACCGTGATCCAGGGCACCGCCGCCGACATCATCAAGCTCGCGATGGTGCGCACGCGCGCGGCGCTCGCTGCCTCTGAGCTGAAGACGCGACTGCTGCTGACGATCCACGACGAGCTGCTGTTCGAAGGCCCGCCCGAGGAGGGCGACGACGCGCGCGCGCTGATCGAGCGCGAGATGTGCGGCGTGTGGGAGCGCGAGCCGCCGCTCGCCGTCGACGTCGGCGTGGGGCGGACCTGGCTGGAGGCGAAGTGAGCCGCGTGCCTCGCCGTCGTGCTCGCGGCCGCCGCCGGCGGCCTCGTCGGCATGCAGGCGCCGATCAACTCGCGCCTGGGCAAGAGCGTCGGCGCGTTCGAGGCGGCGACCTTCTCCTTCCTCGTCGGCACCGTCGCGCTCGTGCTGATCCTGCTCGTCGCGCGCGGCGGGCTCGGCGGCATCGGCCAGATCGGGCGCGTGCCGTGGTGGGCGCTCGTCGGCGGGCTGCTCGGCGCCGTCTACGTGAGCGTTGCGCTCGTCGCCGTGCGCACGCTCGGCGCCAGCGGCCTGACCGCTGTCGTGATCGCCGGCCAGCTCGCGATCTCCGTCATGATCGACCGCCTCGGGCTGCTCGGCGTCGCCAAGCAGGCGCATCGACGTCGCGGCGGATCGTCGGCATCGTGCTGCTCGTCGCCGGCGTCGCCCTGGTCGTGCGGAAGTAGTCAGCTCAGCGGCTGTCAGCCGAGCGCGGTTTCGAAGCCCTCACGCCAGCTTGCGTAGCGCGGGCTCCAGCCGAGCTCGCGCTTGGCGCAGCGCGTTCGAGGCGCCCTGCGCTTCGGTCATCGCGCGACGCCGTAGCTCGCCGGCGACGAGCCGCGCGAGCAGCGCCGGCACCCTGCGCGGCCTGCGTGCGCCGAGCGCCCGCGCGAGCGCCGGGATCCACTCGGCGACGCGCGCGCCGGCTCGTCATCGACGACGTTGTAGCACGCCCGGCTCGCTCCGCGCCGAGCGCCGCCACCGTCGCGGCGGCGGCGTCGTCGACGTGGATGAACGACCACACGCCCGCGCCCGCGCCGACGATCGGCAGGCGCCGCGCGCGCGACGTCGCGCCCGGTCGAGCCCTCGCGCGAGATCGCGCTGCCGGGGCCGTAGAAGTAGCCGTAGCGCAGCACCGTCCCGCCGGCGCTCAGCACGGCGCGCTCGAGCGCGGCGAGCGCCTCGGCCGAGCGCTTGACGGGTCCCGCCGGCTCGGCTGCCAGCAGCGGGTCGCGCTCGTCGTGGACCGTTCCCGGCGGGCCGGGGGCGTAGAAGAAGGCGACGCTCTGGGCGAGCAGCGCGCGTGACGCCCGCCGCCTTGGCGGCCGCGACGAGGATGGCGCGTGCCCTCGCTGCGCAGGCGGTCGTTGACGGCGAAGTCGCGCTCGATCTTGCGCGGGTCGATCCGCGGCGGGATCGAGGTCAGCTGGTGGATCACCGCGTCGGGGCGGGCCTCGGCGATGGCGCGGTTCAGCTCGCTCCGCGTCGAACGCGTCGGCGACTACGGCCTGCGCACCGGCCGCGCGCAGTTGCTCGGCGCGCCCGGCCGAGCGCGTCATGCCGGTCACCTCGTGGCCTTCGGCGAACAGCAGCGGCAGCAGCCGGCGTCCGATCACGCCGGTCGCGCCCGCCACGAAGACCCTCATGCCACGTCTGTGCCCGCGCCTGCGCCGGTCAAAACCTCGGGCGCAGCCAGGCGTTCGCCGCCACTGGTCTGCGCCGCGGCCTCGGGCACGGCGCAGACCATCCCCTCGCTGAAACCGGCAGGAGTCATGTCGAAGGCGCTGTTGAAGCGCGCGCGCATGTTCTCCAGCGCGATCACGTTCGTCAGCTCGACCAGCTGGCGCTCGTCGAAGTGCTCGCGCAGCGTGGCGAACAGCTCGTCGGAGACGCGTGCAGGCGTGTGGCTGATCGCGGTGGCGTAGTCGAGCACGAGCTTCTCCAGCTCGGAGAACTCGGCGCTCTCGCGGTAGCGGGGGAGGGCCGAGCAGCTGAGCTTCGCTGATCCCCGCTTCGCGCGCGATCGAGGAAGCGATGTCGCAGCAGAACTCGCAGTTGACGAGCGCCGCCGCCTTCGTCTCGGCGAGCGCCTTCAGTCGCTCCTCGACGCGGTGCTCCTTGGCGGTGGCCTTCTCGTAGGCGCCATAGCCGACGAGCAGCCGGGGCGCATACGCGTACACCCCGAGCGGGTCGACGTCGCGGCCGAGGTCGCGGCGGCTGGCGCCGTAGGTCCAGCGCACGAGCGGGTGGGCCTGCCGCTTGGAGAGCGGTTCGATCCTGGTCATCTCTGAACCTCCGGGGGTCGGGTGGACTCGCGTGTGAGCCATGCCAGCGCGAGCGTCGCGAGCGTGAGCGATACGAAGTCGAACGGCCCGAGCCAGTGCGGGTGGGCGGCGCCGACGTCGGCGAGGTGGTTGATCGCATGCAGCGCGAACTGCAGCGCCACGCAGAAGAGGATCGGCGTGCGCCAAGACGAGCGCCGGTAGGCGATCAGCAGCGAGACACCGAAGGCGAGGTTGAACGTCGCCGTGTCGCGCAGGTAGTGGTCGTTCTGCGTGCCGAAGGGGCCGATGTCGGAGAAGAACGTGTGCGGCGCGAACACCATCAGGGCAGCGATCGCGAAGTGGTAGGCGGCGAACGCGAGCAGGCCAAGCTCGAGCAGCGAGATGCCAGCGCTCGCCGGGGTCGCGCCGGTGACCGGCTGCGAGTTGGAGCCGGTCGGCCGACTGCTGGCGCTCTGCATCTCGCGGGCCGTTGACATGGCCGCTACTCTAGCCCAGAGGTGGTTCCCAAACAGTGACCAGTCTGGCCGCAGAATCGGGTACCAGTTATGGCCCCGAGCTGCTCGTCCGCCTGCGCGGCGGGCGCCGTCGCGCGCAGCTCGAGGATCGCCTGCGCGAGCTCGTGCGCGATGGCACGCTCGCGGCCGGCAGTCGCATGCCGTCCTCGCGCGCGCTCGCCGGCGACCTCGGCGTGTCGCGCCGGCTGGTCGTCGACGCCTACGCCCAGCTGCTCGCCGAGGGCTACCTCGTCGCGCGCCAGGGCGCCGGCACGTTCGTCGCCGCGGCGGGCACCGTCGAAGACGCCACGCCCGCCGCGGCGCCCTCGAGCGCGCCGCAGTTCGACTTCTTCCCGGGGGCTCCCGACCTCTCCTCCTTCCCGCGCGCGCTGTGGCTGAGCGCGACCAGGGAGGTGCTGAGGACGGCGCCCGACGGCGCCTTCGCCTACCCCGATGCGCGCGGCGCGCCGGCCTTGCGCCACGCGCTCAGCGCGTACCTGCGGCGCGTGCGCGGAGTCGCCGTCGAGCCGGAGGCGATCGTCGTCTGCGCAGGGGCTACGCAGGGGCTCGCGCTGCTCGGTCGCGCTTTGGTGAGCCAGGGCGTGCAGGCGATCGACGTCGAGGACCCCGGGCTGCCGCCGCACCGCGCCGTGCTCGCCTACGCCGGCCTGCGCGTGCGCGGCGCGCGCGTGGACGAGCAGGGGCTCGACGCGTCCTCGCTGCGCTCGCCCGTCGTGCTCTGCACGCCGGCGCATCAATGCCCGACCGGCGTCGTGCTCTCGCCGCAGCGGCGCGGCGAGCTCGTGCGCTGGGCGCGGGCGGGCGGTCTCGTGATCGAGGATGACTACGACGCCGAGTTTCGCTACGACCGCGCGCCGCTGGCGGCGCTGCAGGGGCTCGCGCCGGATCGCGTCGTCTACCTCGGGACGGTCTCCAAGACGCTCGCGCCCGGGCTGCGTCTCGGCTGGCTGATCGTTCCGCCGTCGCTCAGCGACGCCGTCGTGCAGGCCAAGGCACTCGACGATCTCGGCTGCTCGACGATCGAGCAGCTCGTGCTCGCGCGGCTGCTGCAGACCTCAGCGTATGACCGCCATCTGCGCAAGGCGCGGCGGCGCAACCGCGCGCGGCGCGACGCGCTGATCGGCGCCGTCGCGCGGGAGCTGCCCGAGGCGCATGTGAGCGGCGTCTCGGCGGGGCTGCACGCGCTCGTGCGCCTACCGCGGGCGGTCGACTTGCAGGCGCTGCTCGCCGGCGCCGCCGCGCGGTCGCTCGGCATCTACCCGCTGAATCTGCACAGGATCGATCCGGGGGGGCCGGTGGAGGCGCTCGTGATGGGCTACGCCAACCTCTCCGAGCCGGCGATCGCCGAGGGAGTGCGGCGACTCGCCGGCGTGCTCGAGGAGCTGTGAGACCCGACCGACCGACCGAAAGGAGCTCGCGCTGATGGCGTCGCAGCCGACAGACCCCAGATCGCAGCTGAAGGCGCCCGCCCGTCCGAGTGCCCATCCAGTACTCAACCGCCGCCTGCCGGCGGCGCTGTTCGGCGCGCGCATGGCGGCGCGAACGGCACCGCCCGGCGCACGCGAGATCGTCGACGCGCCACGCAGCGGCTCGGCCGGGGAGGTCGCGCGCCACAAGCGCGCGCTGCTCGTCACTTACCGCCGCGACGGTACGCCCGTGCCGACGCCTGTGTGGGCCGCGCCGGGGAGCGGCGGCCTCTTGTACGTGCGCTCCGAGCGCGACGCGGGCAAGCTCAAGCGGCTGCGCAACGACTCGCGCCTGCTCGTGGCCCCGTGCACGGTGCGCGGCAAGCCGCTCGGCGCGCCGTTCGAGGCGCGCGCGAGGATGCTCGAGCCGGCGGAGGAGCCGCTCGCCGAGGCGGCCCTGTCTGCGCGCTACGGCCTCGGTCGCGAGCTGTTCGAGCGCACGATGGACCTGCTGCGCGTCGACATGTGCTTTCTGGAGATCACGCCGGGGGCCTGGGAGTAGCCGGCGGCGAGGAGCGCAGGAGCTCCACGCTCGTAGCCGAGTCGAGACGGTTCGGGCCGGCTACGCCGAGGCCGGCGCGTTGGCCGACAGCGCCGTCAGTCGCGAGCGCGTCAGCGCGCGCGGGCCGTCGGCGACGAAGTTGGGCGGGGCGATGTCGAGGTAGCGATCGAACACCCAGCCGCACAGCCGCCGGTTCTCGAAGCACCGGACAAAGGCGGTCAGCGAGCGGCTCGGCGTGATCTGCCCGACGGCCTGCTGCACGCGCAGCATCCAGGTGAACTTGCGCGTGTGCGCGGCCGAGAACGCGCCATAGCGCTGCAGCGCCTGCTCGCGCGTGCGGCGGCCCTCGACGACGGCTCGCAGCTCGCGCCCGCAGGCGAGGCCGAAGTACAGCGCCGTGCGGATGCCCTCGGCGGTCAATGGGAGACAGTGCCCGGCCGAGTCGCCGGCGAAGAAGACGTCGTCCTCGACGGCTGCGCGCAGCTTGTGCGGAATCCAGTTGCCCTGGTAGCGCTCGGCGGGCAGGCCGAGGTCGTGCGCGAGCTTGACCGTCGGCTGCTTGACGTGGTGCGAAGGCCAGAAGGAGCCGACGCCGACGCGCAGCTCGCCGTCGGCCGGGAAGCTCCAGGAGTAGCCGGCGCGCACGTAGCGAGGGTCGACCCACAGCTCCATCTCCTGACCGTCGCCGTGCGGGTGCACCTCGAGGCCACGCGAGAGCCGCGCGTCGGGCGGCTGGATCGTCGGCCCGTTGGAGAGCACGCGGCGCCAGCCGAGGCTGTCGACGATCAGCGGCGCGCGAAGTGGGCCGCGATCGGTGATCACCGTGTTGCCGTCGCGCCCGGTGATCGTTGCCGTCTCGAACTCGAGCTCGCCGTCGTCGGCCTGCGCCCACAGCAGCGCGCACAGCTCGCGGTAGTCGAACGTCGAGAAGGACCATGGCAGCGACCAGCGCGAGGTGCGAAACGGCGTGTGCACGACCAACTCGTCGAAAGTCTGGCGATGGGAGTCCTGCAGCTCCATCGCGTTCAGCCAGCGAGTCGGCATCGCGCAAGCCGAGGTCTGGCGCTCGCCGATCTCATAGCGGTCGATCACGAGCACGCGCGCGCCTGCACCGGCCAGCTCGCGGGCCACGGCGAGCCCGGCGAAGCTCGCGCCGCACACCAGGACGTCGCAGTCGCGCTCCAGCGGTGTGCGCGCCGCCCCCCGCATCGTCGCTCGAACAGGCATCTACGGGGCAATGATACGGACGACTGCGCTGTGGCTGCGCTAGGCTTCGCCGGTGCAAACGGTGATGGAGAATCCTCAAGCCCGCGTGGTCGAGGGATCGAACGGCCTCCTGCTGGAGGTCGACGGGGCGATCGTGCCCAACTACGAGGCGACCTTCCGCACGATCGAGGAGGGCGAGGTAGTCACCGGCCACGTCGTTCGGATCGACAAGGACGAGGTGCTCGTCGACATCGGCTACAAGTCCGAGGGCGTAATCCCGGCCAACGAGCTGTCGATCCGCAAGTCGGTCGACCCTAAGGACGAGGTGCACCTCGGCGAGGAGGTCGACGCGATCGTCATGACCAAGGAGGACCAGGACGGTCGCCTGATCATGTCGAAGAAGCGCGCCCGCTTCGAGAAGGCCTGGCGGCGCATCGAAACAGCGGCCGAGTCGGGCGAGCCGGTCGAGGGCACCGTGATCGAGGTCGTCAAGGGCGGACTGATCATCGACCTCGGCGTACGCGGCTTCCTGCCGGCCTCGCTCGTGGACATCCGCCGCGTGCCCAACCTCGACGAGTACATGGGCACGAAGATCGAGACGAAGGTGATCGAGCTCAACCGCTCGCGCAACAACGTCGTGCTCTCGCGCCGCGCGGTGCTCGAGGAGGAGCGCAAGGAGGTCCGTCAGCAGATCCTCGACCGCCTGCAGCCGGGCCTCGTCGTCGAGGGCCAGATCTCGAACATCGTCGACTTCGGCGCGTTCGTCGACCTCGACGGGATCGACGGCCTGATCCACATCTCAGAGCTTTCCTGGTCGCACGTCAACCACCCGAGCGAGATCCTCACGATCGGCGACACCGTGAAGGTCAAGGTGCTCGACATCGACCGCGACCGCCAGCGCATCTCGCTTGGTCTGAAGCAGACCCAGGAGGACCCCTGGCAGCGGATCGTCGACACCTACAACGTCGGCGACGAGCTCGAGGGCAAGGTCACGAAGGTCGTCACGTTCGGCGCCTTCGTCGAGATCCTCGACGGCGTCGAGGGGCTCGTGCACATCTCCGAGCTCGCTCCGCACCACGTCGAGAGCCCGCGCGAGATCGTCCATCCGGGCGATGAGATCAGGGTGAAGATCTTGGAGATCGACTCCGAGCGCCGGCGCCTGTCGCTGTCGGCCAAGCGCGTCGAGGACCAGATCCTGCCGGTGTCGCGCCCGGGCGAGCCGCAGGCCGAGCCCGCCGCCGCTGACGATGTCGCAGCCGAGGCAGCGAGCGCCGAGATCGCGGAGGCTGCAAGCGTGGAGGTCGTCGAGGCTCCGGCTGCCGAGGTTGGTGAGGCGCCGGCCGCTGAGGTCGTCGAGGCGCCCGCGCAGGAGGCTGCCGCGCCGGCCGAGACCGCTCCCGCCGAGACCGAGGTTGCACCCGAAGCCGAGGCTGCACCCGAGGTCGATGCGACGGCGAGCGCGGAGACGGCCGTGGTCGATGAGGCGAGCGCCGACGAGCAGCCGCAAGCCGCTGCTGCCGCAGAGCCCGCCGCCGACGAAGTTGCGCAAACGCCCGCCGCCACGGACGAGCCGGCCGGGGACGCAGAGCCCGCGGCCGAGCCCGCGCAGGACTGACGCGCGCCGGACGGCAGCGCGACGGTGAAGCAGCTGGTCCCCTTCGTCGGTCTGACCGGCGGCATGGGGGCGGGCAAGTCGACGGCGCTGGCAGCGCTGCAGCGGCTGGGGGCGGCGACGATCTCGAGCGACGCCGTCGTGCACGAGCTGTGGGCCGGCGACGAGCGGCTGCGTGAGGCGGTCGTCGAGCGCTTCGGCCCGGAGATGGCGCCGGGGGGCGTGATCGACCGCTCGGCTGTCGCCGCGCGGGCGTTCGCCACACCCGAGGACCGCGCATGGCTGGAGGGGCTGCTGTGGCCGCTGGTCGGCGCGCGCGTGGCGGCGTGGCTGGGCGAGGCGCGCTCTGACCCAGCGCCGGGCGGGACGCGGCCACGGGCCGCCGTGGTTGAGGTGCCGCTGCTGTTCGAGGCCGGGCTGCAGGACGCCTACGACGCGACGATCGCCGTCGTCTCCGACGAGGAGCTGCGCCGCGAGCGCGCCGCAGCGCGCGGCCACGCCTCGCTCGACGAGCGCACCGCACGCCAGCTCTCTCAGGAGGAGAAGGCGCAACGTGCGACTTTCGTCGTGCGCAACGACGGCACCGAACAGGAGTTGGAACAGGAGTTGTCGGCCGTTCTTGACAAGCTAGACCGATGAGTCGCCAGACGGCGATCGAGGTTCGCAGGGGCAACGCTGCCAAGCGGAGCCGTGCCTCGCGACGGGCTCGCGCGGCCAGCCGGCGCATGCTCGGCGCGGTCGTGGCGCTCGGCGTCGTCGCGCTGATTGCGGTGCTGGTCGCTTCGGAGGTCAACCACGCCGTCAGCCGGCTCGAGCTGCCGTTGACCAACGCCGACGTGATCCGCAAGCAAGCGGCCGAGAAGCACCTCGACCCGGCGCTGATCGCGGCGGTGATCTACGCGGAGTCGAAATTCTCTCCGCAGCAGTCCTCGGCCGGCGCGGAGGGCCTAATGCAGATCCTCCCCGAAACGGCGTACTTCATCGCGCACCTCTCCGGCGGCAGTCGCTTCACCGAAAGCGATCTGGCGAAGCCGAGCATCAACGTGGCCTACGGCAGCTACTACCTGCGCTACCTGCTCGACCACTACGACGGCAACGAGATGCTCGCCGTGGCGGCGTACAACGCCGGCTTGGCCAACGTCGACCGTTGGGTCGCCCGCGCCCGAGCGGACGGAGGGCACCTGACGATCGCGGCGATCCCCTTCCCCGAGACGCGCGCCTACGTCGAACGCGTGCTCAGCGCGCAGCAGGACTACCGCTCGGCCTACGCGCGCCAGCTGGGCCTGGGGTAGCCGCCGGCCTTTGGCTTCGAAGCCATCCGCGGGCGCTGGGAGTTCCGCGCGATGCGGCGTACGCACCCTCGTCGAACTCGATGCCGACCCCTTGCAGTTTGCAATAGCCAGAGGCGATGAGCGCTGCGACGTGTGTCATGGCGTCCGATAGAGATGCCGGCCGTCGTTCCGCTGCGGGACGGCTGCCGCTTACAGCAGATGCGCGTGTGTCTCGATGCGCCGGAGCACCGTGCCGAAGGCCGGCCAGCCGCCGCTGACGCGTGCCGGCAGCAGACCGGCGGAGTCGCTGTAGGTACGCTGGAGCCATCCGCGTAGCTCGGAGTCACCGGGTGGGCAGAACGCAGGCCCGGCCGCAAACCCGTCCTGCGGTCGTACGGTCCACCCGCCGAAGTGGCGCTCGGAGACCATCTGCATCTCGGCGAGGATCACGTTGAACTGGTCGCGATCCTCGAGCACCGTCCGGGTGGGCTTGTGCTCGAGCAGCTGGTAGATGTCGTAATAGTGGCGACCGCAGCGTTCCTGGTCGGTGCTCCCCGCCGGTGTCCAGCTGCTCGCCAGATGATGCAGCAGCGAGACCTTCTCCAGCAGCGTTCGTGCGGGTAGCAGCGCCCGCACCATGAACGGATCGGTGTCGACGTAGTCGCCGGGTGCGATGCCCAACGGCGTATTCATCAGCGGCGTTATCGCGACCATCTCCGCGGGCCACTCCCCGCCCGCGTAGCCGGTCTCCAGCAGCACGCCGCGATCCTCGATCGGCATCTCGATCGCCGAGCTGACGACCCGTGGGTAGACCAGCACATCCGCTCGGTGGGGAAACTTGCCGCGCCCCGGATTGTGCGCCTGCAGCAGCTCGACGCCAAGCTTCTCCGCGACTGCGGTGCTCATCTCGGCGAGCAGCTTCTCGCGCGTTTTCGCCGAGTCGCCGCTGCGTGGCGTGACCAAGATGTCGACGTCCTCGGAGAAGCGCTCGATCAACCCGTAGCCCTTCGAGAGCGAGGTTCCACCCTTGAACACGAACGCACCCGCGTGCGCGTCGTTCAGTGCGCGCAGCGCCTGCGTAACCCAGTAGTCCTTCTCGACGAACAGCGGCGCCAGGCCCAGCTCATCGGCGGCGCGTTCGACGCCGCCGCGGAAGTCATCGGGCTGTTCACGCAGCAGGCTCAGAGCGCTCAGCCTAGAACGCGCAACGCGCGCTCGCGCGTCCGAGGGTCACGCGCGCGCCGCACATGTTGCGCTGCGTCGTGCTCACCGGAGTGCTCGAGAACCGCTCGCAGCCGCTCGCGCACCGCGGGCGGCTCGGTGCGGCTCGCGACGACGAGACGCTCGATGCGCAGCCCGCCCCCGCGCAGCACGGTCTCAAAGCGGTTCAGCGCTGTCTTGCTGTCGGACTCCACGTAGCGATCCCAGCCCTCCAGTGCCTCCAGGAACGTCACCTCGAGGCTGTTGAGCCTGGCTTCGCGCCGCGCGCCGCGCGCCGCGCGTGTGGACACCTTGAACTTACCCAGCCCCGCGGGCTGACGGTGGGTGACGGCCAGGGTCTCGATGGGCGAGACCTGTGTGGAGAGCCCGAGCAGGTTCGCGGCGTGCCAGCCTGTCGCGCCCACTGCCTCGCGTGCGCCTACGCTCATACGCAGGGTGTCGGCTGCAGAGGCTCGGCTGCTGCCGAAGCGGCTGCGCTTGCCGCGCCAGTAGACGCCGCGTCGCACGCGCGAGAGCTCTCCTCGCGCGACCAATCGTCGAAGCTCGTTGTTGACCGCGGAGGATGAGCCGCCGCCCGCCTCGATGTCCTCGAAGTCCTCTACCCGCCACAGACGCTCGCGGGAGCCCAGCACTCGCCTGCGAACCTGTTCAGCAACGCTCTGGTGCTTGTTTGACGAAGCCATCACCCGACTGTAACACGCTACGAGAAATCGTCAAGACGCGATTGTAATCTGCTACGAGAAATCGTCAGAACCACCCGTAGCCCGCAGACGTTCACGACGTGTCTGGGTGTGCCAGCTAACAGCTCGCTACGGTAAGAGCGATGCCCGACTTCAAGCTCGACTCCGTGTTCACGCCGACCGCCGACCAGCCGAAGGCGATCGCCGCCCTGTCGGAGGGCGTCGAGGCGGGCGAACGCTTCCAGACGCTGCTCGGCGCGACGGGCACGGGCAAGACGATGGCGATGGCCGGCGTGATCGAGGCCGTGCAGCGCCCGACGCTCGTGATCGCGCACAACAAGACGCTGGCGGCGCAGCTGTGTAACGAGTTCCGCACGTTCTTCCCCGAAAACGCGGTCGAGTACTTCGTCTCCTATTACGACTACTACCAGCCCGAGGCCTACGTGCCGAGCCGCGATCTGTACATCGAGAAGGACTCTGCGATCAACCAGGAGGTTGACCGGCTGCGCCACGCCGCGACGGCCGCCGTGTTCGCGCGCCGCGACGTGATCGTCGTCGCCTCGGTCTCCTGCATCTATGGCCTCGGCTCGCCGGAGACGTATGAGATGAACATGCAGATCCTGCGCCGCGGTGAGGAAATCGACCGCGACAAACTGTTGCGCAAGCTCGTCTCGATCCAGTACACGCGCAACGACCAGGTGCTCTCGCGCGGCAGCTTCCGCGTGCGCGGCGAGACGCTCGAGGTGTTCCCGGCGTATGCCGAGACGGCCTTCCGCGCGACGCTGTTCGGCGACGAGGTCGAGCGCCTGCAGCACTTCGACCCGCTCACGGGCGAGCTGATCGAGGACGACCTCGAGCACGTCGCGATCTGGCCGGCTACGCACTACAACGTCAAGGAAGGCACGATCGAGGACGGCGTCGCCGAGATCGGCCGCGAGCTGAACGAGCGCTGCGAGCAGCTCGAGTCCGAGGGCAAGCTGCTCGAGTCCCATCGCCTGCGCCAGCGCACGCAGTACGACATGGAGATGCTGAGGGAGATGGGGTTTTGCTCGGGGATCGAGAACTACTCGCGGATCCTCGACAAACGCGCACCGGGCGAGCGCCCGTATTGCCTGATCGACTACTTCCCGGAGGACTTCATCTGCTTCATCGACGAGTCTCACCAGACCGTGCCGCAGATCGGCGGCATGTTCGAGGGCGACCGCTCGCGCAAGCAGACGCTCGTCGACTACGGCTTCCGCCTGCCGAGCGCGATGGACAACCGCCCGCAGCGCTTCGAGGAGTACCTCTCGATCACGCCGCAGCTGCTGTTCGTCTCGGCCACGCCGGGCGAGTATGAGCGCACGCACTCGACGCGCATCGTCGAGCAGATCGTGCGCCCGACGGGGATCGTCGATCCGCGCGTGGAGGTACGCGAGACGAAGAACCAGATCGACGACTTGATGAACGAGGTGCGCAAGCGCACCGAGCGCGACGAGCGGGTGCTCGTGACGACGCTGACGAAGAAGATGTCCGAGGACCTCTCGCAGTACCTGCTCGAGATGGGCTTCAAGACGCGCTACCTGCACTCGGAGATCGACACGCTCGAGCGCATCCAGATCATCCGCGACCTGCGCCTGGGCGAGTACGACGTGCTCGTCGGCGTGAACCTGCTGCGCGAGGGCCTCGACCTGCCGGAGGTCTCACTCGTGGCGATCCTCGACGCCGACAAGGAGGGCTTCCTGCGCGGCGAGACCTCGTTGATCCAGACGATCGGGCGCGCGGCGCGAAACGTCGACGGGACCGTGCTGATGTATGCCGACAAGGAGACGAAGGCGATGAAAGCGGCGATCTCCGAGACCGACCGCCGGCGCGAGATCCAACTCGCCTACAACGAGGAGCACGGGATCACGGCGGCGACGATCGTCAAGGGGATCTCCGACATCGCCGAGTTCCTGCAGAGCGACTCGAAGGTGCCGAAGGGCCGCAAACGGCGCACGGCCAAGCGCGGCAAGGCCGAGGAGATGCCCCAGCACGAGCTCGAGCGGATGGTCGTCGAGCTCGAGGAGGAGATGATCACGGCAGCCGACGAGCTGCGCTTCGAGTACGCCGCGCAGCTGCGCGACGAGCTGCGCGAGCTGCGCCGCGACCTGCGCGAGATGCATGCCGCCGAGGGTCCGGGCGGCGATGGCGCCGTCGCGCTCGAGGGCGGCGCCGGCGAGCTCGCCGCACGCGAGGCCGCCGGCGGCGACATCGCCTAGGATGGCCGCCGTGGACATCGACCGGCAGGCGATCGAGCGGCGCGACTTCCCGATCTCGAGGCGCGGCTACGAGCCGGCCGCAGTGGACGCTCACCTGCGCGCGCTGGCGAGCGAGATCGAGCAGCTACAGCGCGAGCGCGCCGGCGGGGGCTCGGAGCCGTCGCTCGCCACGACCGCCGGCAGCCAGGTTCAGAGCATCCTCGCCGCCGCCGAGGCCGCCGCGGCCGAGATCGAGCAGCAAGCGCGCGACAGCGCGCGCACCACGCGCGAGGAGGCCGACCGCGACGCGACGCAGACGCGCTCGGAGGCGATTGAGCGCGCGCGCGCCCACGTCGCCGCTGTCGCGCAGGCGACGGCGGCGCTGCTCGAGCGCGTGGGCACGATGGACAGCGAGGTCTCCGCGCTCGTCGAGAGCTTGCGCGCCGGTGCCACCCGCCTGGCGGCCGATCTGGCGGCGGTCGAGACGAACATGGGCGAGCTGTACGACGCAGCGGCAGGGCGGAGCGTCACCGATGCCGTCGCCGGCGGGGCGCAGTCCCAGCCGTCGGTTCCGCAGTTGCCGCACCCCGGGTCTCCGGCGCCCGCTGTGAGTGCGCCGCCCGCAGCGAGCTCCGGCGCTGAGCCGGCGACGGTCACCGCGCCGCCGATCCCGCCGCCACCGGCATCGGGCGCAGCTGCGCCGGAGGTGAGGCCTGCGCAGACGAGCCCGCCGCCGCTGTCGCCGCCTGAGAGCGCAGAGCCAAACGTGCACGTCGACCCTGAGGCGCCGTCGCGCGAGCGGATCGCCGGCGGCGCGGCCGCGGATTCTGCCCCCGCAGGGGCCGACAGCGGCGATCTCGACGGCGCGCGGCTGGTCGCGCTGAACATGGCGCTCAACGGCGAGTCGCGCGAGGACGCCGAGCGGTATCTGGCCGAGAACTTCAAGCTCGCCGATCGCGGCAAGCTGATCGACTAGGTCTACGCCGCAATCGAGGGTTAGGGCGCTTGCGAGCGGGGCGCGTTGCTCGCAGCGGTCCTAGCGCAGAAACGCACACGTGCTTATGTGCAACCCGCCTGTGGCCGAGTACGGATGAGCGGCGGCGCGTGCGGCCATAGGTTCGTCCCAACCGCACGACAAACCTGCACTTCCCGGGCTCGAGGCGGCCGGTGTGTGGAAGCGCATTCACATAAGGGGGCACCGCAATGCGTAGACGACGTCTACCCGCATCCGCACGGCGACGCACGACGGGCGTTCTGCTCGTGGCGTCGATCCTCACGCTCGTCCTCGTCGGCAGCAGCCAGGCGAGCGGCGTGGCGGTGAACGACCTGAACAACGGCCCGACGGCCGCGAGCCTCGCCGAAGCGCTCGTCGGTGGCGGCGTGTCGATCTCGAACGCGACCGTCACCGGTGCGGTCCGCTCGGCCGGCATGTTCGCCGGCGGCGCCGGCAGCATCGGCGCCGAAGCGGGCGTCGTGCTCAGCTCGGGCAAGGTCCAGAGCTACCCGGCCGATGAAGCCTGCAGCGCCGGCGTCGAGGCCCCGAACACGTGTTATGAGGCTACGGGCGCCAACCCTTCGGGACCGAGCGGCTGGGTCAACGCGACCGCCTTCGAAACGCCGGGCGATGAAGAACTGACGACGCTCTCGGGCTTTCCGACGTTCGATGCCTCGATTCTCGAATTCGACTTCGTCCCGCAGCACCCGACGGTTCAGTTCAGCTACGTGTTCTCCTCCGAGGAGTACAGCGACTACTCGAACACGCCCTTCAACGACGTGTTCGGCTTCTTCGTCAACGGCTCGAACTGCGCGCTCGTGCCGGGCGGCAGCGAACCGGTGTCGGTCAACACGATCAACAACGGCAACGATCAGGAAGGCGGCGACCCGACGTCGCACCATCCGGAAATCTTCCGCGACAACGTCAGGCCGGCGCCGTCGATCGCGACGCAGATGGACGGCCTGACGAACGTGCTCACCTGCAACGCGACCGTCACCCCGGGGCAGCCGAGCCACATGAAGCTCGCGATCTCCGACGCGAGCGATCCGATCTACGACTCAGCCGTCTTCATCGAAGCGAACAGCCTCGTAAGCGGCACCCAGGTCGCGACGACGCTGACCGGCGCCGGGCACTCGGGCGAAAAGATCACGGTTCCCGAAGGCGCCGCCGTCACAGATCACGCGACGCTCAGTGGCGCCGGCGCAGCAAGCGCGACCGGGACGGTCGAATACCGGGTGTACTCCGACAGTGTCTGCACGAAACTGCTCGCTGCGGCGGGCACCGTGAGCATCGCCGGCGGCACGGCGCCGCCGTCGGGCCCGCAGACGCTGGGTCCCGGCACGTACTACTGGCAGGCGTCTTATAGCGGCGACGCGAACAACAACGCCTCGACGAGCGAATGCGGCGCCGAGGTGCTGACGGTCTCAGCCGAAGGCGAAGAAGAAGCCGAAGGCGAAGCCGACCCGACGACGATGCTCACGTCGCTTTCGGGAGGCGGGCAGACGGGCGCCGCGATCACCGTGCCCGACGGCGCGCCGGTCTCCGATCGCGCGACGCTCAAAGGCCCGAACGCAGTCGAGGCCGGCGGTACGGTCGGCTACGGCGTCTACTCGGACGGCGCGTGCACGAAACTCGTGCAGTCGGCCGGGTCGGTGGCGGTCAGCTCCGGTGTCGTGCCCGCGTCCAGCGCAATCACGCTGCCGGAGGGCACCTACTACTGGCAGGCCTCATACGGCGGCGACAAAGAAAACCTCCCGTCGAAGAGCGTCTGCGGTACGGAGATCGAGACGGTCAGCGGTAATGGCCCGAGCCCACAGCCGCCCGAATTCGGCCGTTGCGTGAAGCTGGCGGGCGAAAAACAGGCCGGCAAAACGGTCTACCACGGCGGCTTCACCAAGGCCACGTGCCTGGAAAAAAGCCCGACGCGATCGGGCCATTACGAATGGCTGCCCGGCATCGTCAAAGGCGGCTTCACGACGGCGCTCAAAGGGACCGGGAAGGTGACGCTCGAAACGGTCGCCAAAGCGAAGGTCACGTGCACCGGGGAGACCGGCTCGGGCTCGATCACGGGCGTGAAAACGATCTCCGGCGTGACGATGAGGTTCACCGGCTGCGAAGCGAAGGCCGCGAGATGCACGACGGCCGGGCACCCGGCGGGCGAGATCGAGACCAAGTCTCTCGAAGGGGCGCTTGGCTGGGAAAGCCAACCGCTGAAGCAGGCCGCCGTGGATCTGCTCCCCGTCGGCAAAGCCGGCCCCGTCGCCGAATACACGTGCGAAGGCAGCGCCGCGACGACGCTCGTCGGATCTGTCATCGCGCCGGTCGTCGAGGGCAAGATGGCGACGAGCGCGACGCTGAAGTTCATCGCCGCCGCCGGCAAGCAGAAGCCTGAAAGCTTCGAAGGCGGCGAACGCGATGTGCTGCTGAGCGTGCTCGGCGAGCAGGTCGGGCTGAAACTCACCGCGACGCAGAGCGGCGAGGAAGCGGTTGAGGTCAACACGACCGCGTAGGGCGCCGCATGCCCCTGGGCGCTCGTCGTTCGCGCCCAGGGGCCACGGCGGACCTTGTATTCCTTCCGCGCTTACAGGGCGATCGAGAGCCGACCGGCTCCGCTCAGGCGGTCGGGTCGAGGATCTCGAGATCTTCGAAGTAGCGGCGGTAGAAGCCGCGATCGCGTGTGAGCAGGCGATCGGCCTGGTGCAGGGCGTGGGCGCCGACAAGGAAGTCGGGGGCGACGCGCGCGCGGCCGCCGCCGGCCTGTCGATAGGCCCGCCAGCTCTGACCCGCCGCGGACGCCGAGGTGAGATCGAGCGCCGAGAACTCGAGGCGGAGTCGGCCGAGGACGGTTTGCGCGGCTTGGTCGCTTTCGAAGTGCGCCGCGGTCTCAGCCCAGACGACCCCGCACGCGACCAACGCGCCCTCGCCGAGGCAGCGTCTGATCGCGCGGCTGGAAGCCGGGCCGAATGTCGCGTTCGCGCCAAGGACGTCGATCAGGACGCTCGTGTCGACGGCGGTGATCAAACCGCGTCCACGGGGCCGCGCATCTCCTCGATGATCGCGTCGGTGTCGAGGTCAATGCCGAGGATGCCGTAGACGGCTGCGACGGGATCCTCGTCGGTGGCCTTGGACAGCACCAGCCTGCCGCCCTCGTCGACGACCTCGAGCTCGTCGCCGGGGCGGATGCCGAGGCGCTCGCGTAGCTGTTTAGGGACAGTGATCTGCCCCTTCTCGGACACCTTCGTGCGCATGTCATACCAAGCTAGCATGATTTCCTACTGGCCCATCCGACAAGCCCCGGCTAGCGGGACACTCGAACATCTGTTCGTAGTCATAGAATGGCGCGGCAATGGCTACCCATAGCGAGATCGTGGTCTCCGGTGCCCGCGAGCACAACCTGAAGGACATCTCCCTGTCACTGCCGCGCGACGCGCTGGTGGTGATCACGGGCCTGTCCGGCTCGGGCAAGAGCTCGCTGGCCTTCGACACGATCTACGCCGAGGGACAGCGCCGCTACGTCGAGTCGCTGTCGGCCTACGCGCGCCAGTTCCTGGGGCAGATGGACAAGCCCGACGTGGACTCGATCGAGGGCCTCTCGCCGGCGATCTCGATCGACCAGAAGACGACCTCGCGCAACCCGCGCTCGACGGTCGGCACGGTCACCGAGATCTACGACTACCTGCGCCTGTTGTGGTCGCGCGTGGGCAAGCCGCACTGCCCGATCTGCGGGCGCCCGATCGTCGGGCAGTCGGCCGAGCAGATCATCGACCAGGCGATGGAGCTGGCCGAGGGCACGCGCTTCATGGTGCTGGCGCCGGTCGTGCGCGGGCGCAAGGGCGAGTACGGCAAGCTGCTCGACGAGCTGCGAAACGACGGCTTCGCGCGCGTGAAGATCGACGACCGCGTGCGCATGCTGGAGGAGTCGATCGTGCTCGACAAGCGCTACAAGCACGACATCTCGGTCGTCGTCGACCGCCTCGTGATGCGCCACGACGTGCGCAAGCGCCTGGCCGACTCGATCGAGACGGCGGTGGCGCGCGCTGAAGGGCTGGTCGAGCTCGAGATCGTCGGGCGCTCCTCGGAGGCGGCCAAGGGCGAGCCCGCAGAGGGGGCGGAGGAGGCCAAGGGCGCCAAGGGCGCCAAGGGCCCGCGCGCCGCGGCGGCGCAGATCGTTCCCGGCGAGGTACCCGAGCCGGGCACGATCTTCACCTTCTCTGAGCGCTTTGCCTGCCCCGAGCACGGACCCTCGCTGGTCGAGCTCGAGCCGCGGATCTTCTCGTTCAACTCGCCGCACGGAGCGTGCGACCGCTGCACCGGCCTGGGCTCGCAGATGGAGATCGACCCGGACCTGGTCGTGCCCAACCCGTCGCTGTCGATCGGCGAAGGGGCGATCGCGCCGTGGGCGAACAGCAGCTCCAACTACTACGAGCAGGTCACCGAGGCGATCGCCGACCGCTACGGCGTCGATCTGGAGACGCCGTGGGAGGAGCTGCCCGAAGCGCACAAAGACCTGTTCCTGCAGGGCACCAACGGCGATCCGGTGCAGGTCACCTATCGCAACCGCTATGGGCGGCGGCGCTCGTACGCGACGCGCTTCGAGGGGATCGTGAAGAACCTCGAGCGCCGCTACCGCGAGACCGACTCGGAGTGGACGCGCGAGAAGATCGAGGAGTTCATGTCGCTGCGCGCCTGCCCCGTGTGCGACGGAGCTCGGCTGCGCGCGGAGTCGCGCGCGGTGCTCGTCGGCGGCACGCGGATCGAGGACTTCTGCGCGCTCTCGGCACGGCGCGCGCTGGAGTGGCTCGCGCAGGTCGAGCTGTCCGAGACCGACCGCCACGTCGCGCGCTTGATCCTGCGCGAGATCTCAGAGCGCCTGCAGTTCCTCGAGAACGTCGGCATCGGCTACCTCTCGATGGACCGCGCCGCCTCGACGCTGTCCGGCGGCGAGGCGCAGCGGATCCGCCTGGCCACGCAGATCGGCTCCTCGCTGGTCGGCGTGCTGTACATCCTCGACGAGCCCTCGATCGGCCTGCACCAGCGCGACAACTCGAAGCTGATCGCGACGCTGGAGCGGCTGCGCGACCTGGGCAACACGGTGATCGTCGTCGAGCACGACGAGCAGACGATGCGCTCGGCCGACCACCTCGTCGACCTCGGCCCGGGCGCGGGCGAGCACGGCGGCGAGATCGTGGCGCAGGGCACGGCGGCGCAGGTGCAGCGCGTGAAGGGCTCGCTCACCGGCCAGTTCCTCGCGGGCACGCGCACGATCGAGGTCCCCGCGCAACGGCGCACGCCGAGCGGCTACATCGAGATCCTCGGCGCCTCAGAACACAACCTCAGGGACATCGACGTGCACGTGCCGCTCGGCGTGCTCACGTGTGTGACCGGCGTCTCGGGCTCGGGCAAGTCGACGCTCGTCAACGAAGTGCTCTACAAGGCGGTCGCCAACCGGCTGCACCGCGCGCGCCAGCGACCGGGCGCGCACCGCGCGATCCACGGGCTCGAGGAGCTCGACAAGATCATCGCCGTCGACCAGTCGCCGATCGGGCGCACGCCGCGCTCGAACCCGGCCACCTACACCGGCCTGTTCGACGTGATCCGCGACCTCTTCTCGAAGACGCAGGAGGCTCGCGCGCGGGGCTACAAGCCGGGACGCTTCAGCTTCAACGTGAAGGGCGGGCGCTGCGAGGTCTGTCGCGGCGACGGGCAGATCAAGATCGAGATGCACTTCCTGCCCGACGTCTACGTCCCGTGCGAGCAATGCCACGGCAAGCGCTACAACCGCGAGACGCTCGAAGTCCGCTTCAAGGGCAAGAGCATCGCCGACGTGCTGAACATGCCCGTCGAGGAGGCGCTGAAGTTCTTCGAGCACATCCCCAAGGTCCGCCGCCGCCTGGAGACGCTCGACGCGGTCGGGCTCGGCTACGTCCGTCTCGGCCAGCCGGCGACGACGTTGTCGGGCGGCGAGGCGCAGCGCGTGAAGCTCGCGACAGAGCTCTCGAAGATCGCCACGGGCCGCACGCTCTACATCCTCGACGAGCCAACCACGGGGCTGCACTTCGCCGACGTGCAGCGCCTGTTGGAGGTGCTGCAGCGCTTGGTCGACGCCGGCAACAGCATCGTCGTGATCGAGCACAACCTCGACGTGATCAAGTCAGCCGACCGGCTGATCGACATGGGGCCCGAGGGCGGGGAGGAGGGCGGCCTGGCGATCGCGGCCGGGACGCCCGAGGAGGTCGCGGCCGAGCCGGGCTCGCACACCGGCCAGTTCCTCGCCGAGCTGCTGACGCCGACCGTCTCACGCGGCGCGGGACGCGAGAACGGCAAAGCCCCGCGCCGCAAGCGTGCGGCCAAGGTCGCCGCCTGAGCGATCAGCGATGAACGCTCGACCCGAGGTCGAGGTAGGCATGAGTGATTGGGATTTGTGGCAAGAAGTGGGCTGTGCTAGCTTTGATTGGCTTTCAGACAAGTCGTTCAGCTTCCGTTATGGCTGATCGGCTTGCCGGCAGGCGCCGGACGCGGTGAGAGGCACACAGTGACTGCACTCCGCGGACGCCCAAGGGAATGGGTAGTTCGTCCAAGGGAGGTCACATGTTCCGGCAAAGCGCAAACGGATTGGCGTTCGAGCCGACGGCTGGTGCCGGGTTTCCTCGCACGAAACGGCGGGCGCTTCGTCAAGCGAGGCGTCGAGTCGACGCGACCGCGATTCTCGAGTCCCTGGAACCGGCGGTGGTGGGGCAGGGCCTGGATGGCGTGATCGGCATGTGGACCTCGGGCGCGGAGAGGCTCTACGGCTACTCCGCCGAGGAGATGCTTGGCCGCACGCTCGAGGCGGTCGTGCCGAGCACGAGGCGCAGGCTGGGAAGCGGAGGTCCTGAGGGTAGCCGTGCTCGCGGGTCTGAGCGACAGCTATGAGACGGTGCGGCTGTGCAAGGACGGCAGCGAGATGGCGGTCAAGGTGCAGTTCTCTCCTATCAGGGACGCCGAGGGTACGATCGTCGGAGTCTCGACAATTGAGTCCATCGTCACCGGTAGCGATCGACCTTCGACACCTCTTGCCGAGGGATTGCTGCGCGGCTCGTTCGAGGATGCGCCGATCGGCATCGCCCTCGTCAGCATCGAGGAAGTCTCCGCGGGATGCATCCTGCGCGCGAACCAGGCGCTATGCGAGCTCACGGGACATTCGCCGGAGGAGCTGGCGGTGGCGAACGTGCACGAGCTGATACATCCGGAGGACGCGGCCACCGACCGCGCGGCGATGGCGCGCCTCAACGCGGCAGAGATCGATCACTTCCACCTCGAGCAGCGCCTGCTGCACGCTGAACGTCATGTTGTGTGGGTCACGGTCGACGTGTCTCTGGGACGAGACTCGGACGGCCGCCCGCTCTATTGCATCCGCCAACTGCAGGACATCGAAGAGCGCAAGCGTTACGAGGGCGAACTGGGCTACCTGGTCGAGCACGATCCGCTCACCGGACTGCTGAATCGTCGGGGCTTTCTCCGCGAGTTGACGCACGAGATGACTTACGCGAACCGCTACGGCGGCGACGGCGCGGTTCTGTTCCTCGACCTGGACGACTTCAAGTTCGTGAACGACACGTTGGGACACGCTGCGGGCGATGAGGTTCTCAGCGAGATCGCTCGGATAGTCGGCAAACGTCTGCGTGAGACGGATGTGTTCGCGCGCTTGGGCGGGGATGAGTTCGCGGTGCTGCTCCCCCATACGACCTCGATCGACGCCCAGCACCTGTCCGAGGGGCTGCTCGAGGCGGTGCGAGATGAATGCCGGCTTTCGCCGGCGGAGGCGGGACGGGTCTCGCTGAGTATCGGCGTCGGCGGCTTTCATGTGCGCGGAGTGGACAGCGCCGAGGACGTACTGGTCGAAGCAGACAACGCGATGTATCTGGCGAAGGAGGCCGGCAAGGGTAGCGTCGCCGTCGCGAGTGCCGCGGCGACGCGGATCACAGCGCGGGTCACCTGGTCCGAGCGCGTCGCACGCGCGGTGCACGAGGGGCTTTTCGAGCTCTACTGCCAGCCGATCGTCGACTTCGCGAGCGACACAATCTCTCAGTGGGAGTTGCTGCTGCGGCTCCCCGGCGAGGATGGCGAACTGATCCTGCCCTCGCAGTTCTTGTACACCGCGGAGCGCTCCGGATTGATCCTCGAGATCGATCGCTGGGTCCTGGGCGAGGCCGTGCGCTTGATCGCCGGGCAGAGGGCGGTCGGGCGGGAGATCTGCCTGGAGGTGAACATCTCAGGTCGCTCCGTCGGCGACACGCAGCTGCTCGCGCTGATCGAGCAGGCGCTCGAGCGAACGGCAATCGACCCGGCGAGCCTGATCTTCGAGGTTACCGAGACCGCGGCAATCGCCAACATGGATCGAGCTCGAGGATTTGCGACCACGCTCCAGTCGCTCGGCTGTGGCTTCGCGCTCGACGACTTCGGTGCCGGGTTCGGCTCGTTCTACTACCTCAAGCACATCCCGTTCGATTACGTGAAGATCGATGGGGAGTTCGTTCGCAATCTCCCGACCAGCAGCACCGATCAGTTGATCGTCGATTCGATTGTGCAAATGTCAAAGGGGCTCGGCAAGCACACGATCGCCGAGTTCGTCGGAGATCGCGAGACCGTCGAAGTGCTGAAGGAGCATGGGGTCGACTTCGGACAGGGCTACCACCTCGGTCGGCCGATACCCGTCTCTGAGGCGCTGGCAATCTGAGTCGAGTCGATCTAGGCGTGTGGAGTGACGATGACTCCGTGAGCGCCGGGGATGTTCTACCGGTTCACCGAGGGTGGAGCCGGCGGCTACTGGTCGCGTGGTGAGACGAGGCGGCGCGGGGACGCCGGGGGAGGCGTCCCCGCGCTGGCCTCGGCGCGAAGGTGGTGTGGATCACCTTCGCGCTGTCGTGGGCCGCGCGTGGGGTGCGCCGCCCAAGCTGTTCAAGGACGAGACCCGCCGATCCGGGTGACTCCTTGCGTTGGGGGACGCGCGAGCGCCGATCGGATCGATGTGCGGCCCGTGACTCGTCGCCTCGCGCGCTCGCACGGCACATGGCCAGGGCGAATGTCACAACGGTAAGCCACGCGATCGCGATCATGGCGAAGAACAGCACGATCACGAACTGGCGCTCACGTGAATGCGTGTACTGAGTATGTCTGCCGCCAGCATCTCGCATCCCTTCTCACGAGTCTGTACGGACCAGAATGGACGGCCAGCGTGTGACCGTTGCGTCGGCTCCGCCTTCTTGGAAGCAGCCCAACACGCAATCCATGACCGCGTGGCGAGGGTCGCTGCACCAAAGCATAGCTCAGGCGAGCGGCGCCGACGATCGCTCCGCTCCGCTCAGAACCGATCCAATAGACAAGATCCGAGAACTGGAACTACACCAGCATACCGACTTGACGCCTTCATCTCGGCGCGCTACGATTTGCTGAACGGGATCTCCGTGATGCTTCGGGCATCGCGGGGTAGGATCGGTGGCCGAAGCGGCCGAGCGGGGGCGCGGGGGCTGTCTCGACGAGGAGTGCCAGTGGATTCCAACCCTGCCGGCGACGCTCCGCTGCTTGGCGGACAGCTCTTAGCGGCGATCTCAACCCGCATCGTCGGGATGCTGCATGAGCACTACGGCCGAGGCCCGATGAAGGCCAAGACCTATGCACTCGACGACATCATCGTCGTGGTCATGCGGGGAAGTGGCTTCACTCCGCTCGAGCAGACGATCATGGATAGCGGCGAGCCCGATCGCGTGATCGCCATGCGCGAGGATTTTCAACGGGTGATGGCCGACAGGTACAAGCAGACGATCGAAGATCTCACCGGCCGCGTGGTGCTCGCGTTCCTCAGCCAGGCACACGTCGAGCCGGACATCACGATGGAGATTTTCTTCGTCGATCGCCCGCTGGACGGATACGGCG
Organism: uncultured Solirubrobacteraceae bacterium; assembly: GCA_963716315.1. GTDB lineage: Bacteria > Actinomycetota > Thermoleophilia > Solirubrobacterales > Solirubrobacteraceae > Palsa-744. The sequence continues at coordinate 598,026 of OY970301.1, read as the reverse complement.
CAGTCGAGGTCACGAGCCCCGATTGAGCGGCGCTCGCCGTCAAGCGCACCCGTCGCTGGAGTGGCTCCGTCGTGACGAACGCCGGCCCAGGGTCGATCATGTTGCTATGGCGTGGATCGAGCCCCCTGACGCTGAACTCCCCGCAACTTGACCGCCGCGGCGGCACAGGCCCGTCTGTGGGCGCAGAAGTGGCGCTGGTATGAGCGCAACTCGCTGCCCTGGAACCGCGCGCGGATCCACTGGGAGCTGATGCGCCGCGGCGCCTTTGCGCGCTGGCCGTTGCACGGCAACGTGCTCGAGGCGATCCGCGACGGACGCCTGCAGATCGGGCCCGAAGTCTTGTTCGAGCCGGGCGTGTGGATCACCGCCCCCGGTGAGGCGCGCGTGAGGATCGGCGCCGGCAGCTTCCTCAACCAGGCCGTGATGGTCGCCTCCGAGCAGCTCGTCGAGATCGGCGAGCACTGCATGCTCGCCAACGGCTGCTTCGTCTCCGATGCCAACCATCGCTTCGACGACCCCGAGAAGCCGATCACCTGGCAGGGCTTTCAGAGCAAGGGTCCGACGCGGATCGGCGACAACTGCTGGCTCGGCGCCAACGTCGTCGTGACCAGCGGCGTGAGCATCGGCGAGCGCTGCGTGATCGGCGCCAACAGCGTCGTCACCCATGACATCGAGCCGTTCTCGATCGCCGCCGGGCTACCAGCGCGCGTGATCAAGCGCGTCGAGTACGGCTAGGCTGGCGCGATGGACCTGCACGAGGCGATGCGCTGCGCGCCGACCAGCCGGCGCTTCACCGATCAGCCCGTCGCGCCCGAGGCGCTGCGCCGCGCGCTCGACAGCGCCCGCTTCGCCCCGAGCGGCGGCAACCGCCAGGGCTGGCGCGTCGTCGCGGTGCGCGACCCGGCACGCCGTCGGGCGATCCGCGACCTGTACCTGCCGCACTGGCGCAGGTACATGGAGGAGACCGGCGGCGCGCGCATGCTCGGCTCGCCCCAGGACTTCGACGCGACGCGCGTGCGCATGCTGCGCGGCGCCGACGAATACGCCGAGCGGCTCCACGAGGTGCCGCTGCACCTGATCGTTTGCGTTCGCCTGGCCGACCTCGCCGTGACCGACGCCGCCCTGCCCCGGCAGAGCATCGTCGGCGGCGCCTCGGTCTACCCGTTCGTGCAGAACCTGCTGCTCGCGCTGCGCGCCGAGGAGTTGGGCGCGGCGATGACGACGCTGCTCGTGCCCGCCGAGGCTGAGGTCAAGCCGCTGCTGGAGCTGCCCGACGATCTCGCGCTGGCCGCGCACATCGGCGTCGGCCACCGGGCCGATCCGTGGCCCAAGCAGCTCGCACGCAAACCGCTCGAGGAGTTCGCCTTCGCCGAGCGCTACGGCGAGCCGCTCGCCTAGCGGGAGGCTCCCGCCGGCGAGCGACCGTCGTGGAGGGTCAGCCGGGAGTCAGGCCCCCGTGACCGGAATCGGGTTGAACGGCGAGGTGCCGGCGGCCACTTTCAGGCCGAGGCCGGTCGCCGCGTTGGCGTAGGCGAGCTCCTTCGCCAGCGTGCCGACGCCGTTGGCCGCCGGCAGCGGCGCGAACTCGACGGTCGAGAGCACGCCGAGCGCGTCGCCGGCCGAATCCATGAAGCCGCTACCCGAGTCGCCGGGGATGCCCGGCGTGACCGTGTAGAGCTGCTGGCTCCAGCCTTCCGTTTCTTCCTGGTCGCCGAGGCTCACGCCGGTCTTCGGGCTGAGCGCGCTGACACCGAGGCGGAGGATCGAGTTGCCGTAGCTGAAGATCTGTTCGCCCTGCGAGGACGCGCCTGGCGCGAGGCCTTCCGGGCCGCCCCAGAAGGGGACCGTCGGGTTGACTTTCGATGTCTGCGAGGGCGCGATCTTGATCAGCGCGAGGTCGTTGTACGCGCACGTGTTCGCGTCTTTCTCTTTGTTCTTCTGCATCGTCAGCCACGAGTTGTAGGCGAGCGTGCCGATCAGCGTTCCGTCTTGGACGCCGCCGTTGACGAGGTCGCCCGAGTAGATCGAGGTGCCGAGCGCAAGCGACTTGGTCGAGCAGCCGTTCGTTTCGGTGTCTTCGCCGGTCGAGGAGCAGTGGGCGGCCTGGCCTAGGTAGACGTTGCCCGCGGAGTCCGTGAAGACGAAGTTGGCCGTGCACTGCGAGGCGCCACCGAGGAACGAGGAGGCGTTCGTGAACGTCATCACCCCTGGATGGATCGTGGCGCTTTCCTGCGGCGCCCAGGCGGAGGCGCTCGAGGCACCGCCCAGCAGGGCGAGGGCGAACGAGACGAGCAACAGCGGCAGGAGCATGCGCGGCTTCATGGCTTCCTTTCGGCGCGGGTGGACTCGACCGGTCCCGCTCACGCAGGGTGGATCGGTGCCTCGGATTTGATGCGCCGACAGCAACCGGCGCCAGCGCGCGGTTTACCCGTAGATGCGGCGCTCAAACACGCAGGCGCCGTCGAGTCAAGCGATCTGGCGCTGTCAGCGGGGTTCGGCCGGGCATCGTCCGGCGATGCCCCCGGCGCTGTGCGGAGTGCGCCCCGGCAGGGTCAGCCGAGCTGCGCCTGCAGCTCGGCGAGCTCGGCCGGGTCGATCTTGTAGGTGTGCTCAGGGCCGGGATAGCGGCGCGTGCGCACGTCCTCGGCGTACGCCGAGACGCCCGCGTTCATCTCCTCCTGGATGTTCGCGTAGCGCTTGACGAAGCGCGGCCCGAGCCCGTCGCGGATGCCGAGCAGGTCGTGGAACACGAGCACCTGACCGTCCGTGGCCGGTCCCGCGCCGATGCCGATCACGGGGATCTCGATCAGCGGCATCAGCTCCTCGGTCACGGCGCTCGGGATCGCCTCGAACACGAGCGCGAAGCAGCCCGCCTCCTGCAGCGCCTGCGCCTCGGCGGCGATGCGCGCCGCCGCGCGGGCTGTGCGCCCCTGCGCCTTCCAGCCGCCGAGCGCCGTCGAGGTCTGCGGCGTCAGGCCGACGTGGCCCATCACCGGGATGCCGGCGTTGACGATCGCGCGGGCGCGCTTGACCGAGGCCTCGCCGCCGCCCTCGAGCTTGACTGCCTCGCAGCCCGCCTCCTTGACCATCCGCATCGCCGTCGTGATCGCCTGCTCGTCGGAGACCTCGTAGGAGCCGAACGGCAGGTCGCCGATCATCAGCGGCGAGCGCAGGCCGCGGCGCACGGCGCGCGCGAGCACGAGCATGTCCTCGAGCTCGACCGGCGTCGTGGCGTTGTAGCCGAGCACCGTCGTCGCCGCCGAGTCGCCCACGAGCACCAGGTCGACGCCGGCCGACTCGACCGCGCGGGCGCTCGGGTAGTCATACGCCGTGACCATCACGATCGGGTCGCCGAGGCGCTTCTTCTCCGCCAGCAGCGGCAGCGTCATCGGCAGGCGGCCGGGGTCGGAGGGGGCCTGTATCTCTGGGTGGCTTGACATGGTGCGGTTTCCTCTCTGACGTCAGTTGACGCTCTGCGTGAGCAGAGTCGCCACCGCGTCGTCGACGGTGATGATCCTGTTGGTCTGCGCCTCGACGTGGACGACGCGTGGCTCGTAGCGCTCGAGCTCGATCTCGTCGTAGCTGCCGTAGGAGACGACGATGATCGTGTCGCCGCGCTGCACGAGGCGGGCGGCGGCGCCGTTGATCGTCATTACGCCCGAGCCGCGCTCGCCGGCGATCGTGTAGGTCTCAAAGCGCGCTCCGTTGTCGATGTCGAGCACGTGCACCTGCTCGTGCTCGAGGATGTCGGCCGCCTCGAGCAGCTCCGGGTCGATCGTGATCGAGCCGACGTAGTGCAGATCGCAGTCGGTGATCGTCGCCCGATGGATCTTGGACTTCAGCATTACGCGTTGCATCAGGCGATTGCCTTTCCTGGGAGTCGTTCGTCGTGTGGGTTTTCGCTGTTGCGTGCTGCGTGGCTCGATGCCGCCGACGGCCGCAGGATCGCGTTGTCGATCAGTCGCGTGCGGCCGACACGGGCCGCCACGGCCAGCAGCGCCTCGCGCGTGAGCTCCTCGCACGGCTCGCAGCGTCTCGGGGTCGACCAGCTCGAGGTATTCGGGCTGGACATCGCGCGCGAGCATCGCCGCGCAGGCCACGTCGAGCAGCGCCTCGGCCGAGCGCTCGCCGTCGGCCGCACACTGCGCCGCCGCGCGCAGCGCCTCCGGGAGCGCCACTGCCCGTGAGCGCTCAGCCGGGTCCAGCCGCGCGTTACGGCTCGACATCGCCAGCCCGTCGCGCTCGCGCACGGTCGGGCACGCCAGTACGCGGACCGGCAGGTTCAGGTCGGCCACGAGCCGGCGGATCACGACGAGCTGCTGCGCGTCCTTCTGGCCGAAGTAGGCGACGTCCGGCACGGTCATGCCGAGCAGCTTCGTCACGATCGTGCTGACGCCGCGGAAGTGCTCGGAGCCGCGCGAGACGCCCTCCAGGCGCTCGGTGATGCCGAGCACTTCGACTGATGTGGCGAAGCCCGGCGGGTACATCTCATCGACCGTCGGAGCGAACAGGATGTCCGCTCCCGCCCGCGAGGCGAGCTCCGCGTCGTGGCGCTCATCGCGCGGATAGCGCTCGAGGTCGGCGTGCTCGTCGAACTGGGCCGGGTTGACGAACAGCGAGACGACGACCACGTCGCACTCGCGCCGCGCGCGGCGGATCAGCGACAGGTGGCCTTCATGCAGCGCGCCCATCGTCGGCACGAGGCCGATCGTCTGGCCGTCACGGCGGGCAGGCGCGAGCGCGGAGCGCAGCTCCTCGACGGCGCGCACGGTCCTCATGCGCAGGCGAACGGTCGGTTGATGGTGATCATCGGTTTCGGTCCAGTTCCTCGCGGATACCGGCGCGACAAAAGATCTCGTGCGGTTTGCTTCGGGTCCGGCCCGGACTTTCCCGGTGACGGCCTGACACCAATGATACAGCCGCCACGGGCAGGCTGAAAGGGCGTCGGCGTTATGTGCTCAAGCTCACATACCGCCGGACGCGCCGGCTCGAGCAGGCGGACTCAGCGACCGCCGGGCTTGGTCGCGCTCCTGGCGATCACGAGCTTGACGGTGCGGCTCGTCGTTGCGCGGTTGCCGGCGGCGTCGGCGACTGCTACGGCGAGGCTCGCGCGTAGCGTTCGGTGGCCACGCAGGAGCTTTCGGCCCGCTCGCGTGACCGCGACCGAGATGCTTGCCGTGCGCCCGCCAGCGAGCGTGAAGCGTCCCACGGCGATCGTCACTGGGCGGGTGCCCTTGCTCTTCTTGCCGGCCGCACGCGCTTTGCCGGTGCGCCCGACGATCGTGATCCGCCCCGTGCACGAGGTCTCGGCCGCCGGGCAGGTCAGCCGGACGCGAACGTGGGTGAGGCGCGCGTCGATCGGGAGCGAGGACGGCAGCACGAGCTTCGGAGCCGTCACGTCGGCCGGCTGGCCGGTGCCGCTCGGTCCGGCGCCGGTCCCCGGCGATGGGCCGGGGCCCGGCGGAACGGGCCGCTCAGCCGCGCCCGAGTCGCACGCCGCGCCCTGTGGCCGTGGGACGCCACGAGCGTCGGTCGACGGGCACGGGCCGACGGCACGGTCGAGCGCGGGGCTTCCAGGCAGCGGTTCGAGCACCGGGATCGGCGAGCCTTCCAGTGGCCCGACCACCGGATCGAATACCGGAGCGTCGCTGACGTGGCTGAGGCCGCAGGCGGGATCGGCGACGTTGCCGCCTTCGCTCACGGGTCCTTCGAAGCAGTTGGCGCCGATCGGCGTGACGTGTTCGGGGAGGACGGGGGTGGCGTTGCCGTCGATGATCGTGTTGCGCATCTGCATACCCTCGGCGTTGCCGATGCCGCCGCCCTGCACCCCGGCTTCGTTGCCCATCACGGTGACGAACGCGAGCATCAGGGGCCCGATCGCGTTGGACTCAAGCCCGCCGCCCTGCTGAGAGACGCTGTTGGCGGCGATCGTGACGTTGGTGAGGTCGGCGGTGGTGTGTTCGCCTTCGAAGTAGACAGCCCCGCCGTATCCCGGGGGTTCCGCCTTGTTGTCGACGATCGCGGAGTCGTGCACCACCAGTCGTCCGGCGGTCTTGGCGATTCCGCCCCCGTCGGCGAAGGACGCTTTGCCGCCGACCGCGACGTTGTTCGATACGACCACGCGTTCGAGCGTGAGCGTGCCGGGCCCGGGCGAGTAGATGCCTCCGCCGAGCGAGAAGGCCTCGTTTTCGCTGCCGCGACCGCCCGAGACGGTCAGCCCGGTCAGCGTCAGGTTGGCTTTGCCGGGAACGTGAATGTCGCGCTCGCCTTGGCCGGCCGGGAGCGCGCCGAGGATCGTCGTCGCGTTGGCGCCCGCGCCGTTGATCGTCAGGTCGTCCGTGACGTCGAGGTCGCCGCTGGCGTTGTTGTCCTCGGTCGTTGCAGAGCCGAGTTCAATACGAAACGTCCCGGCCTGCAGGTCGATCTCGTCGGCGCCTGGGTTGAGGTTGGCGGCTGAGATGGCCGCGCGAAGCGTCGGGCACACGGGCCCGACGCATGCGCCTTTGCCGTCGGATGTGCTCGCGACGGTGAACGTCTCAGCGCCGGCCGACGACGTCGCGGCCCAGAGAAGCGCGAGGGTGCCAAGCACCGTCCCCACGATCGATCGCATCGATGCGCGGATGCTACCGGGACGTGCAGGCGCTCACCAGGCGTCGACGTACGGCCGCGTCTTGCCCTCGCGCTCCCACCACTGCGGGGCGCTCTCGTCGAACAGCATCGCGATCCAGCGACGTGAGTTGGCCGGGTCGATCACGTCGTCGATCTCGCCGTAGGCGGCCATGTTCAGGCCGCGGCCGCGCTCATAGGCCATCGCCACGAAGGACTCGAACAGGCGCTCGCGCTCGGCCGGGTCCTCGACGGCGTCGAGCTCGCGGCGCATGCCCAGCCGTACGGCGCCCTCGAGGCCCATGCCGCCGAACTCCGACGTCGGCCAGCCGACCGTAAACAGCGGCGCCTTGAAGCCGCCGCCGGCCATCGCCTGCGCCCCCAGGCCGTAGCCCTTGCGCAGCACGATCGTGCCGCACGGCACGCTCAGGTTGGCGCCGCCGAGGAACATGCGCGCGAAGTGGCGCACCGTCGCCGTACGCTCCGCCGCCGGCCCGACCATGAAGCCGGGCGTGTCGCAGAGGAACAGCACCGGCAGCGCGAAGGCATCGCACATGCCGACGAAGCGCGCCGCCTTGTCCGCGCCGTCGGCGTCGATCGCGCCGCCGAGGTGCGTCGGCACGTTGGCGACGACGCCCAGCGGGCGGCCGTCGACCTTGGCCAGCGCCGTGACCATGCCCGCGCCGAAGCCGCGGCGCAGCTCGAGCACCGAGCCCGCGTCGAACAGCCCGTCGATAACCGTGCGCACGTCGTACACGCGCTTTCGCTGCTCTGGGATCAAGCTGCGCAGCAGCGTCTGGTCGGGAGCCTCACCCGGCTCCGTCGCCCCGCGGAAGTAGGAGAGGTAGCGCTTCGCCGCCGCGACCGCCGCCGCGTCGTCGGCGACGCGCAGGTCGACCACGCCGCCTGCGTCCTGCACGTCGATCGGGCCGACCTCGCCCGGCTCGAACACGCCGAGGCCGCCGCCCTCGATCATCGCCGGGCCGCCCATGCCGATGCTCGAGTCCTCGCTCGCGATCACCACGTCGCAGCAGCCGAGCAGCGCCGCGTTGCCCGCGAAGCAGTAGCCCGAGGCGATGCCGACGAGCGGCACCAGGCCGCTGAGCTGGGCGAACAGCGCGAATGCGCGGCAGTCGAGGCCTGCCACGACCGGCATGTCGACGTCGCCCGGTCGCCCGCCGCCGCCCTCGGCGAACAGCACCAGCGGCAGTCGCCGGCGCTCGGCGATCTCGAACAGGCGGTCCTTCTTGGCGTGGTTGCGAAAGCCCTGCGTGCCCGCCAGCACGGTGTAGTCGTAGGACATCGCCACGCACGCGCGCCCCTCGATCTCGCCGACGCCCGCCACGAGGCCGTCGGCAGGCGTGCGCTCGATCAGCTCCTCGCGCGAGCGGCGCTGCTCCTGTGCGGCGAACAGCAGCGGACCGTACTCGACGTAGCTGCCCTCGTCGACGAGCTCCGCGAGGTTCTCGCGCGCCGTGCGACGCCCGCGCTTGCGCCGTCGCGCCACCGCTTCCGGGCGTGCCGCGTCGAGGCCGAGCGCGTGGCGCTCGCGCACTGCCTCCAGATCGGCGCGAAAGCCGTTGGCGCTCGGCTCGCCGACGCTCCTCGCCGCGGCCGCCTGGGGCTCCTCGCCGGCGCTCATCACGAGCAGCGTCTGCCCCTCCTCGACCGCCTCGCCCACCGCGACCTCGATGCGGCGCACGACGCCGCCCGTCTCCGCCAGCACCTCGTGCTCCATCTTCATCGCCTCCAGCACGAGCAGCGCCGTGCCCGCCCCGACCGGCTGCTCCGGCTGGTAGGCCAGCGAGACGACCACACCCGCGAACGGGGCCGTCACGGCGATCTCCGGGCTTGACGACACGGCCAGATCATTGCGCAGCGCACAAGTGGCCGGGAGCGCGCTTGCCTCGCGAGCAGCGATTACCATCCGGCGATGTCCGCAGCCGAGAGCGAGCCGCTCGCAGCCGAGCGGCGCGAGCTGCTCAAGCAGGTGCTAGCGCAGGCGAAGATGCTGCACGCGCTGCCCCGAGCTGGCGGCCACGCGCAAGACCGTCGTATTCGGCGCAGGCAACGCCGACGCGGATCTCATGTTCGTCGGCGAGGCGCCGGGGGCAACGCGAGGACGAGCAGGGTGTGCCGTTCGTCGGGCGCGCCGGAAAACTGCTCGAGACGCTGCTCGGAGAGATCGGGCTGCAGCGGTCCGAGGTCTTTATTGCGAATACGTTGATGTGCCGACCTCCGGGCAACCGCGACCCGCTGCCGCTCGAGATCGACAACTGCCACGAATACCTCCTGCAGAAGGTCGAGCTGATCCAGCCGACCGTGATCTGCACGCTCGGCAACTTCTCCACCAAGCTCCTGCGCGGCGACCCGACCGGGATCACGCGCCTGCACGGCCAGCCCGAGGTGCTCACGCTCGGCCGGCGCGCGGTGCGCCTGTATCCGATCTTCCATCCTGCAGCCGCGCTGTACACGCCGCGCATGCTCGAGACCCTGCGCGAGGACTTCACGCGCCTACCCGCGCTGCTCGCCCTCGGCGCGCCAGAGCAGCCCTCGCTCGAGGAGATCCCCGAGATCGACGAGGCCGAGGCAGGCGACGCAGCCGAGGCGCCCGAGGCTGAGCCCTCGCCGAGCGCGGCGCAGGCGCCCGCCGGCGCCGGCAACGGCGCATCCGGCGCAGCCGGCGCTTCCGAGCCGGCCGACGAGCCCGATCAGCTCGGCCTGTTCTGAGCCGCCTCGAGCCTGGGTGCGGCAGTGGCCGAATCGCCCCGTCGCCCGGCCAATAACGAGCAGATCGACGGGGTGTCCAGGCGCTTTGGACGCTTGATCGACCGGTTTCTGCCGCCGTTTTGCCTGCAAAGAGGGTATTTCTTGAGAATGGCGAAGATTTCTAGCCCCAGGCCTAAAGTCGGCTCAGTCCCTCGCCGATACAGGCCCTGTCTCCATCCCTCCAGGAGTAACGATCGGCCCGCGACCCTTTCTCCCGCGGGCCGATCGCTTTAACGGCGGGAGGCGCGCTTCGCTCTACAGTCTCGTCGTGGCTGCGCGCATCGTCGACACCGCCGACCCCGCCGAGACCGAAGCGCTTCGGAGCCGAGCTTGCCGAGGGCCTCGACGACGGCGACGTCGTGCTCGTGCGCGGCGAGCTCGGCTCCGGCAAGACGACGCTCGTGCGCGGCGCCGCCCGCGCGCTCGGCGTCAGCGACCCGGTCACCAGCCCGACGCTTCAGCATCGGCCACCGCTACCGCGCCGGCGAGCGCCTGACCGTCTCGCACCTCGACCTCTACCGCCTCGCCGGGCTCGAGCACGAGGACCCCGACCTGCTCGCCGACTACCTCGGCGCGGGGCGGATCGCCTTCGTCGAGTGGCCGCCGGATGCCGAGCGCGAGCTCGCCGGGCGCGCGCGTGCGGGTCATCGCTGTCGCATCGGCGGCGGCGACCGCCGGCGCGAGATCGAGGACCTGCTCGAGCGGGAGCCGCGTGATCGTGCTCGGCTTCGACACCGCCACACAGCGCGACCGCCGTCGGCGCTGCGACTCGCCGACGGCGCCACGCTGCGAAGCGCGCGACGATCCCGCCCGCGGACGCGCACCCGGGCCACGCCACGCGCCTGCTCGCGATGGCCGCCGAGCTGCTCGACCAGGCCGAGCTCGGCTGGCCTGACGTGCGAGCGGATCGCCGTCGGCGTCGGGCCCGGCCGCTTCACCGGCCTGCGCGTCGGGATCGCCACCGCACGCGGCCTCGCCCAGTCGCTGTCCGCCGAGCTCGTCGGCCTGTCGAGCCTGCACGCGCTCGCCTTCGGCGCGATGCGCGATCCCGACGCCCGCTCGAGCGCCACGATCGCCGTGATCGACGCCCGCCGCGGCGAGGTGTTCGCCGGCGGCTATGCCGGCGCCGCCGAGAGCGTCCTGCCGCGCGCCCTGCGCCCGGCCGAGCTCGAGCGCATCGTCGAGCAGCTCGAGCGCCACGGCGCTCGCCCCGGCGAGCGCTGGCGCGCCGTCGGCGACGGCGCTGTGCTCTATGCCGAGGAGCTGCGCGCCGGCGGCGTCGACGGTGCCCCGAGCCCCGCTCGCCGCTGCACCTGCTCGACGGCGCCGCCGTCTGCGAGCTCGGCGCGCTGGCGAGGCCCGCGCCCGCCGAAACGCTCGCGCCCGCCGGTACGGATGCGCTCGCCGCCGTCCTGCCCGACTATCGCCGCTCGCCCGATGCCGAGCTCGCGCGCGGCGATCGGCCGCCCGCGTTGGGGGTATCGCGAGCGTGAGCGAGCCATCCTCATCGCAGCTCGATCACGACGACGCCGCGCCGGTGATCGAGATCCGCCCGCTCGCCTATCCCGACCTGCCCGCAGGTGATCGCGATCGAGCGCCGCGTCTTTCCCGACGCCGTGGTCGCTGGCGATGTTCGTGCTCGAGCTCTCCAAGCAGACGGGCATCTGCCTGGCCGCTGCGACGGCTGCCCGGCGATGGCGAAGGCGGCAGCCGAGCGGCTCGTCGGCTACCTGATCTGCTCGCGCTACGACACCGTCTGGCACGTGATGAACGTCGCCGTCGACCTGCGACCGCCAGCGCATGGGCCTCGCCTCGCGCGCTGCTCGCCGAGCTGTACGCGCGCGTCGGTGACGACGACGCCCGCTTCACGCTCGAGGTGCGCCGCTCCAACGCCGTCGCCATCCACCTCTACGAGCGCGAGGGCTTCCGCGCCGCCGGCACTGCGCCGGCGCTACTACCAGGACAACGGCGAGGACGCGCTCGTGATGTGGCGCACGCCCGCCACGCTCGCCGGCTCGCTCGAGGACGTGCCCAACCCGCGGTGACGCGCCCGCCCGCGATGGCACCGCCGTATGACGATCCTCGCGCTCGAGACGAGCTGCGACGACACCTGCGCCGCCGTGATCGACGGCGACGGGCGGGCATCCTCGCCAACGTGATCTCCTCGCAGGACGCCCACGAGCGCTTCGGCGGCGTCGTGCCCGAGATCGCCTCGCGCCACCACCTCGAGATCGTCAACGCGATCGTCCAGCGCGCGCTCGAGCAGGCCGCCGTCGGGCTCGACGAGCTCGAGCTGATCGCCGCCACGCAGGGCCCCGGCCTCGTCGGCGCGCTGCTCGTCGGCCTCTCCACCGCCAAGGCGACTCGCCGCCGCGCGTGAGCTGCCGTTCGCGCCCGTCGATCACCTGCAGGGCCACGTCGCCGCCAACTTCCTGCGCGGTGGCGGCGATCCGGCGGCCGGCTGCGGCGAGGGCGCCTTCGAGCCGCCGTTCGTCTGCCTGATCGCGAGCGGCGGGCACACGCTGCTCGCGCACGTCGACGGGCACGACGGCTTCGAGGTGCTCGGGCGCACGCTCGACGACGCCGCCGGCGAGGCGTTCGACAAGGGCGCGCGCATGCTCGGGCTCGGCTACCCCGGCGGCGCGGCGCTCGAGCGCCTCGCGCGCGACGGCGACCCCGACGCCTTCGTCTTCCCCGGCTCGCGCGCCGAGCGCGCGCGCGGCGGGCGCGGGGCGCACCGCCAGGCCTTTGCCGAGGGGCTCGACTTCTCCTTCGCCGGGCTTGAAGACCGCGCTGCTGTACAAGCTGCGCGAGCTCGGCGAGGACGAGGCCCGCGCGCGCGCCGCCGACCTCGCCGCCTCCTACCAGGCCGCGATCGTCGACAGCCTGATCGAGCGCGCCGAGCGGGCGCTGCGAGCGCACCGGGCTCGAGCGCCTCGCCGTCGGCGGCGGCGTCGCCGCCAACGGCGCGCTGCGCGCGCGCCTCGTCGGGCTCGGCGTCGACGCTGCACGTGCCCGCACGCGTGCTCTGCACCGACAACGCCGCGATGATCGCCAGCGCAGCGCGCTACGGCGCGCAGCTCGACTACCCCGACTACCTCGGGCTCGACGCCTACGCCACCGGCGAACGGGCTGCCACCGGCGAACGGGCGCGATGAGCAGGCGATGAGCAGGCGATGAGCAGGCGATGAGCAGGCGATGAGCCCCGAGATCACCGTCTACTCGAGGCCCGACTGCCACCTGTGCGCGGATGCGATCGCCGTGCTGCGGGCGCTGCAGGGCGAGCTCGGCTTCGAGCTCGACGAGCGCGACATCGATCGCGACGAGGCGCTGCAGCGCGCCTACTTCGAGCGGATCCCGGTGATCGCGCTCGACGGCGAGGAGCTGTTCGACTACTTCGTCGACGAGGCGCTCGTGCGCGAGCGACTAGAGTCACGGCGATGAGCTACGGCGAGACGACAGCGCGCCCGCGAGAGCTTGCAGTCGACGGCGTCGGCGCCTCCAGCGAGCGGCTGTCGCTCGGCGTCGCGGCGCGCCTGTCGCGCTACCTGCAGGTGCTCACGCAGGCCAAGAAGATGGGCAAGGAGACGATCTCCTCGCAGGAGCTCTCCGACTACACGCACGTCAACTCGACGCAGATCCGCCGCGACCTGTCCGGCTTCGGCAAGTTCGGCAAGCGCGGCGTCGGCTACAACGTCGAGGCGCTCGTCTCGCAGATCCGCAAGATCCTGCGCACCGCCGGCCAGCACAACATCGCGCTGCTCGGCGCCGGGCACCTCGGCAAGGCGATCGCCTCCTCCGACATCTTCGCCGACCACGGCTTCCGCGTCGTCGCGATCTTCGACGTCGACGCAGCGCAAGGTCGGCACCAACGTCGGCAACCAGGTCGTGCGCCACATCGGCGAGCTGCGCCAGCTCGTCGAGGACGAGGACATCGTCGTCGGCGTGCTCGCCGTGCCCACGCAGGCCGCCCAGGGGCTCGCCGACGAGCTCGTCGAGGCCGGCGTGAAGATCATCTTCAACTACTCCGAGTCGCTGCTCGTGCGTGCCGCCCGAGGTGACCGTTCACACCTCGAGCCCCGCCGTCGATCTGCTCTACGCGCTGTACTTCTATCTGACCTGAGCGACCGTCGCACGGCTCTCCGTCACGCGCGCTATCACTCGGCGGCGAAGCGCCGAGCGCACACCGCACGCGGATCTCACGCCGAACGCCATGACCAGCCTGGACCTAGACCGAGCGGCCGAGACGTTTGCCGCGGCGACCGACTTCACGGTCGGCGTCGAGGAGGAGTTCTCGATCCTCGACCCGCGCACGCTCGACCTCGCTGCCGCGCTTCGAGGAGCTGCGCGACGTCGCGCGCAGACGCGATCCGCTGCTGCACGAGCGCATCACCGGCGAGCTGATCTCCTCGGAGATCGAGATCATCTCCGGCGTCGGCGGCGACCTGCAGCGACGCGCTCGCCCGCCAGCGCGAGCGCCGCAGGCGCCTGTTCGCGCTCGCCGACGCGCCAGCGGCGTCGCGCTCGGCGCAACCGGCACGCACCCGTGGGCCGACTACCGCGAGCAGCCGATCATCGACACCGAGCACTACCGCCGCGTCGAGGAGGGGCTGAAGTACGTCGCCTGGCGCAACAACACGTTCAGCCTGCACGTGCACGTCGGCGTGCGCGACATCGACCGCGCGATCCGCGTCTGCGACCGCCTGCGCCCGGTGCTGCCGCTGCTGCTCGCGATCTCGGCCAACTCGCCCTACCTCGACGGGCGCGACAGCGGTCTGCACTCGGCGCGCACGCAGAGCTTCACCAAGAGCTTCCCGCGCTGCGGCGTGCCCGACGCGTTCGGCGGCTGGGCGGCCTATCGCGAGTACATCGAGTTCCTCGTGCGCACGCAGCTCGATCGTCGAGTTCACGCAGGTCTGGTGGTCGGTGCGCCCGCACTTCAGCTTCGGCACCGTCGAGGTGCGCATCTGCGACGTGCAGGCCACCGCGCAGGAGTCCGACGCGCTCGCCTCGCTGATCGTCGCCTGCATCGCGCAGGCGACGCGCGACGTCGACGAGGGCGTTCCCTTCGAGGACCCCGCGCCGCGGCTGATCGAGGAGAACATGTGGCGCGCGATCCGCTTCGGCCTGGACGGCAGGCTGATCGACCTCGCAGCGCGGCGAGCGAGTACCCGGCGCGCGAGGCGATCGAGCGGCTCGCCGCCTGGACCGCGCCGATCCGCGGCGAGCTCGGCATCGAGCTCGCCTTCCCCGAGCGCAACGGCGCCCAGCGCCAGCGCCAGATGATCGAGGCCGGCGCCTCGCGCGAGGAGGTCTTCGCGGCCTCAGTTGCCGAGACGCGGCAGACCTACTCACAGGAGGTGACGGTGTGAGCACCGAGCCGGGCGGCCGAGCGGCCGCCGCCGGCCGGCGGGCGCGCCCGAGCGAAGAGGAGCTGCGCGCCGCCTACGAGGCCGAACTCGCGCGGATCACGAGCACCGACATGATCGCTGCAGGCCGCCGTCTCGCTGCTGAACGTCGGCGCGACCGGCTGATGCCGGCTCCCGCCGGCGGGCCCGAGGCCGGCGCGCCGCCCGGCGCCGGACGCGACCTCGAGCAGGTGCGCGACGCGATCGACGGTGTGCGTGCGCTGCTGGAGATCCTCGAGCGGCGCGTGCCCAGCGAGGTGCGTCCGCTGCGCGACGCGCTCTCGCAGCTGCAGATGGCCTACGCGCGCGAAGTGCAGGCCGGCGGCGAGCCGGCGCCGGGCGAGGGCGAGCCGCAGCAGGGTGGGGCGCAGGCACCGCCCGCAGGCGGCTCTGGAGGTCCGTCCGGCGGTGCCGCCGGCGGGCCTGGCGCCGCTGGGCCCGGGCAGGCACCAGGGCCCGGAGCGGCGCCCGATGATCAAGGCAAGCCTGGCCCGGGACCGGCCGAGTCGAGCGGCAGGCTGTGGGTGCCCGGCCGCTGAGCGGTCGGGACTGGGCTTTCGAGGAGCGCCTGCGTCGGCCCGCGTTCGCGGCGCATTCGAGCGCGCGCCGCAAGCGCGCCGCCCGGCATTTCGCCGCCCAGCACGATAGACTGCCCGCGCGTTTGCGCCGGGTTGTCGCTTGTATCGAGCGCCCGGTCAGTCAAATGTGCGCGCGACGATCCTCGCGCGGCACGCCAATCAGACCGCGGAGGATTTTCTGTTGAGCAGCTTTCTGACGAACCATGGGGTCGTCGTCGCCCTCGTATGCGCCGCCTGCGCCGTTGTCTACGGCGTGCTGACGACGCGCTCCCTGCTTGCGCTCTCGCCGGGCAACGAGCAGATGCAGAGCATCTCGCTGGCCGTCCAGCAGGGCGCTCGCGCCTACCTGAACCGCCAGTACGCGACGATCGCGGTCGTCGGCGTGGTGCTGTTCGTCGCGCTGATCTTCATCCAGAACATCGCCGTCGCCGTGTGGCTTCGCGATCGGCGGCCTGCTGTCGGGCTCGACCGGCTACATCGGCATGAACGTCTCCGTGCGCTCCAACGCGCGCGTCGCCGAGGCCGCGCGCGGCGGCGTCTCGCCGGCGCTGCAGGTCGCGTTCCGCGGCGGCGCGATCACCGGCCTGCTCGTCGTCGGCCTGGCGCTGATCGGCGTCGCCGGCTACTACGGCGCGCTGACCTCGATCTTCAACGACAACCCCAAGACGGCCGTCGACGCGCTCGTCGGCCTCGGCTTCGGCGGCTCGCTGATCTCGGTCTTCGCGCGGCTCGGCGGCGGCATCTTCACGAAGGCCGCCGACGTCGGCGCCGACCTCGTCGGCAAGGTCGAGGCGGGCATCCCCGAGGACGATCCGCGCAACCCGGCGACGATCGCCGACAACGTCGGCGACAACGTCGGCGACTGCGCCGGCATGGCCGCCGACCTGTTCGAGACCTACGCCGTGACGGCCGTCGCCGTGATCCTGCTCGGCGTGCTCACCTTCCACGAGGCGACGAAAGTCGCGATGTACCCGCTCGTGATCGGCGGCGTGGCGATCATCGCCTCGATCATCGGCACGTACGCGGTGCGCACGAAAACCGACAACGTCGAGCGCGCGCTGCTGCAGGGCCTCGTCGTCTCCGGCGTGCTCGCCGCCGGCGCCTTCGCGCCGATCACCTACTGGCTGATGCGCACCCTGACCTTCAAGGCGACCACTGGGCCGGTAAACACGCCCGAGTGGTGGAAGTTCTACCTGTGCTCGCTGATCGGCATCGGCGTCACCGCGCTGCTGTTCGGACTGACGGAATACTACACCTCGACCCGTTTCTCGCCCGGTCAAGAAGACAGCCAAGGCATCCGAGACGGGGCACGCGACGAACATCATCCAGGGCTTCTCCTCCGGTCTGCAGGCGACGGCGCTGCCGGCGATCGTGATCGTGCTCGGCATCTTCGGCGCGTGGAAGCTCGCGGGTGGCGGCGTACACGGGGATCTACGGCATCGGCGTCGCCGTGATGGGGCTGCTCTCGCTGACCGGCCTGATCGTCGCGCTCGACGCGTTCGGGCCGATCACCGACAACGCCGGCGGCATCGCCGAGATGGCCGACCTGCCGGAGGACGTGCGCAAGGTCACCGACCGCCTCGACGCCGTCGGCAACACGACCAAGGCCGTGACCAAGGGTTACGCGATCGGCTCGGCCGTGCTCGCCGCCGTCGTGCTGTTCGCCGGCTTCCAGAAAGAAATCGAAGAGAAGGTCGGTCACGTGATCTCCTTCGGCATCAACGAACCGCCGGTGCTGATCGGCCTGCTGCTCGGCGGGCTGATGGTCTGCCTGTTCGCCTCGCTCTCGATCGAGGCCGTCGGCCGCGCCGGCGGCGCCGTCGTCGAGGAGGTGCGCCGCCAGTTCCGCGAGCACCCCGGGATCATGGACTACACCGAAGAGCCCGACTACGCGGCCTGCGTGGACATCGTCACGAAGACGGCCCAGCGCGAGATGATCCTGCCCTCGCTGCTGCCGATCCTGCTGACGCTGATCGTCGGGCTGATCGACGAGCAGGCGCTCGGCGGCCTCTTGATCGGTGTGATCGTCGTCGGCTTCTTCTTCGCCGTGATGATGACCGCCGGCGGCGGCGCGTGGGACAACGCGAAGAAGCTGATCGAGGACGGCGCGTTCGGCGGCAAGGGCTCCGAAGCCCACGCCGCCTCGGTCACCGGCGACACCGTCGGCGATCCGTTCAAGGACACCGCCGGGCCGGCGATCAACCCGATGATCAAGGTCGCGAACATCGTCGCGATCCTGATCATCCCGCATCATCACCTGACATAGGGCCGGCCCGATGTCGCCGGCCGTGGCTCGGACGCCTAAGCTCAGCATGAGATGAACGGGCGAACCGTGCACCGCGCAGGCACGCTCGTGCTGTCGCTGCTGATGGTCGCGATCGGCGCTCGCGCTGATCGTCCAGGCGATCGCCGGCGACGGCGGCGTGCTCTCGGCGCGCCTGCTGCTCGGCGTGCTGTTCCTCGCCGGCGGCGTCGCGCGCCTGTGGCTCGAGCACAAGCGGGGCCGCCGGCATGAGTGAGGGCGGCGAGGAGCACTCGTCCGGGCCTGGGCAGGGTGCTGACGGCGCAGGGGGCCTCGGGGGCGCCGATCCGACACCCGTGAAGCCCCAGGCCGAGCTCGGCCGCGCCGAGGCCGAGCGGATCGCGCTGCAGATCTCGGCGCGCTCGCTCTCGACGGCACGCCGCAGCGTCGGCTCGCCGATCGCTGTTCGCGATCGTCTACACGTCGCTGGCGAGCGCGATCTACTTCTCGCTCGGTGTGATCGCGGGGCACGCGCTCGGGCTCACGCCGGTCGTCTTCCTGATCGCGGCGCTGCTGTTCGCGCTGACGGCGATGACGTACGTCGAGGGCGCCTCGCTGCACCAGGAGCGCGGCGGCTCGACGGTGTTCGCGCGCTACGCCTTCAACGAGCTCGTCAGCTTCGTCGCGGGCTGGGCGATCCTGCTCGACTACGTGATCCTGATCGCGGTCACGGCGTTCTCGGCGACGCAGTACCTGCGCGTGTTCTGGAGCCCGCTCGGGCGACAGCGCCGAGGCGCTCGGGCTGGCGCTCGTGTTCATCGCGCTCGTCGTGCTCGGCAACATCCGCGGCTTCGGCTGGCGGCGCGCGCGGCGCGTCGGCGATGCTCGTCGTCGGCCGACCTCGCGCTGCAGGCCTGATCGTCGTGCTCGGGCTCGTGCTGTTCTTCAACCCGCACACGCTGCTCGACCCGATCCACCTCGGCAGCGCGCCGACGCTGGTCGGATCTGATCTTCGCGCTGACGGTCGCCGCGATCGCCTTCACCGAGCCTCGAGTCGGCGTCGGGGCTGGCCGGCGAGGTGCGGATCAGCCGCGCCGGCCTGCAAGCGGCTCGTCGGCAGCGGCACGGCGACGGTCGTGTTCATCTACGTCGGCATCGCGCTCGTCGCGGTCACGGCGCTGCCGGTCCACGACGGGCACACGCGCTGGCGACGCGCTACCTCGACGCGCCGATGATCGGCATCGTCGCGCAGATGCACCCGCACTGGCTGGCGCGAGACGCTGCGCTACCTCGTCGCCGGGCTCGGCGCGCTGACGCTCGTGGCGGCGGCCAACTCGGCGATGCTCGGACTCTCGCGCCTGGCCTACTCGCTCTCGACCAACCGCCAGATCCCGAGCGGCCTCGGGCGCCTGCACCCGCAGCGCTCGACGCCGTACGTGCTGATCATCCTCGCCGGGGTCGATCGCCGCCGGCCTCGTCGTGCCGGAGAACCTCGACTTCCTGATCGGCATCTACGCGTTCGGCGCGATGCTCGCGTTCACGATCGCGCACCTGTCGATCTGCAAGCTGCGCTACTCGGAGGCCGAGCGCGACCGCCCCTACCGGATCCCGCTGTCGGTCAGCTTGCGCGGCGGCGAGCCTGCCGCTGCCGGCCGTGTTCGGCGCGCGTGATCTCGGCCGTCGGCTGGGTGGCGGTGATGGTCGTGCACGAACCGGCCCGCTACGTCGGGCTCGGCTGGATGGCTGTGGGTCTCGCTGCTGTACGTGATCTACCGCCGCGCCGACGAGACGTCGCTGCTGCGGCGCGTGACGGTCTCGCCGGAGGTGCTGCGCGCGGAGCCGCCGCGCGAACGCGACTACGGCTCGATCCTCGTGCCGCTGTTCGGCACGAGCCTGGACGACGACATCGTGCAGACCGCGGCGCTGCTCGTCGCCGGCGAGCAGACCGACGAGGCGGCGATCGACGAGGCGACGATCGAGGCGGTGTGGATCTTCGTGATCCCGATGTCGCTGCCGCTCGACGCGCGCCTGCCCGAGGCGCAGGTCAAGCACGCGCGCCAGGCGCTCGCGCGCGCGAAGGCGGTGGGGGAGGAGTACACGGGCGTGCAGGTCGCCACGGCGACCGTGCGCACGCGCCGCGCCGGCTACGCGATCGTCGACGAGGCCCGGCGACGCGGCGTGGAGGCGATCGTGCTCGGCGCCGAGGAGCCCTCGCTGATCCGCGGCGGCGCGCGCCTGGGCGGGCGCGGGGGGCCGCTGGAGAACTTCGTCGGCGACGTCACCAAGTACGTGATCGACAAGGCGCACTGCCGCGTGATCGTGACCGCGCCGGCCGCCGGCGATTCGCCGGCCGAGCGCCGCCGGCGCCTGGCCGAGGCGAGCCCGAGCGAGCTCCATGCGACTAAGCGTGCCGCGCCTGCATCGACTAATCTGCGGCGCGATGTTCGTCCTGATCGTGGGCGCCGGGCGCGTGGGCTCGGCAGTCGCCAAGTCCGCGCTCGCGGCGGGCCACGAAGTGTCGGTGCTCGACGAGGACCCGCTCTCGCACGAGCGCCTGGACGCGGGGCAGAGCCAGAGCTGGGAGGACGCCGGCGGTCAGTTCACCGTCGGCACGGCGCTCGAGATCGACGCGCTGATCCAGGCCGGCATCGAGCGCGCAGACGTCTTCATCGCCTCGACCGACGGCGACAACACGAACCTGATCATCGCTCAGATCGCCCAGCGCGCTTCGGCGTGGAGAAGGTGATCGTGCGCGTGATGGACCCGGCCCGCGCGAGCTGGTACGGCGAACAGGGCCTGCACACGATCTCCCCGACCAAGCACGCGATCGAGATGTTCGAGCGCGCGCTGGCGCCAGAGCCCGTCTAGCGATGTACGCGATCATCGTCGGCGCCGGCAAGGTCGGACGCAACCTCGCGCGGGAGCTGATCGCCAAGGACCACGAGGTCACGCTGATCGAGTCCTCGCGCCCGCGCTACCTGGCGATCGAGGAGGAGTTCGAGCACGCCGCCCAGTACGGCGACGCGACCGAGCTGTGGGTGCTCGAGCGCGCCGGGCATCCAGCGCGCCGACCTCGTGATCGCCGTGACCGGCGACGACGAGGACAACATGCTCGTCTGCCAGGTCGCCAAGGAGAAGTACCTCTGCGATCGCATCATCGCCCGCGTCAACAACCCGCGCAACCACGACCACTTCCGCCTGCTCGGGA
Source organism: uncultured Solirubrobacteraceae bacterium (assembly GCA_963716315.1). Classification (GTDB taxonomy): domain Bacteria; phylum Actinomycetota; class Thermoleophilia; order Solirubrobacterales; family Solirubrobacteraceae; genus Palsa-744. The sequence goes on along the minus strand of OY970301.1, from coordinate 577,215 downwards.
TCCAGCCGGCCGTCTCGGCGACCGACCTGATCCTGCGCCTGATCGAGCACGAGGTGCCGCGCTACGGCCTCGTGCACCTGCTCGCGCTCGAAGAGGAGCGCCTGGAGATCATCGAGCTCGAGGTCGCCGACGACGCGCCGACCGTCGGGCAGTCGGTCGCCGAGATCGACCTGCCCGAGGGCAGCCTGATCATCTCGGTGCTGCGCGGCGGCACCGGCTTCGTGCCCAAGGCCGACACCGTGATCGAGGCCGGCGACGAAGTGCTGCTCGTGCTCGACCCGGGCTCGAGGAGGCGATCACCGCTTACTTCGCGCCCAATGGGCACGTACCCGAGGGCTGAGCCTTACTATCCTTGGGGCTTGCGATCGCGCCCGCGCCCCGCGGGCCCTGCGATCCGGGATGGTGTAATTGGCAACACGCCTGCCTCTGGAGCAGGAATTTGGGGTTCGAGTCCCTGTCCCGGAGTAGTCGACGGTCCCGGAAATGCGGGGCCGTTCGCATTTCTGGAGCAACTTGGGACAGGGTTTGGGCCAGTTGGGTGGGTAGTCTCCGTCTCGGCAGTGTCTTCGTGTCAACCGCCTAGGCGGGGCGACAGGGAGTGACTAGGCTTCCTGGCTCGTTGGGCGCGTGAATAGCTAGGAGGAGGGGAGACCACGGCGGTGCATATTGCGGTGCCCGCCGACGGCGGTCCAACCGACACGTGGGTTGAGTGGATTCCGCTGCAGCCGCCCGCGAACGCTGACCTCCTCCTGGACCTGAGCGAGCTGGCGGTCGTCGGACCGATGCTCGCGGTCAGGCTGCGAGCGTTGATCGACATGTATGCGGCAGGCGGGAACCATGTTCACGTCGTCGCCCCGGCAAACGCCGGTATCCGGGCCTACTTTGCAGCGATGCGACTAGGCGGCGATCTGCCAGGCAATTGTCAGTGCGACCTGGGACCGGAACCGGAGAGTCTTCGCAAGGTGCTCATTCCCATCCGGCGCCTCAGCGATCAGCGCGAGAGCGACCTGCTTGACGACGAGCTCGGCGAGCTGCTTGAGGCCCAGTTCACGGGGACGGTTGGACTACTTGCCGCAGCGTTCACGATGACCGCAAGCGAGATGTGCGATAACGCGACAACACACGGGCACAGCGACATTGTCGGGGGCTATATGGCTGCTCAGCGCTTGAACCGGCACTGCATCCTGGCAATCGGCGATCTCGGCATTGGAATCCCCGAGCACATCAGGAAAGTCTACCCCGAGTTGACGGCTGACGATGACGCAATCCGCCTCGCAACGAGAGAGGGATACACGGGGACCGGGATCGAGCATCGCGGGATCGGCTACCAAGAAGCGATCGACGTAATAAAAGAGACCACCGTTCCTTTTGGCGAACTCCGAGTCTGGTCTGGCAAGGGCCGCTTCCGGGTCGAGGTCCGCGACGGCGTTCAGGTGCGTCGTCGCGCGTGGCCGGTCGAGGAGTCGACCAGTGGTACCTGGGTTAGGCTCGCGCTGTCGGCCTAGGGCCTGGCCGGTGTTTCCGACGGATATGTATAGTAACGAGCCCAATCTGCCGATAATGCGGGCAGAAGCTTGCGAATGGCGGTTGAAGACCTCCGTTCGGGCATGTAGGCTGGTAAAGCACACCGTTAGCAATCGACCGGGAGCGTCACCGTGGAGTATCGATTGGCCGATTATGGCCTCGTCTTCTCGACTCGTGAGCGTGGAGCCCGGATGCTTGCGGACCTACTGACGAAGGCTAGCGGGGTTCCTCTAGATACGGTTCGGATCGACTTCGACGGTGTACGCAGCGCGTCGTATTCCTTCGTCGATGAATTCATTGGCGAGCTCGTGCAAAAAGCGGCTGCCAACCCTCCACGCTGCATCAATGTCTCGCCTGTCGCAGCTCGCACAATCGAGCGCAGTCTGCGGCGTCGTGGGCTTAGCATCGACGGCGTTCTCGCAGGTTCGCTCGCGCCGGCCTAGCACCCCACGCCGAAGGCCCTCCCGTGCCGCTCCGATCGAGCCCCAGAAACAGCGCCATCATGGCCTGCTGCTCGCCGAGGTCGGCCGAATGGCCTGCTGCTCGCCGAGGTCGGCCGAGGAGTCGGCCGGCGGACCGCCGCTTCAAGACTCACCTCGTCACGCGGACGTCTCGCACCGAGACGTGCGGTCCTCATGCTTTGAGCCTCCGTCCCGGAGCTTGACGCGGCAGCGGCCGGAGGCACTGAAGCCGGGCCGCCGCCACGCCGTGAGACAATCCCGCCCATGAGCTCGTCGGAGAGCGAGTGGAGGACGATCCTCGAGGACGGCCACCGCTCGATGGGCATGGCCCGCGCGTTCTGGCGGCGCGTCCCGTCGGCTCCGCGCTGCAAGGTCTGCTCGAGCCCGTTCGGCGGCATCGGCGGGCGCATCGTGCGCCACGCCGGCTGGGCGCCTTCGCGCAAGAACCCGAACGTGTGCGCGCGCTGCTGCGATCAGATGCCGGTCGGCGGGGCGGAGGTCGACGTGGCTGTGCTGTTCGCCGACGTGCGCGGCTCGACGGGGCTGGGCGAGCAGACGGGGGCGAGCGAGTACGCGGGGCTGCTGAACCGCTTCTACGCGACGGCAACGGAGGTGATCCTGCGCCACGACGGCCTGATCGACAAGCTGATCGGCGACGAGGCGATGGCACTGTTCATCCCGGGCGTCGCGGGCCCGGACTACCGGCGCAAGGCGCTCGACGCGGCCGAGGAGCTGCTGCGCGCGGTCGGCTACGGGACGCCGGCCGGCTCGTGGCTGCCGCTTGGCGTGGGGCTCAACGCGGGCAGCGCCTACGTCGGCAACGTCGGCTCGGCGGTCGTCGACTTTACGGCGCTCGGCGACGCGGTCAACGTGGCGTCGCGCCTGCAGGGCAGCGCCAAGGCGGGGCAACTGCTCGTGGCGGCGGATCTGCTCGACGACCTCGCCGAGCGGCTGCCGGGCGCACGAGAGCTCACGCTCGAGGCGCGTGGGCGCGGCGAGCCGGTCAATGCGCTGCTGGCCGATTTCGCCGAGGACGCGGCGCCGGTCGCCTCGGGCGCCGCCTAGCTTCGGTCGCTTGCCGAGCGCCTATTCGAGCGCTTTGAGCTCGAGCGATTCTGTGCTCGTGGCAGTGACTTCGACGGTGAGCGAGGCGGCTTCGGCTTTGCCTTCACCGATCGTCGCGAGCAGCGGGTCGGCTGCGGCGCCTTCGAAGGCGGCCGGTTTCTGCTTGCCCTTGGCGCCGGAGAGCTTGAGCTTGGCCGTGCGCGACATCTTCTCGAGCGGCGTCACGGCGGCGATGGCGGAGCCTTCGAGCGCGATCTGCACGGCGCCTTCGCCGACGCCGCATTCGAGCTTGCCGAGCAGTCGTTCACCGCCGCCGCCGTGCAGCGCGGTGCCGGTGGCGGGTGGCTTGCCGGCGGCGGCGGCCTTGATCACGCCGAGTTCGCCTTCGAGCGGGTTGAGCGCGATTTCGCCGGTGGTGGCCTTTTCGTTCTGGCACGCCCCGCGGCCGGGCTGTTCGCAGCCGCTGAGCGTGATGTGCAGCACTTCGGTCTTGGGACCGGTGTATTCGCCGCTGCCGGCGAGGGCGGTGCAGGAGACCTTCGCCTTGTGCGCGGCTTCGAGCACGAGCGCGCCGCCCTGCAGCGTGAAGCCGGGCGTGGCGGGACCGGCGAGCCATTGATAGGCGCCTTTGCCGGGTTCGCTCGGCGTGGTGCACGTCGCCTCGCTGTAGCCGCCGTGCCCGCCGGAGGCGGTCAGGCAGCGGCCGCGTTCGGGCAGGCTCGCGCCGGTCTGGAAGGTCTCGTCGGTGCCGACGGCCGTGCCGCCGGCGTTGGTCGCGGAGACGCGGAAGTGGTAGGTGGTGGCCGGTTGCAGCCCGGATAAGCTCGCGGCGACTGCGACGGCGCTTTCGCCTTCGCCAGGCGCAGGCGTGCAGGGCGCGCTCGAGCTGTAGGGCAGCGAGCTGCCGTATTCCAGGCGGCAGTCGCTGACGGGTTCGCCGTTGGGGTTGACCGTCGCGTTGAGCGTCGCCGAGGTCGGCCCGACGGGCTGGGCCACCATCGTCACGACGGTCGGCGGCGGCGGGCCGGGCGGGTTGGAGGCGGGGCCGGGTTCGGGGTGCGTCGGCAGCAGCACGGGCGGCTTGGGCGACTGGTTGAAGTCGAAGTCGCCGGCAACGTCGCCGAGCCCGGGCACTTCTTCGCGGACGTCGGGGCGCTTGTCTGGGCGCCCGTCGGTTTTCGGGTTCAGCCGTGCGCCGCTGAGGAAGTCGTCCTCGATGAACTTCAGGTAGGCGTCGTGGCTGAGGCGCTGGTGATCGATGTAGCCGCTCTTGGCGTAGGGGCTGATCACGAGGCCGGGCACGCGCAGGCCATAGCCGTTGACGTCGACGTTGGGCGGGTCGACGTGGTCGTAGAAGCCGCCGGCGTCGTCCCAGGAGAGGAAGATCGCCGTGCTGCCCCAGCACGGGCTCTTCATGATCGTGTTGATCAGCGTCGTCACGTATGCCTGGCCCTTGGAGACCAGCGACGGCGGGTGTTCTGAGACTTCGAGGTTGGGCACGATCCAGGAGACGTTGGGCAGGCCGCATTCGCCGCTCTGATGGGCGTCTTGGTAGAAGTGGTTGAGTCCCTGCACGTTCTGCGTCTGGGCGTCTTCCTTGACGTCGACGAAGTCCTCCAGTGGGTTCCAGATGCCGGGCGTCTTGGCGCTTTGCGGCACCTGTTCGCAGGTGAGTTCTTCGTCGTTCTCGCAGTCGGGCTCGTTGCCTTCCTTGACGTAGTAGCGCCAGCTGACGCCGGCCTTGTCCATCAGGTAGGTGATGTCGGTCCAGGCGTAGGTGGCCTTGCCCGGCACGGCCGGCCCGTCCCAGGTCTGCGATGGGCTCTTCGGGTCCAGCGAGTTCTTGCAGTCGAGCGGGTTGGCGTCGCCCTTCGGGCAGCGCGCCGACCAGGCGGAGACCATGTAGAGGTGCTCGGTCAGGCTCCAAGCGGAGGCCGACTCGAACATGTTGTCCTGCAGCGTGAAGTCTTTGGCGTAGGTCCAGTAGTTGGGGATCTCGCGCGCGTCGTGGTAGCCCATCACGTCGTTGCAGCCCTTCGCGGCCTTGGGGGCGCGCGCTTCGGCTTCGGCCTGGGCTGGACAGGGCGCGCAGTTGGGATCGGTCTTGCCGCGGCATCTCTTGGTCGTCTCGGCCTCGCCGACGAAGCCGTCCATCAGCCCGCCGTCGATGTCGCCTTCGAACGCCGCCGTCCCATGCGGGCCGCCGTGGTTTTCGTCGTGCGGGTCGTGGAACGGCTTGACGCAGCCACCGCCGACAGGGTCGGGCACGCACACGCCCCCGGGAATCCCGTGGGCGCCGGGATAGGTGCCGAAGTACTCGTCCATCGAGCGGTTCTCCTGCATGATCATCACGACGTGCTTGATGTTGTGGATGCCTTCGGCAGGCGTCGCTTGGGCGGCCGCGGGAGCAAAAGCACTGGCGAGCACGGCGGCGGCGAGGGAGAGCAGCAGCCACCGGCGCGCGCTCGCGCGGGAGGGTATGCGCCAGCGACGTAGCGGCGGCGGCGCGCCGTCGGTGCGCGCCGCCCGCCCACCGCGGCATCCCTGCCGCGCGCTTCCCTTGCACCTATCCCCACGCACGATTTGACGGCACTGTACCGGGTGTGTCACGCGCGGTCATCAAAGACCGCTCGCGTCGCGGGAATCGGGGACGGGGTGGCGCGGGCCTCGAGCGCCGCCGCTCGCGGGCGGATCGTGCCGCTGACACCGCCGAGGCCGTCCCGGCCTGCGCTCAGGCGGCGGCGGCCTGCGTGGCCCAGTCGCGATACAGCTCGTAGTAGCGCCCCTCGGCGGCGATCAGCTCGTCGTGGGTGCCCTGCTCGGCGATCTGGCCGTGCTCGAGCACGACGATCCGCCCGGCCTGGCGGATGGTCGAGAGGCGGTGGGCGATCACGATCGCGGTGCGCCCGGCGAGCAGGCGCCGCAGGCCCTGCTCGATGCGCGCCTCGGAGTGCAGGTCGACGTTGGAGGTGGCCTCGTCGAGCACGAGGATGCGCGGGTCGGCGATCAGCGCGCGGGCGAAGGCGATCAGCTGGCGCTGGCCGGCCGAGAGCTGCGTGCCGCGCTCGCCGATTTCGGTGTCGTAGCCGTGGGGCAGCTCTGAGATGAACTCCTCGGCGCCGACTGCCGCTGCGGCGGCGCGGATCTGATCGGCGTCGGCGTCGGGACGCCCGAAGGCGATGTTCTCGGCGACGCTGCCGCAGAACAGGAAGGCCTCCTGCGGCACGATCCCCATCTGCGAGCGCAGCGAGCGGCTGGAGACGTCGCGCAGGTCGTGGCCGTCGACCAGGATGGCGCCGCTGGTGGGGTCGTAGAAGCGCGCGATCAGCTTGGCCATGGTCGACTTGCCGGCGCCGGTGGCGCCGACGAGCGCGACGGTCTGCCCGGGCGGGATCTGCAGGTTGATGTGGTCGAGCGCGAGCACCTGATCGCTATCGGACTCCTCGCCGCGGCGGCGCTGGTAGGCGAAGGAGACGTCGTCGAAGTCGACCTCGCCGGCGATCCGCGGCAGCTCGACGGCGTCGGCGCGGTCCTGCAGGTCGGGCTTGACGTCGAGCAGCTGGAAGATCTTCTCCAGCGCGGCCATCCCGGACTGGTAGGTGGCGTACAGCTGGGAGAGCTGCTGGATCGGTTCGAACAGGTTCGACAGCGCGGCGACGAAGGCGACGATCGTGCCGATCGAGATGTGGCCTTCGATCGCCTGCAGCCCGCCGTAGAGGACGATCGCGGCGACGGCCAGCCCGGAGAGCATTTCGACCGAGGGGAAGTAGGCGGCGTTGAGCTTGACGGTGGTCATGTTGGCGTCGCGGTTGTCGGCGTTGAGCGCGACGAAGCTGCTGCTCGTGCACGGGCTCCTGGGCGAATGCTGCGCACGACGCGGATGCCGGAGAGCGTCTCCTGCAGGTAGCCGGTGATCGAGCCGATCGTCTCCCGCGTGCGGCGGAAGGCGCCGGCGGAGATGATCCGAAACCAGAGCGAGCCGGCGAGCACGATCGGCAGCACGCAGAACGTAATCAGCGCGAGCTTGACGTCGAGGTAGAGCAGGATGCCGACGGTGCCGATCAGCGTCAGCCCGGCCTGGAACAGCGTCACGACGGAGTCGGTGACGAGGCGAGTCGAGCGCCTCGACGTCGTTGGTCATGCGCGAGATCAAGCACGCCTGCGGGGCGGCTCTCGTAGAAGCCGATCGGGCAGCGTCTGCAGGTGCGTGAAGATGCGGATGCGCAGGTCGGCGAGCACGCGCTGGCCGACCCAGCCGACGAGGTAGGTCTGCACGTAGGTCATCAGCCAGACGAGCAGCGCGGCGACCAGGAAGGCGACGACGACGAGCACGAGTTTGCCGAAGTCGTGGCGCTGCGATGCCGTCGTCGATCGCGGCGCGGCGAGCAGCGGCGGGGCGAGCGAGGCGGCGGTGCCGACGCACGAGCGCGACGAACGATCAGCGCGGCGCGGCCGCGGTAGGGCTCGATCAGCGCGAGCAGCCCGCGCAGGTTGCGCCCGCGCGTGCCTTTGCTGGCGCGCTCGCCGGTCCAGGTCGAGCCGGGCCCGCCGCGCATGACCATCGGGCTCACAGTCCGCTGACCTCGCGTTCGAGCGGCTTGCGCGTCATGAAGACCTGGTCGGGCAGCCCCTTCTCGACGATCTCGCGGTACAGCGGCGAGGCCTGCAGCAGGTGCTCGTGATCGCCGTGCGCGGCGATCCGGCCGTGGTCGAGCACGACGATCTCATCGGCGAGCGAGATCGTCGAGAGCCGGTGGGCGATCACGAAGGTCGTGCGCCCGGCCATCGCCTCGTCGAGCGCGAGCTTGATGCTCTGCTCGGTCGAGGCGTCGACCGAGGAGGTCGCGTCGTCGAGGATCAAGCACGCGCGGGTCGGCGAGCAGCGCGCGGGCGATCGCGATGCGCTGGCGCTGGCCGCCGGAGAGCGAGAGGCCGCGCTCGCCGACGCGCGTGTCGAAGCCGTGGGGCAGGCGCGCGACGAACTCGAAGGCCTGCGCGCGGCGCGCGGCGTGCTTCGATCTCCTGCGCGGCTGCGCCGAGGGTCGGCCGTAGGCGATGTTCTCGGCGACGGTGGCGCGAGAACAGGAAGGGGTCGTCGCTGACGACGGCGACGGCCTGGCGCAGCGAGCGCGAGATCGACCTCGCGCACGTCGGCGCCGTCGAGCAGCACGTGCCCCTCGCTCGCGTCGTACAGCCGCGAGATCAGCGAGACGAGGCTCGTCTTGCCCGAGCCGGTGCCGCCGACGAGCGCGACGGTGCTGCCGGCGGGGACGTCGAGCGAGACGTGGTCGAGCACGGCGCGCGCGGCGCGAGCGGCGCGCGGCTTGCCGTCGCTGTCGCTGTCGAGCGAGATGCCGCGCGGGCCGGCGTGGACGGCGCCGAAGTCATCGCCCTCGTCGTAGCGCAGCGTGACGTCGCGCAGCTCGCACGTGGCCGTTGCCGCTCGGCAGCGCCGGCGCGCCGGGCGGCGCGATGATCCGCGGGTCGCGGTCGAGCACCTGGAAGATGCGCGCGCCGGAGGCGGTCGCGCGCTGGGCCAGGCCGAGCGTCATGCCGAGCGAGCGCATCGGCCCGATCAGCATGTTCAGGTAGAGGTAGAACTGCGTGAACTGGCCGAGCGTGAGGTGGGCGTGGATCACGCGGTTGCCGCCGATCAGCAGCACGGCGGCGAGGCCGAGCTGGGGCAGGAAGCCGATCACGGGGTTGAACGTGGCCTCCAGGCGCGTGGCGACCATCGACTGGTCGAACACGCGCGCGACGCTGTGGCGGAAGCGCTCGAGCTGCTGCGGCTCGCGCGCGAAGGACTTGACGACGCGCACGCCGGAGATGTTCTCCTCGGCGTCGGCCGTGAGCTCGCCGATGCGCTGCTGCACCTCCTGGATGGCGGGGCGCGCGGTGCGCCCGTAGCGCTGGGAGATCCACACGACGAACGGCGTCGGCGCCATCGCGATCAGCCCGAGCTCGGGGTTGATCACGATCATCGCGATGCCGGCGAGCACGAGCGTCAGCACGGACTGCAGGATGAACACGAGCCCGTAGCCGAGGAAGAAGCGCACGGCCTGCAGATCGACGGTCGCGCGCGACATCAGCTGGCCGGTCTGCTGGCGGTCGAAGAAGCCGAGCTCGAGGCGCTGCAGGTGGCCGTAGATGCGCTCGCGCAGGTCGAACTCGATGCCGAGCGAGACGCGCCCGGCGATCATCCGCCGCATGTAGGTCAGGCCCCAGCGCACGAGCACGATCGCGGCGATCACGATGGCGAGCACGAGCAGCGTGTGGCGGTCGTGCGCGCGTGCGGCCAGTTCGTGGTGGCGCGCATGGCTGTCGCCGTGGCGGATCGCTTCGACGGCGGAGCCGGTGAAGTGCGGGATCAGCACGGTCATGACCATCGCGAGGCTGGCGAGCGCCCACGAGACGATCAGCCCTCGCATGTAGGGGCGCAGGAATCCGAGCAGTCGGTAGAACGTGGTCATAGTTGTACGGTCAACGATTATCGCAGGCGGGCGCCTGCAGATGTGCCCGGCCGCGGATCTCCGGGCCTAAGCTTGCTCCATGTCCGAGCGCCCGAGCCCACCGCCGAGCGCCGGCGCCCGAGCGGGGCTGTGCGACACGTGCGCTCACCAGCAGGAGGTTCGCAACACGCGCGGCTCCGTCTTCTCGCTGTGCACCCGCTCGCGCGTCGATCCAGCTTATCCCCGATACCCGCGCATCCCGGTGCTCGAGTGCGCCGGCTACGAGCGCCGCGAGTCCTGATTTTTTTGATGATCTGAGAGATGGCCGCGGGCTGCCCGCGAAGCGCCAGGCGGCCGCTGAAGCGCGCGCAGCGCGGCTCAGCCGGCAACGGCCGGCGTGGCCTCGCCGCCCTGGCCCTCGGCGCCACCCTGACCCTCGCCCGCGGCGGCGCCGGGCGCGACGACGAAGTCGCGGCTGCGCACGAGCGCGAAGGCGAACAGCGAGCCGGCGAGCGCGACGCAGGCGGCGACGATCAGGATGCTCGTGAAGGCCTCGGTGAAGCCGACGCGGTAGGCGTGCGTCAGCGCCGCGCGCCCGGCGGCTCCCAGCCCGTGCCCGAGCTGGTGCAGTTCGCCGGAGACGAGCGCACCGGTCAGCCGGTCGTGCCCTGTGCGCAGCACGGCGCGGCCCGGGCCGCCGGCGAGCGCGACGCTCGTGTTGCGCGTGATGTCGTGCTGGAAGATCGCGCCGAGCCCGGCGATGCCCGTGGCGATGCCGACCTGGCGGAAGGTGTTGTTGATGCCCGAGGCCATGCCGCTGCGCGAGTGGTGCACGACGCCGACGGCGGTCGAGGCGAGCGGCGGGTTGATCAGCCCGACGCCGACGCCGGCGACGAGGAAGCCGGGAATCAGCGTGGTCCAGCCGGAGCTCGCGTCGACGGCGGTCATCGAGATCAGCCCGATGCCGACGAGCACGAGCCCGCAGCCGAGCAGCAGGCGGATCGGCACGCGCACCGACAGACGACCGGAGATCGGCGCGACGACGAAGGTGACGAGCGTGATCGGCAGGAAGCGCAGCCCGGCCTGCAGCGGGCTGTAGCCGAGCACGTCCTGGATGTACAGCGTGAGGTAGAGGAACATCGCGAACATCGAGGAGGAGACGGCGAAGGCGACGATGCTCGCGCCGGCGAAGGCCGGGCGGCGAAACAGCGTGAGGTCGAGCATCGGCCTGCTCTGGCGGCGCTCGACGATCACGAACAGCACGATCAGCACGGCTGAGGCGATCAAGAAGGAGAGGATCGCGCGTCGAGCCCCAGCCCTTTTCGTTGCCCTCGATCAGCGCGAAGACGAGCAGGAACAGCGAGCCCGAGAAGGTCACGAGCCCGAGCCAGTCGACGCCGCGCGCTTCGGGGTCGCGCGACTCGGAGACCTGCGTGAGCGTGAGGAACACGGCGCCGATCCCGATCGGCACGTTGACGAAGAAGATCCATTCCCAGCCGATGCCCGAGGTGATCACGCCGCCGACGACCGGGCCGACGGCGACGGCGGCGCCGATCACGCCGCCGAAGATGCCGAAGGCGATGCCGCGCTCGCGGCCGTGGAAGGCGTGCGCGATCAGCGCCAGCGAGGTGGCGAACATCATCGCCCCGCCCGTGCCCTGCACCGCGCGGAACAGGTTCAGCGCGAGCGGCGTATTGGCCAGCCCGCAGGCGGCCGAGGAGAGCGTGAAGACGACGAGGCCCGTCGTGAACACGAGCCTTCGTCCGAAGCGATCTGCCAGCGCGCCGGCCGTCAAGCAGGAAGGCGGCGAGCGTCAGCGAGTAGGCGTTGACGACCCACTGCAGATCCTGGAAGGAAGAGTGCAGCGAGCGCTGGATCTCCGGCAGCGCGACGTTGACCACCGTGATGTCGAGCAGCAACATGAAGATCGCGACCGACACCGCGATCAGCGTCCACCACTTTCGCTCCACGTCCGCTCCTTACCTACTCAGCCGGTTCGGCCGCACGGCCGCTCATCGCTCGCACTATAGGAAGGGCGTTGGCGACGGACGCCTGGCGGGACGGCGCCGAGGGCGAGTCGGCTGCCCAAGTGGCGCAAGGGCGGCTCGCGCGGCTGGCGCGGATGCGCTGGAAGATCGAGCTCGACTACAAACAGCTCAAGGGCTGCGAGTCGACCTCGCCTGCCTGCCACCCCCGCCGCATACGCGACGGGGGTGGAGCACAGCCAGCGAGTACTTCCTAAGCCCTAACCGAGCCTAGAATTTTTCGCTTGCTTTGACGGCTTCTGCCGAGGCCGTGTTCAGCTGGCCTTCGAGCTTGACCGTGTTGTGGCCTGATTTCGATTCCAGGCCCAGTTTCGCGTCGAGGATCGGGTCAAGCAGGAACGAGAAGAACCCACCGCACCCTTCCGCGACAGGTACCGAGAAGGCGTTGTCGACCAGCGAGTTTTCGCTGATGTGCGTCGATTCAAAGCCTTTTTCTTCTTCGGTCGTGATCGTTCCGAGTTTGCCTTTGATCGGTTTGTTCGGTTCCGGCGGTGCGGTCGTGCCGGTGGTCAGGTGCAGCTGGACGGGGTGAGCTTCAGAGCCGACGTAGCAGCCTTCCCCGAGCAGCGGGTTTTTCAGGTGCAGGCGAACCGGCAGTGTCAGCGCAGTTTCTTCTTCGAAGATCAGCGCCGCCAGTTCGAGGATCCCCGGGTTGGTCGAGTTGGCGACCAGTTCGGTCGTCGCCGTCACACCGGTTACTTTGTTTTCGAAGATCGCTTTGCAGGCGGCCCGCTCGATGATTTCAAAGAAGCCGCTGCCTTTGATTTCTTCGCAGTTGATCAGCCCCGCGAGGCCCCCCGGGACGTTCAGTGCTGTTTTTGAGAGGCTGTTGCCGTCTTTGGCCGGCAGCAGGAAGTATTCGTTCGGGCTCGATTCACTCGCGTGGATCGCGCCGCCCTGCAGAATGATCGGTTTGTTGATCGGCACTTTGGTCGAGCCGATCGAGAATTCCCCGCTGGTCGCTTCCGCGAAGGAGCAGAGCGCAAGGCCCGGAACTTCGACCGGGCAGTCGTTGTACTTTTTGAAGATGCCTTTCGGTTCGGCAGCCGCGCTTGAGACGACTGCGAGCGACGCGATCAGCGCCGTCGCCGTGATGAGGAGCAGGCTCATGATGCGCCTGCCGCGATCTCTACTCATGTAGTCCCCACTTTCGGAGGTAGTCATGCAGTGACCTGCGCGAGCAACGTAGATGCGTGTTTGCAAGGCCGGCAACCGCTGTTTCCTATTCGCCTGGGGCTAGAGGCCTGGGGCCGCGCACATAGAGACAAACGCCGGCGAATGCGCTGGACCAACGAAGGATGGAAAGAAAGACACACAAGTAGCCCTATCGACAAACGATGGACACGCATAGGCCTGCGTGCTTAGATGCGCTCACCGGGGCGAACCTGCCCCGGCGAGAGAGGGGATGCCGGGAGCAGATGGGCGCACTATCGAGACGAAGGGGATGCTGGGCGCATCGTGCGCTGCTGTGCGCGAGCGCCACCACCCTTCTGTGCGTGGCCCTCCTGATCGCCTGCTTGGCCACCGCTACCGCCCGCGGGCACGTCTTTGAAAAGACCTTCTCAGAACCCTGCGCCGCAGAACCCTGCGAAGGAAAGCTCAAAGAACCCGATGGCGTCGCCGTCAACGAAGCCACCGGCGATCTCTACGTCGTCGATAAGGGCGCAAACCGCGTCGCGCGCTATGACCAGGCCGGCAACTACCTCGGCGAATTCAACGGCTCGGGCAAACTGGAAAACAGCAAAAAAGAACTCTTCGAAGAAACCGAAGCCGGCGCCGGCGGCAAACCAGGGGAAACCGGTGGCTCGGGCTCAAACCCAGGCGAACGCGGCAAAGCCACCGGGCGCTTTGAAAAACCCGAAGGGATCGCCGTCGATAACGCATGCCGCCTGCACAAACCGGAACTGAGCGGCCTCGCCTGCGAAGCCTTCGACCCCTCAAACGGCGACGTCTACGTCGTGGATGCCAGCTTCGAACATCGGGTGATCGACAAGTACGACCCCGAAGGCAAGTACCTCGGGCAGCTGACCGCGGCGGGGGCGGCGCTGTTTAAAGCCCGCGCTCTTGATGGCGTTGCGGTCGACCCGCAGGGCGGCGTCTGGGTGCTGCCGGAAGCCCCGGCGATCTACGGGTTCACGAACGGGACGGTGAACGAATTCACCAACGAAGCGATCGCGCCGCAGGCCAACGGCTTCATCCGGCCCGGCTTCGCGGTCGACGGAAACGGAGACTTCTACGTGGCCTATGAAGAAGCCCAGGGTGGCTTCCGGGTTGCGAAGCTCGACCACACCGGCAAAGTCCTGATTGCCGAAGTGGACGGCGAAGAATCCGCCGGCGTCGCAGTCGAACAGACCAACGATGACTCGCTGATCGAGAACCTCACGAGCGTCGGCGTGTTCGACCCAGAAGGCCGAGAACTGGAGCGCCTAGGCGCCGGGCAGCTCACAGAAGGCCAGGGGATCGGCGTGAACGGCGCAAGCGGCTTTCTCTACGTCGCCGACGCCGGCGCAAAGAAGGTGCTCGTGTTCGCGCCAAAGCCGGTAGAAGCGCCGCTAATCGAAGATGAGTCCTTCTCTGAAGTCAGCGCAGAAGGCGCAAGGCTCGCGGGGATCGTAAACCCCCGAAGCGAAGCCGGCGAAGCGGAAACGGAATACGAATTCCAGTACGGGCGCTGCGCCACTGCGAGCTCATGCGCAGAAAGCCCCTATGAAGCAAGCACCCCGCCCGCAAAGCTCCCGGCCGACTTCGAATCCCACCCCGTCAGCGCGGAGATCGCCGGCCTCACACCGAGCGCGACCTACCACTTCCGCCTGCTCGCGAAGAACGCCCACGGCCCCGGCCAGCCCGGCGCAGAACGAGCCTTCAAGACAGAGGGCGCGGGCGGTGAGCTGATCCTGCCTGATAACCGCGGCTTCGAGCTCGTCTCCCCGCCGGATAAGAAGGGCGCCTCGATCGAACCGATCGCGGAAACGGGCGTGATCCAGGCGGCTGCAGGCGGCGGGGCGATCACATATCTGGCAAACACGCCAACCGAAGCAGAACCACAGGGCTACACAAACGAGGCGCAGGTGCTCTCGCGGCGCGCCTCAGCGTCATGGTCCTCGCGCGACATCGCGATTCCGCACTCGGGCGAAGCGGGGACCGGCTTCGCCGTCGGGACCGGTCCCGAGGACAAGTTCTTTGACCGCGAACTGAACAGCGCAGCGGTGCAGCCGCTCGGGCGCTACTTCCCGCTCTCAGTCGAAGCCTCGGAATCGACCGCCTACCTGCACGACCTCAGCGCAAGCTGCGGGGAAGCGTGCTTTCATCCGCTGGTGACGGGCAAGCCGGGCTTCTCAAACGTGCCCGAAGGGACTCAGTTCGGCGAAGAGCAGCGGTGCCTGCCGCGCGTCGGGCACGGGACAGAAGCGGTGGAATGCGGCCCGCTCTTCGCCAACGCAAGCGAAGACCTCAGCCACGTGCTGCTGGGCGCGCAGGCGCCACTCGTGAGCGGCGCGGGGGAAGGCCAGCTATATGAGTGGGCCGCGGGCAAGCTCGCGCAGGCGAGCGTGTTGCCGAGGCCGAGTGAAGAACCGCCGGCGCAGGGAGTCACGCTCGGCCTCGCCGCAGGGCGCGGGTCGGTCTCAGCCGACGGCACGCGGGTCGCTTTCTCGACGGCCCAGGCGCTCTACCTGCGCGACATGAGCCGCGGGGAAACGGTGCAGCTAGACAAGCTGCAGGCGGGCTGTGAAGAAGGGAAAGAATGCACGAAAAGCGGCGGCGG
This sequence comes from uncultured Solirubrobacteraceae bacterium, assembly GCA_963716315.1. GTDB lineage: Bacteria > Actinomycetota > Thermoleophilia > Solirubrobacterales > Solirubrobacteraceae > Palsa-744. The sequence continues at coordinate 561,908 of OY970301.1, read as the reverse complement.
GCGCTTTCAGTCGGCGAGCGCAGATGGCTCGCGGATCTTCTTCACCGACACCGAGCGCCTGACGAAAGACTCGGGCGCGGAACCGGGCGGCCAAGTTAAGGCAGACCTCTACGAATGCCAGATCACGGTGGGCGAAGGAGGCAAGCTGGCCTGCGCGCTGAGCGACCTGACGCCCTCACACGGAGGCGAAAGCGCGGCGGTGCAGGGCGGGGTCCTCGGCGCAAGCACAGACGGCTCCTACCTCTACTTCGTCGCAGAGGGGATCCAGAGCGAAGGCAAGAACGCGCGCGGGGAAGAAGCCATCGCAGGCCAGCCGAACCTGTACGTGCGCCACGGCGAGCAGACGAGCTTCATCGCGACGCTCGCAGGAGGGGATGAACACGACTGGGAAGTGAAACCCGGCCACCAGCCGACGCGCGTCTCAGAGAGCGGCAGGTTCCTCGCGCTGATGTCCGAACGCCCGCTGAGCGGCTATGACAACCGCGACGTGGCAAGCGGCAAGCCAGCCGCCGAGGTCTATGAGTACGACGCAGTGAGCAAACACCTCAGCTGCGCATCGTGCGATCCGACGGGGGCGCGACCGGTGGGGGTTGAATACCTAAAGCTCGAATCGGGCAGCGGCGGACTGGTCGGCGGGAACGGGCAGTGGCCGCAGAGCGCGCTGGTCGCGGCAAACGTGCCGGGCTGGACGGCGCCGTCGCTAGGGGTGAGCCGCCACCAACCCCGCTACCTAAACGACACCGGCCGCCTCTTCTTCAACAGCGCAAACGCACTCGTGCCCCAGGACGCAAACGGCACCCAGGACGTCTACGAGTACGAGCCCGCAGGGGTCGGTAGCTGCGAAGAAGCAAGCAGCACTTTCAGCGCCAGCGCCGGCGGCTGCATCGCACTGATCTCCTCCGGTAGCTCAGCCCAGGAATCGGCGTTCCTGGACGCAAGCGAATCGGGCGATGACGTGTTCTTCCTGACCTCGGCAAGGCTCTCTCCCCTTGACGTCGACGCCGCCTTCGACGTCTATGACGCCCACGTCTGCTCAAGCGCCCTGCCCTGCATCGAGGTCCCCAGCGCGCAGCCCCCGCCGTGCAGCACAGAAGCCTCCTGCAAAGCCTCCCCGACGCCGCAGCCCTCGATCTTCGGCGCGCCGGCGAGCGCGACCTTCCAGGGTCCCGGCAACCCGCCGCCGCCGGCGCCTGCGGTGAGAAAAGAAGAAACCAAGTCCCAGAAGCTCGCCAAGGCGCTGAAGGCCTGCCACGCAAAAAAGGACAAGCACAAGCGAAAGGCCTGCGAAAGGGCGGCGCGCAGGAAATACGGGGCCAAGGCGAAGGCCAAGGCCAAGCGCTCGCGACACCAGCCAAAGCGAGGACTGACGTGATCCGCCAGATAAAGAAAGCCCTGCTTTCCCTGACCTTCCTCACCAGCGCCCTCGCCCTCTTCGCGCTGGGCGCCGCCTCAGCCCAGGCCGAATCCCCTTGGTGGCATTTGAGCTCCGGCGCCCGCCCCGCCTACCTGCACGCAGGCGCCGGCAAACCGGGCCCTCCCGGCGTCGATGAGGTCCAGGAAATCTTCACCGAACCGGGCGAATTCGAAGGCTTCACAGAACAGACGAACTTCTTCCTGCTCCTAAGCGAAAAACGCGTCGAAGAATTCTCAACCGAACCGATCGCCGCGAAATTCGGCGTCACGCTGCTGAGCGCAGAAAACATCCAGATCGCCCTGGAAGGGCCCTCCGCCTACGGCGCCGGCAACGTCACCGTCGAAGAAGTGAGCACCGACAAAGACGGCAAAGCGCTTGAAAACGGCGACAAACGCTATCTGCTCAAGAGCACCGGCTCGCTCAAGGAACAGGCCGTCACGCCACTTGAAAGCTTCGCCGAAATCGGCACCGTCCAGAGCAAAGTGCTGACCCCCGGCAAACCTCAGGGCCCACCAACCCCCGACGGGGAGATCTACGTGACCGCCGAGAACGTCGGTGACGCCAACGTTCTCGCCAGCGCCAAATCGCCGATCAAGCTGAAGGATGTGCTGCCACCAGGGCTGAAGGCGATCTCCGTGCTCGCCACCAAACCGGCCAAGAAAGCGGTCCTCGCCCAGGAATCGCTGCCCTGCTCAAGCGAAGCCGAAGTCAAAGAAGGAAAGCTCTCCTGCGAACTGAGCGAAGCGCTGCTTCCCTACGAACCGATCGAGATGCGGATCGGGGTCGACGTGGAAGGCGGTGCCGAAAGCGGCGAACTGAACCAGGCGAGCATCACCGGCGCCGGCACGCCGCCGGTCTCGATCACGCGCCCGATCACGATCAGCTCGATAGCGGTGCCCTTCGGCATCGAAAGCGAGGAAATGGACCTTGAAGAAGAGGGCGGCTCCCCGACCACCCAGGCGGGTGCCCACCCGTTCCAGTTCACGACGACGATCGCGCTGAACCAGCTGGCAGACACCGAAGCGGAAAACGGCGAAGCCAACCCGCCGGCGCTTGCCAAGGACCTGAGCTTCAAGCTCCCGCCGGGGCTGATCGGCAACCCCTCGGCGATCCCCAAGTGCACGACCGCCGAGTTCTTCTCCGTCGTCGGGCGCGAAAACCGCTGCCCGCCAGACAGCGCGATCGGGGTCGCCGTGGCGAGGGTCAACGAGCCCCATGTGGTCGGCACCAACTCACTGACCGAGCCGATCTTCAATCTCGAACCACGCGTCGGCGAGCCCGCACGCTTCGGCTTCTTCGTGATCGAAGCCAACTCGCCGGTGTTCATCGACACCTCCGTGCGCACGGGCTCTGACTACGGCGTCACCGCGAGCGTCGCCAACATCACCCAGACCGCCGCCTTCCTCTCAAGTGCCGTCACCTTCTGGGGCGTGCCCGGCGACTCCCGCCACAACAACCAGCGCAGCTGGGGTTGTCTGCTCGGGGCCCGCGGAGTCTCCGAACACGCGCCCTGCGGCGCTGGCGAAGAATCGAACCCGCCGCCGTTTATGACGCTGCCGACCTCCTGCACGGAGGCGATGGGGGCAAGCGTGCACGGCGACTCCTGGTCTGCGCCGGGCAGCTTCATCGACTTCACCGGCCAGTTCGAACCGGGCGCGCCGCTGAGCGGCTGCAACCGCCTGCAGTTCGCCCCGGAAATCAAGGTCGCCCCCGACGGCCAGGAAGCCTCAAAGCCCACGGGCCTCACAGTCGACGTCCACGTCCCCCAGGAAGTCAACGAAAACGCCCACGGCCTCGCGAGCTCGAACGTGAAGGCGATCACGGTCACCTTCCCACAGGGGCTCACGCTGAACCCCTCAGCCGCCGATGGCCTGAAGGCCTGCACAGAGGAACAGGTGGGCCTGCTCGGGGGCCTCGGCGCCCAGCAGGAACTGCTGTTCACGCCGACCCTGCCAGAAGCCTTCTGCCCCGACGCCGCAAAGATCGGCACGGTCAAGATCAAGAGCCCGCTCTTGCCCGCCGGCCAGAACGTCGAAGGCGCGCTCTACCTGGCCACGCCCGCACCGGGCGGCGAAGGCGGAAAGAACCCGTTCAACTCGCTGCTCGCGCTCTACATCATCGCCCAGGACCCGATCTCCGGCACGCTCGTGAAGCTCCCTGGCAGCGCGAGTCTCGATCCCAACACCGGCCAGATCACAACGACCTTCGACAACAACCCCCAGCTCGCCTTCGAAGACGCCGAAATCCACCTGTTCGGCGGCGAACGCGCCCCGCTTGCCACACCGGCCCTGTGTCGCGAGAACAACGCCGCCTACCCGGGGCTCTACACGACCGAGGCGAGCTTCACGCCGTGGTCTGGCACGCCGCCGGTCAAATCGAGCTCGAGCTTCCAGATCACCTCGGGCCCGAACGGCAGTCCATGCCCTACCACGCTGCCCTTCTCCCCGACGCTCACCGGTGGCTCCACGAACATCAACGCCGGCTCCTTCAGCCCATTGACCACGACGATCTCACGCCCTGACGGAAACCAGCAGATCCAGGCTGTCGCCCTGCACATGCCGCCGGGCCTCTCGGGCATCCTCAAGGGCGTCGAATTGTGCCCCGAAGCCCAGGCCAACGCCGGCAGCTGCGCCCCGAACAGCCTGATCGGCCACACGACCGTCTCAGTCGGCCTCGGCGGTGACCCCTTCAGCGTGACCGGCGGCCAGGTCTTCCTGACCCAGAGCTACAAGGGCGCCCCCTTTGGCCTGTCGATCGTCAACCCCGCCGTCGCCGGCCCCTTTGACCTCGGCAAAGTGATCGTCCGCGCAACCGTCCAGGTCGACCCCCACACCGCAGCCCTGACGGTCTCAACCGACCCCGAAGGCCAATTCGCGATCCCCCACATCCTCGACGGGATCCCGCTTCAGATCCAGCACGTCAACGTCTTGATCGACCGCCCCGGCTTCACCTTCAACCCGACCAACTGCAACCCGCAGGCGATCACCGGCACGATCGCAAGCGATGAAAAAGCCCAGGCGCCCGTCTCAACGTCCTTCCAGGCGACCAACTGCGCGATCCTCAAATTCGCCCCAAGTTTCACGGTCTCAACCGCCGGCAAGACCTCAAAAGCAAGCGGCGCGAGCCTGAAGGTCAAGCTCACCTACCCAAACGCCCCCGCCGCCACCTACGCGAACGTCGCCAAAGTCAAAGTCAGCTTGCCCAAACAGCTACCCTCGAGGCTGACGACCCTGCAGAAGGCCTGCACCGCCGCGGCCTTCGACGCAAACCCGGCCAGCCTGCCCCAAGGAATCGATCGTCGGGCAGGCCAAGGTGATCACGCCGCTCCTGCCCGTCCCGCTCAGCGGCCCCGCCTACTTCGTCTCCCACGGCGGCGAAGCCTTCCCGGACCTGACGATCGTGCTGCAGGGCTATGGCGTGACTGTCGACCTCATCGGCTCAACGCAGATCAAGAAGGGGATCACGACCTCAACCTTCAAGGCGACCCCCGACGTGCCCTTCAACTCCTTTGAGCTGACCCTGCCCCAGGGCAAGTTCTCCGCACTCGCCGCAAACGCGAACCTGTGCAAGTCAAAGCTCACGATGCCCACCGAATTCCAGGCCCAGAACGGCCTCCAGCTCAAGCAGCAGACGAAGATCTCGGTGACCGGCTGCGCAAGCAAAGCCCAGCAGCTCACCAAAGCGCTGAAGGCCTGCCACAAGAAGAGGAACCACAAGCGCAGGGCGGGCTGTGAAGCGCGGGCGCGCAAGCGCTTCGGGGCGAAGAAGGCGCAGCGGGGCGGCAGAGGGCGCAGGGGGTAGGTAGGTACAGGTAGGTAGGGGCGGCGCAAGGGGCGCCACGGCGCGCCCCTTGGTTGAACGGGCGCTGTCGCGGCGCCGCAGGGCAGGCAGGCAGGAAGGGCATGAGGGCTCAGAGCTCACGAGCCCGCAACTGCGCGGCGGCGGCGATCAAACCTCAGGGCTCAAATCGCGGCTGAGCCTGCGCGAGCACGGCACAGTCCACCCGCACGAGCGAGACTCGGCTCCGGTCAGGCGAAGCTCGGAAAGCGGAGTTACTGATGGCGCAAACCCGCTTCTTCGCCCCGAGCGAATGTCGTCAAACGAAGTTACTGCTACAGCAACGTGCTCGCCATTCTCACCGCCGCACGCACCTAGGCCTACCCGCCCACACTGGAGACAATCGCACAAATCGATTGACCCTCGCCCAAGGCGCTGGGACACTTCCAGGTGCAGCAAACCAACGCAGAGCGCCAGCCTCAGAACATCCAAGGCGCTCTCAAACGTCACACAAACCACATCAAAGGAGCATGCAGAGATGCGACAAGTCAAATTGCTGATGCTGACCCTGCTTGCGCTACTGGCCTTCGGGGCGTTTGCCTCGGCCGTGGCGAGCGCGGAAGACGGGCAGCCTGCGATCTTAATCTTAGAAGGCAATGTCTCGGAACTGGAATTCTTAGGGGAAGGTACGGGGTCGACGCTGTCGGTGTTAAAAAATACAAACCTTGTGGAAGGCAAAGCAGTACACGCCCACCTGAAGGGATGCTTAACCCTCGGCGGATCATCGCTTGACACGAACTTATGCCATGAAGGAACGCTCGAATTTACTGGAGTAAAATCCGGAGCAAACAAATGTCACAGCGAAAACGCAAAAGGTGAAGGAGACCCGGCCGAAGTAGTCTTAGCGATCTTCGACGCCCACCTCGCCGCCGAGTTAAGCACCGAAAAAGTATTAGAGCCGCTGCTGGTCGTCAAGCCGTTAGGCATCGACGGCAATGACCTGAAAATCAACTGTACGCTAATTGTGACGGTATTAGGCCGCATCGGCTGCTTACTGCTGCCGGGGTTAAGCCCAGAAGAGGTCACAAAAGTAGAAATCTTATGCAAAACGGACTTAACAACTGAAAAACCCAACGGCGACCAGTTAACCGGAGAATGTACCCAGACCGAAACATTATGCAAAGAACTCAAAGAAGACCCGTTCGCGGCGACGTTCGGTAAAAAAGGCGAAGTAGAGGAAATGGCCGCAATGTTAGTGCACGTCAAAGGCACCTTCAACAAAATGGTGCTGATCGACGACTGAGCAGCAGGTAGTGTCAACTACGAAATCTAGGTGAAGTGATGCGAGGCACGGGGGCGAAGCACCTCCGTGCCTCGCGCTCGTTGGGCGGCCAGTGGGCTTCCCAAGGCAGCGCGTCGGTTCTGGCGCGCTGTGGTTGGAAAGACCGAGCTACTGTATGAAAGGAGCACGCACACATGCAACGGACCAGAATGCTGATGCTCGCCTTGCTTGCGCTACTCGCCTTCGGGGCTTTCGCCTCGGCCGTGGCAAGCGCAGAAGACGGGCAGCCGGCGATATTAATCTTAGAAGGCAATGTCTCGGAACTGGAATTCTTAGGGGAAGGTACGGGGTCGACGCTGTCTGTGTTAAACAGTGCAAATCTCATCGCAGCCACAGCAATACATGTCCACCTAAAGGGATGCTTATCACTTGGAGGATCCTCGCTCGATGCGAATTTATGCCACGAAGGAACGCTCGAATATACCGGCTGGAAAATCGGTGCAAATAAATGTCACAGCGAAAACGCAAAAGGCGAAAAAGACCCGGCCGAAGTCGTCTTAGCAATCTTCGACGCCCACCTCGCCGCCGAGTTAAGCACCGAAAAAGTGTTAGAGCCGTTGCTGGTCATGAAGTTGTTAGGCGTCGACGGCAATGACCTGAAAATCAACTGCACGCTCATTGTGACCGTGTTAGGCCGATTAGGCTGCTTACTGCTGCCGGGGTTAAGCCCAGAAGAGGTCACAAAAGTAGAAATCTTATGCAAAACGGACTTAACAACTGAAAAACCCAACGGCGACCAGTTAACCGGAGAATGTACCCAGACCGAAACATTATGCAAAGAACTCAAAGAAGACCCGTTTGCTGTGACCTTCGGTAAAAAAGGCGAAGTTGAGGCAATGGCCGCGATGTTAGTGCACGTCAAAGGCGAATTCAATAAAATGGTGCTGATCGACGACTGAGCCGCAGGTAGTGGCAACTAGGGATCTAGGTGAAGTGATGCGAGGCACGGGGGCGCAGAGGCTTCCCGTGCCTCGCGCTCGTTGTGGGCGATGCGCGAGCGCGGGTTCAAGGCTGGCGCTCGCGGCGCGCCATTCCCCTAGATGCCCTCGGCGCATCTGCGCAAAGTTCGCAGCGCGCGGGGCAAGCTGACTCGACGCTCACGCCGCCAGACAGAAACACCCTCACCCCTCAACCGCCCCGAACCCAAGCGCCACACAAGCGCCCTCCAGAAACAAAGCCCCACGTCCTAGGCGAAGCGAGCTAGCGTGCCCGCCATGTTCCAGACGATCAAGAACTCAATCAGAGTGTTCAGGCAGTCAAGAGGTCCCGGCCAGCCCTCAGGTGCCCGGCGATTGCCGTTGGGAGCCGGTCGCTCAGCCAGCCCGAGGCACGTAGCTGCGCAGTTAGGAGCCCGCAGCCCCAGAGCCCTCCTCACCGGTGCCGCCCTCGCCTGCCTGGCCTTCGCCCTGGCCCTAGCCTCCTGCGGCAGCTCAAAGCAGCCAAGCAGCGCTTCCAAGAGCACAGCAACCCAGGGCGCCTCGAGCTCTGCCACCGCCACCCAGGCCGCCGAGGCCAACGAAAGCGTCACGATCCTCCCGCGTGGCTCAGTCGCCGAGCAGACGATCGCCGCGACCGTCGAAGGCCAGCCGATCACCGCCGCTGCGGTACGCCGCGAGATGCTCCTGAAAAGCCCAAAGGAACCGGTCCCGGACCCGCCGAGCTACCCGGCCTGCATCAAGAACCTGAAAGCGACTCCGCCGGAGACCGCAGGCGAACGCGAAGCGTTAGACCTGACCTCGGTCAAACGCCGCTGCCGCGTCGACTACGAAGAGCAGCTCGCAGCGGCGCTCGGCGCCCTGATCCACGAAAAATGGCTGATCGGCGAGGCCCGCGAAGAGGGGGTCACGGTCAGCCCCGCAGAAATCAAGCACGAAATCGATCAGGCCAAGAAGAGCTTCCACGCGCCCGGGGAATACGAGTCCTACCTGAAGGGCAACGGGCTCTCGCCCAAGCAGATGGAACTCGACAGCAAACGGAGCATCATCACGAACAAGCTCTTTGAAGGGATCGCAAAAAGAGAGCGCACGAACCTCGCCGGCGAAGTGCTCCACTACTACGAAACGCACAAGCAGCAGTTCACGATCCCAGCAGGGCGCGACGTGCAGATCCTGCGCACGACGAGCGCCGCCGCCGCGGCGAACCTCAAGCGCGAACTACAGTCGGGCAAGAGCTTTAGAAGCCTCGCCAAGCAGCTTTCGGCGATCGGCCAGCCGGTCGAAGCCAAGAACGGCGAGGTCAAGGACCTAAAGCCTGGCTTCTACCAGGAGCCGACCCTCAACAACCCGATCTTCTCCGCCTCGCTGAACCGCCTCTACGGCCCGATCCAGCTAATCGCCAAACACAAGACGATTGCCCCGGAGACCAACAGCGGCTTCTTCATCTTCAAGGTCAAGGCGATCGTCCCCGCACGCCAGATACCGCTCTCAAAGGTCAGGGCGGCGCTCGCCAAGGAACTGACAAAAGCGCGCAAACTCAAAGCGATCGGCGACTACATCAAGGCCTTCAAGGCGAAGTGGAAGGCGCGGACCGACTGCCGGCCTGGATATGCGGTGACGAGACTCTGCAAGCACTTCGCGGGCTCAAGGCATGTCGAAGCCCAAGAAGATCCCTACGCGCTGTGAGGGGGGCTGTGGGAGGTTGGGGCGGGGCGGGTGAGGTTTCTCAGGGCGCCGACGTAGAATTGTCGCGGTGTCGAGGTTCCACGATCCCCAGCACCCTGACTTTCACCGCCTGAACGCGTCCGTAGGGGTCGACCAGCGTCTGTGGGCGCAGGACATCGCGCAGTCGCGTGCGCATGTGCGGATGCTCGCCGCCTGCGAGATCGTCTCCGAGGCCGACCGCGACGCGATCCTCGAGGGGCTCGACGCGGTCGAAGACGAGTTCGCCAAGAGCCTGTTCGCGTTCGAGCCACACGACGAAGACGTGCACATGGCGATCGAGCGCCGGCTTGGCGAACTCGCTGGGTCGGTTGCCGGGCGGCTGCACACGGCGCGCTCGCGCAACGATCAGGTCGTCACCGACCTGATGCTCTACACGCGCGAGCGCGCGGCGCACGCGTGGATGGAGGTCACCGAGCTGATGGGGACTGTTTTGGCGCGCGCCGAAGAGCACGCCGACTGGGCGATGCCCGGCTACACGCACCTGCAGCGCGCGCAGCCGGTCTATCTCGGCCATCACCTGCTCGCGTACTTCTGGATGCTCGCGCGCGATCGTGGGCGCTTCTTCTTCGCGGAGGCGCAGACCGGCTCGCTGCCGCTCGGCTCGGGCGCGCTCGCCGGCGTCAACTTCGATACCGACCGGCGGATGCTCGCCGATGAGCTCGGCTTCGCCGAGGTCGCTCCGAACTCGATCGACGCCGTTTCCGGGCGCGACTTCGTGTTCGACTACCTCAACGCTGCCGCGACCTGCTCGACGCACCTTTCCCGCCTCGGCGCCGAGCTCGTGCTGTGGTGCAGCGCCGAGTTCGGATTCTGTGAGCTGCCCGACGCCTGGAGCGCGACCTCCTCGATCATGCCGCAGAAGAAGAACCCAGACGCGGCCGAGCTCTTGCGCGCGAAGGCGCCGCGGGTCGTCGGGCACCTCGCCGCCTTCCACGGCGTCATGCACGCGCTGCCGCTGACCTACAACAAGGACCTGCAGGAGGACAAGGAGCACCTGTTCGACGCCGTCGACACGCTCGAGCTCTCGCTCGCCGCCGCGACCGGCATGGTCGCCGGCGTGAAGTTCAACCGCGAGCGGATGGCCGACGCGGCCTCGGATGAGCTGATCGCCGCGACCGACATCGCCGATTTGCTCGTGCGCCTGGGGATGCCGTTTCGTGAGGCGCATGGCGTCGTCGCCGGGCTCGTGCGCGCGGCGCTCGACGCCGGCAAGTCGCTGTCCGAGCTCTCCGAGCAGGACCTCGCGCGCCACAGCGAGACGCTCGCTGCGCACGCCGAGCAGTTCCACGAAGTGCTCGCGCGGGGTGCGTGGCTCGAGTCGAAGATCTCCGAGGGTGGCACCTCCTCGGCGCGCTTGGCCGAGCAGCTCGCGCAGGCGCGCACCGTGCTCGATGCGGACGCTCGGCCCTGACTTCTACGCGCGGCCGGTGCTCGAGGTCGCACCCGAGCTGATCGGCTGCGTCGTCGAGCACGACGGCTGCTCCGGCGTGATCGTCGAGACCGAGGCCTACCACGAGTCAGAGCCCGCTTCTCACGCCTTCGCGGGGCTGACGCCGCGCACCGAGGTGCTGTTCGGGGCGCCTGGGCTCGCCTACGTCTACCGCTCCTACGGGATCCACGCGATGCTCAACGCCGTTTGCGAGGACGAGGGTGTCGGTGCGGCTGTGCTGATCCGCGCGCTCGCGCCGCTCGCTGGGATTGAGCTGATGCGCGCGCGTCGCGGGCTGATCAGCGGGCGAGCGGTGCGCGAGGCAGAGCTCTGCTCGGGGCCCGGCAAGCTGACGCAAGCGCTCGGGATCGAGCTCGATCAGAACGGTACGTCGCTGTCGCGCGGACCCGTGCGGATCGGCGAGCGCGCCGGCGGCTGGCGTGAGCCCTCCGTGGTCGTCGGCACGCGCATCGGGATTACGCGCGCCACTGAGCTGCGCTGGCGCTTCTGTGCCGCCGGCGACGCCAACGTGTCGCGGCCGCGAATCTGAGCGCCGACCGCGCAGGGGGGCGGCCTTCGTCCTGTCTCAAAAAAGAGGCGCTCGCGATCGGCGAGGAGATCGTGTAACCAGGAGGAGGGGTTCATTCCCTTGCCGCCGCGCAGACGCCCGCGATTGCTGGCGATTCGCGCCTCGTCGGCGCTGGGGAAGGGAGCCCGACACGGTGAGCGGGCCTTCGCGGAGGCCCAGAGAGAAACGACCAGGAGCGAAACCGGATGACACCAGCGCCAGCAGCCACCAAGACCAAGCTTCCGCCCGGGCCGCACATGCCGACGGCGCTGCAGGCCGCCTACTGGGCGCTGCGCCCGCTCGCCTTTCTCGATCGCGCCGCCGCGCGCTACGGCGACGTCTTCACGCTGCGGATCCGCCGCGAGCGCCCGTGGGTGCTCATCAGCGACCCCGAGCACGTCAAGCAGGTGTTCACGACCGCCGCGACGCGCGTCGGCTCAGGCGCCGCCGAAGCGAACCCGCTGCTCGAACCGCTGCTCGGCCCGCGCTCGGTGATGCTGCTCGACGAGCCCCAGCACCTTGGCGACCGCAAGCGCCTCTTGCCCTCGTTCCACGGCGAGCGGATGCGTGACTATGGAGCGATGATGACCGACGTCGCTGAACGGCAAGTCGCCACGTGGCCGACCGGCGAGCCGTTCGAGCTGTGGCCGCGGATGCAGGCAATCAGCCTCGACGTTGTGATGAGCGCCGTGTTTGAGGAGATCGAGCCCGAGACGCGGGCGCTGCTGCGCGAGCGGCTCGTCGAGCTGACCAACTGGGTCAACAAGCCGCGGCGCCTCGCGCTGCTGGCGGCGCGCGGCAAGCGCGAGCTGACCTCGAGCGCCGAGTTCCGCGAGGTGATGGGGCGCGTCGAGGACGTCGTGCTCGAGGAGGTCCGCCGGCGGCGAGCGCAGATCGCAGAGAACGGCGGCGCGGCGGGGCACGAAGACATCCACTCGATGCTCGAGCGCGAGTACGGTGGCGAGGAGTCGAGCTCAAGCGAACTGAAGATGCGCGACGAACTCGTCACGATGCTCTCAGACGGGCCGACCGCGACGTCGCTCGCATGGGTGTTTGAGCGGTTGCTGCGGCATCCCGACAAGCTCGCGCGGCTACGCGAGGAGGTGCTGCGCGGCGAGGGCGATGAATACCTCGACGCCTGTGTCAAGGAGACGCTCAGGCTTTGCCCGGCCGTGCCGCTTGTGATGCGGCGTCTGCTCGAGCCGATGGAGATCGGCGGATACACAATCCCGGCCGACACGATCGTCGCGCCTTGCGTGTACCTGATGCATCAGCGGGCCGACATCTATCCGGAACCGCTCGAGTTTCGGCCCGAGCGTTTTCTGGAGAGCGATGCGGGGACGTATACGTGGATTCCGTTCGGTGGCGGCGTGCGTCGCTGTGTTGCCTGGTATTTCGCTCAGCTCGAGATGAAGCGCGTGATGGAGGTCGTCCTGCGCGAGCTCGACCTGCGAGCGGTTGGCGATGGGGAGGAGGCGCCGGCGCGGGCCTCGGTTTCGTTTGCGCCGAGCGCCGGGGCGCGGGTCGTTGCCACTCGGCGGACGGCGGCTGGACCCAGTGGGCGGGAGCCGGTTGCGGCATAGATCAACTGTCGCGACGTAGGCCTATTTGCGCCGTATCGAAATCCACTTCCTAATTACCCCTTTGGCTTGACCTCGATGCTCGGCATGGATCGGGCCTCCTTGAGTTAGAGGATCGCCTTCGGGTAGGCGCGCGTGGCGGCGGCGAGCATCACCAGCAGGAAGCCGGCGACGACGAGGAAGTCGAGCCACACCTCGCCGGCCGGGTGGCGTCGCCAGCAGGCGCTGCAGACTGACCGACGTCGCGTTCCCAGATCACGGCGAGGCCGAAGAAGATCGCGATGAACATCGCCGCCTGCGCCATCACGCCCGGCGCGAGGTAGGCGCGGTATTCGAGGTGGCCCAGCGTCAGCGCGCGCGTGTGGCTGAGCGCCGTGCCGAAGATGAACAGCCACAGCAGCGGCTGCACCGAGCGCGTGAGGATGTCGAGGTGGCGGCCCATGTCCATGATCGCCAGGCGCTCGCAGTAGCGCTCGGCCTCCTCCATCAGGTGCGTCGTGACGAGGATCGTCGTGCCGACCTGCTCGCGCAGCTGCTCGAGGTGCTCCCACACCATCAGCCGCGCCGAGGGGTCGAGGCCGACGGTCGGCTCGTCGAGGAACAGCACCGACGGGCGGTTGAGCAGCGCCGTGGCGATCTCCAGGCGGCGCAGCATGCCGCCCGAGAGCGTGCGCGCGAGGCGGTCGAGCATCGCCTCGAGGTTCATCGAGGCGATCGCCTGCTCGATCCGCGCCCTGCGCTCGCGCCCGGGGACGCCGGTCACGCGCGCGTAGAAGTCGAGGTTCTCGCGCGCCGTGAGCGCGCCGTCGACGGAGATCGCCTGCGGGATGTAGCCGATCGAGGCGCGCACGGCGAGGCTTTCGCTGCGCACGTCGTGGCCGGCCACGAGCGCGCGCCCATCGCTCGGCGGTAGAAGCGTCGTCAGCACGCGGATCGTCGTCGTCTTGCCCGCGCCGTTGGGGCCCAGCAGGCCGAACACCTCACCCGGCGCCACCGCGAAGGAGACGCCGCCGACGGCAACCGTCTCGTCGAAGCGCACGACGAGGTCGTCGACGAGCACCGCCGGGTCCGGCGCGCTCACGGCTTCGGGCCGCCCGTCGCCTCGAGCTCGGGCGCGAACGCTCCCTGCGCGCGGGCGTCGATCTCGCGGATCTTGCGCCGCGCGCGCTTGCGCGTCTCCGAGAGCTCGTGCTCGAGCTTGGCCAGCTCGCCCGTGCGCTTGCGCACGAGCTCGAGCTGGCGGTCGATGTGGCCGAGCGCCTCGTTCCAAGCAGCTCGCGCCGGCGCTCGGGGTCGACGTCCTCGCGGCGCAGCTGCGCGCGCACCTCGGCGCGCGCCTCCTCGGCGCTGAGCAGCGTCTTCAGCTCCTCCAGCGAGAGGCCGAGCAGGTCTTTCAGGCGCATCACCTCGCGCAGGCGCTCGACCTCGGTCTCCGTGTACAGGCGGTGGCGGCCCGACGGGCGCGACGGCGCCTGTGGCAACAGGCCGATCTCCTCGTAGTAGCGGATCGTGCGCGGCGTCGTGCCGGCCAGGCGCGCGACGTCGCCGATGCGCAGGCTCGCGGGCTCCGGCGACTGCTCGCCCGCCGGGTTGCGCTTTGCCGGCTGCGGGCTCATGCGCGTACTCCCAGCCGCCGCTCGTCCGGCGGAGCGGAGGGCCGCTCGCCTTCGACCGTCTCGTCGCGCCCCGGCACGAACGCCTCGTCGGCGAGCGCTTCCTCCCACGGCCTGATCGCCGAGCGCTCGTCGGCCGCTGTCGCCGCATCGGCGTCGGCCGTCACGCTCGCGTGGCTCGGGCGCAGCAGGCAGACGCCGGCGCCGAGCAGCGACGTCGCCGCGAGCACCCACAGCGCGACGTGCATGTTCTCGATGAACGGCGCCAGCTTCTCCGCCGAGAGGCCCTGCGCAAGGCCCGAGAAGACGGCGAACAGCGTCGCCTTCGGCACCGCCGAGGTGACGATCGCGAGCACGAACGCGATCGACAGCACCGCGCCGGTGTTCTGCAGCAGCGTGCGCGCGCCGGCCGCGATGCCGCGGCGGTGCGCCGGCACGACGCCCATCATCGCTGCCGTGTTCGGGCTGTTGAACATGCCCGAGCCGACGCCGACGACGGCCAGCCACAGGCCGCTCTGCCAGTAGGGCGTGTGCACGTCGAGCGTCGTCATCCCGGCCAGCCCGACGGCGCGTCACGAGCATGCCGAGCGCGGCCAGCGCGCGCGAGCCGTGGCGGTCGGCGTAGATGCCCGCGATCGGCGAGGCGATCAGCATGCCCGAGCGCGAGCGGGATCAGCTTGACGCCGGCCGTGATCGGCGAGTCGCCCTGCGCGCCCTGGTAGTAGAAGACGAACAGGAACATCAGCGCGAAGCGCGCGAGGCCGTTGATGAACGCTGCCGCGCTGGCCGCCGCGAACAGGCGGTTCTTGAAGATCGTCAGGTCGAGCATCGGCGCGCGCGAGCGGCGCTCGATCACGACCCACAGCGGCAGCAGCACGGCCGCCGCGATCAGCGCCGCCGATCACCAGCGTGATCGTCCCAGCCGCGAGATGCCGCCACGCGAGACGCCGAGCACGAGCCCCGTCAGGCCGACCACGAACGTGCTCGTGCCGAGCACGTCGTAGCCGCGCGCCGTGTCCGGTTTGGCCAGCTCGCGCAGGATCAGCGCGCCCCAGGTCGCGCCGGCGAGCGCGAAGGGGACGTTGAACCAGAACACCCAGTGCCAGGAGATCGCCACGAGCGCGCCGCCGAGCACCGGCCCGAGCACCAGGCCGATCGCGGCGACCATCGTGTTGGCGCCCATCGCCAGGCCCAGTTCCTCCTTGGGGAAGGCGTCGGTGACGAGCGCCGCCGCGTTGGCGAACAGGAAGGCCGAGCCGATCCCCTGCAGGATCCGCCACAGGATCAGCACGGTCGCGTCGGCCGAGAAGCCGGCGCCGAGCGAGGCCAGCGCGAACAGCAAGAAGCCGCCGACGTAGGCGCGCTTGCGCCCGAACAGGTCGCTCAGCCGGCCCGCCATCAGCACGAGCACGGTCGCCGCGATCAGGTAGGCGAGGATCACCCAGACGAGCGCCAGCAGGCTCGTGTGCAGCGAGCGCTCGAGGTCCGGCAGCGCGATGATCAGCGTGCCCGAGTTGGTCGCCGCCAGCAGCATGCCGAGGCTCGTGCACGACAGCGCCCACCACTTGTAGCTGCTCGTGGCCCGCGTCGACGCCGAAGCGCGAACCGCGTCCAGCTCGCCGCTCCGGGGGTGGCGCCTGCGCTGCGCTCATGCCGTGCGCTGCTCGATCTTCATCCATATTAAAATTGACGTGAACGTAAGGATCATCATAGCAAGGCTTACGACACTCGAAGGGTCCAGGCAGGCCTCGCTGGACGGTCGTTTCACCGCGTTTTCCCTGCTACAACGTGTGCATGAGTGAGCGCAAGGTGCAGAAGTCGGAGGAGCAGTGGCGTGAGCAGCTGACACCCGCCCAGTACGACGTGCTGCGCCGGGCCGGGACCGAGCCTCCGTTCACCGGCGAGTACGTCTACAACAAGGACTCCGGCGACTACCGCTGCGCCGCCTGCGGGACGAGCTGTTCGACGCCGACACCAAGTTCGAGTCCGGTACCGGCTGGCCGAGCTTCACCGAGCCCGCCGTCGCCGAGGCCGTCGAGCTGCGCCCCGACAACAGCCTGTTCATGCGCCGCACCGAGGTGCTCTGCCGCACCTGCGGCGGCCATCTCGGCCACGTCTTCGACGACGGTCCCGGCCCCGGCGGGCAGCGCTACTGCATCAACTCCGCAGCGCTGCAGTTCATCCCGCCGGCGACGGCGCCGGTGCCTCCGCCGAGAGCGACAGGGACGCCGCAGCGGCGAGCGGCGAGCCCGCCGTGCCACCCGCCGCATCCTGATCGCCGCCCGCCTCGCGGCGCGGCCGGGACGCATCGCTCGGTAGGCTCATACGCATGATCATGGAGGCCCGCGAGAAGCGGCTGGCCGAGCCGCTGCAGTGGGGCCGTCGCGAGAAGACCGCCGTCGCGATCGCCTGCTCGTCGTGCTGCTCGCCGCGCTGATCGCACTCGGCGCCTACGCGCTCGACCAGCGGCGCGCCCGGCGCGCAAGGACTGCGTCGAAGCGACCGTTCGCCGAGCACGCTCGGGGCCGTCAGGATCCATGGCTGCGGCGGTCATGCGCGCCAGCTCTGCGCGACGGCGCTGCGCCAGACCGACAAGCGGATCGGCGACACGCTGATCGAGTCCTGCCGGCGCGCGGGCTTCCCCGTCGGCTAGCGGGCTTTTCGCCGCCGTTCGGGGGCCGTTTGGGCACATCTAGACAGATGTCGAAAGGCGGCATTCCAAGTGTTGGCCAAGCTGGCCCTACCCGCTCCGAGGGCCTCCCGGTTTCATACCCCGATCGTTATGGTGCGCTGCCGCTCGCGTGTGCGGGTTGGGGTTTGTCACCCGACATAACGAAAGGGGAACGGAGGCACATGCCTACTTGGGTTCCATACCTTGAAGCCACCAGTGGCTGAATCCTGGCGACAACGCGTGGCAGATGACGGCAGCGACGTTCGTCGGGCTGATGAGCCTGCCCGGCCTGGCGGTCCTGTACGGCGGCGTGATGCAGAAGCGCTGGTCGGTCAACAGCATGATGCTCACGTTCGTCGCCTTCTCGCTCGTGCTGGTCGCGTGGGTGCTGTGGGCGTTCAAGATGGGCTTCGGCACGCCCGATCGGAGGCGGCAAGGGCTTCTTCGACACCTTCTGGGGTAAGTCGGGGACCGTCCTTCGCGGGCGCCGAGAGCAGAAACAGGCGATCATCCCGTCGATCACGACGGGGCCGCCGTTCCACTTCC
This sequence comes from uncultured Solirubrobacteraceae bacterium, assembly GCA_963716315.1. Classification (GTDB taxonomy): domain Bacteria; phylum Actinomycetota; class Thermoleophilia; order Solirubrobacterales; family Solirubrobacteraceae; genus Palsa-744. The sequence continues at coordinate 544,308 of OY970301.1, read as the reverse complement.
CCGAGGCCTCGCTGGTCTACTTCCAGTTCGTGTTCGCGGCGATCACGCCGATCCTGATGCTCGGATCGGTGCTCGGGCGGATCAACTTCAAGGCATGGATTCCGTTCGTGCTCCTGTGGATCACGTTCGTGTACACGGTCAACGCGTTCCTGATCTGGGGCGGTGGCTTCTTCGCCGCGCACGGCGCACTGGACTACTCCGGTGGTTACGTGATCCACCTCGCGGCCGGCATCTCCGGCTTCGTGGCGGCGGCCGTGATCGGGCCGACGATTGCAGCGAGATCGAGAGATCGACGCGCCCAACAACCTGTTGATGGTCGCCGTCGGTGCCGGTCTGCTGTGGCTCGGTTGGAACGGCTTCAACGGTGGAGACTCCTACTACGCCGGCGCCAACGCGTCGGCGGCCGTGGTCAACACGAACCTGTGCACCGCTGTGGCGATGCTCGTGTGGATCGCCTGGGACTACATCTTCCGGAAAAGCCTTCCTTGATCGGTTCGGTCAACGGGATGATCACCGGGCTGGTCGCGATCACGCCTGGAGCCGGTTTCGTCAACGGCTGGGGCGCCGCCGCGGTCGGCATCATCGCCTCGACGATCGTGTGGTTCGCAATCCGCTTCCTCAGTCGTGCCCCCGTCTTCAGAAACGTCGACGACACGCTGGGAGTGGTCTATACGCACGGGATCGCCGGATTGACCGGCGGCTTGCTCGTCGGCATCTTCGCCGATCCGCACATCATCGAGTACATACCGACCGGAGGTGGAGCCGAAGCGCTGCCGGGATTCTCGGGGGTCGTGCACGGCAGCTGGACGCTGCTGCGCTGGCAGGCCGAGACCGCGGCGTTCGTGATCATCTTCAGCGGGATCATGACGTTCATCCTGCTGAAGGTCGTCGGGATCTTCATCCCGCTCGGCTCTCCGACGAGGAGCTCGAGATCGGCGATCACGCGATCCACGGCAACGAGGTCTACCCCTCGGACGTTCCGACGCTCGGCGGTCCGCACGCGCCGCCGGCGTGGCAACCCAGCCCAGCGCCGTCAGGCGCATAGGGGCCGGGAGGCCTGGAGCCCAGGGCGCGTCCAATCCCCGCGGACGCGGCCTGGGTCGGATACGACGGACAGCGGCCCCGCTTCGGCGGGGTCGCGCCGTCTTTAAGCGCCGGGGCCCCGGGTAAGCGCCGGGGGTTGGGTAAGCGCCGGGGGTTGGGTATCCGCTGCGCGACCAGCGATAGCAATGGCATATACGCCGGCGGCTGCCGGTCCGACCGCGGCTCGTTTGCGTCTGCGCGGCTCGTTTGCGTCTGCGGCGCGGCTGCGGCTGCGGCTTTACTCCGGCATGGCGACTAGCTCGAGGCGGTCAGCCCGATCGGGCAGCTGACGCCCGTCCCGCCGAGCCCGCAGTAGCCGTTCGGGTTCTTGGCGAGGTACTGCTGGTGGTAGTCCTCGGCGTAGTAGAACGGGCCGGCTTGGGCGATCTCGGTCGTGATCTCGCCGTAGCCCTGCTCCTTCAGGCGCGCCTGGTAGCTCTCGCGCGAGGTCTCCGCCGCGATCAGCTGGGCCTCGCCGTGCCAGTACAGCGCCGAGCGGTACTGCGTGCCCGCGTCGTTGCCCTGGCGCATGCCCTGGGTCGGGTCGTGGCCCTCCCAGAACAGCTTGAGCATGTCCTCGAAGCTCGCCTGCTCCACGGTGAAGGCGACAAGCACGGCCTCGGTGTGGCCCGTGCGCCCGCTGCAGACCTCCTCGTAGGTCGGGTTGGGCGTGAAGCCGCCCGCGTAGCCGACCGCCGTCGTGTATACGCCCGGCGCTTCCCAGAAGATGCGCTCGGCGCCCCAGAAGCAGCCCATGCCGAAGATCGCCGTGTCGACGCCCTCCGGGAACGGACCCTTCAGCGGCGTGCCCAGCACCTCGTGCCGGGCGGGGACCGGGATCTCCGTCTCGCGCCCCGGGAGGGCGGAGTCTGCGTCGATCATCTCAGCCTGTTTGCGTGCGAAGAACATGGCTCCAGGCTAGTCGATCGCCGCGCGATTTCGGGGCTGTCGCTCAGGCTTCGACGGTGCGCGGCGCGTAGCGGTGGTGGAGCATGAAGGCGTTGCCTTCGGGGTCGGCGAAGAACGCCATGTGGCAGACGCCCGTGTCGAAGATGTCACCGCTGAACTCGACGCCGCGCGCTTCGAGCGTCTTGCGCGCCTCGGCCACGTCGTCCACGTGCAGCGCGATCGCCGTCGGCTGGGGGTGATGCTCGAGGCCCATCTTCTCCGCATCGATGATGCTCAGCGTGAGGTTGCCCGTCTCGAACTCGGCGAAGTTGCGCTCCGGCATGTAGACCGATCGCTTCAGCCCGAGCGTGTCGCCGTAGAAGGCGGCCGACGCGGCCACGTCGTGGGTGGGCAGCGCGACGAAGTCGACGCCGCCGATCAGATGCTCGGTCGATGGGCTTGAAGCGTTCATTGACTAGCTCCCGGGGTAGGCGTTTGGCGATCGAGACACGAAGTCCCATGGCCCCGTGCCCCGCTGGGCTGTCCAGGGCACCGGCTTCAGCGTCCGATGGTAATCGCCAGGCATGAGCCGCCCTCCTCCGGCGGACGCCCGTCTTGGCTGCCGTGTCGGTCGGCGTAGGGCCCGGTCACAGTCTCAGCGCGAGTACACGGCGAAGAAGTCCCGGTCGTCCGGTTCCAGGTAGCGCGTGGCTGGGCGGTTCATGTCCGGCAGGAGGTTCGTCGGATCGAGCGCGCCGCTGCTGCCGTAGGTGATGAAGCTGACCCAGAAGGAGTTGATGTCGAGCTCCATCGCGCGAACCGCGCCGGCGCGGATCAGCGTGTGCGCGAGGCTGGCCACGGTCTGATCGTTGCCGGCCGCGTAGATCAGGTTCCCGCGGCGGTCGACGCCGATTCCCGAGCGCCACACGAGGATCGCGTTGCCGACCGTCGCCCCCCATTCCGAGCCGTTTGCGAGGGTCGGGTTGGGGCGCCCTTGATTGACGATCAGCGGCAGGTTCTGGCGCGCGAAGGAGACCCCGGGAGGAGCCAGGATCCCGTGCGTCCAGTCGACCACGTCGACCCGGCCGTCGGCGTAGCCGACGAGCGTGGCCTGGCCGTTGTGCATCGCCGCGTAGGTGCGGCCGTTCATGACGAAGCCGCCGTGCGAGTCGGCCAGCTTGAAGCCGCTGTTGAACGTCGCCAGCAAGCGTCCGCGGCCGGCCTGTGGCACGTCCATCGAACCGCGCGGGACTGCCACCGAGGGCTCCTGGCGCCCGGGCTGCAGCACGAGCCGAGTACGTGCCGTGTCGATCCAGGCCAGCCCCGAGACCACGCGCGGGTATTCAGGCTGGTTTCGCAGCGTCGTCAGCAGCAGTGGCGGGCGGGCGTCGAGGCTTGGCCGGCTCGCGCGCCAGACCCCCTCGCCGGGAAGCGCGGGGTGCAGCAGCGGTGTGACGCGGGCGGGTCTGAAGGTGGCCGCGGCTTCCTGCCCGCCACCGGCACCCCGCCCGCCGGGGACGGCTCCGTGCTTGCTTCTGCCGGGGCGTTCGCTTGCGGCGCCGAAGCCGACCCGCGGCAGTGCGTGCAACGTCGGGCCGCCCTTAGCCGGCGCGGTCAGCCCGTAGTAGAAGGACTCGACCTGCGCCACCAGCCCGGCCGCGCCGTGGTCGCGCAGCCACTCGACGCTGCGAACCCCGATCGTTGAGTTCGACGGTTCGGACATCGTGATCGCGTAGGAGAAGGCGACGGGGACGAGCACGAGCGCGGCCAGCAGGGCCGAGGCTCGCCGCAGCCGGCGCGGTCCGCTCGGCGCAGCGCGCTCACGACGGGTGACCTGGGGAGGGCCCGGCGCGAGCTGTCGGCTCGTGGCGACACCCTGCTGCATGTCTCGACTGTAAGGGGGCCGGCGGGTCTGCGCGCCACATCACAGAAATGGTGAGAGGATTTTCACTAAGTGCATTCTCACTGTTAAACAGGCATCTACCGGCGTGGCGTGAGCACTCGTGTGGAATCCTGCTGATGCCGCGATGTGAACGCCTTGAGCGGCCGGTATTTCTCTTAATCGGAGGTTTAACATTAATTCGCTTGATGCGGTTGCTCGCGAGGAGCAGATGCGTCCCGGCTTCGCCGATGGCCGCAGCGGCTCGTGCTCCGGCTGGCTTGTGACGCGCCGCGCTCGTTCCGAGGTGCTGCTGCGTGCCTGCCGTCCGCGGCAGTGGAGCAAGAACTTGCTCGTGCTCGCCGCGCCCGCCGCAGCGGGTGTGATCGATCGGCCTGTCCTCGCCGCGCAGGTCCTCGCCGCGTTCGTCGTCCTCTGCCTGCTGTCGAGCGCGACGTACCTCGTCAACGACGTGCGCGACCGCGAGCAGGATCGCCTGCACGCGCGAAAGCGCCTGCGCCCGGTCGCCGCGGGAGAGCTCTCGCCGAGGTCCGCCCTTAGATTCGCCGGCGTCCTGGCGCTCCTCGGCCTCGGGCTCGGGAGCGCAATCGATCCGAAGCTCGGTGTGCTCGGATGCGGATACCTCGCGTTGACCGCGTGCTACTCGGTGTGGCTGCGCAACGTGGTTGTGCTGGACATCCTCGCGATCGCCGCGGGCTTCGTCTTGCGGGCGCTCGCCGGTGGGATCGCGACGGACATCTACCTGTCGCGGTGGTTCGTGATCGTCACGGCGTGCTGCGCGATCTTCCTCGTTGCCGCCAAGCGCTATGCCGAGTTGCGCAGCCGCACCGTCGGCGCGAGGACGCGGGCGACGCTGGCGCGCTATTCGACGAAGACGTTGACGCTGACGCTTTCGGGGGCGGCCGCGATCGCCGCCGTGGCCTATGTCTCATGGGCGTTCACGCGGCCATCGCATCTCGCTGTGGTATGGCCTGTCGATCGCCCCGTTCGTGCTGTGGCTCGCGCAGTATGCGCGCCTCGTGCACGCCGGCATCGGCGAGGCGCCCGAGGAGCTGATTCTGCGCGACAGGACGCTGCTTGTGCTCAGCGCAGTCTGGGCGGCGCTGTTTCTCGGGGGTGTCTATGTCGGCCACTGAGCACCTGCGCGAGGACGTGAGCGACCGCGGGGAGCAGGCCCTGTGGGGCTGGGGGCGAACCGCTCACAGCCGAGCTGCAGTGACGCGCCCTCGCGAGGTCGAGCAGATCGCCGAGGCACTCTCCGCGGGTGCCCACCGAGGCGTCGGGGTGATCGCGCGTGGCGCCGGGCGCAGCTACGGCGACGCGGCGCTCAACGGCGGTGGCGAGGTGCTCGACATGACCGGCCTCGACCGGATCGTCTCGATCGACGCCGAGCACCGGCTGCTCACGGCCCAGGCGGGGGCGACGATCGCCCAGATGATGGCCGCGGCGGCTGCTCACGGCCTCACGCTGCCGGTCGTCCCCGGCACCCGGCACGTGACGCTCGGTGGCGCCATCGCCAGCGACATCCACGGCAAGAACCATCACTGCGACGGCGCGCTGGCAGCTCACGTCGCCTCGCTAACGCTCTGCACACCCGTCGGCGGCTGTGTCGAGGTCTCGCCCGAGGTCGACCCCGAGCTGTTCTACGCGACGCTCGGGGGCATGGGCCTGACGGGGGTCGTCGTGCAGGCGACCTTGGCGCTCGAGCCGTTGGGCTCTCCGTGGGTGGCCGTTGACGTCGATCGCACCGACGGGCTCGAGCAGACGCTCGAGCTGATGGCCGGTGAGGAGCGCCACCGCTACTCGGTGGCATGGCTCGATCTGCTCGCCGACGGCCCCAAGCTGGGAAGGGCCGTCGTAACGCGTGCGGACCGCTTGGCGCCCGAGCAGGCGCCCAAGCGGACCAGCCTAAGACGCGATCATCGTGCCGCGCTGCTGCGCAAGCCGATCATCGAGGTACCGCGCGGCTTCCCCGGCGCGCTACTGCAGCGCTCGGGCGTACGCGCGTTCAATGCCGTGCGCTGGGGCGCGACCCCGCGCAGCGAGCGAGCGCGACCGATGCCGCTGGCGCCCTATCTGTTCCCCCTCGACGGACTCGGAGAGTGGAACCGGCTGTATGGCACCGCCGGTCTGATCCAGTACCAGTTCGTCGTTCCCACGGGGCAGGAGGCAGCGCTGCTTGCCTGCTTCGAGTCGATGCAAGCGCGCGCCCTGCCCGTGTACCTGGCCGTTTTCAAGCGCTTCGGGGAGGCGTTTGGCGGGCCGCTGTCGTTTCCGCTCGCAGGATGGACGCTGGCGGTCGATCTGCCCGCGCGAGCCCCCGGCCTCGATGCGGCCTTGCAGGAGCTGGACATGCTGATCGTCGGCTCCGGTGGCCGCGTCTACCTGACCAAGGACGTTCGTCTGCCCCGTGAGATGCTGGCCGCCATGTATCCGCAGCTGGGTCGCTTCGAGCAGGTCCGAGCCCGCGTCGATCCCGACGGGGTGATGCGCTCCGATCTCGCGCGGCGGCTGGGCCTGTGCGGAGCGAACGAGTGAGCGCCGGGGGGCCGGGCTCCTCGGGGCGACGCGTGATCGTCGCCGGTGGCTCCTCCGAGATAGCGCTGACGATCGTGCGAAAGCTGCAGAGCAGGGCGCCGCGCGAGGTGGCGCTGCTCGGCCGCAGCCCGGATGCGCTCGCACGCGCGGCCGACTCTCTGCGGGCCCCCGGCTCTGCGCCGGCGATCGTGCTCGAGCTCGATGCCCTGCGCACCGACGAGCACGCGCGCGTGGTCGAGGAGGCCGTCAAGCGGCTCGGCGGCGTCGACATCGCGATCGTCGCCGTCGGCGTGCTCGGAGAGCGCGGCGGCATGCCTGCCGACATCGATGCTGCTATCGAGCTCCTGCAGGTCAACGTCGTCGGCGCTGGGTCGCTGCTGTTGCAGCTCGCGCGAGCGCTGCGCGACGGTGGCGGCGGCACGCTCGTCGTGCTCTCGTCGGTCGCCGCCGAGCGGCCCCGTCGCGGCAACGTGCTCTACGGTGCGTCGAAGGCCGCTCTGGACTCGCTCGGGCAAGGTCTCGCCGACGCCTTGCGGTCGGACGGCGTACGGGTGCTCGTCGTGCGTCCCGGCTTCGTGCACACGCGGATGACGCGTGGGTTGAAGCCGGCGCCGCTGTCGACAGACGCCGAGACGGTGGCCGACGTCGTGCTCGACGGGCTCGATCGAGGCGCTCAGACGGTGTGGGCGCCCAAGCGGCTGCGCTGGTTGATGCTCGTGGTCAAGGCGCTGCCGCGCCGCGTGTTTCGCAGGATGAAGACATGAGCACGATCGAGGACCGGCACGACATCGCCGCTCTGCGTGAGCGTCGTCGACGTGCGCGACGTCGTCGTGGATTGGCTCGCTTGGACGCTGCCCTTGCGCTGGCCGGCGCACTCGTGGTGCTGCTCGCGGCGCCCGGGCTGGCGATCGCCGGCCTCGTCGCGATCGTCCTGCTCGCCGTGTGCGCCGCATCGCTCGTGTGGGAGTGGACCGCGAGGCGGCGCTCGGCTCGTGCGGCGAGGCGGCGCTCGGCTGGCGGCGGGCGCCGAGTCTCGGCCACGGCTGCCGGCGAGTTGCGGCGACGCTAGCGCGGCTCGAGCACGAACACTGCGATGTCGCGTGAGGTGTTCGCGTCGTAGGCGTCGAAGCCCGCGTACTGCTCGTTCATCTTGCGCCACAGCTCGGCGCGCTCCTCGCCTTCGGTCACGCGCGCACGCACGAGCGAGTGCTTGCGGCCGACCTCGACCTCGGCATCCGGGTTGGACTTGAGGTTCAGCGACCACGCCGGCGCTTTCTTGTTGCCCGCGTTGGAGCCGATCACGACGAGTCGCTCGCCGTCTTTGAGATACAGCACCGGCGCCGTGCGCTGCTGGCCCGACCGACGCCCGGTGCTCGTCAGCAGCAGCACCGGTGCGCGGCCGACCTTGCCGCCCAGCCGCCCGCCGCTGAGCCGGTAGAGCGGCACGTTCAGCTTGCCGCTGATCCTCAGTGCCGCCGCGGGCATCGCCATCGAGAAGCGCGACAGGGTGTGGTCGCTCGGCATCGGCGCAGTATCCCACTGGGAGCTCCGCGCGGTCGGCCGCGGGTAGGATCGCGACCATGAGCGATCAGCCGGTCGTGCTCTACGAGGCCGCCGACGGCGTCGCCCGCCTCACGCTGAACCGCCCCGAGCGAGGCAACGCGATCACGCCGAGGCTGATCGCCGAGCTCGTCGAGTGCGTTCGCCGCGCCGATCTCGACCCCGCCGTGCACGTGTTGCTGCTGGCCGGCGCAGGCACCGGCTTCTGTGGCGGCTACGACCTGTTCGAGAGCGCAGAGCGAATGGGCGATGGGGCGGAAGCGGGGGAGGGGAGAGACGGGCCGAGTGCCGAGCGCGCGGCACCGCCCGGCTCGCCGCTCGACCCGGCCGTGATGGCCGCCAACCACGATCCACACGGCACCTGGGACCCGATGGTCGACTACGCGATGATGAGCCATAACGCGCAGGGCTTCATGAGCTTGTTCAACTGCGGCAAGCCCGTGATCTGCAAGGTGCACGGCTTCTGCGTGGCCGGCGGCACCGACATGGCGCTCTGCTCGGACCTGCTCGTGATCGCCGACGACGCCAAGATCGGCTACCCGCCCGCTCGCGTGTGGGGCTCGCCGACGACCTCGTTGTGGGCACACCGGATCGGCGCGCAGCGCGCCAAGCGACTGCTGTTCACCGGCGATTCGCTCTCCGGCGCCGAGGCGCTCGAGTGGGGGCTCGCGATCGAGGCGCCGCCCGCCGATCAGCTCGACGAGCGCGCCGAGGCGCTCGCGCGGCGGATCGCGTGGATGCCCGTCAACCAGCTGATGATGATGAAGCTGCTCGTGAACCAGACGCTCTACTCGCAGGGGCTGCACGCGAGCCAGGTGCTCGGCGTTGTCTTCGACGGCATCGCCCGGCACACCGCCGAGGGCTATGCCTTCCAGCAGCATGCCGCCGAGGCCGGATATCGCGAGGCCGTGCGCGAGCGCGACGAGCCGTTCGGCGATGCCGGGCGCTCGACGTTCAAAGGCTGACGCGCGCCGCGCGCGAGCGGATAGGGCCGACGTGGGCTCCCGCGGTCCGGGCCGGCACTGCTGCCGGCAATCTCGGAAACCGGAATTGTCGTACTCACGCGAAGTCAAAACATGTAGATTCGGATGACTCACGCGAATTTCGATTCCCGAGGCTCGCGTGGTGAGGCCCACCGGCTTCACGAGGACGATTCCAAGGGGGTATTGAGATGGAGCAGCAAGCAACGCCGGGGAACACCGTGCCTGAGAAGGTGCCCGTGGGCATCGGCACGTACACCGGGCTGGTCGTGACGATCGCGAGTGCCGCGATCGCGATCGCTCAGTCGATCAACGACAATCAGGCGCTCCTCACCGGTCAGAACAAAGCGGCCGGGGTCATAGCATTTGCGGCGCCGATCGCAACCGCCCTCGGGCGCATGTTCCAGGCCGCGCAACTTCCGAAGGCGGCCGCGATCGCGAACGAAGTAGGCCAGATACCCGCCGCGCTCTTCGCACTCGCCGAATCGCGGCCGCGTAACGGCGGCGCGGATAGCGTTGCCCCAGGCGAAACCACGGCCTTCAGCGCTATCAGGGACCTGGGCGACGCAGCGAGGCAGGCGGAGCAGAACCTCGCCAAGCTCGAGGCCAGCCCAGACCACGAAGACGGCCCGCACGTCGCGTACGCCACGCTCGACGACGAGCCGGGTGCGGACACCGAGGTCCGGCGATGAGCGTCTCGGGTCTTTCTCCGGCCAACGCGAGGAAAGCGGTCAACGACACGCTGCAGGCCGCCGTACTAGGGCTGCATCACGCCCCAGCCATCCATTACACGGAGGACGAGCGGCGCTGGCAGGGAATCGACCGCCACCGGGTGGCGGCGAAAGGAGAATTCCCCAGCTACGCCGACTGCTCGTCGTATGTGACGTGGTGCCTGTGGAACGGCTTGAAGGTGCACCTCGGCCACAGCGACACCGTCAACGGCCAGCGGTGGTTGGCGGGCTACACGGGCACACTGCTCGAGCACGGGCAGGAGGTCGGCTCCCCGAGCCCCGGGGATCTGGTCATCTACGGCGATGGCTTCCCCGGCAAGCACACCGCGATCTATACGGGTGGCGGCCTCGTCGTCTCACACGGCAGCGAGCCCGGGCCCATGTTGCTCCCGTGGCGCTACCGCGATGACGTGATGCAGGTGCGGCGCTACATTTGAGGCGCGGGGCGGGCGCGGCATGCGACGGTGGCCGCGATCGTTCCTTCGCCGCCGCGCCGCGCTCGCATCTTCTCCGCCCGACGCTCGTCCGTGCTCCCAAGCCGCGAGTCTTCGGCTAGAGTTGGCTGGTCGATCGAGGGTCTTGATCCCTCACCCGCGGATGTAGCTCAGCTGGCTAGAGCGTCGCCTTGCCATGGCGAAGGTCGAGGGTTCGAATCCCTTCATCCGCTTTGATCAAAGCCCCCGCAACTGCGGGGGCTTTTTGATTTTGTGGGGATAGCAGTACGGAGCCATTAGCTTCGTGAGTAGCACCCGTGGGTAGCAGATAGCTGGCAGAGCGCGTCAACTGAGCCTCGGCTGGAGCCTTGCAACGCCGCGTCGTGGGCCCGCCAGAGAGATCTCTTGCGGCTCGCTGATCGACGAAGGTGTTTGCCAGCTTCCGTGCGGTGCTCCCGGCCCAGTTCCTTCGTGTGGTAGGCGGGCATTCGGGCGACCCGCACTCGCGCGTGCAGGTCGGGCGGGAATCCTCCCAATTTCCAGATCACCGCCGTAAAGATGTCCGCAGTACCGCCTACAGTTGCCCGAAGTCGAATCAGGAGCAGGCCAGTTGAACGAGGCCCATCACAGCGAAGTCGAGAAGGTCCTTCTTTATATCTCTGAGGCGCGAGAGCGGGCCGAGCGCGCCCGCCTGCAGCTCGCTCGCGATGGCGCCGAGCCTCACCTGCTGCGCGCCCTTGAGCAGAGTGAGGAGAGCCTACGCCAAGAGCACCGGAAACTACTCCAGGCAACGTTCTACGCGGTACCGGACCAAGAGCGTCTCGCCGTCTAACCGGTTCCGTCGGTGGCGCTGACCGGCGAAGAGATCCGGACGCGCCTTGCGGCGCTGTACGCCGAGATTCAAGGTGGTGCGCGATCCTACGAACCTTTCTCCTTTGCCCGTGACCGAGACGCCTGAGCAAGCCCGCAACCGGCACCGGCCGACTGTGGTGAAAGTATTGTTTATCGGAGAGTCTCCACCTGCCGGCGGAACGTTCTTCTACTTTGGTGACTCCAAACTGGCCAGAGAGACAGAGCGCGCGTTCCGCAACGTGTTACCTGAGCTAATCGGCGACGACTTCCTCTCATCGTTCCGGCGGCTGGGCTGTTACCTGGATGACCTCTGCCTTCAGCCGGTGAACCAGTTGAAGAAGGTAGGAAGCGCCGGCAGAGAACAACTCGTTCGCGAGTACATCGCAGGTGAGCAGCCTTTGGCCGAGCGCATGGCACAGGCCGACCCAGCGGCGATCGTCCTGATCGGCCTCGGGATCGAGAAGAACGTTCGCCGTGCCATTCTCGCCGCCGGATGTGACGGGCTGCCGGTCTATCCGCTGCCATTCCCAAACCGTCCCGACCAGGTCGAGCGTTACCACGGGCAGCTCGACTGTCGCACTTTCCGCGCTACATAGCGACGGGGTACTCGGGCGGGCCGAGTAAGCTCGCGCGATGGGGGCATCGCGCGGGATTGACCTCGCCTCGCAGGACAGGAAAACTGCTGTCTGCGTCATCGACTGGGACAGCGCGAATGCCGTGGCGCATGAGCCGAGAGCAATCGAGCGTCGCGACCAGCGCACGAACGGTCGCTCACGCCGGGGCGCTCTTGGCCGACTCTAGCCGACTCACCGTCCCGAACGTCATGCCGGCATGGGTCGCGAGTTCTTCTGCGTTAGGTCGCGTCGTTCGCGCAGCAGTCGAAGACGCCGCCGGACATCCGACGAGCCCGGCTGTTGCGGCCAAGGACTCCTGGCTGTGTCCGCGCTTGCGCCGCGCTGACGCATAGTCTCGCCCAGCGCGACGACGCTTGCTGACTTCTTCGCGCCGGCTATCTCAGATCGGCTCCCCGAAGAGCTGATCGAAGTCGTTATCTGCGCTGGGTACCACGTGTGGGTACCAGCTGCTGCGTGTGTTGGCCGCCCGCCGGTACGGGCGAGACAGAGCTGTGACGACCGGCGGGGGTATAACAAGTTTGATATATTGACTCAACGTGAAGCTTTCCGACCTACCCACCCACGAGGAAGTCCTCGCCGCGCATCTCGACGCCGATCCCGAGTACCGCAGGGAGTGGGAACGCACTGCGCTTGCTCGTGCGGTGGCTGTGAAGGTGATCGCCTACCGCGCAGAGCACGACCTCAGGCAGACCACGTTGGCCAAGCGCCTGAAGATGAGCCAGCCCGCCGTCGCGCGGCTGGAGAGTGGGGAGCACAATCCGACGTTCCCGATGCTCCTGCGCATCTCGGATGCGCTTGGGATTGAGCTGGCGATCGACATCACGCCGAGCGGCCACGAGCCACAACTGATCGGCAGCCGTGCGCGCCGCAACGCCTTGGAATCCTTCCAGGGCGACGGCTATGCGGTCGTTGTCGCCGCTACCTGAACATGTTCCCCCGGGTCGCGGGCGCCGTCATGGCGTGCTTGGCCTTCGCGGATCGGCTCGCAACGATGGTCGCGAAGGTGGCCTTCGAGATCGCGGCGCTTCAAGCGGCGAGGCTGATCGTCAGCGGCTCGGCATGCCCGCCACCGATCGGCGGATCACGGCCTTCGTCGCGGTAGGACGCGATCATCTCGTGCGCAGCGTCGAGCAGCATCGCCCGCGCCTCCTCGATCGCGGGCGCACAGGTGACAACCACCGGCCACTCCGCCAACTGGGCCATGGTGAAGCCGTTCTCGTCTGGCGTGAACACGGCCGTCAACGTCACGGCATCGCTCATACCCGAAGTATGCAACTCCGCACGTCGCCACCGAAGCCCGACCGGCTGTGCGCGAACAGAGGATGCGGCGCAAGGTCTTCAGCGATTGCTGGCTCATCGAACACCACCGGGAAGATTGGCCCGGCCGGCGTGTCCGGCACGCTCAGCCCTCGCCGTCTGTGGGCAGCTCCCCGAAGTGCTGCTCGAACTCCTCGGGGGTCAGCTCGCGCTCGCCGTGTCGAGAAAGCATTGCTTTAACGCTCAGATCAGGACGCAGCACAACGCGCCCATCAGGCCGACGATCTTCGACGACGTAGTCGCCCGACAGATCCCCGCTGAGCGTCACGTGAGCCGGCTCCATCGCTTCTAGTGTCGCACGCGGCTACGACCGATCCAAGCGTCTCATCTCGCGGTCGTCCTCGCTCCCGCCTGCCGTCGCCTCGCGGATTTGCCCGGCTCGCGTTTTCCGGCCCGCGGCCTCAGCCCTCCCCGCCGCCACCCGCGTCGAGCTCTTCGGCACGCCAATAGAAGGCCGCTTCGCGAATGCCCATGCTCTTTGCAAGCTCGTCCAGCAGCTCGATGCCCGGGTCCAGCCGGCCGTCTTCGAGCGCGGCGAGGCGCTCGAGGGGCACACCCGCAGCCTTCGCCAGCTCGCTTGCGCTGAAGCGGTGCTGCACGCGGATCTCCCGGACCGCTTCGCCGAGGGTGATCAGATCGTGTCGTTGCTGTCGGCCCACAGAAGTAAAGTCCTCGCAAAATGAACGACGACAACTGTCTGCGGCAACAATACCCCATTTATGTCCTAACGCGCGTTTGCAGGGATGCGTAGGGCCGGCGTCCGATGCCGCCTCGCAGGAGATCCAGTCCGCGCAGCCCCCGTCAGGCGGCGCTCGCACAGGCGATCGAGCTGCTGATCGCCGAAGACGACGCGATGACGCAGGAGAGCGTCGCCGAGGAGTCTGGCTTGAACATCAGGCAGGTCAACGCCCTCGTGCGAGGTCAGGGCAACCCGACGTACACGACGATCGTGAGGCTGTGCCGAGGTCTTCACATCCAGCCGGGCCGGCTGATGGAGCTCGTCGACGAGATCTACGAACAGGATTCCAGCCGCTGACACGCGCGGACCTCCTCATCCGCCTGCGACTGCTCGCCCAAGCGCGACGGCGCCCACCCCCAGCGCGACGCTGACAAGCACGTTCAGCAACGCGGCCGTCCGGCGCCCGTTGGCGGCGAGCAGCTCCGTCTCGAGCATCCAAGTCGAGAACGTCGTGTAGGAGCCAAGCGTGGCGGTACCGGCGAGCACGAGCGCATCGCCGCTCAGCGCGATGCCGGCCAGTAGCCCGAGCAGCAGTGATCCGCTGGCGTTGACGACGAGCGTGGCGATCGGCAGATCGCTTCCCACGCGCGCCGAGACGACCGTATGCACGAGAAAGCGCGCGTTGGCGCCGACGCCGCCGAGCAGCGCCACGCCGAGCCACGTCCAGGCGCTCACGCCGCCGCTCCCCGCATCCGCACAAGCGTCGCCGCCGCGAAGATCGCGAGGTAGCCGGTGAGCACGCTCGCCAGCGCGTAGCCGCTCGCCAGCGCGAAGCGATCGTGGTCGATCATCCGCACGAGCTCGAGCTGCATCGTCGAGAACGTCGTGTATGCGCCGCAGAAGCCGGTGCCGAGCAGCGGGTGCCAGTGCGGCGCTTCTGGTGGGCGCTCGCGCAGGTGCGTCGCGATCAAGCCCAGCGCGAAGCAGCCGCTGACGTTGACGATGAACGTCGCCCACGGCCACGTCGCAGTGTCGCTCGTGACCGTCTGTGCCAGCCACACGCGCAGCAGCGAGCCGGCGGCGCCGCCGAGGAAGATCGCGGCGATCTCACGTCTATCCAGATCAGGCAATGCTCGACTGCTCCTTTCGCGTGCGGCGACTAACTTCGGCGAAAGGAGTCATCAGCCCTTGTCTTCGGTGGGCGGTTCGGAGCACCGCGCGCGGCGGTGGCATCGCCTCAGGACTCCATCTGAGTAGGCCGACCGTAGCGCACGCCGCCGCTACGGTCGCGCGCTGCATGCCAGATACCGGCCGCCGTCGCCGCGCCTCAGCAGGCCCATCGACTCGAGCTCGCCGAGCGCCTGAAGCAGCTCGGCGGCGTCCGCCGATCCGGCCGTCAGCTTGCCCGGCGTGTCGACGCCTGCGCCGACCTGCTCGAGCACCGCGCGCAGCTTCGCCGGGAGCTGAGGCGGCGGAGCGCCGGGGGCGCGGAGACCGTGCTCGGGCGCCTTGCGAGCCGATGCGTGCACAGGGGCACCGACGCCGTAGAGCAGGTCGAGCACGTCTGCCGCGTCACGCACCAGCTGTGCGCCGTCGCGGAGCAGCACATGGCTGCCGCGCGACGCGCGCGAGGTGACGCGCCCCGGGCACGCCGCAAGCGTCTTGCCCAGCGCTGCCGCAAGGCGAGCCGCCGCGAGCGCGCGCGGGCTCTCCTCGGCCTCGACGACGATCGCGACATCGGCCAGCGACGCCAAGATCCGCCCGGCGGCGTTGGCGCCCCAACGCCGCCCGCGCACGTCGTCTGGCAGCTCGGCGATTGTGCAGCCGCGTCGCTCCAGCCGAGCGCTCCTCGCCGCGACGCCGAGCCCGTCGCCCGCGACGGCGAGCGTCGCTCCTTCGGCTTCCTGCGCGCCTGCGAGCGCCGCCCGCGCAAGCCCCCCGCCGTTGCCGGCCGCAATCGTGGCACCGCTTGCGCCGAGCCCGCGGCCCAGCTCGCGTGCCAGCTGCAGCCCGTAGTCGGTCGGGCGCGAGCAGCCGAGGAAAGCCGCCACCGGCTGCGTCGTGAGCGCGCGCAGCCGGTCGAGCCCGCCCGCCACGTAGAGCAGATGCGGCGCTCCGGGGTGCAGCAGGCCATCCGGGTAGCGCCGATCGTGGCGGCAAAGCGGCGAGGTCTCGCCACTGCTCGCCTGCTCGCGCTCGCGCTCGCGGAACTCGGCGTGCCGTCGCCGCAGCTCCTCGCGCCGGCGCCCGCCGAGCGCCTCGATCAGCTCGCCGTCGTCGAGCGCGAGCAGCGCGAACAGGCGACCGTCGGCTCGGCTGTTGCAGTCGAGCACGGCGCTGAGCTCGCCGAGCAGCCAGCTGCGTCGCAGGCAATCCGCGCAAGCTCCGCGCGCCGGCCGGGCGGCCATCGCTCATGCAGCCCGGCTGCCGGCGAGGCCCGCATCGCCGCGCAGCGCGATCGCCTGCGCGACGTGCTCCTGGCGCACGCGCTCGCAACCGTCGAGGTCGGCGATCGTGCGCGCGACGCGCAGCACGCGGTGTTGGCCCCGCGCGCTGAGCATCCCCTGCTCGCGCGCGCCGCGCAGCAGCTTCTCGCCACGATCGCTGAGGCGGACGTGGCGGCGCAGCACGCGCGAGTCCATGTGCGCGTTGACTGCGACGCCATCGCTGCGCAGCCGTGCCGCCTGCCGCTTGCGCGCCGCGATCACCTGGGCGTGAGCCTCGCGCGAGCTCGTGCTCGGCGGAGCGTCGAGGTCGTGCGCGGCGTGGTGCTCGAACTGCGCCAGCAGGTCGATCCGGTCGAGCAGCGGGCCACTCAGGCGCCGTCGGTGGCGCGCGAGCTCGGCTTCGCTGCAGCGGCACAGATCGCCGACGCCGGCGTAGCCACACGGGCATGGGTTGGTCGCGGCGAGCAGCATGAAGCGCGTCGGGTAGACCGCCGAGTGGTGCGCCCTGACGATCGCCACGCGGCCGTCTTCGAGCGGCTGGCGCAGCGCCTCGAGCGCGGCGCGCGAGAACTCGGAGAGCTCGTCGAGGAACAGCACGCCGTTGTGCGCGAGCACGACCTCGCCGACCCAGCCACGTCCGGCCCCGCCGATCAGGCCGGCCGTCGTGATCGAGTGGTGCGGCGCGCGCAGCGGGCGCTCGCGGACGAGCGTGCCGCCGCTTGCGCCGGCGATGCTGTGGATGCGCGTGACCTCGATCGCCTCGGCGCGGCTCAGCGGCGGCAGGATCGAGCCGAGTCGCTGGGCGAGCATCGTCTTGCCCGTGCCCGGAGCGCCGCTGAGCAGGCAGTTGTGCCCGCCGGCCGCGGCGATCACGAGCGCCCGCACGGCATGGGGCTGGCCGCGCACGTCGCTCAGGTCGAGCGCCGAGCTTGCACGCGCCGAGCTCGCCGGCCGTGGCCGGGCCGGGCCGGGATCGGGAGCGCCGCCGCCGAGGATGCGCACCGCGCTGCGCAGGCAGCCGGCGACGGCGACCTCGAGCCCGTCGACGAGCTGCGCCTCGGCTGCCAGCTCGCCGGCGAGCAGGAGCGTCGACAGGCCGGCCTTGCGCGTCGCCTGCGCCACGGCGAGCGTGCCACGGGACGGGCGCACGCGCCCGTCGAGCGCGAGCTCGCCGAACAGCGCGTGGCTGTCCAGGCGCTCGGTCGGGATCTGTCCGCTGGCGGCGAGCACGGCGCAGGCGAGCGCGAGGTCGAGGGCAGCGCCGGCCTTCGGCACGTCGCCGGGGGCGAGGTTGGCGGTTATCCGCCGCGCGGGGAACTCATAGCCGGAGTTGAGGATCGCCGCGCGCACGCGCTCGCGCGCCTCGCGCACGGCAGCATCGGCGAGGCCGACGATCGTGAATGCGGGCAGCCCGCGACGCACGTCGACCTCGACGCGCACCTGCCGCGTCTGCAGCCCATCGATCGTGAACGTGTGTGCTCGCGCAAGCATCGCCTCGGCGCTCCTCGTCGTAGCTCTTTGTCGGAGGAGGCGAGACTAGGCGGCGCTTGGGATGAGACGCTCGGGCGCGGTCGGCGGCGCGCTGTCGGCCCTCGATTGCGTGGACGGGCTTGCTTCGACAGCGCCTATATGCGAACATACGTTCGTATGGGGATGCGATGATCGCGGACGCACGACGAGCCGACTGGCGTGGCTCGACCGTGCCGGGTCGCGGTGCGCTATCGAACCGGCGCGGAAGGGTCTTCGCCTTCTTTGATCGCGGTCCGAGCTTCGTCGCTGCGCACGATCTGCAGGCGCCGGGCGGGGTGGTCACGGGCATCGAACGGCGCCAGCGCGAGGGCCTCTCGAACGAGCGTCTCGATGCTCACGCCCTGGGCGCCGGCAAGGTCGTTCAGCAGGCGATGCTCGACGAGCGAGAGTCGAACGCTGATAGTTCGCATATTCGAATCCTGTATATCGCAGAGCGTATGCCGTTGGCCCTACGCGGTCAAGCGCATGGCGGTCAAACGCATGGACTCGGGCACACGCGACTGCCATGTTTTTGAATATGCCGCGCTCTCCGAAACCCGATCCAGCGCTGGCAGCGGCACTCCGCGGGCTCCGCGAGGACAGTGGGCTGACCCGCGAAGCGCTTGCATTTCACGCAGGGATTACGACCGCCTCGCTGGCACGGATCGAGCTGGCCCAGTCGACGCCGGGATGGGACACGATCCGCAGGATCGCCGGCGCGCTGGATCTGTCGATCAGTCGTCTGGCAGCGGCGGTCGAAGCCGCCGAAGAGGGGGCAGCCCGTCCGGCCTAGTGGGCGCCGGGCGGGCTGCGGCAACTCGGACGGCTACAGCCCGGCGGGGTGGCGCACGACGTAGCCGCTGGTGTCGCCGACGGAGCCGGCCCAGCGCGTGCCGCTCTCCTGCTGGGCGATCGTGTCGAAGCGTTTGCCGTCGATCACCATGAAGGCGTGTTCGGCGTTGGCGTAGATCGTGATGTACTTGCCGGGGCCGGCTTCGCCGTAGGACTCGAGCTCTGAGGAGTCCTCGGGCGCGCTGAGCAGGCCGCCGCCGTGCAGCGCGTAGGAGACGGAGCCGGAGCAGTCGTAGCCGGTCGACTGGAACGAGCCGTGCCCGCCGCCGTAGACGTAGGGGCGGGTGGCGATTTCATCGCCGGCGGCGATCACCCGCGCGACGACGCTCGAGCCGCCGCCGGCGGAGCTTTCGTGGCTGGGGGAGCCGCTCAGCGCGGAGTGCGGCGGGTTCAGCGTCTGCTGGCTCTTGATCCCGAGCACGCTCCACGTGGCGGGCCCGACGACGCCGTCGACGCTCAGCCCGTGGCGCGCCTGCAGGCGCTTGACGGCGGCCTCGGTTTCGGGGCCGAAGGTGCCGTCGGCGTTGAGGTGCAGCGCGCTTTGCAGCCGCGAGACGGGATCGCCGGAGGCGCCTTCTTCGCCTTCGCCCGATTCGGTGTCGGCGACGCTCGCGGCGTGGGCGCTGTGGTGCGAGTGCGTCCGAGCCGATGCCGGCGGCGTCAGCGTTTCCTCGGTGGTGACGCCGAGCACGCTCCACGTGGCGGGCCCGACGACGCCGTCGACGCTCAGCCCGTGGCGGGCCTGCAGGCGCTTGACGGCGGCCTCGGTTTCGGGGCCGAACACGCCGTCGGTCGAGAGATGCAGCGCGCTTTGCAGGCGCGAAACGGCGTCGCCGCTGCCTTCGCCTTCTTCAGAGGGGGTGAAGTTGACGGCGTCGCGGCGCACGCCGGAGGAGGCGGCATGCGCTGAGCTGTGACCGCGCAGCGCGGCGATCGTGGCGGGACCGACGATGCCGTCGACGGTTAGCCCGTGTGCCGACTGGAAGCTGCGCACGGCTTCTTCGGTTTCGGGGCCGTAGACGCCGTCGACGCCGATGCCGAGGGCTTCCTGCAGCATTTCGACCTGGCGGCCCTGGCTTTCGGAGGTGATGGCGATGGTGTGTTCGGTCGTGGTGGCCGGTTCGGAGCCGGTCGAGGCGACGGCGGTGGCGCCGCCGGCGGCGAGGCTCGCGGTCGGCCCGGCGCTCAACGCGGCGAGCGCGCCGAGCGAGAGCCGTTTGGCGCGCGAGCCGCTGGGCACGAAGCGGATCTCCTCGGCGCGGCGGCGTGCACGCGAGCGCCCGAGCGAGAGCTCCCATGGTTCGCTGGCGGCGAGGTCGCGGCGCTCGCGCTCGTCCTTCAACAGCGCGCCGAGGCCGAACGGGTCGAACGAGCGACGCTCGCTGGCGAAGCGCGGCTTGGCGGCGCCGCGCTTGGGCGCACGTCCTGCCCGCGCACGGCGCGAGCGGGAGCGCTCGAGCGAGGCCTCCCAGGGGGTGACCACTGCAAGATCACGTACGAATCCCGGCATGCAAAGACGTCCTTTCTCACATTGCTTTGCGCCTACGGGGTTAGCTGTCGGGCTCGCGTGAATTACGCTACGCCACAGTTGTGGCGATTCGCCCCCGCAGCCTGTCGGCTGCATTGGGTCCCCCGCTCCCTGGCCCCGTGGGGGCAAGGACTCGGCACGAACGCGCTGCAAAGTAGCATGTTTTCCTGCAAGATGCGTCGCATGGGGAGGTTTGCACAGGTTCTTGCCGACGAGCCTGGCGCGAGGAATGGCGCGCCGCCGGGCGGGCGTCGATAAGCTCGCTCGTCGATGCGCCGCGCCGGTCCGAACCCTCGCCCGCAGCTCTCGCTGCTCGCCGTCGTCGCGCTCGTGGGCGGCGCTGCGCTGATCTCCGGCTGCGGCTCCTCGGGCTCGAAGGAAAAGACGGTTACGAGCACGACGAGCGCGGCGAAGGTCGCGTACAAGGCCGAAGCGGTGCTCTCGCCGGCGACGGCGGAGCCGCCGCTGCAACTGCACAACTACCTCGGCGAACGGGTCAACATCGACTCCTACCGCGGCAAGCCGGTGCTGATCACGTTCATCTACACGCACTGCCCGGACGTCTGCCCGCTGATCACCTCGAACCTGCGTGTCGCGCAGAACCTGATGGGCTCGAACGGCGCGAGCAAGGCGCAGGTCATCGCGGTCTCGGTCGACTCGAAGGGCGACACGCGCAAGTCGGTGACGACATTCCTCAAGCAGCACGAGATGACGGGCCGGATGCAGTACCTGATCGGCAGCCAGCAGGAACTGGCGCGCGTGTGGAAGGCGTGGGGGGTGGGCTCGGAACGCGACGCGAAGCACCCGGACTTCGTCGAGCACTCGGGCCTGATCTACGGGATCACGGCGTCGGGCAAGCGCGCGGTGCTCTACTCGGCGAGCTTCAAGCCGGCGGCGATCGTGCACGACGTGCCGCTGCTGGCCGCTCACTGATCGGCGGGCGCGATGAGCCGTGCCCGGCTGCTGACGATCTCGCTCCTGGTGGCGGCGGCGCTGGCGGCGCTGAT
The DNA here is from genome assembly GCA_963716315.1 of uncultured Solirubrobacteraceae bacterium. Taxonomy (GTDB): domain Bacteria; phylum Actinomycetota; class Thermoleophilia; order Solirubrobacterales; family Solirubrobacteraceae; genus Palsa-744. Next base: position 523,368 of record OY970301.1, on the reverse strand, counting down.
CGTGTTCGGGCTGTCCTCGGGCGGCGGCCCGGTCGGACGCAAGGCGCCGCAGCTGCCGCGCGAACACCTGGCGGGACCGGCGGTGACGCTGGATCAGGCGCTCGCGAGCGCGCACGGCGGCGCGACGCTGATCACGTTCTGGGCGAGCTGGTGCGGGCCGTGCACGCGCGAGGCGGGCGCGCTGCAGCGCTTCTCGCAGAGTCCTGCGGGCAAAGGCCGCCTGATCGCGGTCGATTGGAGCGATGGGCTGTCGGGCGCGCGCGCGTTCGTGGCCAAGCACGGCTGGACGTTCCCGGTGCTGCGCGACGCGGAAGGCACGGTGGGCAACGACTACGGCCTGACGGGGCTGCCGACGACGTTCGTGCTCGACTCCAAGGGACGGGTCCGCTCGGTGCTGCGTGGCCCGCAGACACGGGCGATGCTGGCGCGGGCGATGGCCAGCGTGAAGCGCTCCTAGAGTAGCTTCGGCGGATGGCGGGCGAGCTGCAAGCGGTCCTGTTCGACCTCGACGGCACGCTGATGGACCACGACGCGGCGCGCGTGGCTGCTCTGCGGGCACATCTGGCGGAGTGGCTGCCGGGGATCGAGGCGAGCGAGCTGGCGCGGCTCGATGAGGAGTGGCGCAGGCTCGAGGCGCTCCACTACGAAGAATATGCGGCGGGCGGCTGCTCGATGCGCGAGCAGCGCCGCCGCCGGGTGCGCGGCATGCACGAGGCGCTGGGACGGACGATCGGCTCGGACGAGGCGGCGGATGAGTGGTTCGCGGCCTACCTCGAGGGCTACCGTGCGGCGTGGAGGCCGTTCGAGGACGTGCACCCGGCGCTGGCCTCGCTCGCGTCGGCGTACCCAGCGGCGAAGCTCGGCGTGATCACGAACGGCGAGGGCGAGGCGCAGCGCGCGAAGCTCGCGGCGATCGGCCTGGCGGAGCGCTTCTCGCTCGTCGTGGCGTCGGGCGAGGTCGGCGTGGCCAAGCCGGACCCGGCGATCTTCGAGCTGGCGTGCGAGCGGCTCGGCGTGCAACCGGCGCAGGCGGCGCACGTCGGCGACAGGCACGACCTCGACGCGCAGGGGGCCGCATCTGCGGGCCTGCGCGGCGTCTGGATCGACCGGTCGGGCGCGGGCACGCCGGCATTCGCGCAGGCGCCTGGCATCGTCACGATCTCGACGCTGCACGAGCTGCCGGCCGTGCTCGGCGGCGCGCGTTAGGGAGGGGAGTTGGAGCCCGCCCGGGAGCGGGCGGGCTCTGAGATGACTGCGGGGCGTCTGCTCTAGGCTGTTGGCATGTGCAGAAACATCAGAACGCTCCACAACTTCGAGCCTCCGGCGGATGAGCGCGAGGTCCACGATGCGGCGCTTCAGTACGTGCGCAAGATCAGCGGCACGACGAAGCCCTCGCAGGCCAACGCAGAGGTCTTCGAGCGCGCGGTGCAGGAGGTCGCAGAGGCCACGCGGCGCCTGCTCGACGGGCTCGTGACGGCGGCTCCGCCGAAAGACCGCGAGGTCGAGGCGGCGAAGCGGCGCGCGCGGGCAGCCGAGCGCTACGCGGCGTAGGCTCGCCGGGGCTCAACGGACGAGGGGGCTGATCGCCTCGACGCCGGCCGGCTCGGCGGGCAGGTCGGCGAGCGTGGCGGCGACCTCGGCGGCGAGCGAGATCGTCGTGTCGGGCGTCTCGCGCAGCCAGCGGGCGAGCCAGCGGCAGGCCCACAGGTCGTAGTCGTCGCCCTGCTCGGCGACGAGCGCGACGAGCCGCAGGGCGAGCGGCAGCCCGATCGGCCGGCGCTCGCGGGCGATGTCCTTGGCGATGCCGATGGCGATGTCGAGTTCGCGGCGCTCGAGCGCGGCTTCGAGCTCGCGCGTGGGGCGATATGGGCCGACTCCCATCATACGAACGTATGTTCGCATAAGAGTCAAGTCGGTTTACAAGTGTCAAATATTGAACTGAGCGTGCGCGCGGCTTCGCGGGCCCCGAAGGGCCGCGAAACCGCGTGCGACCGTCTCCGACTAGATCCCGATCGCGCGGCGCACGTGCGAGCGGATGGCGACGCGATACAGCACGTCGGCCAGCAGCGCGGCGATCGTCACCTGGCGCATGCTCACCTGGCGAGCTTGGCTCGCCGCCCCCGTTGCCCTGCGCGGCCAGTACGGCGCCGCGGAGCGAGCTTTCCCCATCGTCATCCCTGATTCCTCTCCCCGCGCCCGGCTCCTACCGAGCGATTTGTCTCCTCGGCGGAGTGTAAATACGGCGAGCCTGCTGTCAAGCCGTGAACGCGCGCGCCCAGGCTCCGCGTCTCCCTGGCGGGCGCACTCGTTGAGTCCACCCGCGCGGTTGGCTGGAAGTCTGCCGATGCATACGCCGCCCGAAAGCCATCTCAATTCATCAAGATGAAGGTCGGTGCCCGCGGGGTGATGCAGTATGTACGCATGAAGCCCACCACCATCTGGCTTCCGGACGATCTCGCCGAAGCGCTCGACCGCGAGGCGCGTCGGTGCCGCGCGTCGGCATCCGACGTCGTGCGGACGGCCTTGAGCAGCTACCTTGGCGTCACGCAGGGAGAGGTTCGCGAGCTTCCCTTTGCCGAGCTTGGTCGCAGCGGACATCGCACCACCGCCCGGGACATGGAGGCTTTCAGCTAGCCGCGACAGTCCGTGGCGATGCCGAGCGCCGCGCAGACCTCGCGCATGCGCTCGTCGCCCAGTCGTCCGAGACGCTCGATGAGAACACCGATCGAAACGCTCTCGACCGAGTCCAGGTTGATTGCAGAGCGCAGCGGGACCGGATCGGTGTCCGGCTCCAGTACGACCTCGCTGGGCAGACCGCGGATCGTGCTCGTGCAGGGCGCGATCAGCGTGCGCCGCAACCGCGGTATCGCGGCGTCACGCGAGAGCACGACAACCGGTCGCCGGCCGATGTCCGGCAGTTCACACCACCACACCTCTCCCCGTGCAGGAAGAGGGTCCGCGCTCACGATGCCGCGGCTGCCTCTCGGAACGACGCCAGATCGCCCCAGGCATCGGCCTCCTGCGGCGGATGCTCGTCGTAGGCGGCGTAGGCGGCATCGATCTCGGCAGCGCGATGCTGATGCAGGAGCGCCGCGAGCGCCTGGTCCAGCAAAGCGGCGTCCGTCAGGGTCGAAAGCGCTTGGCGAGCGTTGGCCAGCAACTCGCCATCAACCGTAGTGCTCACTCTTGTCCGGGCCATGCCAGGATTATGCCACAGATATGCCACATCAAATCCGACCGGCTGAGGGTCACTGCCGCGCCTGCGGCGATGCCGCCCAGAAGTCGTCGATCTTCGTCGCCTGCTGGCGCTCGACCTTGCGCGAGATCGCCCACATCTCGACGGGCTCGTCGCCCTCGTTGCGGTGCGAGCGCGGCGTGCGGTTGGCGACGCGCACGGCAGCCGGCGCGCTGACCTTGCGGACGTCGTCGCCGAAGCGCATCGTCAAGCTTCCGCGCGTGACGAGGTACAGCTCCTCGATCTCCTCGTGGAAGTGCCCCGTGCCCTGTTCGAAGTCCGAGTGCGGCGGCACGCGGACCAGGGTCGCCGCCAGCTGCTCGCATCCGAGCGCTTCGGTCAGCCGGCGGAACTCACCGCGCACGTCGTCATCGCCGGCGTAGTAGTCCTTCACCTCATCGGGGTCGACGATCGCGTAGTCCTTCGTCGTCTTCCGCTGCTCGCTCATCTCGGCTCCTTGTCCTGGATCTCAACTCGGTCGCCGACGCGCACCGTGCCGGGCCGCACGACCTCGCCGTACACGCCGAACGGCAATGGCTCGGTCGTGCCGCGGCCAGTCCTGAACGAGCGCAGCAGATCGAGCGTCGGCAGGTCGACGGCGCCGCTCTCGGGGTGCCTGCTCGTGACGATGCAGCGGCCGATGTGACCGTGCAGCAGCACGCCGGCCTCGCCGACGCGGACCTCGCGGCCGAGCCAGGCGTCCTCGGCGAACGGTTCGACGCCGTCGATCTCGATCGTCATGCGAAAACGGCGCGCGTCGACCGACGGCCGCTCGGCCACCAGCGCGAGCACGGCGAGCGAGCCGCGCGAGATCATGCTCACGCCGCCTTCCACGCCGCGGTCGACGGCCGAGCTGCCGTCGCTGGCCTGCACGAGCCGCAGCTGCTCGCCGGCGTGCTCGGACAGCGCCGCCGAGAACTCTCCGCGCACCAGTCGCGCCGCGCGCGGGCGGCTGTGAAACCGCGTCGGCAGCTCCTCGCCCAGCTCCACGGCTTCGGCGATCGTCGTGCCGTCGGGGAAGCCGAGCGTCAGCCGCCCGTCCTCGCTCAGCTCGGCGCTGACCTCCTGGAGCGCGCCCGAGTGCTTGCCGTTGACCATCCAGCCGCGCTGCTCGACGAGGTAGAAGCGCCGGTCGTCGCGCGCCCCGTCGCGATCGAGCTCGATGCGCTCGGGGTTGGCGATGCGCAGGCCCTTGACAGGGGTCGTGCTGAGCGCCGTGACGCGAACGTCCCCGCTCGGCGGCCAAGCAGCCGCGCTCGATCCGCCGGCGCCGGCGACCCTCGCCGTCAATGACCCACCGGGCGCCTGGCGATCAGCGCGAGCGCGTGCGCCAGCGGCCCGGCGAGCGCCGCGCCGGTCTGCTCGATGCTCGCCGGGCTGCCCGGGAGGTTGACGATCAGCGTCGCGCCGCGCGTGCCGGCGACGGCGCGCGAGAGCAACCAGTTCGGCGTGTGCGCCCGCGAGGCATCACGCATCGCCTCGGCGATCCCCGGCGCCTCGCGCTCGAGCACGGCGCGCGTCGCCTCGGGTGTCACGTCGCTCGGGGACAGCCCGGTGCCGCCGCTCGTGAGGATCAGCGCACAGCGCTCGTCGTCGGACCAGTGGCGCAGGCGGTCTTCGATCAGCGCCTCGTCGTCGGCGATCAGCTCGCGCCCGGCCAGCTCGAGGCCGAGCTGCCGCACGAGCGCGGCCAGGCGCGGGCCGGACTCGTCTCTGCTCTCGCCTGGGTCCTCGGCCTCGGCCTCGGCCTCGGCGCTGCTCGCCCGCGCGGCCTTTGAAGTGCTGATCGTGATGATTGCCGCGCGGTCGGCCACTCAGCGCTCCTCGGCGTCCTCGCCGCGCCGCCAGTCGCTGCGCCCGCCGGTCTTCTCGAGCAGCACGACGTGCTCGATCTCGACGCCACGCTCGATCCCCTTGACCATGTCGTAGACGGTCAGCGCAGCGACGGCGCAGGCGGTCATCGCCTCCATCTCGACGCCGGTGCGATCGACGGCGTGCACCTCGCCGATCAGCTCGACGACGCCGCCGTGCGCGTCGACGCTCGCCTGCACGTCGATGAACGTCAGCGTGATCGGGTGGGCCAACGGGATCAGCAGCCCGGTCTGCTTGGCCGCCTGGATGCCGGCGAGCCGCGCCGTCGTCAAGACGTCGCCCTTCGGCGCATCGCCACGCGCGACTGCGCTGGCCGTCTCGGGCGACATGCGCACGCGCGCCCGCGCTCGCGCCACCCGCTCGCGCGGGTCCTTGGCGCCGACGTCGACCATCCGCGCGCGGCCATGCTCGTCGAGGTGGGTCAGGCGATCGTCGCTCATCGTGCGCCGACCCCAGGCGCGCTCGCCCCAGGCGCGGGCGTCCCGGCTACGCGCCGCTCGCTGCCGTCGGCTGAGACTTCGACCTTCCAGATCGGCGCCTCGGCCTTGATTCGATCGATCGCCTCGCGCGCGCCGGCGAACGCTTCGTCGCGATGCGGCGCGGAGACGGCGACGACGACGCTCGGCTCGCTCAGCGGCACGGCTCCCACGCGGTGCTCGGCGGCGGCCGCGCAGAGCCCGTGCGTGGCGATGCAGTCGGCGAGAATCGCGGCGATCTGCTCGCGCGCCATCTCGGGGTAGGCCTCGTACTCGAGCCGGCTCACTTCGCGCGTAACGCCTTGGAAGGTGACGATGGCGCCCGCGCGCGGATCTGCGACCAGCGCGGCGAGCCGCTCGACGCTCGGCGCCTGCTCACCGACAGCGACATGGACGCGTGATCCGCCGCCGCCATCGCCATCGCCTGCACCGTCGCCGCCGCTCAGCGGCGGGATCAGCGCGAGCTCGTCGTCGGGCGCCAGGAGTGTGTGCGGCTGGGCGTAGTCGCGGTTGACGGCCAGCTGCACGGGCAGTCGCGCGAGCAGCTCGCCGAGTGCGGGGTCGCCGCGCAGCGCGGCGAGCGCGTCGGCGACGGTCGCGCCGTCGGGTAGCTGTAGCTGCAGGCGGTCGCTGCCGGCGCGCTCGCGCAGCAGCGAGAACAGGCGCACGCTGACGGTCATGCCGCCGGCTCTGGTGGGGCGGCGCCGGTTGCGGGCGAGGTGGCGCCGAGCCCGGGCACGGCGCCCGGCAGCAGCTCGACCTCGACGCGCGTGCCGGCCGCGATGGCGCCGCTGCCGGCGGGCAGGATCGCGAGCGCGTCGGCGCCGAGCATCGACGTGAGCACGTGCGAGCCCTGCGCGCCGGTCGGCTCGGCCTCCCAGCCGTGCTCGGCGAGCCGCAGGCGGCAGCGCACGGCGTGCGCGCGGCCTGGCGTCATCTCGCAGTCGTGCTTCAGCGTCGCGACCGTCCGTAGCCGCGGCTCGGCGGCCCCGCTCAGCGCGCGCACGGCGGGCGCGACGAACAGGCAGAACGTGACGAAGGCCGAGACGGGGTTGCCGGGCAGGCCGAACACGAGCGTCTGCCGGTGCGTGGCGAACAGTGTCGGCTTGCCGGGCTTCAGCGCGACCCCCCAGAAGCGCTCGTGCACGCCGAGCTCGGCGAGCGCGCCGCGCACGTGGTCGTGCTCGCCGACGGAGACGCCGCCGCACAGCACGAGCACATCGGCGCGCTCGAGCGCGGCGGCGATCGCCGCGCGCGTGGCGCCGGCTTCGTCAGTGACACGCGTGGCGAACCCTGCGGAGTCGCCGCCGAGCAGCTCGGCGCCGCTCTGCCGCGCAAGGGCCGTGACCGAATAGGCGTTGGAGTTGTAGACGGCGCCGTCGGGCAGCGGGTCACCGGGCTCGACGAGCTCGTCGCCGGTCGTGATCAAGGCGAGGCGCGCTCGCCGCCCGCAGATCGCCTCGGCTCGTCCGAGCGAGGCGAGCACGCCAAGCTCTGCGGCGCCAAGCGCGGTCCCGGCGCCGAGCACGAGTTGACCGGCACGAACGTCCTCGCCGGCGAAGCGGACGTTGGCCTTTGCGGCGGGGGCGGCGAGGATCTCGACGCGCCCGTTCTCGCGCCGTGTCTGCTCGACGGCGACGACAGCGTCTGCGCCGGCGGGCATGGCGGCGCCGGTCGAGATGGCGATCGCCTCACCGCTGCCGACGGTCAGTGAAGCGGGGGTGCCGGCGCGCGACTCGCCGACGACGCTCAGCTCGACGGGCCGCTCGGGGCGGGCGTCGCTGACGTCGAGACAGCGCAGCGCGAACCCGTCCATGGCGGAGCTGTCGAAGCCGGGCACGGCGCCGTCGCTGCGCACGTCCTCTGCGAGCACGCGCCCAAGCGCGTCGGCGAGCGCGACGGGCTCGCTCGGCAATGCGTCGACGCAGGCGAGCACGGCCCGCCGTGCCTGCTCGAGCTCGATCAACGCGGACGCCATGGCCAGAGCGTAGTCCTACCCGGGCACGGGTATCGTGATCCCGATGGGCCCGATCGCCGACCGCCTGGAGCGCCCGCTGCGTGACCTGCGCATCTCGGTCACCGATCGCTGCAACCTGCGCTGTGGCTACTGCATGCCGCGCGAGGTCTTCGGCAGGGACTTCGCCTTCCTCGATCGTTCAGAGCTTCTCTCTTTTGAGGAGATAGAGAGGATCGCGCGCTTGGCGGCCGGGGAGGGGGTGCAAAAGATCCGCGTGACCGGAGGCGAGCCGCTGCTGCGGCGCGATCTGCCTCGCCTCGTCGAGATGCTCGCGCGGATCGACGGGATCGAGGATCTCGCACTGACGACGAACGGGACGGCGTTGAGTACGCACGCACAGGCGCTCGCCGATGCCGGACTGCACCGCGTCACGGTCAGCCTCGACGCGCTCGAGCAGCAGGCGTTCTCGTCGATGAGCGACACGCACGTACCCGTGGGTCGCGTGCTCGCCGGGATCGATGCCGCCGGCGCAGCCGGCCTCAGTCCGGTCAAGGTCAACATGGTCGTGCGCCGCGGCGTCAACGACGACTGCGTGACGGCGATGGCCGAGCACTTCCGCGGGCGCGAGGAGGTGCTGCGCTTCATCGAGTACATGGACGTCGGCGAGTCGAACGGCTGGCGCCTGGAGCAGGTAGTCCCGGCGAGCGAGATCCTTGCAGCGATCGACGCGCGCTGGCCGCTTGATGAGCTGCCTGCCAATCGCGACGGCGAGGTCGCCTCGCGCTGGGCCTACCGCGACGGAGCGGGGGAGATCGGCGTGATCCACTCGGTCACGGAGCCGTTCTGCAGCGGCTGCACACGCGCGCGCTTGTCGGCCGACGGCCAGCTCTACACGTGCCTGTTCGCCAAGGGCGGGCACGACCTGCGCGCGCTGCTGCGCGGCGGCGCGAGCGACCAGCAGCTTGCGCAGCGGCTGCGCGGGGTCTGGATGGCGCGCGCCGACCGCTACTCGGAGCTGCGAGCCTCGCCGGCGCGCCCGCGCGAAGGCGCGCGCGTGGAGATGTCCTACATCGGCGGCTGACGAACGGCTCAGCGGCGAAGCAGCGACAGGAAAGTCACCAGAGCCTTGAACTTCGCCGGGGGTAGGCGACTGAACGACGGCATCGGCGCCGTTGGGTGTCGCAGTGCGTGTTCGATGCGCGCGGAGGAAAGCCTGGAGCCGACGTAGGTCAGATTGGGTCCAGGTCCGCGGTTGCCGGCTTCGCCGATCTTGTGGCAGGCGAGGCATCCGGACTGCGCGGCGACCGTCCGGCCGAACCTGAATTCGGCCAGTCGCTTGCCGCCGGCGGCGCGCACGGCGGGCGGCGCGGGAACTTCGATCAGCGTCGGGCCGCCATGGGCAAGCAAGGCCACCAAGCGAATGTGGCCAGTGGGTGCGTTCGCGGGCTTGGCGGAGCTGCCGCAGCCGACGAGCGCCGAGGCGATCAAGCCGGCGCAGACCGAAGCCGAGCGAAACACCGGCCTAGGCTAACGGCTCGCCTGCCATATCGAGACATGCTCGGGCGGCAGTTCGATGCGCAACGCCTGGCCGATCGCGAGCTCGCGTGTGTCGAGCGTGCGCACGGTCAGCTCGACTGCTTCCGCGCAAGCGCCGTCAAGCGCTACGGTCAGCTCCCGCTCTGCGCCGAGGTCGGCGTCGTCGAGCAGTGTGGCGGCGTAGTGGCCGTCTGCGCGCAGCTCGATTCGCTCGGGGCGCACCGACCAGGCCACGGCGTCGCCGGCGGCGAGTTGGCCGGCGTCGATGCGCAGGTGCACCCCGCCGGTCGAGATCATGCCGCCGCCGAGCACGACGCCGCGATGGGCGTTGGCGATGCCGAGCAGCGCGGCCACCTGCGGCGAAGCGGGGGCGCGGAACACGGACGCGCGCACGCCGGCCTGCAGCACGCGCCCGTGATCGAGCACGAGTACCTCATCGGCGAGTAGCGCGGCCTCCTCGGGGTCGTGCGTGACGAGCACCGTGCTCAATCCGACCTCGCGCTGCAGCGTGCGTAGCTCTCGCCGCAGCCGATCGCGCACGGGCGCGTCGAGCCCGGCAAAGGGCTCGTCGAGCAGCAGCACGCGCGGCGCGACGGCGAGCGCGCGGGCGAGCGCCACGCGCCGCTGCTGGCCGCCGGAGAGCTCGTCGGGGTAGCGGCCCTCGAGACCGCCGAGCCCGAGCCGTTCGATCCACCACGCGGCGAGCTCAGGCTGAGCGTGTGCGCCGAACATCACCTGCCGCCACACATCGCGGCGCGGCATCAGCGCGGGCTGCTGGGGCACGTATCCGACCCCGCGCCGCTCGGCGGGCTCGCCGTGCAGGACGTGCGTGCCGAGCACGACACGGGCGCCGTCGGCGGGGCGCATCAGCCCGGCGAGCAGGCGCAGCGTGAGCGTCTTGCCCGCGCCGGAGGGACCGAGCAGCGCCAGTCGCGGGCTGGCGGCTCGATGGGAGATGTCGAGCGAGAACGAGCCGAGGCGCTTGCCCACGGCGAAGTCGAGCGCATCGGGGCCGGCCGTCGCGCCCGGTGCGCCGGAGCATGCGGCGGCGCCGCCGGTTTCGAGTGCGGCGCGGCTTGGAGCGACCGGCGCAGGCAGTGACGGCTGCGCGCGCCGGCGTCGCATTCGGCGCGAGCCGCCCAGCAGCAGCACGCCCAACGCGGCGCCGAGCGCGACGGCGATCGGCAGCACCGTCGCGGGCAGACCGGTGGCGTCGAATTCGACGAACGTGTAGACGGGCAGCGAGTAGGGGTGGTAGGCGAGGATCACGGTCGCCCCGAACTCGCCGAAGGAGCGCAGCCAGGCGAGCAGCAGCCCGGCGCCGATGCCGGGTAGCGCGGCGGGCACGGCGACGCGCCAGAAGCGCGCGAGGCGCCCGTGCCCGAGTGAGGCGGCGACGTCCTCGAGCGCGGGGTCGACGGCGGCGAAGGAGGCACGCGCGGCGATCACGAGGAAGGGGGCGGCGACGAACGTCTGCGCGAGCACGATCGCCAGGCGCGTTTCGGTCAGCTTGCCGTCGAACAGGCGCCCAAGCGTCGTATGCGGGCCGAGCACGTAGAGCAACAGCAGCCCGCTCATCAGCGGCGGCAACGCGAGCGGCAGCGCGACGAGCGCGGTGAGCGCGCGCGAGCCCAGACCTCGGCCGCGCGCGAGCAGGTAGGCCAGGGGAGTCCCAAGCAGTGCGATCACGACCGTCGCGACGGTCGCGGTCAGCAGCGAGGTGGCAAGTGCCGAGCCTACCCCGGGAGAGGCCGAGACGCCGTGGCGCAGGCGCAGCACGAAGGCGAGGATCGGCGCCAGCAGGTACAGCGCGAGGAGCCCGCCGAGCCAGGGCAGCGGGCTGCGCGCGCGGGCGATCACCTCAGTGCGCCGCGCCGACCAGCTTGCGCAGGCTGGGTGGCACTGCGGACTTGCGCCCGGAGAACTGCGGCTTCACGGTCACCAGGCCGTTCTTCTTCAACGTGAACTTGCGCTGCGCGTTCAGCAGGTAGCGCACCAGCGCGGCGGCGCCGGTCGGGTTGGCGGCGCGGTTGAGGATCGTCACGGTGTAGTTGGCGTACTTGTAGACGGGCGTCAAGGGAACGGTCACGAGCTGCGCCGAGGACGCCTCGACGGCGTAGAAGAAGCCGGCGTCGAGCTGGCCTGCCTGCAGACGCCCGACGAGCGCCGTCTCGGGGTAGACGGGGAAGGATCCGAGCGCCTGTGTGAGCGACGGCTGGTGCAGCTTGCGCGCGGCGCCTTCGACGGCTTCGACGGTGAGGATGCCCTTGGGGTCGAGCTTGGGATCGGTGCGCCCGACGAGGATGCCGGGCTCGGCGATCACCTGGTACCACGGCTTGCCCTGTGCGAGCTGCTTGCCGAACGAGCTTTCGGGGTCGTAGGCGAGCATCAGCGGCGAGGACGCGAACGTCGTGTACCACGAGACCCAGTCGCCGTTTGCCGAGCCTTCGAGCAGGTTGTCAGCGGCCGAGGAGGCGCTGATGAAGACGTCGCCCTGGCGCACGTCGCCCTTGATCTGGTTGGCGACTTCGGTCGAGCCGCCGCCGAAGCCCTTGTAGCCGTAGCCGGCGGCCTTCGCGAATGAGGGGCCGAAGTTGTGTTCCATGTAGTTCAAGAGCGAGCCGGCGAACAGGGTCGAGACCGTGCCCAAACTGGCCCCGCGCGCCGGCGGTGCGGCCGCCTGCGCGGGGAGGGCGCATGCGAACGCGAGCGCCAAGAGTGGGGCGAGGCCGGCAAGCAAGCTATGCAGTCTTCTCATCAATCTCCTCCAAAAGATCCTCAGTCGCGTTCGACCATCACGGATGTCGCCTTCACCATCGCCGTCGCCTTCACGCCCGGCGCGAGGCCCAGCTCCTCGACCGAGTCACGCGTGATCGCCGCCGTGACCCGGAATGGTCCTGCCTCGAGCTCGACGAGCGCCATCACGCCGTCGACCTCGACCGAACGGATCGTGCCGGCGAAGCGATTGCGCGCCGAGCCGCGCGTGCCCGTGCGGTGGCGCTCGGGGCGCGAGCTGAGGCGGCGCACCTCGGCCTCCGACACGCGGCGGCGGTTGCGCTCGTCGCGGTGCGTACGCAGCTTGCCGGCGCGGTCCCAGCGGCGCAGCGTGTCGGCGCTCACGCCGAGGGCCTTGGCGGCTTCGCCAAGCGACAGGTCGTGCTTGCTCTGCCTAGGCATTGCATATGCATAGCGCAAAGGCGTGTGCGACGCCGGCTCGCCGGCGCTGCTGCTGTGGAGTGAGCCGTTCTAATCGCGCCAGAACGACGCGAGGACTTCACGCGTCGGCATCGAGCGGCTTGGTGCGCTCTTCCAGGGCAGTCAGGAACTCGTCGTCGCTCTCGAAACGCGTTACGCGGCCCGCCGTCAGGTCGTCCTCTGCCTCGCGCTCCCTCGTCTGCCACTCATGCGTCCAGAACCACGCCTGCTCGGGGTCGATGCGACCGTCGCTGATCTCACCCAGGAGGAGCGCGGCGCCATCGACCGCCCCGTCGGGCAGGCGGTCCACCAGCTCGTGCAGCTCGGCCTTGGTCATGCTCGGATTGTCGCACGGAGTCGGTGCACCGGCGGATTGTGCATCGACAAGTTCGGTGGTGTTAGATAGGTGCCAACTCGAGATCGGAGCGTCCGATGGCACCAATTTCACGCGGCTTTCACGGACGTCGGCGAAGCGACGTCGACCCGGCCCGTGTCCCACCCGGTCAGTACGTGGTCGACGACTTCCCGGTTCTGGCGGCCGGTCCCACGCCGCATACGCCGCTGGAGCAGTGGAGCTTTCAGATCGGCGGCGCCGTTGGTGAGCCTGCGTCGTGGACGTGGGAGCAGTTCCAGGCATTGCCTGCGGAGACGTTCACGGTCGACATCCACTGCGTGACGAAGTGGTCGAAGCTCGGCACGAGCTGGACGGGCGTGCCGGTCGACACGTTGCTCGAGGGAGTCGAGACCGAGGCCGACTACTTCACGGCGTGGTGCGACGGCGGCTACACGACGAACCTCGCGCTGGAGGACGTGACGGACGGCAAGGGTTGGGTCGCCTACGCCTTCGACGGCGAGCCGCTGGAGGCAGAGCACGGCGGCCCGGCGCGCCTGCTCGTGCCGCACCTGTACTTCTGGAAGAGCGCCAAGTGGGTGCGCGGGCTGACGCTGACGCGCGAGGACGAACCGGGCTTCTGGGAGGCGGCGGGCTACAACAACCACGGCGACCCGTGGAAGGAGCAGCGCTATTGGGGGGACTGACGCAGCTCGGCGGATCGGCGCGGCTCGCGCCGGCGCCGGCGCGGATGCCGCTGCGCTGGCACTCGGCGCGCGTGCGCGAGGTGCGCGTGCAGACGGCGCATGCGAAGACGATCGTGCTCGACGATCCGCAGTGGCCGGGGCACGCGGCGGGACAGCACGCCGACGTGCGCCTGACGGCTGAGGACGGCTACCAAGCCGAGCGCTCCTATTCGATCGCCTCGGCGCCGGAGGAAGCGCTCGCGCTGACGGTCGAGCGGATCGAGGACGGCGAGGTCTCGCCGTATCTGACCGAAGACCTGCAGGAGGGCGACGAGCTCGAGCTGCGCGGGCCGATCGGCGGGCACTTCACGTGGCGCACGCGCGACGGCGGCCCGCTGCTGCTGCTTGCGGGCGGCTCGGGCCTCGTGCCGCTGATGGCGATGCTGCGCCACCGCATCGCGCAGGCGGACAGCACCGAGGCGCGCCTGCTCGTCTCGAGCCGCAGCCTCGAGGACCTGCTGTACGCCGAGGAGCTCGAGCGGGTGGGCGAGCAGCAGGGCGTGACCGTGCAGATCACGCTGACGCGCGCGCAGCCGCCCGGCTGGAAGGGTCTCGCACGTCGCGTCGACGCGGAGATGCTGAGCGAGCTCGGCCCCCCGCCGCAGGAGCGCCCGCTGGTGTTCCTCTGCGGGCCGACGGCCTTCGTCGAGCACACGGCAGACGCGCTCGTCGCGCTCGGGCACGCGCCCGAGCGGATCCACGCCGAGCGCTTTGGCCCGAGCGGGAGCTGAGATGGCGAGCGTGAACCAGATGCGCGCGCCTGGTTGGGGCGAGCAGTACGCGCTCGACGGCAACGCGATCGCGGGCCTGCTCGAGGACGTGTTCGACGCCGAGATGACGACGGCGCGGCGCGTCTGCCAGTCGTGCGGGACGCGCAGCGCGATCGGCGCCCACCGCGCCTACCGCGGCGCGGGGATCGTGCTGCGCTGTCCGGCGTGCCGTGACGTGGCGGTCGTCGTGGCGCTGCTGCCCGACCGCAGTCGCGTATGGCTGGCCGGCGAGTGGACGCTCGAGACGCCGCTTCGCTGAGCGCGCCAGCGGCGATCGTCGCGGTGCTCGCCGGCGGGCGGGGTGAGCGCCTCGGCGGCGAGAAGCCGACGCGGGCGCTGGCGGGCAGGCCGTTGATCGACTACCCGCTGGCGGCGGCGCGCGAGGCGGGCCTCGAGGCACTCGTCGTGGCCAAGGGCGAGACGCAGCTGCCATCGCGCCTGGCCGAGCGCGTGATCGTCGAGCCCGACGAACCGCACCACCCGCTGTGCGGCGCGATCGCCGCGCTCGAGCACGCGGCACAGAGCTCGCCCGCGCCGGCTGTCGTGCTCGTCGGCTGCGACATGCCGTTCCTCAATGGAGCACTGCTCGGCTGGCTGGCGGCGGCGCTGGAGCCGGCGATCTTGCTCGAGCTCGACGGACGCCCGCAGCCGCTGCCGGCGCGCTGCTTGCCCCGGCACGCGCCAGTGCTGCGCGAGGCGCTTGTCGCGGAAGCTTCGCTGCGCGAGGCGTTCGAGTCGCTTTCGCCGGCGATCGTCGACGAGCGAGCACTTGCCTATTTCGGCGATCCCCGGCGCCTCTGCTTCAGCGTCAACCGCGCCGAGGATCTGGCCACGGCCGAGCGCTGGCTCGTGCGGGGCGGGTAGCCCCATGTGGTTCTCGCCGCTCGCCGCAGGGTAGAACTAAGGGGTGCCGCGCTTCCCCTCGCTATCAGACTGGCCGATGCTGCGCCAGGCTGCGCGGCGAGGACCGGCTCGGCCGCGGCGCGGCGGTCAAGTCACGGGCGAGCGAGCAGCTGCGCCCGCGCACGACTGAGGCGGATCGCATCGTCAAGTCGGTCTGCCCGTACTGCGCCGTCGGCTGCGCGCAGAACGTCTACGTCAAGGACGGCAAGGCGATCCAGATCGAGGGCGACCCGGACGCGCCGCACAGCCGCGGGCGGCTGTGCCCGAAGGGCTCGGCGACGCTGCAGGCTGACGACGGGCGATTCGCGCGAGCAGCACGTGCTCTACCGCCGGCCATACGGCAGCGCGTGGGAGCGCCTTGACTTGGAAACGGCAATGGACGGCCCGGCGGTGCGCCTGGCGGCGCTCGGCGCGGCGAGCGAGCTGACGGCGGTGAACCTGCTCGGGCGGCGCGTCGGGATGATCGCGGAGTGCTACCACGAGGGCCGCGCGGGCAAGCTGATGCGCACGGCCGAGGCGCTGACGGTGGCGGGGGTGGCGGGTGCGCTCGTGTTCGGCCGGCGCAGCCGCCTAGGTACGGCGCTGAGCGGCGCGGCGCTGCTGGCGGCGTCGGCGTGCGCGCGCTTTGGCATCTTCGAGGCCGGGCTGACCTCGGCGCGCGATCCGAAGTGCACGGTGGCGCCCCAGCGCGAACGGCTGGCGGCGGAGCAGGCGAGCGCGAGCGTCCAGGCGACGGCGTGATGCGCGCAGCGGCCTCGCACGACGGAGCAACGCCGCGCGAGGCCGCGCCGCTGGAGCTGCGGCGCGTGGTGCGCGACGGCGAGGATGACTTCGTGGCGGTCGAGGAGCCGCTGGAGATCCGCGTGGACGGCGAGGCGATCGCGGTGACGATGCGCACGCCGGGCCACGACGAGGAGCTGGCGCTCGGCTTCCTGCACGGCGAGGGCCTGATCGAGTCGGCGCACGGCGTCGGCATGACGGACGACCTGGCGCTGAACACGATCGAGGTCGGCGGCCCGCTGACGCGCCGCCCGGACGCGCGGCGCTTCTACACGACCTCGTCGTGCGGCGTGTGCGGCAAGGGCGCACTCGAGGAGGTGGCGGTGCACGCACGGGCGCTGGCGGACGGGCCGATGCTCGCGCGCGAGCTGCTGGCGGCGCTGCCGGAGCGGCTCGTGCAGCCGGGCTTTCAGCGCACGGGCGGCCTGCACGCGACGGGCCTGTTCGACGCGGCGGGCGAGCTGTTGTGCGTGCGCGAGGACGTGGGGCGCCACAACGCGATGGACAAGGTCGTCGGCTGGGCGTTGCTCGCGGAGCGCATGCCGCTGTACGGGCACGTCTTGTGCGTCAGCGGGCGGCTGTCGTTCGAGCTCGTGCAGAAGGCGGTCGTAGCCGGCGCGTCGATCCTCGTGGGAGTCGGGGCGCCGACGTCGCTGGCGATCGAGCTGGCAGCGGATCGCGGGTTGACGCTGTGCGGCTTCGCGCGTCGGGGGAGCGTGAACGTCTACGCGGGCGCCGAGCGCGTGGCGAGCTGAACCCCAGCCTGAGTCGCCGGGCGAGCCGCTATCAACCGTCAGAATGCAGGCATGACCGCCGACGCCGACTACGGCAAGCCGCTGCGCGAGCAGGACGTCGACGCCGACCCGCTGGCGCAGTTCGCGGCTTGGTATGGGCAGGCGCAGGCGGCGGGGATGCGGATGCCCGAAGCGGCGGCCGTGGCGACGGCGGCGGCGAACGGCTCGCCGTCGGTGCGGATGGTGCTGGTCAAGGGCTTCGACGAGCGCGGCTTCGTGTTCTTCACGAACTACGCGAGCCGCAAGGGCAGCGAGCTGACGGCCAACCCGCGTGCGGCGCTGCTGTTCCACTGGGATCCGCTGGGCAGGCAGGTCAGGATCACAGGTCCGGTCACGCGCACGAGCGCGCAGGAGACGGCGGCATACGTCAAGACGCGCCCGCGCGGCAGCCAGCTGAGCGCGCTGGCCTCGCCGCAGAGTGAGGTCGTGGCCGACCGCGAGCAGCTCGAGCGCGCGGTGGCCGAGCTGGCGGAGCGCTACGGTGACGGCGAGCTGCCGATCCCGCAGGGCTGGGGCGGCTTTCGCGTTGCGCCCGAGGAGATCGAGTTCTGGCAGCAGCGCAATGACCGCCTGCACGACCGCCTGCGCTACCGGCGGGACGGGCAGGGCGGCTGGGCGATCGAGCGACTCGCCCCGTAGCCGCCGACAGCGGCATTCCATTTATTGATATCAAAAAGATAACCACCTGGGATCTGCCCGGGCGTAGGTTCTTCAGAGCAACGCACGACCCTCTCCCGTGCGTTGCACCAGCTCCTCGAGCCCGCCGCCGGGGTCGTCGAACCCCCGGCGACGGCGAACGCGTGAGCAGGCGAGCGCCGGGGTCCGGAGTGGGGCGGGCCCCGGCCGCCGTCCGATACTCCGGCGGTCGGCATTGCGAAAGCCGGCGAACCGCTTGGGTCGCGATCGGTAGCCGGCTGCGGTAGCCGGCTTCAGGCGGCGCGGCGGCGCTGCACGCGTCGGCCGGTTCGTGCCATGACCCTGCTCGACTGCTCGATCTTGCCGGCGTCATTGACGACGCGAACCTCTCCGCCGCCCTCGCGACGCACTACGTCGCGCGCTCGCGCGAGTGCACGCTCCTTGGTATCTACGCGGACGGCGGCACGCCTGTCGCCCTCTCGCAACACATCCCAACCACCGGAGGCATTTCTCTTGATGTCTCGCTTGCTTGCCATCAGAACTTTTCTTTCGCCGTTGACCCGAGTACAAGCTTAGGGCAGGCACCCGACGCAACTCGATCGACCGCCGGTGTCGCGCCGACGCGGCGCGTGCTCTCGTCAAGGAACCCTGAGCGCCGTCTCGCCGAGCGGATGTGTCGTTGCGTCGAAGAACTGCAGCTCGTCTGTCTCCAGGCGGGCGTAGATATCCGCCTGTCGCGCTGCCAAGGCACGCTGTTTGCCGGGCAGCAGCGAGACGGCGATCGGTCGCTTCGGATGCTCGTTGATCGCGTCGAGTAGATGGTCGTCCTGTACGCCGAGCCTGCTCCCGAATACGACGAGTGGCAGCTCGATGGATCGCAGTGTCTGCAGCGAGTGCGCCAGGTACGCGTTTCCCTCGATCGCACGCAGCTTGTCACGGGCCGTTCCCTCGGTCACGAGCAGTGGACGCGCATGAGGGTCGTCGTCGATTGGCTCGCCGAACTGGTCGAGCACCGTCTGCAGCGCGCCGCGACGCAGCTTCCACGTGTTTCCCGTGCCTCCGACCACTAAATGCAGGGCGCCATGGAGGAAGTAGACCGGAACCTGATCGACGTATACGTCGGCGCGATCTGGCTCGAATTGCAGGCGGGGACCGCGAAAGTGATCGACGAAGGGCGCAAAGCTGCCGCCGCAGCCCATCGCCCAATAAAGCAGCAGATCGTAGGAGGTGCTGAAGATCCACTCGTAGCGAAGCAACTCGTCTCTGATGGCTTTGAGCGTTGCGTCGGGGACTTGGCCGCGGATCAGGTGGACAGCGCGGACCGCGTGGCCGAGGCCTCGCTGGATGCTCCGGTAGCGCTCATAGATCGCGTCCGCCGGTTGACTGAGCGTCTCGTTTACGCGGATCGCCGTGTTGAGGTCGCTGAGCACGCGCTCGAAGTTCTCTGTCTCGCCAAACAACGCGAGGTCCTCTGCGGTCAAGCCGTCGCCGCGTGCCTGGTCGAAGAGCGACCCATAGCCAAAAGCCGGCCACACATTGACACTGAGGCCGTTGCCGCTCAGCAGCGCGGCGGATGAATAGCGCGAGGCGAGGTCGGGCCAGGCGGCGAGCGAGCCGTCGAGGCGAGGAGTCGACATCTCGGGAAGTCCTAGCATGAGGCTCCGTCTGAACATTCGGAACGCCATCGTCGGCGCGTCTAGATTGGCTACGGCCCAGCCCGTTCGGATTGGCAACGCTGCTCGCTCGACGCGGTTGTTCCGACAGCGTGCGTAGTTCACCGCAGGAGGCGCGTGGGGCGCCCCGATGTACGGCCCGGCGGCGCTCGCGTACCGTTGAGCGGTGATGAGCAGCCGAGTCCGTGCCGAGCCGGCGGCGATTCAGGCTCGGGCGACCCCGGGCAGCGGCCTCAGCGAGCAGGACGCTGCCGCGCGCCTCGCCGAGCGAGGGACGGTTCGCACCCCGCGTGGCAGTCGCTCCTACGCGAGCATCGTGCGCGCCAACGTGCTGACCGTGTTCAACGCGATCCTCGCGGGGTTCGGCGCGGTGACGCTGCTGTTCGGCGACGCCCGCGATGCTCTGTTCCTGGGGATCATCGTCGCCAACGCGACGATCGGGATCACGCAGGAGTCGCGTGCCAAGCGCGCGCTCGACCGGCTCGCGACGCTCGTCGCGCCGCGCGCGATCGCCGTGCGCGACGGCGTCGAGCGGGAGCTGGCGACGGCGGAGGTCGTGCCGGGCGATCTGCTGCGCGCACACACGGGCGATCAGCTCGTCGCCGACGGCGAGCTCGTCGGCGCACGCGAGCTGCGCCTCGACGAATCGGTGCTGACGGGCGAGTCAGAGCCCGTCCGCCGGGTCGCCGGCGAAGCGGTGCGCTCGGGCGCGTTCGTCGTCGAGGGCGCGTGCGAGCTCGTCGTCGACGCCGTCGGCTCAGACAGCTTCGCCGAGCGGATCGCGGGGCAGGCGCGCTCGTTTCGCCACCCACGCTCGCCGCTCGAGCAGGCCGTCAACCGGCTGCTCTACTCGCTCGTCGCACTCGTCGTGATCCTCGGCGCGCTGCTCGGCTACTCGCTGTATCACCGCCACGCTTCGCTGCACGAGGCGGTGGCGACCTCGACGGCCGGCGTCGTCAGCCTGATCCCGGAGGGGCTGATGGTGCTCGTCAGCCTGACCTACGCCGTGGCGGCGGCGCGCATGGCGCGGCGCGGCGTGCTCGCGCAGCAGCTCAACGCGATCGAGTCGCTCGCTTCGGTCGAGGTCCTGTGCGTCGACAAGACGGGCACGCTGACCGAGTCGGCGCTGCGCGTCACCGACGTGATCCCGGCCGTCGGGCAGTCCGTCGAGTCGCTCCGGGCGGTGCTCGCGCGGGTCGCTGCGAGCGCCTCGTCGCGCAACGCGACGCTGCAGGCGATCGCCGAAGCCGAGCCGGCCGAGCCGGAGCAGCCGCTCGGCGAGGTGCCGTTCAGCTCGCGCCGCGCGTGGAGCGCTGTCCAGCTCGCCGACGCGACCTACGTGCTTGGCGCGCCTGAGCGCTTCTCGCTGGGCGGGCTCGCGCCGCTCGCCGCCGAGCAGCAGCGCAACGGACGTCGCGTGCTGGCGCTCGCGCGCGGCTCGGCGCCGCTGGCGTCGAACGACGGTGCGGACGGGGCCGAGGGCGAGCTCGATCCGGCGAGACTAGAGGCGCTCGGCGTCGTCGTGCTCGCCGAGCGCCTGCGCCCGAACGTGGGCGAGACGATCGCGTTCCTGCTCGAGCAGGGCGTCGAGGTCAAGGTGCTCTCGGGCGACGCCCCGGCGACGGTCGCCTCGATCGCGCGCGACGTCGGTATCCCGGTAGACGGGGTGGGCCTCGGCGCGGAGATCCCGGAGGACCCGGGCGAGCGCGCCGAGTGGATCGCGCGGACGAGCGTCGTCGGGAGGATCTCGCCGGATGGCAAGCGCGACGTCGTGCAGGCGCTCGCCGACGCCGGGCGCTACGTGGCGATGATCGGCGACGGCGTCAACGACGTACCGGCGCTGAAGGCCTCGCGCCTGGCGATCGCGCAGGGCAGCGGCGCGCAGATGTCGCGCAGCGTCGCCGATCTGGTGCTCGTCTCGGGCGACTTCGCGGTCGTGCCGACGCTCGTCGCCGAAGGCCGCCGCTCGCTGCGCAACCTGCAGCGCGTGACGAAGCTGTACGTGACGAAGTCGGCGTTCGCGGCGTTCCTGATCCTGACGATCGGCATCAGCGCGACGGCCTACCCGCTGCTGCCGCGCCACTTCAGCCTCGCCGCGGCGCTGACGATCGGGATCCCGACGTTCTTCCTCGCGCTCGCGCCGAGCAGCGGGCCGTGGCGCCCTGAGGGGTTCGTGCGCCGCGTCGGTCGCTGGGCCGTGCCGGCGGGGACGCTCGCGGGGGTGGGGGTCGTGGCGGGATACCTGTTCGCGCTGCACGACCTCGACTTCTCGGTCGCGCGTGCGCGGACGATCGCGACGATCGTGCTCGTGGCCGTCGGCCTGTACCTCGTGATCGCGCTCGAGGCGAGCGGCTCGCGCCGGCGCTCGGCGCTCGTCGCCGGCATGTGCGCAGCGCTGGCCGGCGTGTTCGTGGCGGCCTTCTTCATCGCTCCCGTGCGGCGCTTCTTCCTGCTGAGCGTGCCGACGCTCGGGATGGGCGCGACGGCGGCCGTCGCCTCGCTGCTTGCGATCGGGGCGCTGGCGCTGGCCGGGTTCAGCGCGGTGGCGTCCGGTGAGCGGCTCGAGCCGGAGTGAGGCGAGGAGAGGCGACGACCGGAATCGAACCGGTGTAAACGGCTTTGCAGGCCGCTGCGTAGCCACTCCGCCACGTCGCCAGAAGGCCCCAAGGGTATCGGTCTATTGGCACTTACGAAGGTTTTGCTCACCGGTTAGCTGCGCTTTCAGATTACGTTAGGCCCCGCACAGCGAGCCGTCCCAGCATGGACTGATCCCGCCCCGAGGCCCCCGGAGGTCAGCCGTGAACAAGCGCCTACTCGCACCCGTCCTGCTCGCCGCGCTACTCGGAGCAGCCGTGGCGAGCGTCGCGGTCATCGCCGTCGCGGGTGGCGGCGGCTCCTCCCCGGCCAAGACGACAACGGCGTCGAGCGCCGGCGCCACGTCCACGGGCCGGCGCCAGGAGGTGGCCTCGACGGCGCTGTCGGCGACGCAGATCTACAACCAGGCCTCGGCCGGCGTGGTCTCGATCAAGGCCGTCACGGCGCAGGGCGAAGACAGCGGCACGGGCATCGTGCTCAACGACAAAGGCCTGATCCTGACCAACGATCATGTAGTCGCCGGGGCGAGCAGCCTGACGGTCGCGCCTAAAGGCTCGGCCGCGGTCACGCGCTCGGCGACGCTCGTCGGCGAGGAAGCCAACGACGACCTCGCGCTGGTCAAAGTCGATCCGGCCGGCCTCGGCCTGAAGCCGCTCGCGCTGACGAGCTCGAAGTCGGTGCAGGTCGGCGATGCCGTTTACGCCATCGGCAACCCGTACGGGCTCGACGAGACGCTCACCCGCGGGATCGTCTCGGCGCGCGGGCGCACGATCTCGGCGCCCAACGGATCGAAGATCACGGGTGCCATCCAGACTGACGCCGCACTCAACCCGGGCAACTCGGGCGGTCCGCTGCTCAACGACCAGGGCGAAGTGATCGGCGTGAACTCGCAGATCGCGAGCGAGGCGGCGAGCGTGGCCGGCTCGCAGCCTGGCAGCACGGGCGTCGGCTTTGCCGTGTCCTCCGACACCGTCGCGACGGCGGTCAAAGCGATCGAGGCCGGCAGGGGCGTCTCCTCGAGCTCGTCCAGTTCTCGTTCGGTGCAGGCCGAAGCGCAAGGCGCCCAGGTCGAAGGTGCTCAGTCGCCATACGGCCGCCGCTCACCCTACGGGATCGAAGGCGGCGAACTCGAACGTGGCGAAGCGGGCTCGACAGGCGCCGAAGAAGGCGTCGTCGGCCCGGCTGAAACCGGCGGCGCGAGCGAAGGACGCGTCGTGATCGTGCCGTGACCGGGGTGGGGGAGGCTCGGGCTTTGCTCCTTGGCCCAGTCTCCTCCGCGCCGGAGCGGTCGCCCTTCGGTGCCTGTCGCACCGGCGATTCGGCGGCCGGGCGGTCAGTTTCGCGTTGATACGCTTCAGGCCTTCCCAGGGCGATTAGCTCAGCTGGGAGAGCGCCGCCTCGACAAGGCGGAGGTCACTGGTTCGAGCCCAGTATCGCCCATGATGTAACAGGGCCCGTGCATACAGGTCTTTTGCTTGGTCGAAAGTCCCCGACCTCGGCCAGATTCAAGCGTCTGGCGAACATATGGCGAACACCTCGCAGCCCTCAAGATGCTCCGGCCGCGCCTGTTTCTTTGGTCAAGGTCGCCTTGCGCGGCGCGGAGGTGGGCCGGATTGCCTCGAAACCTGCACGTCGCCGGGCAATGAGATCATCTTCTCATGGCCAAGCCAACGATGCGCGACATTCCTCGCGTTTGGGAGGTCGATTGGGCTGTCCCGGCCGAGGAAGGCGGTGCTCGGTTCCCTATCCGGCTTGTGGCGGGGCTGTTCGCGCAGCGGCGACGAGCGTCGTTGCCCAGCCCAGTGCGGCGTCGGCTATGCGGATCGCGGCGTCTCGGTCGAGGCTGGCCTCCATCTCGTCGTAGCGCATCGCGACCGCCCAGGGGGAGAGCGACTGCGCTTGCTCGAGCTCGGTCGGGGGATTGTCGTCCTCGCTGACGAGTCGGGTGAGCAGCACGAGGTCGTGAGTCCTCGGAATGTCGTGTCCGCGGAGCGCGAGTACCGCCTTGATGGACTTCTCGACGGCCTGTTGGGCGTGGAACCCGACAACATCGTCCTGCTGCTCGGCGTCCAGCGCGAGGGCACGCGCCGCCGTCAAGTCCGACGCTGCCTTCGCGAGGTAGAGGTCGGCGACCTCGGCTTGCTCAGGTGTGGGCAAGGACGCGGCCCTCGCGCAGCGCGCACTCGACGAGCGTGCCGCGGACTGCTGCGCGTCGAGTGGCACGCGCTCGATCGACCACGACGACGTCGATCGGTACGAGCAGATCGCCCAGCTCGGCACGTAGTCGCACGGCCTCCTGGGCCGCATCGGCGACTTCCGGCTCGATCACAAGTACGTCGTAATCCGAGCCGTCGTCGGCCTGTTCGCGGGCATGCGAACCGAACAGCACGACTCGCGAGTCCTTGGGGGCTGCGCGCGCCAAGCGTGCTCCGATTTCGTCGATGACCTCGGTCGGCGTCACGAGTCAGAAGGTAGCCGATGGCTGCGACAGCGACCAGTAGCGGCTCTGGACCGAAGTCGTTACAGAGATTCTGCGTACGCAGGACGTTCGCAGCTCATCCCGCGATCGGCTTCCCCAAGCCAAATTTCGCACCCTCCCGCCCAGTATCGCCCATCGATACGTCTGCAACGGTGGAGAACTCCAGCGGCCTGACTCAAAGACCTAGCACGAGTGCGAGTGCCTCGTCTACGTCTTGCAGCTCGTCTGGATCAAGTCGACCCGCCGAGTGTCCCAGCCGCTGAGCGCCCACGACGGTCGTCTGCTCAACGAGGACCCGTGTTTGAGTGCCGACGAGGGTGATTGCCGGCCGAAAACTCGCCTGCCTGACGCCCGTGGAGGTCGGCGCGACGGGCACGGTGCTCACCGCCATGAACTCATCGGCTTGTACGACCACCGCATAGCGCGCGCCTCCCTGCTCCCTGCCCCGCGTCACCTCTGGGTGCCGGCAGGTGAAGACCTCTCCGCGCACCACCTCAGTCGATCGGCTCCGGCGCCAGTTCCGCCATCTGCTCGCGTACGACCCGCATCTCCGCTCGATCGCCCGCATCGCCCGCCAGACGCTGCACCTCGGCCGCGATCGACGAGCGAGTTCTGCGCCTGGCTGCGCTCTCGCGTAGGGCCATTCGTACGGCCTCCGAGTCGCTTATTCCATCGCCGCGGATGACGTTGAGCGCGGCGGCCGAGCTGTCGTCCAACCTCACGTGAAGCGAACGGCTCACGGCGACAGTGTCGCACGAAACATGCTACGCCTCGCGATGGTCGCGCGGTCAGCCGTTTGCGCTGGCGAGACTCTCCAGAGCGTCCGTTTCGCGCGCTTCAAGCGCGACCTTGGCGAGTGAGCCCAGCCTTGTCGCGGGGACTCGGGCCCGGCTCAGTTTCGCCTCAACGGTGCTGATCGCCGCGGCAGACTGCGCACTGGAGAGGACGCCGCTCACGCCCACGCTGCGTAGGATCGTCGCGACCCGCGCGCCGTTGGACCCCTTGCTCCTGAGCACCGTTCGCAACTGGCTGTGGAGGCTGCGGAAATGGACGTACTGGCGCTGCGCGGCTGAATAGTCGTGCGCTCGGATGGCCGTGCTGTCTCGGTTCATCGTGACAAGCAGTGCTTCGGTGACGGCGCTGGCCTTTGCGCTGTCGGTGAGCATCGCCAACTCGGCTTCGCGAAGGCTCGTGCACTGGGTCCGCTCAGCGCTGGGAATGGCAGCGCAGGAGCGTAGAGACGGTCGCTTGGGTGCGTGGGGCCTTGCGAGCCGACGGAACCGGCGATCGGGCGGGTCGTTGATGATCCGGTAGTCGTTGATCACCCTGGCCGTCGCGTCGTTGCTCTCCAGCAGGGCGCCGTCCTGACCGAGTTCGTCCAACACGGTTGAGAACGCGAGGCCCGAGTTCAGTCCGAGCGCGACTGACAGGCCATGCGCATTCCAGGCCTCTTCGAGCGCTGGCCCAAGGTCTTCGCGCGCCTGTTCCTTGAGCTGTTTGCGGCGTGCTTCGCTTATTTTTCGCTGCGGTGGTGTGCCTTTCGGCCTCGGGCCTCCGCCGTTCGGCGCCGGGTTCGTTTTGATGTTGTTCCCGGACGCGGGGCTGGTCGCGCTGACGGTGAGCGTCATGCTCTCCTTCACATGCGTTGCCGCGGGCAGGCATGCGCAGTGACTGGTGCCGTCGAAGGAGAAGGTACGGGTCCTCGTCGCAGGCCCCCCGGGTGAGAATTCGAGCGGCTCGAGAATCGCTTCGTATTCCTTCATCTGGGCCGGCGAGAAGGTTTCCTGTTTGAGCAGCATCTCGTTGGGTTGCGGGAGTTCTTCGACCTGAACCGAGCTGCAGCGCCCCGTTTGGGCTTCGAGAACAGGGACGACTGTGGGAACGCCGAGGGCGATGTACTTCCAGCCCGGGCTCGGGTAGTCGCTGGTCTCGTTTAGAGACCAGCCTCCGGCGGCCGGGTTCTTCGCCGCCGCGAGCGAGAGCGTGGCCGTCGAGTCGTAACAGTTCCCGTTCCCTTCGGTCGAGGACGACCCGCTCACCGACGAGAAGTCGAGGGCCAGGGCACCGTCGGAGCCTGCCGAGCTGGCGGTGGCGGTCCAAGAGAGCGTGCGTAGCTGGTGGGCCGGCTTGCCTTCGGTCGGGAACACCTCCAGTGACATTTTTCCTGAGTACGTGATCTGTACCGGGGGCAGGCGCGCGGCCGAGGCCGTCGCGGTTTCGACCAGGGTGACGCCTGCGAGCGCGAGTAGGGTCACCGCGAGCGCTTCGTAGGGCCTCGCCACACCGCGAAGCCGGCGAGTAGCCCCCCAATTGGTCAGGGCGCGCCCCCTCAGCACCATCCGGGCAAGCTATCAGCCGCCGGCCCGGCCCGGCCCGGCCCGTGACGGACGACTTCACGTTTGTCGGCATGTCGCCGTTCGCAACGTGTTCCAGGGGTGCAGCACGGTGCTACACTTGCGCTGGTGCCGACATCTCACCCTCGCCACACGATCACCGAGACGCCGCCCGTTCGCGAGGCGCTGGACGATTTGCGTGCCCGCTTGGCCGGTCAGCGCATCGATTTCGCGGAACTCGTGGTCCTCGGGGCCGGCGTGAAGGTACGTCAGCTACCTGACGATCTCGCCGCGGCGCAGGAGGCTGCCCATCGCCTGGCCACGATGGTTCGAAGTCACACAATTCCCGTCGATGTGAAGGCTGCTGAAGAGGTCAAGCACCACGGGCTAATAGCCGACTGAGGCGCGTTGCGTGCTGCTGATCGACAACTCTGCGTGGGCGCGGCTTGCCTCCGAGCGCTTGGACGCCAGTCGCGCTGAGGCCATCGCGGGATGGATGGCCGAGCTTCAACTCGTCACTTGCCTGCCGTTTTTGCTCGAGGCCGGCTACTCGGCGCGATCGGGGCGCAAGCGCTCGGCGATGATGATCGACTTGGCAAAGCTCCCGCGCGTGGAGATCGACAAAGACATCGAAGCGGCGGCGCTTGCTGCGCAGCGCGAGTTGGCCGACATCGGGCATCACCGTCTGCCACCCGCCGATGTGATGATCGCTGCGTGCGCCCATGTGGCTGGCATGGGCGTGCTCCACTACGACAGCGACTATGACGTGCTCACGATGCACACGAGTCTGACGTTCGAGAGCGAGTGGCTCACACAGCCAGGCGTCCTTTGATGGTCTGAGCGCAAAGCCCAACCGACACACCCCCGCCAACGCTGGGCTCGCGGTCGGCGAGGCGCATCTGCGCGCCCCGCGTCACCGCTACGTGTTAGCGACAGGAATAGCTGAGCCGGTCACCGTGCAGGGATTGCTGAAACCGGAACCGGTCTCGGTCATCTGCAGCCGCAGTTCGTACATCGTGGCGCCGGAGGTCAGCTGAACGTCAGCGGACAGCTGCATGTTCGCGCCGCTGGTGTTAAGGGTGACGCCACCTTCGCCCATCGCGCCGTTGTTGAGATGGGTCGCGGTGGAAGTAGAGATGCCCGGGGGCCCCGTGATCGACGTGTAGTAATAGTTCCCAGGGCCGACGATGTTCACGGCGACGCCCACTGTGCATTCCATCTTGACGGTCCACGGGCCTACCGTGGCGATCGGGAACAGCGTTCTCGGTCCCACGACGCTGTTCCCGATCTGCGTCGCCCCCGGACCCTGCGGGCCGGTCTGTCCCGGTCCTCCTGCCGCGCCCGCTGCCCCGGCTGCTCCCCCTGCTCCTGCTGCTCCCTGCGGCCCGCGCGGGCCGGCTTGGGGGTGCGCATGGAGATAGGACGCGATCAGCTTCTTCACTCGGGCTGGTGTCAGTGCCCTGCTCGCAGCGTGCGCGTGCGCGGCTTCGTGGCCACGCGACGCGGCAAAGCCGGTGCCGCCGAGCGCAGCGAACAGTGCGACAGCGGACACCGCAAGCGCGGGGGAGGGTTTCTTGCTCATTTGCGGGATCTCCTGTCGGAAGGGGTCCCCGCCACGCTACTCGCTATGCGCAGTGCCCGGGACGGTCCGATCCGCCATGACCGCCGCCCTTTGCTTGGACGTGGCACGCCTCGCCCATCGCCGCGCGGCGCGCGGTGCCAGCAACCGTTACGTGCTGTCTACTGGCGTGGTCGCCGAGGAGCTAACTAAGCGAGATGGGCGTTACGTTCAGCCCAGGGATGTGCTCGAAGTGGCGGGTGTTGGCGCTCGCGATGCGCCAGCCAATAGATATTGCCGTCGCGGCGATGATCCGATCGTGTGCACCGACATCGGTACCGGACGAGGCGAGGCCGGCCCACAGCCTGGCGTGCGTTCGCGCGGCGAGGAGGTCGAAGGGGAGCGCCGGGAAGGCTGCAAGTACGGCCTCTACAAAGGCCTCGCGTCGTCCCCGGTGCTCGTCGCTCGCCCGGTGCACACCGTGTAGGAGCTCAGACGCTGTGATCGCGGCGATCGCCACCTCGTCATCGGCGCGTAGCTCTTCCTCCAAGCGCCGACTGACGGCTTGCATCGCTTGGTCGGCTGGTGTGCCCCGCGTCGCGCGCTCGAGCTCGATGAAGACCGTGGTGTCTAGGACTGTTCCCACGGGTCCGCCGGTGCTGGTCCCACGTCCCTTAGCACTGCTTCCATGTCGATCCCGAACTCGGGATCCGGAGCGGGGGCTTGGGCGAGACGAGCGAGCGCGTCACTCAGCGGGCGGCCGCGGCGCGGAGGCGATGCTTCCCCGTGATCGTCGGGGTGCAGGATGACGAACGCTGGTCGCTCTCTGTTCATCACGATGACCTTCTCGTGGTGGGCAACGGCCTCGCGCGCCCGTCGAGGAATGCGAATCTCATCCGCTTTGATCGTCGTCATGGGCGCATCCTAGCAAATGCGTCCGAAAGTGTCCGGATTCGTACGCATCTTGCCGCGACGCTCGTATCGGCCACGCGCAATGCGAAGTCTCATCGGGGACGCTTGGGTGTATTCCCCGGACGCTCAGCGCGCGGCAAACAGTGAGAGCGCGTAAGCGCCGGCCGGATGCTCCCGCGCCCGCTCCACCAGCGCCGCCGTCTCCGCACGCATCTCCCGCGGCTGCGGCAGCGCCACCCCGTACACCGGCGGCACGACGACGGCCGCCGACAGCGCCGCAAACGTCAGGTCGGCCGCGGTGAACTGCTCACCGCATAGATACGGCCGTCCGTCTGCGAGCAGCCCGGCGACGAAATCGAACTCACCCCAGACGGCCATCTCGTCGCTCTGCTCCACCCCCGGCGTGATCTCCAGCACGCGTCTGATCACGAGCTCGATCGCCGGCCAGCCGTAGCGGATCGTCCGCTCCTCCCACCGTGGCACGCCCTCGTTGTTGAAGCGCAGCGCCAGCGGGCGGTCGCGCAGCAGGTGCACGTACATCAGCCGCCGTCCCTTCGGCCCGAGCTCCGCGTCGAAGCGGCTGCAGAGGCGCTCGACCTCTACGCGCGCCTGCGGCTCCGCCGGGAAGAGTCGCTGCTCGGCCGGTGTGCGCTCGTCGACCCATTCGAGGATCTCGTGCGACTCGCCGATCGCGCCCTCGGGCGTGACGAGCACCGGCACCGTTGCTCCGCCGCCCGCTCGCCCGGCCGCCAGCCGGTGGATGCCCTGCACATGGCGCTCCTCGCGGTAGGCGATCCCAGCCCGCTCGAGGCCCCAGCGCGCCTTCTCGCAGTAATGGCTGATCGGGATCGTGATTAGGCGCAGCACGATCCAAGTATCCCGCCCAAACGCCAGGCCCGGCTCCGACGCAAACGCCGGAGCCGGGCCTGGGCACGTTCGCGCGGGCTATTCGTATACGAACTTCGCCGTGGGATTCTTTTTGCTGTGCGTCGTTTCGTTGGTCGTGACGGTCACTTTCAGATAAGCCGTGCTCGGCTTGGCGGCGGGTGGCGTGACGGCCGTGCAAGTCGTGTCCGAGCTGCAGTCGACCGAGCTTGCCGGCGCCTTGTTGAAGAGCACTTCCGTGCCTGCTTCCCCGATTGCGAAACCGGTCCCCGTGATCGTCACCGGCGTGCCACCTGCCACCGGGCCGGCACCCGGAGCCACTGTCGCGACGGTCGGTTCCTTGTATTTGTAGTAGTCCCGTACCGAGCACTGCGTTCGCTCCACCTTGTTGCGCCGGCAGTATTCGGGCTCGCTCGGGCCGAACGTGGTCTGCACGTCGATCGCTGTCCTGCCGGCCGAGTGCGGTGGGGGGACGGCCGTGATCGAGAAGGGCGAGTTCACGACGAAGCTCTGCGCCGGGACCCCGTCGAATTCGACCGCCGTGACTCCGTGGAATCCTTCCCCGTCGATCGCCACCGAGCCGCCGCCCGCGGCCGGGCCCTTGTTCGGCGTCACCTTCGAGATTTCGATGAACTTGGCTAGGTAGGTGTACTTGTCACCCGGATTGGGCGGGCTCGTGCCTTCCGGCGTCGTGACGCGTACGTCGACCACCGGCGCGTCGCCGACCGGCGTCGTCACTTCGATGCCTTCGCTCGAGACGACTTCGAACGCTGCCGGCGTTCCGCCGAAGGTGACTTCCGTCGCGCCGCCGAGGTGGACGCCGATGATTTTGACCGGGTGCCCGCCTTCGACGGAGCCTTCGTCCGGCCGGACCTCCGTGACGTACGGCCCGGGAGGCACGTAGGTGAAGTGGTCTCCTTTGTTGACCGCGCTCGTGCCTTCCGGTGTTGTCACCGTCACATCGACCCTGCCTTCGGTGCCGGGCGCCGTGATCGCTTCGATCTTCCCGTCTGACTTCACGCTGAAGCTGCTCGCGGGCGTCGAGCCGAAGCTGACGGCCGTGGCGCCGCTGAGGTGATTGCCGCCGATGCTTACCAGCGTGCCGCCCGAGATCGGGCCGGCATTGGGCACGACGTTCGTGACTTGTGGTTCTAGTAGCGAAGCGAGCTGCGCTTGGCGCAGCTTGGCCGAGAAGCTCGATCGCGCCGCAAGCGCCGGCGAGCCAGCAGCCAGGCTCATCAGCAGCACTGCGGCAATCGCGATTGCGGCCCGGCATCTGTGACTGTCGAGCCTTGCTCGGAGCGGTGATCTGGCGTTCATCTCGTCTCCCTCGCTGGTGGCAAGGGCTCTCCACTGGCCCCCGCGCTTTGCCCGACCCGTCTTCCCCGTCCGCCCAGCCCGACCCCGGCCCGGGTCGAGTGGGGCCGGCGATCTCTGCGGATACCGAGACTCAGAATACGCCCAACTGTCAAGCGGTGGTAGCCGAGCTGTGAACTTCCGGTTGCTGAGCTGTGACCTCGCCGGTTCGGCCCCGTGTCCAAATGCCGCGCACAGAACGCTGGCCAGATGACCCTTCTTCGCGACGCTCGCCATCGCGATATTGCATCCATGTATCGTCCGCAACCGATCACGAGCGACCCCGAGATCATCGGCGGGCCCACCCCGATCCAGGCGCCGCGCCCGGGCGACACCTACCGCTGGAAGGTGCAGCACGGCACGGCTGAAAAGCACGTCTACGTGCAGATCGCCGACTCGCTGAGGCCGGAGGCCTTCGAGGAGCCGCTGCGGTCTGGGATCGAGTCCAAGGGCGAGTCGGTGCTTATGAAGCTGCTCGAGCGCGGCAACGTGCCCACCCGGATCAAGATCACCTCAGCCGGCATCACCGAGGTGGGCATCGATCGTCGCCAACGCGCGTGCACGCTCTGAGTTAGCTTTCTCCCGCCGCCGCGCCCGCCGGCCTGGCTCAGGAGCCCGGTCTCGACGCCGGCTCAGGCCGTGGCCGCGCGTCCGGCGCCAGGGACGTCGCCTACCCACTGTCGCAGGGGTGGCCGGTTGAACAGGAGGTAGAGGCCAAGCGTCATCCCCGCGCCGGCGATAGCGTCGAGCAGGTAGTGGTTGCCGGTCGCCATCACCGCGTAGGTCGTCAGGAACGGGTACACGCAGGCGAGTGCGCGCAGCCAACGCCGCTTGCTCAGCGCCCATACAGCGAGTGCACTCCAGGTCGCCCACGCGATGTGCAGCGAGGGCATCGAGCAGAGCTGGTTGGAATGAAGCGCAGTGGCGCCGATCTGCCACACCGGCACCTCGTGCATGCGCGCGACGAGGTCGACGTAGGAGCTCGAGAGCATCCGCGGCGGCGCCAGGGGGAAGCTCCAGAAGACGGTCAGCGCGATCAGGTTCACGACGACGAGCGTCGCGCGCAGCGCGCCGAGCGCATCGGCGCGTCGCCACCACAGCCACGCGAACACGAGCAGCGTCACGACGATGTGGACGTTTTCGTACCAGAACACGACGATCTCGCTGAGCGTGTGATGGCGCGCGAGCGAGGCGTCGAGTGCGCGCTCCGGATCGAGCTGAAGTGCTCGCTCGAGGTTGAGCACGCTGTTGCCGTTGTGCACCGCCAGCGCTTGGCGTACGGGGGCGAGGTTGTTGATCCAGTCGAACAGCCAGCACAGCCACGCGACGATCAGCAGATCGACGAGCAGCCACGCTTGTTCGCGGCGCGCGCGCAGCCGCGGGCCGAGGGGCACGGGCGGCAGCGAGGCGCCGCTCGTTATCTGACTCGCCGCTCCCACCGCTCGATTAATACAGACGCTGGTAGCCGCGCGGGCGCGGCTAGACTCGCTCAAGAGCCGTCGAATCGAGGAGGAACCATGCGCGCCGTGCTGCTGAGCGAGACCGGAGGCCCCGAGGTCCTGCGCATCGAGGAGGTTCCGACGCCGGAGCCGGGCGACGGGCAGGTGCTGATCCGCGTGCGCGCCGCCGCGATCAACCCGATCGACTGGAAGTACCGGCGCGGCATCTCGTCGAAGGAGCTGCCGGCGGTTCTCGGCAGCGACATCTCGGGCACCGTCGAGCGCTCGCGCGCGGACGGCTTTGCCGAGGGCGATGACGTGTTCGGCTTCGCGCCGAGCGGCGGCTACGCCGAGTTCGCCGTCTGCCCCGCAGCGGCGATCGCCAAGAAGCCGGCCGGGTTGAGCCACGAGCAGGCGGCCGCGATCCCCGTGGCCGGCTTGACCGCGTGGCAGGCGCTGTTCGACCGCGGTGGCCTGCAGCGCGGTCAGACGCTGCTCGTCGCCGGTGCCGCCGGCGGTGTCGGTCATCTCGCGGTGCAGTTCGGCAAGCACGCCGGTGCGCGCGTGATCGGCACCGGCTCGGCGCGTAACCGCGAGTTCGTACTCGGCCTCGGCGCCGAGCAGTACGTCGACTACACCTCCCAAGACGTCGCCGAGCTCGTCAGCGGCGTCGACCTCGCGTTCGACACGGTCGGCGGCGAGACGACCAAGACGCTGCTGCCGACAGTACGCGAGGGCGGGACGCTCGTGGTGATCGCCGGCGCGCCGCCCGAGCCCGAGGCAGCCGAGCGCGGCGTGCGCGCCGAGCTCTTGATCATGAGCCCGAGCGCCGAGCAGCTAGCGAAGATCGCCGAGCTCGTCGCGGCCGGCGAGGTTCGCGTGGAGCTCGCCGGCACGTTCTCGCTCTCCCAGGTCGCACAGGCGCACGAGCTGAGCGAGGCCGGGCACACGCGCGGCAAGCTGATCCTCGAGCCGTAGAGGCAGCGCTCGGCCGAACGCGCCGCTAGGGCGAGAACGGCAACGAGACCGTGCTCGACAGCCAGGCGGCGCGATCGGCGCTGCCGTCGTAGGCGCCTTCCTCGTCGAGCAGGAAGCCGTAGCCCCACCAGAATGCCCGCGCCGTTGACCCGGCTGCCGTCGCCGAGTGCCGCCGCGACGGCGGCCGTCGAGCTTTCGATGTTCTCCACGCTCGGCATGTGCCAGGGGTTGGCCGAGTAGGAGGGGAGCACCGGGACGATCCTCGTCGCCGGTGCGACGTTCGCGCTGTAGTAGGCGAGGCTTTCGCGGACCCAGCTCTGATAGGCCGCGACCGTGCCGATTTCGCTGTCGTAGTAGAGCGGGTCGATCTGCGTCAGCAGCTGCGAGACCGTTTTCAGGTAGCTCGGCGACCAGCGCGAGGTGTTTGCCGGCGCCGCCACCGAGAAGCGCCCATGGAAGCCGACCCGCGCGTACATCGCGTCGAGTTCTTCGAGCAGTGATACGTAGCCGGCGCTCGTCGGGTAGGGCTCGAAGTCGAGCTGCACGCCGCTGATGCCGTAGCCGAGCGCCGCTTGCACGCCGGCAACGATCCCCGCGCGGACAGGCGCGCTGTTGAGGTCGATGCCGGCACCCTTGCTGCCTTTGACCTTCGCCGGGACGACGAGCGTGATGCCGAGCGAGGCGCCGTGCGCGCTGTCGTAGGCCGCCGCGCGGCTGCTCCAGCGCTGGAGCATTTCCCTGTTGTGCTTGGGCACTTTGACGACGCCCGCCTTGCTCACTTTGGGCGTGGCGAAGATCAGCTGACCGATCCGATAAGAGTCGACTTCGGCGAGGTATCCGTCGACTTGTTCTGCTGGGCGCAGCGAGTGCACGAGCCCGTAGGGCATGTAGATCAGCGAGTCCTCGGGGTTCGCTTCGGCCCCCGCCGCTGCCGGCCACGCCGACGCAAGCACGAGCACGAGCGCCGACGCGAGCAGTGTCGCGAGTGCCGCCCACCGTCTCCCCGCTGCGCTCCCCCGCAGGACCATGACAAGACTGTACCGGGCAGGTTCCGTCGAGGCGAGTCCTCGCGCGGCTCCGCGAGCGCGTCAGCGGCCTCCAGCATGGTTGTCCCAGCGTGTTTGCGCGCCGTCCCTGCCCTCGGCGTTCAAGTAGGCTGGCCGGCGTGCGAGCTCACCACGTGCACGTCGAGCACGACTTCGCCAAGCCGCCCGAGCGGGTCTTCGCCCACCTGGCCGAGCATGAGAACCTCGCCGAGGTATTCGGCGCGAAGGTGACGCGCCTGCGCGACGGGGCGAGCGAGCGCAACGGCGTCGGTTCGGTGCGCCAGCCTGCAGATCGGGCCGCTGCCGCCGTTCGAGGAGACCGTCGACGAGTTCGTCGTGCCCGAGCGGATCGTCTACCGCATCACCAAGGGCAGCCCGCTGCGCGGCCACGTCGGCGTGATGACTTTCGAGCCGACCGCGAGCGGCGGGACGCGCTTCGTCTATGACATCCGCATCGCCTCGCCGATCCCCGGCATCGCGCCGCTCGTGCGCGCCTCGCTGACGCGCTCGATCTCGCGCTCGCTGGCGGGCGTCGAAGCCGCCGCCTGAGCGGGCGATGGACCAGCGCGCGGCCTACGAGGAGGCGCAGACCGTCGCTAAGGGCGATGTCGCCGCGATCGACGGGATGGCCGAGTCGCTGGCGCACGCCTTCTACGACGATCCAGTGTTCAGCTGGGTGCTGCGTCATGACCCGCGGCGGATGAACGTGCTGCGGCGCGGCTTCGCGCTGTTCCTGCGGCGCATCTGGCTCGAGCACGAGCACACCTACACGACGGCCGCAACTGCCGGCGCCGCCGTGTGGGAGCCGCCGGGCATGTGGAAGCTCGGCGTGGGCGAACAGTTGCGCCTGCTGCCGGCGATGATCGGCGTCTTTCGGCGCCACAGCCCGCGCGTGCTGCGCTCGCTGACATTGCTCGAAGGCGGTCATCCCGCCGAGCCGAAGTTCCCGGCCCACTACTACCTCGCCTTCCTCGGCGTCCACCCCGAGTGGCAGGGCCGCGGCCTCGGCGCTTCGCTGCTCGCGCCCGTGCTCGAGCGCTGTGATGTGGAGCGCAAGCCCGCCTTCCTCGAGGCCTCGACGCCACGCAACCGCGCGCTCTATGAACGCCATGGCTTCGAGGTGATCGACGAGTTCGCGCTCGGCCGCGGCGCACCGCCGCAGTGGCGGATGTGGCGCGAGCCGCGGGGCGCTGGGGAGGCCCAGCCACACGCGTGAGGAGCTCTGCGCAGCTGTTGTGAGCTATGCGGAAGGGTTGACAGAGAGGACACCGGTCATTACCTTGCACCCCGATGGGGGCTGCATAGGGGCAGCGCGTCGCCGGATGCGACGGCTGTGACGGGAGGGACAACTGCCGGTCATCCATGCGGCTTTCGTTTGGGGCGCCCCTGGAGGGGGTCTTAAATGCCTGTGGGCTTCGGCTCGCCGGCCTCTAGAAGACGAATGGAGACCAAATGACTGGAAAGATTCCTAAGTCCGTCGGGGCGATCCTTGCGGCGGTGGCGATTCTTGCGCTCTCGGCTGCTACGGCCGGCGCCGCCACGATCTACAACAACATCCCGAGCCCGACGCCGAAAAACACGGCTTCGATCGGCTTCGAGGCGACCTCGACCGCCGAGTTCGGTGGCGCCGTCGGCTTCAGCGGGACGGTTCGCAAAAACCCGCAGGTGTCGATCGTCCTGAGCAGTTGGGCCTGTCAGGAAGGCGCCGGCACCTCCTGCAAAACGATTGGCGGTGCGACGTTCAACTGGCCGATCACCGTGAAGGTCTACAACGTGGGCCCCGAAGGCTCCGTTGGCTCGCTGATCACAGAATCGACGAAAACGCTGGCGATCCCGTATCGCCCGTCGGCCGACAACAAAGACTGCACGCCCAACGGTGAAGGCGTCGTCGGCTACACCAAAGAATGCTTCCACGGCAAGGAGAAGAAGTTCGTCTACCCGCTGGAAGCGATGCTTCCCAACGAAGCGATCGTCAGCGTCGCCTACAACACGACCAACTACGGCGCGAGCCCGGTCGGTCCGGCGGCATGCAGCAAATTCAGCCCGTCGCGCTGCGCGTATGACTCGCTGAACGTCGGGTTGGAAGAAGAAACCGGAGCTACGGCCGGCACGCAGCCGCGCCCGAATGACGCCTACGTCAACTCGACGTGGGGCGGCTTCTACTGCGACGGTGGCACCGGCGGTATCGGCACGTTCCGCCTCGACGCAGGCTGCTGGGGTGGCTTCCAGCCGCTGCTCGGGGTGAAGGCCTCCAAATAGCAGTTCCGTCTGAGCGTTAGCTCGGACATGGCTCGACCAAGAGGGCCCCGCCGCGAGGCGGGGCCCTCTTGGCGTGTTGGGGCGGTAGCGGCTCGCCACGGGGCCGCTCCAGTCAGTTCGTGGCACCGATTCGCACTCACTCGCGCGGACCTCGCGCCCGCTTGCCTGCCTATGCTCGGAGCATGTGCGGGCGCTACACGAACACGGCCGGCGTGCAGGAACTGAACGAACGCTTCAAGGTTCCCTTCCCCGGCGAGGGCGGCACGCACCGCTACAACATCGCCCCCACCGAAGAGGTGCTGACGATCGTCGCGCCAAAGGGCGAGCCCCAGGCCGAGCTGATGCGCTGGGGCCTGATCCCCTCGTGGGCCACCGACCCTGCGATCGGCAACAGGATGATCAACGCCCGCATGGAGACCGTCACGAGCAAGCCCGCCTTTCGCCGGCTCGTGCCGCGCGGCGCACGGCGCGCGCTGCAGATCGCCGACGGCTACTACGAGTGGCTCAAACCCGAGCGCAAAGGCGACCGATCGAAGATCGGCCAGCGTCAGCCGTTCCTGTTCCGCGTCGACGGCGGCATCCCGTTCGCATTCGCCGCGCTGTGGACGCCGGCCAAGGTCGAGGGCGAGTGGGTCCACAGCGTCACGCTCTTGACGTGCGACTCCGCGCCCAACCGCGTCGCGGCGGCGATCCACGACCGCATGCCCGTGATCCTGGCCGATGGCGACGCGCAAAAAGCATGGCTCGACGGCGACGTCGGCGCCGAGGAAGCGCTTGCGCTGTGCGGGCCGTTGCCCGAATCGCGCCTGTCGGCCACGCCGGCCAATCCGGCCCTGAACAAGCCGGGCGCCGCCGAGGAGGGCCCCGAGCTGTTGCGCGCGCCGGGCTGAGCGCACCGCCGCGGGTCCGGCCGCGCGCGGCCTCCGGCGGGGTCGCAGCGCGAATCGGTCCATCGCTCGTTGCAATTGACAAGCCCTGCCGTGATCCTGCCGATGGGATCTCCATGGCGTGTGATCACTCCGCCCTGCGCAGCGGCGGCGCCCGATATGTGGCGGGGACCGCTCAGCTCCAGCTAGTGCTGATTTGCGATTCGTGCGGCGGCGAGCTCGGACCGCTCGGCAGCGTCGACTATGAGCTGCGCCCGCGGCGACTCGTCGGTCACCTCGCCGAGCTGACCGCGCGCGAGCTCGGCCTCACCGAGGAACAGGTCGCGCGCGTCCGCTTCGCCGCACTCGTCTGCGGCCAGTGCCGCGACCAGATCCCGCACGAGATCGTCAGCAAGCAGGGCCCGCTGACGCCGGCCGAGTGGGCCGAGGTGCAGCGCCACCCCGAGCTCGGCGCCGCGCTGATCGCCGACGTCAGCCTGCAGGACATCCGCGAGTGGATCCTCTGCCACCGCGAGCGCCCCGACGGGCGCGGCTACCCGCGCGGCCTGAGCG
This sequence comes from uncultured Solirubrobacteraceae bacterium, assembly GCA_963716315.1. Lineage (GTDB taxonomy): Bacteria > Actinomycetota > Thermoleophilia > Solirubrobacterales > Solirubrobacteraceae > Palsa-744. Next base: position 485,185 of record OY970301.1, on the reverse strand, counting down.
GCGAGCAGATCCCGCTGGAGGCGCTGATCCTGTCCGTCGCCGACGCCTATACGGCGATTGTCAGCAACCGTCCCTATCGCCCCGCCCGCACGCACGAGAGCGCATGCGAGGAGCTGAGTCGCTGCGCCGGAACGCAGTTCGACGAACGCGTCGTGATGGCCTTCCTCGCGGCGTCTGCACGGCGCAACCCGCTGCTCGAGCGCGCCGCCGCCTGAGCCGGCCTGGCGCTGCCGAGCTCGGCGCCGCTCTTCGTCAGATCTGCGGCAGGCGGTACTTGCGCGTGCGCGGGCAGCGCTCGAGCAGGCCGATCTCGACGAGCGTCAGCGCGTAGCGGTGCGCCGTGCTCGGGCTCATGCCGAGATCCTCGGCAAGCTCGACGATGCCGCGTTCCTCGCAGTCCGGGCCGAAGCCCGTCAGCAGCGACAGCCCGCGCAGCAGCGAGCGCGACAGTCGCGTGTCGGTCGTCTCGCCCGGCATGTAGCCGCGCGATGCCAACGCTGCCAGCGAGGCGCGTGCGACCGACTCCTTTCCATTTGCCGCGGACTTCGAGCGCGGCAAGCCGCTGCCGTTTCCCGCGACTGGCGCAGCCAGCGAGTCGGCGATCAGCGTGGAGATGCTCGGCGCGCGCCCACGCGCGGCGGCGCGGACGATGTCGTCGACCTGTGTGGGGGAGAGGGTAAGCGTGATCGCTGCAGGGGCTCTATCGGGCATGCGATCACTTTCGCATATTCAGACGATCGTCTGCAGTGGTGTTTCTCAGTCGATTGTCTGCAGTGACTCCGCGCGCCGAGTGCAAGCCGCGCGGCGGTAACGCGCACGCGCGCCGGGTGGATAGCCTCCAGCGCTGAGATGACCGTGACCGTGACACTGCCCGACGGCAACGCGCTGCAGCTCGCCGACGGCGCGACCGGTGCCGACGCGGCCGCCGCGATCGGCCCCGGCCTCGCGCGCGCTGCGCTGGCCGTCGAGGTGAGTCATCCCGAGGCCGGCGAGGCGCCGCAGGTGCGCGACCTCTCGCGCCCGCTGCCCGACGGCGCGCAGCTCTCGATCCTCACGGAGAAGAGCGGCGACGGCGCGCTCGAGCTGATCCGCCACGACGCCGCGCACGTGCTCGCCGAGCGCCGTGCTCGAGCTCTACGACGGCGTGAAGATCTCGATCGGCCCGCCGATCGCCGACGGCTTCTACTACGACTTCGAGTTCCCCGAGGGCGTCAGCGATCTCCGAGGCCGACTTCCCGGCGATCGAAGAGCGCATGCGCGCGCACGTGAAGGCCGGCGGAGCCGTTCGAGCGGCGCGAGGTGACGCCCGGCGAGGCGCGCGAGCGCTTCGCTGGCGAGGGCCAGGACTACAAGGTCGAGCTGATCGACGACCTCGTCGCCGCGGCCCAGCACGGGCATCCGCCGCGGCCGCTTGAGAGCGTCTCGCTGTACACCAACGGCCCGTTCACCGACCTCTGCCGCGGCCCGCACGCGCCGAGCACGAAGACCGTCGGCGCGTTCAAGCTGCAGTCCGTCGCCGGCGCCTACTGGCGCGGGGACTCCGAGCGCACGATGCTCACGCGCATCTACGGCACCGCCTTCTTCTCCAAGGAGGAACTGGCCGAGCACCTGGAGCGGATCGAGCAGGCCAAGGCACGCGACCACCGCAAGCTCGGCCGTGAGCTCGGGCTGTTCACCTTCTCCGAGGTCTCGCCCGGCGCGGCCTTCTGGCTGCCCGCCGGCACGACCGTGTTCAACACGCTCGCTCGGCGTCTCGCGCGAGATGGGTCGCGACGCGCGGCTACAGCGAGGTCAAGACACCGCAGATCTTCGACGCCGAGCTGTGGAAGACCTCGGGCCACTGGGGCAAGTACCGCGAGAACATGTTCACGATCGACGTCGAGGGTCGTGAGATGGGCGTCAAGCCGATGAACTGCCCCGGCCACGCCCACCTGTTCGGCAGCCAGCGCCACTCCTACCGCGACCTGCCCGTGCGCTACTCAGAGCCCGGACTGCTGCATCGCAACGAGGCCTCCGGCGTGCTGCACGGGCTGCTGCGTGTGCGCCACTTCGCGCAGGACGACGCGCACATCTTCTGCACCGAGGAGCAGGTGCAGAAGGAGGTGCGCGGCTGCCTGGAGATGGCCTTCGCCACCTACGCGCTGTTCGACCTCGACGTGCGCCTCGAGCTCTCGACGCGTCCCGAGCAGCGCATCGGCGACGACGAGATGTGGGACCGCGCCGAGGCCAAGCTCGCCGAGCGCGCTTTCCGAAGCAGGGTCTCGAGTACGAGCTGAACCCGGGCGACGGCGCCTTCTACGGCCCGAAGATCGACATGCACATGACCGACTCGCTCGGTCGCTCGTGGCAGCTCGGGAACGGTTCAGCTCGACTACTCGATGCCCGCGCGCTTTGAGCTGAGCTACACCGGCGCCGACAACCACGAGCACACGCCCGGTGATGATCCACCGCGCGCTGTTCGGCTCCTACGAGCGCTTCATCGGGATCATGCTCGAGCACTACGCCGGCGAGCTGCCGCTGTGGCTCGCGCCCGTGCAAGCGATCGTGCTGCCCGTCTCGGATCGCTTCAACGATTACGGGCGGACGGTGCGCGAGCGAGCTGCGCGCCGACGGCGCTGCGCGTCGAGCTCGACGAGCGCAGCGAGTCGGTCGGGCGCAAGATCCGCGAGGCCGAGCTGCGCAAGATCCCCTTCATGCTGATCGTCGGCGAGCGCGAGCAGGAGGACGAGACGGTCTCCGTGCGCGAGCACCGCGGCGGCGACAGCGGCTCAACGACGGTCGAAGAAGTTCGCACGCAACGCTCCAGGGGGAGCTATACTCGCCCGCCTTGCAGCCGCGCAAATCTCAGAGCGCGACGCATAGCACGCTTGACGCGCGGCAACACAGCTAGTGCCGGTACCACGCAGGTTCGACCGGCGCCCGCCCGAGCGGGACACGACCAGGATCAACGAGCGCATTCGCGTGCCCGAGGTGCGTCTGATCGACGACGAGGGCAACCAGGTCGGCGTGCTGAAGACGCCCGACGCGCTCGTCTTCGCCCAGGAACGCGATCTCGACCTCGTCGAGGTCGCGCCCGAGGCACGCCCGCCCGTGTGCCGCGTGCTCGACTACTCCAAGTACAAGTACGAGCAGGCCCAGAAGGTCAAGCAGGCGCGCAAGCACCAGCAGCAGATCACCGTGCGCGAGATCAAGTTCCGCCCGAAGATCGCCGAGCACGACTACGACACCAAGAAGCACCACGTCGAGCGCTTTCTGCGCCACAAGGACAAGGTCAAGGTCACGATCATGTTCCGCGGGCGCGAGGTCACGCACCCCGAGCGCGGCACCGCGATCCTCGACCGCCTCGCCGAGGAGCTCGCCGAGCTCGGCGTCGTCGAGCAGCGCCCGATCCAGGAAGGGCGCAACATGACGATGATGATGGCGCCCGTCCAAGGCCGGTGTCTGCGCCGACCGCGGCGAGGCGCCGACGAGGTCTCACCGAAGGCGAGCAGGGCGACGTCGCATCGACCGCGCGGCGTCGCCGTCGATGCGGCGTGTCGAGGCCGTCGAGACGCCCGCGGCGCGCGCCGAAGCCGCAGCGCCGAGGATGGTGGTGTCACGCGTCAGAGGCTGAGGCCGAACGGCTCGGAGATCGACGCCGCGCAGGTCGACGGCGGGGAGGCCGACGCCACGCCGGCCGAGGCCACGCCTGCCGACGCCGCCGCCGACGCCGCCTGAGCGTCCCGCGCGGCGGGCCGGCGCACGGCCGATGGCGGCTGACACCGTGTCCGACGAGCGCCGTGTCATAATCGTCCGCTCTCGCTCATGCCCAAGATGAAGACACACTCCGGCGCGAAGAAGCGCTTCAAAGTAACCGGCACCGGCAAGGTACGCGGACGGCACCCCTTCACGAGCCACATCCTCGAGAAGAAGTCGCCGAAAAAGAAGCGCGCGCTGGGCGGGCCGAAGATCATCAATGCGCATGACGTTCCGCGGATCAAGCGGATGCTGGGGGTGGGCAAATGACCCGCGTCAAGCGCTCGGTCCACGCGCGCAAGAAGCGCCGCGCGACGCTCGAGCTGACCAAGGGCTTTCGTGGCGAGGCGCACTCCAACTACAAGCGCGCCAAGGAGGCCCTGCTCAAGGCCGACGCCTACGCCTACCGCGACAGGCGCAACCGCAAGCGCGACTTCCGTCGCCTGTGGATCACCCGCATCAACGCCGCCGCGCGGATCAACGGCATGAGCTACTCGCAGCTGATGCACGGCCTCAAGCTGGCCGGCGTAGAGCTCGACCGCAAGGTGCTCGCCGACATCGCCGTGCGCGACGCCGACACGTTCCGACGTTTTGCCGAGGTCGCCCGCGAGGCGTCGGCTGCCTGACCCGGCAACCGACATCGAGACAGCCTCCCGGGCGCCGCTCTCAGCAAGGACGGCGCCTTTTTTTATGCCCCGAGGAGATTGACCAGCACACCGTGACGATCATCATCGAATCCCAACAGAATCCCAGGCTGAAGGAGCTCAAGCGACTCGCCACGCAGCGCGAGCGCAGGCTCAGCGGGCGCTTCCTAGCCGAGGGCGAGGACCTCGTGCTTGCCGCAAGCGCCGCCGGGCGTCCGGCCGTCGAGGGCTTCCGCCTCGCCGGGTCTGGGCTCGGCGGCGAGCGCTTCCACGACGTCGAGCCCGGTCTGCTGCGCTCCGTCTCCACGCTCGGCTCCGGTGCGCGCGTGATCGGCGTCTACGAGCAGAGCTGGGAGGAGCCCGCCGGCCCTCTGTGTGTCTACCTGCACGGCGTCGGCGATCCCGGGAACGTCGGCACCGTGCTGCGCTCCGCGCAGGCCTTCGGCGCCTCCTGCGTCGCGCTCGGGCCCGGCTGCGCCGATCCGCACTCGCCCAAGGCCGTGCGCGCGAGCATGGGCGCGATCTTCGCGGTCCGGCTCGCGCGCGTGAGCGACGTGAGCGCGCTGCCCGGCGAACGCGTCGCGCTCGTCGCCGACGCCGAGGGCGTGCTACGCGGGCCTTCCCCCGCCGAGGGCTCCGACGCCACGCTCACGCTGCTCGTCGGCGCCGAGCGCGACGGCCTGCCCGAGGAGATCGTCGCCGCCTGCGATCGCAGCGCGCGCATCCCGATCGCCTCCGAGTCGCTCAACGCCGCGATGGCCGCCACCGTGGCGCTGTACGAGGTCACGCGGGATGGTCGGCTCGCCCCTGCGTCATCTAGGGTCCGGGCGTCATGATCGAGCGCATCCAGGAGCTGCGGGAACAGGCCGAGGCCGAGATCGCGCAGGCCGCCGGCGGCGAGGCGCTCGAGGAGCTGCGCGTGCGCTATCTCGGGCGCAAGGCCGAGCTGCCACAGATGCTTCGCGGCGTCGCACAGCTCGCCGCCCGAGCAGCGCGGCGCCGTCGGCAAGGCCGCCAACCAGGCCCGCCAGGCGCTCGAGGCGCTGATCGAGAGCCGCAAGGAGCAGCTTGGCGGCGCCGAGCTCGAGCAGCGATTGCTCGAGGACCGCGTCGACGTCACGCTGCCCGGCGCGCCGCCACAGCCGATCGGGCGCCTGCACCTGCTCACGCGCACGCGCCGCGAGCTCGAAGACATCTTCCTCGGACTCGGCTTCACCGTGATCGAGGGGCCCGAGGTCGAGACCGTCCACTACAACTTCGACGCGCTCAACCACAGCCCCACGCACCCCGCGCGGGCCCGCACCGACACCTTCTACGTCGCCGGCCCACCGCTCGCCGAGGATGCCGAGGCCGCTGCCGACGATCCCGTGCCGCCCGGGCCGCTCGCCGCCGAGGAGCTCGTGCTGCGCACGCACACCTCGCCGATGCAGGTGCGCGCGATGGAGGCGCACCCGCCGCCGCTGTACGTCGTCATCCCCGGGCGCGTCTACCGCCCCGACTCAGACGCCACGCACACGCCGCAGTTCCACCAGATCGAGGGGCTGGCCGTGGACGAGGACATCACGCTCGCCGATCTCAAGGGGACCCTGTTGATGTTCGCCCAGGCCGTGTTCGGCGATCAGCGCGACGTGCGCCTGCGCCCGCACTTCTTCCCCTTCACCGAGCCCAGCGTCGAGGTCGACGTGTCCTGCTTCAACTGCCACGGCAAGGGCTTCCTGCGCGACGGCTCGCGCTGCAACCTGTGCAAGGGCGAGGGCTGGCTCGAGGTGCTCGGCGCCGGCGAGGTCGACCCCAACGTCTACTCACACGTGCCCACCACCGAGGCCAACGCGCCCGGCTACGACCCCGAGAAGGTGCAGGGCTTCGCCTGGGGCATGGGCGTCGAGCGGATCGCAATGCTCAAGCACGGCGTGCCCGACTTGCGCCTCTACTACGACAACGACCTCAGGTTCCTGGAGCAGTTCTAGTGCGCGTACCGCTGACATGGCTCAGGGAATACTGCGACCCCGCGCTCGACGTGCACCAGATCGAGGAGCGCCTGACGCTGACCGGGACGAAGGTCGAGGCGATCCACCACCACGGCGTGCGCGGCTCCGAGGGGTTCGTCGTCGGGCGCGTGCTCGACGTGCAGCCGCACCCCGATGCCGACCGGCTTCGCGTGTGCAAGGTCGACCTTGGCGCAATCGTTGGCGCTGAGGCCGGCGAGCCGACGCCCGCGACGATCGTGTGCGGCGCACCCAACGTCGCCGCCGGCCAGACCGTCGCTGTCGCCCGGCCCGGAGCCGTGATGCCCGACGGCACCAAGCTCAAGCAGGCCAAGCTCCGCGGCGTCGTCTCCGAAGGGATGATCCTCGCTGAGAACGAGCTCGAGATCGGCCCCGGCGGAGAGGGGATCATGGTGCTCGACGATCTGCAGCTCGATGCCGAGTTTGCCCCCGGCACGTCGCTCGCCGACGTCCTGCCAATCGAGACCGACGTGATCGAGCTCGAGATCACACCCAATCGCCCCGACTGCCTCGGCGTGTACGGCGTCGCCCGGGAGCTGCACGCCGCCACCAACGAGGCGCTCGAGCCCGAGCCGTGGCTCGAGGACGAGGGCTCCGACGGTCCCGTCGAGGGCGCTGAGGTGCTCGCCGAGTGTCCCGAGCTGTGCCCGCGCTTCACCGCGCGCGTGTTTGAGGACGTGAAGATCGGACCTTCGCCGCCGTGGCTGAAGGCGCGGCTGATGGCCGCCGGGCAGCGCCCGATCAACAACGTCGTCGACATCACCAACTACGCGATGCTGTTGACCGCGCAGCCGCTGCACGCCTTCGACCTCGACCGCATCGCCGGCGGCAAGCTGACCGTGCGCCGCGCGCGCGAGAACGAGCAGGTGCAGACGCTCGACGGGCAGACGCGCACGCTCGACGCCGAGATGATCCTGATCGAGGACGCCGAGGGGCCGACGTCGATCGCCGGGCTGATGGGTGGCGCTCGCTCCGAGGTCGTGCTCGAGACGACGCGCGTGCTGATGGAGGTCGCCACGTGGGACGGTCCCACGATCCATCGCGCCTCGTGGCAACTCGGCTTGCGCAGCGAGGCCTCCTCGCGCTTCGAGAAGGGGCTACAGCCCGAGCAGTGCCTGCACGCGCAGGCGATCGCCACGAAACTGATGATCGAGTGCGCCGGCGCACGCGTCGCGCCCGGCACGATCGACGTCGCGCAGCCCTTGCCGCCCTTGCAGGTGCTGCGCCTGCGCGAGGCGCGCGTGGAGTCGATCCTCGGCATCGCCGTGCCCGCCGATCGCCAGCGCGAGATCCTGCGGGCGCTCGACTTCGTCTGCGAGCCTGCCGATGGCGCGCCGGACGGCGTCGGGGCCGAAGGAGCGGCCGAGCGCGGCCTCGACGTGACCGTGCCCGCACTGCGTCGCGCCGACGTCACGCGCGAGGTCGACCTGATCGAGGAGGTCGCGCGGATCGACGGGCTCGAGCGCCTGCCCGCGACGCTCCCCGCGCGCCGCGGCGCCGCCGGACGCTTGAACCACGCCCAGCGCGTGCGCCGCGCCGCCGAGGATGCGATGGTCGGGCGCGGGCTGTACGAGGTCGTCGGCTGGAGCTTCGCCGAGCCCTCGCTGCTCGACCGGCTGCGGCTGCCACCCGAGCACGAGATGCGGCGCGTCATCACGCTCGAGAACCCGCTGTCGGACGCGCAGTCGATCATGCGCCCGACGCTGCTCGGCTCGCTGCTCGACGCCGCACGGCACAACGTCGCGCGCAACGGGTCCGATGTGGCGATCTTCGAGTCCGGCACCGTCTATCGCGCGCTCCCCGAGACGGGCGAGGGCGGGGCGGACCATGACGCGGCGGGCGACGTCCCGCGGATCAAGCGCCGCGGCGCCGACGAGCATCACGCGCTCGGCGCGCTCCTGAGCGGGGCGCTCGGCCCGCGCTCGTGGCTCGGCGAGCCCGCACAGGCCGACTTCTTCGCCGCCAAGGCGCTGCTCGCCGGGCTGCTCGACTCGCTGCACGTGCACTGGTCGGTGAAGCAGGCGCAGTGGCCGTTCCTGCACCCAGGCCGCAGCGCGGCCGTGCTCGCGCGCGTGCCCGAGGGCGCGGGCGGCGGCGACCATGCCGAGGGCAAGCCGCTCACGCTCGGCTTCGTCGGTGAGCTGCACCCGCTCGTCGCCGGCGCGTGGGATCTGGAGCGCACGGCCGCCTTCGCGATCGACCTCGGCAAGCTCGCGCTCGTCTCGCCCGAGGTCGTCTCCTTCCAGGCGTTCGGCTCCTTCCCGGTGCTGCGCCAGGACCTCGCCGTCACGTTGCCCGAGGACGTGCCGGCGCGCGATGTGCTGCACGGCGTGCGTCGGGCCGGCGGCGAGCAGCTCGACGGCGCCGAGATCTTCGACGTCTACACCGGCAGCCAGGTCGGCGAGGGGCGCCGCTCGCTCGCGCTTGCGCTGTCGTTCCGCTCCGTCGAGCGCACGCTGACCGACGAGGACGTCGCGCCCGCGCGCGAGCGGATCGTCGCCGCGCTGGCCGAGCTCGGGGGTGAGCTGCGTGGCTGAGCTGCACGCCACGCGCTCGGCCGCCGGCGAGAGCGCCGCGCAGGTCTTCGCCGAGGGCTCGCCGCGCGTGATCGTCGCCGGCGCGACCGGCTTCGCCGGGGCGCTCGCCGCGCACCTGCTCTGGCGCCACACGCGCTTCGAGCTCGTCGCCGTGACCGGGCGCTCCGAGGTTGGGCGCCGCCTCGACGATCTCTACCCGCGCTATCGCGTGCCGCTGCAGATCGGCGAGCTCGACCTCGATTCATATGGCCAGCTCGACGCGGCCGTCGTCGCCTATCCGCACGCCGCCGCCGCGCCCGCCGTCGGCGAGCTGCGCGACCGCGGCGCGCGCGTCGTCGACCTCAGCGCCGACTTCCGCCTGTCCTCGCTCCAGACCTACGAGCGGTGGTACGGCAAGCACCCGCGCCCGGAGCTGCTCGTCGACGCCGTCTACGGCCTGACCGAGCTGCACCGCGATCAGATCGCCCGCGCCGGGATCGTCGCCAACCCGGGCTGCTACCCGACCGCCTCGCTGCTCGGCCTCGCGCCGCTCGCGCGCGCCGGCCTGATCGCCGACGTCGTGATCGACGCCAAGCAGGGCATCTCCGGGGCGGGGCGCGCGTTCGACGAGACCACGCATCAGTCGATGGCCGGCGAGACGATCCTGCCGTACAAGGTCGCCGAACACCGCCACACGCCCGAGATCGAGGAGCAGCTGCAGCCGCTGCGCGCGGCCGCCGGCGCTACCGACGAGGTCGCGGTGCTGTTCCAGGCGCACCTCGTGCCGCTCGACCAGGGCGAGCTCGCCGACTGCTACGTCACGATGACGCGCCGCGTCGATGACGCCGAGCTCGCCGAGCTATACCTCGCGGCTTACGAGCACGAGCCATTCGTCGAGGTCGTCGGCTCACCGCCGGGCACGCGTGAGGTGCAGGGCACCAACTTCTGCCGCGTGTTCGCCAAGGCCGACCCGCACAGCGGCAAGGTCGTCGTGCTCTCGGCGATCGACAACCTGTGGAAGGGCACCTCCTCGCAGGCCGTGCAGAACCTCAACGTGATGTTCGGCTTCGACGAGACCGAGGGGCTGACGTGAGCGCCGAGGGAAAGAAGCCTGCAGGGACGAACCTGTTCGGCGGCGTCGCGACGGGGCCGCCGCAGCCGTTCTTCCACTCGCGCTGGGTGCCCGCGCCCGAGCACGTGCGCGACCTCGGGCCCGACGCCGGGCTGCCGGGCGGCTTTCGCGCCGCCGGCGTCGTCTGCGGGATCAAGCCGAGCGGCAACCACGACCTCGGGCTGCTCGTGTGCGACGCCGAGCAGCCGGTCAGCGCGGCGCGCTTCACCGCCACCGGCGTGCCGGCTGCGCCGGTGCTCGTCAGCCAAGAGCGCTGCCGCCTCGACGCGCTGCGCGCGGTGCTCGCCAACTCGGGTTGCGCCAACGCCGCGACCGGCCAGCGCGGGCTCGACGACGCCGCCAAGACGCAGGGCGCGACGGCGATGGCGCTCGGCTGCGACCCCGCCGAGATCGCGCTCGCCTCGACAGGCGGGATCAGCCACCACCTGCCCGTCGAGAAGATGCTGCAGGGCATCCTCGCCGCGCGCCCCGCGCTCGAGCAGGCCGGCGACGTGCCCTTCCAGCAGGCGATCCAGACGACCGACGCCTCGGAGAAGCGCGCCAACCTGGCCGTCGAGCTGCCCTCGGGCACCGTGCGCCTCAGCGCGCAGTGCAAGGGCGCCGGGATGATCTCGCCCAACTTCGCCACGATGCTGTGCTTCATCGAGACCGACGCTGCGCTGGAGCCGCACACTGCCGACCTGCTGCTCGGCGTTTGCGTCAAGCGCTCGTTCGACCGCGCCTCGGTCGACGGGCAGCTCTCGACCAACGACACCGCGATCCTGATCTGCTCGGGCGCGAGCGGCGTGCGCGTGGCGCCCGAGAGCGAGGACGAGCTGCTGCTCGGCGAGGCGCTCGACGCGCTGCTGCGCCAGCTGGCGGTGATGATGGTCGCCGACGGCGAGGGCGCCGAGCGGATCGGTCGCGTGATCGTGCGCGGCGGGCACGAGCCGAGCGTCGAGGCGGCCGCGCGGGCCGTCGCCAACTCGCCGCTCGTGAAGACGGCGCTGCACGGCGCCGACCCCAACTGGGGGCGGATCGTGCAGGCCGTCGGCGGCGCATTGCCCGGCACCGCGCCGCTGCCCGTCGAGCTGACGATCGAGGGCATCCCCGTGTGCATCGCCGGCGCCGCGATCGGCTACGACGAAGCCGCGCTCGCGAAGGCCGTGCAGGGCATGGAGATCGAGTACGAGATCGGGTTGCCCGGGGAGGGGGTCGAGACCGAGGTGTTCTTCTCTGACCTCGGGCACGAGTACATCCGCATCAACGCTGAGTACACAACATGAGAGGCGCATGCCATGCGTGACGTAGCAACGCTGCTCGAGGCGCTGCCCTACATCAGGGAGTTCCACGGCAAGACGGTCGTGATCAAGTACGGCGGCGCCGCGATGGAGGACGACGCGCTGCGCGAGGAGTTCGCGCGCGACGTCGTGCTGCTCAAGTACGTCGGGCTGAACCCGATCGTCGTGCACGGCGGCGGCCCCGAGATCAGCGCCTACATGGAGCGCCTCGGCCTGCCGGTCGAGTTCGTCGGCGGCCTGCGCGTATCGGACAAGGAGACCGTCGAGGTCGCGAAGATGGTCTTGATGGGGAAGGTCAACAAGGAGATCGTGCTGCGGCTGAACCGCCACGGTCAGCCGGCGGTCGGCCTGTGCGGCGACGACGGCTCGCTGTTTCGCGTCTCGCGCCGCGCCGCGCCCGGCGGCGAGGACATCGGCTTCGTCGGCTCGATCGACCGCGTCGATGCCGGCGTGATCGAGCACGTCGCAAGCGACTACATCCCCGTGATCGCCTCCGTTGGCGCCGACCGCGACGGCAACTCCTACAACATCAACGCTGACGAGGCCGCCGGCGCGGTCGCCGGCGAGCTGGGCGCCTACAAGGTCGTCTTCCTCACCGACGTGCCCGGCTGGCTGGCCGACGCCGAGGATCGCGACAGCCGCATCGCGCGCGCGAGCACGCAGGACGTGCGCGAGGCGCTGCCCTCGCTGGCCGGCGGCATGCGGCCGAAGCTCGCCGCGTGCGTCGATGCGATCGACGCCGGCGTCAGCGCCGCGCACATCCTCGACGGGCGCGTGGCGCACTCGCTGCTGCTGGAGCTCTTTACGGATGAGGGGATCGGCACGATGATCGAGGCGAGCACATGAGCCTGGCCGAGCTGCAGGAGCTCGAGCGCACGAGCGTGATCGCCTCCTACGCGCGCCAGCCCGTCGAGTTCGTGCGCGGCGAGGGCACGAAGCTGTGGGACGACGAGGGCAACGAGTACCTCGACTTCCTCTGCGGCATCTCCGTGACCAACCTCGGCCACTGCCACCCGCGCGTCGTCGCGGCCGTGCGCGAGCAGGTAGGGCGCTTGATGCACGTCTCGAACCTGTTCTACACCGAGCCCGCGATGCAGCTCGCCTACCGGCTCTCGCAGTCGAGCCTCGGCGGCAAGGTGTTCTTCTGCAACTCCGGCGCCGAGGCCAACGAGGCGGCGATCAAGCTCGCGCGCAAGGCGCGCCCGGCGGGGGACATGGTCGTCGTGTTCGGCGCCTTCCACGGGCGCACGTACGGCTCGCTCTCTGCCACGCCGCAGGAGGCAAAGCAGGCGCCGTTCGCGCCGCTCGTGCCGGGCTTTCGCGCCGTCGAGGCGACGCCCGAGGCGCTGGCGGCGGCGGTCGATCAGAACACGGCCGCCGTCGTGCTCGAGCCGATCCAGGGCGAGAGCGGCGTGCACATGCTCTCAGAGGTTTGCCTGCAGGCGGCGCGCGCCGCCTGCGACGAGCACGGCGCGGCGCTGATCTTCGACGAGATCCAATGCGGCATGGGCCGCACGGGCACGCTGTGGGCGTATGAGCAGACCGGCGTCGTCCCCGACGCGCTGACCACGGCCAAGGCGCTCGGCGGCGGGCTGCCGATCGGCGCGCTCGTGACCGGCGAGCGCCTGGCCGACGTGCTTCAGCCGGGCGATCACGGTTCGACCTTCGCCGGCGGGCCGACAGTCGCCGCGGCCGCGCTCGCGGCGCTCGAGCTGACTGCCGACCCCGGCCTGCTCGCGGCCGTGATCGAGCACGGCAGGCGTCTCGCCGAGGGCCTTGCGCGCCTGCCGCACGTGCTCGACGTGCGCGGGCGCGGGCTGATGCTCGCCTGCGAGCTCGACGTGCCCGCGCCCGAGGTGATGAGTCGCGCGCTGCTGCAGCAGCGGCTCGTGACGAACGCGACCGGGCCGACCTCACTGCGCCTGCTGCCGCCGCTGACGGTCACCGCCGACGAGGTCGACGAGGCGCTGCGCCGCCTCGCGGCAGCGCTGGAGGGCTGAGCGTGCGGCGCGAGCTGCCGGGCGGCTTCGAGCTCGACGACGACCCCGAGCGGATCGACGTCGACGCGGTGCACGCCTTCATCAGCACCGAGTCCTACTGGGGGCTCGGCCGCCCGCGCGAGCCCGTCGAGCGCGCCGTGTCCGGCTCCCAGCGCGTGCTCGGGCTCTACCGCGAAGGCGAGCTGATCGGCTTCGCCCGCGCGATCTCCGACGGGATCACGCTGGCCTACCTGGCAGACGTCTACGTGCTCGGTCCCTATCGCGGTCGCGGGCTCGGCCTGGAGCTCGTGCGCGAGATCGTCGAGAACTCGTTCGGCGAGGTGCGCTGGATGCTGAACACGGCCGACGCGCAGGGGCTGTACGAGAAGCTCGGCTTCAGCGAAGGAAAGCCGCCGTATCCGCTGATGGAACGCGCGCCCAGGCGCGCAGCGCCCACGGACTCCCGGCGCTAGCCTTCCCCGCCCGTGAGTAGCGATCAAATTAAAAATATTTCCGTTCCGACGGCTTCTTACGAGGCCGATCCGTCTCAGGTCAGCCGCGTCCTCTTGCTCTACTCGGGTGGGCTCGACACGAGCGTGATGCTCAAGTGGATCCAGGACGAGTACGACGCCGAGGTCGTCTGCCTGACCGTCAACCTCGGCCAGCCCGGCGAGGACTACGGCGTGATCGAAGGCAAGGCGCTGAAGCTCGGCGCGCTCGAGTGTCACGTCGTCGACGCGCGTGAGCAGTTCGCCCGCGACTACGTCGTCCCCGCGATCAAGGCCAACGCGCTGTACGGCGGCGGCTACCCGCTGTTCACAGCGCTCGGCCGCCCGCTGATCGCAAAGCTCGCCGTCGAGGTCGCGCGCAGCTCCGGCTGCGACACGATCGCGCACGGCTGCACCGGCAAGGGCAACGATCAGGTCCGCATCGAGGCGACGATCGCCACGCTCGCGCCCGAGCTGAAGGTGATCGCGCCCGTGCGCTCGTGGCAGATGGGGCGCGAGGAGGAGATCGCCTACGCGCGCGAGCACGGCATCCCCGTCAAGGGCGGTACCGAGGCCGCGCCGTACTCGATCGACGACAACCTCTGGGGACGCTCCTCCGAGGGTCGCTGGATCGAGGACTTGGCACACGCGCCCGAGGACGACGTCTTCCAGCTCGTCACGCGGCCGGAGGAGGCGCCTGATGAGCCCGAGACGATCGAGGTCGAGTTCGAGGCCGGCGTGCCCGTCGCGCTCAACGGCGAGCGCCTGGAGCTCGTCGAGCTGCTCGAAGCGACCGCCGAGATCGCCGCGCGCCACGGCGTCGGCATCGTCGACCACATCGAGGACCGCATCGTCGGCCTGAAGGTGCGCGACATCTATGAGGTGCCCGCCGCCGCCGTCCTGCTGCCCGCGCACGAGGAGCTCGAGCGCCTCGTCTGCACGATCCACCAGAACCAGTTCAAGCCGCAGCTCGACCACCAGTGGGCCTACCTCGTCTACGCCGGTCTCTGGTGGGAGCCGCTGCGAGATGATTTGAATTCTTATATGGATGCTGTCAACGAGCGTGTCAGCGGCACGATCGGCTTGAAGCTGTACAAGGGGCACGCGCGTGTGACCACGCGTTCATCGCCCAATGCCGTGTACGACGCCAGCCTCGCCTCCTTCGCGCAGTCCGGTGGGCTGTTCTCGCAGACCGCCTCGCCCGGGTTCATCGAGCTGTGGTCGCTGCAGTCGCGGATGGCTTGGCGGTTGCGGAACGAGGAGTAGCTCTCGGGGCGTGAAGCGCCGCTGCCGCTCGGCATGCGTAGCCGTCCCGGTGAGCGTGACCTTTGGTTCAGGTGGCGACCGTTCCTGCCGCGTGGTGGGGCGCCGGAAGAGACTCGCCGCGCTCGCGTGCATCGTCTGCGTAGGCGGTGAGCGACTCCTGGATGCGCTCCATCACGATCGTGCGCGTCTCCCCGAGCGCCACGACACCTGGAAGGTCGGGAATATAAGCCCCCCAAGCACCGTCGTCGGCCTGCTCGTAAATGACGACGTATTCGCTCATCGAAGATCCTCCAAGCCGCTTGCACGACGAATGCTACCGAGCGTGCCCTTGGGCACCGAGTCGCTGTCCTTTCCCGCGACGATTATGCGGACTCCCGAACCGAACCGCGCCCACACTTCGTGCGAGCCGCGCCGCCGCACCACGTGCCAGCCGGCATCGGTGAGCGCCCTTCGCACTTCTCCGTACTTCTTTGGCATGGCAGACGACCATAGGCACGGCTTGGGATGCGGCAGTCGGGCGAGCACGAGGGCGCATCGACCGAGACTTGGTCGCGCGTTTGGCCAAGCCCGGCGTAGAGGTGGGCCGCGCGGGGTAGCATCAGTCACGTGAACGGAACCGGCTACAAGCTGCTCGGTCTGGTCGTGTGGCGCGGCGGCAAGTGGTACCTGCGCCGGCGCGTCCCGTCGCGGCGCAAGCTGGTCCTCGTGGGCGCCGGTGGCTTCACGGCAGTGGCGGGCGCGGCCGTGCTCGCACGGCGTCTGGCGGCCTGAAAAGCGCCCCTTGCGGGGCCTTTGCGAGCGACCGCAAACCGTCCGGCGCTGAGCGTAGTTTCCGGGCACTGTGATCGCCGAGGGGAATGAGACGCCGGGAGGCGAGTCGGGCAGCGCCGCGGAGGGTCGCGGCAGGCGCAGTGAGGGCGATCTGCTGGCCGAACGCCGGGCGCGTCGCGCGGCTGAATCGGGTGAGCACGCGCTGACGTTGCGCGCCGAGGCGGCTGAGGCGACGGTGCGCACGCTGGAGACGCATCTGGCCAGCCTGCAGCAGCGTCTGCGCGAGGCCGAGGAGGAGCGCCAGCGCCTGGCCGAGCGGATCGAGCAGGTGCGCGAGAGCGAGCGCGCCGAGGTCGGCTGGCGTCCGCCGATGTCGAGCGGCACGGAGGCGCTCCAGCGCGAGCTCCAGCGCATCTCCCAGCGCGAGTACGCCGAGCAGCGGCTGCGGATGGAGGCCGAAGACCGCTGCGGCGATCTCGAGCGCGAGGCGCGCGCCGAGGTCGATCGCTTGGCGCACCGCCTGCAGGCGAGCGAGCGCGAGGCGCAAGAGCTCAGCGCCAGGCTGGAGACAGCCCAACGCGAGCTGGCCGAGGCCGAGCAGACGGCCGCGGCGCAACGCTCGGCGGTGCTCGGCACAGAGCGCGCGCTGCGCGCGCGTGTGACCGAGCTCGAGCATCAGGCCGAGGAGCTGCACGCGGGGCTGGCGACGGAGCGCTCCGCGCGCGAGCGGGCCGAACGGCTGCTCGAGGCGATGCAGCAGGCCCAGCGCGGCGCGCTGAGCTTGCTCGGGGGCCTGGCCGACACCGTCTCGCGGCTGCACGAGGCGGCGCTGAGGAGTCCAAGCCCGCCTCCGCCTGCGCCTTCACCGCCGGCGCCTTCGGCCACCGAGTCGCCTTCGGCGTCCGCGCCGCCGCCGCCGCGCGCGGTGCGTCCTCCTGCGCAGAGCCCGCCATCGAGTGTCGAGCCACCCCAGCCGTCGGTCGGCGCCGCAACGGTGCCCATCCCGCAGCAGCGTCTCGCGCCCGGCGAAGCGCGCGGCGGCGAGATGGCAGAGGCGCTGGCCGCCGCCGTCGAGCGTTTGCGCGCGCGCGTCGAGGAGCAGCCACCGGCGCCGGCAGCCGCCACGGTCCAGCGCCAGCCGCACAAACACAGCATGTCGCTGATCGGCCGCACGCGGCTGCGCATGCGCCGGCGGCGAGAACGACGCAAACAGCGACGCGCCGCCTGATCGGCCGCCGCCGCGATACCTAAGATCGGAAAGACCTTGAGCACACAGTCCTGCGCCCATCTCCACGTGCACTCCGAGTACTCGCTGCTCGACGGGGCGTGCAAGATCGAGGCGCTCGCCAAGCGTGCCGCCGAGTTCGGGCAGCCGGCACTCGGGCTGACCGACCACGGCGTGATGAACGGCGCGGTCGAGATGTACCAGGCGTGCAAGAAGCACGACGTCAAGCCGATCCTCGGCTGCGAGATCTACCTCGTCGACGA
Organism: uncultured Solirubrobacteraceae bacterium; assembly: GCA_963716315.1. GTDB lineage: Bacteria > Actinomycetota > Thermoleophilia > Solirubrobacterales > Solirubrobacteraceae > Palsa-744. The sequence goes on along the minus strand of OY970301.1, from coordinate 467,880 downwards.
TCACACGGCGCGCGGCCCGGGCAAGGTCGAGCGCAACCACTTGACGCTGCTCGCGTCCAACGACGTCGGCTACCGCAACCTCGTGAAGCTGTCCTCGGCGGGCTTCCTCGACGGACTGCAGCGCGGCAAGCCGTCGGTCGACATGGGCCTGATCGAGCGCTACTCAGAGGGCGTGATCGCGCTGACCGGCTGCCTAGCCTCGCGCTTTTGCCAGCGTCTCTTGCAGGACCGCGAGCAAGACGCGCGCGCCCACGCAGATGAGCTGCTCGGCGTGTTCGGCGCCGAGAACGTCTACTTCGAGGTGCAGAAGAACGGGCTGGCCGAGCAGGACAAGTGCAACGAGGGGATCGTCAAGATCGCACGCGAGCTCGGCGGCAGCCTGGTCGGCACGGGCGACGTTCACTACCTGCGCCGCGAGGACTACGACCACCACACGGCGCTGTTGTGCGTGCAGACCAAGAGCACGATCGCCCAGCCGAAGATGACGTTCGAAACGAACGAGTTCTACCTGCGCAACAGCGGCGAGATGGTCGCTGCCTTCGAGCAGTGGCCGGAGGCGATTGCGAGCACGCTGGAGATCGCCGAGCGCTGCAACGTCGAGCTCGAGCTGGGCAAGCAGCTGATCCCGAGCTACCCGACGCCCGACGGCGAGGACGAGCGCGTGTACCTGCGCGCTCGCGTCGAAGAGGGCCTGCGCCTGCGCTACGGCGACCCGCTCCCGGCCGAGGCGGTGCAGCGGATGGAGATGGAGCTCGAGGTGATCGACGGGATGGGCTTCAACGCCTACTTCTTGATCGTCTGGGACTTCGTCAAGTACGCCAAGGAGAACGGCATCGCCGTCGGCCCCGGCCGTGGTTCGGCGGCGGGCTCGATCGTCGCCTACTGCCTGGCGATCACCGATGTCGACCCGCTCAAGTACGACCTGCTGTTCGAGCGCTTCCTGAACCCCGAGCGCGTCTCGATGCCGGACATCGACATCGACTTCTCGGTGCGCGGGCGCGAGCGCGTGATGCGCTACGTGACCGAGAAGTACGGGCGTGAGTCGGTCGCGCAGATCGTCACCTTCGGCAAGATGTTCCCGCGTGCGGCGACGCGCGATGCGGCGCGCGTGCTCGGCTTCGACTACGGCATGGGGGACCGTTTGGCGAAGTTGATCCCTGACCCGATCATGGGTCGCTCGCCGTCGTTCGAGGAATGCATGAAGACGGGGCAGCCGCTGCGCAAAGCGTGCGATGAAGACCCGCAGGCCCAGCAGATCGTCGACGTCGCGCAGGGTCTCGAGGGGATCGTGCGCAACTCCTCGATCCACGCCGCGGCGGTCGTGATCGCCGACCGGCCGCTGACCGACATCGTGCCGCTTCAGCTCGCCGACGCCGGCACCGACGAGAACGGCGAGAAAGTGTTCCGCACGGTCACGCAGTTCTCGATGAAGCCAATCGAGACGATCGGCCTGCTCAAGATGGACTTCCTCGGCTTGCGCAACCTCGACGTGATCGAGGACGCACTCGACATCATCGAGCGCTCCAGCGGACAGCGCCCGGACATGACTACGCTGCCGCTGGACGACACGCGCACGTTTGAGATGCTCGCCCGCGGTGACTCGACTGGCGTCTTCCAGTTCGAGTCCGAGGGTATGCGCGAGGCGCTGAAGAAGGTCTGCCCGGACGAGTTCAACGACCTCGTCGCGCTGGGCGCGCTGTATCGCCCGGGCGCGATGGACCAGATCCCGGCATACGCCAGGGGCAAGCGCAATCCGCAGGCGATCTCATATGCCGACGAGCGCCTGCGCCCGATCCTCGAGTCCTCCAACGGGGTGATCATCTACCAGGAGCAGGCGATGCAGATCTCCAAGGAGCTCGCCGGCTTCTCGGGCGCGAAGGCGGACGATCTGCGCAAGGCGATCGGCAAGAAGAACCGCGCCGCGATGGCCGCGCTGAAGCCGGAGTTCGTCGACGGCTGCCGTGCCTCGGGCACGAGCGCGGAGACGATCGAGTTCCTCTGGCAGACCAACGAAAAGTCGGCCGACTACTCGTTCAACAAGAGCCACGCCGCTTGCTACGCGCTGATCTCCTACCGCACTGCCTGGCTGAAGGCGAACTTCCCGGCCGAGTACATGGCGGCGCTGATCTCCTCGGTGATGTCGACGAAGGACAAGGTGCCGTTCTTCGTCGCCCGCTGCGAGGAGATGGGGATCGAGATCCTGCCGCCCGACGTCAATCTCTCAGACCACGAGTTCACGGTCGTCGATGGCAACATCCGCTTCGGGCTGGATGCGGTCAAGGGCGTCGGCTATCAGGCGGTCGAGGCGATCAAACGCGCTCGAGAGGAAGGCGAGAAGGGGCCTTTCGCCTCGCTCTGGGACTTCTGCGAGCGCGTCGACAACCGCGCGGTCAACAAGAAGGCGATCGAGGCGCTGATCAAGTGCGGCGCGCTCGGGTCGACGGGCGCGAGCCGCAAAGGCATGCTGGCGGTGCTCGAGCAGGCTCAGGGAGCGGGCCAGAAGATCCAGCAGGACGCGCAGATCGGCCAGGGCTCGATCTTCGACCTCGCCGAACCCAGCGAGGCGCCGGCCGGCGGGTCGAGCGCCGCACCGGGCTCGGGCTTCACGAAGCCGGTCCATCCGCCGATCGTGGGCGAGGAGTTCGAGCAGGCCGAGCTGCTGGCGGTGGAGAAGGAGGCGATCGGGCTGTTCATCTCGGCGCACCCGCTGAAGCCGCTGCGCGAGGCGCTGCGCGCCCGTGTGGACTGCTCGCTGGCGGCGCTTGCCAACCGTCGCGACAAGGACTGGGTCACGGTCGGCGGGATCATCGTCGAGGCGAAGAAGATCCGCACGCGCAACGGCGATCACATGATGTTCGCGATGCTCGACGATCTGGCGGGCAGCGTGGAGATGCTCGTGTTCGGCAAGGCGCTCGCCGAGTGCGAATCGGCCCTGGCGGTCGACGAGGTCGTGCTCGTCAAGGGCCGCGTCGACCACAAGGAAGCGGGCAAGACGTGCCTCGTCGTGCAGAGCGTCGAACCGTTCGCGCCGAGCGAGGAGGAGATCGAGCGCGTCAACGCCGAGGCTGGCCGCCGCGCGGCGACGGCCACGGCGATCGCCGAGCCCGTGCATCTGCGCGTCGATCTGAGCGCGCTCGGGGCGAGCGCGATCGAAGATCTCAAGCACGCGATCGAGGACTTCCCGGGCCCGGCCGAGGTCGTGCTCGACGTCGACACGAGCACCGGCCTGCGCAGGCTGAAGCTCGGCGAGGCATTTCGCGTGCAGCACACGCCGACGCTGCGGGCTGAGCTTGAACATGCGCTGGCGCCGTTGCGCGCTGCGGCAACAGCCTGAACGCCGGCCGGAGTCTCGGGCTACGGAGCCCTAGCCTCGCGCGGCCAGGCCTTGGTCGCGCAGGCGCCTGGCCAGCGCGACTTCCTTGCGCCCCGGCCCTTCGCGGTTCTCCCCGGGTGTCTCGAGGATGCAAGGCAGCTTCTGCAGCGAGGGCGCAGAGAGAAACGCGGCGCACCCCTTGCGGCCGAGCTCGCCCTTGCCGACATTGGCGTGCCGGTCGCGGTTGGAGCCGAGCGGTGTCTGCGAGTCGTTGAGGTGCAGCGAGCGCACGACGCCGCGCCCGAGCTTGCGCGAGCACTCGCGCAGCACGGAGCCCATCTTCTCGGGCGTGCGGATGTCATAGCCGGAGGCGAGCAGGTGGCAGGAGTCGAGACACACGCCGAGCCGCTTGCTTGCGCCGGCGGCGCCGATCAGCGCGGCGAGCTCCTCGAAGGAGCGTCCGAGCGTGCCGCCGGCGCCGGCGGTGTTCTCGAGGTGCAGCTCGCAGCCCTCGCTGTCTGAAAGCGCCTGTGCGATCGTCTCGCCGGCGCGGGCGATCGCCTCGCCGACATGGCCGGTCTTGGCCGAGCCGGGATGCAGCACGACGCCGCCGGCGCCGATCGCGTGCCCGACGCGCAACGAGTGGGTCAGCGACGCGAGCGACTTGGCGCGGATCTCCTTGTCGTCGGAGGCGCAGTTGAGCAGGTAGACGGCGTGGATCAGCACGGCTTCGATTGGGCTGTCGGACATCGCCTCGCGGAAGGCGGCGATGTCCTCCTCGCGGTAGGCCGTCGGTTTCCACATGCGCGGCGACTGGTTGAAGATCTGGATCGCTTCGCAGCCGCGCTCGACACCGCGCTCGATCGCCTTCGGCAGGCCGCCCGAGGGCGATACGTGTGCGCCGATTAGCATGCGAGCGGATTATGAGGGTTCGCTTCGCTCCATCACCGACAGGCGCGCTGCACATCGGCGGCGCGCGCACGGCGCTGTTCAACTGGCTGCTAGCGCGCCACTTCGGCGGTGCGATGGTGCTGCGCATCGAGGACACCGACCGCGAGCGTTCGACGCCGGAGAACGTCGAGCAGATCCTCGACTCGCTGCGCTGGCTGGAGCTCGACTGGGACGAGGGGCCGATCATGCAGACCGACCGCGGCGAGCGCCACGGCGAAGCGCTGCAGGCGCTGCTCGAGGCCGACCTGGCCTACCGCTCAAACGCGACGGCGGCGGACGTCAAGGAGTTCAAGCAGCTCTACGGCGCCGAGCGCGGCTTCCGCGGCAAGGCGGAGGACAGCGGGGCGGTGCGCCTGCGCGTGCCCGACGATGGCGCGACAGTCGTGAACGACGCGATCCGCGGCGAGACGCGCTTCGAGCACGTGCACATGGATGACTCAGTGATCGCCCGCGCCGACGGCTCGGTGCTCTACAACTTCGCGGTCGCAATCGACGACCTCGACGCGCGCATCACGCACGTGGTGCGCGGCGAGGATCACCTCTCGAACACGCCGAAGCAGCTGCTTGCGCTGGAGGCGGCGAAATCGGTCGGCCTGGGCGAGGGCGCCGAGCTGCCGATCTACGCGCACCTGCCGTTGCTGCACGGCCCGGACGGCAAGAAGCTCTCAAAGCGCCACGGCGCGGCCTCGGTCGGGGAGCTGCGCGAGGCGGGCTACCTGCCGGCGGCTGTACGCAACTACATGGCGCTGCTCGGCTGGGGGGCGGGCGACGATCAGACGGTGCTCTCGACGCCGGAGCTGATCGAGCGCTTCACGCTGGACACGGTCAGCCGCAACCCGGCGCGCTTTGACGAGGTCAAGCTGCGCTGGCTGAACGGCGTCTACATCCGTGCGCTGCCGCCGCAGCAGCTCGTGGAGCGGGTCGCGTCATACCTCGATCTGACTCCTCATGCGGGATTGCGCGATGACCCCCGGCTCCCGCGCGCGGTGCAGATCAGCCAGGAGAAGATCCATACGCTGGCTGACTTCTGGCCGCTGACCGGGCCGCTGCTCGATCAGCCGGTCGAGGACCCCCAGGCACGTGAGCGATGGCTGGGCGAGCAAGGATGCGCGACGCTTGCCCACGCACGCGAGGTCTTGGCAGGTTTGCGGAGCTTTGAGGACGATTCGCTTGCGCAGGCGCTCGAAGCGCTCGTCGAGCACCTGGCGTGCAAGCCGCGCGAGGTCTATCAGCCGCTGCGCGTGGCGCTGACGGGCACGACGGTCTCGCCGGGGATCTTCGAGAGCATCGCGCTGCTCGGGCGCGAGGAGACGCTGCGGCGCGTGGATGCGGCGCTTGCGCCCTCGCCGGTCGCCGGAGAATGAGCCTGGCCGCTCGGAAATTGATCCCGGACCGCTCAATTTCTCGCGCTGAGCTGCCGATACGGGTGGGGAGCGGCCGCCACGGATGGCCGACTACCAGTTCAGCGCACGATGCCAGTAACCGCTTCCAAGTCAAAGACCAAGACCCAGGCAAAGCCGAAGACGGCGCCCAAGGCGGCTAAGGCCGAGGCTCCCCGTCGCGCCAACGCCAACGGCAAGGCCGCGGCGAGCGACAGCGGCAAGGCCGCCGCGGCGAGTAGCAACGGCAAGGCTGCCGCGAGCAGCGCCGCGCCTCAGCCGGGCGAGCGCCACCAGAACGAGGGCCACGGCCGTCGCCTGACGATGGCCTTCGAAGCGCTCGAGGCGTTTCCGGCGCTGGCGGAGTCGCGCGCACGCCTGCTCTCGGTGATCTCCAAGGACCACGTGGCCACGGCGGACATCGTGGCAGCGGTCGAGTCGGACGTCGCGCTGATCATCGCGGTGCTGCGCCTGGCAAACCAGGTCCAGGGCGGCCGCGGAAAGGTCGACACGGCGGTGGCCGCGGTCGAGCTACTCACGCCGCAGACGGTGCAGGGCCTTGCAGGGCGCCTGCGCACGTTCGACTTCTTCGAGCGCTCGAGCGTGTGGGAGGCGGCGCCGGAGCGCTTCCGTCTGCACGCGCTGGCGACCCAGCATGCGGCGGACCGGATCGCTGCGGAGGTCGGCTTCGAGCATCGCGACAGGCTGACGGCTACGAGCCTGCTGCACGACATCGGCAAGCTCGTGCTGCTGCACGCCTACCCGGGCTACCCGGCGCAGGTGCACCGCGGCGCACGCACACCGGAGGACCGCATCCACCAGGAGCGCCGTGAGCTGGGCGTGGACCACGCGTTGGTCGGCGGCGTGCTCGCGCGCCGCTGGGGGTTGCCGGCGACGATCGCGACGACGATCGAGCGCCACCACAACCCTGAAGTAGAGGGTGAGGCGGCGGTTGTGCGCCTGGCGGACATGCTGGCCCACTACGAGCAGGGCTCGCCGGTCTCGCCGGCGGAGATGCTGCGCACGGCACGCGCGGTCGGGCTCGGCCCGGACGAGCTGCGGCGCGTGATGTACGAACTTCCGAGCGCGCCGAGCCAGCGTCGGCGCCACGTCGACCCGTGCCCGCTGTCGGGCCGCGAGCTGGGCGTGCTCCAGCGCCTGGCCGAAGGCAAGGTGTACAAGCAGATCGCGCACGAGCTGACGCTCTCGACGAGCACGGTGCGCACGCACCTGCACAACATCTACGGCAAGCTTGGCGCGGTCGACCGCGCGCAGGCCGTGCTCATAGCGACGGAGCGCGGCTGGCTGTAGCTGCACCGCCGGCCTGCCGCACACCGCCGGCCGCGTACCCCCACAGTCCCGTAGCATCGCTCGTAACGATGATCTCGATCACGAGCAAGTCGCCGTATGCGCTGCTGGCGCTGGCGGAGCTGGCGCGCAGCGGCGGCTCGGAGCCGGTGCCGATCGGCGAGCTGGCGCGCAAGCGCGACGTGCCGGTGCAGTTCCTGGAGCAGCTGTTCGCGGTGCTGCGCAGGGCGGGCGTGATCAGCTCGCAGCGTGGCGTAAAGGGGGGCTACCGCTTCGCGCGCGATCCGGCGGATGTGACGGTGCTGGAGATCGTGGAGCTGCTCGACGGCCCGTTGGGCCGCGACGCGCAGGGGCCGTTCGCGGATGCGGCGGCGGCGGCTCGGGGCGTGCTCGCACAGACGACGATCGCGGACGTGATCGAGCGCGAGGCCCGCGAGGCGGGCGCGAGCATGTACCACATCTCGAGCTTGCTGCAGGCAGCACCAGAGCGCTCGCCAACGGCCCACGCACGGCCCCCTGATGAGCAGGTCTGAGCCGGTCTGTCCCCGTTTGACAAGCCCTAAACACGGGGGATTTGGACACGTGGATAAGAAATCGTTCGTGCATTGACTTCGCGTCATTTTGCGTTTACTTTGCGTGGAGAGAAAGGGCGTTGGTAGGTCGTGACGGTGGGGGATTCCGCGCGTTCGAGTTATCGGCGATAGCAGCGCAACAACGGAAGGGATGGACACTCCACGATGAGTCCGCTGCATGCGACGGATCGCGCAACGGCGATTGCTTCATGGCCGGCCCCGGCGGCGCGCCCTGCGCCGAGAGCGCTCGCACGCCCAGGCGGGGCACGCCGGCGCGGCGTCTTTGCGGTTGCCACGCTCTTCGTGGTGCTGCTCCTGCTCGCGCTGGTAGTGGCGCTCGGCGGGCTCGCGGGCGGGCTCGGGCCAGGCGCAGGCGAGGGCAGCCAAGCAGGCGGCTCGGCCGGCTCACCGTCGGCGTCGGCAGCCGGCACCGGTGCGTCAGCGGCGATCCCGGCGGCAGCGCGCGCCCAGGTGTCAGCTGCGCTGGGCGCGGCACAACCGGCCTTCCACGTCCACACGACGAGCTCGGGCGCACTCGAAGCGAGCAACGGGGCGCAGGGATTGGGCGCAAGCTTCACGCAGGCGGGCATGACGGCGAGCAAGGCCGGCCTCAACCTGCACTTGAGCCTGCGCTCGGCAGGCTTCGGCGAAGGCGGGCGCCGGCAGATGGCACTGGCGGCGGAACCGACGGCGCTTGCGAATCGCGTGACGTATGCGCGCGGTGCGCTGAGCGAGTGGTACGTGAACGGCCCGGCGGGTCTCGAGCAGGGCTTCACGCTCAAGCGCGCCCCGGCGGGCACGGCGAGCGAACCGTTGACGCTCGATCTGGCGCTGGCGTCGAACGGCCACGCGGTGCTGAGCTCGAACGGTCAGAGCCTCACGATCGAAGACGGCCAGGCCCAACTCCGCTACGGCAACCTGCTGACGACGGATGCGAGCGGGCGCGCGCTGCCGACACGGCTGGCGCTGAAGCGCGGTCACCTGCTGATCAGGGTGGATGCGGCGCACGCGCGCTATCCGCTGAGCATCGACCCGCTGCTGCAGGCGGGCAGCAAGCTGACGGGCAGCGACGAGGAAGGCGAAGGCATGCTGGGCACGAGCGTGGCGCTGTCGGCAGACGGCAGCACGCTGCTGGTAGGCGGCCCGCGCGACGCGAACCCGGAGCGGGGCGCGGCGTGGGTGTTCGTCCGCGAAGGCTCGTCGTGGGTGCAGCAGGGCTCGAAGCTGACGGGCGCGGAAGCGCCGAAAGACGCGGGCGAAGAAGAACAGTGCGCAGAAGAATCGCCGGAAGAAGCCGGCGAATGCGCGTTCGGCAGCAGCGTGGCGCTGTCGGCAGACGGCAACACGGCGCTGGTCGGCGAACCGTCGGCGACGGCGCTGCCGGGCAGCGCATGGGTGTTCACGCGCTCGGGCTCGACGTGGACGCGCAGCGCGGTGCTGACGGGCGCAGGCGCGAGCGGGGAAGGACGCTTCGGCAAGAGCGTGGCGCTGTCGGCAGACGGCGCGACGGCGCTGATCGGCGACCCGTCGGCATCGTCGCAGCGTGGCAGCGCGTGGGTCTTCAAGCACGGCGGCTCGGGCTGGACCCAGGATGCGACGCTGGCGGACGCGGAACTAAGCCACATGGCTCACTTCGGGCGCAGCGTGGCGCTGTCTGCGGACGGCGCAACGGCGCTGATCGGCGGCCCGGGTGACTCGGGCTATCAAGGCGCGGCATGGGTGTTCACGCGCGGCGTGTCGAACTGGAACCAGCAGCCGGGTAAATTGACCGGCGCGGGGGAGAGCGGGGAAGGGCGCTTCGGCAAGAGCGTGGCGCTGTCGGGCGACGGCGCGACGGTGCTGATCGGCGGCCTCAACGACGCGGAAGGTCACGGCGCGGTGTGGGCGTTCGCGGGCTCGGGCGGCTCGTTCGTGCAGCAGGGCGAAAAGATCACGGGGGCGCCGGAACACGAACAGCGCTTCGGCTACAGCGTGGCGCTGTCGGGCGACGGGTCGCTGGCGCTGGTGGGCTCGCCGCGCGCGGAAAACAGCGGCCTGGTGACGGTGCTGGCGCGCGCGGGCTCGAGCTGGAAAGCGGCGAACGAACAGGCTGGCGGGCTCGGGTGAGGTGGGCAAAGGCTGGTCGGGCGCGGCGGTGGCGATCTCACAGGACGGCACGACGATGGGCATCGGCGCGCCGCACGACAACGCGCGCGCGGGCGCGGCGTGGGTCTTCACGGGCTCGCCGGAAGTCACGCCACCGCCGCCGACAGTGACGAACGTGATGCCGGGCGCGGGCGAAGCGGGCATCACGGTGAAGGTCAGGGGCACGAACCTGACGGGCGCGGAAGCGGTGTTCTTCGACGGCAAGCCGACGACGTTCGTGGTGAAATCGGCGCTGGTGATCGAAGCGGTCGTGCCGGAAGGGCCGACGGGCACGGTCGACGTCACGGTCCAAACGCCAGAGGGCGTGAGCGTGCTCAACCGCCCGGGCGACGAGTTCCGCTACACGACGGGCAAAGCCAAAGGCGGCGGCACGGAAAACGAAAACCCGAACCCACCTCCGGGCGGCCCAGGGACGGGCCCGGGCAACGAAGGCACGGGGTCGCAGACGACGACGGGCGGCTCGAAGGGCGCGAGCGGCGGCGTGCTGGGCACGACGAGCTCGGCGGGCGCGGCGTGCGTGCTGACGCTGCGCAACAAGCATTCTGGCGGTGACGGGCTTTCGCACGGTGGCGCTGCGCCTGGGGCGCACGGGCGCGGGGGCGTGCAGCGGCAAGCTGACATTGAGCTTCAACAGGAGCAAGCGCGGCAAGCGCGCGAAGCTGCAGACGATCGGCACGGCCTCGTTCTCGCTCGGCTCAGCGAGCAGCAAAGTGCTGAAGATCGACCTGAACAAGGCGGGCCGGAAGCTGTTCCGCAGCCACGGGCGCCGGCTGAACGCGACCCTCTCGTTCGTGCGCTCGGTCCCGTCGCCACAGCTTGCGCGCAGCGCGAGCGTGCGCCTGACGTGGAAGAAAGCGCACAAGCAGCTCACCCCGACGAGGTAGCACGAGCCTCCAGGCCAGGCCAGACCAGACCAGACCAGACCAGACCAGGCTAGGCGTGGCACGGGCGCGCTCCGGCCTCGTGGGGGGCTGGCGCGCGTGTGTCGCCTGTCGTGGTGCTGGCCGACCGTAATGGCGGCGCTGGCACGGGTCGCGGATGCCTATCTCGATGCGGCTCTTGTGAGGCCGAGTCGGCATCGGCTGTCGAAACTCGACTGGCTCACAACGTCGCGCGACGCTCAGCGAGCTTCGCACCTACCTGCCGACGCCTGCATTTAGCCGACGCCTTGCACTCGGAGAACTCCGCGTGACTGAACCAGTCAATTAACCGGAAGACAAGGCCTATTTAACCTGTTCGAATTAGGGGCATTCTTACAGAGCCGGTAGCGCCATGATGTGTTCCCGCACTTCTCCGAGAAACATCACAATATTTATTATCACCACCCCTCGTGGGAAGGGCCGAATCGCCGTAGTTTTCCGAACCTGAACCTGCAAATGGCTAGGTTTCGTCGAGACAAGTGCAAAGAGAGAGACACCGGATGAAAGTGGTGGTAGTGGTCCTGTAGCCTGATTGTCAACCTATATCCGGACTTTTGGGAGACGAGGGCTCCCGCCGCGCTGGCGGCTGCCGCATTTCCAAATCAGCCGCCAAGCACGGCAACTGGGGAGAGAGGGACAGGGGATGAACGGGAGGATGGGGATCGCTCGAGTGCTCTCGGCAGCGCGGCTCGTGCTCACGCCGCGTTTCTCTAGCTGCAGGCGCTCGGTCAACGCGCGTGCGCTAGGCGTAGGCGCGGCGAGCCAAGACGAAGACGGCGGGTTGGTCTCGTGGACTGACGCGCTGCGGCCAGGCGCCCCCGGTCTCGACAGCGTATGCGAGGCGGGCGACGCGCAACGACGGCCCGGCGTGTTTACGGCCTTGCCCCGCTCCGCGCGGGCGCGCTCGACGCGGGCGTCATGTCCGCAACGACGCCGCTGGCGCCAATCGCAGCCACGCTTTCACGTGGACGAACTTGACAACAACCGTGCCCCGGACCGTGCGCAACCAGCGCTGACTCCGGGGGTGAGCGCTCGTCTGCCGTGGGCCCAGCCCTCCCAGACGTGCGCTCCGTGCGAGAAGCGGCACGAGATCTCCATGAGGAGGGCTCAGTCGTCCGCCATTTCAAAACCAACACAAGAAGGAGTATCAGCACAGTGAAACAGCTAAGGACGCTCGGGCTCTGCCTCGTTGCCGTGCTCGTGGTCGGCGCGCTCGCCGCTGCGGGCGCCTCGGCGGCGGAACCGCCGGCATTTCTGAAGTGCGTAAAGGCACCGAAGGAAGGCAAAACGTTCACGGGCAAATACACCAGCAAGGAATGCACTTCGGCTAGCGAAGTGGAAACGGGCGGCAAATACGAACGAGAAGAACTCGCTCCGAAAACGCCATTCACGGGCAAGATGAAGGCCACGACGATCACCGCCAATGGGAAAGTCGTTAAATGCAAGAAGGGTGTGAACAGCGGCGAACTGCTCAGCACGCAGGCATTCCGTGACACACTCGAATTCTCGGGCTGCGGGGTCAACGGCAGCAGCAAAGCACCGTGCACGACGACGGGATCGGCGACTGGAACGATCAAGAGCGCCCTGCTCACGGGTGAGCTTCAGTACGTGAACCCGGCGGAAACGGAAATCGGCGCACTCCTGTTCGCGTTCGGCACAGACGGCGAATTCACGTGCGGCGCAGAAACGATCGTGCTGCGCGGAGGCGTGCTCGGCAGCCTCACGAACACGAAGAAGGGGCAGACGATCGCCTTCAAAGTCGTTGGCGGCAAACAGGAACACACCGTCTACTGGGACGAAGAAGAAGAATGGACCAAAGTGGGCGCGCTGCCGCTCCACCTGTTCACGGAACCGGGCGAAAAAGAAGCGACACTCGAAACAACGGACGAAGACGGGCCGAAGGGGGTCGCGGCATACGTGCAGTAGGGAGGACCGAGCGGCACTTGCCGAGCGGTGTTTGAGCAGCACGAAGATGCAGTGAGGATGCGCGCGGGGCGAGCGATCGCCCCGCGCGCTCGTTCTCGGTGGAACGGACGTTGCCGCAGGAGAGCGAACGCGCCGCGTTGACGCGGAGGGGCGATGCGGCGGACCATCGTGCGGGCGCCTTCAATATCGTCAGCGCCTGGATGGCGCGAATCCCGATCAACATTTCGGAGCTGGTGGGCGACACGCCGCTGGTAGCGCTGCCACGGATGCTCGAGGGCACGCCGGCGCAGGAGAACGGCGTCGAGCTGTTCGCGAAGCTCGAGTCGTTCAACCCGGGCGGCAGCGTGAAGGACCGGATCGGCGTGGCGATGATCGAGGCGGCGGAGGCTGAGGGCAGGATCGAGCCGGGTCGCACGACGATCGTGGAGGCGACGAGCGGCAACACGGGCATCGCGCTGGCGTTCGTGTGCGCGGCGAAGGGCTATGACCTGGTGCTGACGCTGCCGCAGGGGATGAGCCGCGAGCGCGAGAGCCTGTTGCGGCTGTATGGGGCGCGGGTGCAGGTGACGGAGTCGCTGGGGGGGATGAGCGAGGCGGTTGCGGCGGCACAGGCGATGGCGCAGGACAACGACGTGTTCCTGCCGGACCAGTTCACGAACCCGGCCAACCCGGAGGCGCATCGCAAACACACGGGCCCGGAGATCGAGCGGGCGCTGGACGGCGAGGTGGACGTGCTGGTGGCGGGCGTGGGCACGGGGGGGACGATCACGGGCGTGGGCGAGTACCTGCGCGAGCGCAATCGGAAGCTGCAGGTCGTTGCGGTGGAGCCGCGCGGCTCGGCTGTGCTGTCGGGCGAGCGCGCGGGGCCGCACCGCATCCAGGGCATCGGCGCGGGCTTCGTGCCGCCGGTGCTCAACGGCGAGCTGCTGGACGAGGTGATCGCTGTCTCGGACGACGACGCGATCCACACGGCGTGGGCGTGCGCGAAGCGCGCGGGCCTGTTGGCGGGCATCTCGTGCGGGGCAGCACTGTGGGCGGCGCTGCAGGTGGCGCAGCGTGCGGAGTCGAAGGGAAAGAAGATCGTGGTGGTGATGCCGGACTCAGGCGAGCGCTACGTGTCTCAGGCTTTCTTCGCCCCCTGAGCTGGAATGATTTTTGATGGGCCCCTTACGGGGCCGATGACCCCAGCGCGGGCGGCGGAAAAATAGCTGCGCGCTCAACTATCTCGCGATTTGGTCGCTACGCTTCAGAGATGGCCGGCTTCGAGCTTGCGCGGGTCGTCAAGGAGTTGCGCCGCGACGTCCAGGCGGCACGTACGCGCGATCCGGCGGCGCGCGACGTGGGGCAGCTGGAGATCCTCACGACGTGGCCGGGGATCCACGCGCTGCTGGCCCACCGCGTGGCGCATGCGCTGGACGCGGCCGGCGTGCGGCTCCTGCCGCGCGCGATCTCGATGCTTACGCGGATGCTGACGGGGATCGAGATCCACCCGAAGGCGCGCATCGGCAGCGGCCTGTTCATCGACCACGGCACGGGCGTGGTGATCGGCGAGACGGCTGAGATCGGCGATGACGTGACGCTTTATCAGGGCGTGACGCTGGGCGGTACTGGTTTCGCCACGGGCAAGCGCCACCCGACGGTCCAGGACAACGTGACGATTGGCTCGGGCGCGAAGCTGCTGGGGCCGATCACGATCGGCCACGGCGCGAAGATCGGCGCCAACAGCGTGGTGATCACAGACGTGCCGCCGAACTCGACGGTTGTCGGCAACCCGGGACACCCGGTGCGCGTGGAGGGCCGTCGCCCGGAGGGCCCGGACGCGGACTGGATCCACCTGCCGGACCCGATCGCGGAGGCGCTGCAGGGCCTGGCGAGCCGGATCGGCGCGCTCGAACGGACGGTGGCGGAGCTCTCAGAGGACAGCCCGGAGCCGGTCGCCGAGGTCAGGCCGCTGCGCACGGTCAAGGGACCGAACCCGGCTGGCGGCTGAGTCGGCGCCTGGCGGAGGGGCCGCTCTCCGGTCGTCGGGAAAAGAGTTGACCTTGTAGTCGGAGACGTTCCTTGACGCACCTCTCCGCGCTGGAAACCATGTAAGGCCAGGGTTTCGCGACCCGAGATGGCCACCGACCAGAGGGGTTGGCATACGAGGCATCTCGGTTGAGCGAGCCGTCAGTCTGAGGGCGATTAGTGGAGGTTGGGGTTGTCTGTGATCCGGAGATACATGCTGTCTGGCGTGCTCGCGATCTGCGTCGTGCTGGGGGCGCTGGTGCTGAGCGCTTCGGCGTCGGCTGCCGCGCATCCGTTTCTGAAAAGCATCACCGAAGCAAACAGCAGCCCGATGACCTTGCCCTGGGGCATGACGTTCGACGCGAGCGGAAACCTGTTCGTAGCTGACGCTGAAGCTATGGTCGTGGACGAGTTCAGCCCGGCGAGCGCCTTCCTCGAACAGATCGGCAGCGGCACGTTCGAACAGCCGTTCGTTCGCAGCGTGGCCGTCAACACGTCGACGGGCGTCCTGTATGTAGCGGAATCGGGCACCGAAGAAGTCTTCGCGTACAAGCTGGTCAGCGGCAAATACACGCTGTTTCAGCAGAAAAAAGTCGGCGTCGGAACCTTCATATACGTCGCGGTCGACAACTCGAGCGGACCGAACAAAGGCGACGTCTACGTAATGGGGGCCTCAGGCACGGAAGAAAAACCGGCGGTCTCGCGATTCAAAACGGACAGCGAAGGCAAACTGACTACGTCCACCAAACTGACCGTGCCCTCGAAAGGCTGGGGGCTGTACGGGGGTAATGGTGAAGGCGGCATGGTGATCAACAACTCGACCGGTGCGCGCTACATCGCGAGCCCGGAAAACGGAGCCGTCTACGTCCTCAACTCAGAAGACACCCTAGAAAAAACGCTGGAAGGCAAAGTGACGCCGGCCGGCTCGTTTGAACCGATCAGTGTGGCGGTCGAAGAAGCGACGGGTGATCTATACGTCGTCGACAGCGCCCACAAAGTCGTAGACCAGCTCTCGAGCTCCGGAGCCTACATCGGCCAGATCACAGGCCCCTCTGGAGCGGAAGCGTTCAAGCAGCCGCTTGGCGTCGCTGTCCAGAACGCCGCCGTTACGGGGCAGAACGACGTGTACGTCTCCGACGGCATAACGTTTTTCGGCGAAAACGGCAAAATCGATGTCTTCGGACCGGAAGGCAGCGGGCCGAAAACGTTCGAACTGAAAGTCGAAAAGATAGGCACGGGCACAGGCACGGTCACGTCGTCGCCGGAAGGGATCAACTGCGGCTCGGAATGCACGCACAGTTTCAACGAAAACGACAACGTCACGCTCAGCGCGTCTGCCGACCTGGGCTCGAAATTTGTCAAATGGACGGGCTGCACGAAAGAAACGTCGGGCAAATGCGAAGTGACGATGAGCGAAGCAAAGACGGTCAAAGCCGAATTCGCGCTCGTGCCGACGTTCGAACTGAAAGTCGAAAAGACAGGTTCGGGCACGGGCACGGTCACGTCGTCGCCGGAAGGGATCGACTGCGGCTCGGAATGCACGCACAGTTTCAACGAAAACGACAACGTCACGCTCAGCGCGTCTGCCGACCTGGGCTCGAAATTTGTCAAATGGACGGGCTGCACGAAAGAAACGTCGGGCAAATGCGAAGTGACGATGAGCGAAGCAAAGACGGTCAAAGCCGAATTCGCGCTCGTGCCGACGTTCGAACTGAAAGTCGAAAAGATAGGCACGGGCACAGGCACGGTCACGTCGTCGCCGGAAGGGATCAACTGCGGCTCGGAATGCACGCACAGTTTCAACGAAAACGACAACGTCACGCTCAGCGCGTCTGCCGACCTGGGCTCGAAATTTGTCAAATGGACGGGCTGCACGAAAGAAACGTCGGGCAAATGCGAAGTGACGATGAGCGAAGCAAAGACTGTCAAAGCCGAATTTGCGCTGGTGCCGAAGTTCAAACTGACGGTCGAAAAGATCGGCAGCGGCGGCGGCACGGTCACGTCGTCGCCGGCGGGGATAGATTGCGGCGGCACGTGCGTCTTCGAATTCTTTGAAGGCGAAAAAGTCGCGCTTAGCGAGACCCCGGAAGGTAGTTCGAAATTCGTCAAATGGACGGGTTGCGAAGCGGAACCGTCGGGTAAATGCGAAGTGACGATGAGTGCGGCAAAGACGGTCAAAGCGGAATTCGAAAAACTGAGCACGGCTCCGCTGACGGTCGTGAAGTACGGCGAAGGCACGGTCACGTCGACACCGTCGGGGATCGTCTGTGGCGCGACGTGCACGCACGAATTCGAACCGGGCAAAATCACGCTGACGGAGTCGCCGGGCGGCGGCTACGAATTCGTCGGCTGGATCGGCTGCAAAAGCACGGGCCCGACGACGTGCGAAGTGAGCCTGCTCGCGGCGACGGAAGTGTCGGCGAGCTTCTTGAAAAAAGGCGAAAAGGGCGAAAAAGGCTCGACGGGTGGGACTGGAGCAACCGGTGCGACGGGCGCAACCGGCGCATCCGGTGCCGCCGGTGCGACGGGCCCGGCCGGTGAAAAAGGCGCCAACGGTGCGAACGGCGCGAACGGCGCAGGGGGCCCGGCAGGACCGACTGGGCCGGCAGGCCCGCAGGGCCCGGCAGGACCGGCCGGCAAGGTCCAGCTCGTGAAGTGCACGACGGTCAAACAGGGCGGCAAAGCGGTCCAGCGGTGCACGACGCAGCTCGTCTCGGGTCCGGTGACGTTCAAAGCGGCGAAGGCGTCAGCGCAGGCGACGCTCGCGCGGCACGGGCTCGTGTACGCGTCGGGCACGGCGGTCGCCGCGGGGCGCGGCCACATGAGCCTGCGATTGATTGCACTGCACAAGCTGCGCCCAGGGCGCTACACGCTCACGTTGATCGCCGGCGCGGGTCGTCACGAGACGATCCGTACCGAGTCGTTCACGTTGAGATAGGGCAAGCAAGTCGAGAACGAAGGCACGCGCGCGGCGCCGCGCGCGTGCCTTCGTCCGGCGCTTCGCGAGTCGGGCGCGAGCCCGCCCCGCCGTCGGCGTACCTATGCTGGGGAGATGGCTGCGAACCCCCACGCCGAGCATCTCCAGGAGCTGCTCGAAGGCCTCAACGAGCCCCAGCGCGAGGCGGTCACGCACGGCGAGGGCCCGCTGCTGATCCTGGCCGGCGCGGGCAGCGGCAAGACGCGCGTCTTGACGCATCGCATCGCGCATCTGATCTACTCGGACGAGGCGCAGCCGAACGAGATCCTCGCGATCACGTTCACGAACAAGGCGGCCAAGGAGATGGCCGGGCGGGTCGAACGGCTGCTCGGGCGCGCGACGCGCGGCATGTGGCTGATGACCTTCCACGCGGCCTGCGCGCGGATCCTGCGCGTCGAGGCCGAGCGCCTCGGCTACACGCGCCAGTTCACGATCTACGACCAGGCCGACGCGCGGCGGCTGACCAAGCGCTGCGCGGACGCCGTCGGCGTCGACCCCAAGCGCTACACGCCGGCGGCGATCCACAACCAGATCTCGGCCGCGAAGAACCGCCTGCGCTCGGCCTCGGACCTGCGCGAGAGCGCCGCCGACTCGCAGTTCGCGGAGATGCTGGCCGACGTCTACGAACTCTACGAGCGCGACCTCCTGCGGATGAACGCGATGGACTTCGACGACCTGCTGTTCCGCACGGTGAACCTGCTGGAGCTGTTCGAGGACGTGCGCGAGCGCTACCAGAGCGCCTTCCGCCACGTGCTGGTCGATGAGTACCAGGACACCAACTACGCGCAGTACCGGATGCTGCAGCTGCTCGTCGGTGGCGGGCGGGAGGACCCGGCGCGGGGTAAGCGCCTGAGTATCCCCGGTCACCGCAATCTCGCGGTGGTCGGCGATGACTCTCAATGCTTGGTTGAAGGCACGAAGGTCACGATGGGAGATGGGAGCGCTCGGCCCATCGAGGACATCCGAGCTGGAGACGAGGTGCTGTCCTGCTACGGAAGCGGCGACATGAGGCCGGCGCAAGTGATGCGCACTCATCGCTCGCATGTAGACGAGGGCGTCGCGATCACGCTTCGCAGCGGTCAGCGCATCGTCAGCACTCCCGAGCACACTCACTTCGCCGGCTACCGCATTGGCTTGACTCCACAGATGCACATGACCTACCTCATGCATCGTGGCGACAAGGGCTTTCGGGTCGGAACGTCCCGCACGTACACGGCCGGCCAGGTCAAGCCAACTGTCGGTGTCGCGCACCGCACACGCCAAGAGGCTGGAGACGCGGCCTGGGTTGTGGGCACTCATCCGAGCGAGGCCAAGGCGCGCGCTCACGAGATGGTCCTCTCGCTCCGACACGCACTACCGACGATTCCATTCCGCGCACGCTTCAAGAGCCCGAGCAACGGCCTCGTGTCTGACCAGGAGCTGATCGACGAGATCTTCGCGGCGTTCGATACGAGGGCGAACGGGGCGGCGTTGCTCGAGGCGGAGGGATTCGATCTAGAGCACCCTCATTTTGTACCGGGCTCGTTCGAGGGACGGCGACGAATCGTGACGGTGACATTGTGCGCTGATCGCCGGGCGGCGACGCCGATGCATCTCGTCGCCGTCGGCGGTCGCGATATCAAGGCCCGCGCGGCGCTCGAACGGGTTGGTCTTAGTCTTCGACCGGCCAAGGCGGGAAGCGCGAGTTGGCGTTTCGAGACCGTGCTCAAGGACTTCGCCGCGGTTATGGCGATTGTTGCGCGGATCCGAGCCGAGCTGCCGGTCTTAGTGCGCTGCCAGGCGCGCCTTGGCGCCGGCGGGCGACGTCGAAACACCCTGCCCTTTATGCCGGCTGGGTCAGTCCGTCCTGGGATGGTGATGTTCACCGAAAGCGGCGAGTACGAGATCGTCGAGAGCGTTGAGCGAGTTGTGTTGGAGAAGCCGGTCTTCGATCTTGACATCGAGGGCACGCACAACTTCATCGCCGAAGGCTTGATCACCCACAACTCGATCTACAGCTTCCGCGGTGCGGAGGTGAGAAATATTTTGGATTTTCAACAGGACTTCCCCGACGCCCGCGTGGTCAAGCTCGAGCAGAACTACCGCTCGACGGAGAACATCCTGCGCGCGGCCAACGCGGTGATCGCGAACAACCGCGGCGGCATCGCCAAGCGCTTGTGGAGCGAACGTGGCGAGGGCGAGCGGATCCATCTGCGCGGGCTCGAGGACGAGCACGCCGAGGCGCGCTTCGTCGTCGGCGAGATCGAGCGGCTCGTCGACGAGGGCGCCTCGCGCGAGGAGATCGCCGTGCTGTACCGCACGAACGCGATGTCGCGCGTGATCGAGGACACGCTCGTGCGCCGCGAGATCGCCTACCAGGTGATCGGCGGCACGAAGTTCTACGAGCGCGCCGAGATCAAGGACGCGATCGCCTACCTGCTGTTCCTCGCCAACCCGTTCGACGTAGTCAGCTTCACGCGGATCGCGAACTCTCCCCGGCGCGGGCTCGGGCAGACCTCGTTGGCGCGCGTGCTCGCGCACGCCGACGCGGCCGACATCTCCGTCTGGCAGGCTGCCTCGGCGCCGGAGGAGGTGCCGGGGCTCGGCACGGCCGCGATCAAGGCGCTGACCCGCTTCATGGACTCGATGGGCGAGTTGCGCAAGCTCGCGGGGACGGCGAACGACGACGGCACGCCCGAGCGCGAGGACGATGAGCTCTCGCTGGACATCGACGCCGCGACGGGCGCAACGGCGGACGGCGTGCCGGTCGGCGACCTGATCGAGGCCGTGCTCTCGCAGAGCGGCTACGTCGAGGCGCTCGAGGCGGAGCGCACGATCGAGGCGCAGGGGCGACTGGAGAACCTCGAGCAGCTCGTCGAGGTCGGCCGCGAGTTCGACGCGACGGCCGAGGCGGAGAACGACACCTTGGAGGTCTTCCTGCAGGAGGTCGCGCTCGTCGCCGACGCCGACGCGCGCAGCGACGACGAGGGCCTGGTCACGCTGATGACGCTGCACAACGCCAAGGGCCTGGAGTACCCGATCGTGTTCATCGCTGGCTGCGAGGAGGGCGTGTTCCCGCACTCGCGCGCGCTGGATGAGGGAGGCCTGGAGGAGGAGCGGCGCCTGTTCTACGTCGGCGTGACGCGCGCGATGCGCGAGCTCTACCTGACATACGCCCAACGCCGCGCTGTGTTCGGCGCGCAGACGATCGGCCTGCGCAGCCGCTTCCTCGGCGAGATCCCAGCTCGAGCTGCTCGACGAGGTCGAGCCGAGCGACCGCCTGCGCATCGGCGCGCCGACGGGGTCGATCACGGCGGGCCTCGGCCGCGGTCGCCGTGCGACGGCACTGCAGGGCGCCTCGGCTTCGGGCGCGGGCAACGGCGGCGGCGGTGCAGGCGGCGGCGAGTGGGCCGCCTCCAGCTCGCCGCAGAGCGCCGTCGCGTTCCGCCTCGGTGAGGACGTCGTGCACGCGGCCTTCGGCGAGGGCGTCGTCACGGGCGTCGAGCCCGACGGCGTGATCGTCGTGCGCTTCGCCGGCGACGGCTCCGAGCGCAAGCTGATGGCCGAGTACGCACCGGTCAGCCGCCGATGAGCGCTCAGATCATCGACGGCAAGGCGATCGCGGCACAGGTGCGCGCCGACGTGGCCGAGCAGGTCAAGGTTTTCCGCGAGCAGACTGGCCGCGTGCCGGGGCTCGCAACGGTGCTCGTCGGCGACGACCCGGGCTCGGCGGTCTACGTCGCCGGCAAGCAGCGCGCCTGCGCCGAGGTCGGCATGCAGCCGTTCGACGTGCGCCTGCCCGCCGACTGCACCTTCGAGCGTGTCGCCGAGGAGCTCGCGACGCTCCGCGACGATCAGGAGGTCTCGGGGATCCTGCTGCAGCTGCCCGTGCCGGAGCACCTCGATGGCCCGACGCTGACGAACATGGTTCCGCCGGAGAAGGACGTCGACGGGCTCACGCCGGTCAACACAGGGCTGCTCTCGCTCGGCCTGCCCGGCCTGCGCTCGTGCACGCCGCAGGGCGTGATGGCGCTGCTTGCGCATACGGGGGTCGAGCTGGAGGGCGCCGAAGCGGTCGTCGTCGGGCGCTCGAACCTGTTCGGCAAGCCGATGGCGCAGCTGCTGCTCGCCGAGAACGCGACGGTCACGGTGTGCCACTCGCGCACGCGCGATCTACGCGAGGTCTGCGCCCGCGCCGACGTGCTGATCGCCGCCGTCGGGCAACCGCGCCTGATCGGCGAGGGCTTCGTCAAGCCCGGCGCGGTCGTGATCGACGTCGGCATGAACCGCTTGACGCCCGAGCAGGCCGGCAACAAGAGCGGGCTCGTCGGCGACGTCGATTTCGCGGCGGCCGCGCAGGTCGCTTCGGCGATCACGCCCGTCCCGGGCGGTGTCGGCCCGACGACGATCGCCTTCCTGCTGCGCAACACGTTGCAGGCCGCCCGTCGCCAGGCGGGAATCGAGCGATGACGTCGAAGCACTTCGGATATGAGCCCTAGCAAGGTCCGCGTCGGTGAGCTGCTGGCGCTCGCGGGTGCAGCTTGCGTGATCGTCGCGCTGCTCGTGCCCTATTACGAAGGCCCGACGACGGGCACGCTCACCGTCTGGGACACGTTCGGCCCGGCCGCGGCGCTGCTGCTTGCTGCGGCCGCCGCCGGCCTGTGCCTGTTCGCGACGACGCTGACCGAGCGCAGCACGGCGTTGCCGGTGGCGGCGACGGTGTGGACGATTCCGCTCGGCCTGGCCGGCGTGATCTCGGCGATCGTGCGGCTGCTCGAGCGCCCCGACCACGCGACGGCGCTCTGCTCGGGCGCATGGCTCGCGCTCGCCGGCACGCTCGCGATCCTCGCGGGCGCGTGGCTGGCGATCCGCGACGAACGGCGCTCGAAGTACACGCCGGCCGCGCCGACGCCGCGCCCCAGGCCGGATGGCGGCGAGACGGGCGGAGGGGGAGCTCCGTGAGACTCGACGCGAGTCGCATATGCCTGCCCGAGCGGATCGCGGCGGCCGGCGCGCTTGCCCTGTTCGTCTTCCTCTTCTTCCTCGACTGGTACGGCGGCAACATCACGGGGCTGTTCCCGGGCAGCCACATCAGCGGGGGCACGATCAGCGCGACCGGCTGGGAAGCGTTCACGAGCAGCCGCTGGATCTGGCTCGTGACGATCGCGCTCGCGCTCGGCTCGGTGCTCAGCGCCGCCGCGGCCTACCGGCTCGAGGGGCCCGTGCAGATCGGCGCCGTCGTGTTCGGCATGGGCTTGCTGTCAACGGTGCTGATCGTCTATCGGATCGCCTATCACCCCGGTGCAAGCGCGAGCGGCCACGGCATCCACATCTCCTACGGGATCAAGCTCGGCATCTGGCTCGGTCTGATCGCGGCGCTCGCGATCACGCTCGGTGGATACCTGCAGCTGCGCGCCGAAGGCCAGTCGCCCTCGCCCGGGGTCGACCGTCAGCCGGCCGAGGCGCCAGACGAGCGAGCCGAGTCGCCGGGCGAGCAGGCCTTCAGCGGGCTGACCGTCTCCCGGCCTGAGCCCGGCTCGGGCTCGCAGCCGCCCGATCGCGCCGGTTAGCGCGCGACACCCGGCGACGCCTAGAATCCGCGGCGTGATCGACCGCGACGAGGTACTGCACGTGGCGCGCCTCGCGCGCCTGGCGCTGAGCGAGCAAGAGCTCGAGCCGATGGCGCAGGAGCTCTCGGCCGTGCTCGACCACATCGCCAAGATCGGCGAGCTTGATCTCGATGACGTGCCGCCGACCTCACACGTGGTCGAGCTGACCGGCGCGCTGCGCCCCGACGAGCCGCGTCCGTCGCTGCCGCGCGAGGTCGCGCTCGAGCAGGCGCCGGCTGTCGATCAAAACGGCTTCCTTGTCCCGAGCCCTCAAGCATGAGCAGCGCCGAAGCGCACCACAGCCGATGAGCGACGATCTGCTGAAGCTCTCGGCGGCGCAGGCCGCTGCCGCGATCGAGCAGGGCGACGTCAGCGCCCAGGAGCTGTTCGTCTTCTACCGCGAGCGCGCGCAGACCGACGCGAGCGCCAACGGCGACGGGCTGAACTGCTTCACGTGGGTCGCCGAAGACGCCTCGACGACGCCGCTGGAGTCCGGCCCGGGCTGGTCGGACGGGGACGGCACGCCCGGCACGGGCCCACTCGCGGGCGTGCCGCTGGCGGTCAAGGACCTGTTCTGCACGAGGGGCGTACCGAGCCAGTCGGGCTCGCGCATCCTCGAGGGTTACCGCCCGCCGTACACGGCCAATGCCGTGCAGAAGCTGACGAGCGCCGGCGCGACGTTGCTGGCGAAGACCAACCAGGACGAGTTCGCGATGGGCTCCTCGACGGAGAACTCGGCGTACGGGCCGACGCTCAACCCGTGGGACCGCTCCCGCGTGCCGGGCGGCTCCTCGGGCGGCAGCGCGGCGGCCGTCGCTGCCGGTCTCGCACCGTGGGCGCTCGGCACGGACACGGGCGGCTCGATCCGCCAGCCGGCCGCGCTGTGCGGCATCGTCGGGCTGAAACCGACGTATGGCTCGGTCTCGCGCTTCGGGATGATCGCCTTCGCCTCCTCGCTCGACCAGGCCGGACCGCTAACGCGCGACGTGACCGACGCCGCGCTGATGCTCAAGCACATGGTCGGGCGCGACGGCTGCGATGCGACCTCGCTCGACTTCCCGCACGAGATCGAGCTGCCGCGCGCGGAGCGACTCGACGGCCTGCGCCTCGGTGTGCCGGCCGAGCTGCGCGCGCCCGACGCCGCTGCCGCCGGCGGCGAGGCCGGCGCGGGCGCCCAGATCGAGCCGGGCGTGCGCGAGTCCTTCGAGCGCGCGCTGAAGCTTGCTGAAGAGCTCGGCGCGAGCGTCGAGGAGATCCGCCTGCCACACGCGCCGCACGCGCTCTCGGCCTACTACGTGCTCGCGCCGTCGGAGGCCAGCTCGAACCTGGCTCGCTTCGATGGGGTGCGCTACGGCCTGCGCGCACCCGACGCCGAGGATCTGCTCGACATGTACACGCGCACGCGCCACGACGGCTTCGGCAAGGAGGTCAAGCGGCGGATCATGCTCGGCACGTACGCGCTGTCGTCCGGCTACTACGACGCCTACTACGGCCGCGCGCAGCGCGTGCGCACGAAGATCGCCGAGGACTTCAAGACGGCCTTCGAGCAGGTCGAACTGATTCTCACGCCGACCTCGGCCAACGTCGCCTTCGGCCTCGGCGAGAAGACGGCCAACCCGTGGTCGATGTACCTGAGTGACTACTTCACCGTGCCGATGTCGCTGGCCGGCATCCCAGCGATCTCGATTCCCTGCGGCCTGTCCGAGGGCCTGCCCGTCGGCCTGCAGATCGCCGGGCCGGCGTTCAGCGAGAACCGGCTGCTCGACGCCTCCTACGCGCTCGAGCAGGCGCTCGGCTTCGAGCAGGGCGCGGCGCGTGTCTGAGAACGGCGCCGGGCCGCGCCTCGAGCCCGTGATCGGCCTGGAGATCCACGTCCAGCTTGCGACGCAGACGAAGATGTTCTGCAGCTGTGCGCTGTCATTCGGCGAGCCGCCGAACACGCGCACGTGCCCCGTTTGTCTCGGCCTGCCCGGCAGCTTGCCGGTGGCGAACGCCCAGGCGATTCACTTCGGCCTGATGATCGGCATGGCGCTCGGCTCCGAGCTGGCACCGAGATCTATCTTTCATCGTAAGAATTATTTTTATCCTGATCTGCCGAAGGGCTACCAGATCTCCCAGTACGACGAACCACTGTGTCTGGGTGGGCGGCTCGGGGACGTTCGGATTCACCGTGTGCACTTGGAGGAGGACGCGGCCAAGCTGACACACGTGGGAGAGAGTGGGCGGATTCACGGCTCCGATGCGAGCGTCGTCGACTTCAACCGTGGTGGCACACCGCTGGCGGAGATCGTCACCGAGCCCGACATCCGCACTGCCGAGCAGGCGAGTGAATGGCTGAAGCTGCTGCGTACGACGTTGCGTTCGCTTGGTGTGAGCGATGTGAACATGGAGGAGGGCTCGCTGCGCTGTGACGCCAACATCTCGCTGCGCCCGACCGGCACCGATGAGCTCGGAGTGAAGACGGAGCTGAAGAACATGAACTCCTTCCGCTTCATCGAACGTGGGATCAAGGCCGAGGTCGAGCGCCAGCGCGCGATCATCGAAGGCGGCGGCCAGGTCGTGCAGGAGACGCTTCACTTCGACCCCGGCTCCGGCGCGATCTCCTCGCTGCGCTCGAAGGAGGAGGCGCACGACTACCGCTACTTCCCCGAGCCCGACCTGCTGCCGGTGACGATCGACGAGGCGATGCTCGAGGCGGCGCGCGCCGACATGAGCGAGCTGCCGGCCGACCGCGCAGAGCGCTTCGAGCGCGAGCTTTCGCTCACCGCGGAGAGCGCGCAGCTGCTGGCCTTCCGCAGCGAGCTCGGCGACTACTTCGAGCAGGCGCTCGCGGCGAAGACCGATCCGCCGGCACCCGCCCAGACACTCGCCAACTGGGTCAGCGGCGATCTGCTCTCCCGCCTCGGCGAGGGCGAGGACCCGGCTGACTCCAACGTCGAGCCCGGCGCACTCGCGGCGCTCGTCGGCCTCGTCGCCGAGAAGAAGGTCAGCGTCGGCGCCGGGCGTCAGGTGCTCGACAAGCTCGTCGCCGAGGGCGGCTCAGACCCGGCCGCGATTGTCGAGGCCGAGGGGCTCGCCGCGATCGGTGGCGGAGATGAGTTGGCCGAGATCGTCGCCGCTGCGCTCGCCGCGAATGCCGATGCCGCCGAGCGTGTGCGCTCGGGCAACGCCAAGGCGATCGGGCCGATCATCGGGGCTGTGATGCGCGAGACGAAGGGGCGCGCCGACGGCGGCGAGGTCACGCGGCTCGTCAACGAGCAGCTCGGGATCTGAGAACGCCCGCACCGCGATCGGGGCCGGGGTGTATCGGCGTGCTACAGTTGTACGTACTTGAGTACGCACAATAGAGGAGATCGCAATGAGCACGATCGGTGTCCGTGACCTTGCCAAACGCGCGAGCGCGATCATCAACGACATCGAGCAGAGCAAGGAGCCGGCGCTTGTCACCCGCCGAGGACGCCCCGTCGTCTACATGCTCCCCGTCGACTCCGAGGAGTTCGAGGATTTCGCGCTCTCGCAAGCGCCTCAGTTCGTCGCGGGCATGAAGATGGCGGATGCCGAGTTGGCAGCCGGAGAGACCGTCGCGCTGGCAAGCGTTCGTGGCGAGCTCGAAGCGGACGAATCGGTAACTGACGACTCGTAGGGCCGCTGGGCTCGATCGTCATGTATCGAGTCGAGCTCTCCAAGCGCGCCCTGCGTGACCTGCGGCGGATAGATCACGGCAGCCGGAAGCGGATGCTCGACCTGCTCGAGAACGACCTCCGGGCCGAGCCTCAGCCGGCGAACCTCGACGTCAAGCCGCTGACCGGCCGGGCCCCTTGGCTGCGCGTTCGTCGCGGCGAGTACCGCGTGCTCTACCGGCCTCTCAGCCGAGCCGAGCTCCGATCCCTGAATGCGACAGAGCACGCGGGGTTCCTTGTGGAGCGCATCGTCGATCGCCGGGACCTCGAGCGCGCGGCGTCGTCGCTGTCGAGCTAGCCAACTTCCAGTCGGACAGGTGATCTCGCGCCCGACAGTCTGCAGCCTCGTCGGCTCAAATTTTGGACTCCAGGCCAATGTCATCCGTCCGCCCCTGAGCCAAGATGACCCGCGATGCAACCCTCATCCCTCAACAGAACGTCAGCTTCTCCTCGGTGGTTCATCCTGCTGCCGGAGGAGTCGGTGGATGGACACGGTCAGCGACCGCGGATCCGTCGCTATCGCCTCACGAGCGTCGGTCGGCGCCCCGACTTGAGCGGGGTAGATGTCGCAACCGCACGGATAGCCCGCGAGTCCGGTCGGCTCAGCCGGGTGTAGCAACGGCGTCCCACACCGATCCCGCTTCGGCTTCCCTCTGGCCGGGGCGGGCGTGTGCAGCCGGACAGGGCCGCGGTTCCCTGTCCGGCTGCACCACCGAATCGCGACTGCACGCCGGCCCCCGACTTCGCCGTAAAGCCGTTCGGGCGAGTACCCTGGAGTCATGAACGAATCAACTTCCAAACCGCTTGGCCGGACGATCATCGCGGGCTTGGTCCTGCTGATCGCGGCCTGGCTCCTGCTGCACTTCGTGATCGGCATCGTCACGGCGATCGCGAGCGTGCTCGTGGTGGTGCTGGCGATCGTGGCGGTCATCTGGGCCTTGCGCGTCCTGCTGTAGGGACCGGCGGTGGCGATGGCGTACGTGATCATCGCCGTCTGCTTCGGCCTGGCGGGCGGCATCGTCGGGCGGATCAAGGGCAGCTCGTTCGTGCTGTGGTTCTTGATCTCTGGGGCGGTGCCGTTCTTCGGCCTGCTCGCGGCGGTCTTCTACCGCTTCGAACGCGACGAGCTGCGCCGCGAGTGTCCACGCTGCCACAAGGTCGTGAAGATCCACGACACGCTGTGCACGCGCTGCGGCATGGAGCTCGATTTCCCGGAGCGCGTGATCGCGCCGGAATCGTGGAAGCGCACGCCGGCCGGATGAGGGCACCCTAACCCGGATTCGGCTTACCTAAGCCAAATCTTGCCCTAGTGTTGATCGCAGATGAGCACGCAGGCAGCCGCACCGACGCTGATCGCTCGCCTGGTCCACCGGGCGGGCTTCGCGCACGAGCGCGACTTCGTGCTGCGCGTGGTGCAGCCGGCGCTGGTGGGCCTGATCGACGGCACGGTGTCCTCGCTGGCGCCGATCTTCGCGGCGGCGATCGCGTCGAACTCGCACACGGCGCTGCTGGTGGGTCTGTCGACGGCGCTGGGCGCGGGCGTGAGCATGGGCTGGTCGGAGGCGCTGTCGGACACGGGCGAGCAGACGGGGCGCGGCTCGGCGATCGTGCGCGGCGGCATCACGGGCGGCATGACGGCGCTGGGCGGGCTGTTCCACACGCTGCCGTTCATCATCGGCAACGTGCACACGGCGCTGCTGGTGGCGGGCTGCGTGGTGGCGGTCGAGCTGTTCGTGATCGCATGGGTGCGCAACCGCTTCCTGGCGGTCTCGATGCGCTCGTCGCTGCTGGTCGTGACGGTGGGCGGCGCGATCGTGCTGGCGATCGGCGTCGGCATCGGCTCTTCCTGAAATCTTTAGGGCTCCCTGGCGGTCGCAATATGGCCGCGGGCTGCCCCGGCGCAGGATCGCCGCCAACCCCAGGAAAACGCCCGTGATCCGGGAAAAACCCACTGGTACACTGGCCTTTATCCCTGTATAGGGGCCAAAGGAGCTCGAGCTGATGGAAGGAGGTCGATGAGATGCGCGCGGTCGATGCCGTGATGGAATGCTTGAAGGCGGAGGGCGTGGACGTCGTCTTCGGCCTCCCGGGCGGGGCGAACCTGCCGACATATGACGCGTTCGTCAACGGCGGGCTGCGCCACATCCTCGTGCGCCACGAGGCGGGCGGCGGCCATGCGGCGGAGGGCTACGCCAAGGCGACGGGCAAAGTCGGCGTGGCGTTCGCCACGAGCGGCCCTGGCGCGACGAACCTGATCACGCCGATCTGCGACGCGATGATGGACTCGGTGCCGGTGGTCTTCATCACGGGCCAGGTGCGCACGGAGCTGCTCGGCACGGATGGCTTCCAGGAGGCGGACACGATCGGCATCACGATGCCGATCGTCAAGCACTCGGTGATGATCACGCGCCCGCAGGACATCCCGCGGGCGATCCACGAGGCGTTCCACATCGCTCGCAGCGGTCGTCCAGGCCCGGTACTGGTCGACATCCCGCAAGACCTTTCGCGAGCGGAGATCGACTACGAGCCGGTCACCGACGTGCGTCTGCCGGGCTACCAGCCGCGCGTGGAGGGCAACCAGAAGCAGATCCGCCAGGCGGCGAAGGCGCTGGCCTCGTCGCAGCGCCCGGTGATCTACGCGGGCGGCGGCGTGGTCAACGCGGAAGCCGCGGAGGAGCTGACTGAGTTCGCGACGTCAGACCGCTTCCCGGTGACGTGCACGCTGATGGGCCTCGGCGCATTCCCGGCGCCGCACGAGCAGTGGCTGGGCATGCTCGGCATGCACGGCACGCGCGCGGCCAACTACGCGATGGACGAGGCCGACCTGATCTGCGCGGTTGGCGCTCGCTTCGACGATCGCATCACGGGCAAGCTCTCGGAGTTCGCGCCGCGCGCGAAGTTCATCCACATCGACGTCGACCCGGCGGAGATCTCAAAGAACGTGCCGGCGCACATCCCGATCGTGGGCGACGCCAAGCACGTGCTGGCGAAGCTGTTGATCGAGTACCGCGCGATCGGCGCGGACCCGGCGCGCCTGGAGTCGTGGTGGAGCAGGATCGACGGCTGGAAAGCGAAGTACCCGCTGGCCTACGAGGACTCGTCAGACAATGAGATCAAGCCGCAGTACATGGTGCAGGCGCTGTTCGAGGCGACGAAAGGCGAGGCGATCGTCACGAGCGACGTCGGCCAGCACCAGATGTGGGCGGCGCAGTACTACGACTTCCCCAAGCCGCGGCGCTGGATCAACTCGGGCGGGCTCGGCACGATGGGCTTCGGCCTGCCGGCGGCGATGGGCGCGGCGGTGGGCTGCCCGGATCAGCTCGTGTGCTGCATCGCGGGCGACGGCTCGGTGCAGATGAACGCGCAGGAGCTCGCGACGTGCGCGCAGGAGCAGATCCCGATCAAGGTGTTCATCATGAACAACGGCTTCCTCGGCATGGTCCGCCAGTGGCAGGAGCTGTTCTGGGACGGCAAATACAGCCACGTCGAGACGGGCGAGTTCCCGGACTTCGTCAAGCTGGCGGAGGCGTACGGCGCAACTGGCATGCGCTTCGAGGACAAGACGACGCTCGTGGCGGACATGAGGCGCGCGATCGAGACGCCGGGCCCGGTGTTCGTCGACGTGCGCGTGACGCGCGAGGAGAATACGTACCCGATGATCCCGGCCGGGCAGGCTGCCCGCGAGATGGTCGGGTGAGCGCGGCCATGGGAGAGCCAGGGACGAAGGAGCCACTCAGCCTCGAGGAGCTCGAGGCCTCGGCGGGCCTGCGCACGGGGCGCAAGCACGTGCTCTCGATCCTCGTCGAAAACAAGTCGGGCGTGCTGACGCGGATCGCGGGCCTGTTCGCGCGGCGCGGCTTCAACATCGACACGCTGACGGTCGGCCCGACGGACGACACGCAGGTCTCGCGCGTGACGCTGACGGTGGACGGCGCGATCCACCCGATCGACCAGGTCACGAAGCAGCTGCACAAGCTGATCAACGTGCTGAAGATCCGCGATCTGGAGCCAAAGGACACGGTGGCGCGCGAGCTGGCGCTGTTCAAGGTCTCAGCGGACGGCGTGCAGCGCGGCGAGCTGATGCAGATCGCGGAGATCTTCCGCGGCAAGGTCGTCGACGTGACCAAGCGCGCGGTGATCGTCGAGATCACGGGCACGACGGACAAGATCGCGGCGTTCGAGGACATGGTCCGCCCGTTCGGCCTGATCGAGATGATGCGCACGGGCGAGATCGCGATCTCGCGAGGCCGCAGCGAGACCTGATCACGTGAGCGAGGCCGCCCCAGGCGTCCGCTCGGGCATTCCGGGCCGGACGGACGCCGGCAGCCCGTTCGTGCTGACGCAGGCCGAGCAGGAGCGCCTGGCGTCATCGCTGCACATGGCGGTCAAGCGCGCCCGCGCCAGCGGCGAGCAGACGCTGGCGGCAATCTCACTCGAGCTCGCAGGCGATGTCGACCCGACGGCCGTCGCGTGCGCGTCGCGCCGCGCGGGCGAGCCGTGGTTCGTGTTCGAGCAGCCTGACCGCGGTCGGGCTGCGCTGGCGGGGCTGGGTGAGGCGATCGAGCTGCCGGCGAGCGGGCCCGAGCGCTTCGAGCATGTCGCACGGCGCTGGCGCGCGCTGGCGGCCGCGGCGGTGGGAGAGGGTGCGATCGCAGTGGGCGGCTTCTCTTTCGCGCCGGACGGCGGTGCCTCGCCACATTGGCAGGGCTATCAGCCGGCGTCGCTTGTCGTGCCCGAGGTGGTGCTGGCGCGTCGCGAGCGCAGCGATCGCGTCGTCGTCGGCCGCGAACGCGACGTGACGGTTCGTATGACGCTGACGGCGCTTGCCTCGCCGGACGATCTCCCGGAGGAGCTGCTGGCGAGGCTGCTGGCGCGCGTGGAGGAGATGCAGCAGCGCCCGCTGCCGCTGCTCGACCCGGCCCCATCGGGCCGCTTCCAGGTGGCCAGCGCGATGCCGCCTGAGCACTTTGAGTCGGCGGTGGAGCGCGCGAGCGAGCTGATCGGCCAGGGCAGCTTGCAGAAGATCGTGCTGGCGCGCGAAGTGCAGGTGCACGCGCCAGGTCCATATGACCCGGCGGCGATACTGGGCGTGCTGCGCGAGGAGTTCCCGTCGTGCTTCACCTTCTGCGTGGGCCGCGGCGAGGCGGCGTTCGTGGCGGCGAGCCCGGAGCTGCTGGTGCGCCGCGAGGGTCACCGCGTGAGCACACTGGCGCTGGCGGGGTCGACGCGCCGCAGCGCGGACCCGGCGGTCGACGACCACCTCGGCGAGCAGCTGTTACGCGACGAGAGCTACCGCGAGGAGCACGCGATCGTGGCGCGGCGGATCGAGCGGATGCTGCGCGCGCGTGCGGTGTGGGTGGCGGCGGCGCCCGAGCCGGAGCTCGTGCGGATCGCCAACATCCAGCATCTGGCGACGCCGATCCGCGCGCAGATGGCATCGCCGATGGACGCGCTCGAGCTTGTGGGGATGATGCACCCGACGCCGGCTGTCGGCGGGGAGCCACTTGCAGAGGCGGCCCCGCTGATCCCGGCGCTTGAGGGGCTCGACCGTGGTTGGTATGCGGGCCCGGTCGGCTGGACGGACGCCACGGGCGATGGCGAGTTCTGCGTGGCCCTGCGTTGCGCGCTGCTCAGGGGGACGGTCGCGCGCTGCTACGCGGGCAACGGCATCGTGCGCGACTCCGACCCCGCGGCCGAGCTCGCCGAGACGGAGATCAAGCTTCAGGCGCTACTGCCGTTGCTCGCGGGCTGAGCTGCAGCAGACATGGCCGACAGGCGCCTGACCGTCTGAGTCCGACCTTACTCTCGTGCGATGTCCTCGGCCGCGGATCCTTGGGGTCGACTGCTCAGACTGCGGCGCTACCATACCTCTATGGCCGTAGAGCGTGAGAACGTCCGCCGTAAAGGGGCAATCGGCAAGTTCGTAACCGAGGATCCCCAGAAGTCGACTGACAAGGCTGTTGAGCTGGAGCTTAAACGCATTCGGCCACAGTTCAATTTCACGGAGGCGGACCTACGCCGCCTGCGCCAGCCTCGGCGTCGCCGTACGGCCTAGCTGCGGTAGTTCGAGCCGCCGCTAGCGCGACGAGCTGAACGCCACCGCGACGGACTGCCACACATCGCGGTGCAGGTGCACGTTCGCCTCGCGCTCGGTGCGCACCTCGACGATGCACGAGCGCTTGGTGGAGAGCGCACACTCAAGCGCGCTGCGGAAGCCTGCGACATCCTGCGCACGCTCGTGTCCGAGCCCGTACAGTCGCGCCGCGTCGGCGAAGTCGAGCCCGGTCGGCGTCGCGATGTGGTGCGTGTAGATGTCCTGCGCCTCGATCGCCTGGGCTTCTCCGTGCTCTGAGTGGGGTTCGTGGGCCCGCGCGATCGGTGAGCCGGCGATGGGCAGGAAGTCGAAGATGCCGCCGCCGCCATTGTCGAGTAGCACGATCGTCAGCTTCAGGCCGAGCCGGCGCGCGGCGAGCAGCCCGCCGATGTCGTGTGCGAGTGCAACGTCGCCGATCAGCAGCACGACGGGCCCTTGGCCTGCGGCGGCCGCGCCGAACGCGCTCGAGACGACCCCGTCGATCCCGTTGGCGCCGCGGTTGCAGAGCACGCGCGGCGGGTCCTCGCGCACGGGCCAGAACGTCTCGATCTCGCGCACGGGCATCGAGGAGGCGACGAACAGCGTCGCCTCGCGCGGCAAGAGGACGCCAAGCTCGGCTGCGACGAGCGGCTCGGACAACCCGTGTTTGTTGAGCACGCCGAGGATCGCCTCGGCGGCGAGCTCGTCGGCGCTGCGCCAGTGCGCGAACCATTCGGGATCGGCCGGTGCGAGCGGCTCGGCTGCGAGCATGTGCAGTGTCGTGGCGGGATCGAGCGCGAGTGAGTCCGACAGTACCGACGCCGGGTCCTGCCAGGCGCACTCGGCGTCGAGCGCGACCTGGCGCACGTCGCCCAGCCCGGCGAGCCACTCGCGGAGCGGCTTTGACACCGGCAGCTCGCCGACGCGCAGCACGAGGTCGGGCTCGACGGAGCGCGCGAACGCCTCGTCGCGCAGCAGCGCGTCGTAGTGCGCGATCGCCGCCGCGCCGCGACGCGCCCCGGACATCGGGTCGGCGAGCAGTGGCCAGCCGCGCTCGGCGGCGAACCTGGCCGCGAGCTCCCCGACCGCTCCCACCCCGTCCGTCGCCTGGCGCTCGTCTCGCCCGGCGACGACGACGCCACGCTTGGCTGCGACGATCCGTTCGCCGATCCGCCCGAGGTCGACTCCGACTTCGACTCCGGCGGCCGGCGAGCCCGGCCTCAGCGGTGTGCGCCGCACGTATGGCGCCCCCCCGGTGCGACCGGTCCGATCGTCGGGCAGCGGCTCGTCGGTCACGAGCGGCTCGCGCAGCGGGAAGTTCAGGTGAACGACGCCGGGCCGTCCCTCGAGCGTCGTCGCATAGGCGCGGCACGCGAGCGTGCGGATCCAACGGAGCCGATCGCGCGTCGCCTCGTGCGTGCCGACCTCGAAGAACCACTTCGCCGCGCCGCCGAATAGCTTCAGCTGGTCAATCGCCTGGCCGGCGCCGTTCTCGCGCAGCTCCGGTGGGCGGTCGGCGCTCAACACGAGCAGCGGCACGCGCGCCTCGCGCGCCTCGATCGCCGCCGGCAGGAGCTCGGCGACGGCCGTGCCCGACGTGCATGTGACCGCGACCGGCAAGCCCGAGGCCTTCACGAGACCGAGCGCGAAGAAGCCGGCGCAGCGCTCGTCGACGTGCGAGAAGCAGCGCAGCCGCTGCTCGCGCGCGAGCGTCAGCGCGAGCGGCGCCGAGCGCGAGCCGGGCGAGGTGCACGCCGCACGCATGCCGCAGCGCGCGAGCTCGTCGACGAACGCGCGCAGCAGCACGTAGGTGTCGGTCTCGCAGCTCACGAGACTAGGATGGCGCGGTGCCGGAGACGCTTGTTCTGTTGCATGGTTTCAGCGGAACGCGGCACGCGTGGGGCGGTGTGATCGCACAGCTCGACCCCGAACGCTATCGGCCGCTGGCGCTCGACCTGCCGGGGCACGGCGAGGCACCCGAGCTCGACGGCCCGATCACGTTCGACTCGTGCGTCGAAGCCGTGCTCGCCCAGGCGCCGCGGCGCTTCACGCTGTGCGGCTACTCGATGGGCGGGCGGATCGCCCTGCACGTCGCGCTGGCGGCCCCCGAGCGAGTGTCGCGGCTGGTGCTCGTCTCGAGCAGCCCTGGTATCGAGGACGACGCCGAGCGCGCAGCGCGGCGCGCCGCCGACCGGCGGCTGGCCGACGAGCTCGAACGGATCCCGTTCGAGCAGTTCGTCGAGAAGTGGCGCACGCAGCCGCTGTTCGCCGCCGACCCACCGTGGGTCGGTGACCGCGCGCGCGAGGACCAGCGTCGCAACGACCCCTACCGGCTTGCGGCGGCGACGCGCGGTCTCGGGACGGGGGAGATGCAATCGCTGTGGGGTCGACTCGGTGAGCTCGCGATGCCCGTGACCGTGCTTGTCGGCGCGCGCGACGACAAGTTCCGTCGAATCGGCGAGCGGATGATCGCGCGTCTTTCAGCCGCCGAGCTGGTGGTCGTCGCGGGCGGCCACAGCCTGCCGCTCGAGAGCCCGGGCGCGGTTGCGCGCGCGGGCTTGACCTCAGGGCAACCGTGGATGGAAAGTAAGAAACACATATAGAACCGCATGGTGGTGGGGAAACAGTGAGGTTTGGCCAACTCACCTCGAAGAGCTAGAAACAGACCTTCACGGGTTGGACTCCCCGCGGATAGCGTGGCCCATATCGGTTGCACTTACGGCGACGCCGCACGCAGCCGATAGCCATTGTCGAGACGACAGAAAGTGGGGAGTTCAACATGATGTCGAGTGTCAAGAGCTTGACGAGCGTGCGCGCCCGCGCGCTGCTCGCCGGAGGTTTGCTCGTGGTCGCGATTGCGGCGATGAGCGTTGCCTCACCGGCGTTCGCGACGCCGAAAGGTGAATTCGCGAAATTCGCCGACTGCCCGACCGCGACCGTCCAAGCGTGCATCTTCGCAAAGACGGAAACCGGCGAATTCACCGTCGGTAAAAAGACGGTGCCGATCATCAACGCGATCACGCTGCAGGGTGGTCTGAAAGAAAACGAAGAAACCGGCGAACTGTCGTTCGTGGCTGCGACAGACGGCAACACGCTGTCGAAAACGCCGCAGAACGTGCCTGGCGGTCTGTCCGGTCTCGTCAACTGCACCGCGATCAAAGGCTCGGGCCTGCTCGAAATAATCGAGCGCGCCACGTGCAAATCGATCTTCGAAAACGGTTTGACGGGCGTAACCGCAACGACCGAACTCGCCGCGCCGGCGAGCTCGATTCAGATCAGCCTGGCGAACCTGCTTCACGCGACCGGTACGGCGCTTCAGCTGCCGGTCAAGGTGCACCTCGAAAACCCGCTGCTCGGCGGCTCGTGCTATGTGGGGTCCAACTCCTCGCCGATCGTGATTCCGCTGACGACGGGCGCCACGAGCCCGCCGCCGCCGAACAAATCGATCAAAGGCAACGTCGGCACGCTGGAAACTCTGGAAGAAGGAGAAATCCTCCAGATCAAAAGCAACTCGCTGGTCAACAACTCCTTCGCAGCGCCGAAAACCAACGGCTGCGGTGGACTGTTCGAATTCCTGATCGGCCCGATCATCAACTCGACGCTGGGTGTCCCGTCGGCCGCCGGTACGAACACGGCGATCCTCAACGGCACGCTCGACCAGGCTGGCGCAGAAGCAGTAATCGAACACGAATAACGACGCAATAGCAGTCGTTTTGCAGTAGCAGGATCGGGGCCCGTCATGCGACGGGCCCCGATCTGCGCTTCCGACCGTTCGGCTTCACGTCGCAAATCGAGCGACACCCGCACGGCGGGTCAAGCCAGAGTCGTGACCCCCAGGCCGGGCTTGCCTGGCACGGCGATTCTTCCGCCGCGCGCGGGCAGTGGATTGTCGAGCCCTGCGAACAGGTCGAGCGTCGCAAGCCCGCAATAGGGGACCGACCCCCGCGAGGCGAGCGCGGCGGCGGCATGCACGCCGGCCGCGACGCCCAGCGGACCGTCGTAGCTCGAGGCGACATAGGGCTCGGCACCGGACGCGCGCACGAGCGTGGCGGCTGCGATCAGCCCCGAGATGCCTCCGCAACGCGAGATCTTCAGGCACACGGCGTCGGCAACGCCGGCGCCGAGCGCGCCGTGCTCGGCTGCGGTCTCGTCGATCGCGACGCGCACGGCGACGCGCTCGCGGACCTCACGCACGTGCTGGAGTCCGTGAACGGGCTCCTCGACGAGCTCGAGGCCGGCTGGGGCGAGCGCCTCGATCGTACGGACGGCCTGCTCGACGTCCCACGCGCCGTTCGCGTCGAGCCGCAGCGCGAGCTCGGGCCCGGCGGCGGCGCGCGCCGCGGCGACCCGTCCCGCGTCATCGCCGACGCCGACCTTCAGCTTCACGCACTCGAACCCCGCGGCGACGGCGGCGGCTGTCTGCTCGGCGACGCCCGCCCGGTCGAGTGCCGAGACGCTCGCGTTGACCGCGACGTCCGGCGCCGGATCGTCGGTGATCAGCGCCGCGAGCGGCAGCCCGCGGATTCGTCCCGCGCGGTCCCACAGCGCCAGGTCGATCGCCGCGAGCGCGGCAGGGAGGTCTTCAAGCTGCCTGCACGCGTCGATCAGCTGCGCCCCGTTGAGCCCGTCCGAGCGTTCAAGCACGGGCGTGTAGCGGCGCAGCGCCGACTCGACCCGCTCGATGCTGACGCCGTCGTAGGGCTCGAGCGGCGCGGCCTCGCCGTAGCCGACGATGCCCTCGCCGTCGGTCAGCGTCACCGCGATCAGCTCGCGCTCGGCCAGCTCGCCGTAGGAGGCCACGATCGGTCGCTTCAGCCGAAGCGTGCGCCGCCCGAAGTCGAGCCTCACGAGCCGACGCCGCCGCTCGCGAGGATGCCGGCGGCGAACAGCAGGCAGAACAGCAGCTGCGTCGCGCCGGTCTTCGCGAGCGCGCTGTTCAGCGCCGGCCCGTCGGTGCGCGTGCGAACGATGCGCACGACGCCGAGCGCGACCGGGATCGCGAGCCACGTGAGCAGCAGCCAGGGGCCCATCGAGCCGAACGCCCATGGCAGCGGTGCGCTGATGAACGCGCCGGCGACCATCGCCGTATACAGCGCGCGCGTGCGCTCGCGGCCGAGCCGCACGGCGAGCGTGCGCTTGCCTGCGCGCCGGTCGGTCTCGAGGTCGCGCACGTTGTTGACGACGAGGATCGCGCTCGCCAGCAGGCCGACGGGGACGGCGCATGCGAACGCCTCCCATGGCAGCTGCTGGATCTGCACGAAGTAGGAGCCGGCGACGGCGACGATGCCGAAGAACAGGAACACGAACAGCTCGCCGAGCCCCTCGTATCCGTACGGGCGCGGGCCGCCGGTGTAGAGCACGCCGGCGAGGATCGACGCGGCGCCGACCGCGAGCAACTCCCAGCCGGCGACGGCGACGAGGTAGGCGCCGCAGGCCACGGCGAGGCCGAACGTGACATACGTGGCGAGCAGTACCTGGCTCGGCGGCACGAGGCCGCCGGCCGTCACGCGCACGGGCCCGAGCCGATCCTCGGTATCGGCGCCGCGGCGCGCGTCGGAGTAGTCGTTTGACAGGTTGGTGCCGACCTGGATGAAGATGGCGCCGAGCAGCGCGGCGACGAATGCGAGCGGATGAAAGACGCCGGCGCCAAGCG
The DNA here is from genome assembly GCA_963716315.1 of uncultured Solirubrobacteraceae bacterium. Taxonomy (GTDB): domain Bacteria; phylum Actinomycetota; class Thermoleophilia; order Solirubrobacterales; family Solirubrobacteraceae; genus Palsa-744. Next base: position 429,388 of record OY970301.1, on the reverse strand, counting down.
CCAGCGAAGTCCCGACGAGCACGGGCGCGATCGCGGCGGGCAGCGTGCGCACACGCGCGGCCATGATCCAGATCCGCGCCGCGCTCACCGGCCGACGCTCCGCACGGCTCCGCTCACGGCTACGCGCGCCGCGGGAAGCGCGAGAAGTCGGGCTTGCGCTTCTCGCGATAGGCGTCGCGCCCCTCCTGGGCCTCCTCGTTGCCGTAGAACAGCAGGTTCGTGTCGTGCGCGAGCTGCTGGATCCCGGAGAGCCCGTCCTCGGCGGCGTTGAAGCTTGCCTTCAGCAGGCGCAGCGCGAATGGCGAGAGGGCGAGCATCTCGCGGCACCACTGGACGGTCTCCGCTTCGAGGCGATCGAGCGGGACGACCGTGTTGACCATTCCCATCTCGCGCGCCTGCTCAGCCGAGTACTGGCGGCAGAGGAACCAGATCTCCTTCGCCTTCTTCGGGCCGACGAGGCTCGCGAGTAGCCCGGCGCCAAAGCCGCCGTCGAACGAGCCGACCTTCGGCCCGACCTGTCCGAAGCGCGCATTCTCGGCGGCGATCGTCAGGTCGCAGACGAGGTGCAGCACGTGCCCGCCGCCGATCGCGTAGCCGGCGACCATCGCAACGACCGGCTTCGGCAGCCTGCGGATTTGAATGTGCAGATCGGTGACATGAAATCGACCAACGCCGGCGCGGCCAGAGCCGGGATCTGACGCCTCCTCGTCGAGGTAGCCCGAGTCGCCACGAACGCGCTGGTCGCCGCCGGAGCAGAACGCGTCTGGACCCTCGCCGGTCAGCACGATCACGCCGACGCGCGTGTCCTCGCGCGCGTCCTCGAGCGCGCGCGAGATCTCGACGATCGTGCGCGGGCGGAAGGCGTTGCGCACCTCCGGCCGGGCGATCGTGATCTTCGCGATACCGGCGTCCTCGCCGGCCGACTTCTCATAGCGGACGTCGACGAAGCCGCCTCCGGCGTCGTTCGTCGCGTCGATCCAGCTCGTGCTCATCGGCGGCTCGTGAAGTGGGGTCGCATGCGCGCAGCGTATGACTTGGCGCTCGACGCTGCGTGTGGGCGTCGCTTGCGCGGATAGAAACGTCGAGCTGGGCCCGTTCCCTGTAAAGCAGAGCGGTTTCTTCGCGTCGGTGCGGCTGCTCCTCGTGGGTAATAGCTTGCGCCATCTTCACTGCAAAGCAGGGCCTGGAGTCTCTGCGAGGTCTCCGGCACAACAAGATGATGACCGCACAAGACACGATCGGCCGAACGTTCGCGGGCTCCGCGCTCGCAGTCCTCGCTAGCGGCGCGCTGCTCGTGGGCTGCGGCGGGGTGGGGGGAACAGCCTCTTCGAGCACGGCGAAGGCGACGAGCACGGCGCGAACGGTGAGCCAGGAATCGGAATCGCCACAGCAAGCGGCGATCAGCAGGCACGCCAAGCTGGCCTGCGAAGGCGCAGTGCAGGACGTGCCCTCGCTCACGCCGAGCGCGAAGGCCGAAATAGCTGCGCTCTGCTACCGCATCAACTACGTCCGGGAAGACAACGAAAAGACGGTGCGGTCGGTCTGCCAGGAAGTCGCCAACGCCTCATCGCTGTCGAGCGAAGCGGCCAGGAAGCGCCTGGCCACGAGCTGCTACACGAAAGGGATGGGGTGACCGGGACGTCGTCCGAGCCGACCGTCTCGTGCCCGCATCGACGGCTAGCCTGTGTCGATGATCGTCGAAGCATGGCTCCCGCGTGCCGCGCGCTCGTGCCCAGAGCGCGTCGCGCTAGAGTCACCTACGGGCAGCCGCACCTACGCTGAGCTGGCGGCCGGCGCCGAGCTCGGCGCCGAGACGCTCGCCGGCTGGGGCGTGCGCCGCGGCGAGCGTGTCGCGATCGCGTTGTCGCCGGGCCTCGCGTTTGCGCACGCGCTGCATGCGTGCATGCTGCTTGGCGCCGTCGCCGTGCCGCTCGACCTGCGCCTCTCGCCGGCAGAGCGCGAAGCGATCGTCGCGCAGGCCGCGTTGGTCCTCGAGCGGCCGCTGCCGAGCGTGAGCGCGCCAAGCGGGGTCGGCGCCATGGCGGCCGAACACGGCCATGCACGTTTGCCGGCAGCCGAACCCCCGAGGCACGATCTCGACGCGACGGCCGTCGTGATCTACACATCCGGCACGAGCTCGGCGCCGAAGCCGATCGAGCTGACCTACGGCAACCTGCTGTGGAGCGCGCTCGGCTCGGCCGTCGCGCTCGGCGTCGACCCAGACGAGCGCTGGCTCTGCGCGCTGCCGCTGTCGCACGTCGGTGGCCTGTCGATCCTCGTGCGCTCGACGATCTACGCGACGACGGCCGTCGTGCATGAGCGCTTCCAGACCGAGCACGTGTTGAACGCGCTGTGCGAGGAAGGAATCACGCTCGTCAGCCTCGTCGCGACGACGCTCGCGCGGTTGCTCGATGCGGGCCTCGAGCGCCCGCCGAAGCTGCGCTGCGCGCTGACCGGCGGCGGTCCCGTCCCGGCGGCGCTCGTCAAGCGCGCGCGCGAGGCCGGCGTGCCGGTGAGCATGACCTACGGCCTTACCGAGAGCTGCTCGCAGGTCACAACGGCGCCGGTCGCGGCGCTCGCCGAAGGCGACCTCGGTGCTGGGCCGCCGCTGTTCTGCACTCGCGTGCGCTGCGCCGAGGACGGCGAGATCCTCGTCGGCGGGCCGACCGTCGCGCCGGCCTCGCGCGGGGCCGACGGCTGGCTGCGCACGGGCGATCTCGGCGCGCTCGACGAGCGCGGGCGCCTGTGGGTGCACGGACGCAAGGCCGACACGATCATCAGCGGCGGCGAGAACATCGCGCCGAGCGAGGTCGAGACGGTGCTCGAAGCCCACCCCGACGTGCTCGAGGCGGCCGTCGTCGGCCTGCCCGACGAGCGCTGGGGCGAGGCGGTCACGGCAATCGTCGTCGCGCGGGGCAGCCAAGCGCCCGACGAAGCGTCGCTGCGGGCCTATTGTGCGGCGGCGCTCGCCCCGTACAAGGTGCCCAAGCGCGTCGTGCTGCGCGAGCAGGCGCTGCCGCGCACGCGCTCAGGCAAGCTACTGCGCCGGGAGCTGCGATGAGTGGGGAGGGCGCCGCGACGAGTTTCGACGCGAATGCCTACCGCGAGGCCTCCCAGCAGGGTTGGGAGGAGGCGGCGGCCGGCTGGGTGCGCAGCCAGGAGCTGATCCGCACGTTCGCCGCGCCCGTCTCGCATTGGATGCTCGACGCCGTCGCACCGCAGCCGGGCCAGCGCGTGCTCGAGCTCGCGGCGGGGCTGGGCGAGACAGGCCTGCTCGCGGCCGAGCTCGTCGCGCCGGCCGGTGGCGTGATCGTCTCCGACCAGGCCGATGCGATGCTCGCCGGCGCGCGCGAGCGCGCGGCCAAGCTCGGGCTCGCGAACGTCGAGTTCCAGACGGTCAACGCCGAATGGATCGACCTGCCGGTCGCGAGCGTCGACGCGGTGTTGTGCCGCTGGGGCTACATGCTGATGGCCGACCCGTCGGCCTCGCTCGGCGAGACGCGCCGTGTACTGCGTCCCGGCGGGCGCGTCGCACTGGCGGTGTGGGACGCGATCGAGCGCAATCCGTGGGCGGCGCTGCCGGCGCTCGAGCTGCGTGAGCGCGGCCTCGCCGAGGCGCCCGCGCCGGGCACGCCTGGGCCGTTCGCGCTCGGCGACGAAGACCGGCTGCGCGGGCTGCTGGGGGAGGCCGGCTTCGCCGAGGTGCGTGTCGAGGCGCTCGAGTTGCATCGCGTGCACGAGGACTTCGACGGGTTCTGGGAGACGACGCTCGACCTCTCGCGTGCCTTCCACGACGCCGTGCTCGAGCGCCCGTCGGCGGAGATCGAGCAGATCCGTGCCGGCCTGCAGGCGCGCCTTGAGCCTTTCGCGGCGCCCAGCGGGGCGCTCGACATCCCGGCACGCACGCTCGTCGCCGTCGCGAGCGCCTGATCCGACCGCACGCCGCCGACGCGATAGCCTGCGCGCCAATGATCTACGACGACGCAGCAGACCTCACGCTCCTCGACGGCAAGACCGTCGCAATCATCGGCTACGGCTCGCAGGGCCACGCGCACGCGCTCAACCTGAAGGACTCGGGGGTGAACGTGATCGTCGGCCTGCGCGAGGACTCCGCCTCGGTCGCGAAGGCACGCGAGAACGGCCTCGAGGTGCTGCCGGTCGTCGAGGCCGCAAGCCGCGGCGACCTCGTGATGATCCTGCTGCCGGACGAGCGCCACCACGACATCTGGGAGCAGGAGATCCGCGACGGGATCGCCGAGGGAAACATGATCCTGTTCGGTCACGGCTTCTCGATCCACTACAACGAGATCGAGCCGCCGCCGGGCGTCGACGTGGCGATGGTCGCGCCGAAGGGTCCCGGTCACCTCGTCCGCCGCCAGTTCACCGAAGGCAGCGGCGTGCCCGGGCTCGTCGCCATCGAGCAGGACGCGACGGGCAACGCGCGCGCACTCGCGCTCGCCTACGCCAAGGGGATCGGCTGCACGCGCGGCGGCGTGATCGAGACGACGTTCAAGGACGAGACCGAGACCGACCTGTTCGGCGAGCAGGCCGTGCTGTGCGGCGGCGCCTCCGAGCTCGTGCAGGCCGGCTTCGAGACGCTCGTCGAGGCCGGCTATGACCCGGAGATGGCCTACTTCGAGTGCCTGCACGAGCTCAAGCTGATCGCCGATCTGATGTATGAGAAGGGCCTTGCGGGGATGCGCTACTCGATCTCCAACACGGCCGAGTACGGCGACTACACGCGCGGCAAGCGCGTGATCACCGACGAGACGCGCGCGGCGATGAAACAAATCCTCAAGGAGATCCAGGACGGTGACTTCGCGCGCGAGTGGATCGCCGAGAACCGCGCCGGTCAGGAGAACTTCCTGCGGATGCGCGCCGAACAGGCCGACACGCAGGTCGAGCATGTCGGCGGCGAGCTGCGCTCGCACATGGACTGGATCAAGCCCTCCTTCTAGCGTCAGGGCGCGCCGTGCTCGCCTACATCTTCTGGCACCGCCCGGCCGAGGGCGTCGAGCAGGCCGCCTACGAGCAGGCGCTCGAGCGCTTCCACCGCTCGCTCGCGCACCGGCCGCCGAGTGGCCTGTGCTGCAGCGCTGCGATGCGCCTGAGCGAGCTGCCGTGGGCGCCGGTCGGGACCGAGCGCGGCTCCGGGCACGAGACGGGGCCCGGGCCGCAGCTCGTGGGCGCAGGCGTCGCATACGAGGACTGGTATGTCGTCGAGGACTGGTCGGCGCTCGGCGTGCTCGAGGAGGCGGCGGTGTCGCGCGGGCATCTCAGCGCCCACGACGCAATCGCCTCGCGCACGGGTAACGGCGCCGGCGCCGTCTATCGCCTGATCGAGGGCGTCGCCCGGCCGGCGGATCGGGCTATTGGCGTTTGGGTCTCATCCGTGCCGGGAGGGCACGAACGGCTCTCGCTGCAGGCGCTGCTCGGTGACGGGATCGACCCGGCGCGCGACGGGCTGTGGCAGCGCAGCCTCGTGCTCGGGCCGGCGCCGGAGTACTGCCTGCTCGCCGACGACCCACCGGCCGGGGTCGCCGCGACGCGACTGCCGGAGGGCTGGAGCGTTCGCGCGGTCAGCAGGACGCCGATTTGGCAGGGGTAACAGGCAGCACGTCATCCGCTCGTGATGTGACTCCACGCGCTTACGCGTGGCACGGGTAGTCAGGGGTGAGACCGGCCCACCGCGGACAGCCCTAAGGATGTCCGCGGTGGGCGTGCCGGGGGATCGGAAGATGCACCGCGCCGGCGAGCTGCTAGCCCATGATTTCTATTATTTTCGTGAAGTTAACCGTCTCTTTGCTAATCTCAGCGGCTACTAACGGTTTCCCGTCGTGTTCGAGTTCCACTAATAGGACGTCTTCGCTGCCTGCCGCTTTTTCGCACTTTACGTTCGGGTCCACGAAGGTCAACGTAAACGGGCCGAGCTGGGCGACGTTGAGCGGTTCTGCGAGCCCGACGACGCTGCCTTTGACGACGAGTAACTGGCCGAGGGCCGGCACTTCGATGTGCACTCCTTCGGCCGGCAGTACGAATAAGACACCGACCTTTAACGGGGATAAGCTAATGAAGCACAGTTCGCCGGGAAGTTTGGAGAGTAAGATGATCCCGCCTTTGTCGCCTAACGACTGCGCCGCAAGCCCGCCGACGTTACATTTTTCGAAGTCCACCGTGGCCGTAAGTGTTTTCGGGCCCGTGACTTCGCCGGAGCCTTTGTCTTTTTTGCACTTGATCGCGAGGCCACTGGATAAGTCCACGAGTTCACCTTCACCGCTTTCGACCGTGAACGTGTTGCCCGCTGCGGTGCCTAAGAATTCCGGTTCCGCGGCGGACGCGCTGCTGGCTGCGGCGAGCCCTGTGATTGCCATGACGAGCACGCAGAGGATACCTGCGAGCTTGAGTAATCGCGCGAATGATCGCATGTGCGTCCTTTCTCTTTGATGGGAGGAGCGCTCGATAGAAGCGCGCCTTTAGGCGCGGGCAGCCCTTGGGCAGCCCGCGCCGTGAGCGTGCCGGAGGATCAGGGATGCATCCTGCCGGCGTTCGTGGGCTGTTAGCCCATGACTTCGATTGTTTCCGTGAAGTTAACCGTCTCTTTGGCAACCTCAGCGCCGACTAACGGTTTTCCGTTGTGTTCGAGTTCGACTAAGAGGACGTCTTCTTCGCCCGTCGCGCCTTCGCACTTTTCGTTCGGGTCCACGAAGGTCAACGTGAACGGGCCGGTTTGGTCTACGTTAATCGGGCTGAGCAATCCAACGACGCCACCTGTGACGACTAGTAACTGACCGAGGCTTGGTACTTCGATGTGCACTCCTTCGGCCGGCAGTGTGAGTAAGATGCCGACGTGTAACGGAGATGTGCTGATGGTGCACAGTTTGCCCGCGAGTTTGGCGAGTAAGATGACCCCGCCTTTGTCACCTAACGACTGCGCGGCAAGTCCCCCGACGTTGCATTTTTCGAAGGAGACCGTGGCTATGACCGTTTTTGGGCCGACGACTGAGCCGGAGCCTTTGTTTTTTTTGCACTTGATCGCGAGCCCACTGGTTAAGTCGACCAGTTCGCCTTCACCGCCTTCGGTAGTGAATAGGTTGTTCGTAACGTGTAATAAGAATTCTGGCTGTTCTTCGGCGGATGCGCTGGCCGCGGCGATTCCCGTGATTGCCAGCAGGAACACGCAGAGTAGCCCTGCGAGCTTGAGTAACCGTGCAAATGATTGCATGTGTGGCCTTTCGATTTAATTGGGAGGAGCGCTTGATATGGGCGCGCTCCCCTTAGGGTGATCCTTCGTCTACGAGTAGATCGGGCGCGTAGCGCGATAGGTGCTGCTCGGCGCAACGCGACGCGGGAAGAGCGACCAGTACCCAGGCGCGAGCAGCCCTTGGGCCGCCCGCGCCGTGAGCGTGCCGGAGGATCAAGGATGCATCCTGCCGGCGTTCGTGGGCTGCTAGCCCATGACTTCGATTGTTTCCGCGAAGTTAACCGTCTCTTTGGCGACCTCAGCGCCGACTAACGGTTTCCCGTTGTGTTCGAGCTCGACTAAGAGGACGTCTTCTTCGCCCGTCGCCCCTTCGCACTTTTCGTTCGGGTCCACGAAGGTCAACGTGAACGGGCCGGTTTGGTCTACGTTGATCGGGCTGACTAATCCGACGACGCTACCTGTGACGACCAGTAACTGACCGAGGCTGGGTACTTCGATGTGTACTCCTCCGGCCGGCAGTGTGAATAAGATGCCGACGTGTAACGGAGATTGGGTGATGAAGCACAGTTTGCCTGCGAGTTTGGAGAGTAAGATAACCCCGCCTTTGTCACCTAACGACTGCGCGGCAAGTCCCCCGACGTTGCATTTTTCGAAGTCTACAGTGGATACGACCGTTTTCGGGCCGGTGACTTCGCCGGAGCCTTTGTTTTTTTTGCACTTGATGGCAAGCCCACTGGCTAAGTCAACGAGTTCGCCTTCTCCACCTTCGGCCGTGAACATGTTGCCTGCGGCGTGTAATAAGAATTCCGGCTGTTCTTCGGCGGATGCGCTGGCCGCGGCGATCCCCGTGATTGCCAGAAGGAACACGCAGAGTAGCCCTGCGAGCTTGAGTAATCGTGCGAATGATCGCATGTGTGTCCTTTCGATTTAGATGGAAGGGCACCGAGATGTGTGTGCCCTAGGTGGTGACTCCAGGGACTGAAATCACGCTGGAGCATTGCAACAGGAGCGAGTGCGTACGTCAAGCATTTGCATCGAATGTCTCTCGCAGTCGGTCTGGGCCGAAGCGACTACTAGAGACGGCGACAGTCGCTATGCCACGTCGGGAGCATGTGTAGAGCCAGGAACGGACATCGGGCGTAAAGTCAGGAACACGCGTTGAGCGGTTGCCGGCTCGCCGCGATGATTGAGACGGTGGGTTTCCTCGCGTCTGGCGAGGCGAGCGGCAGAGGAGAGGACCAGAGGGCGATGGCGAGCAGGCGAGAGGCCGAGTGCCCGGCGAGGGTGCCCGAGGGCGATGGACGGCGGCGGCGCTTGTTGCGCCGGTGTTTGAGACGACGCCGTCTGGGGCTGATCGTCGTGCCCGCGCTACTCGTATGCGTGCTCGGCGGAACTGCGGGCGCGAATGCGGCGTCCTTCGGCGGACGCGGGGCGGGCGCGGGCGAATTCTTCGAACCGCATGGCATCGCGATGAACCAGGAAACCGGCGAACTGTTCCTCGCCGACCGCAATAACAACCGGATTGACGTCTTCGCACGATCTGGCGCATTCCTGCGGAGCTTCGGTTGGGGCGTCGCGAGCAACGCCGAAGAACTGCAGACTTGTACGAGCCAGTGTTTCAGTGGCTTCGCTGGTCATGGCTCGGGTGAGCTTTCCTCCCCGGAAGGGATCGCCGTCGACAACGACCCGTTGAGTCTGTCTCATGGCGATGTCTACGTGTGGGATCGAAGCAACCTGCGCGTGCAGAAGTTCAGCCCGAGCGGCGAATTCATCTTGATGTTCGGCGGCGAAGTGAACGCCACGACCAAAGGCGACGTCTGTCTAGCCGAAGAAGCGTGCAAGGCGGGCGTCGAAGGCGCCACGCCCGGGCGGTTCCAGCAAACCGCCGGGAACTCGGTCACGGTCGACGAAGCGGGCGCCGTGTACTTCGGCGACAAGGATCGCGTCCAGGAGTTCAATCCGTCGGGGGCGCTCGAAGCCGTGGTGCCGCTAGCCGGTGCCGGAGCGATCGAACAGCTTGGGATCGACGCCGCCAAACACCTCTACGTGAAGAGCAAAAGCCTGTTGGGTGTCCGCAAGTACGACCTCACCGGCAAAGAAATCGGTGCCCCGCGCGATTCGAGCGGCGCCCCAGGCCCACTCGCTCTGGCCGGTGAAACGCTCTATCTCAGCGATGGCGCCGGCGCCGGCCACATCCTGCGGTTCGGCGCCGAAGGCGAACAGCAGAAGGGCTTCGGCGCGGGCGTGCCGGCGGGCAACGGCCTCGTCTTTGATCAGACGAGCGACGCGATCTTCGCACTCAGCCCGACGGCGGTCACGGTCGCGCCCGTCCCGCCCAATGGTCCGCTGGTCGTCAGCCAGTCCGTAAGCGCAATCCAGCCGACCGGCGCGACGCTCGGAGCGCTGGTCAACCCCGAGAGCCCGCAGGCAACGAGCTATCACTTCGAATACGGCCCCACGGCTGCCTACGGTACGAGCACACCACCGACGGCGCTGGGCGGCAAACCGTTCGAAGACCAGAGCGCGAGTGCGGCGATCTCCGGCCTTGCTCCGAACGGCACCTATCACTTCCGCGTCGTCGTGACCAATGCCGCCAGCGAAACGAGCGTCGGGCCGGACCAGAGCTTCACGGCGGCCTCGCCTGTTGGTATCGACAGCGAGTCGGTTACCGCGGTGACGGGATTCTCCGCGCAGCTGCAGGCGCAGCTGAACCCGCACGGATCGCCGACCGAATATCGATTTGAATACGGCGCCACGGCGGCCTACGGACAGGACGCTCCGATCCCGGACGCGAGCGCCGGCCAGGGCGTCGAAGACGCGACTGTGGCGATCCCGATCCAGGGCCTCGAGGCGGAAACGACCTACCACTATCGGATCGTCGCGCACAACGGCTTCGGCGAAAGCGTGGGAGCCGATCACGTCTTCACGACCCAGGGCAGCGCCACCGCGCCACTGATCGACGGTCGCGCGTGGGAAATGGTCTCGCCGCTGGACAAGCAGGGCGTGACCTTCGAAGCGATCTCCAAAGAAGGCGCGGTGATCGACGCGGGCGAAGCTGGCGCCGCGATTACCTACGCGGCGAAGGCGCCGATCACCAAGGAACCGGAAGGCAACCGCGCGATCGCCAACTCCCAAGTGCTCTCCAAGCGCACTGCCCCCGGCTCCTGGGCGACCCAGGACATCGCCACCCGTCACGAAGAAGTCGCGGGGCTGGCCCCCGGGGATCCGTCCGAGTACAAGCTGTTCTCCTCCAACTTGGAAACGGCCGTGGTCGAACCGCACGGCGCGACGTCGCTCGTGCCGACGGAAACCGAACCCAAGCAGGAACGCACGCCTTATCGCCGCGAGGCCGACGGGTCGTATACGCCGCTGGTGAACGCAGCGAACGTGCAGCCGGGGGTGAAATACGGCGGGGAAGAATTCAGCGTCGGCGGCTTCGGCTTCAGCCCGGACCTGATCACCGCGACCCCCGACGGCTCGCACGTGCTGCTGAGCTCGCCGCAGGGCCTCGTGCCGGGCGTCGAATTCGTCGAAAACGAGGTGCAGAACATCTACGAGTGGAGCGGCGGAAGGCTCACGCTGGTCAGCGTGCTGCCGAACGGGACCCCGTCGTCGCACGAAGGCGACAACGTCTTCGCCGGCGCCTCGAACACGCTCGTGCGCAATGCGATCTCCGCGGACGGCGACAGGGTGACCTTCGAAGCGCGCTCGCACAACGGGACGCACCTCTACCAGCGCGACGTCGCGCTCGGCAAGACGGTGAAGCTCGACGCCGCACAGCCGGGAGTCAAAGAAGGCGGCGAAGGCGGCCCGATCTTCCAGGACGCGAGCGGCGACGGCTCGCGGGTGTTCTTCCTGGACGTTGCGAACCTGACAGCCGACGCGAAAGCACGACAGTCGCAGCCCGACCTGTATGAATGCGAAGTCAGCGCACCCGCGGGGGCGCCCCAGTGCACCCTGAGAGACTTGTCGGCCGACCCCAACGTGGGAGAGTCAGCGAACGTGCTCGGGGTATTGGGCGCCGACGAAACGGGTCGCTACGTGTACTTCGTCGCGGACGGCAGGCTCGCGCCGGGCGCGGTGGCGGGGAACTGCCCCGACAACCTCACGCTGGAAGGCTCTTCGGACGCGCAGTCGTGCAACCTCTACGTGCGTGACACGGAGTCGGGCAGCACGCGGCTCGTCGCGGTGCTCTCCGGGCGCGACTTCCGCAGCTGGGAGCCGGCGGGCGGCAGCGCTCTCGACCTCGGCGGCCTGACCGCGCGCGTCTCGCCGAACGGGCAGTACCTGGCGTTCATGTCGCAGCGGTCACTGACCGGCTTCGACAACCGCGACGCGAAGTCGGGCGAACGTGACCAGGAGGTGTTCGAGTACGGCCTGAGCGCGAACACGCTGACGTGCGTCTCGTGCGCCTCCTCGGGGGCGCGGCCCGACGGCGTGCTCGACCCGGGTGGCTTCCCGGGTCTGCTCGTCGACCGCCCGACGTTGTGGGAAGGGCGCTGGCTCGCCGGCTCGATCCCCGGCTGGACGCGCGTGAACACCACTCACGCGCTGTATCAGTCGCGCTATCTCTCGAACTCGGGCCGTCTGCTCTTCAACAGCGCGACGCAACTCGTGCCCAGCGACGCCAACGGCCTCGAGGATGTCTATGAGTATGAGCCCTCGGACGCCGGCGGCTGCACGCTCTCCTCGGGTTGCGTCGGGCTGATCTCCTCTGGCGGCTCGAGCGAAGAAGCGGCGTTCATCGACGCGAGCGCCGACGGCTCAGACGTCTTCTTCCTGACGTCCGCGCGCCTCGCCGGCTCCGACACCGACAACGCCTACGACGTCTACGACGCGCATCTGTGCTCGGGCGCCTCGCCCTGCCCGCCGCCGGCCGCCGCTACGCCGCCGCCGTGCTCGACCGCCGACGCATGCCGCGCCGCGCCGCCGCCGCAGCCGGACATCTTCGGAGCGCCTGCGAGCCAGACGTTCAGTGGCTTGGGCAATCCCGTCGCGTCCACGCCGGCGGCCAAACCGAAGCCGCTGACGCCCGCGCAGAAGCTCGCCAACGCACTGAAGGCGTGCAAGAAGGACAGAAACAGAAAGAAGCGCATCGCCTGCGAACGCAGCGCCCGCAAGCGCTACGCCCCGCAGAAGAAACACGCCAAGGGCACGAAGGGCGGCAGCGGACGATGAGCGAACCGACAATGAGCGAACCGACAATGAGCAATCTCGAGCAGCGACTGGCGACGGGCGCCTCGCCGGCCTGTGAGCCGAGCAGCCGCCGCTCGTCCCCGCGCACGCTCGCGGGTGTGCTTGTGCTGGTCTTCGCGCTTTCCCTGCTTGCGCTCTCGAGTGCGGCTGGCGCCGAGGCCGCCGCGCCGTGGTGGCATCTCTCCTCGCGCCTGCAGCCCCAGAACATCTCACCTGGGGGAGAAGGCACGCTTGTAGTCGACGCGCTGAACATCGGGGACGGCCAGACCGCTGGACAGGCGACGCTCAGCGATGTGCTGCCCGCCGGCTTCAGCGTCGTAGCAGAAGCGGGCCGTCCTGAGATCGGCTTCTACTCGTTCGTCTTCGGACGCGGCAAACCCGCGTCCGACATGGGACCGAACAGCGCCAGCTCCGCGTTCCGCGAAGCGCACCTGTGCGGGGTCTCCGGGCAGCGCGTCTCCTGTGCCACGCCGACCGAAGAACAGATCAGCGAATTCCACCTGCCGGGCATCCTGTCCGGACTGGGAGAACTCAACCCGTACGAAAACATCGAGTTCCGCGTCCGCGTCAAAGCTCCGGCTGTCCCCGGCTCCTATGCAGACAAGGCCGAAGTGCAGGGCGGTGGCGCCCAGACGCTCGCGCTCAACCGCGTCATCCCGGTGAACTCCACGCCCCCTTCGTTCGGCGTCGAAGAACTCTCGATGGCTCCCGAAGAAGAAGGCGGTGAAGTCGACACGCAGGCCGGCTCGCACCCGTTCCAGCTGACGACGACGCTGACCTTCAACCAGACCGACGAACCGCTGCGCCCGAGAGGCCTGCCGCGCAACCTGCAATTCAAGTTGCCGGCTGGCTTGGTCGGCAACGCGACCGCGCTGCCGCAGTGCTCGGAACTGGACTTCCAGCACATCACCGAAGGCGACCTCAACCTGTGCCCTAACAACACCGCCGTCGGGGTCGCGTCGGTGACGATCGACGAACCGGAAAACCTGCAGCTCGTGACCTTCCCGATCCCGCTGTTCAACCTCGTGCCCACGCACGGAGAGCCGGCGCGCTTCGGCTTCGAGCTCGCCGGTGGCCCGGTGACGATCGACACTTCGGTGCGCACCGGCTCTGACTACGGCGTCACCGTCAGCGTCTCGAACATCACCGAGCTCGCCACATTCCTCTCCTCGACGGTGACCTTCTGGGGCGTGCCCGGTGACCGCTCGCACAACTCCTCGCGTGGCTGGGGCTGCCTCGTCGGCGGCAAGTGGGGCGAAGAAACGGGCCTCGAATGCGAAAACTCGACGCAGCCGAAGCCGCCGCCATTCCTGACGCTGCCGACGGAGTGCACGAGCACGTTCGAACCGAGCGTCGAAGGCGAATCCTGGCCGACCAAGGCGGCTCCGGACGGCTATCGCTTCGGTCCGTTCACGTCGGTCCTGAAGGATCGCTTCGAACGGACGCTGGGGATCACCGGCTGCAACCAGCTGGCCTTTGACCCCTCGATCGAAATCAAGCCGGACGTGCAATCCGGATCGACGCCGACCGGCCTGACCGCCAACGTGCACGTGCCTCAGGAAGTCAACGAGAACGCCGCTGGTCTGGCGAGCTCAAACGTGCGCGACATCCAGGTGACCCTGCCCGAAGGCGTCGGCCTGAACCCCGCCGCCGCCGGTGGCCTGGAAGCGTGCTCGGAGGCGCAGATCGGGTTCCTCGGGAGCTTTGGCGGAGGGCTCCAGTTCGGCTCCAGCCTACCCTCACCTTCTTGCCCTGACGGCTCGAAGATCGCGACGGCGAAGGTCACCTCGCCGCTCTTGCCCAATCCGCTCGAAGGCGCGGTCTACCTGGCCAGTCAGAACGCCAACCCGTTCGGCTCGCTCGTGGCGATGTACCTCGTCGTGCGCGACCCGGTCTCCGGCGTGCTCGTCGTCCTTCCCGGCGAAGTCTCGCTGAACCAGTCGAGCGGCCGAGTCACGGCGACCTTTGCGAACAATCCGCCGCTGCCGTTCGAAGACGCTCAGCTGCACTTCTTCGGCGGCTCGCGCGCGCCGCTCTCGACGCCGTCCCGTTGCGGCACGTACACCACGCAGGCGAGCTTCACGCCGTGGTCGGGCAACCCGCCGGTCGGCTCATCCTCGAGCTTTCAGATCACGACAGGCCCCAACGGCGGCGGCTGCCCGGGCGCCACGCTGCCGTTCTCACCGAGCCTCGCCGCCGGCACGACCAACATCCAGGCCGGCGCGTTCACGCCGCTGACCACGACGATCTCCCGCGAAGACGGAAATCAGAACATCCGCTCGGTCTCCCTGCGCACGCCACCGGGCTTCTCGGGTGTGATCTCGAGCGTCACGCCGTGCGCCGAAGCGCAGGCGAACGCCGGCAGCTGCGGAGGAGAGAGCCTGATCGGCCACACGATCGTCAGCGTCGGGCTCGGCGGCGAACCGTTCAGCGTGACCGGCGGGCAGGTCTTCCTCACCGGCCCGTACAAGGGCGCCCCGTTCGGCCTGTCGATCGTCAACCCCGCCAAGGCCGGCCCGTTCGATCTCGGTCAGGTGGTCGTGCGCGCGAAGCTCGAAATCGACAAGCGCACCGCCCAGGCGATCGTCACGACCGATTCCGAAGGGCCGTTCGCGATCCCGCAGATCCTCGACGGGATTCCGCTGCAGATCAAGCACGTCAACGTGACGATCGATCGTCCCGGCTTCGCCTTCAATCCGACCAACTGCAGCCCGCTCTCGCTGACCGGCTCGATCCAGGGCGGCGAAGGTCAGAGCGCGCCGGTCGCCGTTCCCTTCCAGGTGACCAACTGTGCGAGCCTGAAGTTCACGCCGAAGTTCACCGTGTCGACGAGCGCGAAGACCTCCAAACAACAGGGCGCGAGCCTGACCGCGAAGCTGACCTATCCGAAAGGGCCGCAGGGCGCTCAGGCGAACATCGCCAAAGTCAAGGTCAGCCTGCCCAAACAGCTGCCCAGCCGCCTGACGACGCTGCAGAAGGCGTGCGTCGCGTCGGTCTTCGAAGCGAATCCGGCGGCCTGCCCGCCACAGTCGATCATCGGGCGCGCGAAAGTCGTGACGCCGCTGCTGCCCGTGCCGCTCTCGGGCCCCGCCTACTTCGTCTCGCACGGCAACGAAGCGTTCCCCAACTTGACGATCATCCTGCAGGGTGACGGCGTCACGGTCGAACTGGTCGGCGACACGCTGATCCGCAACGGGGTCACGACCTCCACGTTCAAGGCCACCCCCGACACGCCGTTCAGCTCCTTCGAACTGACGCTGCCGCAAGGTCCCTACTCGGCCCTCGCCGCCAACGTCAACCTCTGCCAGAACCAGAAGAAGCTCGTCATGCCCACCGAACTGCAGGCGCAGGACGGGGCGCTGGTCAAGCAGAGCACGAAGATCGCCGTGCAGGGCTGCCCCAAGCACAAGAAGGCCAAGGCAAAGCGGAAGCGCAAGAAGAGTAAGGGCGCAGGGAGCAAGAGGGGGTAGCGAGGGCCTCGGCGGAGACGCTGGGTCGCTCGGCGCTCACCGCGCGCGGGCAGCGACGTCAGGCTGCCCGCGCTACGGTTCCGGTGGAGCGTCATCTGGAATTCGATCGAGGCTCAGCAGATGCAGCTCGACGCGCCTGCGTCAGGCCATGATTTCGAAGTCCGCGGCGAATTTGATCTGCTCTTCGCCGACCAAAGCCGTCGCTAACGGCGTCCCGTTGTGTTCGAGTTCCAGTAAGAGAACGTCTTCGTTGCCGGTCGCTGTTTCGCATTTGTCGTTGGGATCTTCGAATTCCAGTGTAAAGGGATTCGGGGGTTCTAGTAAGACGTTGATCGGCTGGATTAACCCGACTACGCTGCCTTTCACGGCGAGTAACTCACCGAGAGATGGCACTTCGATGTGCACTCCACCCGCAGGGAGTGTGAATAAGATGCCAACGTCTTCATCTGCTTTGTTGATGTAGCAAAGATGCCCATCGAGGTTGACGAGTAAGATGGTCCCGCCTTTGTCGCCTAACGACTGGGCGGCAAGTCCGCCGACGCTGCATTTTTCGAAGTCGATGGAGGCTTTGAGTAATTTCGCGTCTTTGATTTCTCCGTTGCCTTTGTCTTTTTTGCATTTGATCGCGAGGCCGGTGGATAAGTCGATCAGTTCGGTTTCTGCACTTAAGACGATGAACACATTGCCTGCGACTATGTCTAAGAATTCCGGTAGAGCAGCGGAGGCGCTGCTTGCCCCGACGAGCGCGGTGATCGCGAGCGCGCAGAAGCCGCCCACGAGCATGAGTAATCGCGTGAGTAATCGCATCTTGTTCCTTTCGGTTGTGAGGGCGCACGCTTGGTGCGAATTTGCACTCAAGCGATAATGCGAAAAACTGAAATCAACCGGAGAATGACAACAAGACCGGGCACCGGTCAAGCGTTCTCAGCAAATGTCTCCTGCCGCGGCGCCGCGGCGCCGCGGCGCCGGGTCGCGCGTCGTGTGCTCGCAGAGAGCGCCTGAGGTCGTCGAGGGCGTCGGGACGCGTCGAGGCGTGAACGCGGCGGAGTCGAACTGGCCCCTTGGCGCCCCGGCCATTCGCCCGGGTGCGCCCGCTCCACCCGCGATAGAAAGCCGCGCGAGAGCTCTGCAAGTCCGTCGCCGTCCGCTAGACTTCCGGCGTCGTCGCGACTGGCGCTGAGGTGGAGTCAACCACCGGGAAGCGACGATCAGGACCGCCGCGCGCCTGGGCAACCTCAGAGCATCGAAACCCTCGACAGCGAGGAGCCCCGCATGACGCCGAGCAGCAGCACAGCAGAGCAGCAACTCATGATCCCCGCCGAGATGAAGCCGGCCGACGGTCGCTTCGGTTGCGGCCCGTCGAAGGTCCGCCCCGAGGCGCTCGCGCGCTTGGCCAGCGACGGCGCCGCGCTGCTCGGCACCTCGCACCGCCAGCAGCCCGTCAAGGCTCTCGTCGGCGAGATCCGTGCCGGCCTGCGCGAGCTGTTCTCGTTGCCCGACGGCTACGAGGTCGCGCTCGGCAACGGCGGCGCTACTGCCTTCTGGGACGCCGCCGCCTTCGGGCTGATCCGCGAGCGCTCGCTGCACCTCGCCTTTGGCGAGTTCTCGCAGAAGTTCGCCACCGTGAGCAAGGGCGCGCCGTTCCTCGTAGAGCCCGTAGTCGTCTCCGCCGAGCCCGGCGATGCGCCAGACCCGGCGTCCGTCGGCTCGCAGGCAGCCGAGGCCGGCGCCGACGTGATCGCGTGGGCGCACAACGAGACCTCCACCGGCGTGATGACGCAGGTCGTCAGGCCCGACGGCGCCGGCGATGCGCTCGTGCTGATCGACGCCACGTCCGGCGCCGGCGGGCTGCCAGTCGATGTCTCCCAGGCCGACGCCTACTACTTCGCCCCGCAGAAGAGCTTTGCCGCCGACGGCGGGTTGTGGCTTGCCCTGCTCAGCCCCGCCGCGATGCAAAGGGTCGAGCAACTCGACGAATCCGAGCGTTGGATTCCATCTTTTCTATCCATCAATACAGCGCTCGAGAACTCCCGCAAAGACCAGACCTACAACACGCCCGCCGTGGCCACGCTGTTCCTGCTCGCCGATCAGGTCGAGCTGGATGCTCGAGCTCGGCGGGCTCGACGCGTGCGTCGCGCGCTCGCGCGAGTCCGCGCAGCTCTTGTACGGCTGGGCCGAGCGCTCTGGCTACGCCACGCCGTTCGTCGCCGATCCGGCCAAGCGCTCGCTCGTCGTCGGCACGATCGACTTCGCCGAGGGCGTCGACGCAGCGCGGATCGCCGCCACGCTGCGCGCCAACGGGATCGTCGACGTCGAGCCCTACCGCAAGCTCGGGCGAAACCAGATGCGCGTTGGCATGTTCCCCGCCGTCGAGCCCGCCGACGTGCAGGCGCTCACCGCCTGCATCGACTGGATCGTGGAGCGGAGCTCATGAGCGCCGCCGACGCATCGACCAACGGGCGCGCCAGGGTGCTCGTCAAGGAGAAGATCGGCGACTCCGGCGTCGCGCTCCTGCGCGAGCACTTCGATGTCGACCTCGGCATCGACTGGGACGACTCCGAGCTCGAGCAGCGGATCGGCGGCTACGAGGGGATCCTGATCCGCTCCGCCACGAAGATGACCGCCGAGCTGATCGAGAAGGCCGAGCGCCTGCAGGTGATCGGGCGCGCCGGGGTGGGGGTCGACAACGTCGACGTCGACGCTGCCACCAAGCGCGGGATCGTCGTCGCCAACGCGCCGCAGTCAAACGTCGTCACTGCCGCAGAGCACACGATGGCGCTCTTGCTCGCGCTTGCCCGCAACATCCCGCAGGCGCAGCAGTCGCTGCTCGAAGGCAAATGGGACCGCTCCAAGTACTCCGGCGTCGAGCTGTACGAGAAGACGCTCGGGATCGTCGGCTTCGGGCGGATCGGCCAGCTCGTCGCCGCGCGTGCGCGCGCCTTCAACATGCGCGTGCTCGCCTTCGACCCCTTCGTCAGCGCCGAGCGCTACCGCGAGCTCGGCGTCGAGAAGGCCGCCGACTCCGACGAGATCTATGCGCAGGCCGACTTCATCACCGTGCACCTGCCAAAGACGCCCGAGACCGAAGGCTGGCTGAACGCCGAGGCCTTCGCCAAGATGCGCGATGGCGTGCGCATCCTCAACGTCGCCCGCGGCGGGCTGATCGACGACGCCGCGCTGAAGGATGCGCTCGACTCCGGCAAGGTCGGCGGCGCCGCGCTCGACGTGTTCCCCTCCGAGCCGATCACCGACTATCCGCTGTTTCACGGCTACCCCAACGTCGTCGTCACGCCGCACCTCGGCGCCTCCACCGCCGAGGCCACCGACCGCGCCGGCTACCAGTCAGCCGAGCAGGTCGTCGCCGCGCTGACCGGCGGCGTCGTCTCCACCGCCGTCAACATCCCCTCGATCGGCGCCGAGGACATGCAGGTGCTCGGGCCTTTCCTGCCGATGGCCCGCCAGCTCGGGCGCCTTGCCATGGCGCTCGCCGAGGGCAGCTCCGTCGAGCGGATCGAGGCCGCCTTCCTCGGGCGGATCGCCGAGTTCGACACGCGCCTGCTCACGCTCGCCGTGATCGGCGGCGCTCTGGAAGGCCGCACCGAGGAGCAGGTCAACCCCGTCAACGCGCCCACCATCGCCGAGGAACGCGGCATCGTCGTCGAGGAGAAGTCCGTCTCCGAGGCGCAGGACTTCAACGAGCTGATCCGCGTCACCGTCGTCGCCGGCGAGGAGCGCGTCGCCGTCGCCGGCACCGGCATCGGGCCCAAACAGGAGCCCCATCTGGTCGAGGTGCAGGGGCGGCGGCTGACGATCGAGCTCGAGCGCTTCGTCACCGTGTTCCGCTACGAGGACCTGCCCGGGATGATCGGGCGCGTCGGCACGATCTTCGGCCAGCACGGGATCAACATCTCCTCGGCCGCCGTCGGGCATTCGCCTGACGGTGGATCCGGTGGGGAGGACGGCGTCGCAGGTGGGCAGCGGCTCGCCGCGATGGTCGTCACGACCGATGCCGCCGTGGCGCACGAGGTCGTTCAGGAGATCGTCGACTCCGGCGGGTTCGTCAACGGCTGGTCCGTCGACCTCGGCTGATCGTCCACGTAGGCAAACGGTTCTCGACCGATCGGATAGTCTCGCCCCGATGCGGGGGGTCGTCATCACCAAGCACGGCGGACCCGGGGTATTGCAGGTGCGGGAGATGGCCGACCCTCACCTGACCCCCGGCGAGGTTCGCATCGACGTCGCCGCCGCCGGGATCAACTTCGCCGACGTGATGGCGCGGATGGGTCTCTACCCCGACGCGCCGAAGACGCCGTGCGTCGTCGGCTATGAGGTCGCCGGCACGATCCTCGAGCTGGGGGAGGGGGTGCAGGGACTCACGCCCGGCCAGCGCGTGCTCGCCGGCACGCAGTTCGGCGGCTACGCCTCGCAGGTCGTCGTGCCCGCTGAGGACGTCGTCGCGCTGCCCGATGGGCTGAGCTTCGAGCAGGGCGCCGCCGTGCCCGTCAACTACGCAACCGCCTGGGCTGGGCTGATCGGCTACGGC
This sequence comes from uncultured Solirubrobacteraceae bacterium, assembly GCA_963716315.1. Lineage (GTDB taxonomy): Bacteria > Actinomycetota > Thermoleophilia > Solirubrobacterales > Solirubrobacteraceae > Palsa-744. The sequence goes on along the minus strand of OY970301.1, from coordinate 408,978 downwards.
AGCTTGCAGCGCCGCGAGCGCGTGCTCATTCACTCGGCCGGCGGCGGCGTCGGCATCGCCGCGACGCAGATCGCCAAGCGCTCCGGCGCCGAGATCTACGGCACCGCCTCGCCCGGCAAGCACGAGCGCATCCGCGAGCTCGGCGTCGAGCACCCGCTCGACTACACGCGGCCCGGCTGGGAGCGCAACCTGCCGCACTTCGACGTGATCCTCGACGCCGTCGGCGGCAAGAGCTTTCGCACCGGCTATGACCTGCTGCGCCCCGGCGGGCGGCTCGTCGCGTTCGGCGCCTCCGCGCTCGTCAGCGGCCAGCGGCGCAACCTGCTCACCGCGCTGCGCACCGTGATCCGCATGCCGCGCTTCAACATGATCAAGCAGATGTCCGAATCGAAGGCCGTGATCGGGCTGAACATGCTGACGCTGTGGAAGGACCGCGGCACGCTGCAGCCCTGGATCGAGCCGCTGCGCGAGATGCTCGACGACGGCACGATCAAACCGGTCATCGCCGGCGTGTTCTCCTTCGAGGAAGCCGGCGCCGCGCAAACGATGATCACCGAGCGACGCAACGTCGGCAAGGTCGTGCTCGTGCCCTAGCCCGGCACGCGCGTGGGGATGCGGCGCGGGCGGTGGCTAGAGCCACCGCCCGACCGCCGCAAGGACCTGAGCTTCAGGCCACTTCGATCGCTTCCGCGAACGTGTTTTCCTCACTCGACTGCAGCGTCGAGGCCAGGCCGAACGCTTTCAGCGCCGGTTTTTCTTTTTTGCCTTCGACCGTGATCGATTTGATCTTCTGAGCGCTGCCGTTCAGCGCGAAGATGACTTTTCCGGTTTTGCTGAGCGTTTTCGTCGGCGTGACTTCACCGGCGACGCTGCCTTCGACTTTGATCGTCAGCGAGCCGCATTTGAATTCGGAGAACGGACCCGATTTGGCCTTGAACAGCAGGCCGACTTTGCTGGTCGCTTCCGCTTCCGCCACTTCGCCGAGCGTCCCGACCAGCGACGAGCTGATCGTTTCCGGGCATTTGCTGCCGAGGATTTCGCCTTTGCATCCTTCGAAGCTGGCGCTGGCGTTGACCGTCGTTTTGCTCGTCACTTCGCCTTTGCCGCTGACTTTGCTGCACGTGATCGTGAGGCCGGTGCCTTTCAACACGCTTTCGCCGGCGCTCGTCGTAAACGTGTCGCTGGCTTTCGAGAATTCCGGCGCCGCCGAGGCCGCCGAGGCTGCCACCGCGCTGATCGCGAAGACCGCGAACACGGCCAGCATGATTGTCCTGACGCGCATCAGTGATGCTCCTTTCCTCTGTTTGGAGTGGGCCTCCCTGCGGCCCTCGTGATTGCTGCCGCGTGGGCATGCATCACGCGGCAGCACTGCGATCGTCCAACGGCTGGAGAGGGCAGGCAACCCGAAATTCGGAAGTCCGAGGAACGCAAACTCCGGGTTGTGCGCCAGAGCAGGGCTTTTCCGTCGATCAGCCGGCCGGCGAGACGGAGACAGGAAAGCGAGGAACGCGCTCGGCGGTGTCTCTCGCTCGGGCGCCTCGCTCGGGCGCCCGGTGCTCTCGCCATGCCGAACCGTGCGCCGAACCGTGCGCCACAGCTGTCGCCGGGTCGAGGAAACGCTCGTGCGCGTGTGCTACTTTGCGCTGTACATGTCGTATCGCAACTCGCTTCTCGCCCTTCTCCTGCTCCCCCCTCGGGGGGAATAGCGCGTGGCGGCCGCGTAGCCGCATATCCAGCAGAGAGGAACGGCAAGCGAGTTAGAGAAGGAGCACGAGCGACATGAGCACCTCTACAGGCAACGGCACGCAAGCGGCACGTGACGCCGCGAACCGCGTGCTGATCTTCGACACGACGCTGCGCGACGGCGAGCAGTCACCCGGCATCTCGTTGAATCGTCAGGAAAAGCTCGAGATTGCCCAGCAGCTGGCGCGCCTCGGCGTCGACATCATCGAGGCCGGCTTCCCGATCACCTCCCCCGGCGACTTCGAGTCCGTGCAGGCGATCGCCCGCGAAGTCGAAGGCCCCGTGATCTGCGGCCTCGCGCGCACGAGCCACCAGGACATCGAGGCCGCATGGAACGCCGTCCGCGACTCCGAGCGCCCGCGGATCCACACATTCCTGGCGACCAGCGACGTGCACATCAAGCACAAGCTGCAGACCACGCGCGAGGACGTCAAGGGGCAGGTGCGCGCCGCCGTCGCGCAGGCGCGCGAGCTGTGCGAGGACGTCGAGTTCTCACCCGAGGACGGCTCGCGCTCGGACGTCGAGTTCATGGCCGAGGTGATCCAGATCGCGCTTGATGAGGGTGCCGGCACGATCAACGTGCCCGACACCGTCGGCTACGCGCTGCCCAATGAGTACGCCGCGATGTTCGAGGCGCTCTACCGGCTCGTCCCCGGCCTACGCGACGTCGTCGTCTCGGTGCACTGCCACGATGACCTCGGGATCGCCGTCGCCAACTCGCTCGCCGGCGTGCAGGCCGGCTGTCGCCAGGTCGAGTGCGCGATCAACGGGATCGGCGAGCGTGCCGGCAACGCCTCGCTCGAGGAGATCGCCATGCTGCTGCGCACGCGCGAGCCGACGCTCGGCCTGTGGACCGCGATCGAGACGACCGAGATCGCGCGCACGAGCCGGCTCGTCTCGCGTCTGACCGGCTACCAGGTGCAGCCGAATAAGGCGATCGTCGGGCGCAACGCGTTCGCGCACGAGGCCGGCATCCACCAGGACGGCGTGCTGAAGGAGCGCACGACCTACGAGATCATGGATGCCACGACCGTCGGCCTGAACAGCAACACGCTCGTGCTCGGCAAGCACTCCGGCCGCCATGCGCTGAGCGAGGCGCTGAAGGAGATGGGCTTCGAGATCGACGGCCAGGCGCTGAACACCGCGTTCAAGCGCTTCAAGGAGATCGCCGATCGCAAGAAGCAGGTCACCGCGATGGACCTCGAGGCGCTCGTCACCGACGAGCTGCGCAGCGAGGACGTCGGCGGCTATGCGCTCGACTGGTTCGAGGTCGAGGCATCCTCGCTGCGCCCGCCGCACGCGAAGGTCTCGGTCACGCTGCCCGACGGCGTCGCCGCGACCGGCACGTTCACCGGCGATGGCCCGATCGACGCCGTCTTTCAGGCGATCGGCGTCGCGACCGGCATCGCCGCGAAGCTCAGCGAGTTCACGATCGGCGCCGTCACCGAGGGCCAGGACGCGCTCGGCGAGGTCTCGATCGTGCTCGAGCTCGACGGCGTCACCGGCGCCGGGCAGAGCGTCTCGACCGACATCATCGAGGCCGCCGCGCGGGCCTACGTGCGGGCGCTGTCGGTCGCCGTCGCGCGGGCGAACGCCGAGCAGGCGATCGGCCTGCCCGAGGCGTCCGCTCCTTGAGCGTGCGATAACGCGCTGCGATGCAACGTTCGGCCAGGGCGACAAACAGCTATTGACCGCCGCTGCGTCAGCGTGGAATAGTCGCCCGCGTTGATTCCGCTCAATGAAACCGATTCGAGTAGCCGGCAAGGGACGCGTCGGCTCTCTCGCGCGCTTGCGCGGCGCGCGTTGACGCTGCTCGCCGGCGCCGCGTTGTTTGCGCTCGTCGTCTCGCTCGCAGGGTGTGGCGGAGGCGGCGAAGGAGCCAAGGCTGGCGTGACCGTAACCGTTACCTCTGCCACGACCACAGCGGCCGCGCAGACGGGCGCCCCTACGTCCCCCTCGTCCTCGACGCCGGCGGGCGCGTCCGGTCAGTCGACCGGTCAGGCCACGTCGAGCGCCACGTCGAGCCTCGCCACCGCGGCCGACGCGATCTGTGCCCGCCGCGACGCTGAAGTCGTCGGCCTCGCCAGCGCAAAGTCGATCGCCGATCTGGCGAAGGTCGCGAGCACCGCGTCGCGACGCGCCGCGATCGAACAGCGCGCGCTTGGCGAACTGCAGCGGCTCACGCCGCCGACCGGGGTCGCGCGCGAGTGGCGCAAGATCGTGCAATACGGCGAAGCGACGCTGCGCCGGACGCGCGTGCTCGCGTCGCTTGCCAAGGCACACGACGTGAACGCCGTGCGACCGCTGTTGCTCGTCGGGGCGGCCACGCCGCTGACGGTGTTGCTGGCGGCGAGCCGCAGCGGCTTGAAGCAGTGCTACGTACGGCAGGCGCGCAAGTAGCTGGAGACATCACCCCTCGATTCGTTGACGTACGGGTACACGGCGGTGATAGTGGCGCGACATGAGACCAACGCCGCGCAGCCGGGCGCCACGCAGCCGCAGGGCACTCAGCCGGACCATCACCGCGCTCGCGCTCGCCGCGCTCCTCCTCGCCTCGATCACGGGCTGCGGCGGGGGCTCGAGCAAGCACGGCTCCGCGCAGCAGACGAGCCCGTCCTCGCAGCCAAATAGCCACTTCATCGCTCAGGCCGATGCGATCTGCAAGCGCCTCAACGAAGAACTGACGGCCAGCGCGGCGAAGAGCGCCGCCGCGGCGGAAGTGATGCGGATCGTGCCCCACCACGCTGCGATCGAGCGCCGCGCGTTGGGCGAGCTCGCCAGGCTCGGCCCGCCGAGCGCGCTTTCGGCGAGCTGGCAGGCGATCCTCGCCGACAGGCGGACGTTGGCCGATGGGCTGGAAAAGCTCGTCGCCGCCACCCGGCGCAACGATCAGGCCGCCGTCAAGCAGGTCACGGCCTCAAAAAAACAGGCCCACGCGGCGTTGACCAAGGCCGCCACCGGCGCCGGCTTCAAAGACTGCGCGACCGTCGGCTGAGACTTCGCCCGCCCGTCGCCGGCCTGGTCTGAGCGTCTGTGATAGCGTACGCGTGTATGGCAATGGCGACACACCGAACGACTCCCCTCTCGACGAGCAGCGTGAGCGGCCCGAGCGGCGCGACAGACCGTCTCGCGCCTGATCCGCTCGCGATCGGCGCTCGCGTGAAGGCCCTGCGCGAGTCCTCCAACCTGTCCCTGCGCGACCTGGCGGCCCGCAGCGGCGTTAGCGCGCCGATGCTCTCCCAGGTCGAGCGCGGCGAGACAAGCCCGACGCTGACCGTCGCCGCGCGCATCGCCGCGGGCCTCGACCTGCGCCTCTCCCAGCTTCTGCGACTCGACGAGGGCGGCAGCGTAACGGTCGTGCGCAAGGCGCAGCGCCAGCGCGGCGGCAACGCGCGCCGCGGCCATCGCTTCGAGGTGCTGACCGCCGCCCAGCCTGGGCAACGCGCCGAGCTCTCGCGCCACACGCTCGCGCCCGGCGGCACGACCGGCGCGGCCGATGACCCACCGATGCATGAGCCCGGCAGCCGCGAGATCGCGCTGGTCGAGCGCGGCGAGGTCGTGCTCGTCTGCGACGGTCAGCGCTACCAGCTGAGCGAGGGCGACTGCGTCACGTTCGACGCCGACCTGCCCCACCACTTCGAGAACGCCGGCTCCGGCGAGGCCGCCTTCCTGGCGATCGTCTCGGCCGGGCTCAGACGTAGCTGACAACGACGAGAAGGATCAACGCGATGCCACAAACGCTGTTCGACAAGATCTGGGAGACGCACGAGGTCGCCCATGGCCTGCTCTACATCGACCTGCACCTGGTCCACGAGGTGACGAGCCCGCAGGCGTTTGACAGCCTGCGGATGGCCGCGCGCCCCGTGCGCCGTCCCGACCGCACGCTGGCGACGGCCGACCACAACACGCCGACAGACGGCACGCCCGTCGCCGCTCAGATCAAGGACGAGCTCTCGCGCGTTCAGGTGCAAACGCTCGAGCGCAACTGCGCCGAGTTCGGCGTGCCCGTCTACTCACTCGGCTCCGATCGGCAGGGCATCGTGCACGTGATCGGCCCCGAGCTCGGCGTGACGCAACCGGGCATGACGATCGTCTGCGGCGACTCGCACACCTCGACGCACGGCGCCTTCGGCGCGCTCGCCTTCGGCATCGGCACGAGCGAGGTCGAGCACGTGCTCGCGACGCAGTGCATGGTCCAGCACAAGCCACGCTCGATGCGGATCCTCTACGACGGCGCGCTCGGCTTCGGCGTGACCGCGAAGGATTTGATTCTCGGCACGCTCGGCCATCTGGGCGTCGGCGGGATGACGGGCCACGTCGTCGAGTACGCCGGCCCGGCAATCGAGGCGCTCTCGATGGAAGGGCGCATGACCGTCTGCAACATGACGATCGAGGGCGGCGGTCGCGCCGGGATGATCGCGCCCGACGAGACGACCTTTGCATGGTTCACCGAGATCGACCGCCCCGGCACGCCGCGCGGCGCCGAGCTGCAGAAGGCGATCGCGCGCTGGCAGACGCTGCACAGCGACGACGGCGCCGAGTTCGACAAAGAGGTCACGATCGACGCGAGCGCGATCTCACCGCAGGTCACGTGGGGCACGAACCCCGGGATGGTCCGCGCGGTGACCGAGAGCGTGCCCGCGCCGGAGGAGTTCGACAGCCCCGCTGACCGCGAGGCGACCGAACGCGCGCTCACCTACATGGGCCTCGAGCCCGGCACACCGATCGAGCAGATCTCACTCGACCGCGTGTTCATCGGCTCGTGCACGAACTCGCGGATCGGCGACCTGCGCGCCGCCGCCGAGCTCGTGCAGGGGCGCAAGGTCGCCGACGGCGTCGGCGCGATGGTCGTGCCCGGCTCCCAGCAGGTGCGCAAACAGGCCGAAGCAGAGGGTCTCGACCGCGTGTTCCGCGAGGCCGGTTTTGACTGGCGCGTCGCCGGCTGCTCGATGTGCCTTGGCATGAACCCAGACATCCTGGCGCCGGGCGAGCGCTGCGCCTCGACCTCCAACCGCAACTTCGAGGGGCGCCAGGGCCGCGGCGGGCGCACGCACCTCGTCTCGCCGCAGATGGCCGCCGCCGCGGCGATCGAGGGCCACTTCGTCGACATCCGCGAGTGGGCTTAGGCGAGGCGGAGTGCGAGGTGTGTGTTCGCGAACGCACGGAGCGATAGCCATGGTATTTACGACTTCAAAGGAAAAGCGATGGACCCGATAAGCGTCATTTCAGGACCAGTGAGCCATCTCGACCGCGCCGACGTGGACACCGACCAGATCATGCCCAAGCAGTTCCTCAAGCGCGTCGAGCGCACCGGCTTCGGCGAGTTCCTGTTCTACGACTGGGCCAAGGAGCTCGGCTGGGAGTTGCCCGCCAACCCGATCCTCGTCGCCGGCGAGAACTTCGGCTGCGGCTCCTCGCGCGAGCACGCCCCGTGGGGCCTGCAGGACTACGGCTTTCAAGCGATCGTCGCGCCGAGCTTCGCCGACATCTTCTACTCCAACTGCACCAAGATCGGTCTCTTGCCGGTCGTGCTGAGCGGCGAGGACTGCCGCGCGCTCGCGCACGCCGGGGCGGGGGAGGTCGACCTGCTCGAGCAGGAGGTCCGCTTCGACGGGCGCGAAGTCTCCTTCGAGATCGACCACGAGATCCGCCACCGGCTGCTCAACGGGCTCGACGACATCGCGCTTACGCTCGAGCAGGGGGCCGAGATCGACTCCTACGAGTCAGCGCACGAGGACGTTGGCTTCACGCGCGTGGCGACGACGGCGCTCTGACGGGCGTGGCCCCAATCAGCGCCCACAGGCGACGCCCGTGATCACCGCCCTGACGTAGCGCGATCAGCGCAGCGACCAGCTGTGGAGACATCTCAGCCAGCAGCAGCGCCCTTGCCACTGCGGTGCTGTAGTACCTGCGATGCGTGCCCGCTCGATGAGACGGAACTAGACCCTCATCGCTCCAGTGGCGTATTTGCCGCTCGCTCGCGCCGGTGAGGACGTGCAACTCCCCGAGCGTGAGTGGGTAACGCGTGCCGTCCGGCAGCAAGGGGTGGGAGCCGGGATCCGACATCCAAGCCTGCTGCTCTGAGGACAGCTCGGCGAGCACGCCCTCCCCCCATGCTCGCTCGGCCTCCGTCGCATCGGCTTGGAATCCCTCCTGATCGGGGGACGGCTGCCTCGTGGCGTCGCGCTCGGCCAATGGCGACGCCAATAGCTCCCGTTGCACCTTGGAGAGCTTCTTGGGCGCATAGCGCTCGGCCAGGCGAGCAAGACGCACACGCGCTTGCGTAGGCAGCCCTGGACGGTCCGCGAAGCCGTCTGTCGACTCGCCCGCATAGGTGTAGCCCCTCCCATCGGCGCGGATCAGCGGAAGCGGACTTGTGAGCATCTGGCTGGGCATATCGAGTCTAACCTAACTTTTGGAAGTTAGTTTAGCACGCTCATCGTCAAGCAAAGCCAGCGTCCGACGAGGCCCAGCCCCCACCACGGCGAGTACCGACCCATGTGAAACCTCGCGTTGGCGTAGCGGGCGAGCTGCGAGGTCAGGACTTCGCGGAGGCCTGGGTCGGCGACGCAGCCGAGCTGGCGCGCAGGCGCACGGATTGGAAGATCGCAAGCGTGCGATCGTCGATCGTGACCTTCCCGGCGAAGCCGGCGATCAGGGCGGTAACGACGTCCGTGGCCGACCCCCAGGTGCTGTTGTAGACGAAGACCGCGTAGACGATTGAGGATGCCCCCAGGCTCGGCAGCGACGCAACCAGGTTGACCGCGAAGCGGGAGGCGCGATCGGCGGCGGTCGTCCGCATGGGTCTCGACAGCTTGACGGCACGCGTGTGCCGGCGGCCTTCTGACTGGACGCGGAGCAGCCGTAGGCCCGTGCCGCCAATCGTGGCCCAGCCGGTGAAGAGACTCGGCGTCGTCCTCCAGCTGACCGACAGCTCGTCGGTGAGCTCGAGGTGAACGTAATCGCGGATCAAGGGCCGGCGCTTCGCCTTTTCAAACATTTTCTCTAGTTCAACGCTCAATTCGTCGCGCTGGAGAGCGGTGCGAGTGAAGGTGGCCTCCTCGCTGAGCTTGTGATCAAGCGCGAACACCGTTGCTTTGCGCAGGTCGGGATCACCCTCCGTGGCGTCGTAGAGCTCGACCAGGCCTTTGTACCAGGGAATCAGCCACAGGATGCGGGCCACGGTGTCGTCGGCGGCATGGCTCGACGCCGGCTCGCGGGAGAGCGATGCTTTGAGTAGCTGAAGCTCCCGCCACGCATCTTTCCCATGCCATCTGTCCGGTCTGGGCGAACGTCTGGCGAGTTCATCGAGTTGCCATGCGAGGGGCGCGAGGCGCAGCCAGCGCTGCACTTGCGCCACCACATCGAGCACCGAGTCGGTGTCCTCGTCCAGGTCGTGGTCGTTGTTGGCTTCGGCGATGCGCTCGTAAAGCGCTGCGACTCCCGGCAGCAAGCCGGATGCCTGGGGCCGGGGGCCGCCGTCCGCTTCGGCCAAGTCGTGAAGGCTCCACATCGTGCGGCGCACGTCCTGCGGAAGTGCGCAGTATGCGTCGTTGTAGCGCTGAAGGGCGTCGTCGAGGGCCTTGGAGAGCGTGTTGCGGCGCTTGTCGAGCGAGAGGAAGCGCAGGGCGACGACGCCAACCAGGACCCCGATGAACACCAGGGCGATCGCCCACCAGATCGAGCGGTGTGAGTTGACGCTCAAGGTCAACGCCGGGGCTGCGGGGCTGAGCGGGAACAGATGCAGTTCGCCCTTGTAGGCTCCCGGGGCAGGGTTGTTGACGGCTGTCAGGTCGCCGCTGACGACCCCATTCGCGGATTCCGTGAAGGAGCCGAGCTTGAACGTCGCCGTATCGCCGGTCGAGTCGTACAGCACGAGTGAGTGGCGCACGCCGACGGCCCGAGCGAAGGCCGCCGCACCCGGCCCGACCAGGCTCAGCGTCGCCGTCGGCGTGCCGCTCGACCTGTTGTTCGAGAGGGTGAGCTCCTTCGGCTCCAGCGCCACGCCGGGAGGCGCGGGAACCGTCACGCTCATGGGGATCGAGATCACCTGCCGGGCTTCGCTGAGAACGACGTTGAGCGTGCCGTCAAGCGCCGTCGAGGGCAGCGTCCTGGAGAGCGCGAAGTAGAGGGATAGGGGGACGGTCGTGTGCGGTCGCAGCACGACCCATCGTCTGTCCTGGCGGGCGGCTCCCGCCATGTAGACGTATGAGTATTTTCCTGGCAGCAACGCGCTAGCGCCGTCCTCGCGGAAGTAGCGGATGTGAATGCGTCTCGGCTGGGAGCTGGTGTTGGTGACCTCGAGCCTCAGCGCGCCGACCAGCACAGGTTCTGGGGTGCGGATGGAGGATTCCTCGGCGCCCGGGGCGAGATGGGCTCTGCAGGTCTCGCTGGTGAGCGCTTCGGCGTCGGTGGCCGATTGGTTGGAGCTCACTCCGCATAGGTGCAGCACGAGCGTGCGTGCGCCGTCACCGCCGAGCACCTGCAGCGGCGGCTGTGCGTGGACGGTGGCGGTCCCCGCCAGTGTCACAGCGAGCATCGCACTCGCTGCGAACAGCCCCCGAAGTCGCATATGCCAAACACTAGCGAAATATGCACTTTGGGGCGGGACCGTGTCGACGCAAGGCCTTCACATCACCCGGGGCCGCTGTGATGCCCGCCCTCACAGACTCTTGGTAAGGGGCGCGCCGGTTGGGCCCGGTCAAGATAACGGGCACGGCGAAGTCGGAGGTGTGGGATAGTCCCGAGAGTGAGCAGCCTGAGAAAAGGCTCGTCGTCCGTGGCGCCGCGCCAGATAGCGGCTTGCGGAGGCGAGCGATGACGCAAGGCATGAGCCTTCACGCGATGCGTGGCGGGATTCGAGGCTGGGTAGCATTGCTTCTTGCCCTCAGCGCGATGGTTGTTGTTCAGTCGGCGATCGTGACCGATCCGGCGCAGTCCGCGAAGTTCGCGAAACCAGTGATCACAGTGTCGACCGTGACGCCGACTGCGATCGAAGATGGTAACGGCTGGGTGACGTTGTCGGCGACCGTCGAGCATGCCTCGAGCTGCACCTTCACGGCAAAACCGGCGGTGTCGGAACTCCCAGCGACCGTTCCCTGCTCTAACGGCGCCGTGACGCAGGTGGTCGACCTCCCCGGTAACACGAGGAAGAGGCCCGCCAAATACACCTTCAAGGTGACCGCGATCGGCCCAGGCGGCAAAAAGAACGGAAGGGCCTTTCGAGCTGTCGTCGAGCCCGGAGCCGGCGGTACGCCGGGGAATCTGAGCGAAGCGGTTAGCGTGGTGAGCGACGGAGGTGATGGCTATTGCGCGCTGCTCGCTTCGAGCAGGGTCGACTGCTGGGGTGCGCGCGTCTCGAAGGGGGGCGGCTTCGGCTACAGCGAAGTGCCGGTCCTGATCGCCGGCGTGGGCGGCACCGGTCGCCTCTCCGGCGTGACGAGCGTCGTCGGCAACGACGGTGGCTACTGCGCACTCCTCACGAGCCACCGAGTCGACTGCTGGGGAGCAGGCGAGGAACTGAACGTGCCCGAGCCGGTTTCCGGCGTGGGCGGCACCGGGACGCTTTCCGGGGTCAGCAACCTCGTCACCGGCGTCGGTCAGTCCTTCTGCGCGCTTCTGGAGTCGGGTGAAGTCGACTGCTGGGGCGACGGCTCCTATGGCGAGTTGGGAGACGGAGCCGAAGCCGGCAGCGCTTCGCCGGTCACTGTTCTCGGACCAGGAGGGGTCGGCACGCTCTCTGGAGTCTCGAGCCTTTACGGTGGCTACTACTCCTACTGCGCCGAGACGTCCACTGCGCTGGACTGCTGGGGCTTCAACGACCAATTCGAGCTCGGCAGCGGGGAACTCGGTCCCGATATCTGCGCGAACGGCCTTTCCTGCTCGCGCGCGCCGGTCCTCGCGGTCGGAGTCGGGGGCACGGGCAGCGCAGACGGAGTCACGAGCTTGGCGAGCACTGGTGACGATGGGACGGCCGGCTCATGGTGCGCAGGGCTCGCCTCGGGGGCAGTCACGTGCTGGGGTTGGGATGCCGCGATGGCCGGGCCTGTATTTCGAGAACTCGCGCCAGGCGACCTCGTGTATTTTCCCCAGACTGGAGCGGCGACCGGAGTCACGAGCGTGACCGGAAGCGCGCCAACCGCGATGGGCTCATACTGCGCGATGGTGAGCTCGGGAGGCGTTGGGTGCTGGCGGAGCAACCAGTTCGGCCAGCTTGGCAACGGCACCTCAGAGACGATCAACCCTGCTGAACTCGATCCGTCGCGACCCGTGGACCCCGTGTCTGCCGTCAGCGGGATCGACGGCGCTCTGTCCGGAGTGACGGGCGTTACCAGCGGTGAGGCCTCCTACTGCGCCACGCTTACGGCGGGGGGCGTCGCCTGCTGGGGCCTCAACGACGCCGGCAATCTTGGAAATGGGAGCATCTCGGGCCCGGAAGGCTGCTTCGGAGGGAGCCCCTGCTCGACGATCGCCAGAGCTGTCGTTGGAGTCAAAGGCGTGGGAAGCTTGTCTGGCGTGGCGAGTACGGCGAGCGACGGGGTCTCCTACTGCGCCGTGCTCACCTCAGGCGGGGTGGACTGCTGGGGCCTCAATGACAATGGCGGTCTCGGCGACGGGACGCTGGCAGCGAGCGCCGTGCCGACCAGGGTCTTGGCGCCACTTCAGCAGTGACTTGCGCTCACCCAGGCCGCCGCCTACCCGTCCCGTTGCAGTTTGGACAGGGAGCACCTGAGTAGAGCAGCTTGTTCGTGCCTCCGCATCGTCGGCATGCGTCCTCATACGAGGGAAGCTTGTCGCGGGGAAAGCCAACTCGGTGCCACCACATGTTGCACAGCACGAGAAGGTCGCCCAAATTCCCAGTTGGGTTCAGGCTGTCCGCTGACTCCAGTGGCTCTGCCGGATCGGTCGTGGACGAGGTGGAACGAGCCGGCTCGACGTCCCCGTGCAACACAAGTGGATCGAGATAGGCGCCGTTGGGCCAGGCGACAGTGCCTCGTTCCTCGTCCACATGCACCTGGGCGAAGAAGTCCGGATCGGCCAGTGGCGCGAACGTCGGACCACGCAGTGCTCCGGTGAGATCAACGTCGCGCTGGCTGCCGTCGCTGAAGCCGAGCCGGAGTCGATAGTGGCCGAGCACACCTACCGATGTCACCGTTACGAGCATCCTCGCCCCATCCTACGGCAAGAGTCGACTAAATGGAACGATCCTGCGGTAAGCACGCTCCCGGTTGGAGCAGTCCCAGCCTCGCTACGGCCCCCACTGCCAGCTGAAGACTACGGTCGCCAGCCCATCGGCGGCCTCGTGCGCGCGCTCTCGCGGCGCGGTGAGCAGCAGCTTCATAGTCGTAAACGCATCCACCGACGTCCACATTTCGGAGCAATGGACGTCCATCGTGGCGACTTGAGGACGGCCGAAAAGACTGCCGGGCACGACGCCCTGAAGGTGCCATAGCCACCCCGTAGCTCCGTCTAGAGAGCTCGGAGTCACATCGGACACTCTACGCAGACCCGTGTGCTGTTCAGCCGAAAGAACCAGCTGCGGAACGTTCTCCGGTGTCAGCATCGACCCGGGCATGGCGATGCTCCAGATCGTCAGCGCGTAGATCAGCTCTGGGTTGCTACCCGGGTGGTGAAGCGCGGCGTGGACAGTCGCCTGGTCTCCTTCGGTGGCCTGGATCTCGGCTACCTTGGCCGCCGACTGTGCCACCCATCCGTGCGGGATCTCGAAGCGGGCATGCCGAACGCCGATCCGCAGAGATGCGCGCTCCGGGGGAGGGTCTTCGGGGTGCTCGTCACTCTTGGCGCGGATGCTGCCGCAAGCGTGCACGAGCCTCTCGAATTCGTAATCGTCACGTGTGCGCCAGTCGATGTAGAGGAACTGCGCCAAGGAGCCCGTCAACGGCGTGTCGTCGAGGCGAAGTGGAATGAACCGGCGCTCCCGGTTGAGCGGGTCGTGGAACCGGAACGTGTCGCTCTCGAGCCTCGCCCAGTCGGACGCGAGAGCATGCTTCGATATGCAGAGGACGAGAACCGAGGAGTCTTCGAGCCCGGCGTCGATCAGGCGCGGTATCGAGTCCCCGGGTTCCATCTCCCAGCTGGAGAGCCACACCCGCAGTCCGCGGTCAAGCAGGCGTCTGGCCAGATCGCGCACGACCGGCTCGTCGCGTGTGCTGTGACTCAGGAAGACATCGTACGCGCGCGACATATCGGCATTATTCCAATCCTACGACCTTGCCGGCACCCAGCGGCACTTCTATCGGGTGCGCTACCCGGGCGAGCGCCTGTAAGCCACGTATATACAGAATTTATATGATATATATAGACCATAATGACCAAGCACCTGGTGGATATCGACGAGCGTGCGCTTCGGGCGGCCCGCGCTGAGCTGGGAACCCGCACGATCAAGGAGACCGTCAATCGCGCGCTCTCTCAGGCTGGTGCGGCGCGTGCCGAGGCGGTCAGGAAGAGTCTCGACACCCTGGCGCGGGCCGATCTAGCTCCGCGCGAGGATGCATGGCGCTGACTCACATTGTCGACACCAGCGTCCTAACGCGGTTCGGAGATGCGACCGTCCGCCGTGCGATCGAGCCGCGCGCAGCGCGCGGCGAGCTCGGTCGCGCCGGCATCGGCGATCTCGAGGTCGGCTTCTCTGCGCGCAGCACTGATGAGTGGGACGGACTGGTCGAGGCGCTGCTGGTGTTCGATCTGGTCGAGACGACGGCCGAGCACGTGCGGCGCGCGCGGCAGGTGCAGCGACTGCTGGCGGCCACGCATCAACGGGGACGCAAGTTGCCCGACTTGTTGATCGCTGCGGCTGCCGAGGCAGGCGGGCTCGCCGTCCTTCACTACGATGCCGACTTCGATCGCATCGCCGCGGTCACAGGCCAAGCCTGCGAGTGGGTCGCTCCAGCCGGCTCGCTCGACTGAAAGGGACTAGATGACCCACCACATAGTCACCCTCCCCGGCGACGGCATCGGCCCGGAGATCCTCGCCCCGACGCTCGAGCTGCTCACCCGCCTCGGCGACTTCGAGTTCGAGCAGCACGTGTTCGGCGGCGCGTCGATCGACGTCCACGGCACGGCCCTGACCGACGAGACGCTCACCGCCTGCCGCAAAGCCGACGCGGTCCTGCTCGCCGCCGTCGGCGGCCCCAAGTGGGACACGACCGATCCGCAAAAGCCCCGCCCCGAGCAGGGCCTGCTCGGCCTGCGCAAGGGTCTCGGCCTGTACGCCAACCTGCGCCCGGTCAAGCCGCTGGCGGCGCTGTACGAATCCTCGCCGCTGCGCCGCGAGCGGATCGAGGGCGTCGACTTGCTCGTCGTGCGCGAGCTGACGGGCGGGATCTACTTCGGCGAGAAGACGCGCACGGAGACTTCGGCCTCCGACGAGTGCCTGTACACGAGCGAGGAGATCGAGCGCATCGCGCGCACGGCGTTTGCCGCCGCTGAGCAGCGCTCGGAGCGGCCGAAGGTCTCGAGCGTCGACAAGGCCAACGTGCTCGAGACCTCCCGACTCTGGCGCGAGGTCGTCTCAGCGCTGCACGCGCGCGAGTTCCCGCAGGTCGAGCTCGAGCACGTGCTCGTCGACAACGCCGCGATGCAGCTCGTCTCGGCGCCGCGCGAGTTCGACACGATCCTCACCGAGAACATGTTCGGGGACATCCTCTCCGACGAGGCGGCGATGCTGACCGGCTCGATCGGGATGCTGCCGAGCGCATCGCTCGGCGGCGAGGGCCCTGGGTTGTTCGAGCCGGTCCACGGCTCGGCGCCTGACATCGCCGGCCAGGGGATCGCCAACCCGCTGGCGATGTTCCTCTCGGCGGCGCTGATGCTGCGCCACGGACTGGCCATGACTGAGGAGTCCGCGAGGCTTGAAGCGGCCGTCGAAGGCGCGCTGGAGGCCGGACTGCGCACGCCGGACCTAGGCGGCGAGGCGGGCACGGCCGAGGCGACCGCTGCCGTGCTCGGCCGGCTCTGAGACTCCGACGCGGCGCGCGAGCCCGGCAGGCCGGCAATCCTCGCGCGCCGCAGAGTCGTCACTCAGCTCGCGTCTAGTCGTCGATGAAGGTTTCGATCGGGAAGGAGCCTTTTAGTAAGGGATTGAACTCGAGCCCCGCTTTTTCGAATGCCGTTCCGAAGTTGATTTCGAGCGGTTTTTTCGCGAGTTCTTCGCATAATTCTTTCGTTTCTTCGCAGGTCCCCGTGATCTGTTTGCCGTTTTCCTGTTCGCACTCGATCGTTATTTCACCGTTTGCCGCGATCTGTTTTAAGCCGGGCAGCATTAAGCATCCCACGATGCCCTTGATCTTGTCTTTGATGCCTGCGCAGTTGACGATGATTTCTTTGGCTTTGTCGACCGCTTCGAGCTTCAGCATGAGCAGCGGCACTAAGAGTTTTGCCGTGCTTTTCTCATCGGCGAGATGCATGTCGACTTTCGCTAATATGACTCCGACTGCGTCTTTTTCGCCCAGCCCATTTTCGCTGCGGCAAGACGCGGCTTCGAATTTCGTGCCTTCGAACGTGAGTAAGCCTTCGTGACATAAGTTGGTGTCGGCTTCTTTGCCTTCGAGCGGTAAGCACCCTTTCCATTTTAGTTTGGCGCCGGTGCTGGTGAACGATTTTTTGCCCGTCGTTTCGAGGACATGCACGACGCCTTCTTTTTCTTCTTTGTTTTCGAAGGTCGCTTCAAGCGACGTGACCCCTTTGGTTAACAATAAGATCGCCGGCAGTTCGGCGCTCGCCGTCGAGGCGGCGATCGCGCTGATCGCCAGCAGAAGCAGCGTCGCGAGCAGCGGTAGTCTGAGCTGTCTCATCTCATACCCCTTTACTGATTGGGTTGCTCGGGGACGCCCGCCGTTGCGCGCGCTCCCCGAGCGCATGCGGTGGAGCACGCATGGACAGTGTCCCAGGGGTGCCGAGCTCGTATAGGGAATTAGAGAAAGTGTCTCCGATCCTGGGACGATCCGTACAGTTAAGTCCGAGGGTGCTGGCCACTCAGCCGGCGCCCGCCTCCGCTTGCCCGCCGACGGGCCCGCTCGAGCTCTCGCCCCGACCGGCATCGGCCCCTTGGCATCGGCCCATCCAGCGGTAGAATCCGCCGTCGAACCCCGATAGGACCAACCCCGAACAGGAGCCGAAGGAGCTGAGTTGATCGTGGACCCCACCGACCTCATCTGGATGAATGGAGAGTTCGTCGCCTGGGAGGACGCGAAGGTCCACGTCCTGACGCACGGCCTGCACTACGGCACCGGGGTGTTCGAGGGCGTGCGCTGCTACGAGACCGAGCGCGGCCCGGCGGTGTTCCGCAACTCCGACCACGTCGAGCGCCTGTTCCGCTCGGCCGAGCTCTACTACATGGAGATCCCGTTCTCGCGCGAGCAGCTGCGCGCGGCGACGCTCGAGCTCGTCGCGCGCAACGGCCTGTCCTCGTGCTACATCCGCCCGATCGTCTACCGCGGCTACGGCTCGATGGGCCTGAACCCGCTCGACTCGTGCGTCGACGTGACGATCGCGTGCTGGGAGTGGGGCGTGTACCTCGGCGAGGACGGCGCGAGCAACGGCGTGCGCGCGAAGGTCTCCTCGTGGCGGCGGATCAGCCCCGACTCGCTGATTCCGCACGCGAAGGCCTCGGGCCAGTACCTCAACAGCGTGCTCGCGAAGGTCGACTCGGTCAAGTCGGGCTATGACGAGGCGATCCTGCTCGACGACCACGGGCACGTGTGTGAGGGGACCGGCGAGAACGTCTACATCGTGCGCGACGGCGAGATCTCCACGCCCGGCCAGCACAGCTCGATCCTCGACGGGATCACGCGCCGCTCGGTGATCCAGATCGCCGAAGACCTCGGCTACAAGGTGATCGAGCGCAACGTCGCGCGGGCGGAGATGTACCTCGCCGACGAGGTGTTCCTCTCGGGCACAGCGGCCGAGATCGTGCCGGTGCGCGAAGTCGATGACCACAAGGTCGGCACGGGCCAGCCGGGTGAGATCACGCGCGTGCTGCAGGCTGCGTTTGACGACGCGATCCACGGTCGCTCAGAGCGCTACCGCGAGTGGCTCGACTTCGTCGCGGCGCCAGCGTCGCAGCCGACCGCGACGGGCTAGGCGATGGCCGACATCGAGCTCTACGACGCGACGCTTCGCGACGGGATGGGCGGCGGCGGCCTGACGCTGACCGCGCAGGAGAAGCTGCGCGTCGTGCACGCGCTCGACGAGCTCGGTGTGCAGCTGATCGAGGCGGGCTTCCCGGCGTCGAACCCGAAGGAGCAGGAGCTGTTCGAGCTGCTCTCGCGCGAGCGCTTGTCAAACGCGGAGATCGTCGCGTTCGGGATGACGCGCCGGCGCGGCGTCGCGGCCGAGGATGACGAGGGGCTGCGCGTGCTGGCCGAGTGCTTTGCCCCCGTGTGCACGCTCGTCGGCAAGGCGTCGGTGTTGCACGTGGAGAAGGTCGTGCGCGTGTCTCGAGAGGAGAACCTGAAGATGATCGGCTCTTCTGTCTCGTTCCTCGTCTCTCAGGGCAAGCGGGTGCTGCTCGACGCCGAGCACTTCTTCGACGGCTTCCAGCTCGATCCGGGCTACGCGCTCGACTGCCTGCGCGCGGCGGCCGAGGCCGGCGCCGAGCGCCTCGTGCTGTGCGACACGAACGGCGGCTCGCTGCCGCCGCAAATCCGCACGGCGCTCGCGGTCGTGCGCGAAGCGCTGCCGGGCGCCACGCTCGGGATCCACTGCCACGACGACTCTGGCTGCGCCGTGGCGAACACGCTGAGCGCGGTCGAAGCCGGCGCGACGCAGGTGCAGGGCACGGTCAACGGGATCGGCGAGCGTACGGGCAACGCGAACCTGATCACGATCATCGCCGACCTGCATCTGAAGATGGGCGCGCGGCTGCTCGCGCCCGAGCAGCTCGCGAAGCTGACCGAGACTGCGCACTTCGTCGATGAGCTGCTCAACCGCTCGCCGAACCCGGCGCAGCCGTACGTCGGCAAGCACGCCTTCGCGCACAAGGCGGGGCTGCATGCCGCCGGCGTGCGCGCCGACTCGCAGACGTTCGAGCACGTCGACCCGAAGCTCGTCGGCAACGGCCGCGACGTGCTCGTCTCCGAGCTCTCGGGCAAGGGCACGGTCGTCGAGAAGGCGTCCGAGGCCGGCCTCGAGCTGCCGCACGGTAAGGAGGGCGAGGCGTTCGCCCAGCGCGTCGTCGAGCGCGTCAAGGAGCTCGAGCACGAGGGCTTCCAGTTCGAGGCCGCCGACGGCTCGTTCGAGCTGTTGATGCGCAAGGAGGCGGGCACGTACGAGCCGCTGTTTCGCCTCGAGTCCTGGCGCGTGCTCGTCGAGAAGCGCGTCGACGGCAAGGTCGTGACCGAGGCGACGATCAAGGTCTGGCTCGGCGGCGAGCGCTACGTGCGCACGGCCGAGGGCAACGGCCCCGTGCACGCGCTCGACGCGGCGCTGCGCGACGCGATCGGCGAGCTGCACCCGCACCTCAGGGACATCGAGCTGGTCAACTTCAAGGTGCGGATCCTCGACGAGACGAAGGGCACCGGCGCGGTCACGCGCGTGCTGATCGACGCCTCCGACGGCAGGGACGTGTGGGGCACGATCGGCGTCTCGGAGAACGTGATCGCGGCGTCGTGGGACGCGCTCGTCGACTCGCTCGAGTACGGGATGCAGCCGGGACGGCGCCCGGATGAGGCCGCGGCGCCGGACAGCGCGCCGGCGGGCACGCGCGGCGAGGCTTAGTGGCCGAGCAGCCGATCCCGCTGGCCAAGCCCGTGCTTGGCGAGGCGGAGGAGCGTGCGGTGATCGAGGTGCTGCGCTCGGGCCAGCTCTCGCTCGGCCCGAAGCTCGGTGAGTTCGAGCGCAGGTTCGCGTCGCGGCTGGGGGCGCCGCACGTGAGCGCCGTGTCCAGCGGCACCGCCGGGCTGCACCTGGCGCTGCGCGCCGTCGGCGTCGAAGCAGGCGATGAGGTGATCACGAGCCCGTTCTCGTTCGTCGCCTCGGCCAACGCGATCCTCTACTGCGGCGCGACGCCGGTCTTCGCCGAGATCGACCCGGTCACGCTGAACCTCGACCCGGCGGCGGCCGAGGCGGCGATCACGCCGCGCACGAAGGCGATCCTGCCGGTGCACATCTTCGGCTACCCGGCCGAGATGCCGGCGTTCGAGGCGATCGCGCAGCGCCACGGCCTCGCGCTCGTCGAGGACGCCTGCGAGGCGCTCGGCGCGCGCCACGCCGACGGCGCGGCCGTCGGCGCCCGCGGCAACCCGTCCGTGTTCGCCTTTTACGCGAACAAGCAGCTGACGACGGGGGAGGGGGGGATGATCACGCTCGGCGACGCCGCGATCAAGCAGCGGATCGACTCCGAGCGAAACCAGGGCCGCGCGCCGGACATGGACTGGCTCGACCACGACCGCCTCGGCTTCAACTACCGCCTCTCCGAGCTCGCCTGCGCGCTCGGGCTCGCCCAGCTCGACCATCTCGAGCAGATGCTCGCTGCTCGCGCCCATGTCGCCGCGCGCTACCGCGAAGCGTTCGCCGATCTCGATGGTCTCGTGCTGCCGTGCCCGGACAGCGACGGCGACCAGCGCGGCTGGTTCGTGTTCGTCGTGCAACTGTTCGAGGCCGTCGATCGCGACGCGACGGTCCGCGCGCTGGCCGAGCAGGGGATCCAGAGTAAGCCGTATCTCCCCGCGATCCACCTGATGAGCTTCTACCGCGAGCGCTTCGGCTTCGCCGGCGGCGAGTTCCCGATCTGCGAGGCGGTCGCGGCCTGCTCGCTGGCGCTGCCGTTCTTCCCGGGCCTGCCCGACGGCGACGTCGAGCGCGTCGCCTCGTCGCTGCGCGGAGTGCTGACGGCCGCGCACAGATGAGGGCCGAGCGCCGGGACCTGTAGCGTTTGCGCGCTATTCGCCGGCGGCCATCGCCGTCAGCGGGATGCTCGGCGGCACGAGCGCAGTCGGCTCCAGGGGCGCCTTGAAGTTGCGGCAGATCGGTACGTTGTAGCCGTGCGCGCAGGTCGTCCTCGCGACCCACTTGCGCTTGAACGCCAGTCCGAATCGCGCGAACGCCTGTTTCTGCTCGGCGGGCGTGCGGCCGCCGGCTTCGACTTTGGCCTCGATCCTGGTCGCGAGCTGTTCGTCTTCGAGGCTCAGCAGGATGTCGGCGCGAGTCGCCCGCCAGAAGCCCAGCTCGCGGCGGAACGCGGCCTTGCTTGGGGCGAGGGCCTGTTCGAAGGCAGCGAGCTGCTGCTGTAGTTCGCGCCTGTCGACCTCGACGCCAAGTTCCGCGGCCTCGCCGGTCGTCCACTCGTGGGAGACCAGCACGTACAGCGCCTTCAGCTTGAAGCGCTCGTATTCGAACTCGCAGTAGGCCTTCAGCTGTGCGCTCGTCGGGTTGCCGTGCGCGAACGGCGCGCGCCGGTGCGCGCGCTGGCTGGCGATGCACGCCGTGTACTTCGGCGGAACCGGGACCGCGGGCCCCGGTTCCTTGCCGTTCGAGCCTTTGCCGACGAGCGCCGACATCCAGTGATCGACGGTGTCGACGCTGATCGCGTGCGGGCCGACGCGCACGGCGGTCTGCGAGCCCCGACCACCACCACCACCGCCGCAGCCGGCGAGCGTCGCGACGAGCGCGAGTGTGAGCAGCGCGCGCGGCACGCGTCTGAGATCGGGGCAGGACGCCACGGCGCTCTGCCTATTCGCCGACGAGTTCCTCGAGGATCGTGACCGGCGGGGGTATCGCCGACGCGGGTTCCTTGTAGCCGCGGCAGGTCGAGACGGCGTAGTCGGCCCGGCAGCGCGTTTCGGCGGTCCGTTTCTTGATGTTGGCCACGACGTAGCTCATGAACTTGGCGCGCCCCTGTGGCGTTTCCTCCTTCTGCGAGCTCCTGCCGGTGACCTGTTCGCGCAGTTTCGTCGTCAGTAGGTTGCGTTTGATCTGGTACAGCTCGTCAGACGCCGCCCACTCGTGGTTGGCGAGGAATGCCTCGTACTGCCCGGGCTTGGGGTAGAACTTGGCCGAGTATTCGTGCGAGTTCTTCGCGGCTTCCGCGTCGGAGACGGTGATGCCTTTTTCCTTGGATTCCTCGATCCGCCACAGCACGTTGATCAGGAACAGCAGCGACTGTTCTCTGATCGCGAGGTACAGCTGGTGGCACTTCTGCGAGATCTCGGCCGACGTGAACGGCGGCTTGCGCTTGCTCGTCGCGGTCAGCGTCTTCGCGCCCGCTTCGCACGTCGCGTAGTTCGCCGGCTCTGACACGAGCCCGATCGGGGCGCGTTTCTGGAAGCGCTCCCAGAAGTCGCCCCCGACGATCGAGTTCATCCAGTGGTTGAGCGTGGCTTTCGTGATCGGCGTCGAGCCGACGAGCGCGACCGAGTTCGACGGGATCGTCTTCGGCGAGTCGCCACCGCAGGCGGCGAGCGTGGTCGTGACGAGCGCGATTGCGAGGACCGAGAGGAGGGGATGGAGACGCTTGAACATGCGGCGGAAAGCTAGCGGCGTCGTCGCGATTTGTGTTGTTGTGTTTCCGAATAGTCCACCCGTAGCGGGCGTGGTTGGTCGTTGTTCTTCGAAGGGGTTGAGTTGGAGACAAACACTTCGCTCTATTTCACATCAAACCGGAAGATCGACGCATTGGGTTTGCGAAATGTGAGCGATCAGCTATATCGGCCGACCTCTCGTCTGGCTGGGTGTCCAGGCGAGGCGGCGACTGATGAGAACTCGCAAGGGCCACAGACCGGGAGCATTGTTCGTCGTCGCGTTGCTCGTCGTGACTGCTGCGGCAGCCGTGTCCGGATGCGGGGGCATCGACTCGAGTCGAATTGTCGCGCGGGTGCGGCACGTTGGGATCTCCGAGCGCGCGGTCAGGCATTGGGCGGTGGTGCTCGAGCGCGGCGGCACTGGGACGCCCCCTGCGCCGGGCGCCGCTGCCGCCTCGCGTGCGGAGGAATACCTGATCGCGTCTCGCTGGTTGCTGGCGGAAGCGTCGAGGCTGGGGGTCGCGCCTACGCGGCAAGTGGTGCGCGCTCGTCTGGGCGAACGCCGTGAAGCAGTCCCGGGCGGCCAAGCGGCGTTTGCCGAATCGCTCGCGAGCTCGGGCAGGACGGTCGCCGACGTCGAGCTTGAAATCGAAGCCGAGCTCGCGGCGCAGGCGCTGCGTCGAGCCGTGTTGCAGCGAGCCGGGACGATCTCGCCAGCGGCGGTGGCCGCTGCATACAGACGCGAGATCGCGCGCTACCGGACGCCCGAACGCCGCTACGTCGACCTCGTCGAGCGCCTGAAGTCGGCTGCGGCCGCCAGGCGGCTTGCGCAGCGCGTGGGCCCGGGCGCGCCGCTCGCGCGCCTGGCCTATCACGAGGTCCGAGCGCGGCCGCCTCGCTTCAACGCAAGCGAAAAAGGCCGTGTCGAACGCGCGATCTTCGCCGCACAGCCTGGCGTCCTCGTCGGCCCGATGCGGCTGAACCGCGAGTGGACGCTGTTCGTCGTGCGGCGCATCGTGCCAGCGGGCGTGAAGCCGCTGCGCGCGGTCGAGGCTTCGATCGCCGCGCGGCTGCGAGCTGCCGGCCGGGCCGAGGCGCTTCGCCGCTTCGTGATCGCACTGCACGAACGCTGGCGGCCGGTCACGCGTTGCAGCGCCGGCTTCGTCGTGCCGCAGTGCAATGGGAGACACGGCGCGGCTGGCGTCGGCATGTTTGGTGGGCTTTTGTAGCTAGGAGAAAAAGGCCGACACGACAGTCGGCCCCTCGCGGGCTAGGCTCGCCGGCGCTATGGCGGGGATGCACACTCGACGACCCTTGCGAGTCGGTTAGGCCTAGATCCGTGGGTACCAGGACCTCGTCGCGACAGCGCTCGAAAGCTCGGCCGCCCGCGGAGGCGACCGTGACGACGAAGGAGCATCCGGTCCCCGGTCATCTGCCGGCGCCGCTCGCCGCCTGCGTCGTTTTCCTCGCCTCGGGCTCGGTGCTCGTGCTCGAGATCCTCTCGGTTCGACTGCTCGCCCCGTACGTCGGGCTGACGCTCGAAACGACGACGTCGATCATCGGCGCGGTGCTCGCCGGCATCGCGCTCGGCGCTGCGCTCGGCGGTCGCGTAGCGGACCGGATCAACTCGCGTTGGCTGCTCGTCGGCCTGTTCGTCCTCGGCGGCCTGCTCGTGTTGCTGACCGTGCCGATCGTCCGCTGGCTCGGCCCGGCGGCGAGCGAAGGCGGCAACGCGGCGGCGATCGGCGTGACGTTCGCCGCGCTCGTGCCGGTCGCGGCGGTCCTAAGCGGTGTGACGCCGACGGTCGCGCGCCTGCAGCCTGCGCGACCTGCGGATCAGCGGCAGGGTCGTCGGCGGTCTCTCCGCGTGGGCGACCGCGGGCGCGCTCGTCGGCACGTTCGTCACGGGTTTCGTGCTTGTCCCGCTGCTCCCGGTCAGCGCGACCGTGCTCGCGATCGGAATTGCGCTCGTGTTCGTCGGGCTCGTGCTCGGCGCGTACATGCGCCTGCTGAGCCGCTCGCGGATCGTCGTCGCGACGCTGTTCGCGCTCGGCATGGTCGGGCTGACGCTCGCGCAGCACTCGCCGTGCGCCGCGGAATCGGCCTACCACTGCATCCAGCTCGAAGAAGATCCGAACCACGCGGGCGCGCAGTACCTGCTGCTCGACCGCGGCTACAACTCGGACGTCGACCCGAGCGATCCGCGGTATCTGGGGTTTCAGTACGAGCATTGGTTCGCCGAAGCGATCGACAAGCTTGGGCGACACGGTAGCCCGCTCGACGCCGTGTTCGTCGGCGGCGGCGCCGTTACGATGCCGCGCTGGCTGAACGCAACCCGGCCGGGCTCGCGCTCGACCGTGCTCGAGGTCGACTCGAAGCTCGTCGAATTCGATCGGCGGCGCCTCGGGCTGCGGACCTCGCCAGGCCTCCGTGCGGTCGTCGGCGACGCGCGCTTGACGATGCGCAGGCAGCCGACGCACAGCGCCGACGTCATTCTCGGCGACGCGTTCAGCAGCCGCACGGTTCCGTGGCAGCTGATGACGACGCAGTGGCTGCGCGAAGTCAAGCGCGTGCTGAAGCCGGGCGGGCTGTACATGCTCAACATGATCGACCTGCGGCCGCTGAGGTTGCTGCGGGCGGAGGCGGCGACGCTGCTGTCGGCCTTTGTCAACGTGCGTCTGACGACGGTTGCTGGCGAAGACGGCCGCCCGCTCGGCGGCAACGAGGTGATGATCGCCTCCGACCAACCGCTCCCGCTTGCCGGTAAGACGCCCGTCGAAGATGCGAGCACCTTCGACGCCGCGGCGCTCGGGCACTTGGCCAAGGGCGCTACCCGGCTCACCGACGACTACGCGCCGGTCGACCAGCTCGAGACGCGATGAGCTGCCGGCGTGCGGGCTGTGCAATCGTCGCTGTCCTTGCGCTCGCTGGACTGTCCGGCTGCGGTGGCCCCGGCGAGAGCACTGTCGTCGTTCGCGTTGGCAATGAGAAGATCACGAAGGCGATGGTCGACCACTGGACGAGCGTGGTCAGGCGAGGCGGGGCGTTCACCGGCTTTCGCGGCAAGCCGCCTCGTGGCACGCCCAGACAACGCGTGCTGGTTCTGTTGATCTCCTCCGCCTGGCTCCTCGGGGAGGCGGCGCGCGAGCGTCTCCCGATTCCCGAAGAAGCGATCGACCGCGCGCTGGACGAACGTGCGCAGGGGGGCGGAGAAAGCAAGCTCCGGAAGCACCTAAGCGCGACCGGTCAGACCGTCGCTGGCCTGAGGCGCGAACTCAGCGCCGAATTGGCTGTCGAAGCGATTCACCGCGAGCTGGAGCGTCAGGCCTCCCAGGTCACCGAGCCGGAAATCGCAGCGTACTATCGCCGCAACCGACGTCAGCTGGCCGTGCCGGCGGCACGTGCGGTCGATCTGATCGAGCAACTGTGGAGCCCGTCGGTGGCCGAAGCGCTGGTCAGGCGCATCGGCGCAGGGCGTCGCTTCGCGCAAATGAGCCGCTATCACGAGGTGGTCACACACGCCGACGGCGGGTCGCCTGAAAAAGCCCGCCTCGTCAACGCGATCTTCGCGGCCCGGATCGGCGCCGCCAGCCGCCCGTATCAACTCTTCAAGGTCTGGCCCCACTCCTGGGTCGTCTTCGTCGTCAGGAAGAAGATCCCCGCACGTCCGCAGCCGCTCTCCAAGGTGCGCGGCCAGGTGCTTGAACATCTCGAGGATCGTCCGTCAGCGCGATATCGCGACCGCGTTCGACCGCGAATACAGAGAGCGGTGGACATCCGCGACGAGCTGTAGTCGTGGGTACGTAGTACCGGGATGTAGGCAGTACCACGGCGCGCTCGCGTCCTACGAAGATCCGTTCTCATCCACCCCCTAATCCACCTTAACCACCCCACCCCCGCCGCATACGCGGCGGGGGTGGGGCACAGCCAGCGAGTACTTCCTAAGCCCTAACCGAGCCTAGAATTTTTCGCTTGCTTTCACGGCTTCTGCCGAGGCCGTGTTCAGCTGGCCTTCGAGCTTGACCGTGTTGTGGCCTGATTTCGATTCCAGGCCCAGTTTCGCGTCGAGGATCGGGTCAAGCAGGAACGAGAAGAACCCACCGCACCCTTCCGCGACAGGTACCGAGAAGGCGTTGTCGACCAGCGAGTTTTCGCTGATGTGCGTCGATTCAAAGCCTTTTTCTTCTTCGGTCGTGATCGTTCCGAGTTTGCCTTTGATCGGTTTGTTCGGTTCCGGCGGTGCGGTCGTGCCGGTGGTCAGGTGCAGCTGGACGGGGTGAGCTTCAGAGCCGACGTAGCAGCCTTCCCCGAGCAGCGGGTTTTTCAGGTGCAGGCGAACCGGCAGTGTCAGCGCAGTTTCTTCTTCGAAGATCAGCGCCGCCAGTTCGAGGATCCCCGGGTTGGTCGAGTTGGCGACCAGTTCGGTCGTCGCCGTCACACCGGTTACTTTGTTTTCGAAGATCGCTTTGCAGGCGGCCCGCTCGATGATTTCAAAGAAGCCGCTGCCTTTGATTTCTTCGCAGTTGATCAGCCCCGCGAGGCCCCCCGGGACGTTCAGTGCTGTTTTTGAGAGGCTGTTGCCGTCTTTGGCCGGCAGCAGGAAGTATTCGTTCGGGCTCGATTCACTCGCGTGGATCGCGCCGCCCTGCAGAATGATCGGTTTGTTGATCGGCACTTTGGTCGAGCCGATCGAGAATTCCCCGCTGGTCGCTTCCGCGAAGGAGCAGAGCGCAAGGCCCGGAACTTCGACCGGGCAGTCGTTGTACTTTTTGAAGATGCCTTTCGGTTCGGCAGCCGCGCTTGAGACGACTGCGAGCGACGCGATCAGCGCCGTCGCCGTGATGAGGAGCAGGCTCATGATGCGCCTGCCGCGATCTCTACTCATGTAGTCCCCACTTTCGGAGGTAGTCATGCAGTGACCTGCGCGAGCAACGTAGATGCGTGTTTGCAAGGCCGGCAACCGCTGTTTCCTATTCGCCTGGGGCTAGAGGCCTGGGGCCGCGCACATAGAGACAAACGCCGGCGAATGCGCTGGACCAACGAAGGATGGAAAGAAAGACACACAAGTAGCCCTATCGACAAACGATGGACACGCATAGGCCTGCGTGCTTAGATGCGCTCACCGGGGCGAACCTGCCCCGGCGAGAGAGGGGATGCCGGGAGCAGATGGGCGCACTATCGAGACGAAGGGGATGCTGGGCGCATCGTGCGCTGCTGTGCGCGAGCGCCACCACCCTTCTGTGCGTGGCCCTCCTGATCGCCTGCTTGGCCACCGCTACCGCCCGCGGGCACGTCTTTGAAAAGACCTTCTCAGAACCCTGCGCCGCAGAACCCTGCGAAGGAAAGCTCAAAGAACCCGATGGCGTCGCCGTCAACGAAGCCACCGGCGATCTCTACGTCGTCGATAAGGGCGCAAACCGCGTCGCGCGCTATGACCAGGCCGGCAACTACCTCGGCGAATTCAACGGCTCGGGCAAACTGGAAAACAGCAAAAAAGAACTCTTCGAAGAAACCGAAGCCGGCGCTGGGGGCAAACCAGGGGAAACCGGTGGCTCGGGCTCAAACCCCGGCGAACGCGGCAAAGCCACCGGGCGCTTTGAAAAACCCGAAGGGATCGCCGTCGATAACGCCTGCCGCCTGCACAAACCGGAACTGAGCGGCCTCGCCTGCGAAGCGTTCGACCCATCAAACGGCGACGTCTATGTCGTGGATGCCGCTGCCAGCCACAGGGTGATCGACAAGTACGACCCCGAAGGCAAGTACCTCGGGCAGCTGACCGCGGCGGGGGTGGCGCTGTTTGAAGCCCGCGAACTGGACGGCGTCGCGGTCGACCCCGAAGGCCGGGTGTGGGTCTATCGCGAAACGCCCGCAGAGGTCGACGGCTTCTCAAACTCGACAACGAACGGGTTCGAAGAAGTGATCACGCCGGCGTTCAACTCGGGGGTCGGCTTTGCCCGTCCCGGCTTCGCCGTCGACTCCGAAGGCGCCTTCTACGTGCGCAACCTGGCCAAAGGCATCGTGAAGGTGACAAAGCTCGACCACACGGGCAACGCTCTGATCGCCGAAGTCGGCGGCGAAGAATCCGCCGGCGTCGCAGTCGAACAGACCAACGATGACTCGCTGATCGAGAACCTCACGAGTGTCGGCGTGTTCGACCCAGAAGGCCGGGAACTTGAACGCCTCGGCGCCGGGCAGCTCAGCGAAGGCCAGGGGATCGGCGCGAACGGCGCAAGCGGCTTTCTCTACGTCGCCGACGCCGGCGCAAAGAAGGTGCTCGTGTTCGCGCCAAGGCCGGTTGAAGCGCCACTGATCGAAGATGAGTCCTTCTCTGAAGTCAGCGCAGAAGGCGCAAGGCTCGCAGGGATCGTGAACCCACGAAGCGAAGCCGGCGAAGCGGAAACCGAATACGAATTCCAGTACGGGCGCTGCGCCACGGCGAGCTCGTGCGCAGAAAGCCCCTATGAAGCAAGCACCCCGCCCGCAAAGCTCCCGGCGGACTTCGAATCCCACCCCGTCAGCGCG
Organism: uncultured Solirubrobacteraceae bacterium; assembly: GCA_963716315.1. Taxonomy (GTDB): domain Bacteria; phylum Actinomycetota; class Thermoleophilia; order Solirubrobacterales; family Solirubrobacteraceae; genus Palsa-744. Next base: position 380,236 of record OY970301.1, on the reverse strand, counting down.
GAGATCGCCGGCCTCACACCAAGCACGACCTACCACTTCCGCCTGCTCGCGAAAAACGCCCACGGCCCCGGCCAGCCCGGCGCAGAACGAGCCTTCAAGACAGAGGGCGCAGGCGGTGAGCTGATCCTGCCTGATAACCGCGGCTTCGAGCTCGTCTCCCCGCCGGATAAGAAGGGCGCCTCGATCGAACCGATCGCAGAAACCGGCGTGATCCAGGCGGCTGCAGGCGGCGGGGCGATCACATATCTGACGAACACACCAACCGAAGCAGAGCCACAGGGCTACTCAAACGAGGCACAGGTGCTCGCGCACCGCGCCTCATCTTCATGGTCCTCGCGCGACATCGCGATCCCGCACTCGGGCGAAGCGGGGACCGGCTTCGCCGTCGGGACCGGCCCCGAGGACAAGTTCTTCGATCGCGAGCTGAGCAGCGCAGCGGTGCAGCCACTCGGGCGCTACTTCCCGCTCTCAGCCGAAGCCTCGGAATCGACCGCCTACCTGCACGACCTCAGCCCATCCTGCGGGGAAGCGTGCTTTCATCCGCTGGTGACGGGTAAGCCGGGCTTTGCCAACGTGCCCGAAGGCACGCAGTTCGGCGAAGAGCAGCGCTGCATTCCGGGCGTGGGCAAACCGTCAGAAGAAATCGAATGCGGCCCGCACTTCGCCAACGCAAGCGAAGACCTCAGCCACGTGCTGATCGGCGCGCAGGCGCCGCTCGTGAGCGGCGCGGGGGAAGGGCAGCTGTATGAGTGGTCGGGAGGAAAGCTCGCGCAGGTCAGCCTGCTGCCTGAAGAAGGGGGCTCGGTAACGGGGTTCGGGGCCCAAGGCCAAGAGCCGCCGCGGGAAATCTCAGCTGACGGCTCACGGGTTGCCTTCGCCTCGACGCAGGCGCTCTACCTGCGCGACATGAGCCGCGGGGAAACGGTGCAGCTCGACAAGCTGCAGGCGGGCTGTGAAGAAGGAAAAGAATGCACGGAAAGCGGCGGCGGGCGCTTTCAGTCGGCAAGCAGCGACGGCTCGCGGGTCTTCTTCACCGACACCCAGCGCCTGACGAAAGACTCGGGCGCGGAACCGGGCGGCCAAGTGAAGGCAGACCTCTACGAATGCCAGATCACGGTGGGCGAAGGAGGCAAGCTGGCCTGCGCCCTGCGCGACCTGACGCCCTCACACGAAGGCGAAGGCGCGGCGGTGCAGGGCGGGCTCCTCGGCGCAAGCACTGACGGCTCCTACCTCTACTTCGTCGCAACCGGGATCCAAAGCGAAGGCAAGAACGCGCGCGGGGAAGAAGCGCTCGCAGGCCAGGCGAATCTGTACGTGCGCCACGGGGAGGAGATGAGCTTCATCGCGACGCTCGCGGGGGGGGATCAGCACGACTGGGAAGTGACGCCCTCGAGGCAGCCAACCCGCGTCTCATCCAGCGGCCAGTTCCTCGCGCTGATGTCAGAACGCCCGCTGTCAGGCTATGACAACCGCGACGTGGCAAGCGGCAAGCCGACGGCCGAGGTCTATGAGTACGACGCGACGAGCGGGCGCCTGGCCTGCGCATCGTGCAATCCGACGGGGGCGCGGCCGGTGGGGATCGAATACGTAAAGCTCGAAGCGGGCAACGGCGGCCTGGTCGGCGGGCGCGACCAGTGGCGGGCGAGCGCCCTGGTCGCCGCGAACGTGTCGGGCTGGACGGTGATCGCGCTCGGCCAAAGCCTCCACCAACCCCGCTACCTAAACGACACCGGCCGCCTCTTCTTCAACAGCGCAAACGCGCTCGTGCCCCAGGACGCAAACGGCACCCAGGACGTCTACGAGTACGAGCCCGCAGGGGTCGGTAGCTGCGAAGAAGCAAGCAGCACTTTCAGCGCCAGCGCCGGCGGCTGCATCGCACTGATCTCCTCCGGTAGCTCAGCCCAGGAATCGGCGTTCCTCGATGCAAGCGAATCGGGCGATGACGTGTTCTTCCTGAGCTCGGCAAAGCTCTCTGCCCTTGACGTCGACGCCGCCCGCGACGTCTATGACGCGCACGTCTGCACAAGCGCGCTGCCCTGCATCCAGGTCCCCAGCGCGCAGCCCCCGCCGTGCACCACAGAAGCCTCCTGCAAAGCCTCCCCGACGCCCCAGCCCTCGATCTTCGGCGCGCCGGCGAGCGCGACCTTCGAAGGCCCGGGCAACCCGCCGCCAGCGCCGCTCGGGGCAAAGAAGGGAGAAACCAAGCCCCAGAAGCTCGCCAAGGCGCTGAGGGCCTGCCACGCAAAGAAGGACAAGCACAAGCGAAAGGCCTGCGAAAGGGCGGCGCGCAAGAAATACGGGGCCAAGGCGAAGGCCAAGGCCAAGCGCTCGCGACACCAGCCAAAGCGAGGACTGACGTGATCCGCCAGATAAAGAAAGCCCTGCTTTCCCTGACCTTCCTCACCAGCGCCCTCGCCCTCTTCGCGCTGGGCGCCGCCTCAGCCCAGGCCGAATCCCCTTGGTGGCACTTGAGCTCCGGCGCCCGTCCCGCCTACCTGCACGCCGGCGCCGGCAAACCGGGCCCTCCCGGCGTCGATGAGGTCCAGGAAATCTTCACCGAACCGGGCGAATTCGAAGGCTTCACAGAACAGACGAACTTCTTCCTGCTGCTGAGCGAAAAACGCGTCGAAGAATTCTCAACCGAACCGATCGCCGCGAAATTCGGCGTCACGCTGCTGAGCGCAGAAAACATCCAGATCGCCCTGGAAGGACCCTCCGCCTACGGCCCCGGCAACGTCACGGTCGAAGAAGTGAGCACCGACAAAGACGGCAAAGCGCTTGAAAACGGCGACAAACGCTATCTGCTCAAGAGCACAGGCTCGCTCAAGGAACAGGCCGTCACGCCGCTTGAAAGCTTCGCCGAAATCGGCACCGTCCAGAGCAAAGTGCTGACCCCCGGCAAACCTCAGGGCCCACCAACCCCCGACGGGGAGATCTACGTGACCGCCGAGAACGTCGGCGACGCCAACGTTCTCGCCAGCGCCAAATCGCCGATCAAGCTGAAGGATGTGCTGCCACCAGGGCTGAAGGCGATCTCCGTGCTCGCCACCAAACCGGCCAAGAAAGCGGTCCTCGCCCAGGAATCGCTGCCCTGCTCAAGCGAAGCCGAAGTCAAAGAAGGAAAGCTCTCCTGCGAACTGAGCGAAGCGCTGCTTCCCTACGAACCGATCGAGATGCGGATCGGGGTCGACGTGGAAGGCGGTGCCGAAAGCGGCGAACTGAACCAGGCGAGCATCACCGGCGCCGGCACGCCGCCGGTCTCGATCACGCGCCCGATCACGATCAGCTCGATAGCGGTGCCCTTCGGCATCGAAAGCGAGGAAATGGACCTTGAAGAAGAGGGCGGCTCCCCGACCACCCAGGCGGGTGCCCACCCGTTCCAGTTCACGACGACGATCGCGCTGAACCAGCTGGCAGACACCGAAGCGGAAAACGGCGAAGCCAACCCGCCGGCGCTTGCCAAGGACCTGAGCTTCAAGCTCCCGCCGGGGCTGATCGGCAACCCCTCGGCGATCCCCAAGTGCACGACCGCCGAGTTCTTCTCCGTCGTCGGGCGCGAAAACCGCTGCCCGCCAGACAGCGCGATCGGGGTCGCCGTGGCGAGGGTCAACGAGCCCCATGTGGTCGGCACCAACTCACTGACCGAGCCGATCTTCAATCTCGAACCACGCGTCGGCGAGCCCGCACGCTTCGGCTTCTTCGTGATCGAAGCCAACTCGCCGGTGTTCATCGACACCTCCGTGCGCACGGGCTCTGACTACGGCGTCACCGCGAGCGTCGCCAACATCACCCAGACCGCCGCCTTCCTCTCAAGTGCCGTCACCTTCTGGGGCGTGCCCGGCGACTCCCGCCACAACAACCAGCGCAGCTGGGGTTGTCTGCTCGGGGCCCGCGGAGTCTCCGAACACGCGCCCTGCGGCGCTGGCGAAGAATCGAACCCGCCGCCGTTTATGACGCTGCCGACCTCCTGCACGGAGGCGATGGGGGCAAGCGTGCACGGCGACTCCTGGTCTGCGCCGGGCAGCTTCATCGACTTCACCGGCCAGTTCGAACCGGGCGCGCCGCTGAGCGGCTGCAACCGCCTGCAGTTCGCCCCGGAAATCAAGGTCGCCCCCGACGGCCAGGAAGCCTCAAAGCCCACGGGCCTCACAGTCGACGTCCACGTCCCCCAGGAAGTCAACGAAAACGCCCACGGCCTCGCGAGCTCGAACGTGAAGGCGATCACGGTCACCTTCCCACAGGGGCTCACGCTGAACCCCTCAGCCGCCGATGGCCTGAAGGCCTGCACAGAGGAACAGGTGGGCCTGCTCGGGGGCCTCGGCGCCCAGCAGGAACTGCTGTTCACGCCGACCCTGCCAGAAGCCTTCTGCCCCGACGCCGCAAAGATCGGCACGGTCAAGATCAAGAGCCCGCTCTTGCCCGCCGGCCAGAACGTCGAAGGCGCGCTCTACCTGGCCACGCCCGCACCGGGCGGCGAAGGCGGAAAGAACCCGTTCAACTCGCTGCTCGCGCTCTACATCATCGCCCAGGACCCGATCTCCGGCACGCTCGTGAAGCTCCCTGGCAGCGCGAGTCTCGATCCCAACACCGGCCAGATCACAACGACCTTCGACAACAACCCCCAGCTCGCCTTCGAAGACGCCGAAATCCACCTGTTCGGCGGCGAACGCGCCCCGCTTGCCACACCGGCCCTGTGTCGCGAGAACAACGCCGCCTACCCGGGGCTCTACACGACCGAGGCGAGCTTCACGCCGTGGTCTGGCACGCCGCCGGTCAAATCGAGCTCGAGCTTCCAGATCACCTCGGGCCCGAACGGCAGTCCATGCCCTACCACGCTGCCCTTCTCCCCGACGCTCACCGGTGGCTCCACGAACATCAACGCCGGCTCCTTCAGCCCATTGACCACGACGATCTCACGCCCTGACGGAAACCAGCAGATCCAGGCTGTCGCCCTGCACATGCCGCCGGGCCTCTCGGGCATCCTCAAGGGCGTCGAATTGTGCCCCGAAGCCCAGGCCAACGCCGGCAGCTGCGCCCCGAACAGCCTGATCGGCCACACGACCGTCTCAGTCGGCCTCGGCGGTGACCCCTTCAGCGTGACCGGCGGCCAGGTCTTCCTGACCCAGAGCTACAAGGGCGCCCCCTTTGGCCTGTCGATCGTCAACCCCGCCGTCGCCGGCCCCTTTGACCTCGGCAAAGTGATCGTCCGCGCAACCGTCCAGGTCGACCCCCACACCGCAGCCCTGACGGTCTCAACCGACCCCGAAGGCCAATTCGCGATCCCCCACATCCTCGACGGGATCCCGCTTCAGATCCAGCACGTCAACGTCTTGATCGACCGCCCCGGCTTCACCTTCAACCCGACCAACTGCAACCCGCAGGCGATCACCGGCACGATCGCAAGCGATGAAAAAGCCCAGGCGCCCGTCTCAACGTCCTTCCAGGCGACCAACTGCGCGATCCTCAAATTCGCCCCAAGTTTCACGGTCTCAACCGCCGGCAAGACCTCAAAAGCAAGCGGCGCGAGCCTGAAGGTCAAGCTCACCTACCCAAACGCCCCCGCCGCCACCTACGCGAACGTCGCCAAAGTCAAAGTCAGCTTGCCCAAACAGCTACCCTCGAGGCTGACGACCCTGCAGAAGGCCTGCACCGCCGCGGCCTTCGACGCAAACCCGGCCAGCTGCCCCAAGGAATCGATCGTCGGGCAGGCCAAGGTGATCACGCCGCTCCTGCCCGTCCCGCTCAGCGGCCCCGCCTACTTCGTCTCCCACGGCGGCGAAGCCTTCCCGGACCTGACGATCGTGCTGCAGGGCTATGGCGTGACTGTCGACCTCATCGGCTCAACGCAGATCAAGAAGGGGATCACGACCTCAACCTTCAAGGCGACCCCCGACGTGCCCTTCAACTCCTTTGAGCTGACCCTGCCCCAGGGCAAGTTCTCCGCACTCGCCGCAAACGCGAACCTGTGCAAGTCAAAGCTCACGATGCCCACCGAATTCCAGGCCCAGAACGGCCTCCAGCTCAAGCAGCAGACGAAGATCTCGGTGACCGGCTGCGCAAGCAAAGCCCAGCAGCTCACCAAAGCGCTGAAGGCCTGCCACAAGAAGAGGAACCACAAGCGCAGGGCGGGCTGTGAAGCGCGGGCGCGCAAGCGCTTCGGGGCGAAGAAGGCGCAGCGGGGCGGCAGAGGGCGCAGGGGGTAGGTAGGTACAGGTAGGTAGGGGCGGCGCAAGGGGCGCCACGGCGCGCCCCTTGGTTGAACGGGCGCTGTCGCGGCGCCGCAGGGCAGGCAGGCAGGAAGGGCATGAGGGCTCAGAGCTCACGAGCCCGCAACTGCGCGGCGGCGGCGATCAAGCCTCAGGGCTCAAAGCGCGGCTGAGCCTGCGCGAGCACGGCACGGTCCAGCCGCATGAGCGAGATCGGCTCCGGTCAGGCGAAGCTCGGAAAGCGGAGTTACCGAGAGGCAAACCTGCACTTCTCCTCCGAGCGAATGTCGCCAAATGGAGTTACAGCTACAGCAACGTGCTCGCCACTCTCACCGCCGCACGCACCTAGGCCTACCCGCCCACACTGGAGACAATCGCACAAATCGATTGACCCTCGCCCAAGGCGCTGGGACACTTCCAGGTGCAGCAAACCAATGCAGAGCGCAACCTCAGAGCACCCAAAGCGCTCTCATACGTCACACAAACCACATCAAAGGAGCATGCACAGATGCGACAAGTCAAATTGCTGATGCTGACCCTGCTTGCGCTGCTGGCCTTCGGGGCGTTTGCCTCGGCCGTGGCAAGCGCGGAAGACGGGCAGCCGGCGGTATTAATCTTAGAAGGCAATGTCTCGGAACTGGAATACTTAGCGGAAGAAGTTGGGACGTCGCCGTCGACGCTGTCGGTGTTAAACCGAGCAATGCTCATTACCGGCACCGGAGTGCACGCCCACCTAAAGGGCTGCTTATCCCTCGGAGGCTCATCGCTCGACACCAACTTATGCCACGAAGGGACTCTCGATTTCACGGGAGTAAAAAGCGGTACGAGTGGCTGTCGTAGCGAAAACGCAAAAGCCGAAAAAGACCCAGCCGAAACCGTCTTAGTGATCTTCGACGCTCACCTAGCCGCTGAGTTAAGCACCGGAAAAGTGTTAGAGCCGTTGCTGGTCGTCAAGCCGTTAGGGGTGGACGGCCAAGACCTGAAAATCAACTGCGGCGGGGTGATCGCGACCGTGTTAGGTCGTATCGGCTGCTTAATGTTGCCGGGGTTAAGCCCAGAAGAGGTAACGAAAGTGGAAATCTTATGCAAAACCGACGAAACTGAAAAAAAACCAAACGGCGATCAATTAACCGGAGAATGCGTCACGACCGAAACATTATGCAAAGAACTCAAAGAAGACCCGTTCGCGGTGACGTTTGGTAAAAAAGGCGAAGTCGAGGAAATGGCTGCGATGTTAGTGCACATCTTAGGCGAATTCAACAAAATGGTCCTGATCGACGACTGAGCGGTAGGTAGTGGCAACTACGGAATCTAGGTGAAGTGATGCGAGGCACGGAGGCGCAGAAGGCTCCCCGTGCCTCGCGCTCGTTGGGCGGCCGGTGGGGGCCAAGGCAGCGCGTCGGTCTGGCGCGCTGTGGTTGGAAAGACCGAGCTACTGTATGAAAGGAGCACGCACACATGCAACGGACCAGAATGCTGATGCTCGCCTTGCTTGCGCTACTCGCCTTCGGGGCTTTCGCCTCGGCCGTGGCAAGCGCAGAAGACGGGCAGCCGGCGATATTAATCTTAGAAGGCAATGTCTCGGAACTGGAATTCTTAGGGGAAGGTACGGGGTCGACGCTGTCTGTGTTAAACAGTGCAAATCTCATCGCAGCCACAGCAATACATGTCCACCTAAAGGGATGCTTATCACTTGGAGGATCCTCGCTCGATGCGAATTTATGCCACGAAGGAACGCTCGAATATACCGGCTGGAAAATCGGTGCAAATAAATGTCACAGCGAAAACGCAAAAGGCGAAAAAGACCCGGCCGAAGTCGTCTTAGCAATCTTCGACGCCCACCTCGCCGCCGAGTTAAGCACCGAAAAAGTGTTAGAGCCGTTGCTGGTCATGAAGTTGTTAGGCGTCGACGGCAATGACCTGAAAATCAACTGCACGCTCATTGTGACCGTGTTAGGCCGATTAGGCTGCTTACTGCTGCCGGGGTTAAGCCCAGAAGAGGTCACAAAAGTAGAAATCTTATGCAAAACGGACTTAACAACTGAAAAACCCAACGGCGACCAGTTAACCGGAGAATGTACCCAGACCGAAACATTATGCAAAGAACTCAAAGAAGACCCGTTTGCTGTGACCTTCGGTAAAAAAGGCGAAGTTGAGGCAATGGCCGCGATGTTAGTGCACGTCAAAGGCGAATTCAATAAAATGGTGCTGATCGACGACTGAGCCGCAGGTAGTGGCAACTAGGGATCTAGGTGAAGTGATGCGAGGCACGGGGGCGCAGAGGCTTCCCGTGCCTCGCGCTCGTTGTGGGCGATGCGCGAGCGCGGGTTCAAGGCTGGCGCTCGCGGCGCGCCATTCCCCTAGATGCCCTCGGCGCATCTGCGCAAAGTTCGCAGCGCGCGGGGCAAGCTGACTCGACGCTCACGCCGCCAGACAGAAACACCCTCACCCCTCAACCGCCCCGAACCCAAGCGCCACACAAGCGCCCTCCAGAAACAAAGCCCCACGTCCTAGGCGAAGCGAGCTAGCGTGCCCGCCATGTTCCAGACGATCAAGAACTCAATCAGAGTGTTCAGGCAGTCAAGAGGTCCCGGCCAGCCCTCAGGTGCCCGGCGATTGCCGTTGGGAGCCGGTCGCTCAGCCAGCCCGAGGCACGTAGCTGCGCAGTTAGGAGCCCGCAGCCCCAGAGCCCTCCTCACCGGTGCCGCCCTCGCCTGCCTGGCCTTCGCCCTGGCCCTAGCCTCCTGCGGCAGCTCAAAGCAGCCAAGCAGCGCTTCCAAGAGCACAGCAACCCAGGGCGCCTCGAGCTCTGCCACCGCCACCCAGGCCGCCGAGGCCAACGAAAGCGTCACGATCCTCCCGCGTGGCTCAGTCGCCGAGCAGACGATCGCCGCGACCGTCGAAGGCCAGCCGATCACCGCCGCTGCGGTACGCCGCGAGATGCTCCTGAAAAGCCCAAAGGAACCGGTCCCGGACCCGCCGAGCTACCCGGCCTGCATCAAGAACCTGAAAGCGACTCCGCCGGAGACCGCAGGCGAACGCGAAGCGTTAGACCTGACCTCGGTCAAACGCCGCTGCCGCGTCGACTACGAAGAGCAGCTCGCAGCGGCGCTCGGCGCCCTGATCCACGAAAAATGGCTGATCGGCGAGGCCCGCGAAGAGGGGGTCACGGTCAGCCCCGCAGAAATCAAGCACGAAATCGATCAGGCCAAGAAGAGCTTCCACGCGCCCGGGGAATACGAGTCCTACCTGAAGGGCAACGGGCTCTCGCCCAAGCAGATGGAACTCGACAGCAAACGGAGCATCATCACGAACAAGCTCTTTGAAGGGATCGCAAAAAGAGAGCGCACGAACCTCGCCGGCGAAGTGCTCCACTACTACGAAACGCACAAGCAGCAGTTCACGATCCCAGCAGGGCGCGACGTGCAGATCCTGCGCACGACGAGCGCCGCCGCCGCGGCGAACCTCAAGCGCGAACTACAGTCGGGCAAGAGCTTTAGAAGCCTCGCCAAGCAGCTTTCGGCGATCGGCCAGCCGGTCGAAGCCAAGAACGGCGAGGTCAAGGACCTAAAGCCTGGCTTCTACCAGGAGCCGACCCTCAACAACCCGATCTTCTCCGCCTCGCTGAACCGCCTCTACGGCCCGATCCAGCTAATCGCCAAACACAAGACGATTGCCCCGGAGACCAACAGCGGCTTCTTCATCTTCAAGGTCAAGGCGATCGTCCCCGCACGCCAGATACCGCTCTCAAAGGTCAGGGCGGCGCTCGCCAAGGAACTGACAAAAGCGCGCAAACTCAAAGCGATCGGCGACTACATCAAGGCCTTCAAGGCGAAGTGGAAGGCGCGGACCGACTGCCGGCCTGGATATGCGGTGACGAGACTCTGCAAGCACTTCGCGGGCTCAAGGCATGTCGAAGCCCAAGAAGATCCCTACGCGCTGTGAGGGGCTGTGGGAGCCATCCTGGGTTTGACGGAGGGCCTGTCATCCGCTTGATTCCAGACTGACCACTCCACGGTGCTGTGGCGTCTCTTGGTGTTGCGCCAGACCTCGATGTAGTCGTGGATCGCCCGGCCGTTCAATACGTGCCTTTCCAGCGTCGACGGTTCAGCAGCTCAACCGGCATGCGAGCCCCAAGAACGCCTCGACCATCGCATTATCGGACGGAGCGCCCGACAGCTCCGACCGACGGCGCAAGACGTCGCTGTGTTGGGACACGAAGCGGCTGTTCTGGCATGAGACCTTCAAGGGCCTGAGCAGTGAGGGCGCGGCGCGGGCCGTCGTTGCTGTGGTCAGAAACGCCGAGGCCGCGCTGTTACTGCTTATTGACAGACCGTTTCAACGAAATGGGATTCACTAGATGCGTTCTTGCAGGGCGGCAATAGCGTGTTTCCGATTTGTCTGGGGCTAGAGGCCTGGGGCCACGCACATAGAGGCAAACGCCGAGAATGCGCTGGACCAACGGAGGATGGAAAAGAAAGACACACGAGGAGCCCAATCGACAAACGATGGACAGCTAAGGGCCGGCGTGCTTAGATGCGCCCACCGAGGCCTACCTGCCTCGGCGAGAGAGGGGATGCCGGGAGCGAGATGGGCGCACTATCGACACGAAGGGGATGCTGGGCGCGCCGCGCGTTGCTCTGCGCGAGCGACACCGCCCTTGTGTACGCCGTGTTCCTTGCATGTTCGTCCCCCGCGCTCGCTGCCCGCGGGCACGTCTTTGAAAAGACCTTCTCAGAACCCTGCATCGCAGAACCCTGCGAAGGCGCGCTGAAATCGCCAGACGGAGTCGCCGTCAACGAAGCCACCGGTGATCTCTATGTCGTCGATGAGGGCGCAAACCGCGTCGCGCGGTATGACGAAGCCGGCAACTACCTCGGCGAATTCAACGGCTCGGGGAAACTGCCAAAAGAAGAAACCGAAGCCGGCGCCGGCGGCAAACCCGGCGAAACCGGCGGCAGCGGCTCAAACCCCGGCGAACGCGGCAAAGCGACCGGGCGCTTTGAAAAACCCGAAGGGATCGCCGTCGATAACGCCTGCCGCCTGCACAAACCGGAACTTAGCGGCCTCGCCTGCGAAGCGTTCGACCCATCCAATGGCGATGTCTATGTCGTCGACGCCGGCTCAAGCCACAGGGTAATCGACAAGTACGACCCCGAAGGCAAGTACCTCGGGCAGCTGACCGCGGCGGGGCCGACGTCGTTTGAAGGCGAACCGCTCGACGGCGTCGCGGTCGACCTCGAAGGCAGGGTCTGGGTATACCGCGAAACGCCGGAGATCGACGGCTTCTCAAACTCGGCGGCGAACGAATTCAGCAAAGCGATAACACCACAGTTGGGAGCGGCCTTCGCCCGCCCCGGCCTCGCGATCGACTCCCAGGGCGACTTCTATGTCCGTAATCGAACCGTGAAACTCGTTCTGCAGATCACAAAGCTCGACCACACAGGCGAAGTCCTGATCGCCAACCTCGGCGGCGAAGGCGCCTCCGCGGTCTCAGTCGAACAGAACAACGACGACTCACTGGTTGACAGCCTGACGAGCGTCGGCGTGTTTGACCCCGAAGGCCGGGAACTGGAACGTCTTGGCGCCGGGCAGGCTGAGCGAAGGCCAGGGGATCGGCGTGAACGCCGGCAAGGGCTCGCTCTATGTCGCCGACGCCGCCACGAAGAAGATCCTCGTGTTCGCAGCGCGCCCCACCGAAGCGCCGCTGATCGAAGAGGAGTCCTTCTCAGAAGTGAACGCAGAAGGCGCAAAGCTCGCGGGCGTCGTGAACCCGCGAAGCGACTCAGGCGAAGCGGAAACCGAATACGAATTCCAGTACGGGCGCTGCAGCTCGGCAAGCTCATGCCCTGAAAGCCCCTATGAAGCGAGCACGCCGGTCGGGCTGCTCCCCGCCGACTTCGAATCCCACGCGGTCAGCGCGAGCATCGCCGGCCTCACCCCGAGCGCCACCTACCACTTCCGCTTGCTGGCGAAAAACGCCCACGGCCTCGGCCAGCCCGGCGCAGAACGGACCTTCAAGACAGAGGGCGCGGGCGGTGAGCTGGTCCTGCCCGACAATCGCGGCTTCGAGCTCGTCTCCCCGCCGGATAAGAAGGGGGCCTCGATCGAGCCGCTCGCGGAAACCGGCGTGATCCAGGCGGCCGCAGGCGGCGGGGCGATCACCTACCTGACGAACACGCCGACCGAAGCAGAACCACAGGGCTACTCAAACGAAGTGCAGGTGCTCTCAAGGCGCGCCACATCTTCGTGGTCAACGCGCGACATCGCGATCGCGCACTCGCCCGAAGCGGGCACCGGGGTCACGATCGGGACGGGTCCGGAGGACAAGTTCTTTGACCGCGAACTGGGCAGCGCTGCGGTGCAGCCGCTCGGGCGCTACTTCCCGCTCTCAAGCGAAGCCTCGGAATCGACCGCCTACCTGCAGGACCTCGGCCCAAGCTGCGGGGAAGCGTGCTTTCATCCGCTGGTGACGGGCAAGCCGGGCTTCTCAAACGTGCCCGAAGGCACGCAGTTCGGCGAAGAGCAGCGCTGCCTGCCACGCGTTGGGCACGGGACAGAAGCGGCGGAATGCGGCCCGCGCTTTGCCAACGCAAGCGAAGACTTGCGCCACGTGCTGCTCGGCGCGCAGCCGCCGCTCGTGAGCGGCGCGGGGGTAGGCCAGCTGTATGAGTGGGCGGGGGGCAAGCTCGCGCAGGTCAGCGTGCTGCCCGAAAAAGGGGGCTCGGCAACGGGGCTTGGCCCCGAAGGCCAGACGCCGCCGCGAGAAATCTCAGCCGACGGTACGCGCGTCGTCTGGGCGGCGCAACCACAGAGCCTCTACCTGCGCGACATGAGCCGCGGGGAAACGGTGCAGCTCGACAAAGTGCAAGCGGGCTGTGAAGAAGGGACAGAATGCACGAAAAGCGGCGGCGGGCGCTTTCAGTCGGCGAGCAGCGACGGCTCGCGGGTCTTCTTCACCGACTCCCAGCGCCTGACGAAAGACTCGGGCGCAGCCGCCTCAGGAAAGGCCGACCTCTATGAATGCCGGATCCTGATCGGCGAAGACGGCAAGCTGTCCTGCGCGCTGAGTGACCTGACGCCGATCCACGGAGGCGAAGGTGCGGCAGTGCGAGGCGGGATCCTCGGGGCGAGCGCAGACGGCTCATACCTCTACTTCGTCGCAAAGGGGATCCAGAGCGAAGCGAGGAACGCGCGCGGGGAAGAAGCTGTGGCAGGCCAGGCGAACCTGTACGTGCGCCGTGGGGAAGCAACGAGCTTCATCGCGACGCTCGCGGGCGGCGATCAGCACGACTGGAGTGAAGTCGCCGGGACGCTTCTGGGTCTCGGCAACCAGCCAACGCGCGTCTCGCCCAGCGGCCAGTTCCTCGCGCTGATGTCAGAACGCTCGCTGAGCGGCTATGACAACCGCGACGTGGCAAGCGGCAAGCCGGCCGCCGAGGTCTATGAGTACGACGCGGCGAGCGGGCGCCTGACCTGCGCCTCGTGTGAGCCGACGGGGGGGCGGCCGGTGGGGGCCGAATACCACCAGCTTGAAGTAGGCCACGGCCTTGTCGGCGGAGCCGGCGTGTGGGAACCGAGCGCGTTGGTCGCCGCAAACCTCCCCGGCTGGACCTCGATCGCGGCGGGCCAGAGCCGCCACCAGCCCCGCTACCTGAACGACACCGGGCGCCTGTTCTTCAACAGCGCAAACGCGCTTGTGCCCCAGGACGCAAACGGCACGCAGGACGCCTATGAGTACGAGCCCGGCGGAGTCGGCAGTCTGCGAAGAATCAAACAGCAGCTTCAGCGCAAGCGCCGGCGGCTGCATCGCGCTGATCTCCTCAGGCTCCTCAGCCCAGGAATCGGCGTTCCTGGACGCAAGCGAATCGGGCGATGACGTGTTCTTCCTGACCACGGCAAAGCTCTCTGCCCTTGACACCGACGCCGCCCTCGACGTCTATGACGCGCACGTCTGCTCAAGCGCGCTGCCCTGCATCGAGGCCCCGAGCGCGCAGCCCCCGCCGTGCACCACAGAAGCCTCCTGCAAAGCCTCCCCGACGCCCCAGCCCTCGATCTTCGGCGCGCCGGCGAGCGCGACCTTCGAAGGCCCCGGCAACCCGCCGCCGCCGGCGCCAGCGGTGAGGAAAGAAGAAACCAAGTCCCAGAAGCTCGCCAAGGCGCTGAAAGCCTGCCACGCAAAGAAGAACAAGCACAAGCGAAAGGCCTGCGAACGGGCGGCGCGCAAGAAGTACGCGACCAAGGCGAAGTCAAACGCCAAGCGCAAGGGCAAGAGGAAATAGTGCTCGAGGCCGCCCGCAAAGCCCCCTGCAGCAGCATCTTGCCCTGGAGGCAGCTCGCTGACATGCAGCGCTCTCTGCAGCTAAAGCCGCGCATTGCAGAAGCCTGCGCCCCCACTACAGGCGCCCCAGCAGTTCAAGAAGTTCAAGCAAAAGCGCGACCATTTCGTTTGCATGAAGCTCAAGCGCACGAAGCAGAGGTTCAAGGCGCCAGAGGAGAAGATAGATCTGACCGCGCTCCCTTCGAGGTCGACCGCGCCTGGGCTCGCTTGATTTACCCACCGTCACACCGCCAAGTGGAGCGATCGAGGGTAAAGATGCTTGGCTTCGAAGCCGGATTGCGATCGCGCAGAGCGGGGGTTGGTGACCATCTCGGTGAGCGGCTCAGATCGGTGCATCACAGTGTCATGACCCTACAGCGCGAAGTGTTCCCAAACGGCGTCGAAATGTGCCAAGTCAGTGTCAAGAGTGTGAAAAGTCTGAACAGCGCTGGAGTGAAGGTGAAGATCAACGCTGAGCTGAAGGAAGATCGACTCGAAGTCGTGCGGACCCGCTCCCGGTCTCGCTCCCACCGAGGATTGCTGGTCGCCGCAAACCTCCCCAGTCGGCCTCGGCGGTGACCCCTTCAGCGTGACCGGCGGCCAGGTCTTCCTGACCCAGAGCTACAAGGGCGCCCCCTTTGGCCTGTCGATCGTCAACCCCGCCGTCGCCGGCCCCTTTGACCTCGGCAAGGTGATCGTCCGCGCAACCGTCCAGGTCGACCCCCACACCGCAGCGCTGACGGTCTCAACCGACCCCGAAGGCCAATTCGCGATCCCCCACATCCTCGACGGGATCCCGCTTCAGATCCAGCACGTCAACGTCTTGATCGACCGCCCCGGCTTCACCTTCAACCCGACCAACTGCAACCCGCAGGCGATCACCGGCACGATCGCAAGCGATGAAAAAGCCCAGGCGCCCGTCTCAACGTCCTTCCAGGCGACCAACTGCGCGATCCTCAAATTCGCCCCGAGCTTCACGGTCTCAACCGCCGGCAAGACCTCAAAAGCAAGCGGCGCGAGCCTGAAGGTCAAGCTCACCTACCCAAACGCCCCCGCCGCCACCTACGCGAACGTCGCCAAAGTCAAAGTCAGCTTGCCCAAACAGCTACCCTCGAGGCTGACGACCCTGCAGAAGGCCTGCACCGCCGCGGCCTTCGACGCAAACCCGGCCAGCTGCCCCAAAGAATCGATCGTCGGGCAGGCCAAGGTGATAACGCCGCTCCTGCCCGTCCCGCTCACAGGCCCCGCCTACTTCGTCTCCCACGGCGGCGAAGCCTTCCCGGACCTGACGATCGTGCTGCAGGGCTACGGCGTGAGCGTCGACCTCATCGGCTCAACGCAGATCAAGAAGGGGATCACGACCTCGACCTTCAAGAGCACGCCCGACGTGCCCTTCAACTCCTTTGAACTGACCCTGCCCCAGGGCAAGTTCTCCGCACTCGCCGCAAACGCGAACCTGTGCAAGTCAAAGCTCACGATGCCCACCGAATTCCAGGCCCAGAACGGCCTCCAGCTCAAGCAGCAGACGAAGATCTCGGTGACCGGCTGCGCAAGCAAAGCCCAGCAGCTCACCAAAGCGCTGAAGGCCTGCCACAAGAAGAGGAACCACAAGCGCAGGGTGGCCTGTGAAGCGCGGGCGCGCAAACGCTTCGGGGCCAAGAAGGCGCAGAAGGGCAAGGGGCGCAAGAGGGGATAGGGGCTCTGCTCGAGGGCGCCCCTATAGGCAGCGCACACGGCGGCTACAGGCAAAGCCGCCGGCGCTCACAAAGCGCAAAGGCGGCTCGGCAGGGT
The DNA here is from genome assembly GCA_963716315.1 of uncultured Solirubrobacteraceae bacterium. Taxonomy (GTDB): domain Bacteria; phylum Actinomycetota; class Thermoleophilia; order Solirubrobacterales; family Solirubrobacteraceae; genus Palsa-744. The sequence goes on along the minus strand of OY970301.1, from coordinate 363,919 downwards.
GATGGCGAGCCGCTGAACGACCCGGCGGCGGACGGATCCGCGTGGCGTGGGCGCAGCTGAGCTGCATCGGCGCGCGCAAGCCCGAACACGCTCGCCCCGCATCCGGGCGAGGCCAAGCTCCTCGCCGAGCGACTCACAGAACGAATTGCCGAAAGCGCGTGGGCACACTTCAACCTACAGGACAAATGTCGCAAACCGGAGTTACTGTTACAGCGCCGTCCTCCGCAACCCCATCCGCGCCAACTCCTAGGCTTGCCAGCCGCTGCGCTGGAGACAATCACCCAAATCGGTTGACCCTGGCTCAAGGCGCTGGGACACTTCGTGTGCAGCACTCAAAGAGCGCCAACGCAGACTTCACGGGCCGCTCTCCAAGCACACAAACCACATCAAAGGAGCATGCACACATGCGACAAGTCAGAACGCTGATGCTCGCCCTACTCGCGCTGTTTGCCTTCGGGGCTATGGCCACGGCGGTGGCAAGCGCCGACAGCGAACCTGCGCTATTAATCTTAGAAGGCAAAGTGTCGGAACTGAAATTCACAGGCGAAGGCGGGCCGTCGACGCTATCAGTCTTAAAAAATGAAGTATTCCTCACGGGCAAAACGGTCAAAGCCACACTGGCCGGCTGCTTAGAACTCGGTGGTCCGCTCGACACCAACTTATGCCACGAAGGCTTAATTGAATTCACTGGCGTCGTCTCCCACAAAGGAGCGACCGAAACCACCTGCCACAGCGAAACCTTAGCTGGCGCGGCCGACCCGGCCGGCGTCGTCTTAGCAAAGCTCGAGACGCACCTCGCAGCCGAGGAAAGTACCGAAAAAGTGTTAGAGCCGCTGCTCGTCAGCATAGTCTTAGGCGTCGACGGGACCTTAGCAAAAGCTGATGACCTCAGGATCAACTGCACGCTGATCGCGACCGTGTTAGGCCGGATCGGCTGCTTAATCCTGCCGGGATTAGAAGAGATCGAAGCGGGCAAACTGTTATGCAAAACCGACGAAACCGAAAAAAAACCGAACGGCGATCAGTTAACCGGCACGTGCACCGTGACCGAAAAATTATGCAAAGAACTCAAAGAAGACCCGTTCTCGGCAACGTTCGGTAAAAAAGGCGAAGTCGAGGAAATGGCGGCGATGTTACTGCACCTCGAAGGCGCTTTCACGAAAATGATCTTCATCGACGACTGAAGCGAGAGGTGCTAGTCACTACGCAGTCTAGGTGAAGTGATGCGAGACACGGAGGCACAGGCGCCTCCGTGCCTCGCGCTGGTTGGGTGGCCGGCGGGGCGGCCTTGGGCGGCGCGCTCCATGACACGCTGCGAAACGGACGGATGACGAAGGAGCATGCACATGCGAGGGCTCAAGACACTGATGTTCGCACTACTCACGCTGCTTGCCTTCGGGGCGTTTGCCTCGGCGGTGGCAAGCGCCGACAGCGAACCTGCGCTATTAATCTTAGAAGGCAAAGTCTCGGAACTGAAATTCCAAGGCGAAGGCGGATCGTCGACGCTATCGGTGTTAGGAAGTGAAAGCTTTATTACAGGCAAAACGGTCAAAGCCACACTGGCCGGCTGCTTAGAACTCGGAGGATCGTCGCTCGACACCAACTTATGCCACGAAGGCTTACTGGAAGTGACCGGAGTCGTCACTCATAAAGGAGCGACCGAAACCTCCTGCAGGAGCGAAAACTTAAAAGGCGAAGCGGACCCAGCTGGCGTCGTCTTAGCAAAGATCGACGCCCACCTCGGTGCGGAGGAAAGCACCGAAAAAGTATTAGAGCCGCTGGCCGTCGGCGTTGTGTTAGGGGTCGATGGCACCGCGGCAAAAGCCGAGGAGCTTAGAATCAACTGTACGGCGATTTCGATAGCGTTAGGCCGGATCGGATGCTTAGTCCTGCCGGGGTTAGTCGAGACCGAAACGGGTGAACTGTTATGCAAAACAGATGAAACCGAAAAAAAACCAAACGGCGATCAGTTAACCGGCACGTGCACCGTGACCGAAAAATTATGCAAAGAACTCAAAGAAGATCCGTTTTCGTGGACCTTTGGCAAAAAAGGCGAAGTTGAGGAAATGGCGGCGCTGTTAGTGCACGCGGAAGGGAAAACAAACAAAATGGTGTTTGTCGACGACTGAGCGGCATAGGATGTCCGCGACGGGGACGAGACATCAACGACGCGGGGCACGGAGCGGAGACGCGGCGTGCCTCGCGCGCGTTGCTCCTGGGCAATGAAGAAAGCCCGGGCGACGTCGACTGAGTGAGATTGCTCCCGACGGAGCCCGTGTGGAGGTTGCCCGACTCCCCGTAGAACTTCAAGCGGCGGTCCTCCCGCCTCGTCCGCTCGCGTTGCGAGCGTGACAGGCGCCAACCAAGTCCGCGAGGACAGGAGGAACCGCCATGAAGAAGGTATCCGCGCCGAAGGTCGCCACGACGACGCAGGCGTATGAGAGCCCGCTCCCACCGCAGATCCAAGAGGCGCTCGGCGAGCTCGTCGGGGCGGCGAGGGAGGGTTTGCTTGCCTTGAGCGTCGGCGTCGGGCTGGGCGTCGTGCACGAGCTGATGGAGCTCGAGGTCTCCGAGGTCGTGGGACCGAAGGGCAAGCACGACCCCGACCGGACCGCGGTGCGCCACGGCCATGAGGACGGCTCGATGACGCTTGGCGGCCGGCGCGTGAAGGTCTCTCGCCCGCGGATGCGCAGCGTCGATGACGAGCACGAGCAGCCGCTCGCGACCTATGAGTACTTCGCCGACCGCGACCCGCTCACACGTGCAGTGATGGACCGGATGCTCGCCGGCGTCTCGAGCAGGAAGTTCGCCGGCGTCGGCGAGCCCGTCGGCCAGGAGGTCGAGCAATCCTCGACGGCGACGAGCAAGTCCTCGGTCTCGGAGATCTTCATCGAGCGCACCCGCACCGCGCTCTCAGAGCTGATGAGCCGCCGGTTGGAGGACGTGCGCCTGGCGGTGATGATGCTCGACGGCCTGGAGATCGCCGAGCGCACGCACGTCGTCGCGCTCGGGATCAGCACCGAGGGCGTGAAGATCCCGCTCGGGTTGTGGGAGGGATCGACCGAGAACGCGACGCTTGCGCGCACGCTGCTGGCCGACCTCGTCGACCGGGGCCTCGATCCAGAGCAGGCGATCCTGTTCGTGATCGACGGCTCGAAGGCGCTGCGGCGCGCGATCAAGGACGTCTTTGGTGAGCACGCGCTCGTGCATCGCTGTCACCGTCACAAGGAGCGCAACGTGTGCGACCTGCTCCCGGAACGCGACCGCGACCAAGTGCGCGCTCGAATGCGCGCGGCGTGGGCGCTCGAGAACGCCGAGCTTGCCGAGCAGCGCCTGCAGCTACTCGCCTCAGAGCTCGATCGCAGCTGGCCAGACGCCGCGGCCTCGCTGCGCGAGGGGATGGCCGAGACGCTGACATTGATGCGCCTGAAGATCACCGGCCAACTCGCGAAAACGCTTACCTCGACGAACCCGTGCGAGTCGATGATCGAGATCGTGCGCTACACCCAACGCAACGTCAAGCGCTGGCGCGACGGGGACATGCGCCGCCGCTGGACCGCCGCCGGGATGCTCGTCGCCGAGCAGCAGTTCCGCAGGATCATCGGCTACCGCGACCTCGCCAAGCTCGTGATCGCGATCGAGCGTCACAGCACCCTCGCCGCCCAACCGAACCCCGAACGCGTCGAGGTCGCCGAGCCGGTTACCGTGTGAACATCAACCCGTGAAGATCGCCGCCGAAGTTCCACGACGATCCGGACAACCTCGCCCGTGTGTGCCGATGCGGCCCTCTCTGGGTCACCTGGCCGCTACTGCGCTGAGCGCAGTAGCGGCCAGGACAGAAACACTTCGCGTGACCGTATTCCCCGAGCGCACGAACAAAGCAAGACATCTCCAGAAACAAAGCCCCACGTCCTCGGCAAAGGGAGCTAGCGTGCGCGCCATGCTCCAGCCGATCAAGAAGTCAATCCAAACGATGAAGAGCTCAAGCCCTCTCGGGCGGCACCGCCGAGCAGAGCGTCAGTCAGTTCACCATCAGTCAGCTAACCGCAGGTCCAGAGGCCTGCTTGCCGCGGGCGCGGGCGTAGTCGCCCTCGCCTGCCTGGCCCTCGCCCTGACCCTCGCCTCCTGCGGCTCTGGCGCAAAGCACCCAAGCAGCACCTCAAAGAGCGCAGCAACCCAGAGCACCGCGAGCTCCGCCACCGCCACCCAGGCCGCCGAGACCAACGAAAGCGTCACGATCCTCCCGCGCGGAGCGGCGGCCCGGCAGATAGTCGCGACCGTCGAAAGCCAACCGATCAGCGCCGCTGAGGTACGCAGCGAGATGCTCCTGAAAAGCGGTGCTCCAGTCCGTTTGGGGATGAAGTGTCATCGCGGCAGCTCGATCGTGATGCCCGAGCAGCAGAGGTATACGAGGGCGATCAGCGGTGCGGCGGAGTGAAACCCGAAGCTGCGGTGTGAGATCAGCCGGATGCGGCTGTTCAGGCCCTCCAGGCGCCCGTTGGTGAGACGCAGGCGGATCGCGGCGAGGATGCCGTGACGGTGAAGGCGGATCGTGCGGGCGAGCTTAACAAACGGCTCAAGCTTCGATCTGGACGCCCAGGCCAACCAGGCGTCGAGGTGGCGCTCGGCGAGCGCTGCTCGCTCCAGCTGGTAGATGAGTCGCAGCTCCTCCTTCAACAGGAAGGCGCGGTAGAGCGAGCGGTTCGCGCTCTGCACTTCGGCGAGCAGCTCAAGCTGCGCTGGTGTTTGCTTCTGCGGGGGCCTTCAAGAGCGACCAGCGCGTGCCCTTGATCCAGCGCCCCTTGGGCGTGTGCGAGCGCTCGTGCGCATTCCACTCATCGCGGCGGACCTGATCCACGGCGCGCTGGGCCAAGCGCACGACGTGGAAGTGGTCAAAGCACACCTCAGCTTGCGGGAGCGCCTCGCGGATCGCCTTCTCATAGCCGCCGGACATGTCGATCGAGACGGCCCTGATCGAGTGGCGGCGCTCGCCGAGGAGGTTGAAGAACGCCCGCAGCGTCTCGGAGCTGCGCCCGGGAGAGCACCACACGATCGCGCCGGCGCGGTGGTCGAGGACGCTGGTCAGGTAGCGGTGGTGGCGCCGATAGGAGATCTCATCCACGCCGATCTGAACAAGACCCTCCAGGCGCCGCTCATCGAGGCGCTCTGAGATGACGTTCTCAACGATCTGACCGACCGTGTCCCAGGCGATCCGCAAGAGCCCGGCGATCTGGGTCTTCGCCATCTGCTGGGCGAGCCACGCCACGACGTCCTCGAAGTCGCGTGTGTGGTGGGCGCCGGGCCTGGCCCACGGCACCGCCTCCAGGCGCACGCCGCAGTCTCCGCAGCGCAGGCGGCGCAGCTCGCACTCGATCACGCAGCGGGTGCGGCCGAGGTCGAGGTGGCGCCGGCGCTTGAGGCGGCGGTCGTGGATCTGAAGCTCAGGACCGCTCTGCCCGCAGCGCGAGCACACCCTCCGGCGGCGCCTGAGGCGCACCGTCACGATCACCCCCTCGCCGCCGAAGCCGACGTCGATGACCGACGCCCCGGGCAGAGCCAGCAGTCGGTTGAATGCCGTGGTGACGCGCACGTCGTCCTCCTTCTCGGGTCGCTGACCTTCTGACAGCCAGCAGCCTGCTGGGAGGGCGGCTGCGCGTCCCTCAAGGACTGCGCAACTTGCGAGAAGCGCCTGACTGGGCGAAAGGCCCGCAGGCGCGGGAGGAACGCGGCCTTCAGGCGGCTACTTCACCCCCAAACGGCGAGGAGACCCTGAAAAGCCCGCGGGAACCGGTGCCCGACCCACCGAACTACCCGGCTTGCATCAAGAACCTGAAAGCGACTCCCCCGGAGACCGTCGGCGAACGCCAACCGTTAGATGTAGCCTCGGTCAAACGCCGCTGCCGCGCCGACTACGAAGAGCAGCTCGCGGCCGCGCTCGGCGCCCTGATCCACGAAAAATGGCTGATCGGCGAGGCCCGCGAAGAGGGAATCACGGCCAGCTCCGCCGAAGTCCAGCACGAAATCGAGCAGGCCAAAAAGTCGTTTCGCACGAGCGCCGAATTCGAGGACTACCTGAAGGGCAACAAGCTCTCGCTCACGCAGATGAGGCTCGATGGCAAACGGAGCATCATCACGAACAAGCTCTTCGAAGGGATCGCAAAGAGGGCGCGCACCGGCGCCGCCGGCGAAGTGGCCCGCTACTACGCAGAGCACAAGCAGCAGTTCACGGTCCCAGCGGGGCGCGACGTGCAGATCCTGCGCACGACGAGCGCCGCCGCGGCGGCGAGGATCAAGCAGGAACTGCAGTCGGGCAAGAGCTTCGCGAGCCTTGCCAAGGGGCTCTCGGCGATCGGCCAGCCGGTGGGCGCCAAGAACGGCGAGGTCAAGGACCTGAAGCCGGGCTACTACCAGGAGCCGATCCTGAACAACGCGATCTTCTCCGCCACGCCCAACCGCCTCTACGGCCCGATCCAGCTGATCGCCAAACACAAGACGATCGCCCCGGAGACCAACAGCGGCTTCTTCCTCTTCGAGGTCAAGCGAACCGTCCCCGCGCGCCAGATACCGCTCGCGCAGGTCGGGGCCGCGCTGGCAAAGGAACTGACAAAGCAGCGCAAACTGCACGCGATCGCCAGCTTCATCAAGGCCTTCAAGGCGAAGTGGAAGGCGCGAACCGACTGCCGGCCCGGATATGCCGTGACGAGGCTCTGCAAGCAGTTCGCGGGCTCGAGGAGGGTTGAAGCCGCTGAAGATCCTTACGCGCTCTGAGGGGGCTGTGCGAGGTTGGGGTGGGAGGGCATTCGCGGCGACATTCGGTAAAAAACGCGAAATCGAGGGAAATGACAACGATGATACTGCACCTCGAAGGCGAATTCTCTATAATGGTCTTGATCAACGAGTGAACGGCCGAACGGTGCGAGAGCGGGCTTGTCGGCTCGTTTGGCCGTGCTCGCATCGCTGCCCGGCCATCGCGATAGCGACGCCAAATGCGTTCGTCCAGTCGGACGCAAAGCGGTCAATCGTCTGAGCTCTGGCCCACTTCAGCGCTCGCTTGCCCAACCGGTTCCGCCTACGGGCATCGCGCACGAGCTCATCGATCGCAGCGAACCATTCGTCATCGCCGACGTGCAGCCCGCCCTCCTTTTCGCCCAGCGCCCGATAGGGCTCCACCGGAGAGGCCAGCCAGGCAGCACCGACCGAGCCGTATTCCTTGAGCTTCACATTTGAGCGCGAGCGGTTGAATGCTGTGTCTGCGAGTGGTGCGATGCCGATGTCGATGTGCGCGATCGTCTCCAGGAGGTCGTGAAAGGCGACTTCAGGGATGTGCTCGTAGCGTTCGTTCTGCAAGGGCAGGCGCACGCCGACGGTGAGCAGCCGTAGGTCGGAATGCGTCTCGAGCAGACGCTTCAACGCCGACGTTATTGGCACTCTCTCGAGGTCGAGCTTGTGCTCGCGTCCGGCAACCCAGCCGACGAGTACGCCGTCCTGCTTGTGGACCGTGTCGATCTTTAGCATCTCACGGCTCAGGTGGTTCTCTATGGCGAATACGCGACGAGCTCCGGCCGCCCGATAGCGCTCGGCCAGCAGCTCGCTCGGTGTGGTGGTCACGTCGGCGAGTCGTGTCGTTGCGAGGATCTCTCGGAAGACTTGTTGGTTGCGGCGATGCCCCGCTAGGCCGGTGCCGCGGCTGCCCATCTCCGCGACCTCGAAATTGTCGTCGTTGTCGAAGCTGATCGCGACGCCGTGTTGCGAAAGCGTACGGAGATCGTCGATTCGATCCAAGCGCCGGTAGCAGTGCACCAGGTCACAGTCGAGGAAGTCCCGCATCGGAATCGAGCTCACTCTCGTTGGCCACACTACGGTATGCCCGAGTCGCTCGAGCGCCTGCAGCGGGATGACTGCGCGGTAGTAGGGGTTCGCTCCCTGCGGCTCGTAGATCACGCCTAGCTTCATGGCCATGCGAATCTACCCGGCATAGGCGCCTGGGAGCAATCGCAAGCAGTTCACGCGACCCAAAGTGCTCTACTTGCGGTCGCGGAGTGAGAGACAAATACTGTCCGGCTATCCCGCTCAGGGCGCCCGAGGAGTGGATGTCTTCCCCACGCGCCGTGTGATCGTGTACTAAGAGCCAAGTGCAAAGCGCGAGCTGGTGGAGGAAGCCAATGAGGGGTCGGCGAAGAGCGATTGGTTGTGTTGTCGCATTGGCGGCGCTTTGCGCCGGCGGGCTGACTGCCTGCGGCGGGTCGGACCCCAACGCGGTTGTCGTCAGGGTCGGCGATCACAAGATCAGCAAGGCGACGGTTGACCACTGGATCGGCGTGGTCCGGAGGGGCGGAGCCTTCTCGGGCTTCCGGATACCGCCACCGCACGACACGCCGAAGCGGCGCGTACTTGCGTTTCTCATCTCGTCGGATTGGATCATCGACGAGGCCGCGCGGCAAGGGATTGGGATCTCTCGAGCCACGGTCGACCAGGCGCTCTCGCAGCGCGAGCACGAAGGCGTGGCATTTGAGCGACGCCTTCGTGCGACGGGAGAGACGATCGCCGATATCAAGCTGGAAATGAAGGCGGAACTGGCAATCGACGCTATGCGTACATACTTGGCGTCGCGTGCCGGCCAAATAACGCCAAAGGAAATCGTTGACTACTATCGCGCAAACCGTCGGCGCTTCTATACGTTCAGGCACCGGGTCGTCGATTTTCTCAGAGCTGAATCGAAGCCGGCAGTGGAAGCATTGGTTCGTCGCGTTGGCTCCGGTAGGCGCTTCACGAAGGCCGGTAGCCGTGAGGACGTTACGTTCGCCCCTGACGACCAGCAGCGCACGGCTGAAGACGCGAGCTTGGCAAACGCGATATTCGCTGCTCGGCTGGGTGTTGTGAGTAGCCCGATGCTGGTGGATGAGCAGTGGGTCGTATTCGTTATCAGGAAGGCGATCCCCGGCGTGGCCAAGTCGCTCGCTAGCGTTCGCCCCGAAGTGCGGAGGCAGTTGGACGTGAAACGCCAGCTCGAAATCGCGGCTGAGTTCGAGCGCGAATACCTGCAGCGCTGGGTCGGCAGGACGAAGTGTGCGTCTGGCTACGTCGTGCCGGGCTGCTCGGAGTCGGCCTCGTCGCCGGGGCCCTACGAAGACCCGTTCTCCAAGCGTGCTCACTCGCTCCTGTCGGAGAGGGGCGTGATGGGCTGACACGTAACTCCGGGATCCGGGAGGGCGTGATGACGACTCTTGAGGTGGTGGCCGATCTGCGATGCCCTGCACCGTGACCGAGCTCGACTGCCAAGTGAGCACCGTGCGGGTCGTCGACTCCCGCGCGGCAGTCCCCGCAAGTTGATCGATTGCGACGGCGAGCGCTTCCTCGGGCCGGACGCCGCGACCTCGTTTAGCGGGAAACGATCGAGCCCAGTCGGTTGACGGTCTCCTGGTGGCGCCATCATTTACGAGTAAGTTCGGCTAATGGGACTTTCGTGAACCGACCGGCCGCCTCATATCAAGACGTTAATGAACTCCGTCGGCGTGTTTGAAAAAACCGCCCTGGCGATGCATGAGAGTCTCTTCTTCAACGACATGATCTTCATCGACGACTAGTCGAGGAGGTCGGCATTGCATCAGGCGCACGGGGGCCACGGGTCCCGTGCGTAGCCCTAGCCGCCGGGGCTGACGCCGCCCGTTGGCGAGGAGGGCGCGGAGCTTTCCGCGGGCGCCGAAGAGCCGGGCGATGAACCTGCTGCTGATGGCGCGGGTGCTTCGGCTTTTTCAGCGGAGCCGCCTTCGCCGCCCCCCGCTTCGCCGCCGCCGGCCGGCGCGGCCGATTTCCCGCCGCCGCCCGACGGCGCTTTCTGCGAGGACCCCGCGCCTTCGCCGCCGCCGGCGGCCGGCGGAGTGCCGGCTTCGCCACCGCCGACTGAGCCCGTTTCTTCCCCTTCGCCCGTCGCGCTCTTCTTGCCCTTGTTCGCAGCCGCTTCGGCGCGCGTCTTGTCAATCCCGAGCGCGGCAGTCATGAAGTCGTGCCAGATCAGCGCGGGGAAGGTGCCGCCGAGCACGGGCTGCCCATTGAAGTTGGTCAGCATCGGGACGAGCTTGTCGGGATACCCGACCCACACGGCGACGGTGTACTTGGAGTCCCAGCCGACGAACCAGGCATCACCGTAGTTGGAGGTCGTCCCGGTCTTGCCGGCGGCGAACTGCCCGATGGCGGCGGCCTTGCCGGTGCCGTACTGCAGCACGGTCTCGAGCATGGATGTCTCGGTTTCGGCGACGCTCTGCGGCAGCACGGCCTTGCTGCGCACGTGGTTGACGTCGTGGTGGCTGCCGTCGGGGAGGGTGTGCGAGCCGGCGTCGACTTCCTGGATGGCGACGGGCTGCCCGTTCTCGGCGAGCGTGCCGCTGACGCGCCGCCCGCCGTGGGCGATGGTCTCGTAGGCGTGGGCCATGTCGATCGGCGTGACGCCGACGGTGAGCCCGCCGATGGTCATGGCGGGGTTGGTCGAGAGCGGCGTGGTGATCCCCATCCGGTGCGCGAGGCGGGCGATCCGCTTGGTGCCGACTTTGAGGCCGACTTCGGCGTAGATGGAGTTGTCGGAGAAGGCGGTGGCGCCGGTCAGCGTGTTGGAGCCGGTGTAGTTGCCTTCGTCGTTGTGCACGACGAATTTTTCCTTGCCGGCGGTGCCGGGGACGATGAATTCCTTCTGCTTGGAGGTCCAGGTGGAGTCGGGTGAGATGCCGTCCTGCAGCGCGGCGGCGAGGTCGAAGGCCTTGAACGAGGAGCCGGGCTGGCGCTGGCCGTTGGTGGCGAGGTTGAAGGGCGTTGTGGAGTAGTCGCGCCCGCCTACCATGGCGCGCACCTCGCCGGTCGAGTTTTCGATGGCGACGAGCGAGGCGGTCGGCCCTTCGGGGCTTTCGAGGTAGGCGTCGACGGCGTGTTCGGCGGCGTGCTGCAGTTCGATGTCGAGCGTGGTCTTGATCTTCAGGCCGCCGTCGAAGGCGCGGGGGGCGCCGTAGCGTTCGATGATCTGCTGCTGCACCCAGCTGGTGAAGTAGCCGGCGTCGATCCCTTCGATGGTCTGCTCGGTGGGCGCCTGCACGTCCTTGGCGGCGGGCAGCGACTGGGTGACGCTCTGTTCGTAGACGCCATGAGTGATGTAGCCCTGCTCGAGCATCTGGCGCAAGACGGTGTTGCGTCGCCTGCGCGCGGCCATGGGATGCGTGGCGGGGTCATAGGCGGTGGGCGACTGGATGATCCCGGCGAGCAGCGCGGCCTCCCAGGGCTGCAGCTGCTGCACGCACAGCTCCTGCGTGGGCTCGCCGCAGCCGAGGTGGTTGACGTCCTTGCCGAAGTAGGTCTGCGCGGCGGACTCGATCCCGTAGGCGCCGTTGCCGAAGTAGATCGTGTTGAGGTAGGCGGTGATGATCTTTTCCTTGGACCACTTGTGCGAGAGCTGGAAGGCGAGCGCGGCCTCGCGGAGCTTCTCGAGGATGGTGCGGTGCGATTGGGCCTGCAGCGCGTTCTTGATGAACTGCTGCTCGATCGTGGAGGCGCCCTGAACGCTGCCTTTGTGGAGGATGTCCTGGACGAAGGCGCGCGCGATCCCGCGCACGTCGACGCCGCCGTTTGACTCGAAGCGCTTGTCCTCGATCGAGATCACGGCCTCCTTGACGATCTGCGGGATCTGCCCGGGCGTGACGATCACGCGGTTCTGCTGGCTGACGACGCCGAGCGGATGGCCGAGGTCGTCGAGCAGGATCGAGCTCTTGGCGTCCTTGAGCGTCGAGAACTTGGTCAGCGAGGGCAGGTCGGAGGCGACTGATATGAAGATCCCGAAGATGAAGGACACGAATCCGAGCACGAGCACGGCGAAGAGAATCGCCACGAACCGCAGGCGCTTGACCCTGGGCTTGGGACCGCTCCCGGCGTCATCCGGCTCGGGCGCCGGGGCGGGGGGTATGTCGGGGCGGACCTCAACGCTCATCGGCGACTGGCGCGAGGGGCCGGCGGTGCCGGCTGCTGCGGAGCCGTGACGTCCCGAGCGGCCGACCCAGATTGGGGCCGACCCGGGTTGGGCGAGCCGCGAGCCGGCGCGGCACGGAGGACCGTTCGCGCGAGCGAGAGTCTAGCATTGGCCCCCATGCCGAGAGCCACCGACGCGGACGCCGAAGACGCCGCGCAGCGCGTCGAGGAGTCGACCGAGGGGGGCGCTTCGGAGGAGATCTACGAGCTGCCGATCGAGGTGCTGCAGGAAGCGTCGCGCCTGAGCACGTGGGCGATGGACAGCCTGCCGTCGGGAATGCTCGTGGCCAAGCTGGCGCAGGCACGCGGGCGGGGTCGTCCGCTGCGCGTCAAGCTGGGAATCGACCCGACAGCCCCGGACATCCATCTCGGTCACGCGGTCGTGCTGCGCAAGCTGCGCCAGTTTCAGGACGCCGGCCACGTGGTGGTCTTGATCATCGGTGACTACACGGCGCGCGTCGGCGATCCGTCGGGTCGCTCGGAGTTGCGCCCGATGCTCTCTGGCGAGGAGATCGACGCGAACGCGAAGACCTTCCAGGAGCAGGCGCTGCGCATCCTCGATGCCGACCCGAGCCGCCTGGAAGTCAGGCGCAACAGCGAGTGGCTCGATATGCCGATGCTCGAGTTGCTCGGCCTCGTACGCACGACGACGGCGGCGCAGCTGCTCGAGCGCGAGGACTTCGCCAAGCGCTTCGCGGCGCACGAGCCGATCTCGGTGCTCGAGCTGCTCTACCCCTTGCTGCAGGCGTACGACTCGGTCGCCGTCGATGCGGACATCGAGCTGGGCGGTACCGATCAGAAGTTCAACCTGCTACTGGGCCGCGACATCCAGCGCCACTACGGCAAGCCCGAACAGGCGATCATCACGATGCCGCTGCTCGTCGGCACGGATGGGCGGCAGAAGATGTCGAAGTCGCTGGGCAACCAGATCGGCATCACGGACCCGCCGGAGGAGATGTACGGCAAGGCGATGTCGATTCCGGACGACGCGGTCCCGGTGTACCGCTACCTGCTACTCGACGATCAGCCCGCGTTCGACGGCGCCGAGGGGCCGGGCGGACTGCGAAGTGCCGCCGTGGCGCCGATCCCCACGGGTGCGGCGGCACGCGACGCCAAGCGCGCGCTCGCGCGGGACCTGGTGCGCTGGCTCTATTCGGAGGAGGACGCGCAAGCGGCAGAGCAGCACTTCGAGCGGGTGTTCGTGGCGCACGAGGCGCCGGCGGAGATCGAGGAGGCGAGCTTCAGGGCGAAGGACGGCAGCGTCTATCTGCCGGGCGTGATGGCGGCGGAGTTCGGCCTCTCGGGCTCGCAGGCGCGGCGCCTGATCGACCAGGGCGGCGTGAGCCTCGGCGAGGCGCCTGTCGGCCCGGGTGAGTACGATGTGCCGGTCGCGCGTGCCGATGGGCAGGTGCTGAAGGTCGGCAAGCGCCGCTTTCGACGCCTGCGCGCCGGTTAGCGCTATACTTCGTCGTTCGCCCCAAAGGGCCGTCTTCGGACGCCGGGGCGAGAAGGTCTCCTCAGAAGGAAGCACCTCCTGCAGAGGCTTGGCGGTCTTTGAAAACTCAACAGCATGCGCATCTGCGATCGAATCTTCGATCGTGGTGTGCGTCCAGGTTCGACCCGTCAGCGGGAGCACCGATCGATGATCGGACGGCACCGCGTGACGGCAAAGAGTCAAGTAGAGCAGTACCCCGTCATGGGTCGGGGCCACGGTGTATAGGCCTCGGCAGTCGCAAGCTCGTCGTGCTTCGGCACGGCGGAGGAGCGCAAACCAATGACAGCTTTTCGTGAAGTTCTTCACGGAGAGTTTGATCCTGGCTCAGGACGAACGCTGGCGGCGTGCTTAACACATGCAAGTGGAGCGACGAACCAGGGCTTGCCCTGGGGCAGAGCCGCGAACGGGTGAGTAACACGTGGGTTACCTGCCTCGATGACCGGGACAACCCGAGGAAACTCGGGCTAATACCGGATGTGCCCGCAAGGGGAAAGGAAGCTTCGGCCTCCGCATCGAGATGGGCCCGCGGCCCATTAGCTTGTTGGTGAGGTAACGGCTCACCAAGGCTTCGATGGGTAGCTGGTCTGAGAGGACGATCAGCCACACTGGGACTGAGACACGGCCCAGACTCCTACGGGAGGCAGCAGTGGGGAATCTTGCGCAATGCGCGAAAGCGTGACGCAGCAACGCCGCGTGGGGGAAGAAGGCTTTCGGGTTGTAAACCCCTTTCAGTTGGGACGAAGCTTCGGCGGTGAATAGCCGACCGGAGTGACGGTACCTTCACAAGAAGCACCGGCTAACTACGTGCCAGCAGCCGCGGTAATACGTAGGGTGCAAGCGTTGTCCGGAATTATTGGGCGTAAAGAGCGTGTAGGCGGCCCCATTAGTCCGCTGTGAAAGTCCAGGGCTCAACCCTGGAATGCCGGTGGATACTGTGGGGCTAGAGTCCGGAAGGGGCGAGTGGAATTCCTGGTGTAGCGGTGAAATGCGCAGATATCAGGAGGAACACCAATGGCGAAGGCAGCTCGCTGGGACGTGACTGACGCTGAGACGCGAAAGCGTGGGGAGCAAACAGGATGAATATCTTGTCCTCTCCAGTGGTAACACTGGTGTCTAAACCAGCTGTATCGGTGAATCTCCTACTATTCCGTCCGGTAATCCCGGTAAGTTGGAATGCATGAGGACAACGCCGAGGGAAGTTCTGGAGCGATTATTTACGCAGGAGCAAGCCGCCTAGCAGCGGTCCTGCGGAGGAAGTTGCGCGTAGTAAGCGTGCCCTCCTCGTCGGTCCAGAACCCCGTAGAGACTATACGCTGGCCCCGAGTGCTAGCTCGGGTGATGACATAGTCCGACCTCGTCGGTAACGGCGAGAGGTCGTCAGAAATGTCGATCCGCCGAGATGTTTCGGTCAGTAACCTGCCAGAAGAGTGACAGGCGAAAGTAACAGAAGTGTAGATACCCTGGTAGTCCACGCTGTAAACGATGACAACTAGATGTGGGGGGTGTCGACTCCCCCCGTGTCGAAGCTAACGCATTAAGTTGTCCGCCTGGGGAGTACGGCCGCAAGGCTAAAACTCAAAGGAATTGACGGGGGCCCGCACAAGCAGCGGAGCATGTGGTTTAATTCGACGCGACGCGAAGAACCTTACCTGGGCTTGACATGTGAGTGACCGGCGTGGAAACACGTCCTCCCTTCGGGGCACTTTCACAGGTGGTGCATGGCTGTCGTCAGCTCGTGTCGTGAGATGTTGGGTTAAGTCCCGCAACGAGCGCAACCCCCGTCGCATGTTGCCAGCATTTAGTTGGGGACTCATGCGAGACTGCCGGTGACAAACCGGAGGAAGGTGGGGATGACGTCAAGTCCTCATGCCCCTTATGTTCAGGGCTACACACGTGCTACATTGGCGCATACAGAGGGCTGCGATACCGCGAGGTGGAGCGAATCCCTTAAAGTGCGTCTCGGTTCGGATTGCAGGCTGAAATTCGCCTGCATGAAGGCGGAGTTGCTAGTAATCGCGGATCAGCATTGCCGCGGTGAATACGTTCCCGGGCCTTGTACACACCGCCCGTCACACCACGGGAGTGAGCAACACCCGAAGCCGGTGGCCTAACCCGCAAGGGAGGGAGCCGTCGAAGGTGGGGCTCGTGACTGGGGTGAAGTCGTAACAAGGTAGCCGTAGCGGAAGCTGCGGCTGGATCACCTCCTTTCTAGGGAGCACCTAGCGGTGCCCCGATCCAGGGACGCTCGCAAGAGCGCCCCGCGCGGTCGTCGACCCGCCCATGCCCAGCATGGATACGAGGCCGGCGATGTCAGAGCAGATCGGGCCTAGCATGTCGACCGAACCTGGCTGGATGGTCGCCGTTTGCTCGAGCTCGTTACTACTTGCGAGCGCGATTCGGGCGGTGGCCGCAATCAACCCCAGCATGCTGTTGAGTTTTGAGAGACCGGCGTCCGCCGGTATCCGCGAGGACGCGCTACAGAATTGCGCGACCACACAAGGCGCGGAGATCGGCCGGCGTTCATGCCTCTCCACGGTCCTTGAAAACTGCACAGAAGCCACAAATCAGCCGCTATCGATAAGCGGCGGCTGATAACGGGTATCACCGGGCCCTCTGTGGCCGGAACGTCTTGCCTGTGCTCCGCAAGGAGTGCAAAGGGCGTTCAGGGCACGTTGGGCCAGATCACCGTCAAGATAGTAAGGGCACACGGTGGATGCCTTGGCACCAAGAGTCGAAGAAGGGCGTGAACGGCTGCGATAAGCCACGGTTAGGCGCTAAATAGCCTGTGACCCGTGGATTCCCGAATGGGGAAACCCAGCGCTGGTAATGCGGCGTTATCCCCGGTTGAACACATAGACCGGTGGAGGACAAGCAGGGGAAGTGAAACATCTCAGTACCCTGAGGAAAGGAAATCAACAGAGACTCCCTGAGTAGTGGCGAGCGAAAAGGGATCTAGCCCAAACCTGGCAGATGTAAGCGGACACGCGTTGTCTGTCGGGGGTTGTAGGGCGTCTGTTCTGGGTCGTGTCTGGCCCAGCGGAAGTTACAAAGTCGTGCGGTAGTCGAAGCGCGTGGAACCGCGCACCATAGAGGGCAACCGTCCCGTAGACGAAACTGCATGGCCTTCCGTCAGACGTTCCTGAGTAAGTCCGCTCCCGTGAAACGCGGACTGAACCTGGGGGGACCACCCTCCAAGGCTAAGTACTCCTTGGTGACCGATAGCGGACTAGTACCGTGAGGGAAAGGTGAAAAGTACCCCGGAAGGGGAGTGAAATAGTACCTGAAACCGCGTGCCTACAAGCGGTGGGAGCAGACTTGATCTGTGACCGCGTGCTTTTTG
The DNA here is from genome assembly GCA_963716315.1 of uncultured Solirubrobacteraceae bacterium. Lineage (GTDB taxonomy): Bacteria > Actinomycetota > Thermoleophilia > Solirubrobacterales > Solirubrobacteraceae > Palsa-744. The sequence continues at coordinate 347,081 of OY970301.1, read as the reverse complement.
CATAACGAGCCGGCGAGTTACTCGTCTGCGGCAAGGTTAAGCGATGAGCGGAGCCGTAGCGAAAGCGAGTCCGAACAGGGCGACATAGTCGTAGGCGGTATACCCGAAACTGAGCGAGCTACCCATGGGCAGGCTGAAGCGGGGGTAAGACCTCGTGGAGGGCCGAACCGACCTAGGTTGAAAACTGGGCGGATGACCTGTGGGTCGGAGTGAAAGGCTAATCAAGCTCAGTGATATCTGGTTCTCTCCGAAATATATTTAGGTATAGCCTCGGATAAATTACGTGGTGGCCGTAGAGCACTGTTTGGACTAGGGGCCCTACCAGGTTACCGACTTCAGGCAAACTCCGAAGACCATCACGTTTACTCCGGGAGTCAGTTGCTGGGGGATAAACTTCAGCGTCAAAAGGGAAACAGCCCAGACCGCCAGCTAAGGTCCCTAAGTACTAGCTAAGTGGGAAACGATGTTCGAGTGCATAGACAACCAGGAGGTTGGCTTAGAGGCAGCCATCCTTGAAAGAGTGCGTAACAGCTCACTGGTCAAGTGTTCGAGCGCGGACAATGTAACGGGGCTCAAGCTAGTCACCGAAGCTGCGGGTGCGTGAGACCTTCGGGTCGATCGCGCGGTAGGAGAGCGTTCCTACGCCAGTAAAGCGGCGGCGTAAGCCAGCCGTGGAGGCGTGGGAAGTGAGAATGCCGGCATAAGTAACGAAAGAGGGGTGAGAATCCCCTCCGCCGATTGCCCAAGGATTCCTGAGTAAAGTTCGTCTGCTCAGGGTTAGTCGGGACCTAAGGCGAGGCCGAAAGGCGTAGTCGATGGCCAACAGGTTGATATTCCTGTACCACGTCGCTTCCGTTTGACCGATGGGGGGACGAGGAAGGCTAAGGGAACCCAGGCGATGGTTGCCCTGGGGTAAGCATGTAGGGGCGGTCCTTGTTAAATGCGGGACTGCATAACCTGAGGTGCGATGCCAGCTGGCGTATAGCCGGCGAGTCCCCGACGCCATACCTCCAAGAAAATCCTCTAGGGAGGAAGCGCGTGCCCGTACCAAAACCGACACAGGTGGGCAAGTAGAGAATACTAAGGTGATCGAGATAACCCTCGTTAAGGAACTCGGCAAAATCGCCCCGTAACTTCGGGATAAGGGGCGCCCTAGTAGGGTGAAGCGCCTTGCGCGTGGAGCCCGAGAGGGCCGCAGTGAATTGGCTGAAGCGACTGTTTACCAAAAACACAGGTCTCTGCTAAGTCGTAAGACGACGTATAGGGGCTGACGCCTGCCCGGTGCCGGAAGGTTACGTGGAGTTGTTAGGACTTCGGTTCGAAGCAGCGAAGCTAAGCCCCGGTAAACGGCGGCCGTAACTATCAGTTGACCGAGGTAGTTGTAAAACCTGGCTATATGCTGGAACATCCGAGTATCCCGCACTACGAGTTCCGTCCCAAGTGGGCGGTACCGTGAAAATGTGTCGGGTGCGGACAATCAGCAGGAAAGGCCCAGGGTCCAGTCGGACCAGGACGGTCGACCGCGCAAGCGGCGTCCTGGACGGCGTTCACGACGCTGGGAATCCTCAGAGACTATACGCCAGGCCCACCCCTCAGACCCGGGGGCGGGATGAGATAGTCCGCTCTCATGGGCGACCATGAGAGTCGGCCAGAAATGAGCCGACCGCTTGAGCAAGTAGTTGTACGGCTTGAGTAGTAACAGTAAGGAACGGTCCTAAGGTAGAATTATCGCTGCCCCCCGCACGGGTAATCGTGCGGTGCGCATCTGGCCATATGCTGGAACGCCTGAGTATCCCGCACTACGAGTTCCGTCCCAAGTGGGCGGTACCGTGACAATGTGTCGGGTGCAGGAAATCAGCAGGAAAGACTGCTCAGGACTGGCTGGGTTATTGGTTTTGTAGACGGAGAGGGCTGCTTCTCCATCGGTTTCGTTCGACAACCAGATCGAGCGGGTCGCCGAGGCTACAGGACCGGCTATCAGGTGTCTCATGAGTTTGCGGTGACGCAAGGGGCGAAGAGCCTCGCGTGCCTCCGCGATCTCGTTGAGTTTTTCGGTGTCGGCGGAATCATTCCCAACCGGCGTTACGATAACCACAAGGAGCACCTGTACCGCTATGGAGTACGTCGACGGGCGGATTTGATCGACACGATCATTCCGTTCTTTGAGTCGTATCCATTGCAGTCATCAAAGCGGCGTGACTTCGAAAAGTTCGCGCGCTGCGTTCGAATGATCGATGCTGGTGAGCATAAAACCCGAGAGGGTCTTGCGAAACTTGCAGAAATCACCGAGACGATGAATCGCCAAAAGCCCAGAACAGAACTGATCAGAATCCTCAGAGACCATACGCCAGAGATCCAGGACACTGGATCATGAGATGGTCCCATCTGCATGGCGACATGCAGGGATGACGTGGACAAGGACACGTCGTCCGCTCAGCACATCGCTGGGTAAGGTCTTAAGCGAAATTCCTTGTCGGGTAAGGAAAACTTGCCCCGCCCTTCCGCAAGGGAGGGCCGATTACCGGCTCATATCGGGGAAGCCCTACTGCAGTACGCAGAGGGTAATCCCGAGGGAAGTCGGGAGATGAAGAAGTCTCCTTGACCCCGTAACGACTGACCCGAAAGGGGAGGTGCACCGCTCAGTCGACGGATGACTGCGCAATGCGGTGTACAACACGCCGGCCCTCATCGATGTATGAAGCAACCCATGGAGTGAGAGTTGCGTCTGAACCGTGTGTGACATGCGATTCGACTGTTGGTTCGACAAGGGAACCAGTAGTGGCGTAACGGCTTACGAGAGTAGGACGTCTCCTAAAGGTGCTTGATGAGGTGAAGGGATAGTCTGCGCCTCTAGTAATAGGGGATAACGCGAAGTTCCGACCTGCACGAATGGCGTAACGACTTCAGCGCTGTCTCAACGAGGAGCTCGGTGAAATTGCAGTCTCGGTGAAGATGCCGAGTACCCGCGGCTAGACGGAAAGACCCCGTGAACCTTTACTACAACTTGGTATTGGAGTTCGGTGCATTTCGCTCAGGATAGGTGGGAGGCTTTGAAGCGCTGGTTGCGGCTAGCGTGGAGCCAACCTTGAGATACCACCCTTGGTGTATTGGATTTCTAACAGCGCTCCGTGAATCCGGGCGCTGGACAGTTCCAGGCGGGTAGTTTGACTGGGGCGGTCGCCTCCCAAAATGTAACGGAGGCGCACAAAGGTTCCCTCAGCACGGCCGGAAATCGTGCGTAGAGCGTAAAGGTAGTAAGGGAGCTTGACTGCGAGACTGACAAGTCGAGCAGGTGCGAAAGCAGGTCTTAGTGATCCGGCGGTAGCAAGTGGAAGTGCCGTCGCTCAACGGATAAAAGGTACTCCGGGGATAACAGGCTTATCGGGCCCAAGAGTCCACATCGACGGCCCGGTTTGGCACCTCGATGTCGGCTCGTCGCATCCTGGGGGTGGAGTTGCTCCCAAGGGTTGGGCTGTTCGCCCATTAAAGCGGTACGCGAGCTGGGTTCAGAACGTCGTGAGACAGTAAGTTAACCGTTGCTGTCTATAAATTCGGCTATATGCTGGAAAACCCGAGGATCCGACGCTACTCGCCTCGCAAGAGGCAGTGACAATGCGCTCGGTGCGGACAATCAGCAGGAAAGGCCGGTCGAAGTGACCGGAATCCTCAGAGACTATACGCCGAACACAGAGAGTGATGCCTCTGTGAAGATATAGTCCGAGCTGCATGGCGACATGCAGAGCCAGGCAGAAATGACCTGGCCCGCGCGGCTCCGCTGGAGAGTCGGTGGTAACAAATCTGTCGGTCCCTATCTGCCGTGGGCGTTGGAGAATTGAGAGGATTTGTCCCTAGTACGAGAGGACCGGGATGAACGCACCTCTGGTGTATCTGTTGTCCTGCCAAGGGCATTGCAGGCTAGCTACGTGTGGATCGGATAACCGCTGAAAGCATCTAAGCGGGAAGCCGGCCTCAAGATGAGTTCTCCCATCCCCTAGAGGGAGTAAGACCCCTGGTAGACCACCAGGTTGATAGGCCGGATCTGGAAGAACGGCAACGTTCGTAGGAGACCGGTACTAATGGTTCGAGGGCTTGACGGATTTTTTTGTTGATACCCGTTGTGTGGCGCTGTGCAGTTTTGAAGGACCGGGAGGGCTGGTCTCTCGCCTTTTCCGGTGGCTTTGGCGAGGGGGAAACACCTCTTCCCATTCCGAACAGAGCAGTTAAGCCCCTCAGCGCCGATGGTACTTGGCCCGCAAGGGCCTGGGAGAGTAGGACGCCGCCGGTTTACTCGAGCACGCGGGCCGCCCTGGGGCGGCCCGTCGTCGTTCCACAAGCCAAATGATTCCATCCGCCGTGGCCGAGTTGAGCGTCCGGAGGCTCGGAGTAGGAGACGCATGTGGATGGTGGTGTGCTCGCGCGCCATAGTGATATGGCTGGCGAGCTATGTCAGCCCACCACCTGGCGAGAGGGGAAGGACGTTGAGCGCGAGAGGATCGGCCGGGAGATCGGCACATCGGCAGATGCCGGCACGGCATCGCCTGAGACGCAACAAGAGCCGTGTCCGTCTCGCTGCAGCGACGCTGTCTGCAGCGTTGCTCGCCGGCGCTGGTATGGGCGTCCTGGGCACCGGCTCAGCAGCTGGGGCCGAAAGTGGAGGACGGCCCGTTGCGAAGCTCTCCCGAACGCTGTCGCTCAGCGAGAACGGCCGCCTGCGCCTCACGAGCAAGAAGGGCTTCACGCTGAACGAGCGCGGCTCGGCGTCCGGAACGATCTCGGGCTCGATCTACATCCACCTGCACCTCGTCTCGGACACCAAGGTCACGGCGGAGGTCAACATTTATCCCCATGAAGGCTCGCTGACAGGCAGCGGCTCGGCGAGCTATCACGTGGTCGGCGGCCAGGCCTCCTTCTCGGGCACGCTGTCGATTACACGCGGCTCGGGCAAGTACGCGCATGCCCGCGCGTCCGGCCTGCGCTTCACGGGGACGATCCAACGCAGAGACGATTCCGTGGCCGTGCAGCTCAGCGGACGCCTCTCTTACTGAGGCGGCGGCAACCGTGCGCATGCCCAAGCGACTGATCGCCCTCGGCGCGATGCTTCTTGCGTGCGCCGCTGCGCCAGCGCCCGCATCAGCGACGGCCGCGCCGACGGTCGTCCTGCACACCTCCTTCTCGCCGAACCGCCTGGGCGCCAGCACGACGATCGGCTTCGGCTTCGACATCGCGGGGCCAAACGGGAGCATCCCGCCGCCGCTGCGCAGCGTGAGTCTCAAGCTGCCGCCAGGAATCAACTACCTCACGACGACGCTAGGCCTGGCGATCTGCCAGCCGGCGGCGCTGCTCGAACGCGGGCTGGCCGGCTGCTCGCCCAACTCAAGGCTCGGCTTTGGCAGCGCCTATGTCGAAGTGCCGTTCGGCGAAACCTCGGGCCACGAGATCCCGGACATCCAGGCGCTGATGGGCCCACCGCACAACGGCAACATCGTCGTCCTGTTCTACGCCGACGGGCGCGAACCGGTGTACGCGCAGCTCGTGTTCGAGGGCGAACTGATCGCCGGCACCCAGACGCTCGGCGGAAGCCTCGACGCCGCGATCCCGCTCGTCCCGAGCGTGGCGGCGGGGCCTCCCGTCTCGATCGTGAAGGTGCGCACGACGATCGGTCCGGCGCACCTGACCTACTACGAACACGTGCACGGCCGGACCGTAAGCTTCCACCCGACGGGCGTGTCGCTGCCGCTGCGCTGCCCGCGCGGCGGCTTCGCCTTCTCGGCGGCGTTCTCGTTCGACGACGGCACGAGCACCGTCGCGAACAGCACCGTCCCGTGCCCGCCGCCACGGAAGTCGACGGCCAGGCGCGGATCGCGACGGCCTTCGCATTAGCCGCAGCGGATCGATGCACGAGCGCAGTGGTCATCGAACTGGGCGCCTGGCGCTCTTGGGCGCATTCACCTGGGCCCCGACGTTCACGTGGGCGGCCGTGCGCTACTGGCTGACCGTCTTCCCGCAGGTCGCGCTGGAGCTGCGCCGTTGGCGCCGCAGCGCGAGCCGGATCGCCGATCCCGGCCTCCGGCAGCTCGCCGTGGCCTCGCTCGCCAAGCGCGGGAACATGGAGGGCGCGGCGGCGTTCGCCACCTTCGTGCCCTGGCAGCTGCGCGGCAGCGTGATCCGTGCGCTCGTCGCGTTCCAGACGATCTACAACTACGCAGACATGCTCGCCGAGCAGCCCACGGAGGACCCGGTGACAAACGCACGGCAGCTCCACCAGGCGCTGCTAGCGGCGGTCGATCCAGACGGCGAGGCCTCTGCGCATCGCTCACAACGGCCACCCGAGCGCGGAGACGGCGACTATCTCGCCGAGATGATCGTCGCCTGTGAGACGGCCTGCGCACAGCCTGCCCTCATATGGCGTCGTCGCCACCGCCGTGAGCAGGGCGGCCGAGCGAATCGTCGACTTCCAGAGCCTCAGCCTCGGCCCAGCAGGCGAGCTCGAGTCCTGGGTGGATGGCCAAGGCCCGGCCACCGCCGGCTTTGCCTGGTGGGAGGTCGCTGCCGCCGCCGGCTCCTCGCTCGCCGTGCACGCGCTGATCGCCGCCGCCGCGTCGCGCGATCTGCCGGCACAGGAGGTCGTGGCGATCGAGGCGGCCTACTTCCCGTGCATCGGCGCGCTGCATTCGCTGCTCGACAGCCTCGTCGACGAGCACGAGGACGCCGCGACGGGCCAGCTGCGCCTGCTCGACTGCTATCCATCGCGCCGCCAGGCCGCGGAGGGGCTGGAGCGGCTCGCCATGGGCGCGCTGAGGGCAGGACATGAGCTGCCGGGCGAGAGGAGCCACGCGCTGCTCGTCACGGCGATGGCCTGCAGCTACCTGGCCGCGCCGGAGGCCTCGGCGGGCGGCGTCGAGGGTGTCACGCGTCGCGTAAGGGCGTCGCTCGGCCCGCTCGCGCATCCGATGCTGCTCGTCTTCAAGCTGCGCCAGTTGGCGGGCGTGGGCGGCTCGCGCACGGCCCGGCCCGCCGCTGCGGCGGCTGACCAGATAACGCCGTCGGTATCCGTCGGCGCCGAGACCCGGGGCGGGGATGCTCGAGCTGCGTGAGCTCGTAAAGCACTACGAGCTCGTCGGCGGCGAGACGGTGAGGGCGGTCGACGGCGTTTCGCTGGAGGTGCCGACCGGCGAGCTGCTCGCGCTCTACGGCCCCTCTGGATCGGGTAAGACGACGTTGCTGCTGATGGTCGCCGCGCTGCTCGAGCCGACCAGCGGCTCGGTGCTCGTCGACGGGCGCAACATCTCGTCGCTGTCCGAGCAGGAGGCCTCGCGATACCGGCTCTCCGAGCTCGGCTTCATCCGCCAGAACTTCGATCTGCTCCCGGGCGTGAGCACGCTCGACAACGCCGTGCTGAAGCTGCTGAAGAACGTCCCTTGGCGAGAGGCGCACGAACGGATGACGCCGCTGCTCGAGCGGCTTGGGCTGGGCAAGCGGCTGAAGCAGCATGCCGAGACGCTCTCGATGGGCGAGCGCCAGCGCGTGATGATCGCCCGCGCGCTGTCGACCGAGCCGCGGCTGCTGCTCGCCGACGAGCCGACGGGCAGCCTCGACACGCAGCGAAGCCACGAAGTGCTCGGGCTGCTGCGCGAGCTGTGTCGCGAGCGCGACGTCGCCGTGGTGCTCGTCAGCCACGACCCGCTTGCCGCCGGCTACGCCGATCGCGTGCTCGCGCTGCGTGACGGCAGGCTGGGCGAATACGAGCCCGGCGCGGCCGCACCCTCCGCGCGATGAGGCTCGCCAACATGCTGCACCTGTACCGCGTGCGCGTGCGCTCGCGCCTGCTGCAGGAGTGCTTCGCCGTGCTCGGGATCGCCGCTGGCGTGGCGCTGCTGTTCGCGTCGCAGATCGCCAGCAACAGCCTCTCGAGCTCGGTCGCGCAGCTCTCACAGGGAATCGTCGGCAGCGCGAAGCTGCAGCTGCTCGCGCGCGACCCGCGGGGGTTCGACCAGCGCCTGCTGAGCAACGTTCGCCACGTCGCGGGCGTGAAGCTGGCGGCGCCGCTGCTCGAAGCCAACGCCAACGCGCTCGGGCCCCGCGCGAGCAAGTCAGTCGAGCTGATCGGCGCCGACGAGAGCCTCACGCAGCTCGGCGGCACGCTCGTGCGCCACACGCGCCTGGCCCCGTTCGGTGGGATCGGCGCGATCGTCATGCCCGGGCCGCTCGCGCGAGGCATCGGCGTGACCAAGTTCGGCGCCGAAGCGACGCTCGAGATCGGCGGCCACGTCAGCCAGGCGCCGCTCTACAAACAGCTCTCGGCCCACGAAATCGGCCCGCTGATCGACACGCCGATCGTCGTCGCCCCGCTCTCCTTCGCCCAGGAAATGGCCGGTCTGCCGGGCCGCGTCACGCGCATTCTCGTCACGCCGCGTCCCGGCCGGGAGCAGCCCGTTCGAGCAGCGCTGACCCGCATGGCGCACGGGCGGCTGAGCGTGACCTCAACGAGCTACGACGAGCAGCTTTTCTCCAAGGCAGCCGCGGCGGCCAACCAGTCGACCGTGCTGTTCGCCGTGATCAGCGCGCTCGTCGGCTTCCTCTTCGCGTTCAACGCGATGCTGCTGACCGTCTCCCAGCGCCGCCGGCTGATCGCCGACCTGCGCCGCGACGGCTACACGCCGCGCGCCGTGATCGGCGTGCTGCTGCTCGACGCCGCCGTGCTCGGCACGGTCGGCTGCGCGCTCGGCCTGGTGCTCGGCGACGAGCTCTCGATCCAGCTGTTTCACTCGAACCCCGGCTTTCTCTCCTCTGCCTTCACCGTCGGCTCGGCGCGCGTCGTGGGCGCCCAGAGCATCGCGATCGCCGTCGCCGGGGGGATGCTCGCCGCCTTCGTCGCCGTGCTCAGCCCGCTGCGCGACATCCTCTCGCGCGACCCGCTGGCCGCGATTGCGCCGCGACAGATGGCCATGGGGAGGAGCACCGCGCGCTGGCGGAGCGCGCTCGGGGTCGTCTTCGTCCTGGTTGCACTCGTCACGCTGCTTGTGCTGCCGCAAGCCGCGATCGCCGGCATGGTCGCGCTGACGTGCGCGCTGCTGTTGTGGCTGCCGCTCGGCCTCGACGCGATGCTCGGCTCGATCGCCCGCCTCGCGCGGAAGGTGACGAGCGCCGTGCCGCACGTCGCCGTGAGCGAGCTTCGCGCCGGGCGCTCGCGGGCTGTGGCCATCGCCGCGACCGGCGCGATCGCCGTGTTCGGCAGCGTCTCGATCCAGGGCGCGCACGGCGACCTGCAGCACGGGCTCGAAAACGCGGCGCACGACATGAACGCGTTCACCGATCTCTGGGTCTCGCCCGCGGGCTCGTTCAACCTGCTGATGACCCAGCCGTTCCCGGGGAACACGCTCGCCCGCCTGCAGCGCGTGCCCGGTGTCCGCGCGACGAGCGTCTATCGGGGCGGGCTGCTCGACTGGCGCCAGCGCCGCATCTGGGTGATTGCTCCGCCCGCAACGGCCCAGCCGCTGATCCCGCCGAGCCAGCTCGTCGAAGGCGACCTGGCAACGGCGAGCGCGCGTGTGCGCACCGGCGGCTGGGTCGTCGTGTCGCAAGCCCTTGCCTCTGAACATCACCTGCAGATCGGCGACGCCTTCACGTTGCCGGCGCCGCACCCGACGACGTTCCATCTCGCAGCTATCTCGACGAACATCGGCTGGGCCCCAGGGGCGATCGTGATGAATGCCGACGACTACGCGCGCGCGTGGGAAAGCCCTGAGCCGAGCGCGTTCAACGTGCTGCTCGCGCCTGGCACGACCCCGACCCAGGGGCGCGCCGTGGTCCAACGGGCGCTGGGCCCCGGCTCGGGCCTCGCCGTGCAAACTGCCGCACAGCACGCCGACAAGCAGCGCACGCTCACGCGCCAGGGCCTCGCGCGGCTGTCGCAGATCGCCACGCTGATCCTCGTCGCCGCGATCCTCGCGACGGCGGCGGCGATGGGCGCGATGGTCTGGCAGCGCCGCCCGCGCCTGGCCAAGCTGAAGCTCGAGGGCTTCTCACCGCGCGAGCTGTGGGGGACGATCCTGCTCGAGAGCCTGCTGCTGCTGCTCGTCGGCTGCGCCGGGGGAGCACTGCTCGGCCTGTTCGGGCAGCAACTGCTCGACCGCGCGCTGGCGTCGGTGATCAACTACCCCGTCGTGCGCTCCGTCGCGCTGCCGACCGCGCTTGCCGCACTCGCGATCGTCACCGCCGCCGCGCTCGCCGTGCTCAGCGTGCCCGGGTACCTCGCCGCGCGCGTGCCCGCTGCGCTTGCCTTGCAGGACTAGGCGCGCAAAGCGCGCCGTCGACGCGCGTCCCGTTCCAGGTGCGGGAAACATTTCGGCAGAAGCCTGGCAAGTCCTACGCTCGGGTCGCGATACTGCGTATGCGCCCCTCGCAAGTGCGCAAGCGTGGTGGGCGGGATCTCGATTCAGGAGGACAACATGCGTGGACTCAAGGCCTTGGCCGTCATCGCGGTGTTCATCGTAATGAGCATAGCTGCCGCATCGGCCTCTGCCGTCGAAACATTATGGAAATGGTTACCGGGTTTGGAAAAAACAGCGTTCGTCGTCGAAACTGGAGCGATAACCATCGAACTGACCAATAAAGAAAGAATCAAATGTCAGAAAACGGCAACCCCAACCGGGGAACTGACGAAAGAAGCGACCTTAGCCAAGGCTTCGCTCAAGTTGGAAACCTGCGTGTTCAATGGCGAAGAAGTGGAGAACGAAGGAAGCGGAGAAGCCGGCATCGTAACGCTCATGGTCGAAATGCACAACTGCCTCATCGCGGCCAATGACGCCGGCATCTCGGTGAAACTCACAAAAGAAACCAAACTCGCGACAGTAGAAGACAAACTGCTGCTTCGCGGGTCCCTGGTCATATTAGCGTCACCAAACAAACAGCTAAAAAAAACCTTCACCTTGTTAATCCAGCAAAAAGAAGGCAAACAAACGATCGAAAAATGCGAAGGTGGCGCGGCACAGACCTTTGAAATGAAAGTCAACGCCGCGGCCTTCCTTGCCGCAGGGATGGAAGCCGTATCCCCGGAATGGCGCTTCCCCACGACCGAACAGGAAATCATGGTCTAGCTCCGCAGTGAAGCGCAGCTGCCGGGCTGCTCGGTTCGCCGGGCCGTCCGGCAGCGATCCCAGCGATCTGGCCTCCCCACCGGGGAGATGCAGTGCTGGGGGGAAGGGGCGAGCGCGCCTGCCCGACGCACGCGTCCCGAACCTCGCCCCGGCCCGCGCAGCGCCCGCCGGTGCGGGTGCTCATGCTGCGCCAGTGACCCGCCCCGATCCAAGTCGACCTCCCAGTCGACGTCGTAGTCGTCCTCGAGCAGAAGGAACGAGCGGGTGAGACGCAGGGCGCCGAGCGTGCGCTGCGCGAGCGCGGAGTTCTTTGTAGAAGCGAACATTCGTTCGTAAGCTAGGAAGGCGATCGGACGGATGCCCGCAGAGCGCTCATACGAACGTGTGTACGCATCGGCTAAACCGCCGCAAACCCGCATCGCAGAGCCAATCGCGACGCGCCAGAGCGTGCAACGAGAATTGCAGATCGTCTCGGACGATCGGGTCGTCGCAGACCCGATCGCCCTCTCTAAATCCTCCAACGAAGCCCGTTCGTCCAGCGCGTGCAGGTGAGCAGCCGCGCGCCGCGAACTTGACCGTTCAGATGGCTGTTACGCTTGCCAGGCGCGACGCGAAAGCTCCTCCTTGGGGCCGTCGGCGGCGGCGCACACAGCTCATGGAGAAGTTCGTCATCGAAGGTGGCGTCCCGCTTTCCGGCACGATGACCCCGGCCGGGAACAAGAACGGCGCGCTACCGATCCTCGCCTCCGCGCTCCTCACCGAGGACGAGGTGCTCGTGCGCAACGTCCCGCGGATCCGCGACGTCGAGGCGATGCTTGACATCCTCAAGGCGCTCGGCGTCTCCGCCCAGTGGCGCGGTCCCAACGAGCTCGCCCTGTGTGCAGCCACCGCGCGTGAGATCCCGATCGAGCGCGAGCTCGCCGAGTCGATCCGCGCATCCTTCCTGCTCGCCGGCCCCTTGCTCGCGCGCTTCGGCCGCGCCGTGATGTCGCCGCCCGGCGGCGATGTGATCGGCCGCCGGCGCCTCGACCCGCACCTCGATGCCTTCCGCGCGATGGGCGCCGACGTCGAGTGCAACGGCACCATCGCCCTGCACGCCCCCCGCGGCTTGCGCTCGACAGACGTGTTCATGGACGAGCCCTCCGTGATGGCCACCGAGAACGTGCTGATGGCCGCCGCGCTGACGCCCGGCACGACCGTGATCGGCAACGCCGCCTCCGAGCCCCACGTGCAGGACCTCGCGCGGATGCTCGTGAAGATGGGCGCCGACATCCAGGGCATCGGCTCCAACCTGATCACCGTCAACGGTGCCGATCGTCTGCACGGCTGCGAGCACGATGTCGCGCCCGACCACATCGAGATCGGCAGCTTCATGGCTTTGGCCGGCGTGACCGGCGGCGAACTGCGGATCAAGGACACCGTGCCCGGCGATCTGCGCATGATCCGCCTCGTGTTCGAGCGGCTCGGGCTGCGCTCGCAGCTCGACGGCAACGACGTGATCGTGCCCGGCGGGCAGAAGCTCGTCGCCCAGTCCGACGTCGGCGAGTTCAAGAGCAAGATCCAGGACGGCCCGTGGCCCGCCTTCCCGGCCGATTTGACGTCGATTGCGGTGGCGCTGGCGACGCAGGCCGAGGGCTCGATCCTCGTCCATGAGTGGATGTTCGAGAACAGGCTGATCTTTACCGATAAGTTGATTTTGATGGGAGCGGATATCGTGATGTGCGATCCACATCGTGCGATCGTCACCGGGCCGCGGCGCTTGCGCGGCGAGCGCGTCGAGTCGCCCGACATCCGCGCCGGCATGGCCATGCTGCTCGCGGCCCTGTGCGCCGACGGACGCTCCGAGATCGGCAACATCCGCCAGATCGACCGCGGCTACGAGCGGATCGACGAGCGCTTGCGCGAGCTCGGGGCGCGGATCGAGCGGGTCGCGACAGAGCCCGTCCACGCGTAGCGTCCCAAGCAACCGCGTAATCTCGGGTCTCGATGATCCACCCAATTCCCAGCGGCACGCGCGACGTGCTTCCCCAGGAGACCGGCGAGGTCCGCGCGATCACGGACACGCTGCGCGGCGTGTTCGACCGCCACGGCTACGGCGAGATCTACACGCCGGCGCTCGAGTACGAGTCGGTGCTCGCGCGTGCGGACATGGCCGAAGCGCGCCCGGCCTACCGCGTGTTCGACGAGACCGGTGCGGTGCTCGTGCTGCGCTCGGACATGACGGCACCGATCGCGCGCGTGGTGGCGACGCGCTACGCCGACAGCCAGCTGCCGCTGCGCTTCTGCTACTTCGCCCACACCTACCGCGGCGTGCGCCCGCAGCGCGGGCAGCTGCGCGAGATGCTGCAGGCGGGGATCGAGCTGATCGGCGCACCGGCGCCGCAGGGCACGGCGGAAGCGCTCACGGTGCTGTGCGACTCGCTCGAGGCGGTCGGGCTAAAAGACTTCCGCATCGGCGTCGGCGACGCTTCGCTGTTCCCGGCGCTGATGGAGAGCCTGCAGGTGCCGGAGGATCACCGTCAGGGCCTCCTGGAAACGCTCGTGCGGCGCAACTTCGTCGCGCTCGAGCACCGCCTGCACGAGGCGGGCGTCTCGGGTGAGGCGGCAGAGCTGCTGCTCGACGTGCCCCAGCGCCGCGGTGGCCCGGAGCTGCTGACGGACGCGCCGGCGCCGGCGGTCGAGGCGGTCACGGGCATGCGCCGCGTGTATGAGCTGCTCGAGGAGAGCGTCGCGGCGCGCGTGATCTTCGACCTCGGCCTGATCCGCAACATCGGCTACTACACGGGCGCCGTGTTCGAGGTCTACGACCCGGCGCTCGGCGCGCCGATCGGCGGCGGCGGGCGCTACGACGAGCTGCTCGGGCGCTTCGGGCGCAGCCTCCCGGCGGTCGGCTTCGCGCTGTATGTCGACTCGCTGCACCAGGCGCTGGCCGGCGAGGAACGCGGCACGGGCGCGCTGTCGGAGCTGCGCTCGGTGGCGAGTGCTGGAGAGCCGCGATGAGCGCGGGCAACGGCCTGGTCATCGCGGTCCCGCGCGGGGCTCTGTTCGGTGGCACGGTCGACCTGCTGGCGACGCTGGGGATCGACACGGAGGAGCTGCGCACGAACGACCGCAAGCTGCTGTTCGAGGACATCGGCGTCGTCACGATGCGCCCGTCGGACGTGCCGACGTATGTCGAGGCGGGCGCGGCGGACATCGGCGTGACCGGCAAGGACGTGCTGCTCGAGCAGCTGGCGCACGCGCCGGGCGAGCGCGGGCGCGACGTGTATGAGCTGCTCGACCTCGGCTTCGGGCGTTGCACGATGGTGCTGGCGAGCAAGGCGAGCGCCGACCCCGAGCACGACCCGGCGCTCGAGTCGCTGCGGCGCCTCGGCGTGATGCGCGTGGCGACAAAGTACCCGCGGATCGCGGCGCGCTACCTGGAGGAAACGGGTCGCCAAGGTGAGATCGTCGAGGTCAAGGGCTCGGTCGAGCTGGCGCCGCTGACGGGCATGGTCGACGCGATCGTCGATCTGACGGCGACGGGCACGACGCTGCGCGAGAACAACCTGGTCGTGCGCGAGGAGATCGTGCTCTGCACGGCGCGGCTGATCGCCAACCCGGTCTCGCACAAGTTGAAGGCGGCGCAGATGGACGACCTGCTCGAGCAGCTGCGCGCGCTCCCGGCCGCCGGCGTTGGCTGAGCCATGCAGATCGAGCGCGTCGAGATAGCCGAGCTCGAGCGCCTCGGCGGTGTGGCCGGCGTGGCGGCGCACCTGCGCGCGCTCGTACCCGACGGCGATTCGGTCGAGGAGCCGGTGCGCGAGATCGTCGAGCGCGTGCGCGACGGTGGCGATCAGGCAGTGCTCCACTACACACGCCAGTTCGACACCAACGGCGTCGAGCCGAGCCCGCTGCTGGTCGCACCGGAGGACCTCGACGAGGCGATCAAGCGCATGCCGCTGGAGCTCGTGGCGGGCCTGCAGGTGACGATCGCGAACGTCGCGCAGGTGGCGGACGCGGGCGTGGGCCGCGACGCGACGATCGACCTTCCCCAAGGCCAGCGGATCGCGCTGCGTGAGATGCCGGTCGACTCGGCGGCGATCTACGTCCCGAGCGGGCGCGCGCCGTATCCGAGCACGGTCGCGATGGGCGTCGTCACGGCGCGCGCGGCGGGCGTGTTCGACGTGGCCGTGTGCAGCCCGCCGGGCGAGGATGGCGAGATCGACGCGGCGATCCTCGGCGCGTGCCGGCTGTGCGGCGTCGAGCGCGTCTACCGGATGGGCGGGGCGCAGGCGATCGCGGCGCTGGCGTACGGCACGGAGACGGTCAAGCGCGTGGACGTGATCGTCGGCCCGGGCAACCTGTACGTGCAGGAGGCAAAGGCGCAGCTCTCGGCGAAGGTCGGGATCGACGGCTTCGCGGGTCCGAGCGACCTGATGGTGGTGCTGGGCACGGAGCTGAACGAGGGCGACGTAGAGCTGGCGGCGCTCGACATGTTGGCGCAGGGCGAGCACGGTGAGGGCAGCCTCGTCGTCGGTGTCTCGGCGGGCCCGGGCGTGATCGAGGCGCTGGGGAACACATTGCAGCGCCTGGACGCGGAGCTTCCTGGGAGCGGTGCAGCGGCCGGGACGTTCGCGCTGGTGCAGGCGCTCGACTCGCAACAGGCGATCCAGATCGCCAACGAGTTCGCGCCTGAGCACCTGCAGCTGATCGGCGCCGACGTCGAGGCGCAAGCGCCGCGGATCCGCAGGGCGGGCTGCCTGTTCGTCGGCGCGGCGAGCGCGACGGCGTTCGGCGACTACGTGGTCGGCTCGAACCACATCCTGCCGACGGTCGGCGCTGCGCGCTTCGCGTCGATGCTCTCGCCGCGTCACTTCCGCCGGCGCATGGCGGAGGTGCGCGTGGCGACCGACGGCGCGGGCAAGCTGGCGAGCGCGGGCGTGCCGATCGCGCGGGCGGAGGGCTTCGAGTGGCACGCGCGCTCGATGGAGGCGCGCATCGGCGACAATGAGCGCAGCGACTGAGCCAACGACGATTTTTATGAGTAGAGAGAACGAGAGATCAGCGAGCATCGAGCGCCGCACGGGTGAGACGGACGTGCGCCTGTCGCTGGCGCTGGAAGGCCCGGGGGCGGGCACGCGCGAGACGGGCGTGGGCTTCCTCGACCACATGCTCGACCTGCTCGCGCGGCACGGGCGGCTGGATCTGAAAGTGAAGGTGACGGGCGACCTGGAGACGGGCGCGCACCACACGGCGGAGGACACGGCGATCGTGCTCGGCCAGGCGCTGGACGGCGCGCTGGGCGATCGCAGCGGGATCGTCCGCTACGGCGCGGCGACGGTGCCGATGGACGAGGCACGTGCGAGCTGTGCACTGGATATCTCGGGCCGGCCGTTCACGCTGTTCGAGGCCGACCTCCCGTCGGGCTCGACGGGCGGCTTCGAGCACGAGCTGACCGAGGAGTTCTTCCGAGCACTGGCCAACGCGGCCAAGCTCACGCTGCACTTGCGCGTAGAAGCGGGCTCCAACGCGCACCACATGATCGAGGCGGCGTTCAAGGCATTCGCGCGGGCGCTGCGCCAGGCGGTCGCGATCGACCCGAGCGAGAGCGGCGTGCCGAGCACGAAGGGGACGCTGACGTCGTGAGCGCGCTCGTCTCAGAGTCTGTCGAGATCGCCGTCCTGGATTACGGCATGGGCAATCGCCGCTCGGTCGAGAAGGCGCTGCAGCACGTCGGCGTGCGCGCGAGCGTCAGCTCGGACCTGGAGCAGCTGCGCCAGGCGGACGGCCTCGTCGTACCGGGCGTGGGCGCGTTCCCGCGGGCGATGGAGAACCTGCGCGAGCTGGGCCTGGACGAACTGATCCGCGATCGCGTGGCGATGGGCACGCCGGTGCTGGGCATCTGCCTGGGATTGCAGCTCGCGTTCGACTACTCGACGGAGCTCGGCGGCGCCGACGGGCTCGGCCTGATCGCGGGCGAGGTGCACGGCCTGCGCGCGGGGACGCTGAAGCTGCCGCACATCGGCTGGAACGAGGTCCGCTTCAGCAAACCGGACTCGCCGCTGATCGCGGGGCTGCCGCTGGAATGCGCCTTCTACCACGTGCACTCGCTGGCGGCGGAGCCGGAGCGCGAAGAGGACGTGCTCGGCACGGCGTCCTACGGCGCGCCGTTCGTGACGGCGGTGCAGAAGGGCTCGTTCTACGGCGTGCAGTTCCACGCGGAGAAGTCCTCGGCGGCGGGGCTGCGGCTGCTGGCCAACTTCGCCCGCATCTGCCTCGACGCGCGGGTGCAGGACGCAACGCACGCGTGAACCTCTACCCGGCGATCGACATCCTCGGCGGCAACGCGGTGCGCCTCGTCAAGGGCGACTTCGAGGCGAAGAAGGTCTATGACGAGAACCCGCTTGCCGTCGCGCGCGCGTTTGCGGCGGAAGGGGCCAAGCGCTTGCACGTGGTCGACCTCGACGGGGCGAAGGGTGGCGCCCCAGTGAACATGTTGCAGATGGCGAGCATCGCCGAGCAGACTGGTCTGCAGATCCAGTACGGCGGCGGCCTGCGCACACGCGAGGCGGTGGACAACGCGCTGGCGGGTGGAGCGTGGCGCGTGATCATCGGCACCGCGGTCTTCACCGCCCCGGAGGTTCTGGTTCACGCGCTCGACAAGTATGGGCCCGACCGGGTCGTGGTAGGGGTCGACGCTCGCGGTGGCCACGTGGCCACGCACGGCTGGCTGTCGCTGACTGACGTGCCGGTCGCCGAGGTCGTCGCTCGCCTGCGCGACGAAGGCGTGCGCACCTTCATCTACACGAACATCGACCATGACGGGATGCTCGAAGGCCCCGACCTGGAGAGCACGGCCGAGGTGGTGGCCGCGGGGGGCGAGGGCGCCGTGATCCTCTCGGGTGGTATCGGCAAGCTCGAGCACCTGCGCTCGCTGCCGGCGTTGGACCTCGATGGCGTGATCGTCGGCAAGGCGCTGTACGAGCGGCGGTTCACCGTGGCCGAGGCGCTGGCCGTGCTCGACGGCTGATCGCGCAACCGCCCAATTCGGCTGGGAACTTGCATCTTCTGGAGCGTCTACCCTCAACCAATGACGCCACATCAGCCAGTGCCGAAGACCGAAGTCCGTCATTCCCCGATGAACGAAGTGGACCCGCTCGTCGATCTGCGTGCACGCGGGCTCGTGCGAGAGCCGACCCGGCGCAAGCGGGCGAGCACAGAGCACCGGCAGCTCCGCTCGCTCGAGCCGGTATCGGACCTCGTCGCCGAGCAGCGACGCTGATCGCCTAGTTATCGCCGCGCCCTGAACAGACGGGCTACCGTAGGCCGGTGCACTTCAAGCGCATCATCCCGTGCCTCGACGTCGACGCGGGGCGCGTCGTCAAGGGCGTGGAATTCCTCGACATCCGCGATGCCGGCGACCCGGTCGAGCTGGCGGCTCACTACGATCGCGAGGGCGCCGACGAGCTGATCTTCCTCGACATCACGGCGACGCACGAGAAGCGCGACACGATCGCCAAGCTGGCGCGTGCGACGGCCGACGACGTGTTCGTGCCGTTCACGATCGGCGGCGGCATCCGCTCGGCCGAGGATGCTCAGGCGGTGCTCGATGCGGGCGCCGACAAGGTCTCGGTCAACTCGGCCGCGCTGAAGCGCCCGGAGCTGATCAACGAGCTGGCCGAGGTGTTCGGCTCGCAGTGCGTGGTGCTGGCGATCGATGCCAAAGCAGACCCTTTCGTCGGCAAGGGACTGGAGCACCCGTCGAAGTGGGAGGCCTACCTGGCCGGGGGTCGCACCCCCACCGGCCGCGACGTGGTCGAGTGGGCGCGCGAGGGCGTCGAGCGCGGCGCCGGCGAGATCCTGCTGACGAGCATGGACCGCGATGGCACGAACGATGGCTATGACCTGCCGTTGATCGAAGCCGTCAGCCAGGCGGTGAGCGTGCCGGTGATCGCCTCGGGCGGCGCCGGCGAGCTCGACCACCTCGCCGAGGCGCTGCGCGCGGGCGCCGACGCGGCGCTGTGCGCCTCGATCTTCCACTACGGCCGACACACGATCGCCGAGGCCAAGGCGCACCTGGTCGCGGCGGGGATACCCGTGCGGGTCGGCTGAGGCCGCGCGCGAGGCGAGGCGTAGGTGTCGAGCGTGCAGGGGTCGGGCGTGCAGCGGGCCGAGGTCGACGGAACGGCGGTGCTGGAGCGCCTGCGCGGGCTGCCCGGAGGCCCACAGCTACTCGAGCTGGCCACCGAGCGCGACGACATCGAGCTGATCGGGGGCGCGGTGCGAGACCTGCTGCTCGACGCCGGCGGCACCCCGCGCGAGCTCGACGTTGTCGTCTCCGAGGATTCGCTCGGGCTGGCCCAGATGCTCGCCGAGAAGCTTTCGCGCGAGCAGACCCGCCCCGGTCCCGACACGCCGACGCCGCGCGTGCACGACCGCTTCGGCACAGCGACCGTCGAATGGCCGGGCGGGCGCGTCGACATCGCCGAACGGCGCAGCGAGCGTTACGCCCATCCGGGCGCCCTGCCCAAAGTGCATCCGGGGAGCGTCGAGCAGGATCTCGCCCGTCGCGACTTCACGGTCAACACGCTCTCGGTGGCGCTCGCAGGACCGCGCCGGGGCGAGCTCCATGGTGCAGATCGCGCACTCGAGGACCTCGCAGCACGCCGCCTGCGCGTGCTGCACGAGCGGAGCTTCCTCGACGACCCCACGCGCCTGCTGCGCCTGGCTCGCTACAACGCGCGGCTCCGCTTCGAGCCGGACGAGCAGACGGCGCGCCTGGCCGAGCAGGCAATCGCCTCGGGCGCACTCGACACGGTCTCCCCGGCGCGCATCGGTGCCGAGCTGCGCCTGGCCCTCGCCGAGCCCGATCCGGTGGCGGCGCTCGAGTCGCTGCAGCGGCTCGGCGTGCTCGCGGCGTTGCACGAGGCGATCGAGCTCGATGCCCCGCTCGCGCGAGCGGCGCTCGGAGAGCTGCCGGGGCCGCCCGACGGCTGGCCCGATGTGCTGCTGCTCGCCTCGCTGTTGCGCCCGGGGCGCTCCTTCGACTCGACCGACTACCAGACCCGCCTGCGCACGCTGCTCGACGGCTGGGAGTTTCCAGGCACCGAGCGCGAGCGGACCGTGCGCAGCGCGATCCTCGCCCCTCGCATCGCCGAGCGTCTGCGCCAGGCACACGCGCCCTCGCAGATCTACGAGGTTGCGCACGGCGAGCCTCTGGAGGCGGTCGCGCTGGCCGGCGCCATCGCCGCGGCGGCCGGGCATGACGAGGCGGCCGACGCGGCGCAGCGCTGGCTCTCCGAGCTGCGCGAAGTGGGGCTCCAGATCACGGGTGACGATCTCCTTCAGGCAGGCATCGCGCCAGGCCCCGAGATCGGCCGGCACCTGCGCCGCGCGCTGATGCGCAAGCTAGACGGCGAGATCGCCGCCGAGACGCGTGACGCGGAGCTTCGCGCCGCGCTGGAACCGTAGGGCGAACGAGTGGCGCCAAAATGGCGCTAACATTCATTTATGCCCAGCGTGCAGATAAAGAACGTGCCCCCTGATGTCCACAAGACGTTGCGTCGCCGCGCCGACGAGGCGGGTCAGTCCCTGCAGGCATACCTCCTCTCAACCCTGGAAGAGCAAGCGAGCCGGCCGACAATCAAGGAACTGTTCGATCGAGCCGGCAGGCGGACCGGGGGAAGGCTGCCCCTCGACTTCGCGACAAGAGCGATTCGTGAAGAACGCGACGCACGCGCGTCGTGATCGTCGTTGACGCGTCGGTTCTGGCGACAGCGCTCGGCGACGATGGCTCAGATGGTCAGCGCATGCGCAATCGCCTCGACATGGAGCGGGTGTTGTGCGCCCCCGAGATCGTCGATCTGGAGGTCGCCATGGCCTGGCGCCGCCAACTCGACGCAGGGTGGTTGGAGCCAGATGGCGCGCAGCAGGCGCTGAGTGACCTGGCGGAGCTGAACCTCGTGAGGGCGTCGCATTTGCCGCTCATGCCCCGCATTCGGGAGCTTCGCGACAATCTCACGCCGTACGACGCCGCATACGTGGCACTGGCGGAGACGCTCGATGTGACGCTGCTGACGGCCGACGGTAGGTCGACGCGTGCTCCGTCGCTTCGGTGCAAAGTCGAGCTGCTGCGATGAGTGGTCGAGTTGATACCGGCGCTGCTGTGTTGCCCATCAGGTACGAGCTCCCCGGCGGCACCCAAGTTCTGTTCACCTCGCGCACGCACGGCAACCTCTCGACGCAGACCGGCGACGGGCACGAGCATGGGCGCGCGGCCCGTGACCGGCTGTGCGAGGAGCTTGGCTTGGACTGGCTCTGCGCCAGCCGCCAGGTCCACGGCTGCACCGTGCAGCGCGTACACGAGATCGCGGGCAGCGGGGGAGAGGCGGTCGCGATCGACGCCGACGGGCACGCCACGGCGCTTCGCCGTGCAGGCATGATGGTGCTCACCGCCGATTGCCTGCCTGTCGCGCTCGGTGCCGTGACCGAGGAAGTGGGAGCGGATGGGGGAGCGGCCGTCGTCGCGATGGCCCATGCCGGCTGGCGCGGCCTCGCCGCCGGCGTGCTCGAGGAGTCCGTCCGCGCCCTGCGTGAGCTCGGCGCGACAGGCCCGATCACGGCCGTCGTCGGCCCCGGCGCCGGCGTCTGCTGCTACGAGGTCGGCGAGGAGGTGCACGCCGCGTTCGGCGCTGATCTTGCTGCCGGTGCGGGGACCAACGCCGGCGAGTATCGCCGCGGCAAGAACATCGACCTGCGCGCGATCGCCCGCGACAAACTGCTCGCCGCCGGCGTCGCCGGCATCCTGCACGCCGACGTGTGCACGATCTGCGACGAGCGCTTCTTCTCACACCGCCGCCAGGGCAAGGCCGCCGGAAGGCAGGCCGGGATCGCGTGGGTCTGATGATTCGAGGCTCGGGTCTGACGTGCCGCGGCTGATCGAGAACCTCGACGTCGAGCGCATCCGTGCCAACGTCGCCCGCGTGCGCGAGGAGATCGACGCCGCCGCGCAGCGCTCGCCGCACGCGCGCCCGGACGGGCAGCCGCGCAAGGTCGAGCTGCTCGCGGCGATCAAGTACATCCGCAGCGAAGACCTGCCGCTGCTCGCCGCGGCCGGCATCGAGCTCGTCGGCGAGAACCGCGCGCAGGAGCTGCAGGCCAAGTACGCCGAACACAGCGAGCTGTTCGAGTGGGATTTCATCGGCCAGCTGCAAAGTCGCCGCGTGCGCCAAATCGTCCCGTGCGTGCGGCTGATCCACTCCGTCGCCTCCGAGTCCGCGCTGCGCGCGCTCGAGCGCTGCTTGCCCGAGGCTCGTCCCGGGCTGCGCATTCTGATCGAGGTCAACATCGCCCGCGAGCAGGAGAAGGCAGGCGTCGCCCCCGAGCAGCTCGGTGATTTCATCCGCCGCTCGCCCGTTCCTGTCGCCGGCCTGATGACGATGCCGCCGCTCGCCGACGATTCCGAGCAGAGCAGGCCGTGGTTTGCCAGCCTCCGCGAGCTCGCAAAGGAGCACCGGCTCGAGCACCTCTCGATGGGCACCTCCCAGGACTACGTCGTCGCCGTCGAAGAGGGCGCCAGCATTGTGAGAATTGGCACGAGACTGTACGATTAGGGCTCGCGTTGGCGGCGGACGACTACGTTCGCCGCCGAGGCGATCTCGTCAGATCGTGTCCCGCGCCGGCGACCCGAGCATTCTGCGGGGGCGGGCACTAGCATGAGCATCGAATCCGCCGCGAGCAGGGAATTTGCCCCGCCGGGCGAAAACGCACCTATACCAATGGCCTTTCGTGACTCCTGGCACAGCGCGCTCGTCTACTTCGGCCTCGCCGAGGAGTATCACGACGACTTCGACGACGCTCCGCCCGAGGCCGAGATCGAGGACCGCTACCGCGAGCGCCCCAACGTGCGCCGCCTGCGCCGCCGTCGCGACGAGTTCGACGACATCTTCGCCGAGGAGGAAGCCGGCTCACGACGCGGCAGCGGGCGCCCGACGACCGTGCTCAAGTCGGTCGGCGCCAACGGCGACGTGCGCGTGCACCTCGTGATCCCCAAGTCCTTCAACGACGCCCAGCAGATCGCCGACAAGTTCAAGGACTCGATCCCCGTGATCCTCAACCTGCAGTCCTCCGACACCGACCTCTCCAAGCGCCTGATCGACTTCGCCTCCGGGCTCACCTACGCGCTCGACGGCGGCATGCAGCGGATCGCCGACAAGGTCTTCATGCTGACGCCGCGCAACGTCGAGATCTCCGCCGAGGAGCGCGCGAGGCTGATCGAGAAGGGTTTTTTCAATCAGAGCTAGTCCGGCCGGCCGGGCCCGGCCGGCCTCTAGTCTGGACTCGGTATGCAAGTTGGGCTGATCGGAGCAGGCAACATGGCACGAGCGCTGGCCCGTGGCTGGGGCAAGCCCGTGCTCTGCGCAGATCCCGTCCACGCGCGCGCCGAGGCGCTCGCCGCCGAGCTCGGCGGCGAGACGCTCGCGAGCAACACCGAGGTCGCCGAGCGCGCCGATCTCGTCGTGCTCTGCCACAAGCCCGCGCAGCTCGCCGACGTGGCCGCCGAGGTGGCGCCGCACGCCAAGGCCGTCGCCTCGATCCTCGCCGCCACGCCGCTACAGGCGCTGAGGGACGCCTATCCCGGCACGCCCGTGTACCGCTTCATCCCGTCGTTGCCCGTCGAGGTTCGCCAGGGCGCCGTCGTGCAGGGGCGCGACGCCGCCGACGTGGCGCAGCGCGAGCACCCCGACCGTGACGCCTCACTCGATGCGCTCGTCGCCTCGCTGTTCGCCGAGCTCGGCACGCTCGTCGTGCTCGACGATGCGCTCGTCGACGTCGCCATGGGCCTGATGTCGTGTGCCCCCGCCTATGTCGCGCTCGTCGCCGAGGCGCAGATCGACGCCGGCGTGCGCAAGGGCATCCCCGCAGCGCAGGGCGCCGAGCTCGTCGTGCAGACGCTCGCCGGCACTGCCGAGCTGCTGCGCACGCGCGACTACGACACCGTTGCCGTGCGCCGCGAGGTCACCTCGCCCGGCGGCATCACCGCGCGCGGGCTCGACGCGCTCGAGCGCGCCGGGCTACGCGCTGCCTTCAGCGATGCCCTCGACGCCGTGCTTCAGCCCGCGCCTGGTGCTCCACCGCCACCCAGCCCACCCTCCGGCGCCGGCCACCGGCCGAAGGCCGGCTGACGCCGATGCTCCTCGCAAGCGCACGCACGCAGATCGCCGACTACCTGTCGACCTTGATCTACGTCTACACGCTGCTGATCATCCTCTACATCGTCATCCAGCTGCTCTTCTCCGTCGGCATCCGACCGCCCTACTCGCGCACGCTCGACGCCGTGCTCGGCTTCCTACGCGACATCTGCGACCCCTTCCTGCGCATCTTCCGGCGGGTCATCCCATCCTTCGGCGGGCTCGACTTCAGCCCGATCCTCGCGATCTTCACGCTGCAGATCGTCAACTCCATCGTCGTCAACAACCTGATCCACGGCTGAGTCCCGATGCGCGCCGCTGGCCCATGGCTGCGCGCCGCGCTCGTGCTCGTCATCGTCGTTGTCGCCGATCAGCTCTCAAAGCACGCCGTCAACGCCAACATCGCACAGGGCGAAGAACGCAAAGTCCTGCCCGGCATCGAGCTCGTCAACACGCGCAACCACGGCGTCGCCTTCGGCTTCCTCCCCGGCAGCCACATCGCCATCACGATCCTGATCGGCGTCGCGCTGGTTGCCCTGCTCGTCTACTTCGCCCTGCACACGCACGAGAGGTTGATCTGGCTGCCCACCGGGATGCTGATCGGGGGGGCCATCGGCAACGTCGTCGACCGCGTGCGCGTCGGCTCCGTGACCGACTTCATCAAGCTCCCGCTCGGCTGGCCGCCGTTCAACCTCGCCGACATGTCGATCACCTTCGGTGTGCTGATCCTGTTTCTCGTGATCGACCACGCCCGCCAAGCCGCAAAGCGCGCCGGGGCGTCGTCGCCGAGCGCCGAGGCATGAGCGAGCCGAAGCACCGCGCAGCGGACCCGAGCCCGGCTGCCGCCCACGCCGACGAGCCCTTCACGATCGCCTACGAGGACGAATACCTGCTCGTCGTCGACAAGGCCGCCGGCGTCGTCGTGCACCCCGCCAAGGGCCACCGCGAGGACACGCTCTCGCAACTGCTCGCCCACAGCGCCGCCGAGGCCCACGGAGCCGCCGCCCCGGCCGGTGGCGACCCCGAGCGCGCCGGCATCGTCCACCGCCTCGATCGCGACACCTCCGGCCTGCTCGTCGTCGCGCGCTCCGAAGAGGCCCACGCAAAGCTCCAGCGCGCGCTGCAGCAGCGCGAGATCGAACGCGAGTACCTCGCGCTCGTGATCGGCCGCCCGCCCGCGCGCAGCGGCACGATCGAGGCGCCGATCGGCCGCGACCCGCACGTGCGCACGCGGATGGCCGTCGGCGGCGCCCACCCGCGCGAGGCGCGCACGCACTTCGAGCTCGAGCGCGCGCTCCCCGAGCACTCGTTGCTGCGGCTCAAATTGGAGACGGGGCGCACGCATCAGATCCGCGTGCACCTGCAGGCCATCGGGCACCCCGTCGCCGGTGACCCCGAGTACGGCGGCCGCCGCGCGCTCGGCCTGCAACGGCAGTTCCTGCACGCCACGCGGCTCGCCTTCGCCCATCCCATCACACGCGCGCCGATCGACATCTCCTCGGCGCTGCCCGGCGATCTGCGCGAGGCGCTTGCCCGCGCAGAGCGGCTATCCTGAGCCCCTCACAGACCTTCTATCCGACCGACGTCGGAAGCGGCCCTGCCCGGTACTGCGAGCAACGCGATGCAGCCCGGGTCCGCCTTTCGTGTCGGTCGTCATCAAAATAAAAAAATAAAGGGAGAATCACGTGGCTCAGGTAGGCATCGCGGAGCTGCTGGAGGCAGGCGTACATTTCGGCCACCAGACGCGCCGCTGGAACCCAAAGATGCGCCGCTTCATTTTCGGTGAGCGCGGCGGCAACTACATCATCGACCTCGTCAAGACGCAGGCCCTGCTCGAGCAGGCGCAGGCCTTCGCCTCCGAGCTCGCCCACCGCGGCGGCACCGTGCTGTTCGTCGGCACCAAGAAGCAGGCCCGCGACACGATCAAGGATGTCGCCGAATCCGCCGACATGCCGTTCGTCAACCACCGCTGGCTCGGCGGCCTCTTGACCAACTTCGAAACGATCAGCCAGCGCATCCGCCGGCTGCACGACCTCGAACGCTACGAGACCGAGGGCCAGCTCGCGCTGCTGCCCACGCGCGAGCGGATGGCCGCCCAGGCCGACCTCGCCAAGCTGCGCGCCAACCTCGGCGGCGTCAAGAACATGCAACGCGTCCCCGACGCCATGTTCGTGATCGACCTCAAGACCGAGGAGATCGCCGTCAAAGAGGCGCGCCGTCTGCGCATCCCGATCATCGGCCTCGTCGACACCAACTGCGACCCCGACGGGATCGACTACGTCGTCCCCGGCAACGACGACGCCATCCGCTCCTGTGCGCTGATCACACAGGCCATCGGCCAGGTCGTGCAGGAAGGCCACTCCGTGTTCCGCGCCGAGGAGGAGAAGGCGCGCAAGGAAGCCGAGGAACGCGCCAAGGTCGAGGCCGAAGCGCGCGCCAAACGCGAGGCCGAAGAGCAGGCCAAGCGCGAGGCCGAGGAACTCGCAAAGAAAGAGGCCGACGAAAAAGCTGCAGCCGAGCGGGCCTTCCACGAGAAAGCCGCCGCCGAAAAAGCGGCCGCCGAGGCCGCCGCGCAGCAGCCCGTGCCCGAGACCACCCCCCTGCCGGCCGCGCCCGCCGACCCCGCCACGCTCGAGCCGCAGGCCGAGTCCGCCACGCCGATGAACGCCAGCCCCGACTCAAGCCAGCCCGACAAGGCGCAGTCCGCGCCGCCCGAGAGCGAGGCCGAGGCCGAGGCGCCCGCCGAGAGCAGCACTGACACGCCCGCCGAGGCCGCCGCCGAGCCGGTGGCCGTGGCGCAGGGAACAGACGAGAGCGCGCCGGCCGAGGAGCCCGCGAAGGAGGCACAGCAGCAATGAGCACGACCGAGATCTCCGCCAAGGACGTCAAGGCCCTGCGCGAGCGCACCAGCGCCGGCATGATGGACTGCAAGAAGGCCCTCGCCGAGGCCGGCGGCGACATGGACAAGGCCGTCGAGATCCTGCGCCTCAAGCAGGGCAAGAAGATCCAGGACCTCGGCGAGCGCGTCGCCACCGAGGGCACCGTGCAGGCCTACATCCACGCCGGTGCCCGCGTCGGCGTGCTGATCGAGGTCGACTGCAACACCGACTTCGTCGCCTCAAACGACGACTTCACGCAGTTCGCGCGCGACGTCGCCCTGCAGATCGCCGCCACGCCGACCGTCAAGTACGTCAGCCGCGACGACGTGCCCGAGGACGTACGCGACGCCGAGGCGCGCATCTACGAGCAGGAAGCCGCCGACAAGCCCGAGAACGTGCGCGAGAAAATCGTCTCCGGCAAGCTCGACTCCTGGTATCAGACGATCGTGCTGCTCGAGCAGGAGATGCACAACCCCAAGTTCGACGGCAAGACCGTGCAGCAGCTGCGCGACGAGCTCACCGCCACGACCGGTGAGAACGTCGTGATTCGACGGTTCGCGCGTTTCGCTGTCGGGCAGTAGGCGGCCGCGAAGCTAAAGACGGGGGCTGCGGGTCTCGCATTTTCGGGTTGCGGTAGCAAAGGTATATACACGCCGTATATGCAATTGCTACCAATCTTCAGATCTCGAGCCTCGCATCCCCACGCTCGCGCCCCGTCTGCGACGGGTGGCGCTACCCGCGTCGCGCAGGCAACGGCCAAGATCCCCCGACTACTGAGTAGGCTCTCGCCTCGATGACCTCCTCCACGAGCGCGAGCACCGCCGTTCCTGCCTTCAAACGAATCCTGCTGAAGCTCTCGGGCGAGGCGCTGATGGGCTCGCTCGAGTTCGGCACCGACCCCGAGCGCGTGGCCAAGGTCGCGCGCCAGGTCGCGGACGTCCGCGACCAGGGCGTCGAGGTGGCGATCGTCGTCGGCGCCGGCAACATCTATCGCGGCATGCAGGGCGCCGCTGCCGGGATGGACCGCGCGACGGCCGACTACATGGGCATGCTCGCGACCGTGCTCAACGCGCTGCCGCTGCAGGACGCGCTGGAGAAGACCGACACCGACACGCGCGTGCTCTCGGCGCTCGGCGTGGCCGAGGTCGCAGAGCCCTACATCCGCCGCCGCGCGATGCGCCACCTGGAGAAGGGGCGCGTCGTGATCTTCGCTGCCGGCACGGGCAACCCGTTCTTCACGACCGACACGGCCGCCGCGCTGCGCGCCGCCGAGATCCACGCCGAGATCATCCTGATGGCCAAGAACGGCGTCGAAGGCGTCTACACGGCCGATCCGGCGGTTGAGCCAACGGCGCAGTTCATCCCCGAGCTCACGCACATGGAGGCGCTCGAGCGCCGCCTGCGCGTGATGGACTCGACGGCGCTGGCGCTGTGCATGGAGAACCACATGCCGATCGACGTGTTCAACATGGACGACGACACGGCGCTTGCGCGGATAATCTCAGGCGAGCGCGTGGGAACGCTCGTCTCGACAGCCCAAGGAGAGGCCGATGGCAGCTGACAGCATGATCGACGAACTGCTCGCCGACGCGCGCGAGCGCATGCACAAGTCGGCCGAGTCCGCGCAGCACGAGTTCTCGACGGTGCGCACCGGTCGCGCCAGCCCGGCGCTGCTCGAGCGCGTCGTCGTCGACTACTACGGCGCGATGACCCCGCTGAACCAGCTCGCCACGATCTCGGCGCCCGAAGCGCGCCTGCTGAGCGTGCAGCCCTATGACAAGTCCTCGATCAAGCTGATCGAGAAGGCGATCAACGAGTCCGACGTCGGCCTGAACCCGTCCAACGACGGCAACGTGATCCGCCTGGTCGTGCCCGAGCTGACCGAGGAGCGGCGCAGGGAGCTCGTCAAGGTCGTCAAGAACCTCGCCGAGGAGGGCCGCGTGGCGATCCGCAACGTGCGCCGCGACACGATGCAGCAGCTACGCGAGCTGAAGGCCGAGGGCGAGGCCTCCTCCGATGACGAGCACCGCGCCGAGGTCGAGCTGCAGAAGCTCACCGACGGCCGCGTCGGCGACCTCGACGAGGTGCTCAAGGCCAAGGAAAAAGAGATCCTCGAAGTCTGATGGCCGCCGCCGAGCAACGGATGGCGGCGGCGCACGATCCGTCGCCTCCGTCGGCGCGCTACGTCGCGATCATCACCGACGGCAACGGGCGCTGGGCGCGCGAACGCGGCGTCCCCGTCAACGAGGGCCACGACGCCGGCGCCGACGCCGTCAAGGCGCGCCTGCGCGACGCCGCCGAGTTCGGCGTCAAGGAGCTGACGGTCTACTCGTTCTCGACCGAGAACTGGTCGCGCCCGGCCGAGGAGGTCGCCGGGCTGATGGCGATGTTCTCGACGCGGATCGCCGGCGAGACGCCGGAGCTGCACGAGGAGGGCGTGCGGATGCGCTTCATCGGCCGCCGCGAGGGGGTCTCCGAGGAGCTCGTGCAGCGGATGGACTGGGCTGAGGAGCTGACCGCGCAGAACGAGCGGATCACGCTGTTCGTCGCCTTCAACTACGGCGGGCGCGCCGAGATCCTCGATGCCGCGCGGCGCTTTGAAGGAGGCAGCGAGGAGGACTTCCGCGCCTGCCTGTATGCACCCGAGATGCACGACCCCGACCTGATCATCCGCACGAGCGGCGAGCAGCGGCTGTCGAACTACCTGCTGTGGCAGTCGGCCTACTCCGAGCTCGTGTTCCGCGACGAGCTGTGGCCCGACTTCTCGCGCGACGCGCTCGCCGAGTCGCTGGCCGAGTTCTCCCGGCGCCGCAGGCGCTTCGGCGCGCGCTGATGACCGGCGACGGAGCTCGCACGCCGGCGGGACGCAGCGGGCGCCATCGCCCCGCGCCCGGGCGCGGGCGCCCGCAGCGCGTACGGCGCTCCAGCGGGCCGCTCGTGCGCAGCCGCGCGCCGCGCGCCGGTGGCGATGGGGAGGGTGAGGGCCGGCAGCGCTCAGAGCTGCGCGCGCGCGTGCTCGCGGCGATCCCGGCGATCGCGGTGGCGCTGTTCCTCGTGATCGAGGGCGGCGCGATCTTCACGTTCGGCCTGTTCGTGCTCGGCTGCATCTGCCTGCACGAGCTCTACGGCATGTTCGCGCGCGCCCACCCGGTGCGCCTGGCCGGCTTCATCGCGCTCGCCGGGCTGCTCGTGGCGGCCAACTACGGCAGCCAGTTCCAGGTGCTGCTCGTGCTCGTCGCCGCGTTGCCGCTGCTGTTCGGGCTGACCGTGCTGCAGCCGCGCCCGAGCGTCGGCGGGCTGTCGGTGACGCTGCTCGGGATCTACTGGATCGGCCTCGCGCTGGCGCATGCAGTGATGCTGCGTGGCCTGGCGCACGGCCTGGGCATCGTGATCGACGTGCTCGTGGGCACGTTCCTCGGCGACACCGGCGCCTACTTCGGCGGGCGCCTGTTCGGCCGGCGCCCGCTGGCACCGGTGATCTCGCCGAACAAGACCGTCGAGGGCCTCTTGATCGGGATGCTCTGCACGGTGCTCGCCGTGTGGATCGCCGGGCGCTACCAGGAATGGCTGCCAGGCAGCCACGCGCTCGTACTCGGCCTCGGCGTCGCGCTCGTCGCGCCGGTCGGCGACCTGTTCGAGTCGTTCGTCAAGCGCGAGGCGCACACGAAGGACTCCGGTGGGCTGTTCGGCGCGCATGGCGGGGCGCTCGACCGGCTTGACGCGGTGCTGTTCGCGGCGGTTGTTGGCTACTACATCTGGGCGGCGTATTCGTAGCTCACGGAGCGAGGCTGGGCGTACGATACAATGTCTAACAAACGTTAGATCTTGGAGTCGAACTGTCATGGCCATAATCGGAATCAGAGATCTCGTCCACACGAGCAAGGACGTACTGGCGCGTGTCGAGGATGACAAGGAGCCTTTTCTGATCACGCGACGGGGACAGCCAGTCGCCGCACTGGTTCCAGTTGACCCGGCGGAAGCTGAGCGCTACGTCCTTGCGAGCGCTCCGGCGCTCGTCGAGAGTCGTAGGAGCGCCGAGCAGAGGCCCCGGCGGACTCGCCCGATCAGCGAGGTCGCTGAGCATTACGGCATCGAGCCGAGTGAGCCCGAGAGCAGCAGTGAAGCGCCCTCCGGGGAGTTGGAGATCATGGCCTCGCTACGGCCTTTCGTCGGCAGGCATGTGGCGGAACAGTACGTCGAGAAGGCTGATCAGCAGCTTGGGCTGATCACCGACAAGGTGCTCAAGACAGCCGAGGGCTGGGGGCTGTTCGAGTCCGACCGAGCAAGCGACCGTGCTGTGGTCAGTGCGCGTGTGCATGCCCTAAACCAACGCCTGCTCGGATTGGAGGTACGAACGCTGCTCAGGGAGGCCGTGGGACAGCGCCTAGAGGGACTCGGCTTGAGCGTCGAGGCGCAGGACGCGAGCGACGACGCAAGCGAGGGCGTGTTTGGCAGCTCTTTGGCAGACGAGGCAGTTGATGAGGCCGTCCAACGCGTTGACGTCGTCAACCAACGAATCTTTACGCTGGCCGAGCAGGACCCAAGCGCGTTTTCGCTCGCTGCGTATGAGCTCTCGGTGCGTACAGGGATCGAGATGCTTGGCAGCAGGATGCCGGGGTATGGCGCCATCGCTTGGGGAGAGGTTCGCGGCGGCGGCTACCTCTCCGCCGAGGGCGGCGTCTCCGCCGAGGGCGGCGCGACGCAGGCTGCTGGTTGATCGAGCGCCGTGGCTGCGGCGGCTATCTCCTCGTCGTGCTGTGCGCCGATGTTTGATCCTCCAACTAGCAAGACGCTCAGCAGCCCGGCACCGCCAAGCCCGACACTAAGGCCAAACAGCCAGCGATAGAGCCAGGGATCGACGGCCGCGGTCGACCCGATCACGCCAGCAACAGTCGCCGCCCCCAGGTAGACGAAGGTGGACGGGCGAAGCCAGCGGCGCGCGCGGTAGGCAACCCTGCTGTCGAGCGCGCCCTGAAACAAGGCCACGGCGACAAGCAGCGTCACCGCAATCTGCGCTGTTGAGGAGAAGAACGAGGAAAGCTCTTTGGCGGGATGCCTTTGATTGACGGTCGGCGCGTAGATGACGGCTACCACGGTCACCGCAAGCGCGGCGAGATGAATTAGCGCGGATGGGTCTGGCAATCGGCGTGAAGTGTCGGCGAGCTTGGCCGGCATCTCGGAGGCTGCAGCGGGTGCCCGCTTCTTCTTCGCGCTTGATTTAGCCGCCGACTTATTCATCGTCGACTCGGCTCTTGGCCTCGGCCAAGACGGCTTGCGCATAATCCTTATGGACGACGCGAGCGACGGTCAACATACCCCGCCCTAGGTCCAATCGCCAGAGCTTGGGTATGCCGGCGCTCCACTGGCAGATGTATCGCCAGTCGCGCAAGGAAACGAGGATCCAGGCGCCGAGCGGCCCTCGTTTCCACGGCAAACGCTCAAAGCCGATGATGTCTTGGTCTCGGAGTCGTTCAAGCAGGCCGATCGTCTCGGCACGCTGCTCGTCGCTCATCGCATCGAGGTCGGCCTTCGCGCCGTCCGGCTCGTCCCATTCAAAATCGATATCGAACGAGCGCGCCATGCTTGAACGATCCCATAAATAGGACGGGAGTAGCGCGGGGCGGGTGCAGATTGAACGTGCGCGGGGCGGCTAGGGAAACAGGCTCCGGTGATAGGCGGCATGCACAGCGCTGAGCGGGTGTTCAGGATCGATCGTGAGCGCACCCAGCACGGCACGGGTCTTCAACTCCACGACATTCCACGACGCGTCGAGCCCGATCGCGCCGCGATCGAACAGCACGTGGTGATTAGGGCACAGACAGAGCACGTTCTCGACGGTGTCGGGACCTTCGTGGGGCTTGCCAAGGGGGCGCATATGGGCACCCTCGGCATAAGGCGAAGCGGCGGTCATCAGGCGCAGGCCGCAGATCTGGCAGTCTGTAGTCGTAGAGGGTCTTGACCCATTCGGTGACGGCCGTGTTGCGCACGAGGCGCTGTGTGCTGACATAGGCTTTCCCTGCAGCCCCCGGCGGCGGCGCGGGTGGAGGATTCGTCGTCGCGTTTGCTTGGGGCTCAGCAACGAGGCGAAAGCGCCACACGTTGAAACCAGACTTGCCGGTCTCCTGCCAGTAGCTCTCGATGTAGTAGAGCCCGTCGTAGCGGAAACCGCTTGGTGGCGAATACTGCGGGTCACCACCGCTACCGCGGATCACGCGAACGGGTAGTCCGCGGTCGGCGCTACTACTCCGGCCTAGTAAACAGCCGTCAGGCGGCTTTGGCGTAGCTGACCTGTTTCTCCTCGAAGTAGCGTGCGACGATCCGAGGAGTTCGCTGGCGCGAGCGCAGGTAGCTGCGGGTGTCGCCGATCAGCTCGTCCTGGGTGTGGGGCCGGCGGCGGCCGAGCGCGTTGGTCTTGACGTCCTGGTTGAGCAACTCGGTGGGGTTCAGCTCCGGTGCGTAGCCGGGCAGGAACTGCAACTCGATCTCATCGGCGTGTGATTGCACCCAGAGCTTCACCTTCTTGGAGCGGTGCACCGGGTGCCCATCGAGGATCAGGATGAGCTTCTGCCCTTTGCCCTGGCGGTGGCGGGGTCATTGCCGCCGTGCCCGGTGTAGATGATCGTGTCGCCGTCGTCAACGTCGTCCTCATAGCCGCCGCTGACGACGATCGAATCGGCGCCTTCGGACTGTGATCCGGCGATCCCTCGCATGTGCTGCACGTGCACGCCGGCCTGTGCGACGGCGGCTCGGTTGGGAAATGTGCTGCCAAGCGGAAAGCCGGGTATCTCGCCAAAAACGCGGGCCACGGGGCGAAGCTAGGGCGGCCGCCGGACGGACGTTCGATGCGGCGCTGGCAGCTATAGCGCGGGGCGCTCGCTGCGTGTACGGTTCGCGGTAGAGCAGAGGGAACCGTGACGGGAGGGATGATGCAGAGGAAATTGGCGGCCGTTGCAGTCGTGTCGCTGCTGGCAATGTCGTTGCTGGCGTTGGGCGCCACGAGCGCGTCGGCGGTGATCGTGCAGCTCGCGGGCGGCAAGACGATCAGCTACCAGCCGCTGAAACCAGCGGCGGGCCTGTCGGCGCTGAGCATCGCGCCGCTAGCCTCGGGCAACCTGATCTACCACGGCGGCCCAGTGATGACGTCGAACACTAACTACGCGTTCTACTGGTCGCCGAGCGGCGCGTCGGCTTACCCGGCGGGCTACCAATCGGGCGTGAACCAGTACGTCGAAGACCTGGCGCACGACAGCGGTGGCAACCAGAACGTGGACTCGGTGGCGACACAGTACTCAAACGGCGGCGGCGAAGCGGTGGCGTATGACTCGCACTTCGCGGGCGTGATCCTCGACACGGACCCGTATCCGTCAAACGGCTGCAAAAAGGCGCCGATCTGCCTCACGGACGCGCAGCTGCAGGCGGAGTTGAGCAGCTACATCACGGCGCACGGGCTGCCGAAGGACCTTGCGCACGAGTATTTCCTGTTGACGCCGCCGGGCGTGGAGAACTGCTTCGAAGCGTCGGGCGCGGAATGCTCGGCTGCGAGCAAAAGCCCGTCGTACTGCGCCTACCACGGCAGCTTCGCCTCGGGCGGCGGGAAAATCGTCTACTCGAGCGACGCGTACGTGTCGGGGGTGGAAGGCTGCGACGACGGCGAACACCCGAACAACAGCCCGTCGGACGGGGCGCTGGAGGGCGGGCTGAGCCACGAGCACAACGAGTCGACGACGGACCCGGAACTGAACGCGTGGTTCGCGGCGAGCGGCGCCGAGAACGGCGACAAGTGCCGCACGTTCGTGACGGCGAGCGAATTCGGCACGCCGCTGGGCAAAGCGCCGGACGGCTCGCGCTACAACCAGCTCGTCAACGGCCGCGAGTACTGGTACCAGCAGGAGTGGAGCAACGAAGGCAGCACGTGCAAGCAGCGCCTGGCGGTGGGCGCGCCGAGCGTGAGCAAACTGTCGCCGAAGACGGGCCCGGCGGTGGGGGGCACGTCGGTGACGATCACGGGCACGAACTTGACGGGCGCAACGGCGGTGCACTTCGGCACGGCCTCGGCGAGCTTCACGGTCAACTCTTCGGTCTCGATCACGGCGACGGCGCCGCCGGGCACGTCGGGCGGCGCGGACGTGACGGTCACGGGCCCGGCCGGGACGAGCGCGACGAGCGGGGCGGACGTGTTCAAATACAAGCCGCCGACGGTCACGAGCGTGAGCCCGAACGCGGGATCGGTTGCGGGCGGCACGAAAGTGACGATCACGGGCAGCGGCTTCGCGCCGGGCGCAGGGACGGAAATCAAGTTCGGCAAAGTGCCGGCGACGGGCGTGAGCTGCGCCTCGACGACGTCCTGCACGGCGACGTCGCCGCCCTCGGCGAAAGCAGTGGCGGTCGACGTGATCGCGGTGGTCGGCAAAGCGAAAAGCAAAAAAACGCGGCCGGGCGACCGCTTCACGTACAGCTAGCGTCCGGCGCGGGGCGGTTGCGCTAGCGTCGCGGGGCGATGGCGGAGGTCAAGCGAATACTGGTGCTGGGCTCGACGGGCTCGATCGGCACGCAGGCGCTGGACGTGTGCGCGCGCGAGCCAGGGCTGGAAGTGGTTGGCCTGTCGGCGGAGCGCTCGTGGCAGGAGCTGATCGTGCAGGCGCGCGAGCACGGCGTCTCGCGCGTTGCGCTGGCGGATGCGGATGCGGCGGCGCGGGCGGCAGAGGCGTGGACGGACGGGAAGGTGCTGGGCGGCGCGGAGGGACTGGTCAACCTGGTTGTGGAATCGGGGGCGGACCTGGTGCTCAACTCGCTGGTCGGCTCGGCAGGCCTGGGCCCGACGGTGGCGACGCTGGGCGAGGGGATCGACCTGGCGCTGGCGAACAAGGAGTCGCTGGTGGTGGGCGGCGAGCTGGTGACGGCGCTGGCGGAGGCGACGGGGGCGCGGATCGTGCCGGTGGACTCGGAGCACACGGCGCTGCACCAGCTGATCTCGGGCCAGCCGCCGGGGGCGGTGGAGCGGATGACGATCACAGCGAGCGGCGGCCCGTTCCGCGGGCGCACTCGGGCAGAGCTTTCAGAGGTGACGGTGGAGCAGGCGCTGGCGCACCCGACGTGGGCGATGGGCGGCAAGATCACGATCGACTCGGCGACGCTGATGAACAAGGGGCTGGAGCTCATGGAGGCGCACCACCTGTTCGGCACGCCGTACGACCGCATTGACGTGGTGGTGCACCCGCAGTCGCTGGTACACGGCCTGATCCAGCTGGCGGACGGCGCGATGCTGGCGCACGTTGGCCCGAAGGACATGCGGATCGCGATCTCCTATGCGCTGCACGGCGGCGAAAGCGTCGATCTGGGGATCGCGGCGCCGGACCTTGCGGCGATCGGCGAATTGACCTTCGAGCCGGTGGATCTGGAGGCGTTCCCGTGCCTGCGCCTGGCGGGCGAAGCGGCGCGGGCGGGGGGCACGGCGCCGTGCGTGCTGAACGCGGCGAACGAGATCGCGGTGCACGCGTTCCTCGGGGGCCGCCTGCGCTTCGTGGAGATCGCGGAGGTGATCGAGCGCACGCTGGGGGAGCTCGGCGCAGAGCCGGTGCTGGCGTTCGAGTCGCTGTATGAGGCGGACCGCCGCGCGCGCGAGCTGGCGAGCGGGCTCGTGCTCGCCCTCGGCTGAGCAGCTCGGTCCTCTTTTTTTGATGCTCCGCAAAGATGGCGGCGGGGCTGCGCGCGCAACTGCAACTGCCGGAATCGGCGCGGCTGCGTGCGAAGATGGCGTCTATGAGCTGGCTCCTGACGATCCTCGGAATCGTGCTTTTGATCGTGCTGCACGAGCTCGGCCACTTCACGGTGGCGAAGCTCGTGGGCATGCGCGTGGAGCGCTTCTCGCTGTTCTTCCCGCCGACGATCGCGCGCTTCAAACGCGGCGAGACGGAGTACGCGCTGGGCTCGATCCCGGCGGGCGGCTACGTGAAGATCACGGGGATGAACCCGGAAGAGCTGGAGGACCTGGATCCGGAAGCGACGCGCCGCGCGTATTACAGCCAGCCGCCGTGGAAGCGGATCGCGGTGATTGTGGCGGGGCCGGGCGTGAACATCGTGATCGCGTTCGTGCTGTTCTGGGCGATCCTCTTGTCGGGCAGCCTCAACGGAGCGACGGCGCTGTACAACCTGGACCCGGCGACGGAAGCGGTGCGGGCGACGTCGAAGGTGGAGAACGTCCAGAGCGGTGAGCCGGCGGCGAGCGTGCTGCGCCCAGGCGACCGGATCGTGGCGGTCGACGGCGCGGCGGTCTCGGAAGCGGGGGCACGCAGCCGGATCGACGCGCATCGCTGCGCGGGCGCGGCGGTGGAAGGCTGCCGCGCGAGCACGCCGGCGGTGCTGACGGTTCGGCGCGGCGGCAGGACGATCCACATCTCGATCTACCCGCGCTACAGCAGGGAAGCCAAGCGTATGCTGATCGGCGTGCAGTTCGGCGTGGCGGCCAAGCCGTTCGGCGCGGCGGCGGCGGCGGGCGGCGCGATCGGCGCGATGTGGCACGCGACGACGGGCACGCTGACGGGCTTCTTCAAAGCCCTGACGAGCTCGAAGACGCGCAGCGAAGTCAGCAGCATCGTGGGCATCACGAAGACGGCGCACGAAACTGTCGTGGCGGGGCCGGGCCTGGCGCTGGTCTTCCTCGGCTACATCTCGCTGGTGCTTGCGGTGATCAACCTGTTCCCGTTCCTGCCGCTCGACGGCGGGCACGTGCTGTGGTCGGTGGCGGAGAAGGTGCGCGGCAAGCGCATCTCGCTGATGGCGATGTACCGCTACAGCTCGGTCGGGATCATCCTGCTGCTGTTCCTCGTGATCAACGGCGTGAGCAACGACATCGGCCGCCTCGGCGGCTGAGCCGGCGCCGGCGCACGCCGAGCCCGCTGCGAGCGCATCAGCCGCAGATGGGCGTGGTGCTCTTGCGCCTGGCAGGCGGCCGCTCAATCGACGGGTCGTACGCAGACCCAGCTCTTGACGAGCGGGCCGATGCGCTCGGGCTGCGCGGGCACGCCGAACAGCGCCTCCATCTCGCGCCGACGAAGCAGCGAGATCTGCTCCCACTCTCCGGCGGCGCCGAGGCGCCAGTAGGGCCTGCGCACGCCGACGGGCAGCCAGTGCGCGAAGGGCAGCAGCGCGTGCGGCTCGATCGGGAAGGAGTAGGCAGGCGTCTGCACATAGAAGCCGCGCCCGACGCGGCGCAGCTCGTCGGCGAAGGCGGCCCGCCGGGCGGGCGGCACGTGCTCGATCACGCTGGAGCAGTAGACGAGGTCGAACTGGTCATCGGCGAAGGGCAGCCCGTCGGCGGCGTCGGCCTGCACGAAGGGGCCGGGGTAGTCGGGCCGCGGCTGCAGGT
The DNA here is from genome assembly GCA_963716315.1 of uncultured Solirubrobacteraceae bacterium. Taxonomy (GTDB): domain Bacteria; phylum Actinomycetota; class Thermoleophilia; order Solirubrobacterales; family Solirubrobacteraceae; genus Palsa-744. The sequence continues at coordinate 308,569 of OY970301.1, read as the reverse complement.
CGACGCCGGTGATGTCGAGCAAGGGCTCGACCGGGCCGTCGCCGACGAGCGCGCGCAGGCCGATCTGACCGCAGCCGAGGTCGAGCACGCGAGCTCTCGGCTGCAGCCCGGTCAGCGCGAAGAACTGGGCATGGCGGCGCGCGCGGGCGCGCGCGGCAAGGGGGGAGGCAAGGCGCGCGAGCGGTCCGCGCGCGGTTCGGTAGACATTGGGGTGGGTGGTGGGGGCATCGCGGGCAGGCTATTTACGTGTTCGTCGTCGCCGGCGGCCATCCCTCGAGGGCGTAGTCGTTCAGGAACTGGCGTTTCCAGAAGTAGCTGCGGTCGGTCTCTGAGAGTTCTGCCCGTTCGCAGACCTCGGCCCAGTCACGCCTGATCACGTCGATCTGATGATCGACGATCGCTGTCGCCTCGCTCTTGCTCAGCTGGTAGAGGTGTGCTCGCTCGACGCAGCCGGCGACTTGACTCTCCCTGAACGGCTCGACAGCGTCTCCGATGATCATTGCCTGCGTTGCGCGCCCAGTGTTCCGGACTTGAGGGCAGATGTCATATGCGGGGGTGAGCGTAAGCATCTGCCCGTCCCAGAAGGCTGCGTGATTGCGAGCGTGGTCGTCTGTATTGCCGACAAGGATGTTGAAGGTGATTCGAGAGAACAGCTCGCGCAGATTCGAACGAGGATCGATGAAGCTGGCCCTCATCGTCTGGGCGAGGTCGGCGTAGCTGGCGTGCCTGGCGGCGAGCTCGTTGAGGCAGAGCATCGTCAGCGCTGAGACCAGACTTCGCCGCTCGTCGCTCTCGGGGAGTCTGTCGAAACGCTCGACGAGAAGGACTGTCTTTTTGAGCGCCTGGGCAAGCTCGACGCGGGCCACATTCATGCCGGCGCGGTGCGCGAGCTCCATCGCGACGTACTCGCCTTGCTCCACTGGGAACGTGTCGCTGGTCGAGGAGAACTTCGCGATCAGTCTGCGCGGACCGTCGTCGATCAGTGCCTTCGGACGAGCGCCGCCGATCGAGCTTCCGTGAAGCAGCGCCGCATCGAGCGCCGGTGAGAGCGGAATCCCTTCTTCGACGCGCTGAGCCGACGTGGCGAGTTCATCGAGGCTTGCGCTCTCCCGCCCTCGCATGACGTAGTTATCGGGGGAGCTTTGGAAGTCGAGTGCTCCAACGCGGTCTGACCCGGACTCGAGCAGCACCGCGATCAGACCGAGATCCGCTGGGTCGTTCTCGGCAGCGGCTGGTCCGATCAGTCGGTTCATGATCACGCGTTGACCCCACGCATCTGGTCGGGCATCGAGGATGCAGCCAGGGGCATCGAGACCCGGGAGCGGCCTAATGCGTTGGTCGATCAGCGGCAGCTCAGGCGAATAAAGCGATATCGCCTCAGACCGCTGTAGATAACTCCGCCCGTAGACGAAGGTGGCTTCGCCGCCTGCCTCCTCGAGGCGGCCGGCCACGACGGGCTCTGGCGCGCCAGGCAGCCAGATCCAGACAAATGCCTCGTTTGGAGTTTCAGAACTCATTGTCGAGCTCTCGCCTGGGGTGGCGCACGGCGCGCAGCAACAGCGTCGGGCGCCGCAAGCGTGCCGCCTCGTCCGCCAGGCGTGAGCCGTCGGTATAGAAGAGCGGAACCCCAACCAACGTGGCTGCGTCGAATGCCGTTCCCAACGAAACGCTGGGGTTGCCCCGTTCTACCTTCTGCAGGGTGGTAGGGCTGACGCCCGCGCGCTCGGCAAGTTCGCGCACAGTCCAGCGTCGCGCAAGTCGCGCGCGCCTGATCTCGGCGCCAAGTAGCTCGGCTGCCTCATGTACGGGGGGAGGGTAGGCGTGTTGGCGCTTGGGCATCTGTAGCAATAAACTAGCATTTAAGGGCTTCCGTACTATTTTATTAGCACAAATACTCGCTGGCTACAGTTCTGCAGGCCGATGCCCGACCACCTCCATGACCCACGTAGAATGGGACACATGGCTTCAGAGCGCCAGATACACGTGGGCCCGGTGCCGATCGGCGGCGGCGCGCCGGTCGCGGTGCAGACGATGACGAAGACGGAGACGGCGAATCTATCGGCGACGATGGAGCAGATCCGCACGGTGGCGGAGGCGGGCGCTGACATCGTGCGCGTGGCGGTGCCGCGCGAGCAGGACGCGGAGGCGCTGAAGACGATCGTCGCGGACTCGCCGATTCCGATCATCGCGGACATCCACTTCAACCACACGCTGGCGCTGAAGGCGATCGAAGCGGGCGCGCACTGCGTGCGCCTGAACCCGGGCAACATCGGCGGCCCGGAGAAGGTGGCGGAGGTGATCGCGCTGGCCAGGCAGCACGGCACGCCGCTGCGCGTGGGCGTCAACTCGGGCTCGCTGCCCAAGCACCTGCGCGAGCTGGAGTACGAGAACCCGATCGAGGCGCTGGTGACGGCGGCGACGGAGACGGTCGAGCTGATGGAGCGCCTGGAGTTCGACAACTTCAAGGTCTCGATGAAGTCGACGTCGGTGCCTAACACGATCGCCTCCAACAGGCTGCTCTCGGAGCGGATCCCATACCCGCTGCACCTGGGCGTGACGGAGGCGGGCACGAAGTGGTCGGGCTCGTTGAAGTCGGCGGTCGGCCTGGGCACGCTGCTGGCGGACGGGATCGGTGACACGATCCGCATCTCGCTATCGACGTTCCACGCGGAGGAAGAGGTCAAGGTCGCGTGGGAGATCCTCAAGGCGCTGAAGCTGCGCGAGCGCGGCCCTGACCTGATCGCGTGCCCGACGTGCGGTCGCCTGCAGTTCGACATGGACCGCGTGGTGGTCGAAGTCGAGCAGCGCCTGGAAGCCTACGAGGACCCGATCGAGGTCTCGGTGCTCGGCTGCGCGGTCAACGGCATCGGCGAGGCGCGCCACGCGGACTTCGGCATCACGGGCGCCAAAGACATGGGGATGATCTACTCCAAGGGCGAGCCGCTGAAGAAGGTGCCGACGGAGCAGCTCGTGGATGAGCTGTTCAAGGAGATAGACCGCTACTACGCGGCGGGCAAGACGGTCCAGCGCGACGAGACGGCGGCGGCGGAGGCGCGGCGCTGGTTGGAGCAGAACGAGGACGCCACGGCGATGACACCGGAGCGGATCGCGGCGCTGGAAGCGGCGGCGGCGGAGAACGACGCGAGCGCGGCGGAGGTGCTCGAGTCGATGCTCGTCGGCGTCGACCCGGGTCTCGGCGACGGCCCGGTCGAGCCGGCGGGCGCGGGCAACGGCGATGGAGCGGTGCTCGACGAGGCGGTCTCGCCGGTCGCCGGTCGGCGCTTCATCCGCGGTTAGCGGACCGCCCCGGTCTGGGGACCCGGGCGGCTGCTCGGCCTGGCGGACCTGGCTTTCGGCGATCGCGACGATCCGCTCGCCGGGGCCCGAGCCGAGCGCGCCGGTGGCCGGCGAGGGATAGCTCGAGCTCGCGCTGTGCAGTTGATCGGCATGGGCTATGGGTCGGTGAGGTATGGCGCGATCCAGTCGCGGAAAGCGCGGATGAAGTCTCGGGCACTGTCATGTATCAAGCGCGCGGCCTCGTGGACGCTGCCTGCAGATGCGCCGAGGTAGCCATGCTCAATTGTGGTGCGAGCTGCCTGCGCTCTTGTCAGTCGACGGCAGAGTGGTTTGCTGAGCACTCCGGCCTCGTGCAACGCGATAAACGCTTCCTGGGCTGACGATGCATGACGCTCAGTTGGTGGTGGGAGCTGGGCGAGTTTGCAGCCTGCTTGGGCGAGTTCGGCTACGAAGTTCTGGACTCTGGCGAGCGCTCGCTCGACGGACTGGACTCGGTTGTAGGCCTCGATGTCATCGGTGGTGTTGAACGCACGCTTGAAGTCCTGCAGGTCGAAGTCGCCGAAGGCTGCCATTGCGTGCTCGAGCGCTGCGTACTGCCGCGGGAACTCCTCGAGGTGGCGGGCAATCGTCTGCCGCCACCGGTTCCGGTCTACCTTCCTGAGTGTCGGAGGCACCGGGGGCGTCAGCTTGAAAGCATGCGGTCGATTCCTGCGAGCGCATTGCGAACCCTCCGGGCGTCGAGTCTCGCCCCTCGTTGGCGCAGACGCGCCTGTCGCGCACGGAGCACATGCCAGCGTTCATCGCGGTCGACCAGTACGCGCCCCTCAGCCAGGGCATGAGCGAGGAAGGACGGTTCGTGCTCCACATCACCGAGTACGACTAGGTCGACGTCTCTACCCAAGACGTCGGTGAGCCTGGCCTCGAGGTCGACGAGATGCAGCAGGCTGGGGTCCCGCAGGGCGACGAGTACGTCGACATCGCTGTTCGGTTCGTCGGTTCCGATCGCAAAGGAGCCAAACAGAAGCGCAAACCGGACGTTGGGCTCGGTGCGGAGCGCTGAGCGTAGGAGCGAGATCATCGGCCAAGACCGCCGCACGTATTGGCGCTCGGTGAGCGGGAGCTCGAGCTTTCGGGGGCTGGGCCTGGCTCCTCGGAGGGTCCCTTGCGCGACGGCCCGCCTGAGCGTGCGCTCATTGACACCGACGTCGCTGGCAAGCAGCTTGAGGGAACTCATGTGTCCATTATACGAGATCGATGTGTCCGATATTGCAAGTCGGGCGAGGCCGGAAGGACCCAGAACGGCGAGATGGGCAGCCGTGGCTGCCCATCTCGACCACCGGTCCCTCGACGAATCGGCGGTTTGTATGTGGCTTCGCCTGGCCTTCCAGGCCGCGCGAAGCGTTGATGGTGCGCTCACCCGGGCGATTGGAGCAGCTGCCAGGGGAGGCCCTCCTGCGACGGCGGCGCGAGGAACACCGCCGTCGACACGACGCCCCGGAGAGCGCGTCGTGATCGGCCAGGACGTGTTCGTCACCGTGCTCGAGGTCAGCGGCAGACGGTGCGCCTTGGCATCGATGCGCCGGCCGGGCTGTCGGTCTACCGCGAGGAGATCTGGCTGTCGGTCACCGAGGAGAATCGCGCGGCGGCAGCTGCGGCGGCCGACTCTCTGCCCACCGACGCCGGCACAGGCGCCTCGCCGCCGGCGTCGGGCGGCGAGGGCACCACGTGAGCTGCTCGTAGTCGGGACTCAGCTGGCGGCGGCGAAGCGCTCGGCGATCTTCGCCCAGTTGACGACGTTCCACCAGGCGTCGATGTAGTCGGGACGGCGGTTCTGGTACTTGAGGTAGTAGGCGTGCTCCCACACGTCGACGCCGAGCAGCGGTGTCTTGCCGTCTGAGATCGGGCTGTCCTGGTTGGCGGAGCCGACGATCGCGAGCCCGGAGCCGTCGTGCACGAGCCAAGACCAGCCGGAGCCGAACTGGTTGACGCCGGTTTCCTTGAGCTTGGCCTGGAAGTCGGAGAAGGAGCCAAACGTGGAGTCGATCGCGGCTGCCAGCTCGCCGGAGGGCGCGCCGCCGCCGTCGGGGCTCATGTTCTCCCAGAACAGCGTGTGGTTGTAGTGGCCGCCGGCGTTGTTTTTGACGGGACCCTTCTTCTCGCCGAGGCTGTCGAGGCTCTGCAGAACCTGCTCGACCGACTTGTCGGCCCACTCGGTGCCCTCGAGCGCGGCGTTTGCCTTGTCGACGTAGGCCTGGTGGTGCTTGTCGTGGTGGAATTCCATCGTCGCCTTGTCGATGTGCGGCTCGAGCGCGTCGTATGCATAGGGAAGAGGCGGTACGGAAAAGGCCATGTCGTGGGACTCCTTGTCGAGTTTTCCGTCGAGTTCGGTCGGTTCTGCTGTTCTATCAGAGCCCTGGTGGATAACCTCAAACGATGGCGCGTGTAGCAACTGGGCGGCCAGGACGGCCGGCGGCAGCGACGCGAGAGGCGGCGCTCGCGCTGGCGACAAAACGCTTTCTCCGCTGCGAACGCGTCGACGTGCAGGCGATCGCACGCGAGCTGGGGCTCGCGCGGGCGACGATGCATCGCTGGTTTCAGACGCGCGAGGCGCTGCTCGGCGAGCTGTTGGCCGAGATGGGCGAACGGGGGCTGCTGCAGATCCGCGCCGAAACCCCGGGCAGCGGCGCCGATGCCCTGCTTGTGACCTTCGATCGCTTCAACTGCGAGCTGGCGGCGTCGGAGGGAATGCGTGCGTTCCTGGCCCACGAGCAGGAGCGCGCGCTGCGCATCCTCACCTCCAGCGGTGGCATCGCGCAGCCACGCGCCGTCGCTACGGTGCAGCGGATCATCGAGGCCGAGGTCGAGGCGGGGAGCTATCTGCCGAAGGTCGAGCCGAGCGTGCTCGCCTACGCGGTCGTGCGCCTGGGGGAGGCGTTTCTCTACAACGACGCGGTCGCGGGCATCCGCGGCGACACCGATCGCTTGCGTGAGATCGAGGGCGCGCTGCTCGGCGCCTGAGGAGGGTGTCGCTGGGCATGTCGCGGGGCCGCCCAGGGTGGTAAACGCCCTTTGAGACTCGCAGTTGTGCGTGTCTAATATGCGAACTGCTGCGTGGTGGCGCTTCGGCGTACGGCTTCGCCGGCTCGCACCGATCCCCCTCGCTGAGCCGACATAGCGAAGCCGACTCCCGGTTCGACCAGCCGGCCGGACCGGGAGCCCGCGCCGTAGCGGCGCGGGCGTATACGCTCGACGCTCCGCGGCGCGAGCACGTCGCGTTCGAGCGATGACGCGTCTCTCCGAATACCTCCTGCCCACCGAGAAGCAGCCGCCGGCCGACGCGGAGGCGCTCTCACACAAGCTGATGGTGCGCGCCGGGCTCGTGCGCCAGATGGGCGCGGGCATGTGGAGCTGGATGCCGGCCGGCTGGCGCGTGCACCAGCGCGTGGTGGCGATTGTGCGCGAGGAGATGGACGCGATCGGCGGCCAGGAGATGCTGATGCCCGTGCTGCAGCCGGCCGAGCCGTGGCGCAAGACGGGGCGCATCGAGATTGAGGAGCTGTTCAAGCTCTCCGACCGCAAGGGCTCGGAGCTCGTGCTGGCGATGACGCACGAGGAGGCGGTCACCTTCCACGTCTCGCAGATCGTGCGCTCCTACCGCGACCTGCCGCTGGTCCTCTACCACTTCCAGGTCAAGGAGCGCGACGAGCCACGCCCGCGCGCGGGCGTGCTGCGCACGCGCGAGTTCATCATGAAGGACGCCTACACCTTCGACCGCGACCAGGCGGGCATGGAAGAGCGCTACGCGCTGCACGTCGACGCGTATGACCGGATGATGGATCGCACGGGGCTGCGCTGGTATCGCGTCGAGGGCGACGTCGGCATGATGGGCGGGCTCGGTGCACACGAGTACATGGCGCCATGCGCGGCGGGCGAGGACGAGGTCGTGCTCGGCGACGGATACGCGGCGAACGTCGAGGTCGCGCTGCGCACGCCGGGCGTGGAGCGAGTGGGGGACGCCTACACGCGCGATGGTGAGCCGCTGAGGCTCGAGCCGGCGATCGAGATCGGCAACATCTTCAAGCTCGGCACGCGCTACTCCGAGCCGCTCGGCGCTCGCTACCTCGACGAGCAGGGCAACGAGAACGCGATCTGGATGGCCTCCTACGGGATCGGGCCGGCGCGGATCGTGGCGGCTGCGGTCGAGCAGTTCGCCGATGAGCACGGCATCTCGTGGCCGCGTGCGCTGGCGCCGTTCGCGGTGCATCTGGTGGCGCTTGGCAAGCCCGGCACCTCCGAGCGAGACGCTGCCGATGCGCTGTACGCGACCTTGCGCGAGGGCGGCGTCGAGGTGCTCTACGACGACCGCGACCTCGGGCCGGGCGAGAAGTTCGCCGACGCCGAGCTGCTCGGCTGCCCGCTGCGGTTGACCGTCGGGCGGCGCTCGCTGGAGTCGGGCGAGATCGAGGTGCAGGCTGCGCCGCGGGCGCAAGGAGGCGCCGGGTCTGCCGCTCGCGGCGGAGCCCGCGGAGCTGCTGCGCGCGGTGGACGAGCTGTGGCAGAGCCTCCCGTAGGGGGCGAGCGCCGAAGGCTGACGGTCGCTCGGCTGTTCGGCCTCGACCGCTCGGGGCCGCCGCCGGCGGCGACGCAGAGCGGCAGCCCGCTGCGCCCGTGGACGATCCCCAACGCGATCGGCTTCGCCCGCCTGGCGCTGATCCCGGTGTTCCTCGTGGTGGCGCTCTCGAGCGATGACGGCGTCGATGCGCTGGCGGCGACGTTGTTCGCGGTGATCGGCTGGGGCGACTACGCGGACGGGATCGCGGCGCGCGTAACGCGCCAGTACAGCCGCCTCGGCGCGCTGATGGACCCAGTCACCGATCGCCTGCTGGTCGTCTCGGGCGCGGTCGTCTGCTGGCGTTTTGATCTGCTGCCGCGCTGGGCGCTGGCGGTGCTCGCGGTGCGCGAGCTGGCGATGCTCGTGCTGGGACGCTTCGGCCTGCGCCGTGGCGTCGAGCTGCGGATCAACTGGCCCGGGCGGCTGGCGGTGGCGCCGGTGATGGGCTCGTTCTTCTTCGCGATGGTCGGACTTGGCAAAGCGGGCGAGGTGATGCTCTACGTGGGCCTCGCATTGGCGCTCGTCGCGACGGCGCTGTATCTGCGCGTGGGACTGCGCGAAACGCGCGCCGCGAGGGGCGCCGCCGGTAACGCCTCAGGCGCTTCCTAGCCTCAAGCTCAGCCTGACCTTTTGGTCTATACTCGGCGCTCCTGCTGGCCGCACGGATGCTCTCGTGCAGGGCCGGCCCAAGCCCGCACGAGGAGAGAGCCCCCGATGGACGAGACGTTTCCCGATCTTGGCTCGCTCACGGATGTCGAACTGAAAGACGTCATCCGTCAGCTGACCGAGGAAGAGACCGAGGTCTCCTACAAGCGGCGCATCTTGCACGGCAAGATCGACATCCTGCGCGCCGAGCTGGTCAACCGCCTGCGCAAGAAGCACGATGGCGGAGAGGTGCTGATCACGGGCGACGACGTGCAGCAGCTGACCGACATCCTCGCCCACCGCCAGCCCGACCCCGGCTCAGAGGACGCCGACGGATGAGCTCGGCGAGCCGCTTGCCGCGGCGCACGACGCGCCCGCGAGCGCGGGCCTAAGCGCGGATCGGCCCGATGGCCCTGCATTGCACAGAGTGCGGCTTCCTCAACGCCGAGGGCGCCAACTACTGCCAGCGCTGCGGCGCGCTGCTGGAGCGCGCGCAGGAGGCGGGCGAGCCGGTCACGGCGACCTACCGGATCGACGAGGACGGCGAGCTCGTCCCGGTCGAGATCGAGGACGTCACGGCGCGCGGCCCGGCGCTCGTGATCCGCGCCGGCGGCGGGCGTGTGGGCGAGAGCTTTGCGGTCGACCGTGAGCGGACGAGCATCGGCCGGCGCCCGGACGCCGAGGTGTTCCTCGATGACGTGACGGTCTCGCGCGATCACGCGCTGCTGATCCGTCGCGGCGATCAGTGGTACCTCGACGACATGGGCTCGCTCAACGGGACCTACGTGAACCGCTCACGGATCGAGTCTCAGCGCCTGGAGGAGGGCGATGAGGTGCAGATCGGCAAGTACAAGCTGACTTTCCACGTGCGCTGATGGCTAGCACGCGCGCGCCACAGGTCGACGTCGAGGAGCTCGAGCGCGAGACGGCCGCCGCCGCGGGCTCGCGCGCACGCGCCGGTCACGAGGGCGAGGGTGAGGGCGCGGCGCGGCAGAAGTCGCTGACGATCGGCGCGGTCTGCAAGGCGCTCGCGCAGGAGTTCCCGGACATCTCGATCTCGAAGATCCGCTACCTGGAGGATCAGAAGCTGCTGACGCCGCGGCGCACACCGGGCGGCTACCGCCTCTACGGCCAGGGCGACGTGGCGCGCCTGCGCACGATCCTGCGCATGCAGCGCGACGAGTTCCTGCCGCTGCGCGTGATCCGCCAGGAGCTCGCGGCGGGTCGCTCCGAGGGCGAGCCGACTCCTGCACCAGGGCGCGTCGCGCGCGAGGGCATGCGCGCGCTGCGCCCGAGCGTGAGCGTGCGCGAGGCCACGGGCGCGCTGTATTCGCTCGAGGACGTGCTCGAAGACACGCACGCCGAGGAGAAGCTCGTGCGCGAGCTCGAAGAGTACGGCGTGGTCAAGGGCGAGCTGCGCGGTGGCGTTCGCTACTTCGATGAGACCGAGCGCGAGATCGTCGCGGCCGTCGCCGAGCTCGCACGCTACGGCGTCGGCGGGCGCAACCTGCGCGTGTTCCGCTCCTCGGCCGATCGCGAGGCCAACCTGCTGCAGCAGATCCTCGCCCCGGCGCTGCGCTCGCGCAACCCGGAGCGGCGCAAGGAGGCGGTCGAGGCGCTCGAGAACCTGGCGGCCGTGGCGACGCACCTGAAGCACCTGCTGCTCGTGCGCGACCTGCGCAAGATCGTGCGCTGATGGCCGGCGAGCGCGCAAGCGCCGCCCCCGGCGCAGAGCTCGAGCAGGGCATGCGGGGCCTGATCCGCGAGATCCCGGACTTCCCGCGCGGCGGGATCAACTTCAAGGACATCACGCCGCTGCTGGCCGACGCGGGCGCACTCGCGGCGTCCGTCCGTGCGCTCGCCGAGCTCGCGCGTCCGCTGGAGATCGACTGCGTGATCGCCGCCGAGGCGCGCGGCTTCCTGCTCGGCCCGGCGCTGGCGCTCGAGCTGGGCGCGGGCTTCGTGCTGGCGCGCAAGCCCGGCAAGCTGCCCTACGAGACGATCTCAGCCGAATACGAACTGGAGTACGGCACCAACCAGCTCGAGCTGCACAGCGACGCGGTGCAGGACGGCCGGCGCGTGCTCGTGCATGACGACCTGCTCGCGACGGGCGGCACGGCGCTGGCCCTGTGCGAGCTGGTCGAGGCGCTCGGCGGCGAGGTCGTCGGCTGCGGCTTCCTCGTCGAGCTTGCGTTCCTGAACGGCCGCGAGCGGCTGGCACCGCGCCCGACGCACGCGCTGCTGAGCTACGACGCCTAGGCCCTGGACGGCGCCGGAGAGCCAGGAAAGCTCGTGCCGACCGCCAGCCGCAGCCGTACGATCGCGCTGCCCGTGGCCGAGCTGTGGGAGCTGATCGGCGATCCGCACCACTTGCCGCGCTGGTGGCCGCGCGTCGATCGCGTCGAGGACGTCGACGGCGAGGCCTTCACCGAGGTGATGCGCACGTCGAAGGGCAAACTGGTGCGCGCCGACTTCCGCGTGCTGCAGAGCGACGAGCCGGGGCATTCGCTGACGTGGGAGCAGCAGCTCGAGGGCACGCCGTTTGCGCGCCTGTTGAGCGAGGCGCGCACGCGCGTAACGCTCGAGCCGGCCGACCCGGAGCCGGGCGCCGGCGCGCCGGGCACGCGCGTGACGATCGAGCTGCATCAGCGGCTTACGGGCTTCTTCCCGCGCTTCGGCGGCTTCATGGTCAGCCGCGCGGCGGCGAAGACGCTCGACGAGGCGCTAGACGGGCTGGAGCGGATCGGTGGCTGAGCCCGGGGTTCCGCGCATGCGCTGGTGGGGCTGGGGCGACCCGGAGCACCGATCGGGCCTGCCGGCCGAGGCGGGTGCATTCCTCGCCGAGACCGTTGGCCTGGCGTCACAGCCGCGCCCGCCGGTGGCGCTCTCGCACGTGCGCCTCGCGCCGTCGGCGCTCGGCGAGGGGACGCTCGACCGACTGCGGGCGATCGTCGGCGCAGAGCACGTGCGCGACGATCACGAGGAACGCGTGCTTCACGCGGCCGGCAAGGGCTACCCCGATCTCGTGCGGATGCGCGCGGGCGAGCCCGACGGCGCGCCCGACGCAGTCGTGCTGCCGCACGGCGCAGAGCAGGCTGACCGCGCTGCTGGAGCTGTGCGCGCAGAGCTCGCTGGCGGTCGTGCCGTTCGGCGGCGGCACGAGCGTCGTTGGCGGCGTGGCGCCGCTGCGCGGCGGGCACGCCGGCGTGATCGCGCTCGACACGAGCCGAATGGCCGATCCGATCGCGCTCGACGCGGAGTCGCGCACGGTCACGGTGCAGGCCGGCATGCGCGCGCCGGCGCTCGAGCGCTACCTGGCCAGGAGCGGCCTGACGCTCGGCCACTACCCGCAGTCGTTTGAGTACGTCTCGCTGGGCGGCTGCGCGGCGACGCGCTCGGCCGGGCAGGCCTCGACGGGCTACGGCAGGATCGAGCAGATGATCGCCGGGCTGAGGATCAGCACGCCGACGGGTGAGATCGCGCTGCCAGCGCTGCCGGCAACGGCGGCCGGGCCGTCGCTGCGCCAGCTGCTGATCGGCTCGGAGGGGACGCTCGGCGTGATCTCAGAGCTCTCGCTGCGCGTGCGCCCGGCTCCGCACGAACGGATCTACGAGGGAGTCTTCTTCGAGCGCTTCTCAGCCGGGACGCGGGCACTGCGCGAGCTGGTCCAACGCGGCGCGGCGCCCGATGTGGCACGGCTCTCAGACGAGGCCGAGACCCGCATGTCGCTCGCACTGGCGGGGTCTGGTGGGGCGAAGGGCAGGCTCGGGCGGCTGTACCTGCGCGCGCGCGGCTACGCCTCGGGCTGCATCGCGATCTTCGGCTACGAGGGCGAGCAGGCCGGCGCGCGGCGCGAGCGCGGCCTGCAGGTGGCGCGCGAGTGCGGCGGCCTCGCGGTCGGGCGCTCTCCCGGCGAGGCGTGGCTGAAAGGCCGCTTCGCGGCGCCCTACCTGCGCGACGAGCTGTTGACCCTGGGCGTGATGGTCGAGACGCTCGAGACGGCCACGCAGTGGTCGAACGTCGAGCGCCTGCACGCGGCCGTGGGCAAGGCGATCGCCGACGCGCTGCGCGGCGGCGGGACGCCGGGGCTCGTGATGTGCCACGTCTCGCATCTGTATGAGACGGGTGCCTCGCTGTACTTCACGTTCCTCGCGCGCCAGCGCGAAGGCGAGGAGCTCGCGCAGTGGCGCGAGGCCAAGGAAGCAGCCAGTCGAGCGATCGCCAAGGGCGGTGGCACGATCACCCACCACCACGCCGTCGGCGTCGACCACGCGCCGTGGATGGCGGCTGAGGTGGGGGAGGGTGGCCTACGCGCGCTGCGCGCCGTGAAGGAAGAGCTCGACCCGGCGGGCATCATGAATCCGGGGAAGCTGCTCTACGGATAGGCCCCCTGTAAAGCGGCCTTGACGCGCCTACTGCCATATGACTAGAATCTTGGTCATGTCTGAGACCCTTTCTCTGTCATCTGTCAAGGCGCATCTCTCCGAGCTGGTAGATCGCGTAGAGGACCAACACGAGCGCATCGTGGTCACCCGCAACGGCAAGCCCGCGGCGGTGCTGGTCAGCCACGACGACCTCGAGAGCCTCGAGGAGACCTTGGCGATCCTTTCCGACCCTGCGCTGATGGCTCAAATCCGCGAAGGCGAACAGACGGACACGGTCGAGGACCCAGCCACCACGCTTGCGGAGCTTCGAGCTGGGCTGCGCAGCCGCGGCGATGCCGCCGCGTGAGCGAGCCGCAGTGGCAGACTGCTGGTCCTGGGGCCGGCGCGCCGTCAGATCGACCGGCTGCCGGTCTCGGTTGCCGCAGCCGTCATCGAGACCCTTGGCGCAATCGCCGGCAACCCTCGTCGCCTCGGTAAGCCGCTGCGCTTCGAGCTGGAGGGGTACTGGTCGGCACGGCGCGGGCCTTACCGGATCGTCTACCGCATCGACGAGGCGAACCACACGATCTCGGTGCTCGCCGTGGGGCACCGCGCGGACATCTACCGGCCGCGTTGACGTCTTTCCGCTAATGCAACGCGAACGCCCCGCGCAGCACGACCGGCCCAGGTTTGCCCGGTTTCGGGGCGGTCTCACGCGTGAGCAGCATCGTGTGGTACTTGCCGGCGTCTTTGGGCAGCAGCGCGCCGCCCTGCACGTTGCCGCTCGCGCCAACGTCGGGGGCGCGGCTGAGCGCCTCGTAGCTGCTTGGCGAGTTGTACAGCCAGACGGCATAGAAGAAGCCTTTGCCTTTCGAGGGCGCGAGGTGCTGGGCGGCCAGGTAGAAGGCGTATTGGCTTCCTTCGGAGAGCACCTCGGCGACGCCGACGGCTTTGCTCGCGGCATCGGGTGAGGTGAGCGTGATGCGCTTGTCTTCTTTGGCCTGCGATTTCTGCGTGCTCGTGGTTTCTTTGCCCGAGGTGCCCGCTTCGCCGGCGCCGGAGCCGGCCGATTTGCTCGACGAGCCGCCACCGCCGGTGAGCAGCACAATCGCCACCACGACGGCGGCGACGATCACGGCCAGCAGCAGTGCGCCGCGGATGCGCGCGGTCGAAGACGAGCGAGGTTGTGCTGGGTGCTCGGGGCGGGCCGCCGTCGGAAGCGACGTGCCGGTCGCGGCAGGCGCCGTAGTGGCACGGGTTGCGGCGGCGGGGCTCGCGCCGTTGGGGATCTCGGGTAGCGCCGAGCCGGCCAGCGGCTCGAGCTCGGCGGCGAGCGCCGTGGCCCAAGCGCGCGCCTGCGGCGAGCCGTCGAGATACGTGCGCGTGGCCAGACGCTCGGCGACGCCCGAGCGCTGCCCGAGCAGGTAGTCGCCGACCTCTTCGCGCTGTGGCGCGGTCAGCTCGCGCGCCTGCTTTGCCGCGAGCACGGCGAGCGCGGCATGCGCGCGGTCGTGCACAGCGCGCTCGTCGATGTCGAGCATGGAGGCGACCTCGGCGTAGCTCTTGCCCCGGCGAAGGAGCAGCGAGAGCGTCGCACGCTGGTCGGGGGGGAGGTCGTCCAGTCGGCTCATCGATCTAGGCTGGCCCTCACGCGGACCGCTCGCTCGCGGCCGGAAGGGGGATTCGTAGGCTATCGTGGCGCCGCGATGGCCAAGCCGACTGCCCAGGAACTAGCCGCCTCGGTGCAGGGATTCGACCGGCTCTACGGCCTCGAACTGCTCTCCTACGACGATCAGCAGGTCACCGCGCAGGTGACCGTGCGCGAGGAGCTCAAGCAGCCAGCGGGCCTTGTGCATGGCGGTGTCTATGCGTCGATCGCCGAGTCCATGACCTCGCTGGCGACGGCGCTGGCGGTGATGCCGGCAGGCGAGATGGCGATGGGGCTGTCCAACAGCACGAACTTCCTTCGCCCGGTGATCGAGGGCACGGTGCACGCGCAGGCCACGCGCGTGCACCGTGGGCGCACGACCTGGGTGTGGGACGTGCGCTTCTCAGACGACGCCGAGCGAACTTGCGCAATCACGCGGATGACGATCGCCGTGCGCCCGGCCCAGGACGTTCGGTAGCGGTCTACGCCCGAAGACTCATTCGCTCAAGCCATCACTTCCACTTCTTTTGCAAAAGTGACAGCAACTTCCCTGCTTAATTCGGCCCGTAAGGGGGTCGCATCGTGTTCGAGTTCGATGAACAGCTCATCTTCGGGTTCCACCGTGCCTTCGCATCGTGGATTGGGCCGACGATCGGTGTAAGTACCAGTAGTCGTGCTTGTGTTGATAGGTTTCACTTCGCCGACAATGCTTCCAGTGATCACCAGTAACTGGCCAAGCGCCGGGATTTCAATATGTACCCCGCCCGCCGGAAGAGCGATTAAGATCCCGACCAATTTCGTCGCTTTGTCGATGTAGCAAAGCGTCCCGGTTCCTGCGATTAATACCGTCCCGCCTTTGTCTCCTAAGGACAAAGCGCTGAGCCCGCCGATGCTGCATTTTTCAAAGGCAGTCGTGCCGGTACCCGTTTTGGGTCCCGTGAGTTCGCCAGTGGCTTTGGCTTTTTTACACTTTATTGCGAGGCCGGATGCTGGATCTATGAATTCGCCTTCGCTGCTAGTCGCCGCGAACGTGTTCCCGGCGACGTTTCCTAAGGCTTCTGGAAGAGCCGCGGACGCCAGCGACGAAGTTGTTAGCACGATGACGGGAAGCAGGACGAAGCAAAGTGCGGCAAGGTAAGTATTGCGAGAGCGCATAGCGAGCCTTTCTCATGTAGTGAAGGGGCGACATTGCGTGGTCAGTATTCCAACCAGGCGCCCAGGGCCTGGTGCGAAACAGACAATTGTGTCTCTGTGGAGTCAAGGGCCAGTCAAGGGCCGGGCGGAACTGCAAGGATCACGAGCATCTTGTGTGGGTCGATGCCGTTCACACGTACCGACGCGGCATGTCGTTGTCAGACTGCGCGTGTGCTGCAGATGCAATTAGGCCATCAGCGCAGCGCGCGCAACGGCGAGGGCACCTGCGAGGGCAGCGGCGTCGAGCCGAAGCCGCTGTCAGGCAGTCGCGCGGGCAGCGGCGCGCCGGGTTCGCCGACCTCGTTGATCGGCACGATCGTCTGCGCAGCGGCGGCCGCGAGGCGTGCGCTGTCGGCGTAGACGCTGACGACGACGCCGCCCGTGGCGATCGCGATCGTCCGCCCGCGCTGGGCGAGGACGGCCTGCACGCCGCGCAGCGCGGCCGTGCTCTGCGGCGTGGCGCCGCCCGCGACGAAGCTGTTGTCGGGCGAGGTGACGACGCCGACCGGCGTCACGCACGTGCTCTGCCCGCCGACGACGCAGTCGCCGTACTGCACCGAGAAGGCGCCGCTCGGGTCGTGCGAGGCGTCGGTGATCTGCATGCCCTGAAAGGAGCGCCCGAGCCAGTAGACGGGATACGGCGCGACGAGCAGGCTCTCGAGCGTGTTGTGCGGGATCGGGCGATCCTGCAGCGTGTCGCCGCACGCGCCTAGCGTAAGCGCGCAGGCGACGAGCAGCAAGGCGAGGGGCCGGCGATGGCTCATGCTCAGTCGCGGTAGCGGTTGGTGATCGGCATGCGCCGGTCGCGGCCGAATGCGAGCGGCGTGACCTTGATCCCAGGCGGCGCCTGGCGGCGCTTGTACTCGGCGAGGTCGACGAGCCGCGAGGCGCGCTTGACCTCATCCGCCGGCAAGCCTTCGGCGACGAGCTGCTCGCGGCTGCGGTGCAGCTCGACGTAGCCGTGCAGGATGCGGTCGAGCATGTCGTAGGGGGGCAGCGAGTCCTCGTCGCGCTGGTCGGCGCGCAGCTCGGCCGATGGCGCGCGCTCGATGATCGAGCTGGGGATTGGAGATGGGACGCCGCCTGAGGCGGCGGCGTCTAGAGAATTCCGCCAGGCGCAGAGGCGGTAGACGAGCGTCTTGGGCACATCCTTGATCACGGCAAAGCCCCCGGCGAGGTCGCCGTACAGCGTCGTGTAGCCGACAGACATCTCGGACTTGTTGCCGGTCGTCAACACGAGCCAGCCGAACTTGTTCGACAGCGCCATCAGCAGGTTGCCGCGGATCCGCGCCTGCAGGTTCTCCTCGGTCAAATCGTGCCCGTGTCCCTCGAACGCGCCCCCGAGCGTCTCGGCGTAGGTGTCGTAGACGGGCTCGATCGCCAGCTCGTGCACCTGCACGCCGAGCGCGGCGGCGAGCGCGCGGGCGTCTTCCTGTGTCGCAGAGGAGGAGAACTGCGAGGGCATGATCGCGACGCTCACGCGCTCGGCGCCGAGCGCGTCGACGGCCAGGCAGGCGACGAGCGCCGAGTCGATCCCGCCCGAGAGTCCGAGCACGACGTGGCCGAAGCCGTTCTTCTCGACGTAGTCGTGCAGGCCGAGCGTGAGCGCTGCGTAGACCTCGGCCTCGATCGGCTGCAGCAACTCCGCCAATGGCCCGCCGACAGGACGCCCGCCAGTGCCTGCCTGCGCCGTGGCGCGCAGCCCCGGCAAGACGGCGACGCGCCCGGAGCCGCCGCCACCGATCGGCGAGCGCGTGCTCGCGCGATGCCCAGCCTCGCGCAGGCGCGCCGCGGCGGCCGCCTCGAGGTCGACGTCGCAGATCAACAGCTCCTCGCGGAACTGCGCGGCGCGCGCGATCGTCTCGCCGGTGTGATCGATCACGAAGGAGTGACCGTCGAAGACGAGCTCGTCCTGGCCGCCGACGAGCGCGCAGAAGGCCACGCAGGCGAGGTTGTCGCGCGCGCGCTGGGCGAACATCCGCTCGCGCTCGGCGCCCTTGCCCGCGTGGTAGGGGGAAGCCGAGATGTTGAGGATCAGCGTCGCGCCGGCCAGCGCCTCGTCGCTCGCCGGCGGCCCCGGCTCCCAGATGTCCTCGCAGACGGTCAGCCCGACGCGCTCCTGGCCGACGTCGATCACCGCTCCAGCCGACCCCGCCTGGAAGTAGCGCTCCTCGTCGAACACGCCGTAGTTGGGCAGGTAGACCTTGCGGTAGACCGCGTGCACCGCGCCGTCGACGAGCACGGCGGCCGAGTTGTAGACATCCTCGGCCCGCTCGGGGTAGCCGACGACGGCGACCAGCCCGCGCGTGTCGGCCGCCAGCTCGCGCAGCGCCGCCGCGGCGTCGGCGAGGAAATGCTCGCGCAGCAGCAGGTCCTCCGGCGGATAGCCCGTCAGCGCGAGCTCCGGAAAGAGCACGATGTCGGCGCCGGCCTCGAGCGCTGCTGCCTTGCCCGCGCGGATCCGCTCGGCGTTGCCGGCGATGTCACCGACGGTCGCGTTCATCTGGCAGAGGGCCAAGCGCACGCTATCGCTCCCTGCCCGCGGTCACGGGTGGCCGGTCAGCGATCCGGTTTGATCGAGCGAATCTCGACCGCGATGACGTTCTTCGGCGGCATCGCAGGCATTGGACTCGGAGCTGCTGGCTTGGGCGAAGGCGTGGCGGCCATTTCAGCTCTGCAGTGTAACGACCAGTGCCGCCGTAGCCGCGCCGATCTCTACAGGCCGCGCCGTCAGCGCGCTGCGCGCCACATCGACGTGATCGCCGGGCCGTGAGGGGCCGTGAACTGGCCCGTAGCGGCGAAGCCGAGCGCTTCGTAGCGCGGGACGTTGACCGGGTTGGTCGACTCCAGGTAGGCCGGCATCCGCTCGGCGTCGATCTGCGCGAGGCACTGCTCGATCAGCTCGGCGCCGAGGCCTTGGCCGGCGCTGTCGCGGTGCGTGCCCCACAGGCTCAGGTAGTAGTGCGGCGGCCCGCTCGGGTGGTTGCGCTCGAAGCGCTCGAACAGCTCCGTCAGCTCGCCCGCACGGGGGCCGAGCGCGCGCGCCAGAAACGCCTCGAACGCCGCCTCTTCCTCCGGCGAGAGCTCCGCGGCGCCTGGTGGAAGCCAGACTGCCACCGCCTCGGCGTTCTCCGACATCCGCACCCAGCCATGAGGCAGCGCACCTTGCACCCAGAAGCGCATCAGCTCGGCCAGCCGCGCGGTCCGCTCGGCGTCGGGCGGGAACGCCCATCGACCCCACAGAGGGTCGTCGTCGAAGGCACTTGCCAGGCAGGCTGAAACCGCGTCCACGTCGCCCTGCGCGGCGGCGCGGGACATCGCTCAGCGCGCGGCGGACTTGCGGGCGCCCGTGCGGGCTCCGTTGCTGCTCGCCGCGGCCTTGCCCGTGGCTTTCTTGCCCGAGGCCGAGGACGTGCGTTTGGCCGCGCGCCGTTTCGCCGGCGGCACAACGCCCGCCGTACGCGCCAGCGAGGTGATCGCCCATTTCATGTCGCTCGCGATCGCCTCGAGCTGCGGCAGCGCGTCGAAGTCGGCCAGCAGGCCGAAGCCGAGGTGCCCGTCGTAGCTCATCACCGCGATGCCGAGCGCCTGGCGCTGAGCGAGCGGCACAACCGGGAACAGCACGCGCAGGCGGCGGCCGAGCACGTACAGCGGGAACTGCGGGCCCGGCACGTTCGTCACGACGAGGTTGAAGAAGCGCTGGCGCGCCTGTAGCCGCGCCGCCTGGCTGAGGATCGTCGGCGGCGCGAAGCCCGCCAGGTTGGTCAGCACCTGCGCGCCGACGGCCTGCCCGGAGTGCTTCAGGTCCTCCATCGCCCGCGCGATCTGCTGCAGGCACTCGGCCGGGTTCTGCACGCCGACCGGCAACGGCGCCCACATCGCCGCCACCTGGTTGCCGAGCGCGCCGCGGTCGGAGTCGGCGCGCACCGAGACCGGCACCATCGCCTTCAGCTCGAGTCCCTCCGTGTCGAAGCCCTCGCGGCGCAGATAGCGGCCGAGGCCGAGGCTGACCGTCGCCAGCACGACGTCGTTGAGCGTGCCGCCGAGCGAGTCCTTGATCGCTTTGAACTGCGCCAGGTCGGCGTCAATGAACGTGTAGCGGCGGTGCGGGCCGATCTCGACGTTGAACGGGCTATCCGGCGCCGGCGCTTTGACGCCCGCCAGCGTCGTCGCGCCGATGCTCTGCAGCCCGTCGACGAGTTGCGAGGCGGCGCGCCGCGGCGCGCGCAGCAGCCTGCGGGCGCCGCGCACCATCTCCGCCGGCACCGTCGTGCGTTCGCGCAGCGCCTCGCCGAGCAGCTTCGCCTGGCCCGGGAGCGGTTTTGCCGTCCACGGCATCGGCGGGCGTGAGGTCGGCACCGGGTCGGGCGCCGTGTCGAACAGCACCGTCGTGATGTCGACGCCCGAGATGCCGTCGACCAGTGCGTGGTGGGTCTTGGCGATCAGCGCGAAGCGTTCGCCCGCCATCTTCTCGACCAGCCAGATCTCCCACAGCGGCTTCGAGCGGTCCAGGCGCTGGGAGAACAGGCGCCCGGCGAGTTGCTTCAGCGCTTTGTCGTCGGCCGGCTTCGGCAGCGCCGTGTGGCGGATGTGGTAACGCGGGTTGAAGTGCGGATCGTCCGCCCATACCGGGCGCCCCTGGCCGTAGGGGACGAAGGCGAGGCGCTGGCGGTAGCGCGGGACGAGGTGCAGGCGGCTGACGATGTGGTCGACCAGCTCCTGCGGCGTCGGCGCCGTGCCTTCGAAGACCATCACCGAGGCCACGTGCATGTGCGCCGTGGAGTTGTCCTCCAGGTGCAGGAAGGTCGAGTCGAGTGCCGTCAGCCGGTCCGGGTTGGCCACGGGCTCGATTGTCGCTGTTTGTCAAGCCGCCGTCAACGACCTCGCAGCCCACCGGCGATCTGCAATCGTTTCTGCCGGCAAGGGGCCAAGCCCACGTACGTGATTCAAGGCCGCGCCGGGCGCGGCCGAGAGGAGAGACATGGCCAGCCCGGAACGCAGGGCCGGCGGGCTGTTCGCAGCCGCCGCTCCCAACGACGACCTCTCAGCCGATCCGCGCGCCGCCGAGCACCTGATGCGCTGGGTCGGCGTCGCGATGTTCCTGCTCGGCTCGGCGACGCTGCTCGGCACGCTGCCGTTGCCCGACCCCAACACGAGCGATCACCCCGCGATCAGGATCATCGCCGTGCTGCTCGCGCTCGGCGCCGTGATCGTCGCCGTGCTGCGCCCCGGCCGGCGCTGGATCTCGCGCGTGACGATCGTCTACGGGGTCCTGCTCGTCAGCGCGCTGATGGCCGTCACGCGGCCGATCGAGGCGACGCCGTTCTTCTACCTGTGGCCGCTCGTCTTCTCGGCCTACTTCTGCACTCGCCGCGAGGTCGCCGCCGATCTCGCGCTGATGTGGGCCACGCTCGGCCCGGCCGTGTTCGTCTTCTCGCACGACCCGATGAAGCTCGCCCTGTTCATCGGCGTCGGCGTCTCCGTCACGCTGACCACGCTCGTCGTCAAGCTGCTCGCCGAGCACGTCGCGGCCGTGATCCGCGAGCTCGAGCGCGCGGCCGACACCGACTATCTGACCGGCCTGTACAACCGGCGCGCCTTTGACGTAGAGTTTCGCGAGCAGTGCGACCGCGCCCGCCGCAGCGAGCTGCCGCTCGCGCTCGCCACGTTCGACCTCGATCACTTCAAGCACGTCAACGACCGCTTCGGCCACGCCGAGGGCGATCGCGCGCTGCGCGAGTTCGCCGCGCTGCTGCAGCGCGAGCTGCGCGGCGGCGACACGCTCGCGCGCGTCGGCGGCGAGGAGTTCGCCGTCGTGCTGTTCGGCGTCGGCCGGCACGAGGCCGTCGCCTTCGCCGAGCGGATCGGGCGTGAGCTGGCCGCCCGCCCGCCCGGCGCCGGACCGGCGCTCAGCACGAGCGCCGGCGTCGCCGCTCTTTCTGCGGGCGCACCCGACCCGTCGGCGCTGACGCTCGCCGCAGACCGTGCGCTCTACGCCGCCAAGACGGCCGGGCGCCGGCGCGTGGCTGTGTGGGAGGACGGCGCCACGCGCATCGCCGCGCAGATCCCTGGCGGGCACGACGAGCCCGAGCTCGTCGCGCCCGCGCTCTGATCGGCTCAGCCGCCCTTGCCGGCGAACTGGATCTTCTTGCCCCGCTTCGTGCACTGCTCCGGCACCGAGCCCTTCGGCACCTTGAATTTGCCGTTCGTGCATTTGTAGCCTTCGGGCAGCTTGCCGCCCGCGTTGTTGTAGACGGCGGTGATGACTTTGTAAGCCGACGCGCAACTGACTCCCTGCGTCACGATCTGCTTGATCGGGAGTTTGAATTTGTTCTTCGGCTTGCCCGGTTCGCTTTCGATTTCGATCACGATCGTGTGGTTGCCGCAGGCGTGCGTGCTCGCCGCCGCCGCCCCCGGCATCAGCGCGAGCGCGCCGAGCACGAGCGCCACCGCACTTCCGATCGTGGCCAGTCCTTGCCATCTGCGTGCAGCTTTCATCCAGCCTTCTTTCGATCCGGCCGGCGCCCCCAATGACACCGAGATTGCGCCGCAGCATACCGCCGTGATTGCCAGCGTCTGTACGTACCGATACGCCATCCGCCGGTCGCGCCGAGGGCGATGCTCGTAGTGGCGTCGAGTCCCGAGCCGTGGCCGGTTATGTCATCTCCTATAAATCGAAAAAGACGGCCGAAGCGGCAGGCGTAGGGCGTCAGCGCGCCATATGTACGGGATGTACAAGTGTGTCCGTGATCACAGAAGGCCATCCTCCAGAGCCTCTAACGTACGAACAATTGTTCGACTCTGCCGAGTCATCGCCGTCCAATCGGCGATGAGCGGGGGACCCACCGCCGGGCTTCTCAAGGGCCTGGATGGGGCGAATCGCCCACTGATGTGGACGTAACGCCCGGCTGACGCGCGGCCCGTTCGCGCTGCTGCCGGCCGTGAGCCCGACAGCTAACCCCGCAGGCGGAACTCCAAGGAGGTATGGATTCCGATGTACGCACCCGCGCCCCCGGCGCAGCCTGCCCTCGCGCTCGCCCCCGTCGAGATCGCCTCGACCGCGCCCGCAGCGAGCGCCACACCACTCGGCCGCCCGACGGCCTCCTCACTGCACGTGCGCAAAGCGCGCCTGAACGTGCTCGACGGCGGCAACGTGAGCGTCGCCGGCACGCTCAGCCCCGGGCTCTCCGGGCGCTCGATCGAGCTGCAGGCGATGGGCCCGCACGGCTGGCGTGAGGTCGCTCACACGCGCACCCGCGCCGCTGGGCGCTTTCGCCTGCGCTACATGCCGCACAGCACCGGCAGCCGGCGCGTGCGCCTGCGCTTCCCCGGCGACGGCATCGACCTGCCCGCGCACCGCCTGCTCGGGCGGCTCAACGTCTACCGCCTCGCCGAGGCATCCTGGTACGGCGGCGGCGGCTCGCTCGCCTGCGGCGGCTCGCTGACGAGCTCCACGCTCGGCGTCGCCAACAAGACGCTGCCCTGCGGCACGCTCGTCACGCTGCGCTACGGCCGCCGCTCCGTGCGCGTGCCCGTCGTCGACCGCGGACCCTACGTCGCCGGTCGTGAATTCGACCTCACCGAAGCGACCAAGCAGGCGCTCGGGTTCGGCGATACCGGGCAGGTCTGGACGACGCAGTAGGCCTGAGTTGGCTGCCCCTGCCTGGGCCTCGAACCAGCTGCCACGGCGGCGTTTCCGGGCTCGGGCAGGGTTGCTCGCGTTTGGGCACGTTCATGCAGAGCTTGGGTTTCTGCGTGGGCGTTCGTTGAATCTCCTGGATGCTCGCTTCAGCCAAGCAATCGCGCACGCAGGTGTGGATGGACAGCCTCGGTGAGTGGAGCTGGCCCGGGCGCGCCGCCGACGCCGTCGAAGCCCTGCCCGCGCCGCCGTCTTGGGTACCCACCTTCCCGCCACGTCTCGAGCCGCTTGCCTCCGGCGCCTCCGCCGGCGCCGCCGGGCGATCCGGGTCCGCCGGAACGCAGCCGCGCGCCAACCCGCGGCTCGTCGTCCTCGCCACGCTGATCAGCGGGCTGATCGCCGCCTGCTGTGCGCTGCTCTTGCTGCACGGCCCCGGTGGCTTCGAGCGCGTGCTCAGCGGGCAGGGGCCCTCGCCTGCCAGTGTCGCGAGCCCGGCGCAAGCCGCCACCGCCCCGGCGCCGCTGCCGACGCTCGTCGCCGGCAGTCGCGACAGCGCCGGCAGCTCGATCGACACCGCCAGCTACTCCTCCGCTGCGCTCGGGGGCGAAGGCTCCTTCCACGTCTACCTCCCGCCCGGCTTCGCCGACAGCAGCGCCCGCTACCCAGTGCTCTACCTGCTGCACGGCAACGAACAGCCCGCCACCGCCTTCCTCGCGCTTGGGCTGCAGGGCGAACTAGATCGGCTGATCGCCGCGCACGAGGTCCCGCCGCTGATCGCCGTCATGATCCAGGGTGGCAAGGGCGCCAACAACTGGCGCGATCACGGCAGTCGCGGCTATGAGAGCTACGTGATCGAAGTGCAGCAGCTGATCGACCGCATGCTGCCCACGCAGGCCGCCCGCTCCGCGCGCGCCATCGCCGGCGACTCGATGGGTGGCTACGGCGCCATGAACGTCGCCCTCGGCAACCCCCGTCGCTTCTCGATCGTCGAGAGCTGGCTCGGCTTCTTCAACGGCCTCGGCGACGAGTTGCACGCCGCCCGAGGAGTGATCGCCCGCGAAGGCCTGCACGCCTACCTCTACGGCGGCGCATCCGACTCGATCGCCGATCCCTCCGAGAACGCGCCGTTCGCCGCCCAGCTGCGCGACGCCGGCGCTAACGCGCACAGCGCCGTGTACGTCGGCGGGCACACGATGGAAACGCTCCAAGCCCACCTGCGCCACATGCTGCTCTACGTCGGGCGCTCGCTGTATGAGAACGAGCGGGGGACCGGCGCACGCGCGCATGGCGCCCAGCCCGTCTCGGCCTCGGCGCACACGCAGGCCATCCGCACCGCGCAGGCCCGCACCGCCGGCGCGCCCGCCACCACGATCGCCTCCAGGCAATGACCCACCGCCGCTGCCGCTGCCGACGCTGCAAGCCCTCTCGCAAGGGTCGCCGTGAGCTTGGCGTCACGCGTCTCGCCGGCGGGACGCTCGGCGCCGGCTCCGCCGGAGCCATCGCCGTCGGTGCGGTCGCCGGCGGCGCTGTCGCGATCGGCGCCCTTGCCATCGGCAGGATTGCGATCGGCAAGCTCGCGCTCGGCCGTGGCAGGATCGGCTCGCTCAAGGTCGGCGAGCTCGAGGTCGGTCGACTGACCGTCGGCGAGCTGACCGTCGAGCGCCGGACCGACGCTTAGCCAACTTCTTGAAGCGCTACGGCCGCTACGGTGGGCCGAATGTCCGAGTACGAGCGCCTTGGCGTCACGCCGACGCCCGACGACGGCACGCGCCTGAGCGAGCAGGCCGCGTGGGACGAGGCCATGCGCCCGCACCGTGCCCCGTCGGGTGACGATGTCGCCTACAGCGACCGCGGCTGCCGCGCCGTCGCCCAGCACCACGGGCTCGCGATCGAGCAGGTCGACCGCGCGCTCGTGCAGCACATCAACCACCGCGAGGACTTCGAGCCGCTGCAGCACGCGCTCGACTTCCTCACCGACGCGCTGCTCTCGCACCTCTCATACGAGGAGCACGAGCTCGTCGAGCCGCTCGCGCGGCTCGGTTTCTACGCGGGGCAGCTTTAGGTCCCCCTCAGACAGCGCTGTCGCTATTGCGCCACATGCGCCCCGCCAGCCGCGGCTGCTCTGCTGAGCACGGCGCCGTGCAGCTCGATCAGCCCCTGGTCGGATAGCTCGCGCGCCGCGCGCTTGACGGACTCCTCACGCACTTCGAGCAGCCGCGCCGCCTCGGCGGTGGTCAGCCTGTCGATGCGGTCCACCAGCTCCGGCAGGCGCACCCGGATCGGCTCGGTCGAGCGCCTATGCCTCGAGGGCTCGGCGGCTTGGCCCGACCCGACTGCGACGACGGGCAGCTCCGCCACCGCTGGATTGAAGTTGATCGTGTAGCGCTGGATCGTCGCGAAGTCCTCCGGTGCGAGGTCGGTGCCGGTGTCGGCAAGCAGCGAGGTCAGCCGCTCCGGGTCTTCGTCCAGGCGGGCGCGTGCGTCCGGGTCGATCGCCGGTATCGAGACCTCGTATAGCCAACCGAGCAGCCGGCCTCGCGTTGCCGAGGCATCGAGCTCGTCAGCAGCCTGCAGCTGCTCGAAACGACGAGTCATCACGTAGCTCGAGTATGGCCACTGAGCCGAGATGGCGAGCCATCGAATTACCGTTATGCGGTGCTCCAACACGGTCTGCTCGCCGGCCTGCTCGGCGAGCGTCCGCACCAGCCGGTAGACGTTGATCAGGCGCTTGATGTGGCGTGGGTTGGGCCGCAGATAGGTCGAGACGTCGATGAACGCCTGCCGCTCGTCCGCGAGGAACGGAGACTCATCATCGGCGCCGTCCTGCTCCGGTGTCGGCTTGAGCGCGATCGGAGCGCCGTCGCCGGGCGCGTCGAGACCCGCCGAGGCCGATTGGGCGCTCCCATCCATCGACTGTCGGGGGTCTTCGAAGGCGACCTCCGACGCGCTCTCGCCGGGAAAGGCCGGATCCACGCTCACCTCGTGCCTGAGGAACTCGTCGAGGTGCTTGGTGGTTGGGCTCGGAATGCGGAATGGGACCTGGATGATCTTGTCTAGGTACTCGTATCCGGATGCGCCTGCGTGGCCCAGCAGCCCGCTGTAGTGCGTCTCGATCGCCGCCGTCAGGATGCGCGCGTCGACGCCGATGCAGACGACGAACCCCTCGAAGTTCAGCAGCAGGTTGATCGCCTGCAGCACTTCGACCGCCTTGCTTGCGTCGCATCGATCCAGGTCATCGATCACGATCAGCATGCGCGTTGAATCGCCCAGGCGCTCGCCGAGCTCCACGAGGTCGTCGCGAATGTCGTGCATCATGTCTGTCGCGCGGCCGTACTTGGTGTCTTCGAGCATCGTTCCCAGCCAGCCGCTCACGGGGCTAGAAACGGCCTTGCCGAGGAGGCCGACGATGCCGGCGCCTCCCAGCAGCGCTGCCGCAATCGAGATCGAGGCCGCGCTCACGTCGAGTCGTGCGATCGCGAACACGCAGAGCACGACGGCGACGACGGCGGTGGCCAGCACGCGCCCTCGCTGACGTTCCCATTCGCGCCGCACGTTGCGCCGCAGGCGATGGCCGTACTTCGCCCACCAGCGTTGCGGTGTGTTTGCCTCCACACAGTCCATCGTCCGGCGAACGAGCGCCGGCCACACGAGCTCGCTCGCGTTGTAGTCCCAGGCGTTGAACTCGACCACGTGCACGCGCTTGGGCTTACGACTGCCGCCGGGCGTCGCGTGCTCCGCCTGGCGCGCGCGCCAGCGCGCAAGCGGACCCAGCCGAGCGCCGGAGCGATCCATCTGCTTCTCAGGCTCGAGTCGTTCGGCGATCTGACCCAGCAGTGAGGACTTGCCCATTCCCCACGATGCATAGATGCCGATCGTCAGCGGCGGCGTCGTCAGCGGCGAGGCGATCAGCGTGGCGAACGCATCGGCATAGGCCTTGAAGCCAAAGCCGCCTTCGGCGCTCGGGCGATCGCTGCTCGCGCCGGTTGCCCCGGCCGTCTGTGCAGCCACGCCGCCACCTGCGTCGTAGTCGTAGCCGAGAGCCCCGATATCGAGCGTCTCCTCGGCGCGCGCGTTGAACGGGATCAGCACCGTCTCCGCTGCGTCCGCAGGCAGCCCGGGCGTTCCGTGGCGGGACTGCCAAACTCGCCACAGCCGGTCGACGTTCGCCTGCAGCGACCAATACAGCGGGTCGTAGGCGCTCAACGCAACCGTGCCAAGACTGCCGCCGACCCAGCCATGGACGCGGTTGTGCAGCTGTTCCAGCGCACCTGAGAACTCCTCGAAGCCGGTCAGTCCGAGGACGCGCTCTATCTCCTGTGCGGTTGGCAGCTGCGTGGGGTCGGCCGGCTCGCGGTAGGTATGTCGTCTGCCTTCGTCGCCGCCCTGCTCGGAGACAACCGGCGGGAAGTCGACCGCATAGAGCGGGTTGGGCCGGCCTGCCACCGCCGGCTCGATGAATGCCGCCGGCAGTCGACGCCGAGCGTTTGGACTCGCCCAGTCCCACCAAGGCAGCGCCACAGGGCAGAAGATCCCGACGGCGAGCTCGAAGCTGTGCAGCATCATCCGGTTCCAGGGGAGGAACAGGTTGTTGCGGTGCTGAACCGCGAAGCCCGGGAGGCCTGGTATGCCGGCGATGATGTAGTAGCTACCAGGGCCCTCGAGGGTCTGGAGCATCCGCGTTATGGCCTCTCGATAGTCGGCCAGTTCTTGCGAGCTCAGCGCCTCGATGTTCCTGCGCAGCTTCAGCCCGTGCGGGGTCGAAGTGGGCGCGTCTCGCCGTCCATCGCCGGAAGGCGCGGCGAGGGGCTCACTCTCAACCCTGCTCATCCGATTGGCATCTCCTGTCCGCCCGTCGGGATTATGCCGATTGGTCCAACCCTGCGCGCGCCGCTGTCGCGCTGGAGACCCTGGCCGCGCGGCCAGGGTATGATCGCCGCAGCGATCCGCAACGACGAGGGGAGACCAGATGGCGTCCGTTGGCAGCGATCTCGAGCACACGCTCATGGCCGAGCGCGCTCTGTGGAAGGACGGCCCGCCCTACGAGGTGTTCAAGCAACTGCGCGGTGAGTGTCCCGTGCACTGGACGGCCGGGGTCACCGAGTACCCCGAGGAGCGCGGCTTCTGGTCGGTCACGACCGCTGATGACATCCACACGGTTTCGCGCGACTGGCAGACCTACTCCTCGGCCACCGGCGTGACCGCCGTCTCCGACGTGTTCCCGCTGGAGCTGACGCAGGCGATGTTCATCGGCATGGACCCGCCCAAGCACGACCGGCTGAAGGCGCTGTTCCAGGCCGGCTTCACGCCCAAGCGGATCGCAGCGCACGAGGACGACATCCGCGCGATCGTCGTCGAGCTGCTCGACCGCATGCAGGGGCGCGAGACATGCGATCTCGTCAGCGACGTCGCCCAGCCTGCCGTCTCGCGCGTGATCGGTAGCTTCATGGGGATCCCGCCCGAGGACGACGCCGCCTGGGCGCGGCTGATGAACTCGGCGCTCGCCGGCGACGACAAGGACCTCAACCCCGAGGGCATCCCCGGCGTGCTCGAGAAAGACATCCCCGAGATCTTCGAGCGTTGCAACCGGATGATCGCCGAACGTCAGGAGAACCCGACCGACGATCTGACGACCGTGCTCGTCAACGCCGAGGTCGATGGCGGAAAACTCGAGCAGCACGAGATCGTGATGGGCTTCTTCCTGCTCGTCGCCGCCGGCAACGACAGCACCAAGGCGACCTACTGCAGCGGCATGCGCGCATTGATGGAAGACCGCGAACAGATGCAGAAGCTGCTCGACGATCCCTCGCTGATCCCGAACGTCGTCGAGGAGGCACTGCGCATGTTCCCCGCCTTCGCGCACTTCCGCCGTACGGCCACGCGCGACGTCGAGCTACACGGCAAGCAGATCAAGAAGGGCGAGAAGGTCGTCATGTGGTACGTCTCCTCCAACCGCGACGAGACGCGCTACGAGGACCCCGACCACTTCGACGTCGAACGAAACCCCGAGCACCAGGCCTTCGGCGCCGGTGGCCGGCATTTCTGCCTCGGCACAGCGCTCGCCCGTCTGGAGCTGCGGGTCATGTTCGAGGAGACGCTCAAGCGCTTCCCCGAGATCCGCATGGACGGCGAGCCGAGCTACGTCGAATCCGGCTTTCTCAACCAGATGAAGACGCTGCCCGTGCGGCTCGCCGGGTAGGGCCGGCCGGAGATCGGCCGGACAGCGCTGAGCATGCCCGAAGATCGACCCCGCGTCCGACTGCGCCAAGCCGTGCTCGCCGCCGACGAGCTCGAGCCCGTCGCAGAGGCGCTGCGCTCCACGCTCAGCCTCGGCGAGCCCTTCCGCGATCCCGGCGTCGGCCTGTTCGGGCTGCAGAACACCGTGTTCGCGCTTGGCGACTGCTTCCTGGAGATCGTCTCGCCGACGCAGCCCGGCACAGCCGCCGGTCGCTACCTTGAGCGCCATGGCGGCGATTGTGGGTACATGGTCATGTTCGACCTCGAGGACCTACCCGCCGCGCGGGGACGCGCCACCGAGAGCGGTGTGCGCACGGTCTGGGAGATCGACCTGCCAGACATCTCCGGCACGCACCTGCACCCCGCCGACATCGGCGCCGCGATCGTCTCGATCGACGGATCCAAGCCATATGGCAGCTGGCGCTGGGGCGGGCCCGAGTGGACCGGTCAGACGGGCGAGGGGGCGCCCGGGAGGCTCGCCGGGGTCACGCTCGCTGTTGCCGAGCCCGCCGCCGTGGCCGCGCGCTGGGCGCACGTGCTCGGCGTGCCGCTCAGCGGGGATGGGGCCGTGGGGGGCGATGCGGTGCTCGTGCTGGAGGATGCCGAGGTGCGGTTTCGGGCTGCCGGGGATGGCGGGCACGAAGGGCTGGTTGAGCTTGTTTTCGCCGACGTGGCGGGGCTGAGCGTCGAGGGCGTGGAGGTCGGCGGGGTGCGACTTCGGTCACTCGGCGACTAGATCCGCAGATCTGATGTCGCGAGTGCTACCATGACATCATGCGTCAACTTACCTTGCGGGTTCCAGATTCTCTTGCCGAGCAACTGAAAGGCGCGGCGCACGATCGAGACGAGAGCGTCAACGGCTACGCCGTGAACGTTCTGTCGGCCGCTGTCGACCCTGACTTCGCGGCCGATGAGATAACTGGCCTGAGAGAGCGTCTCGCTCGGGCAGGGTTGCTCCTGACACCCGAGCAGCTACCAGGCACGCGCCCGTCTCCGCAAGCGCTCGACCGTGCCCGCGCCGAGGCCGGTGGCGGCAAGCCGCTGTCGGACTTCGTCACGGAAGGTCGGCGCTGAGCGTCTTTGCCGATTCGTCTGCGCTGGTGAAGCTCTATGCGGACGAGGCCGGGCATGAGGCGGTTCGCGAGCTCGACACGCTCGTGGTCTCGGCGCTCGCACGAGTGGAGGTGCCCTCGGCGCTCTGGCGCAAGACGCGAACCGGCGAACTGGGCGATTCGGCTGCAAGTCTCCTCGTCAGAGCCTTCGAGATCGACTTTCACGGCGACCTTGACTCAACCTCGCGCTTCACGGTCGTCTCCCTGACGGAGTCGATCCTGGTGGCGGCGGCACGAGAGGCGGCGCGCGCCTCGCTGCGAGCCTATGACGCGGTGCAGCTCGCGAGCGCGCTGGCCGTGCGCAATCTCGACCCGCTCTGCGGCCAGTTCGCCTGCTTCGACACGGAGCTGCGACGGGCTGCCGTTCGGGAGGATTTCCTTCTGCTTCCCGAGACCGTCTGATCAGGACGCGAGCGGCGCAAAGCGAGGCTCCCGCCGCTCCACGAAGCTGGCCACGCCCTCGGCGAAGTCAGGCTCAGCAAACGAGGCGAGCATCAGGCGATCCGCCTCGGCGAGTGCATCCGCCAGCGGTTCCTGCAGTGCGGCGTAGACCTGGCGCTTCATCTGCGCCATGCTCGCCGGCGAGCACTGCGTGGCGAGCTCGCGCGCGTAGGCGAGCGTCTCCTCGAGCACGGTCTCGGCGGGCGTGGCGCGATTGCAGAGGCCCAGCTCGACGGCCTCGCGCCCGAGCACGACGCGCCCCGAGAGCAGAAGGTCGAGCGCCCGCGCGGGGCCGACGAGGCGCGGCAGGATCCAGGAGATCCCGTGCTCGGCGACGAGCCCGCGTCGCGCGAAGGCAGTCGTCAACTTGGCGTTCTCGGCGACGAAGCGAACGTCGCACATCAGCGCAAGCACGAGGCCGATGCCCGCGCAGGGGCCGTTGATCGCTGCGATCACGGGCTTGGGCACGCCGAGCGTGAAGGTCTGCGGGGTCTGCTCCTGCGCAGCCGTGTGCGGGTCGGCGTCAGCGCCTGCGGCCGCGCCGTCGGTACTCGCGGCGCCGTTCTCGCCGCCGGCTCCGCTCACCGCGGCGCCGATGTCCTGCAGCGACTGCATGTCGGCCCCCGCGCAGAAGCCGCGCCCGGCGCCGGTGACGACGATCACGCGCACCCGCTCGGAGGCCACGCACTCCCGCAGCGCGCCGAAGTACTGCTGCTCGAGCTCGCCCGTCCACGCGTTCAGCCGCTCGGGCCGGTTCAGCGTGAGCACGGCCACGCCGTCGTCGTGCACCTCTTTGAGCACCACCTCAGTCATGCGGCGGCGGAGGCACTGACCTTGTCGGCCAGGATCGCGGCGATCTGCGCGCGGTGACGCCCGGCGCCGCCGAGCAGCGCGGCGTCGATCTGGGCGCGCTTGAACAGCCAGTGCACGTCGGCCTCCCAGGTGAAGCCGATGCCGCCGTGCATCTGGATCGCGGCGGCCGTAACCTCGCGCCCGGCATCGGATGCGGCGGCCTTGGCCATCGCAGCAGTCTCTGCCAGGCGCTCGGGCTCGGCGTCGGCGGTCCACGCGGCGAAGGCCGCCGTCGAGCGTGCCTTCTCGGTGTCGAGCAGCATCTGCGCGCAGCGGTGCGAGACGGCCTGGTAGGAGCCGACGGGCACGCCGAACTGCTTGCGGTCCTTGACGTACTCGACGGTCATCTGCCAGTGCGCGGTCGCACACGCCGACGAGCTCCGAGCTGACGCAGATCAGCGCGCAGCCGAGGCCGGCGCAGCCGTCGGGCAGCTCATCGCCGGGGTCGCCGGCGCTCACGCTCGCGGCCGAGCGGGTCGGGTCGATCGACTCGATCGCCGTCAGCTCGGTGTCCTCGGCAGCGATCGCACGGGCGCTGCCGTCGTTTTCGACGAGCACGATCACCTGTGCGTCGCGCGCGCCGATCACGAGCTCGGCTGTGCCGTCGACGGCCGCGCCGAGCGCGCCGACCGTCTCACCCGAGGCGAGGCCCGGAAGCCAGCGCTCGCACAGCTCGTCCGAGCCGCCGTGCTCGATCACGGTGGCGGCCATCGCGCTTGCCAGGAATGGCACGGGCGCGAGCGCGCGGCCAAGCTCCTCGCAGAGGATCGAAAGCTCGATCTGGCCGAGGCCCTGGCCGCCGTATCGCTCGGAGACGGCGATCCCGGGCCAGCCGAGCTCGGAGAGCTCCTTCCACAGCGCCGTGTCGAGCGTGCGCGCCTCGGCGTGCTCGCGCACGCGCGCCGGCGTGGCGCGTTCGCCGAGCAGGTCGCGTGCCGTGCGCTGGATCTCGCGCTGGTCGTCGGTGAAGCCGAAGTCCATCAGGCGGCGACCTTCAGGCGGGGGAGGCCGAGCACGCGCTCGGCGACGATGTTCTTCAGCACCTCGGTCGTGCCGCCCTCGATCGTGTTGCCGCGGGCGCGCAAGAGCTCATAGCCCCAGTCGGTGCCGATCGTCAGGGCCTCGGGGCCGACGATGTCGACGGCGAGCTGGGTCAGGCGCTGGTTGGTGTCCGACCACAGCCACTTCACGAGCGAGCCCTCGGGGCCGGGCTGGCCGTAGCGCTCGACGTCGGTCAGGCCCTTCCAGGCGAGCAGGCGGATCGACTCGCAGCGCACGTGCAGCTCGGCGAGCGCGTCGGCGTACAGCGGGTCCTCGAGCAGGCCGCGCTCGGCGGCGATCGCGATCACGTCGTCGAGCAGCTGGCGCAGGCGGATCTGCAGCGCGAAGCCGAGGCCGGCGCGCTCGTTCATCAGCGTCGTCAGCGCGACCTTCCAGCCGTTGCCGACGCCGCCGACGACGTTCGCGTCGGGGATCCGCGCCTCCTCGCAGGAACAGCTCGTTGAACTCGGCCTCACCCGTGATCTGGCGCAGCGGGCGCACCTGCACGGCGTCCTGCTCCATGTCCATCAGGAAGTACGTCAGGCCCTTGTGCTTGGGCACATCGGAGTCCGTGCGCGCGACGAGCATGCACCACTTCGAGTACTGCGCGCCGCTCGTCCACACCTTCTGGCCCGTCACGACCCACTCGTCGCCGTCTTTGACGGCGCGCGTTTTCAGCGCCGCCAGGTCCGAGCCGGCGTCGGGCTCGGAGAAGCCCTGGCACCAGATCTCCTCGGCCGAGAGGATCGGAGACAGGTAGCGCTCCTTCTGCTCGTCCGAGCCCCACACCATCAGCGTCGGGCCGCCGAGCAGCAGGCCGAGCACGTTGGCCGGCAGCGGCACCCGCGCGCGCCCGAGCTCTTCGAAGTAGATCGCCGACTCGCTCAGCGAGGCACCGCGACCGCCGTACTCGGTCGGCCACGCCGGGGCGGCCCAGCCCGCGTCGTAGAGGCGGCGCTGCCAGTCCCGGCGCCAGGCGTAGTGCGCGTCCTCGCCGCCGTCGGTCGGGGCGGCGTCGGGCTGGTTGCCCGACAGCCAGTCGCGCAGCTCGTCGCGAAAGGCGATCTCCTTCTCGCTGAAGGTCAGGTCCATCCTAGGCATAAGGCTATCCGAGACGGGCTTGAGAGGGGACACGAGACGGCGTTTGTCGCATTGCCGTTGCGCCGGCTCGGTCGCACCGTGCTCAGCAGGAGGTCCGCGAACGTCAAGCTATACTTGACTTATGCGGTCGCCGGGGCCAGACATACTTGGACTCGAGGCGGACGCGTACCAGCAGAGCGGCTATTTCAATGCCGCTCAGGCCCGCACGCATGGGGTCAGCCGCCAGCTCCTGGAGCACCATGTGCGGCGCGGACGCTTCGAGCGCGTGCGGCGTGGGCTGTACCGCGTTCACGGTTTTCCGACCGTCGAACATGACGATATGCGCGAGGCGTGGATGGCTCTGAGCCTTCCCGATGCGCTGCTCTCGCACGAAAGCGCCCTCGCGCTGCTCGAGCTCAGCGACAACATCCCCGATGCCGTGCACCTGCTCGTCCCGCGTCGGCACCGCGGACTGCGCGGGCCGCCAGGCGCCGTCATTCATACCCGCACCGAAGGTGAGCAGATCGATGTCGTCTGGCGCGACGGCCTACCCCTCACCGCCCCGGCGCGAACGCTGCTCGACGTCGCCGACCAGCTTCAGCCCGAGCAGCTTTCGATGGCTGTTCGACAGGCTCTGCGCCGCGGGCT
Source organism: uncultured Solirubrobacteraceae bacterium (assembly GCA_963716315.1). Taxonomy (GTDB): domain Bacteria; phylum Actinomycetota; class Thermoleophilia; order Solirubrobacterales; family Solirubrobacteraceae; genus Palsa-744. The sequence continues at coordinate 273,762 of OY970301.1, read as the reverse complement.
GCTAACCGCCACCCAGCTGAGAGAGGAAGCCGCGCACCGTCGCGGGACGCAAGCGATCGAGCCAATCGTGGCCGTCGAGGAGCGCGCGTGAAATACACCAGCGCCGCCGCGTTCCGCCAGGCACTCGATCAGCGCCTCAAGAACGAAGCCGCCAGAACCGTGCCCACGAGCCTCCCAGCGGCCCCGGCGATCTGGGCCGACCCGTACAGGCGGCTGGCTGACACGGTGAATGTCGAGCCGGATCTCCCCGTCGCCGTTGCCCGTGCGGCTGCGTTCCTCGACCCGGTGCTCGCTGGGCATGCCGGCGGCCGGTGGAGTACGCGCCGCAGTGAATGGGCTGCAGCGAGCGAATGACAAGACGGCAGCCTGCGAATACAGCCCGCCGGAAGGCCAGCTCGACGCGCCGCGCCGCGCGTTAGATTCGAGCGTGCATGTCAGCACCCGCCGCGAAGCCGTGCATCGCGCACCTCGATGCAGACGCCTTCTACGTCTCGATCGAGCTGACGCCGCCGGCCGGAGCTGCGCGGGCTGCCGGTCGTCGTCTCCGGCAGCGGGGCCGCGCGCGGTCGTCACCACGGCGAGCTACGAGGCGCGCCGTACGGCGTCGGCTCGGCGATGCCGGCGGCGCGGGCGCGCGGCTGTGCCCGCAGGCCGTCTTCCTGGCGCCCGACTTCCCGACCTACCGCGAGGTCTCGCGCGCGGTGATGGACGCTCGTGCGCGCCCACGTCGAGCGCGTCGAGGTCGTCGGGCTCGACGAGGTCTACCTCGACCTCGACCGGCCTGTACTCGCCGAAGGCGGCGATGCGGCGGCTGATCGCCGAGATCAAGCGCGCCACGCAGGCTGACGTGCTCGGTCGGGATCGGCCCGAACAAGCTCGTCGCGAAGGTCGCGTCGGACGCGGAGAAGCCGGCCGGCTTCGTCGTGCTCACGCGTGAGCAGGCGTGCGAGCGCTTCGCGCAGTCCCCGCCGGGGCTGATCCCGGGGATCGGGCCGAAGACGGCGGCGCGCTTGGCCGAGCTCGGGCTGCACGACGCTCGCGGCCGTCGCGGCGGCGCCGCGAGGAGCAGCTCGACGGCGCGCTTTGGGCCGAACCTCGGGCGCGAGCTGCAGCGCCGCGCGCGCTTTGAACAGCGACGGTCAGGTCGGCGCCGCGCGCAAGGTCGTCTCGGAGTCGCGCGAGCGCACGTTCGACTACGACCTGCGCGATTTCGCCCAACTGCGCGAGGCGCTGCTGACGATGACCAGCGCGCTGTGCGAGAGCCTCGACCACGCACGGGCGGCGCGGGCGCACGATCGGGATCAAGGTGCGCCTCGACGACTGGACGACGATCACGCGTGCGCGCTCGATCAAGCAGCCGACGTGCGAGTACGAGATCGGTTGCGGCCGTTGCGCTGAAGCTGCTCGAGGAGTACGCGCCGCCGCGGCCGGTGCGGCTGCTGGGCGTGCGCGTGGCCGGGCTGACGCACGGCGAGTCCGCCGACGAGAGCGGAGAGCGGGCCGGCAGGCATGACGGCGCGGGTGGGGAGAGCGAGGCTGCGAGCGCCGCCGGATCGGCGGGCGGCGACGACCCGCGCGCACAGATGGCGCTGCCGGTCTAGGATCCAGGCATGACCGTCGTCTCGTGTGGGGGAGATCGAGCTGGACTACGAACGCAGCGGCACGCCGACGGGCCGCCGCTGCTGTTGATCATGGGCATGAGCGGCACCGCGCTGCACTGGGGCGAGCCGTTCCTGGCGCTGCTGCGCGCGCGACTTCGACGTGATCGCCTACGACCACCGCGGCGTCGGCGCGAGCACGCCGCTGCACGGGCCGGTCACGATCCGCCGAGATGGCCGACGACGCGGCCGGGCTGCTCGACGCGCTGGGGATCGAGTCGGCGCACGTGATGGGCATCTCGATGGGCGGCATGATCGCCCAGGAGCTCGCGCTGAACCACCGCCGAGCGCGATCCGCACGCTGACGCTCGGCTGCACCTACTGCGGCGGCCCCGGCAGCGCGCTCGCCTCGGAAGCCGTGATGGCCAAGCTCGGCGCGGCGATGGCCTCGGGCGATCGCGAGCGCGCGCTCCGCGCCGGCTGGGAGATCAACGTCTCGGCGGCGATGGCCGCCGACGAGGCGGCCTACGCGACGTTCCGCGAGATCGGCGACCGCAGCGGCGGTCGCGGTCCGGTCGTGATCATGCCGCAGCTGCAGGCCTGCGCCGCGCACGACACCTACGAGCGCCTGCCCGAGCTCACCGAGCTGCCGACGCTCGTGATCCACGGCACCGAGGACGAGCTGCTGCCGGTCGCAGAACGGCCAGCTGATCGCCTCGCGCATCCCCGGCTCGCAGCTGGAGATCCTCGACGGCGTCGGCCATCTGTTCTTCTGGGAGCGGCCCGAGCGCTCGGCCGAGCTGCGTGCGCGCGCACGCGGCCGTCGCCGCCTGAGCGACGCGCCGGGCCAGCAGCCCGAGCCGACGGCGTCACCGCCGGCGGGGCGCGGCTGACGGCGAGCAGAGCGGCGAGGGGCACCCCGGTCGTCCTGCTGCACGGGCTCACGGCGACGCGCCGCTACGTCGTGATGGGCTCGCGCTCGCTCGAGCGCTCGGGCCATCGCGTCGTCGCCTACGACGCGCGCGGCCACGGGCGCTCCGCGCCGGCGCCCGCGGCGGACGCCTACGGCTACGAGCAGCTCGCCGCGGACCTCGCGGCCGTGCTCGACGAGCTGGCGCTCGAGCGCGCCGTGCTCGCGGGCGCCTCGATGGGCGCGCACACGGCGCTGCGCCTCGCGCTCGATCCGAACCGGAGCGCGTGGCCGGCGCTCGTGCTGATCACGCCCGGCGTTCGATCCCGCTGCGCCCGCACGACGCCGAGGAGCTCGCGCGCTGGGACGCGCTCGCGCAGGGCCTGCGCGAGGGTGGGGTCGAGGGCTTCGTCGCCGCCTACGACTTCTCGCGAGGTGCCCGAGGTCTGGCGCGACGACGGTCGAGACGGTGCTGCGCCAGCGCCTCGGCGCGCACGAGCACCCGCGCGCCGTCGCCGACGCCCTGGAAGCCGTGCCGCGCTCGCGCTCCGTTCGACGAGTCTCGAGCAGCTCGCCGGGATCGGGGCGCCGACGGCGGTCGTCGGCAGCCGCGACGAGGCCGACCCGGGTCACCCGCTGGCGATCGCGCGAGCGCTACGCGCGAGCGGATCCCCGGGGCGCGAGCTGATCGTCGAGGAGGCGCCCGGCACGCTCGCCGATCGCCTGGCAGGGCGGGCAGCTCTCGCGCGTCATCGCCGACGTCGCCCGGCGGTCTTCGTCCTAATTATTGATATACGTGATAACGTACAGGTGTATGCCAGAGACGCGCACGTGGGACGGCAGCAGCTACGACCGGATCTCCGGTCCGATGGAGGCGCTTGGGCTGGCCGTGCTCGCGCGGCTAGAGCTGCACGGCGATGGGACGGTGCTCGACGCGGGCTGCGGCTCGGGGCGGATCACCGAGGCGCTGATCGAGCGGCTGCCGCGTGGGCATGTGATCGCAGTCGACGCCTCGGAGTCGATGGTGCAGGCGGCACGCGAGCGGCTGGCCAGGAGCTGACGTGCGACAGCTCGACCTGCTCGAGCTCGACCTGGAGGCGCTCAGGCGTGAGCAGCCGCTCGACGCGATCCTCTCGACGGCCACCTTTCACTGGATCGCTCGATCACGCGCGGCTGTTCGCGCGCCTGCGCGCCGTGCTGCGGCCCGGCGGGCGGCTCGTCGCGCAGTGCGGCGGGCGAGGGCAACATCGACGTGCTGCGCGGGCAGGCGAACGACGTGCTCGCGCGCGAACCGTTACGCCGAGCACTTCGGCGACTTCCGGCCGCCGTGGAACTACGCCGGGCCCGAGGAGACGCGCGAGCGGCTGCTCGACGCGGGCTTCAGCGAGGCCGAGTGCTGGCTCGCAGCCGGCGCCGCGAGCAGCCCGAGCATCCGCGCGAGTTCCTCTCGACGATCGTGCTCGGCCCGCACGTCCAGCACCTGCCGGAGGAGCTGCGCGAGCCGTTCATGGACGAGGTGATCGCCGAGCTCGGGCGAGCCGGTCGTCGTCGACTACGTGCGCCTGAACATCGACGCCACGGCGTAGCCCGAGCGCTGACGGCGCAGCGACGTCCGCGACCGTCCTCGCCGACCTGGCGCCGCGCAGCAGCGCGGCGTAGCGGCCGCCGAGCGTCGACCAGCTCCTCGTGCGTGCCGCGCTCGACGATGCGCCCGGCGTCGAGCACGAGGATCTGGTCGGCGTCGCGGATCGTCGAGAGGCGGTGGGCGATCGCGATCGTCGTGCGCCCGCGCGAGAGCTCGTCGAGCGCCTGCTGCACGGCGCGCTCGGTCTCGTTGTCGAGCGCCGAGGTCGCCTCGTCGAGGATCAGCACCGGCGGGTTGCGCAGCACCGTGCGGGCGATCGCCATGCGCTGCTTCTCGCCGCCCGAGAAGCGGTAGCCGCGCTCGCCCACCGGCGTGTCGTAGCCGTCGGGCAGCGAGGCGATCAGCTCGTGGATCTGTGCGGCCCGAGCCGCGTCTTCGATCTCCTCGTCGCTCGCCTCCGGGCACGCGAAGCGCAGGTTCTCGCGGATCGAGGCGTGGAACAGGTAGGTCTCCTGGGAGACGAGGCCGACGGTGGCGGCCAGCGAGGCCAGCGTCATGTCGCGGATGTCGACGCCGTCGATGCTGACGCACCCGCGCTCGGGCTCGTACAGGCGCGCGACGAGGTAGGCGAGCGTCGTCTTGCCCGAGCCGGTCTCGCCGACGAGCGCGGTGCGCGTCCCGGCGGGGATCTCGGCGGCGATGCTCCGAGAGCGTCCAGGGCGAGTCGGGCGCGTAGCGGAACCACACGTCCTGCAGGCGCACGTCGCCGCGCACGTCGCTGAGCGTTCGCGCGTCCGGGCGCTCGACGATGTCGACCGGCAGGTCGAGGTACTCGAAGATGCGCCCGAACAGCGCGAGCGAGGTCTGCACTTCCAGGCCCACCGAGAGCAGCGACTGGATCGGGAACAAGCAGCCGCGTCTGCAGCGTCGTGAAGGCGACGACCGTGCCGATCGAGATCGCGTTGCCGCCGGAGGCGATGCTCGATCGCCGGCGAACAGTACACGAGCGCGGGCATGATCGCGAAGCTCATCTGCACCGAGGCCATCCGCCAGCGCCCGGCCATGCGCGCGCGCACCTCGAGATCGGCGAGCTCGCCGGACTCGTCGCTGAAGCGGCGCACGAGCTCGGGCGAGCGGCCCATCGTCTTGCCGAGCAGGATGCCCGACACCGACAGCGACTCCTCGACGAGCGTCGACATGTCGGCGAGGCGGCTCTGGCGGACCGACTGGATCCGCCGGCGCTCCTCGCCGACGCGGCGCGTCAGCCACACGAAGAAGGGCAGCAGGACCAGCGAGAACACCGCCAGGCGCCAGTCGAGCAGGAACATCGCGACGATCGTCGCCACCACGGTCGTGACGTTCTGGACGATCGAGGTCGCCGTCGAGGTCACCACGCTGTCGACGCCGCCGATGTCGTTGGCGATCCGCGACTGCACCTCGCCCGTGCGCGTGCGCGTGAAGAAGGCCAGCGACATGCGCTGCAGGTGCGCGTAGACGGCCGCGCGCAGGTCGTGCATCACGCGCTGGCCGACCTGGTTGGAGATCCACGTCTGCGCGACGCCGATCACGCTCGTGATGATCGACAGCGCGATCATCCCGCGCGACGAGCTCGATCAGCAGCGTCGTGTCGTGTTGCGGGTAGGCCTTGTTGATGACTTCCCGCAGCAGGAACGGGCTGATCACGCCGAGCGCCGCCGAGAGGAAGATCAGCGCCAGCAGCAGGCTGAGCCGCGGCCGGTAGGGCGTGAACAGCCGCGCGACCGGCGCAGCGAGACCGGCGTCGACGGGGATGTCCTCGGGCCGCAGCTCGCGGACGCGGTGAATGGCGTCCGTCCCCCGAGCGGCCCTGGGAGAAGGGCTGGCTGCTCATTGATCGAGGGTAGCGGTGGCTTGGGAGGCAACGCCACCGCTCGCTGCACGCCCGGATCGTCGCGGCGTCACTATCGTCACGTCGGATGAGCTCAGGAGCACAGGCATTTGCCGCCGGCGGCACACTTCTCTCCAGCGCCGAGGTGCGCGTGCTCGGCTGTCTGCTGGAAAAGCAGCGCACGACGCCTGAGCATACCCGCTGTCGCTGAACGCGCTGCGCTTGGCCTGCAACCAGTCGACCAACCGGGACCCGGTCGTCGACTACGACGAGGCAACGATCCGCGACGCGCTGCACCGCCTCGAGCGCCGGAGCTCGTCCGCTTCGCCAGCGGCAGTCGTGCGGCCAAGTACCGCCACCTGCTCGAAGAAGTGCTGCCGCTTGACGAGGGCGAGCAGGCGGTGATGTGCGTGCTGATGCTGCGCGGCGGGCAGACGCCGGGCGAGCTCAAGCAGCGCACCGAGCGGATGCACGCCTTCGCCGACCTGGCGAGCGTGCACGAGACGCTCGAGCGGCTGATCGGGCGCGAGCTCGTGAGAAGGCTGGATCGGCGCCCGGGCCAGAAGGAGGAGCGCTACGAGCAGTTGCTGCAGGGTGGGGAGGAGGACGAGGCGACGAGCGCCTATCCTGCGCCGGCGCAGGAACCCGAGTCGGTGAGCGCCACCAGCCACGATGCCGAGGCTGCACCCGCTGCTGCGCCCCCCGAAGCGGCCGCAGGCTCGCGATCGGAGGGCATGGAGCTGGAGCAGTTGCGCGAGCGCGTCGAGCGCCTGGAACGCGAAGTGGCCGAGCTGCGCTCCGCCGCGCAGCGTTAGAGGCGAACGGTCGCGCTCAGGTGAGCCAGGACGCGCTCGCGCTGGCGTAGGCCGCGTCCGCCTTCGACGAGCAGCCAGGCGCCGGGAATGCGGCGCGCGAGGATCGTGCCGGCCCAACCTGGTGCGCTGGCGAGCTGCCCGTGTCCCGGTACGCGCGTCGCGTTGGGGAGCGGCTGAGGGGTCGTACCGGGCTGTGAGGCATCGAGCAGGACGGCGGCGTCGAGCGATGAGCCTGTAAGCGAGAGCTCGGTGTCGGCGCACGAGATGAAGCCGCCGGCAGCGATGTCCGTGGTCGCGCTCACGGCCGCGACGACGTGGCCCCATCGTGGCCGCAGACCCTTGAGGCGGCCGGCCTTGATCGCACAGACGCCCGGCGGCGGTGAGGCGGGCGCCTTCCAGTAGCTGGCCGGAAGCGACAGCGACCGCGCCGTCGGCGGCTGACCGAGCCCGTGATGGCCGCTTTCCCTGATCACAGAGGCCGGCTCGAATTCATCGGCCCAATGGGCGGAGAACGGAGCCGGGATCTCGACGAGCGCAGCCGTCAGCACGTCTTCGAAGCCCGGCACGGGGATCGTCGCTACGGCAGCCCCTTCGTCGATGGCGACGGCCGAGACGGACCGGCGGGAACGGCAGCGCTCCCTCGCGCCTTGCGTTCGCGAAGCTCCGCTTCGAATTCTTCCTCGATCGCCTTGTTGACCGGCAGCGGTTCGATCGCGCCGGGCGCCGTCGAGGTGATCGAGCCGACAGGTGGCGCTTCGTGCCCGTTGGCGAGGTATTCGCACACGGGATCCTGCTTGCCGACGGGACATTTGCCTTCAGCGGCAGCCGCCGGAACGGCGCTCCAGGCTCCCGTAGCGACGGCGATTGCCATGGCGATGAGCGCTCCCCGAAACACGGCGCCAGCCTACTGCGACCGCCCTCTGGCGTGGATTCGCTTCGCGATGCGTAATCCTTCTTCCAGACGATGCACGAGCCACGCCGATGACCCACACCGCTTTGATCCTCGCCTCCACCGCCGACACGGCCACGGGTGTCGGCATTCCGCTGGCGCTCGCCGCGGGCTTCGTCTCGTTCCTCTCGCCGTGCGTGCTGCCGCTCGTGCCGGGCTATCTCTCGACGGTGATCGGCGTCACGCCGAACGACCTGAAGGCGGGCGTCGGCGTGCGCCGCGTGCTCGTGCCGAGCCTGCTGTTCATTGCAAGCTTCTCGCTGATCTTCGTCCTGCTGGGTCTCTCGGCGACAGTGATCGGCTCAACGCTGAACGACCACAAACAATTGCTCGAGCGGGTCGGCGGCGCCGTGATCATCACGCTCGGCGTCGTCTTCCTGGCGAGTCCGTTCATCAACATGCTCAACCGCGAGTGGCACTCCGAGACGCTGCTGCGGCTGGCCGGGAAGGGGGGGCCGCTGGTGGCGGGGGCCGCGTTCGCCATCGCTTGGACGCCGTGCACGAGCATCACGCTCGGGGCGATCCTCACGCAGGCGGCCGTTTCGAGCTCGGCCGCGCATGGGGCGCTGCTGCTCGCGTTCTACTCGCTCGGGCTCGCGATCCCGTTCCTGCTGATCGCCGTGGCGTTTGAGCGGATGACCGGGGCGCTGGCCGTCGTCAAGCGGCACTTCCCCGTGATCATCGGGGTTGGCGGGGCCGTGATGATCGTGCTCGGGGTGCTGATCGTGACGGGGGAGTTCACCGTGCTGAATGCGGAAGCGAACAAGCTGCTGCAGGGGACGGGGTTGGACGTTTCGGGGGTTTGAGGGCCGTTTGCTTCGAGCCCAGTCAGGCAGCGGCCGCCTTCTCTCGCTTTGCACGCAGTCGCGCTGCCGCGCCGTCGCCCCCGGCAGCATCGACCGCCTTATCCGAGGCGCCCGCATCGAGCAGGCGTTCTGCCACCTCCAGGGAGCGAACCGTGAGGTCTAGGTCGAACTCCTCGGCTGGCGCCTTCGTGCTCTCGGTCGTATCGCTCATCCGATCACCTTCTCCTGACTCAATCGCCGAGCGCATGCGCCGATGGTTGCGGCAACGATCGGATTGTGGACCTCTTTAGCGAGGCAATCGAACTTGGCATCGTCTCCACTGTAATCGACAACCAACATCCCCAGAAGCCTGTCTCCTGTCTCGGCCGTATGCACACGATGAGCCGCACTCGCATAATCCCAGGCTACGAGCGAGTTCGGACGCTTGGGATCATCCAATGCCGTGAGCCAGAGGCAGGCGGGCAAAAATGACCCGCTAGGCAGTGCGCTGTGTACTGGTGGCCGACTGCGGACGTCCCCGATACCGCCCTTCCCAAGCCTCCTGATTGCGCTTCGCATCCAGCACGAACGGCGACCACCCGATCACCTTCACGATCCACCTATTGATCGTCGCCTCGGGCTCAGGCAGCGGCCGCAGCACATCCACGAACAAGACCACGCGCGTCTCATCGGTGTCGTTCCACACCTCGTGGTTGAAGGTGTCGTCGAACACCATGCTCTTGCCGGCTTCCCAGTGGCGGAAATCGTCGCCGACGCGGATCCGGCAGGACTCGGCGTCCTCGGGCACGACCAGCCCGAGGTGGTAGCGCAGCACGCCCTTGTAGGGTCCGCGGTGGTCGAGGATGTGCTTGTGCGGAGAAAGGATCGAGAACATCGCGGTCGTCATCCCCGGGATCTCGCGCATCAGCGCGGCCGTCTTCGGGCACATCTCGACGCCGAGCTTGGCTTCGAAGCCGTAGCCGTAGAGGAAGAAGGTCTTCCAGCGGTCGTCGTCGGTGATCTCGATCTGGTCCTTGGAGATGTCCTGGAAGTTGGCCAGCGCGTCGCGATCCTCAAGTAGCCGCTCGGCCTCCTCGCGGATCACCTCCCAGTTGTCCTCGATGTGCTGCACCCAGGGAAAGCGCTCGAGCGGGAAGAAGGTCGCATCGCCGACGAGCGAGCGTTTGCCGATGAAGCGCTCGATCGGCGCGAGGATCCGTTCGCCGACTGAGATCGTCAGATCGACGGTGTGCTCCCATAGCGACTTGGACACGTTGACCACCTCCCGTGCTTGCTGTCACCTTCGCGACTCGCGGCGAGCCGCCGCGTGGCCAGCCTAGCCGACCGCTGCGCCGGAACCGAGAGCGCCATCCGCAGCGGCGCCTATGGTCGAGAAATGTCCTCCGACCGCATAGCTCTGGTGACGGGCGCCGCGAGCGGCATCGGCCGCGCGACGGCGCTTGCGCTGGCCGAGGACGGCTGCGCTGTGGCCGTGGCAGACCTGCAAGAGGACGCCGGCGCCGAGGTCGCGCGCGAGATCGAGGCGTCCGGCGGAAGGGCGCTGGCGCTGCGGATGGACGTGACCGACGGGACGTCGGTGGCGACGGCCGTCGAGCGCACAAACGAGGCGCTGGGACCGATCGCGGTGCTCGTCAACTGCGCCGGCTGGGACGAGCTGAAGCCGTTCCTCGAGACGGACGAAGCCTTCTGGCGCAAGGTCGTGGCGATCAACTACGAAGGCTGCCTGCGCGTCACGCACGCAGTGCTCGCCGGCATGATCGAGCGCGAGCACGGGCGGATCGTCAGCATCGCCTCCGACGCGGCGCGCGTGGGCTCGAGCCAGGAGGCCGTATACGCAGGCGCCAAGGCGGGGGTGATCGCCTTCAGCAAGACGATCGCGCGCGAAGCGGCGCGTCACGGCGTCACGGCGAACGTCGTCTGCCCGGGCCCGACCGACACGCCGCTGCTGCAGGGCATGGCCGAGCAGGCGCCGGACAGCGAGCGGCTCGTCTCCTCGCTCGCCCGCGCGGTGCCGATGCGCAGGCTCGGCCGCCCGCAGGACGTCGCGGCGGCGGTCGTCTTCCTCGCCTCCGAGCAGGCCGGCTATGTCACCGGTCAGACCCTGTCCGTCAGCGGCGGCCTGACGATGGCGTGAGCAACCGGGGCGCGCCGGCATCGGATCGAAGTCGTCGAGAGCAAGGAGCGGGATATGGATGATTTGACAGATACGTCGTATGTGGTCGAGGACGGCCTCTGCTGGATCACGATCGAGCGCCCGGCTCGCTACAACTCGTTCACGGCGCACACCGTGGACGAGCTGATCCACTGCTTCAAGCGCGCTTGGGCCGACCCCGAGGTCGGCGTCGTGGCGCTAACGGGGGCGGGGGAGAAGGCGTTCTGCACGGGCGGCGATCAGAAGCAGCGCGCCGAGTCTGGCGACTATGGCCCCTCTGCGACGGGCCTGTTCGAGATCGAGACGCTGCACCGCGCGATCCGCGACGTTCCCAAGCCCGTGATCGCCGCCGTCAACGGCCTGGCGATCGGCGGCGGTCACGTGCTGCACGTTATCTGCGACCTCTCGATCGCCGCCGAGCACGCGCGCTTCGGCCAGGCCGGGCCGCGCGTGGGCTCGTTCGACGCGGGCTTCGGCACGGGCTTCCTCGCGCGCGTCGTGGGGGAGAAGCGCGCGCGGGAGATCTGGTTCCTGTGCCGCAAATACGACGCGCACGAGGCCGAGCGCTGGGGCCTCGTCAACCGCGTCGTGGCGCAAGCGGAGCTGCGCGCGGAGGTGCGCCGCTACGCCGATGAGATCCTCGCGCTCTCGCCGACCTCGCTGCGCTTTCTCAAGCAGTCCTTCAACCAGGACACCGAGCACCTCGCCGGGCAGGCTGCACTCGCCTTCAGCGGCCTGCGCGAGTTCGTCGCGAGCGAGGAGGCCCGGGAGGGGGTGCGCGCGTTCGATCAGAAGCGCAAGCCCGACTTCGCCCCCTACCGCGCCCGCGCCTCGTAGATCCTCTGAGCGCTTAAACAGCGAAGCCCCGCCTCGCGACAGGGCCTCGGCTGCGTATCTAGACGTTGGTTGCGGGCTATGCCGCCTCGCGCAGGGCTGCGAGCTCGGGAGACTCGGCGAGCTTCTTCAGCGCGCGCTGCTCGAGCTGCGAGGCCCGCTCGGCCGAGAAGCCGAGCCTTTTGCCGATCGCCGTCAGCGTCTGCGGCTCCTCGCGGCCGGTGCCGAAGCGCAGCGTCAAGACGGTGCGCTCGGTCTCGGGCAGCTCGGAGATCGCGCGGTGGACGATCCGCTCGCGCTCGTTGTCCCATGCCGTGTCCTCAGGCGCCTCGGCGTCGGAGGGGAGCAGGTCACCGAGCGCCGTGTCGCCGTCTTCGCCGATCTGCTGGTCGAGCGATACGAGGGCGGCGCGCTGGTGGCGCACCTCCTCGACCTGCTCGATTGGCAGCCCGGTCTCCTCGGAGAGCTCCTCGATCGTCGGCTCGCGCCCGAGCCTGACCGACAGCTCGCGCTCGACCCGGCCGACCTTGCGCGAGCGCTGAGCGACGTGCACGGGCAGGCGGATCGTGCGCCCCGAGTTCTCCAGGCCGCGCTGGATGGCCTGGCGGATCCACAGGGTTGCGTACGTGGAGAAGCGGAAGCCCTTGCGCCAATCGAACTTCTCGGAGGCGCGGATCAGGCCGAGCATGCCCTCCTGGACGAGGTCGCCCAGCGGCAGGCCCTGGTTCTGGTAGCGCCTGGCGTTCGATGCGACGAGGCGCAGGTTGGAGTTGACGAGCAGTTCCTTGGCGTGCAGGTCGCCGCGCTCGATGCGCTGGGCCAGGTCGATCTCCTGGGCCGGCGTGAGCAGCGGGTAGCGGCGCGAGTGCGCCAGCAGCTGGTCGACTGCCTCGGGAATGAACGAGTCGGGCGTGCTCAGGTCGAGCTTCTCGATCGGGCTGTCGAGCCTGTCCGGCGCAGCCTTGGGCGTGGCCTCCTCGACGGTCTCCGGCTCCTGCTCAGCCGTGATCGCCGTCGTGGGGCGCTCTATCGTTTGGGTTGAACTTCTTGGGGAATCTGGCATTTGAACCTTCTAATCCGATGCTTGGAGTCGGAATTATACGCCGCGATAGTTGCGTTGTCAACTATGTTCTGGGCGCACCCGTATCGGGGTCTCGTTCGACGTTCCCTGCGCAACTACCTGCCCGAAAGCACATGAAAGTATGCGGCGCTTACCGGGACATAAACCCGCAAGACCGGCAAAAGGATCTGCGTCTGAGAAGCTGCCGCAGGGACTGTCTTTGCCGATATCGGGCCGTGTCTGGCCGAGAATGAGCGAGGCGGGCTAAGCTCGGCAAATGGCCCACGACCTCTCAGGACGCGTGGTCGCCGTGACCGGCGCCTCCTCGGGCATCGGCGAAGCCACCGCGCTCGCCTGCGCCAAGGCAGGCGCCGCCGTCTCCCTCGCCGCACGGCGCAGCGAGCGCATCGAGGCGCTCGCCGAGCGCATCCGGGCCGACGGCGGACGGGCGATCGCCGTGCAGACGGATGTCGGCGAGGAGCAGCAGGCACGAGCCTTCATCGAGCGCACCAACGACGAGCTAGGGCGGATCGACGTGCTCGTCAACAATGCCGGCGTGATGCTGCTCGGCCCGATCCTCGGCGCGCCCACCGAGGAATGGCGGCAGATGATCCACGCCAACGTCTTCGGCGTCCTCTACTGCACCCATGCCGCGCTGCCGCTGATGGCCAAGCAGGGCGGTGGGCACGTCGTCAACGTCAGCTCCGTCGCCGGCCGCTTCGCCCGCGAGGGCTCCGGCGTCTACAACCTGACCAAGTTCGGCGTCGGCGCCTTCTCGGAGTCACTGCGCCAGGAGGGCGTGCGCTACGGCGTGCGCGTCACGTTGATCGAGCCCGGCGCCGTCGCCACCGAGCTCTCCGGGCACAACCGCCCCGAGATCGTGGAGCAGATCAAGCAGATCTTCGCCGAGGTCGAGCCGCTCACGGCCGAGGACATCGCAAACGCCGTGCTCTACGCGATCGGCCAGCCGCCGAACGTGAGCGTCAACGAGCTGCTCGTGCGCCCCAGCGGTCAGGCTCGCTGAGCCGCACTGCCGGCTGCGCGAGGCGGCCGCGGGAAGTTTCTCCGCACCCCGGCGTCTGAGGGTCTGAAGAAGCATCGACCCCAGCAACAGGAGGCCACACAGTGAGACGTCCCTTTGCGCTTGGCGCAGCCGCCGTCGTAGTCGCGCTGCTCGCCGGGTGCGGCAGCAGCAGCTCGAGCAGCAGTAGCTCGACCGCCGCCTCTACGCCCGCGAGCACCCAGAGCACGGCAGCATCGACCGCCTCGACCAGCACGACCGCGGCCGCCGGCCCGGGCGTCACCGTCGAGACCAAGCACGCAAAGCTCGGCACGATCCTCGCCGCCGGCCCGAAGAAACTGACCGTGTACCTGTTCGAGGGGGACAAAGGCACGACCTCGGGCTGCACCGGCGCCTGCGCCAAGGTGTGGCCGCCCGTGACGACCGCGAGCATGCCGAGCGCAGCTGGAGCTGCCGTAAGCGCCGACCTCGGCACGACCAAGCGCGCCGACGGCACCGAACAGGTCACCTACAAGGGTCACCCCCTGTACTTCTACGACGATGACAAGGACGCCGGCGACGCCTACGGCCAGGGCTCCAAGGCGTTCGGCGCCAGCTGGTACGTGCTCAAGCCCAGCGGCAGCAAGCTCGACGAGAGCTAGCTTCACCAACTTGCGCTGGGCTGTGGCGGCCCGGTGTCGAGGGGGATGGGGCGCAAGAGCTCGGCCGGGGCGGTCACATCTGGCGAGGCCGCTCCGCCGAGCCCCCATCCCGGGCTCCGATCGCGTGGCTCCGTGCCGTTAGTCGACAGCCTGCCCGTTGGCCGTCAGCAGCACGTCGATGTTGCCGCGCGTCGCGTTCGAGTACGGGCACACCTGGTGCGCCGCGCGCACGAGCTCGACGGCCTGGGCGGCGTCCGCGATCGACGGCAGCGTCACGTGCAGCTCCGCCGAGATCGTGAACGCGCGCTCCTCCGTCGTGATCAGCGAGATCTTCGAGTCGATCGCGACGTCGTCCGCCTCGACCTTCATACGCCGCGAGACCGTGCCCAGCGCACCCTCGAAGCACGCCGCGTAGCCGACCGCGAACAGCTCCTCGGGGTTCGTGCCGCCGCCTTCCCCGCCCATCTCCTTGGGCAGACGCAGATCGACCTCGAGCACTCCATCCGAGGTGCGGCCGTGGCCGTTGGCGCGCCCGCCCGTGACGTGCGCCTCGGCTGTGTAAAGAGCTTTGCTCATGCAGTTCCCTCCGGGTGGGTTCGTTCTTATCGATTAAAAATTTGACCGCTCGCGCTTACGCCGTCTTGCTCGTCTCGGTCGCCGGCTCGATCTCGAGCAGCTCGCCACCTGCGTGGTCGACCTGCAGCGTCGTGTGATCGAGCGCGAAGCGCTCGTGCAGCATCGCCTCCATCACGCGCCGTGCCTGGTGGCAGTTGCAGTCCGCGCCGACCAGCACGTGCGCCGACAGCGCCGGGAAGCCACTCGAGATTTCCCACACGTGCAGGTCGTGCACCTCGACCACGCCCGGCGCTGCCACCAGCGCGCGGCCGATCGCCTGCGGGTCGAGGTCCTCCGGCGCCGCCTCCATGAAGATCCGTGCCGAGGCCTTCACCAGCATCACGCCCGAGCGCGTCATCAGCGCCGCGATCAAGAGCGAGACGATCGGGTCCGCCCGCTCGAAGCCCGTCGCCAGGATCACGATCGCCGCGATCGCAGTGCCGATGAACGCCCACAGGTCCGTCAGCAGGTGCTGGAAGGAGCCCTCGATGTTGAGGCTTTCCCGGTTCGCCTTGGCCAGCGTCCACGTCGCCACGAGGTTCACCAGCACGCCCACCAGCGCAACCGCCAGGATCAGCGAGCCACGCACGACCGGCGGGTCGAACAGACGGCGGATCGCCTCGTAGGCGATGAACGCCGCCAGGATCAGCAGCGTCACGCCGTTGGCCTGCGCCGAGAGGATCTCCGCGCGCTTGAAGCCGAACGTCATCGCGCCCTTCGCCGGTCGCGCCGCCAGCGTGATCGCCAGCAGCGAGAAGCCGATCGCCGCCGCGTCCGTGAGCATGTGCCCCGCGTCTGAGAGCAGCGCCAGCGAGTGGGCCACCACGCCGACGCTGACCTCAGCCGCCATGAACGCCAGGATCAGCCCGAGCGCCAACGCCAGACGACCGCGGTCGGCATCGGACCGCACAGCGTGTGAGTGGCCTGCATGAGCGTGCCCCGCGTGCTCGTTCCTCATCAGCCCAGATTAGGCTCTAGCAATGGCGTCCGCTGGCGAGAGGCACGAGACGCTCACCCCGCGACGCACCACGCTCGTCTCGATCGCCGCCGCCGCGCTGCTCGTCGCGCTGAAGCTCGGCGTGGGGCTCGCCACCGGCAGCCTCGGCCTGATCTCGACCGGGATCGAGTCGAGCGGCGACGTCGTCGCCGCCGTGCTGACCTTCTTCGCCGTGCGCCTCGGCGGGCGCCCCGCCGACCCCGAGCACCCCTACGGCCATCGCCGCGCCGAGAACCTCGGCGCGCTCGGCGAGGCCGGCATCCTGCTCGCCGGCGGGCTGTTCGTCGCCGTCGAAGCCGTCGGCCACCTCGTGCGCGACTCCAGCCCGCCCCGGATCCACTGGTTCCAGTTCGCCGTGATCGCCGTCGCGCTCGTCGTCGACCTCAGCCGCACGCTCGTCTCGCTGCGCGCCGCGCGGCAGTTCTCGAGCGCCGCGCTGCGCTCCAACGCCTTTCACTTCGCCGGCGACATGACCGCCTCCGTCGCCGTGCTGATCGGCCTCGTGCTCGTCGGCTCCGGCTTTCACCAGGGCGACTCGCTCGCCGCGCTGCTCGTTGCGCTGATCGTCTGCGCCGCCGCCTTGCGCCTGATCGGCGAGAACGCCAACGTGCTGATGGACCGCACGCCCGTCGAGGCGCGCCAGGCCGCCGAGCGCGCGATCGCCGCACTCGGCGCCGACATCGAGCTCAGCCGCCTGCGCCTGCGCGAGTCAGCCGGGCGCTACTTCGCCGACGTCGTCGTCACCGTGCCGCCCGGGCAGGCCGTCGTCGAGGGCCATCAGTCGGCCAACCTGATCGAGGACGCCGTCGAGTCCGCGCTGCCCGGCTCAGACGTAGTCGTGCACGTCGAGCCGCGCCGTCGCGGCCTCGACCTGCGCGACCGGATCCTCGCCAGCGCCCTCGCCGAGCCGCTCGTGCGCGAGGCTCACGACATCACGATCTTCGAGCAGCCCGGCGGCGTCAACGTCTCGCTGCACCTCAAGTTCCCCGCCGAGCTAGAGCTGCGCGAGGCCGCCCAGATCGCCGACCGCGTCGAGCGCGCCATCTGCCAGCGCCCCGAGGTCGTCGCCGTGCAGACCCATCTCGAGCCGCTCGAGCGCACGCTCTCAGAGCGCCCCGCCGACGTCAGCGCCGACATGCACGCCACACGCGAGATCGAACGGCTCGTACGCGAGCGCACCGGCGATGCGCCCGAGCGGATCAAGCTGCTCTCCACCGACGGCGGGCGCGTCGTCTTTCTCACGCTCCGGGTCGATCCGGGTGAGCCACTGACCGCTGCGCACCGGCTTGCCTCAGAGCTCGAGGAGGAGCTGAGGCAGCGGGTGCCTGACATTGCCGATGTCGTGATTCGCACCGAGCCGTGAGCATCCGTCCCGGGAAGCTTCCGGCGCACTCGGCGTCTAAGGGGACAGTGGACAGACCAAGCGAAAGGGAGCATATGCCCAAGCAAGCGCGAGCAGCACGATCAGCATCGAACACCCCCAAGCGCCGCCCGCGCGCATGGCTGGCCTTGGCCGCCGTTGGAGCCGTGGCCGCGATCACGGTCGCCGCGACCGCGCTGGCCGCCGGCTCCTCGCTGGCGCTCAGCTCCAACGCGAGCTCGATGCTCGGCAAGCCGGTCGTCGTCAACCCGCAGGGCCGCACGCTCTACCACCTCAGCCCCGAGACGAGCAAGCACCTGCTGTGCAAGAGCAAGGAATGCCTCGGCAACTGGCCGCCGCTGACCGTCAAGTCGGCCAAGACGAAGCTGAAGGCCGGCTCGGGCGTGAAGGGCAAGCTCGCGCTGCTGCACCGCAGCAACGGCACCTTCCAGGTCACGCTCAACGGGCTGCCGTTGTACCGCTACTCCGGCGACAGCGCCAAGGGCGACGTCAACGGCGAGGGGATCGAAAGCTTCGGCGGCACGTGGCACGCGGTGAAGGCTTCGAGCAGCTCGAGCACGACCACGCCGACAACGACGACCGGTACGACAACCACGCCTACGACAACGAGCCCGGAACCGGCGCCGTACAAATACTGAGCGACTTAGGTCAGGTGCTCCGAGCGGTCCCCGACGAGCACTATTGCTCGGGAGTCGAGACCGTCGAAGACGTCTCGCGGGATCCTTCCGCGAGACGTAGGGCCGACCTGATCTCCTCCATGGCCGCAGACAGCTCGTTGCTTTCGCTGAGATAGTCGTTCTGCATCAAGATCGAGAGGACCTCGAAAGCAGTCGTGCGTGTGACCAGGTCAGCCGCGTTGAGTTGCTCCACCGCCTGGACAACATTCTGACGCGATGGATCTGAGAGCACGAGCTCAAGCGACTCTGCTGCCGAGTCGGACGGGCGCTCGACCAAGCCCGCTCGCCACTGATCGAGCAACTCCGAGGCACGCAAGCGTCCCTCACCTGAAGACCCACCACGGCTCTCCTGGATGCCAATCGACGTCGACAGCGACCTGATCTGCGACGGTGGTATCGGCCTGGGAGTCATATGCCTATTCTACCGCCAGACTGGCCAGCCAGGCTAGCGTCTGGGCGACTACAACTGCCGCCAGCACGGCGGAAAGCACGGACATTCGTCGCACCCTCTCCGCGTTCTCTACCCGCAGATCTTGATACAGATAGCCGGCCGCAACGAGCCAGCCAAGCGTCTCGGCTGCGGCTTCAGCCGAGGCCTGCGGATATAGCTGTTCATAGAGATCCTGCGCGTCGACTGAGAACTTCAACTGCCAGGGCGCTGCCAGTAGTACAGCGGCGACCACCAGACCGAGAACAAGCGCACCCAGGGCAACCCAACCCAGCGTGTGCAGTCCATTCGCGCGCACCGTCGTAGCCCCAAGGAACGATGCAACAAGGGCTTGCGCGGCGAGCAGAGTCCCGGTCCGCTGACGCACTCCCGCAACGGCCGTCTCCTGTTCGGACAAGGCCGATCGCCCAGTTTCGTAGGTGATCTCCTCAAGCGCGGGCATTGACTACGACCCTAAGGAATGACCCGGACAGTCCCGAAACCGAAAGTCTTCCGCTGATCGGAATCTGTGTCCCTGGCTAGCGAGGCTCGTGCCCGGCCAGCTGCGCGGGCACGATCGCGAGGAAGCCGGTGCAGATGAAGCCGAGCAGGGCGACCACGCCGACCGCGTGCGCCCAGCCGGCTTCGGCGACGGTCAGCGTGCCGAAGCCGATCAGCAGGCAGGCGCCGGCGAGACGCGTGAGCAGCCCCGAGGCGGAGACGGTGAGCAGCTGCGTGAGACCGCCGCCGTCGTCCGAAACTGCTGGCGCCGTAGCGCCATCGCCCCCATCGCCGTAGTCGAGCCGCCCGCGCAGCACGAGCCGAAACAAAAGCGCGAGCGAGGGGAACAGGATCAGCCCGCCGCCGAGCACGGCGACGATCACGACGACGAGCGTGTCGTGCGGAGCGGCAGCCTGCTGCACGGTCAGGCCTTTGAGCAGCACCGGGCGCTGCGCGAGCGCCCAGCCGGCGATCACGGCGGCGACGGCCAGCGCGGCGCTGTAGCGGGCGATCTCGTAGAGCTGGGCGAACACCAGCGCGAGCGTCGCCAGGCCGGCAAGGACCGAGACGATCACAGCTGCGAGCGCGCTGCCTTCGAGCAGGCGCGTGTAGAGGAAGTGCGCGTCGGAGTGCACGACGATCAGGCCGGCGACCGCGACGAGCCCGGCGACGGCGCCCATCGCAAGCGCCCGCGTGCGCAGCGCGTCCTGCAGCTCGCGCGGGCGGCCCGTGCGCTTAGCGTCGGCGGCAAGGAAGACGGCGGCGATGTAGGCGCTGTTCGCGACCGCGAGCGCCCCTACGATCAGCGCCGTGGCGCCGGTCCAGCTCGAGAGCAGATCGCCGGCGGCGTTGCCGACGGGGACGGTCCGGGCGCCGATCGCGCCGATCACGGTGCCCAGAGCGAACGGCGTGAGCACGGAGGAGAGCGCGAAAACGAGGTCGACGCGGTCCTGCTCGCGCACGCTCGATGTACCGGCGCGCAGCGCGTAGGCCGCGCCGCGCATGACGATGCCGAGGCCGGCGATGAACAGCGGCACGCACAGCGTCGAGGCGATCGCGCCGAACGCACTCGGGTAGGCCGTCCAGGTGACCGTCAGCACGAAGATCAGCCACACGTGGTTTGCCTCCCACACGGGCGCCATCGCCTCGTGCGCGTGGTCGCGGATCGGCGCGCCGCGCCTGCCGGGGCCGGCGAGCAGCTGCCAGAAGCCGGCGCCGAAGTCGGCGCCTGCGAGCACCGCGTAGAGCACGAGCCCGACGAGCACGAAGATCAGCGGGATCTCATAGAGGTGCATCTCAGGCGACCGCCTTCAGCGGTACGCGTGCGAGGCGGCGCAGAATCCAGACGACGCCGCAGGCGACGCCGAGATAGACAAGCGCAAGCGCGGTATAGCCGACGACGATTCCGCCGGCGCCGGTGACGGCTTCGGAGGTGAGCATCACGTGGTAGACGACCCACGGCTGGCGGCCGACCTCGGTCGTCACCCAGCCGGCGATCAGCGCGATGAGCGAAGCCGGACCGGCGAGCGCAACGGCGCGGTAGAACCACTTCGACTCGGGCAAGCGCCGCCGGCGGATGCGCACAACGAGTAGCCACACGCCGAGCAGCGCGAGCAGCGTGCCGATCCCGACCATCGCCTGGAAGGCGAAGCGCACGACGTTGATCGGCGGCTGGCGATCCTTGGGCACCGTGTCGAGCCCCTGCACGGTCGCTTCGGGGTTGTGGAAGGCGAGCAGCGACAGTAGCTTGGGGATGCCAATCCCGTATTTGACCTTTTCGTCTTCATACCAGCCGAGGATGTGCTCGGAGGCGCCCTTAGTCGTGTGCGCGAGGCCCTCGAAGGCGGCCAGCTTGACCGGCTGCTGCACGGCGACGTCGCGCGCGGCCCAGTCGCCGACGAGCACCTGCACGGGCGAGGCCAGCGCGGCGATCGTCAGCGGGATCGTCAGCGCCGTGCGCTCGTAGCGACCCCATTTGCCGCGCAGCCGGCCGATCGCGTAGGCGCCGGCGACGAGGAAGCCCGTGACGATGTAGCCGGCGATGTACATGTGCGTGAGCTCCGGCCAGAGGAAGCCGTTGGCGAACAGCGCCTTCAGCCCGTCGACGTCGACGGGCTTGTGCCCGACCATGCGAAAGCCGCCGGGATGGTTCATCCAGGCGTTGACGGCGATCACCATCAGCGAGCCGGTCATGCCGGCGATCACGATCGGAATCCCGCTGCAGAAGTGCGCGCGCGGGGAGAGGCGATTCCAGCCGTACACGTAGATGCCGATGAAGATGGCCTCCATGAAGAAGGAGAAGCCCTCGATCGCGAAGCCGAGCCCGAACACGCTGCCGAACGTGGCCGTGAAGTTGGGCCACAGCAGGCCCATCTCGAAGCTGAGGATCGTGCCGGTGATCACGCCGACGGCGAACAGCGCGGCCATGATCCGCGTCCAGCGCCGCGCGAGCGTGCGGTAGAGCTCGTCGCCCGAGCGTAGGTAGAGCCACTCGCAGAACAGCACCATCGCGGGGAAGGCGATGCCGAAGCAGACGAGCGGGATGTGCACGGCGAACGACAGAGCCTGCATCTGTCGCGCCTCCAGCAGGTAGGCCTGGTGCGCCGTGCCCATCGCACCCGTTGGTATAGCGCCGCTGCCGGTCGCCGTCGCTCAGTCGAGGTAGCTGACGAACGCGGCGGGCGGGGCGCGCTCGGGCACGCGCTGCTCCTGCACGGGCGTGCCGAGGTAGAGCAGGCCGACGGCGGCCTCGTCGTGGCCGAGCCCGAGGATCTCCCGGCCGCGCGGATCGTCGAGCAGCGACACCGTGCGCCAGTAGCCGGCGAGGCCACGGCCGTGTGCGCCGAGCAGCACGATGTAGGCGGCGACGGCCGTCGCGAGCAGGTCCTCGCGATCCTGCGCCGCCTCGCCGCCGAGCGTCGCGCTGACGGCGACGAGCGTGGGGGCGCGGCGCAGCTTGACGGCCGAGCCGGGCTCGGTCTGCTCGGCGAGCTCCATCAACCGCTCGCGCGAGCGCTCGCCGAGCACGCGAAAGCGCCACGGGTTGGTGAGGTGGTGGTTGGGCGCCCAGCGCGCGAGCTCGAACAGCTCGTCGAGTACGGCCCGATCGACCGGCTCGGAGCCATACGCCTTGTGCGTGCGGCGCGTGCGGATTGCCTGCTCGAGCTTCATCGCGTACACGGTAGAGGCGTATGCTCCGCGGCAGACGGCGGCGCCCGGACGCCCGTGCGGCCCAGGGGGCGGTCGAGCGAGCGGGAAGGATCCAGGCCGGGCGGTGTCCTATGTTCCGAAGACCCCGACCAATGGAGGATCTGATGCGTTCGAAGGCCCTGTTCTCGATGGCGGCGCTCGCCGCGGCGCTACTCGCGCTTGCCGGATGCGGCAGCTCGTCGTCCAGCTCCTCCTCGTCCTCGGCGAGCACGGCGGCGGAATCACCGACGACGTCCTCGGCGAGCAGCTCGACGCCCGCACCGGCGAGCGAATCGGGCGGCTCGGAAAAGGTCAGCCTCGAAGCCAACTCCGAAGGCCAGCTCGAATACAACACGAAGTCGCTGAGCGCGAAGGCGGGCAAGGTCGCGGTCGAT
Source organism: uncultured Solirubrobacteraceae bacterium (assembly GCA_963716315.1). Taxonomy (GTDB): domain Bacteria; phylum Actinomycetota; class Thermoleophilia; order Solirubrobacterales; family Solirubrobacteraceae; genus Palsa-744. Next base: position 251,342 of record OY970301.1, on the reverse strand, counting down.
TTCACCAACTCCTCCTCGCTGGGGCACAACGTGACGATCGAATCGTCCTCCGGTGAAACGGTCGGCGCGACGCCGACATTCTCCGGCGGCTCGAAGACCCTCGCGGTCAACCTCAAACCGGGCACGTACAAGTTCTTCTGCTCCGTCCCCGGTCACCGCCAGGCGGGCATGGAAGGCACGCTGACCGTCAAGTAGCACGCGCCGCAGGGCCGGCTGGCCCTGCGCGACCGCCGCGCTAGCTCCGGGTCCAGGCCGCCTGGGACCCGGAGAGCGCGCCGGCGGCGATCGCGATCGCCAGCGCCAGTGCCATCGCCACGGCGATCGCCGCCGCGACCGACACTTCCAGCGCGAGCAGCGCGCCGCACAACGCGCCGAGCAGCATCGCGGCGACGGCGACGCTGCGCCGTCCAAGCCGCGAGCCGACGCCGCCGACGAGACCCGCTTCGGAGGCCAGCCCGGTGAGCGTGCGCGTCAGCACGGTCGTCGTCATCTCCGGCACGGCGAGCCTGAGCGCGGCGGCGTTCTGCACGCCCATCGCGAGCGCAAGCAGCACGATCAGCCCGTAGCGCGAGGCCTCGGCGAGTGGTTCGCCGGCAAGCAGGCCGAGCGCGAGCGCGCCGAGGATCAGCGTCGCCTGCACGACGTTCGCCGCGCGCAGCAGGCGGCCGCGATGATCGGCGTTGCGCGCCACGAGCCCGCCGCCGGCGAGCGCGCCGAGCAGGAACGAGCCGAGCGCGATCAGCGAGGCCGGCACCGACAGGCTGCCGGCGCCGGCCAGCGCGAAGCCGAGGAAGACGACGTTGCCGGTCATGTTGGCGACGAACACGTGTCCGAGCTTGAGGTAGCTGACCGCGTCGACGATGCCCGTCAGCACGGTCAGCGCGACCATCATCGGCACGAGCGGGCCGTGCCGGTCCTCGGCGCCGGGGCGCAGCGTGAGCGCGACTTCGCGCAGCACGCTCATCGCGCCGGACTCGTTTGGGAAGTGCGCTCGCGGTCGGGCGCGATCACCCGGGCAGTGTTGCCCGCGGCGCGGACGGCGCCCGCCGATCCGTCACGCGGTGGCGCTCGCGCTCGCCGGCCTTGGCCTCGTACAGCGCCAGATCGGCCTCGCGCACGAGGTCGTGCGGGTTGCTGTGCACGCCTGTTGCAGCGCCGACGCTGAGCGCCACGCCGTCGGGCAGCCCGATATCGCGCAGGTCGACGCGCGCGGCCGTAGCGCGCAGCCTTGCAGCAGTGATGCCGGCGGCCTCGGCGGACGTGTCGGGAAGCGCGACAAGGAACTCGTCGCCGCCCCAGCGCCCGTAGATATCGTCCGTGCGCAGCGCATCGCGCATGCAGTCAGCGACCGTGCAGAGCACCTGGTCGCCCGCCTCATGTCCAAACGTGTCGTTGGTCTGCTTGAAGCGGTCGAGGTCGATCATCAGCACCGACAGGGGCGCCTCGTGACGGCGCGCGCGCGCCGCGGCTCGCGTTAGCTGCTCGGTCAGCGCGCGGCGGTTGTATAGACCGGTCAGCGAGTCGGTCTGGGCGGTGCGCTCCATCTGCCCCGAAAGCGCGGTGAGGCGCGCTCGATCGGCCATCAACCGTGCGAACAGCACGACGATCAGCACGCCGAGCATCGTCACGAGCGCGAAGATCACCCACGGGACGTAGCGGGTCCAGCCGGCGATCGAGGCGAGCAGGCGGCTGTTGGGCACGGCAATCACGATGCGCCACGAGCTCCCCGGCACGTGCGCGGCGGTGAACGTGCTCGGTACCCGGGTACCGGGCACCGATCCCAGCGAGTCATGCCTCGCGGCCGTGGCGAGCCAGGGGTCGGCCGCGCCGAGCGTGCCGCTGAAGACCCTCGGGCTGGCCGCGATCACCTGTCCCGAGCCGTCGAGCAGGAACACCTCGTGCTGGGGATAGGAGATCGTGTGGTCGACGAGCGCGTCCAGCGCGAGGCCAGAGGCGGGATAGTCGCCCGAGAGCACACGCATGCCCCCTGGGGTTCGGTAGGGCACCGCGATCGCCGTGACCGCGGCTCCAGTCACCGGTGAGGTGACGACACCCGAGATTCCAGTGCGTCCGTGCTCGGCTTCGGCGAGATGGCGGTAACGCGGGCCGAGCGAGACGCCTTTGTGCAGTACGTCCGAGGGAACCGCGTCGAGCACGCGGCCGGCGCTGTCGAGCAGCACCGCGCCGGCGCTCCCCAGCGAGCCGGCGACGACGCTGAAGCGGGCGGAGGAGACACGGGAAGACGCGAGAAACCGAGTCGCCGCCTCGTGCTCGCGACTGGCCTGCCCGGAGAGATACGTGGCAACGAACTGCGCCGAGCTTTGGCCGCGCAGGGCGAAGCTCGATTCGAGGCGCGATCTGGCCTGCCGCTGAGTGAGCACGATGCCGCCGGCCAGCGCACCGAGCAGCACGAGCAGTGCCACCGAGGCGAGCAGCGTCGCCCAAGATCGGCGGGCGCGGGTCCCGATTGCGTACATGGACCTTGCAGTCATAGGTGCTCGTGGATGGTCCGGTGCGTTCGATCCAGGGGAGGCCTTCATCACAGATCGGCCAAACCTGAGCAAAGCTTGAGCGCGCGGGACGGCAAAGCTCGAAGGTCTGCAACGGCCAGCGTCGCCGGGCCGGGGCGAGGGAGGCTTCGCGGCGCGGCCGCATGCCACTACGTTCTCGTGATGAGCGCAGCGATATGAGCGCCGGCGAGATCGTTGCGATCGCCCTTGCCGGCATGGCGGCGGGCACGATCAACACGGTCGTCGGCAGCGGCACGCTGATCACATTCCCGGTGCTGCTCGCGTTCGGCTACGCGCCGGTCACGGCGAACGTCTCGAACACGATCGGCCTCGTGCCCGGCTCGGTCTCGGGCGCGATCGGCTACCGCCGCGAGCTGGCCGGGCAGCGGGGGAGGGCGCTGCGTTTCGGCACGGCCTCGCTGCTCGGCGGCGTCACCGGCGCGGTGCTGCTGCTCGTGCTGCCGGCAGCCACGTTCAAAGCCATCGTGCCGGGCTTCATCGTGCTCGCGCTCGTGCTGACCGTGGTTCAGCCGTCGCTGAACCGACGCCTGGCCGGGCACGTCGCGAGCGGCGCGCGCCGCGTCAAGGTGCTGCTGCCGGTCGCGATCTACGTGACCGGCGTATACGGCGGCTACTTCGGCGCCGGACAGGGAATCCTGCTGCTGGCGATCCTCGGCGTCACGCTGCCGCAGAGCCTGCACGACTCCAACGCGCTGAAGAACGTGCTGGCGGGGCTCGTCAACGGCGTCGCCGGCGTCTACTTCATGTTCGCCGCGCACGTCGAGTGGGGGCCGGCGGCGATCATCGCCGTCTCCTCGATCCTCGGCGCGCAGATCGGCGCGCGCTACGGCCGGCGCCTGCCGCCCGACGCGCTGCGCGCCCTGATCGTCGTCGTGGGGCTGGCGGCGATCGCGCGGCTGCTCACGGAATGAGCTCGCCGAGCCACTGCTGCGCCCCGGGCAGCACAGCCGCCGGGATCGAGTGACCGCCGTAGAACTCCTCGTAGTCGACCTCGAGGCCGCCGGCCAGCAGCGTCTCGCGTGCGGCACGGCCGAAGGCGACGTCGATCACCGGGTCCTCCGTTCCGTGGCGCAGGAACACGCGAAGCCCGGAGCGGTCCTCGAACTGCGGCGCCCAGCCCTCGACGCTCGGGATGAACCCGGAGAAGGCGAGGATGCCGGCGGGAGCGGGGCGCTCGGCGCCGAGCGCGAGCGCGTAGCTCATCACGCAGCCCATCGAGAAGCCGCCGAGCACGGTCCGCTCGGGCGCGATGCCCGTCTGCCGCCACAGCTCGTCGTGGAAGTCGCCGAGCAGCTCGTACGAGGCGGCGAAGGTCTCGGGGTCGGGGTAGCCGACGCGCGGCACGACGTACCAGTGGTGACCCGCCCAGCCCGGCAGCGTGAGCGGCGCGCGCGGCGTGACGACGTGCAGCCGGCGCTGCGGGTCGAGCGCGTCGGCCAGCGGCAGTAGGTCGTGCTCGTCGGTGCCGCGGCCGTGGTGCAGCACGAGCAGTCCGCTCGCCTCGCCCGCGGCCCCGCGCTCGCGGAATACTGGTGCGCTCACCGCGCGAAGCCTATTGGCCGCGACGCAGCGCTCGACGTCGCAGTCCCTAGCGAAGGCGGTGCTGGCCAAGGCGCTGCCTCAGCGTGCCGAGCTGCAGGCGGATGAAGCGCGGCCAGGCCGACGGGCTGCGCAGCACGGCGCTGAGCAGCGGCGCCGGATCGAAGTAGGACTCGCGTTCGACCGCCACCCCGTCGCGCATGCTCAGCCGGTCGCAGGCGCGGAAGCTCGAATGGCGGCGACCGATCGTGCCGTGCAGCGTGAACTCGATGTAGATCGTGCCCTGATCTGTCATCTCCGCGTCTGACGCCCAGCGCTCGACCTCTGCGTGGATGTCGGGGATCAGCGCGAAGGCGGGCTCGACGAAGGACTCCTTGAACGCCGCGAAGCCCTGAAGCGGCGGCAGGCTGCGGCTGTATCAGTCGTACTTCGTCGCAGAGCATCGGGCGGAAGTGCTCGGCGAAGGCGTCTGGGCCCTTTCCGGCCCGCCAGCCGAGCTTGAACTGCTCCACCCATTGCTCTGCGGACAGTGGCGGTGAGGCTAGCCTCGGCTCGCGTGCCTGAGCGAGGTTGCTCGAGCCGGCCTCGTTCGCTGCGATCGTCGTGCTCGTCGGGCTCATTCTGCGCGTCCTTTCCTCGGCTTGGCTCGACCGACTGCGCGCTGCAATCGTCCGTTCTTCAAGATACATACTGCCTGTATGTATCTAGCATACAACCTGTATGAACATCGAGCGAGAGAGCGGCACGCGGGGGAGGGGAGCCGGGATGTCGCAGGCCGAGCGCTCGCAGGCCACGCGCGCGCGGCTGATCGAAGTCGCCCGCGAGTTGTTCGCCGAGCGCGGCTACGGCGGCGTCGGCACGGAGGAGATCGTGCGCGCCGCCGGCGTCACGCGCGGCGCGCTCTACCACCACTTCGCCGGCAAGCGCGAGCTGTTCGCGGCCGTCTACGAGGAGCTCGAGCGCGGCCTCGTCGAACGGCTCGCCGCGACTGCCACCGCGACGAGCGCCGACCCGCTGCAGGCGCTGCGTGCCGGCACATCGGCCTTCCTGCAAGCGTGCGAGGACCCGGCCGTCCAGCAGATCGCGCTGCTCGACGCGCCGTCCGTGCTCGGTTGGGAGCGCTGGCGGGAGATCGGCATGAAGTACGTCTTCGGCGTCGTCCAGACCGCGCTGCAGGAGGCCGCCGACGGCGGTCAGATCTCAGCGCAACCGGTCGAGCCGCTCGCGCACCTGCTGCTCGGAGCCAGCCACGAGGGCGCGATGCTCGTCGCGCGGGCCGACGACGGCGGCGCCACACGCGAGCAGGTCGCCGCGTCGCTCGGCCGCTTCCTCGACTCGCTGCGCCCGCCCGACGGCTCCCCGAGCTCCGGCTGAGAGCTCAGGCGCTCGCCGACTCGGGGGACCGCTTCTGCTGCTCGATCCACGCGAAGATCGCGCGCGAGTGCGCGATCACCGTGCCGTCGGCCAGCTTCAGCGTCGGCAGCTTGGTCTCTCCCGTCGCCGCGCGCAGCGCCTCGCGCGAGCCTTTGCGCAGGAACGGGATCGGGTTGCCATGTGCCGCGACGACCTTCTCGTACTCGATCCCCGCCTCGCGCATCGCTTGCTGGACGCGCCGGCATGGATGGATGCGCGGGCCGCCGTCATCGCCGTGACACACGTACAACGTCGGGATTCGCGCCTGCCCGCTTACAGCCTGCGTCACCTGCTGCTCGACCTCCGCCATCTGATCCTCCTGCTTTCGGAGCCTTCCGGAAGGCTCAGCTTGTCATCAAGTGCAAAGACGAAAGGGGGAGGGGAAGCTCATCGGTCCCCGCACCCCGCGATCCGAGCCGTCGACGGGGCTCGTCTCACGTATCCGGCCGCCTGCGCGTTAAGAATGAGTGAGCATGGATAGCGACCGACCAACCGGCCAGATCACCGACGCGCGACACGTGACATTCGACACGGCGCTCGGACGGTGTGCCCTGCGATGGAGCGATGCGGGGATCGCCAAGGTGCTGCTGGCGCCGGCACGCCCCGCCGGCGGTGCATCGCGGCTCGATGCGGCGGCTGAGGTGCCGGCATACGTCGGCGAGGCGATTGCGGGGATCGTGGCGCTGCTCGACGGCGAGCGGCGCGACCTGCGCTCGGTCGCGCTCGACGAACGCTCGCTCGAAGAGTTCCAGCGGCGCGTCTACGGGGCCACGCGCGAGATCGGACCGGGGGAGACGGCCGGCTACGGCGAGATCGCCAAGGCCATCGGAGCGCCCGAGGAGGCTCGCGCCGTCGGCGCCGCGCTTGCTCGTAACCCGTTTCCGATCGTCGTGCCGTGCCACCGGGTGCTCGCCGCCTCAGGCGCGCTACACGGCTTCTCGGCGCCCGGCGGACTGCGGACGAAGCGCCGGATGCTCGAGATCGAGGGCGCTCCGGGCTTCACGCAGCAGGCGCTGTTCGCCTGAGCCTCGCGTGGCGGCTGGCGCTAGAGGATCGCCTCGGGCGGGATCCGCGCCTCGGCCATGACGACCCGCCGGCCGCGGATCGAGACGCCCTCCGCGATCAGGCGGGCGCGTTGCTCGGTGCCCTTCGGCCAGGTGCCGTCGCTGCGCACGACCCGCCACCACGGGAGATCTGCGGGCATCTGCGAGAGCGCGCGCCCGGCGTGGCGCGGGGCGCCGGGGGAGAGGTCCCCGTAGGTCGTCACAAAGCCGGGTGGGACGCGACGCACGCGGTCGTAGATTGTCTGCTCGCTGACGGCCATCGCCGACTACATACACCATCTGAGTCCCACATCCTCGGACTGCCGCTTTAGACTGATCGGATGGCGCTCCCGCCAGGACCGCACGGACCGGCCGTCCTGACCACGGTGCGCCTGATGCGCACGCCGCTCGAGCTGCTGAGCCGGTGGCACGCACGCTACGGCGACGCGTTCACCGTGCGCTTGGCCGGCTTCGGCACCGGCGTCTACGTCGCCGACCCCGATGCGATCCGCGAGCTGTTCACGGGCGACCAATCGGACCTGCGCGCGGGCGAGGCCAACTCGTTCATGGAGCCCGTGCTCGGTCCACACTCGGTGCTCGTGCTCGACGGACCCGAGCACCTGCGCCAGCGAAAGCTCCTCCTGCCGCCCTTCCAGGGCACGCGCGTGGGCGCCTTTCGCGAGGTGATCCGCGACGTGGCCGAGCGTGAGATCGCGCGCTGGCGGCCAGGTGCGCAGCTCGTGCTGCGCGAGCGCATGCGGGCGCTGACGTTCGAGGTGATCTGTCGGGCGGTGTTCGGCGTCACCGAGCCCGAGTTGGTCGAGCGCCTGCGCGAGCGGCTCGTCGCCGTGATCGACAGCAACCCGATCTTCGTGATCGCACCGGCCGCCCGCGCCGAGCTCGGGCGCTTCAGCCCCGGCGCGGTGTTCGCGCGTCGCCTGCGCGCTGCCGACGCCGTGCTGTACGAGGAGATCGAGCGCCGCCGCCACGAGCCCGACCTCGAGCAGCGCTCCGACGTGCTCTCGCTCTTGCTGCGCGCGCGTGACGAGCAGGGGCGGGCGATGAGCGACTCCGAGCTGCGCGACGAGCTGTTCACGATGCTCAGCGCCGGGCACGAGACGACTGCGACCGCGCTCGCGTTCGCCTTCGAGCTGCTGCTGCGCAACCCCGCCGTGCTCGCCCGCCTGCGCGAGGAGATCGAAGCGGGGGAGGACGATGCCTACCTCGACGCCGTCGTCAAGGAGACGCTGCGGCTGCGCCCCGTGATCGACGCCGCCGAGCGCACGCTGACCGTCTCGCGCACCGTGGCCGGCTGGGAGCTCCCGGCCGGCGTGAAGGTGTATCCCGCGATCGCGCTCGTGCACCTGCGCGAGGACCTCTACCCGGACGCGCACGCGTTCCGTCCCGAGCGGTTCGTCGAGGACGGCGCGGAGTCCTACTCGTGGCTGCCGTTCGGCGGTGGGATCAGGCGTTGTATCGGCGCCGCGCTGGCGCACGCCGAGATCGCCGAGGTGCTGCGCGTCGCGGTGCCGCGGATCGAGCTGCGACCGTTGCGCGATCGGCCCGATCCGGTCGTCCTGCGCGGGATCACGCTAGCGCCCAAGCACGGCGTGCGAGTCGCGGTGCAGCGCGTGCGGCCCGCGCGTCGCCCGGCGGTCGCGGCGCTGGCTCGCTAGCGGCAGCTGCGCCCTGCAGCGCGTGCGGTGTCTTGCCGGTCTGATAGTCAAGGAACGAGGAGCAACACGACCATGAGGAAGCGACGGGACGGTGAACAAGACGAACAGCGGCTCAAAGGAAGGAACGGGGGGAGACTCGCCGTCTCGGCTGATTGATCGGAGAATCGAGGAGCTGAGGACCCGTCAGGCCTCTTCAACTCGAGCCTCGACGGCAACACCAGGCGTGCGATCGATCTCCGTGAGGGCGAGGCGATCGACGAGGAAGCACTGAAGGCGCTGATTCGCGCGGCCGTGGCGTTGAACACGGCATAGACGGCCATCGCCCGCAAGCCGAGAGGCACGGTCCGAGCCCCCCTGAGCGGTGCCGTATCACAGCACTGGTTGGTGCTAGATTATGGCACCACTTGGTGCTATCCTACGGCACCCAATGGGTAGCCCGTTCGTCTACGAGGATCCGCTTGAGCCACCTGAGGTGCTTGCCGGGCGGACCCCGCAGTTGGCCCTGTTGCGCGATCGCATTGCCGAGACCCGTAACAGCCGCCTGGAGGGCCCACGCCGGTATGGCAAGACATCGTTGCTCAAGGCTGCGCTGGCGAGGGCAGACAAAGATGGCTTCGTGCCGATCTACGTGAACTTTCTAGGCGTGCTGAGCGCAGGCGATGTCGCGGAGCGCATTGAGCGCGCCTACCGTGAGCAACTCGACGGGCCGCTGAAGCGCTGGTTTGCTGGTGCCATCTCCACGCTGCGGCCACGTGTGAAGGTAGCGCCAGCCGGGATTGGCCTAGAGGTGGCGCCAGAGACACAGGTGTCCGGCTTGTTGGATCGGCTGATGTTGCCACGCCGCTTGCAGGAACGTCATGGGCGCCAGTGCGCGATCGCGTTCGACGAGTTTCAGGATGTCGTGCGGGTGGGGGACGCTCTGACGGGGACGATCCGCTCTGAGCTCGAGCAGCACGGCAAGGTCGCCGCCTATGTGTTCTCCGGATCTCACCCCGGCTTGATGCGGAACCTGTTCTCAGACCGACGCCACGCGTTCTTCGCACAGGCCAAGCCCGTAGATCTCCCACGACTCGGCGCTGAGGACCTGGCTGAGTACATCGGGTCTCGGTTTGAAAACGGAGGCCGCGACCCAGGTGAGCCCCTTGAGCTGCTGCTGGCCATCGCAGACGGGCATCCGCAGCGCGCGATGCTGCTCGCACACCATCTCTACGAGCACACGAGACCTTCAGCAACCGCAACCAGCGAGGAGTGGGTCAAGGCGTTCGCCGGCGCCACGCATGACGCAGACCCGGAGGTGCAGGCAGCCTGGGACTCCTGGAACAACAGCGAGCGACGGCTGATGGCCGTAATCTCAGAACGGACGACCCCATTGCAAGGACGTTTAGCGCATGAGCGCTACGGAGTCAGCAAGACGGGTAGCAACCAGGGCAGGGTCGAACGCCTCGAGCGCGACGGTCACGTCGTTGCCGACAAGACAACGCGGACTAACTGGCGCGTGGTCGACCCACTTCTCGAGTTGTGGCTAGCGAACGGCCGCTGCTGGCCGGTCCCGGCCTAAAGCAAGCTCAACGATGAACGCCACCCCCGGGGCGGCGGTGATGCAACGCCGCCTCAGGCGTGCCTTTCTTTACGCTCGATAATGCATGTTATGTAAATAAGACGATTTGCGCGCAGGCTTCCGAGGCTGCGTCCGCAGCCGGCCCCCAGCCCTACTTCTCGAGCTCGCGATGCGTGATCGCGCCGGAACGCAGCGCCTGCTCGGCCAGCGCGGCGCGCTTCTGGTTCTGCGGCAGCTCGCCGAGGCCGAACTTGCCGAACATCGCTCGCAGGTGCAGCTTCACCGCGTCGACGCTGAGAAAAAGCTCACCGGCGATCTCGCGGTTCGTCGCGGGAGTCGCGTAAGCGCCGTCGCGATACGGCCTGCACAGCGCGATCAGCACCTGGCGCTGCATCTCGGTCAGCTGTACCGAGACCTGCTCGCTTGCCGCGACCGTCTCATCGACGAGCGTGGCCTGCGCGGCTCGGTACTCGAGCGTCGTCCGCCCTACGCGAATCAGATCGTCGCTGCGCAGGCGCTGGCGACCGGAGATCCGCTCCCCGTTTACATAAGTCCCGTTCGTCGAGAGCCCGTCGTCGACGATCGTCAATTCGCCGCCGACACGATGCAGTTCCACGTGAAGCCCCGAGACCTCGCCGTCCCAGCGCAGCGGCAGGTCGGCCTCGGCGCGGCGCCCGACGGTTGCGACCGTCCGCTCGCCCCGACCGAACGTAAAGAAGCGCAGGACCTGCTCGCCGTCGCGAAAGGCGAGAAACGCCTCCCCCGCGCGCTCTACGCCCAGCAGCTCCTTCAGCTCGGCGGCCGACAGCGAATGCTTGGCAAGCGGGGCTGCGCTGAACGGCTGCTCGGGCATCGCGCAGGCCGCTCGCTAGGCCACGCGCTTGCGGCGTTCCCCGGCCTCGACGCCCGCGCCTGCGGAGGGGGCGTGACACACGAACGCGCCACCCGCCAGCGCCGGGGCGATGTCCAGCGAGGCCGTGTAGAGGCCGCTCGACGCGTTCTGCGCGGCGATCAGCTGACCGCAGAGGGCCGGTGCGGTTGCGGTCGCCGGGACGCTCTTGCTCAGCTCGCTCGCATCGAGCACGCCGCTGTAGATGCCGGTGCCGTCGTAGTCGGTGCCGTGCACGACCACGACGGCGTCGCCCCGGCGGATCGCAGCGGCTACGCTCGGCGGCAAGGCGATCGTGCGCGTGTAGTGCAACGCGCCGCCGGAGGGGAAGCGGTGAAACGCGAGGATGCTGGCCACGCTCGTGTCGCCGTGCGTCGTCAGCGCCTGCACGGGCGGGCCGTAGTAGTTGATCCCGTCCGTCGTGCTGATCGCCAGGTGGCCGTTGTGCAGGTGTGCGGCCGAGGCCGGCGGGCACTGCCCTTTGCCGCCCGCGTGTATGTGCATCAGGTGAACGAGTTCCGCGCCGTCATCCAGGCCGCTCGTCGTGATCGTCACGGCGGCCCTGTCGCCGTCGAGCCGCACCATCGCTTCGCCGGAGCCCGTCACGTGATTCGTCGGCACCTCGGCCAGCGGCGCCTCTGAGAGCTTGCCGCTCGGCCCGCTTGAGCCGGATGTGAGCACGAGCACGATGATTGCCGCTGCCGCCAGCACCACGACGGCCGCCGCGGCCGGCCACCACCTGCGCCGCGGCCGGGCATGCCCGTCACCGCTCACGCCGGCATTCGCCGGCGTCGGCTCGGGCATCAACGCGGGTCTCGCCTGCGAGCGCTCACCCTCGGGCGCGGGGGCCGAGGGCGTGGTCGCCGTGATGCCCCCGACGGCGGCGCTCTCGCACGCCTCCAGGAACTCCTCGCAGGAGCCGTAGCGGTCGGCCGGATCGCGTGCGAGCGCCTTGGCGAGGACATCGTCGAGCTCTCGTGGCAGGTCCGGGCGAAGCTCGGTCAGCGGCTCGAGCGGGCCCTGCGGGGGTCGCTCCCCTTCGGCCAGCTCCCGCTGGAACGGGATCCTTCCGGCGAGGCACTCGTACAAGGTCACGGCGAGCGCGTACTCGTCGGTCTGCGCGGAGACCTCGCGTCCTTCCATCTGCTCCGGCGCCATGTAGCCGACGGTGCCGATCGACGCGCCCGTCCCGGTGAGCCCGGCGCCGAGGATCGCGGCGTCCTTGGCGATGCCGAAGTCCGTCAGGTAGACGTGTTCGATCGAGCCCGTGGCCGAGCGCTGCACGAGGATGTTGGCCGGCTTGACGTCGCGGTGGACGAGCCCGTGCGCGTGCGCCGCATCGAGCGCCAGCCCGATCGGCGTGAGGATGCGCAGTGCCTGCCGGGGGTCGAGCGGGCCGGCGCTCGACAGCAGCGCCTTCAGATCGCCTCCGGCCACGTAGCGCATCACGATGTACAGCGAGTCCTCGTGCAGGCCCATGTCGTGGATCGGGATCACGTTGGGGTGATCGAGGCCGGCCGCGCTCTGCGCCTCGCGCAGGAAGCGCTCGCGGAAGGTGTCGTCAGAGCTCAACTCCGGCGCCAGCACCTTCAGCGCGACGGTCATGCCTAGGCGCGCGTGCTTGGCGCCGTAGACGACGCTCATGCCCCCGCGCCCGATGACGGAGTCGATCAGGTAACTGCCGAGCTGACCGCCGACGACGAGATGGTCCGCCACACGGCTAAGTCTAAGCGGAGCGCCCCTCGCCGACTGGCCGCGAGAGGCGCTGCGGCTGAGCGGCCCTCCCGTCTCGATCGCTCATCTGCACGGGAGGGCCCTCCGCTGCCTGTGTGCTGTCGCCTGGTGTTCTCAGCGCGCGCTCCTGGCGACGCGCACCACGCCGTTGCGGGCAGCGCCGACCCCGTGGGTCGTGCCACCGGCGCCCGGGTTGGCCTTGAGCTTCGCCCCGCTGACCGCGTTGATCAGCCAGCCGAAGTGCCATTCGCCGTCCTCGCCGCACGTGAACAGCCCGACTTTCGAGCCGACCGGGACCGTTTCGAGTTTGCCGTCGTTTTCGATCAGGCAGCCTTTCGTGCCGCCGTTGCCCTGCTTGGTGTCCGCGTGTGCCGGCGTGGCGCCGATGAACGCGACCGCGGCCGCGCCGATCGCGGCGGTGGCGAGGACCTTGCGGGACATGCTCGTCAACGTGGAGGTGATCTGGAGGTTGTGCATTGTGTTGCTCCTTTGCGTGAGTGGATTGCTTGACAACCTCATCCTCGGGCGTGGAGGAGCTCGCGCACAGGACCCCTAGGGGTAGTCCTGGTCACCCTGCCGAGCGAGCGCGTACGCTCCCGGCGATGCTCGCCGCGAGCCCAGCGTCACCGCCCTCGCTCGCCGAGATCGCGCGCGAGTGGAGCCGCATCGGCTGCATCGGCTTCGGCGGCCCTCCGGCGCATATCGCGCTGTTGCGCGCGTTGTGCGTGGAGCGGCGGCGCTGGCTGGACGAGGCGCAGTTCGAGCGCGCGATCGCCGCGACCAACCTGCTCCCCGGGCCGGCCTCGACCCAGCTCGCGATCTACTGCGCCTGGCGCCTGCGTGGCGGCGCCGGAGCGCTCGTCGGCGGGGCCTGCTTCATCGTGCCCGGGCTGATCGTGATCCTCGCGCTGTCCGTGCTGTTCCTCGCCGGGTCTCCCCCGGCTTGGGTGCGCGGAGCCGGGCTCGGCGCGGGATCCGCGATCGCCGCCGTCGCCGTGCGCGTCGGCGGCGACGTGGCGCTGCCGATCTGGCGCCGTGCCGAGGGGCACGCCGTGCGGCTGCGGATCGCCGTCTATGCGCTTGCCGGCGGTGCAGCGGCCGCGACCGCCGGCCCGTGGCTCGTGCTCGTGCTGCTCGCCTGCGGCGCGCTCGAGCTGGCCTGGCGCGGCCTGATCCGCGACGTGCGTGCCGCCGTGCTCCAGTGGCCGCTGCTCGCCGCGGTGACGGCGACGGGCGACATCGGCGCGCTTGCCTGGACGGCCTTCAAGGTCGGCGCGCTCGCCTTCGGCGGCGGCTTCGTGATCGTGCCGCTGATGGAAGCCGACGCGGTCGGCCACCACCACTGGATGACCCACGCGCAGTTCCTCAACGCCGTCGCGCTCGGGCAGATCACGCCCGGCCCGGTCACCCAGACGGTCGCAGCCGTCGGCTACGCGGCCGGCGGCATCGGCGCCGGGCTGCTGGCCGCGCTGATCGCGTTCGCGCCGTCGTTCTGCTTCATCTTGATCGGCGCCCGGCGCTTCGAGCGACTGCTGCACAACGAGCAGGTGATCGCCTTCCTTGCCGGCGCCGCCCCCGCCGCGGCCGGCGCGATCATCGGAGCCGCCATACCGCTTACGCGCGCGCTGGGCGAGAGCTGGCAGTACCCGTTGCTCGGGGCCGCCGCCATCGCGCTGATCCTCCTTCGCCGGGGCGTCGTCACGACGCTGCTCTTCGCCGGCGTGGTCGGGACGCTCGCGGCACTGCTCGGCGCCCCCCTCCCCCATTGACGGCGCTCGCGCCAAGCCGGGTCTGATGTCAATCCCGCGATAATCGCGCCCATGGCCGGCGCAGAGGCAAGCAGCAGCCCCTACAGCGGCCGCACGGCCTGGGCGCGCAACCTGGCGGCGCCCGTGCGCGACTTCCTCAGCACCGAGACGGGCAGCGCGATCTTTTTGCTCGCCGCCACGCTCGCGGCGCTGCTCTGGTCGAACGTGCCGGGCGCGCACTACGAGTCCGTCTGGACGACGAAGCTCTCGATCGACCTCGGCGGCAGCGCGATCTCCGCCGACCTGCGCCACTGGGTCAACGAGGGCCTGATGACGTTCTTCTTCCTCGTCGTCGGCCTCGAGGCCAAGCGCGAGTTCGACGTCGGCGACATGCGCGAACGCCGGCGCCTGGCCGTTCCGGTGCTCGCGGCGCTGGGCGGCATGGCCGTCCCCGTCGCGATCTTCCTCGCGATCAACGCCGGCGGCGCGGGCGCGCACGGCTGGGGCGCCGCGATGTCGACCGACACGGCATTCGCGCTCGGCGCGCTCGCGCTGCTCACGCCGCGCGTGGCCACGCGCCTGCGCGTGTTCCTGCTGACGCTCGCCGTCGTCGACGACCTCGGCGCGCTCGTCGTGATCGCCACGGCCTACACCAAACACGTCTCGCTGACCGCGCTGCTCGTCGCGATCGGGCTGTTCGCGGCGCTGCTCGCGCTGCGCTTCGCGCCCGCCTGGCGCCGGCAACTGGCCGTGCTGATCGGGATCGCGCTGTGGGTGGCGATGTTCAAGTCGGGCATCGACCCGGTGATCGCCGGCCTCGCGGCGGGCCTCGTCACGAGCGCCTATCCCCCATCGCGCGAAGACCTCGAGCGCGCGACCGAGCTGACGCGCTCTTTCCGCGAGCAGCCGACGCCCGAGCTGGCCCGCTCTGCACAGCTCGGAGTCCTTTCCGCGATCTCACTCAACGAGCGCCTGCAGTACGAGCTTCACCCGTGGACCAGCTATGTCGTCGTGCCGCTGTTCGCGCTCGCCAACGCCGGCATCCATGTGACGGGTTCGCTGTTGAGCGACGCCGTCACATCCCCGATCACGCTCGGCATCGTGCTCGGCTACGTGCTCGGCAAGCCCGTCGGCATCGTCGGCGCCTCGTGGATCGCCTCGCGCCCGGCGCTGCGCGGGCCCAAGCCGCCGATCAGCTGGCCCTTGATCTTCGGCGGCGGCGCCGTCGCCGGGATCGGCTTCACCGTCTCGCTGCTGATCTCCGGGCTGGCCTTCACCGGCGAGCGCCTGGACGAGGCGAAGCTCGGCGTGCTCGCCTCGGCGATCCTCGCGCCGCTCGTCGCGTGGACGATCCTGCGCTTCGTCAGCCGCCTGCCGAGCGGCGTGCGCGCGCGCCAGATCAGCGCCACCGCCGAGGACCTGATCGACCTCGCCGAGGACGTCGACCCCGAGCGCGACCACATCCGCGGGCCCGAAGACGCGCCGGTCACGCTCGTCGAGTACGGCGACTTCGAGTGTCCGTTCTGCGGGCAGGCCGAGACGATCGTGCGCGAGCTGCTCGCCTCATCCGAAGACGACGTCCGCTACGTCTGGCGCCACCTGCCGCTCAGCGACGTGCACTCGAGCGCACAGCTCGCCGCCGAAGCATCGGAGGCCGCCGCCGCGCAGGGTGCGTTCTGGGAGATGTACGACGCCTTCCTCGGCCACCAGGACGCGCTCACGCCGCAGGACATCAGCCGCGTCGCCCACGAGCTGAAGCTCGACGTCGAGCGGCTGTGGGCCGAGGTGCGCCGCCACGAGTACGCCCCGCGGGTCGCCGAGGACGTCGCCAGCGCCGACGCCAGCGGCGTCTCGGGCACGCCCACTTTCTTCATCAACGGACGCCGCCATCAGGGCGCCTATGACATCGCCACGCTGAAGGCCGCCGTGCGCGCCGCGCGAAACCGCACGCTGCTCACGACCGGTGCGGTAGTGCGCTGACTACTCCCCGAGCCCGGCCAGCTCGCGCGCGCGTGCCAGCACGGCGTCGATCATCGGCTCGGTCAACTTGCCCGTAAACGTGTTCTGCTGGCTGGGGTGAAAGCAGCCGAGCAGCTTGTAGGGGCCGGCGTCGGCCTCCGCGCCGTGGCCGAAGCGCGGCTTCGGGCGCAGCGGACCCGCCAAGCAGCCACCAAGCACGAGCAGGCGCAGCGCCGCGTCCCACGCGAACGCACCCAGACACAAGAGCACGCGCACCTCGCCCAATAGCTCCAATTCTCGGACGGTCCACGGCAGGCATCGCTCGCGCTCCTCGGGCGCCGGCTTGTTCGCCGGCGGCGCGCAGCGCACGGCGGCGGTGATGCGCAGGTCGCGCAGCTGCAGGCCGTCGTCGCGAGCAACCGAGCTCGCTTGGTTTGCGAAGCCCGCGCGAGCGAGCGCCGCGTAGAGGAAGTCGCCCGAGCGATCGCCCGTGAACATCCGCCCCGTGCGGTTGGCACCGTGCGCGGCCGGAGCGAGGCCGACGACGAGCACGCGCGCTTGCCGATCGCCGAAGGCCGGCACGGGACGACCCCAGTAGGTCTCGTCGACGAACGCCGCGCGGCGCTCGCGCGCGATTTGCTCGCGCCAGGCGACCAGGCGCGGGCAGCGCCGACATTCGGACACATCTTGTGAGAGCGAGGCCAGGTCGGCGTGCGTGTGCGTCGCCTCGCTCGCCGCCCCGGCTCCCGTCTTTCCCGCGCGTGTCTCCGCAGCCACGGTGCAGTAGTAGCATCGTCCAGACCATGCCGCTGTGGTTGCTGATCATGTTGCTCGCGCTGATCAAGCTCCCGATCGCCGCGCTGATGCTGTGGATCCCGTTCCGCAACGATGCGGCGATGAACACCGCTGAGCCGCCCGATCGCAGCGACGACGACGGCGGCTCGCGCGCGCTGCCCGCCGGCCCGCTGGACCCGCGACCGCGCCGGCCGTTGCCCTCGGGCCCATTCCCCCGGCGCCCACGTAGGGGGCCACACGGATCTCCTGCTCCCCCCTCCCCGCGCCGCGTGCGTGCCGCTTCGCGCGAGCGCCGCCGCGTGCGGGTCTCTCACTGAGTCGCAGCTAGCGGTTTCTTTTGCGCTGCTGGCGCGCGGCCTTGGCTTTGGCGCGGCGCTTGCGCAGCGTCGCCGCCGAGTCGTGCGCCGAGCGGGCTTCGGCCACCTGCGGGTCGCCGGCGGGCGCCATCCTGCGCGCGTCGCGCACGATCACGTAGCCGATCGCGACGAGCAGCGCGATCGCGACGAAGATGATGATCAGCACGGTTTTCTTCGAGTTGGACGTCGAGGACGTCGTCGTCGCGTTCGTTTCCGTTTTCGTCGGCGTCGTTTCCTGTTGTGCCCCCTGGCTCAGTTCGCTGAACGCGCCGCTGTTCGCGCCTTCGGGCGTGGCGCCTTTGGCGCCGCTCGATCCGCCGGTGGAGCTCGCCGCCCCGGCGGGCGCGCTCTTCGTGGCTGTGGCCGCCAGCGCGGCAGACGTGATCGGGCCTGCCGTGGCGAGCACAAGCACGATCGCCGCACAGGCGCAGCTGACCCAGGTGCTTCGACGGATTGTGAAGCGAGCGTTCACGGGCCGAGCATACCGGCCGCAATGCAGCGCGCAAGCGGGCACGCCGCAGCCAGGCGTCGCCCGCACGGCGAGGCCCCGCGCGGTGAGCCGGCAAACCGTAGAATGACCGCCGATGGCTCCCAAGCAGCGGCAGATCCGAATCGAACAGCGCGGCGGCCTCGAGGCGATCCAGGCGCTCGAGACGCGCACCGACGAGGAGCTCGAAAACGAGACCAAATACAAGTCGGCGGCGCTCGCGATCCTCGGCGCTCGCGCGGCCGAGCGCTTCGACGCCGAGCAGGCCCGTGGCTACTTCCAACGGGCGATCGCCGCGGCGCGCCCACAGGAGCGCATGCAGTTGCGGCGCATGGCCGACGCATCGCTGGCGCTCGCCGAACGCCGGGCTGGAGACCTCAAGAGCGCCGTCGAGCGACTCGGCCAGGCGCCGCCTAGCGGCCGCCAGATGCTCGCGCTGC
The DNA here is from genome assembly GCA_963716315.1 of uncultured Solirubrobacteraceae bacterium. GTDB lineage: Bacteria > Actinomycetota > Thermoleophilia > Solirubrobacterales > Solirubrobacteraceae > Palsa-744. The sequence goes on along the minus strand of OY970301.1, from coordinate 233,174 downwards.
GCGCGATGGGCCTACTGATCCCACCCGCTTCGGCCGGCATCGTCGCGCGCATCCGGGGCATCCTCTTGATCGTCGTGCTGATCGCCGTGCTGCTCGCGATCGGCCTCGGCATCGTCGAGCTCGTCTCGCTGCCGTTCGGCGGGCTCGGCCTCGCCCCGGGCATCCTGCTCGGGCTGTTCGTCGTGATCGCCGCGCTCGGGATCGCCGCGGCAATCGGGCGACGACGCCGCGACCGCGCGAAGGCCGCCGCCGCGGGCTGAGCCCCTGCGCCGCGCGATCCCGCCTCGGCGGGCGCGCCGCGCACTACGCTTGCGCCGTGCCTCAGCGCGCCCCGATCTGCCTGCTCGTCAACCCCGCCGCCGGGGGCGGCAAGGCCGCGAGGCTCGCGCCGCAGGCCGAGCGCGAGCTGCGCGCGCATGGCCTGGACGTGCGCCGCGTCGATACGCGTGACCTTCAGCACGCGCGCGAGCTGGCCGTAGCCGCCGCGCGCGACGGCGAGACGGTCGTCGTGCTCAGCGGCGACGGCATGATCGGCGTGGTCGCCGAAGCGCTCCGCGCGGTCCAGGGGGCTGTGCTCGGCGTTCTCCCGGGAGGCCGCGGCAACGACCTGGCGCGCGCGCTGGGCGTCTCGCTGGAGCTGAGCGAGGCGTGCGCGACGATCGCCGGCGGCGTCATGCACGCGATGGACCTCGGCGAGGTCGACGGCGGCACGGACGAGCCGCCGCGCAGCTTCGTCGGGATCGCCTCGGCCGGCTTCGACAGCGACGCGAACAGGATCGCCAACGAAGCGCCGTCGTGGCTCGGCAACCTCGTCTACGCCTACGGCGCCCTGCGCGCGCTGATCGCCTGGCGCCCGGCGCGCTTTCAGATCGAGCTCGACCCGCCGGGCGGCGAACGGCACAGCTTCGTGGCCTACACCGTCGGCGCATGCAACTCCCGCTCCTACGGCGGCGGCATGCAGGCGGCCCCGGATGCGCTGCTCGACGACGGCCTGCTCGAGGTGATGGTGCTCGAGCGCGTCAGCAAGCTGTCGTTCCTCACGAGGATCCTCCCGCGCGTGTTCAAGGGCACGCACGTGCGCGAGCCGTGCGTGCACGTGTTTCGCGCGCGCGAGGTCTCGATCGAGGCCGATCGCCGGTTCACGATGTACGCCGACGGCGATCCGATCGGCGAGCTGCCGCTGCGCGTGCGCGCGGTGCGCGGCGCCGTCAACGTGCTCGTGCCCGTCGGCGCCGACGCCGCCTTTGCCGACACCGCCGGCGCCGATTCCGCCGTCGCCGGCCCGGCGAGCTGATGGCCGGCATGCTCGCGCCGAAGCTCGCCCTCGCGCGCGCCGTCGCGACGCTCTCGCGGATGCGCGGCGGCGGCGCCACGAGCGCGCCCGGCAAGGTGCTCCTGCGGCTCGACCGCCACGCGATCGCCTCGCTCGGCGCGCGGCTGCGCGACGGCAGCGTGCTCGTGTCGGCGACCAACGGCAAGACGACGACCGCGGCGCTCGCGGCGAGCGTGTTCGAGCAGGCCGGGATCGCGCTCGTGCACAACGCCGAGGGGGCGAACATGGCGGGCGGCATCGCCACGGCGCTGCTGGCGGCGGCGCGGCCGCACGAGGGCATCGCCGGCGAGCTCGGCCTGTTCGAGGTGGACGAGCTGTGGCTCGACGCTGTCGCCGCCCAGCTGCGCCCGCGCGCGATCCTGCTGGGCAACCTGTTCCGCGACCAGCTCGACCGCTACGGCGAGCTCGAGACGATCGCCGAGCGCTGGGCGGCCGACCTGCAGGCCGAGCAGCTCGTGCTCAACGCCGACGATCCGCTGATCGCCGACCTCGGCCGCGAGCGCCCGGGCTCGCTGTACTTCGGCGTCGAGGATGACTCGCTCGCGCTGGCCGGCATGGCGCACGCGGCCGACGCCAAGCACTGCCGGCGCTGCGGCGCCCCGTACATCTTCGACGCCGTCTACCTCGGCCATCTCGGCCACTACCGCTGTCCGAGCTGCGGGCAGACGCGCCCCCGGCCGCAGGTGTGGGCGAGCGAGGTCGTGCTCGAAGGCGTTCGCGCGGCGCGCTTCACGCTGCACACCCCCGACGGCGAGGCGCAGGTGTCGCTGGCACTGCCGGGGCTCTACAACGTCTACAACGCGCTCGCCGCGGCGGCGCTGGCGTGCGCGCTGCAGATCCCCCTGGAGAGCATCCTCGCCGGGCTGCAGGGGACGCGCGCCGCCTTCGGGCGGGCTGAGACGATCGTGCTCAAGCCCGCATCCAACGGCGCCGTCTCCAGCGCTCGGTCGCCAGGTGCGGAAGCAGCCGCCGCCCCGCGCGAGCTGCGCATCCTGCTCGTGAAGAACCCTGCCGGCGCCAACGAGGTGCTGCGCACGCTGGCGCTCGAGCCCGGCGAGCACGACGTGCTGGGGGTGCTCAACGACAGGATCGCCGACGGGCGCGACGTCTCGTGGATCTGGGATGCCGACTTCGAGCTGCTCGCCGGACGCGTCCGACGCTTCACCTGCAGCGGCAGCCGCGCGCCCGAACTGGCTGTGCGAATCAAGTACGCCGGGATCGATCCGGCGCGGATCGTCATCGAGCCGGACCTCGGCACAGCGCTATCGCAGGCGGCCGCAGACCGGCCGGACGCGCAGACGCCGCTCTATGCGCTGCCGACGTACACGGCGATGCTCTCGCTGCGCGAGCTGCTCGTCGCGCGCGGGGAGGCGAGCAGCTTGTGGGCGTGAGCGAGGCCTCCCGCGCGCCTGCCGAGGTCGTGTGGCACGACCTCGAGTGCGGCGCCTACCGCGCCGACCTCGCGCTGTGGCGCGAGCTGGCAAGCCAAGCCGACGGACCGATCCTCGACGTTGGCGCCGGCACGGGGCGGGTCACGCTCGAGCTCCTCCGCGCTGGCCACGCGGTGACGGCGCTCGACAGCGCCCCGGCGCTGCTCGCGGTGCTGCGCGAGCGCGCGGGCGAGCTGAAGATGGAGACCGTGCCCGCCGACGCGCGCTCGTTCGAGCTCGCGCGCGAGGACTTCGCGCTGTGCATCGTGCCGATGCAGACGATCCAGCTGCTCGGCGGCCGCGCCGGGCGGATGCAGTTCCTGCGCCGCGCGCGCACACATCTGCGCCCGGGCGGCGTGTTGGCATCCGCGATCCTCGGCGAGCTCGACCCGTTCGACTGCTCCGACGGCAGCATCGGGCCGGCGGCGGAGCGCACCAAGCGCGACGGGCGGCTGTACCTGAGCCGCGCGATCCGCGTCGCCGAGACCGACGAGACGGTCGTGATCGAACGCGAGCGGCGGATCCTCTCCGAGCACGCCGAGCCGCCCAGCTGGCCGTTCCCGCGCGAGCACGAGCAAGACGATGGCGCGCGCGAGCGCAACGTGATCGAGCTCGACCGGCTCACCGTCACGACGCTCCGTCGCGAGGGCGCCGAGGCAGGCCTGCAGCCGCAGCCGACGATCGAGCTGGCGCAGACCGACGAGCACGTCGGCAGCAGCGTGGTGATGTTCGGTGCCTGAGCTCCGCGTCTGCGCGCTGTACCCGGACCTGATGAACATCTACGCCGACCGCGGCAACCTGCTGATGCTCGAGCGTCGCTGCGAATGGCGCGGGATCGGCTTCAAGCTGGACGCGAGCGGGCTCGGCGAGCCGCTCGACGCGGACGCGCACGACCTCTTCTACCTCGGCGGCGGCCAGGATCGCGACCAGCGCCTGTGCGCCGAGGACCTGCTTCAGAGCAAGCGCGACGCGCTCGCACGGGCGGCGGCACGCGACGCGGTCGTGCTCGGCATCTGCGGCGGCTACCAGCTGCTCGGCCACTCCTACGTGCTCGGCGAGGAGGAGATCGAGGGCGTCGGGCTGCTCGACGTACGCACCGTGCGCGAGCCGGGCCCGCGCTTGATCGGCAACGTCGCGATCGAGGTCGAGCTGAACGGCACGCGCGTGCTGGCGGGCTTCGAGAACCACGGCGGGCGCACGACGCTTGGCACCGCGGCTGCGCCGCTCGGGCGCGTGCTGCGCGGCAACGGCAACGACGGGCGCAGCGGCTTCGAGGGCGCGCGGCAGGGCAACACGCTCGGCACCTACCTGCACGGGCCGCTGCTGCCGAAGAACGCATGGTTCGCGGACTGGCTGATCGCGACGGCGCTCGGCGTCGAGGAGTCAACGCTCGTAGCGCTCGACGACGATCTGGAGCGCCAGGCGCACGCCGGTGCGTGCCGCGTCGCCGGCCTGTAGCGCTCGCCGCCCGCTCCAGCGTCGCCGTCGCTCGCAAAATCGGCGATTGCCCGCACTCACGCGACCGAAGCCGTCCATAGGATCGAGGCGGTGGAGCTCTCCGAGTACCAACGCCTGTCGCGCAGCACGGCGCACTACCCGCGCAACGAGTCGCTGACCTACCCCGCCCTCGGGCTGGCGGGCGAGGCGGGCGAGTTCGCCGACCACGCCAAGAAGGTGATCCGCGACGACGGCGGCGAGGTCACGCCGGAGCGGCGCGAGGCGATGGCCAAGGAGCTCGGCGACGTGCTCTGGTACGTCGCGCAGCTCGCCACCGAGCTCGAGCTAGAGCTCGAGCAGATCGCGCAGCAGAACCTCGAGAAGCTGCTCTCGCGCCAGCGCCGCGGCGTGCTGTCCGGCAGCGGCGACGAGCGCTGAGCGCTCGCAAGAGCACGGTTGGCAAGCCGAGCACCGGCGAGGTCCCATCGGTCAATCGAATGGAAGTCCAGTCCTAGGACTTGCTGCAAGATTTCGACTTAAGGAGTCATCCTCTCGTGCCGATGCGCACAGCCATGAGGACGACCCCACACGCGGCCTCGGGGGAGGCTGCGACCCACGGACCCCTGCCGCCGCACGCACTGGTCGAGCAGCCGGCCGCAGATCTCAGACCGCTCGGCGAAGCCCTCCGCGCCCGGGCTGATGAAGTGCTCGCACAGACGGTCGCGCAGACGGTCGACTCCGACGAGGCGCTAGACGCCGTCGTTCAGAACAGCTTCGAACGTATCTGCACGGGCTCGACGATCGCCGTCGCGCGCTGGATCGCCGGCGACCCGATCGAGGTCACGCTCGACTCCAGCCGCGAAACGTCGCAGATCTTCGGCGAGCTCGCCGCGCATCGTGCGGCCGCGTTGGGCGAGGTCACGCGGCGCTGCTTCTGCTGGCGTAACGTGATGGCTGGGAAGCTGCACGACTGCGCGCGGGAGCTCGGCACGAGCGAGGATTCGCTGACACAGGCGCTGAACATGCTGCAGCTGAGCCTCGAGTTCAACTTCTTTCGCATGTGCGAGCGCTTCGACGCCGAGCGCACGCGCACGGACGAGGAACTGAGCAGGCGCGAGGAGGAGCTCGCATTCCTCGCGACGCACGATCCGCTGACGGGGTTGCCCAACCGCACGCTGATCCTCGATCGCGTGCAGCGCATGCTCGACCGCGCCGTGCGCAGCCAGACGCCGGTGGCGGCGCTGTTCATCGACCTCGACAACTTCAAGAGCATCAACGACACGCTCGGCCACTGCGCCGGCGACGAACTGCTGTGCGCGGTCGCCGCTCGCCTGGAAGGCGTCGTGCGCCAGGCCGACGGCCTCGGCCGCCTGGGCGGTGACGAGTTCGTCGTGATCGCCGAGGAGCTCACGCTCGAGGTCGGTCCCGAGCTCGTCGCCGAACGGCTGCTCGACGCGCTGAAGGAGCCGTTCAACCTCGGCCAGGAGGAGCAGGCTCGCGTGATGGTCAGCGCGAGCGTCGGCATCGCCATGGGTCAGCGCTCACACGCGGAGGATCTGCTGCGCGACGCCGATGTCGCGATGTATCGCGCCAAGTGGGACGGCAAGAACCGCTACGTGTTGTTCGAGTCGGACATGCACGACAGCGTTCAAAGTCGTATGGAGCTCGAGATGGATCTGCGCGAAGCGCTCGCCAAGGACGAGTTTCATCTCGTCTACCAGCCGACGTTCGACCTCAGCGACATGACGCCGACCGGCGTCGAGGCGCTGATCCGCTGGCAGCACCCCAAGCGCGGGCTGGTGCAGCCGGAATCCTTCATCCCGCTGCTGGAGGAGACGGGCTTGATCAACGAGATCGGCGCTTGGGTGCTGAACGAGGCATGCGGGCAGGCGGCTGCGTGGCGCGAGGCGGGTTACATGATCGACATCGCCGTGAACGTCTCGGGCAGACAGCTCGACGACGACGACGTAATTGGCGAGATCGAAGGTGCGCTCGATGCGAGCGGGCTGCCGGCGCAGGCGCTGACGATCGAGATCACCGAGACGACGCTGATGCGTAACGTCGAGGACACGGCGACGAGGCTCGCTGCGATCAAGGCGCTCGGCGTGCGCGTGGCGGTCGACGACTTCGGCACGGGCTACTCGTCGCTGGCCCACCTGCAGCGCTTCCCTGTCGACGCGCTGAAGATCGACCGCTCGTTCATCTCGGGGCTGAAGCACAACAAGGAGGGCGAGACGCTGATCCACACGCTCGTGCAACTTGGCAAGGCGCTTTCGATCGAGACGTTCGCCGAGGGAATCGAGCAGGAGCAGGAGCTGACGCTGCTGAAGGGCGAGCAATGCGACAGCGGCCAGGGCTTCCTCTTCGCGCGTCCGCTCGACGCAGCGCGCACCGAGGCCTTCTTCCGCGAGAAGGCGGCGGCTAAGAAGCGACCGCGAAGCGCTCGAAGCGTTGGGCCAGCCGGGCAGGCACCATCGCGCGCACGCGCACGCCCTCGGGCGTGTCCTCGCGACTGACCTCGCCGGCCACGTCGTGCAGCTCGGCGAGGCTGCCGCCGTCGGCGTAGGGAACGAGCAGCTCGAGGCGCCGCAGCGTGTGCGCGAGCTCCTGCTCGATGCGCTCGCCGAGCCCCTGCAGCCCCTCCCCGGTGACGCCTGAGACGAGCACGGCGTCGGGGTGGCGCAGGCGCAGCTCGTCGCGCTGCTCGGCGTCGAGCAGGTCGATCTTGTTGAGCACGAGCAGGCGCGGGCGCTCGCCGGCGCCGATCTCCTCGAGCGTCTGCTCGACGGAGTTGCGCATGATCTCGGCCTGCTCCTCGGGCGCGGAGGCGTCGAGCACGTGCGCGAGCAGGTCCGCGCGGCGCGTCTCCTCGAGCGTCGCGGCAAACGCGTCGACCAGTTGGTGGGGAAGCTTTGAGATGAAGCCGACGGTGTCGGTCACGAGGTGCTGGCGTCCGCTCAGGCGCAGCGTGCGCGTGGTCGGGTCGAGCGTGTGGAACAGGCGGTCGCGCACGCCGACCTCGGCGCCGGTGAGCGCGTTGAGCAGCGTCGACTTGCCGGCGTTGGTGTAGCCGACGAGCGCGATCGTCGGCAGCGACGCGCGCTCGCGCTCGGCGCGCTGCACGGCGCGCGTGCCCTTGACGTGCTCCAGGCGGCGCTTGAGCGCGGCGATACGATCGCGCGCGAGCCGGCGGTCGGTCTCGATCTGCGTCTCGCCGGGGCCCCTCGTGCCGATGCCGCCGCCGAGGCGCTCGAGGTGGGTCCACAGCCCGCGCATGCGCGCGAGGTTGTATTCGAGCTGGGCGAGCTCGACCTGCACCTTGCCCTCGGCACTGTTCGCGTGCGAGGCGAAGATGTCGAGGATCACGGTCGTGCGGTCGACGACGGGCAGGCCGACGGCCTCCTCGAGGTTGCGCTCCTGGCGCGCGGTGAGCTCGTCGTCGCAGGCGATCAGGTTGGCGTCGGCGGCCTTCGCGGCGGCCTTCGCCTCGGCGACCTTGCCGGGGCCGAGGTAGGTGTTGGGGTGCGGTGCTTCGCGGCGCTGGACCATCTCGCCGACGACGCCCACGCCGGCGGTCAGCAAGAGCTCGCGCAGCTCGGCAAGATCGTCGCCCTCGGGTAGCGCGGCGATGCAGAAGGCGCGCTGACGCGCCCGTGCCGGCTGCCCGTTGCTGCTGTTCTGCATCTGCCTCCCAGTCTAGAGGCAGGGTGCGCCGCTCTTGTAAAGCGCTCAGCCGGCGAGCGCGCCGAGCCGCTCGACAGCCTCGGCGATGCGCTCGTCGGGCGCGGTCAGCGAGATGCGAAACCAGCCCTCGCCGGCGGGGCCGTAGACGGACCCGGGCGTGATCACGACGGCGGCCTCTTCGAGCACGTGCTCGGCGTAGGCGGCGGAGCTGGAATAGCCCTCTGGAATGGGCGCCCACACGTAGATCGTGGCGTGCGGCGGGTGCACGTCGACGCCGATCTTGCGCAGCGCGTCGCAGACGAGGTCGCGCCTGCGCCGGTAGAGCTCGACCATCGAGGCCACCTCCACATCGGCCTCGGGCGAGAGCGCGGCGATGCCGGCGAGCTGCACGGCCTCGAACAGGCCGGAGTCGATGTTCGTCTTCAACCGCCAGTACGTCTGCAGCGCCTCGGCGTTTCCGACGAGCACGGCGCAGCGCCAGCCGGTCATGTTGTAGCCCTTGGACAGGGAGAAGACCTCGATGCCGACGTCCTTGGCGCCGGGCGTGGCGAGGAACGAGGCGGGCTTGTAGCCGTCGAAGGCGATCTCGGAGTAGGCGTTGTCGTGCACGACGAGGATCTCGTAGGCGCGGGCGAACTCGATCACGCGCTCGAAGAAGCCGTCGGGCGCGAGCGCGCCGGTGGGGTTGTTGGGGTAGTTGATGTAGATCAGCTTCGAGCGGCGGGCGATGTCCTCGTCGATCGCGCCGAGGTCGGGGGCGAAACCGAGCTCGGGCTCGAGCGCGATCAGCACGGGCTCGGCGCCGGCCAGCCACGGGCCGGCGGTGTAGACGGGGTAGCCGGGGTCGGAGGCGAGCGCGTAGTCGCCGGGGTCGAGGAAGGCGAGGTTGAGGTTGAAGATCGCCTCCTTGGCGCCGATCGCGGGGATGATCTCGGAGTCGGGGTCGAGCACGACGTCGAAGCGGCGCTCGTAGAAGTCGCGCACGGCGGCGCGGAAGTCGGCGCGCCCGCGGTTGGTCGGGTACTGGTGCGTGCCGGCCTCGGTCACGGCCTCCTGCATCGCCTCGACGATCAGCGGCGGCGTGGGACGATCGGGGTCGCCGATGCCGAGGCTGATCACGTCGACGCCTGCGGCGCGCTTCTCGGCGATCTTGCGCTCCAGCTCGGCGAAGGCATATGGCGGAATGCGCTCAAGACGCTTGCTCGGTCTCATCCAGCTCCCTGATCTCTTTCTCTTTTATTAATTGATTTGAAGACGATCGACACGCGGGTCATCGCCACGACGCGCAATCACTCGCCCGCGCGCAACTGCTCGAGAAACGGGTCGCTGAGCGTGCCGGCGAATACGGGCAGCGCCCAGCCTGACAGGTGGACGCGCAGGTCCGGGTCGACCTCGACCTCGAGCTCGCCGCCGTCGAGCACGACGATCACGCGGGTCGGCTGGGATGGCGGTCCAGGCTCGCGCTCCTCGGATCCTGCAACCAAATAGGCAATGGCGGCTCCAGTCGCGCCTGTGCCTGAGGAAAGCGTCTCCCCTACCCCGCGCTCGAAGATCCGCGCGCGGATCCGCGCGGGCGGCCCGGGAGCGATCTCGGCATACCACGACACGTTCGTCCGGTTGGGAAACCACGAGTGCGCTTCGACAGGAGGACCGATCGTCCCGATCTCGAGCGCCTGCAGCGCAGCGAGGTCCTCGACGCGTATCGCGCACTGCGGATTGCCGATCGAGACGTGCTGGATGCTCCAGGTCTGCTCCGGATATGCGCGCAGCTCCCCCGCGCCGTCTGGCGTCCCATGCGGGAAGTCCTTCGAGGACAGGCTGGCCCGACCCATGTCGACGCGGCAGCTGTAGGGGCCGGTGATCTGCGGGCTGATCGTGCCGGCGACGGTGTGGATCGAGAACTCGTCGCGATCGGTCCAACCGCGGCGGCGCAGGTAGAGGATCGCCTCGCGCGCGCCGTTGCCCGACAGCTCGGCCTCGGAGCCGTCGGGATTGAAGATGCGCAGGTCGGCGACGTGCGCCGGGTCGGCCGGCGGCGAGAGCTCGAGCACGCCGTCGGCGAACACGCCGAAGTGCCCGGCGCACAGCAGTCGCACGCGGGATGCCGTCAGCTCAAACGGGAGTTGGTCGCGCTCGACGATCAAGTAGTCGTTGCCGAGCGCCTGCCACTTCTCGAATCTCATCCGGCGGCGGAGTCTAAGATCTCGGCGGCCACGTCGTCCGCCGAGCGGCCGGTGACGTCGATCGGCGTGACGCCGGCGAGCTTGCGCATCCACGCGAGCTGGCGCCGCGCGTAGTTGCGCGTGCGCCGCTTCATCGTCTCGACGTCGCCGGCGAGCAGCTCATCGAAGCCGAGCGCCTTGCGCGCCGTCTCGGAGACGCCGGCGGAGTTGGCGCGCAGCACCTCCTCGCGCGCGCCGGCGGCCACGATCTGCTCGACACGCCGATCGATCTGCTCGTAAAGCGCCTCGCGCTCCATCGTCAGCCCGGCGAGCAGCGTCGGGTGGCGCAGCTCGGAGCTCCACAGCTGCGAAGGTCCTTCGGGCGGTTCGCCTGTCCCCGTGCGAGGGAGCTCGCCGGCTTCGAGCGCCTCGAGCGCGCGGATCGTGCGTCGGGCGTTGCTCGGGTCGATCTCCTCGGCCGCCCACGGCGCGCGCCTGGCGAGCTCGGCGTGCAGCGCCTGCGGCCCGTGCTCGTGCAGCTCGTGCCGTCCAGCGCTCGCGCGCGCCCTCGGCCGGAGCCGGGCGCAGGTCGAGGTCGGCCAGCGCGGCCCGCAGGTAGAGCCCGGTCCCCCCCACGATGATCGGCCGGCGCCCTGCGGCGAGCAGCGCGTCGATCTCGGCGTGCGCGAGGCGCGAGTACTCGCCGACGCTGAACGTGGCGTCGAGCGGCAGGAAGGAGATCATGCGGTGCTCGAGCGCGGCGCGCTCCTCGGCCGAGGCGACGCCGGTCAGCGTCTCGAGGCCGGCATAGACCTGCAGCGCGTCGGCGGAGACGGCGACCGGGTCCTCGCCGCGTGCGCGCAGGCGCTCGGCGAGCGCGACGGCGACAGCGGTCTTGCCGATCGCGGTCGGGCCGAACAGGGCGATGATCTGCGGCTTCATCGGGCATAGCGTAGGCTTGCGCTCGTGCGGATCGATGGCGCCACAGTTCTCTTGACCGGGGCAACCGGCGGCATCGGGCAGGCGATCGCGCGCGCGCTTCACCAGCGCGGCGCGAAGCTGATCCTCAGCGGACGGCGCGTCGACGTGCTCGAGCCGCTCGCCGCCGAGCTCGGGGCTCGTGCACTCGCCGTCGACCTGGCGAGCCCGGCCGAGATCGACCGCATGGTGCGCGAGGCGGGCGAGATCGACATCCTCGTGGCCAACGCCGCGCTGCCGGCCTCGGGGCGCCTGGAGTCGTTCTCGATCGAGCAGATGGACCGCGCGCTGAACGTCAACCTGCGCGCGCCGATCGTGCTCGCCCACGCGCTCGCGCCGCAGATGATCGAGCGCGGCAGCGGCCACCTCTTGTTCATGTCCTCGCAGGCCGGCAGGGCGGCCTCGCCGGGAACGTCGCTGTACACGGCGACGAAGTTCGGCCTGCGCGGCTTCGCGGCCTCGCTGCGCGCCGACCTGCACGGCACGGGCGTCGGCGTCTCGGCGATCTTCCCCGGCTTCATCAGCGACGCGGGCATGTTCGCCGACGCCGAGGTCGAGCTCCCGCCGGGCGTCGGCACGAAGACGCCCGAGGATGTCGCCGACGCCGTCGTCAAGGCGATCGAGCGCGACCGCGGCGAGATCGACGTCGCGCCGCTGTCGTTCCGCGCCACGACCATGTTCGCGAGCCTCGCACCGGAGCTCGCGGCCCGCGTCACGCGCAAGATCGGCGGCGAGCAGATCGCGCGCGAGATGGCCGAGGGCCAGCGCGAGAAGCGCTGAGCGGCCGCTCCTTTCACAACGTTTGTCCACGGCCTCTCAGGTTCGTAATCGAGCTCCGCGGCAACGTCGAGCAGAGGGTTGATGAAGACTGACCGGGGGAACTCTCAGGAGACAAGGTCGGGCAGCGCTTCCTGGCTTTGCCGCGACGAATTCGACCGCGAACGCATGCTCGACATGGAGGATCGCGTCCGCCCCGTGAGGCAGCGGACGTTGATGATCCTCGCGATCGCGCTCGTCGCCGCGAGCCCCTGGCTGGGCTGGTGGCCGGCGCTCTTCCTGATCCCCGCCGGCGTCTTCTTCGCGGTCGCCGACAGGCTGATGCCGCAAGTCGAGAAGCCCGAGCTGCTGATGTTCGGCGCCTGGATCGCGAGCGGTCTGGTGATCGGCGGCGCCGTCGCGCTCAGCGGCGGTCCCCGCGAGCCGACGCTCTCCTGGCTGGCGATCCCCGTGATCACGCTGAGCTCGCGTTTTCCGATGCGCGGCGTCGTCGCCGGCGTGCTCGTCAACTGCCTGATCCTGATCGCGGTCGCCTTCGGCGTCAACGCCCACGAGGTGATCCACGACCCGGTGCTGCTGATCGCCCCGCTCGCCCTGCTCCTGTCCGTCGCAGTTCTCTCCACGCCGCTGATGCGCTCGGACATCCAGCACCGCAGCGACGCCGTGATCGACCAGCTCACCGGCATGCTCAACCGCAAGGCGCTCAGCACCCGCGTAGTCGAGCTCACCCAGCAGTCCACGGTGACCGGCGAGTCCGTCGGCATCATCATCGGCGACCTCGACCACTTCAAGGACATCAACGACACGCGCGGGCACTCCGTCGGCGACGTCGTGCTCAAGGACGTCGCCTACCAGCTGCGCAAGCAGCTGCGCGCCTTCGACCTCGCCTACCGCCTCGGCGGCGAGGAGTTCCTGATCCTGCTGCCCGGCTCCGATCTCGCGCAGTCCGCCGAGCTCGCCGAGCAGCCTGCGCTCGAGCATCTCGCACAGCAGCGTCGCCGGTGGCGTCGCCGTGACGATGAGCTTCGGCGTCGGCGCCTCGCGCAGCGGCGAGCGCTTCGACTACGGCAAGGTCTTCAAGATGGCCGACGCCGCCCTCTACCGCGCCAAGGACAACGGCCGCGACCAGGTCTGCCTGTCCGAGCCGCCTTCTCCGCAGCCGCGCGGCGTCCCCGCCTTCGCGTAGCGCTCAGGCGCCGACGCGGGCGAGCAGTAGCTCCTCACCCGCCAGCGTCTGGCTGCTCGCCGAGTCGATCCGCACCTGCGTGAGCTCTCCCGGCGCCGCCAGGCCCGAGAAGTTGACGACTTTGTTGTGGCTCGTGCGCCCGCGCAGGCGGTCCGGGTCGTTCCGCGACGGGCCTTCCACGAGCACCTCCACGGAGCGCCCGACAAAGCGCTGCGCGCGCTCACGCGCACAGCGCTGGATCACCTCCAGCAGCCGCTCCATCCGCTCCACCTTGACCGGGTGGGCGACCTGGCCGTCGTCGATCGTGGCCGCCTCCGTGCCGCGGCGCGGTGAGAACACGAACGTGAACGCCGCGTCGTAGGCGACCTCCTCGGCCACCTCCAGCGTCTGCGCGAAGTCCTGCTCGGTCTCGCCCGGGAAGCCAACGATGATGTCCGTGCTCAGCGCCACATCGGGCACGTGCTCGCGGATCATCGCCACGCGGTCCATGTAGCGCTTGCGGTCGTAGGTGCGGCGCATCGCCTTGAGGATCCGCGAGGAGCCCGACTGCAGCGGCAGGTGGATGTGCTCGCACACGCTCGCGAGCTCCGCATGAGCGCGGATCACGTCCTCGTGCATGTCCTTCGGGTGCGGGCTCGTGTAGCGGATGCGGTCGAGCCCCGGCACCGCGTCGAGCTCCTGCAAGAGCCCGGCAAACGTCGGGCGTCCCGGCAGATCGCGCCCGTAGGAGTTCACGTTCTGGCCGAGCAGCGTCACCTCGCGCACGCCGTCTGCCGCCATCGCCTGTGCCTCGGCCACGAGCTCCTCCAGCGGTCGGCTGACCTCGCGCCCGCGCGTCGAGGGAACGATGCAGTACGAGCACGCGCAGTTGCAACCCACGCTGATCTGCATCCAGCCCTGGAACGGCCGCGCGCGATGCGCCGGCAGGTGCCCCGTGAAGCCCTCGAACTCGAAGTAGCCCTGCGCCGTCAACGAGTCGCTCGTGAGGAACTCCGCCAGCTTGTGCACCTGACCAGGGCCAAATGCCACGTCGACGAACGGGAAGCGCGTGAACACCTCCTCCTTGACCGACTGCGCCCAGCAGCCGCCCACGCCGACGATCCGCTCCGGCTGCTCGCGCTTGAGCCTGCGCGCTTCGCCCAGGTGCGTGATGAAGCGCCGGTCCGCCGTCTCGCGGATCGAGCACGTGTTGAACAGGATCAGGTCCGCCTGCGCACGCTCCGCCGCCTCGCTGTAGCCAAGCGACTCGAGCATGCCCTTCATCCGCTCCGAGTCGTGCTCGTTCATCTGGCAGCCGAAGGTCGTGACGTGGTAGCGGGGCATCGCGCCGATCAGACCTTCGCCTTGTCGGCGAACCGCTGACGAGCTGCTTGCCGGGACACGCCGAGAGCGAGCGCTATGTGGTTCCACGACCTGCCGTGAGCTCGGGCAACGACAACGGCCTCCCGCAACCGGGCGTCGTCAACCCGCACTGCCTCAGCCGCGGTTGCGATCGCACGGAGATCGTCGGTGCCTTCGACCCTGGCGGTCTCCGGATCCAACGAGTCGGCGAGCTGCTCGAAGCGGCTGGCAGCTCGCTCGATTTCCTCATCTGTGTGTCGGGGCATGGTCACCTCATCCGAGCAACGACGGGGTGACGTGGCAGCTCTTCATGTGCAGAGCGTACCTGCCTTGACTTGCGCCCCGGCGCGAATCGCTAGGCCGTCACGGTGACGTGAGCCGGGACGTAGTGCTCGAACTTCAGCTCCGCCGGCACGGGGTGCCCCTGCTCCTCGGCGATGCACGTCAGGGTGAACTTCGCCGCCTCCTCCGCGTGCTTCTCGTCGTAGGAGTCTGTCCCCCCGATCATCCCGGGGATGTCCGGCGAATCGAAGCTCCAGCCGTACCCGGGCGCGTAGCAATGAAGGATGCGGATTGTCTCCATGTCGCTCCTCAGAGTAGACAAAGAGACACGGCCATGCCCTACGCAGCGGCCACCGCAGCAACCGCCGGTTCGCTCGCCTGTGCCCCCGAGGGTACGATCGGCGCGGGCGTTTCTTTCTCGCGGTCGCCTGCCTGCGCCCCTGAGGGTGTACCCGGATGGGTGATCGGCGTGACCAGGTCGCGGCCGACGCCCAGCGCCGCGTAGATCTTCTCTTCGATCTCCTTCGCCACCGCCGGGTTCTCGTCGAGGTGGGCCTTCGCGTTGCCGCGTCCCTGGCCCGAGGCGGTCGTTGCCGTAGGAGAAGAACGAGCCCGACTTGGAGACGATGTTGTGCTCCAGGCCCAGGTCGATCAGGCAGCCCGACGTCGAGATGCCCTTGCCGAACTCGATGTCGAACTCGGCCTGGCGGAACGGCGCCGCGACCTTGTTCTTGACGACCTTCACGCGCACGCGGTTGCCGACCGCCTCGGTGCCGTCCTTGAGCGTCTCGATGCGGCGGATGTCCAGGCGCTGGGAGGCGTAGAACTTCAGCGCCCGCCCGCCCGGCTGCGTCTCCGGCGAGCCGAACATCACGCCGACCTTTTCGCGGATCTGGTTGGTCAGGATGCACAGCGTCTGCGTGCGGTTCAGGTTGCCCGCCAGCTTGCGCATCGCCTGGGACATCATCCGCGCCTGCGCGCCGACCGTCTGGTCGCCCATCTGCCCCTCGAGCTCCACGCGCGGCGTCAGCGCCGCGACCGAGTCGATCGCGACCACGTCGACCGCGCCCGAGCGCACGAGCATGTCCGCGACCTCCAGCGCCTGCTCGCCGTAGTCGGGCTGGGAGACGAGCAGCTCGTCGATGTCGACGCCGATCTCCTTCGCGTACAGCGGGTCCATCGCGTGCTCGGCGTCGATGAACGCGCACACCCCGCCCAGCTTCTGCGCCTCGGCGAGCACGTGGTAGATCAGCGTCGTCTTGCCCGAGGACTCCGGGCCGAACACCTCGACGATGCGCCCGCGCGGGACGCCGCCGATGCCCAGCGCCAGGTCGAGCGACAGCGCGCCCGTGGGGATCGCATCGCAGCGCACCTGCGCGCCCTCGTCGCCCATCCGCATGACCGTGCCCTTGCCGAACTCGCGCTCGATCTGCGTCAGCGCGCCCTGAAGAGCGGCGTCGCGCGCCTTGGCGGCCTTCTCCTCGTCGGTCACGGGCATGGTCTTACTCCTCCGGGTTGGGTGAATCGACAAAGGTAGAGGTCGCTCCGGACGGAACGTCTGTTCGCTTTGCCTTCCTTTCGGACCGAGTTCCCGGGGCTTTCGGCGCCGCCTTTCGTCCAGCCTGCCGGGACCGTTTCACGCGCGCCGCGCGCGCCGACGATGAGAAGGCATCACATGAGCCGCCCGACGCCTCTCCTCCACCCCATCAAGCTGCTGCCGGCCCTCGCCTTGGTGCTGCTGGCCGCGCTCGCCGCACTGCTGTGCCGCCCCGCCCCCTCCTCCGCCAAGGCCGCCACAAGCGCCTGCCCATCGGCCTCTACCCACGCCAAGCAGCGCGTGCGCGCCTGTGCCGGGCGCACCCACAGCGGCCACTCGCACGGCAAGGCCAAGGGCCGACACTCCGGCCATCATCATCCAATCCATAGAAAGAAGGCGACCCAGCACAGCGCGGTCCACTCGCCGGCAGCCGTCGCCAAGCCCGCCACCTGCGAAGACGGCTCGCAGCCCATCAACGATGGCGAAAGCTCCTTCTCCTGCGCCGACGGCTCCGAACCCGTCTGCGCGAGCGGCGCCGAGCCCACGCCCGCCAAAAGCGGCGCGAAGCTCCTCTGCCCCGCGCCGACTGCTTCCGGCGCCGAATGGAGCGAAGCCGAATGCGAAGACGGCAGCGCGCCCGAACGCTCTCCCGCCGGCTCCTACGCCTGCGAAGACGGCTCTCGCCCCGGCTGCCCCGACGGCTCGCAGCCGACGCTTTCAGACGACGGCTCGATGCTCGTCTGCCTCGCTCAGGGCGCGCCCTCTTCGCCGGCGCCCGGCGCGCCCGCCGAAAACCTCGACGAAGGCGAATCCGAAGACGCCGCCAGATCGCGCGTCGCGATCGCCTCGTAGCTCGCGCCCTGCCGATCCAGCCACGAGCGGTACAGCACGACCGCGCCCGGCGCTGAAGCGACAGCGCGGCGTCGGCGGCAGCGGCCTCGCCAGCGGCGCGGCGCGCCGGCGCGCCGCCGCGCCCGCGGGCGACCGTCACGTGCGCGCGAAAGCGCCTGCGGTCCGGCTCCCACGCGATCGCCCGCGCGAACGCCTCGACGATCGCGTGCTGCAGGCGCGCGAGCCAGCCGTCGCCGTCGCCATCTCGAGCGCCAGCGAGCGCGGGCGCGCGGCGGCAGCCACAGCGGCGCGCCCAGCGACAGCTCGCCCGCCCGCGGGGCATCGCACTGCTCGAGCGCCGCGGCCAGCGTGTGCGATCTCCTCCACCGGGCGACTGCCGAGGAAGCACAGCGTCACGTGCAGCGACTCCGGCGCCAGCAGGCGCAGCGCGCGCCGTCGCGGGCCGCCTGCGCCCGATCCGTCGGAGCCGGCCGGTCTGCGCAGCGCAGTGAGCCTCACGCGCCCACGACGCCATCTGCTCGCTTACAGCCGCCGGCGGGTCGACCGCCGCGAACAGCCGCGCTGTCGCTCCGGGGGACACGGGTGATCGCTACGTTTCGCAGCGTGCGCAGCAGCAGGTGCATCGCCACCGTGCCCGCGCGATCGCGCACGTCGGCGCGACCGCCGGGCAGGTTGACCGAGCGCGTCATGCTCGCCTCGCCCGGTCCGGCGACGCTGAGCCAGACGAGCCCGACCGGCTTCTCCTCGCTGCCGCCGCCCGGGCCGGCGATGCCGGTGATGCCGACGCCGACGTCGGCCTGCAGGCGCTCGCGTGCGCCGCTTGCCAGCGCCTCGGCGACCTCCTGCGAGACCGCGCCGTGGCGCTCGATCAGCGCCGGCTCGACGCCCGCCAGCGCGACCTTCGCCTCGTTGGCAGTAAACGACGAGGCCGCCCTTGCACGTACGTCCGAGGATCCGGCGCGGTCGGTCAGGCGTGCGGCGAGCAGGCCGCCCGTGCACGACTCGGCCGTGGCGATCGTCAGTGCCGCGCCGTCGCAGCAGCGCCCGGCGACCTGCTCGTCGATCGTGCTGCCGTCGTCGGAGAACAGCGTGTCGGCGTGGCGCGCGCGAGATCAGGCCGGCGAGCGCTTCGTAGGCGTCCTGCCGCGTCGGGCTCGTAGCGCGTGACGACCTCGACCTCGCCCCGTTTCAGGCACGTCGTCACCTCGAGCGCGCTCGAGCTCGACCCCCTCGCGCTCGGCGACGCGCAGCGTCTCGGCGATCTCGGACTCGGGGATGCCGAACAGCCGCAGCGTGCGCTGCTCGTACGTCGTCGCGCCGCTCAGCGCAGCGCGCAGCGCCGTCGGTGGCGACCGCCTGCTGCCACATCGGCTGCAGCTCGCGCGGCGGCCCCGGCAGGACGACGATCGTCGGCCTCGCCGGGACGCCGTCGCGCCCTCGCGCGGCGGCACGACGAGCCCGGGCGCCGTGCCGACCGGCTCGAGCACCGTCGGCGCCCGCGGGGATCGTCGCCTGCTTGCGGTTGGCCGTCGTCGATCGCCTCGCGGGTCGAGGTTCGGCCAGCGTTTGGCGAGCGGCGCGACGATCTTCGCGATCCGCTCCGCGAGCGCCTCGTCGAGCACCATCTCGCGGCCCTGGAAGCGCGCCCACGACCTCGGCCGTCAGGTCGTCGGCCGTCGGGCCGAGCCCGCCGCTCGTGAGCACCAGGTCGATGCCCCTGCGCCGGCCATGAAGCCGAGCGCCGCCTGCATGTCCTCGCGGCCGGTCGCCGACGATCGCGATGTGCGCGAGGTCGACGCCGAGCTCGCGCAGCCGTTCCGACAGCCACGGGCCGTTGCGGTCGCTGACGCGGCCGCGTCAGCACCTCGGTGCCCGTCACCACGATCCCAGCTCGCGCGCTCACGAAGCTACTTGCAGGTCGGCAGGTTGCCGATCGGCAGCCGCTTGCGCCCGGCCTTCGTGATCGAGTAGCCGATCGCCTGGCTGGAGGCCGGCACGGGCGCGGTCGTGCCCGTCGACGTACATCGTCACGGAGCTGTTCCCGAGCGTGATCTCGAAGCGCTTGCGCGTGGTACGTCGGCGTGCTCTGCGCCGGCCTGCAGTTCTTCGCCCGGGATCAGCTTGCGGCCGTTGTCGCCGATCAGGCACACGTAGACGGCGCCGGTGGCGTCAGCGACAGCGCGACGATCGCGCTCGCTGCGAGCGGCGTCGCTCGTCGCCGTGTGGCGTGTTTGCCGCGCGTGCGCTGTGCGTGCCGTCTTCTTGGTCGGTGGCGATGGCCGGTGCTTGCGATGCCGCTCGGTCGCACGACCTCTGGTCGAGCAGGCCGACGATCAGCAGCACGATCAGCACGACGATCGACGCCGACGATCGCCAGATAGCCGCGCGAGGGACCGCCGCCGGGACCGCGCGCCCGCCCGGCACGGCGCGCCGCCGCGGCGACCGCTCGCGCGGCCGGGCGCGGAGACGATCGGCTCGAGCATGCGCGTCGCTCGGGTTCTCGTGGTGCAGGCGGTACTCCTCGACGAGCGCCTTGCCGTCGAGGCCGAGCGCCTGCGGCGTACGTGCGCAGGAAGCTCTTGACGAACGTCGGGCCCGGCAGCAGGCCCCACTCTTCGTTCTCGAGCGCGCGCAGGTACTTCGCACGGATCTTCGTCTGCGCCTCGATCTCCGACACGTCGATGCGCGCGCGCATACGCGCCTCGCGTAGCGTTTCACCGATCTCGGGCATACCTCGGGGGAAGGCTAGTCGCTCGGGGGTCCCGCGGCGGACTCGGCGGGCTCGGCGTCGCCGGCCAGCGCCGCCAGCACGCGCGGCAGGTCGGCCTCGGTGATCGAGCACCTGGCGGGGCTTTGAGCCCTCGTAGCCGGAGATCACGCCGCGGCGCTCGAGCATGTCGATCATCGCGGCCCGGCGCGCGTGTAGCCGAGGCGCAGGCGCCGCTGCAGCATCGAGGTCGAGGCCGTCTGCATCTCGGCGACCAGCGCGGATCGCGTCGCCGAGCAGCGGGTCCTCGTCGGGATCGAACTCGTCGGGCCCGCCTCGGGCGCCTCGGGCTCGACCTCCTCGAGCAGCTCCTCGCGCAGCTCCGGCTCGCCCTGGCGTGCGCCACAGCGTCGGTCAGCTTCGCGATCTGGCGCCTCGTCGATGTAGGCGCCCTGGATGCGCTGCAGGCGCGAGCTGCCGACCGGGCTGAACAGCATGTCGCCCTGGCCGAGCAGCGACTCGGCGCCGTTCTGGTCGAGGATCACGCGCGAGTCGGTCTGCGAGGAGACCGCGAAGGCGATCCGCGAGGGCACGTTGGCCTTGATCATCCCCGTGATCACGTCCACGCGCGGGCTCTGCGTGGCGAGCACGAGGTGGATGCCGACCGCGCGCGCCTTCTGCGCGAGGCGGATGATCGAGTCCTCGACGTCGGCCGGCGCGACCATCATCAGGTCCGCGAGCTCGTCGATCACGCAGAGGATGTACGGCAGCGGCGCTTCGCCGCGCTTGGCGCGCGCTTTGTTCAGCTCGACCAGGCTGCGCGTGCGCGCCAGCGACATGATCCCGTAGCGCTGCTCCATCTCCTTGACGAGGTTCTGCAGCGCGTTGGCCGCCATCCGCGGGCTCGTGATCACGGGCGTCAGCAGGTGCGGGATCGACTCGTAGTGGTTGAGCTCGACCTGCTTGGGGTCGACCAGCACGAGGCGCACCTCGTGCGGGCGTCGCGCGCAGCAGCACGCTCGAGAGCATCGCGTTGATCGCGCCCGACTTGCCGGCGCCGGTCGTGCCGGCGACGAGCAGGTGCGGCATCTTCGCGAGGTCGGCGCCGATCGCCTTGCCGGCGACGTCCTTGCCGAGCCAGACGGTCAGCGGCGACCAGTCCTTCGGCGGCTCCTGGAAGACGTCGCCGAGGCGCACGATCCGGCGGTGCGCGTTCGGCACCTCGACGCCGACGGCCTGCTTGCCGGGGATCGGCGCGAGGATGCGGATGTCGGTCGCGGCGAGCGCGTAGGCGAGGTCGTCCTTCAGCTGCGCCACCTTGCCGACCTTCGTGCCCGGCGCCAGGCGCAGCTCGTAGCGGGTGATGTGCGGCCCGGCGACGGTGCCGATCACCTTCGCCTGCACGCCGAAGTGCCCGAGCGCCTCGACCAGGCTGCGTCGCGGTCTGCTCCTGCCCGGCCGTGTCGGGGCGCGTCTGCTCGCCGGTCGAGCGCGTCAGCAGCTTGCTCGGCGTCGGGCAGCTGCCAGACGAAGTCGGGGTCGTCGGTGACGGCGTCGCGCAGGCGCCCCTGCGGCGTCAGCTCGGCCGGGTCGGTGTGCGCGACGCCGGTGACTCTCCTCGTCGAGGTCGGTCGCGTCGGCCGGCGCGAGCTCGTCGTCGGACACGAGGCTCTGCCCGGCGCCCGGCTCTCCTGCGGCGTTGCCGTCGCCGAAGGGGGCCTCAGGCGCGTCGGCCGAGTCGGGGCGCTCCTGCGCGGGGCCCTCGACGTGCGTCGCGCGCACGATCAGCTCGTGGCCCTGCGGGTCGGGCGGCTGCATGAAGGCGCTGCCGGCGAGCTCGTCGCAGGTCGAAGCCTCGCGGCGCAGTGTCGCTGCTCGTGCGCTTCGCCCTCGGCGCCGTGGCCCAGCCGGCGCTCGCCGAGCGCGCGCATCATCCGCGTCGTGTCGGCCACGCCGCTGCCGGTCGCGCGCAGCGCGCCGCCGAGCGAGGCGCCGGTGAGCAGGATCATGCCGACGAGCAGCAGGAAGACGACGAGGATGCCGACGCCGACGTCCTGCACGAGGCGGTGCGCGAGCTGAAAGAGCGCCTCGCCGAGCGACGCCGCCGTGCGACTGCAGGTGAAGGCCGAGCTCCAGGCCGTTTCGCCGCTGTGCGCGCTCGAGCTGATGCCGAGCGTGCCCGCGGCCAGCGCAAGCGTGATCCCGGCGAACAGGCAGATGCGCCGACGCCGGTCGCGCAGCGGCGCGCACCGCGGGCAGCACCGGGCGCAGCAGCAAGGCGCCGCCGGCGCCGACGAGCGCGAGCGGCGCGAGCACGCGCGCGCGGCCGAAGCGTCCAGCCGAAGGCGACGGCCAGGCCGTGGCCGGCGCGCCCGCCCGTCCCAGCCGCCCGTACAGCACGAAGCCCATGAACACGCCGACGGCGACGAGCGCCAGCCCGAGCACGTCGCGCTGGCGCTGATCGAGCGGGGCGAGGCCGCGCAGGCGGTCGGGCAGCAGCGATCCGAGCAGCGGCAGGCCCCGCGCCGCGCGCGGCGCGGCGGGTGCTCGCGCGCGGCCGCGCTTTGCCGCGCGCCGTCGAGCGGCCGCGCAGGAGCGCGCAGGGGCGCGCTTGCGTGTGCGTGGCCATCCCGCGCAACTTCGACGCCGGCGCCCCGGAACCTGCCCGGCGGCCTTACCATCGCTTTAGCGCCCGTCGATACATAAAGACGATGAACGACTTCTCTCGCGCACCCACGAGTCCTCGTCGTCGAGGACGACGAGGACATCGCCCAGGCGCTCCAGCGCTCCCTGCGGATGGAGGGCTATGAGGTGCGCACCGCCGCCGACGGCCGAGCGCGCTCGAACAGGGCCGCTCGTTCGCGCCCGACCTCGTGATCCTCGACCTCGGCCTGCCCGAAGCTCGACGGCGTCGAGGTGGCCAGCACGCTGCGCGCCGAGGACGACGTGCCGATCCTGATCCTGACCGCGCGCGACGCGCTCGAGTCGCGCGTCGAGGGCCTCGACGCGGGCGCCGACGACTACCTCGTCAAGCCGTTCGAGCGCCAGGAGCTGCTCGCGCGGATGCGCGCGCTGCTGCGCCGGCGCCCCCCGCGCGGCTCGGCCCCGCTGCGCGTCGGCGACCTGTCGCTGAACGTCGACACGCACGAGGTCGCTGCGCGGCGAGCGCGCCGATCGACCTGACCCAGCGCGAGTTCGAGCTGCTCGAGTACCTGATGCGCAACGAGCGCATCGTGATCTCGCGCCAGCGCCTGCTCGACGAGGTGTGGGGCTATGACCCCTTCTCGACGACCAACACGATCGAGGTGTTCGTCTCGAACCTGCGCCGCAAGCTCGAGGCCGAGGGCGAGCCGCGCCTGCTGCACACGATCAGGGGAGCCGGCTACGTCCTTCGCGCGTAAGCTCCGCGAACGCCGCTCGCCGCCTCCTGGAGCGCGTCTCGGCCGGCTTCGACCGGCTGCCGATCCGCGTGCGCCTGGCGGGCGTCTCGGCGCTGCTCACGTTCGTGATCCTGTGCGCCTTCGCGGTCGCGATCGGCTCGCTCACGGTCCACCGCATCCGCTCGGACTTCAACCGCCAGGTCACCGACACGGCGAGCGAGCTGCCGGTCGCAGCTGAGCATCAAGTCTCCCGGCAACGCGCGCCGCGCGATCACGATCACGCCGCCGCTCGCCGACCTCGCCTCGCCGGCCGACCACGCCGTCGATCCGGATCCTCACGCTCGGCGGCACGGTGATCGCCCAGGAACCCGGCGAACGCGCCGTCGCTCGGGCCGCCGAGCGCCGAGGCCGCAGACGGTCAACGGCTACCGCGTGATCAGCCGTCGCCGGCGTCGTGCGCCTGACGAGCACCGACGAGCCGATCGGCCGCGTGATCATCCAGTACGGGCGCCGCGTCTCCGACACCGAGGCGACGGTCGCGCGCGTCGAGCTGTTCCTGCTGCTCGGCGTGCTCGCGGGCACGCGGGCTGGCGCTGCTCGCCGGGATGGCGATCGCGCGCCGCGCGATGGCGCCGATCGCCGACGCTGACGCGTCACCGCCGACGAGATCGCGCGCACGCGCGACCCCTCGCAGCGGCGTGCCCCAGCCGCTCGCCGACGACGAGGTCGCCGAGCTCGCGCGCACGCTCGAGGGCATGCTCCGCGAGCTCGACGCGGCGCGTGGCGAGACCGAGGCGATGCTGGCCCGCCAGCGCCGCTTCGTCGCCGACGCCTCGCACGAGCTGCGCACGCCGCTGACGAGCGTGCTCGCCAACCTCGAGCTGCTCGCCGAATCGCTGCACGGCGACAGGGCGAAGCGGCCCGCTCGGCGCTGCGCTCCTCCCAGCGCATGCGCCGCCTCGTCGCCGACCTGCTGCTGCTCGCGCGCACCGACGTCGGCCGCGTGGTGCCGCGCGAGCCGTGCGACCTGGCGCAGATCGTCGTCGAGGCGGCCGGCGAGCTCGGGCCTGTCAGCGGCGAGCACGAGATCGTGCTCGACGTCCACCCGGCCGTCGTGCAGGCGGCCGCGACGAGCTCCACCGCCTGACGATCAACCTGATCGAGAACGCGCTACGCCACACGCCGCCGGGCACGCGCATCCGCGTCAGCACCGAGGCACAGCCGACGGTCAGGCGACGCTGATCGTCGAGGACAACGGGCCGGGCGTCCCGCCCGAGCTCGCGCCGACGCTGTTCGAGCGCTTCGTGCGCGGCGCCGGCGACCGCGGCGGCTCCTTCGGCCTGGGCCTGGCGATCGTCAAGGCCGTCGCCGAGTCGCACGGCGGCAGCGTCACGCTCGAGTCGCCCGCCGAGCGCACGACCCGGCGGGCCGCGGCGGGCGCGCGCTTCGTCGTCCGGCTGCCGACCGCGGGAGGCGACGCCGGCGGCAACACGCCCGGCGAGAGCGCTGGGCGCGCCTCAGACCTCGACGACGACGGGCAGCACCATCGGCCGGCGCTTGAGGCGGTCGTAGACTAGCTTCGCCAGGTCGTCGTGCAGCATGTCCTGCAGCGACGTCGATCTCGCGGATCTCTGTCCTTGGCGGCGCGTGCGAGCGTGTCCTCGACGGTGCTGCGGATCTCCTCGATCAGCTCGTCGGCCTCGTCGAGGAACGGCACGCCGCGGAAGATCACCTCGGGGTCGGCGACCGAGCGCCCGTCCTGCTCGGCGATCGTCACGACGACGATGAAGATGCCGTCGGCCGAGAGCATCCGCCGGTCGCGCAGCGCGACGTCGGCCATCTCGCCGATCTCGACGCCGTCGACGAAGATCATCCCCGACTGCTCGCGCGCGCCGAAGCGCGCGCCGCGCTCGTCGATGTCGAGCGGCAGCCCGTTCTCGCCCTGGAAGATGTCCTCGGGCGGCGACGCCGACCGCCTCGGCGAGCTGCGCGTGCAGGCGCAGGCGCTTGAAGTCGCCGTGGAAGGGCATCACGTAGCGCGGCTTGACGAGGTTCAGCATCAGCTTGACCTCCTCGGCGTAGCCGTGCCCGGAGGCGTGCACGGGCGCGTCGCGCGGCGTGATCGACGTCGCAGCCGATGTGGTAGAGCCGGTCGATCGTCTCGTTGACGGCGCGCTCGTTGCCGGGGATCGGCGTGGCGGTGAAGACGACGGTGTCGCCCTCGCGCAGCTCGACCTGGCGGATGGTCGCGGTAGGCCATCCGGCGCAGCGCCGAGAGCGGCTCGCCCTGGGAGCCGGTCGAGATGATCACGACCCGCTCGTCGGGGAAGTCGTCGATCTCGCGCGGCCCGACGAGCATCCCGTCGGGCACCTCGATGTGGCCGAGCGTGCGCCCGATGCCGACGTTCTTGCGCATCGAGCGGCCGACCAGCGCGACCTTGCGGTCGAGCGCCGCGGCGGCGTCGACGACCTGCTGCACGCGGTGGATGTTCGAGGCGAAGCTCGTCACGACGATCCGCCCCTCGCAGCGCGCGAACACCTCCTCCAGGTGCGGGCCGACGACCGACTCCGAGGGCGAGAAGCCGTCGCGGTCGACGTTGGTCGAGTCGCCGCACAGCAGCAGCACGCCCTCGCGCCCGAGCTCCGCCAGGCGCGAGACGTCGGCCGGCGGGCCGTCGACGGGCGTCTGGTCGAACTTGTAGTCGCCCGTGATCAGGACGGTGCCGAGCTCGGTGCCGAGCGCGACGGCGCTGGCAGTCGGGGATCGAGTGCGTCATGTGGACGAGCTCGAGCGTCGAACGGCCCGAGCTCGAGCGCTTCGCCGTCCTCGACCTCGTTGAGCTCGACGTCTCGCAGCTTGTGCTCGTCGAGCTTGGAGCGCGCCATCGCGATCGTCAGCGGCCCGCCGTAGACGGGCGGCATCGTGCGTGGCGCCGAGCTCGCGCAGCACCCACGGCAGCGCGCCGAGATGGTCCTCGTGGCCGTGCGTGATGACGATCGCCTCGATGTCCTCGGCGCGCTCGCGCAGGTAGGTGAAGTCGGGCAGCACGAGGTCGATGCCGACCATCTCGGGCGTCGGGAAGCGCAGCCCGACGTCGACGACGACGATCCGCCCGTCGTGCTCGACGACGGTCATGTTCTTGCCGATCTCGCCCAGGCCGCCGAGCGGCAGGACGCGCACCTTGCTCACGCGGTACGGGCCTGCGCCGGCGTCGCGCCGGCCTCTGCGGCGTGTGCGGCGCCCGCGTCGCGGCTTTCGGTGGCGCCCGCGCCGTCCCCGTCGAGCAGGCCGTGGCGCTCGAGCATCGCGCGCACGACCGCGAGTCTCCTCGTCGGTGGCCGGCACGAGCGGCAGGCGCAGCCCGCCGGCGTCGTGGCCGAGCAGGTTCAGCGCCGCCTTCGTGCACGTCGGGTTGGCCGTCAGGAACAGCGTCGCGTAGACGTCGCGCAGCGAGGCGTCGATCTCGGCGCGGTTCTCGGGCTCGTCGACCATCCGCCGCATCTCGCTCGCCGACGATGTGGCTGGCGACGAGGATGCCGCCGGCGCCGCCGAGGTCGAGCGTGCGCGCGAACGTGGCGTCGTCGCCGGCGTACAGGTCGAGCCCGTCGATCGGCTGCAGCTCGTCGGCGTTGGCCTGCTTGACGCCCTCGACGTGCTCGATCTGGGCGAGCTCGGCGAGCAGGTCTGGCGGCATGTTCGTGCCCGTGCGCGCCTGGGATGTTGTAGAGCACGATCGGCTTGTCCGTCGCCGCGGCGACGGCTTCGTAGTGGCGCGTGATGCCGAGCCGGCTGGGCTTGTTGTAGTAGGGCGTCACCGACAGCATCGCGTCGACGCCGAGCTCGGTCGCGCGTTCGGTCAGGTGCACGGCCTGGCGCGTGTCGTTGGTGCCGGTGCCGGCGACGATCGTCTGTGCCCGGCGGGCGCTCGGCGACGCGCCAGCTCGATCAGCCCGAGCTGCTCCTCGTCGGTCAGCGTCGAGGCCTCGCCCGTCGTCCCGGCGACGACGAACCCGTCGGAGCCGTGTCCGGCGAGGTGGTGCATCAGCGCGACGAACGCCTCCTCGTTGACCTCCACGTCTCCGCGTCGAACGGCGTGACGATCGCCGTCAGGACAGTTCCGAGGTCAGCCATGCCACCAGTATTTCACGAGCAGCGCAACCGGTCCGGATGACCGGTCCGGTGACGTGTCGTGGCGGACGGAGCGGCTTCAGGTTGTGACGAGAAGCGGAGTCCGGCTCGACCTAGAAGGCAGGATGCCGCCAAAACGGGATTGAAGTACGCCGATGCGAGAGGGCCGGATGTCATCAAAACAGCAGGTTCTCCAGCCCGACGACCAGCGGCTCGGGCAGCCCCCCCACCTTCCGCACCGCGAGCAGCACCCCCGGCATGAACGACTCCCGCCCGATCGTGTCGTGGCGGATCGTCAGCGTCTGCGCGAGATCGCCGAGGATCACCTCCTGATTGGCGACGAGCCCGGGCAGGCGCACGGAGTGGATCGGCGGCGCGCTGCTTGCCGCTGGCGGCGGCCATCAGCTCGGCCGTGCGCGCGGCGGTGCCGCTGGGCGCGTCGAGCTTGCGCGTCGTGGTGCAGCTCGATGATCTCGGCCTTGGCCATGTGCTTGGCGGCCTCGGCGGCGAAGCGCATCATCAGCACGGCGCCGATCGCGAAGTTGGGGGCGATGAGCACGTTGGCCCGCGGCTCGCCCTGGGCGAAGGCGGCCTCGCGCAGCGGCTCCAGGTCGAAGCCGGTCGTGCCGATCACGACGTGCACGCCGGCCTCGAGGCACGCCAGGGCGTTCTGCGAGCGCCGTGTCGGGCTGGGTGAAGTCGACGACGACCTCGACGGCGGCGTCCTTGTCGGCGAGCACGTCGGACAGGCCGATCGCGAGCAGCGGGTCGGCACGACCGACGAGCTCCATGTCCTCGGCGCCCTCGACGGCGGCGCAGACGGTCTCACCCATGCGCCCGGCGGCGCCGGCGACGGCGACGCGGATCACCGTGCGGCCCCCTGCACGGCGGGCTGGGCGGGCGCCTCGCCGCCGTCGCGCCCCCGAGCGGCACGATCGCGGTGTCGAAGATCCGCTCGTCGGGGCCGACGCCGGCGACCGACAGGCGCTCGGGCGCGAACAGCTCGCCGGCGAGCTCGCGCAGATCGGCTCGAGCGAGACGGCGTCGATCCGCTCGATCACCTCATCGACGGAGAGGATCGGCATGCCGTGCAGGATCGAGGCGCCGAGGTGGCTCATGCGCGCGGCGGTGGACTCCAGCGACGAGCACGACCCGTCCCTTGAGGTTCTCGCGCGAGCGGGTCAGCTCCTGCTCGTCGGCCGGGTCCTCGACGCAGCGCTGCAGCTCGGCCGCGATCACGGCGAGCGCCTGCGTCGAGGTTGTCCGGGCGCGTGCCGACGTACAGCCCGACCTCGCCGGTGTGCGCGTACAGGTTGGAGAAGGAGAAGACCGAGTAGGCCAGCCCGCGCCGCTCGCGCACCTCCTGGAACAGGCGCGAGGAGGACGTGCCGCCGAGCACGCCTTCGAGCACGCGCAGCGCGAAGCGCCGCTCGTCGTCGCGCGCGATGCCTGCGCCGCCGAGGCACACGTGGTACTGCTCGGTGTCTTTCTCCAGGAAGTGCACGCGGCGGCGCGAACTCGGGCAGGCCGGGCGGCGTCGCGTGGCCGTCGCCGGAGGCGCCTCCGCCGTCCGCTGCGGCGATCGGCAGCGCTGCGCCAGCGCGACGAGCGCGTCGTGCTCGATCGAGCCGGCGGCCGCGATCACGATCTCGTGCGGCCGGTAGCGCGCGGCGTGGAAGGCGGCGAGCTGCTCGCGCGTGACCGACGCCGACGACCTCGCGCCGTGCCGATCACGGCGCGCCCGAGCGGGTGCGAGCCGAAGACGGCCTCGCCGAGCACGTCGAAGACCTGTCCTGCGGGTCGTCTTCGTACATCGCGATCTCCTCGAGCACGACCTCGCGCTCGGTCTCGAGCTCGCCGAAGCGCGGCTGCCAGACCATCTCGCCCATCACGTCGAAGGCGCGCTCCAGGTGCCGGTCGAGCACGCGCGTGTAGAGCGAGGTCGCCTCCTTGTCGGTGCCGGCGTTGATCTCGGCGCCCATCGCGTCGAAGATCTGGTCGATCTCCTCCGAGCCGTAGCGCTCGGTGCCGCGGAACAGCATGTGCTCGAGCAGATGCGAGATGCCGGCCTCGCCGTCGTGCTCGGACGACCGAGCCGGTGCCGATCCAGAAGCCGAGCGCGACCGAGCGCACGCCCGGCATGCGCTCGGTGACCACCCGCACGCCCGAGTCGAGCGTGGTCATCCGATGCTCTGGGTGCAGCGGACCCTCAGTCGCGGTCGCGGCGCGGCCGTCCCGACCCGCGGTCGCCTTCGCGACGCGGGCCGCGCGGGCCACGGTCGGAGCGCCCGTTGCGACCGCCGCCGTCGCGCGAGGGACGCGAGCCACCGCCGCCACCGCCGCCGGTGCCGACGCCGGCGAGCTCCTCGACCGACTTGCCGGCGATGTCCGGGTCGTCGGCGAGGCGCAGGCCGATGCGGCCGCGCTCGCGGTCGACCTCGACCACGCGCACGCTGATCTCGTCGCCCTTGTTGAGCACGTCCTCGACCGTCTCGACGCGCTTGCCGGGCGAGACGTTGGAGATGTGCAGCAGGCCGTCGGTGCCCTTGGAGAGCTCGATGAAGGCGCCGAAGGTCGTCGTCTTGACGACCTTGCCGACGTACTCGTCGCCGACCTCGACCTCCTTCATCATCATCGCGGATGCGCTCGACGAGCGCGTCGCCGAGCTCGCCGTTGGCCGAGTAGATCAGCACCTGACCGTCGTCGTTGACGTCGATCTGCGATTCGAACTCGTCGGACAGGCCGCGGATCGTTTCGCCGCCCTTGCCGATCAGCAGGCCGATCTGCGAGGGGTCGATCTGGATCGTCTGGATGCGCGGGGCGAACTGCGAGAGCTGCTCGCGCGGCGTCTCGATCACGCCTGCCATCTTGCCGAGGATGAACGTGCGCGCCTCTTTGGCCTGCGCGAGCGCGTCGCGCAGGATGTCGAACGTCACGCCGGTGATCTTGATGTCCATCTGCAGCGCCGTGATGCCGCGCTCGGTGCCGGCGACCTTGAAGTCCATGTCGCCGAGGTGGTCCTCGACGCCGGCGATGTCGGTCAGGACGATGTAGTCGTCGCCCTCCTTGATCAGGCCCATCGCGATACCCGCGACGGGGCGCTTGATCGGCACGCCGGCGTCCATCAGCGACAGCGAGGAGCCGCAGACCGAGGCCATCGAGGAGGAGCCGTTGGACTCGAGGATGTCCGAGACGACGCGGATCGAGTAGGGGAACTCCTCGATCGACGGCACCATCGGCGCGAGCGCGCGCTCGGCGAGCGCTCCGTGGCCGATGTCACGGCGCTTGACGCCGCCCATGCGGCCGGCCTCCCCGACCGAGAAGGGCGGGAAGTTGTAGTGGTGCCAGTAGTACTTTTTCGTCTCCAGGCCGAGCGTGTCGAGGCGCATCTCCTCCTTCAGGGTGCCCAGCGCGACGACGCTCAGCGCCTGCGTCTGCCCGCGCGTGAACAGCGCCGAGCCGTGCGTGCGCGGCGTCACGCCGACCTCGATCGAGATGTCGCGGATCTCGTTCTCCGAGCGCCCGTCGGGACGCTTCTTGTGGACGGCGATGCGCTCGCGGATGATCGACTTCTCGAGCTTGTCGAAGGCCAGCTGCACCGCTGCGCGACGCTCCTTGGCGGCGAGCAGCTTCGTGCTCGGAGGCCGCCTCTGGCGCGGCCGGGGCGTACTGCTCGAGGATCGCGGCCTCGACCGCCTTGGTCGCGTCCTGGCGCTCGAGCTTGTCCTCGACCTGCGTGGCGTCGTCGAGCGCCGTGCCGTGCGAGGAGCGGATCTCGTCGAGCAGCTTCTGGTCGACGCCGATCGTCTCGAAGACTTTCTTCTCCTTGCCGACCTTCGCGGCGAGGTCGCGCTGCAGCGCGCAGAGCTTCTTGATCTCGGCGTGGGCGATGTCGAGCGCGTCGAGGATCTCGGCCTCGGGGATCTCGTTGGCGCCGGCCTCGACCATCAGGATGGCCTCCTCGGTGCCGGCGACGATCAGGTCGAGGTCGGAGGCGTCTCGCGTCGGCGCCGCCGCCGGAGGCGAGGTCGTCGGCTCGTTGCGGGTTGACGACGAAGTTGCCGTCGATCTTGCCGATGCGCACGGCGCCGACGGGCGTCGGCAGCGGGATGTCGGAGATCATCAGCGCGGCCGATGCGCCGTTCATCGCGAGGATGTCGTAGGGGTGCTCGTGGTCGATCGAGAGCGGGATCGCCACCAGCTGGGTGTCATAGCGCCAGTCCTTGGGGAACAGCGGGCGGATCGGCCGGTCGATCATGCGCGCCGTGAGCGTGCCCTTCTCGCCCGGGCGGCCCTCGCGCTTGAAGAAGGAGCCGGGGATTTTGCCCGGCGGCGTACATGCGCTCCTCGACGTCGACCGTCAGGGGGAGAAAGTCCACGTCGCGCAGGCTGCCTGCGACCGCGGTGCAGAGGACCATCGTGTCGCCCTGGCGGACGACGACGGCGCCGGAGGCCTGCTTGGCCATCCTGCCGGTCTCGAACGAGATCTCGCTGCCGGCGATCTCCACGGAGACCCGCGTAACGGCATCACTACTCATATTCACTACCTTCCTGTTCCGCCCGTCGGTCGGCGGCCGCTTTTTCTATTTCTCGATTCCGAACGCCACGAGCTTAGCGAACCGAGGCGGCGCGCTAGTCGCCGCCGAGGGCGCGCTCGACGCCCCCGCGCAGCAGCTTCAGCGCGGGCAGCTCGCCGGGCGAGGCCGCCTGGAAGCTCCAGCGCACGACGCCCTCGGGATCGGTGATCACAAGCGCACGCTCGGCGAAGCCGCTGGGGTGCAGCACGCCGAAGGCCGCGCAGGCGGCGCCCTTGGGCTCGAAGTCCGAGAGCTGCTCGCTCGAGACGCCGAGCTTCTCCTTGAAAGCCTTCTGCGACCAGCTCGCGTCGCAGGAGACGCCGTAGAGCTTCACGCCGCGCTCGGCCAGCTCACCCAGCGCGCCCTCGTAGAGCTGCAGCTGGTCGGTGCAGACGGGGCTGAAGGCGAACGGATAGAAGACGAGGACCGTGTACTGGCCCTTCAGGTCCTGCTTGCGTGAACTCCGAGCCGTCTTCGCGCGCGAGCTTGAACTCGGGGGCCGGCGTGCCTGGCTCGATCACGCTCATCGGCCTTACCTACCCGCTCTCGCGCCCGAGCGGGTGCTACTTGCGCAGACCGAGCTCTTTGATGAGCGCCCGGTAGCCATCGAGGTCCTTTTGCTGCAAGTAGTCCAAGAAGCGACGACGGCGGCCGACGAGCATCAGCAGGCCGCGGCGCGAGTGGTGGTCTTTGCTTCTGCTCGCGCAGGTGCTCGGTGAGGTGGTTGATGCGCTCGGTCAGCAGCGCGATCTGGACCTTGGTCGCACCGGTGTCCTTCTCGCTGGCGCCGAACTTGGCGGCGATCTCGCGCTTGCGCTCTGTGGTTATCGCAGTCATGGGCAGCCGCGAACGCTAGCAGCGCGAGCGACCGCGCGTCTGCTCGACATCGCGGTGCATCTGCTCGATCAGCGCCTCGGCGGTGTCGAAGCGCCGCTCGCCGCGCAGGCGCTGCGAGGAACTCCAGGCACAGCGTCTGCCCGTACAGCTCGCCGTCGAAGTCCAGCAGGTAGGCCTCGATCAGCTCGCCTCGGCCGGTCTGGAAGGTCGGGCGCACGCCGATCGAGACCGCCGCCGCTACGCCGAGCCGAGCGGCCCTTCAGCGCCGGCGACCGTCGCGCAGGCCGCGTACACGCCATGGCCCGGACATACGAGCTCCTCCTGCGGGATCAGGTTGGCCGTCGGAAAGCCGAGCTCGCGCCCGCGCTGATCGCCGTGCGTGACCTCGCCGCAGAGCTCAAACGGCGCGCCGAGCAGGCGGTTGGCCTCGGTCAGCGTCGCCGGCCAGCACGAGACCGCGGATGTGGCTCGAGGAGACGATCTCCCCGTCGACCTCGAGCAGCGGGTGGATCGTCGTCGCAAAGCGCTCGTCGGCTCGCAGTAGGCGCGGATCGCCCTGCGCCTTGTGCCCGAAGCGGAAGTTCTCGCCGATCGCGACGCGCTTGGCGCTGAGCGCGCCGACGAGCACATCGTCGACGAACTCGGCCGCCGAGCGCTTGGCGAACTCGGCGTCGAACGGGATCACGACCATCTCCCGCACGCCCAGCGAGGCGATCAGCTCGGCCTTGCGCGCCGGCGTCGTCAGCAGCTTCGGTGTGTGCTGCGGCGCCACGACCGACACCGGATGCGGTTCGAACGTGAGCACCGCTGTCCGAATCGGCGATCACCTCACGATGGCCCAGGTGCACGCCGTCGAACGTGCCGACCGCGACGCTGCGTCGCCTCGCTGCGCTCGACGTCCGGCAGGCGGGTGACCTTCACAGCAGCAAGCCTATTGCGCGTCGGCCCGTGGGTAGCATGGCCAGCGCGCGCTCCAGCTCGATCAGCGGCGCCTCGTCCCAGCTCTCGCCGCGCTGCGGCGGCGCCACGGCGTCCTGCACGTCGAAACGGCCCGATCGCCGTGCGCCTGAGCTCCAGGCAGTACGCGTCGCCGAGGTCTGCGATCAGCGAGCGCACGTACGTGCCCGAGCCGCATTCGATGCTGTAGCCCGCGCGCTGCAGGCCCGGGTGCTCGGCGTCCGGCTCGCGCCAGGGCTGCTCGAAGCTGTGCACCGTGACGATCCGCTCGGGCATCTCGACCTGCTCGCCGCGCCGCGCGCGCTTGTACGCGCGCTCGCCTTTGATCTTGACCGCCGAGTACGCCGGCGGGCGCTGGCGCACCTCGCCCGTTGGGCAGCGGCGGCGGATCGGGTGGCAGGCGCCCCGTCTGCGTAACCTCGCCCTCCGTATCGCCCGTGCTCGAAGTGGCGCCGAGCTGGGCGACCGTCTCGTAGCGCTTGGGCAGCGCCATCAAGCGGTCCTGCGCCTTCGTCGCGCGTCCGACGAGCACGAGCAAGCAGCCCCGTCGCGAATGGATCGAGCGTGCCCGCGTGCCCCGTGCGCGCGCCCGCGAGCGCGCGGCGGACCGCTTGTCACGACGTCGTGCGAGGTGATCCCGGCCGGCTTGTCGATCAGCAGGACGCCGTCCATCATCAAATCATCAAAAAAAATAGGTTGCGGAGGCCGCCCGCGGAGGTCACCGCGCCGCGCCGCTCAGGCGAGCGTCGGAGTGGCTTGTCCGTCGGAGTTCGCGTGCAGCTGCGGCCGCGACCGCCGGGCGCAGGAAGGCGATCAGCTCCTGCAGCGGGAGCGTCGTCGAGAAGCCCGCCGCGCGGCGGTGGCCGCCTCCCCCTTGTTCGCGCGCGATCAGCGAGACGTCGACGTCGTCGTCGGTCGCCCGCAGCGAGACTTTGCGCTGGCCGCGGCGCTCCTCGCCGGTCAGCTCGCGTACGAGCACCGCGACCTTCGTGCCCTGCACCGCGCGCAGCTGGTCGATGATGCCCTCGGAATAGCTGTTCCTCGGCCTCCGTGCGCTCGAAGTCCTGGCGCTCAGCGCCGCCAGCGTCAGCTCGCCGTCGTCGAAGCGCTGCAGGTGGGCCAGCGCCAGCGCCATCAGCGTCGAGCTTCTCCACCGGCATCTCCTCGTACAGCCGGCGGTAGACGTCGGCCACGTCGACGCCCGCTTCGATCAGCTCGGCCGCCATCACGTGCGCGCGCGGGCCCGGTGTTCTCGTACATGAAGCGCCCCGTGTCGGTGATCAGGCCGATGTACAGCGCCTGCGCCGCGACCGGCGTCGGCGGCACGTCGAGCCCGTGCATCAGATCCCACACGATCTCCGCCGTGCACGACGCGTCCGGCACGACGTGGTTGAGCGTGCCGAAGCGCGTGTTGTCGTGGTGGTGGTCGATGTTCAGCAGGTGCGCGCCGTCGCGCAGCACCGCCGCCGAGTTGCGGTCGATGTTGCCGCAGTCCAGGAACACGACCGTGCGCTCCGCGATGTCCGGCGGCGGCGCGTGGATCGCCGCGTCGAGCACGAACACCTGCGGTACTCGAGGGCAGCGGCAAGTCCTCCGGCGAGACGAACATCACCGAGTCCTTGCCGAGCGCCGTGCAGCAGCTCCTGCATCGCCACCAGCGAGCCGAGCGCATCGCCGTCGGGGTGCTCGTGCGTGGCCAGCGCGAAGCGCTCGTCCTCGCGGATCCGCGCGAGCACCTGCTCGCGCGTGCTCGCAACCGTCTGCACGCCGCTCACGCCGGGCCGATCTCGTCGAGCAGCTCCTCGACGCGCAGCGCGCGATCGGTCGTGTCGTCGTAGGCGAACTCGAGCGCCGGCGTGCGCTTCAGGCGCAGCTCGGCCGCGACGCGGCCCTGGAGGAAGCCGTGGGCGCTGGCGCAGGCCCGCGAGCGTCTCCTCGCGCTGGGCCGACTCGGAGGGACCGCCGTCCTCGCCGAGCACGCTCACGTAGACGCGCGCGTGGCGCAGATCGGGGCTTGTCCTGACATCGGTCACCGTTACGAATCCCACCCTTGGGTCCTTCAGACCGCCTGCGACCGCGTCGCCGATCACCTGGCGAATCGCCTCATCCACTCGACGCATGCGTCCTGTGCTCATCCTACTCACCTGCCTCTGCCGCGAAGAAGCGCTGACCGATTTCTCTCACGCCGGGCACGCGCCGCGCAATCCATGGTGCCGTACTCGGCGCCGGCGCCTGGGCGAGCCCGCTCGCCCGCTAAGCCGAGAGCTCGCGTTCCTGCAGTTGCGTCTCGTAGGTCTCCAGCACGTCGCCCTCGTGCAGGTCCTGGAAGTTGGCCAGCACGATGCCGCACTCGAAGCCGCTCGTGACCTCGCGCGCGTCGTCGTTGAAGCGGCGCAAGCTCTCGATCGTCGTGTCGTAGATCACCGTGCCGTCGCGCACGACGCGCGCTCTCGCGCCGCGCGTGACCTTGCCCTCGGTGACGAACGAGCCCGCGATCATGCCGATCTGCGAGGCGCGGAACAGCTGGCGCACCTCGGCCTGGCCGAGCGGCGTCTCGACCTCCGCCGGCTCGAGCATCCCCTGCATCGCCGCGCGCAGCTCCTCGATCGCGCGGTAGATCACCGCGTAGGAGCGGATCTCCACGCCCTCGCGCTCGGCGATCTGGCGCGCGTCGCCGACCGGGCGCACGTTGAACGCGAGGATCACGCCCTCCGAGGCCGCCGCCAGCATCACGTCGGACTCGTTGATCCCGCCGACGCCGCGGTGGATGATGTTGACCGCCACCTCCTGCTGCGGGAGCTTCGCGATCTCGTCCTCGATCGCCTCCAGCGACCCCGCCACGTCGGCCTTGACGACCAGGCTGAGCTCCTTGACCGTGCCCTCCTGGGCGAGCTTGAAGACGTCCTCGAGCGAGACCTTGCGCCCGGAGCGGCGTGCCAGCGCCTCCGTCTTCAGGCGGTTCGCGCGCTCGCCCGCGAGCTGGCGCGCGCGGCGCTCGTTCTCGACCACGCGCACGATCTCGCCGGCCTCCGGCACGCCGTCGAAGCCGAGCACCTCGACCGGCTGGCCCGGCGTCGCGCGCTTGAGCTTGGTCCCCATGAAGTCGTGCATCGCGCGCACGCGCCCGAAGTGCGCGCCCGCCACGAGCGCGTCGCCGACGCGCAGCGTGCCGCGCTGGATCAGCACGCGTCACGACCGGCCCGCGCCCGGGGTCGAGCTTTGACTCGATCACCGTGCCCGAGGCCTCCGCGTCGCTGTTCGCCTTCAGCTCCTCGAGGTCCGTGACGACCTGGATCGTGTCGAGCAGCGCGTCGAGCCCCTGGTGGGTCTTGGCGCTGACGTCGACGAACTCGATCTCCCCGCCCCACTCCGCCGGCTGCAGGCCGTGCTGGGTCATCTCGGTGCGCACGCGCTCGGGCTGCGCGCCCTCCTTGTCGATCTTGTTGACCGCCACGACGATCGGCACCTCGCGCGGCGCGCGCGTGGTCGATCGCCTCCTCGGTCTGCGGCTTGACGCCGTCGTCGGCGGCGACCACGATCACCGCGAGGTCGGTGACGCTCGCGCCGCGTGCGCGCATCGCCGTGAACGCCTCGTGGCCCGGCGTGTCGAGGAACGTGATCTCCTTGCTCGCCGTGGTGCACCTGGTAGGCGCCGATGTGCTGGGTGATGCCGCCGGCCTCGCCCGCCGACCACCTCCGTCTCGCGGATCGCGTCCAGCAGCGAGGTCTTGCCGTGGTCGACGTGGCCCATGATCGTGACCACCGGCGGGCGTTCGACCAGGTCCTCCTCGGCGTCCTCGAAGATCGGCTCGACCTCGACGTCGTCCGCCGCGTGGACGATCTCGATCTTCTTGTCGAACTCGTCCGCCAGCACCTGGATCGCGTCGTCGGACAGCGTCTGCGTGAGCGTCGCCATCTCGCCCAGCGTCATCAGCTTCTTGATGATCTCCGGCACCGGCACGCCGAGGTACTCGGCGACGTCCTTGACCGTCGAGCCCGAGTTGACGCGGATCAGGTCCGTCGCCTCCATCGCCGCGGTGTCGATCGGCGCGATCGTCTCGTCGTAGGTGCCGCGGCGGCGGCGGCCGCGGCGCGGGCGGCGCTGCGGCTGGTTGGCCGGGCCGCCCTGCTGGCGGCGCGAGGCCTGCGAGTCGATCACCACGCGGCGGCGGCCACCCGGGCCGATGTCGCCTGGCGTGCGCTCGCCCGTGCGCGAGTCGCGCGTCGGGCGCACGCGGTCTCCGCCCGTTGCAGCCGGCTGGCCCGCGGCCGGCGAGGCAGGTGCGCCTGCGGCGCCGGGGCGCTCGGCGGGGCGGTTGAAGTTGATGCCGCTGGACTCGCGGCCGGGGCGCTCGCGGCGGGTGCCGGCTGTTTCTCAGGCGGCGCGGCCGGGGCAGGCGGCTTTGCCGCGGCGGCGGGGGGCGGCGCCGTGGCGCTCGGCGCCTTCTTCGCTGCCGGAGGCGCGCTCGGCGCTACGGCCTTGGCCTTCGGCGCGGCAGGCGCGGGCTTGGCCGGTGCGGCGCTGGCCTTGCTCGCGGCGGCCGGGTCGCCACCGTTGCTCGTGGCCGGAGCGGCGGCGTCGCCGAGCGCCTTCAGCGCGAGCGCCTCCTCGACCGAGGACGCGGCGGCCTTGGCCTCGACGCCGGCAGCCTTCAGCTTCTCCAGCAGCTCCTTGCTCGAGAGGCCCTGCTCCTTGGCGATTTCGTGTACGCGCTTCTTGCTCATCGGCTCCACCGATTCTACGAGCTTGGGGTCGATTCAGCACTAGCCCGCCGGGAAGCGCGCAGCGCAGAGCGCGCCCGATCGCACCGCGGCGCTCGGCCAGCGCAAGGCAGCTCGCCTGCGGCCGCGGCGCGTCGCCGGCCGCGGCACAGATAGGCGCCGCGGCCGGGCATCGCGCGCGAGCGCGGTCGGCGACGGCGTGCGTCCGCGCAGGCTCGCCGCAGTCACCGCCGCGATGCGCAGCAGCTCCGACTTCGGCGCGATCCGTCCGCAGCCGACGCAGCGGCGTCGGGGAACGTGAGCGCCTATGTCGCCTGCTCCTCGGCGGCCGTCTCGCGGCGGCCTCGGTCGGCGAACGGGCTGCTCGGCGGCCTCGGCCGTCGGCCTCGCGCCTCGGACGGCGTCGGCCGTCTGCTCGATCCGCCCTCGCCGCCGGGCGAGGTCGGCGACGTTGTCGGTGTCGATGTTGGCCAGCGCCTGGTGGGTCTCGAGGCCGCAGTAGCGCGAGCCGGGCAGCGAGGCGTTCGGGCAGCGGCGGCCGTTGGAGAGGATCGCGGCGCAGCGGCCCTGCACCTCCTCCTCCTCGTAGCCGTGCTCGGCCTCCTCGGCCGCGAACTCGGTCTCCGAGCGGATGTCCACGCGCCAGCCGGTCAGCCGCGCCGCCAGGCGCGCGTTCTGGCCCTCGCGGCCGATCGCCAGCGAGAGCTGGTCGTCGGGCACGATCACCGTCGCCTGCTTGGCGTCGTCGTCGACGAGCACCTCGCGCACGCGCGCCGGCGAGAGCGCCTTGGCGACGAAGCGGGCGGGCTCGTCGTTGAAGGGGATGATGTCGATCTTCTCGCCGCGCAGCTCGGAGACGACCATGCGCACGCGCGAGCCGCGCGGGCCGACGCAGGCGCCGACCGGGTCGACGCCGTCGGTGTGGGAGATCGACGGCGATCTTCGAGCGGTAGCCGGGCTCGCGGGCGACGTTGGCGATCTCCACGAGGCCGTCGGCGATCTCGGGGACCTCGAGCTCGAACAGCTTCTTGATCAGCTCCGGGTCGCGCCGCGAGACGATGATCGCCGGGCCCTTGGTCGACGGCGAGACCTCCTTGATGACGGCCTTGATCCGCTGCGAGTGGTCGTAGCGCTCGCCCTCGACCTGCTCGGACTTCGGCAGCAGCGCCTCGACGCGTTCGCGCAGCTGCACGAGCGTGTAGCGCGAGTCCGACTGCTGCACGATGCCCGTGATCAGCTCGCCGACGCGGTCGCGGTACTCCTCGTACATCATGTCGCGCTCGGCCTCGCGGATCCGCTGCAGGATCACCTGCTTGGCGGTCTGCGCGGCGATCCGCCCGAAGTCGTCGGGCGTGACGTCGCGCTCGTCGATCTGGTCGCGGTATTCGGCGAACTTGGCCGGGTCGATTTCCGGTTCCTCCGGTTCGCGCATCTCGCCCGTCTCGGGGTCGACCGTCGTTTCCTCGTCGATCGTCTCGACGATCAGGTGCGCCTCCAGGCGCTCGGGGATGATCAGTTCGATCACGCGGAAGTCGGCCGTCTCGCGATCCATTTCGACGCGCGCGTACTTGGCCGAGCCGGGCTGCTTCTTGTAGGCCGACAGCAGCGCGTCCTCGAGCGCGATCATCAGCTTCTCGGGCTCGATCCCCTTCTCGCGCGCAAGCGCGTGCATGGCCTCAAGGATTTCGCGTGACATCGCTGCTCTACTCCTCGACCAGGTTGGAACGGCGGATCTCCGAGTAGGGGATCGCGATGACTCCCCCGTCGGCGGCCAGCGTGACCTCCTCCTCGGAGGCGCCGACGAGCTCGCCGGTGAAGCTGCGACCGCGCGCGCCTCGCCCGGACGGCGCTCGCCGTCGGTCGAGATCGGACGCGGGTGACGCGTGCGCACGCGGGCGCGGCGGCCGACGAAGCGGCGGAAGTGCGCCGGCTTGGTCAGCGGGCGCTCGCTGCCGGGCGAGGAGACCTCGAGCGAGTAGCGCTCGCGCAGGTCGCTCAGCAGCGCAGCGTCACGCGCTCGCACAGCTCGAGCGTGACGCCGTCGGGGTGGTCGATGAACACGCGCAGCGAGCGGCCGCCGAGCACCTCGGCGAGCAGCACCTCGACGTCGGGCTCGCTGAGCGCGAGCCGCGTTTCGATATCTGTCTGGATGGGTGTCATCAAATTGCTCCTTTACGCAAAAAAAGCGGGCGTGCGCCCACTTTCGGTACTGCAGCCGGCGCTCTGCACGCCGGCACGAAAGCTCTCGATCGAGCATAGCATCGGCGCCGCGCCGAGCAGCTCTGCAAGGCCGTCGACGCTCGGATCGCTCGCGAGCTCACGTGCTCCGGCTGGACGCGTCGCGTCGCGCCGGGCGCGGTCGCGGTACTGCCGGTAGTCCTCGCGCTCGGGACGCAGCGAGCAGGCCAGCGCGAGCGGCTGACAGGCCTCGCGATGGCGCCCGAGCAGCTGCATCGAGCGACCGAGGCAGAACAGCGCGTAGTCGTTCGTCGGCGTGTTCTGCAGCGACCGCCTCGAACTCCGCCGCGGCGCCCTCGTAGCGCTGCGCGTGAAACAGCGCGCGGCCGAGCGCCTCGCGGATCGAGGCCTTCTCGGGCTCGAGGTCGCGCGCTTTGCTCAGCGGGACGATCGCGGCCTGGTAGTCGCCGTGGTCGAGCAGCTCGCAGCCGCGCTGGTAGAGGTCGTAGACGCTCTCCATGCGCCGCCATTTTAACGAGCGTCGCGCAGCTTCCAGACGGCGTCGAGGATCTGCTCGGCGACCTGCGACTTCGGCGCGCGGCCGACCTCGATCGTCGCGAGGCCCTCGCCGTTGCCGTTGCCGGCGGCCGTCAGGATCGTGACCTCGTTGTCATCCGCGTCGAAGCCGATGTCCGCGCGCGAGATGTCGTTGACGACGATCGCGTCGAGGCCCTTCGCGACGAGCTTGCCGCGGCCGAGCTCGACCGCCTTCGCGCCGTGCTCGGCGGCGAAGCCGACGAGCGTCTGGCCGGGGCGGCGCTGCGCGGACAGCCCCGCGAGCACGTCGTTGGTCGGCTCGAGCTCCAGCGTGATGCCGCTCGTGCCCGGCCTTCTTGATCTTGCCCGTCACGCGGTGCGGCCGGGCGGAAGTCGGCGACGGCCGCCGCCATCAGCAGCACGTCGCAGGAGGGGAACTCCTCGCGCGCAGGCCTGCTCGAGCTCCGCTGCGGTCGTCACCGCGCCGGCGCACGATCTCGGCGGTGCGCGGCAGCGCGACGTTGGCCGCGACGAGCGTCACCTGCGCGCCGCGCGCGCGGCGCGGCCTCGGCCAGTGCAAGCCCCATGCGCCCCGAGGAGCTGTTGCCGAGGAAGCGCACGCTGTCGATCGGCTCGCGCGTGCCGCCGGCCGTGACGAGCACGCGCACGCCTGTCCCACGGACGCCCGGCCTTCGAGCAGCGCCGCTTCGCACGCGGCGAGCAGCTCGGCCGGCTCGGCCAGCCGGCCGACGCCGTGCTCGCCCTTGGAGGCGAGCCGCCCGACGCCAGGCTCGACGATCCGCACGCCGCGCTCGCGCAGCGTCTGCACGTTGGCGCGGGTCGCGGGGTGCTCGTACATGTGGTTGTTCATCGCCGGCGCGACGACGCAGCGGGCAGCGTCGCGGCCAGCGCGCAGCTGCTCAGCAGGTTGTCGGCCAGGCCGTGCGCGAGCTTGGCGATCGTGTTGGCCGAGCGCCGGCGCGATCACGTAGACGTCGGCGTTGGCGACCAGCTGCAGGTGGCTGAGCGGCTCGTGCTCCGGCTGGGCTTCGCCCGGGAACGCCCCGCGCGCCGGGTCGCGCTCGAACTCGCTCGACGAGCACCGGCGCGCCGCTCAGCGCCGCGAACGACGCCTCGCCGACGAACCTGCGGCTGTTCGGCGTCTGCACCACGCGCACCGCGTGGCCGGCCTCCGTCGCCAGGCGCACGAGCTCGAGCGCCTTGTACGCGGCGATGCCGCCGCTGACGCCGAGCAGGATGCGCGCCATCCCTACGTTGTAGAGCTACTCACGTCCGCTGACAAGCAATGGGGCGCGCGTTGCGCCCCGGGACGGCTAGCGGTAGTGGTACTTGATCTTCCCGGCTGCGACCTCCTCGAGGGCGATCGTCAGGTAGTTTTTCGAGCCGGTTTCGATCATCGGGGGCGGGAACTCGTCGAACGTCCCCTCGCCGAGGTTGTGGTAGTAGCTGTTGATCTGTCGCGCGCGCTTGGCGGCGACGACGACGCTCGCGTAGTTGGAGTCGACGTTGCTCGAGCAGACGGTCGATGCGGGGGGAGATCACGGTTGCTTGAGCCTTTCCTCGGGGACGTTCAAGTGTAGAGGGCCACGCGCCGGGCGCCGGTGCGGCCCGATCGGGCTCGGCTCAGTCGAGCTCGCCGGCGACGATCGCGGGTGAGCTGCTCGAGCGCGTCCTCGAGCCGGTCGTTGACGACGACGTGGCCGAACTCCGGCTGGGCGGCGAGCTCCTGCTCGGCGACCTGCAGGCGCCGCTCGACCTCCTCGGCGTCGTCGGTGCCGCGACCGATCAGCCGCGTGCGCAGCGCCTCCAGCGACGGCGGCGCGATGAACACCTGCACCGCCTCGGGCATCGCCGCGCGCACCTGGCGCGCGCCCTGCACCTCGATCTCGAGCACGACCGGCATGCCCGCGGCGACGCGGTCCTCGAGCTCCGAGCGCAGCGTGCCGTAGCTGCGCCCGGCGTAGTCGGCGTGCTCGACGAAGTCGCCGCGCCGCGACGCGCCGGTCGAACTCCTCGCGCGTGAGGAAGTGGTAGTCGACGCCGTCCCGCTCGCCCGGCCGCGGCGCGCGCGTCGTCGCCGAGACCGACAGCTCGAGCTCGGGCGAGGCGCTCCATCAG
This sequence comes from uncultured Solirubrobacteraceae bacterium, assembly GCA_963716315.1. GTDB lineage: Bacteria > Actinomycetota > Thermoleophilia > Solirubrobacterales > Solirubrobacteraceae > Palsa-744. Next base: position 190,012 of record OY970301.1, on the reverse strand, counting down.
CCCGCGGATCAGCGTGCCCTTGCCGACCCCCGACGGTCCGGTGATGACGAACACGCGTGCCACGGCGGGCAACCCTAGAGCCAGCGATGGATGGGACGTCTGCGGGACCGCCACGCGCCGTGTCGGCGGTTCAGCGGTGGAGCAGCGAGATCAGCTCGGACGCGCTGGCGCTCGGAGAGCCCGCCGATCGTCTTGCTGGGAGCGATGCGGCAGTGGGCGAGGATCTTGTTGACCTTCACGCGGCCGTACTTGGGCACCGCCAGCAGCATGTCGAAGACCTTGGCGGTCTCGACGTACTCCGGCGGATTCAGCAGCAGCGAGTGGATCGAGAGGCGCCCCGCCTTGAGGTCGCGCTTGAGCTGAGCGCGCTGGATGCGGATCTGGTTGGCCCGTGCGAGCGCGTCCATTCGCTGGTTGAGGGATCGCTCTGGAGCCATTGATGTGTTGGAGGACGTCGTGCTGGTCGCCGTCGCCATGGGCGGCGAGTCTACACACCCAGAGGCGGCGATCAAGACAAACTCGCCGAATTCACCTGAACCTCAACTTGAGGTTCAGGCGTGTCGAGCCTGCTGGATGGTCGCGGGGCGAGTTTGCAGGCGCTTTTTACATCGTTAAACGGGCGCTCGTTGCGGATCTTTGTGTGGGAAGCGGCGCGTGATGGGACATTGCCCGAACTGTGTTGCAACTCAGACGGCGAGCTCGCGCGCGATCGCCGCGGCCGCCGTCGGATCGCGAAAGCTCTCGGTGCCGACCGCCACCAAGCTTGCGCCCGCGTCGATCAGATCGCGTGCGTGGGCCGCGCGCTGAACGCCGCCCATACCGACGACGGGGATGCCCACGCGCCGCGCCACGGCCGCCACCTGGGCGAGCGCGACGGCGCGAATCGCCGGCCCCGACAGCCCGCCGGTGCCGCCGCCCAGCCACGGTCGCCGCGGCGCCGCCGGGCGCGAGCGCCAGCGCGCGCAGCGTGTTGATCAGCGAGACCGCGTCCGCGCCGCCGCCCTCGGCGGCCTGCGCGCAGGCCGGCGACGTCGGCCGTGTTCGGCGTCAGCTTGACGATCAGCGGCTTGCCCGTGTGCGCGCGGCACGTCGCGCACGACCTGCTCCAGCTGCGCGCGGGTCGGCGCCGATGTCGAGGCCCGTCTTCACGTTCGGGCACGACACGTTCAGCTCGATCGCCGCGATCTCCGCGCGCCGCTCGCACGCCGCCACGAGCCTCGCCGAGCTCCTCCGCCGTCGAGCCCATCACGTTCGTGATCAGCGGCACCGGCGTGCCCGCAGCCCCGCCTCGGCGCGTCGCCGCAGCGCCGGCCGCGAGCAGCTCGCGGGCAGGTCCTCGGCGAGGTAGCCCTCGAGGCCCTTGTTGGGCAGGCCGATCGAGTTGATCATCCCCGCCGGCGCCTCCCACAGCCGCGGCGGCGGGTTGCCCGCGCGGGGCTCGCAGCGTGATCGTCTTCGAGACGTAGGCCGCGAACGGGAACGTCGCGCACGAGCGCCGTCGCCGAACACGCGCCGCGCGGCGATCGCGTCGAACGTGCCCGAGCCGTTGATCACGCGGTGGGCGAGGCGCAGACCGCAGAACTCGACCTCACGCGGGCGCCCCCGCGTGCGCATCGACGTGCTCGAGCTCGGCCGCGTCGATCACCGGCCCGTCGAGGCACACGCGCAGGTAGCCGCCGCCGCGCTTGGGCACGACGCAGCCGAAGCAGGCGCCGAAGCCGCATGCCATGCCCGCCTCCAGTGCGAGCTGAGCCGGCACACCGCGCGTCGCGCACATCGCGCGCACCGCCTCGAGCATCGGCGCCGGCCCGCAGGCATAGACCGTGCGCGCGAGTCGCGGTCGAGCTCCGTCGAGAGCAGATCTGTGACGCAGGCCGTGATGGCCGACCGAGCCGTCGTCGGTCGCGACCTGCGCGCCGCGCAGCAGCGCCGCGCCCTCGGCGCGCGCGGCGTCGCGGAAGCCGAGCAGCACGGTGACCTCGCGTTCGGCCTCCGCCTCGAGCGCGTCCTGCAGGATCGCCAGCGGCGCGATGCCGACGCCGCCGCCGACGAGGATCGCGCGCCGGCGCTCGCTCGGCGGTGCAAAGCCCTTGCCGAGCGGGCCGAGCGCCCACAAGCCGGTCGCCCTCGCGCAGCTCGCACAGCCGCTCGCGTGCCCGGGCCGACGTCCTCGAGCAGGAACTGCGACTCGCCGACGCGTCGGCGGGCGATCGAGAAGGCGCGCGCGCAGGTAGGGGCGCTCGTCGGCGCCTCCGCCCCAGCGCTCGGCCGCCGCGAGCATCGCGAACTGGCCGGGGCGCGGCTCGGGCGTCTCGACGTCGGCCACGCGCAGCACGCGGTAGGCGCCGAGCTGCTCGACGCCGAGCACGGTCAGCAGCCGGCGCGCCAGCGGCGCGGGGCCCGCGGCCCAGTCGCTCACGCCGTGGGCACTCCGCGGTCGGCCTCGCGCCGCTCGCCCTGGCGGCGCTCGGGGCGGGACTCGGCGCCGCGCACGCCGTGCAGCTCCTGCAGGCACAGCACCTCCGGCGCGCCACCGCGCCGCGCGCTTGCGATCGCGCGCGCCGCCGAGCCGCCCGCGGCGAGCGTCGTCAGGCAGGGAATCCCGTGCCTGATCGCGGCGCGGCGGATCTCCCAGCCGTCGGTGCGCGCGCCCGACGCCGGTCGGCGTGTTGACACCAGGTCGACGTCGCCGCGCTCGATCCAGTCGACCACGTGCGGCGAGCCCTCGCCGATCTTGTTGAGCCGCCTGCGCGGGCACGCCCATGCGCTCGATCGCCTCGGCCGTGCCGCCCGTGGCGACGATCTGAAAGCCGCTGTCGTGCAGGCTCTGCGCGACCCCGAGGCGCGCCGGCCTTGTCGGAGTCGGTGACCGTGATGAACGCCGTGCCCTTGCTCGGCAGCGGCACGCCGGCGGCCGCCTGCGCCTTGGCGAACGCCGTCGGGAAGTCGCGCGCGATGCCCATCACCTCGCCGGTCGAGCGCATCTCCGGGCCGAGCAGCGCGTCGGAGCCCTCGAAGCGGTCGAACGGCAGCACGGCCTCCTTGACCGAGACGTGCTCGCCGAAGCCGAGCCCTTCGCGGTCGCTGCGGCAGGTCGAGCTCGGCGATCCGCTCGCCGAGCATGATCCGGCAGGCGAGCTTGGCCAGCGGCAGGCCGACCGCCTTGGAGACGAACGGCACCGTGCGCGAGGCGCGCGGGTTGGCCTCGATCACGTACAGCTCGCCCGCGTGGACGGCGTACTGCACGTTGATCAGCCCGACGACGCCGATCTCGAGCGCGAGCTCGCGCGTGGCCGCTGCGGATCTGCTCGAGCATCTCCTCACCGAGCGAGTGCGGCGGCAGCACGCAGGCGCTGTCGCCCGAGTGGATGCCGGCCTCCTCGACGTGCTGCATGATCCCGCCGATCCACGCCTCGCGCCCGTCGCAGAGCGCGTCGACGTCGACCTCGGTCGCGTTCTCGAGGAAGCGGTCGAGGAAGATCTCGGCCGCTGCCGGCAGGTCCTCGGCGGCGCTCACGCCCTGGCGCTCGAGGTAGTCGGCGAGGCCCTCGCGCGAGTAGACGATCTCCATCGCGCGGCCGCCGAGCACGTAGGACGGGCGCACGAGCAGCGGGTAGCCGACGCCCTCGGCGCAGTCGAGCGCCTCGGCGACCGAACGCGCCGTGGCATACGGCGGCGCCTTGTAGCCCGAGTCGCTCGAGCAGCGCGCCGAAGCGCCCGCGATCCTCGGCGAGATCGATCGCGTCGACGCTCGTGCCGAGCAGCGGCACGCCGGCCGCCTCGAGGCCGGCGGCGAGCTTCAGCGGCGTCTGCCCGCCGAACTGCACGATCACGCCCGCGCGGGCGCTCGACCTCGCACGACGGCGAGCACGTCCTCGAGCGTCAGCGGCTCGAAGTACAGCCGGTCGGAGGTGTCGTAGTCGGTCGAGACCGTCTCGGGGTTGCAGTTGATCATCACCGCGTCGCGGCCCGACTCGCGCACGGTCATCGCGGCGTGCACGCAGCAGTAGTCGAACTCGATGCCCTGGCCGATCCGGTTGGGGCCGGAGCCGAGGATCACGATCGAGGACGCCTGGCCTCGCCGCCGTTGTGCTCGGCGCGCTCGACCTCGCTGCGCGCGGCGCGCTCCCAGCCGGAGTAGTAGTAGGGCGTGCGCGCCGGGAACTCGGCGGCGCAGGTGTCGACGGACGTGAACGAGCGCTCGCCGGCGAACGGCGCGTCGCGGGTCCAGCGCGAGCGCCTGCAGCTCGCGCAGGAACCAGCGGGTCGATCTTCGTTGCGCTCGTGCACGGCCTCGATGCTCGCGCCGCGGCGCAGGAGCTCGAGCACGACCTCGTAGCGGTCCGGCACCGGGGCGCTGCAGACGTCGCAGCAGCTCCTCTCGCCGACGCCCGCGACGGCCGGCGGCTTGTCGAGCTCGCGCGAGCGCAGCGCCTTGGCGAAGGCCTGCTGGAAGGTGCGCCCGATCGCCATCGTCTCGCCGACCGACTTCATGTGCGTCGAGAGCGTCGGGTCGGCGCCGGGGAACTTCTCGAAAGCGAAGCGCGGCCACTTGACGACGACGTAGTCGATCGTCGGCTCGAAGCAGGCCGGCGTGACGCCGGTGATGTCGTTGTCGATCTCCTCGAGCAGGTAGCCGACGGCCAGGCGCGCTGCGATCTTCGCGATCGGGAAGCCCGTCGCCTTCGAGGCGAGCGCCGAGGAGCGCGAGACGCGCGGGTTCATCTCGATCACGAGGATCTCCTCGGTCTCGGGATTGACCGCGAACTGGACGTTGGAGCCGCCCGTCTCGACGCCGACCGCGCGGATCACGGTCGATCGCCTGGTCGCGCAGCTGCTGGTAGAGGTGGTCGGTGAGCGTCTGCTGCGGCGCGACCGTGACCGAGTCGCCCGTGTGCACGCCCATCGGGTCGACGTTCTCGATCGAGCAGACGATCACGACGTTGTCGGCGTTGTCGCGCATCACCTCGAGCTCGAACTCGCCCCAGCCGATCACCGACTCGTCGAGCAGCACCTGGCCGATCGGCGAGGCCTCGATGCCCGGCCGCGACGATCGCGCTCGAACTCCTCGCTCGTGCGCGCGATGCCGCCGCCGCGCCCGCCGAGCGTGAAGGCGGGGCGCACGACGCACGGCAGCCCGAGCTCCGCGAGCCGCGGCCTGCGCCTGCTCGAGCGAGGTCGCGATCGCGCTCTTGGGCATCCGCAGCCCGGCGCTTGGCCATCGCCTCGCCGAACAGCTCGCGGTCCTCGGCGCAGGCGATCGCCTCGTAGTTGGCGCCGATCAGCTCGACGCCGTAGCGCTCGCAGCGTGCCGTCGTCGTGCAGCGCCTTGGCCAGGTTCAGCGCGGTCTGGCCGCCGAGCGTGCCGAGCAGCGCGTCGGGGCGCTCGCGCTCGATCACCTGCGCGACCGGGCCGGGCAGCAGCGGCTCGATGTAGGTCGCGTCGGCGAACTCCGGGTCGGTCATGATCGTCGCCGGGTTGGAGTTGACGAGCACGACCTCGTAGCCCTCCTCGCGCAGCACCTTGCAGGCCTGCACGCCGGAGTAGTCGAACTCGGCGGCCTGGCCGATCACGATCGGCCCCGAGCCGAGGATCAGGATCTTGTGGATGTCGTCGCGCCGGGGCATCGCGCTACGGCGCTCCGGCGATGCGCTCGAGGAAGCGGTCGAACAGGTACAGGCGGTCGTGCGGCCCGGGGCCGGCCTCGGGGTGGTACTGCACGGTGCCGCCGGGCACGTCGAGCAGCTCGAGTCCCTCGACGGTGCGGTCGTACAGGTTCACGTGCGAGAGCGCGGCGGCGCCGAAGTCGGTCTCCCAGCGCACGGGCTCGTCGGCTGTCGATCGTGCGTGCGCCGCCCGGCCCGACCGCGGCGAAGCCGTGGTTCTGCGAGGTGATCTCGACCTTGCCCGGTCTGCAGGTCCTTGACCGGGTGGTTGGCGCCGCGGTGGCCGAAGGGCAGCTTGAACGTCTCCAGACCGACGGCGCGGCACAGCAGCTGGTGGCCGAGGCAGATGCCCCACACGGGACGCTTGCCGACCAGCTCGCGCACGGTCTGCACGACGTAGCCGAGCGCCGCCGGGTCGCCGGGCCCGTTGGCGAGGAACACGGCGTCGGGGTCCTCGGCCAGCAGCTCGCTCGGCGCTGCGCGCTGCAGGGGTGCAGCGAGACGCGCGCGCCGCGCGCGACGAGCTCGCGCACCATCGAGGCCTTGATGCCGGTGTCGATCACGGCGATCCGCGGGCCCGTCGCCGCCCTCGCCGTGGCGGGTGACCTGCTCGGGCGTGACGACCGCGGCGAGATCCTGACCGGCCATCGGCGGCTCGGCCTCGATCAGCTCGCGCGCCTGCGCGCTGCGCGATCGCGCGCGGGAACACTCCGCCGCGCATCGCACCGGCGTCGCGGATGTGGCGCACGAGCGCGCGCGTGTCGACGCCCGATGATCGCGCGCACGCCGCAGTCGATCAGCCAGTCGAGCCAGCCGCGCTCGGCGGTCGGCGCGTCCTCGCGGTTGCACGCCTCGCGCATGATCGCCGCGCGCGCCCACGGGCGCTCTGACTCCATCGCCTCGGCGCTCACGCCGTAGTTGCCGATGTGCGGGTAGGTGAACGTGATCAGCTGCCCGGCGAACGAGGGGTCGGTCATCGACTCCTGGTAGCCGGACATGCCGGTCGTGAACACGACCTCGCCGACGGCCGGTGCCTCGGCGCCGCAGACCATCGCCGTCGAAGCGCGTGCCGTCCTCGAGCAGCACGTATCCGTCCTCGAACCCACTCACAGGATCAGCTTCTGCACTTCCTTGAACTCTGGCGTGCCCGCGCGCTCGAGCAGCTCGAACAGCGCGCTCTCGACGGTGCTGACGACTGCCCCGGCGCGCTCCAGCCGCTCGAGGCCGCGCTCGTAGTCGAGCTGGTGGCGCGAGCCGACGGCGTCGGCGGGCACGTGCACCTCGACGCCTTGGCCGAGCAGGTCGTGCACGGTCTGGCGAGACGCACACGTGCGTCTCGATGCCGCAGACGATCGCCTGCTCGCGACCGCCGAGGTCGAAGCCGTCGGCGCGGGCAGCCGAGAAGACGGTCTTCTCGATCATCAGCTCCTCTCCCTGCTCGAGCCCGAGCTCGGGCGCGGTCGGGCCGAGACCTTTCGGATACTGCTCGCTGACGAGCGCCGGCATCCCGAGGATGCGCGCTGCCGGCGAGCAGCTCGGCGACAGGACTCGGCGACGTTGGCGAAGGATGCGTACGGGCGAAAGCCCTCCTGCACGTCGACGACGACGAGCGCGGCGCGGTCGCGTTGCAACAGGGCCATCAGGCGCCCACCACGCGAACGCGCGCTCGCGGTAGACGATGGCGCCGCCGGCGACGGTCAGGAGCACCCTGCCCCGCAGCGTGCGCCCGGCGAAGCAGCAGTTCTCCGAGCGGCTCTCCCAGCCGTGCTCGCCGGCGACCCACTCGGCGTCGAGGTCGACCAGCGTGAGGTTGGCGGGCTCGCCGGGGGCGATCGCGGGCGTCGGCAGCTCGAACAGCGCGGCGCCGGCGGTCATCCGCTCGACGAGCAGGCTCGAGCTCGAGCACGCCGGGCAGCACGAGGCCGGTGTAAAGCGCGGCGAACGCCGTCTCGAGGCCGGTCGTGCCCATCGGCGCCTGCTCGAAGGGCACCTCCTTCTCCTCGCGCGCGTGCGGCGCGTGGTCGGTGGCGACGCAGTCGATCGTGCCCGCGCGCAGCCCGTCGATCAGCGCCTGGCGGTCGGCCTCGGTGGCGCAGCGGCGGGTTCATCTTCATGCGCGTGTCCATGCGCGCGCACATCCTCCTCGGTCAGCAGCAGGTGGTGCGGCGATGACCTCGCGCTGACCCTGAAGCCCATCGCCTTGGCCTGCGGCGACGGCCTGCACCGAGGCGACGCAGCTGAGGTGCTGAAAGTGCACGCGCGCGTCCTCGTAGCCGGCGATCGCGGCGTCGCGCGCGACCATCGTCGACTCGGCGATCGTCGGGATGCCGCCGATCCCGAGCGCAGCGCTGACTGCGCCCTCGTGCATCGAGCCGCCGCGCGAGAGCGTCGGGTCCTCCTCGTGCAGCGCGATCACGCCGCCGCACAGGCGCTGGTACTGGAGCGCCTTGCGCAGCATGCCGGCGCTCGTGACCGGGCTTGCCGTCGTCGGTGAAGCCGACGGCGCCCTCCTGGCGCAGCTCGGCCATCTCCGTGAGCTGCTCGCCTGCCAGCCCGCGGGTGATCGGCGGGCAGGAAGCCGACGGCGATACGCGCCTCGCGCGCGGCCGCGTCGCGCAGCGAGCGCAAGCAGCGGCGCCGAGTCGAGCACCGGGTCGGTGTTGGGCATCGCGATCACGCCGCCGTAGCCGCCGGCGGCGGCTGCGCGGGTACCGCTCTCGAGGTCCTCCTTGTGCTCCTGGCCGGGCGTGCGCAGGTGCACGTGCGGGTCGAAGAAGGCCGGCAGCAGGTGCTGGCCGCGGCCCTCGATCAGCTCCTCGCCGGGCTCGTAGGCGAGCGCGCCGGGCTCGCCGAGCTCGGCGATCTCGCCCGCCGCGCACGAGCACGTCGTGGCGCCCGTCGATGCCCGGTGCGCGGGTCGAGCACGTGCACGTCGCGCAGCAGCAGGTCGGCCGCCTGTCGCGGCCCGTGGACGAGCGGCTGGGCGGCCATCACGCGGGCTGGGGCTCCGGCGAGGCGGGCGAGGGCGCGGCGGAGGGAGCCGGCGCGGAGGCGCGGGCGCCTGCGAGCAGCTCGTACAGCACGGCCATGCGCACGACGACGCCGGCCTCGACCTGGGCCGTGATCACGGCCTGCGGCGAGTCGACGACCTCGCCGGAGAGCTCGACGCCGCGGTTGACGGGCCCGGGGTGCATCAGCACCTGGCGCGGCGAGCAGCCTGCGACCGTTGATCTGGTACCAGGAGGCGTACTCGCGCAGCGACGGCACCCAGGTCTCGTTCATGCGCTCGTGCTGCATGCGCAGCGCGTAGACGACGTCGGCCGACGGAAAGCTCGTCGAGCGTGTAGCGAACCTCGCAGCCGAGCGCCTCGATGCCGCGCGGGATCAGCGTCGGCGGCCCGGCGACGGTCACCTTCGCGCCCATCCGCTGGAAGGCGATGATGTTCGAGCGCGCCACGCGCGAGTGCGCGACGTCGCCGACGATCCAGATCGATCGCCCCGTCGAGCGCTCCGAGGCGGCTGTGCAGCGTGTAGACGTCGAGCAGCGCCTGCGTTGGGTGCTCGTGCTTGCCGTCGCCGGCGTTGACGATCGCGGCGCTGCACCATCTTGCAGACGAGCTCAGAGGCGCCGGCCCACGGGGTGCGCAGCACGATCGCGTCGGGCTTGTGCGCGCTGAGCGTGAGCACGGTGTCCTTCAGCGACTCGCCCTTCTCGACGCTCGAGCCGCTGGCGGCGAAGTTGACGACGTCGGCCGAGAGGCGCTTGGCGGCGAGCTCGAAGGAGCTGCGCGTGCGCGTGGAGGCCTCGTAGAAGAGGTTCAGCACCATCCGCCCGCGCAGCGCCGGCACCTTCTTGATCTCGCGGTCGGAGACCTCGGCGAAGCGCTCGGCCTGGGCGACGATCCGCTCGATCGCCGTCGCGGTCGAGATCCTCGATGGAGAGCAGGTGATTCACGAGCTGGTCTCCTGTTCGCGGCCGTGCGTTGACGGTGCTCGTACGACCTCACGGCGACCGGGGCGATCGCGACCTCGTCGACGCCGTCGAGCTCGCGCAGGCGGACGTGCACGTGCTCGGCGCGCGAGGTCGGCAGGTTCTTGCCGACGTAGTCGGGGCGGATCGGCAGCTCGCGGTGGCCGCGGTCGGCGAGCACGGCGAGCTGCACGCGCTCGGGACGGCCGTAGTCGAACAGCGCCTCGATCGCGGCGCGCACGGTGCGCCCGGTGAAGAGCACGTCGTCGACGATCACGACGGTCCGCCCGGCGATGTCGAAGTCGATGTGCGAGGCGTGCACGACGGGCGCGTCGGGACGGCTCGCGACGTCGTCGCGGTAGAAGCCGATGTCCAAGTCGCCGAGCGGGATCTCGGCATCGAGCAGCTCGCTCGAGCTGCGCGTGCAGGCGCTGCGCGAGGAAGGCGCCGCGGCGGTGGATGCCGACGATCGCGAGGCGCGCGAGCGTTGCGGGTTGCGCTCGACGATCTCGTGGGCGATACGCGTCAGCGCCCGCTGGATGTCGTCCTCGCGGAGGACGACCTTCTCGCTGCTCTGGTCCATCTATTCCTTCCTGGCCTCACGGGACCGGGTTAAAGGAGCTTCAGGAATGTATCAGGGGGTCCGGCTCGCGCTCGGCTGCGCTCGCCTCGCCGCCGGCGCGCTCACGCGCCTGGCGGTCAGACCAGCGCTCGAGCTTGGCACGGCCGCGCTCGGGGAACGGCACCTCGATCGTGTCGAAGTCGCGCGGCGCCTCGGTGGCAGCGAACACGGCGCGCGCCTCGTCGCGCAGCTCGCCGCCGGCGTAGCGCATGGAGATGTGCGTGAGCGCGAGCAGTGCGCACCTCGGCGTCGCGTGCCAATTCGGCCGCCTGACGCGCGGTGCTGTGCGCGGTCTCGCGGGCGCGGTCGGCGCTCCTCCTCGGCGAACGTCGCCTCGTGCACGAGCAGATCGGCTTCGTGCGCGGCGATCGTCAGCGCCTCACACGGCGCGGTGTCGCCGGAGAGCACGATCTTGCGTCCCTCGCGTTCGGGGCCCATGACCTGCTCGGGCGATACGCCGCCGACGGTCTCGCCACGCTGCAGGCGGCCGAAGTCGGGGCCGGGCCTGACGCCGAGCTGCTCGGCGAGCTTGGCGTCGAGGTGTCCGGGGCGCGCGTCCTCGACGATCGCGTAGCCGAAGGCGTTCGGCGCACGGTGGCTGACGGGCACGGCGGCGATCAGATAGCCGTCGCGCTCGACGCTCTGCGCGGGTTCGAGCTCGACGATTTTGAAGTCATAGGGCAAGCGGCCGTAGACGATGCGCATGACGCCCATCAGTTCGGAGAGCCCGCGCGGGCCGTAGACGGTCAGCGGCTGCTCGCGGTCGCGCAGCGCGAAGGACTTGAGCATCCCCGGCAGGCCGAGCCAGTGGTCGGCGTGGAAGTGCGTGATGAACACGCATTCCATGTCGAGCAGCCCGATCGATCGCATCAGCTGGCGCTGCGTGCCTTCGCCGCAGTCGAACAGCATCCGCTCGCCGCCGAGGCGGACGAGGATCGCGGGCAGGCCGCGGCGGGCGCTCGGGACCGAGCCGCCGGTGCCGGCGAAGAACAGGGACAGGTCCATGGGGCTACGGTAGCCTCTTGCGCAGCTTGGGCGCGGTCGCGGTGCGCCCCTGCGCCCGTAGCTCAGTGGATAGAGCGCCCGCCTCCGGAGCGGGAGGTCGCAAGTTCGAATCTTGCCGGGCGCGCTTGAACCAACGGGAGGGAGCACATGACACCTCGCTCGGAGCAGCTTTCGCCGAAGTGTCACCTCCGCTCGATGAGCCCGATCAATTCGCAGGCCGCACGAGCCTCGATGGCCAACGGGCGGAGGCCCACATGGTCGAGCAGGTCCTTGTCGCCGGTGATGATCGCCTGGGCACTTGAGGCACGGGCGAGCGCTACGAGGTAGTCATCTTCCGAGTCCCGCAGTACAGGCTCGACATCAATGGGGTCCGCAAGCGTGATGGCGAGGTCGCTATATGCCTCGACCGCTTCTTGCGCCTCCGACTCGCTCAGAAGCGCCCGGAAGTACGGCTTGGCCAGGTTGTCGTGCACCTCTCCGATGAGTAGCGGACACGCGACGGCTTCCAGATCGCCGTTGTGAACGCCCGCCAAAAGCAGCGCGGGCGGTGCGCCGGGCCGCCCGACAAACGCTGCGAGCACGATGTTGGCGTCGAGAACGTAGCGGCTCAATCGGCCGCTCGCGGTGCAGCCCGCGCCCGGCGCGACTCGCGTACGCCGCGCACGGCCTCGGCCATTACCTCAGCATCATCGACCCCGGCCGCTGCATTGCGCTCCTGCACGCGACGAATCGTCTCGAACCCGAGTTGAATCCGCGCGACGCGCTCCAGTGTCTCGCGGTCGCTCTTGCCAGGGGAGCGCTTCCGAAGCCTCGACAGCAGCTCGCTGTCGATCTCGACGGTTGTGGTAGCCGCGGCAGGCATAGTGTCTTTGGATCGTATCGCCGTCGCTCCGCCAGCATCAAGTTTCGCAGCCCCGCTCCGTCTACCGCCACATCGGTCAAGTACGCGGTGCGCGGGCCAAACACCCCCGCGCACCGCTCCACAGGCCACTTACTAGAGCGCCCGGACCGCTCTCACGGGTCTTTGGCCGTGACTTTCCCGGGCGGCGCTTTGATCGTGTCGACGCCCGACACGGTCAGCGGGTTGGACGAGGGGTCGAACAGCGTGCCGCCTCCGGGGCCGCCGAAGAGCAGCGTGCCATTGCCGACTTCGGGGCTCAGCGTGCCTTCGAACACATCGCCGACCGTCCCCGCCGAGTTGGCGCAGCCGACCGTTAGCCGCACCCCGAAGATCAAGTCTCGGATCACGCTCCCGGGCGGCGGCGTGGTGACCAGCAAGGTCCGCCAGGGCAGGTTTTCGGCGGTTACGGTGATCGGCCCTTTGGGGCACCCGGGGGCCGCGATTTTGTTTTTGCAGCCGATCAGCGCGAAACCGGTCATCGAGTCTTCACCGGCGCCGCCCGAGGCGGGGTTCCAGATTTCCTCCTTGTCGTTGACTTTGCATTTGATTTCGGCGCCAAGCGCGTTCAGCGTGAGCGCGCCGGTCGTCGTCGTCGCGACCGGGCCTGAGCCGACCAACGCGTTTTTTTTGTACCAATGCGGTTCGGCCTGAGCGGCTGCGGGCACGACCGCGAACGCGACGGCGGCGACCAGCGGTGCGAGGCCGGCCATGAACCTTCTGCTCATCGGGTCTCCTGTCCTCGGTGAGGGCCCAGGTGCTGCTCGAACGCCCGGAAGCCCCCCTTTCCAGACGCAGCCGTCCCTCTGCGAGGCACGCTAACCGACGTCGTTCTCCGATGTCAAGCGTTTGTGAACGGCCGGCTGCGGGGATCTACCGAAGAGCCGCGCGTTAACCGACGAGCAGATGCGAGACGGCGTGCTTGTCGGTCGAGCCCCCCGACCCGCCCGAGAACCCCAGGTACGCGCTGCTCGGCAACGTCACCGCCTGGCTGAGCACCTGCACCCCGTCGATCGACACCGTCATCGTCCCCCCAGCCGTGACGACCTTCACGTGATGGGTCACGTTGCGCAGCGACGCGCTGAGCGTGGCCGTCGAGAGCCAGTGCAGCAGGTCTTTCGTGGTGCCCGACGGGCCGTCGGTGATGCCGACGAAGTTGTTCGACGGGTTGGCCGAGTTCTTGTACGTGTCCAGCGCCACAGCGAGCGCCGGGATGCCCGAGAAGCCGAGCCCGCCACCCTTGTAGCCGAGCGATTTCGGCGTCGCCCCGCGCGAGGGGTCGGCGAGCACGAGCGCCATGCCGTCAGCGCCGCTGCCGCCGCCGATGAACGCGTCGAATTCGATCGTCAGGTTGCGCGGGTCGATCGTCTGCGGCCAGAACGCCGTGCCGGCCTGGGCTTCGGCCGTCGAAGTCAGGACCAGTTCGCTCGCCGTCAGCGTCGTCGTGCCGTTCAGCTGCCAGCCGCCCACCGTCGGGTCGGGGACTTTCGTCGGCGGCGGCGGCGTGTAGGTGTTTGTGAAGTGCACCGTGTTCGCGCCGGCGACGAGCGAGAAGCTCGGCACCGTCACCTTCCCGGCGACGGGCGTCAACGGGACCTCAGGACCGCCGTTGACCGACGCAGTCGTCTGCCAGCCGCTTTCGCTCGAGACCGTCTCGCTGACGCTGCAGCTCACGCCTTCGACGGCTCCGGTCAGGGTCGGCGTGGCAGTGCCGCCGGTGCCCAGCGGCGCCGTCGTAAAGGACGACGGGCAGGAGCCGCTCGCGGCGAACTGAGCGCCGGCCTGCGGTGAGCCGCTCGGGGCTGTGACGGTAGTCGCGATCTGCAGGCTCGCCGGTGGTGGCGGCGGGGGCGGCGGCGTGTAGGTGTTCGTGAAGCGCACCGTGTTCGTGCCCGCCGAGAGCAAGAAGATCGGGACGGTCACCTTCCCGGCGGCGGGCGTCAGCGCGACCTGGAGTCCGCCGTTGACCGTCGCCGTCGTGGCCCAGCCGCTTTCGCTCGGCACCGCCTCGGAGACGCTGCAGCTCGCGCCTTCGACGGCACCTGTCAGCGTCGGCGTCGCCGAGCCACCGTTGCCGAGCGCCGCCGTCGTGAAGCTCGACGGGCACGTGCCGCTGGCCGCGAACTGCGCGCCGGCCTGCGGTGAGCCACTCGGCGCGCTGACCGTCGTTGAGATCTGCAGGCTCGCCGGCGGTGGTGGCGGAGGCGGCGGTCCGCTCGGCGCCGCGTCGCCGCCGACGAGCACATTGGCGACCTGATGGATATCGGTCGAGCCGCCCGTGCCGCCGCTGAAGCCGAGCAGGATGCGTGGCGCGACTTTGGCCGTGCCGCTCAGCACCTGGACGCCTTCCATCGACACGGTGATCGTTTCGTTCAGCAGCTCGACCTTGACGTGGCGCGTGGCCGTGCGCAGGGCCGGGATCGAGCTGGAGGTGAACAGCCAATGCAGTTTGTCGGTGCCAGGCGAGGTCGGCCCGTCGGTGATGCCGACGAAGTTATTCGACGGGTTGACGGCGTTCTTGTAGGTGTCGAAGGCGACGGCGATGCCGGGGATGCCGGAGAAGCCGAGTCCACCGCCTTTCACGCCGAGCGAGGCCGGCGTGGCTTTGCTCGCATCGGCGAACACGAGCGCCTGACCGTCGGCGCCGGTGCCGCCGTTGATCGTCTGGTCGAATTCGACGATCACGTGGCGGCTGTCGATCGCGGTGGTGAAGAAGCCCGAGCCGGCCACGCTGCCGGTCGCCGGCGTCGTGCGCAGCACGCCGGAGGTGATCGTCGCCACGCCGTTGTGCGACCACGCGCTCCCCGGCGCCGGCACGCTGCCGGTGCCCTTGAACGTCACTTCGTGAAGCCCGCTCGTGTCGTCGCCGTTGATCGCCCACGACCCGCTCGCGTAGCCGGGGGCGGTCGGCTTGTAGACGACGGTCTCGGTGACAGAAGAGCCCGGCGTGATCGTCGTGCCCTCCTGCAGCGAGGTGCTCGCTTCGAAGGCACCGCCCGTCGGTGGCTTGGACTTCGTGATGGTCACGTTCGTGCCGCCCGTGTTGGTCAGCATGAACGACTTCGTCGCCGAGCCCCCGACGGTGACGGCGCCGTATTCGTTCGTTTCGCTCGTGACCTTCAGCGTGCCCGGCTGGCCCGCGCTGCCCGAGAGCCCCACGTTCGCGTTGCCACCTGTGGTTTCGAGGCCGATTTCATCGAGGAAGTTGCCTTCGCTCGTCGGGTCGAACGTGACGTTGATCGTGATTGACCCGCCCGCCGGGATCGTGCTGCCGACGGCCGGCACGCCGGAGGCGCCGAACGGGGCTTTCGGCAGATCGACGGCGTTGATCGTCAGCGGCGCCCCGCCAACGTTGCTGAACGTCGCCGTGCCCGACAGGTGCCCGCCCACGGCGGTGCCGCCGAAGGTCACGAGCGGCGGCGTGCTGATCAGCTGCGCGGTCGCCGACTGGCCCATGCCAGACATTGCGAAGGAGACGTTCCCGGAGCTGCTTTCCGCGGTCAGGTTGCCGCCCACGAGGCCTGATTGGCTAGGCGCGAAGGTGAGTGGGACCTGGATCGTCTGGCCGGCGACGAGTTTCGCGGGCAGCGCGATCGAAGGCGTGCCGAGGACGAACTGCGCGTTGCTGGAGGTCAGCTTGCTTAGCGTGAGCCCGCTCGTCGCGGTGAGCGTCAGCGTCTTTTCGCTCGTGCTGCCGATCGTTGTCGTCGGGAAGGAGGTCGACGGGCCCGTCAGCGGCGGCGTGACCGGCGAGCCGAATGCCATCACCTTGCCTTCGCGGTTGCCGATGAACAGCTTGCCCGCCCCCACGCCCGGGGTGCTGTAGTTCGAGGCGATACCGATCGGAGCCTGGAAGCGCAGCACGGGCTTGCCGTTCACGGGCACGGGGTTGTACACGCGCAGCTGCCCGCCGGTCCCGGTTCGGTTCGTGGACCAGATGATCCACACGAGCGCGCTGCCCGAGGTGGTGCCTTCGGAGGTGATCACCGGCGCGCCCGAGCCCCAGCCGAACGCGTCTTCGGAGCTGGCCGCGAGCGACAGCGAGGGCTGACCGGTGCCGGTCAGGCCGTACTTGTAGACGTCGAGGTGACCGCCGCCGCTCGAGCCGCTCGACGTCGGGATGTAGACGTAACCGCCGTCGCCCGGCCAGATGCCCGGGCGCGACCAGACGCCGCCGCGCGGGCCAAGCCGCTGCACGACGTTGTCCGAGCCGCCCGTGCCCTGGCTGACGCCGCCGAGCGAGTCGCGGTTGAGCAGGTAGACATAGCCCTGCTTACCGTCGGCGATCGCCAGGTGCGGGATCGCGGCCGTGCCGAAATATTCGCTCGGCAGGCCAGTCACGCCACCCGAGGCGAAGTCGGAGTCGAATTCGTCGAGCGAAGGAGCGTCGAACGGTGCGAAGAAGTCGACCGGCTTGAGCGAGCCGTCAGGCTGCACGCGCACGCGCACGACCGACTCGCCGAGATTCGCCGGCAGGCTCGTCCCAGGCGCCGGCGTCGAGGGCGCACCGCCGTTGCCGGTGCTGAACAGGATCGTGCCCGGACCGTCGGAGGTCAGGCCAGCGCCGGACTGCCAGATGCCGGCGCCTTCCTGGGTCGTGTTGTCGACGTAGCGCGCCGTGACTTTGCCGGCCGTGGAGACGCCGAAGATCCACCCCTGCCACGGCGTGTGATCGCAGTGTGAGCCGAACGCAGCGTAGACGACGCCGCCCATCAGCAAGAGGCCGGGGCGCTGCAGCTGGGTCGTCGGCGTGAACGTGCGGCCCGACGCGTTCTGTGCGGTTCCGCTGAGTTCGACCGGAAAGCCCGCTTCCTCGACGCCGGTGGCCACGTTGACCGCGTCCATGAAGTACTTGGCCGGCCCGCTGGTGCCCGACGCGTAGGTCTTGTGCGTCATGTAGGCGATGTTCGTCGCCGTGTCGATCACCGGCGTCGAGGTCACGCCGATCGACGGCGTGAGATCGCCGCAGCCGATGTCGGCCGGGTTCCACGGCGTGCCGAGGTCGAGCGCTTTCGCCCATTTCAAAGCGCCGGTCGCCGGATCCAGCCCATAGATTTTGTTCTTCTCGGTCGCCACGAGCAGCGTGCCGTTGGACAGCAGCGGCTGCGCGTAGACCTGGCCTTCGACCGTGGCCGACCACATCTGGCCGAACGTGCCGCCGCTGACGAGCTGCGGCGTGAGCGAGCCCATGTTCGGGTACCAGCCCGTGCGCAGGTCGTCAGCGCTGTTGGTTATCCCCGATCCCCACGCCGACGCGGTGCATCCGAGTGTGAGCGCCACAAAGAGGATCGGCAGAATCGCCGTGCGGCATCGTCGCGCATTCGCCGCATACCGGCACCGTCGAGTACGAGCCTTCCGACCCCGCATGATTGGGCGCTCCATCCCTGGTGGCTTCCCCCGGTTCATGGCTCGTCTGAGCGCATGCCGCCTTGCGAATTCGCCGCATCATAAGGCAAATAGTGGATCGGCGCATCGAGTCGGACGCCTGGACGAGCCGCTCGAACTGCGCGCGCGGCCGCTTGGCAATAGTCGTCGAGATAGCCAGGCGGGGCTAAGCATGTGTCGCTCGACGGTCGTGGACTGTAGTAGGCCGAAGATAGGCCGGGGAGCCATTCCCATCTAGCGCGGTGCGCAGCCGCAGTCAGGAGACGCCATGATCGGCGGCGTCCCGCAGACGTACGACTCACTTCTCTCGGATTACCCAAACGCACGCCGGCCGTGGCGGCTGCCGGACGATGGCCGCGCGGCTCGCACCGGAGCTCCGTGGGCGAACTCCCCGACCGGCGCGAGCACCACGACTCGCCCCGCCTGCTGCACCTAGCAATGGCACGCGACGACCTTCTCCGACCGGTTACTGGGGCCTCGGGCCACGAGGACGACACCGGATCCTCGCGCGGTGCCTCGAGCGATGGCCCGCACGCCCCGCCGGCCGCGGCTGGACATCGACCGCCCGGACGTGTCCGGGCGAGCTTCGTCGGTGCGCTTCTCATCTTCCTGACCGGACTCGCCGCCTCGGCATTCGTCGCCGGTGAATGGCGCTCCAATACGCAGGACTCGAACAGGAAAGCATTCGAGTCGACGGCCACAGACGTGAGCAGCGCGCTCGGCTCGAAGCTGAAGACGAACGTCGGTCTGACACGCACGATGCGTGCACGGGCGGCGATGGATACGCACGACGGCGAGACGCGCTTCCTGGCGTGGTACGGCGAGCTTCAGCGTGGCGCCGCCGCGCCGCCCGACGTCGTCGCCACGCTGATACAGCTGGTCCCCGCGTCCCGCTTGTCGGCGTTTCGTCGCCAGGCCAGGGCCGACCCCGCGTTTCGTACGTTGCTTGGCTCGAAGTTCAAGATCGTCCCACCCGGCAAGCGTCGCGTGTACTGCCTCACCCGCGCGATCGTCGGCAGTGCCGCGACGGCGAGCCTGTATCCCGGGCTGTTGGACTACTGCGCGCCGGCTCTTCCGGGGGTTGGTCGCTCGCCCTATGCGGACTTGGTCCGAACGGCGTCGGACACGGGATCGTTCATCGTCACACCGCTGTCCGCCGCCTCGAAGCCCTCGCTGGTCGCGATCGGCGCAGCCGTGTACCGGCGCGGGGTGCCGCTCGCGACGGTCTCGGCCCGTCGTGCGGCGGTAACCGGCTTCGTCGGCACGACGTTCGACAGCGCAGCGCTGATCGGGTCGATCATCGGCGGACGAGACTTCTCGCTCACCCTCTACCACCGGGATCTCGGCGGCCCGTTGCAGCTGATCGGCCGCGCGAGCGCGCGGGGAAAAACGCATTCGGCGGGCTACGTCGAGCGAGCCGATCTGGGAGAAGGCTGGCTTGTCGAGGTGAGCGGGACCGCCCCTGGCTCGGCATCCCCGAACCTTCAGGGCGCCGTCGTGCTCGGCTTCGGCCTGCTCTTGACCGCCCTCGTCCTCCTGCTCTACCGCGTGCTCCTGCGCTCGCGCGAGCACGCTTGGAGCCTTGTCGGCGAGAAGAGCGAGGAGCTCGAATACCGTGCGCTGCACGATGCGCTGACAGACCTGCCGAACAGGGGCCTGGTGATCGACCGCGCCGAGCAGATCCTCGCCCGCGCACGCCGATCGGACGTTCCAGTCTCGGCGCTGTTCATGGACATCGACGGGTTCAAGCAGGTCAACGACCGCTTCGGCCACCAAGCGGGCGACGAGGTCCTGCGACAGGTCGGGGCGCGACTCAAGACCGTCCTGCGCGACAGCGACACCGTCGGGCGCATAAGCGGGGACGAGTTCGTGATGCTCGTCGACTCAGTCGGGCTCGACGCAGGTCCCGAGCTGGTCGCCGAGCGGATCTTGGAAGTGTTGCGCCAGCCGATCGAGCTGGCTCGAACGGCATCGCGCATCTCGGTGACGGCAAGCATCGGCATCGCGACCGGACTACCCGTATCGGCCGAGCAGTTGCTGCAAGACGCGGACGTCGCGCTGTACAAGGCGAAGGCGGTGGGCAAGGACTGCTACGCACTGTTCGACTCCGCCATGCAGAGCGCAGCGCAGGATCGCATGCACCTCGAAATGGACCTCGCCGAAGCGCTCGGGGCAGATCAGCTCTTCCTTGCCTACCAGCCGATGTTGGACCTCCAAAACGAACAGGTCGTGGGCGTCGAGGCGCTGCTGCGCTGGCGCCACCCAACCCGTGGCGTGATCCAACCCGACGCGTTCATCCCGATCGCCGAGGACAGCGGCCTGATCGTTCCGATCGGCCGATGGGTGCTCCAGCAGGCCTGCGCGCAAGCGACATCCTGGCACGAGAGCGGGTTCCCTCTGGACATCTCCGTCAACGTCTCCGCGCGACAGCTCGAACGGAGGGAGTTCGTGCGGGAGGTGCGCTCGGCGCTCGACGTCAGTTCACTCGACCCGGCACGGCTCACGTTGGAGATCACCGAGACCGCCCTGATGCGCAAACCCGACGCTACGGCTCGCCTGCTCGGCGAACTGAAGCAGCTGGGCGTACGGATCGCCGTTGACGACTTCGGCACCGGCTACAGCTCGCTCGCCTATCTGCGCCAGTTCCCAGTCGATTCGCTGAAGATCGACCGCACGTTCATCACGGGCCTCACCCTCTCGGGCGAGGCGCACGCTTTGACGCACACGCTCATCCAGCTCGGAAAAGCGCTCGGCCTGCAGACGCTCGCCGAGGGAGTCGAACAGCGAGGGCAGGTTAAACAGCTGCGACGCGAGGGGTGCGATCTCGGTCAAGGCTTCCTGTTCGCGCAACCGCTCACACCGGATGCGCTCGAGCGCTATCTGCGAGATCGCGCCACCGCCAGCACAGCCTCGGAACCGCGATCGGCAGCCGCAACCATCGGCTGACGATTCATCCTCGCAAGGGGGTTGACAACGTCCCGCCACGCTCCGGCGGCGGGAGCAGGGAGGTGGCGCTCAGCGCTTCGTTACGCGCGGCAAAGAGCCCCCTGCCGAGGTCGCGCTACCACTCGACGCGCACCTTGTAGGCACGCAAGCGCTCATCGCCGGTGACGAGGATCGCCCCCTCGAGCCTCGCCTGGGCGACGAGGAGCCGATCGAACGGATCGCAGTGATGCCAAGGAAGCTCGGCTACCGCTTCTGCGTGATCCACGCTGACGGCGAGTGGCGTGGCTCCGGCCTCGAGTAGCAAGCCGGCGAATCCCGCGGGCATGTCGAGCTTCTTCAGCGAGCGCTTGATCGCGACCTCCCATACGACGGCCGAACTGAGCAGCACCTCGTTGGCTGCATCGGTCAGCAGGCTGTCGGCACGCCGGCTCAGGCGATCGCTTCCCCCCAGCAGCCACAGGGCTGCATGGGTGTCAGGCAGCAGTCTCATCGGTGCCAAAGGCTGCGGCGATATCCCCCGGAAGCTCGTCGAAGTCCTCGGCGATCTGGATGCGCCCGCGCCAGATACCGCGGACGGAAGCCAGCGAACGCGGCTCGTCTGTCACCGCGACCAGTCGAGCGACCGGCTTGCCGTTGCGCTGAATGACGACGTCCTCGCCGGCCTCGACGCGCTCCACCAAACGCGAGAGGTGCGTCTTGGCCTCGTGCATACCAACCCGCTTCATGTCGAGACCGTAGCACATGCTTAGCTAGCTTAGTTCACTCTATTCGGCCGGCAGGGACCACTACTCACTTCTCCGACCAGCACACTGGGCAACCGGTCAGCGATCGCGCGAGCGGCCGCCAAGCTCGGTCACTAAGCTCGCGCGGATGGCGGTGAGGGAGCTTGCCCGCGCGGACTGGCCGACCGTGCTCGCGTTGAACGGGGCATCCGTGCGCGAGCTGAGCCCGCTCGATGAGGCGCGCCTCGACTACATCCTCGAGCTTGCCGAGATCGGACTCGTCGCCGAGCGCGACGGTCAGGTCGCGGCCTTCGCCATCGCGATCGCCCCGGGCGCCCCCTACGACAGCGCCAACTACCGCTGGTTCGCCGAGCGCTACGAGCGCTTCCTCTATCTCGACCGCATCGCCGTCGACGCCGCGCATCGCCGGCGCAGGCTGGGCGCGCTGCTGTATGACGCGATGGAGCAGGTGGCGCGGCCGTTCGGGCGGATGGTCTGCGACATCAACGTGCAGCCTCGCAACGACGCCTCGCTGGCCTTCCACGTCGCCCGCGGCTATCGGGATGTCGGCCGCCTCGACCACGGCGACGTGAAGACGGTCGCGCTGATGTGCAAGGAACTCCAGCAGCCCGGCTAGAGCAGCGCGATCAGCCGGCAAGCGGCGCGCCTCAGATCTGCAGGAAGCGAAGCACGACGCGCCCGAGCAGGATCACGTCGCCGTTGTGCAGGTCGGCCTGGACGATCCGCTGCCCGTTGACGAACGTGCCGTTGGAGCTGCGATCGTCGAGCAGGCGCGAGCCGGACGGACTGTGCACGAGCATCGCATGACGCCGCGAGACCGACTTCTCATCGAGGTGCAGATCGGCCGACAGACCACGGCCGATGTGCATCACTCCCTCGTCGATCGGGATCAGCAGCGTCTCGCCTGGGCTCTGGATCTCCAGGTAACGGCCCGGGCCGCTGGGGCGCTCTGAGATCGCCTTGCGCCGAGTGCTCTCATCGAGGCACGCGATCGCATCGACCCGCTCTGTGTGCCCTTCGGCTGTGGCTGAACGGATGGGCGTTTGCGCGGTCATGCGAGTAGTCCACCCCAATGCTACCCAGGTGCTCCTGAAGGGCAGCTAAGAAACCACGAAGCCCCGAAATTGCTCGCAATTTCCGAACTTTTGCCGGCGAATCCGCTGTCGTTGCACGAGTTCTTCCAAACGGCTTGCAGGGTCCAGCGTCCCCGTCGCCTCGCCCGCGCGCCGCACCGGCTGCTCCGCGCGCCAAGAGCCGAGTCGACGACGATGACGAACACGGCGAAGCGGGCACGCCGAATCGAGCAAGGAGCACGAGGTGTCCCGTGGTTCGGTCAGGCCGCCGGCGAGGGCTGAATGCGGCGCGGGATGACCCTCGATGTGCGCCCCCTCGATGGACGCCCAACGTTCGCACGCCGGTAGTCTGAGGCGCGATGCACGCGCTCCCGCTCGCCGTCTCGACCCACCTCGAGGACGTGCTGCAGGTGGTCCCTCTGCTGCTCGTCGCGATCCCCTATGCGCTGCGCGTGCGCACGCTGTCGAGGACGGGTCACACCGTGCCCCGCTGGCGCCAGGTGTGCTTCTACGCCGGCCTGCTGACGATCGCCGTCGCACTCACCTCGCTCGGCGAAGCCAGCGAGGACCTGCTGTACATGCACATGGTCGAGCACCTGCTGATCGGCGACATCGCAGCGCTGTTGATCGTGCTCGGCCTGACCGGGCCGTTGATCGCGCCGATCCTGAAAATCAAGCTGTTCGACCGCCTGCGCGTGCTCTCCCACCCGGCGATCGCCTTCCCCCTGTGGGCGATCGACCTCTACGTCTGGCACATACCGGTGCTGTACCAGGCCGCGCTGCGCCACACGGGTGCCCACGTGCTCGAGCACGCGATGTTCCTCGGCTTCGGCGTGAACATGTGGATGTGCCTCGTCGGCCCGCTGCCCACGCCCGGTTGGTTCGGCAATCTCGGGCGGCTCTTCTACATCGTCGCCGTGCGCCTCGCCGGCACCGTGCTCGGCAACATCTTCCTCTGGTCGGGGACCGTCTTCTATCCCTTCTACAACGTCGGCGACGCGGCGCACCACATCTCGCCGCTGGCCGACCAGAACATCGCCGGCGCGATCATGATGGTCGAGGAGTCATTCCTCACGCTCGGGCTGTTCTGCTGGCTGTTCCTGCGCGCCGCGCGCGAGGGCGAGGAGCGCCAGAACCTGCTCGACTACGCGCAGCTGCACGGGCTCGAGCTGAGCGATGAGCGCGCCGCGCGCGCCGTCGCTGCCGGGCGCGGACCGGAGCTGCGCCGGCGCCTGGAGGGTCGCGCAGAGGCGATCGAGCCCGTCGAGCGAACCTAGTAGCGCGGCCAGGCCACTCCCATTCGCCACCGGCGAGCGCGGCGCGTGCCGACGCTAGGCTGAAGCCATGTGCGCAGGTTGCGCGATGATGGCCGCCTCGGCGGCGACCGGCTTCAGGAGCTGGCTTCAGACTCACCACTTCGGCTGGCTCACGCCCAAGCGGATGCGCGCGCTGACGATCGGCGCGATGTGCGCCGCCGGCCTCGTCTCGACGGTCGGCATCAGCGGCTCGACGACGCCGCCGCCGGCCGCTGCTCACGCGACGCCCTCCCCCTCCGCGCAGCTGAATCGCTGACGCGCTGAGCATGTTCGTACTCCTGCTGATCGCAGTTCCCGTGCTCGAGGTGTTCGTGCTGATCGAGGTCGCCCATGCGATCGGCTGGCCACTGGCGCTCGTGCTGCTGGCGGGAGCCTCGCTGCTCGGCATGCGGCTCGTGCGCGTCGAAGGGCGCGCTGCGATCGAGCGAGTCTCACTGGCCGTGTCAGGGCGCCGTCAACCGGCTGGCGCCGCGCTCGACGGTGCGCTCGGATTCCTCGGCAGCTTGCTGCTCGCGATTCCCGGCTTCGTCACCGACGCGCTCGGAGCGCTGCTGCTGCTGAGACCCACGCGAGCGCTGGCGCGCCGGTGGATATCGCGCCGCTACGCAGCGCGACTGATGAGCTTCGTCGCGGCGTCGAGCCGCTTTGCCCCGGGTGGCCGTGGCCGATGGCCGGCCGACGTCGAGTCGACAGCCGTCGAGGACGACCTCGACAGGCTCGGCCGCTGAGCCCACTAATAGTCCAAGCCAGGACGCTGGCTAGGGAGTCGATGGCCAAGCGGGCCAAGGACGCAGGGAGTGTGGCGTGCGGATAGCACGCGAACGACCGAGGACGCAGGCGCGCGCCGCGCCAGCGGCTCCCTAGCCGCCGGCGACGGCCGGCAGGATCGTCAACTCGGAGCCGTCCTTGACCGGCGTCTTCAGCCCGTCGAGGAAGCGGATGTCTTCGCCGGCGACGTAGACGTTGACGAAGCGGCGCAGGCCGCCCTCCTCGTCATACAGCCGCGCGCGCAGCTCGTCGTGGCGCGCGAACAGGCCGTCGAGCACCTCCTGCACGGTCTTGCCGTCGACCTCCGTCTCGGCCTCGCCGCCCGCCGCAGCGCGCAGCTGCGTGGGG
Source organism: uncultured Solirubrobacteraceae bacterium (assembly GCA_963716315.1). Taxonomy (GTDB): domain Bacteria; phylum Actinomycetota; class Thermoleophilia; order Solirubrobacterales; family Solirubrobacteraceae; genus Palsa-744. The sequence goes on along the minus strand of OY970301.1, from coordinate 165,271 downwards.
ATCTTCACGAGCACCGACATCAGACTGAGACGGTCTGCGGAACGCCGGCCTCGAACGCATCGACCGATGGGGCGATCGTGTGCGTCTCGAACGTCCCGCGCACCGCGTCGAGCGTCTTCAGGCCCTCGCCCGTGATCACCAGCACGACGCGCTCGTCCGGGTCGATCTCGCCGCGCGCCGCGAGCTTGGCCAGCGTCGCCGTCGTCACGCCGCCGGCCGTCTCGGTGAAGATGCCCGTCGTCTCGGCCAGTAGCTTGATGCCGTCGCGGATCTCATCGTCGGTGACCGAGTCCACGCCGCCGCCCGTGCGGCGGGCGAGGTCGAGCGCGTACGGGCCGTCGGCCGGGTTGCCGATCGCCAGCGACTTGGCGATCGTCTTCGGCTTGACCGGGCGGCACACGTCGTGGCCTTCGGTGTAGGCGCTCGCGACCGGCGAGCAGCCCTCGGCCTGGGCGCCGCTCATGCGCGGCAGCTTGCCCTCGACGAGCCCGAGCTCGGTGCAACTCCTCAAAGCCGCGTGGCGATCTTCGTGAACAGCGAGCCCGAGGCGATCGGCACGACGCAGCGGTCCGGCAGCTCCCAGCCGAGTTGCTCGGCGATCTCGAAGGCCAGCGTCTTGGAGCCCTCGGCGTAGTACGGGCGCAGGTTGATGTTGACGAACGCCCAGTCGCGCTCGGCGCACAGCTCCGTGCAGAGGCGGTTGACGTCGTCGTAGTTGCCTTCCACACCGACCAGGTTGGTGCCGTAGATGCCCGTCGCGAGCACCTTCTGCTCCTCCAGGTCGGCCGGGATGAAGACGTAGGAGTCGAGGCCCAGCGCGGCGCCGTGCGCGGCGACCGAGTTGGCCAGGTTGCCCGTCGAGGCGCACGCGATCGTCTCGAAGCCGAGCTCGCGGGCGCGTGTCACGGCGACCGAGACGACGCGGTCCTTGAACGAGTGCGTCGGGTTGGCCGCGTCGTTCTTGACCCACACCTCGCCAAGGCCGAGGCGCTCGGCGAGACGGTCGGCGCGGATCAGCGGTGTGCAGCCCGCCGGCAGACCGACGCGCGAGGCGAGCCGTCCCGACGGTCCGGGAGGACCTCCTGCCAACGGCAGGAAGTCGGCGTAGCGCCAGATGTTCTGCGGACCGCCCTGAATGCGCCGGCGCAGCTCGCCGACGTCTCCGCTGGTGGCGCTGTGGTCATAGGCGACCTCCAGCGGACCGAAGCAGCGCTCGCAGACGTACAGCGCCTCGAGCGGGTACTCGGCTTTGCACTCCTTGCACTGCAGATGACTTGCTGCCATTGGGGGCTCCTTCGCTCTAGCCTTCGCCTTGTCACGTGTGGCGAAGAGCGCGAGCCCGGCCACACATCACCTGGAATTGGCACCTTCCCGCCTGTGACTTGGCGGTGGTTGCCGGGGTTTCGTAGGGCCAGTCCCTCCACCCCTCTGGATGTGTACATCTGTTGTGCGGCAGTCTAGCAATCCTCTCGACGGACGTGATCGCAAGAGGCTTCTCGTCAGGGCCAGATACCCCTGCGCGGGCAGGCGGTAACGCGTGTGCGACTGCGGTGTAGGCGCTTCTGGATGAGCACCCCTTCCACGCGTACCCCCGCGCGCGGGCACGAGCGGCGCCTGATCGAAGGCGCCCCCGGCCTCGAGCCCTACGCCGCCGCCACCAAGCGGCGCATGCTGATCATCGTCAACCCGTACGCCGCGACTGTCTCCGACCGGCTGCGCCACCTCGTCGTCTACGCGCTGCAGGGGCGCTTCGAGGTCGACGCCGTCGACACCGAGTCGCGCGGGCACGCCACCGAGCTGTGCCGCGAGGCGGCGCACGAGGGCTACGACGTCGTCGTCGCCTTCGGCGGCGACGGCACCGTCAACGAAGCCGCCAACGGGCTGCTCGGATCGTCCACGCCGCTGTGCTGCCTGCCCGGCGGCTCGGCCAACGTGTTCGCCAAGATGCTCGGCATTCCCGGCGAGCTCGTCGACGCCACCGAGCACCTGCTGGCGATGGCCGACGACTGGCGCGTGCGCAAGGTCGACCTCGGCGTCGTCAACGGCCGCTGCTTCGCGTTCGCCTCGGGCATCGGGCTCGACGCGAGCGTCGTCGAGCAGGTCGACGCGCGGCCCAAGCTGAAGGCGCGCTTCGGCCCGTACTTCTTCACCTGGATGGCGCTCGGCGCGGCGCGGCGCTACCTCGTTCGCCCGCCGCGGATGCTGATCGACACCGCTGAGGGCACGCTGCAGGCGGTCACCGCGATCATCCAGAACGGCGCCCCCTTCACCTACTTCCACGACAGGCCGATCGAGATCGCCGAGGGCGCCTCGCTCGACTCCGGCGCGCTCGCCGGCGCCGTGCTGCGCCGCGCGACGCCGCTCGCCTTCTCCTCGATCGCCGTGCGCGCACTCTCTGCGCGCGCGAGCGTCGTCGGCAATCGCCAGATCAACGGCCTGCAGCCCTTCGGCGAGTTGACCGTGCGCAGCGCCGACGGGCGTCCGCTGCCTCTGCAGGTCGACGGCGACTTCCTCGGCGAGGTGCAGGAGGCGCGCTACTCGATCATGCCGCGCGCGCTCAACGTAGTGGCTTAGCCGGCGCCGCCTGGGGTGACGCGGTACGCGTCGAACACCGAGTCGATGTTGCGCATGCGCGTGATCGCGCCCTTCAGCGTGTGCGTGTCGGCGACCTCGACGACGAAGCGGTTCTTGACCATCGGCGGCGCCGACAGGCAACGCGCTTCGAGGATGTTCGCGCCCGACTCCGAGAAGACACGCGACAAATCCTCGAGCAGGCGGTGGCGATCCCACGCATCGATCTGGATTTCGACGACGAACGCCGTCGACTGATCGCCTTCCCAGGCAACGCTCGTGAAGCGCTCCGGGTCCTTCTTCAAGCAGCGCCACGTTGGGGCAGTCTTCGCGGTGGATCGTGATCCCGCGTCCGAGCGAGATGTAGCCGACGATCTCATCGCCCGGCACCGGGCGACAGCACTTCGCCAGGCGCAGCATCACGTCCTCGACGCCCTCGACCTTGATCCCGTACTGGCCCGATGACTTCGTCGGGCGCCGGCGCTGGCGCCCCACGCGCAGCAGATCCGCCGCCGCCGACTCGCCGCCGTCGGCCGCCTCGCCCTGCTTCAGGCGCTGCATCACCTTGCTGACGACCAGCTTCGGCGAGACCTTGGCCGCGCCCAGCGCGATGTAGAAGTCGTCCGCCTTGCGGTAGCCGACCTCGCGGATCACGTCCGCGAGCATCGCCGAGCCCGTGATCTTCTGCGCCGGCAGGCCCGCTTTGCGCAGGTGCTCCTGCAGCAGGTCGCGGCCCGTGTGCTCGGTGTCCTGGCGCGACTCCGCCTTGAACCAGGCCTTGATCTTGTTGCGCGCGCGCGTCGTCTTGACCATCGCCAGCCAGTCGCGCGAGGGGCCGCGCTCGCGCTTGGCCGTGAGGATCTCGACGATGTCGCCCGAGCGCAGCTCGTAGTGCAGCGGCACGATCTTGCCGTTGACGCGCGCGCCGACGCAGCGGTGGCCGATCTCCGTGTGCACCTCGTAGGCGAAGTCGAGCGGCGTCGCGCCCGCCGCCAGCGACTTGACCTCGCCCTTCGGCGTGAACACGAAGACCTCTTCCTCGAACAGGTCCGTGCGCAGCGTCTCCATGAACTCGCGCGGGTCCGACAGCTCCTTCTGCCAGTCGAGCATCGAGCGCAGCCACTTCAGCTTCGCGTCGCCGGCCTGGCCCTCGCCGTCCTGCGCTTCGGGCGCGCCGTTGGGGCCCTGCTTGTAGACCCAGTGCGCCGCGACGCCGAACTCGGCCATCTCGTGCATCTCCTGCGTGCGGATCTGGATCTCCAGCGGCCGCCCCTCCGGGCCGATCACCGTCGTGTGCAGCGACTGGTACATGTTGAACTTCGGCATCGCGATGAAGTCCTTGAAGCGCCCCGGCAGCGGCTTCCACAGCGAGTGGATCACGCCGACCGTGCCGTAGCAGTCCTTCACCGAGTCGACGATCACGCGCATCGCCGTGAGGTCGTAGATCTCGTTGAACTCGCGGCCCTTCTTCGTCATCTTCGAGTAGATCGAATAGAAGTGCTTTGCACGCCCGGCGATCTGTGCCTGGATGCCCAGATCGGCAAGCTCCCGCGACAGGTATTCGCCGGCCTGGCTGACGTAGCGCTCGCGCTCGTCGCGCTGCTGGGCCACGAGCCCCTTGATCTCCTGGTACTTGCGCGGGTGCAGCGTCGCGAACGCGAGGTCCTCGAGCTCCCACTTGATCGCGTGGATTCCCAGGCGGTGGGCCAGCGGCGCGTAGATCTCGAGCGTCTCGCGCGCCTTCTCCATCTGCTTCTGCTTGGGCATCGCCTCGATCGTGCGCATGTTGTGCAGGCGGTCGGCCAGCTTGATCAGGATGACCCGCACGTCGGTGGCCATCGCCACCATCATCTTGCGGTAGTTCTCCGCCTGCGCCTCGTCGCGGGACTGGAACGTGATCCCCGTCAGCTTCGTCACGCCGTCGACGATCTGCGCGATCTCATCGCCGAAGCGCTCGCGCACCTCCTCGATCGAGGCCGTCGTGTCCTCGACCGTGTCGTGCAGCAGCGCCGCGCACAGCGTCTCCGTGTCGAGGCGCATGCCCGCGCAGATCCGCGCTACGCCGACCGGGTGCACGATGAAGTCCTCGCCCGACTTGCGCCGCTGCGCCGCGTGGTGCTCGCACGCGAACACGAACGCGTCCTGCACGCGGCCGCGGTCGATCTCCACTGCCGAGTCCGCCGCGTGCTCGGAGACGATCGCGAACAGATCGCCAGCAGGCGCCGCTCCGGCTCTGACAGGTCCAGGCGCGCAGGCGGCACGTGGCTCGGCCGCTGCGGGGTGCCCGGCGGGGCCTGGCCCGGCGCCGTCGAGCCTGCGGCCGCCGTCGGGGCAGGCTGCGCGGACCCCTCCGGCCGCGGCTGCTCGGCCAGCTCGGTGGGGTGTGCCCTGTTTGGATCCCTAGCCACCGCCATCCTCATAGGGTAGGGGACGCTCCCGCGGGATTGAAGCGGCTGCAGCGCGCTCAGCAGAGGGCCAGCTGGCCATGCTCGTCCTCGGCCAGCCGTTCCGCCTCGGCCGGCTGCTCCTCACGCAGCGAGCGCGCCTCGATCCGTGGCTCGGCCGGCCTTGCGTGGCGCAGCACCAGGCGCGGCTCGCAGACGCCGTTCCACTCGTTGACCTCGAGCGTGAACGTCGCCTCGACCGGCGCTCCGTCCTCGACCGGCAGCTTGCCGCCCGTGCCGAAGGCGACCGCCTGCGCGCGCGCGCCGCGCGATTCGACCGTGAAGCGCACGTGCTTGCCTTCGCCCATCGCCCGCGCGTCGCGCAGGCGCGCCTCGGCGACCATCAGCGAGACGCCCGGGTTGCCGTGCCCGAACGGGCGCCAGGCGCTGCAGCTCCTCGGCGAGGCTCATGCCGAGCTCGTCGCCGCCGACGACGCGCGTCGACGCGCTCGACCGGCACGAGGTCCTGCGCTGCGAGCACGCCCGCGGCGTGCGCGTCGAGCGCCGCCGCGAGCTGCTCGCACGTTCTGGCGCTCGATCTCCAGGCCCGCCGCCGCGCGGTGCCCGCCGTAGCGGAGCAGGTGCTCCGCGCACGCCGTCAGCCCCGCGAGCAGGTCGAAGCTCGGGATGCTGCGCCCCGAGCCGCTGCCGCTCTCGCCGTCGAGCGCGATCAGCACGACCGGCCGGTGCTGGGTCTCGGCCAGGCGCGAGGCGACGATCCCGATCACGCCCGCGTGCCACTCTCGCCCGCCAGCACGTAGGCCGAGCGCTCGCCGAGCTCGGCCATCTGCGCTTCGGCCTCGAAGCGGATGCGCTGCTCGACCTGCGCGGCGCTCGTGCGTTGGCGCGGTCGAGCTCCTGTGCGATCTGCTGCGGCGCGCAGCGGGTCCTCGGTCAGCAGCAGCTCGAGGCCGGCGTCGGCGCGGTACAGCCGCCCGGCAGCGTTCAGTCGCGGCGCCAGCGCGAAGCCGAGCGCGCGCTCGTCGACGCGCGCCGGGGTCCACGCGCGCGACGGCCATCAGCGCGCGCAGGCCCGGCTTGGCGCGTCGCCGCCAGCGCGCGCAGGCCGCGGCGCACGAGCGTGCGGTTCTCGCCGAGCAGCGGGACGACGTCGGCGACCGTCGCGAGCGCCACCAGATCGAGGTCGACTCGCAGCTCGCGCGGGTCGCGCCCGGCGGCCGCGAAGAGCGCCTGGGCGAGCTTGTAGGCGACCGCCGTCGCGCACAGCTCCGGGCAGGGGTAGCCGCACAGCGCCGGGTGCACGATCGGTGCGTCGGGCAGCTGCGCCGTCCGCGCGCGCGGCGTGGTGGTCGGTGACGACCACGTCCATGCCGAGCTCGCGGGCGAGCGCCACCTCCTCGACGGCCGTGATCGCGCAGTCGACCGTGACGAGCAGGCTCGTGCCTCGCGTCGGCCAGGCGCCTGACCGTCGCCGCCGCGAGGCCGTAGCCGTCGCCGATGCGGTCGGGCAGGTAGGAGTCGACGTCGGCGCCCAGCGCGCGCAGCGCGCGCACGAGGATCGCCGTCGAGCAGATGCCGTCGACGTCGTAGTCGCCGTGGATCGTGATCCGGCGTCGCTGCCGAGACGTGCGCGAGGATCGGCTCGACAGCCTGCTCGATGCCGGTGAAGTCGCTCGGCGGGTGCTCCTCGGCGGCGTCGAGGAAGGCGCGGGCGCTGTCGGGCTCGCCGAGCCCGCGGCGCACGAGCACCTGCGCGAGCGCGCCGCTGACGCCGAGCTCGCGGCGCAGGCGGGCGACCTGCTCACTGGGGCAAGCGGCTAGCTCGAAGCGCAGATCCGGCATCGCGGCCACAGTACGGCCAGCGCGGGACGGAACCGCGGCGCGGCTCAGACTGTCGTCTGCGCTGTGTGCGGCGCTTCGTTCGCGCCGCATGCCCTCGAGGTAGACGAGGCCCATGCCGATCAGCGCTCCCGGGATCGCGTAGAGCGCGACCGCGATGTCGGTGGCGCTTTCGCCGGGGATCTTCAGCGAGGAGACCTTGACGGCGTAGATGATCAGGCCGACGACGATCGCGCCCACGAGCGAGCCGACGAACGCGCCGACGATGCCGCCCCAGAAGCGGTCGGGCAGGAAGATCGTGAAGTGCCAGATCGCGAGGCCCATCATCACCCAGGCGAGCAGGCCCATCAGCGCGCCCTCCCGTGCCGTGCGGTTGCGGCGGCCGTTCTGCGCTGCGGCTTCGGCTTGTCCTTCAGCACGAGGTCCTCGGGCGTCAGGTCGGCCGCCGGGTCGCGCTCGGCTCGGACGGCTGCTCGGCCGGCGGCTCGGGCGCCGCGCGACGCGCTTTGCGCGGCTTCTGCGCCACGCCGGCGCCGCCCGCGCCGGGCTGCGGCTGGGCGAGCCGGCTGCTCGACGTCGAGGTCGCGCACGAGCTCCTGGAACTCGTCGCGCGAGATCTGCTCGCCGGCTCCTCCGGGCGCCGATGAGGCTGCCGCGGCGGCGTGCGCTTGCGCTTGCTTCGCCGGCTCGACGTCCTCGGGCGCGCCGCCGGCGGTCGTCGCGTAGGCGGGCACGGCGCCGAGTTCGCGCACGATCCGCGCGCGGCGGGCGCGGTAGCCGCCCTCGCGCTCCTTCCAGTGCGTCAGCACCGGCGAGGCGATGAAGATCGACGAGTACGCGCCCGAGGCGATCCCGACCATCAGCGCGAAGGCGAAGTCCTTCAGCGTTTCGCCGCCGAACAGCAGCAGCGCGAGCACCGGCAGCAGCGTGCAGAAGCTCGTCGCCAGCGACCGGGTCAGCACCTCGGACATCGAGCGGTTGACGATCTGCGAGAAGGCGGCGCGCGGCATTCGCGGCACGTTCTCGCGCACACGATCGAACACGATGATCGTGTCGTAGAGCGAATAGCCGAGGATCGTCAGCAGCGCGGCGACCGTCGCCGTCGTCACTTCCCGGCCCGTCAGCGAGTAGACGCCGGCCGTGATCAGCAGGTCGTGCATCAGCGCGATCAGCACCGGGATCGCGTACTTCCACTCGAAGCGCAGCGCGATGTACGCCGAGATCACCAGCAGCGAGGCGATGATCGCGATCACCGCGCTCTTGGCGACCGTCTTGCCGAACGTCGGCCCGATCGAGGTCGAGGAGAAGTTCTTCGTGCCCGTCGTGCTGCCGCTGGCGAACTTCGAGTCCAGCGCCGCCTTGATCGATTCGGACCTCGTTCGGCTTGAGCGTCTTGGTCGAGATCTGGATAGCCGGTGCCGCCGATGCTCTTGTTGTTGAACTTCTGGATCTCCGCGTTGCGGTAGCCGGCGCCCGTCATGACCGATTGCGACCTGGCTCTCGCTGACGGGCTTGGACGAACGCCGTCTGGATGCGCGTGCCCGACTTGAAGTCGATGCCGAAGTTCAGCCCGCTGCCGCCGATCGCCAGCGCGCCGATCAGCAGGATCGTGCCCGACAGCGAGAAGAACCACTTCGAGGCGCCCATGAAGTCGAACGTCCAGCCTTGTGCCGCGTCGCGCCGGCGCCGAGCGCCGCCGGGTGGGTGACGAGCTTGCGAGCGGCCCATCGCGCCGAGCGCCGCCTGCGTGGCGAGCACGGCGGTGAACAGCGAGACGAGCGTGCCGATGCCGAGCGTGAAGGCGAAGCCCTTGACTTCGGCGGTCGCCAGCGCGAACAGGATGAACGCGGTCATGAACGTGACGACGTTGGCGTCGACGATCGCCGCGAAGCCGCGTTTGTAGCCCGTCGCGATGCCCGAGATCACCGATCTGCCGCCGCGTATCTCCTCCTTGACGCGCTCGAAGATCACGATGTTCGCGTCGGCCGCGACGCCGATCGTGAGGATCAGCCCGGCGATCCCCGGCAGCGTCAGCGTGATCGGGATCAGCTTGATCAGCGCGAAGAAGTAGATCGCCGTAGATGACCAGCCCGCCGACCGCGATCAGCGCCGAGCACGCGGTAGAAGACGAGCAGGAACAGGCACACGATCGAGGAAGCCCGACGAGGCCCGCGATCAGGCCCTGGTTGAGCGCCTGTTTGCCGAGCGTCGCCGAGACCTGCGAGCTGGAGATCAGTTCGAGCTTGATCGGCAGCGCGCCCGACTGCAGCTCGTTGCGCGAGGTTCCTGCGCCGAGGTGATCGTGAAGCCGCCGGAGATCTGCGAGCCGGTGCGTCGCGTCGATCCCTTCCGGGTACTTCGTGTAGTCGATCGACGGCGTCGTGATCAGCTGGCCGTCGAGCACGACCGCGAAGTGCTGCTGGGCCGCTTCCTTGCTGACGCCCGGCAGCTGCGCTTCCTGGCCGCGGTGGGCGATTTCCTTGGTGACCTTCTCGAAGACGCTCTTGCCGTGGCCGGTGAAGCCGAAGGTGACGTTCGGCGCGCCCGTGCCGCCCGCGCCTTCGTCGAAGCTCTGCTGCGGGTTCTTGACGTCCGCGCCCGTCAGCACCGGGTTGTCGTTGAGCACGTACCAGCTGTTCGGGCTGCTTGCTGCGTGACCTTGCCGCCGGCCGCTTTCGATCGGGCGCGCCTGCACGAGCACCGTGCCGGGGTTGACGCGCACCGCCTTCGACCTTGGCGCCGGCCGGCGGTCTTGTAGTTGTCCGCGTACAGGTTCTTTTCGGTTTCCTCGGGCCCGCGCAGCACCTTTTCGTGCTTGGTGTCGAGCAGGTACCAGGTGCCGTAGATGCAGCCGCCGACCTGCTGCGGGCGTGCAGCCCGGCGTCCAGCGTCGTGTCGTGTCTTGCGCAGGATCGGCGGCGCGTTTCGCGGCGCGCAGCACGGCCTGGTACTCGGGCAGCCCGAACTGCGCGTCGCCGGCGTCGCGGCCCGCCCGTGACGGTCGCTTCGGTCGGGGCCGGCTGGCCGTCTGGCGCCGATCACGTTCGGCTCCCAGTCGTAGAAGTACAGCTGCGCGGTCTTGCCGACCTCGCTGTTCGGCGCGCTTGGCGTTGCTCGACGTTCGGGCAGCGCCACGTCGATTTCGTCGGCGCCCGAGCGCTGGATTTCCGGCTGCGCGACGCCGAGCTGGTCGACGCGCTTGCGCATGATGTCGATCGCGCGGTTCAGCGATTCGGAGTCGACCTTCGACTGCGCCGTCGGCTTGGCCTGGTAGACGAGCTCGACGCCGCCCTTCAGGTCGAGCCCGAGCCGCGTCTTCTTCGTCGCGATCACGACCAGCGACGCCGCGATCAGGCCGGCGACGAGCAGCAGGACGAGGGCGTTGCGGCGGCGGTCGGTCATCGTGCGCTGCAGGTGAGACTACTTGTCGGGGGTCAGCACGAGCAGCAGCCCGCCGTCGTCGTCGTAGGCGGGGAACATGTCGGCCTTCGCGCTCGCGGCCACGTCGCGTTCGCCGCTGACCTGCACCGGCACCTCGAGCGCGCGCACGCCCCACTCGAGCACCGTCGCGACCGGGTCGTCGCCGTTTGCGAAGCTCAGCCCGAGCACCTGCTCGACGCGCTGGCCGATCACCTCCTCCTCCTCGAGGCCGGTGAACGCGAACGAGTTCTTGCCGCAGCCGATCACGCGGCCCTCGCCGTCGCAGACGAAGAACGCCGCGTCCGGCGCCGGGTAGTAGTCGTCGAGCAGTTCGAACAGGAACGCGAAGCCGCACTTCGCGCAGCCCTTGCGGCTGGCGCGTGAAGCCGATGTTGCGATCGAGCTCGGTCGTGCGGTGTCCGCAGTTGGGGCAGATGAAGGGGTGGGCCATGGTCCGACTACAGACTACGCAAGGCGAGCCGACGGCGACCGGACGCTGCGGCCGCGCTGAGCTCGGCCGGCGCTCAGAACAGCGGCGCTCCGCCGGCGCCGGCGCGCTCGAGGCCGAGATGCGCGAAGGCCGCGGGGGTCGCCGCGCGCCCGCGCGGCGTGCGCTTGATCAGGCCCTCCTGCAGCAGGTAGGGCTCGTAGACGTCCTCGATCGTGTCCTGCTCCTCGCCGACCGCGACCGCCAGCGTCGAGAGCCCGACCGGGCCGCCCGTCGAACTTCGCGCAGATCGCGCGCAGGATCTCGCGGTCGAGGCGGTCGAGCCCGAGCTCGTCGACCTCGAGCATCTCGAGCGCCGCCTCGCGCGGCCTGCGCCGTGACGACGCCCTCCATCGCGCACCTCGGCGTAGTCGCGCACGCGCTTGAGCAGCCGGTTGGCGACGCGCGGCGTGCCGCGGCTGCGCGCGGCGATCGCGCTGCGCCCCGTCCTCGTCGAGCTCGATCTCGAGGATGCCCGCCGAGCGGCGCACGATCGCGGCGAGCTCGGCCGCCGAGTAGGGCTCGAGGCGCGCCTGGATGCCGAAGCGGTCGCGCAGCGGCGTCGTCAGCAGGCCCGGCGCGCGTGGTCGCGCCGACGAGCGTGAACGGCGGCAGCTCGAGCGTCACGACGCGCGCACCGGCGCCCTGCCCGACGGTGATCGGCAGCCGGCGGTCCTCCATCGCCGGGTAGAAGGTCTCCTCCAGCGCGCGCGGCAGACGGTGGATCTCGTCGACGAAGAACACGCTGCGCGGCTCGAGCGCCGTCAGGAACGCGGCGATGTCGCCCTTGCGCTCGAGCGCCGGGCCGGCGGTCTGCACGAACGGCACGTCGAGCTCGGCGGCGACGATCTGCGCGAGCGAGGTCTTGCCGAGCCCGGGCGGGCCCGGCGAGCAGCAGGTGGTCGAGCGCCTCGCCGCGCGCGCGGCGCGGCCTCGATCGCGACCGCGAGCTGCTCGCGCAGCGACTCCTGGCCGACGAACTCCTCGAGCCGCCGCGGGCGCAGCGAGCGGTCGAGCTCGTCCTCGGCGACCAGGTAGGGCGTCTGGATGCGGGCGGCGGTCGTCGCTCATCGCGCTCACGCCGCGCTCCGCGCCAGGCGCAGCGCGTGCGCGATCAGCTCCTCGGCGCTCTCGCCCTCGGCGTCGCGCAGCAGCTCGTCGGCCTCGGCCGGCGCGTAGCCGAGCTCGAGCAGGCCCGTCGCGGGCGAGCGCGCGCGGTGCTCGCTCCTCGCCGCGGCGGGCGACGATCGGCTCGGCGCCGGCCGCGCTCGGCGCCGCTCTCGACGCCGACCTTCTCGCGCAGCTCGACGATGATCCGCTCGGCGGTGCGCTTGCCGATGCCCGGGACGGCCTGGAAGCGGGCCGCGTCGCCGGCGGCGAGCGCCGCGATCAGCTCGCGCGGGGTGCCGCCCGAGAGCACGGCGAGCGCCACCTTCGGGCCGACCGCCTGCACGGAGAGCAGCATCAGGAACAGGTCGCGCTCCTGCTCGGAGTGAAAGCCGTACAGCGCGAGCGCGTCGTCGCGCACGATCAGGTGGGTGTGCAGCGTCACCTGCTCGCCGACCGGCGGCACGTGGCGCAGCGTCTCGGCCGAGACGGCCGCGCGGTAGCCGACGCTGCCGCAGAGGATCACGACGTGGTCGGCGCGGCGCACCGCGACCTCGCCGCGCAGCAGCGCGATCATCCGCTCGCCCTCGCCAGCGCCGCTGCCAGCGGCGCGCAGTTGACGTGGCAGATCGCGACCGCGAGCGCGTCGGCGGCGTGATCGGGCGCGGCGGCTCGTGCCAGGCCGAGCAGCGCCGTGACCATCCGCGTCACCTGCTCCTTGCTCGGCGCGCCCGCTGCCGCAGACGGCGCCCTTGACCTGCTGCGGGCGTGTAGCCGGTGCACGGCACGCCCGCGCTGGCCGGCGGCCAGCATCACCACGCCGCGCGCCTGCCCGACGGCGAACGCGCGTGCGGACGTTCTGGCCGAAGTAGAGCTCCTCGAGCGCGACCGCGTCGGGTTCGTGCTCGGCGAGCAGCTGCTCGATCGCCGGCGTGGATGTCGGCGAGGCGGCGCTCGCGCGCGCAGCCCGGGCGACGTCTCGATCACGCCGCCGTCGAGCGCCACCAGCCGGCCCGTCGCGCCGCGCGACGACGCCGTAGCCCGTGCTGGCGAGGCCCGGGATCGATGCCGAGGACGATCATGAGCTGGTGATTCTGCGCCTGGCTCCGGACGCCTGCCTGGCGGTGCCCTGTGGATGCCTGCGCCCGTGGGGTGCCCTACCCTGCGCTGGGGATGGATGGCGAGCCGATCGACTTCGAGGCCGAGGGCCTGCTCGACGGGCTCGACGGGCGAGCGCGCGCCGAGCGCCTGGCGCTGCTGCGACCAGCTCGCCGGCGAAGGCGTGCCGCTGGCCGATCTGCGCCGCAGCACCGCCGCCGGGATCGCTCATGTTCCTCCCGGCGGACCGCGTGATCGTCGGCGACGCGAGCGCTACACCGCCGCCGAGGTCGCCGAGCAGAGCGGCGTCGAGCGAGAGCTTCCTGATCGCCGCGCGCAGGGCGATGGGCCTGCCGATCCCGGACCAGGACGAGGCCGTCTACACCGACTGCCGAGCTCGAGTCGGCGCGGATGATCCACGTCGCCCGCGACGCCGGGCATCACCGACGAGGACGATGCTCGACCTGCTGCGCGTGCTCGGCCGCGGCCTCTCGCAGGTCGCCGAGACGCTGCGCGCGCTGCCGCTGAAGCTCGTGCTCGAGCCGGGCATCAGCGAGCCCGAGCTCGCCAAGCCGCTACGCGCAGGCCGCCGGCGCGCTCTATCCGCTCGTCGACCCGCTCGTCGAGCAGCGTGCTCGCGCTGCACCTGCGCCACGCCACGCAGAGCGACGGTCGTCAGCGCGATCGAGCGAAGCGGCGGGCAGCTGCCAGGCTCGCGCGAGATCGCGCGTCTGCTTCGCCGACCTCGTCGGCTTCACGCGCCTCGGCGAGGAAGTCGCCGCCGGACGAGCTCGGCCGGCTCGCCGTGCGCCTGGAAGCGCTCGCCGGCGACGTCGCCGAGCCGCCCGTGCGGCTCGTCAAGACGATCGGCGACGCCGCGATGCTCGCCTCGCCCGAGCCCGAGCCGCTGCTCGAGCGCCGCGCTCGCCTGATCGACGCGGCCGACGCCGAGGGCGAGGACTTCCCGCAGCTGCGGGCAGGCGCCGCGCTCGGCCAGGCGCTGCCGCGCGCCGGCGACTGGTTCGGCCGGCCCGTCAACCTCGCCAGCCGGATCACCGCGGTCGCGCGGCCGGGCAGCCTGCTCGCCGAGCGCGAGCTGCGCGAGACGCGCCGCGAGGTCCTACCGCTGGTCGTTCGCCGGCGAGCGCCGGCTGAAGGGCATCCGCGGCGCGTGCCGCTCGTCCGCGCGCGGCGCGAGGAACGCCGCGCCCTAGCCTGCGACGCGCTCCAGCACCTCCGCAGGCACGTCGAAATTGGCGTGCACCGCGTCGACGTCGTCGTTGTCTTCGAGCGTCTCGATCAGCCGCATCAGCTTGCCCGCGCTGCCCCTCGTCGATCGGCACGAGGCTCGACGGCCGGTAGGCCATCTCGGCGCTCTCCATCTCGACGCCGGCCTCCTCGAGCGCATCGCGCACGGCCGTGAACTCGGCCGGCTCGGTGACGACCTCGAAGACGTCGTCGTCGGTCGAGATGTCCTCGGCGCCTGCCTCGACCGCCGACCATCAGGTCGTCTTCGGAGTAGCGCGTGGCGTCGACCACGATCGTGCCCTTCTTGTCGAACAGGTAGGCGACCGAGCCGGGCTCGCCGAGGCTGCCGCCGTGCTTGGTGAAGGCGTGGCGCACGTCCGCGCCCGTGCGGTTGCGGTTCTCGGTCAGCGCCTCGACGAGCAACGCCACGCCGCCCGGGCCGTAGCCCTCGTACAGCACCGCTCTCGATCGCGTCGGCCTCGCCGCCCTCGCCCGTGCCCTTGGCGATCGCGCGCTCGATGTTGTCCTTCGGCATCGACGCTTCCTTGGCCTTGCGCATCGCCAGTTCTCGAGCGCCGGCGTTGCGCGACGGGATCGCCGCCGCCGTCGCGCGCGGCGACCGTGATCGCGCGCGTCAGCTTGGAGAACTGCGCGCCGCGACGCGAGTCGACGATCGCCTTCTTGTGCTTGATGCTCGCCCACTTGGAGTGCCCGGACATATCGTGCAGTCTACGAGTCCGCGCGCGGCCCGGCGCTCGTCTCGCCGTCGGCCGCATAGGATGCGGCGGCCATGAGCGTCGACCTCGACTCCACGGAGATCTTCAAGGCCTACGACATCCGCGGCCTCTACGGCGAGCAGATCGACGGCGACATCGCCGAGCGGATCGGCCGCGCCTTCGCGCGCGTGCTCTCCGGGCTCGCCGGCAAGCCGGTCGGCGAGCTGCGCATCGGCCTCGGGCGCGACATGCGCCTGAGCGCGCCCGAGCTCTCCGCGCGCTACCGCGACGGGCCTGCTGGCCGAGGGCGCGGACGTGATCGACGCCGGCCAGGTCGGCTCGCGAGATGCTCTACTTCCTCGTCGGCTCGCGCGAGCTCGACGGCGGGCTGATGTGCACCGCCTCGCACAACCCGAAGGCCTACACCGGCGCGAAGCTCGTGCGCGAGGGCGCGATCGCGCTGTCGGGCGACTCGGGCATCCAGGACATCCGCCGCCTGGTCGAAGCCGAGCAGACGTCAGGCGGCAACGCAGGCAACGGCAGCGACGGCGCGCGCGGCACGCTCGAGGAGGTCGACATCTACGACGAGTTCCAGGCGGCCGCGCTGCGCTTCATCGACCCCGACGTCGTGCGCTCGGCGCCGCGCCCGCTGAAGGTCGTCGTCGACGGCGGCAACGGCATGGCCGGGCCGATGGTCGGCCCGCTGCTGGAGAGCCTCGAGCTCGAGCTGATCGAGACCTACTGGACGCCCGACGGCAGCTTCCCCGACCACGAGCCCAACCCGCTGCTGCCGGAGAACCGCAAGCTGCATCATCGAGCAGGTGCGCGAGACGCGGCGCCGACCTCGGCATCGCCTGGGACGGCGACGCCGACCGCTGCTTCTTCATCGACGAGCACCGGCGCGCTTCGTCGACGGCGACTTCCTCACCGCGCTGCTCGCCGAGTCGCTGCTGCGCAAGCAGCCCGGGCGAGGCGATCCTCTACGACGTGCGCGCCTCGCGCGCGGTCGCCGACACGGTCACGGCGGCCGGCGGCACGCCGTACGTCAACCGCGTCGGCCACGCCTTCTTCAAGACGCGCATGCGCGAGGAGGGCTCGCTGTTCGGCGGCGAGGTCTCCGGCCACTACTACTTCCGCGACTTCTACTGCGCCGACTCGGGCACGATCCCGGCGCTGCTCGTGCTCGAGCTGCTCGCGCGCGAGGGCAAGACGCATGTCGCGAGCTGCTCGCCCCCTACCGCGAGCGCTACTTCATCTCCGGCGAGATCAACTCCGAGGTCGCCGACCCGCAGGCGAAGATGGAGGAGATCGCCGAGCGCTACGCCGACGCCGAGCAGGAACGCCTCGACGGGATCTCGATCGACTACGAGGACTGGCACTTCAACGTGCGCCCGTCGAACACCGAGCCGCTGCTGCGCCTGTGCCTGGAGTCGCTCGTCTCCGCCGAGGACATGGAACGGCGCCGCGACGAGGTGCTCGCGCTGATCCGCTCGTGACGGCGCGTACGAGGTCGCGCCGGAGCGAGGAGGACGAGCGGCGCGAGCAAGCGGCGCGCGAGTGGCTCGCGCGGCAGCCGAGGCGGGGATCCACCGGCTCGCGATTCCGACGCCGTTCCAGGTCGGGCGCGTCAACGCCTACCTGATCGAGGACTCGCCGCTGACGCTGCGTCGACTCCGGGCCGAACTCGGCGAAGGCGCTCGACGAGCTCGAGCAGGCGCTCGCCGCGACGCGGGCACGCGATCGAGGACATCGAGCTGCTGATCATCAGCCACCAGCACATCGACCACTTCGGCCTCGCCTCGATCCTCGCGCGGCGCTCCGGCGCCGAGGTGGCGGCGCTCGATCGGCTGGCGCCGTTCCTCGCGAGCTTCGGCGAGCGAGACCGACCTCGACGACGCCTTCGCCGAGCGGCTGATGCTGCGCCACGGCATCCCCGCCGACGTCGTCACCGCGCTGCGCGCCGTCTCGGCGAGCTTCCGCGCCTGGGGCGCCGCGGTCGAGGTCACCCGAGCCGCTGGCCGACGGCGAGGAGCTCGAGCTGCGCGACCGCACGCTGCGCGTGCTTCACCGGCCCGGGCACAGCCCGTCGGACACTGTCTTCCTCGACGAGTCGCAGCTCGATCCTGCTCGCCGCCGACCACCTGATCGCGCACATCTCCTCGAACCCCCTGCTCGCCCGTCCGCTGGGCGCCGAGCCCGACGTGGGCTCCTCACGACCGCAGGCGCTGCTCACCTACATGGCCTCGCTTGAAGCAGACGCGCGAGATGGAGCTCTCGCTCGTGCTGCCCGGCCACGGAGAGCCGATCGCCGACCACGTCGCGCTGATCGACGAGCGCTTCCGCATGCACCGCCGCCGCGCCGAGAAGATCCGCCGCCTGATCGCCGCCGAGCCGCGCACCGCGCACGAGATCGCCCAGGAGCTGTGGGGCAACGTGGCCGTCACGCAGGCCTTCCTGACGCTCTCGGAGGTGCTCGGTCACGTCGACCTGCTGCTGCAGGACGGCAGCATCGTCGAAGTCGAGACCGACGGGGTCGTGCGCTTCCGCGAGTCCTAGGCGGTCAGGCCCAGCGTCCCGGGCCCGCCTGGTTCATGCCCGGCGCTCGATCTCGCTCAGACGAGCGACGCCTCATCGGCGGCGATCGCGATGTGCATGCGCCCGAGTATCGCCGATCGGACGTCGGCCGGATTGGCGATGCGTCGTCTAGCTGGGTGTAGCCGCGGGCGGGGGTGTTGTCGGGTCGCCGCCGGGTGGCGAGCGCCGCTCGTCGAGCTTATTGCGTAGCTCGTCGTATTGGTCGGGGCCTATCTCCCCGCTGACGAGGCGGTGGTCGAGTGCCTCCCGAGCGGACATGCCGGGCGGCGCGGGACGGCCGTCGGGCCGACGCTGTTGGGAGACGATCCACGTCACCAGGATCACCAGTAGCGCAATCAGGAAAAGCATGCCGAGCGCCATGAAGATCCAGCCGCCCGTGGTCATGTGTTCGCCCCGCCCACCCCAGTCCATCATCGGTGCTCACCTCCGGCATTTCGCATGGTGTGCAGCCTAGGCTGGTGACAGTGGGCCCCGATCCGGGTAGCTCCGCCTTCGGGATGCGTAGTTGTCCCCGAGGTTGGTCGCCGAGATGATCGCCGAGACGGCTCAGCCTGCCAGCGGCGCCCCAGCAAGCCCAGCCGCTGTGACCGATGACGAGCGCCCGGTTTCCTGAGCAGGCGCCCGCTCCTCTCGACGCCGGCAGAAAGTGCGAGGCTAGTGGGCAATGGCCGGATGGCTTCGCCGATGAGCCCCCACTCCCACCATCCACCGGGCACCAGGCCGCCGCGCCGCTTTCGCCCGCGCCTGCACTGGGAGCTGGTGATCTGCAGCATGCGCGGGCACGCACTGGTCGGCACCCACGCCCGCGCGCTGCGCGAGCAGGACGCGATCCTCGCGCGGGAGGACGCCGCCGGCGTACGCTGGTTTCGCTGCCTGCGCTGCGACAGCTGGCTGCCGCTGCCGCCGCCCGAGATGACGACACAGGAGCACCCGCCCGCGCGCGAGCAGATCGAGCTGCCCTTGCGGGGCAAGCCGCTGCGCGACAAGGTGGTGCTACGGCTGATCGCGGTCGACCGGGCCTTTCACTTCATCGTGCTCGTCGGGCTCGGCGTGCTCGTGCTGCTATTCGCGGCCGATAGAGCGACGCTGCGCCACACCTTCTACAAGGTGATCGCCGACCTGCAGGGCGGCGTCGCCGCGAGCCAGTCGCACGCGCACGGCCTGCTGCACGAGATCGACAACGCCTTCACGACGTCCTCTTCGCACCTGCACCTCGTCGGCGTGGTGCTGCTCGTGTACGGCGCCGTCGAGGGCGTCGAGGCCGTCGGCCTCTGGTATCAGCGTCGCTGGGCCGAGTACCTGACGTTCCTCGTCACCGCCTCGCTGCTGCCGCTCGAGATCTACGAGCTCGTCAACCGCGCGACCGTGTTCAAGGCGATCGCGTTCGTGATCAACGTCGCCGTCGTCGTCTACCTGCTACGCGCCAAGCGCCTGTTCGGGCTGCGTGGCGGCGTCACCGCCGAGCACGCCGAGGCCGCGCTCGACCAGGGCTGGGAGGCACTCGAACGCACGGCGCCGTCTGCTGAGCCGGCCGGGGCGCCGTCCGCAGCCTCGGCCACGCCCGCGACCTGAGCCGAGCCGGGGCCGCTCGCTCTCACGCTCTCTCACGTTTCGGCGCCGACCGGCGTTATGCAGTCGATGACGAGCACACGCGAGGACCTCCGCTTCAACTCGGGCGCCGAGCAGTGCGCCGCCTGGCTGTATCCGGCCGGCGGGCCGAGCGCCGGCACGACGGACACCGCCGCAACCATCCCGCTGATCGTGATGGCCCACGGCCTGTCCGGCACGCGGCGCGATCGCCTAGGAGCGTTCGCCGAGCCTTTCGCCGCCGCGGGCATCGCCGCGCTCGTGTTCGATCATCGCGGCTTCGGCGACAGCGATGGCGAGCCCGACCTGTTCGAGCCCGCGCGCCAGCTCGAGGACTGGCGAGCGGCGATCGCCTTCGCCCGCTCCCTGCCAGGCGTCGACGTCGAGCGAGTCGCGACGTTCGGCTCCTCGATGGGCGGTGGCAACGCGCTCGCCGCCGCTGCCGAGGATGAGCGCATCGCGGCAGCCATCAGCCAGGTGCCGTTCCTCGACATCGTGCTGCAGGCGCACCGCTCCTCTCCGCGCGTCACCGCGAAGGTGCTGGCTGCCGCCGCGCGCGGCCGGCATCTGCCGGTGCTCGGCGAGCCGAACGAGGCGGCGCTACTCAACGCACCCGGCGCGGCCGCGGGCTGGCGCCACGTCGTGGCGATCGGCGAGAACTCGCGCTGGCGCGATCGCATTTCGACGCGCTGGCTGCTCGACCGTCCCTACCGACCGGGGCGCGAGGCGGCCAAGCTGCACTGCCCATGGCTCGTCTGCGTCGGCGAGGCCGACCGCGTGGCGCGGCCCGGTCCGGCGATCGCCGCCGCGCGGCGGGCGCCGCTGGGCGAGCTGCGCACCTACCCGGGCGTCGACCACTTCGACATCTACGACGGCCCCGTGCACGAGGCGCTCGTCGCCGATCAGCTCGCCTTCCTGCGCCGCCACCTGCTTGCAGGGCGCGAGGGCGCCGCGACAGAGCTCAACCACGCCTAGCGTCCACCTGCTGCAGAAACAAGCGGTGCAGGCGGTCGTCCTCGCCCAGCTCGGTGTGGAACGCGACGGCCAGCACCTCGCCCTGACGCGCAGCGACCGGATGGCCGTCGACCTCGCCGAGGATCTCGACGCCGGGGCCGTGCTCGGCGATCCACGGGCGCGCGGATGAACACGCCGTGCAGCGGCGCCGCCGTCGAGGCCGGCGAGCTCGACGTCGGCCTCGAAGCTCTTGACCTGGCGGCCGAACGCGTTGCGCTCGGCGCGCATGTCCATCAGCGCGAGATGCTCGCGGTCGAGCATGATCAGCCCCGCGCACGAGCCGAGCACGGGAACGCCCTCTGCGGCGAGCGCGCGCAGCGGCTCGGCGAGGCCCTCGCGCTCGACGCCGAGCGTCATCGTCGTCGACTCGCCGCCCGGGATCACCAGCCCGTCGAGCCCGTCGAGGTCGGCCGGCACGCGCACCTCGCGCACGCCGCGCGCCGAGCCGCTCGAGCACGCGCCCGTGCGCCTCGAAGTCGCCCTGCAGCGCGAGCACGCCGATCAGCGGCGGAGTCACCTGGGCGCCGCTACCAGCCGCGCTGGGCCAGGAGCTGCTCATCTGCGAGCTTGGAGCTCTCGAGGCTCACCATCGCCGGGCCGAGCCCGCGCGAGGCCGCGGCGACGCGCTCGGGGTCCTGCCAGTGCGTCGTCGCCTCGACGATCGCCCGCGCCCGCGTCGGCGGGTCCTCGGACTTGAAGATGCCCGAGCCGACGAACACGCCTTCGGCGCCGAGCGCCATCATCAGCGCCGCGTCGGCCGGCGTCGCGATGCCGCCGGCGCAGAACAGCACGACCGGCAGCCGCCCGTCGCGCGCGACCTGCGGACGAGCTCGAGCGGCGCGCGCGAGCTCCTTGGCCGCCGTCGGCCAGCTCGCCTGGCTCGAGCGTCGCTCAGGCGCCGGATCTCGCCGGTGATCGTGCGCATGTGGCGCACCGCCTCGACGATGTCGCCGGTGCCGGCCTCGCCCTTGGAGCGGATCATCGCCGCGCCCTCGCCGATCCGCCGCAGCGCCTCGCCGAGGTTGGTCGCGCCGCACACGAACGGCACCTTGAAGGCCCACTTGTCGATGTGGTTGCTCTCGTCGGCCGGCGTCAGCACCTCCGACTCGTCGACGTAGTCGACCTCGAGCGCCTCGCAGCACCTGGGCCTCGACGAAGTGACCGATGCGCGCCTTGGCCATCACCGGGATGGTCACGGCCTCCTGGATGCCCGCGATCATCTCCGGGTCGGACATGCGCGCGACGCCGCCGTCGCGGCGGATGTCGGCCGGCACGCGCTCGAGCGCCATCACCGCAGCGGCGCCCGCCTCCTCGGCGACCGTCGCCTGCGCGGGCGTCACGACGTCCATGATCACGCCGCCCTTGAGCATCTCGGCGAGGCCCGTCTTGACGCGGAATGTCGCCTCGTCGCGCATGCGAGCCCAGTCTAGCCTGCGCGCGCCGGCGCGCTACTTCAGCCGGAAGGCCTTGATGCGGTCGTCGTACTGCGCGGTGTCCTGCGCGTAGACGCCGTAGGCGAGCGCCTGGATGAGGCTCAGCAGCGCCGTGTGCGAGCGCACGTAGGCGGGGCTGTTGGAGGAGTAGTAGAGCTTGATCTGGGCGAGCTTGGCGACCTCGGAGAGCGTCGCGTCGGTGATCGCCGCCGTCGTGCGCCTTGCGGTGGCGGGCGAGCTTCATCGCGCGCACCACGAGCGGATGCGGGCGCCCGGCCGAGAGGCCGATCACGAGCGTCGCTGCGTCGATCCGCCCGAGGCGGCTGAGCGCCTCCTGCGACGGGCTCGCGACGACGTCGACGCGCAGGTCGAGCAGCATCAGCAGGTGGCGCAGGTAGCTGGCGAAGAAGGCCATCTGGTCGGTGCCCGCGACGAGCACCTTCTCGGCCTCGACGATCGCCTCGATCAGCGCCTCGACCGTCGCTGCGCGAGACCTTGCGCGCCGTCTCCTCGACGTTCAGGTGATCGGCCGTGAGCGCCGTCTCGAACTCGTTCTGGTCGAGCGAGAACAGCGGCGTCGACGGCGTCCGCCGCGGGTGCGTCGCGGCCTTGGCGTGGACGCGGCGGTATTCCTCGCGCGCCGCCGCCTGCAGCTCGGGAAAGCCCTCGAAGCCGAGCGCCTGGGAGAAGCGCACGACCGTCGAGCTCGACGTGTTCGCGCGGCGCGCCAGCTCCTCGGCCGTCTGGAAGGCCGCCTCGTCGAGGTGGTCGACGATGTACTGCGCCACGTCCTTCTGCGAGCGCGAGCACTCGTCGAAGCGGGCCTGGATGTACTTGGAGAGGCTCTGGTGCTCGCTGGTGCCGTTGATCGGCGAGCCGCTTTGCGTCTGCGGGTCGCTCGTGGGGGTCGCTGTGCGCTTCATCGGCGCATTGGTTCGACGTGTCGGCCTCGCACTCCTGCCAGCAACTCGCAGACGCGTCTCGCCAGGGGCGACGATCCCACTCGCTCGATGCGCCGGTGATCCGCCCTGGCTAGGCGCCGCGTACATAAGCTCACACGATGCAACGCGGGGATAGACAAAGGGCGAAGCAGTGAGGATCGCGATCGTCGGCGCCGGCGTCTCGGGCCTCGTCGCCGCACACCTGCTGCACCGCCGAGCACGAGATCGTCGTCTACGAGGCGAGCGACTACGCCGGCGGGCACACGAACACGATCCGCGTCGACACGGCGCACGAGACCCATCACGTCGACACCGGCTTCATCGTGATGAACGACCGCAACTACCCGAACTTCACGCGCCTGCTCGACCGACTCGGTGTGGCACGCCAACCGACGCACATGAGCTTCTCCGTGAAGGGCGAGGAGCGAGGACTTCGAGTACAGCGGCACGCCCGCGCGGCCTGATCTGCCAGCCGGCCAACCTTGCCAGCCTGCGCTTTCAGCGAATGATCGTCGACCTGCTGCGCTTCAACCGCGAGCTGCGCGCGCTGCTCGACGGCGGCTGCGAGGGCGCACGCAGCGAGGAGTCGATGCAGGACTTCCTCGCGCGCCACCGCTTCTCGCGCGCCTTCGTCGAGCGACTGATCGTGCCGCAGGCTCTCCGCCGTGTGGTCGGCCGACCCGCGCAGCTGCCGGCTCTTTCCCGGTGCGCTTCATCGCCGAGTTCTTCGCCAACCACGGCATGCTCGGTTTTCGCGACCGCCCTCAATGGTCGACCGTCGCCGGCGGCTCGGCCCGCTACGTCGAGGCGCTCACGGCGCCCTTTCGCGACCGCATCCGCCTGAACGCGCGCGTCGACTCGATCGCACGACGCGACGGCGACGTCGAGATCCTCGCCGCCGGCTCCGGCGCCGAGTCCTTCGACCACGTGATCGTCGCCACCCACTCCGACCAGGCGCTGCGCGATGCTGCGCGATCCCTCCGCGCGCGAGCGCGAGCTGCTCGGCGCGATCCCCTACCAGCCAAACGAGGCCGTGCTGCACACCGACAGCACGCTGCTGCCGCGACGGCGCGCGGCGCGCTCGGCGTGGAACTTCCACCTGCTGCGCGAACCCAAGCCGCTGAGCACCGTCACCTACTACATGAACCACCTGCAGCGCCTGCGGGCGGACCGCGACTTCTGCGTCACGCTGAACCGCACAGAGGCGATCGATCCGGCGAAGATCATCCGCACGATCCCCTACTCGCACCCGATGTACACGCCGCGCGGGCGTTGCCGCCCAGGTCGAGCACGCGAGCATCAGCAACCTCTCCAGCGCGCACCCACTACTGCGGCGCCTACTGGGGCTGGGGCTTTCACGAGGACGGCGTGCGTCAGCGCGCTGCGCGCCTGCGAGCCGTTCGGGGTGAAGCTGTGAGCCGCGCCTCGGCCCCCACCCCCGCCGGCGTACCGGTGCTCGGGGCGAGCCCCGCCCGCGCCTCCTGCTTCTACGAGGGCTTCGTCCGCCACCGCCGCCACGGCGAGCTGCGCAACCGGTTGCGCTATCGCCTGTTCATGGCCTACCTCGATCTCGACGAGCTGCCCGAGCTGTTCGACGGGCACCTGCTGTGGTCGGCGCGGCGGCCCGCGCTCGCCTGGTTTCGCCGCCGCGACTACCTCGGCGATCCGCGCACGCCGCTGCGCCGAGGCCGTCGAGCGAGCTCGTGCGCGAGCGCAGCGGGATCGCGCTCGACGGGCCGATCCGCCTGCTCACGCACCTGCGCTTCTTCGGGCACTGCTTCAACCCCGTCAGCTTCTACTACTGCTTCGACGCCGCCGGTCGAGCACGTGCGCGCCGTCGTCGCCGAGGTGACCAACACGCCGTGGGGCGAGCGCCACGCCTACGTGCTCGCCGTCGAGCAGGATGGACGACGCGACCCTGGCGATCCCGGCGATCCCGGCGGGTGATTCGCGGTGAGCTTCGCCAAGGAGCTGCACGTCTCGCCGCTGATGGGCATGGACCACACCTACGACTGGCGCCTGACCGAGCCCGGCGAGCGCCTCTCGGTGCACATCGAGTCCACGCGCAACGGCGGCCCACTCGACGGCGAGCGCGTGTTCGACGCGACGCTCTCGCTGCGCGCGTCGGCCGATCGATGCGCAGCGAGCTGCGCCGCGCTGCTTGCCCGCTACCCGCTGCAGACCGTACGTCGATCCTGCGCGCATCTACGCGCACGCCCTGCTGCCTGCGCCTGCGCGGAGCGCGCTGGCACGCGCACCCCGGCCGCTCCGGGCAGGGCGAGCGCGCGCAGGCAAGCGACGTCGCGAGGCGCTGCTCGTGAGCGCGACCCACCGAGCCGAGGCACCGGCAGCCGCCGAGACCTCGTCGACGACGGAGGTGACCGCGCAGCCGGCGGCGCTTAGCGGTGGGCAAGCGCCCGACGCCTCGCCAGGACTCCTCGACAAGGGCGCCCGCTGGCTCGTGCTGCAGCTGCTCGCGCGCATGCGCGGCGGCGAGCTCGTGCTCGTCGAGGGCCGCCGCAGCCTGCGCTTCGGCGAGCAGGGCCGCGAGCCGCGCGCTCTCGGCCGAGCTGCAGGTCCGCTCGCCGCGCTTCTACCGCGCCGCTGCTGCGGGGCAGCGTCGGGCTCGGCGAGTCCTACGCGGGCGGCCTGTGGGACTGCCACGACCTCGTCGCGCTGACGCGTATCGCGCGCGCTCAACGTGAATAGCCTCGACACGCTGCGCCGCGTCGCTCGCCCCCGTGCTCGCGCCGCTGCAGCGCGCCGCGCGGCTGGCTCGCGCGCAACACCCCTGCGCCGCGCGCGCAGGCGGATCGCCGCTCACTACGACCTCGGCAACGAGCTCTTCTCGCTGTTCCTCGACCGCACGATGATGTACTCGTGCGCCGTCTTCGACTCGCCCGGCGCCACGCTCGAGCGAGGCCTCGCTGGCCAAGCTCGAGCGCATCTGCCGCAAGCTCGAGCTCACCCCCACCGACCACGTGCTCGAGATCGGCACCGGCTGGGGCGGCTTCGCCGAGTACGCCGCCGAGCGCTACGGCTGTCGCGTGACGACGACGACGATCTCGCGCGAACAGCACGCCTACGCGACCGAGCGCGATCCGCCGAGGCCGGCCTGCAGGAGCGCGTAACCGTGCTGTTCAACGACTACCGCGACCGGCTCGACCGCCACGGACCCTACGACAAGCTCGTCTCGATCGAGATGATCGAGGCCGTCGGCTGGCAGTACTTCCCGACCTTCTTTCGCCGCTGCTCGCGAGCTCGTCGCCGACGACGGCGCGATGCTGCTGCAGGCGATCGTGATCGAGGATCGCGCCTACGAGGTCGAGAAGGCCTCGCAAGCAGCTTCATCAACACGCACATCTTCCCCGGCGGCTGCCTGCCCTCGATGCGAGTGATCGCGCGCAACGTCGCCCGCGTGACCGACTTGCGCGAAGCGCACCTCGAGGACATCACCGCGCCACTACGCCACCACGCTCGCAGCGTTGGCGAGAGCGCTTCCTCGCCGCCGGCGAGCGCGTCGCCGAGCTCGGCTACGACGAGCGCTTCCGACGCATGTGGGAGCTGTACCTCTCCTACTGCGAGGGCGGCTTTCGCGAGCGGCGCATCCAGGACGTGCAGCTGCTGCTGGCCAAGCCGCTGTTTCGCTGCGAGGCCGTCGGCCCGGTACTGAGGGGGCCGTCGGCCCGGTAGGGTCCGCGCGATGCGGCGCAACCTGTTCGACGACGTCCACGAAGACTTCCGCGAGAGCTTCCGCACGTTCCTCGACGCGCGAGGTCGTCGGCGAGGAGGGGCGCTACGGCGAGTGGGAGCGAGCGGGTATCGTGCCGCGCGAGGTCTTCGCGCTGGCCGGGCGTGGCGGCTTCCTCGGCATGGCCGTGCCCGAGCGCTACGGCGGCGCCGGCGCCGAGGACTTCCGCTTCAACCTCGTGATCGGCGAAGAGTGCCAGCGCGCGGGCGTCGGCGGCTTCGGTCTCGGCATCACGCTGCACAACGACATCTGCCTGCCCTACTTCCTCACCTACTGCGACGAGGAGCAGCGCGAGCGCTGGCTGCCGGGCATCGTCGCCGGCGAGCTGATCACGGCGATCGCGATGACCGAGCCCGGGATCGGCTCCGACCTCGCCGTCGATGACCACGCGCGCGCGGCGCGACGGCGACCACTACGTCGTCGACGGCTCGAAGACGTTCATCACCAACGGCATCAACGCCGACCTCGTGATCACCGCCGTCAAGACCGACCCCTCCGAGCGCCATCGCGGCATCAGCCTGCTGATCATCGAGCGCGGCATGGAGGGCTTCGAGCGCGGGCGCAACCTCGAGAAGATCGGCCAGCACGCCCAGGACACCGCCGAGCTGTCCTTCGCCGACGTGCGCGTGCCCGTCGAGAACCTGCTCGGCGAGGAGGGTGAGGGCTTTCGCTACCTCGTCTCGAACCTGCCGCAGGAGCGCCTCTCGATCGCCGCCTCCGCCGTCGCCGCCGCCGAGGCGGCGCTCGCCTGGACGCTCGACTACGTGCGCGAGCGCAAAGCCTTCGGTCAGACGCATCGGCTCCTTCCAGAACACGCGCTTCACGCTCGCCGAGCTGCGCGGCGAAGTCGACGTCGCGCGCGCCTACATCGACCGCTGCGCGCAGGCGCTCGACGCCGGCGAGCTGACCGCCGAGGACGCCGCCACCGCCAAGTGGTGGTGCACCGACCTGCAGGGCCGCGTCGATCGACCGCTGCCTGCAGCTGTTCGGCGGCTACGGCTACATGGTCGAGTACCCGATCGCGCGTGCCTACGCCGACGCACGCGTCACCCGCATCTACGGCGGCGCCAACGAGATCATGAAGGAGATCGTCGGGCGCTGTCTGGGCCTGTAGGAATCCGCCGTCGCTGCGCGGAGCGGCGTCCTCGGTGCTCGCGTCAGGCCGTCGGCGGAGCGACCGGGTCGCTCGGCTTCAGCTCGAGCTCGCGCGCGAGACCCACGAAGTAGTCGAGCGAGCGCGGGTTGGCGAGCGAGTCGACGCTCGCCGCCTCGCCGGCCGGCGAGCCCATCAGGATCCGCTTGACCGGCACCTCGAGCACCTTGCCCGAGAGCGTGCGCGGGACCTCCTCGATCTGGCGGATCTCGTTGGGCACGTGGCGCGGCGAGCAGTCCTCGCGGATGCGCCGCTTGATCTGCGCCGTCAGCTCATCGTCGAGCACGGTGCCGGCGCGCGAGCACGACGAACAGGATCATCCGCAATTCGTCCTCACCCGGACGCGCCGGGATGTCGACGACGAGCGCGTCGAGTACCTGCGGCAGCGACGCCGCGGCACGGTAGATCTCGCTCGTGCCCATGCGCACGCCCTGGCGGTTGATCGTCGAGTCCGAGCGGCCGTAGATCACGGCGCCGTCGCGCGGCGTGATGCGGATCCAGTCGCCGTGGCGCCAGACGCCGGGATACATCGAGAAGTAGCTCTCGCGCAGGCGCTCGCCGCTCTCGTCGCCCCAGAAGAACAGCGGCATCGAGGGCATCGGCTCGGTGATCACGAGCTCGCCGACCGGTCGACGTGCGCGACGCCCTGCTCGTCCCAGGACTCCACCGCGCAGCCGAGGACGCGGCACTGCAGTTCGCCCTCGTAGACCGGCAGCAGCGGGCAACCGCCAACGAACGCCGTGCACACGTCGGTGCCGCCGCTCGTCGAGAACAGCCAGATGTCGTGAGCCGACGTGCTCGTAGACCCAGCGGAAGCCCTCCGGCGAGAGCGGCGAGCCGGTCGAGCCGATCGCGCGCAGCGCGCTCAGGTCGCATTCGCGCCCCGGCTCGATGCCCGCCTTCTCGCAGCTTGCGAGCAGCCCGGCGCTGAGCGCCCATGCACGTGATTCCGGCGCGCTCGGCCAGGCGCCACAGGGCGCCCAGATCGGGGTGGGCCGGGCTGCCGTCGTAGAGCACGATCGCCGCGTCCGAGAGCAGGCAGCCGACGAGGAAGTTCCACATCATCCAGCCCGTCGTCGTGAACCAGAACATGCGGTCGCCCGGGCGCAGCTCGAGGTGCAGGCGCTTCTTCAGCTGCTCGAGCAGGATGCCGCCGTGGCCCTGCACGATCGCCTTCGGCAGGCCCGTCGTGCCCGAGGAGTAGAGCACCCACAGCGGGTGGTCGAACGGCACCTGCTCGAACGTCAGCTCCGCCCCCTCCCCGCGCTGCAAGCAGCTCCGCCCAGAGCAGCGCCTCGCCCGGCAACTTTGCCGCCGAAGCGTCCTCTGAGAGGTAGGGAAGCAACACGGCGTGCTCGACCGTCGGCAGCTCGGCCAGGATCGCCTCGGCGACCGCCTGCGGTCGAAGTCCTTGCCGCCGTGGCGGTAGCCGTCGACCGTGAGGAACACCTTCGGCTCGATCTGGGCGAAGCGATCGATCACGCTGCGCGCGCCGAACTCCGGCGCCGCGCTCGACCAGATCGCGCCCGAGCGAAGCCGTCGCGAGGAAGGCAATCAGCGTCTCGGGGATGTTCGGCATGTAGGCCACCACGCGATCGCCGCGCCCGACGCCGAGCGCGCGCAGACCCGCCGCGCGACGCTCGCCACCTGCGCGCGTCAGCTCGCCCCAGCGTCAGGTGCCGAGCTCGCGCAGCTCCGAGGAGTGCAGCACGCGACCGCGCCGCGTCACGGTCGCTCGCGCCGTCGTGCGCCGGGCCGCGCAGCATGTTCTCGGCGTAGTTGAGCTCGGCGCCCTGAACCACTGCGCGCCGGGCATGCTCGCGCGCGGCGAGCACCGCTCGTAGGCGCGCGAAGAGCGCACGCCGAAGAACTCCCAGATGCTCTGCCAGAAGTCCTCGAGCTCGTCCACCGACCAGCGCCACAGATCCTCGTAGTCCGTCGAACTCGCGACCGCGCCGCTCGCCGGCCCAGTGCATGAAGCGCGTCATCTCCGCACCCTCGCGATCGGCCGTCGTCGGCTCCCACAGCGGCATCTCGGACGCGGCCCCGTTCGGCGCCGCGTCCGAGGGCTGGTTGGAAGCGCTGGGCATGGGGGTATTCTCGCGGTTTGTGGATCTTCTTGGACTGCGCGCCGAGTTTCCCGTGTCTTGCGGAACCTCGCCTACCTGAACGCCGGCACCGACGGCCCGCTCCCCGCCCGAGCCGTGCGAGGCAGCGGCCGAGGAGCTCGAGCGCGAGGCCGCCGACGGGCGTACGCTCAGCCCACTTCGAGCGTCGAGGCGAGCTCAACGACCTGCTGCGCGAAGCCTACGCCCGCGCGCTCGGCGCAGACCCGGCCGACGTCGCGCTGACGACGTGCACGAGCGACGGCATGGCCCAGGTCGATCGGCGGCCTCTCGTTCGGCGCCGGCGATGAGATCCTCACCAGCGACGAGGAGCACCCCGGGCTGCTCGGCGCGCTCGGCGCCGCGCGCGAGCTGCACGGCGTCGACGATCCGCGAGGTGCCGCTCGCCGAGGTCGCCGATGCCGTCGGCCCGCGCACGCGCCTCGTCGCCTGCTCGCACGTCGGCTGGATGAGCGGCTCGCTCGCCCCCGCCGAGCTCGCCGAGGTCGAAGTGCCCGTGCTGCTCGACGGCGCGCAGGGCGTCGGCGCCGTGCCGGTCGACGTGAAGGCGCTCGGCTGCGACGCCTACGCCGGCGCCGGGCAGAAGTGGCTGTGCGGACCCGACGGGCTCGGGCATGCTCTACGTCACGCCCGAGCTGCGCGAGCAGGTTGCAGTCTCGCGCCGCGGCTACGCCAACCTCGAGGACCCCAACAGCGGCGCTGCAGGCGCGACTGCACGAGGACGCGCGGCGCTTCGACGACGATGTCGCTGAGCGCCGAGGCGCGTCGCCTGCGCGCTGGCCGCCGTCGAGCTGCTCGAGTCGGTCGGCTGGAGCGACGCTGCACGAGCGCGCGCGCACGCTCGCCGCGCGGCTGGCCGAGGAGCTCGCCGAGCGCGGGCGCGAGCCGTCGCGCCGCGCGAGCGACACGACGCTCGTCTCCTTCGCGAGCGCCGACCCCGAGGCCGAGCGCGACCTGCTCGCCGAGCGCGGCGTGCGTCGTGCGCAACATCCCCGGGCGCCCGTGGCTGCGCGCGTCGGTCGGCGCCTGGAACGACGAGAACGACCTCGAGCGCCTGCTCGGGGCGCTCTCCGCATGAGCGCGCCCGAGCAGGCAGCCACACTGCCGAGACCATCCGAGGTGCGCGCCGGGGGCTCGCGGCGGCCGTGGGAGCGGCTGCGCAGCGCGCGGCCCGGGCTGCACCACCTCGCGCTCGCCGGCGTGCTCGCGCTGTCGGCTGTGCTCGACGTGCATCGCCTGTCCCAGAACGGCTACGGCAACATCTTCTACTCGGCCGGCGTGAAGTCGATGCTGCGCTCGTGGCACAACTTCTTCTTCGTCTCCTTCGACCCCGGCGGCTTGATCACGGTCGACAAGCCGCCGCTCGGCCTGTGGGTGCAGGCGGCGAGCGCCAAGCTGTTCGGCTTCACGCCGCTCAGCCGTGCTGCTGCCCGAGGCGATCATCGGCGTGCTCGCCGTCGCGCTGCTCTACCTCGTGCTGGCGCGACGGCTCGGCGGCTGGGCCGGCGTCGCCGGCGCGCTCGCGCTCGCCGTGTTCCCCTCGTTCGTCGCCGTCTCGCGCACGAACAACGTCGACGCGCTGCTGATCCTGCTGATGATCCTCGCCTGCGAGGCCGCGCTGCGCGCGTGCGAGCGGGGACGCTGGCGGTGCGCTCTTGTGCAGCGGCGTGCTCGTCGGCCTGGCTTTCAACACGAAGACGCTCGCCGCGTACTTGATCGTGCCGCGGATCGCGCTCGCCTTCCTGCTCTGCGCGCCCGGGTCGCTGCGCCGCCGCGTGGCGCAGCTGCTCGCAGCCGGCGCCGTGCTGCTCGCCGTGTCCGTTCGCCTGGATCGCTCGTCGTCGAACTGACGCCTGCCTCCCAGCGCCCGTTCGTCGGCAGCTCGACCGACAACACCGAGCTCGGGCTGACCTTCAGCTACAACGGCTTCGGCCGCGTCGGCGGGCAGACCGGCGGCCCCGGGCAGATCCCCGTCGGCGCCGGCGGCGTCGCCAAGCGCGTCGCGCCCGGCAAGGGCGGCGCGGCCAAGCCGAGCCCCGTGCGCACCGTCAAGGCGCCAAACGCGCCGCCCGTGTTCCTCGCCAACGGGCGCGAACGCAACCCGATCGCCTTCGGCGAAGGCGTCGGGCCGCTGCGGCTGTTCGAACGGGGCCTCGGCGACCAGGGCGGCGTGGATGCTGCCGTTCGCGCTCGTCGGGCTGCTCGGCCTCGCGCTGCTCGTGCTGACGCCCGAGCGCCGCGGCGGCGAGCCTGGAGGCGGCCGAGACTCCGATCATGCCGAGCTGTCGCGTCGCGAGGTGCAGCAGCGCGAGCGCCCTGACCGGCGCGATCCCCGCCTGGCCCTGCTGATCGTGCTCGGCGGCTGGCTGCTCGATCGAGGTCGCCGTGCTGAGCCTGTCCAAGGGGATCGTCCATCCCTACTACGTCTCCGCGCTCGGCCCCGGCGTGGCCGCGATGTTCGGCGCCGGCAGCTACGCCTTCGCGCAGTTCGCCAAGCGGCGCGACTGGCGCTTGCTGCTGCTCGCCGGCGCCGCCGCGACGACCGTTCCGGCGCAGCTCGTGCTGCTGCACCGCGACCACTACATGTCGTGGTTCACCGCGCCGCTGATCGCCGCCACGCTCGCGACGCTGCTGCTCGTCGGCCTGCTCTTGCTGATGCCCGCCATGCGAAGGCTGGCGCCGGCCGCGATCGCGCTCGTGCTCGGCGTGCTGCTGATCGCGCCCGCCGTGTATGCCGCGAGCAACTGGCTCGCGCCCGTGCAGTCG
Source organism: uncultured Solirubrobacteraceae bacterium (assembly GCA_963716315.1). Lineage (GTDB taxonomy): Bacteria > Actinomycetota > Thermoleophilia > Solirubrobacterales > Solirubrobacteraceae > Palsa-744. Next base: position 133,014 of record OY970301.1, on the reverse strand, counting down.
ACGTTCCCCGCCGCCGGCCCGCGCGCCGCCGCCGGCCCCGGCGGCTACGGCGTCAACGACGAGCACGTCAAAGTCGACCGCGCGCTGCTCGCCTACGTCGAGGGCCACGGCGCCGGCACGCGCTGGTCGGTGCTCGCCGACGCCTCCAACACCGCCTCGCCGATGATCCTGCTCGGCGGGCAAGCCGGCTCGCTCGGCGGCTACAGCGGCACCGATCCGGCGCTCGACGGCCCCGGCCTCGGCGCCTACGTGCAGCGCGGGCAGGCGCGCTACGTGATGCTCGGCGGCGAGTTCTCCACGCGCGGCGGCACGAGGCGACCGAAGCCGTGCAGCGCGTCTGCCGCGTCGTGCCCACGCGCACGTGGCTGCCGCGCCCGCTGGCGCCCAACGGGCTGATCCTGTTCGACTGCGCCGGCCGCGCGCGCCGGCTCGCCGTCAGCTGAGCGCCCGGCGAACGGGCAGCGCCTCAGGCCGCGACGGCCAGCTCGCGGTGAAACGCCCGCGCGAACAGCTCGCGCTCGCGATTGGCCGCCCAGCGCGGCACGACCGACTCGCCGTCGGCGATCAGCCGCAACTCGACCTCGCCGTCGTGCAGCTCGATGCGCGTGCCGCGCACGAGCTGGTCGCGCGAGCGCTCGAGATCCTCGGCGAGGCGCAGCAGCACGGCGCAGCGATCCAGGCGCTCGGCGTCGCCCTCGCCGAACAGCGCGCGCAGCGGACCCGGATCGGGCATTCCCTTGCGGTGGTAGCGGGCCGCCTGGGCGATGATCGCCACCTCGACCGGCGTGAAGCCCGGCAGTCCCGCCGTTGAGGATCAGGTAGCGCGAGTGCTTGTGGTGGTCGTCGTAGTCGACCGACATGCCGATGTCGTGCAGCATGCTCGCCGCCCACAAGAGCTCGCGCTCGCGTCGATCGCCCTCGTGCAGCCCGAGGCGCGCGAGCTCGTCGAACATGCCAAGCGCGAGCGCCGCCACGTGGCGCGTGTGCGCCACGTCGAGGTGGTACTGGCCGGCGAGGTTCAGCACGCTCGCCCGGCGCACGTCCTCGAACAGGGGCTCGGCGCCCGGCGATCCGTCGGTCAGGAGGCGCTCGAAGAAGACGCCCTCGCGCAGCCCCGCCTCGGTCGTCTCCAGGCCCTCGAAGCCGCCGGCGAGCAGCACGCCCTGGACGACGACGGCTCCCGCCAGGATGAGGTCGGCCCTGGCCGGCTTGATCCCCGGCACGTGGGCTCGCTCGGAGGCCGGCAGCTCGGCCAGGCGCTCGACCAGCTCCGCCAGCGCGTCGCGCTCGATCACCATCCCCTGCACGCCGTTCGAGGGCAGCCCGGCCGCGCGCTGGGCCGCCGCCGCGAGGTTTCGCACGGTGCCGCCGATGCCGACCAGCCGCCTCGGCGACGTCCTATCGCTCGCTTCGTCGAGCCAGTCGGCCTCGGCCAGCTCGCTCTGCCACGTGCTCGCGCAGCGTCTCCAGCTGGCGGCGCTTGGCCGGCCCGTTGGGCGGCAAGAAGCGCTCGCTCATGCGCACCGTGCCCAGTCGCCACGAGCCCGAGCCGCGGGCGAGGCGCTCGACGACGCGCACCAGCTGCAGCGAGCCGCCGCCGAGGTCGAGCACGAAGCCGTCGTCGAGCGTCGTCGAGTTGACCGCCGCCAGGTAGCCGTAGCGCGCCTCCTGCTCGCGCGAGAGCACGCGAATCGGCAGGTCGAAGTGCTCGCGCGCCTGGCCCAGGAAGTCCTCCGCGTTGCTCGCGTCGCGGATCGCGCTCGTCGCCACCGTGTCGACCGAGTCGCCGCTCAGCCCGCTCGCCTTGGCGAACTGCGCGAACACGTCGAGCGTCGCCAGCGCGCGCTGCGATCGGCTCCGCGCCGAGCTCGCCGCTCGCGCCCATTCCCTCACCGATACGCACCGGCTCGTAGATCTCATCGGTGCGCTTCCACCAGCCATCGCCCGCCAGGAACACGACGAGCCGGAACGAGTTGGAGCCGAGATCGATCACGGCCAGGCGCTCCCCGGGCTTCATGGCCTGAGCGTATTGGCCGTATCGGCGGGCTCGGGCCGGCCCGCATCGCGCGATCGGGCTCGCGCTCGGCGGCCGCCGCTCAGGCGGGCTGGTCGTCCGGCGAGGCGAGCACGTGCATGTGCTCGGCCACGCTCGTGATGCTCAGCAGCCGTTGGACCTGCGGCGAGCCGGGCGTAATCGCGAAGTCCTGGCCGCGCCCGCGCGAGCCCTCGTGGGCCAGCAGGATCACCCGCAGCCCGGTCGAGTCGACGAACTTCAGCTCGTCGAGGTCGAGCACGAGCAGCGGCGCCGACGCGACGTCCGCATCCTCCAGCGCGCGTTCGAAGATCGGCGAGCTCGCCAGGTCCAATTCGCCCGTCAGGTGCAACACGACCCGATCGTCCGTGCGCCGCGCGTCGACCCGCAGGTGCTCCTGAGCGCCCACGCCCGCATCGTATCGCACGGCTTTTCCCTAGCGACCGAGTCCGAGCGGCTCCGCCGTGCGGTGCGCCGGCGCGCCCGCGGGCACGGCCTCGGCCGCTGCCCCCGCGCGGCGTCAGCAGCTCGAAGAGCTAGCGCGCGATGCGCATGTGGACGCGCACGACCGTGCCGTCCGGGCTGGAGCGGATCTGCACGAGATCGCAGAGCTGGTTGACGAGCCACAGGCCGCGGCCGCCGTATTGATCGACCGGCGGCGGCAGGCGCCCGACGAGCGGGTCGTGGATGAGGCCTCGGTCGCGCACGTCGCAGACGAGCGCGTCTTGCTCCTGCCAGATGCACAGGGTGCCACCCCCGCCGCCGTACTGCACGCTGTTGGTGACGAGCTCGTTGACCGCCAGCACGAGATCTTCGCGCAAGGTCTCCGACAGGCCCGCCAACGCACCGTGCCTGGCGACGAGGCTGCGCATCGCACCCAGCCCACGCGCCGTGAACGCCAATTCCTCGCGCTCGGCCGGCGGGCTCGGCAGCGAGCCGTTGAACGGCCCCGGAGCGCGGTGCAGCGGCTGGTAGGCGCTGTTGCGGCGGCTGACGCCTTCGTGCATCAGCGCGCGGTGGGTCGAGCACGCGGAGGCGATCGTCGCGGCGTCGAGCGCGTCGAGGTCATAGGGGCACAGCAGGCGCCACGACGGCCCGTGGGAGAAGGCCTGCTCGAGCAGCGCCTCATAGCGCTCGCACTCCTCGAGCTCGGCCGGCGAGCGACCCGGCCAGACCGGTTCGCCGATGCCGCACACCGAGCGCCCTTCGGCCGCGTTCTCGGCGAGCAGCTTGCGCCACGCCGGGATCATCCGAGCCGGGTTTCGCCCGAGCTCCCGCACATCGAGGAAACGGACGCGTTCGGCATCCTGGCCGAGCGCGCGCCTGAGCAGGTCCGCGCGCTCCTCGCCGACTGCCACGAGGACGGCCTCATCGGCCTCGAGCGCCTCCGCGATGAACGGCAGCGTTCCTTGCAGGAAGCCGTCATCGCCGTTGTAGAAGAGCGCCTCGTGGCAGAACGAGTCCTCCACGAGCGACACCTTCACCGCTCCCGCGGAAGAGCGCTCACGTGTTGCCGATCCGGCCATCGCCAATTCCACCTGCGCCTGCGCCTACCGTCCGTACCAACGTCTGCGGCCGGCGCCGTCGGCGATACCGCCGCCGATGAAGAAGCCGATCAGCCACAAGAGGACGGCGAACACGAGCACGTACCAGAGCACGTGAGCAGCAAAGCCGAGTCCCCCGAATATGGCCAAGATGAGCACGAGTGCGATCAGGGCAGCCATAGTTCTTCCTCCTTGTCAAAGGCCCAGCGCGGATGCGCCGGGCGCTTGCTCACGTCTACCCCGTCTCGTCATCGGTCAATCTATGCGTCGGCAGCGCAGGGCCGTTCCTGGACCCGCTGCGGCCCACGTGGACGGCTGTTTTCAAGCGCCCGCCTTACCCGCGACGGCGGGGGCGGCTGCTCGGACGGCTGGCGGAGGGCCGACTTCCGGCCAACGACGAAGGCCATCTCAAAATTTTCGAAAATGGATGTTTAGAACCCTCTGCGGCGGGCAAAAACAGTCTGGAGTTGTCCTCCCTCAGGCGGTGGCCGCTACCCCCGGCGGTCACCGCCTATTTTTGTGCCCGCGGCGTCAGCGCTGATCGCGCATCGTCAGCTCGAGCATCTCGAAAGCGCCCTCGCCGGCGATCCGCTGCTCGTCGGTGAGCTTCTCCACGAGCCCGCCGATGCCGGTGTCGGTGTTCGCGATCAGCCGCCCCGCCGTGCCTCCCCCGAGCGGGCCCATGCGCAGCGCCACCTCGCGCGTGCCCACGTGGACCGCGAGCGTCATGTGCTGCTGCGCGCTCGACTCGAAGCCGCGCGATACGAGCGCATCGGCCAGCATTTCCGCGTCTGAGATGCGGTCCGTCGTGAAGCGCGCGCGAGCCGCCAGCACGCACATGATGCGCGGGAGCACCCGCTCTGCCAGCGCGCTCGGCGCGACCGCCACGCCCGTCGTCGTCGCGAGCGCCGCCCGGTCGACCGCCGGCGGCTCGAAGCCGTCCGCCGCGAGCGCCGGCAGCGACTGCGTGCCGGGCGTCGAGAACTCCATCCGCACCTCCGTGCCGCCGCCCGCCACGTCCTTGAACTCGACGCGCGGCGCGAGCGCCTGGATGATCGAGAGGCCGATCCCCAGCGCCTCCTCCTCCTCGCTGCGGATGTGCGGCCGGATGCCCGTGCCGTGATCGCGCACGACCACTTCCACCGTCGCCGGCGCCAGGTAGAGCTCCACCTGCAGCGGCCCTTCCCTGCCTTCGTAGGCGTGCAGCACGACGTTGTTGCACGCCTCCGTCACCGCCGTGCGGATGTCGTTGAGCTCGACCCCGTCGACGCCGACCGTCTCCGCCAGCCCGCTGAGCGTCTCACGCACCAGCAGAACGTTCTCTGGCTGGTTCGAAAGCGTCAGGCAGACATTCGGAGCCTCAGCCATCACCGCATGAACGATATGTGCCGCTGACCGAGTCTCATCCAACCGACGATCGGCGAACGCGAGCGGTTCTTTCGGCCGGTCAGCTCTTGCTGTCTGTCAATGCGCGCAGCTGATCGAGCGAGCGTCGCAAGAGGCGCGAGACCTGCATCTGCGAGATGCCCACGCGAGCCGCGATCTCCGTCTGCGTCAGGTCGTCGACGAAGCGCATGCGCAGGATCTGGCGCTCGCGCTGGGGGATCCGCCCGAGCACCGCGCTGACCGTCGCGTCGAGCTCGACCAGCTCGTAGCGCTCGTCTTCCTCGCCCATCGCGTCGCCGTAGGACGTCGCTTCGTCCGTCGCGCCCGGACGCGGCGCGTCGAGCGAGAGCGACTCGTACGCCTGGATCGCCTGCAGCGCGTCGATGATCTCGTCCTGGCCGAGCTCGAGGTACTCGGCGAGCTCCGGAACCGTTGGCGCGCGACCGCGCACGTTGGCCAGGCGCTCCTGCGCGTCGCGGACCTTCAGCGCGCGTTCCTGGGAGCCGCGCGGCACGTGAACCGACCAGCCCGCGTCGCGGAAGTGGCGGCGCATCTCGCCGAGGATCGTCGGCACCGCGAATGAGGCGAACGGGTGGCCCATCTCCGGGTCGAAGCGGTCGAGCGCCTTCAAGAGCCCCAGCGAGGCGACCTGCAGCAGATCCTCGAACGGCTCCGACGAGCGGTCGTAGCGACGGGCGAGGCTGCGTGCCAGCGGCATGAAGCGGCGTGCCAGTTCCTCGCGGGCGAGCCTGTCGCCCTGCTGGTGGCGCGCAAACAGCTGCTGCTCCTCGCTCGTGCCTGGAACGAATCGGGATCCGCGCGTGGCCGTCGAAACCGCCATCTCCGTAACCGTCATGTCGTTCCTCCCGTCGGTTCGCTTACAGGTCTCCGACTCACTGCTCCCCCGCAGTTTACAACTCGTGCGCCGGGAGCGATAGGTCGTTTGCTTCGCCTTCCGCCCGTCTCCGCCTGCTATTCGCCGTGGAATCTGTCCTGGATTAGTGCAGTACCCGGATTCTCGGCTTCTAAACACACGTTCGACAAAAGTCGTCAGCCGGCGGGGACGACGGCGTACCAGTCGAGCGTCAGCTCGGGTGCGCGCTCGCAGACTTCGTCGAGTGCGTCGAGCACGGCGCGGCGGCCGATTTCGACGCGTTCGTCGCGCGTCATCGACACCGGCTCATCGCGGTCGAGCCGCGCCCGGATCTCGGCGCCCGAGATCGAGAAGCACACGTCCTCACGGCGCTTGGGGATCCGCTCGCTCAGGAGGCTCATCGCGCGATCGGGAGGAGTCACCGCTGCATGTCTCGTGACCCTGAACCTCATCGATCAAGCGTACCGTCGCCTGAATGGCCGTCAAGAGGACGGATGCGGAGGTTTGCGGGTGTTTGCCGTGGTCTCGCGCGACGCCGAATTCGGCAATCGGCCCGCCTGGACTCGAACCAGGGACCCAGCGACCACGAGTTGGTGCTCACGGTCGACCCCGGCCAAGATCCCGGTCAGGCTGCTCGAGGACTAGTGTTCGAACATATGGGGGATCTCGCATGCTTCGCGAGCGAGTTGATCGCAGGCACAGCGGCCGGTAAGACACCTCCACCCGACATGGATCTCAGCGAAGGCGACGCGCTCGTCGAGCTGTTCTTCGCGGACGAGGCAGGCGAGCAGTGGTGCCACCGCCGAGTCGTCGCGCTGCGCTTCCTCGCGGCGCGTCGTGGGCAGTGGACGACGGTCGTCGACTTCACACTCGACAAGCGCTTCGGCGAAGTCGTGCCCCTGTCACAGGGGGACGAGGTGCTCATACCGCTCTTCACCTTCAACAAGGACGTCATGCCCCCGGCGCACGTACGCACCGAGGACGAGAAGGGCGACGTTCTTGCGCTTGGCAGCACGCGCCCGAGCCGGCTCATCGAGTGCATGATGCTGATCGCGCTTGCCAGCAAAGCCGAGATCCTCACGGAGGACGCAGAGCGCATCTACGAGGATCTGGCGAACCTCACAGACACCGATCCGCGGCTGGCGACGTGCGGGTACGAGGGCGTCGAGTGCCACCTCCACAGACACAGCGCCAGCTTCGACGCCGGGGACACCCGTCGGACGACGGCGCTCGTCAGATTCGCCTCGGCAGCGCGCCTGTTCCAGCGCTCGACAATCCTGCTCGTGCCGTTCCGCAAGTGGGCCGTCCGCAAGTCGGCTCACAAGATCGTCACCTTCACCTACGACGCGCCAATCAGGCTCACCAAGTACGCACCAGAACTCGTGGGCTACTCCCCGCTGCGCGTTGCGCCCTTGACGATCTTCGGCGGCAACGCCGAGAGCTACCACGTTCAGCTTGAGCCGCCCGATGGCGTGGTCGTCGTGAACACGCGACTGCTCTACGCCTACACGGCGAACAAGTCGCGTCCCTGCAGGCGGGCGTTCCCGGAGGAAGACCTGCCCGACCAGGTACTGCACGATCTCGCGCATCGCGCACCGCTCGCGCTGGGTCTATCGCGTCTTGGCCTGAAGTCCTATGGCGACAAGGGAAGTCCGGTGACGGCACGCCCACTGTCGAGACGCATGCTGAACGCCGGCTGGTCGCGCTGGTGGGGCACGGTGCTCGGCTCAGCCGAGCCGCTGGCGGCGCATGTCCGCGTCAACGCAGGCAAGTTGCCGAGTCTGATCGAGGGCCGTGACGCGATCACGATGTTCCAGCTCTACCCCGACATGTCGGCCTTCTCCGGGCTGCTCGTCGGAGCGCTGCTCAACTACGCCTTCGTTCTCGCGCTCTTCCTGGCGGTGCACCGCCACCTGCCGTTGATCTCATCCACGTCTCCCCCTGAGCCGCTGTTCATCGTCGGCGCACTCGTCGCAGGATTCGGCTCCGGGCTTGCGCTCTACCGGCGCGAACATCTCATCACGGAGCAGGTGGCCAGGCCCTGGCGGCTTCTCTTCGGAGTGCAGGTCTTGATGACGATCCTCTCGTTGGCCGCCCTGCTGACGCACATAGACGATGGGCTCACCCCGGACAAGCGCACCTGGATCTCGTGGTTCTTCCTCGCAGCATCCGTAGCGCTTGCATGTCTCGCGGCCATCTCGCTGCGCGCGTGGGTCGCGCAGCGTGCGGGGGGTCGCCTGCGCTACGGATGGCAGGGCTTCGGTCCGCGGCGACGGTGGTTCCGGTGGCACTGGTACCCCGACGACCTCGGCAAGGCGCATGTCTCAACTCAGGGAGCGATGCGAGCCGAGCGCCTGATCAAGCACACAGCCGAGCACTACCTGAACGAACGCTACCGGCGCACGCTCTTCAACCAGGGGATTCCGGCGGCGAGCCGTCACGACCCGGGCTCGCGCGGCTCGACCAGTTCCTGGAGCCAACCACCCGACGAGGGACCGGTGCCAGGCGATGACTACTAGGAACGCGGGGACGCCCCGCATTGCCATGGGCCCGCCTGGACTCGAACCAGGGACCTACCGATTATGAGGCGTCTGCAGGGAGACGCGAAACCCGGCGAAAAGCCGCATAAGTGCTGGGATTTCGAGAGTTGGGGCGACTGACGAATGCGCGCCTGATGGCCGTAATTTACGGGGGATTCGCGGGGGTTTGGGCAGACGTGCCTTTTCGATCGGCCACGGCTACGCGCCGGCCGGGAGAGGGAAGTCCACGCAGGTGCCAGCGTCGCTGACTTCGACGACCCTGTTGATCATGAACTCGCCCGGGTCGGCAGCTCCGGTGTCCGCTGTGCGGCGATCTACGTGGACGAGCGCGTCCGCCAGCAGTTTCCTCTGCGCCGTGCGAGCCACCGTTGGGAGCACGATCAAGCCAGGATGCACTGAGCGCGTTTCGCTAAGGCGACGGAAGTCGCCGAGGTTGTTCGTCACGAGCGTGCGATCCTCGTCGATGCAGCATCGCAGCACCTCGAGATCGGAACCGCCGAGCATTCGCCGATCCCGGCTGCAGGTCGCGTCGAGTCCGTGGACGTGAGCTACGTCAACCAGCGACGGGGACAGGTCCTCGTCGATCCAGAGCTTCATCGCCGCTGTGCCACGGCTTGACGGGTCGTCCACGACGAGGATGTGCTCGGCCGTAGGTGTAGGCGGTCAGGAAGGCCCCTGCGGGAATGGTGGGGTACTCCTCGGTGAGGATCTCGAGGGTGTCGCCATCGTCGAGGCGCCCCGCGACCCCGCGCGCGGTGATGCGCGTTCCGCGGATCACTGGCTCGCCACCCTTGATGTCCGGGTTGATCTCGATCCACCGGTCGCGCAGCGTTGCATAGCTCTCGGCGGTCTCAACCGCCGTGGTCATCTCGGGAGTCCAGCGAATGACGAGCGTGTCGCCGATCGCGAATTCCGTGTCGTGCGCGGCACGGTAGGGCTCCGTCTCGCGCACCCACCGCTTGACCTTCCGCTTGAGCGCCACCGGCAACGGGAGCGCCGTCTTTTGCAGAAGCACGATCACGCCGATGTCCTCGCTGCGCAGCCATGTGCGACCCCGGCGCCTGTACGCCGTGACGACCTTCTGCTCGATGGCCTTGTCGAGAGCACTCAGCGGGACGTGAATGAGCTCAGCGGCCTCGCGGCGCGTAAGCATTCCCCGATTCGTGGCTTTTGTCGACATCATAAATGACCCCTACAAAGGAGCACTTTAGCGCATCCGCGGACGCGTGCGCCACTCTTTCAGCACGCTGTCTACCGTTGCGCGCACGCGTTCGCGTGCCTCTGATCGGTCGACGCCGGCCATCAACAGATCGTCGTACTCGCTTCCACGATGACGTGCAGCCGCAACGACTGCGAGCGTGATCGCGGCGGAGTCGAGTGCGCGTGCGGAGGCGGTCCGGCCGATACGACCACTGCCGCGTTGGCTGGTGTGTGACGCGATCTCCTGCACGCGCTCGGACGGGCAGCCAGGGAACAGCCGACCGATCTCATTCGCGAGCTCACGCTCGAAGTCCACGTCTTCGACGGCGCGCCGCTCGCGCTCTCGCTGACGACGCCGCGAGCGGGCGTCCTCGTCGGCGAGGCATTACGCCTCGGCTCGTTCGAGCGCCGACTCCTCGACGAGCACGCCTTGGCGCTCGTAGCGCCTGCGCGCACGACTGAAACGCACGACGACGGCGGAGAGCCGGCTGGCCTTGCGCGCTCTGCGCGTTAGCGCGGCATCTCCAGCACCAAGGAACGTCAGGTGCGCGAGATCCGCGCACGAAAAGGCACAGCGGACCGCCGTCGTCCATCGTCAGCAAGCCCGCATCTGTGTCCTCACACGCAGCGCACGTCCACTCCTTCAGCGGCGAGACGACCACGATCTCGGGCCTGTCACGCGACGCGCTCACCGCGCGATCGTAGCCACACCACGGCGCCTCGCCGCGCAAATCAGCTTGAGCGCGTCCGCGCGACCTTATGGATCTGTCCGCCGCGCAGCGCGCCCTGATGGGCGAAGACCTCGACCAGGACCGACTCGTCCTCCGCGACGCCGTCCACGTCAACTCGCGCGCCGTTCTCCAGACAAAGCGATCGCGGCTTGAGCTGGACGCAGCCGAAGTGGTTCGACACGTCGGCGAGAATGAGTGGCTCGGCGTCGAGCTGCTCCTGCGACGAGCTTGCGTGAGTCATCAGGGCGGTCATCTAATCACCAGTCCCGTTCCAACAGCCGGCACCGCTACGGTCCCATCCGATGCCACCGCTTGCAGTCGGGTCGCTCGTACCCGCGATCTTCGGCTTGGTCGGAGTCGCCGTAGGAGCGATCCTCACCGGCGCCGTTGAGTGGATACGTGAGGCTCGACGAGATCGCCGGCGCGCTCGAGCAGCTGCGCGCCTGCTGCGCTCGGACCTGTTCCTCGTCTCGCGCATCCTGAGAAACGCCATCAGCGATCGCGCGCTCCCGGGTTTCATCGACGTGACTCCGCGCTCATGGCTCGAGCAGCGCGACCTGCTCGCGAGCGAGCTCAAGGACGACGAGTGGATCATTGTGTCCGGCGGCTGCTCGCGGCTACAGACGCTCGCGGAATTCGTCTCACGCATCGCCAAGCCACAGGACCGTGGGCGTCTCAGCAACAACGACATTCCCCGCCTCGACAAGGCGCTCACCGATCTCGTCAGGGCGCACGATGCGCTCGGCCGCCTCGCCGAGGACGGCCGGCCCTACGACGCCGTTCTCGAACTCGACCCTCCGCTGCCTCGGGCGTAGCGCTACAACTCCTCCGCATGGGCGACAACCGTCTCTGGCTCGGGCAGATCGTCGGCGGCTGATTCCTCGACAAAGAGTGAGCGTGCGTCGACGCCGACATCCCACTCCGACGGGGCGTCGAGCTCGTCGTAAACGACCCTCACGGTCAGGCGTGGCGGATCGATTGCGTGATCACCGATTAGCGCCCGTCCCTCGCGTCTTTCGACCCATGCCCCAAGGCGCTCCTTCACCTCTCGAGGCTGTGTGAGCGTCGGGCCGGCGTATGCAAGGGCGTCCTTGCGATCGATCGGCAGCGTCGGTGCATAGGAAGCCACAAGCGTCACGCGGAACTTCGGCATAGCCTCATGTTGACGGCCTCGGCGGCGGACCGTTCGGCGCGCTGCTACTCGTCGAAGGCGCTGTCGGGGAGCACGAACCACTCCCCCTGCTGCGTGCGCACGAGCAGGCGCCCGGGCCGTCGGCCCTTCGACCGCATCGCTTGCCGTTGCACCCAGCCTCCCGCCGCCTTCACCGCCTCGACGGTCTCCTCGAGGCTCATGCCCGGCAGGGCCGCGCATACGCGCCCCTGGTAGCCCGCCGGGGCTTTGCGGCCCACCATGCCCGTTGCCAGCGAGTCGAAGATCGACACCGTGGGCGTGATCATATCCGGCCGCGCTGGCGATCGAATCAGCAGGGGTTGTCCCCACTGGTTGTCCGCACGTAGACGGTTGTATTCATTGCTCACTCGTCCAGTAGGCAAGAAACCCCCGGGCTAACGGGGGTTTCTTGAGGTAGGCCCGGCTGGACTTGGCGGTCAGGTCGGCAAGCCGGTCTCATCCTGCTGCTGCCGACGACGAGAACGAACCACCACTCAGCCCGCTACCGCCGCCCCGAACGATGCGGGCGCCCCGCCGCCCCAGCGCTTCGCTTGCGCCGCGGACGATGAACAGGTTTCGACACCATCACAACCGCTTCGCCATCGCGAACCGGAAGCCCGCCGAGCGAATGCCGACACGGCCCCGTCTCGTCCAAAGCAGGCGCCTCAGATTGACCGAGGAGACAGCTCCCTTTCGCGCCTTGCGACAGCGCGAATGTGGAGGATGATTCGCCGCGACGGCACAGGCTGGTGTCCGCCCTGTCTCGCGCGCGATTGAGTCAGCGCCCACCCAAGAGAATCCGATGACGTCTCGCTCTACGCGCCGCGGTTCGCAGTTCTTCGGGATCAACCCGGATTGGGCATTGCTCCGGCTGCGACGACAGGCGCGTGGAAGATCACTGCCGGATGCATTCGCGGCTTGGACCGCGCACCGGGCCCACCGATATAGGGGAACTCCGCGACACCAAGGCTAAGCGAGAGCACGCTCACGCCGCTGACCTTGTTGGTCACGCCATCGATCACCTCCTTGCACCCTATGAGTGCATTCTCGATGGACGCTTCGTCTGCACGAATGAGACCCGTCAACGCACGCTTCACAACCGACGCTTGTGCCGGTGACAAGGAGCCTGTCCCCATGGGCACCCATATTTCGACCTCTCGCAGCAGGCGAACCTCCGAGGCTTCGGCAATGACATGGCGACCTAGAACAGGTACGGCCCCGAGCCGCGCTGCGACGCTGAGCACGGCGACCGCGTTCGGAACCGCGGCCGCAGCCAGATCTTGGGGATACCACCAGCACCCCAGGCCGCCGACATCCTGATCCGGCGGGTCGGCCCACATGAGTTGCGGAACGGACCAGTGCTCGCCAGCCAGCGTTATCGCCCGCGGATGGCGGCCGTCGTCAAATAGCTCCTCCTTGACAAGGGAATACTGCCATCGGAAGATGGCGTCGTTACTGGGGAGAGGCATCGGTTCGCGACTCCGGCTCGGAGTTTGCATCGTCAATGGGGATTCCGATGATGTTCACGCAGTGCGGGAGGGGGCGGCCGGAGGGAAACGGGACGAGTTCAGTGGCCATGTCGTCGACCGGGCCGACGAACGGCGTCTCGGACGAGTAAAAGACGAGGTCGAACAGACCGGAGAGGCCATGGCGCAGTACGTCGAGTTCATCAGCGCTGCCGGCCATCACGAGGCACTTCGTAACGCCGTCGACGGCCACAGCGTTCCTCAGTAGATCTTCGTCGCGCCAGTAGTACCAAAACTTGCGCAGACCCTTGCGCTCCTCTGGATACCAGGACTCCAGTTCGGTGATCTCCTCAGCCAACTCTTTGAGTGACAACTGTGCCGGGCGGAGGAGTGCAAGGTGGGCTTCGATGCGACGGATCCAGTGGTCGGCGTCGGCGACGAGTCCCTCCTCGTGAACTTGCGAAGCTATGTCGCGCGCACGTCTAAAGGAGGCAAGCGCGGCCTCGGTGTCGTTCTCTCCGGCAAGGAGCCGACCCCGATGGAACTCGATCGCGGCCTCGACCTCCGGGTCCCGGTGATGGCCCAAGGCTTCGGCTGCTTCGTCGAGCCTTGTGGCCTCGCGAGCGGCGTCATACGCGTCGTCGGTCAGTGCAACGACGACTTGGCCCACCAAGGCGCTCGATGCAAGTCGTGGCACGGGGGCCTTCCTCGCCGCTTCGTGGGCTCGGCTGAACCACAGTCCTGCTTCGTAGGAATCGGATTGCTGGAGGTGCCAGCCGCCGAGTTGCATCATGATCCGGGCGGCCTCGGCGACCGTGGCCGCTGCGTCGAGTTTGTCTCTTAGGGCTGAGCCGATATCCAGCTGCCTGTCGCCGGGGTTATCCTCATTGTCGCCGGGGTGCGACGGCGTCTCGATCTCGTCGTTCGGCGAACTATCCGGCCAAATGACCGCGCGCAATCGGTCCGTGGTTGCCTCCAACTCGTCGGCTGCGACAGTTCGCGTAAGAATCTGCGTCGCGTTCTCGAACGCTCGATGTCGGGTTTCCTCGCTCAATGGTCGCGGTTGTTTGGCCATCACCTCCTTCGTTTGTTTGTCGACATCAGCGATGGCGAGGGCATCGGCGCTTGAGTTGGCAGCGATGGCAGCGCCTTCGAGGTAGTGACGCGCGATGTCGAACTGCCGGTTCTCTGCGTAAATGGTGGCCGTCATCTGAAGGCAACGTCGCAGCGTGTCGTAATCGTCGTTGCGATGCGCGATCTGAGATGCCTGGTATAGACACTGGAGTGCCTCGCGACGATGTTCGCCGTCTCGGGTGTAAAGGGCACGCGCCTTCAGCTCACGGGCCTTCATCTCCCAGAGATCCAGGTGGTTCGTTGCTGCCTGCGCTATAGCTCGCTCGACGGAGGCGAAGCCCTGAGGGAAGAGCCCGCTCCTGAGTTGATACTCGGCAAGGAAGTAGAGGCAGGGCACCTCGTCCTCAGGTACCGAGATCGTCGCGAAACAGTTGGCGGCGGTCTGCAGGTCACGACATGCGCCGACGAGGTCGCCGCTTCGTCCGAGCGCCAAGCCGCGGTTATGCCAGCAGAGCGCCATCCCGCGTGCGGTTCGCGTGGTCTCAGCATCATCCTCGGCAAGGGCGTGTGCCGTGCTGAACTGTTCGGCTGCGAGGGCCCATGCCGTGGCTGCCCTGTCGAAATCCTCGGTGACCATGTGGAGGTGTGCTTCGACTTGCAAGACGGCGCGGCGATCGTTATCTGACCCTGCGAGCTGGGTCGCCGCGCTCAGTGCCCCCCGAGCCTCCGGGATTCGCCGGGCGAGGATTCCGGCCTCGGCGCGCGTGAGGAGCGCACCGAAGCGATTTCTTGGATCTGACCGCATAAACCCAGTGTTCAGGGCGAGGCTGACCATCTCGAACGCATCCTCAGCCTCGCCGTCAACTCGAAGGATCAGCCCGGCGCAGTCGGCCCGGGCTCGGGCAACAAGCTCATCTCGCCGCTCGTCGTCATCCGGAAGCGATAGCGACTCGTCAAGCGCGGTGCACGCGTCGGTATAGGCCTCCACATACTGGCCAAGCGCTTCAGCTCGCGCGGACTTCTTGAGGCGCTCCCCGATAGGACCGAGCGCCGAGAGTCGCCGGTTACTGACAGCCTCGGGCGCCTCTCCTTTCCTGCTAACGGCGCTGCGGGCCGCACTGGCTGCCAACCCCTCGAGGAACGGCGCCAGGTCCCGAAAGTCTTCGCCGTACGGGATGTCGATGATGTGGGCGTTCGGGGTGGCGCTCCGTTCTGCAAATCGGACGAGCCGGAAGTGGGCGTGTTGAACCCGTAGCGAGGCAAGCCAGTCGAGCAGGCTTGCCATGTTCGGGTCGTGCAGCCCCTCGCCACAGCCAACGAATACCAGCGTGCGTACCGCTGCGAGGGCTTGCTGGCGGAACTGCGCGAACTCGTCGGCGCGAACTCGGTCGTAGCCCGCGTCGCCGAAGACGATCGAATCGGGCGCGTCGTAAACGCCATGTAGATGAAGGATGCCGTTGACATCTCCACGCAGGACGTTGAGTGATCGGGGTCCGTCGGTCCAAGGGATCGGGGGCGGCCCACCGTCCTCGCTCAGAAGGGTGTCGTAGTTCGTGGTGGCGATCGTGACATTCAGAGCGCGCAGGGCATCGCGCAGTCCGGGATGCGCTAGCTGGAGTCGTCCAGCCGACTCGGCCATCCAAATGTCGAATCCCGATGCAACCCCGCGGAGCGCCGTCTCGACCTCAGAAGCAGCGGCGATTAGGCTGCCGGTCGTTCGATCCTCGACAAGGCGCTCGATACGCGTGGCATCGTCTGCTCCCACTGCTCCAATCGCTCCGGCGAAGCTCAGCCCATGAGTGATCAGGTCCGGCCAGCTCGCGGGCGCTCCTGTTGCGGCCGACGCAACACTGAAGCCGGCACCCACCACGAAGATCACCCGCTCTGTCCGTAGCTCCCGAATCAGAGACTCTCGGGGGTCGTAGTTCGTCGGCATGCGCGGATCACGTCCTGTCAAGTTCGGCGCGGACTTGCGCTCCGTTGACAGTAGACAGCGGCTAACTCCGGGCCGTGCTCGCTAGCCACTGCTGGCATTGTCCCACGGGAGGCTCCGTCGCGCGGTGTGCTGCTCCCTTCGCGTGGATGCGAGCGTCTCGCGGACAGTAGCGACGCGCTCCCTCTGGACGACCTGCGGAAGCGCAAGCCACGGGTTGTGCGCGACTGCTCCCGCGTGCAACGGGTAACGCCGAGCGACCGTCGATGCTTGTGCCGAATCGGTCACGCCGCTTCGAGAAGCGCGACCCGACGTTCGCTGGTCAGGCCGCAGCCAGAATCGGCTTGAGCGCCTCCGCCTCCAGATGCTCTGGCGGCAGCGTCAACGTCAATTGACCCTCGCGTTCGAGCGTCCGCCGAACATTCAGCAGAGTAAGGCCGATAACTGCGCCGTTCTCGTCGTAATGGATCGCGTGTCCGTCCGGCGTCTCTAGACCACGAGCCGCCGGGCGAGGCTCGCCGACGTTGAGGTAGAGCACGTCGCCACGCTCGTCGTAGTGATGATGGTCGAACGGTATACCGGCGATGGTGATCGTCATGGCTTCCAGCCGCGTGGCGGGTTTTCCTGGACCAATGCGGTCACGACCCAAGCGGGGTCGTCGTTGAAGTCTACGACCACACGCAGCCAGCGTCGGGGATCGATGTGGCGACGATAGAAGTGCTCGCGGCCTGGAATCGAGTCCGCGACCCGATAGTCGGGATGGGCGACGGTGCCGAGGATCAGCTCGTTCTCCTCGGCGAGCTCCGGGCGGCCAAGCGCAAGGTGCAGGCGGGTACCGGCGTCAAAGACGACGCGGCGCCCCTCCGGATCGGTCGTGCTCGGGTCGTTGCGGTCCACATCGACAAGCTACGAGGCACGGCCGACGTCGCTGGGGTCTGGACGGCGAACTCATCGGGTTCGTCCGGTATCCCGTTCCGGCTCGTTGCTCATGAGCTTCCTTGTAAGACCACGAAGCGGGTTGAGTCGGTCGAGCCGAAATGGATCACGACTCCGGTCCGAGAAGAGATCATGTTGCCCTGGGGCGTCCCGGTACTGGACGGACGGCACTTGCCGACGGCTATCGCGCATCAGCTCGGCGAAACGAGCGATGCGACCTGGGTCTTGCCCTTCCTCGCCGAGCTGCTCGCGCGCGACGTACCAGTCGGTTCCCCGGCGGGCCCGCGTGGCCTCGACATACGCGGTCTCCCTGCTCGTCTGCCAGCCGCCGGTCAGGACGATCGTGCGCTCGACCGTCGCCCCCTGCTGGCGATAGACGTGCTGCGCGTAGGCGAGCCGCAGAGAGTCGAGCTGCTCGCCGGCGAGTCGGACCTCGCGGCCTGACCCGTCGATCGCGATCCTCACGACTTGGTCATAGAGCCCGGCGATCTCGCCGCGGGTGCCGTTCTCGACCCTCGACTCGCCCGGTGGCCGATGCTGAGCGGTGAACGCCACGAGGTCGCCCTCGCGCAGCCCGTAATGAACGCCCGGTAGCTCGATCTCCTCGCCGCCAAGTTCGCCGCGCTCGACTCGCAGGTGCTGAGCGCGTGCGTTGAGCCGATCAATCTCGCGGTTGGAGGCGTCGGCGATCAGCGCCACCGAGCGGACATCGCCGCGTTCGGCGGTCAGCCTCGCCCAGTCACGGACGGCCTGCTCGGCCGCCTGCTCGCGAGAGTCGGACAGGTGCAGTTGCCCTCGCCGCACGTAGTGGGCCATCGCGCGCTCCGGTTCTCCTGCGCGAAGCGCCTGCCACGCCCTGCGCTCCTCGGGATCGGTCGTGCGGTGGATGTCCGCGAGCTCTGCGCTGGGCGCGTGCTCGGCGAGCCGGTCGAACATGCCCCCTGGACCGATCGACGGGAGCTGCCTGCCGTCGCCGACGGCGATCAGCTTCGCCCCGCCGCGCTCGACCAGCTCGGTCAGCGCGTCGAGCCTTGCGTGGTCGACCATGCCTGCCTCGTCGAGAACGACGGTCGTGTGGCGATCGACCTCGACGGTCCCTCTGTCGGCGCGGGCGACAAGCGCGTCGAGCGTCATCGTCTGCCCGGCGAGCGCAGGGCTGTCGGCGCCGAGCCGCTCGGCGGTAGAGCCGGACACGGCAACGCCGATCACCTGACGGCCGACGAGCTGCTCAGCGCGCGCCGCCGCGTCAATCACAACGCCCTTGCCGGTGCCGGCCGGACCTACGAGCACAGCGGCGCGCTCGTTCCCGGTGAGCACACGCAGCGCGTCGTTCTGCTCGCCCGTCAGCGGGCCGCCGATCCACTCGGCGACTTCCCGCGTCGCCACCGCACGCGCCCGCTCGCCGACATCGCGTCCAGTCACCCCGGCGAGCAGCTCGGCGCGCCGCTCGATTGACTGCTCCTGCGCGCGGATCGCGAGCGTCGTCATACGCCCACGTTCGAGGGTGAGCACGCGGCGATCGCGGACCATCTCGCTTGCCGCGGCGAGCGCCTGCTCTGGCGTCATCTCCCCCGCGCTCTGCTCAAGCGCAACGGCACGCAGCTCGCGCGCCTGAAAGACGGCGCGCTGCTCGGTGAGCCTTGTCTCGATGCGATCCTCGATCGGGCGCTCGACCTTGGGCCGCTCCGGTGTCCCGATCAGAATGCACCGCCTCGTCGGGCCCGAAGCTGTGACGACGGCCCGTCTCGCTCCAAACGCGCTGTAGGTCTGCGCGCGTGGTCAGCTCCTTGGCCCTCCGGTTCTCGAGCGCGAGGTTGCGCAGCTCGCCGCGTTCCGGCGCACGACCGTAGCGCGCCCGAAAGCGCTCGGCGGCTCTGGCGACCTCGCGACTGCGACCGGAGAACTCCTCGGTCAGCTCGCGCGGCACGCCGGCGAGCTCGAAATAGCGCCCGTCCTTGCCGGTCGCGCGCTTGATCTCATACCCCTCACCGGCCAGTTCCTCGGCGAGCGCCGAGCGGTAGTAGGCGCCGAGCTCGCGTGCGGAGCGGAAGATCGGCCGCGACCCGACGGCGACGATCCGCTCGTCCTCGCGAACCACGCCGCTGATCACGACGTGGCTGTGCAGCTGCGGGTCGGGCGCCTGCGCGCCGCTGACGCCGCGCGCAGTCGTGTGGCGGTACTCGGCGGCGATCACGTCCTTGGCTCGCTCCTCGACGACCTGGCCGTCGTAGCGACGGCGCACCACCGGGACCTGCTCGCGCAGATACCCGATCGCGCGCTCGACGGCCCTTGCGTGCGCCTGCTCGATCTGCTCGCGCTGCCACGGATCGCCGAGCGCCCACACGGTCGAGACCGACTTTGGCGCGCTGAACGTGACATCGATCCCCCCTCCCCTGCCACCACCTGCGCCTTCTGGTCGCAGCCATTCGCCGGTCGTGGGATGCCGGCCCTCCATCAGCGCGATGAAGTCCGCGCCCTCGACCTCCCGTTCGGCACTGATCCCCAGCCGTTCAGGGTCTCAGGGTCCGATAGCCAGCGCCCGGGCGCTTGAGCCGTCTCGCCGTCCGGCGTCAGGTAGTAGTCACCACGCTCGGGCCCGACGGTCTTGCCCTCCAGGTAGCGGGCGTAGCCGCCCGCGTTGGAGGCGCCGATGCTCGATGCCGTCATCACCCACTGAATGACCCCGGGGCGCTGAAAACGGCCAAAGAGTTAGACACCGCTGAGATACCGCTCGGTGTCCGTGCATCTCGGTCTGCTCTGGCTGTTTTGGTCCTGACGCGAGGTAGCACCAGGAGCGGCGGCGCGACGTAGCTGGCGACGGACGTCTCGTAAGCGGCACTCGCGTACCGCTGTGCGGTATGCGCGTCGATTGGCCAGACACCGAAGGACTTGACGCGAAGTGAGCTGCCGGAGTGTCGGGTGGCTCGACGATCCGCTGGCCGCTTTGGCCCGCTGGCGGTCATTAGCTGTGTGAGCGAGATCAAGATGCCCCCTCCGTCCAGACCTGTTCCAAGCGGCCTGGGCAACACCGCATGGGTCGAGGCCGTTGCCGCGCGCGTGGTCGAGCTAATGCGTCACGGTTCCATGCCCGAGCACGGTCGACTCGTGGATGCGGCCACACTCGCCGCCGAGCTCGGGGTGACGCGTTCGTGGGTCTACGAGCATCGCGACGAACTCGGCGCGGTCAGGCTCGGGACAGGAACCAAGCCCCGTCTTAGATTCGACCTCAACACAGCGCGCCGGGCCCTCTTCCGGCGTGGCGAAATGGCTCTCGCGTCATCCGAGCTGGCGCGTGGCGAGCGTGCAGCTACGAGGCGCGCCGTTAGTCGGCGGCGACGGACAACAGCGGCCGGCTCTGTCCTGGTGTCCCGCCCGAAGGAAGCGAAATGAGTGGCTGCACCTGGCCGACCCGCTCAGCCCCGCGTGCCGAGCTGCCTTTCGACCTCAGCCGCCAGCTCGCCGATGGTGAGGTCCATCGCTCGAACCAAGCGCATCACGGTGTCCCAGCCGACGCCGAACCTGCCGGCCTCGGCGTGGCTGATGTACGTGTTGTCGGTGCCTGCCCGGCGGGCAAGCTCCTCCTGCGTTAGGTGGGCAGCCATGCGAAGCTCGCGAAGCGCGCGGCCCAGCGCAAGGCGGTCCGAAGCTCGCTCGTCGTCTCTCGTTGTCTTTTTCTCCATCCGAATCCGGCGCTACGCTGGTTTGGCGAATTGTCCAAGGTGCGATGAGTCGTGCCTCGGAAAACTAGTGCCCCCGCGCTGCGGAAACAGCCGGGGGCGTGGCACCGAGAGGATTAGCTCCCGGCGCGTAGGCAGCGTATCCCGAGCGGGGGTGGGCTGACCTTCCTCGCCATAGCTGTCTCCCGGCGCCTCCGAGACAGGAGGAACCGAAGATGAGCACAAGCCTGACTATCCCAGCGGAGGTCGTCACCCATCTCCGCTGCGGCCTGCACAGCGACATCGGCTCAGTCGCCGTCGAGATCGAGGAAGTGACCAGGCGGTCCGATCGCGAAACCCGTCCCGGGATCTACCGCGAGTCGCTCGGCCGGTTCGACGTGATCCGCGAGTTGCTCGACGTGGTCGGCTGGACCGCTGAGACTGAAACGTCGGTGGAAGTCAACATCGATCGCCACGGCCGGGCGGTTGTGTCCGCACTGAACGGGCTCCTGACGATCGCCCGCGATCACCTGAGCGTCGATCCCGCCTACGCGGGAGCCGAGCAGCAACGAGCGCGAGCCGGCTGCACGGCTCGCGAGATAGAAGCTTTCCTCAAGAGCGCCGGACTGCCAATCGTGGAGCCCGACTGATGCCACGCCCCGCCACCGGCTCGATCGTGGAGCGACGTGGCGTCGACGGGCGCATCTATCGATCGCTGCGGTTTCGCGCACTCGGCAGGCGCCGGACCATCCCGCTCGGGCCGGTGTCTCGGATGGAGGCCGAACGCGAGCTCGCGTTCGTGATGGCCGACGTGGCACGCGGCCAGTGGCGACCACCCGACCCCATCCAGTCACCTGCGAAGCTCGAGATACCGACCTTCCATACGTTCGCGGAGCAGTGGTGGCTGCTGCACGAGCGGACGTGGCGGCCGAAGACGATCAAGGACTATCGCTGGAAGCTGGAGGCCCACCTGATCCCGTTCTTCGGCGAGCTTCAGCTCGACCGCATCACCGTCGCCGAGGTGGAGCAGTACATCGCGACGAAGCTCGCCGAGCAACCACGGCCGCTCTCGCCGCGGTCGATCAACGCGTCTATTACGCTGCTTGCGCAGGTCCTGGAAGCGGCCGTGGACCGCGACCTGATGCCGCGCAATCCGGCCCGCGGACGCGGGCGCAAGATCCGTGAGCGCCCTCCTGCGCGAAGCTACTTGGAGGCCGCAGCGCAGATCACCGCGCTGCTCGACGCAGCAGCAGAACTCGATGAGGAGGCGCGAGCTGACCGCCGGCACATCGAGCGCCACGCGATCCTCGCGACTCTCGTCCTCGCTGGCCTGCGAATCGGCGAGCTATGCGCATTGCGCTGGCGAGACGTTGACTTGACGGCTGGATGGATTACGGTCGGCGATGCGAAGACGCCCGCCGGAATACGGCGGGTGAAGATACGGAGAGGCCTGGCGCCGATACTTGGGGCAGTCCGCGCCCGCAAGGTAGATCGTGACCCGAACGCCTACGTGTTCGCTACGTCGGCCGGGCGGTGCCCCAGCGGCGACAACATCCGCAACCGTGTTCTTGGCGCCGCAATACAGCGCGCGGACGAAAACCTTGACGTGGCTGGGCTTGCGCCCCTTCCACCGGGACTCACGCCTCACTCCCTTAGGCGCACGTTCTGCTCTCTGCTGTACGCGCTCGGCACTGATCCCGGTGTCGTGATGGACGAGATGGGCCACGCCGACCCCGGCCTGGCGCTGCGCGTCTACCGGCAGATGATGCGGCGCGGCGACGAGGAGAAGGCCGCGCTGTGCGCGCTCGTCGATGGGTCCGCGGTCGATGTCGACCAGGCAGCCGAGACCGTCGCTGCTCAGTCCGGCGGGCTTGGGAAATCTAGGACAGCGGCGCGCGCGAGGACGCTGATGTCGGCGTAGGACTGGAGCGGACTCGGCTTCCAGCCTGTCGCCTCCTGGATGAACCCGCCTTTGCTGGTTTCGTTTGGCCGCCAGAGCTTGTCGACAACCGGCAATCGCGACCACTGGATCACCTCGTCGTCGTCACCTGTGACGGGCACCGTGTAGTACGTGAGGAAGTCGGCGTCTCTCTGCTGATCCCCACCCTGGTGCTGCGGCTGTAGATCGCGTGGCGCGAACTCGAACTTCGCGGGCCCCGCCACGTACCAATAGATCGGCATGACCGGTTCGCCGTAATGGGACACCCATTTGCTCCAGAGTTCCGGCGCAGAGGCCTCCTCGGGTAGATAGTCGTCGCTCATCGGGTCGCCGTTTAGCTCCCACACGAGCTCCAGCGGCAAGTCGAACTCGGTGCCGCGCTGGAGCGAGGTGAAACGCCACGTGGACATCGCCAGCAGGGTACTCCCCGAGCCGTGCGGACCGGCAGCCAAGCGTGGATCGTGCGGCCGATTTCGAGCGTCGAGGGCGAGCGCCGCCGCCTTTAGCCAGCGGTCGAGTAGGGCCAGAGCTCCGGGAGGTCGAGGAACTCGCGAGGCTCGCGTTCCGCGTCCGCCCGGACGATCGCATTCGCGGCCAGGTCGCCCGACACGGTTGCCCACGGCAGGCTGGCGTGAGCGGGCGCGTCGCCCACGGGTTCAGCCACAGCGTCAGCGGTACGCTCGCGATCGACCACGGGTGCAGTTGGATCGCGGAGAGCACGGCGGACACGCGCGTGGCGGTCTGCTGCTCGTTTCGTTGCCAGAGCCCTTTCGGGTCGCGGTCGATCCGTGCGGCGTGCGTCAGCGGTCCGTCAGGGCCGACTGCGACCTTGATCACCTCTGGGCCGTAGAGCGCCTGCTCGATGTCGAGTTCGGTCGCGAACTCGCGGGCGCACAGCGCGGCGATCAGGTAGGGGCGGTCGGGCCGACCGTACCTGCTGGCCTTGTCGCGTAGGTCATCGAGGATCGAGGGCGGCTCGTTGATCATCCCGCCACCGGACCGCGTCGCGATGGTGGGGAACGAGCGGTCGCCACGCGACTGCTCCGGCCGCGGGTAGGGCAGCGCGCGCAGCCGCCACCCCTTCCCGAGGGGGATTACCTCGTCGGCGCGGCCGATCTCCTCGACCCGACGCTGCTCGGTCTCGTGGTCGAGCGTCGCGAACCATTGCTCGATCGCACCGACGACCTCGCGCTGTGAGGGCTGGCTGTCGCCGACCGCAAGCTGGTGGACCCGGATCGCAAAGTCGGGGTGGTAGGCGGCTTCGATCATGTCGAGCACGAGCTCCTGGCGCTTGCGCAGCGACGCCTCGCTCCGCGTGTAGTCGACGACGGTCGCCTCCAGGTAGAACGAGCTCTCCGGGCTGCCAGGCCGGCTCATGAGGAAGTCGGGGCGACGGGTCGTGTCGGGCAACACCGGGTCGCGCTGGCACTCGAAGCCGAGCCGCCGGTGCAGCTCGTGCAGGTAGAGCTCCCAGAACGCACCGGCGAACTGGCCAGCGTCCTTCGCTTTCAGACGCCCGCGCAGGTCCTTGCGATCGTCGGCCGGCCAGTGCGCGAACCACTCCTCCAGCACCTGGCGAGGCGCCGCCATCTCGGGTCGGGTGACGCGGTTGAGGAAGTCGTACGTGCTCTCGGTCGCGCGCTTCGTCGCGTCGCCGGTCTGAGGGCCTGGGAACAGCGGGTGAGGGGTCACGGCGGGGTTTAGGCGAACGAAAAGGCGAACGAGGCCGGCGAAGCCGAGACTTGCCGTTCAGCCAGCGAGCGTCCGCGACGAGAAGTAGCTGATTTGCAGGACTTCATGAGTGGGCCCGCCTGGACTCGAACCAGGGACCTACCGATTATGAGTGCCCTCAGACGCTTGCGGCCGTCTTCTGCTGCTCGTCGGATTGGCTCTGCAAAGCCGTTTCCGGCGAGTCCTCGGAACTACTGTTTGCGGCTGTCTCCGGTTGTTCGGTGGCCCCAGGGTGGCCCCGCACGTCGCCGAAGTCGTCCCATATGTCGGCGCTGCCGAGCCCGTCGTCGGCTTCGTGGATGTAGACGTTCATCGTCGTGGTGAGCTGCGCGTGTCGGAGCCATCCCTGCACCTGCTTGAGGCTCTTGCCTTTGGCGAATAGCAGCGTGCCGCAGGCGTGACGGAAGGCGTGGAAGGCAACGCCTTGGTAATCCCAAACCGGCCGCTCGACGTCCTTGCCGCGCTTGCGCACGGTCACAGTGCCGATCTGCACGGCGATCCCGGCCTTGATGAGCGCGGGCCGTAGAACGCGGTTGTAGACGTTCGCGTAATTGAGCGTGCCGCCGGTCGCCGTCGCGAACACGGGAGCGCTCGGCGAGACGCCCGCCGGCCGCAGCTCGGTCAGCCATGAGGCCATCGCAGCGGAGAGCGGTACGCGCGCTTTGCTCGCCTCCGTCTTGAGCTGTTTGCGCTCACCCCGGTACACCTGCTCGGCAACCATGATGTGCGGATCGTCGCCCAGGTGGACGTTCGCCCAGGTGAGGCCCAACAGCTCGCTCACGCGGACGCCAGTCTGCGCGAGCAAGGTAAAGAACGCGCGCCAGCCTTCCGGCATGGCGTCGAGGATCGCGACGATGTCCGCGGCGCTGAGTCGCTTCGGCTGGCGCTTCGCGTGCCGACGCTTCGTCGCTTCGCTCGGCACGTAGCGAACGTCGGCAGCCGGGTTGGACCCTATGTCGCCATCCTCGACGGCGCACGCGAGCATCACGCGCAAAGCGATCCGCGCTCGCTTGATCGTGCTCGGCGACGCTCCCCCCCTCTCCATCCGCTCGAACCACTGGCGCACGTCCGGCGGGGTGAGGTCGCGCAGACGAATCCGGGCGATCGGGTCCGTGAGCACATGCAGCGTAAAGCTGATCCGGTAGTCACGGCGCGTGGACTCGCTGAGCCCGCGCGCCGTGCGGCCTCGGTACGTCTCGATCCACGCCGAGAAGTATTCGCCGATCGTCTTGGACGACAACGGCCGCCGCGTCGTCTTGCCAGAGCCGAGCAGGTTCTTGCGCTCGCGCGCCAGCTCGTATGTCGGGAAAAACTCCTTGTGGCTCTCACCCTGCGACTTCCAGCGAACGACGTAGGGGCAATCGCATCGCTTCCGCGTGCAGCCGTTCGTGTGCCGCCGGTAGACCCCTGGCGTCTTCGTCTTCTCGAGCTTTCGTGTGTCCGTCGTGGTGGCCATCAGCGCTCACCCCCGAACAGCGTTTCGACGCTCTCGCCAAGCTCGCGCGCAAACGCAAGGGCCACGTCAACCGTGGGGCGACTCGTGCCCTTCTCGATGCGGAGCACCGTCAGCTTCTGCACGCCTACCCGCTCCGCGAGCTGGTGCTGCGAGAGGCCCGCGCGCTTGCGGGCCGCTGCTAGTCGCGCGCCGCGCTCTGGCGACTGCGCTTTACGCTTCCGTACTGGCATGGGAGGGTCCTCCTGTGTCCGGCCCCCGGCCGTTGCAGCGGTGCGGGGGCGCTTCTTGTTGTTGTCCAGCATGGTATCATGTACGATACCGAGACGTTCGGACGGACAGCTCGACTTCAGGCGCGAACGACCCCGGTCAAAGGGACGGCCGTTCCCGACGCCCACGCGGTGTGAGTCGCCAGCGCTCGCGCTCTCCGTCGCGCTCGGCCCAGCCCGCGGCGACCAGTTCATCCAGTCCTGCCGGGTAGTCCGCGCCGTCGGAACCGGCCGGGTATCCGCGAGACGCTTCGATGCTCCGAAGGTCCACCCAGCCCGCGCTGTCCGCTGGCAAAGGGGGATCGAGCAGCGCGACGTGCGCATAGATCGCTTCGCTGTTGAGCGCTGGCCTATCGATCACGTCTCAGGCCCCCGCGGTGGACGAGAACTTGTGAGTGCTCGGTCGAGCCGCGCTACGCAGCGTCAGGTGCTTACGAACCGAGCTTGCAAGGCCCGCCGAATCGCGCACCGTGCCAACAGCTTCCGCCCGAAGGGTGCCGTGCTCGAGGAGCCCCCGGCCTAGCTTGTTCAGCCGAACCGAAAGCCGTCCCGCTGATCCTCCTGCGAGATCGCCGCCAACCGTGCCGACTTGCCGCTTCGCGACCTTGCTGGCGCGGCCTTTCTTGACGAGCACGAACAGGGACAGAGCGAATGTGCAGGCTTCACTCGGAGCCGCGTCGCAGGCTGCTTGCAGGCTGCCGCTGCCGGATGGCTTCAGTTGGATCGAGGTGGCGAAGGCCGAGACGCCTGGTGGCTTCGGGTGCGTAGTCGCGGGCAGAGACGGGGACTGAACCGACGGCGGGCTCGCCTGCGGCGACACGATCGGCGACAGAACTTCGACAGTCATCAGCGCGCCGATAACCGAAGCTTCGGTCGCCGGGTGATCTTCGGGAGGGCATTCGACGGGTTTTCCGCTCAGTTCTTCGAGGATTTTTTTCTGTGCGAGGCATACGGGGTCCGGATAGCGGGCGTTGTAGATGACCATCAGGCAGGCGCGCTGGCCGAACACCCCGGGAAGGATCGGGACGCTCGCCGCGTTGAAGGGCACCGTTTCATTCCCTGTATGTGACCCCCCGCTCCAGATCGTGCGGATGTTCGGGTCTGAGCTGAGCGCGTCCCCCACCGCGCAGTGGTATTCGGGCAGCGAGGGCTCGACCCGAACCAGCGGCAGCCATTTGCAGTTGTTTTCGGGGATGCAGTCGCCGTAGGTCACGGAACCCGCAACGGTGCCTTGGGTCCAGCCTGAGTTGGCCGTGGCAGTCGTGATTGACCCGCTCGGAGCCGCCAACGCTGGGGCTGCTTGAAGCATCCAAATCAGCACAGCCGCAAGTGCTGCTGCCCCACCTATCTTGCCGTGAATGAACCGCATCCGTCCTCCGTTCCAGATTCGGATTTGCGCGAGGATACCTTCATGCTGAATCTCAGGACCGTCGCCTGTCGCCGAGCGCTAAGCACCCTCGACGCGGATCATTTGCCCCTGCCTCGCCGTACGCCTTCGGCGTACCCTTCGCGCGCAGTGAGCGTGTCGTAGCGCGCCTTGGCAAGTTCGCGTTCCTGCTCGCGCGCCTTGGCAGCGCCGATCATCCCTTCGTACGGTTCGACCTGCCGTCTCGCCCATTCCTGCGCCTCGGACCAGTCGGCTTCGTTGCGAGCGTTCGTCGCGGGGGCGCTGGAGCCGCAGCCCAACGTGCAGCCGACCAGGACAAGCGCCGCGAGTAGCGTGGCGATCTCACGCACGACTGCCTCCTTGATTCCGTCCATCGGGACTGAGACACAGCGAACGGCAGCCTAGCTGGTTCTTTGAGGTTTTGGCCCTGGAGCTTTTGGCCCTGCCCGGCAAGCATCGCGGGGATGGAGCCGCAGAACGTCTTCGCCCAGAATCTACGCAAGGAACGTCAGCGCCTGGGACTGAGCCAGGAAGCGCTCGGCTTCCGCTGCGACCTGAACGTCTCCGAGATCAGCCGTTTGGAGCGCTCCACACGCGATCCTCGGCTCTCGACGATCACGCGGCTGGCGAAGGCGCTGGGAGTGCCGGCGGCGCAGCTACTCGACGGCATTCGCTGACGAGTCATGTGCCCCTCGCAGGGACGAACCGACCCCTCAGTCTCCAACCCCGTTATCAAACCACCAGCTCGCCACTGTGCCTATGCCGTGGACGTTCCATGTGATGTAGAAGCTGCCGGTAAGGTCGGGTGCAGACGTGAAGATCACGCTCTTGCTGCCACGATGGGAGGTCGGAACACGAACTTAGGAGGCTCCGTTGTGCGCCCTCGCCGCCCGTCACCAGCCATGATCGTTGCGCTCGTAGCGCTCGTGATCGCGCTCGGGGGAACCGCCGTCGCCGCCAGCCGCTACATCATCACGAGCACGAGCCAGATCAAGCCGACGGTATTGCGTGAACTGCAAGCTCCGAGAGCGGCGACTTCGGCGGCCGTGCCGAAAGGACCCAAGGCGATCGTCAGCCGGGTTTCGCTTGCTGCGCCGGTCTTGACCGAAACGCCTAGCGAAGGCTACCCGCCGTCCTTCCCCCTCACGGGAGGCTCTTGGACGCAAGCAGCACATCAAGCAAACGGAATGTTCGGACAGGTCACAGTGCGCAACCCTCCCCAGGGTGCGTGTCAAGAACAAGAAGGCGGCTCCCGCGCGACGGTCGAACTCCTCCTCGACAACGTAAGCGTGGGCACCGTGTTGCCGCGCTCGGGTCCGCCTTATGTTGCTGAACGTACTTACGAACTGGCCTGGTCAACCGCCGTCAGCGAATTTGAATCAGACGAGCTTTGGCTGCCCGATCCAACCAGCGCCATATCCCACACCTTGAGCGCGCGCGGCCTGGATCAGTGCGATGACGGGTCGCACTTCACCGTCACCGCGATCCATGTCGATGTGCTCGGGTTCCGCTAAAGGCCTCTCAGACTCCCGATGCCCTCCGACATGCGTTCCCCAGAGTCAGCCCCTCTCGTGGCCGCAGAGCCCAAAATAGGCTGGCTATAGGCGATGCGTGAGCACGAGCCCCACCAGGCGCGGGCCATCGATGTCCACGTGCGGCTGGAACAGAGACCGAGCGCATGGCGTCGGTTCTGGCGGGCGTATTGGCGAGGGGTGCGCTTCGCGATCTTCGTGGCGATCCTCGGAGTGATCGTGATCGGGGGCCTGCACAAGGGCGAAGCGAGCCCGGTCAAGGCAGAGCAGGCCATTCAGCAACAGCGCCGCGCCGCAGTCCTCAATCAGGCGTACGAAGAAGATCAGCGCCAGGCCGAATACCGCAACACGCCGGGCGCTCCAGCGCCGACGGCGGGCTGGACTCCCTGAAGCGCCAACGCCCCCCGGTGCCGTTGCTGAAGCGGCAAGCGGGGGGCGTTGGCTCGGGGAAGGAGTCACCCCGACGACCGGGGAACAGACCCGGCCCTGCTGCGCGGGACCGTTGAGAACCGCGCAGGCAGGTTTGTGAAAGTCAGGCGGCGTGCATCGAGTCGAGGTAGGCCTGCTGGGCCTCCTTGCTCGGCGCGTCGGACTTCGCCAAGTCGTCGGCGAGCTTGTCGGTGTCGCCGCCTCCGAGACGGTGTTCATCGAGCTGCGATGCACGGTGCTCGATCTGCTCGCGCAGCGCGTCGTGGGCTTCGTGCGGGTGTGCGGCGAGCGCAGCCCGCAGCGCCTCGCTGAGGTTGTTGTGAGTCGTCGTCTGCTGCATCACTTCTCCTTCGGGTTGGGCTTGGTCGCCTGCTCGGCAGGCTCGATGACGTGGGGGTCGAGCGCGGCGAGCGGAGCCGCGCGGTTGATCGTCAGGTGAGACAGCTCGGCGGGCACGGGAGCGCTCGCCTCGTTGAGGGCGTGAGCGAACGCCGCTTCGAGCACGTACTGAGGCGGGAGCACCTGCCGCCAGTCCCCGCCCAACACAGAGGCCTGCTCGGCGCAGATGCGCTGATGCGCGGCGAGGGCAGTCGCGAACGCGGCGGCGCCCTCGTCAACGGCTCGCGCTGCGGCTTCGCGATCGACCTGCAACTCCGAGGCTCGCCGGCGAGCATCGGCGGTTGCCTTGGCCTTCGCCTCCTCGTGCTCGGCCAGCTCGCGCCGCTCGGCCTCCGTCCGTGCCAAGCCCACGCGCTCCAGCTCCGCTCGGGCACCCGCGAGACGGGCCTCGACGTCGCCGAGCTCACGGGCCTTGCGCTCATCGCTCAGGGCGTCGAGGGCGAGGCTTGCGCGGCTGCGCTCCAGCTCGGCGATCGTGCCGCGGATCTCCGTCTCGACGGCATCGAAGCGGTCGGGCTCGGCCTGCTCGACGGGCTCGGGCTCGGCCTCCGGCGCGGGACGCTCGATCTCCTCGCGCACTCGCCGCACCAAGCGCTCGATCTCGTTGACCGGACGCTGGTACGAATGACTGACCTTGCGGATTGCCTGGGCGTGGCCGTGTCCGCCTTCGCGGAGCTGGCGGTATTGGGCTTCCGGGCTTCCGGGCGTTCGTACGGGGGTGGTGGTAGCGGTCATGCGTTCGTCTCCTTTTGGCTAGTTCCGAAGGCCGGGGTGGCGGAAATCGGGGTGGCTGGATATGCGGCGGCGCGGCTCTTCGCGTTCGCGCCGCTCGCGCTTTAGGGCTTGCGCGTATTCCCAGCGCCCCAGCGCCGGGTTCAGTGCGTACTTCTTTTTCCACGCCTCGGGCAGCGCGTACCAAGGCGGCAGCTCGTCGGGCTTTGCCCGGGAAGGTGAAACTGCAACATCCATGTGAGCGCCGGTGCCGCGTGCGAGGTCGCTCGATCCCGGCAATCGTCGCGGGTCAACGTCCTCGGTCGCCTCGGCGGTCGCCTGTCCGTCGTCGCCGCTGTTGAGCAGCCCCTCGATCTCGGTGGCCGTCTGCTCGTCCTCGCCGTTGAGCACGGCCTCGATCGCGTGGTCGATCGCCGCCGTCGTCTGCTCGTCCTCCTCCAGGTCGTTGCCCGGATCGCTCGTCTCGGCTGCCTGGGGCGGGCTGTCGGTCGCTTCGTTCGCCTCGGCGGCGTAACGGTGCCGAAGTGCTCGGTCGATCGCCTCACGCGCCTCTGTCGTCTCGGGCTCGGGGAAGGCGACTTGGACGCGGCCGTGCTCGTCGCGCTCGGCGTTGGCGAAGGCACCGAGCAGGGCGTCGGCTAGCGCCTCGTGCGCGTGGCTCCAGCCGAGACCCGTCGCCAGCACGAACAGGCGCACGATCGTCCGGTACGTCTTCACCATGCCATCGGCGAGCGCCGTCTCGGCCTTGGCGACCCGCAGTCGGTGCTCGCGTGCTGCTCGAGCATCGGCTTCTAGGCGGCTCGCCTGCTCCGAGCGGTCCTTGACGACCTGCGAGAGCGCCCGTGCGTCGCTCGCACGGCCCTCGGTCATCAGCTCCCTGACCCGACCCTGCGCCTCCGCTTCGTCCTGCCGAGCCGTTTCTGCGCGCATGGTCAGCTCGTCGGCGTCGCCCTCTTGCCCATCGGCCGGCGCGGTGCCGTTGCGCTCGGTCATCGGCCCGTTAGCGGCAGCCTTCGCTCTTGATCGCCACGATCGCAGGGTCGCCTCGGCACACCCGATCTCGGCAGCCGCCCTCTTGTCGCCGACCTTGGCGGCGAGATCGAGCGCAGCCGCTCGGCTGGCGGCGTCGAAGGACTCGCGGACGAGCGTACGGCGGTCGCCGGGCATCACGCAGCCTCCCCTGCGGCGAGAACGGCCGATTCTGG
Source organism: uncultured Solirubrobacteraceae bacterium (assembly GCA_963716315.1). GTDB lineage: Bacteria > Actinomycetota > Thermoleophilia > Solirubrobacterales > Solirubrobacteraceae > Palsa-744. Next base: position 101,395 of record OY970301.1, on the reverse strand, counting down.
CGGTGCTTGAAATGCCCTGCCAACGCTGGCCGAAATCGCGTCTGTCAACGAGATGTCAGCGTCCACTAGCGCGGCGAGGAGGGGGCCCTTGCGCACGGGTCAGCCTCGCTCCAACTCGTCACGAACGCGATCGAGCAGTGGCGCAAGATGGTGACGCTGGCGGCGGTAGGCGAGGCAGACGTGATCGGCGGCTTCGTCGTGGTCGCGGCCGTGCTCGCGCATCAGGCGGTACAAGCTGGCGGGCGTCAGCGGCGGCATGCCGTGGGTGGGGGCGTTGGCGCTCATCGTCTCCCCTAGATGCGCCCGATGTAGCAGGGTCGATAGAAGACCTGAGCTTGCAGTTTGTCGATGGCCGGGTCGGCCTCGCCCGCACTCCGCGAGCCCGGTTCGGGCAGCAAGCCACGGCTCGGCTTGATGAGCAGTTGCACGGGCCGCTGCTCCATGCCCGATGGCGGGATGCGCGGGAGGTCGCCGGTCTGCTCCGAGACCTGCGCGTAAGCCGCAGCCGTGACGTCCTCCCGGTAGCTGCCCTCCCCGCGAATTTCGGAGTTGCGGTTCGCGTAGAGCACGGCGTCCTGAGTGATCGTGGTCGCGCCGATGCTGTAGAAGACGCGGATCGTCACCGTGTCAACGGCGAACGAGCCCGACGAGAACGAAGTGAGCCAGCTCGCGACGCCGAACGTGGCTTCGTTGATCTGCGCGGGCGTCCAGGTGGTGCCCCACAAGTCCGCCGAGCTGCCGAATGTGAGAGTCCCGTTGGACGCGGCTGCACTCTTTTCCGTGCCAGCCAACGCGCCCGCCTTCAGCATCCGTAGCGACAGTGAGAGAGGACCGCTCTCGCTGACGCCTCCGAGCGTGACGACGATCCCCTTCACCGTGGCGCCGCCCGGTAGCGCGAAGCCCATGCCCTTTGCGACGAGCGCCGCGCTCGATTCGGCCGGGCCGCTGAAACTCACCTGGGCGGACCCCACCTGCCCGGCCTGAATGTTCGTGGGGTTCGCCCAGGCTTTGCCCGCGTGGAGGGAGTTATTGCTTTCGCCCGTGGCCGGTTCCTTGCTTGGCCCAAGCAGCGTCGAGACCGGGACGGCGGTCGCCCTCAGCTTCCCGGCGCCGTCGTCTAGCGGCTGGAGCCATATGCGGTCGATCGTGCATTCGTGCGCTGTCGCCCCGGTCTGCACCTGGACCGTGCCGCCCCACCAGTGTTCACCTACGGGCGGTTCTTCCAGGCGGATTTCGCCGAGGTCGATGAGCTGCCACGGGCCGCTTTCATCGAGTTCCATCGCGGGGTTGAACGTGGGCGCCGTTGCGTTGTCAGCGCCCCAAGCGAGACGGAAGCGCTGGCCCGCCGTGCCGTTGATACGCGCCCACACGCGGTACGTGCCGAGGTGCTGAAGGTGCCGCGTTTTCGGTTCGCTGCCGCTCGCGCCCGTGGCGATCGTCGTGCTCGTGAGTTCGGCGAACGGATGCCATGTGTTGACTTCCGGTGAGGCGAGCTTGACCGCTTTCCCGCTGAAGGACGGTTCGGCTCCGCTGGCGACTCCTGTGACTGCGCCGTTGATCGTCGTCAGCGTGATCGCGTCGAAGTAGAGCGCCGCCGTGGGCAGCGGGTCGTAGCGGCGCGAGCGGAAGCCCCAGAGCATTCCGCGTTGATCGTGAGCCGACTTCTCCGTCAGCACGAGCCGCGCGCGACCCGGATAGTCGCCCGCGATGACGGCGGTCGCGCCGCCGTCCTTCAGCACGGCTGCGATCTGCCCGTTTTCTTCGACGGCATCGAGTTCGATCTCGGCCCCGTAGAAGTCGGGCAAGCATTCAAGCTTCAGGATGACGTTGGGCTCGACCGCGCCTTGCCAGATGTCGGGCACGACGAGGCTTGCGGTCACGATGTCGCAGTAGAGAGGTTCGGCGCCGGCTCGCTGGCGCTGGAGCACGCCGCCCTCGCGTTGCATCGTGCCGACCTTCTGCTCTAGCTGGCGACGCGCGGCCTCTTGTTCGGCGATGGCGGTCGCGGGGACGCGGCTGTTGCCGAGGAGGATCAGCGGGATCGTGATGATGCGGTTGGGCACGCGGAAGTCGGTGCCGGCTTCGCCGTACTGCTGTTCGGCGAGGAACGTCTTGACCGCAGATTCGCCCCAGTCGATGCCGTGGCCTTCGCCGCCGATCGTTTGGATCGAGCCTGAGTTGAGATCGAGCAGGGTGCGGTCGATGACCGCAGGGGGATCGAGGACAAGGCCGAATCCGGGCATCTCAGCGTCCGCCTTCCGATGCGCCGGCTTCAGCGTCGCGGATCGCCCGCCATGCACGCTCAAGCACCTTGCTCCGGCGTGGCACCGCGCCCTGCTCGATCGAGCCGAGCGCGGCGAGGCTGCAACCCGCACGGGCCGCGAGCTGGGCTCGTGAGATACCGAGTCGGGTTCGCGCTGCGCGAAGCTCGCTCGCGGCGGTGCTGCTGCTCTGTGCTCGCATGGCTGACCCCTTTTGGACGGCCGACTTCGGCTGTCCGTTTCGGGGGGCTACGCCCACGGCCATGCGCCCTCGTGATGAACTACTACTACTGCACGATAGGGGTCGGCTCGGACGCATCAGCGGACGTGGCGCGAGGCGCGGCCGCAGACGCTCGGCGAGCGCGTCGAGGCCCTTGAGGCTCAGGTTGTGGCCGCGCAGCGTTTCAACGATGCCGTGGCGCAGCCCGGTCGTCTCATCGTGCATCCACCATCCGCAGGGCCGCGAGCGGCGACTGTCGAGGGGCTTGGTCGAGGCCGTGTGCTTGACGCCGTGCCGGGAGCTGACGCGCGGGTAGACACGGGCGCCGTGGAGGATCACGGGATCGCCCGTCATGCCCGCGATTCCTTCGCGTCGGCGTTGCGGGCGTTGCAGCGCTGCCACGAGCAGCGTCGAAGGACTGCCGGATGGGCGTGCGGTCGCCGGGCATGGCGCACCGCTTCGGATCGGGTGGCCCCACGGTGGCCCCACGGCTCAAACGGCCAGTAAACACGGGCGATTTCGAGTGACCTACCGACCATGAACACGTCGCTCATGGCCGCTTGCCTCCCCCTTCGCGAATCCAGGCGTCCAGGTCCGACCTGCGCGCGATCAGCGTCGAGCCGTCGTGCTCGATCGGGATGCGACCGGCGCTGTTGAGCGCGTAGACACGAGAGGACGGCGCGTCGATGTAGGCGGCGATCCGGTCAGCCCCTCGGAGCCATCCGTTGCCCGCCTCCTGTGGCGAGAGGCGTGGCCGCAGGCGCTCGGCCAGGGCGTCGAGATCGGCGTCCGTCAGCTCGGCGAGCAGGGCGCTTACGACGCTCACGAGCACCCCCTAGCGCGCCTGTGCGCGCGGGCGCGAGCAACGCGGCGCTCAGCGCGCGGCCGAGGGTGGTTCGAGCCCTTCCGCACGCTCTCTATCCGCGAGGTCTGAGGCGGCGTCTGAGCGGTCGCTACCGGCACGTCCGACCCCTACGTCGAGGTAGACGGCGGCGGCGCTCGCATGGGCGGCGCGGGTGCTCGTCGGCCTGGCGTCCGTCGTCTGTGGGGAAGGGGTCGATGGGGAGCGGGTCTGTGACCGGCTGGCCCCATTCGGCGATCAGGCTACGTACGTCGTGGATGTCGCCGCCCTCTCGTTCGACGGCTTCGGCGATCTGGTACTGGACGCGAACGGGCACGCGCGGCTCGCGCAGGATGCGGTTAGGGCTTGTGGCGCGAGCGCTCATCGGTCCTCCCGTCGCGTGCCGCTGACGTAGGCGGCCGGGATCGGGTTGTCCTGCGCCGCGAGCTTCCAGAGGACCGCCTTCCGCGAGTCCGAACGGCCCGTGCGCGGGTCGATTCGCGCCTCCTCATCCACGCGATTGATGACGCCGTTGCGCTCCAGGTAGTCCTTGCCTTCGCGGACGTGCTCGGCCGTCAGCTCGTCGCAGTAGGCGACGCCGAACGGCTTGGCGAACGTGAACGGCTGATCCGGCAGGAAGTCCTCGCCTCGCCCCTGGCGCAGACCGACGAACAGCGCCATGTACTTCGCGACGATCAGGCCCGCCGCAGAGGTGCAGGGCTCGGGGAGCCGCACGTCGAGGGGGATTGGCTCAAGCAGGCCGGCGTCGTAGTCCAAGCGCTCGCGCCAGCGGACGCGCTCGATGGCGCTCAACCGTTCGCCACGTCCGGCGATGCGCGCGCGGAGGTCCGCCAGCCCGATCGCCTTCGGCAGCTCCTCGCAGCGGTACAGCCAGAAGCGACGCGCCTTGTCGTAGAAGACGACGGCCTTGTGCTCGCCGTTGTGCAGGACGCACGGGCAGGGCTTGGGGTCGCCGGGCTCCGTCTCGATGTTGAGGACGGAGAAGCGAGCGTCGGTCCTGCTCCGCTCGTCGGTCGGGTCGATCCCCCTAGAACTGATGGCATCCCCCAAGAACTGCATGGGCTCTGAGGGAAGAGAGGTCGGCCGGGCGGCAGCCCTATGTTCAGTTCTAGGGGGATGAGCCCCCGCGATCCGACCCACATTCGAGAGCGAGCCGACCCCGGCCGTCGCGTATTTCAGCGACGCGCTCATGCGCTCGCCGCCTGTCCGCGAACGACCCGATGTAGACGATGTGCTGGCCGGGCGTGTGCGCGGCCGTGGAGTGCCCCTAGCGGCCGATGATGTTCACCATCGGCCTCGGCATCGCCAGCGCCGCTATCGCCCGATCGGGCCGAGCTGCGACGCGATGCGCCGTGGACCGACCGGCGGCGGCGACCGTGCCCGGCGCGACGTAGCCGGGGTGCGGCGATGTTGCATCCGCGACGCTCGCGCCTCGGACGCATCGCGTGATGCGCCTCGAACCGGATGCCGCGTTCGGAGCCGGCCGAAGGCATGGTTTCCGTCGAAGTCGTCGCCGACTTGAATGCGTCGGGCAGAAGCGACTCGGCTCGGTCGCGGGCCTGCTCGCGCTCGGCGATCAAGAGGGGTGCGGGATCGAGCAGGGTCACTCACACATTGTCTCGCACCGACCGGCGGAACGCACAAGCGCCCTCGCGATGGAGGGCGCTTGCAAACCCGAGAAGCGTGACCCGCTCGGAACCAACTGCGGGCAGTTTCGCGCACACGCCGGACGGCAGCACCCCTCAGCCGCGCGGGGTGGCCCCAGGGGTGGCCCCAACGCACCGCTCCGTCTACATCAACGCTGCCCCCCTCAGCACGAAACCCCCGCGCTAGCAGGGGTTTCGCACAATGGGCCCGCCTGGACTCGAACCAGGGACCTACCGATTATGAGTCGGCAGCTCTAACCAACTGAGCTACGGGCCCTACACGCCCGCGGGCATAACGCCCGAGCGCGGCCGGTCAGACCGGCCAGCAGAAGCTACCAGCGAGATGTGGAATGCTCACGCGTCCGTCCGCGGGGCGGCGGCGCCGCAGCCCGGGTAGCGGCGCGGGACCTCAAGGGAAGGGACTGCAGATGGCAGAGCGTGCGGCGATCGTGACGGGGGCCTCGAGCGGCATCGGACTGGCGATCGCGAGGGTGCTGGGCGAGGAAGGCTACGGCGTGACGATGGCGGCGCGGCGGCCGGAGAAGCTCGATGACGCGGTCAAGGGGCTGGCGGACGCCGGCCTGGACGTGCATGCAGTGGCGGCCAACGTGGCGGATGAGGCGGAGATCAAGAAGGTCGTGGACACCCACCGCGAGCGCTACGGACGCCTAGACGTGCTGGTCAACAACGCGGGCGTGGGCATCGGCGCGCCGGTGGGCGAGATCCAGACGAAGCACCTGGACATGCAGCTCGGCATCAACCTGCGCCAGATCGTGCTGTTCTACCGCGAAGCGGTCTCGATGCTGCTGGAGGCGGGCTCAGAGCACCACAACGCGCTGGTGGTCAACACGTCGTCGATCTCGGGCAAGCGCGCGGAGGGCTGGCTGGCGGTGTACTCGGCGACCAAGCACGGCGTGGTCGGCTGGACGGAAGCGATGAACAAGGAACTGGGCAAGCAGGGGATCAAGTCGACGGCCCTGTGCCCGGCCTTCGTTGACACGCCGATGACGGAGTTCGTCAAGGGTCAGGTCCCGGCGGAGGAGATGATCACGCCGCAGGACATCGCGGAGTCGGTGCGCTACCTGCTGAAGACGTCGCCGGCGTGCGTGGTGCCGGAGATCATGTTCATCCGCCCGGGCGACTCGCTGTAGGGGGCGGGCGATCCGGCGCAGGCGTCGGAGGACTCGGCGATCGGGCGCCGCAGGCGCAGGCGCCTGCGCTTGACGACGATCTCACCGACGGGGTCGCGCTGCTCGCGCTCGCGCCGGCGCACGGCACCGCGGTGCTCGCCGATGGCGCGGTGCAGGTCGACGTCGGCCGCGCTGAGCAGGCTGGCTTCGAGCTGGCCGATCAGGATGCTGCGCTCGCGGCGGGTGGCGGCGCGAGCGTGGCGCCCGGCGCGCGTGAAGCGATCCCAGGCGCGCGCGAAGGAGAGGAAGTTGGTGCGCCCGCCGCGACGGTGGGCGGCGAGCATCGGGCAGACGCCGCCGTATCCATCCGTGTAGGCGCCGACGATGATCCGCTCGGTGCCGCGAACGCCGTCGAGCATGGCCTGCCGGGTTGCGACGGGCAGGCAGTCGATCGTCAGGCGCAGCGTCTCGACGTTTCGTCTGGATGAGGATTTACGACGAATTCCCATAGGGTGTGGCCGTGCCGGGGGCGGGAGCTCAGCCGTCGGCGCGGGCGCGAACCAGCCTAGGTCGCGCGTCATCGCAGCGCAACGAAACCCTCCGGCTGAAAGGAAATTTGCACATGAAGCTCGGCGTGCACATCGGCTACTGGGGCCTCGGCCTCAGCTCGGAGGACCAGTTGCGAGATCGTCCAGGAGGCGGAGCGCCTGGGCTATGACTCGGTCTGGGCGGCGGAGGCGTACGGCTCGGACACAGCGACGGTGCTGGGCTGGCTGGCGGGACAGACCTCGACGATCCGCCTGGGCTCGGGGATCTTCCAGATGCCGGGCCGCTCGGCGGCGATGACGGCGATGACGGCGGCCACGATCGACCAGCTCTCGAACGGTCGCATGATCTGCGGCATCGGCTCCTCGGGCCCGCAGGTGGCCGAGGGCTGGCACGGGCAGCGCTTTGCCAAACAGCTGCAGCGCACGCGCGAGTACGTGGCGGTCGTGCGCATGGCGCTGGCGCGCGAACGCGTGGAGTTTCACGGCGAGACGCTCGAGCTGCCGCTGCCGGACGGCCCGGGCAAGGCGCTGAAGCTGACGATCTCGCCGGTGCAGGAGCGGATCCCGATCTACCTGGCGGCGATCGGCCCGAAGAACACGGCGCTGGCGGGCGAGATCGCCGACGGCTGGATCCCGACGCTGTTCTCGCCCGAGCACGTCTCCGAGCTGCGCCCGCTGCTCGAGGAGGGCGCGGCGCGCTCGGGCAAATCGCTGGAGGGCTTCGACATCGCGCCGACGGTCAGCCTGTGCATCACGGACGACCTCGAGGCGGCGCGCAACACGATGCGCGCCGTTCATCGCGCTGTACGTCGGCGGCATGGGCTCGCGCAAGCAGAACTTCTACAACCAGCTCGTCAGCCGCTACGGCTATCGAGGCCGAGGCGAAGACGATCCAGGACCTCTACCTGGAAGGCAAGCGCGACGAGGCGATGGCGGCGATCCCGGACGAGCTGATCGACACAGGTCTCGCTGTGCGGGCCGCAGGACGTCGTGCGCGAGCGCCTGGCGATCTACCGCGAGGCGGGCGTCGGCACGCTCGGGGTGACGCCGACGGCGTTCGACGCGGACGAGCGCCTGCGAGCAGCTGCGCCTGCTCGCCGAGCTCGCGGCCTGAGCGACCCGCCGCGCGCGTGAGCGACAGCCGGCGTCGGATCCTGCTCGGCGCCTTCGGCGATCCGGGCCACGCCTTCCCGATGATCGCGCTCGGCCGCGCGCTGGCGGCGCGCGGGCACGAGGTGACGCTGCAGACGTGGGCGCGCTGGCAGCGAGCACGTCGAGACGGAGGGCATGGCGTTCGCGACGGCGCCGGAGTACCAGGTCTTCCCGCAGGGCCCGGAGCCGCTGGACTTCTACGAGGCGGTCGTGCACGCGACGCGCGACACGCGCCCGCTCGTGCGCGAGCTGCGCCCGGATGTGGTGGTCGCCGACATCCTCACGCTCGCGCCGGCGCTCGCGGCCGAGCTCGAGCAGGTGCCGGTGGCGACGCTGATCCCCCACGTCTACCCGCACGGCGAGCGCGACTTCCCGATCTACTCGCTCGGCGCGCGCCTGCCGCGCACGCGCGCTCGGGCGTCGGCTCTGGCGCGGCGTGCAGCGGCCGGTCGATCGCGGGCTCGAGCTGGGGCGCGACGCGAGCTGAACGAGACGCGCGCGCGCGCTCGGCCTGTCCGCGCTCGACCCACGTCCACGGCGGCATCAGCCGACGAGCTCGCGCTCGTGGCGACGTTCCCGCAGCTCGAGTACCCGCGCACGTGGCCGGAGCACGTGCACGTCGTCGGGCCGCTGATGTGGGAGCCGCAGACGGCCGACGTCGAGCTGCCGCCGGGCGATCAGCCGCTCGTGCTGATCGCGCCGTCGACGGCGCAGGATCGCGAGCACCGGATGCTGCGCGCTGCGCTGCGCGGGCTCGCCGATGCGCCGGTGCGCGTGCTCGGCGACGTGGAACCGGCGGCTGCCGCCGACGCCGCTGCCGGTGCCGGACAACGCGCGCCTGGTCGACTGGGTCTCCTACGCGCGCACGATGCCGCGTTGCGACGTGGTCGTCTGCCACGCCGGCCACGGCACGCTCGTGCGCGCACTGTCGAGTGGCTGCGCCGTCGTCGCCTGCCCCGCCGTGGGCGACATGAACGAGAACGCGGCGCGGCTCGACTGGGCCGGCGCCGGCGTGCGCGTGCCGCGGCGGTTCGTCACGCCGCGCGTGCTGCGCCTGGCGGTCGAGCGCGCGCTTGGCGAGCCGTCGATCAGAGCCCGCACGCAGGAGCTCGCGAGGTGGAACCGTGAGCACGATGCCGGCGCCGCGGCGGCTGTGCTCGTCGAGCGCTTGGCCGCCTGAAAGAAGCTCCGGGGGTGGGACTCGAACCCACAACCTCTCGGTTAACAGTCGAGCGCATCTGCCAGTTGAGCTACCCCGGATCGGGCTACCCCGGACGCGAGTCCGGCCTCTGGCGGCATTGTAGGGAAGATGAATCGGGCTGTAACAGCGCGATCAGCCCGGCCTCGACCTCGGCATGGCAATTTGCGCACAGCAGCACGCACTTGCTGTGCCTCCTGCCGAGCCTTCGCGATGGACCGAGCAACACCACGATGGCTGAGCGAGAAGCGCTTTTCAGCCGGGATCGAGGTGATGGAACTCGAGCGCGGCGATACAACGGGCGTAACCGCAGACGCTGCATGCGACCTCCCGCCTCGTCAACGAGCGATCCGCTTCACTCTCCGGCGCCGACGCGCCACCGCTTCGGACCGACACTTGGCGCACCGATACCCGCCAGCGCTGTCGACGCCTGAAGGCGGTCAAGCCGTGGTGCTGGACATTCGCGAGCATCAACTCGGCGCTGATGCTCTTCGCGAGTCGTCGGCGCCTTTCCGCCCGATTGCGTCTTCAGATCAAACTCGCGAAGCCAGTGCCGAACGGTGGTCTTGCTTCGTCCCACGATCTCGGCGATCTCCGCGATCGACATACCGGACGCGACAAGCGGCTCGGAGTTCCTCCTGCTTGAGCGGTCCGCGCGCTGCGTGCCGCTCCGCGGCCGTCCGCCTGGAGGCCGTACCTTCCGACCCAGTAGCGCAACCGTCGATTCGTGCCGATCGAACCGTCGACCGATCTCAGCTAGCGACAGCCCTTCGCCAAGCATCCTCTCCAGCACAGTGCGATCCATGCACTGCATTGTCTACAGCGGATCGGACAGAAAAGCGAACGAGATGTTCGTGCCACAGCGCAGAGCCCTCGGGCCGGCGAAGACCGTCAGTACTCCCGCTCCCCCGTCTCCTCCAGCACCCGCCCGTAGGCCCGGTCGAACTCCCGCTTGACCTCGGCGCGCTGCTGCGCGCGAGCGCGCTCACGTCGCCGCCCTCGCTGCCCGCGCGCCTGCTGGATCTGGCGGTCGACGCGAGCCAGCTCGAGCTGCAGGCGCTGCACCTCGAGCATCGCCGGGTTGGCCTCCTCGCGCCCGGCCTGCGACGATCAGCTCGGCGAGCAGGCCCTTCAGCTCGGGGTCGTCGTCGAGGCTCCCCTGGCCGCCGGCCGCCGCGGCCGCCATCGGCTCGCGCAGATCGCCCTCGCGCAGGTGCCGCGCGGCGCGGCGCAGCAGCTCGCTCGAGAAGTCCTCGCTCGACGTCGAGCGCTCGCGAGCGCCGCCGCGCCCTCCTCCGGCGAGGCGATGCACAGCGCCAGGAAGGCCCGCTCGGTGTCCTCGCGCCGCGACAGCGTCCCGCCGCCCGCGCCCGTCGCGCCGCGCCGCGGCGCTCGCCGGCGCCCGCCCGGCGCCCGCTGCCGCGCCGCCCGCGCCGGCCGCTCGCGCCCGCCGCCCGCGCCGAGCCGACGCCGCCGCCGCCAGCAGCTGCTCGGCCAGGCTCTCGCGGCAGCGCCAGCCGGCTCGAGACCATCCGCGATCAGCTCCATCCGCATCGCGCTCGGCGGCAGCGTGCGCGAACACCGGCCGCAGCTCGTCGATCATCCGGTCCTGCCCCTCCGGGCTGCGCGTCGGTCGCCGCTCGCCAGCACCCGCTCCACGCGGAAGCGCACGAACGGCACCGACGCGCTCGACCGCCGCGGCGATCGCCTCCGGCCCGTCGCGCTGGATCAGCTCCGCCGGATCGGCGCCCGTCGGGCAGCGGCACCACGCGCAGCTCGAGCTTGCGCTTCGCCGCCAGCGCTCGACGCGCGCAGCATCGCCTCCTGCCCGGCGCTGTCGGCGTCGAGCGCGAGCAGCACCGTCTGCGCCATCCGCGCCAGCTCGCCCACCTGCTCGCCCGTCAGCGCCGTGCCCATCAGCCCGACCGCGTTGCGCATCCCCGCCTGGTGCAGCGCGATCACGTCGGTGTAGCCCTCGCACAGGATCACCGTCCCCGCCTTCGTCGCGTGCGCCCGCGCCAGGTCGGCGCCGTAGAGGTGAAGGCCCTTGTGGTAGACGTCGTTGTCGGACGTGTTCAGGTACTTCGGCTTCTGCTCCTCGCGCATCGCGCGCGCGCCGAAGCCGAGCACGCGCCCGCGCATGTCGCTCAGCGGGAACATGATCCGCGCGCGGAAGCGGTCGTACGGCTGGCCGTTCTGCTTCGAGCGCTGCGCCAGCCCAGTCGTCGTACAGCTCCTGCTCGGAGAAGCCGCCGCGGCGCGAGGCCAGCAGCACCCGGTCCCACGCGCTCGGCGCGTAGCCCACGCGGAACTCGCGCAGCGTCTCCTCCTCCAGCCCCCGCCCGGCAGGTACTCCCGCGCGCGCTCGCCGCCTCGCTCGACTCCCACAGGTAGCGCTCGTAGTAGCCGGCCGTGCGCTCGAGCAGCTCCAGCAGGCGCTCGCGCCGCTGGCGGCGCTCGGCCTCGCGCGGGTCCTCCTGCTCGCGCTGCAGCTCGACGCCGTAGCGCTCGGCCAGCAGCTCGAGCGCGCCCTTGAAGTCCACCCCCTCGGTCTCCTGCACGAACGTGAACACGTCGCCCGAGGCCTGGCAGCCGAAGCAGTGGTAGACCTTCTGCGCCGGGTCGATCCCGAACGACGGCGTGCGCTCGTCGTGGAACGGGCACAGCCCCTCATAGCGCGCCGGGCCCGCCCGGCGCAGCTCGGTTCGCGCGGAGACCAGCTCGACGAAGTCGACCGCGTCGCGCACGCGGTCCTTCGACTCGTTCGTGTAGAGCGCCACGACGGCAACCTAGCGGGCGAACGCCTGCGGCACCTCGAGCTCGGTGTACTCGCCTGATGCAGTAGCGGTCGGTCATCCCCGCCAGGTAGTCGGTGACCCGCTGCGCCAGCTCCGCCCGCCTCCGCATCGGCTCGGCGCCGCCCGGCAGCAGCTCGGGGTGCTCCACGTAGTGCTCGAACAGCCGCCGCACGCACGCGCGCGATCTTCGCGTGCTCGGCGCGCACCGCCGGGCCGAGGTAGACGCGCTCGAACATGAAGTCGCGCAGCGCGCGCCATCGCCGGCCCGGCCTCGCGGGCCCTGCACGATCTCGCCGGCCGCGCTCGGAGTGCTCGACCATGTCGTGCACGAGCGCGTCGATCCGCGCCGAGCCGCGTCGCGCCGAGCACCGCGATCGGCTCCGCCGGCAGCTCGCTCCTCGCGCAGCAGGCCCGCGCGCACGGCGTCGTCGATGTCGTGGTTGATGTAGGCCACGCGGTCGATCACCCGCACGATCCGCCCCTCGAGCGTCTCGCGGCAGCTGGCGCGCGGCTCGAGTGCCGTGCGATCCCGTCGCGCACCTGCTCGGTCAGGTTCAGCCCGGCCCCGTCGCGCTCCAGGCGCTCGACGACCCGCAGCGAGTGCTCGTAGTGGCGGAAGTCCAGGCCGAAGCGCTCTTTCAGGCACCCGTCGAGCACCTCCTCGCCGATGTGCCCGAACGGCGGATGCCCGAGGTCGTGGCCCGAGGCCGATCGCCTCGACCAGATCCTCGTTCAGGCGCAGCGCCCGCGCGACCGTGCGCGAGATCGTCGTCACCTCGAGCGTGTGCGTGAGCCGCGTGCGGTAGTGGTCGCCCTCGCGGCGCCACGAACACCTGCGTCTTGTGCGTCAGCCGCCGGAACGCCTTGCTGTGCACGATCCGGTCGCGGTCGCGCTGGAACGGCGTGCGCAGCGCCGCAGTCCTCCTCCGCGCGCGCCGCGCGCGCCGGGTAGGAGCGCGCGGCCAGCGGCGAGAGCAGTTGCTCCTCCTGCGCGCGCGACGCGCTCGGCGAATGCGCGCGGCGACCGTGTCCTGCTGCGCTGTGCGTGCTCATCCTTCGATTCTCGCAGCGGCCGGCGGCCGGGACGCCGCTTCGCGAACGTGCTGCTCAGCGCGCGCGGTGCCAGTCGCCGCGGCCGGTCAGCTGCCGTGACCCAGTGGCGCCCACTTCGTCTCGTGGCCGGGTCCTCGTCGTACACCGGCGCCGCGTGCTCCGGCGCCGGCAGCGCTCGCGACCGCGGCCGCGTCGATCCGCAGGTCGACGCCGCGTTCGTGCAGCGACGCGATCGTCCGTCGGCCGCGACGAAGCGCTGATGCCCGTGACCGCGGCGTGTTGATCACCAGGCCGTGGAAGATGTCCTTCTCGGGCGCCGCTCACGCACGTGGTCGACCGTGCCGACCTCGCTCGCCGTCCGAGGCGAGCACCGGCACGCCGCCCTCGAGCATCTGGTAGGCGATCGGCTGACCCTCGTCCATCGCGCCAACGATACCTGGCGCTCAGCCCGTGCGGGCCGCGGCCGGCATCAGCCGCAGGTGGGCGTGGTGCTCGAGCGTCGCCGCGATCGCCCGCTCGACCTGCGCCGAGCGCCTGCTCGCGGCGCGTCCGGCGCCTCGTGCAGCGGCGCGCCGAGCGCCTCGGTCATGAAGCGCGTAGGCCTCGCTCGTCCGAGCGGGAACGACGCCGCCTCGCACGCCCCGCACACGACGCCGCCGGCGGCACCGGAGAAGCCGACCAGGTGCTCGCGGCTCGCCGCAGCTCGCGCACGCCCCGAGCTGCGGCGCGAGGCCGGCCGCGAGCAGCAGCTTCAGCCGGAAGCGCGAGCGACCCCGCCCGGCCCGCCGCGCGGCGCCCGCCGCCGGCCCCGGCCTGCTCGTCGAGCAGCGCCAGCTGGCGGCACAGCAGGTTGAACACGCCCGGGTGCGGCTCGGCCGTCTCGAACAGCCGCCCGACCGCGTCGCACGCGCGCGCCGCCGCGTCGAGCGCGCGCGCGTCCTCGCGCAGGCGCGCGGTGCGCGTCGACCGTCTGCGCCCCGGTCACCGTCAGCAGCTCGCCGCGCCCTTCGTGCAGCTCGATGCGCAGCCGGAAGAACGGCTCCGAGCCGCCCGCCGAAGCGGCTGCGCGAGCGGCGCACGCCCTTGGCGATCGCGCCCACGCGCCCGCGGCCGGGCGTGTACAGGTGCAGGATGCGGTCGGCCTCGCCGTAGCGCATCGAGCGCAGCACCACCGCCTCCGTCTTCACCGGTCTGCCCATGACTCATGCGAGTCTAGGCTTGCCCGCGGCCGACTCCGCCCGCTCAGGGAATCATCTTGCGAAGCTATACTTTATGAAGTAATGAGCAAGGTCACCGTCTACACGACCGATCCCTGCTCCTTCTGCGCGCGCGTCAAGGGCGCTCCTCGAAGCGCGCGGCGTCGACTTCGCCGAAGTCAACCTCTCCAAGGACCCCGCCGGCCGCGTCGAGCTGGTCGCAGTCGCACGGGGATGATGAGCTTCCCCCAGGTGCGTCGTCGGCGACCGCCTGCTCGGCGGCTTCGCGAGGTGCAGGCCGCCGACCGACGGACGGCACGCCTCGACGAGCTCGCTCGCCGCCTGAGCGAGCCGCGCCGCTTGCGCGCGCGGCCGCGGCTGGCAGTGCTCGCAGACGTAGGTGCCGCGCCCGCCGACGACCATCTTCACGATCGTCGCTGCCGCAGCGCACGCACGGCTCGCCCTCGCGCAGGTGCACGAGGAAGCGGTCCTGGAAGGAGCCCTTGACGCCGTCGATGTGGCGGAAGTCGTCGATCGTCGCCCCGCGCGCGTCGATCCCGGCCTGCAGCGCCTCGACGATCGCCCTCGCGCAGCCGCTCGTACTGCGCGCGCGTCAGCGTCCCGGCCGGGCGCAGCGGGTGGATGTCGGCGCGGAACAGCGCCTCGTCGGCGTAGATGTTGCCGACGCCCGCCACGTGGCGCTGGTCGAGCAGGAACGCCTTGATCGGGCCGACCCGCCCGCGCGCCAGCGCGCGCAGGTGCTCGGCCGTGAACGCCTCGTCGAACGGCTCGAGCCCGAGCCGCGCGTCGAAGAAGCGCCTCGAGCGCCTCGCCGCCGAGCAGCAGCTCGCCCGTGCCGAAGCGGCGCGGGTCGACGATCGCCAGGCGCACGCTCCGCTCCGCCGCTCGTCGGCCGAGGTCGATGCGCACCCGCGTGTGGACCGGCTCGGGATCGGGGTCGAGCAGCACGGCCCCGGTCATCCGCAGGTGCTGGGCCAGGTGCACGTCGCCCTCGACAGGTGCCACAGCAGGTACTTGCCGCGCCTGCCCAGCGACTCCACGCGCCGGCCCTGCAGCGCGTCCTCGAGCTCGTGCGGCGCGAGCGGGCGCGACCAGCGCGGGTCGAGGATCTCGACGCGCGCGAGCCGCCGGCCCTCGACGAGCGGCGCCAGCTGGCGTCGGATCGTCTCGACCTCGGGCAGCTCGGGCATGCCCAGCCTCAGCCTGACGAACGGCTGCCCCGGCAGCTCGTCGCGCTCGCCGCCCGGTGAGCCACCGCAGCACGCTCGCGCCGACGTCGGCGAGCGGGCCGTCGTGGCGGAAGCCGCCGTAGCTGCCGCCGCGCGCGCGGCGCGGCAGCCATCGCGCCGGTGACGCGCGAGCAGCGGCGCGTACTCGCGCGTGTGGTCGGTGCCCGGCGTGGCGCGGGTCGACGCCGTGATCGGCCGTCACGATCAGCAGGTCGCCGCTCGCGCAGTCCGCGGCAGCCAGCGCAGCGACGCGCTGTCGATCTGCGCGCAGCGCCGCCGCGAAGCCGTCGAACGTCCTTGCGGTGTCCGTAGACCTGGTCGGTCTCGATCAGGTTCGCGAACGATGAGCCCCGCTCGAGCTCGCTCGATCAGCACCGCCACCGCAGCCGAGCGCCTCGCGCGTTCGTCGCGCCCGGATGCGAGTCGCGTCGACCCCGACGCCGGCGAACAGGTCGTCGATCTTGCCGACCCCGTGCACCGCCACGCCGGCGTCGGCGAGCTCCTCCAGATAGCTGCGACCCGGCGGGGCGCAGCGCGAAGTCGCGCCTGCCCTCGGTGCGCTCGAACGCGCCCTCGGCGCCGGCGAACGGCCGCGCGATCACGCGCCCGACGGCGTGCTCGCCGTGCATCTCGGCGCGCGCCGCGGCGCAGGCGCGCGTAGAGCTCCTCGGGCGACACGCGCTCGACGTGCGCGGCCAGCTGCAGCACCGAGTCCTGCGAGGTGTAGAGGATCAGCGCCCCCGTGCGCAGGTGCTCGGCGCCGAAGTCGCTCGATCGCCGCGAGGCCGTTGTACGGGCGGTTGCAGATCAGCTCGTGGCCCATCGCCCGTCGCAAGCGCTCGATCACCTCCGGCGGGAAGCCGTCCGGGTAGGTCGGCAGCGGCGCGGCGAGCACCACGCCCATCAGCTCCCAGTGCCCGGTCGACCGAGTCCTTGCCCGGGCCGAGCGGGTGCAGCCGCCCGTGGATCGCCGGGTCCGCGCTGGGCGGCACGCCGGCGAGCGCGCGTGATCGAGCCGAGGCCGAGCGCGCCGAGCGCGGGCAGCTGCAGGCCGCCGACGGCCTCGGCGAGGTGCGCGAGCGTGTTCGTGCCCTCGTCGCCGTAGCTCGCCGCGTCGGGCAGCGCGCCGACGCCGCACGCGTCGATCACGAGCACGAGCGCCCTGGCGGCCGGCGCCGCGCTCCCCGAGCCCGCCATGTTCAACGCGAGGACGCGCGCGGGTGCGCGCTGAAGTAGGCGTCCTTCAGCCGCTCCGCCGAGAGATGCGTGTAGACCTGCGTCGTCGCCAGGTCGGCGTGGCCGAGCATCTCCTGCAGCGAGCGCAGGTCGCAGCCGCCGGCGAGCAGGTGCGTGGCGAACGTGTGGCGCAGCGTGTGCGGGCTCATCCGCTCCTGCAGGCCCGCGCCGCGCGCGTGGCCCTGCACGATCTTGTAGAGGCCCTGGCGCGTGAGACCGCCGCCGCGGCGGTTGACGAACAGCGCGACTCGGCGCGCGTCGCCGACCAGCAGCGGGCGCCCGCGCGCGCAGTAGGCG
This sequence comes from uncultured Solirubrobacteraceae bacterium, assembly GCA_963716315.1. GTDB lineage: Bacteria > Actinomycetota > Thermoleophilia > Solirubrobacterales > Solirubrobacteraceae > Palsa-744. The sequence continues at coordinate 84,548 of OY970301.1, read as the reverse complement.
CGCGAGCGCCGCGAGCGCCTGCGCGGCCGATCGGCACGAGCCGCTCCTTCGAGCCCTTGCCGCGCGCGCGCAGCAGCGCCCTCCTCGAGGTCGACGTCACCGAGCTCGAGGCCCGACCGCCTCCGAGGCGCGCAGCCCGCATGCGTACATCAGCTCGAGCAGCGCGCGGTCGCGCAGCGCCAGCGGCTCGGTCCCCTTCGGCTCGCGCAAGCAGGCGCGCGACCTCCTGGCGCGTCAGAGCACGCGGGGCAGGCGCTGGGGCTTGCGCGGGCCGTGCAGGTCGGCCGTCGGGTCGTGCTCGATCAGGCCCTCGCGGCGCAGGTGGCGGTAGAAGGAGCGCAGGCACGCGACCTTGCGCCCGAGCGTCGAGGCCGCCGCCGGCAGCTCGCCGCCGGAGAGCTCGGCGAGGAACGCCGCGAGGTCGCCGTGCGTCGCCCCCGTCACGCCCACGCCGCGGCGCTCGAGGAACTCGCCGAACTGCAAGAGGTCCGAGCGATAGGCCTCGAGCGTGTTGCGCGACAGCCCTCGCTCGAGCTCGAGGTAGGCGAGGAAGTCGAGCAGCAGCGGCTCGATCTCGCCGGGCGCCGGCGAGGTGACGAGGTGGGCCGTGCTCACCGCTTGGGCTTCGCCTCCGGCGCCCCGCCTCCTTGGCGGTGCAATCAGACGTTCAGCTTGCGAAGCTCATGCTTGGGCCGCCAGCTCGGCGAGCGCCGTGCCCCCGGCGAGCGCGGCGCCGAAGAACAGCGGGTCCTCGGCCAGGCGTGCGCCCCATCGTGCTCGCCGGCAGGCCCGATGCTGCATAGCGCCGGCAGGTCGACCGTCGCGCGGCGCCAGTCGTGGCGCGTGATCCGCACGGGCCGCTCGACGTCGAGCGCCAGCGCCGGGCGTCCTGGCGCCCTCACCGCCGAACACGGCGCCGAGGCCGGCGCGCAGGTCGGCGCCCACCGGCGAGCGCATCCCGGCCGGCAGCGCGACGGTCACCGGCTCGAGCAGCAGGTCGAGCACGGTCAGCGTGTGGTGGGAGATGCCGCGATGGCGCTCGCGCTGATCGCCCGAGGACATCCGCGCGACGAGCAGCGTCGGCGCAGCCAGCGCGAGTGCGGCGTGCGCCGAGTCGAGCGCGGCCATGCCGCCGTGCCCGAGCGGCGAGCCCGAGCCGACGATCCCCGGGCCCGGCCCGCACACGGCGACGTCCCAGCCGAGCGCGCGCAGTCCGTGGTGCAGCGCGCCGGCCGTCGTGATCGCCTCGCCCTCCCCGCCGTACGCCGCGCCGGCCGTGACGTGACCGGCCAGCAGGCCGCGCTCGCGCAGCTCGCGCACGGTCCGCGAGTGTCCACCGGGCAGCGCCCCGCCCTCGGTCTGCACGTAGCCGAGGCGCGCGCCGGGCGCGCGCCGCGGCGAAGGCCCAGGCGACGGCGGCGAGCTGACCGTGCAGCGCGAGCACGCCGACGGGGCGCTCGAGCGGCAGCGCCAGCGCTCCCTCCTCGACCGGCGCGACCGTGTGCTGCAGGCTCGTGTAGTTGAGCTTCATCACGTGCGCAGCGGTCGTGCCGCCGCCGGACAGGCCGCGCGTGAGGTTGACGTGCACGACGTCGAAGCCGCCCGAGCCGAGGCCGAGGTCGAGCGCCTCGACGTTGACGATCACGCTCGTCGCCTACCTCGGCGCGCCCGACGAGCGCCGATGTCGGCGATCGCCGGGCGGCACGCGCCGGGCGCCTCGTTCAGCTCGACGGTCAGGCGCTGCTCACGCGCGGGCCCGGCATCGGACACAGCGCCGGCGTCGGGCGCGGACCCGGCGTCGACCACGATCGCGCGGCGGAGCTTCAGCATCGTGTCGGGAAGCTAGCGCGCCGTGTCCGGTGAGGCGTCGTCTGCGGCGGCGTCGAGCAGCGCGAGCGCGACGTCGAGCATCCCCTCGAGCGCCGCGGCGCTGACGCGCTCGCCTGGCTCGTGGTTGCGCTCGGTGCCGTTGGCGAGGTTGACGCGTCTGGAAGCCCTGCGCGATCAGCGCGTTGGCGTCGGAGCCGCCGCCGCTCGAGATCCGCACGGGCTCGTAGCCGCAGGCGCGCAGCGCGCGCTCGGCGACGCGCACGGCCGGCGCGCGACGGCGGCGAGCGTAGCCGGCGAAGGTGCGCTGCACGGCGACGTCCACGTCGCACGTCGCACTCGGGCAGGTTGGCGGCCTCGTGGAGGCGGTCGCACGACCTCGGCGACGACCTGCTCGGCGCGCCCGTCGTCCAGCCCGCGCACCTCGGCGAGCACGCTTGCAGCGCTCGGGCACGACGTTGATCGCGCTGCCGCCGGCGATCGTGCCGACGTTGACCGTCGTCTCGCTCGTCGATGCGCCCGAGCGGCAGCGAGGCGATCGCGCGGGCGGCGGCGAGGATCGCGCTGCGACCCTCCTCGGGGCGGATGCCGGCGTGCGCGGCGGCGCCGTGGAAGTCGGCCTCGATGCGGAAGTGCGTGGGCGAGTCGACGATCACCTCGCCGATCGGCGTGGCGTGGTCGAACACGTAGCCGAACTCGCTCGCAGGCGCCGATGCGTCGAACGCGCGCGCGCCGGCCAGCGCGACCTCCTCGCCGACGGTGAACAGCAGCTCGAGGTCGACCGGCGCGCCTGCGCTGCGCACGTGGCGCGCGAGCGCGAGCAGCACGGCGACGGCGGCCTTGTTGTCGGCGCCGAGGATCGCCTTCGTTGCGCGTTCTCCCAGTAGCCGTCGACGAGCACCGGCTCGACGGGCGCGAGCAGCGGCACCGTGTCGAGGTGCGCGCAGAGCAGCAGCGAGCGCCGCGCGCGCCGGCTGCCGCCGTCGGCGCGCCGGGAATCCGCGCGAGCAGGTTGCCGCAGTCCGAGCCGGCACGCGGGGCCGGCATCGTCCTCGTGCGATGGCGACGTCGAGCGCGCGCAGCTCGGCGATCACGCGCTCGGCGCACGCCCGCTCGCGGCCCGAGGGGCTCTCGATCCGGCACAGCTCGGCGAACGTCCCGTTGAGGTAGCGGCGCTCGAGCTCGCCGACGCGTGATTGGACGGCGTCGATGCTCACAGCACGGCGGCGCGCTCGCCGAGGCGGCTGTCCGAGCCATGCGCCTGCGAGCGGTCCGAGGGACCGTCGGCGGCGCGCTCGAGCGCGGCGGCGATGAAGTCGCGGAACAGCGGCGCGGGACGCTCCGGGCGCGACTTGAACTCCGGGTGGAACTGCGAGGCGACGAAGAACGGGTGATCGTCCAGCTCGATCACCTCGACGAGGCGCTCGTCGGGCGAGGTGCCCGAAGATGCACAGGCCGGCCGCCTCCAGGCGCTTGCGCAGCAGGTTGTTGACCTCGTAGCGGTGGCGGTGGCGCTCGTAGATGACGGCCTCGCCGTAGATCTCGCGCGCGCGCGTGCCGTCGTGCAGCTTGATCGGGTCGGCGCCGAGGCGCATCGTGCCGCCGAGGTCGGCGACCTCCTTCTGCTCGGGCAGCAGGTCGATCACGGGATACGGCGTCTCGAGGTCGATCTCGGTCGAGTTGGCGCCCTCCATGCCGGCGACGTGGCGCGCGAACTCGGCGACGGCGACGTGCATGCCCAGGCAGATGCCGAGGTACGGGATCCGCTGCTCGCGCGCGACGCGCGCGGCGGCGATCTTGCCCTCGATGCCGCGCCCGCCGAAGCCGCCGGGGATCAGGATCCCGTCGGCGCTCGCGCAGGCGCTCGCGCGGCCTGCGTCGGCGCTCGAGCAGCTGCTCGGAGTCGATCCAGTCGATCTCGACGCGTGCTGTCCTGCAGCGGAGGCGGCGTGGCGCAGCGCCTCCGACACCGACAGGTAGGCGTCCTCGAGCTGCACGTACTTGCCGACGAGCGCGATCCGCACGGTGCGCGTGGCCCGCGCGGAGCGCTCGATCGGCTCCTCCCAGCCTCGACAGGTCGGGCGCCGGCGCCTCGACGCCGAAGTGCTCGAGGATGAAGTCGTCGACGCCCTGCTCGTGGAAGGTCAGCGGCACCTTGTAGATGTCGTCGACGTCGCACGCGGAGACGATCGCCTCCATCGGCAGGCTCGCGAACAGCGCGATCTTCTTGCGGATCTCCGGCGAGAGCGAGCCCTCGGAGCGGCACATCAGCATGTCCGGCGCGATGCCGATGCGCCGCAGCTCGTTGACCGAGTGCTGCGTCGGCTTGGTCTTCAGCTCGCCGGCGTGGCCGATGTAGGGGACGAGCGTGAGGTGGATGAACATGCAGCGGCGGCGCCCGACGTCGACCGGGAACTGGCGGATCGCCTCGAGGAACGGCAGCGACTCGATGTCGCCGACGGTGCCGCCGATCTCGGTGATCACGAAGTCGACGTCGCTGGACTCGGCGATCAGCGCGATCCGCTGCTTGATCTCGTCGGTGATGTGCGGCACGACCTGCACGGTCCCGCCGAGGTAGTCGCCGCGGCGCTCGCGGCGGATCACCGTGTCGTAGATGCCGCCGGCCGTGACGTTCGAGGCGCGGCTCGTGTTGGCGTCGGTGAAGCGCTCGTAGTGGCCGAGGTCGAGGTCGGTCTCGGCGCCGTCCTCGGTCACGAACACCTCGCCGTGCTGGTACGGCGACATCGTGCCCGGGTCGACGTTGATGTACGGGTCGAACTTCTGCAGGCCGACGGTCAGCCCGCGCGACGACGAGCAGGCGCCCGATCGAGGCCGCCGCGATCCCCTTGCCGAGCGAGGAGACGACGCCGCCGGTCACGAAGATGAAGCGGGTCTTGCTGGGAGCCTGTGCGTGTCGGTCGGAGTATTGCGCGGTCATGAGGGCCTGCCCCAGGAGTCTAGTTCGCGCAGCCCCGGAGTCCGTTCGACAAGCCCGGAAATCGAGCGAAGCTCGCCGTAGACGGTGATCGCGGCGAGCAGCGACCAGGGCGATCAGCTGCCCGGTGTCGGAGAGCGTCAGCACGAGCCACAGGCCGGCGAGCGCGCCGAGCAGGTTGGCGCCGGTGTCGCCGAGCATCGCCCGCTCGCGCAGGTCATAGAGCCCGGCCACGAGCGCCGGGGCGGCGAACAGGCCGAGCGTCCACAGCGGCGCGCAGCTCGCCCGAGCCGATCGCCGAGGCCGGCGCCGAGCAGCACGAAGGCCTTGGTCGAGCGCCCCGGGCGCAGGTCGAGCAGGTTGAAGACGTTCGTCGCCAGCACGAGCACGGCCGCGGCGAGCAGCCAGCGCCCGTCGGAGAGCCCGAGCGCGTCCATCGCGAACAGCGCGAGGCCGAGCGAGCCGGCGGCCTTCAGCGCGCCGGTGGAGAGCTCGCCGCGCAGCACCGCCGCTCCGTGCCCGCGCCAGCCGCGCGGCGCCGGGCGCTCGCCGTCGGGGCCGCGCCGGCCCGGCTCGCCGAGCGTGTCGTCGATCAGCCCGAGCGCGAGCACGCCGAGCGCGTACACGGCGACGGCCAGATCTCCGGGTGAAAGACCTCGGCGGAGGCGAGCACGGCGAGCAGCATCAGCGGGATCAGCGCGAGCAGGGCCGCGGCGAGCGCGAGCACGCCGAAGGGGAAGGGCAGCGGACGACCGCGGTAGTTGGCCTTCAGCGTGGCCGCCATCGGCGAGCGTGCGCAGCAGCGTCGGAGCGAGGATCGCGGCGCTCGCCAGTGCCAGCAGGAACGGGAGCGCGTGCATGGCTGGAAGCTAGCGACGAGGCCGGATGCCGGTCAGGATGCGGTCAGTCACGGCGTGGTCGCTGTGCCGACGACGTTGGGCAGCAGCGAGTCGGCGGTCGACTTCGTCCCGTAGGCGCCGTGCGAGCCGGTCAGCGCGTAGACGAGCGCGGCCTGCCCGGCGGTCGCGTCGAGGTCATCGACGCTCGAGAGGTCTTTGCCCTGGTACCAGGGGATCTGCGACGGTTCGGTGCCGCTCAGCTCGACGCCGACGACGGGGATGCCGACCGTGGCCACGCCGCTCAGCAGGCCGGTCTCGAACTGCGAGGAGGCCTTCGCCTGTTCTGGCGTCAGCGTGCTCGGGTCGTTGCGCAGGACGACGAGCCCGTCGAGGCGCCCGAGCTGGCCGTCGAAGGCGCTCAGCAGGCGGGGTCGCACGCGGCTGACCAGCTCGCGGTTGACCGCGGCGCCGCCGCTGACGAGCTGCTTGCCGACGATCGTGCCGAAGTCTTCGAGCAGTTCGCCCGCAGCGGCGCTGCGGTGCTTCGCCGCCAGTGGTCCCTTGGTTGTCCCCGTTGTCGTCGTGGTTCCGGTCCCGGTCTTTTCGCCGCCTTCGTCGGCTTCGGCGGCGGCGCGATGCCGGCGAAGCGCGTCCCTTCGGACAGGCGCGCGATCCCGGCCAGGTCGAGCGGCTCGCGCACGGCGACGACGGTCGCCAGGTCTCCGCCGCGCCTGCGTGACGGCATCGCGCACGAAGCCGTTGACGCCGTTGGACGGCGCACCGAGGAACACGAGCCCGATGCTCTTGCCGCCGAGCAGGCCGTGCACGGCGATCGGATATAGGTCGTTGGCGAAGGCTTCCTCGTCGCTCAGCTGCGAGCTGCAGCTGGTTCGCCCTGCTGCTGCGGCGCTGCGCGACTTCGGAGCTGAGGTCGTGGACGATCCCGCTCTTGGCCGAGGAGACGAGGTTGGAGTCGCCGATCGCCACGCCGATCAGCACGCCGACGGCGAGCGCGAACAGCACGGCGGCGAGCGACAGCGCGTGGTAGCGGTAGTCGAACACGGAGCGTGAGGGCGACGCTCAGCCGCCGAGCAGCAGCTGGAGCTTCAGCCAGAGCAGGTTCGCGACGTCGCGCAGCGCGGGCGTCATCCAGACGACGGCGATCAGCGCGATGAGCCCCGCGGCGATCACGACGAGCAGCGGCGTCAGCCCGGGCGGGGGCGGTAGAGGCGGCTGACGCCCTTGGCGTCGACGAGGATCTCGCCGATGCGCAGGCGCGTGAGGAACGTCGAGGACATGCCCTTGCGGTTGCGGTCGAGGAACTCGACGAGATTGAACTGCGAGCCGACCGAGACGATCAGCCGCGCGCCCTTCTCGGCGGCGATCAGCATCGCGACGTCCTGGCTCGTCCCGGGGGCGGGGACGAGCTTGTATGGGACGCCCAGCTCCTCGAGGCGCTCGCGGCCGGGGGCGCGCCCGTCGGGGTAGCGTGCACGACCAGCTCGGCGCCGCAGCGCAGCGCGGCCTCGCCGGCGGAGTCCATGTCGCCGACGATCATGTCCGGCTTGAGCCCTTCCTCGATCAGCGCCTCGGCGCCGCCGTCGACGGCGACGATCACCGGGCGCATGTCGCGGATGAACGGCCGCAGCGCGCGCAGGTCGCGCTGGTGCTCGACGCCGCGCACGACGACGAGCGTCGAGCGGTCGCGAAAGTCGGTGGCGAAGCGCGGCAGCTCGATGCGACCGGCGAGCAGCTCGCGCTCCTCGCGCATGTGCTCGATCGTGTTGCGCGCGAAGCGCTCGAGCGCCTCGTCGATCTCGCGGCGACGCTCCTCCGTTTCGGCGCGCACGCGCTCGAGGCCGAGCACGGCGCCGCGGGCGAGCAGCTCGCCCTTGCGCAGCACGTCTCCGGTGACCCCGTCGGCGGGCCCTTCGGCGACGACGACGAGCGGGTCGCCGTCGTCGAGCAGCTCGAACAGCGCGTCGTCGGGCAGGTCGACGAGCAAGATCCCGGCCTCGACGAGCAGCTGCGGGCCCAGGTTCGGGTAGGTGCCGCGAGGAGGAGCGACTGCAGTTGAGCACGGCGAGCACGCCCGCCGCGATCAGCTCCTCGGCGGAGACGCGGTCGATGTCCTGGTGGTCGATCAGCGCGATGTCGCCGCGCACGAGGTGCTTGACGAGCAGCTTCGTGCGCCGCCCGGAGCGCACGGGGCCGCTCACCGTACGCGCGAGCATCCGCCGCTCGGGCGGGACGATCGGGCGAGTCACCGGCGAGAGCGCACCGTTGGATATCGGTACGGAGGGGCTCGGTCGCGTCGAGGCCATCGCTCCGAGAGTAACGCGCGCGGGCCTCGGCCGCAGCCGGGGCAAGCGCCGAAACGCCTGCTCAGGCCGCCCGGCGCAGGTCGCGCGCGTGGCGTCGCGCGGCGGCGTCCTCGGCGTCGGCGCCGAGCATCCGCACGAGCTCGGAGACCACGTCGCGCTCGGCCAGCTGCACGACGGTCGTCCGCGTCGAGCTCCGCGGCCGTGTCCTTGACGATCGAGAAATGGCGATCGCCGAGCGAGGCGATCTGCGGCAGATGGGTGATGCACAGCACCTGGCGCGCGCTGCGCCAGCTCGCGCAGCCGCGCGCCGACCGCGCGCGCCGTGTGGCCGCCGATCCCGGCGTCGATCTCGTCGAACACGAGCGTCGCGCTGCCGCGGCGCCGCCCCTTCGTGCGCTTGCGCCCGGCGCCGGCGCGCATGATCGCGAGCATCACCCGCGAGAGCTCGCCGCCGGAGGCGATCTCGCGCAGCGGCCCCGCCGGGACCCCGGGGTTCGGCGCGATCAGGAACTCGACGGCGTCGCCTCCGGCCGGCCCGGGCTCGCGCGGGCTCAGCGCGACCTCGAAGGATGCGTCGGCCATCGCCAGCGAGGCGAGCTGCTCGCGCACGCCGCGCTCGAGCAGCGGCGCCGCGGCCTCGCGGGCGCCACGCAGCGCGAGCACCTGCTGCTCGAGCACCGCGAGCGCGCGGCGGTGCAGCTCGCCGGCCTGCTCCAGCGCGTCCTCGGCCCCGGCGAGCTCGTCGCGGCGGGCACGCGTGGCCTGCGCGTGCTCGAGCACGCGCTCGATGCTGCCGCCGTGCTTGCGCATCAGCCGCTCGATCGCCGCCAGACGCTCTTCGATCCCGTCCAAGCTGAGCTCGCCCTCGGAGGATTCGCCTGGCTGCGAGCTCTCGGCATATACCCGCAGCTCGGTGGCGAGATCGTCGGACTCGATGCCGAGCGCGCGCACGCGCTCGGCGAGCCCGTCCAGCCGGGGATCGATGCCCTGCAGAGCATCGAGACCGGCGCCGGCCTGCGCCAGTCGGCCGCCGATCCCGGCGCCGTCGGCACCTTCGGAGCTGAGCGCCTCGGCGGCGATGCCCGCGGCGGAGCACAGCGCGTCGGCGCGGCGCAGGCGCTCGCGCCGCGCGAGCAGCTCGTCGTGCTCCCGCTGGTCGGGCTCCGCCGCGTCGATCTCGGCGAGCTCGAACTCGAGCAGGTCGAGCTCGCGCTCGCGCGCGCCGGCGAGCTCGCGCAGCTCCTCCAGGCGCTGCTGCAGGCGGCGCACCTCGGCATATGCCTCGGCGCACGCCCGCAGCCGCAGCGTCTGCTCGGCGCCGCACAGCTCGTCGAGCATCCCGAGCTGCGTGGAGGCGAGCGTCAGCTTGCGATGCTCGTGCTGGCCGTAGAAGGACAGCAGCGCGCCGCCGAGATCGCGCAGCTCGCCGACGGTCGCCGCGCGCCCGTTCAGATACGCGCGCGTGCGTCCGTCGGCGCTCACCCGTCGCGCCAGCACGATCTCCTCGGCGTCCACCGGCAGTCGCTCGGCGAACTGCTCGGGCAGCGCGGCGGGCAGCTCGAAGACACCCTCGACATATGCCTCCTCGGCACCGGGCCGCACGATGCCGGCGCGTGCGCGCCCGCCGAGCAGCAGATCGAGCGCGTGGGCGAGCACGGTCTTGCCGGCACCGGTCTCCCCGGTGAGCACGTTCAGCCCGGGCGCCAGGCGCAGCTGCGCCCGCTCGATCAGCAGCAGGTTCTCGACGCGCAGCTCAGACAGCATCGGGCAGGTGTAGCAGTGCCCGCCGACGGATCTCGCGATCGGCGCCGAACGGCGCTCGCGGGGAGCGAGGACGGTGGGCACGAGCGCGGGCACTGTAGGCGTCGCTTCCGGCTGACGATAAGGACCGTAACCTGTGGCAACGCATGGCGGCGCGGATCGAGCGCCGGCCGTGCGCTACACGTCCGCACAAGGCATGGCTGCCAGCGACAACAATCCGATCCCAGGGCCGCCGAGCGAGCGGGTCCGCTGCCTGTCCGCAGAGGATCTGCAGGAGCGCCTGCAGGAGGAGATCAACCGCGCCGGGCGCCACGACACGCCGCTCGAGCTGCCTGCTGGTGACGATCGACAACCTCGAGGAACTCGCGCGCGAGCACGGCAGCGAGCTCTCCGAGAGACACTGGCCTATGTCGCGAGGACGCTGGCCGCCCAGGTACGCGGCTTCGACCGCGTGGGGCAGCCGAGCGAGGATGAGCTGCTGTCTGATCCTGCCGGGCGCCGATGGGCCGCGCGGCGAGATCGTGGCGCGCCGCGTGCTCGAGCGCCTGCGCACGATCAAGGTCGAAGCCGAGGGCGCGCGGCGACCGCTGCGCATCTCGGTCGGGCTCGCCGCCTGGCACGACGACGTCGGCGCCGAGGAGCTGCTCGAGCAGGCGCGCCTGGCGGCGCGGCGCGGCAACAGCGCGGATAGCGCCCCGGGACTAGCGGGCTCTTCGCCACCCGTGCTCGGGCGGCCTCGCGGACCTGCATAATCAAGCCCGTGCTGACGGGATCAGAGCTGTGGCTGCTGCGCCTGATGGCCGATCGAGGCCTCGCGCTGCTCGACGCCGACACGCTGCTGGTCGTGATCGAGGAGCGCGGCGAGCTGCGCGTCGCCGCCTCGGCCGGCAGCTCGACTGTGCGCGTGCGCATAGTTCCCGTCGAGGGAAGCGCGCTCGGTGAGCTCTACTCGACCGGCCAGCCCCTGGCGCTCGAGCGCCCCCGCGGCCGCGACGCCTTGTGGCTGCACGAACTGGGCGTCGAGGTGCGCGCGGCGCTGGTAGAGCCGCTCAGCATGGAGAACCAGGGCGGCGGGATGGTGATCGCGCTGCGCAAGGAGAAGGGGTTCCGCGGGCCCGACCGCGACGCACTGCAGGCCTTCGCCACGAGCGTCGCCCAGCGCCTGGCGGCTGAGCGCTCGGTCGAGATCGAACGACTGCGCTACGGCATGGAGGCGCGCGAGCGCGAGCGCACACGCTGGGCGCGCGAGATCCACGACGAGAGCATCCAGGGCATGGGCGCGCTGAAGCTGCGCCTGGCCAACGCGCGCGACATCGACGACCCGGGCGCCCTGCGCGAGGCGGTCGACGTGGTCCTCGACGGCCTCGGCAACGAGATCGACGGCCTGCGCCACCTGATCACCGAGCTCCGCCCCGCGGCGCTCGACGAGCTCGGCCTCGCGGCGGCGCTGGAGGCGCTGGCCCGCCGCGCGCAGGCGATCGACGGCCTCGACGTGCAGGTGCAGGTCGAGCTCGGGCAGGAGGACGGCAGGCGCCTGGACGCAGAGCTCGAGAGCACGGTCTACCGAATCGTGCAGGAGGCGCTGACGAACGTGAGCCGCCACGCGGAAGCCACGAAGGCGGTCGTCAGCGTCACCGAGAACGGCGGCGTGATCAGCGCGTCGGTGACCGACGACGGCAAGGGCCTGCCCGGCGCCGAGCGGCTCGGCCCCCGCGGCGACGGTCTGGAGGGCGGCTTCGGCATGGGCGGGATGCGCGAGCGCGCCGAGCTCGTCGGCGGCGAGCTCGAGTTCGGCCCGGCGCCGGAGAAAGGCACGACCGTGCGCTTGGTCGTGCCGCTCGCCGGACGGCCTTCGGCCGAAGCGATGCAAGCCGCCGAAGCCCCGCTGTAGCCCCAGCCGCTACAGGCCCACGCTCCCACGGCGAAGCTCTCGTGCCCGGGTCGGACGCGGCCGCGTCGCTGCGGTGCCTGCCGCTTCGCTGCGTCGCTCAGACTCGGCGGGCGGCTACTCGGCGAGCCCGATGCGCCGCACGTAGGCGGTGATCTCCGCGCGGGAGGAGAAGCCGAGCTTCTCGATCGCCCTCGCGCGGTAGGTCTTGACCGTGCGCTCGGCGACGTGCAGCTCCTCGGCGATCTGCGGGTTGGTGTAGCCGTTTGCGATCAGCCTGACCACCTCGCGCTCGCGCTCGCTCAGCACGACGCCGTCGGAGGAGCCCTCCTCGCCGGTGGCCATCAGCGCGCCGAGCCGCGGGTGCAGGTAGCTGCCGCCGGAGACGGCCAGGCGGAAGGCTTGCAGCAACTCGGCGGGCTCGGCCTCCTTCAGCACGTAGCTGCGCGCACCGGCCCGCAGCGCCTGGCGCGCGTACTCGGGGTCCTCGCGCATCGTCAGGATCGCGACGGCCAGCGTGGGATGGGCGATGAAGCACGATGGAAGCGCGGCGAGGCTCGACCCGCCAGGCATCGTCAGGTCGAGCGTCAGCAGATCGGGCTTGTGCTCGCGCACCTCGCGCACCGTCGAGGGCACGTCGGCCGCTTCGGCGACCACGCGAAACTCGCCCTTCTCGCGCTCGAGCACGGCGCGGATGCCGTCGCGCACGACGGTGTGATCATCGGCGATGATCACATCGATCGGTCGATCGACCCCCGCGGCAGAATCCTCCATGCCGGACACCGTACCGGGTCGTCAAGACCGATCCTGTCGGTCTCCCGGGACGACACGAGTCTGCACCTTTAGGACGACACGATCGGCACCATCCAGACGTCAGAGAAACGGCTGAAGAGGGCTCATCATGACGTGCATGAGTACCGTAGCCATCCAGCTGGGCACGTCGTTGGAGGGACCGAAGCTGCGGCTGCTGCCCAAAACGGGCAGCCGGCAGCGTCGCCGTGGGCAGCTCGAAGCGGTCGCTTGGCGCCCACCCGAGCCCGCACCCCGGCGAGCGGCCGCCCCGCGTTCGGTCCTGCTGGCAGGGGGCGACGCGAATGACCGCGAGGCGGTGCTCGCCGATCTGCGCCGGACGATGCCGGGGGGCACCACCTTCAGACAGGCCGGAGCACTGTGGGAGATGCTGGCCCGCGCCGCGGAGAGCAGCATGGTCGTGCTCAGCGGCGAGCTCGACGAAGTCTCGGCCGAGTCGCTGATGCAGATGCTCGCGCACCGCAACCCGAGCCTCCCGGTCGTCAGCGTCGACGCGAACGCCTGCGCCCTCTGAGACGACGGCCGGGACTCGACAGCTCGACGGCGGAGGCGAATCGGGGCCGGGTTCGGTCGCCGGCACGGGCGCCGGCTGGGTTTGGGGAGCGGCTTGCACCGCTCGAACCCCGCCTGGGCAACCGTTAGGTTTGCCGCATGCCTCCGCTGCCGCGCTCTCGCCGCCTGCGGCGGATCGTGTTCGCGTACACGATCAACCGGTTCGGCACCTGGTTCGGGTATGTCGCGCTCTCGATCGTCGTCTTCGACCACACCCACAGCGCGCTCGCCGTGGCGGCCCTGCTGGTCGGCAGCCAGGTGCTCTCGGCCTTCCTCGTGCCCGCGCTCGTGGCGCGCGTCGAGTCGACGACAGCGCCTTCGAGCCTGAGTGGCCTGTACCTGTTCGAGGCCGTCGTCACGGGCGGGCTCGCGTTCGTCGTCTCATCGCACTTCTCGCTGCCGCTCGTGCTGGTGCTCGTCGCCGTGGACGGCACGGCGGCGCTGGCCGCGAGCGCACTCCTGCGCGCGGCCGCGGCGCACTGCGCACGCGAGTCGGTCGCGACGCTCGGCGCGAGCGAGCGGGAGCGCGAGAAGGCCGCGCTCGAGGCCGAGCGCGTGGCCAATGCCGCAATGAACGTGGGCTTTGCGATCACCTTCACGCTCGGCCCGGCGCTCGCGGGCTTGACCGTTCCGGCGTTCGGGGCGGCGACGGCGCTGCTGATCGACGTCGTCAGCTTCCTCGCCTGCGGGGCGATCGTGCTCAACCTCCGCCCGCACGAGGAGGCCGAGACGGCCTCCGTGCAGGAGCGGCTGCGCGCCGCCGTGGCGCACATCAAGGAAGTCCCCGCCCTGCGGCGGCTGCTCGTGACGCAGGCGGTCGCTCTGACCTTCTTCACCTTCTCGGGGCCCGTCGAGGTCGCCTACGCCAAGCTCAGCCTCGATGCCGGCGACTCCGGCTACGGCGTGCTCGTCGGCACCTGGGGCCTCGGGGTCACGATCGGCAGCATCGTCTTCGCGCGCTCGATCCACCGCTCGCTGCGGCTGCTGCTGAGCGCGGCGACGCTCGCCGTCGGCCTCTCCTACATCGGCTGGGCGCTGGCGCCGGGCCTGATCGTGGCCTGCGTCATCGGCCTCGTCGGCGGGGTCGGCAACGGCGTGCAGTGGGCTTCGCTGATCAGCGCCGTGCAGAAGCTCACGCCGCGGGCGCTGCAGGGCAGGATCATGGGCGCTGTCGAATCGGTCGGCGCGATCGCGCCGGCGCTCGGCTTCTCGCTCGGCGGCGCCCTGACGGCGCTGAGCTCGCCGCGCACGGCTTTCGCCGTCGCGGGCGGCGGAGCGACGCTCAGCACGATCGCCTTCCTGCGGATCAAGATCGGCGCGGGCGAGACGGCGAATGCCGCGGACGAGCCCTCCGAGGAGGAGTCCTCGATCGAGCGGCTGGCCGAGGAGGTCTCCGCGGCGCGCTCGGCGCACGTCGGCTCAAGCGGCGCGATCACGCAGGGCTGAGCGGACGGCCGGCTTCTGTCGCCGCGACGCCGCCGGGGCGTCCAGCCCAGCACCCCATCCCCTTAAGGACGACGCGCTCGTAGCCGTTAAGGACTAAGGAAACCTCTCCATGTCTAGCAATAAGGCAATTCGCAGCTTCTTCGCCGCCGAGACCCTGCTTCTGGTGGCCTCGCTTGCGCTGGCCGCGCTGATCTCGCGCGACAGCGAATGGGATCCGGTCTGGCTCGTGCTGCTGCTGGGCGCGCTCTCGCTGGGCGGCCAGGGGCTGCAGTTCACGATCCGCGGCCAGAACCTCTCGGCCGGGTTCGTCGCCCAGGTGCTCGCGATGAGCCTGCTCGGGCCGGCACCGGCCGTGGCGATCGCGCTGGTCGCGGCGATCTTCATCTCAGCCCGGCGGCGCCTCTCGCCGGCGCACTGGCTCGGGAACCTGTCGAGCTTCGCCGTCTGCCCGCTCGTCGGCGGCCTGATCGTGCAAGCGCTGATCGGCAACGTCCACGATCCGAGCAACGGCCTCGCCCGCGGCATCACCTTCGGCCTGGTTGTGTTCGGCGTGTTCCTCGTGACCAACGCCCTCAACTTCGCGGTGATCGCCTTCGACAACCGGATCATCGAGAACCGCCGCCTGTTCCAGCAGGTCCAGGAACTGTTCGTGCCGATGCTGCCCGGCCAGGTCGCGGCCGGCGCCCTGACGGCGGTGCTCGCGGTCGCCTACATCAAGCTCGGCCTGGCCGCGCTGCTCGCGGCGGTGCTCGTGATCGGCATCTTCCAGTACCTGATGGTCGCGCTGCTGCGCTCGGAGGACCGGGCCGATCAGCTCGAAGCGCGCTCGATCCACCTCGCCTCGCTGCAGCTCGGCGTGCTCTCGACGCTCGTCGAGACGCTCGCGCTGCGAGACAAATCGACCGCACGCCACGCCGCCGCGGTCGCTCGCTACGCGCGCCGGCTGGCCGAGGCGTTCGGGTGCGACGAGAACGAACAGGACCTCGCGCACACGGCCGGGCTGCTGCACGACATCGGCAAGTTCGCACTCCCCGACCGGATCCTCCACGCCGAGGTGCTCTCCGACGAGGACTGGGCGGTCATCCGCCGCCATCCTCAGGATGGCGCGACGCTGGTCGGCAGGCTCGACGGCTACGGGCCGGTGGCCGACGCGATCCTCTATCACCACGAGCACGTCGACGGCAGCGGCTATCCGGCGGGGCTGATCGGCAACGAGATCCCGCTGATCTCGCGGATCATCGCGGTCTGCTCGACGTTCGACACGCTCACGGCGCGCGACTCATATCGCGCGCCGAGGACCCCGCAGGACGCGCTCACGGAGATGCGCCGGGTGGCGGGTCGCCAGCTCGACGCGGAGCTGGTCAACGCGTTCATCGAGATGCTCGAGACGGACGGGCCGATGCGCGCAGCCGACGGCGACGACGCGAGCTTCGAGAAGGAGCTGGCGTTCGGCAGGCGAGCGCAGAACTTCGCGCAGCCGC
The DNA here is from genome assembly GCA_963716315.1 of uncultured Solirubrobacteraceae bacterium. Classification (GTDB taxonomy): domain Bacteria; phylum Actinomycetota; class Thermoleophilia; order Solirubrobacterales; family Solirubrobacteraceae; genus Palsa-744. Next base: position 68,685 of record OY970301.1, on the reverse strand, counting down.
TGCTCAGCTGATCTCGCCCGCGAGCCTGAAAAAGAAAAGGGCGCCGCCTCCCATCCCTCGGGTGCGGCGCCCTTCAAGTGCGGTCGCTGAGCGACCTAAGAAACAGCTCTAGTGGTTCCAACGCACGATAGGTCTCCTTCGCTTGGGCCCGTAAGGGCGTTTGCGAGGCGGCACCCCTCTGGCTCCATCCACAGGAAATCCGCAACCTTTGAGTAGGTTAGCTCAAGAATAGCGAAGGATTAGGCGAAAAGTCCAGTCTGCGCAGCTATGTGCATGAATGATTGCAGTCGCAGGAGAATCGAGCCTGCGTTTGTTGGGCGGGAGACGCGCCGCAGACAACGGGTCTCGGTCTGTCCTGGCCGGGCTTCTTACGCGACTTCGCGAGCCCGTGCCGGCAGATCGAACGAGCGACCGATGGTTCAAAGGTCCACAAAGCTCTGCGGCGCTCAACTCCTGCCGCGCGAATGCCGAAAGAACCCCCGAGGACGGATGCTCCCCACGAGCCAACCATCCCGCTACGACACCTACCGACAGGCGAACCAATGACCACCAGCGCCACTCTCCCCCGCAACGGCCGCCAGCTCGTCTTCACGAGCTCGCAGGCGGCGAGCTACCTGGGCGTCTCGCTGGCGACGATTCGTCGCTGGACCGACGCCGGCCACATCGCGTGCTACCGCACGCCGGGCGGCCAGCGTCGCTTCGCGCGCCAGCAGCTCGACGAGTTCATGAACTCGATGCACCGCGACGGCGCGGCCGAACACGTCCCGGCCCCCGCGGCGCAGCAAGGCCCGAGCGCAAAGGTCGCCTGAGAGAAGCCTCGCGCCGAGGCGCCCGAAGGGCTGACGCCGGCACGCCGTGCGGCGCGGTCGTACGCGCGCCGCGGCTACGTGATCGCCGCGGCGGGACCCCGCTCGGCCAGGCGCCCTGCGGTCAGCTCGCGAGCCGGCCGAACTTCTCGCGCAGGCGCTTGTAGAAGGAGCTTCCGGGGAGCTGGGCGATCGTGCCGATCTCGCCGACGAAGCGCGCGTCGATCCTCCCGCCGGCCACGAGCTCGCCGGCCGGGCGTCCGTCGAGCGCCACGTCGAGCGGCTCGCCCGAGCGATTGTGGATCGTCAAGCGGTCGCCGGGTGCGACGACCAGCGCACGCGCCGTCAGCGAATGCGGCGCGATGAACGACACGACGAAGCCTTCGACGCCCCATGCCATGACGGGGCCGCCGTTGGCGAGGTTGTAGCCGGTCGACCCGGCCGGCGTGGCCACGACCAGCCCGTCACAGCGCACGCTGCCGACTTCCTCGCCCTCGATCTCGTAGGCCAGCTCTGCCACGCGCTCGCCGACCTTGCGATGGATCGCCACGTCGTTGACCGCGGCCTGCCCAGAGAGGCCCGCCCGTTCGACGTCCTGGGCACGCTTGGATGCCGCGGCGCGCGCGGAGTCGTTGGACGTCGAGTCCAAGCCATCTCCGCCGAGCACGATCGCCGGCAGGCGCAGCAGCTCGAAGTCACCCTCGAGCGCACGGCGGATGCCCTCCTCGAGCTCAGCCGGCTCGATCGTCGCGAGAAAGCCGATCTCGCCGAAGTTGATCGCGAAGACGGGGACCTCCGTGCCCCGGTAGAGGCGTAGCGCGCGCAAGATCGTGCCGTCGCCGCCAAGCGCGACGCACAGCTCGACGTCCTCCTTCAGCGGCGCGTTGAGCTCGAGGCCAGGCCCGCCCGTGAGCCCGTGCCGGCGCGTCTCGCGCTCGTCCAGTCGCAGGGTCACGCCGACCTCCGCCGCGAGCTCGGCCAGGCGCAGCAGGGCCGGGGTCGTCTCCTCCGGGCGACGGTGGGTGAAGACGGTGAACTCCCTCACGGCTCGACCTCCCGCGCCAGGCGCTCGAGCTCTTGCGCGCGAGGCTCGGTGAGCACCTCGCCTTGGCGATCGTCGCTCGCGTTGGCCGGATCGGTCAGCCAGACGAAGGTCTCCTGGTTGCCCTTCGGCCCGGGCAGGCCCGAGGAGCTGTAGGAGACCACTCCGGCGCCTAGCGACAGCGCCGCCTGGCCGACGCCAAGCAGGGCCGAGCGCCGCGTGTCGGCGTCGCGCACGACGCCACCCTTGCCGACCCGCCCGCGACCGACCTCGAACTGGGGCTTGATCAGCGCGAGCACGTCGTAGCCCGCCGTGAGACAGCCGAGCACGGCGCCGAGCACCTTCTCCAGCGAGATGAACGACACGTCGACCACGGCCAGGTCAGGAGCGTAGGGCAGCATCCGCGGCTCGAGCGCGCGGGCGTTCGTGCGCTCGAGCACCGTCACGCGGGGGTCGTTGCGCAGACTCCACGAAAGCGTGCCGTAGCCGACGTCGACTGCGGTGACAGCTCGTCACCCCCCGCTGCAGCAGGCAGTCGGTGAAGCCGCCCGTCGAGGCACCCACGTCGAGCGCACGGCGACCGGCCAGCTCAAGGCCGGTGGCATCCAGCGCATTGGCCAGCTTGATGCCACCGCGCGAGACGTATTCGGGGCGCTGCTCGACGTGCAGCTCCTCGCCGTCGTCGATCAGCTCTCCCGGCTTCTGCGCGCGGCGCTCGCCAACCCCAACGCGCACCTCTCCGGCCATCACCGACGCTGCCGCGCGGCTGCGCGAGGGGAACAGGCCCCGCTCGGCGAGCAGCGCATCGAGACGTCGCTTTCCCATGTCGCAAAACCCTTGCACATGTGGGCTTCTCGCCGTGAATCGATTCGCCCGGCGGCCTGACACTCTGGCGTTCTGTGCGCAAGATCACACAGAACAGCCTGTTTGCGGCGCATCATGTTGAGCGTACCCCGCAGCACTGCAGCATCCCTCCTCCCTCGAAACGGCCCGCCTCCCCAGCGGGTCGTTTCATTTAAGGCTCGGATGTGCTCAGGCCCCGACGATCGCCGACTGGCGATCGGAGATCGCTGCGGTCACGCGTTCGGCGATCCGCTCCGGCGTGAACCCGATCTCCTCGTGCAGCAAGGCCGGCTTGCCGTGCGTCACGTAGCGGTCGGGCAGCCCCACGCGCAGGATGCGCGGCGTTGCGCCGGTCTCGTTGAGCGTCTCCCAGACGGCCGAGCCGAAGCCGCCGGACAGCACGCCCTCCTCGACGGTCACGAGCAGGTCGTGCTCGGCCGCGAGCTGCGCCATCAGGCCCGCGTCGATCGGCTTGGCAAAGCGCGCGTCGACGACGGTCACCGATAGATCCGAGCCTGTCGAGAGCTCGTCGGCCGCCGCGAGCGACTTGCTCACGCCACTGCCGTAGCCGATCAACGCCACGCGCCGGCCGGCGGCCTCGCTCGCGCCGCCCTCGCGCAGGATCTCGCCCGTGCCGATCGCGATCGGCCGCGGTTCCTGTGGCAGCTCCACGCCGACGCCCTCGCCGCGCGGGTAGCGCAGCGCGATCGGGCCGTCGAACAGCAGCGCCGTGCGCAGCATGTGCACGAGCATCGCCTCGTCGCGCGGCGCCATCAGCACCATGTTCGGCAGGCAGCGCAGGTAGGCGATGTCGAACGCGCCGTGATGGGTGGGGCCGTCGTCGCCGACGAGCCCGGCGCGGTCCATCGCGAAGACCACGTTGAGCCGCTGCAGGCACACGTCGTGCACGATCTGGTCGTAGGCCCGCTGCAGGAACGTCGAGTAGATCGCCGCCACCGGCTTGGCGCCCTCGAGCGCCAGCCCCGAGGCGAACAGGATCGCCTGCTGCTCTGCGATGCCCACGTCGAAGTAGCGCTCCGGCATCGCCTTCTGCAGGATGCTCAGCCCCGTCCCCGAGTTCATCGCCGCCGTGATCCCGACGACGCGCTCATCGCGTTCGCACTCGCGCACGAGTGCCTCGCCGAAGACCTGCGTGTATTGCGGTGCCGGGCGCTTCGCCGTCTTCGAGGTCATCCGGTTCGAGCGTGCCGCCGGAACGGTCGGAAGCCCGTTCGCGATCGACTTCGGCTTCGCAGCGTGCCACTGCTCCATGCCCTCGAGGCCACCGTCCTCGGCCGGGGCGAAGCCCTTGCCCTTGACCGTCGCGATGTGCACGACGACCGGGCGTTCAGCCGCAAGCGCCTCCTTCAGCGCCTCGCGAAGAGCGTGCACGTCGTGGCCGTCGATCACACCCATGTAGGCCCAGTCGAGCTCCTCCCACCACAGCCCCGGGGCCCAGAACGCCTTGATCGACTCCTTCAGCTGCGGGCCCAGACGCTCGAAGGCCGCGCCGATGCCGCCCGGCAGCCGCGTCAGACCGCCCTCCACACCGGCGCGGGCGTGCCACAGCTTCGGGTTCAGGCGCACGCGGTTGAAGTAGCGCGAGAGCGCTCCCACGTTCGGCGCGATCGACATGCCGTTGTCGTTGAGCACGACCACCATCGGCGTGCCCAGGCCGCCGGCCTGGCCGATCGCCTCGAACGCCACGCCACCTGTCATCGCGCCGTCGCCGATCACCGCGACGACCTTTCCGGCGTGAGCCCCCTGGCCGCGTGTCCCGTCGCCGTCGAGCAGGCGCATGCCCTCCTTGATGCCCACCGCGTAGCCGATCGACGTCGACGCGTGGCCCGCGCCCATGATGTCGTGCTCTGACTCCTCGCGCGAGCAGAACGGGGCAAGCCCTTCGTACTGGCGGATCGTCGCCAGGCGGTCACGACGGCCCGTGAGGACCTTGTGCGGGTAGGCCTGGTGGCCGACGTCCCAGAGGATCTTGTCCGTCGGCGAGTCCAGCACCGAGTGCAGCGCCACCGCGAGCTCGCACGTGCCCAGGTTCGCCCCGAAGTGCCCGCCGATCTCACCGACCGTGTCGATGATGTGCGTGCGCACTTCCTGCGCGAGCGTCTGCAGCTCCTGCTCGGAGAGCCCGTCCAGGTCCTGCGGGCCCTCGATCCTGTCGAGCAGCTTTCCTCCGTCGATTTCGGGCGTCTTCTTTCGGCTCATGAGGTTCGCGTGTAGATGAAGTCCGCTATCCGTTCAAGCTCGTCTGTCGCCCGCTCGCCGCCGTGGCCGGCACCCGAGCCGCCGGAGCCGCCCGCCGCGATCGCCGCGGGAGCGCGCTGTGCCGCTTCGCCCAGCGCTCGCACCGCCGTCGCATGCGATTCGCCCGCCAGCTCCCTGGCGCGTTCGATCCCAAACTCGCTCACGTATGTCTGCTTGCCATGACGCTCGTCGCTGCCTCGAGGCTTTCCCAGGTCATCGTCCGTGCCCGTTACGTCGAGTATGTCGTCCACGATCTGAAACAACACGCCCAGCTCCGAGGCAAAACGACGGAATGGAACGGCCGCAGGTCCATCCGCGGCCCCTCCCAACAGTAGTACGCACAGCACCGAGGCACCGATCAGGCGTCCGGTCTTCAACTCGTGCAGGCGCCGCAGCGTGGCACCCCCGGCGGGGCGCCCGCCCTTGACGTCGACGTACTGCCCGCCGACCATGCCGTTGACGCCCGTCGCCGCCGCCAGCTCGGCCGCCGCCAGCAGCACGCGCTCGGGCGCCGAGCGCTGGTGCGTGAGCAGGTGGTGGAAGGCCTCCGCGTAGAGGCCGTCGCCCGCGAGGATCGCCACGCCCTCGTCGAACTTCACGTGGCAGGTCGGCTGCCCCCGGCGCAGCGCGTCGTCGTCCATCGCGGGCAGGTCATCGTGGATCAGCGAGTAGGTGTGCACCAGCTCGAGCGCCGCCGCCAGCGGCATCACCTCCTGCGGCTCCATCCCCACGGCGCGCGCAGTCGCCAGCGCCAGCACCGGGCGGATCCGCTTGCCGCCGCCCAGCAGCGAGTAGCGCATCGCCTGCTCTAGCCCCGCCGTCAGCGCCTCTTCGGAGAAGCGCAGCTCGGCCAGGTAGCGCTCGACGTCTTCGCGCAGGCTCTCTGGGTAGGTAGCGCTCACGAGCGGCCGGAGACCCCTACAGCAGGGTGTCCTGACCGGGCGGCGGAGCAGGGACCTCGGCACGCGTGAGCTCCTCGAGCTCTGATGCCGCCTGCGCCGCGATCGCGGCGCAGTCCTCGACCATGCTCGCCGCCGCGTCCTGAGAGAGCTCGCCCGAGCGCAGTTGCTCCGCGGCTCGCTCCAGGCGGGAGATCAGGTCGTCGAGGTGCTCGGGGCTCGCGCTGCTCATCAGATCGCCGCATTCTCGCGCACGTCGCGGAGGACTGCTGCGAGCACGCCGTTGACGAACGCCGGAGCCTCCGCGCCGCAGAACGTCTTGGCGCTTTCCACCGCCTCCTCGATCGCGCCCTCCGGCGGGATCGGCTGCTCGCCGGGGACGGCGTCGGGGTGCAGCATCTCGATCAACGCCACGCGCATGATGCTGCGCTCGAGCGGCTGGATCCGCTGCACCGACCAGCCGTGGGCGTGACGATCGATCACCTCGTCGAGCTCCGGCGCGCGATCAGCCGCCGCGTGCGCCAGCGCGCGCACGAACATCGAGTCCTTCGAAGAGAAGGTCTCCGCCAGCGGGCGGCCGGTCAGGTCGTGCTGGTAGAGCGCCACCACCGCCGCCCTGCGCTGCTCGGAGCGACGCATGGCTAGGCGCGCGCCACGTATTCGCCCGAGCGAGTGTCCACGCGGATGCGCTGACCCGGCTCGACGAACAGCGGCACCTGGATCACGGCCCCCGTCTCGAGCGTGGCCGGCTTGGTCCCGCCGCCCGAGGCTGTGTCCCCGCGCACGCCAGGGTCGGCCTGCGTGACCTCGAGGTCGATCGTGCTCGGCAGCTGCAAATCGGACGGCTGGCCGTCGATGAAGAGGACATCGACCTCGGTGCTCGGCGGCGTCCAGCGCAGCCCCTCCGCGATCGCCGTTTCGGGTACCGCGATCTGTTCGAAGGACTGCGTGTCCATCATGTGCGCATCCGTGCCGTCGGCGTAGAGGAACTGCATCTTGCGCGCCTCCGTGCGCACCTCGCGGAACTTCTCGCCCGCCCTGAACGTGCGGTCGATCACGTTGCCGTCCGAGGCCCTGCGCAGCTTCGTGCGCACGAACGCGCCGCCCTTGCCCGGCTTGACGTGCTGGAACTCGAGGATCTTGAAGATCGTGCCGTCGACCTCGATGTGGTTGCCGTTCTTGAATTGGTTGGTGCTGATCGCCATCGGCCCGTCAGGGTAGCGGGCGGCCTGCGCAACCTGCGCTGCAGCATCGCTCGGCAGAAGGGTTCGACGGGCTATCGCCGCTACGCAGACACTGCTCAGCGAGCAGAGGTTGTCCTATGAGCGCGTGCTCTCCTGTCACGCCTGGCGATCCCCGGCGGTGCGACATGCCATCGCCAGCGCGATGACCCAGCCGACGAAGGTCCAGCCGAGGAGCGCGTTGATCACGACCACGCTGCCGTAATGAGTGACTTTGAGCGCCACGGCGACGATGCTCGGCAGGAAGTACAAGACCAACGCGAGCAGAAGCGCGGATGAGTGGATGATCCCGCCTGCGATCAGACTGCCTGCCATCGCGGCGATCGCAACCATGCGAGTGGCCGGTCAGCCGGCAACGCCGACGAACTTCGAAGACGCTGCACCGCGGTGACATCTGATGTCAAAAACCGCCCTGCCTTCGCCCGCCGGGATGGTCGACGCGGTGCACTTGTAACCAAACACCGTGCTCGGGCCAACGTGCCGGCCGGGCGGCGTAGAGCCGAAGTAACCGAACGTGATCCGGCGAGCCGTCCGGCACGACATGTTCTGCGCCCTCAGACGGCCAGTCAGATAGCGGCCTGGGCTGCACGATCGGTAGCCACTCGCCGTGTGAGCCGGGGCGGTTCGCGCTGCCTGGGCCGTCGGCGTGGCGTACATGACGAGGCCCGAAAGCGCTACGCACAACACGCCCAGTAGCGTCGCCCCGAGCCGCGACCGGCGAACTCGACAGCGGCCGGCCGAGACGTGGCAGCCTCGCGTATCGATCGATAGATGCTCCAGCTCGAGTTTCATCTCGTAGGCCAAGCCTACATGCTCGAATTGCCGAAACCTCTGCTTTCGCTTTGATCGCAATGCCACTCTCGAAGCCGAGGCGCGACGATACCTCAGCATGCTACAGTATGAGCATGTCTCTCGATCATCGTTTGCAGATCCTGATCGACGACGAGCGTCACCGACGGATCTCTGCAGCGGCACGGGAGCGCGGGGTGTCCGTCGCCACCGTCGTACGCGAGGCGATCGATCGAGGACTGGCAAGTCCCGAGGTGCGCCGACAGGCTGCCGGGCGGCGCCTGCTCGATGCTCCCGACATGGCCGTCCCTGAGCCACGCGAGCTTCGTGCCGAGCTCGACTCGCTGCATGGCCGGCACGCGTGATCCTGCTCGACACGACCGTCCTCGTCTACGCCAAGGGCCAGGACCACCCGCTGCGCGATCCCTGCAGAGAGCTGCTCGAGGCGATTGCGGAGCGGCGCATCGAGGCGACCACAACCGTAGAGGTGATCCAGGAGTTCGTGCACGTTCGCGCCCGGCGGCGTGATCGGCCCGACGCAGCCGCACTCGGGCGCGACTATGCGGAGCTGCTCTCCCCTCTGCTGAGCCCTACGGTCGACGATCTCAACGCGGGGCTCGCGCTGTTCGAGCGCGCCGAGGCGCTCGGAACGTTCGATGCGGTACTGGCGGCCACCGCCGCTCGCGCAGGTCTTACCGCCGTCGTCTCGGCCGACGGGGGCTTCGCCTGCGTCGCGGAGATCACGCACGTCGTACCCGACCGCAGCGGCGTGGCCGGCCTGCTTGGGAGCTGACGTCCGGCGCGCCCGCGCCTCGCAGCCAGCACCATCCGAAGCGCTTTGACAGAGGCGGACGCACGGGCGCACGACTCAAGCACCACCCCACCCCGACCGATGCCAACCCATGCGCCGGATCGCCCGCGAGAACGCCCCCTGCGCCCTGGCGGCGCTCGCCGGCTGCGCGCTGCTCGCCTGGCTCGGCCTGAAGAGCTTCGCCTGGAGCGACTATGAAACCGAGGTGCGCCCGGCCTTCGAAGCACTCGTGCACGGGCATCTCACGAGCTTCCTGCGCATCGCCCCGGCCTACGGCGGCTCGCTGCTCGAGCGCGCGCCGTTTGCGCTGATTCCCGGGCTGTGGGGCGGCGGCGCGCTGGCCGTCTACCGCGCCGTCGCCGTGCCCTGCCTGCTCGCCGCCGCGCTGCTCGGCGTCTGGCTCGTGGCCCGCATGCGCGCCGAAGGGCGCCCGTTGTTCGCCCGCGGCCTCGCGCTCGCCGTGTGCGTGGTCAATCCGCTGACCCTGCGCGCGCTCGAACTCGGCCACCCCGAGGAGCTGCTCGGCGCCTGCCTGTGCCTCGCCGCCGTGCTGCTCGCCGCCGACGAGCGGCCGCTGTGGGCAGGGCTCGCGCTGGGGCTGGCCGTGGCCAACAAGGAGTGGGCGCTGCTCGCGGCCGGGCCCGTGCTGCTCGCGCTGCCACCCCGGCGTCGCCCGGCGCTGATCGCCTGCTCGATCGGCGTCGCCGCGCTCGTGCTCGCGCCGCTGCTGCTGGTCGGCTCCGGCGGGTTCTCCTCCGCCCTGCGCGCAAGCGCCGCACCACCGAGCGCGATCTTCCACCCCTGGCAGGTCTGGTGGTTCTTCGGTCATCACGTCGCACCCTCGCCCGGTGCCGGCTTCGCGGTGGCAAACGGCTACCGCGTCGGGCCGTCCTGGAGCGGAACGATCGCCCACCCGCTGATCCTCGCCGTCGGGCTCGTGCTGCCGCTTGCGGTGTGGCTACGCGAGCGCCGGCCCGAGCGCATCGAGCTGCGCGCGGCGCTGCTGCTGCTCGCGCTGCTGATGCTGCTGCGCTGCCTGCTCGACACATGGGACATCGCCTACTACCCGCTGCCCTTCGTGCTCGCACTGCTCGCTTGGGAGGTGCGCGGGGCGATCGCGCGGCCGCCCGTGCTGAGCGCAGCCGCCAGCGTGCTCGCATACATCAGCTTCATCTGGCTGCCCGAGCACGCCTCGCCCGACCTGCAGGCAGCCTTCTTCCTCGCCTGGTCGCTACCGCTCGCGCTGCGCACTGGGCGCGCGCCTGCTCGCGCCGCGGCCGCTCGCGCAGTCCGCCGGTCCCGACTCGCGCGAGCCGCGGCCCGGCGCTCAGGAGATGACCGTCAGCGCCTTCTCCAGGCCGTTGAGAACGTCCCGACCGCCCTCGCGCACGACCAGCGAGGTCCTCGATGCGCACGCCGAGCTCGCCCGGCAGGTAGACGCCCGGCTCGACCGTCACCACGTTTCCCGCCTGCAGTGGCTGCTCGCTGTCGACCCGCGACAGGCGCGGTGCCTCGTGGACGTCCATGCCCACGCCGTGGCCGAGCCCGTGGCCGAAGTGCTCGCCATGCCCCGCGCGCGTCGATCACCGCGCGGGCTACCGCGTCGACGTCGCGGCCCGTCGGACCGGCCTCGACCGCCTCCAGCGCCCGCTTCCTGCGCGGCGAGAACGAGCTCGTAGACCTCGCGTGCCTGCGCTGAGACGCCCTCTCCAGTCGCGTACGTGCGCGTGCAATCCGAGCAGTAGCCCTCGTGCATCGCGCCCCAGTCGATCGTCACGAGCACGTCGCGCGGGATCTTCTGCTCGCGTGGCTCGGCGTGCGGGAGCGCCCCGTGCGCTCCGGCCGCGACGATCGAGGGGAAGCTCGGCGCGTCGGCGCCCAGGCGCGCGCATGCGCAGCTCGAGCTCGATCGCGACCTCGCGCTCGGTGCGCCCGACGAGGCCCGCTTCGAGCACGCCGCGCAGCGCCTCGTCGGCGAGCTGTGCCGCCGCGCGCATCGCGCGATCTCGTCCTCGTCCTTCACCGCGCGCAGCCGCTCGACCGCGCCGGCGCACTCGGCCAGCTCCCAGCCTCGCGGCAGCGCTCGCCGCCAGGCGAGCGCGATCGGCGACGGTCGTGCTCGCGTCGTCGAAGCCGAGCCGGCCGACCGACGCCCTCGAGTGAGCCCGCCGCGCCTCGAGCAGGCTCGCCCGTGACGATCTCGCGCTCGAACGTCTGCGGCACCTGCTCCGCCGACTGCGTCGTGTAGCGGAAATCCGTGAAGAAGACGATGGCCGCCTCGGCTCCCGCACCGGCTGCGCAGATCAGCGCGAGGCCGTTGCTGCCGGTGAAGCCGCTCAGGTAGCGCAGGTTGACCGGCGACGCCGACGAGCAGCGCGTCGAGCTCGCGGCTCGCGCAGCTGCTCGGCGAGCCGCTCGCTGCGCGCGATGCAACGCTGCGGCCTGCGCCGCGCTCATCGTCCGGCTCCTCTCCAGCCGCTCGCGCAGCAGCGCGAGCGCCTCGCCGTAGCCGTCCGGGCCGCGCCCGGAGACGGTCGCGAAGCACAGCTCGCCGATCACCGACGTGCGCCGCCACGGCTCGCGCGCGCTGACGTCCGAGAGATGGACCTCGACCGCCGGCAGCCCCGCGATCTCCAGCGCGTCGCGGATCGCCCAGGCGTAGTGGGTCCATGCGCCCGGGTTGAGCACGAGCCCGTCGGCCGCCTCGCGCAGCGCGTGCAGCCGCTCGACGAACGCGCCCTCGTGGTTGGTCTGAAAGAAGCTCGCCGCCAGCCCGAGCTGGTCCGCCTGCTCGCGCGATCCGCTGCTCGAGCTCGCGCGAGCGTGAGCGTGCCGTAGAGCGCCGGGTCGCGGTGCCCGAGCTGGTCGAGGTTGACCCCGTGCAGCACCTCGATGCGGTGGCCGGCTGCGCTCATCGGCGCTTGCCCGGCGCTGTCATTCGCGGTGCTCCGAGGCCTTCATCGCCGACATCATCGCGGCTGCACGAGCTCCGCGACGGCCGCCTCGAGCTCGGCCTGCGAGACCTCGCAGCCGATCTGAGCCTGGCCGGGCGCGGCGACGCAGCACGAACGGCAGCTTCCCCGCCCACGCGCTTCTTGTCGCGCGCGCGCCGCGAGCACGACCTGCTCGACGTCGATGCCCTGCAGCGTCACCGGCAGCTCGCGCGCCAGCAGCAGCTCGCGCACCTGCTCGCGCAGCTCGCTCGGCGCCCGGACAGGCGCAGCGCCGCGAGCAGGCCGAGCGCCACCGCCTCGCCGTGGCGGTAGCGCGCGTAGCCGCGTCGCCGTCTCGATCGCGTGCCCGATCGTGTGGCCGAGGTTCAGCACCTGGCGGCGCCCGCCGTCGCGCTCGTCGGCGGCGACCACCGCGAGCTTCGTGCGCGCGCACGCGAAGGATCGTCCAGTCGTCGAGATCCTCGCCGGCGCCCACGCCCTGCCCACAGCGCGCCGCCGGCGATCAGCGCCGTCTTCAGCACCTCGACCCAGCCCGCCGCGAGCTCGCGCTCGGGCAGCGTTCGCCAGCGTGTCCGGGTCGACGAGCACGCCGGCCGGCTGGTGGTAGGCGCCGACGTAGTTCTTCGCCCGCGGCAGGTCGACGCCGGTCTTGCCGCCGTAGGCCGAGTCGACCTGGGCGACGAGCGTCGTCGGCACCTGCACGACCGGCACGCCGCGCTGGTAGGTCGCCGCGCAGAAGCCCGCGAGGTCGCCGACGACGCCGCCGCCGAGCGCGACCAGGTGATCGCGCGCGCGTCACGCCCGCGTCCACCAGCGCCTCCCACACGCGCCTCGCGCGCTCGTGCAGCGTCTTCTGCTCCTCGCCCGGCGCGATCGCGATCGTCCCGGCCAGGCTCGCCGAGCTGCTCGCGCGTATAGCCGCCCGACGTTCTCGTCGGTCACGCAGAAGGCGCGCGAGCGCGCGCGGTCCAGCGGCCAGATCGCGCCGCCGTCGGCCGCGCCCGCCGCTCGCAGCAGCGCCGCGACCGATCGAGCACCGGGTACTCGCCCGAGCTGCTCGCGCGCCCACAGCAGGCGCGTGCCCGCGGGCGCCGCCGAGAGCGCGCGCAACGCGTCGAGCACGCGCGCCGCGCCGCCGAGCTCGAGCTCGGCAAGGAAGGCATCGGCCAGTCTGCTCGTACAGCGCCGAGCGCTCGGCGTGCAGCGCGAGCGAAGGCCTCGCGGTCGCGCGCCAGCGGCCGCAGCGCGGCGCCCGGCGCCTCGGTCGGCCGCGCCACGCGCTCCCAGGCCCGCTCGGCCGTCGACGTCGAGCAGCACGACGACGTGCGGCTCGAGCGCCTGCGCGCACGCGCGCGGAGAGGACGCTGCCGCCGCCCAGCGCGATCACCGATCGCCGGCGCGGCGCGCGTCGAGCAGCTCGCAGCACGAGCTGCTCCTCGGCGCGCGCGGAACGCCGCCTCGCCGCCCAGCTCGAACTCCTCGCGCCGGTCGAGTGGCCCGAACGCTCGTCGAGCAGCGCGTCGCTGTCGAGCGCGCTCACGCCGAGCGCCGCGCGCGAGCTCGCGGCGCGACCGTCGACTTGCCCGGCGCCCATGAAGCCGATCAGGACGAGCGCGCGCCGCGGCGCCTGCGCTACGGCAGCCATCCGATCCGCTCCGTGTAGGCGCTCACGGCCTCGCGCACGTCGTCGATGTGGTCGCCGCCGAACTTGCGCCGGTAGGCGTCGGCGAGCACGAGGGCGACCATCGCCTCGCCGACGACGCCCGCCGCCGGCACCGTGCAGGAGTCGGTGCGCTCGCGCAGCGCCTGCGCCGGCTCGTGCGTCGCGGTGTCGACCGAGCGCAGCGGCTTGGTCAGCGTCGGCAGCGGCTTCATCGCGCCGCGCACGACCAGCGGCAGGCCGTTCGTCATGCCGCCCTCGAGGCCGCCCGCGTGGTTGGTCTCGCGGTAGTAGCCCCGCTCGGAGGAGTAGAAGATCTCGTCGTGCGCCTGCGAGCCCGGCAGGCCGGCGACCGCGAAGGCGTCGCCGATCGCGACGCCCTTGATCGCCTGGATCGAGCAGATCGCCTGCGCCAGGCGCCCGTCGAGGCGCTCCTCCCAGGAGACGTGCGAGCCGAGCCCCGGCACGAGCCCGAAGGCCTGCACCTCGAACACGCCGCCGAGCGACTCGTTCGCCTTGCGCAGGTCGTCGATCTCGCGCACCATCGCGCGCGTGGCCTCTGCGTCGAGGCAGCGCACCGGCGAGCTGTCGACCTCGGCGAAGTCCGCGAGCGTCAGCGCGCTCGGCGCGCCTGCGGCGCGCGCACCGAGGCGATCTGCACGACGTGCGAGCGGACCTCGACGCCGAGCGCGCCGCAGGAACGCCTTGCACAGCGCGCCGCCCGCCACGCGCGCCGCCGTCTCGCGCGCGGAGGCGCGCTCGAGGATGTTGCGCACGTCGCTCTGCTTGTACTTCTGCGTGCCCACGAGGTCGGCGTGGCCCGGGCGCGGGAGATGGACCTCGGCGACCTCCTCCTCGACCGGCCACGGGTTCATCCGCTCCTCCCAGTTGGCGTAGTCGCGGTTGGCCACCTGCAGGGCGATCGGGCCGCCGAGCGTGCGCCCGTGGCGGACGCCCGCGGTCACCTCGGCGCGCGTCGCGCTCGATCTTCATCCGCCCGCCGCGCCCGTGCCCGAGCTGGCGGCGCGCCATGTCGCCGTTGAGCTCCTCCGCGCGGATAGCTCGAGACCCGCGGGCAGGCCCTCGACGACGCACGTGAGACCGGGGCCGTGCGACTCGCCGGCGGTGATCAGACGGAGCGTCCACGGCTCGCAAGCTTATTTGCTGCGCCGTCAGCCCCTGAGCGCCGCGCCCCACGCCGAGGCGTGAGCGCGTGCGGCGGAGGCGTGGCCGGCCCCCAGGAACACGAGCACGCTGCCGTCGCTCGAGTAGCGCAGGCCCGGCAGCGCCATCAGGCCGGCCTTGCGCAGGAGCTTCAGCCCGGCCTTCGATTCGCCGACGAAGGCGTCCGCCGCGCTGGCCGCGCCGGCGGCCTTCGCCGCCTTGGCCTTGACGGCCTCGATCTTGACGACGTGCAGTTCGTAGGTGATCGCCGTGCCGCCGAGCGGCACGTATTCCAGTTCCTCCGTCTCGCCGGCTTTCAGGTCGATCGCCTGGCACTGCGAGGCGCTCGGCAGGCAGGCCGCGCTGCCGCGCAGGATCGCTTCGCCGACGAGCGTGAACGTCGCGCTCTTGCCACCCGCGATGACGCCGCGGAAGACGATCAGCGGCTGCGTCGCCGACGGCAGCGGCTGCTGGCGTTTGAGTTCCTCATAGGAGGTCAGCCCGGCGGTGAGTGCAGGCGTGCCCGCCGGGGCCGTGCCGAACAGCACCGAGACCTTGTAGGCCTTGCCCGGCTTGGCCGCTTTCTTTTCCTGCGGCTGCGTGCCGCCGCTCTGCGAGGTCGTTTCCGAGCCGGAGCCGCCGGAGCTCGATTCCGAGCCGGAGCCGGCTTCGGTGCTCGAGCCGCTGGTCGAGGAGGAGCCGCTCGTCGATGATCCCGACGCGCTGGAAGCCGTCGTCGTGGCGCTCGCCTTCTTCACGCCCGGAAGCGGCGAGAAGGGGTTGCGGCTCGATCCGCCCGTCTGCTCGGCCGCGCCGCTGGTCGTCTCGGCCACCGGCGTCTTGCTCGCCGTGACCGCGGTCACGGCGATGCCCGACGTTTTCGCCGCCGTCGAGGGCGCGCTTGCGCCAGGCGAGGCAGGCGAGCTCGAGCCGCCGGCGAGGACGGCGTAGACGATCGCGCCGAGCAGGGCAACGCCCAGCAGTGCCACCAGCGGCGTCAGGCGCCGGTCGAGCAGGTCTGACTTCAGCGAGTTGAAGAACGCGCTCATCGCGCCGCTCCGATCGTCGCCGCCGGCGTCGGCGTCGAGCTCGCGCTGCTGCTCGGCGTGCTCGACGCGCTCGTCGCCGCGCCGGGCGTGCCGGGCGCCGACGGGGTCGCGCCCGCGGTCAGTCCCTGACCGGCGGGCAGCACGTACGCCGTCGCCGTGATCGTGCCCGTCAGCTTGCTGCGAGCCCGAGCCTTCGGTGCTGGCCGGTTCGAGCTTGACCGCCTGCAGCGTCAGCAGGCGTCCGCTGACCTGAAGGCCGCCGGCGGATGTACGCACCGTCGCCGCGTTGAGCTGCTGGAAGAGGTGGTAGAGATCGTTGAAGCCGCCGCCGAAGACGAACGTGAACGGCATCTGCGTGAAGCCGGCGCTCGCCGCCGCGGCCGCCGCGGTGCTCGTCGGGGCAGCGGCCGCGGTCGAGCCACTGCCCGTGCCGCCGCCGGTCGCGATCGAGGTGAACTGCACGTGCTTCTCGTTGGAGGCCTGCGCGAGCTGATACATCAGCGAAGGCACTTCTTCACTCGGCGGAACGGCTTTGCCGAGGCTCACCACCGAGGAGTAAGCCGCCGCGTAGCGCTGCTGCGCGGCGTGCGCGCTGGCGGCGTCGCCTTGGGCGCTCGCCAGCTGCGCGCCGGCGGTGCTCACTTCGCTGTTCAGCTTGCTCGCCTTCTTGCGCTCCGGCGAGACGAGCAGCAGCCAGACGGCTGCCAGCACGGCCAGGGCCGAGACGCAGACCAGGACGAGACGGTCGCGCGAGGTCATTTTCCGCCCCCTGTCGATGCCGTTAGCTCGCTGCCGGAGCCGCTGCTCGCAGCAGGTGTCGGCAACGGTTCAAATGTGATCTGGACGCCGAAGGAGGGACTCTGCGCCGTGCAGTTGCCGGTGCTCGAGGTACCGGCCCCGCCGCTCGTGTCCGCCTTGGACGAGCTCTTCAGGTTGACCGCGCTGACGCCGTCGATCAGGCGCAGGCGCTGGAGCGTCAGGGCGACCTCCGACTGGCTCGATGCGCAGCCGGCAAGGGTGATCGTCGGCACGCTGCCGGGCGGTGTGGAGGACGTCGCCGAGGCGCTCGCCGTCGTCGTGCTCGTCGCAGCCGGCGTGCTTGCCGTCGATGCTCCCGGCGTGGCGGCTGCGCCGACGCTGCCTTCCAGCGAGGAGATCGATGCGTCGCGCGGCAGCACGCGGCCGAGCTCGTGGAACGCGTGTGCCCAGTCAAAGCGTGAGTCGACGACCTGCTCGACCGCCTGCATGCGCTGTTCGCGCAGCGCCATGAAGCTCGTGTACGGGGACAGCGCCGAGGCCGATTCCTGCGCGCGCTGGGTCTGCACCGCGATCGCGGCAAGTTTGCTCTTGCGGTCTGAGACCTGGTGGCGAGCCATGCCGTAGAGCAGCACGAGCACGGCCAGCACAGCGAACGCGCCGAGCACGATGTAGGCCGCGCCGCCGGAACGTCCCGCGCCGGCCGACGCGCCGCGCCGCTCTTCGGACGGAATCAGGTTTACCGCCTTCATCGCGGCGCCTCCGTGGCGGCGAGACCCGCAGCGACGGCCAGGCGGTTGGTCGAGACCTTGCCCTGCAGGCTCGCGTCGACGAGCCCGACGACCTGCTTGCGGACCTCCATGCCGAGCGCTGACTGAAGTGCCTCTGCGAAGCCCGGAAGGTCGAGCGCCCCACCGCTGAGGGCGACGTGTGACACTTCCCCGCCCTGCTCCTGCGTGCGGTGGAAGTCAAGTGAGTTGCGAACCTCGCCGGCGATCTCGCGCACGCCGTTCTCGATCACGCTGCGGATGTCCGCGTCGGAGCGCTCCTGCGACGGCGTCGCCGGCGCCTGGGCCTGTGCCGCGGCGGCCATCTGCTCGGCGTACCCCAGCGCACGTTCCTGCGCCTCGTGCTGTTTGCGGATCGCCTCCGCGTCCTTGGTCGGCTGCTCGCCCGTCACGGGCTCCTCGCCGGAAGCAGACTGCTCGTGCGACGGCTCGGTCGGCTCCTGCTCGAGCGCCGCTTCGAGCGCCGTGACGGCGTCATCGACGGCAGGCGCGGGCGTCGCCTTGGCGAACGCGCCCGCATCGGCCGCGCTCGGCGCGCCGAGGTCGACCGTGCTCAGCAGCGCGCGGGCCTCGCCGAGCGAGATCGCGCGGCGAGCCGCCAGCTCGCCGGCCATCGTCTCGACGCCGCCGCCGATCACTCGCGTGAAGCGGCATGTCGTCCCCTCGGCGATCGCCAGGTTGGCGAGGCCGTCGACGTTCAGGTAGAGCACGCGCCCGGTCTCGCCTTCGGCGCGATCGTGCAGCGAGCGAATCAGCGCAAAGGCCGACAGGTCCACGCCCTCCGGCGTGAGCCCCGCCCGGCGCACCGCGCCCAGCAGCTTTTCGACCATGTCGCGCTGGGCCGCCACGAGCACCACTCGCTGGCGCTGGCCGGCGGGCGTGTCGACGAGTCCGAGCGGATGGAAGTCGAGCACCGCGTTGGACAGCGGCATCGGCACCTGGTCCTGCGCCTGGAAGCGCACGGCCGCCGCGAGCTCCTTGCGGTCGGTCACCGGCGGCAGATCGAGCGTGCGCATCACCGTGCGCTGGTTGGCGATGCCGACACGGACGCGCTTGCCGAGGCCGCCCGCGGAGAACATCTCGCGCAGCGCCTCCGTCAGCGCATCGACGTCGACGACCTCGCCCTCGCGCACCGTGTCCGCGTCGAGCGGCTGCGCGGCGGCGCGTTCGGCGAGGATCGAGCCGTTCACGCGCGCCTTCACCGCGGCGACGAGGCCCGGCTCGATGTCGAGCCCGACGACGTCGCCCGTGTGCGAGCGCTGCGAGAGCCTCGGCAGCCGAAGCGTTGCGCTCGAAAGCGAGGGGAGCGAGGAAAGTGAGGGAAGTGAGGGAAGTGAGGGACGCATTTTCGTGCCGGCGCTTGGCCGTGGCGCAGGAGCGGTATCGGCGCGAGCCGAGCAGCCCTTTAGCGCTGGGCGCTAGAGGAAGTGATGGACGTAGAGATCGACGATTTCCGCGCCGACGAACGTCGCGGCGACGGCGCCGAAGGCGAGGAACGGGCCGAACGGAACCTTCGTCTTGCGCCCCGCCTGCACGCCCTTGCGCACGAGGATCGCTCCGCCCAACAGCGCCCCCGCGAACAGCGCGATGAAGATCGCCGGAGCCACGGCGCTGCCGAGGAACAGGCCCATCACGCCGGCGAGCTTGACGTCGCCCATGCCCATCCCGCCGGGATAGGCCAGCGCCGCGAGCAGCAGGAAGCCGCCCGCGCCCGCACCCGCGATCAAACGCGCCGGCTCGCCGCTCGGGTCGAGCGCGAGCCCGAGCCCGAGCGCCAAGACCGCGCCGAGCGCCGTCAGGCTGTTGGGGATGATCCGGTGCTCGATGTCGATCAGCGCCGCCGGGACGACGATCAGGATCAGCGCCACGCTCAGCGCGATCGAAGCAGCCGAGTCGTGCGCCAGCACGGCGCCCGCGCAGAGCAGCCCGGTGAGTGCCTCGACCAGCGGATAGCGCGGTGAGATCGTCGCGCTGCAGATGCGGCAGCGGCCGCGCAGCAGCAGGAAGGAGAGAATCGGGACGTTGTCGTAGGGCTTCACCGGCGTGCCGCACGCCGGGCAGTGCGACGCCGGCCCGAGCAGCGACTCGTGACGCGGCAGCCGGTATGCGACCACGTTGAGGAACGAGCCGAAGATCGCGCCGAGGACACCTGCGAAAGCTGCCGTCTCCATGATGCTTTCATCGACTCCGCGCGGCGCGCACTTGAGCGCTCCACGCAAGCGCCGAAACCACCGTTCGAGCGCTCACGCGCCTACCAGCTGCTGCCGTTGCAGCCCCCGCCGTTGCCTGTGCAAGAGCGGGTCACCACACCCGAGGCGTTCTTGATCGTGAACGTGTCGCCGGTGAACGGCGCCGTCGCAGTCACTTCGTAGCCCGTCGAGGTACCCGTCGCCGTGCTGATCCACGCGCTGGTCGTGCTCGAGGCGATCGGGATCGTCTTCTCGAGCGCGTTCAGCTTCGACGGTTCCAGGCCGGTGTAACCGCCGTTGTTTTCCGTCGCGTAGCTCTCGGCCGTCGTCTGGGCCGTGCGCGCGAGCTCCTTCGCCGAGGAGTCGTTGGCCTTGCCCTTCTGGTTCAGGAACGACGGAATCGCGATCGCGGCGAGGATGCCGATGATCAGGATGACGACCAGAAGCTCGATAAGGGTAAAGCCGCGCTGGTCACGCAGGCGGCGGCTGAGAGTGAACTTCATGCTGGCCTCCTTCGCGTGATCTGACGGCAGCGCTCGCAACGGGGTGCGATCGCGCCGGCCTCGGAACGCGCTATCTGAATTGGTCCGGTCTTGGCTGATCCGTCTGTTTCTTGTGAACACGGCGTACATCGGCACCGCGGGGTCGCTTTCTTTAGGTCTGCGAGGAAATACATGGGACCTCGAGCGCAGAGCTTCGTACTGGAACCGCCAGCCGCGGCATCGCAGGAGAATCGGGTAGGCGCCGGGCTCACCCCGGCGCCTCCCACACCACCGGACATGCGGGTCCGCATCCGGCGGTTCGCTCAGCACTCCCGGAAACGGAGGTATGGATCGGTGAATCCGCGGAGGCCGTGCTCGACCCAGTAGGCGTTGGGCAGGGCGCGGGAGAGGACGTAGGAGCCTGCGATGCGCCAGGGACCCTTCTGCGAAGCGGCCCACTCACGGGCCGCTCGCTCGGGCATTCCCAGCGCCCGCAGGTTGCGCCGCCGCGTGCGGTAGCGCTTCCACTCCTTCCAACGGACCTGCCGGAGCCTGCGTCTGAGCCATTCATCCAGGTCGGAGAACGGGCGCTCCCCTTCGGCCAACCGGTAGTAGGCCGTCCATCCGACCGTGAACCGGTTGATCGCGTGGATACGCCGCTCCATCGAGACGCCCCAAGTGCGCGCGGTGAGCTGGCGTAGACGCTGCTTGGCCCGTTTCGGGGCCTTGCGGTCCACGCCGATCCTCACCTTCCCGTCCCGGCGATAGAACACGAACCCCAGAAAGGCCCGCGTGCCGGCCGGGGCGGTCGCCGACTTCTCGGCGTTCACGCGCAGCTTCAGGCGCTGCTCGATGAACCTGGTGGTGCTCTGCATGACACGTTGCCCCGCACGCTTGCTCTCGACGTAGACCATCACGTCATCGGCATAGCGCACGAAGCGATTCCCGCGCTGATCGAGCTGCCAGTCGAGGTCATCGAGCATGACGTTTGAGAGCAGCGGCGAGAGCGGGGACCCCTGCGGAGTCCCTTCCTCGCTGGGCTGCCTCACACCGCCATCCATGACGCCCGCTTGCAGGTATGCCCGGATCAGCTTGAGCACCTGTTTGTCATGGACCCGTCTTGCGACCCTTGCCATCAGCGCGTCGTGGGAGACTCGATCGAAGAACGAATCGAGGTCCAAGTCAACGCACCACACCGCACCATCGGCGATGGACTGGCGTGCCCGCTGCACCGCTTCATGCGCTGAGCGCCCCGGGCGAAACCCGAAGCTGTGGGGATGGAAATGCGGGTCAAAGACAGGCGTGAGCACCTGTAGCACGGCCTGCTGGATCAGTCGATCCAACACCGTCGGCACCCCCAGAGCACGCCTCCCGCCGGAGGGCTTTCCAATCATCACCCTCCTGACTGGCTGCGGGCGGTAGGTGCCCGCGCCAAGCTGGCAGCGGACCTGCGGCCAGTGGTCTTTCAACCACGGCCGCAGTTCCTTGGCGCTCATCCCGTCGATGCCTGGGGCACCGGCGTTCTGCTCGACGCGTCTGAGCGCCTCGGCGAGGTTCTCGCGGGAGAAGACCTGCTCCCACAGCTTCGCCGAGGCGGGGTGAGCGGCGGTGTCGTGCGGCGCCGGGCCGATGCTCTGCTCTGGAGGAGGGTCTTCGGGCTTCACCCTCTGACCTTTCCGACCAGGCCCCCGGAGGGGTTGGCTGCGCTCAACGCAACGGCCACGAGCACGAACGTCCTGGCGCTCGGCTTCGCGTTCGGTCCTTCCCGGCGATCATCGGTCCCGCCGGTACTACGACCTCTGCTGACTTCTCCACGGCGAGCGGCGACCTCCCGGCCGCCACCGTCGCCTGCCACCCGACGATCAGCGCCCAAGCGCCGGTCAGGCATCCCGCGACACCCATGGAGATCTCCCGGGATAAGGCCAGCCACCTTCCTCGCGCACCCGCCGCATTTACGTAACGGCCCCTTGATGGCATCGGGCTTCGCCGTATCGTGCCGGCTCGCCCGGGCCGCCCCGCCTCTGATGCGGTTCGTGTCCCTCGGGTCGCGATTTCGCCTCCGGCTTCCTTCCCACCCCGCCTCACGGCGACGCAGTTGCCTTTGACTTGTGGTTGGTGCCATCAACCTCCACAGGGGACTTGCACCCCCGAGCGGCTGGTCATGCCCGGCGTACACGAAAAGAGGGGCGGCCGTCGGCCGCCCCTCTTGACGCTGCTGCAGGCTGCGCGCCGATGGCGCGGAGCCCTGTATGGGTGATTACCAGGTGCTTCCGTTACAGCCGCCACCGGTGCCGGTGCAGCTACGCGTCACGACCCCGTTCACGTTTTTGATCGTGAACGTGTCGCTCGTGGTCGGCGAGGTGGTGGTCACCGAGTATTCGTTTGCCGCGGGCGACGATGCCCCACTCAGGTAGGCCTGAGTCGTGCTGACGGCGATCGGGATCGTTTTTTCGAGTTCGTTCAGCTTCGTCGTGCTGAGCCCCGTGTAGACGCCGTTGTTTTCCGTCGCGTACGTCTCCGCAGTCGTCTGAGCCGTACGGGCGAGCTCCTTCGCCGAAGCGTCGTTGGCCTTGCCCTTCTGATTCAGGAACGACGGAATCGCGATCGCGGCGAGGATGCCGATGATCAGGATGACGACCAGAAGCTCGATCAGGGTGAAACCACCCTCATTGCTCAAGCGCTGGCGCAGTCGATACAGCATGTGATCCTCCTAGGATCGGTTTTCAGAGCGCCAGCTCTCGGCCCATCGCCCGCAAGTGGCGATGCGGTCCCCCGTTCGGTAGATCGGTGAAGATCTTCTCTTTTGAGAGGCCGCCGGCTTTGCTACGCACCCGAGATGGATGCTTGCCCTGGCACCTCGACACTGGCTTTGTCAGCCCGTGCATCGGCTTGCCTCACAGCGATCTTTAGCGTTGCATGGAGCTTGGACACATGCACTAGCAGGCCTTACAAACGCGGGCGGCGCCCGCAGCGATCGGCACGTCGTGAAGGCCAAAAGCCACGGCCGCGTGCTTCAGTCGGCTGCCGCTTGCTCGCCCTCGTCCGCTGCCGCTTCCTCACCTTCGTCCACGGCAGCCTCCTCGCCCTTCTCGCCCTCTTGCCATCTGGACTGCGCGTCGATTCCAGGCAGGCGAACGCCGCCGCCTTCGCACCATGGGCAGGTGACCGTGCTCGGCGTGCCGCCGAGGTTGGAGATCACCTTGCCGCTGCCGCGGCAGGGCATACACTCCCGCGGCTGGTGGGCCTCCTCCGTTCGATCTTCGCTGTCGGTGCTCTCACTCGCCATCAGGCGTTGAGCCTAGCGTCCCGCCGATGAGAAGGCCCGTCAGACCGCTGGAGTGGGCGATCCTCGCCCTGATCACGATCGGCGCCGCCGTGCTGCGGCTGGTGCTGATCGGCAAGGTCGCCCCCGACCCCTTCTACGACGCCGCCGTGCGCAGCATGGGGCTCTCGTGGCACAACTTCTTCTTCGGTGCCTTCGAGCCGGCGGCGAGCGTGTCGATCGACAAGCCGCCCGTCGACCTCTGGCTGCAGGTCGCGAGCGTCAAGCTGTTCGGCTTCTCCTCGACCACGCTCAAGCTCCCCGAGGCGCTCTCGGGCACGCTCGCCGTGCCGCTGCTGTTCGGAGCCGTGCGGCGCATCTGGAGCCCCGTCGCCGGACTCGCCGCGGCCGCTTCGCTGGCCGTGCTGCCCGTCGAGGTGATCACCTCGCGCAGCGACACGATGGACGCGGTGATGATGGTGCTGATCGTGCTCGCGCTGCTGTTCGTCGTGCGCGCGTGCGAGAGCGGCCGGACGGGCTGGCTGCTGGCCGGCGCCGCCGCGCTCGGCCTGGCCTTCGACGTGAAGATCCTCGAGTCGCTCGTCGCACTGCCCGGCCTGGCGCTGCTCGCGCTGCTCGGCTTCCCCGGCTCGATCGGCAAGCGCGCGCTGAGGCTGGCCGCCGCCGGCGCCGTGTACGTCGTCGTCGCGCTCGCCTGGCTCACCGCAACGCTGTTCGTGCCCGCGCACGAGCGCCCGTGGGCGATCGGCTCGACCAACGGCAGCGCCTGGAACGCCGTGTTCGTGTTCAACGGCAAAGACCGGCTCGGCGGCAAATCGCCCGAACCCGGCGGCAGGGAATACGAACCCGGGCACAAATACCCCGTCGCCACGCAGTCCCAGCGCGACCACATCCCGATCCTCCCCCCCTCCCCCACCAGGCTGCTCGCGCGCGTCGGCCCGCTCTCCGGCGAGCGGCTCGGGCTCGAGCTGCTCGCCGCGCTGCTGCTCGGCATCCCCGCGCTGCTGTGCGGCGTGATGCTGCACCGTCGCCGGCTCGCGGGGCCATCCGAGGACGAGGACGCCGAGGATGCCGTGCTGCGCGAGCGCCGGCTGAGCCTGGCCTTCGCCGCCGGGCTCGGCCTGTGGCTGCTCACCGGGATCGTGCTGTTCAGCCACATGGTGCGCCTGCACCCGCGCTACGTCGAGGGCCTCGTGCCCGCAGTCGCCGCCACGCTCGGCATCGGTGCCGCCTGGGCCGCCGAGCCGCGCGGCCGGCTGCGCCCCGCCGCGCTGCTCGTCGCGCTCGCCGCCGTCGTCTACTACGGCGAGCGCCTGCTCTACGGCACGCCTTCGGTCTGGTGGATCTCGCTCGCCGGAGCGCTCGGCGCGCTCGCCGCGGCCGCGCTGGCGCGCGTGCCCGCGCTGCCCGCCGCGCTGCGCTCACTGCTCGCCCCCGGCGCCGTGCTCGTGCTCAGCCTCCTCGCGATGCTTGCCATCTCCGTGCAGACCGACATCCGCGCGATCAACGACCACGTGACCGACGCCGGCGAGGTCGGCGTGCTGCCCGGCGACGTGCTCAATCCCCTCTCCAGCTACCTGCGCGCGCACCAGGGCACCGCCCGCTACGAGGTCGCCGCGCAGTCGGCCACGCAGATCGGCGCGCTGATCGTCAAGGACGCGAGGCCCGTCGTCGTGCTCACGAGCTATGCCGCCCAGGTCTTCACCACGACCGAGCAGCTCAAGCGCAAGATCGCCGCAGGCGAAGTCCGCTACGCCTTCCTCAACGCGCCCTGCCCGCATCTCGATCTCGCCCAAAAACCCGGCCTGCTCGCCGCCCGCCAAGTGGATCCGCGCGCATGGCACCGACGTCTCGCACGAGGCCGGCCTGCCGCACGGCAAGGTGCTGTGGCGGCTGCCCGGGGTCGCACCGTGAGCGATTCCGGGATGCTCGCGCTGGAGGAGACGCTCGTCGCCGACGCCCGTGCCGCCGGGCGGCTGGGGCTCGACACCGAGTTCGTCGGCGAGGGGCGCTATCGCACGCTGCTTTGCCTGATCCAGCTTGCCGTGCCGCGGCCCGGCGAGGAGGCCAAAACGATCGTCGTGCTCGACCCGCTCGCCGAGGGCTTCGACGGCTCCTCGCTGGCCGCGCTGCTGGCCGATCCCGACGTCGAGATCGTCGTGCACGCCGGCCGCCAGGACGTCGCGCTCGCGCGCAGGGTGCTCGCCACCGAGGTGACCAACGTGTTCGACACGCAGGTCGCCGCCGGCTTCGCCGGGATGGGCGCGCAGTCCTCCTATGACTCGCTGCTCGGCGACGTGCTCGGCGTGCGCCTCGCCAAGAGCGCCAGCTTCACCCGCTGGGAGCGTCGCCCGCTCTCCGCCGAGCAGCTCTCCTACGCGCGCGAGGACGTCGAGCACCTGCTCGAGCTCGCCGCCGAGCTCGAGCGCCGCCTGGCCGGGCTCGGGCGCCTGGAGTGGGCGCGCGAGGAGTGCGAGCCACTGCAGCGCGCCAGCGACGAGCGCGACCCCGACGCGATCTTCGAGCGCCTGCCGCGCCTGCGCAGTCTCAGCCCCTCGGCGCGGCCGATCGCCCGCGCGCTCGTGCAGTGGCGCGAGCAGACCGCCGCGCGCCAGGATCGCCCCGTGCAGGGCGTGCTCGCCGACGCCGCGCTGATGGAGATCGCCAAGCGCAAGCCCGGCTCGACCGCCGAGCTCGAGCAGATCCGCGGCTCCGGCGCCGCCAACCTGCGCCGCCGCGGCGAGGAGGTCGTCGAGGTCGTCAGGCGCGCGCGTGAGCTGCCCGCAGAGAAGGCGCCGCGCGAGCAGCGCCCACCGACGCCGCGCGCCGAGGACGCCCCGCTGATCGCGCTCGGCGAGGCGCTGCTGCGAGCGCGCGCGCGCGAGGCCGGGCTCGCCTACGAGCTGCTCGCCGCGCGCGCCGACCTGCAGGCGATCGTCGCCGCCTGGCGCAGCGGCGGCGAGGAGGCCGACGTGCGCACGCTGCGCGGCTGGCGGCGCGAGCTCGCCGGCGCCGAGCTGCTCGCGCTGCTCGACGGTCGCGTCGCTTTGTCCGTCGAGGGTCGCGCGCTGCGGATCGCGCCCACAGATCGCGGCTGAGCACCGCGCAGCTCGCCTCAGCGGCGCTGCGTTCGGATCTGCGGAGCCGGCGCTCCCGCCGGCGGAGCCTTCTTATTTGATGCTGTTGTAGACCGTGAACAGCGGCAGGTACATCGAGATCACGATGAAGCCGACGATGCCGCCGATGAAGATGATCATGATCGGCTCGAGGATCGACGTCAGCGCCTTGACCGACGCTTCCACCTGGTCCTCGTAGAACTCGGCCACCTTGTCGAGCATCGTGTCCAGCGCGCCCGTTTCCTCGCCGACGCCGACCATGTGCGTGACCATCACCGGGAAGATCGGCGCCTGCGCCAGCGGCGCCGCGATCGTGCCACCGCGCTTGACCGACGCGATCACGCCGTCCATCGCTTCCTCGACCGCCACGTTGCCGCCAGTGCGGCCCGTGATGTCGAGTGCCAGCAGCAGCGGCACGCCCGCGCTCGTCAGCGAAGACAGCGTGCGCGACCAGCGCGCAACCGCGACCTGCTGCACGATCGTGCCGATCTTCATCGGGATGCGCAGGCGGAAGTGATCCCACTGCGGGCGGCCCCACGTCGACTTCTTCCACTTCAGGAAGGCGAAGATCGCGCCTCCCGTGAGCGCGAAGATCAGCCACCAGTAGCCCGTCACCGCGTGTGAGAGGAAGACCGAGACCTTCGTGATCGACGGCAGTTCGCCGCCGAACTGCTTGAAGACGCCCTCGAACACCGGCACGAGGAAGGCCACCAGCGCCATCATCACGCCGATCGCGAACGTGATCACGAGCACCGGGTAGACCATCGCCGAGCGGATCTGGCGGCGCAGCGAAGCGTCCTTCTCGAGCTGGTCCGCGACGCGCAGCAAGGCGTCCTCGAGCACACCGCCCGCCTCACCCGCCTGCGTCATCGCCACGAACAGCGGGTTGAAGACCTTCGGGTGGCGCGCCAGCGAGTCGCTCAGCGAGAGACCCGCCTCGACGTCCTTGCGCACCGCCACGATCGTCTCCTTCAGGAACTTGTTCTCCGTCTGCCACTCGAGCACGTACAGCGCCCGCAGGATGCTCATTCCCGAGGTGATCATCGTCGCCAGCTGGCGCGAGAAGACGGCCAGCTCCGAGGCGTTGACCGTTTTCGAGAACGGCAGCTCGATCTCGCGCGAGGCGTGCTTGTCGGCGATCTCCAGCACGATCAGCCCGCGCTGCTTGAGCTGGTCCGAGACCGCCTGCTTGGAGTCGGCCTCCAGTTCGCCGCGCGCCTTGACGCCGGCGAGGTCCATTGCCTTGAAGACGTACGTGCTCATCGGCGAGCGCCCCTACGCTGCGGCCCGCTGGCCGAGGTCGAGCGACTCGGCTCCCAGCAGGCGCCCCAGCTCCTCCGGCGTCGAGGAGCGCGATTCGGCGAGCTTGCGGCTGATCTGCCCCTGGCGCACGAGCGTCGCCAGCGAGGCGTCCATCGTCTGCATGCCCGTCGCCGAGCCCGTCTGCAGGACCGAGTAGATCTGGTGCGTCTTGCCCTCGCGGATCAGGTTGCGCACGGCCGGGTTCGGCACGAGGATCTCCGTCGCCACGACTCGCCCTGAGCCATCCGTGTTGGGCAGCAGCTGCTGGGTCATGATCCCCTGCAGCGAGACCGACAGCTGCACGCGCACCTGGCCCTGCTGGTGGGCCGGGAACACGTCGATGATGCGGTCGATCGTCTGCGCCGTGTCCTGCGTGTGCAGCGTCGCGAACACCAGGTGGCCGGTCTCGGCCGCCGTCAGCGCCGTCGAGATCGTGTCCAGGTCGCGCATCTCGCCGACCAGGATCACGTCGGGGTCCTCGCGAAGCGCGGCCCTGAGCGCCTCGCCGAAGCTGTGCGCGTCAGAGCCCAGCTCGCGCTGGTTGACCAGGCACTTCTTGTGCCCGTGCAGGAACTCGATCGGGTCCTCGATCGTCATGATGTGCTCCTCGCGCGTCGTGTTGATCTCATCGATCATCGCCGCCAGCGAGGTGGACTTGCCCGAGCCCGTCGGTCCCGTCACGAGCACGAAGCCGCGCGGGCGACGCGTGAACTCGTGCACCGCCGTCGGCAGGCCCAGCTCGTCGATGCTCGACAGGTTGAACGGGATCAGGCGGAAAGCAGCGCCGATCGCGCCGCGTTGGAAGTACGCGTTGACACGAAAGCGGGCGTGGCCCGGGATCGAGTACGCGAAGTCGATCTGCCAGTCCGTCTCCAGGCGCTGGCGCTGGTCGCCGTTGAGGATCGAGTAGATGATCTCGCGGGTGTCGCTGGCCGAGAGCTTCGGGTACTCCTCCAGCGGCGTCAGGCGGCCGCGGACGCGGACCGTCGGGTGCGCGCCGGCCGTGAGGTGCAGGTCGGACGCCCGGCGCGAGACGACCTCCATCAGCAGATCTGCGAAATCGATATCCATAGTCCGCCCCATCGACCGCCGGGCGCTGACAATCGCGTGCAATGCGCCGCACTGGACAAAGGTTTGAGAGCGCTTGAGAGATCGCCCGCGCGCTGCTATGGGGCCTGCCGGGCACTGCCGCTGCGGACGGCCGTGCCGCCTCCGCTACCGCTCGGCGCGCGCCGCCTCGCGCATCGCTTGCAGCGACGCCTCGCGCCCAGTCCACAGCTCGAAGCTCAGCGCGCCCTGCGCGACGAGGATCTCCAGGCCGTCGAGCGTGCGCGCGCCCGCCGCTCGCGCCGCAGCGAGCAGCTTCGTCTCGCCCTCGCCATAGACGAGGTCGACGACCGTCGCGAACTCGCCCAAGAGCGCCGGCGTGAGCGCGAGCTGCTCCAGCTCACCGTCCCGCCCCGCCGCTGCGGCCAGTCCGACGGCCGTGCAGTTGACGAGCAGCTCCGCCGCCCGCGGCTCGGCCACCGCGCTCGCGCCGAGCTCGCGTGCCAGCTCCGCCGCGCGCTCGTGCGTGCGGTTCCAGATCAGCACCTCCGCCGCGCCCGCCTCGCGCAGCGCCCATACCGCCGCGCGCGCGCTGCCGCCCGCGCCGAGCACGAGCGCGCGCCTGCCCGCGAGCGGCTCGCCGATCGCAGCGATCAGGCCCGGCGCGTCGGTGTTCTCCGCCGCGATCGTCCCGTCCTCGGCGAACGTCAGCGTGTTCGCCGCGCCGATCGCCCCAGCCGCCTCGCTCGCCGAGTCCGCCAGCGCCAGCGCCGCCTGCTTGTGCGGGATCGTCACGTTCGCGCCGACGAAGCCCGACTGCCCAAGCGCGCGCGCCGTCTGCGCGAACAGCTCCGGCGGGACCGGTAGCCGCTGGTAATGCCAGTCGCTCATCCCCAGCGCTGCAAGCGCCGCGTTGTGGATCGCCGGCGAGCGGCTGTGCCCCACCGGCCAGCCCAGCACGCCGAGGCGGTGCATCACTTCTTCTTGCACGCCGGCGGCTTGCCGCCGTTCTTCTTCACCGCCGCGTCGTAGGCCGCGACGTCTTTTTCGAACTGCGCGTAGCTCTTCGAGAAGACCTGCTCGCCGCAGCCGTCCGCGCCCGCCACGTAGTACAGGTAGGGGACGCGCGCCGGGTGCGCCGCCGCGTGGATCGACGCCTCACCCGGGTTGGAGATCGGCGTCGGCGGCACGCCTTTGTGCGTGCGCGTGTTGTACGGCGAGTCGATCTTCAGCATCGACTGCGTCAGTTCGCCCGCGTACGTCGCGATCCCTTTCTGCTGCTCGACCGCGTAGTAGATCGTCGCGTCGATCCCCAGCGGGATTCCTTCGCGCAGGCGGTTGTAGATCACCGCCGCGATCAGCGGCCTGTCGTGTTCGGTCTGCGCCTCGCGCTCGATCATCGAGGCCACCGTAAGCATTTCGTAGGGCGTCACGCCCAGCGCGTGCGCGCGGCGCACGTCGGCCGAGCCGAAGCGCCTGCGGAAGGCGATCAGCTGTTCGTCGACCAGCTTCTGCACCGGCGCCCCCGCGCG
The DNA here is from genome assembly GCA_963716315.1 of uncultured Solirubrobacteraceae bacterium. Taxonomy (GTDB): domain Bacteria; phylum Actinomycetota; class Thermoleophilia; order Solirubrobacterales; family Solirubrobacteraceae; genus Palsa-744. The sequence goes on along the minus strand of OY970301.1, from coordinate 38,673 downwards.
CAGGTCGTACGTCGCCGGGAAGAGGAAGCCCTCGAGGTTGCGCGTGCCCCTCGGCGCGCCGTAGTGGCGCGGGCTGAGCAGGCGCGAGCGCTTGCTCGCCGCCAGGTAGTCGCCGCTCAGCGCGTCTTCGCGCACGAGCTCGGCGATCTGCCGGCGTGTGTAGCCCTCCGGGATCACCACCTTCACCGCGATCACCTTCGGCGGCGGCTTGCTCAGCGCGTCGATCGCCGCCGAGTAGCTCATGTCGTGCTCGAGCACGAAGCGCCCCGAGTGCAGCGAGCTGCGCTTGCCCTCCAAGAGCGCGCGCAGGTCGAAGAAGAAGCCCGAGGAGACGACTCCGTCGCGCGCCAGGATCGAGCCGACCTTGCTCGAGCTCGAGCCCTTCGGGATCTGCACGATCACCCGGCCGCTGCCCGAGCCCGCGAACGGCTGGAACAGCGAGAGCAGGAACCACACGAGCGCGATCGCCAGCGCCAGCGCCACGAGCGCCGCGATCCGCGCCCGCGTCAGGCGCCGGCCGCTGTACGGTGGCCGCCCGCCCCTCGCCCGGCCGGCCCGCGGTGGCAGCGGCGGCGACTCGAGCGGCGGCGGCGGCTCGAGCGGCGGCGGCGGCTCGATGAACTGCGGCGGCTCTATCGGCTGCGACTCGATCGGCTGCGGCGGCTCGACCGGCAGCTCCGACTCGATCGGCGGCTGCGGCTCGCTCGGCCGCTGCGGCTCCGGGATTGGCGGACGCGCCAACTCCTGCGCCCGCCTGCGTTCGCGCTCCAGGCGATCGCGCTCGCGCTCCTCCGCCGTGCGTTCGTGCGAGGCCTGTGAGCGATTGCCGCGAGACAAGGTCAAGACCCTAGATCAACCATCTAGTGGGGCTGGGCCGCCATCCAGCTCTCGAGCATGTGCGCGGCCGCGCGCGAGTCCTCGCTGGCGCTCGCCGGGCCATCCAGGCGCTGCGCCATCCGCGTCGTGAAGCGCTCGTCGTGCAGCTCGACCGGCACGCCGTTGCCCAGGCGGCGGCCGAGTCGCTCGGCGAACTCGCGCGTCTCACGCGTCTGCTCGGTGTCCTGCCCGCTCAGCGACAGCGGCAGCCCGACGACGATGCGCTGCACCTCGCGCTCCTGCACGAGCTGCACGAGCGCAGCCAGGCCACGCTTGCTGGCAGGGCGCAGGACGGGCTCGATCGGCGTGACGATCGTCCCCGTCGGGTCGCTCACCGCACAGCCACACCTGGCGCTGCCGTAGTCGAGCGCCAGCACGCGCATCAGGCCTCGAGCGCCGAGGCGATCGCCGCCTTCGCCGCCTCGAGCGCCTCGCCGAGCTTCCCCGGATCGCGCCCGCCCGCCTGCGCGAGCGTGTCGCGCCCGCCACCGCCACCGCCGACCGCGGCGGCGGCCTGCTTGACCACGTCCCCGGCCTTGACGCCGCGCTGCACGAGCTCGGGCGCGACGCTCACGAGCAGGTGCGCGCGGCCGTCGACGCCCGTGCCGAGCACGATCGCCGCGCCCTCGAGCTTGCCCTTCAGCCGATCGGCCAGGTCGAGCAGCGCCTTGGCGTCGGGCAGCTCGACCACGGCCGCCAGCACGGGCGCGCCGGCGACGTCCACCACGCGAGCCGTCAACTGATCGATATCAATCCCCTCGCCCGCGCCCGCACCCCCGGAGCCGCTCTTGAGCTTCTTCTCGAGCTCCCTGCGCTCCTGCTCGCGCGCCTTGACCAGCTCGGCCGCCTGCTCGGGGCGGGTGCGCAGCGTCTGCGCCACCTCGCCGAGCACCCTGTCGTGCGCGCGCAAGAGCTCGACCGCGGCCGGTCCCGTCAGCGCCTCGATGCGACGCACGTTGGCCGCGCTAGAGGTCTCGGCGATGATCCGAAACGGGCCGATCTCGGCGGTCGAGCGCACGTGCGTGCCGCCGCACAGCTCGCGCGAGTACTCGCCCTCGCCGACCTCGACCATGCGCACGACCTCGCCGTACTTCTCGCCGAACAGCGCCATCGCGCCGAGGCGCTTGGCCTCCTCCAGCGTCGTCGTGATCGGGCGCACCGGGTCGTTGCGGGCGATCCACTCGTTGACGCGATCCTCGATGTCGCGCAGCTCCTCCTCGCTCAGCCCCTGCCCGTGGCTGAAGTCGAAGCGCAGCTTGTCCGGGCCGACGTAGGAGCCGGCCTGGCGCACGTGGCTGCCGAGGCGCTCGCGCAGCGCCGCCTGCAGCAGGTGCGTCGCCGTGTGGTTGGCCTCTGTGGCGTGGCGCGCGCGGTGGTCGACCGATGCCAGCACCGCCTCGCCCGGCTCCAGCTCGCCCTGCTCGAGCACGACCGACAGCGCCTGGTCGTCGCCCAGGCGAAAGACCTCCTGCACGCGCGCGCGGCAGTCGCCGTGCTCGCATTCGATCGTGCCCACGTCGGCCACCTGACCGCCGCCGGGGGCGTAGAAGGGCGACTCGGCGAGCTTCACGAGGTAGCCGCCGTCGTGCGGCTCGACCGCTCCGACCGTCGTGTGCTGGCGCTCGGTCTCATAGCCCGTGAAGCGCGTCTGGAAGTCTGCCTGCCCCGCGAAGCTGCTCGCCAACGCGCGCGGATCGGCGGCTCCGGCGCCGTTTGACTCACCGCCCGTGCCGGGCGCCCCACCGGCGCGGCTGCGCGCGCGCTGCTGCTCCATCAGCGACTCGAAGTCGCCTTCGATCGCGAGCTGCTCCTCGCCGAGCAGCTCCTTGGTCATCTCATAGGGGAAGCCGTAGGTGTCGTGCAGGCGGAAGACCTCCTCGGCCGGCACGTTCGCGCTGCCCTGCTCGCGCGCCTGCTCGATCAGCGTGCGCAGCGTCTGCAGGCCCTGGGAGAGCGTGCGCCCGAAGCCCTCCTCCTCCGAGGACAGCCACGTGGCGATCGCCGCGCGCTGCTCGCGCAGCTCGGGGTAGACGCCGCCCATCAGCTCCTGCACGCGCTCGGCGTACTGCGTGAGGAAGTCCGGCCGAAGCTCCAGCGCGCGCCCTTGCTGGATCGCGCGGCGCATCACGCGGCGCAAGACATAGCCGCGGTCCTCGTTGGAGGGCACCACGCCGTCGGCCACGAGGAAGGTCATCGCGCGCGAGTGGTCGGCGAGGATCCGCAGCGCGCGATCGACCGCGAGGTCCTCGCCGTAGCGCGCGCCGGAGAGCTGCTCGCCGAGCTCGATCAGCGGCTGGAACTGGTCGGTCTCGAACACCGACGGCTTGTCCTGCAGGATCGCCGCCATGCGGTTCAGGCCCATGCCCGTGTCGATGTTGCTGGCCGGCAGCGGTTTGAGCCGCTCGCCCTGCTGGTCGTACTGCATGAACACGAGGTTCCAGTACTCGAGGAAGCGCTCGTTCTCGCCGCCCGGCAGATCGTCGGGCTTGCCGTGCTGCACGCCGCGGTCGATGTACAGCTCGGAGCACGGGCCGCACGGCCCGCTCGGCCCGGCCTGCCAGAAGTTCTCAGAGCGCGGGCAGAGCACGATCCGCTCCTGCGGCACGCCCATCTCGCGCCAGAAGGAGATCGCCTCCTCGTCGGGGCCGAGATCGAGCCACTCGTCGCCCTCGAACACGGTCACCCAGATGTCCTCGGCCGGGAAGCCGAAGACCTCGCGCGAGAGCTGCCATGCGGACTCGATCGCCTCGCGCTTGAAGTAGTCGCCGAAGGAGAAGTTGCCGAGCATCTCAAAGAACGTCAGGTGCCTGGAGGTGTTGCCGACGTTGTCGATGTCGACCGTGCGAAAGACCTTCTGGCAGTCGGTCAGGCGCGAGGCCGGCGGCGTCTCCTGGGCGAGGAAGTACGGCTTCAAGGGGTGCATCCCGGCGACGGTCAGGAGCGCGGAGGGGTCGTGCGCGGAGGGCACGAGCGAGGCCGAGGGGATGCGCTTGTGGCCGCGCTCCTCGAAGAACGCCAGGTAGCGCTCGCGGATCTCATCAGAAGTCATCATCGTGCTCGAAGCATCTCAGTTACTTGGGTCACAGCCCTGGCGGTCTCCCTCGCCGAGGGAGAGGTGGTGGTTGGCGAAACCAGGCGAGCGATAGCAATGGTATGTACGGCGTATATACAACTGCTACCGCTCGCCGAAAAAATGGAACCGCCCGGCCCGCCGCTCACCGGCCAGAGGCGATCGTTCCGTAGCCGACGACGACATCACCGGCGTAGAGGCAAGCAACCTGGCCGGGCGCGGTGCGCTCGGCGAGCTCGGCCAACTCGATGCTCGCGCGCGTGTGACGTCCGGCGGTCAACCCGCGCTCGACGCGACAGGGAAAGCGCCGGCCATGCGAGCGCACCCTGACCCCGTCGACACAGGCGCCGTCGCGGTGCAGCGTCGAGCTCGTTGACGGGCAGGCTCGCGGAAAGCAGCGCCTCGCGCGGGCCCACGGTCACGGTGTTCGCGTGCGCGTCGGTCGACAGCACGTACAGCGGCTGCGGCGCGCCGATGCCGAGGCCGTGGCGCTGGCCGACGGTGAAGGCGTGCGCACCGCGATGCTCGCCGAGCACGGCGCCGCGCTGGTCGACGATCGGGCCGGGGCGCACGCCGAGCCCGCCGTGGCGCTGCAGGAAGTCGCCGTGGCGCGTGCCGGCGAGGAAGCAGAGGTCCTGGGAGTCGGGCTTGCGCGCGACGCTCAGCCCGGCCTCGGCGGCAACGGCGCGCACCTGCTCCTTGTGCAGCTCGCCGAGCGGGAAGCGCAGGCGCCGTAGCGAGGAAGGCGCGAGCGCGGAAAGCACGTAGGACTGGTCCTTGGCGACGTCGGCGGCCATCCGCAGCATCGCTCCGTCCTCGATGCGCGCGTAGTGGCCCGTGGCCAGCGTCTGGGCGCCGAGCCGCCGGCCGAGCTCGAGCATGGCGTCGAGGCGCACGTTGCCGTTGCAGCGCACGCACGGATTGGGCGTGAGTCCTGCGCCATGGTCGGCGAGCCAGCCGTCAACGACGCCGGCGCGGAACTCGGCGCGCAGGTCGATCGAGAGGTGCGCCATGCCAAGCCCGTGGGCGAGCTCGCGCGCACCGCGCACGGCCTGCGCCGAGCAGCAGCTGGCCTCACCGTCGTTCTCGGGATCGGACCACAGCTCGAGCGTGACGCCGACGGCCTCGGCGCCGTCGCGGGCGACGAGCAGCGCGGCGACAGCGCTGTCGACACCGCCGCTCATCGCGACGAGCGCACGCTGGGCGCGAGGCGCGAGCTGCGCCTGCTCGCGCGCGGCCGAGCCCAGCGCGCGGTGCAGCGCGTCGGCGGCGAGCTCGGCGGCGTGGCGCTTGGCGGCGCTGAGCCCGCCAAGCTCGTCTTCGATCTGTTCGGGGCCGATCCTTGCGGCGTCGAGCAATGGCGTGTGGCGGATCAGCCCGACGACGGCGCTGCCGGCGGCGATCACGGCGCCGCAGCCGCTGGCGTCGAAGCCGGCGTCGAGGATCTCCCCGCCTGCACTGCGCGGGTCGAGGGCGAGCGAGATGCGGATCAAGTCGCCGCAGGCGGCGCCGCCGGCGGCGCCGGTCTGTGCGTCGGGCGGCATGTGCCCGCGCCCGAGCGGGCGTTCGAGGTGCTGCTGCAGGCTTTCGGAGGCGCTTGCCACGCTCACGAGTTTAAGCGCAGCGAGGGCGTTACTTGGCGTGCTTGACTTCCTTCAGCGCCTGGCCGATCGAGAAGGCATCGGTCAGGCCGGTCAGGCTCGAGGTCTTGCCCTTGTCGTTGATCAGCAGGATGGTGGGCGTCGAGTAGACCTGCACGGTGTGCGTGAAGGAGCCGAACGAGCCGACCTGGCTCGAGCGCGCGACGTGCACCGCGAGCTTGCCGTGCTGGGCGCGGCTGGCGGCGCGCAGTTCGCGGCGCACGGTCGCGTCGACGGCGCCCCGGGGGTTCCAGAAGAGGACGGCGACGACCTTGCCGTGCTTCAGCTCGCCTTCGACGACGACCTGCATCGCGGGCACGCCACTGACGGCTTTGCTCTGCTGGGAGCTCTGCTTCTGCTGGCTCTGCTGCCGCTGGGACTGGCTCTGCTGCTGGGAGCTCTGCGACTGCGAAGTCTGTGTCTGGCTGCCGTTCTGCGCCTGCGCGTTCTGCGATGACTGGGTCTGCGCGTTCTGGCTCTGCGTGCCGCCTGAGGCCTGCGCGGAGCCCTGCTGCTTGGCTTCCTGCTGGGACTGGGCGACGGCGCCCTGCGCCTTGTGGATCGCTCGCGAGAGCCCTTCGGCGCCGGGGGCGGAGCCGTGGTAGATGCCGCCTTGGGAGGCGGGCGTGCCGCCGCCGGGCGCGCTCTGCGCGACGGACGAGGACTGGCTGCTCGGCGAGGACGAGGACTGGGCGGCCGGGCTCGAGGAGCTGGAGCTTTCGCCGCCGGAGGAGTGCCCGCGCAGCGCGAGGAACCAAACGGCGATGAACAGGAGGAGCGCGGCCAGCGCGATCTGGAAGGGGCGCGAGATGTGCGTCATTGCTCCCTCCTTCGGCATTTGGCGCGCGAGAGTTGAGTGCGACAGATCGCCACGGACGACTCAGGGCGCCGCTGCAAGATCGCTCTCAGCGCGTCGTGGGCGGGCGCAGGGAAGCGCTCAGAGCGTGCGCAGCCCGCGCAGCACGGAGTGCACGACGGTGTCGGTGGCGATCCGCTCCTGCCCGCCGTCCTGCATGTCCTTGAGCACGGTCTCACGGTCTTCGACGATCGCGACGTAGCGCGCGCCGAGCGCGTCGGCGTGGCCAAGCTGGCCTTTGAGCGAGCGCCCGGCGAGCTCCATCCGCGCGTGCAGGCCGGCGGAGCGCGCGGCCTGCAGCAGGCCGAAGGCGATGCGTCGGGCATCCTCGCCGTCGAGCGCGAGGAACAGGTCGAGTGGGCTCGCGGCGACGTGCGGGTGCTCGCCGGCGAGCAGGATCCGCTCGATCCCGGCGGCCCAGCCGATGCCGGGCGTGGGCTTGCCGCCGAGCAGCTCGACGAGCCCGTCGTAGCGCCCGCCGCCGCCGACGCCGCTCTGCGCTCCGAGCGCGTCGGAGGTGAACTCGAAGACGGTGCGCGTGTAGTAGTCGAGGCCGCGCACGAGCGTGGAGTCGACCTCGTAGGCGACGGAGGCCTCGTCGAGCAGCGAGCGCAGCTCGGCGAAGTGCGCGGCGTCGTCGGCGCTGAGCTGGTCGAGCAGGCGCGGCGCGCCGGCCATCACGCGCCGGGTCCCCTCGTGGTCGGCGTCGAAGGCGCGCAGGGGGTTCAGCTCGATGCGACTGCGCACGTCCTCGGAGAGGCTCCCCTCGTGCGCGCGCAGGTAGTCCTGTAGACGCTCGCGATATTCGGCGCGGCTCGCGGGGCTGCCGAGGCTGGACAGGCGCAGGCGAACCTCGCGCACGCCCATCTCGTCGAGCAGCGTGGCGAGCAGCGCGATCGACTCGGCGTCGACGGCGGGGTCCTCGGAGCCGATCGCCTCGGCGCCGACCTGCCAGAACTGGCGGTAGCGCCCGGCCTGCGCGCGCTCGTGGCGGAAGAAGCTCGAGAGGTACCAGAGCTTGACGGGCTGGCGGCGCTTGTGCATGCCGTGCTCGACATAGGCGCGGCAGACGGGCGCGGTGCCCTCGGGGCGCAGCGTGAGCGAGCGCTCGGAGGCGTCCTCGAAGGTGAACATCTCCTTGCGCACGATGTCGGTGGACTCGCCGACGCCGCGGGCGAACAGCTCGGTGGCCTCGAAGGTGGGCGTCTCGATCCGCTCGTAGCCGGCGCCCTCGAGCAGGGCACGGGCGCGGGCCTCGAGCGTGGCGCGCTCCTGGGAGGACTCGCCGAGCACGTCGAAGGTGCCGCGCGGGGCTTTGAGCTTGGGGTCGCTCAACTTCCGGCGGCGGTCGCGTCGGGCGCGACGGCGGCCGCACGCGGCACGCGCTCGCGCAGCTCGGTGAGGAAGGGGTTGGTGTCGCGCTCGCGCCCGAGCGTGGTCACGCCCATGTGCCCGGGGTAGACGACGGTCTCGGCCGGGAAGGAGCGGATCAGACCGCCGATCGAGCGCTCGAGCGTGGCCCAGTCGCCGCCGGGCAGATCGACGCGCCCGACGGAGCCCTGGAAGAGCACGTCGCCGGAGAGCAAGGAGACGGTCGCGGCGCTCGGCTCGCCACCTTGCCGGCTGCTGGACGGGGCGATGGCGTAGGTGACGTGGCCTGGGCTGTGCCCTGGGGTGAAGATTATCTTGATCTCGAGATCGGCCAGCGTGAGGCTCTCGCCGCCGCTGACGTTGTGCTCTGGCTCGTAGCTCTCGAAGGGGCCGAAGCCGGGCGGCACCCAGCTCATCACGTCGGTCAGCAGCGGACGCTCGATCTCGGGGCAGTAGACGGGGGCGCCGGTGGCGCGCGCGACGGGCGCGACGGCGCCGATGTGGTCGAAGTGGCAGTGCGTGAGCAGGATCGCCTCGATCCGCAGGCCGAGCGCGTCGATCGCCTGCAGCAGCCGCTCGGGCTCATCGCCTGGATCGACGACCACGGCGGGGCGCCGGCGGTCCTCGCCGGGCGGCGCGGCGGGGTCACTGACGATGTAGCAGTTCTCCTGCACGGGGCCGACGGTGAAGGAGCGCACGTCGAGGGCGCTCATCGCGATGCCGCCTTACCGCCACCGCCCTTGGCCTTGGCTTTGGCCTGGCGGCGTTTGTAGAGCCAGCTGTCGCTGTAGTAGCTGATCGGCGTGTAGGCGATCAGGCCGACGAAGAAGTAGGCGACGGACTGGCCGGCGCTGGCTTTGAGGATCAGCCCGGAGAGCAGCACGAGCGCGGTCGCGGCGACGAGCGCGCGCAGGAAGGCGCCGCGCCAGGTCGGCGGGCGGTTGCTGCGGTCGAGGCGCTGCTGTTTGGCCTTGGCGGCTTCGGCGGCCTTGCCGCTCTTCTCGGCGGCGGTCGGCTTGCGCCCGGTGCGCCCGCGCGACTCGACGACGCCGGCGGCGTTGCCGCGGTGCTTGGTCCGGCGTTTGCGCCTGGTCTGGGCCATCTAAGGAGCCTAGTGGTTCGTGGCGAGAGCGTTCTCGATCAGGTGGCGCGCGGGATCGAAGCCGGGCAGCGGCAGATCGGGCGAGAGGCCCTCGAAGGCTGCGCGGGGCGCAAGCCCGACGAGCTCGCCGCTGGCAACGGGCGCGAGCTCGTCAACGGCGTTCACGACCTCGACGAGCGGCAGCTCGAGCGGGCGCTCGATGTTCATCGAGACCTGCACGACGCCGCCGCCGAGCGCGACGGCGATTGCGCGCACGCCGGGCAGCCCGCGCGCGCCGCCTTCGCGCACGAGCGAGGCGACGAGGCGGGCGTCGTCGATCGTGGCGGGGGCGCGCAGCTGCAGGTTGAAGGCGACGAGCGGCTCGCGCGCGGCGACGAGCACGGCGCCGGCGCTGGGATGGAGCTCGGCGGGACCGAAATCGGGGCGAACCTCCCCGGCGCCAAGGCGCTCGGCGAGCCCGGCGACGCCGCCGCGCCTGAGCTCGGCTCGCGTCCTGCCGGGAAGGCCACCGGCGAGCTCGCCGTAGAGGAACACGGGCAGCTCGAGCTCGCAGGCGATGCGATCGCCGACGACGAGTGCCTCGGCGCAGGCGGCGCCGCGAGCGCGTTCGTCGAAGTAGACGAGCGGGACGACGTCGATGGCGCCGACGTGTGGGTGAGCGCCGCGCTCTGTGGGGTCGGCGGTGAAGCGGCTGACGACGTCGATCGAGCGCACGGCCTCGGCGGCGCCGTTGACGAGCGCGCCGGCAAGCGCTTGCGGCGGGCCGGCGAGCGTGAAGACGGAGCGATGGTGGTCGGGGTCTGAGTGGACGTCGAGCAGGCGGACATCGACGCCGGGAGCAGCGTCGGTCTCGGCGGTTTCTACCTGGGGCGTCTCGGTTTCGGCAGGCTCAGCGGGCGTGGTCTCAGGCTCTGCGGCCACTGCGAACGCGGCTCCGATTCGCGTGATCGTCGCGGCGTCGCGACCCTCGGAGACGTTGGGCACGGCGAGCAGGATCGGCTGCTTCATGCCCACGAGGCTAACCGGGCGTCCGCTCAGGCGATGCTGAGCACGAGCAAGGCAATCACAGACACGGCGACGAGCACGATCACGAGCGCGGTCGTCAGCGAGTCGAGGCGTCCAAGGCGGTAGGCGCCCATCAGCCCCCGGTCGCGCGCGAGCGCGCGCAGGAAGGGCAGGATGGCGAGCAGCAGCACGGCGTTGAGCGCTTGCGAGAGAAAGAGGATCGAGATCAGCGGCGCGCCGGGTATCAGCACGAGGGTGATGGCGAGCAGGACGCTGCCGGCGTAGGCGCAGTAGAAGAGCTTGGCCTGGTCGAAGCTGTCGTTGAGGTCGGCGCGCTGCTCGAAGGTCTCGGCGACGGAGTAGGCGGTGGACAGCGGCACGACGGCGGCGGCGAGCAGAGCGGCGCCGACGAGCCCGAGGCCGAACAGCGTCTGCGCGGCGCTGCCTGCGAGCGGGCGCAGGGCGACGGCGGCGTCGCTGGCGTCGTGGATGTGGCGGCCGTGCGCATGCAGCGTGGCGGCGCAGGCGACGACGATGAACACGCCGATCACGCCGGTCAGCACGGCGCCGCTGACAACGTCGACGCGCTCGTAGCCGAGGTCCTTGACCTTCAGGCGCTTGTCGACGGCGTAGGACTGGATGAAGGCGAGACCCCACGGCGCGAGCGTCGTGCCGAGCGTGGCGACGACGACGAGGATCCCGTGGCGCGTGGAGGGCAGGCTCGGCACGACGAGCCCATGAGCGGTGGCTCCCCAGTCGGGGCCGGCGAGGAACCCGGAGAAGATGTAGGCGATGAAGATGGCGCTGAGCGCGAGCAGCACGTGCTCGACGCGCCCGAAGGAGCCGCGCAGGACGAGCACGCCGACGGCGAGCGCGGCGAAGGGGACGGTGAGGTAGCGGCTGGCGCCGGTCAGCACTTCCATGCCGGCGGCGACGCCGGCGAACTCGGCGCAGATCGTGCCGACGTTGGCGATCACGAGCGCGCTGAGCGCGACGGTCGTGGCGCGCGTGCCGTAGCGCTCGCGTACGAGCCGCATCAGGCCCTTGCCGGTCACGACGCCGGTGCGGGCGGCGAGCTCGTGGAAGACGATCAGGGCGACGGTGGAGAGCGCGAGCACCCACAGCAGGCGGTAGCCGAAGTCGGCGCCGAGGATCGAGTAGGTCGTGATCCCGGCTGGGTCATCGTCGGAGAGCCCGGCGAGCAGGCCGGGCCCGAGGACGGCGACGAGCGCGAGCACGCCGGCACGCCGCCCGCGCAGCGAGGCGAGCCTGCGGTGTGGCTGGCGGACGGCCAGGTGCGGCGGAGAGGGGCGCTTGCGAGGAGCCATGCCGGAGGCGGATCTTGACCCTTAGGGCCGATAGCCGCGTGGCGGCAGTGCGGAGGCAGTGCGGCGAGCGCGTGCGCTCTCGGGATCGAAGCGTCGAGCCCTTGGCGACGGACCCTTGAATACACTGAGCGACGGTGGTCGCGGCGCGGGCAGCAAGCGCCGGGAGCGCCATTTCGACGTGAGCGGGACATCGAACCGCCACGACCCCGCCGGAGTAGCTCAGCTGGTTAGAGCAGCGGAATCATAATCCGCGTGTCGGGGGTTCGAGTCCCTCCTCCGGCATTGCGAAAGGCCTGCAAATGGGGTGGTTTGCAGAGTATCACGGCGGCGGTGGATTTCCCCAGCGATTTCCCTGGAAGGCGTCGGAAGGGCACCGACCAGGGCGTCCTAACGCACGGGCACACTTGGACGAGTGAAGATCGACGCGCAGATAGCGGCTGTCCGGGTGAGCCAGGGTGGGCACCAGATCGAACGGCAGATGCTCGACGAGGCGTTCGTTGGCCCGCCATCGCCGACGAGCTCCCCCGGCGTGAACGCGACGAAGCGCCTTGCGCTTACGGGGGGCGCCACCGTCTTTCACAAGCCGTTCGCGGGAGTGAACGTCGTCAACGCTCTCGCTTACGGGCAGACGGATGAGACGCCGCCGCTACACGACGCTGTCGCCTGGCGCCTTGCCGTCGCCCTCGGGGAGCCGTGGCAGAGCCTGGTCTCGCCGTGCGTGCTGCGCGAGCACGCCGGCGACGATGGAGCTCTGTCGTTGCAGGCGCCGGGGTGGCCGGGCGATCTCGCGCCGACCCTGAGCCCAACGTGGTGCTCGTCGGCGGCGTTCTTCGACTCGTTGATCGCCCAGCAGGATCGTCACGCTGACAACTGGCGCTGGGATGGAAGCCGCCTGACGCTGATCGACCACGGGTACGCATTCGCTCGTCCTGGCGACATCCTCAACCACACCGATCTGCTTGTGGCCCGCCGCGACCACGGCGCGGCTGCGCTGCTGAACACCGAGCGACTGGCGCTGGAGCGTCTGGTTCGCGACAGCGACCTGCTCGGAATCGCAAGCCTGCTCCTGCCCGATCGCGCACAGGCGCTCCGGGAGCGCGCCGAGCAGATGCTCGCGCGGAGTGAGGTTCTTCGACCTGGTGAGTTCTAGGACCGTAAGGCAGACCCGTCGGCGATGGTGGTATGCTTAACTCAAGAGGTCAAGCTGGATGGTCGATGACGTAGAGGAGCCTCACCATGATCCGAGTCCGTTTTACGACATCCGAGTTCAACCGAGGAACGCATGAGTGGGGTGAGATACCAATCGCCGAACTCATCGCCGATGGTGGGGAGGTGCGGATCAGCGGCCCTCGCGCAGAGTGGATCAATCTCGATATCGCCGTCATCGACCCGGAGACCAGGGAGCGCGTGACAAGGGCCGACGGCGCTGAGCGCTGGGCACGGTTGCTGCCCTTTGCGTTCCGCACCGGAGACATCGACGTCGAGGTCCGTGAGGTCGCCGCTGCCGAACTCGCTGACGTGGCGTTCCGCTACTCCACTGCGGCGTGAGCCCGTGCCGCGAACCGCGGTATCTGAGATCCACGCAAAGGTCGTTGGGCGCGAGATCCGAGAGACCCGCCAAGCGCTCGGGCTCACCCAGGCCGAGGTCGCTGAACGCCTTGGGGTCTCGCCGTCCTACATGTCCGCCGTCGAAGCGGGTCGACGCAATCTCACGCTCGGCCAGCTCGCCAACATCGCCAACGCCATGCGACTCGGGATCGACATCTCGTTCGTTCGCCCGGATGGAACGCCTGCCCGTATCGATCACAAGTGACGCCTTCGACGGATGCTGCCGCTACGTGCGGCTCTCACGCAAAGCTGAAGCGGCGCACCGACCTGTCTACAGCGCCAGTTCGCAAAAGATCGCATCGATGCAAGCACCAAAATGCCGGCAGCCTCACGCTCTCGCGAGTCGTCCGATCCGGTCGTCTCGGTTGAGCTCATCAAGAAGCTCGCTCTAGAGTTCACAGCGGGAGGCGCCCACGCTGCACGGCATTGCCGACTGACATCCGTCCGCTCTCGCGGAAACACTTCGGCCGTGGACGCTTCGCCCATACCCAGCTTCTGTGAAGAGGACTTCCCGGCTGTCTACCGGCGGGCGGACCGCTCATCGACTCGCGCTCAGCGTCATTTCTTGGCGACGACGGTCGTGGCGCTTGCGTTGGTCGTCTTCGCTGCAGTAATGGGAGTAGTGTCGGCCCCCTGGGGTGGCTGGGCCGGTGCTGCGGGTTTCCTAGGTGCGATCGCCGTGGGGGCGCTCGCCGTCACGCAGAACCTCGAGCGCACTTGGTACGACGGCCGCGCCTTGGCCGAGTCGGCAAAGTCATTGACCTGGCTTTTCGTCGTGCGCGGCGGGGATCTGGCGGGTCCGACACCGCCCGATGACACGTTCAAGGAGCGCCTTCGCCAGCTGCGGCGTGAGCTGGAGCGGATCGACTTCGTGATCCCGGTCGAAGGATCTGACATCAGTGACCGCATGCGCGAGTTGCGTGATGCCCCCCTTGCGATCCGGCGTGACCTCTACATGCGATCACGTGTCGGCGACCAGATCGCGTACTACCGCCGTCGCGGTGAGCAACACCGCCAAAACGCTCAACGCTTTCGCGCAGCGACGTGGACACTTCAGTCCCTCGGACTCGCAGCCGCCGTCCTCAAGGCGACATCGGCGGTCGACGTCGATCTGCTGGGTGTGGGGGCAGCTAGCGCTGCAGCCCTGACTGCATGGCTACAAACCCGCGATCACGTGACGCTCGCCCGCGCATATGAGCTCACGGCCGAGGATCTCGATGCGGTCAAGGAGGACGCACCACCCGAAGGCGACGAGACTGGCTGGGCAACGTTCACGGCCGACGCCGAGGCGGCAATGTCACGCGAGCACGTGATGTGGCTCGCTCGTCGCGGCCGACGTGCCGAACCGCACCAGTGAGACTCTCGTCGCCTCGTGGCCGAGAACAGCAGGGACTCGATTGCCGAGGTCAAGTAGGATCGCGTCATGCTGCGCGGCATATCGGCAGTCCTCGCGTGTGCGGTGACGCTAGCCGCGTGCGGCCAAGGCAGCTACAAAGCCGTCGCCGGGAAGCCAAAGTCGATTACGTCGTCCACGCCTGTTCCCGTTGGTCGGATCGCAGCGGTGTTGTCATTCGGAGGCGCATATATCGGCGACGTCATCAGCGGGCTCGGGTCCGTTTGGATCGACGGTGGCGCGATCACTCCTAACAGCACATGGCAACTCACCCGGATTGACCCGAAGCACAATACTGTCACCGGGACGCCGATAGCGCTCTCGGAAGGACGACCGACCGCAATTGCAGGCAACACCGACGGTGTCGTAGTCGTTCAATCGGGCAGTATGCTTCATCTCAACCATGTAGGAACTGCGATGGAGCAGTCAGCGACGCAAGTATGCAGTGAGCCGAGCTTGGCTGCGGACGAGGGCAACAACCTGTGGTACCTCGACACCAGTGCGCAGAGTTCGACCACGTATGGCTGCGACGAATTCGCTCGCTACGACACTGCGACCGGCACGAGGAGTGTGGGCTGGCGGGTATCCGCGAGCAACTCGGCCACCGCGCTCGCCGCGGGCGATGGTCAGGGATGGTTTCTCGACAACCGCCTTATCGGCAGGGCCTACGCCGGTGGAGGTCAGTTGGAGCCCGTCACCACGGTGCCGGAAACGGTAGACAGGCTCGGCGTTGGGGACGGCGTTGGCTGGTGGATCACCCCGGTCCCGGAAGGACCGCCCACACTCACTCGAGTTGATGACCACACGCTGCGGCCACTCGGCGTGACAGCGCTAGTCGGCTCCGACCGCCTCGAGCAGGGCGTCGGCAGCGTCACCGCCGGCGCGACCGGCGCCGGGCGGGTGTGGGTCGTATTCGCCGATCAGAGCTCCGCAGAGCTCGCCGCCTTCGACCTCCGCACGGGACAGCAGGCCGGCGCTCCTGTGCCGTTGCCGGGCGTGTCCACTCAAGGCGAAATTCAAGCCACATTCGCGCTGGGGAGCGTCTGGCTGCCTATCAACAGCGAGCTGATCCGGATCGACCCGAGCCCGTGCTGCACCGATCTGCCGCCCCCGACTTCCGCGACGGCCGTCACGACCGTCCTCCCCGCGGGGGCGCAGACTATCCGTCCAGGCTGCAGCCAGTTCTGTCTCCAAGCAGGACCGCAGGGGGGGCCGTCAGGCTGTGTTGGATCCGGATGCAAGCCTTGCCCGAAGCAGGGTTGTATCAGTATCGAGACGCGTATCTCGCGGGCGTCCGGTGACCTCGTTCCGGTGGCGGTCACGTGCCACATCGCTACACCCTGCACTGGAGCGTTCCTGCTACTGCCGCCGGGCACCGGACCAGCGCCGGACGGTAATGCGACTCCGCGCACCCAATGGGTGGCAGGCTCGGACTTCACGGTCCCAGCGAGTTCCACCGCTACCGTCGAGCTTGGCCTGACGCAGCTCGGCAGCCACCTGATCGCTCACACCGGCGGCTATCGCGCTGAGGTGTGGATCGTCTCCAACGACCATGATCTCGCGCTCACCTACTCGGAACGCACTCTCATCGTGCGGCGGTGAGTTGCCGCCAGATCGATGTCAACCGGTGCCGCCCCGGCGCTCTCGAGCTCGTCCTCTGATCATGCGCCGTGCTCGCTCAGGCATACGACAAGCGAGGAGCTCCTTCGCCCCGCTCCACCCGACTGCCGTCTTGCTCGTCGGCGCGCAGATGGTTGCGTCAGTCCTTCTCATGGGATGCGGCGGGTCCTCACCAGCATCGAGATCCGGTACCGTCACGCTGGCGTCGGCTGGCACGTCTAGCGGCAGCACAACCCATGAAGCGACGTCCACGTCGCCGCCGCCGGTCACTACCCAGAGCAAGGCGACTAAACCCTCGGACGCGGTCCGACGGGCCGAAGCCGCCACGCCAAAGACCGTCGCAAGCCATCCGGGATGCGGTCAGTATTGTGCACAGGCGGGAGTTGGCCAAGCGGATGTCCCGCCGGGCTATCCCTGCCCAGCCGGAACCCAGGCACACCCCACTGGCTGCTTCAACTGCCCTCCCCATCACTGCATGGCACTCCTGACATCGAGCGCCTTCGTCAACGAAGGCACATTCGTGGTCCGCCTCGGGTGCAACCTCTCCAAACCCTGCGTGGGCGCCGTTCTTTTGTGCGCGCCAACCGAACTGTGCGGCGTGCTTCCCGGCGTGCCCCCCGGATACGGTGGCCGCATCGCAGCATCTGACTTTGTAATTCCGGCTCACTCGCAGTCCGCCATTGCGGTCTCCCTCACTCCCCTCGGACGCTCGCACGTAACGTCGGCTGGCGGATATCGCGGCGATGTCCTGCTCGACCTCGAGAACTATGGCGATATCGCGGTGTCAATCCCTCCAGCGGAACCTCCGGCATATGACCCGAGGTCGCTCGCTTGCAGGTCAGCGAGCGAATGCTCATATGCGGCGTCGATCGAACTCAAATCGTGACCGCATGTAGGCACAGCGGCTCAGTGGGTCAGCTTCAGATAGAAACCGTCCCAGAGTACCGGCGTTGCACGGTACTCGGCAGTCAATTCTGCGCGTGTCCGGGCATGCCTGTCCACGTAGCTGCTCATTCCGTGGGAAAACAGCTTGCTTTTGATCACCGGCTCCTGATGAGGTGGCATCGAGACATCCGCCCCCGAGTTCGACGCTGACCGGCTCTGCTGTGTTCAGAAGAAGAGCGCCCTGGCACCGAGTCGACGTCAAGCATCGCAGTGCAACCAGCACGTACCTGCGGCGCGCGCCCACCGTAACGCGGTGCGGTGGTGCTTCGCCGCCGCCAAGACCGCCGGCCTGCTGGCAGGAGGAGCCGCAGCCCAGGCGAACGTGCCGGCGAGGCCTTCGCATCGCGAGAGCTCCATCCACGCCCAGTCGAGACTCGGCCTGCGCCACGGTAAGCATTGGGCGAGACTACGTCGGTCCGGCCGTCATACCATCCGTGAGCATCAGCGCGGTGACGACCGCCACGCCCGTGCCAACCGCGTATTCCGGTAGCCCAGTCGTGATGAGAATATGACCGAGCGTCTGCGGACCGTCAAGCCAAGCGCATGCTCGACGAGCGGCTGAAACAGATCCAGTCCCGCGTCTGGCTTCGTCCGGCCGTCCTCTCCGGCACGGCCGCCACCGCCGCCCTGATCGCGATCCTCTCATACTTCACGGGGGCTCTGGTAGCACTCGAGCGCCAAACCGTTGATGCTCGCTTCGGCATCCGTGGAGCGCGTCCTCCAGGTAACAACATCGTGGTTGTCGGCGTAGACGCACAGACGTTCTCGGCGCTCCGCGCCAGCTTCGCGAAGCTTCCGCGCGCCGACTACGCAAGCTTGCTCGACCGCCTCCGCGCTGCTCATCCTGCGGTGATCGGAATGGACGTCCAGTTTCTCGGCAAGACCGACGCACGCGGCGATCGGTCTCTTGTAGGCGCAGTAGCCCGAGATGGCCCGATCGTGCTCACCACCCACGATGCGAGTGGCGGTCCGATTCCTGTGCCGGCGGGCGTGCGCAATGCCCGTGGAGCTGTTCGCGCGAGCGCAGCAGTCGACGTCGACTCGGATGGCGTCCTCCGCCGGATGATCTACGCGCCCGTGGCCCTCAAGACTTTTGCGGTTCGCGTCGCGGAATTGCTAACGGGGAGGCCGATCGGCGAACAGCACTTCCCTGGGAACCACGCATGGGTGGATTTCCGCGGACCGCCTGGCACGTTCCGCACCGTCTCTGCGCTTGACGTGCTCGAGGGTCGCGTGCCGAGCGGATCGTTCGCTGGAAAAGCGGTGCTGATCGGGATCACCGACCCGGTGGGTAGGGACGTGTTCGTGACCGCGACCTCCTCGGTCCCGATGTCGGGCGTGGAGTTTCAAGCGAACGCACTCAGCACAATTCTCCGTGGCTTCCGCCTGCAGCCGCTGGGAGGCGGTGCGGCTGTGCTGATGCTCCTTTTGCTCGCAAGCTTCCCGGCGGCGGTCGCATCTCGCTTCGCGGCGCTATGGGTTCTAATCGCGGCTCTCGCGGTAGTGGGCGGGTTCCTCGTTGTGGCTCAGCTAGCGTTTAATGGCGGGACGATCCTTCCGGTGACCGACGGCCTTCTCGCCTTGGTCCTGGGGACGATCGGCGCGATCGCCGCCGAGTCGTTTGTCGAGCGTAAACAGCTGCGTAACCTGCAGGAGCTCTTCGATCTGCTGCCGAGCGCAGTGTCGGACTTCTTCATCTCTTACCGGCGCAATCAGAGCGAGCTCGCCGCGAACACGCTGCGGGAGGGCCTGGTACGTCGGTTCGGCGAGGAACGCGTGTTCATGGACGTGGATGCCATCACGCCTGGACAGCAGTGGCCGAAGCGACTCGAACACGCGGTAGCCGCCTGTCGTGCGATACTGGTCGTGATCGGCCCGCAATGGAGCGACGCACGGGCGCCGGACGGGTCGCGCCGATTGGACGACCGCGAGGACTGGGTGCGCCGCGAGATCGAGGTGGCCCTATCGTGCAGCGATGTCGCGGTCGTGCCCGTGCTTCACGATCACGCCCGGCCACCGAGCGATGAGGAGCTCCCGGACTCCATCAGGGCGCTCGCCCGCCGGCAAGCCGTCGAGCTGACAGGCAGACAGCTCGACCGCTGGATCGACGAGCTCAGCGAGTCGATCCAGAAGGACCGGCTTCGGGAATCTCTTCCGTTCGCTGGCGAGCCCACGATCAGCTAGCACCCGCGTCTGCTGGTACAACCGCGCGCAGGAACCGCCGAAGGGCTGCTTGCCAGACGGAGAACTTGCCCGAGGAGGAGCGCCGATCGCTCCGTGCTCGTCGTGTGCGATCGAGAGCTTCCGCGCCGCTCTCGCGGTCACCGGGATGGCGATCATGGAGGCGCCTGAATCCGCACAAGAGCGAAGCCGGCGCCCCCACAGCTCACTCCCGCCTCTGCAGCGAATCGGGCGTCTGCGTAGGGGCCGACGACATGCCTGCTCTGGACGACTTGCGAGAGCCATACTCGCGCCCCCGTAATGCTGTCGATCGGCCGGGACCTACGAGCCGGCCTCCGCATAGACCCGCTGGACCTCCCGTAGCCACTTCGCCGGGATCGCTTCTTCCAGGCGCTCGAGGAACGTCGCATCTGAGCCGTCGGACAGCGACTGAATCAGCGGGGCCGCCTCCGGCGCACTGTGCGGATCAAGCGCCCGAGCGATCTGCTCCGCAAGGTCAGGTCGCGGCGAATAGGCCATGTACTGTTCGGTGGTGCTCAGCCGGTCGTGGCGCATGAGCGCCTGGATCGTCCTGATGTCGACTCCATTGCGCGCCAGCGTCGTGCCGAACGAGTGGCGGAGGTTGTACATCTTGATCGGCTTCAGGCCAGCCTCGTCGGCGGCAACCTTGAAAGCATCGCGCATAGGCCGTTCTGAGACAGGCGAGTCGAGGGTCAGCTCGCTTACGAACACGAAGTCACGATCGCCGGTCGCGTAGCCCCTGCTTCTCAAATGCGACAAGGCTCTCGTAAGCCGAGGCGTCATTGGGATCGCCTCGGAGTCTGACGTCTTGGTCGTGTCCATCTCGTTGCGCACCCAGTTGTCGTAGGGGCGCATAACGCCCGTCTGGAAGTCAACGGCTCCCCAGCGGAGTCCAAGCGCCTCACCAGGAAGCCGGAGGCCGGCGTGGGCGCCGCACAACCAAAACGCTTCCTCGAACACGCTAGGGGCGCGCTTCAGGAGGCGGTCGACCTCGTCGGGATCGTAGAAGTCGTCCCTCCGGAGGATGCGCTCGCGCTCGTGGCGTTTGCTTGTACGCTTGACGGAGGCCAGAGGGTTCGAGTCGAGCCACCCCTCACGCACGGCGTAGTCAAGCGATGCTGCGAGTATGTCGCGGTAGGTGTTGCGCGTCTGCGCAGCTGCTGGCGTCACGAGCATCCAGGGCTTTGTCGTTCGACGCATAACGATCCAGCCTTTCGCTTGCAACGCCATCGCCGTTGCTCGTGAGACGCGCCGCGGCCGCCGTGCGTCGAGCGGGACGACGCGATAGCAGCCGCGTCGTCGATGCTTCCACGTCCCTGGCAGCTCGTCGGCGAGCCGTACCGCCTCGTCCTTCGTAGTCACCTCCACGGCCTGGCTCTCGGTCGGCTGTGCGGTCCAGCGCTCGATCCTCAGCTGCTGGACGTTCTTGCCTTCCGCAACAGCTTCGCGTGCCTTCGCCTCGCTCAGCACGCGATAGGACTTGAAGTCGGCGAAGTACGCGCGAAGACGCCCGTCCGCAAGCGAGCGCACCGACGTCTCGGCGCCGAGGTCTCGGAACATGCGCTCGAACATGTCCTCGTATCCGGCGACCGTCGAGCGCTTCAGCCCCCGCTCTCTTCTGCGCTCGGTCAGCCAGCCTTCGACAGCCTGCTGGAGGGTGCGCTCGGCGACCTGCTCGACCTTCGTAGCCGCGCGGAGCTCTTCGAGGATCGTCTCGAGGCGAGCCTGCGCCTCCTTCGGCGTCAGGAACTCCGGACCGGGCTTTGGACCGTGCCCGGCACGCCGAATGACCGCGCCGCGGGCTGTCCGTCGGCCAGAGTCCCGGACGTGCGCGGGGCCGAGGCATCGCCCTCCCTTCCGACCCTGACGGTCACGCCAGAACGCCCAGAAGGACCGCGTGCGACCGTTCTTGTCGAGCTTGACCTGCAGGTGGCCCGTGGGCCGTTTTGTTTGGCTCATGCCGGTATA
Source organism: uncultured Solirubrobacteraceae bacterium (assembly GCA_963716315.1). Taxonomy (GTDB): domain Bacteria; phylum Actinomycetota; class Thermoleophilia; order Solirubrobacterales; family Solirubrobacteraceae; genus Palsa-744. The sequence continues at coordinate 17,689 of OY970301.1, read as the reverse complement.
GACCTCCAACGTCTCGAAGCGGCCAAGGAGTTGCGTGGAGGGCACCGGGATTTCCCCAGGATTTCCCTAAAGGGCCAGACCCGCTCGCAAACAGGCCACTTTTCTTGGCCTTAGATCCGCTTAGCAGAGCCAATTCCGGGGAGCCGGGAGGGGATCATAATCCGCGTGTCGGGGGTTCGAGTCCCTCCTCCGGCACTCTTCGTTTGGCTCTGGAATGCGGGTTTGCGGCATAGGGTCGCGGCCTCGCCAGACGAATTTGGTCCCGAAATGGTCCCGAAGCTGGGACCAGGTCGGAGTTGACGGGGATGGAGCACCGTCCGCCGCAACCGATCTCCGGGCACGAGAGGCTGACCTGATCGCCGAAGCTTTCGCGCCGTCGTCGCTCGATCCGACAGCTTTGACGGATCGCGCCTGATGCCCAAGGTCAGTGTCTTCTACGGCATCGTGATCCGCATGTACTGGAACGAGCGCGACCACCCGATCGCCCACTTCCATGCCGAATACGACGGGCGCAGTGCGTCGGTAGCAATCGACGGCACAGTGCTCGCTGGTTACCTTCCGCCGCGAGCTGTCAGGTTGGTCCGCCGATGGGCTCGCCTGAACCACGACGAGCTGCTGGCGAACTGGAGGCGTGCTCGACAACATCAACCAGTCGCGCCGATCGACCCTCTCCCCTAACATCGAACCATGGTCGAGATCCCCCCACTGGTCCACGTCACGGGCGTCGAGGTGATCGGCGAGCACGACCTGCGCCTGACGTTCGAGGACGGCACGGTCGGCGACGTCAGCTTCGGCGACGACGAGTGGACGGGCGTGTTCGAGCCGCTACGTAACCCTGCGCGCTTCGCGAAGGTGCAAGTCGAAGGCGGGACAATCGTCTGGCCCGAGGACGGCCTCGACATGGCGCCTGAGCCGCTGTACGCCGACGCCAAGCGACGCCAGGTGGCGCGACAGCCCTAGACACGCCCTGCCGGCGAGTCCGGCCCCGACGAGGACGAAACCCAACTGGAGCAGCAGGCCTTTGCGCCCGCCGAATCGGCCGGCGCCTACTATTCCCCTACGTCTCAAAGCCGCAAGCTGCTCGCGTTCCCAATGTCGAAGCTCACGACCACCCTGATCGCCCTGGCCCTCGCCCTGCTCGTCGCAGGCTGCGGCTCCTCGAGCAAGGCGGGCTCGTCGAGCAACGCCAGCTTGCAAGCCCCCACGCCGAGCGGCCTGGTGATCTCGGGCCCCGGCGTGCGCGCGACGAAGCCGCCGTGGAGCCCCGAATACGCGCACCTCTCAGAACGCCTGCACGCGATGGGGCTGCCCTTGCCTGGAAACGAAAAGTTCCACATCCACGCGATGCTGCACATCTACGTCAACGGCCTGCTCGTGCCGCTGCCGGCGGACATCGGGATCGACCGCTCGAAGCACTTCGAGACGAGCCTGCACACGCACGACGGCACGGGGATCATCCACATGGAGGCGCCGCACCGCTTCCGCTTCACGCTCGGCGACTTCTTCTCGGTCTGGGGCGTCAAGCTCGGCCCCGCGCAACTCGGCAGCCTGACCGGCTTCGGCGGCGACAAGCTGCACTTCTACCTGAACGGGAAGCCGCTGAAGAACCCCGCGGCTTACGTGCTGCGCAAAGGCGACAGCATCGTGATCGGCTACGGACCTGACAACAGCTTCCCGCACAAGCCGAGCACGTTCCTGCTCTACGAGGTCGAACACGGCAAGGGCGGCCTCGGCTGCTCCAGCGCGCCGAACGGCAAGGGCAAGAAAAGCTGCGCGATCACGGGACCGAAGCCGAAGAAGAGCTGACCGGGCACGTTCGCCGCACGGCCCGTATCGGTAGAACGCCGCAAAAGCACCCGTAACCAGCGCTGAGGTATCGCTCGCCACGCGGGCATACCGTCCTGCCATGTCCGCGATCGAGGCCGAGGGCCTGACGAAGTTCTACGGCCGCCACCGCGGCATCGAGGATCTGACGATGACCGTGCGGGAGGGCGAGGTCTTCGGCTTCCTCGGGCCCAACGGCGCGGGCAAGACGACGACGATCCGCACGCTGCTCGACCTGCTGCACCCGACCGGCGGCAGCGCGCGCATCTTCGGCCTCGACAGCCATGCCGAGAGCGTGGCGATCCGCAGGCGGATCGGCAACCTGCCGGGCGACTTCGGCTTCGGCAAGCACACGAGCGGGCACGAAGCGCTGTCGGTGCTGGCGCGCTTGCGCGGCGTGCAGCGGCTCGACCGCGCCGAGGAGCTCGCCCGTCGTCTGCGCGCCGACCTCAGCCGGCCGCTCGGCCAGCTCTCGCGCGGCAACCGGCAGAAGGTGGGCTTGATCCTGGCGCTCTTCCACCGCCCCGAGCTGTTGATCTTCGACGAGCCGACGAGCGGCCTGGACCCGCTGATGCAGGAGGAGTTCCTGGCGCTGGTCGGCGAGGAGCGCGAGCGCGGAGCGACCGTCTTCCTCTCCTCGCACGAGCTCGACGAGGTGCAGCGCGTGTGCGACCGAGTGGGGATCATCCGCGACGGGCGGCTGATCGCCGTCGAGCGCGTGGCCGACCTCGTCGGCAAGACGCAGCGTCGCGTGGAGGTCCGCTTCGCGCAGCCGATCGACCTCACCGAGCTGCGCGCATGCCCCGGCGTCGGCGCGCTGCAGGCCGACGGAGCGCGCGTGACGTTCCATGTCGCGGGCGACATCGACCCGGTGGTGAAGACGATCTCGCGTCACAAGATCGTCGACCTCGAGTTCGCCCACCCGACGCTCGAGGAGGTCTTCCTCACCTACTACCGGGACAGCCCAAGTTGACCGCGCTGGTCGTAGCGCAGTTGCGCGAGCGCCGCCGCTCGCCGCTGTCCTGGGGATTGCCGCTCGGGCTGTGGTCGGCGTTCGTCGTCGCGATCTACCCGTCGATCGAATCTGCCCTCGCGAAAGCGATCCGCAGCTACCCGCACGCGCTGAAGGAAGCGTTCGGGATCAGCGAGCTCTCGACGGTCGAGGAGTACCTGCAGGCGGAGATGCTGAGCCTGATCGTGCCGCTGGCCGTCGGCTACCTGGCGATCCGCGCGGTCTCGAGCGCCCTCTCGGGTGCGGCCGAAAGCGGTCGCCTGGACGTGCTGCTATCGGCGCCGGTCTCCCGCCGCGCGCTCGTGCTCGCGGGCTTCGTGGCCACGGCGGTCGAGCTGGCGGTCGTGCTCGCGCTGACGCTGCTGCTGGCGGAGCTCGGCAGCGCGCTGTCCGGCGCGGGGCTCTCGTTCGGCTCGGCGCTCGCGGGCTTTGCCAACGTGTGGCCGCTCGCGCTGCTCGCCGCCGGGCTCGCCGTCGTGGCGACCGGCTGGTCGCTGCGCACGAGCGTGGTCACCGGCTCGATGGCGGGGGTGCTCGTGGGGATGTACGTGCTCGACCTCGTCGGCCGCCTCGACCCCAGCCTCGACGGAGTCCGCTACGCCTCGGTCTTCCGCTACTACGGCAACGCGATCAAGGACGGCATCGATCCGCTCTCGTTCTTCGGCGTGACCGCCGCGGCCGTGGCGCTCGCGGCGCTCGGAGCGCTGCTGTTCGAACGGCGCGACATCTCCGTGTAGCAGCACGCAAGCTAGGCTGGGGCTCGTGCTGGCGACCGCCCCCGTCCAGATCGACCCCGCCCGCGTGGAGGAGCTCACGGCTCGCGAGCTCGCGAGCCTCAACGAGCGCACCTCCGCCTCGGCCGAGATGTACGAGCGCGCGAGCCGCTCGCTCAGCGGCGGCGTCGCCTCCTCCTACCAGCTGCGCGACCCCTGGCCGATCTACCTCGCCTCGGGCGAGGGCGCGCGCGTGACCGACATCGACGGCAACGGCTACTGGGACTTCCACAACGGCTTCGGCTCGATGGTGCAGGGCCACGCGCACCCGGCGATCGTCGAGGCCGTGCGCGAGCGCGTCGCGCTCGGCACGCACTTCGCCGCCGTCACCGAGGACACCGTGATCGTCGCCGAGGAGCTCGCCAAGCGCTTCGAGCTCGAGCGCTGGCGCTTCGTCAACTCCGGCTCGGAGGCGACGATGGACGCGATCCGCATCGCCCGCGGGCTGACCGGCCGCGAGACGATCGTGAAGATCTTCGGCTCCTACCACGGCCACCACGACGGCGTGATGGTCTCGATCGGCGTCCCCTACGAGGACATCGGCGACCGCGACAACCTCGCCTCGCTGCCCTACGGCGCCGGCATCCCCAAGGCCGTCGCCGAGCTGACCGTGCCCGTGCCGTTCAACGACGCCGAGGCGATGGAGCGGCGGATCGTGCGCCTGGAGGGCGAAGGGCGCAAGCCGGCCTGCGTGATCATGGAGGCCGCGATGATGAACCTCGGCGTCGTCTTGCCGCAGGACGGCTACCTGCAGGCCGTGCGCGAGATCACCGAGCGCCACGACATCGTGCTGATCTTCGACGAGGTCAAGACCGGCCTCGCGATCGCCGCCGGCGGCGCCACCGAGCGCTTCGGCGTGCAGCCCGACATGGTCACGATGGCAAAGACGCTCGGCGGCGGCCTCCCCTCCGGCGCGATCGGCGGCAACGAGCGCGTGATGAGCGTCGTCGAGGACGGCAGCGTCTACCAGGTCGGCACATACAACGGCAACCCGCTGGCGATGGCCGCCGCGCGCGCGAGCCTGCAGCAGGTCATGACCCCCGCCGCCTACGAGCACCTCGAAGCGCTCAACGAGCGCATCCTCGCCGGCTGCGAGGCCGTGATCGAGCGCCACCGCCTGCCCGGCTACGCCGTCGGCATCGGCTCAAAGGGCTGCGTCACCTTCTCCCCCACGCCCGTCGTCGACTACGAAAGCTTCAAGGTCAACCAGGACGTCGCCGTGACCGAACTCGCCTGGCTGTGGAACATGAACCGTGGCATCTACATGACGCCCGGCCGCGAGGAGGAGTGGACGCTCTCGGTGGCCCACACCGACGAGGCGATCGACGCCTACGTGCAGGCCTTCGCCGAGATGGCCGCCGCGATCACGCCGTAGGCGCGTGGTGACCCCCGCAGACGCACTTGGCGTGACCGCCGACGCCAGAGCGCGCCTCGACGAAACGCTCACGCTGGCCGCCCGCCACCTCGACCCCTCGCTGGTCGACGTGCTGCGCATCCTCGGCTTCGACAAGGAGTTCGCCTCGGCGCAGGGCTCCCACCTCTACGACACCGCCGGCCGCGCCTACCTGGACTTCCACACGGGCGAGGGCTTCGCGAGCCTGGGGCACAACCACCCGGACGTGCGCGAAGTGCTGCAGGCGACGCTCGCCTGCGACCTCGCCGACGGCGTGCAGATCCACTACTCGCCGCTCGCCGGGATGCTCGCCGAGGCGCTCACGCAGCGACTGCCCGAGAGGCTCGAGGCCGTGTTCTTCGCGAGCACCGGCGCCGAGGCGGTCGACTCGGCGATGAAGTTCGCCCGCGCCGCGACCGGGCGCCCGCGCCTACTCTCCTGCGACTCGAGCTTCCACGGCGTCACGCTCGGCCCGCTCTCGCTCGTCGGCGACGACTTCTTCAAGGAGGGCTTCGGGCCGCTGCTTGCCGGGCTGTGCGCGCGTGCCGTTCGGCGATCTCGAGCAGCTCGAGGCCGAGCTGCGCGGCAAGGACGTCGCCGCCTTCATCGTCGAGCCGATCCAGGGCAGGGAGGTGACGCTGCCGCCCGAGGGCTACCTGCAGGCAGCGCAGGAGCTCTGCCGCCGCTACGGCACGCTGTTCGTCGCCGACGAGATCCAGACCGGGCTCGGGCGCACCGGCAGGTGGTTCGCGCTCGAGCACTGGGGCCTGGAACCCGACTTCGTGCTCGTCGGCAAGGCGCTCAGCGGCGGCTACATGCCCGTCGCCGCGATGGTCACGACGCGCGAGATCTACCAGCGCGCCGTCGGCGCGCTGGAGCGCAGCTACGTGCACCAGTCGACGTATCGGGCGCAACCGCCTGTCGATGGCGGCAGGCCTCGCGACGATGCGGATCATCGAGCGCGACGACCTCGTCGAGCACGCCGCGCGCATCGGCGCACTGCTGCGTGACGGCCTGCTCGAGCTGCAAGAGCGCCACGAGATGATCGCCGAGGTCCGCGCCAGTGGACTGATGATCGGGATCGAGCTCGGCGCGCCGGCCACACGCGCGGCGCGCGCTGAACTGGCGCCTGATCCACATGGCCAGCGAGGGGCTGTTCCCGCAGCTGATCGTGATCCCGCTGCACCGCGACCACAGCGTGATCACGATGGCCGCCGGCAAGAACGACGTGATCAAGCTGCTGCCGCCGCTGACGCTGTCCGAGAGCGAGGCGAGCACCTTCCTGCAGGCGCTCGACGTCGTGCTCGGCGACTGCGAGGGCGTCGGGCAGCAAGAACTGGGGCGTCGTGCGCGACATCGCGCATCGCCACGCTGCGCCGGCGCGGCACGCCGCAGAAGAAGCAGATGGACGCCGTGCCGGCGAGCGACAGCACGCCGTTTCGCGGCACGCCCGTGGACCCCTCGCGCGATGACGTGTGCCTCGTCACCGGCGCCAGCGGCTTCATCGGCGGGCGCCTCGCGCAGCGCCTCGTCGCCGAGGGGCATCAGGTGCGCTGCCTCGTGCGCGCCGGCAGCGACACCTCGCAGCTCGAGCAGCTCGGCGTCGAGCTCGCCGTCGGCGACCTCGCGAGCGAGCGCTCGCTCGTGCGTGCCGTCGAGGGCTGCAACTACGTGTTCCACTGTGGCGCGCTCGTCTCCGACTGGGCCACGACGCAGGAGATCACGCAAACCAACGTGCACGGCACGCGCAGCCTGCTCGAGGCCTCCGCGGGCGCGTCCGTGCAGCGCTTCATCCACTTCTCGCACGACCGATGTCTACGGCCATCCCGGCGGCGCCGCGATCGAGGAGACGCACACGGCGAGCGGCTTCAGCAACTGGTACGCGCAGACCAAGCTGCGACGCCGAGGCCGAGGTTCGCCGCGTCGAAGCCGAGCGCTCGCTCGAAGCCGTGATCCTGCGCCCGGCGACCGTGTACGGACCGGGCTCGCGCGACGTCGTCGGCGAGATCGCGCGCGCGATCCGCGCGCGCAACATGCTGCTCGTCGGCGGCGGTCGCGCCGTCGCCGGGCTCTGTTACGTAGACAACCTGATCGACGCCGCCGTGCTCGCGCTCGGCCACGAGGCCGCGCCCGGCCAGGCCTTCAACGTCAGCGACGGGCTCGCCGTCACCTGGCGGGAGTTCACCGACGGGCTCGCCGAGGGCCTCGGCTGCGCCGGCGTCCGCTGGAGCCTGCCCTACTGGATGGCAAGCGGCGTCGGCTTCTCGCTCGAGCACGGCTACAGGCTGCTGCGCCGCACGACCGGCATCAGCGCACCTGCCGCTGCTCTCGCGCCAGGCCGTGCAGGTGCTCGGCCGCAACCAGGACTTCAGCAACCGCAGAGCGCGCGAGACGCTCGGCTGGGAGCCGCGCGTGGACTACGCCACGGGGCTGCGGGAGACGCTTGCCTGGCTGCGCAGCGAGTACTCCTAGGACGCAGCAGCCCGGCGCTTGAGCCTGGTGCCTGAAGGCGAGCGCGAGAGTCTGACGGTCCGGGCGACGGCCGCCCGGCACATCGCGGTTACGCAAGGCGCATCGCGGTTACGTAATTACCCGTGCTCTTGCTTGGGCCGAAAGCGGATTCCCCGCCGTCGCCGCGCTCTTAGGTTGGCGAGATGCGACGCCGCGTGATCCCGAGCAGCGGCCTCGGCCCGGACAGACGCCTCGGGTGGGCGCCGAAGGCGATACGGCCGTGAGCGCGCCAGCGTCACAGAATCGTGAGAATCCGATTAATATCGACTCTCAGAACTCGCAAGGTGATCCGTCTAGCGCCCCGAAACGTACTTCCACCATGGACCCAATCGAGGGAGGCTCCGTCGAGGGCCGGATCGTCCTCGAGCTGTCGCGCAGCCAAGTCGCGATGGTCCTCCGCGCGGCGAGCGCGAGCGGCGCGCCCTCGACGCTCCTCTCCGGCCTGGACGCTGCCCCTGATTCCTCGCTCTCGGCCGACGTGGATGAGCTGCTGAACCAGGCCGACGCAGACGAGCGTCGCCTGTCGCGCTCGCTGCTCTCCGGCCTGCTCGTGCTCGCCTGCTTCCCGCGCGACGGCACGCTGTTAGGCGTCGCCCAGCTCGCCCGCCGGCTGAACATGAGCCCGAGCGCGACGCACCGCTACGTCAGCACGCTGCTCGCCGCCGAGCTGCTCGAACGCGACGCCGACACCCGCCGCTACCGGCTCGCGCGCAAGCTCGCCGAACCCGACGCATAGCCCGCGGCCGGACCGGGCGGCGTCGTGCCCGGACACGGCCCTGAGCGACGCAGCCGACCCGCGGCGACGTACATATAGTGCGCCTTGTGGGGGCACGCGACACAGCGCAGCCGCAGAGCGCGGCGATGCCCTCCCCGTTCCCGCCGATCGCCGAGTATGCGTTCCTCTCGGACTGCCACACCGGCGCGTTGCTCGCGCCCGACGGCAGCGTCGACTGGCTGTGCCTGCCGCGCTTCGACGCGCCGAGCGTGTTCGGCGCGCTGCTCGACCGCCAGGCCGGCGACTTCCGCTTCGCCCCGTTCGGCGTCAACGTGCCCTCGGCGCGCAGCTACGAGCCGGGCACGAACATGCTGCTGACGACGTGGAAGACGCCGACGGGCTGGGCGATCGTGCGCGACGCGCTCGTGCTCGGGCCCCGCCGCGGCGAGGACCGCGTGACACCGCACACGCGCCCGCCGACCGACGAAGACGCCGAGCACCTGCTCGTGCGCGTGGCGATGTGCCTCGACGGCGAGGTCGAGCTCGAGCTGACGTGCGCGCCCGTGTTCGACTACGGCCGCGTGCCGGCGAGCTGGAGCGTGAGCGAGGACGGGCACAGCGCGCAGGCCAGCAGCGGCGAGCTGACGATCGGCCTGAGCACGGACATGGCCGTCGGCGTCGAGGGCGACCGCGTGCGCGCGCGCCACGTGCTTGCCAAAGGCGAGCAGATCTTCTGCGCGCTGTCCTGGGAGGAGGGCCTGCGCGCGCCGGCGAGCCTCGACGAGGCCAACGAGCGCCTCGCCGCCACGGCGCACTTCTGGCGCAGCTGGCTGGCCCGCGCGCGGATCCCCGACCACCGCTTTCGCGAATCGATGCAGCGCTCGGCGCTGACGATCAAGGGGCTCACGTACATGCCGACCGGCGCGACCGTCGCCGCGCTGACGACCTCGCTGCCGGAGACGCCCGGCGGCGAGCGCAACTGGGACTACCGCTACACGTGGCTGCGCGACTCGACGTTCACGCTGAAGGCGCTGCACTACCTCAACCTCGACTGGGAGGCTGAGGAGTTCATGCAGTTCGTCGCCGACCTGCAGTGCAACGGGGACGGGGCGCTGCAGATCATGTACGGGATCGACGGGCAGCGCGACCTGAGCGAGTCGACGCGCGAGGAGCTCTCCGGGTACGCCGGCGCGCGCCCCGTGCGGATCGGCAACGGCGCCTTCGACCAGCGCCAGAACGACGTGTTCGGCGCCGCGCTCGACGCGATCCTGTTGCACACCAACCGCAGCCAGCGCCTGCCGCGGCGGCTGTGGCCGCTCGTGCAGGCCCAGGCCAAGTGCGCGAGCGAGATCTGGCGCGAGCCCGACCAGGGCATCTGGGAGGCGCGCGGCGCCCCGCGCCACTACGTCTCCTCGAAGCTGATGTGCTGGGTCGCACTCGACCGCGCGTACAAGATCGCCGCGATCCGCGGCGACGCCGACGCCGAGATCGCCTGGCGCGCCACGGCGCAGGAGATCCGCGAGGACATCCTCGCCCACGGCGTGCGCGACGACGGCGTGCTGCGCCAGCACTACGAGACCGACGCGCTCGACGCCTCCAACCTGCTGGCCGCGCTGTTCGGCTTCCTCCCCGGCAGCGACGAGCGGATGCACGCGAGCATCCTCGCGATCGCCGAAGAACTGTCGGAGGACGGCTTCGTGCTGCGCTACCGCACCGAGGAGACCGACGACGGCATGTCGGGCAAGGAGGGCAGCTTCCTGATCTGCTCGTTCTGGCTCGTCTCGGGCCTGTCGATCATCGGCGAGCACCAGCGCGCCCGTGACCTGATGGAAAAGCTGCTCAGCGTCGCCTCGCCGCTGGGCCTGTACGCCGAGGAGTTCGATTCCAGCACGGGACGCCACCTGGGCAACTTCCCGCAGGCCTTCTCGCACCTCGCGCTGATCGAGGCGGCCGGGCGGATCATCGTCGGCGAGCGCCTCGCCGAGGTCTCCTGGTAGCGCGCGCTACGCGCCCGCGGCGATCCGCTTAGCCCGCTGGTGCTCGGGGCGCACGCGCACGACGCCCCACGCCAGCCGGCAGCGCTCGAGGCCGTCGATCAACCACGCGCCGGGGTCGGCCTGGAAGCGCCCGAGACCGTGGCGCGCCGAGGTCGGGAAGGCGTGGTGGTTGTTGTGCCAGGCCTCGCCGAACGTGAGCGGCGCCAGCCACGCCAGGTTGCGCGAGTGATCGCCCGTCGCGAACGAGCGCCGGCCGAAGAAGTGACACAGCGAGTTGATGCTGAAGGTGGCGTGGTGCAGCAGGAAGATGCGCACGGCCCCGCCCCACAGAAGGCCCGTCAGGCCGCCCAGCAGCGAGCCGGTCAGCGCGACGCCGAGGCCGAACGGGAACGCCAGGCTGACGAGCACCCACAGCGGGAACGTGCGGCTGACGAAGCGCAGGTCGCGGTCGGCCAGCAGGTCCTTGGCGTAGCGGCGCGGGTTGGCGACGTCCTGGCCGCGGAACATCCAGCCGACGTGCGCGTGGCCGAGCGCTCGCAGCGCCCCGATCCAGCCCGGCGCCCGCTCGGCGTGCGGGCTGTGCGGGTCGCCCACCTGGTCGGAGAAGCGGTGGTGCTTGCGATGCGTGGAGACCCACTCGAGCAGCGGCCCCTCGACGGCCATCGAGCCGAGCACGGCGAACGCCACACGCAGCGCGCGCGTCGTCTGAAAGCTGCGGTGCGTGAACAGGCGGTGAAAGCCGACCGTGATGCCCATCCCCGTCAGCAGATACGTGATCGTCAGCACCACGAGGTCCTGCCAGTGCAGGCTGCCGCCCCACGCCAGCCAGCCGGCGAGCACGACCGCCGCGAGTGGCACCGCGATCACGACGCCGTTGACCGCGCGCTCGGCGCCCTCGTGCTCGATCGCGACCATTTCGGCGTGAGTGTCGCCCGCGGCCGTCGTCGCCGAGGCATCGCCGCCTCGCTCGTCGGGTGCGTAGCTCATGCGAACCCCCTTGATCGCCGCCGGACTGCCCGGCCGGGCTGCGGGCGACGCTCGTGATGACGGCTCTACGTCGCTAGGGAGAAGCGGTCCGGGAGGGCTGGTTCGCGAAAGCGGGAGTGGCCTTGAGGGAACAACTCTATCGGGCGATCTAATTTTTTTATGAAGAGATGACCGCCCCGCTGCGCTGCTCGACCAGTCGCACGATCTCCGTGCAGTCGGCGCCCGGCGCGGACGCCGACTGCGCCTCGGCCCACGCCGTCGCTACGGCCTCGCCGACGGGCAGCTCGAGGCCGGCCGCGCGCGCTTCGCGCAGGCAGATCTGCACGTCCTTGTCCATCAGCTCCAGGGCGAAGCCGAAGTCGAACGTGCGCGGCAGCACCGCCTGCGGCAGCTTCGTCGCAGTCGCCGAGTTGCGCCCGCTGCTCGCGTTGAGCACGTCGAGCAGCACCTGCGCGTCGAGGCCCTGCCCGACGCCGAGTGCGACCGCCTCGGCGCTCGCCACGAGCGCCGTCGCCGAGAGCAGGTTGTTGATCACCTTCGCCAGCTGGCCCATCCCGGGCTGCTCGCCGACGTGGAAGACGTTTCCCGCCAGCTCGTCGAGCAACGGCCGAACGGCCTGCAGCGTCGCGGCCTCGCCGGCGACCATCGCCGTGAGCGTGCCCGCCTCGGCGCCACGCACTCCGCCGCTGACAGGCGCGTCGAGCAAGGCGATGCCCGCAGCCGCCAGACGCTCGGCGACCTCGCGCGAGACGGCCGGCCCGGTCGTCGAGAGGTCGACGCACGTGCGGATCGCAGAGCCCCCGAGCAGTCCGCCGCTGCCGCAGGCGACCTCGCGCACGATCTCGGGCGTCGGCAGGCTGAGCAGCACCGTCCCGGCGCCGTCGGCCACCTCCGCCGCCGAGCCGCGCGCCTGCGCGCCGAGCGCGACCGCCGCAGCCGTCGCCGCCTCGCTCGGGTCGTGCACGAGCAGCCGACGGCCGCTCGCGAGCAGCCGAGCCGCCATGCGCCCGCCCATCGCGCCGAGGCCGAGCAGGCCGATGGGCGCGGTGCGGTTGTCCTGTTGCACCGCCGCGGCCTCCTGCGCCGGCGGCATCTCAGCCCTCGTCGGCGTCCGCGAACACCTGGCGCGCGATCCGCGCCGCCGAGATCGCCGCCGGCACGCCGCAGTAGATCGCGCTGTGCACGATCAGCTCGACGAGCTCCTGCTGGGTGCAGCCGTTGTTCAGCGCCCCGCGCAGATGCAGCGCGAGCTCGTGCTCCTGCCCGCGGGCGATCAGCATCGAGACCGTCAGCATGCTGCGCGTCTTCGGCGGCAGCTCCGGGCGCGTCCAGACCGTGCCCCAGCAGTATTCGGTGACCAGCTGTTGCAGCGGTCCGAACAGGTCGTCGGGATCCGACGTCGCCGACTGCACGTACTCGGCGCCGAGCACGCGCGTGCGCATCTGAAGGCCCTCTTGCCAGAGCTCGTCGCTCACGACAGCGCCGTCCACACGGTCTTCGTCTCCAGATACCCATCCAAGCCCTCGCGACCGTGCTCGCGACCGACGCCGGAGGACTTCACGCCGCCGAACGGCACCGCCGGATCGCTCGTCCCCCATCGGTTGACATAAACCGTGCCGGCACGCAGCCGCGCCGCGAGCTTGTGCGCCGCGCTCAGGTCGCGTGTCCAGACGCCCGCAGCGAGGCCGTACTCGCCGGCGTTGGCGCGCTCGACCGCCTCGTCGAGGTCGTTGTAGGGCGAGGCCACGAGCACCGGGCCGAAGATCTCCTCGCGCACGATCCGCAGATCATCGCCCGTGACGCTGAACAGCGTCGGCTCGACGTAGTAGCCGCCGCTGTCGCCGAGCGCCGCCGAGCCGCCCGTGACGAGCTCCGCGCCGTCCTCGATGCCGCTCTCGATGTAGCCCAGCACGCGCTCCAGCTGCGCCGAGGAGACGAGCGGGCCGAGCTGCGTGGACGGCTCGAGGCCCGGCCCGAGGCGGCTGCGCGCGGCGCGCTCGGCCAGCGCGCCGATCACCTCGTCGTAGCGCTCCGCCGGCACGAGCAGGCGCGAGCCCGCGTTGCAGGCCTGGCCCGAGTTGTAGTAGATCGCCTGGTAGGCGCCCTTCACGGCCTGATCGATGTCGGCGTCTCCCAAGACGATCGCCGCCGACTTGCCGCCGAGCTCGAGCGTCAGGCGCTTGAGATCGCGCCCCGCCTTCATCCCGACCTCGCGCCCGACGACCGTCGAGCCCGTGAACGTGACCTTGTCGACGTCCGGGTGCTCGACCAGCGCCGCGCCCGTCGTGCCGTCGCCGGTGAGCACGTTGAGCACGCCCGGCGGCAGCCCCGACTCGAGCGCCAGCTCGGCCAGGCGCAGCGCCACCAGCGGCGTCTGCTCGGCCGGCTTGAGCACGACCGTGCAGCCCGCCGCGAGCGCCGGCGCGAGCTTCCAGATCGCGATCAGCAGCGGGAAGTTCCAGGGCACGATCTGCGCGCACACGCCGACCGGTTCGCGCCGTGTGTAGCAGAGCATGTCCGGCGCCGTGACCGGCAGCACGGCGCCCTCGATCTTCGTCGGCCAGCCCGCGAAGTAGCGCAGGTGCGTGGCCGACAGCTCGACGTCGACCGCCTGCGCGAGCTTCGCCGGCTTGCCGTTGTCGAGCGCTTCCAGCTGGGCGATCTGCTCGGCGTGCTCCTGCAGCGCGTCCGCCAGCGCGTAGATCGACGCCGCTCGCGCCGATGGTGCCATCGACGACCACGGCCCCGACTCGAGCGCCTCGCGCGCCGCACGCACGGCGCGATCGACGTCCTGCGGCCCCGCCTGCGCCACGTGCGCGATCGTCCGGCCCGTCGCCGGGTCGAGCGTCTCGAAGCTGTCGCCGTCGGCCGCCGGCGTGCGCTCGGCGCCGATCACGAGCTCGTGCAGCGCGTGCGCCTGTAGCCAGCCGTGCGCCTCCTGCCCGAGCGCCTCCGGCAGCACGATCGTCTCTGCAGCGCTCACGGCGTCAGCACGATCTTCAGCGCTTCGCGCCGGTCGAAGATCTCATATGCCTCGGGCGCATCGGCCAGCTTCATGTGGTGGGTGACCAGCGGCGTCGGGTCCATGCGCCCGTCGGCGAGCATCTCCAGCACCGGGTCCAGGTGGGCGATCACGTTCGCCTGCCCGCCCCTGACCGTCAGCGACTTCAGCCACGCCAGGCCGAGGTGTATCTCTCCTCGCTCGGCGTAGATGCCGATGCACTGCACGCGCCCGCACGCGCGCGTCAGGCGGATCGCCATGTCGAGCACGTCGGTGTGCCCGACCGCGTCGATCGACACGTCCACGCCGCCGCGGTGCTCGGTCAGCTTCTTCACCTCGCCTCGCACGTCCTGCTCTGTCAGGTGCAGCGGGATCGCGCCGAAGGACTCCGCCACCGCCAGGCGCTGCTCGACCGAGTCGATCGCGATCACGCGCGCGCCCGCGAGCTTGGCCGCCTGCACCGCGCACAACCCGACCGGGCCGAGCCCGAGCACGGCCGCCGTCTCGCCCGCCGCAAGGCCGCTCGCGGCGACGCCGTGGTAGCCCGTGCCCATCACGTCGCCCGCGAACAGGGCCACGTCGTCGGAGACCGCGTCCGGCACGCGTTGCAGCGTCAGGTTGGCGCGCGGCACGAGCGCGTACTCGGCCTGCGTGCCCTGCAGCGAGCCCATCGTCGCGCCGAGCCCGAAGCTGCGCGACTCCGCGCAGCGCTGGTACTCGCCGCGCATACAGTGGAAGCACGTCCCGCAGGCCGTCTGAAAGCAGCCCGCCACGCGATCGCCGACCTTCACGCGCGTGACCGCGTCGCCCGCCTCGATCACCGTGCCCACGTACTCGTGGCCGATCGTGAAGCCCGCCTCGATCTTCAGGCGGCCGTGGTAGATGTGCAGGTCCGAGCCGCACACGCCCGTCGCGTCGATTCGCACGAGCGCGTCGTCGGGCGCCGTGAGCTCCGGCATCGGACGCTCCTCGATGCGCACCTCGCCGGGACCTTGGAACGTCAGCGCACGCATGCGCACCCACCGGTCAATCTTTCATCGATCAAAAAAAGACTGCCTCTCCAATATCGACCGGTCGATATGTTATCCGAGGAGACGATGAAACGAACGGTGGTCTGCGCGCGGGCGCCCGCCGCCGGCTCGCATCCGTGCGGATCGGCTCCGCTGCGCCTAGGATTGAGTGTGATCCATCGAGAGGGGTCCCGCCGTACGGAGAGAAAGCCGTCCGGGCGGTCCTAGGGGGAGTGAGATGACGGGCGCTGGTGTGAGCCCAAGCACGCCGGAGAGGAGAGGTGCGGAAGATCCGCTGAGTGGCCGCGAAGTGCGCGCCGCGATCCTCGCCGCCGCCGGACTGTACGCCGTCGGCGGGGCGCTGTGCGCGACCGCCCTGCTGCTCCCCCACGTGCGCGCGCCCGCCGCGATCGCCGCCGTCGGCGTCAACGCCTACATCGTCGCCGCCACGCTCGTGATCGCCGCGCAGCGAAAGCGCGGTGGGCTCGAGCTCGCCTTCGTCGCCGACCTCTGGGGCATCGTGCTGATCGCCGTGCTGTGCGCCGGCTCCAACGGCGCCAGCAGCCCGTTCGCGCTGATCTACTTCTTCGCGATCGGCCACGCCGCCGCCTTCCAGCCACGCGGGCGCTTCGTGCTCGTCACGCTCGCCGGGCTGATCGCCTTCCTGCTGCCGCTCGCCTACGAAGACGTCTCCCCCATGTTCGGCGCCGTCGCCTGCGTCGGCCTCGTGCTCGCGCTGCTGACCACCGTCGTGATCCACCTCGCGTTGAACGGCATGCGCGAGCATCGCCGCCGGCTGAAATTCCTGATCGACGCGACGGCCACCTTCGACAGCTCGCTCGACCCGGCCGAGGCGCTGCGCAACCTCGCGCGGGCCGCCGTGCCCGAGCTGGCCGAGCTGTGCGTGATCTAC
This sequence comes from uncultured Solirubrobacteraceae bacterium, assembly GCA_963716315.1. Lineage (GTDB taxonomy): Bacteria > Actinomycetota > Thermoleophilia > Solirubrobacterales > Solirubrobacteraceae > Palsa-744. Next base: position 1,553 of record OY970301.1, on the reverse strand, counting down.
CTGCTCGCTCGCGACGGCTCGATCGAGCGCACCGTCGCCGCCGGCCTCGATCCCGCCCTCGCGCGCGAAGTCGAGCGCGTGCGCGAGCAGATCCCGCTCGACCTCGCCGGCGCCCACCCCGTCGCCGAGGTGCTGCGCGCCGGCGCGCCGCGCGTGGTCGAGGATCTGACCGACCAGGCCGCGCTCGCGCAGATCGCCGAGAGCCGCGAGCACCAGCAGATCATGCGGGACGCCGGCTATCGCTCGGCCGCCGTCTTCCCGATGGTCGCGCGCGGGCGCACGCTCGGGGCGATCTCCTTCCTGCACATCGACAACGACGCGCGCTACGGGCGCGGCGTGCTCGAAGTGCTCGCCGACCTCTCAGACCGCGCCGCGCTGGCCTTCGACAACGCGCGCCTGTACGCCGAGCGCTCCTACGTCGCGCAGACGCTCAGGCGCAGCCTGATGCCCTCCTCGCTGCCCGTGATCCCGGGCCTCGAGCTGGCCAGCTTCTTCCGCCCGCTCGGCGCCGGCAGCGAAGTCGGCGGCGACTTCTACGACGCCTTCGGCGACGAGCACAGACTGCTGGCTGGTCGTCGGCGACGTCTGCGGCAAGGGCGCCGAGGCGGCCGCGCTGACCGGCTTTCTGCGCCACACAATCGTCGCCTACGCGCGCGACGCCGTGAGCCCCGGCAGGGTGCTCTCGCAGGTCAACCGCGTGATGCTCGACCAGGACTTCGACGGGCGCTTCGCCACGGCGATCCTCGTCAACCTGCGCTTCAGCGGCGAGCAGGTCGCCGTGACGCTCGCCTCGGCCGGGCATCCTGCCGCGCTGCTGACACGCGCCGGCGGCGCCAGCACGCAGCTCGGCGAGCGCGGCGCGCTGCTCGGCGTGTTCGCCGACGCCGAGATCGCCGAGACCTCGGCCGTGCTGAGCCCCGGCGACTCGCTCGCGCTGTACACCGATGGCCTGCTCGAGGCGCACGCGCCCGAGCAGACGATCACGCCCGAGCAGATGATCGAGCGGCTGGGCAGCGACGCGCCCGAGGCCGCGCGCGAGGCGATCGAGACGCTGCTTGGCCTCGTCGAGCTCGACGAGGACGTGCGCGACGACATCGCGATCCTCAGCGCGCGCGTGATGACGAGGACGGGCAGCGCCGGCGGGCTGGACGAGCGCGGCGACACGAGCGCGGGCGCCGAGGCGCTCGAGCTCGGCGTGGCGGCTTCGGGCGACGGCGCCCGGCGAGCCCGTTAGGGGTCGGAGCGACTCCGCGTCTCAGCCGTTCATGTGATCGCGTCTGATAGACCCCGCACGATGGGCGCCAGCGAGCAGCCGCGGTCCCCTCGCCGGTGGATCTCCCACCGACGCGCGGGCGTGATCGTCGCGGCGATCCTGCTGGCCGGGCTGCTCGCCTTCGCGCTCTCGCGACTCGGCCTGCACAGGATCGGCCACGCGCTCGTCACGGCGAGCCCCGGATGGATCGCGCTGGCGTTCGTGCTGATGGCCAGCTCGCTCGTGCTGCGCTCGATCTCCTGGCACGAGGTGCTGCGCGCGGCGCTGCCCGACACGCAGA